>OZ219918.1:0-1052500 GCA_964291415.2 Alphaproteobacteria bacterium | reverse complement strand
AAGGCAAGATGACACGGACATCGAGCATGCCGCATCGGTCGAGATGCTGCCAGAGGCGCAGACCGCAGTCCCGGAGACGCTTGCGCTCACCCGCAAGGCTTTCGTGGTCGAGGATGGTGAAATTCTCATGGCGGAACTCCTGAGGATCGAAACCGACACGCTCCAGGCCCACGCGGCAACACTCGCGCTTGGCGAGGTGTTCAACCTGCGCCGCATCCGTGCCGGCCAGCCATTCGATGCCGTGTTCGACGCTGACGGACTTCTGGAACTCGCCACGATGCCCGTGCCGGGAGAACGGATCGTTGTCCGGCGCGGCGAGGACGGCGCCTACGCTGCCGCACGCTCGGAGTTGCCCCTTGAACTGCAGTATGTGGCCGTCGGCGGAAGGATCGTCAGCAGTCTCTACCAGGCTGCGGTCGATCAGGGCGTACCCCTGGGCGTTCTCCAGCGGATGATTCTCTCCTACAGTTTCGACGTCGATTTCCAACGTGAAATCCAACGTGGCGACAGCTTCTCCATTCTTTTTGAACGCTACGTCGACGAGGCCGGGGAGGTGGTGCGTTACGGCCTGCCCCTCTTCATGACGCTCAATGTTTCCGGAGCGACCCTGCCCGTCTACCGGTTCACCCCGCAAAGCGGATTTGCAGACTACTTCAACGACGTCGGCGAGAGCGTGCGCAAGGCCCTGCTGCGAACCCCTATCGACGGCGCCCGCATCACGTCAGGCTTTGGCCAGCGAACGCTGTTCGGCTACACCGCCATGCACAAGGGCGTTGACTTCGGTGCTCCGACAGGAACTCCCATCCTGGCCGCAGGCAATGGCGTCATCGAAGCGATCGGCTACAACGGCGGATACGGCAACTACATCCGTATCCGGCACAACAGCACCTACAAGACGGCCTATGCTCACATGAGTCAATTCGCCCAGGGCCTTGCCGCCGGCAGTCGCGTCAGACAGGGGCAGACAATCGGCTTTGTCGGCAGTACCGGGCGGTCCACGGGTCCCCACCTTCACTACGAGGTTCTGGTCAACAACGTGCAGATCAATCCCCTGGATGTCCGTCTGCCGGCCGGTGAAATCCTCACCGGCGACGAACTCGAGAGATTCTATTCCCAGCGGGACCAGCTCGACGAACTCTTCAGCCAGCATCTCGTCCGACAGGTCTCCTGGCACTGAGTTGGTGCGGATCACAAGAGGGCTGCGCCGGTCTCTGGCCCCGACCCAGCACATGAAATCGACATTCGTCGAGCACTCGCGCACCACCGTCGCTCCGCAACCTGAAGCCAGAGGGCCGGGTGTTTCCCGCAGATGAAAGAGGCCGGAACCGTGCCGGCAGGCAACGGTCGGGGATCGCTGCCAAGAAGCGCCGCGCGCCCATATCGGGTGAGTTCGTAGCGGCCGATGCAAGGACACACGTGCCTTTCGCCGTTCGAACAAGAACGCCGCGTTGTCGCGCCCGAGGCTCGATGGCATGGTGCCCTGTATCGCGGGCTAGGCGGTTCTCGAACCAGAGCGATTGGGTCGGGTCAGGGCCGCGGGATGAGTTCGAGTGTGGAAAGCGGTTCCCCGGTCAGACCATCGATGGTCACAATGGCCTGGGACCCGGAAGCGAGTTCGAGGAGCAGTGACAACCGGTCCTCATCCGAGGTGATGGACACCACTGTGGATCCCGCCGGCAAGGCCACCGCGCCGTCCCTGTGGTCACTGGCCACCGTGGTGTCGCCAACCCGGTCGAGAACACCGGCAACGAGGACGCCCGTCAGCACGACGATGAGGACACCCAGTCCGATGACGACGGCTTTGATCATTGCCTGGGAGCGTTCCATGCTGGTTCCCGACAGGAATTCAGGGTTCAAGGGAGTGTCATGACGGGGATACTCGAACATACCGTCACCGCCGAAGAGGCGGGAAACAGGATTGACAGGGTCCTCGCCGACGCCTTTCCGGACTTGTCGCGAACCCGGATCAAGACCCTCATTCAGAGGGGATGCCTCACAAGCGGCGGACGGACGGTAGCGGAGACGTCCCTGGGGGTCAAACCGGGGGACCGCCTTGTGCTCGCGGTGCCGCCGCCAGCCGACTCAGCCCTGGTGCCCGAGGACATTCCACTGGTCATCGTCCATGAGGATGAACACCTGCTCGTCATCGACAAGCCGGCCGGACTCGTGGTCCATCCTGGCGCCGGTCATGCCAGCGGAACCCTTGTCCATGCGTTGCTCTCCCATTGCGGAGACTCCCTGTCCGGAATCGGCGGCCAGGCACGCCCCGGCATCGTTCACCGCCTCGACAAGGATACCAGTGGCCTGATGATCGTCGCCAAAACCGACGAGGCCCACGTCAGACTCTCGGCAGCGCTCTCCGCCCGTCGCATCGCCCGGGAGTACTTGGCCATCGTCCGGGGGCGCATGGTTCCTCCAGCCGGTGATATCACTGGCGCCATCGGGCGTGATCCCCGCCACCGCAAGCGCATGGCTGTCGTCCGGACTGGCGGCAAGCCGGCACTGACCCGCTACCGGACACAGCAAAGCTGGGGCCAGTCTGCGACGCTTCTCCAGTGCTCCCTCGCCACTGGAAGAACTCATCAGATTCGCGTCCACATGTCCTCGAAAGGCCACCCTGTGTTGGGTGATTCCCTTTATGGTGGCGCATCCGGCCGCATGGCGCGCCAAGCACTCCATGCGGCCAGCCTGGGATTCAATCATCCGGTGACGGACGACTATCTCGAATACCGCTCCGGACCCCCTCCGGATATCCGCTCCCTCATCGCCTACCTGAACAACCCCGAGGCAACCCCGGAATAACCCCGTTCTGGTGTTCGGGTGCGAAGTCGCGCGTTCACGATCGCCAGGGAAGGAAGCGGCCCGGCGGCGTTCACAAACCGCATGTCTGGTCGCCGCGCCATCACCGATCCATGAGCATGTGTGTCACACACCCAAGGCGCGAATGACGTCTCGGGCGGTCCGTTCGCCGCTGCGCCAGGCGCCACCGCAGGTCGCGTAATAGGGTCCTGCCGCTGCCTCGCCGGCAAAGAACAGGCGGTCATCGAGCGGGCGGGCCAGCACCGCACGCGCACCGGAGGCGCCGGGACGCGTGGCGGCATAGGCGCCCAGGGTCAGGGGATCGTTGCCCCACTGGGTCAGAGTGCCCTTGACGAACCCCTCGCGCGCCTTGCTGCCGACCATGGCCTCGACCGCGCCGAGTACGAAGTCCACCGCAGTATCCGTTCCCGCTCGCGTCATTTGCCAGGCAAAGTCGCCGCCCATGAAGCCGATCATCAGGTTCTGATCGAACGGCCACGTGAGGAAAAAGCTGGCTTCGCCTGAAGCCTCCTCCGGCACGTGATAGGAGAGCCACTCGTTCGGCCGGAAGCCGAAGCGGGTGTCGTCGAATTGCAGCGCGACCTTGGCCAGCAGTCCCATCGGCAAGTCGAAAATCGCCTGCTGCTTGGCATCCGGAAGATCAGGATTGAACGAGATGGTCCCGGCGCTCAGAACGCCGGTCGAAACCGTCACGATGCAGGCTGTGGACTGGATATCGCCTGCCGAGGTCGTGACCGTGACGCCATCGCTCGTGTAGGCAATCTTTGATACAGACGTGGAGAGCATCGCCGGCACATCGGCGCCAAGGCGCGCCACCAAGGCACCGAAACCCTCCCTCACGATGTATCTCGGCGCGGCAACGGCGCCTGACCACCAGTCGGCGGTCGACAGATCGTCGAAATCGACGCTCATGCCCATGGTCATCCAAGATTCGGCTGTTGCCGCGAACGGCATCTCGGGGATCACGGTCGAAGCCGCGACATCATCGCCACGTCGCGCCGCCGCTCCGATCGCGCCTTCGAGACCGGCATAGGCCCGCCAGTATTGCTCATACTCCGCGTCGGTTGCCTCGCGATCGCCGACGTAGAGCACCTCGTCGGAATTGTCGTGCCGCAGGACCTCGAAGCCGTATGATTCGGCCGCCTCGAGAAACATGTCCACCTTGGTGGTCTGCACCCAGGAACAACCATGATCGAACGGTACGCCGAAGGTCTCCGATTCGGTCCAGGCGCGGCCGCCGATCCGGTCCCTGGCCTCCACAACGGCGACCGACAGGCCCTGCGCCATCAGGGTCTTCGCAGCGGCAATGCCGGCCGCTCCTGCTCCGACAACCACGACGTCGGGATTTGAAGGCACCGGGGCGCCCACGGCCGATGTCGAGGCGATCACCGATGATGCGGCGAGGGCGAGGAAGTGGCGGCGATCCAGTGCAACAACGGCCTGACTTGGAGACATGGCGAGAACCCCTCTCGTGGCATCGCTGGCCTGGGATGGAATGATCGTTTCCCTGCGGCATCGAAAGATCAAGAAACGAACACGGGTTCACCAGGACCGTTCAGGGGGTGTGACGATGCAGCCCGGTTCGGTTTCGAAAGCGATGACGCGAACGCAGGGCTGCAGTGCAGGCGCCGCATGCTAGGTGGCCTTTACAGTCGTGGTAGAATGCCGGTGCTTTCGGGAACACGATCTCATGGCGCGTGCAAATCTTCCGGCGCTGACGCCGGAAAGCAGCCTTTCCGGCTACCTGAGGGAAATCAGGAAGTTCCCGATGCTGGAGGCCGACCAGGAGTTCGAACTGGCCAAGCGGTGGCGCGATGCCGGCGATGTCGATGCGGCCCATCAACTCGTCACCAGTCATCTGCGCCTTGTCGCCAAGATCGCCATGGGTTACCGGGGCTACGGCCTTCCCCTGGCAGAGCTCATTTCCGAAGGCAATGTCGGCCTCATGCAGGCGGTCAAGCGGTTCGACCCCGACAGGGGCTTTCGTCTTGCCACCTACGCCATGTGGTGGATCCGCGCCGCCATCCAGGAGTACATCCTTCACTCCTGGTCCCTGGTCAAGATCGGCACGACTGCGGCGCAGAAGAAACTGTTTTTCAACCTGCGGAAACTCAAGCGGCA
The DNA here is from genome assembly GCA_964291415.2 of Alphaproteobacteria bacterium. Lineage (GTDB taxonomy): Bacteria > Pseudomonadota > Alphaproteobacteria > SP197 > SP197 > SP197. Next base: position 1,047,559 of record OZ219918.1, on the reverse strand, counting down.
GCTTCAGGCGATCGAAGATGGCGATCTGCCCCTTGAAACGGTGCAGGAGATCGCATCGCGACTCGATGTGACGGAGCAGGACGTCATCAGCATGAACCGGCGCCTCTCCAGCCCGGACCACTCGCTGAACGCTCCGCTGCAACCAGGCGGCGACGGCGAATGGATGGATTTTCTGGTCGATGACCAGAAGAACCAGGAGGAGACCCTCGGCGAGTCGGAGGAACTGGAAACGCGCCGTGAACTCCTCGCTGACGCCATGGAGGTCCTGAACGCCCGCGAACGCCACATCTTCGTTGAACGCCGCCTGTCGGAAGACCCCAAGACCCTCGAAGATCTCTCCCGGGAGTATGGCATCAGCCGGGAACGGGTTCGCCAGATCGAGGCCCGGGCCTTCGAGAAGATCCAGAAGGCAGTGCACAAGGCAGCGTCAGAACGCCTGCGCATCGCCAGCGCCTGAACACGTCAATCAGCGAAGGGGTCCGTGACGAGAATTGTGTCGTCCCGTTTCGGGCCGGTTGACAGAAGGGCCACGGGGGCCTCGATCAGTTCCTCGATGCGGCGGACATACTTGACGCAGGTCGCCGGCAACTCTCCCCAGGAGCGGGCGCCTCGCGTGTTCTCCCGCCATCCGTCAAAGGTTTCGTAGCGCGCCTCCACGTCGGCCTGCCGGGCCGCGGTGGCAGGCAAGTAGTCAAGATCGCCGCCCTGCCATCGATATCCCGTGCAGACCTTGAGTTCGTCCATGCCGTCCAGCACGTCGAGCTTGGTCAGTGCAATTCCCTGCATGCCTCCAACCTTGATTGCCTGGCGGACCATGACCGCATCGAACCAGCCGCAACGCCGTGGCCGACCCGTCACCGTACCGAACTCCCGGCCCCGCTCCTGAAGTGTCCTGCCGACGTCGTTCAGCTGCTCCGTGGGAAAGGGTCCGGCGCCCACCCTGGTTGTGTAGGCCTTGGTGATGCCCAGGACATAGTGAAGGGCATGAGGTCCAATCCCCGAGCCCGTTGCGGCCGCCGCCGCCAGCGTGTTCGACGACGTGACGTAGGGAAACGTCCCGTGATCGATATCGAGAAAATGACCTTGCGCACCCTCGAACAGAATGCGCCTGCCTCTGCGGCGAAGGTGTTCGAGTTCCTTCCAGACCGGTCGGGCGAACTCCAGCAGGCGCCCGGCGACCTGCCGCAGGTCCGCCAGCAGTGCCTCGCGGTCGACCACGTCGAGTCCCAACGACCGGCGCAACACGTCGTGATGATCGACAAGGAGGGAAAGCCTCGCCTGGAGAGTCCCGTCATCAGCAAGATCACATACACGCAGTCCCCGGCGCGCCGCCCTGTCCTCGTAGGCCGGACCAATACCCCGTCCGGTTGTGCCAATGGCCGCATCGCGCCGCGCCGCCTCCCGGGCTCGGTCGAGTTCACCGTGAAACGGCAGGATGAGATGAGCGCTCTCCGAGATCAGCAGATTGTCGGGCGTGACCGTCACACCCTGTTCTCTGATCCTCCCGATCTCGTGGAAGAGGGCCCACGGATCGATCACCACGCCATTGCCGATAATCGACAGCTTGTCCGGCCGCACCACGCCCGACGGCAGCAGCGAAAGCCTGAAGACGTGGTTGCCCACCTCAAGTGTGTGGCCGGCATTGTGTCCGCCCTGAAAGCGCACAACGACATCGGCGCGTTCGGAAAGCCAGTCGACGATCTTTCCCTTGCCCTCGTCTCCCCACTGGGAGCCGACAACCACGACGTTCGCCATTGATCGGTATCCTTGTGCTTAAGTCACGTCCGCGTGGATAGGCCCCGGACAGACATGCCGGGGTACTGCCTCAGCATGCGGGCGCGAGGACGCTCACAGTCCAGTCCGGGACCGTGCCAGGTCCTCGGGACCGATCTGGAAACCGGTGTAGATCGTGTGGGCGGCGACATCGGTCATGCGGGCGTAGCCAAACTCCTGATCGATCGCCTGGCTGTAGACGATCTCCTGCGAGCCCGGGGGAATGCGCACGGTCGAGTCGACCACCTTCTTGGAGATGATCCTGCCCTCCCGGTCCTCGAGCGCCACGAACAACGGGAAGGAAACATCCTGCGGCGCATCGCGCGGAGTCGTGGTCACCAGAATCTCGAGATGTGCGGTGAATTGGGTGCGGTGGCTCTCCGGCAGGAACGTGCATGACCATCTGAGTCCGCCAATGCTCGCGATGTGGCCGGCCGGGTCATCCTGTTCGGCGTGGACAACCACACGCGACGCCTCGGCCACCAGCAGCAGGTCGGGACAGGTGGCCTCGACCGGCACGAATTCCTCACCGGCACAGGCATGCAGCAGGATGGGCAGGCACAGCCAGGCCGCCCCGCCCCAGCGAACCCGGTTGGCGAGTCGCCGGCCGGCTGCCAGCAGGGGCAGTCGGTGTCGCATGGACCCGGTCTTCCCCCGGGATTGTCGCGAACTGACGGGACTAGAGGGAACTGTGGGTTCCGTCACAGTAGGGCCGGTTGCCGGTCCGCTTGCAGGCGCAGAGCCAGGCAGCCCCTGCCTTGTCGGGAGTGAAGATGACGGGCATGAAACCGGTTCCCTTGTGGGAACCGTCACAAAACGGCTGCCGGGCGCTGCGCCCGCAACTGCACCAGAACTGCTTTTCTCCTGCCTTGAGTTCCACCTTGAAGGGAGACTTGGCGGCCACGACGGCACCTTCACTCATGCCTTGTCCTTCTCTCACACGACACGTTATGGTTGAAGATCGCAGAATAGAACCCGGCGCGGACGCAAACAAGCGGAACAAGAAAGACCATGGAGATTCTCCTTGCCAGTCCCAGGGGTTGTTGTGCCGGTGTCGACCGGGCGATCGAGATCGTCGAGCGCGCGCTTGAACTGCACGGAGCTCCGGTCTACGTCCGACACGAAATCGTTCACAACCGGCACGTGGTGGCGTCCCTCGAGGCGAAGGGCGTTGTCTTCGTCGAGGAACTCGACGAGATCGAGCGAACCGACCGGCCCGTGGTGTTTTCGGCGCACGGTGTGCCGAAGGCGGTGCCGGAGGAAGCCCGCCAGCGGAACCTCGTCTACTTCGACGCCACATGCCCGCTCGTCTCCAAGGTTCACATCGAGGCGCAGAAACACCATCTCAAGGGGCGGCTGATGATTCTCATTGGTCACGAGGGACACCCGGAGGTGGTGGGCACCATGGGGCAGCTGCCGGAAGGCAGCATCATTCTCGTGCAGAATCAGGAGGACGCCGAAACAGTGGACCCCGGCGATGATCGGGAGCTCGCCTACATCACCCAGACCACACTCTCGGTGGATGACACAAGGGACATCGTCGACATTCTGATGAGACGCTTTCCCGGCATCCACGGGCCACATCGCCAGGATATCTGCTATGCCACCACCAACCGGCAGGCCGCCGTCCGGGCCATCGCTCCCGACTGCGATCTGGTCCTGGTGGTCGGATCCGCTACATCATCGAATTCCTCCAGGCTGGTCGAGGTGGCGCTCAAGGCGGGGGCGGGAGATGCCTGTCTTATCGAGAATGCCAGCCATCTGGGGAGCTTCGACCTCGAAGGCGTGTCGACACTTGGCCTCACGGCCGGTGCATCAGCGCCCGAGACCCTCGTTCAGGACGTGCTCGGGTGCCTGCGTGACAACCATGATGTGACGATCAGGGAGGTCCGGGTTTCCGAGGAGAACGTTCACTTCAGACTGCCCCGCGCGCTGGCCCACTGAACGGACGGTTCCATGGCCGTCTACACCGATGTTGCGATCGAGGAGCTCGCAGCCTTCCTTGCCGATTACGACGTTGGCAGCATCCTCGCCATGAAGGGCATCGCGGAAGGCGTCGAGAACAGCAACTACCTCGTCATGACCGACACCGGATCCTACATCCTCACCCTCTACGAGAAACGGGTGAAAGAGGAGGATCTGCCCTTCTTTCTCGGTCTCATGGAACACCTCGCCGCCCGGGGCGTACCGTGTCCCACCCCGATCAGGAACCGCAAGGGGAAGGCACTCCGGCGTCTCAAGGGCAAGGCGGCCGCCCTGATCAGTTTCCTCGAAGGGGTGTCGCCAGGAGTCATCGAAACCCGTCATTGCAGAGCCGTGGGAAACGCGCTGGCGGAGATGCATCTCACCGGAGCCGACTTTTCCATGCATCGCCCGAATGCCCTCGGGCCGTCGTCATGGGGCATCCTGGCGGGCCAGTGCCGCGAGCGTGCCGACGAGGTGGAATCGGGCCTTGCTGACGAGATCTCCAGGGAACTCGACATACTTCATGAATGCTGGCCCCGGGACCTGCCTAGCGGCGTCATTCACGCTGACCTCTTCAGCGACAACGTGTTCTTCCGCGGGCCGCGACTGACGGGTCTGATCGACTTCTACTTCGCCTGCAACGATCTCCTCGCCTACGATATCGCGGTGTGCCTCAACGCATGGTGCTTCAGCGCCGAGGGCCGGTTCGACGCCGCCAGGGCGCGCGCCCTGATCGATGCCTACACCTCCCGCCGACCCCTCGATGACGCAGAAAGAGCGGCTCTCTCCCTGCTGGCGCGGGGCGCCGCCCTGCGTTTCCTGCTGACCCGTCTCTATGACTGGCTCAACCCAGTGGGAGGGGCCATCGTGACACCGAAGGATCCCGGAGAGTTCCTCAGGGTCATGCGCTATCACCGCAACCACCCGTCGCTGGATTCGTGACCACACCGCCGGATCGCATCGTGATTCATACCGATGGAGCCTGTTCGGGCAATCCCGGACCGGGTGGCTGGGGCGCGCTGCTCGAGTGGCGGGAACACAGGAGGGAAATCTGCGGCGGGGAAAGCTGGACCACCTCCAACCGCATGGAACTGACCGCGGCCATCCGCGCCCTGGAAGCGCTCCGCCAACCGTCCCGGGTCATCCTCTTCACCGACAGCACGTACCTGCGCCAGGGAATCACCTCGTGGATCCACCGCTGGAAAGGCAACGGCTGGACCACCGCCGGCCGCCAGCCGGTCAAGAATGCCGATCTGTGGCGCGAGCTCGATTCGCTGATCGCCCATCACGAGGTCGACTGGCGATGGGTCAAGGGGCATGCCGGCAACCCCGGCAACGAGTGCGCCGACCGGTTGGCGCGCAAGGGGATGCGGCAACATGCCAGCGGAGGGCATGGCACGCCGTGACATCCCTCCAGGAACAAGTCGAAACCCCATCGGGCAAGGGATCCGCAGACGAGAACTTTCCTGTTGCGTCTCGGCTCGTTGCCCGCCCCTTCCGCCGCCACGTGCATCTCTTCTACGCTTTCGCCCGGGCCGCCGACGACATTGCCGACAACCCGGAACTCAAGGCCGACGACAAGATCACCCGCCTCGACCTCTTCGCCGAGTCCCTCGTCAACCCTCGCGCGGTCTCCGGGGGCCCCTCTTCAGCGCTCGCCCTCGCCCGCAGTCTCAGCGAGACCGGTGTGCCGGCGCGCCACCCGCTCGATCTTCTGGACGCCTTTCGCCAGGACGCCACGACGCTGCGCTACGAAACCTGGGACGACCTCCTGGACTACTGCAACCGCTCGGCTGCCCCCGTGGGCCGGTACCTCATCGACCTCCATGGCGAACCTGCTTCGGCCTACGAGGCTTCGGACAATCTCTGCAACGCCCTTCAGGTGCTCAATCACCTGCAGGACTGCAAGACGGACCGTGCTCGCCTCGACAGGGTCTACCTCCCCCTCGCGTGGTTTCGCGAGGCCGGCATTGGCGTCGAGGCCCTTGACGGCGCCCGCTCGACCACGGCCATGCGCCGCGTTCTCGACCGCTGCCTTGCCGCCACCGGAGGCCTGCTCGAACGGGCGGCGCCGTTGCCCGACCGGATCCGTGGGGTGCGCTTTTCCATGGAATGCGCGGTGATCGTCACGATTGCCAACAAGCTCAAGTCCGAACTCGATCGCCGTGATCCGCTGGCCGAGCGGGTCGTTCTCTCCCGCGGCCAGTACGCCGGATCCTTCGTGCGCCAGCTTCCCTTGCTCCTGCGAAGAGGCCTTGCCAGGCGACGCTGATTCACCACATGCCACAAGCGTGGCCGGCGGGATCTCGAGAAGCGCACGTGTTGACGAGGACCGGGCGCCTACAGCGTGCCCCTGAAGGCGCCGCCGTCGAGCACCAGATTCTGGCCGGTGATGAATCCGGCCTGTGCGCTGCACAGGAACACGCAGGCCGCCCCGAATTCATCGGGATCGCCAAAACGTCCGGCCGGATTGTCGCGGGCTTCACGCGCCATGGCCTCTTCCAGACTCTCTCCAGACGCCGCGCGCCCGGTCATGGTCTGGCGCAACCGGTCGGTGGCAAAGGGGCCCGGGAGCAGACCGTTGATGGTCACGTTGCGGGCCACGGTCTGGCGGGCGAGGCCGGCGCAGAAGCCTGTCAGTCCGGCGCGCGCGCCATTGGAGAGACCGAGGGTTTCAATGGGCGACTTCACCGCCGCCGACGTGATGTTGACGATGCGTCCGAATCCCCGCTCCATCATGCCGTCCACCGTCGACTTGATCAGCATGATTGCGGTCAGCATGTTGGCATCGAGCGCCCGCATCCAGTCATCCCTCGCCCACTCGCGAAAATCGCCGGGCGGCGGTCCACCGGCGTTGTTGACGAGAATGTCGGGAGCATCCCAGGCATGGACCAGGGCTTCCTGGACGTCGCTCCGGGTGACATCACCGGGGACTTCCCTCACCTCGACCGCCGGAAAGGCCCTCCTGATCGCCGCTGCCGTCTCGGTGACCGTCTCCACCGTACGGCCGTTGATCAGCACGTCGCAGCCTTCAGCCGCCAACGCCTCGGCACAGGCCCGCCCCAGGCCCTTGCTCGATGCACACACGATGGCCTTGCGGCCTGCCAGTCCTGTCTTCATCGTCATGTCTCCCCATCGGGTGAAGGTTCCAGAAATGCAGCCTCGAGGGCACGCCTTGCCCGGGGCACGGTGATCGGCCGCTTTTCGACGAGCGACAGCAGGTCGAGGGTCGCGACGATGGTGCCGATGGCGCCAAAAGACCGTTCCATGCGCGACACGAGGTATGAAATGACCCCGTCACCGACCTTGATCTGGCGATCGCGGAACTGCTTTGCCAGCACGGCAGCAATCAGGTCGTCCTCCGGACGGCCGATCGCCACGGCCGGTAACGCCGCGAGCCGCGAACGAAGATCGGGCAGCGAGACCTGCCAGCGGGCAGGAGGCGCCGTATCCGTGATGAGCAGGTAACCGCCTTCCTCTCTCACGAGATTGATGACATGCAGCAGACCGGATTCGCCGACTCCGTCTACCCGATCGTCCAGGACCAGATTGCCACCTTGCCAGGAGTCGAAGAAGTCGGGACCAATGTCTGCAGCGTTCACCAGCCGGGCACCGCTCCTCTGGCGCCAGATGTCCGCAAGGTGCGTCTTGCCCGACCCTTGCGGGCCCCAGATGGCGAGACCCCGGCCGTCCCAGTCCGGCCACCGATCGATCCAGGCCCTGGCATCAGCGTTGCTGTCGGCGACGAGGAACTCCGACTCGTCGAAGGCCGGCTGGTCATCGTATTCGAAGACGTACTGGTTCACCGCGCCCTGATCGTGAGGAAGCCCGTCTGGCCGTCGACATCGAGACCGGCGCGGCGCATGCGGAAAAGAAGGTCCTCGCGGGTACCGGTGTAGAGCAGCCTCGCGCGTATTCTCGTGGTCGAGACCAGAAGCGGGACGACGGCCTGCAGGGCCGGGGAGCTTTCGAGGCGATCACGGATATCGATCCACTCCGCGAGGCTTGTCACGGGAATGTCGGCGAAGACGGAGACGGTTGGTCCGGCGGGTGCCAGCGCCATTGCTGCCCAGTGCTCGTCGACACCGGTACGGCTCGCCTCCACCGCGCGTCCGAGAGCGTCCATCGGCCACGCCTGCGGTACGTTGCGCGCCAGGAGGACAGGGCTTGCTCCGTCGTCGTCAAGCCAGGTAAGGCGTGGACGAAGTGTGCCGTCGCTCTTGCGTGCATGAGCGATGAGAACACCGTCGGCGCGATGGAGCGCCACCAGCCGTGCCAGCTGATCCCAGTTCTGCGAGAGTGCATCGGCGGCATCAATGAGACTGATGTCCCGAAGGTCTCCGCCGGGCACGATGAGTTCGACAGCGCTGTTTCCTCCGTTGGATCGCTGCCAGGCGGAAAGCCAGACGTTCGAAGCCTCCCAAAGGACAAGTTGCGGACCGGACTGCAGGACCGGCAGCACCACGAGGACCGGTCCCGGCGTTTCCAGGTGGCTGACACCGGACTCGCCAAGAATCTCCAGCACCGCCTCCGCCCGGAAGCGGACGCTGATGACCGCCTGGTAGCGTCCGGCCGACATCCTCTCGTCATCGAACTCGAGTCCCTGCACGAGAGCGTCGAGCGTAGCGGCCTCCTGGTCGAGGACGGTGCCGGGGTCGCCTCGAACCAGACGCTTCGCGAGGTCACGCCAGGCGATGTGGAGAGCCGTGCGCAAAGCGTTCATGCGGGCCAGACGGGTGTCTTCTGCCGTTTCGTCAACGGCAACACCGGAGACCGTGAAGACCTCCGCGTCAGCCGACGGCAGCGGTGTGGCAACGAGCACGGCACACATGGCAAGGCCAAGCCTCCACATCTTCAAAGGCATGGTTTGCCGGCCCCTCGTTGCAATGATGCGATCATGACGTAATGTGCGCCCATCCTACCAGTGCCGGGGGTGGGGTGCGAGACCGGCAAGGCGGCCTCGCCGGTGCCGAATGTCGTGGCACTGCCCGGCGAGGCCATGTGCGGGGAAATGACCGGAATGACGGGTCTCACCTACGGGGATGCTGGCGTCAATCTCGATGCCGGACGCCAGATTGTCGATGCTGCGACACCCCTTGCCGCTTCCACGAGGCGCCCCGGCGCCGATGCCAGGCTCGGCGGTTTCGGCGGACTCTTCGATCCGCGGGCGGCGGGTTACCGCGACCCGGTCCTGGTCTCGGCCACGGACGGTGTCGGCACCAAGGTGCGCCTTGCGGTGGAGACGGGCATTCACGACACCATTGGCATCGACCTGGTCGCCATGTGCGTCAACGACGTTCTGGCCCAGGGCGCGGAGCCGCTGTTCTTTCTCGATTACCTTGCCATGGGCGAACTCGATGCGGAGATCGGCGCCGATGTCATTGCCGGCGTAGCCGCTGGCTGTCGGATGGCGGGGTGCGCCCTCATCGGAGGGGAAACCGCCGAGATGCCCGGCATCTACGCTGCCGGGGACTACGATCTCGCCGGATTCTGCGTTGGCGCCGCGGAACGCGGCGCCCTGCTCCCCGCGGACACCATGGAAGCCGGCGACACCCTTCTGGCTCTCGCTGCGGACGGTATCCACTCCAACGGATTCTCGCTCGTCCGCCGCATTCTTGACGAACGTGCGGTCCCGCTTGAGGCGCGTGCCCCCTTTGCCGCTGACCAGTGCCTGGCCGACGTGCTGATGCGGCCCACCCGCATTTACGTCAAGACCGTCCTTGCAGCCATCTCCACAGGCCATGTGAAGGGCGTTGCCCACATTACCGGGGGCGGCCTCATCGAGAACATTCCCCGGATTCTCCCCGACGGTCTTGCTGCGCGCCTTCAGGCCGGCAGCTGGCCGATGGATCCGGTGTTCTCCTGGCTGGCCCGGGATACCGTCGAGACCGGCGAGATGCTGCGCACGTTCAACTGCGGAATCGGCATGGTGCTGGTGGTGGCACGGGATGGCACGGGGCATGTCCAGCGCACCCTGGAAGACCATGGCGAGACCGTGTCGGTTGTCGGCGCCCTCGAATCGACTGACGGCGAACCGCATGTCCTCCTTGATGTTCCCGACGACTGGCTGGCATGACGAGGCTGGCCGTCTTCATCTCAGGACGCGGCTCGAATCTGCAGGCATTGATCGATGCCCGGACCAGGGGTGAGCTTGCCGGAGACATCGGGGTCGTCGTGTCCAGCAGGCCCGGAGCTCCGGGCCTCGAGAAGGCGCAGGAAGCCGGTCTTCCCCACTGCGTCGTCGATGCGGCCGGCTACGCGAGCAGGGAAGCCTTCGACGCCGAACTCGACCACGTGGCGAACCAGGCAGGGTGCGGCCTGATCTGCCTTGCCGGATTCATGCGGATCCTGACACCCGCATTTGCGGAGGCCTGGCGCGACCGCCTCGTCAACATTCACCCTTCCCTGCTCCCCGCCTTTCCCGGAACCGCCTGTCATCGCCGCGTGCTGGAAAGCGGCGTCATGATCACCGGCTGCACGGTGCACTTCGTTCGCCCGGCACTCGATGCCGGCCCCATCATCGCCCAGGCCGCCGTCCCGGTCCTTCCCGGAGACGACGAAGAGAGTCTCGCGGACCGCGTTCTCGTCGCTGAGCACAGGATCTATCCCATGGCCCTCAACCTCGTGCTGGAGGGCCGTGTCAGGGTCGTCGGGGAGCGCGTTGTCGTCGACGCTCCGGTCCGGGCAGACGACATGCTGGTCAACCCGGCGCCGTGAGGCGGACTTCAGCCGATGATGTCACGCGCCGAAAAAAAGAAGGCAATCTCGATTGCCGCATTGTCCGGCGAATCGGAACCATGAACCGAATTGGCCTCCAGGGATTCAGCGAACACCTTGCGGATGGTGCCGTCGGCGGCCTCGACGGGGTTGGTGGCCCCCATGACCTCGCGATTGCGGGCGACGGCGTCACGGCCTTCAAGAACCTGCACGACCACCGGGCCGGACGTCATGAATGCGACAAGGGATTCATAGAACGGGCGCTCCCTGTGCACGGCGTAGAAGGCCCTGGCCTCGTCGACGGTGAGCCGGGTGCGCTTCTGGGCGACGATCCGCAGTCCGGCCTCTTCGAGCATGGCATTGATCCTGCCCGTGAGGTTGCGACGGGTGGCGTCGGGCTTGATGATCGAGAGTGTGCGCTCCGTCATGAAAGAGTTCCCGGTTCCTGAAGATGAGGTCTGTCGGCTGACTTATAGGCGAAGAGCTTCGGAACCGTCCACTGGGGAGCGAACCACTTGAGACATGGGGCGTGATCGCAACAATGCTTGCGGACGGACGAGGGAGGGATCATGACATCGTCACCTGTTGAAGGCGGTTGCGGTTGCGGCGTCGTCAGATACCGGGTCAACGGCCCGCCGCTCTTTGTTCACTGTTGCCACTGCACGTGGTGCCAGCGCGAGACCGGATCGGCGTTCGCGCTCAACGCCATGATCGAAAGCAGCCTCATCGAAACTCTGAGCGGCTCGCCCGAGACGGTCGACACGCCGAGCGCAAGCGGCAGGGGCCAGAAGATCGTGCGATGTCCGCAGTGCCGGATAGCCGTGTGGAGCCACTACGGCGCATCGGGCACGGCAATCGCCTTCGTGCGGGTCGGCACGCTCGACGACCAGCGCGTGATGGCGCCGGACGTTCACATCTACACCTCGACCCGCCGCCCCTGGGTGCACCTCGCCGACGGCGCGCCGGTTTTCGAAGGCTTCTACGATCCGCGGGTGACGTGGCCGGCGGAGGTCATGGGACGCTACCAGGCCGCGCGGTCCGCCGAATCGTGACACTCTGGGCCATTTCCGACCTCCACCTCACGCATCCGGTCAACCGGAACGCCCTCGAGGAGCTTCCCGAAAGGCCGGACGACTGGCTCATCGTGGCCGGTGATGTGACCAACGGCTCGCTCTACCTCGAGTGGTGCTTCCGGATCCTGAAACAGAGATTCGCGACGGTTGTCTGGGTTCCGGGCAACCACGAACTGTGGTCCAGAAAGGACGGCCCGCGCGGCGAGGCGCTCTATGACAGGTTGGTGGCCATTGCCCGAACGCACGGCATCATTACGCCGGAGGATCCCTGGCCAGTCTACTCCGGAACCGGCGAGGACACCGTCATCGCGCCGCTCTTCCTTCTCTACGACTACAGCTTCCGACCGGACGCCGTGGCCGACGATGAGGTGATCGCCTGGGCGCGCGAGGACGGTATCGGATGTGCCGACGAATTCTATCTCTTTCCCGATCCCTTTGCCGACCGTGCTTCATGGTGCACTCACCTGTGCGCCCGAGCCGCGCGCAGGCTTGAGTCCCTGCCCGCCGGACAGCCGACTGTCCTCGTCAACCACTTCCCCCTGGAAGAGCGGCACGCCCACCTGCCAAGCATTCCGCGTTTCAGCCCGTGGTGCGGCACACGCAAAACGAGGGGATGGCACCTCCGCTACAACGCCCGCGCCGTGATCTACGGTCACCTGCACCTGCGCACCACCACGTGGCTCGACGGCGTTCCGTTCCAGGAGGTCTCCCTCGGCAATCCGCCCCAGTGGGATCCGGAGCGGGGAATCGCCAGTTATCTCCACGAGGTCGTCATGACGCCCTGACGCGGCCCGGGTGCCGGGGGGCCCATCGAGGGCTGAAGGGAGACCGCCGCTTGAAGGGGCGGTGAAGCACTGTACCCTTCCATGGAGACGCTTCGGGAGGGATGACCATGGGAACCGTCCAGGACCGCATGGAGGCCGGCGACATCCTTGTCATCGACGGCGGCATGGGCACCGAACTCGAACGCCGGGGCGTGCCGATGGACGCCCAGTCGTGGGCCGGGTCCGCCCTGAAGAATCACCCGGACATGATCCGCACCATCCACCGGGACTTCATCGATGCCGGCGCGGATATCCTGATTGCCAACACCTATGCTGCCGCTCCCCACGTCCTCTGCCATGCCGGCTTTTCCCAGTCCGAGGCGCTTGATCTCAACCGCCTTGCCTGCGAGCTCGTGCGCGAGGCCGTCGCGCAGGCGGCGCCGGACCGCCGGATCTGGATCGCCGGCTCGCTGTCGAGCTTTTTTGCCGGCCTCGGCGCCGGCGGCTGGCCGTCAATGGACGAGGCCGCACGGAGCTATGCGCTGCAGGCCGAAACCCTCGCCGCGGCCGGCTGCGATCTCCTGATCACGGAAATGATGCTCGATACCACCGTGTCGCCGCTGGCCGTCCGCGCCGCGACGGACACGGGACTTCCCGTGTGGGTCGGCTTCAGCGTGCGGACCGCGAACGGCCGGATCGTCGGTCTCAACGAACGTGGCGACATTGCATTCGAGACAATTCGTGATGACTGTCTGGGCGCAGGGGATGCCCATGCCGCCGGCATCATGCACAGCGAGATGTCCGACACCCCTCCCGGCCTCGATCTGTTGAAGGAGGCCTGGTCGGGACCCCTCTTTGCCTATCCTCATTCCGGCAGTTTCAGAATGCCCAACTGGCAGTTCGACGACGAGATCGAACCGGATGCGTTTGCCCGTGAGGCCGCCACCTATCTCGATCGCGGCGTCACCGCGATCGGCGGCTGCTGCGGCATGAGCCAGCACCATATCGCTGCCCTTGCGCAACGTCTGGGGAGAGACATCGGGTCGTGAGCGCGAGCACGAATGCCGGGGTCGGCAACCGAGTGCGACCCCGGGTGTGTGGATTCAGCTCCATGATCGCCGGATCCTTGCCGTCGAAGACGCCCCTTGTCCTGGTCGCCGCGCGCCCGCTCGGGAGACCGGCGTCTCCCTGTCTCACCGGGCGTGTCAAGGCCGTCCGGCGGGAGTTCAGGCCGCCTCGAAGAGAGCGGCACCGGGCTCGATCACCAGGCCCGAGGCATCGGCAGTCACCCTGACGACCGAACCGTCGGCGACGTCGCCCTTGAGAATCAGGGACGCGAGAGGATCCTGCAGGGCGCGCTGCAACACCCGCTTGAGCGGGCGGGCGCCGTTGACCGGGTCGTACCCTGCCCCGGCAAGCCATTCACGCGCCCCCTCATCGACATCGATGGTGATGGTGCGGTCCGCGAGCAACGCGCCGACGCGGCGAAGCTGGATGTCGACGATGGCGGACATCTGCTCGCGGCCAAGCCGGCGAAAGAAGATGATCTCGTCCGGCCGGTTGAGGAATTCCGGCCGGAATTGCGTCCGGAGTTCCGCCATCACCAGGTCCCTCGCCCTTTCGTCGTCTCCGTCGCCCGAGATGTCCGCAAGGTAGCCGGCTCCGGTGTTGGACGTCATGACGATCACCGTGTTCCTGAAATCAACTGTACGACCGTGACCATCCGTCAGGCGGCCGTCGTCGAGAACCTGCAGGAGGATGTTGAAGACATCCGCGTGCGCCTTCTCGATCTCGTCGAAGAGCACCACGCGGTAGGGACGGCGGCGTACCGCCTCGGTCAGGACGCCGCCCTCCTCGTACCCGACATAGCCCGGGGGCGCCCCGATCAGCCTCGCGACGGCGTGCTTCTCCATGTATTCGGACATGTCGATGCGCACCATCGCGGATTCATCATCGAACAGGAACTCGGCAAGGGCCTTGACGAGTTCCGTCTTGCCCACTCCAGTGGGACCAAGAAACATGAAGCTGCCGATCGGCCGCGAGGGATCCTGCAGTCCGGCGCGCGATCGCCGCACGGCGTTGGCGACGACGCCGAGCGCCTCGTCCTGGCCGACCACGCGGGCCGAAAGCGAGCGCTCCATGTCGACCAGCCGTTCGCGCTCGCCTTCGAGCATACGCTCCACGGGTATACCGGTCCACTTCGACACCACCGACGCGATGGCTTCCTCCGTGACCTCCTCGCCGGGCATCTGGTCGCTCTCCGCTTCCCCGATGGCCGCAAGGCGGCGCTCGAGGTCGGGTATCACGCTGTAGGCAACCTCGCCGGCACGGGCGAGATCACCCTGGCGCTGCACCTGTTCGAGTTCCAGGCGGGCCTCGTCGAGGCCTTCCTTGAGATGGCGCATCTCCTCGAGACGGTCCCGCTCCTTCATCCACTCGGCGTTGAGCGCAAAGGCGCGGCCTTCCAGATCGGCGAGCTCCCGCTCGAGGCGTTCGAGGCGCTCACGCGATACCCGGTCATCCTCCCGTCCAAGAGCCTCGCGTTCGATCTTGAGCTGGATGATGCGGCGCTCGAGCTCGTCGATCTCCTCGGGCCTGGAGTCGATCTCCATCCTCAGCCTGCTGGCTGCTTCGTCGATGAGGTCAATGGCCTTGTCAGGCAGAAAGCGGTCCGTGATGTAGCGGCTGGAGAGCCGCGCCGCAGCGACCGTCGCACCGTCGCTGATTCTGACGCCGTGGTGCAGTTCGTACTTTTCCTTGAGACCGCGAAGGATGGAGACCGTGGCCTCGACCCCCGGTTCATCGATCAGGACCGGCTGAAAACGGCGCGCGAGCGCCGCGTCCTTCTCGATGTGCTTGCGGTACTCGTCGAGAGTCGTGGCGCCGACGCAGTGGAGCTTGCCGCGCGCCAGGAGAGGCTTCAGCAGGTTGGAGGCATCCATCGCGCCATCCGCCGCTCCGGCGCCGACGAGGGTGTGAAGCTCGTCGATGAAACAGATGATGTCACCCGACGAATCCTCGATCTCCCGGAGAACCGCCTTCATGCGCTCCTCGAACTCTCCCCGGAACTTCGATCCGGCGACCATCGACCCCAGGTCGAGGGCAATCACGGTCCGGTTGGCAAGGGATTCCGGTACATCGTGGTTGACGATGCGCTGGGCCAGACCCTCGACGATGGCCGTCTTTCCCACCCCCGGCTCGCCGATCAGCACCGGGTTGTTCTTGGTCCGGCGGGACAGCACCTGCATGGTTCGGCGAATCTCCTCGTCACGGCCGATAACCGGATCGAGGTCGCCTTCCCGGGCCGCCGCCGTCAGATCCCGGGCATACTTGCGAAGAGCCTCGAAGGAATCCTCGGCCGTCTGGCTGTCGGCGGTGCGACCCTTGCGCATGCCGGCGATGGCCGTGGCCAGTGCGGCGGGTGTCAGTCCGGCTGCGGCGAGGATTCTCCCCGTGTCGCTGTCAGGACTGGCCAGGACCTCGAACATGCGTTCGGCGGTGACAAAGCTGTCGCCGGTTTCCGCGGCGCGCTTGCCGGCGTCCTTGATGACCTGGAGGAACTCCGGAGATGCGTAGAGATGTGCCGCGCCGCTACCGGTGATTCTCGGCAGGCGCTGGAGCGCCTTGTCGGTGTCGGCCAGCGCCCTTTCCGGGTCGGCGCCGGCGGCCCGCATCAGTTCCGCCGCAAGCCCCTGGCGATCGGAGAGAAGCTCCCTGGCCAGATGGCAGGGTACGATGTGCTGGTGGCCCCTTGCCTCGGCGAGGCTGTGGGCCGCCTGAATGAATCCCCGCGACCTCTCCGTGAACTTCTCAAGATCCATCGACCATCATCCCTGTGACCTGCATCCCATGTAGTGTTGCATTTGTGCAACACAAGAGGTCCTGAGGAATGGCCGGGGCTCCCGGATGGGGAGGAGATTCAGAAGTCCTTGAGGAATGACGGGGGGCAGGCACCCTGTCAGGTTATGACCCGCTGCTCGCTTTCGGGTGTGGCCGGTGTGGGCTCGTCATCGGCTCCGGCGCCGTTGGTTCTGCGCCGGGTTCGCGGCCGGGGCTGATCGTTCCCCTTCTCGACCACGTTGCCATGGAGTTGCGCAGAGGCCTCGTTGTCAGGGGCCGGCGAGCCGGACACCGCCGAATCCCCCTGGGGCTGGTCGTCCGGCGGGCGATGCTGCCGTTCGGCCCGCTCCTCGCGTTCACGCTGCTGTTCGGCGGCGCGCTCGGCATGCTGATTGACTATTCTCTGATAGTGCTCTGCGTGCTGCAGGCAGTTTTCTGCCACCACCAGATCACCGGATGAGGATGCGTCTCGCGCCAGCATGAGGTACCTGTCGGCAATCTGCTGGGCTGTCCCCCGTACCTTGACGTCCGGGCCGGTACTTTCGAATGACTGGTTGCGGTTGTTTCCTCCGGCACGACGCGCATTGCCGCGATTGTTGCGGAAACGCCTGCCCGATCCACCTGATCTCATGGAAAACTCGCTCTCGACGGTTTCTGTTTGGTTGGAAGCGACGGCCCTGCGGGGTGCGTGCGTTCGCTGTTCCGCGGGGTCATTCCGGTTCCGCTCTCGAAGGTAACGCACATTCCCGCTGACGGGAATTCCTCTTCCGTCACCTGACGGTAACCAATCCGGTAGCGCTTTCCAAGGACTTTCTCCACGGGTCTCGATGCGCCAGAAGAAGGACACGGTGCCGCCCGCCGTAGTCGTCGGCCGTCCCCGCCACCACAAGACCGTGGTCACCGGCGAGAACCGCGAGTCCGTCCCGCTGGTCGGGGCCATGTTCCATGACGGCCATGCCGTGTCGCGACAGAAGTGTCGGCAGGCGCGGCACAACGCGGCGATAGCAGGCGTATCCGTCCGCGCCGCCATCAATGGCCAGTCGAGGCTCATGAAGGGCGACCTCCGGGTCAAGGCCGGCCAGGTCGCACCTCGGCACATAGGGGGGATTGGCGACGACAAGGTCAAATGTCGAATCGAGGGCACCAGCCCAGTCTCCACACATGATCCAGGCACGATCGTCGACACCGTGGCGGCGCACGTTGCGGGCCGCCACGGCACACGCCCGCTCGTTGACGTCGACGCCGATTCCCGAACTTCCGGTCCAGGCCACCAGGAGCGTGACAATGAGACATCCCGATCCGGTGCCAAGATCGAGGATGCGTGCCGGCGGGTGATGTTCAAAGCGGTCAAGGCAGCATTCGATCAGCGTTTCGCTGTCCGGACGCGGGATCAGCGTGTCCTTCGTGATCTCGAAATCGAGGCTCCAGAATTCGCGCACTCCGGCGATCCGCGCGAAGGGCACACGCTCCGCCCGCCGGGCGACCAGGGTGGCGAGATGGCGGTCTTCCCCGGGAGAAAGCTGCCGCGGGTCATCGCGGCCGACGACAAGCTCCGCCAGAAGCCGGGCCTCCCTGGCAGGGTTTTCGACGCCGGCGGCACGCAGCGTCGCTGTCGCTCCCCGCAGGGCGTCGACAAGGCTGACCGACGTCACCTCAGCCAAGCGCCGCCAACCGCGCCGCCCGGTCGCTGGAAATCAGCGGTTCGATGACCTCATCGAGAGCTTGACCGGAAACGACGTCCTCGAGCTTGAAGAGCGTGAGATTGATCCGGTGGTCGCTGATGCGTCCCTGGGGATAGTTGTAGGTCCGGATGCGTTCCGAACGGTCACCGCTGCCCACCTGCTCCCTGCGGGCCCGCGCTTCTGCGGCATCGCGCTGCCGCCGCTCCAGATCATAGAGGCGGGATCTCAGAACGGTCATGGCCCTGGCTCGGTTCTTGTGCTGGGACCGGTCGCTCTGTTGCGACACCACGATGCCGGTGGGAAGGTGCGTGATCCTGACGGCGCTGTCCGTCTTGTTGACGTGCTGACCGCCCGCTCCCGACGCCCGGAACGTGTCGATCCGGAGGTCGTTGGCGTCAATCGTGACATCAACCTCCGCTGCTTCGGGCAGAATCGCGACGGTGGCCGTCGACGTGTGGATCCGTCCCTGCGATTCCGTTGTCGGGACCCGCTGTACCCGGTGAACGCCGGATTCGAACTTCAACCGGGCGAACACGTCGCGTCCGCGAACCAGGGCGACGCACTCCCTGATTCCACCGGTGCTGGATGTTGTCTTGCCGACAACCTCGAATGTCCAGCTCCGGGTCATGGCATACCGGCGATACATCTCCACCAGAACACCGGCAAACAGCATCGCTTCCTCTCCCCCGGTGCCGGCGCGCACCTCGAGAACGACGTCGCGTCCGTCCGCCTCGTCGCGCGGAAGCAGGGCGAGGCGAACCGACTGTTCGAGTTCGGAAATGCGGGCGCCTACAGCCGCGTGTTCCTCCCGGGCGAGCTGGCGCATCTCCTCGTCTGTCTCGCTGTCGATCATGGCGGCGAGATCGACGCCCTGTTGCCTGGCGTTTGCAAGCGCCTGGACGGCCTCCACCACGGGAGCGAGTTCCGCATACTCCCGTGACATGCTGACGTACTCCTCTGCTCCGGGCGTTTCTCCGCTGAGGCGCGCCGCCAGTTCGGCATGGCGCAGGACGACCTTCGCGAGACTGTCTTCCAGGCTCATGTGTCGATCTCACGGGCAACAATGTCGACCAGGGCGGCTGTCGCCTCGAAGGCGTCAGCATCGGGAGTCTCGGCAAGGACCCTGCCGCGGGCGTTCTCGAGGATCTGTCTGATCCGTCCCGTCCCCGGCGCGTCGCCGCCGCCGGACACATGCCCGGCAAATGAAGCGATGGCGTTCTCGACAACGGCCGCAACCGCTTCGTCCTGTTTCGGGTGCCGGCGTCCTCCCTCGAAGGCCGCGCGTTCAAGGTGGTCGAGAGTGTAGTAGAACACGTCGTCGAGCGACTCGATCGCCGGATCGGCATCAGGGGGAACACCGGCATCGACAAGGAAGACCGGGCGCGCACGCCGCGCCGCCAGGGCCTTCGAGACATCCGCTGCGGTCAGGGTGTGTTCACCACCGCCGGCAGACAGGATGACGATGTCGGCACGAACGAGTTCGGCTTCAAGATCCCCCGTGACGGCGCTTGTCGCGCCGAGGCGCTCGGCAAGGGCGGCTGCCAGATGACGGCGCTCATGCATCACCACAAGCGTCGCCAGACCGCACTCAAGGAGTCGCGCGGCAATCATCTCACCGGCTTCATCGGTGCCGATGAGGAGTCCGCGGACCGTCCCGAGGTCGCCGTGGATACCCCGGGCGACGTGGACTGCGGACGATACGATCGACACGGGGCGATCCTGGAGCACGTTGTCGCGGCGTACCTGCCGAGCCACCTGGTAGGCAAGCTGGAGGCGATCCTGCATCGCCTCGCCGATCATGCCGGCCTGCCATGCCTGCCTGTGGCCCTCCTTGAGTTCGTCGATGGCGCCGGCAGGGACCGGATCGCCTGTCCGGGCGGCCGACTGGAGAAGGCGGCGAAGGGCGTCGGTACCGGTCATCGTCCCGTACCCGTCGCCCTCTCCCAGACACGCCCTCAAGAGGTCGTGAAGCTCTTCGGCATCGGACGCCATGACGTGAAGGTCGATGCCCGCCGGTGTCCGCATGACGAGGGCTTCGGTGACTCCGATTTCCCTCAGGCGCGTCAACAGCGCTTCATGTCCCTGACGCGGGAACGAGGCCGGTCCGGTCACGACCACCGAAATGTGGGTCTTGTGCGCCATGGTCACGCACCCGGGCGTGGCAGACCTTCTCCCAGGCGGTCAAGGGAGCATTCATGCTGTTCGCCGCTGTCGAGATCGCGCACCAGCGCGACACCGCGCGTCAATTCCGCATCGCCGAGGATGACGGCGTGGCTGGCCCCCGCCTTGTGGGCGCGTTGCATGCGCCGCCGCAGATTGCCCCGGTATGCGAGATCGACATGGTATCCCTGACCGCGCAGCCGATGGGCCAGCACAAGCGCCTTCCTGGTGGACGGTTCGCCGAGGCCGATGAGGGCAATGGGTCGCCGGGGTTCGGGAGGCTCGCCGGCGAGCAGCGCAAGCCGTTCAATTCCGGACGCCCAGCCGACACCGGGGACCGGAGGTCCTCCCATCTGCTCCATCAGACCATCGTAACGGCCGCCGCCGATCACCGTTCCCTGGGCGCCCAGCTTTCCCGTCACGAATTCGAAGGCGGTGTGACAGTAGTAATCGAACCCGCGAACGATCCGGGGATTGACCTCGTGGGCAATCGACAGGGTGTCGAGGCCTTCGAGCACCTGATCGAAGAAGCGGCGAGCGTCGTCGCCGAGGTAGTCGAGGATGACCGGTGCATCGGCGATCAGGTCCTGGTCACCCGGCTCCTTCGAATCGAGAATACGCAGGGGATTGCGTTCGAGGCGCTTGACCGAGATGTCGCTCAGCCGGCTCTTGTGATCGTTGAAGTACGCCGTCAGGGCGTTGAGGTGGTTCTGCCGGCTGGCCACGTCACCCAGGGTGTTGATCTCGAGCACCGTGTCCTGAAGAAGCCCGAGTTCGTCCAGAACATCGCGGGCCAGGGTTATGACCTCGACGTCGCCCAGGGGCTCTGGAACACCGAAGAGTTCGACCCCTGTCTGGTGAAACTGACGGTAGCGGCCCTTTTGCGGGCGCTCGTGGCGAAACATCGCACCGGCATAGTGCAGTCTGAGCGGCATGGCATCGAGCAGGCCGTTGGAGAGCAGTGCCCGGGCCACACCCGCCGTGTTCTCGGGACGCAGCGTGATGCTGTCGCCATTGCGGTCGTCGAAGGTGTACATCTCCTTTTGAACGACATCGGTCGCATCGCCGAGCGTGCGGGAGAACACCTGCGTGGCCTCGAGGACCGGCGTGCGAATCTCTCCATAGCCGTAGCGCTCGGCAACGCGGCGGCAGACCTCCTCGACACGCGCGAAGGCTCGACAGTCTCCGGGCAGGAGATCCCGCGTTCCCCGGATCGGCTGCAGTTTTTCACCCATGGGAACCCGGACGTTCAGGCACCGGCGTCGGCTTCGTGGCGAAGCTGTTCGGCACGCTGCTCCACGAGCGTGGCCACGTGTTCGACGAGATCCTCGGTGGACACCTTGTGATCGGCCTTTCCCGACATGTAGACGAGGTGATGTCCCTTGCCTCCACCGGTCAGACCGATGTCGGTAAGGCGCGCTTCGCCAGGTCCGTTCACCACACAGCCGATGATCGACACCGACATCGGTGTCTCGATATGCGCAAGGCGCTGCTCAAGGCGCTTGACCGTCTCCGGCACATTGAACTGCTGGCGGGCGCACGACGGGCACGCAATGACATTGACACCGCGACGTCGCAAGTCCAGCGCCTTCAGGATCTCCCAGCCGACAGCCACCTCCTCGACCGGGTCAGCGGCAAGCGACACCCTGATGGTGTCGCCGATACCCTCGGCAAGCAACATGCCGATTCCGACCGATGACTTGACGGTCCCGGTGACAAGACCGCCAGCCTCGGTGATACCGAGATGAAGGGGATAGTCGCACTGCGCCGCCAGCATCCGGTAGGCTGCGGTAGCCAGCGCAACGCCGGACGCCTTGACGCTGATCTTGAAGTCAAGGAAGTCGTTGTCCTCGAGAATACGGGCGTGTCCGAGAGCGCTTTCGACCATGGCCTCGGGCGTGACACCGCCGAACTTCTCAAGGAGGTCGCGCTCCAGCGAGCCGGCATTGACGCCAATTCTCATCGAACAGCCGTGGTCCCGGGCCGCCTTGACGACCTCTCTCACACGATCGCTCGAGCCGACGTTGCCGGGATTGATGCGCAGACAGGACGCACCGGCCTCGGCCGCCTCGATGGCGCGCCGGTAGTGGAAGTGGATATCGGCGACCAGGGGTACCGGTGATTCGTAGACCACCTTGCGCAAGGCCGCCGTCGAGTCCTCGTCGGGACACGACACGCGCACGATGTCGGCGCCGGCCACAGCGAGTGCGCTCACCTGGGAGGATGTCGCCTCAACATCGCTGGTGAGCGTGTTGGTCATCGACTGGACGGCAATCGGCGCGTCGCCCCCCACCGCAACCTGACCCACCATGACGGTCCTGCTGCGCCGCCTGGGTGGTCTCGGAATGTCCTTCATGGTGTGCGTTCCGGTTGGTCCCTGACTGATACTCCGCCCACTCCTTCCAGTAAAGGCGTCATCAGCGCCGGGCCAGGCTTTCGACGGACAACAGGACGTCACGCACCACGGCTCCGGCGCCACCAAGCGATGGCATCAGCGCTCCGTCAACCCGTATCTCGAGGCCGCCGGCGTTTCCGGTATCGAGCATGAGATCATCGCGGTCCGGCACATGATAGACATCCCCGGGCAGCAGGATATGGGTGAGGACGGCGACACCGTCCGGCGCCGTGACCTGGACCCAGGTTTCGGCGATGGCACGCAACTCGATGCGGGAACCGGCGCCCGGCGTCCCGTAAACCGTGTGCTGACTGTCCGTCTCCCCGCCATCGGCGACCTCGGTCTGCTGAACGGTGTCCTCGGAGGCGAACACGGGTTCGTCCCACGTCTCCTCACCCGAGGCATCGGCAACATCCTGGAGAGCCACGTCGATGGCCGTGCCGGAATCGTCTTCCGGCGGGCCCGCCTCGACGGCGTCGTTCGCATCATCGCCTGGAATCGCCGTCGCAGCCTCATCGCCGGCATCCGGACTGCCGTCTCCGGAGGCGCCGGCGGTGTCAGGGAGAGCGACCTCTTCGGTAACGGCGGCGGCATCATCGGAACCACCGTCCACGGCCACCTCAGCACTGTCGGGCAGGACATCCGCCGCATCGCCATCGCCGGCGTCGTGACTGCTGTCCCCGGAGATGTCAACGGTATCAGGGAGAACAACCGCGTCCGCGACGGCGACGGCATCGTCCGCACCGTCGTCCCCGGTCATTCCCTCGCTGTCGGGCGCAACGTCCGCCATACCGGCATCCGGACTGCTGTCCTCCGTCGTGCCGAGGGTGTCCGGTGGAACATGCGCCTCTGCCACGCGCTCCGTATCGTCAACCGGCTCCACGGTGGCGCCCGTCGCATCGGCGGCGGCTTCGGGGTTCCCGTTGCCGGCAGTGGTGAACACGGCGTCACCATCCGGGGCAGCCGAACTCTCGTCATCCGGGGCGTCGAGCGATATCCCTTCGGCAACCGGCCCGGGGACCTCGGGAATGAGATCGATATCGATGGAGCGGCTTTCCTGATAGACATACCAGGCTGCCGCGATGCCGATGGCGATGACGAGAGAAACCGTAATGATCGGGAATGTCGGCCGCCTGATTTCCGAGATCGGAACCGGCAACTCCATTTCCCTGGGTGCGAAGGTCGACTGGCTGTCGTCCTTGAACCAGGCCACCAGCTGGTCGCCATCCAGGCCGAGGTGGTTGGCGTAGGTTCTCAGAAATCCCGAGATGTAGGCGGGACCGGGGAGATCGTCGAACCGATCCTCCTCCATGGCCTTGATGAAGTCGACCCTGATCCTCAGTGTTGTCGCAACATCCTCGATGGAGAGATCGTGTGCGACTCGGGTACGCCGCAATTCGTCCGCAATGCGGCGGCTCACCCTGATCCCGGCATCAGGAGAATCGACGTCGCCGGGAAATTCGTTATGTGCCATCGGGGAGCCAGGGAGTGTGATGCCTGCCGGCGGGGATGCTACCACCGCCCCGGCCACGGCGGCAATGCCGCGACCTATCCCTGATCCGTGAGCGCCCGGACTGCCTGCTCGACGAGTTCATCCATGATGTCGGCCATTGACTGCTCGCTCGTCACCATGCCGACACTCTGACCGGCCATGAGAGAGCCATTCTTCACATCCCCCTCAATGACCGCACGCCTGAGAGCGCCGGCCCAGAAGTGTTCAATTTCAAGCTGCGCTGCGGCCTGGTCGATCTCGCCGCAATCGTGGCGGGCAATCACCTCGCGCTGCTTTTCCGTGAAGTTCTTCACCCCGTCGTTGACGATGGCGCGCACCGGGATGACCGGAAACCGGGAATCGAGCTGCCGCGAGGGCTGCGCATCGCGGGCGCTGGCGCGCAGGAAGGCCCGCTTGAAGTTGTCGTGCGCCACGGACTCGCGGGCGCAGACAAACCGGGTGCCGAGCTGGACACCCGCCGCCCCCATCCTGAGGTAGCTGGCAATCGCTTCGCCGCGGCCGATGCCACCGGCAACAAAGACGGGGACGCCGTCGACATGGGGCAGGGTCTCCTGAGCCAGGACGCTCGTCGACACCGGGCCGATGTGTCCACCCGCCTCCATCCCCTCGATCACGATACCGTCGATTCCGCTCCGCACGAGGCGCCTCGCGATGGTCAGCGCCGGAGCAAAGGCCAGGACACGCAGCCCGGCTTCCCTGATACGCCTGATCGTGGCTGCCTGAGGAAGTCCCCCAGCCAGCACGATATGGGTGACCACGCGGGCAATGCAGACATCGATCAGCCGGTCGAGGTCGGGATGCATGACAATGAGGTTGACGCCGAACGGACGATCGGTGAGCCGCCGTGTGCCGGTGATTTCCTCATCGAGCTGATCGGGATTCATGGCGCCACAGGCGATCACTCCGAACCCTCCCGCGGCCGCCACCGCGGCGACGAAGTTGCGTTCCGAGACCCAGGTCATGGCGCCGCCCATGATCGCCCGGTCGACGCCGAGCAGCCTGCATCCCGGTTCCCAGAGCTCCGCCAGGCGCTGGTGTCCGCTACGGCGTGTCACGGGCTGGCTCAAACGGCGGCGTCAAGACCATAGGCCGCGTGCAGGGATCTCAGGGCCAGTTCCAGATAGTCCTCCGCGATGAGAACGCTGATCTTGATTTCGGACGTCGAGATCAGCTGGATGTTGATGCCCCTGTCCGCCAGCGCGGCGAACATCCTGCCGGCGACACCGGCATGGCTGCGCATGCCGACGCCGACGACCGAGACCTTGGCCACGGAGGAATCAGGAACGATGTCGCTGGCGCCGAGATCACGGTTCGACTCGGCGAGGACATCGAGCGCCTTTCCGAGGTCGCCCTTGGTGACGGTGAAGGTCAGGTCCGTCGTTTCGCCATCGGCAGAGATGTTCTGGACGATCATGTCGACATTGATGCCCGCCTCGCTCAGCGGCCCGAAAAGTGCCGCGGCGACACCGGGGCGATCGGGCAGACCGATCATCGTGATCTTCGCATCGTCCTTGCTGTAGGCTATGGCGCTGACGACCTGCTGTTCCACGACCTCGTCCTCGTCGACAACCATGGTTCCCGGGGCCCCGGTGAAGCTGGAGAGCACCTGCAGCCGGACACGATGATTCATGGCCACGGCAACGGAGCGGGTGTGCAGGACCTTCGCACCCTGCGACGCGAGTTCAAGCATCTCCTCGTAGGTGATCATATCGAGCTTGTGGGCCTTGGCAACGATGCGCGGATCACAGGTGAAGACACCGTCCACGTCGGTAAAGATGTCGCATCGTTCGGCATCAAGGCTGGCGGCAAGCGTCACCGCGCTCAGGTCCGATCCGCCGCGGCCCAGGGTGGTGATGCGACCGTCGTCCGTGACACCCTGGAATCCTGTCACGACGGGAACCCCGCCTGCCTCCATGCAGGCGCAAAGCGCGTCAGACCCGATGCTGAGCACGCGCGCCCGGGAGTGGGTGGAATCGGTGATCAGCGGCACCTGCCAGCCGTGAAAGGAACGCGCAGCGACACCGGTGCCGCGCAGCGCCAGAGCGAGAAGTCCGGCCGATACCTGCTCGCCGCTGGCGACAATGGCATCGTGTTCGGCGCTTCCGGTGTCGCCGCCGGCAGTTCTCGCCAGGGCGACGAGCCGATCCGTTTCGCCAGCCATGGCCGAGACAACCACGATAACGCGATGGCCGCGCTCGAGAGCCGCCCTCACATGGTCGGCCGCCCGGGCAATCCTCTCCGGATCGCCAAGCGACGTGCCACCGAATTTCTGGACGACGAGAGACATGGCTGTGCCCGGGAAAGGCGCCGCGGTGACCGATCCGGGCTTCACGGCGCGATGCCGCGCCTACATACTCGCAAAGGTACAGGGGACGCAAGACGATGCCCGAGTGGTATGGCACGGCAGACCTCGCCCGGGACCTCGGCCTGACGCCGGCCGCGGTCCGCCGTCTGCTGCGCCGCCAGGGATTCGCGGCGGGACGGGGCAGACGCTACCGGTGGCCGGAAGCCGGCTATCGGGACCTGCTTCGGCAGATCCGTGGAGACACCACCGTCGACGATTCGGAGATCCGCGCCTTCTCCGAACTCGCGGACCGGTGGTGGGACGAGAACGGACCCCTGGCGATGCTCCATCGTCTCAATCCGGTACGCCTCTCCTACATCCGTCGCCAGTTCATCCGTCATTTCGGTCTCGACGGCGACCATCCGCGCCCCCTCGAGGGGCTGGCCATCCTCGATGCCGGATGTGGCGGCGGCCTCGTGACCGAGCCGCTCGCCCGCCTCGGCGCCACGATGACTGGCCTTGATGCGTCAGGTGAAGCGATTGCCGCCGCCCGCCAGCATGCCGGGCTCTCCGGCCTTGACATCGACTGGCGTCAGGGAACGCTCGAGGACCTGGCCCTCACGCGCCCCGGCTACGATGCCCTTCTCGCACTGGAAATCGTCGAGCACGTGTCCAGCCTCGAGACCTTTGTCACGGCTGCCGTCCGATGCGTGAAACCTGGCGGACTCATCATCTTCTCGACCCTCAACCGGACGCTGCGTTCACTTCTCCTGGCGAAGATCACGGCGGAGTACATTGCCCGTCTCGTGCCGCGGGGAACCCACGATGTCTCGCGTTTCGTCAGACCCGTGGAACTGGTCCGCCAGTGCCGCCGTTCCGGCGCCCGTCTGACCGATGTCACAGGTCTTGCGTTTCACGTGATCGACAACCGCTGGCGACTGTCGCCTGACAGCACCGTCAACTACATGGCTGCCGCGGTCACAGGGAAATGAGCCCGGCGACCCTACGCCATCAGCGACCGAGGGTTCTTTCCCAGGCCGCCCGGTCCGCGAACAGCGCCGTAAGAAGCTTCACATTGAGAGCATGGCCCGAGCGATAACCTTCGAAGGCGCCAAGAATGGGCGCCGACGCCAGGGCCATGTCGCCAACCGCGTCGAGAACCTTGTGCTCGGCGCACTCGGTGGCTGAACGCAGGCCGCCCCGGTTGAGAACGCGGTCGCCGTCGACGACGATGACACACTCGAGATCCCCGACATCATCCGCCTCGAGCCGGGCGAGGCCCCGCTCCCTCAGCTGCCTGATGTCATCCAAGGTGGCAAAGGTGCGGGCAGCCACCACCGGTGAACGCGCACTGTTGCCGTCAAGTGTGATGGCGGCCTCCTGGTAGCCGATGGCCGGGTCGGGAAAGTCAATGGCGCACGAGACGGTCCGGCCATCCAGGGGCGCAAGACGCGCCCAACCGCCGCAACGGCGCACCTCGACTTCCTTGAGGACGCGGATGTAGCTGCGCGGCGCGTCCTGCTCATGAACGCCCGCGACCTCGATGCCCCTGACGAACTCCAGCGAACTGCCATCCATGAGCGGCACTTCGGCACCATGGATCTCCACCGTAAGGTTGTCTATGCCGGTGAAGGCAAGGGCCGCCATGAAATGTTCGACTGTCGACAGTGTCGCGCCGCTGCCATTGCCCAATGTCGTGGAGTGGTCCGTGCTGACGACCCGGTCGTGACGCACGGGGAAGTCGCGGGCGCCGTTCATGAGATCGGTACGCACGAAGCGCACACCCTGATCCACCGATGCCGGCAGGGCGGTCATGGTCACATTCCGGCCGAGGTGTACACCGATACCCGTCCAGGTCGCCGGCGTCGCTATGGTACGCTGTTTCAAGAACACTCACTCCCCAAGGTGTCTCCTGGAGGACGACTCCCCGGCTCGGGGCTCGCGCCACAAGCCTACCTATCAGGCCGTGCCCGACCCTTCAATTCACGCTTGCTTGCGCAATGTTACAGATCGTGAGCGCTCCTCTGAGGGATCCGGGGTGGCGAACCCCGGCCCCTTCCTCACTCCCGGCGACGCAGGAAAGACGGAATACTCAGGTCGTCGTCGTTGCCGAACGATTCGTGAATCAGTGTGCGCCCGTCTCCACCACGGGAATCTTCCGTGTGGTGGTACCCGGCCTTCACGCTGTCTGACCCCGTCTCATGGGTCCGGTTGCGTTGCGTCGACCCCCGCATGCTTCCCGTCATCCGCTCGATGAAAGAAGGCCTGCGCGACACCGGCACATTCTCGACCTCGCTCACCTGCGGCGTTGCAACGGTGCCTCTGTCATCGAAATCCTCCATGCGGGATGGTTCCAGGCCACCCTGCCCGGCAACCGCCACCGCCTCCTGGTCTCGGAAGGACTGGTCTGCGAAGGACCAGGAATCGCCTTCCTCCGCCGTGTCCGTCTCGAAGGTTCTGCCGCCTTCGATGGCCGTGAAGCGATCGCGGCGTTCAGGCTCCCCCGTTTCGACTTTCTCGGCCACCTCCGGCTCGGCGACATCCTCAGCTACGCGAAGAGCCGGCTCGACACGTTGCGTGACCGGAGTGTCGGCGACCGCTTCGGTCATGTTGATCCCCGTGGCAACCAGCGAGACCCGCATCATGCCATCGAGGGACGCGTCGTGCGCGGTGCCGATGATGACGTGAGCGTCGGGGTCAACTTCCTGGGTGATGCGCCTGGCTGCCTCATCCACCTCGAAGAGTTTCAGGTCGTTGCCCCCGGTGACATTGATGAGGACACCTCTGGCGCCCTTCATCGAGACCTCGTCAAGCAGGGGATTGGAAATAGCCGCCTCCGCCGCATCGATCGCACGTTTTTCGCCCGATGACTCGCCGGTTCCCATCATCGCCTTGCCGCGCTCACCCATGACCCGGCGGACATCCGCGAAATCCAGGTTGATGATCCCGGGCTGGACCATCAGGTCCGTGATGCCGCGCACACCGGTGTGAAGCACGTCGTCGGCCATCTGGAAGGCGTCGGCGAAGGTCGTCGCCTCGTTGGCCACCCGAAACAGGTTCTGGTTGGGAATGATCACCAGCGTGTCGACTTCCTCCTGAAGTTCCTCGGCGCCGGCTTCGGCGATGCGAAGACGTTCCCGACCCTCGAAGTCGAAGGGCATGGTGACGAAGCCCACGGCAAGCATGCCCATCTCGCGGGCGGCACGAGCGACGACGGGCGCCGCACCGGTACCGGTTCCTCCGCCCATGCCGGCTGTGATGAAGACCATGTGCGATCCGTCGAGATGCTCGGAGATGTGCTCCAGAGCCTCTTCGGCCGCAGCCTTGCCGATATCGGGTCTCGACCCGGCGCCCAGACCCTGCGTGACAGAGGCGCCGAACTGGATTCTGCGGTCTGCCCGGGAGTGCTCGAGAGCCTGGGCATCGGTGTTGGCCACGACGAATTCGACGCCGGAGAGACCGTTGACGATCATGTTGTTGACCGCGTTCCCACCTGCGCCGCCGATGCCAAACACCGTGATCCGCGGCTTGATGCTGTGTGTTTCTGGTACCCCAAGTTGAATGACCATCGCTACTTCCTCCGTGTCCGCATACTGTGTTGCACTCCTGTCCCTGGCTCCGGAACGGAACCGACAGTGGTGTTGGTGTTCCCGGCGGCGATGCGCAGCATCACGATGCCAGTCGAAGCCACTGGCCGAGGCGGTCGAAGGGACCTCTCCTGCTGTGCCAGTTGCTGAATTCGCTGCGTCCCATTTCACCGCCCCGCGCCGCATACCGCAGCAGGCCTGCACAGGCCGTGAAGGCGGGACCCGAGGTTCGCTTGTCCAGACCCTTGAGCCAGATGGGATGTCCCGGACGGACCTGGCGACCCAGGTGGTGCGCGACCAGTTCGCCCATACCCTGAAACTGGGATGCGCCGCCGGTGAGCACCAGACGGCGGCTGGCCTGTTGGGCAAAGTTCACGCTGCCGAGGCGGCTCTTGAGGATCTGGAGCATGTGCTCGACGCGGGGGCGAATGACGGTGGTCAGCTCCGCTCGGGTGACCACCCGCACCACGTCGTCCCTTTCACCGATAAGCGGGATCTCGATCGTCTCGTGGCTGTCACTCTCGAAACGGACCACGCTGCCATGAAGCGTCTTGATCCTTTCGGCGGTTTCCGCAGGAGTCGACAGGGCCTCTGCGATGTCGGACGTGATGTGCTGGCCGCCCATGGGTATGGAATCCACATGCACACACTCTCCCTCCATGAACATCGCGAGGTCGGTTGTTCCACCACCGAAGTCGATGACGGTCACACCCATCTCCATCTCGTCCTCGACCAGGCAGCCAAGGGACGCGGCGCAGGCCGCGGCGGCGTGTCCGGCGATGTCAAGATGGCAGCGGCCGATGCAGGTCTCGAGATTGGCGACTGGCCCGCGTTCCGAGGAGACAAGGTGAACCCTGACGCCAAGACGCTCCCCGACCATGCCCCTGGGGTCGCGGATGCCATGGCTGCCATCGATGGCGTAGCCGACCGGAATGGCATGAAGCAGCTCTCTCGAGGGGTGGTGCGCCGCCTGGCGCGTCTTGTGGACCACCCTGCGCAGGTCGGGATCGCCAACCTCATGGCCGGCGATGCTGACGTCGACGGAGACCGTGTCTGACCGTGGCTGGCCACCGGAAACACTGACCCAGACACGGCGCAGTGTCTGGCCGGCCAGCTCTTCGGCGCGGGTGACCGCCGAAGCCACGGAGTGTTCCGCCGCCTCCATGTTGACCACGGTGCCGGCGAGAACACCGCGTGACGCCTGCTGACCGGCGCCCAGAACGCGCTGGCCGCCGTTCTCGTCGTCGCGCGCAACAAGGCAGACGACCTTGCTGCTGCCAACGTCAATGGCAGCGACGAGTTCCGATCCCGTCATGTATCTTCTCCCTCCGTCATCTCATGATCGAGACGCTCCTTTGCTTCCTCGGTGAGGCGCACCACAAGACGGTCGGGCAGGCGCAGATCAATGGTCGTGACATCCCTGGACAGCAGTCCGTTGCTCCTGTCCACGCCGGCCAGCGCCAGCCAGGCCTCCTGCATGCCTTCCTCGGGAAGGTGAATGTCGATGCCGCCGTCAAGATGGAGCTTCCAGCGGCGCTGGCCGATGCGCACGGCGGCAAGGACACGCGGCGCCAGGTCCGGGGTCAGGCCGAGCAGCGCAAGAAGGTCCGCGGCGGCTGCCGGCGCCCCCGGGCCGACCACCAGGAACAGCCCGGGATGATCCTCCGGCTGGGCCCCGCCGATCACTTCGCCGACGGAGTCGACGACGAAGAGTTCGCCCTGGTGCTGCCAGATGGCCAGCGGACGGCGCTCGACAAGCTCGATGACGACGGTATCGGGCATGCGCCGCCTGATGGAGGCGTCGCGCACCCAGGCGAGCGAGGTCACCCTGGCCCTCGCTGCCTCCAGGTCGATCACGAACATCGCCTCACCGATCCGGATTCCAAGTGCCTCCACGAGTGTCTGGCGGTCCGTCTTCAAACGACCTGAAACCAGAACGTGGCGAACTTCAAAACCGGCCGCGATCGAGGTCTCCACCACGGTGCCGACCACGGTGCGCCAGGCCGTCGCGAGATGGCCTGTCATCCAGGCGCCAGACAGCAGGGCGACGACAAGCACGAGCGGGCCGGCCCGCCACGCGAGCACCCGCCAAAGACGAAGGGAGCCGCTCCTTTGCCTCATCTTTCGCATCGTGCCTGCTCCGTGATCCAGCACACGAGCTCCTCGAAACCGATACCCGCATGGGCAGCCTGTTCGGGGACCAGGGACACCGGCGTCATGCCGGGCTGGGTGTTGATCTCGAGAATGTAGAGATCGCCGGGCTCTCCCCTGGTGTCGTCGTAGCGGAAGTCCGCCCGCGATACGGCGCGGCAGCCGAGCAGCCGGTGCGCGGCAAGCGCCATCTCCATGGCCCGCGTCGCAACCTTGTCCGGCACCGGTGCGGGCAGGATGTGCTGTGAGCGCCCTGCAGTGTACTTGTTGCGATAGTCGTAGAATCCTTCGCTGGTCAGGACTTCCGTGACACCGAGCGCCCTCTCTCCGAGGACGGATACGGTGAGTTCGCGGCCCGGGATGTAGGATTCGATCATGACGTCATCGCCATAGTGAAAGTCGGAGTCGCACAACCGGTCGTCGTTGCACTCCGCCAGCACACGCCGCACGCCGACACTCGATCCCTCGCAGCCCGGTTTCACGACAAAGGGCTTCTGCCAGCCGGCAGGACGGCCGACCTCCGTACGATGCGCCGTACGTCCCTCGGGGCAGGGAATGCCGGCGGACACGAAGAAGCGCTTGGCCATCGGCTTGTCCATGGCCAGGGCCGAAGCCAGCGGACCCGAATGCGTGTAGGGAAATCCCATGGTCTCCAGCAGGCCCTGGACACACCCGTCCTCGCCATACCGCCCGTGAAGCGCGTTGAACACGACCTCCGGCGGAGGGTCGAGCGCCCTCAGGCGATGGGCGATGTCGCGGTCGACATCGATGCATGTAACCCGGTGGCCTCCTGCTCCGAGAGCGTCGGCACAGCGCTCGCCGGTGACGAGCGAGACCTCGCGCTCGGCGCTCCAGCCGCCCATCAGAACTGCAACGTGACGACTCACGGGGAGTCTCCGCGGCGCATCTGGGATGCACCACGCTTTGGGCGCCTGACGCGGTTCATGGCGCCTCTCCGGGGAGACGCCCGAGACACCGGATCTCCCATTCGAGGCACACGCCCTGAGAGGCCCAGACGCGTCGGCGCACATCCTCTGCCAGGGTCTCGAGATCCGTTGCCGATGCGCCACCGGTGTTGATGAGGAAATTGCAGTGTCGTTCCGACACCATCGCCCCGCCCCGGCGCAGGCCACGACACCCGGCCCTGTCGATGAGTTCCCAGGCCCGGGCCTGGGGTGGTGGCGGGTTGCGAAACGTGCTGCCGCCGGTTCGCTCCTTCGTTGGCTGGGTCAGGGCGCGACGGTCCTGGATCTCCCGGATCCGTGCCTCTATCGCCGGTTTCTCTCCCGGTTCACCGCGCAGCACGCAGGAGGTGAAGATCCACTCCCCGGCCAGTTCGCAATGCCGGTAACCATGTCCCAGCTCGTCCGCGTTGAGATTGTGGGCGGTGCCGTCGGGGGCAACGGCGCGCACGCGGACGAGGACATCCGCGATCTCGCGCCCGTAGGCGCCGGCATTCATGGCAATGGCGCCGCCGAGCGTGCCTGGCACACCGGCGAGGAACTCGAGTCCAGTGAGGCCGGCGGCCGCCGCCTGACGCGCCACGTGACCATCGAGAGCCGCAGCCCCGGCATGCACGTCATGTCCCTTCACGGTGATGTCCGTGAACCCGCGGCCGAGGCGAATGGTGACCCCGGCGATCCCGTGATCACGCACCAGGACGTTTGAGCCGACGCCCAGCACGGTGATCGCCAGTCCGGCCGGCCGCGTCGCCATGAAATGCACGAGGTCTTCCTCGTCTGCGGGACGGAAGAGAACGTCTGCCCGACCGCCTGTACCAAACCAGGTCGTGCGCGACAGATCGGCGCCCTGGCGATAAGTGCCCCTGACATCCGGCAGGGCAGCATGAGCAGCCGGCCCGGACATCACGACGCCTCCCTCACCGTGTCGCCGTTGAGCGCATCGAGTTGACCGGGGAGAGCCTCGGCCCATTGCGTGATGGACCCGGCGCCCATGCAGATCACCGCGTCACCAGGCACGGTCACCCGATCCACCATGGCCGCCAGATCCTCCGGCCGGTCGAGGGACAGGACCTGGCGATGACCGCGTTCACGCAGTCCCTCCACCAGGCGCTGACGCGAGGCATCGGCCAATGGCGTCTCGCCTGCGGCGTAGACATCGGCGACGATGACCGCGTCTGCTTCGTTGAAACAGGCGCAGAACTCGTCGAACAGACTCGCGAGACGTGTGTAGCGGTGGGGCTGGACGACAGCGACGACGTGTCCCTGGAACACTTCCCGGGCCGCCTGGAGGACCGCGGCGATCTCGACGGGATGGTGGGCGTAATCGTCGATGATGGTGACCCCGCGCGTTTCCCCGATACGTGTGAAGCGCCGCCGCACCCCGGCAAAGGTGGCAAGGGCGCGCTTTACCGTGTCGTCGTCGATACCGAGTTCCCGGGCCACGCAGATGGCGGCGAGTGCGTTGGTGACGTTGTGGCGACCCCACATTGGCAGGTCGAGGTCGACCAGGGATCGCGACACATGTGTCCTGCGGTCAGTGAGCACGGCATCGAAGCGGTAACCGGTCCCGGTGAGGCGCAGTCTGGTCCCGCGCACATCCGCCTGGGCGCCCAGTCCGTAGGTGATGACGCGGCGGTCCGTCACCTGTCCGACGAGTGAGTGGACGTCGGCATCGTCGATGCACAGCACGGCAAATCCGTAGAAGGGGATGTTGCCGATGAAGCGCGCATAGGCCTCACGCACGGCGTCGAACGACCCGTAACTCTCAAGGTGTTCGGGATCCATGTTGGTCACGACCGCAGCGGTCATCGGCAGCTGCAGGAAGCTGCCGTCGGACTCATCGGCTTCGGCCACCATCCAGCCGCCCTTGCCCATGCGGGTGTTGGCGCCATAGGCGTTGACGATGCCGCCGTTGATCACCGTTGGATCGAGATCGGCGCACTCCAGCATCCAGCCCACCAGGGATGTGGTGGTCGTCTTGCCATGCGTGCCACTGACCGCGATCGACATGACCGGACGCATCAGTTCGCCCAGCATCTCGGCGCGGCGCACGATGGGAATCCAGGCGCGCCGGGCCTCGGCGACTTCCGCGTTGTCGTCGGCGATGGCCGAGGAGACAACAACCACGCTCGCCTTTCCGACATTGTCGCGTGCATGGCCGATGGCCACCGGGATGCCAAGGTGGCGCAGCCGGCTCACCGAGGCGCTTTCCGTTATGTCGGACCCCTGGACCGCATAGCCCTGGTTGTGCAGCACCTCGGCGATGCCGCTCATGCCGATGCCCCCGATGCCGACGAAGTGCACGGGCCCCATGGCGTCCGGTGCGCGGATCATGCCTCCTGCTCCTTCAGCACCCGGCAGGCACGGCCATTGCCGGCGGCAAGAGCCTCGATCGTCTCGGCAAGCGCCGCGGCGGCATCGGCGCGGGCAAGGCGGCGCACGTTGCCGGCAGCGCACGCCAGCATCGCCGGCGACGTCATGAGCGATTCCAGACGTGCGGCAAGGGAGCGGGCATCGGTTTCCTTTTCGTCGACGAGCCAACCGCCGCCGGCCCGGACGACAACAGAGGCATTCGCTGTCTGGTGGTCGTCCGCCGCCCCGGGAAACGGAACCAGGACCGACGGCCGGCCCGACACCGCGAGTTCGGCGATGGTCGAGGCTCCTGCCCGGGCGACCACCAGATGCGCCTGTGCGAGATGCCCGGCCATGTCTTCGAAGAATGGCGCCACCGTCGCCGTCACACCCAGCGCCCGCCAGGCCGCCGCAGTACGCCCGACGTCTTCGTCCCGGCACTGCTGCACCACCCTGAGGCGTTGCCGCAGGGCGCCATCGAGGCATTGTCCGGCGTCGGGCAGGAGGGTGCTGAAGATTCCGGCTCCCTGGCTTCCTCCAACCACCAGGAGATTGACATCCTCTTGCGGGCCCGGCGGCCGGTACGCGACGCGGTCGAGGGCCGCAATGGCGTCGCGGACCGGAACACCCACGGTGACCGTCCGCCGCGCCGTCTCGGGGCGCGTTTCGGCAAACGAAGTGGCCACCACCGTGGCCCTGGGGGCAAGGAGACGATTGGCCCGGCCAAGAACGGCATTCTGCTCGTGAATCAGCACCGGCACACCGCGAAGCTGCGCGGCGGCAAGGGGTGGTATCGTCGGATAACCGCCGAATCCCGCCACGACCGCCGGCCTTTCCGCATGGATCAGACGGAACGCGCCGACACACCCGGCAAGCATGGTGACACCGGCCGCAACCTTGCCGGCCATGGTACGGCCGGCGGGACTGGCCGCTCTCACCTCGCGCACCGGAATGTCACTGAGCCGGCGGGCAAGAACGGCGCCGCGCCGGTCGGTCACGGCCGTGACCGCATGGCCGCGGCGCATCAGTTCGCCGGCAACGGAAAGTGCCGGAATCAGGTGTCCGCCGGTACCACCGGCGGCAAGCATGACCCTGACGCTCATGACGGCCGCCCCCGGTTCGGGCGCCGACGCGTCAGCGCCAGCATCAGGCCCATGCCAATGGCCATGGCGATCAGCGAGGATCCGCCATAGGAAACAAAGGGGAGAGTCATTCCCGTGGTCGGCAGCAGCCTCAGCGCAACCCCCATGTTGACCACCGCCTGGACGGCGAACTGGATGACCAGACCGGCCACCGCGAGGAGCACGAAGAGATCCCGTTCGTCGCGCAGTCGCACGAATCCGCGCAGCGCCACGAAGGCATAAAGAGACACCAGCACCAGACAGGCGATGAGCCCGAACTCCTCGCCGCCGACAGCAAAGATGAAGTCCGAGTGAGCGTCAGGCAGATGATCCTTGATCACGCCCTCACCCGGTCCGCGTCCCTGGAGGCCACCGGACTGGAAGGAGCGAAGCGACATCTCGACCTGGTAGGTATCGACGGACTCCGGATCGAAGAAACCGTTGATGCGATCCCTGACATATTCGAACTGCTGATAGCCGATGAAGAGGCCGAGTGCTGCCGCCACGGCGACAGCGGCCACCACCAGGAAGGGCAGGCCGCCGAGGAAAAGCTGGCTGCCCCAGACGGCGAGCACGATGATGGTGGTCCCGAAGTCCGGCTGCAGGATCAGCAGACCGGCGACGAGCGCCGTCAGCACGCATGAGAGGAGAACTCCCGGAAACCCGGGGACGTGCCTGCCCGTGGCCAACAGCCATGCCGTGGTGATGGCAAGGGCCGGCTTGGCAAACTCGGAGGCCTGGAGCGACAAGGCGCCCAGGGGAATCCACCGCTGTGCGCCCTTGGTCTTCGCGGCAACCAGCAGGGTCACGACCAGGAGGGCGAAGGAGACGATCATCAGGGCGAGACCGGCGCGCCGGACCTGAGCCGGATCGAGCAGGGAGAGGCTCACCAGGATGGCCACCGCCGGGACCAGGAACAGAAACTGCCGCTCGGCAAAGTGGAAAGCGTCAACACCGATGCGTTCGGCGACCGGCGGGCTGGCGGCGAGGATCAGGATGGCTCCGAACACCATGATGATGAACAGGGCCGACATGTTCCAGCGATCGATGGTCCACCACCAGCGGGCCACCATGCTCCGGTCCGTGCGATCGAAGGTGGTCATCGCTCGTCCCTGCCGGTTGTGGAGCGCGTCTTGCGCGCCGGCGTCCTGGCCGCCGCTGCCGGCTTGTCGGCGCGGTTGCTGGTTTCGGCGAGGACAAGCTCGCGAAAACGGTCCCCTCTTTCCTCGAAGCTGGAAAACTGGTCGAAGGACGCACAGGCCGGTGACAGCAGGACCACGGCCCCTGACCTGCGGTCGTCCAGCGCCATCCGCGTCGCCCGGGCAACCGCGGTCTCGAGATCACCGCAGTTCGTGAAGGGCACCTGGCCGTCGAGTGTTTGCGCCAGGGCACCGGCCGCCTCGCCGATGAGAAAGGCATGGACCATCCTCGGGAAGTGGGCCGACAGGGTCGCGATGCCGCCATCCTTGGCGCGGCCGCCGGCGATCCAGTAGATGTTGTCGAAACAGGAGAGCCCGCGAGCAGCGGATTCGGCGTTCGTGGCCTTGCTGTCGTTGACGAAGGTCACGCGACTGAATTCGGCGACAACCTCCTGGCGGTGGGCCAGCCCGGAGAAGGTCGCAAAGGCATCGGCGACCTCCCTGCCGTCGACGCCGAGGGTGCGAATCACGGCATAGGCGGCCGCTGCATTCTGCATGTTGTGGACGCCCCGCAACGACGGCAGGCAGGCGAGATCCGCAATTTCGACGGCGCGGCCTTCAAGGTCGTCAATGAGAACACCGTCGTGAATCCGCACACCCCGCCTGATGACGCGTTGCGCCGATACCGGAACGACGGACCGTCCGCGGCGCCCGGCAAGTTCGGAGTGGATACGCCGGCATATGTCGTCGTCGACGCCGATGATGGCGGTCTGTGACGAGGCGCGCCGGGTGAAGATTCGCGTCTTGGAGGCGATGTAGTTCGGGAAGTCACCATGGCGTTCGATGTGATCGGGCGCAATGTTGAGCAACACGGCGACATCGCTGACCAGCGAACGGATCAGATCGAGCTGGAAGGAAGAAAGTTCGAGAACATAGATTCCGTCATCGCTTCCCGCTTCGAGATCGAGCACCGGAACACCAATGTTGCCACCCAGCTGGACTTCCCGGCCGGCGGCCTGCAACAGATGCGTGACGAGTGCCGACGTCGTCGACTTGCCGTTGGTGCCGGTCACTCCCACCACGCGGCCGGATGGCCGGGATCGGGCAAAGAGCTCCATGTCGCCGACGATCTCGATCCTGGTGATCAGCGCCCGCGCCACCAGGGGGTGCGGGGCAGGATGGGTCAGCGGAACACCCGGGGACAGCACAAGGCTTGTAAAGGCATCCCATTCGGTACGGTAGAGATCGTTGAGCGTGACCCCGAGGTCTTCCGCCATGGTCCGGCGCAAGGGATCATCGTCCCATGCGCTGACCTCGGCTCCGCCGCTCTGCAGGGCCAGGGCTGCCGATATGCCCGACTTTCCCAGTCCGAAGACCGCGATCGACTTGCCGGCATGCTGGGAGAGATCGATCATGGCGCCTACCGCAACTTGAGAGTGGCCAGGCCGATCAATGCCAGCACCGCGGCGATGATCCAGAATCGGATGACGATCGTCGCTTCACTCCAGCCCTTGCGTTCGAAGTGGTGGTGGATGGGAGCCATGGCGAAAATGCGGCGTCCGGTCAGCCGGAAGGACGCCACCTGGAGGATCACCGACACCGTTTCCAGCACGAAGATTCCGCCCACTACGGCGAGCACAAGTTCATGCTTGGTGATGACGGCGATGGTGCCGAGCGCCGCTCCCGTTGCCAGGCTGCCGGTGTCGCCCATGAAGATCATGGCCGGCGGCGCATTGAACCACAGGAACCCGAGCCCGGCGCCCATCAGGGCGCCACACAGCACCGCCAGTTCGCCCGAACCCGGAACCGCGGGAAGCTGCAGGTACTCGGAATAGACGGCGTGACCTGAAAGATAGGCGACAATGCCAAAGGTCATTGCGGCGACGATGATCGGTCCGATCGCCAGGCCATCGAGGCCGTCGGTGAGATTGACGGCATTGGAGGTGCCGACGATCACGAAGGCGGAAAAGGCGAGGTAGAACCACCCCAGGTCGATCAGCAGGTCCTTGAAGAAGGGCAGAGCCAGGGATGTGCCGAGCGTTCCGCCGGTCAGCCAGGCGATCGTCAGGGCGGCAGCCAGCGCCGCCACCGCCTCCGCGACGAGACGGGTCCGCCCGGCCAGTCCCTTGCTGGAGTGCGCCGAGACCTTGAGATAGTCATCCACCAGACCCAGCGCCCCGAACCCGAGTGCCACGAGCAGCACGATCCACACGAAGCCGTTGGAAAGATCCGCCCACAGCAGCGTCGACAGGGTGACCGACAGCAGGATGAGGACACCGCCCATGGTCGGTGTCCCCGCCTTGGTGACCAGGTGGTGCGCCGGTCCGTCATCCCTGATCGGTTGCCCATGGACCTGGAAAGTCTTCAGCCAGGCGATGATGCGGTCACCGAACAGCAGACTGATGATCAGCGCGGTCATGATGGCGCCGCCGGTGCGGAAGGTGATGAAGGAAAACAGGCGCAAGGCGCCGACATCATCCGAGATGAGGGGATAGAGGCCGTGGAACACCGATCTAGCCTCCCCTTCCCACGAACGCTTCAACCACGGACTCGAGACCCATGCGCCGCGATCCCTTGACGAGCACCACGTCACCCGGCAGCAGGCAGTCGGCGAGAAGCGTCGCCATGGTTCGTGAATCGCAGGCCGACCCGCCCCGGCAGGCAGGTGGCAGGGCATCCATGAGATGGCTCATGAGGGGACCGACGGTATAGACCTGGTCCGCCACCGCGCCGGCCATGTCGGCAAGGCCGGCGTGGTGGAAGGCGGCACCCTCACCAAGCTCTGCCATGTCGCCGAGAACCGCGATGCGCCGGCCTCCCGGATCCGTCGGCGTGCGGGCCAGCACGTCGAGAGCGGCACGCACGGCCACCGGGCTCGCATTGTAGGTTTCGTCGATGATGACGGCCCGGCCACCGGGAAGCGCGATGGTGCGTCGGGCGCCGCGCCCGGGCAGGGGAAGGATGGCGGCCAGCGACGCTGCCGCTTCGCCGATGTCTCCGCCCAGAGCCTCGACAGCGGCCAGCACGGCAACGCTGTTGAGCGCCAGGTGGCGTCCATGAAGGGAGAGTTCGTAGTCGAACTCCCTGTCCGCCACCGCCACTCTCACCCGGGATCCGGTCGCCACCGGCGTCCAGCGCACGAGACTGAAATCTGCCTGCGGCGAGCAACCGAAGCGGACGACCGCCACCCCGCGCCGAGCCGCATGATCCTCGAGGGCCGCCGCATGGCGGTTGTCGGCATTGATGATCGCCACGCCGTCTTCGTCGAGACCGTCGAAGATTGCGGCCTTCTCCTCGACGAGTGCCTCCTCGCTTGCGAAGTTGCCGATGTGCACGGGTTCGATCGTGGTCACGAGCGCCACATGAGGGCGAACCATGAGGGCAAGGGGCCGGATCTCGCCTGGTGCATTGGTACCGATCTCGAAAACGCCGTAGTCCGCAGCCTGCGGCATGCGCGCCAGGGACAAAGGCGTGCCGACCTGGTTGTTGTGGCTGCGGTCGCTGGCGTGGGCGAGGCCCTGGTGCGCCAGCACCCGGTGCATCATGTCCTTGGTTCCCGTCTTGCCGACACTTCCCGTCACCGCCGCGATCCGTGCCGATGTCCGCTGCCGTGCCGCCCTGGCAAGGTCCTGCAACCCCTGGAAGGTGTCGACGACGAGCAGCAGCGGCGACGCGGCGGGCACGCCTGCAGGCTCGTGATTGACCATGGCCGCCGCCGCACCGTTTTCGAAGGCGTGCCCGACATGGCGGTGACCGTCCGTGACGCTCCCGGGCAGCGCCACGAAGAGATCGCTCCGGCACACCTCCCGGCTGTCGAAGGCAACACCATCCGCCTCGAAGGGCATGGTGGGGCGCCCTCCGGTCGCCCGCGAGGCGCTCTTGTCGGTCCACAGTCTGTCGCGGCTCATGATCCACCTCGCCGGAAGGCGCGTCTCACCTCCTCGCGGTCGTCAAAGGGAAGGACATCGCCGTTCACGACCTGCCCCCTCTCGTGTCCCTTGCCGGCCACAACCAGCACATCGTTGCCACCCAGCGAGGCCACGGCGCTCTGGATGGCTTCGCGGCGATCTCCGCTCTC
Organism: Alphaproteobacteria bacterium; assembly: GCA_964291415.2. GTDB lineage: Bacteria > Pseudomonadota > Alphaproteobacteria > SP197 > SP197 > SP197. The sequence goes on along the minus strand of OZ219918.1, from coordinate 1,006,003 downwards.
TCGCGCCCCGGGCGCCGCCGCGAGAATGGCGCGCCGGATCAAGGCCGCATCCTCGCTGCGAGGATTGTCGTCGGTCACGCAGACGTCGTCGGCGAGACGCGCGGCGATGGCGCCCATCTGCGGCCGCTTTTCACGGTCGCGGTCACCGCCGCAGCCGAAGACCACGGCCAGGCGCCCCTCGGTCGTGCCGCGCAGGCCGGCGAGCACCGTGGCAAGGGCATCGGGCGTGTGCGCGTAGTCGACGTAGACCCGGGCACCGGCCGGATGGCCGGGAACCATTTCGAGGCGCCCCGGAACACAGTCCAGATGACCTGCGAGGGCAAGGATGTCGTGTACCGGTTGATCCTCGACAGCGGCAACCAGGGCCGCGGCACACAGGACATTCATGGCCTGGAAGCGCCCGGCGAGCGGCAGCATGACGGTGCGGGTGACGCCAGCCGCCCTGACCTCGAGGACCTGATGGCCGTTCCCGGTGTCCGCCAGGCTCTCGAGGGTGATGTCGCCCGGCGTCTCGCCGAACGACACGATGGCCCGGTTCCCCAACCGGTCGGCCACGGCCCCGTATTCAGCCATGTCGGCGTTGACAACGGCCGTGGCGCCTTCCCGCAACAGGTCGAAGAGATGCAGTTTTGCCTCCAGATAGGATTCGGCGGTGACGTGGTAGTCGAGATGGTCCCGGCTGAAGCTGGTAAAGGCCGCCGCATCGACTCGAAGACCGTCAAGGCGTCGCTGGTGGAGGCCGTGGCTTGACGCCTCGAGGGCGACGCGATCGATGTTGCGGTCGCGCAGGCGGCCAAGGCAGGCATGCAGGCCGGCAGGATCGGGGGTGGTGTGTCCGAGACCCTGAATGCCTTCAGGCGTCACCATGCCGAGTGTACCGAAGGAGGCGGCCCGGACACCCAGGACAGACCAGAACTGGCGGCAGAAGTCGACCACCGAACTCTTGCCGTTGGTCCCGGTCACCGCCACGACAACGTCGGGCGGCGGTGCGTGGAAACGGGCGCACATGCGAGCGAAGACGTGGCGCGGATCGGCGGCAGCCACGACGGCCGCCCTTCCTTCGAGCGCCGGCATCCCGGCATCGTCCACGGCGAGAACCGCAACCGCGCCGCGATCGAGGGCGTCGGCAATGAAACACCGGCCATCGGTTCGGCTGCCCCTGAAGGCCGCGAAGAGATGTCCCTGGCGGACCTGTCTCGAATCGGACGCAAGACCGGAAATGTCGATGTCGGGCATCCGGTGACGATGGCGCGCAGGCAGGCCTTCGATGAGGTCAGAAAGACGCAACGATCATCTCCAGCTGCTCCTCCGGGTCGCCGTCAGCCTCCGGCAGGCCGACAAAGACTCCGCCATCCGGGAGGACCCCCTGCATGGGACCGAGGCGCGCAATGATGTTTCCGACCGCAGGAGCGGCGGTCCAGCCGGCCGTGGCGTAGCCGAAGGTGTCCTCGGTTCCCTTCGGTTCGTCGACGGAAAGGAGCACCACGTACTGCGGATCATTGATCGGGAAGGCGGCGACGAATGACGAGATCAGCTTTCTCCTGTCGTAGCGGCGCGATTCGCCCGGCTGTTCGGCCGTGCCCGTCTTGCCGCCGATGAGATAGCCGTCGACCTGGGCCTTGCGGCCACTGCCGAAGCGAGCCACGAGATGGGTCAGCATGCGCACCGTTTCCGATGTCTTCTCGGCGATTACCCTGTGGCCGGGGTCCGGTTCGCCCTGCCGTTTGAGGAGGGTCGGCTGACGGAACAGGCCACCGTTGACCATGGCGGCCACGGCCGCGGCAACCTGTACCGGCGATACGGCAATGCCGTGGCCGAAACCGATGGTGATGGTGCTGAGCGTGCCCCACCTCGAGGGATAGAGCGGGCGCCCGACCTCGGGCACTTCAATCGCGGACCGGGTGAGCAGGCCGACACGCTCGAGGAACGCCTTCTGATAGTCGCTCCCCACCGCCAGCGCCAGGCGCGCCGCGCCGATGTTGGAGGAGTGCACCATGATCTCCGGCAAGGTCAGCCAGCGGTTCTGCGGCTTGTAGTCGGTGATCGTGAAACGACCGGCCGTGATGGGCTGCGACGCATCGAACGAGTCGCCGAGCCGGGCAACGCCTGCCTCGTAGGCCATGGCGGCCGTGAAGGTCTTGAAAATGGACCCCAGTTCGTAGGCGCCCAGCGTCGCCCGATTGAACCGGCTGACGGGGTCGCTGGCTGCCGGATTGGCCGGATCGAAGTCCGGCAGGGACACCATGGCAAGGATCTCTGCGCTGTGAACATCCATGACCAGGGCGGTTCCACCCTTGGCCGAGAACGTTTCGACGGCGCGCAGGAGTTCGTCGCGAACCATCTGCTGGACGCGGACATCGAGGGACAGCGTGACGTCGCCCCCGCTATCGGCAAGCAGACGCTCATCGAACGCCTGTTCGATTCCCGCCAGGCCCCGGCCGTCGATATCCGTATACCCGACCACGTGGGACGTCAGCGGCCCCTGGGGCCAGATGCGCCGCTCCTCGGCGGCAAAGTCGAGACCCGGCTGGTAGAGATCGCGCACCGCCTCCTGCACGCTCGGTTCGAGCTTGCGGCGGATCCATTCGAACCGCCTGCTGCTCGTCAGCAATCCCAGGAGATGGTCGCGGTCCATGTCCGGGAAAACCTGGAGAAGCGCTGTCGCCGTTGCCTGCGGATCCGTGACCTCGGCCGGATCGACATAGAGCGAGGCGACCGACAGGCTAGAGGCCAGCAGAACGCCGTTGCGGTCAACAATGTTGGCCCGCTCCTTCGGCGCCGTCGCCTCCGCCACCAGCCCTGCCTCCACCGGCGTCACACCCATGACGTCGACGAGACGCCCTCCAATGACGACGAAGGCAGTCAGAATGCACATCGCCACCACCATCAGGCGTTGCTTGCACAATCCCACCGCCTGCTTGCTGGCACCTTCCAGAACCAGCGGCGCTCCGTGATCTGCCTGACCGGTCACAATCCCTCCTCCCCGGCGGCTGACTTGTCCCAGGTGGTGCCGATGGTGATCGGGGGCGGCGCCAGCGGTATGCCGGACACCGGAGAAAGCTGATGCACGGAAACCGGCACAAGTTCCGCAAGATGGCGGTTCGCGAGATCCTTGATGCGTTCAGGCCGGCTGAGATAGCTCCACTCGGCGGCGAGCACCCTGACGTTCTCGCGCCGTTCGGCGAGATCGTCCTCCAGCGCTTCCAGTTCGTGCCTGAGGTCCCTGGCGTGTTGGTGCTGGGAAAAGGCAATGAGCGCCGCGACAAGCGCCCCGATCATCCACAGCCATCCGCCGCGCGCGGTCATGCGGCCAACTCCCAGGATGGCGCCGATGTCCTCACCGCATGGCGCAGACGTGCCGACCGGGCCCGTGGATTGGCCCCGGTCTCGGCGGCCGAGGGACGCACCGGGCGCGTCGTCACGAGACGGAATGTCGGCTCCGGCGCTTCGCCGGCAGGAGGTTGATGGCGTCCCGGACGGGCGCCGCGGCCACTGCGCTGTCGCAGGAACCGCTTGACGATCCGGTCCTCCAGGGAGTGGAAGGCGACAACCACGAGGCGTCCACCTTCCCGCAGGACGGCTTCGGCGGCCAGGAGACCTTCCTCGATCTCCCGCAGCTCCTGGTTGACCCAGATACGCAGGCCCTGGAATGTCCGGGTGGCGGGGTCGATCCCTCCGGGAGGCTGCCGCACGGTGCGGCGCACGATATCGGCAAGTTCACCGGTCCGCGTGATCGGCGATGCGGCACGCGCCCTGACGATCGCCCGCGCCACGGCCCGTGCCCGGCGTTCTTCCCCGAACTCGCCGATAATCCGGTGAAGACCGTCCTCGTCGAGCGTGTTGACCGCATCGGCAGCGGTCGGTCCCGTGGCGCCCATGCGCATATCGAGGGGACCGTCGAGGCGGAAGGAAAAACCGCGTCCGGCATCGTCGATCTGCGTCGACGAGACACCGAGATCGAAGACGGCGCCGTCGACGGGCCCTCCCACCTCGTCGCGGACAAGGGCGTCGAGTTCGGAAAAACGCCGCTCAAAGACGGTGAGCCGACCGCCATAGCGGCGCGCCAGCCTGTGACCCTCGCGCACCGCCACGGGATCCCTGTCGAGGGCAATGACCCGGCAGGACGCTGTGTCGAGGAGCGCTGCCGCGTAGCCGCCGGCGCCAAGGGTCGCATCGACGATGATCTCGCCGTCGACCGGATGCAGACAGGCAAGCGCCGTGTCGAGCAGGACAGGGATGTGGTTCGCGCTCATGACGCCTCAATCCCTCTGCCCGGCCAGCGGCAGACTGATGGTCTCGCGCTTGCGGACGGCGTTCCTGAACGCCTCGTCCTGCCTGGCCATGCCCCGCACGGGTTCCCAGATCTGGATATGGCGCCCCAGGCCAATGAAACATGCCTCGGCGTCGATGTCGGCGTACTCCCTGAATTCGGCGGGAAGCACGATCCGCCCTTCCCGATCGAGGCGCAGGTTGAGCGCCGAGCCGAAGATGGCGAAGGCATTGTCCATCGCCTCGCTGGAGAACACCTGTTCGGAGTTGGAGACGAAACGGGAGAACTCCGCCGGTTCGAAGGCATCGAGTGCCCTTTCTCCCGAGACGGACCGCATGACGTAGAGACCAAGTTCGGGGCTGGCGAAACGGGCGCGAAAGTCCGGCGGGACGGAAACTCGCCCCTTGGCGTCGATTGTCTTGGTGTGCGTTCCCGAGTAGATCCTCGGTAACGCACCTGGACTCCGTGCCATTCCCGCTTGACCGCTTTCGCCGCCTTCCACCTTGGGATTCTTTGGGAATACTTGGAAATCCTTGGGGAGTCAACGAAGAAGTCGCAGGGAATCAGTATTTTGAGCAGTCTACTTTGAATTTTGAATTTGTCAATATGTTGTAGTTTTCTGTCACAGCATTACACCATCTTGTAACGTGTCCCGCACCATTCTGACTGTCCACAGTGTTTTCCACCCGGCCGGTGGATAGAATCTTCGTTTTTCGGAGTTGGGAATCGGTGTCTGGCCACAAGGAAGACGACAGGGACTCCGCGGCCGATGGCCGCTCGTCGCAAGCGGGAACCAGGCGGACTGTAAGCCGGGTTCTGTGGCCCGCCCCCGTCAAGATGCCGAAGGCGGCCGATGGCCATTCATCTGGGACGCGCGTCGCCGCGCGCCTCGCGCGATCAACCCGGGCGGCGGGGTCCGGAAACGGGCCTCGTGGAACCACGTGCCGCCTCTACTCGATCTTGCTCCTGGCGGGGTTTGCCATGCCGTCTGCGTTGCCGCAGCCGCGGTGCGCTCTTGCCGCACCCTTTCACCCTTGCCGCCGGCGCTGCGGCCGGTGGCGGTCTGCTCTCTGTGGCACTTTCCCTGGGGTCACCCCCGCCGGGCGTTACCCGGCGCCATGTTTCCGTGGAGCCCGGACTTTCCTCCCTTTCCGAAACGGAAAGAGCGGCCATCCGTCCGCCTGATTCCCGGTTCAAAGAGATAGCGCGCCGCCAGCGCACGGTCAATGTGCCGCGTCAATCAGCGCCGAGAGACGGGCCACGGTCTCGCCATCCGCCACGCCATCCACCCGCGCCGGGCGAAAATGGCGCTGAAAGGCGGTGACGACGGCAGCCGTCTCGGCGCCGTAGACGCCATCCGCCGCGACGGCGTATCCGAAACTGGCCAGGCCCTCCTGCAGGTGCAGGACGGCACAGCCGCTGTGCCCCTCGCTCAGGGTCATTGCAGCCGGTGGCTGCGGCGGCGGCCACAACCCGACGCCCTGGTTCGCCAGCCAGCGCCAGTCAAAGAGCTCTCCGGGGTCCTGCTTGCGCAGCGGTGCGACATCACTGTGCCCCAGGACATGGCGCTGGCGGATACCATGCCGTGCGAGGACATCACGGGACAGTTCTGCCACGGCATCCATCTGGCGCGCGGGGAACGGCGACAACCCTCCGGCGTGGCCGGGATTGACGATCTCGATGCCCACCGAAGCGCTGTTGACGTCGCGGATCCCCTGCCAGCACGCCGCACCGGCATGCCAGGCCCGCCGCGTTTCGGGAACCAGCGAGGTGACGTCGCCATCCTCGTCGACAAGCCAATGGGCACTGACACCCGACGAGGGATCGACGAGGCGCTCAAGGGCCACAGCGGCATCCTGCATTCCGGTGTAGTGGAGGACGAGCATGGAGACGGCCGTCCGCCGGTCGTTGGCGTTGGGAGAGGGGCGGTGCCGCACCGTCATGCTGCCGGGCATTGCAGGGTCCGGCGCGTCACACTAGGTTCACACCGTGCCAGACGCGCAGCCTGTGAGACAATCATGCCAGACATCAGAAACATCGCCATCGTCGGCCCATCACTCAGCGGAAAGACGACTCTCCTCGAGGCCATGCTCTACATCTGCGGCGCCATCGGCCGCAAGGGTTCCGTGAAGGACGGGAACTCCGTCGGCGATTCGGCGCCGGAGGCGCGTCAGCGCAACATGAGCACGGAGGTCAGTGCCGGCCATGCCACCTTCGAGGGGCTCCACTTCAACTTTCTCGACTGCCCCGGCTCCATCGAGTTCCAGGCCGAGGCGCGCAACGCGCTGATCGGTGCCGACGCTGCGGTGGTGGTCTATGAGCCGGTCGTCGAACGGGCAACGACCCTGGCACCGATCTTCCGCTTCCTCGAACACAACCGGATTCCCCATCTCGTGTTCATCAACAAGATGGACCGCACCACCACCCTGATGCGCGAACTCCTGCCTGCCATGCAGGACGTCTCGGGGACGCCACTGCTGATCACCCAGGTGCCTGTCCGCGACGACGACCACGTCACCGGCTATGTGGACCTGATCAGCGAGTCGGCCTGGCGCTACCATGAGGGCGGCGCCTCCGAGGCCATCGAGATGCCGGACGGCGTCTTGGAACGGGAGGACGAAGCCCGCAACATGATGCTGGAGGCCCTCGCCGATTTCAGCGACGACCTGATGATGCAGATTCTCGAGGACGAGGTGCCGACCCAGGAAGAGGTGATCAGCGAACTCAGCGGAGCCTTCGCCGAGGCGCAGGTGGTGCCCGTCCTGCTCGGCTCCGCGGAACTCGAGAACGGTGTCCGCCGCCTGCTCCAGGAACTCCGCCACTGGGCTCCCGATCCCGGCCGCGCCGCCGAACGGCGTGGCGGCGAAGGTGCCTTCGCAGCCCAGGTGCTCAAGACCTACAACACCCAGCACGGCGGCAAGCTGTCGCTGGCCCGCATCTGGCGTGGCGAGGTCAAGGACGGCGAGACGGTCAACGGCAACCGCATAGGCGGCATGTACCACCTCCAGGGCAGCCAGAACGTCAAGATCGACCGTGCCGGGGCCGGTGATATCGTTGCCTTCGGCCGCCTCGAGGGAGCGCACACCGGGGACACCCTGGTGATGGGCAATGCCGCACCCGACGAGGATGCCGCCTGGCCACGCGCCGAGGCTCTGCCACGCCTCTACGGCCTCGCGATCCATGCGGCGCGCCGTGAGGACGAGGTGAAGATGGCCACGGCACTCCATCGCATTCATGAGGAGGATCCCTCCATCGAGCCCGAACAGGACTCGGACCTCAACCAGCTGGTGCTCTGGGGCCAGGGTGACATGCACCTGCAGACGGCCTTTTCGAAGCTGTCGGGACGCTACGGGGTCGAGGTGACATCCGGGCAGCCCATGGTGCCCTACAGGGAGGCCATTCGAAAACCGACCACCCAGCACGGTCGCTTCAAGCGCCAGACCGGCGGCAGCGGCATGTTCGGCGACGTTCACATCAACATTCGCCCGCTGGCCAGGGGCTCCGGCTTCGACTTCACCAATTCGGTGACCGGCGGCAACATTCCGAGGCAGTACATCCCCGCCGTCGAGGCCGGGGTGAAGGAGTATCTGCTCCAGGGTCCGCTCGGCTTTCCCGTGGTCGACATCGCCGTGGAGGTCTTCGACGGCAAGTACCATGACGTCGATTCCAACGAAATGGCCTTCAAGCTGGCGGCGCGCGTGGCCATGAGCGAAGGCATGCCAACCTGCAGCCCGGTGCTCCTCGAACCGATCATGAACGTGAGAATCCATGCACCCAATTCGGCCACCGCGCGTGTCCAGCAGCTGGTCACCGGACGGCGTGGCCAGATTCTCGGCTTCGAGGCACGCGAAGGCTGGAAGGAATGGGATACCGTCACCGCGCACATGCCCCAGGGCGAGACCCTCACGCTGATCAGCGAACTGCGTTCACTGACACAGGGCGTGGGATACTTCGACATGACGTTCGATCATCTCCAGGAGCTGACCGGGCGCGAGGCCGATCAGATCGTCGAGGCCCGCAAGCAGCATCTCGAGGCCGCATGACCGCCGTCTGCCTGATTTCCCTCATTTGCCACGACCGCGCCGGACTCGTGGCCGAGATTGCCGGCCGCCTCTTCGATCTCAACGCCAATCTCTCCGACACGACCTTTGCCGTCCTCGGCGACATGGCGGAGTTTACCTCTATCGCGGAGATCCCCGATGACGTCGCCACGGCAACAGTAAAGCGGGATCTCGAGACTCTCGATGGCGTCGCCGAAGGCCGGGTCACGGTCGCCACCTTCGACATGCGTGCGGTGCATGACGAGAGTGGACACATTACCCACCGCATCGAGCTCGACGGCCCGGATGCACCAGGCCTTATCCTGCGCATCGCGGAGGTCTTCGGAAGCTTCGGCGCCAACATCGTGCGCATGAACTCGGAACGCATCCCGGCACCCGGTCGCGATCGCTACGTGACGCGGTTCGCGGTGCATGTTCCCGACCACCGGGTGCACGCCTGCCTGGCAACGGTGGCCAACACCGCCGGTGAAATGCGTCTCTCATGGCGCGTGTCGGAAGTCGAAAACGGCGACCGGGAGATCCGGAACGCCTCCTGAAGGCGCCACCTGTCCATACACCAACACCATTGCCCCGGGAGGGAACCCTGACCATGTCGACACCCGCTTCGGACATCGAGATCGCCCAGGCCGCGACACTGAGACCGATCATCGAGCTCGCCCAGGACCGGCTGGGAATCGCCGCCGAACATCTCGAGCCCTATGGCCACGACAAGGCGAAACTTTCCTTCGACTACATCAAGAGCCTGGAAGGCCGCGACAACGGCCGGCTGATACTCGTCACCGCTATCACCCCGACCCCGGCGGGCGAGGGGAAGACGACGACGACTGTGGGCCTCGGTGACGCACTCAACCGTATCGGCCGCAAGACATTGATCTGTCTCAGGGAGCCGTCGCTTGGCCCCTCGTTCGGGGTCAAGGGAGGAGCAGCCGGCGGCGGTCATGCGCAGATCGTGCCCATGGAGGACATCAATCTCCATTTCACCGGTGACTTCCACGCCATCGGCGTTGCCAACAACCTGCTGGCGGCCATGGTCGACAATCATATCTACTGGGGCAACGCGCACGGCATCGACGAACGCCGCGTGACATGGCGCCGCGTCGTCGACATGAACGACCGGGCCCTGCGTTCCATCGTCAATTCGCTGGGCGGAGTCGCCAACGGGTTCCCGCGCCAGGACGGCTTCGATATCACCGTGGCCTCCGAGGTCATGGCGATCTTCTGTCTTGCCACGGACATCGACGACCTCAAGCGCCGGCTCGGCAACATCATTGTCGCTCACACGCGGCAGCGAACGCCTGTCACGGCGCGCGATCTCAATGCCGAGGGATCCATGGCCGCACTCCTCAAGGATGCGATCAAGCCCAATCTCGTGCAGACCCTGGAGAACAACCCCGCCTTCGTTCACGGCGGCCCCTTCGCCAACATTGCCCACGGCTGCAATTCCGTGCTCGCCACCTCGACTGCCCTCGGCATGGCCGACTATGTGGTGACGGAAGCCGGGTTCGGCGCGGATCTCGGAGCCGAGAAGTTCTTCAACATCAAGTGCCGCAAGGCGGGGCTGTCGCCGGACGCCGTGGTCATCGTCGCCACCATCCGGGCGCTGAAGATGCACGGCGGCGTCGCCCGCGAGGACCTGGCAAGGGAAGACGTCGCCGCCGTCGAGCGGGGTTTCGCGAACCTGCAGCGGCATATCGGCAACGTGGCCAAGTTCGGGGTACCGGCTGTCGTCTCCGTCAATCGCTTCTCCGCCGACACCGATGCCGAGATCTCGACTCTCCTTGACCTTTGCGCTGCCGAGGGCGTGCGCTGTGTCGAGGCCACTCACTGGGCCAACGGTGGTGCCGGAGCCGTCGACCTCGCCGAGACCGTGGTGGAACTCGCCGAGAGCGGTTCCGCCGACTTCCGGCCACTCTATGGCGACGACTTGCCGCTCGAGGAGAAGATCCGGACCGTCGCCCGGCAGATCTACCGGGCCGACGACATCGATGTGCCTGCCGCCATCTCGCGCCAGCTCGCCGAACTCGACGATACCCCGGCCGGGTCCTGGCCGGTGTGCATGGCCAAGACCCAGTACAGCTTCTCCACCGACCCGTCGCTGAAGGCGGCGCCGGAGGGATTCACCATCCCGCTGCGTGAGGTTCGGGTATCGGCCGGCGCCGAGTTCCTCGTCGTCGTCACGGGCGCCATCATGACCATGCCGGGACTGCCGCGGGTGCCTGCCGCCGACAAAATCGGTGTCGATTCCCGGGGCCGCATTTCCGGGCTGTTCTGACGCCGGGATTGCGTTGCCGCCGCTCGCCGGAAACTGTTGACTTCCACGCGACGCAACCCAAGTGTCATGGGTGAGGCTGCCGGGATGACGTTCCTTAACCCGGGGAACGGCCGCCCTTCCAGGCATGCGCCGCTGACCGGATCATCCAGCAAGGAGCATAAGGCAAACCATGGCACTATCGATTGGCAGTACGGCACCTGACTTCGAACAGGATTCGACGGCGGGCCGCATCAGATTCCACGAGTACATCGGTGATTCCTGGTGCATCCTGTTTTCCCACCCCAAGGACTTCACGCCGGTGTGCACGACCGAACTCGGTACCGTTGCCGGCATGAAGCCGGAGTTCGACCGGCGCAACACCAAGCTGATCGGCCTTTCGGTTGACGGCGTGGCGGATCACGAAGGCTGGTCGAAGGACATCGAGGATGTCACCGGCCATGCGCTCAACTACCCGCTGCTGGCCGACACCGACCTTTCCGTCGCCAAGACCTACAACATGCTGCCGGCGGGCGCCGGCGACACCTCCGAAGGCCGCACCCCGGTTGACAACGCGACGGTGCGGACGGTCTACGTCATCGGACCGGACAAGCAGATCAAGGCGATGGTGAGCTATCCGATGTCGACGGGACGCAATTTCGACGAGATCCTGCGCCTGCTCGATTCCTGCCAGCTGACAGCCAGTCACAAGGTGGCCACTCCGGCCAACTGGCAGAATGGCGAGGACGTCATCATCGTCCCCGCCGTCAAGGACGACGAGGCGAAAGAGAGGTTCCCAGGAGGCTGGGAGGCACCGAAGCCCTATCTGCGCATCGTGCCGCAGCCTTCGGACTGACACGCCGGGGGAGCCACGGCCGCGCGGCTCCCCCGCCCATTCTTGGCGATGGCGAAGGCTTCGAGGGATATCCGACCGTCAGGAGAGACCGAAGGACCCGCGGTCGAGCAACTGGACACGGTCCCCGCAACGAGTGGCGCCGATGCCGTCAGGGCGTCGTTGGCGACCATGCCTGAAGGGCCCGGTGTCTACCGCATGCTCTCCTCCGAGGGCGAGGTTCTCTATGTCGGCAAGGCGCGCAACCTGGCCCACCGGGTCGCGGCCTACGCGCAACCAGGACGCCTCGATCCGCGCCTGCACAGGATGGTCGCCGGCACGGCGGCCGTCGAGGTGGTCACCACCGCAACGGAAGCTGAGGCACTGCTTCTCGAAGCCAACCTCATCAAGAAGCTCAAGCCGCGCTACAACGTCGTCCTGCGCGACGACAAGTCCTTTCCCTACATCCTTCTCCGGCGCGACCACCGATGGCCGCAGATCGTCAAGCATCGCGGGGCGCGGCGCCTGAAGGGCGACTATTTCGGTCCGTTTGCCAGCGCCGGTGCGGTCAACCGGACCATCACGGCCCTGCAGAAGGCCTTTCCCCTGAGGAGTTGCTCCGATCACGTGCTGAGCAACCGCACCCGGCCCTGCCTGCAGTACCAGATCAAGCGATGTGTGGCGCCCTGTGTCGGGCTTGCCGACGACGAGGACTACGAACACCTGACGCGTGAGGCCCGCGCCTTCCTCAAGGGCCAGACCCGGGAGGTCCAGGACGGTCTCTCCCGGCGCATGCAGGAGACTGCCGAAGCCCTTGAATTCGAGCGTGCCGCCGGGCTGCGCGACCGTATTCGCGCTCTCAACCACATCCAGGCGCACCAGCAGATCAACGTGCCGACGCTCGCCGCAGCCGATGTCGTGGCGCTTCACCAGGAAGGTGGCCAGACCTGCATTCAGGTTTTCTTCATCCGGCACGGACGCAACTACGGCAACAGGGCCTACTGGCCCGGGCGCAGCGCCAACAGGACTCCGGAGACCGTGATGGCGGCCTTCCTTGCGCAGTTCTACGAGAACAAGGAGGTTCCCGGCATCATCCTGGTGTCGGTGCGGCCGGACAATCACGCCCTGCTGACCGAGGCGCTTGCCGGCAGGAGAGGACACGGGGTGGAAATCAGCGTGCCGCGCAGGGGCGGCCGGCGGGCACTGATGGATCATGCCCTGCAGAATGCACGGGATGCCCTGCAGCGGCGCCTGGCCGAGAGTGCGACCCAGCGCTCCCATCTCGAGGGCCTGGCGGCCCTGCTCGGTCTCGACGCGGCGCCCCGGCGCATCGAGATCTACGACAACAGCCATATCCAGGGCGCCCAGCCCGTCGGCGCCATGATTGTCGCCGGCGCCGACGGATTCATGAAGAACCAGTACCGCAAGTTCACCGTCCGCAAGGCCCCGGCGGGCGACGACTATGCGATGATGCGCGAGGTTCTGGAGCGCCGTTTCTCGCGTCTCGTCGAGGAGGACCCCGAGCGCGCCTCCGCCGCCTGGCCCGATCTTGTCCTTGTCGACGGCGGCGCCGGACAGCTGGCCACGGCGCTGGCGGTCATCGAGGATCTCGGCATTTCCGGCGTCGACGTCGCCGGAGTCGCCAAGGGACCGGACCGCAATGCCGGACGCGAACGCATCTTCCTTGCCGGGCGTCAGCCACTGGTGCCGGACGAACGCGATCCTGTGCTCTGGTTCATACAGCGGCTGCGCGACGAGGCGCATCGCTTCGCCATTGGCGCCCATCGCTCGAAACGCACCAGCCGCATCAGCCATTCCCTGCTCGACGAGATCCCGGGCATCGGGCCGAGGCGCAAGCGGGCGCTCCTCCATCACTTCGGATCGGCCCGCGCCGTGGCCGACGCACCGCTGGCCGACCTCGAGAAGGTCAGCGGCATCGATCGCGCCGTTGCCCGGCGCATCCGCGACCACTTCCAGCGCGATTCGTGATGGCGCCGCCATGGACTGCATGACGGCCCTGGCTCCCGGCCGCGACTCATGATGGCGTCGCTTCCCAACATCCTCACCATCGCCCGCATGGCGGCCCTGGTCCCGATTGTCGTACTGCTGATCGACGGGGACCCCTGGGCCCGCTGGGCGGCGCTCGCCATCTTCTGCGTGGCGGCAGCGACCGACGCCCTCGATGGCTGGCTGGCACGCCGCATGAACGCCCATTCCACCCTGGGACGGGTTCTCGACCCTATTGCCGACAAGGTCCTGGTCTGCGGCGTCATCGTCGTTCTGACAGCAACGCTGGACGTGCCGGTCATCGCCGCCCTCGTCATCGTGATCCGCGAGATCTTCGTGTGCGGCCTGCGCGAAGCGCTCGCCGCATCCTCGCTCTCTGTCGATGTCACGCCGTTCTCGAAGGCCAAGACCGTTCTCCAGTGCGTCGCCATCGCCCTGGTCCTCATCCCCGATCCGTTCCTCGTCACCGCCGGTCTCGTCGCCATGTGGCTGGCCGCTCTTGTGACCGCCGTTTCGGGGCTGCTTCACGGGCAGGCCGCCTGGCGCGCCTTGACGGCGCAGCGGCGTTCGTTATCAGAAGAACCATGAGTCCTGCACCGACACGCCCCCCCGACTCCAGGCATCGCCCCCTGAATTCCGGCCTGGCGAGTCCCGAAGCGCGCGGCGACCGGCTGATGACGGCGGCGGAGGCGCTCGATCTCGTCTCGCGCATTGCCACCCCGGTGACATCCACCCAGGACGTTCCGCTTGCCCGTGCCGCAGGGCGCATTCTTGCCCGTGACATCGTCTCGACGATGGATGTTCCTCCCCACGCCAACGCCGCCGTCGACGGCTACGCGTTCTTCCATGACGATCTCGCCGAGGCCGGTGAAACGTTCCTTCCCGTGACGGCGAGAGTGGCCGCAGGCATGGCCCTCGACCGCCAGGCGCGGCGGGGCGAAGCCATCCGCATCTTCACCGGAGCGCCGATGCCCGACGGCTGCGACACGGTTGCCATGCAGGAGAATGTCCGCACCGAGGGTGACTCGATCGTTCTCGATTCCCGCACCCGGCGCGGCGCCAACAGGCGCGAGGCCGGCGAGGACGTCGCCGCAGGAAGCACCATCCTGCGCCAGGGGCGCCGGTTGGGACCGTTCGACATCGGTCTTGCAGCCTCGACGGGGCTCACGGCCCTGCCCTGCAGGGAGCAACTCCGGGTCGCCCTCTTCTCGACAGGTGACGAGGTCACCGATCCGCCAGGCGTTCTCAGGCCCGGTGCCATCTTCGATGCCAACCGTCACGCCGTGCGGGCGCTGCTCGAGGCCGTCGGCTGCACGGTCACCGATCTCGGCATCCTGCCTGATGATGCGGTCGCGACCCGGCGGGCCATTCTCGACGCCGCCGGTGAGCATCATGCGCTCATGACATCGGGCGGGGTTTCCGTCGGCGATGAAGATCACGTGCAGCGCACCGTCCGTGAACACGGCACGCTCCATGCCTGGTACATGGCGATCAAGCCCGGCCGCCCGCTGGTGCTCGGGGACATCGGCCATGCGACGTTCATCGGGCTGCCCGGCAATCCGGCCGCGGCCATGGTGACCTTTCTGCGCTTCGCCCGGCCGTTGCTGCTGCGCCTCGGCGGTGCTGTCGATATCGCGCCGATGACTTTCGACGTTCGCTCGGCATTCGCCCGCAACAAGAGGGGCGGGCGCCGCGAGTACGTCCGTGTCCACCTGCGCCGCAACGCTGACGGCGTGACCGAGGCCCACGCCTTCGACAGGGAAGGTGCCGGCCTGCTGTCGTCGCTGGTCGACACCGACGGCCTCGCCGAACTCCCCGAAGACATGACGCGCCTCGAGGCTGGTGACATGATCGAGGTGCTGCCGTTCAGCGAGGTCCTGTCATGACGTTCCACACACAGGGGAATGACGCGCCGTGAAGCTTCTCTATTTCGCGTCCGTCAGGCAGACCATCGGCCTTGCCGGCGAGGAGATCACGCTTCCCGCGGACATTGTCGATGCGGGAGGGCTTGTCGACTGGCTGAAACGGCGTGGCGGTGTCTACGCCGAGGCTCTCGCGCAACCCGGTCATGTGCGCATTGCGGTCAACCAGGCCTATGGCCATGCCGGCACTCCGGTCACGGACGATGACGAGGTCGCTCTCTTCCCTCCGGTGACCGGCGGTTAGGTCCCGTGATTCGCGTCCAGGCAGAGGACTTCGACATTGCGGCCGAGATGGAGGCCATCGCCTCCAACTCGACATCGCTCGGCGCCATCGCCTCTTTCGTCGGCGTGGTGCGCGACATGGCAGGCGATGGCCGCCCATCCTCAATGACACTGGAACACTATCCCGGGATGACCGAGAGGATGCTGCGGGAGATCGACGAGGAGGCCTGCCGCCGCTGGCCGCTGGAGGCGAGCCTCATTATCCACCGGTACGGCCGCCTCAAGCCCGGCGACCGGATCGTGCTGGTGGTGACGGCCTCGGCGCATCGCCACGCCGCCCTCGAGGCCTGCGCCTTCCTGATCGACTGGCTGAAGACAAGGGCGCCCTTCTGGAAGCTCGAGGAAACACCCGACGGCAGCCGCTGGGTCGAGGCCCGCGCCCATGACGACGATGCCGCAGCCCGCTGGGAGAAGGACTGAGGTCGCTCAACGCGGCCCACGCAGGCGGGTCGTTGCCGAACGTTTCCGATTGCACACGGTGCCGGGCAGCGCACATCCTCCCTCAGAGGCCATGACGGAACCTGAACCAGGGGCACGTATTCGCACGACAGTCCCAAGGCTGTTGGCGGATGCTGCATGGCAACGGTCCCACGGGAGAACAGGGC
This sequence comes from Alphaproteobacteria bacterium, assembly GCA_964291415.2. GTDB lineage: Bacteria > Pseudomonadota > Alphaproteobacteria > SP197 > SP197 > SP197. The sequence continues at coordinate 989,776 of OZ219918.1, read as the reverse complement.
AGTGAAGATCACGCGCGTTCGCGTCTACAGCGTCACGATGCCGCCCAAAACGGGTGGATACAGTTCCGGGAGCGGATTTGTGCCACATATCGACACGTCCGTCGTCGTGCTCGTCGACACCGATGCGGGCATCACGGGTGCGGGCGAGACCTGCCCGATCGGAACGCACTACGCGCCCGCGTTTTCGCAGGGCGCTGAAGCGGGCATCCCGATCGTCGCCGAGGGACTCATCGGCGCCGACCCCTTCCACGTCGAGAAAATCAACCGGGAGTGGGACCGCAGCTTCAACGGTTCGCTGTATCTGAAGGCGCCCCTCGACACCGCGCTCTGGGACATCATGGGACAGGTGACCGGGCGACCGGTGTGCGATCTTCTTGGTGGCCGATGGCCCGACCCGGTACCGCTCTATCGCTCCGTTCTGTTCGGGGACCGCACCTCGCCCGAGGACATCGTCGCTCCGATGCTCGCGTGCCGCGATGACGGTTACCGCCACTTTCAGCTCAAGGTCGGCGTCGACGTCGACGTCGACATCGAACGGGTGGCGGCCTCCGCCGACGTCCTGCAGCCGGGCGAACTGATCATCGCCGACGCGAACACGCGTTTCACGCTGCATGAGGCCATCCGCTTCGCCCAGGCCTTGCGGGGTCTCGACAGCGTTGTGATCGAGCAGCCCTGCCTCACCCTCGAGGAGTGCATTCACTTCCGAAAGCACTGCCCGCTGCCTGTGAAGCTTGACGAGGTGATGACCACGCCGCAGGACCTGATCCGGGCCTACGAGGCCGGCGCCGTCGACGTCTGCTGCATCAAGATCGCGCGTGTCGGCGGGCTCACCAAGGCTCGTCGCATGCGTGACCTCTGTTGCGACCTCGGCCTCGCGGTCGTCGCTGACGACGTCTGGGGAAGCGATATCACCACTGCGGCGCTGACTCACTTTGCTTCCAGCACGCCGACCCGCAACGTGCTGTCAACCACCGACCTCACCGATTACGTCACCGTCAGCCTCGCCGAGGGTTGCCCGCGCCCCAGGGACGGCTGCATCAGCGCCTCCGAGGCGCCGGGTCTCGGGGTCCAACCCGCAATGGACGTCCTGGGCCCACCCATCGCCGAGATCACCTGAAGGACTCTCGCCCCACGACCGACAGCAAGGGCGCCCTTCCGGAAGTTCAAGGATTCACGCAGGGGTGGCCGCCGGGTCAAGGCCCACACCTCGATGACGATGCCACAGCTTGCCGGGACAGGGAACGACCTGCCGACCGGTTGAATGACGGCTTCCGGGCCCGCCCCTTCCCGAACATCCATGTCCCTCCCACGGATGCCTGTTTCAACGGGCCTGCAGCACCAGAAACTCGTAGCCGTAGAACTCCGAATGAGCATGCCAGATGTCGATTTCGTGCTGGCATTGATCCGCCAGTTCCTGTGCGTCCGGCGCACCGCGGTGACGTTCGCGGAATGCGTTGATGTTGTCCTGCAGCGGCCGATAGTAGTCGTCCCACCACGCCGAGTCGGAAAGCGGAAAGTGCGCCACAATCGTGTAGCCGCACGCTTCGACGGCTTCCAGGAGCGCGGACGTGCTGCGGATTGCCGGATACTCCCGGTTCCAGAACGCCGCGCATTCAGCAGGTGGCGAGGGTTTCCGCCAGCACGCATCGCTCAGCGCGATGTACCCGTTGGGTGACAGCAATCTCCGCCAGTCGCCAAGTCCCCTTTCGACCCCGACGTTGTAGATGGCGCCCTCGCACCAGATGAGATCGAAGGAACCGTCGGCGAAATCCAGATTGCGCATGTCCGCCACGCACGCCTGCAGCCGATCCTCGATGCCCAGCCGGCGGGCCTCCCGGTTCAGCGCATCGATGAACGGCGGATGAGTGTCGACCGCCACGATGCGCGCGGGCGACGACGCGGCCAGCACCAGTGTCTGGCCACCCGTCCCGCAACCGATGTCGAGAATGCGTGTCCGCGACCCAACGTCCGGCACGAACGCGAGGGCGCGTCGCGTGTCCGCCGCGCTTCCCGGTCCCTGCCTGGGCAGCCCGCTGAACAGTTCGAAAAACAACGCAGTGACCCGATCTGGCTCCATATCTCACCGTTGTCGCATGCCGACAACAGCGACGCTTCCCCGTGTCATGGTCGGGCTCGCTCCGTTGCCGTGAAACGAATGACGCCCTTGTAGCGTCATCCTCCCCTGTTGCCGCCAGGCGCCGGGACGTTGTGTCATGGTCCCTTGACCGTGGGCCTTGATGTCCCGGACTACATTTCCTAATGCAGTGACATGGCTAAAGGGAAGTCCGGTCCCGCCTCGACCATTACCACCGTGACCAGCCGAACCTTCAATCAGGACGTGGCAGGCGCAAAGAGAGCTGCGCTCTCAGGCCCGGTGTTCATCACCGATCGGGGCAAGCCCACGCACGTGCTGCTCAGCATGGAGAACTACAGACGGTTTTCCGGTCAGCGTCGCAGTCTAGTGGATGCACTGTCGTTGCCAGGACTGGCCGATATCGAATTCGATCCGCACCGTGCCCGAATCAGGTCCCATGAGGCCGACCTTGCCTGATGCTTCTGCCGGACGCCCGTATGGTCAGAACGCGCACCTTGCTTGTTGTTGGGCGTAACTGGGGATGTACACAACATTGGATTTCCGAATGTCGTCAACAGGTTGAGCAGCGACTTGTTCAATTGGAAATACAATTCCTTCAGGAGCATCCAAAGACAAACTTCACCGATCGAGAAGCGAAACACCGATTCGAAACCCTCAAAGATGAATTTGGTGCCATAGCTCAAACGTTGATATCGATTGACTGAGTATGTACTTCCCAGGATCTCTTTGTAGTGAAGTCTCGACCGATGGTCCCGTGTATCGCTTGGCCGTCATGTCTCCAGGCCGCGGTCTGCTTTGCCGAGCGCTTTGTGCCGATCAGAGCCAAACCACCGGCAGCCAGCGGGAATCGACGCGGCAAAAGGTGGATCGTAGTCTGTGTCCGGGCAGCTTGGTGATCACCGACACGAGCATGACGGTAATGGCAAGGTGGAGCGAGTTCTCGGAGTACCGCTTCCGGTCGTTGAACGGCGGGGCGTCAGTCCCTGTCGCTGAGAACCTCAATCCTTTTGACGCCCAGAAATCCGTTATGAACCATAGGCTGGAGGTCAGTCGCGCTACGGGCCTGTTGATGACATAAGCACCCCTGGAGGTGGGAACGATGTTCGATATTGAAATGCACGAAGTGTCGAAGGAGTTTTCCCAGTGCTGGCAAGCGGCCGGGAGGCATCTTCAAGCCAGGACGGGAGACGGTCAGCTCGGTTGGCTGAAAGCCGACCTGACTCCGCCATTCCTTGAACACCTATCGTTTCGAATGGGAAACCAACTCTACTTTATCCGCATTGAGGATGTGGATGGACGCGTCACGGGGCCAGGAAATGCTGATGGTTTCCGGATAATCGCCGAAGGCTGCAACGGCATTCCATGCAGAATGCCTATGCGGTGCATTGGGTCGACGTGGAGTCCGCCAGTTCCTGGCTGGGGTCTGATCCATGCGACAACCGGCAGATCGATTGACCCGACCGCGCTCATCTCAGAGGAGAAGGTCGAGATGACCGATTGGGAAGTGCACGACTTCGCGGTTCAGGTCGTTCGTGACCATGTTGCCAAGGAACTTGGGCGCGAATTGATGTCGTCACAGGGCAATCCTCAAGTCAATCCGTCAATATGGTTTGTTGGTGACAATGGCCCGGAGTGGATCGTCGTTCGATGTGTAAGGTTTCCGGAAAGGAAAGCAACCATGCCGGACAACATTGCCGACATCGCTGCAAACTGCGCGCGACTTAGTGCTGTCGGTCACTTTGCCTCCGTTGCCGTCGCGAATTCGGGAGATTCCTGCAGTGCGTCAAACAAGGTTCCGACACTGCCCTTGTACCGCGGCCATGGGATATTCGTAGCATTTGAGGGCTTGATTCCCTTGTCCGATCAATTTCTGCCTTGATACTGCTCGTGGTCAGCGGTTCAGTTTTGCGCGTCGTTTCAGAATTTTCGTCTGTATGGAAGGCTGCTTACAAGGACTTGCGGCGTGGCGCTTCGTGGAAGAGGAAGTCTGGCCATTCTTGCCTATTACCGCAACGCCCTCGGGCGGCAACCCCGGTTCTCATAGACTTTTGCTCACTGCCCGTGCACATTTCGCCACCTGCAACGGCGCACACCTGCGCACAGACCAATGCTTTTGTGGCTGAGGCTCCCGGCCTCATCTGTGCTGCCAACTCAGAGTACGCGACTTCTTGCAGACGACGGAGCCTTGTTGGAGAGTATTCGCCCCTTGAACTTGCCCGACTTCGCCAGGCGTCCCCTTTCTGCCGCAAATCGATTCCACAATTCCGCCACAGTTTCATCCGTCGCATTCTGCTCGACCATCCGCCCCTCACAGCAAGGTTGAGCACCAAACGCCGGGAGTAGGGAACCGCGTCGGGCGTCTCGGCCATCCGCTTGCTGAGTGCAAGCAGGCATTTGGCATTCATACCTTCGGGGTGTCCATTTCGGCGAGCAATGCCTGCACCACCCGGTGTAATCCCGGGAGGTCATTCTGGGCATAATCCCATACGCGCTCGGGAATCACGACCGCATAGCCATGGATCAACAGGTTGCGGAAGTCGATAACCTCGCGCAACGGAGGAATTCGTTCGGCTACTTCGGGGCAGGTTTGATGCAGACGATTCAGGGCCTCGCCAATGATCTCGAACTTGCGCTCGACCGCGGCTTGCGTCAGGGCGTCCCCAACGTAAGTCTTGCAGTCCATGCCTTCAGTAAAGCGCGTGATGTCGGCGGCCGCGCGATCAACATCCGCCAGCAGGATGCGGGGGTCAGGATGCATAGACAAGTTCGCGCGACTTGTCGATGGTTGCGCGCAGGTACGGATTCTGGATCGCGTCCGCTTCAATCAGATCGACGGGCCGACCCAAGATACGGCGCAATGCCTCGGCAAAGTCGAAGTATTGCCGGAGCGGTGCACGGTCGCCGTCGAGCCTGAATTCCACGAGAAAGTCCGCATCGCTAGATTTCGGATCGAAATCCGCACCGCGTGCAGCGGAACCGAACACTTCCAGACGAACCACACCGTGTTGACGGCAGAGCTCACCTAGTTCGTCCTTCTTTCCAGCGATGGCAGCATGCATGGCCAAATCTCCGGTTGCGGCGGCAATCGATACCAATTCTCCACGTCATCGAAGCAGGGCCGTCGCCAAGACATCTTTTGACTGGCCACGCACCGCTGTCACATCAGCTTCGGCGGCATTCAACTCCGCCAGGAGTGCTTCGGGGTCTGCGTGGTCTTCTCTTTCGAAATGAGGATTGTTGATGTCAAGGTTGTAACCGCGTGCCTTGATGTCCTCGGCATCGATTCTCCAAGCACCCTCGCACTCCTCATGGCCGTTGCGTACCGCTCTATACTACCAGCGAAAGCACGACAACGACCGGCCTTCCATGCTTGGCTACCGCGAAAGACTTGGCCGGGACAAGGCCGATCAGCCAACCGGAACCATACCTGGCGCTCAGGGTTGCATGCCCCCCCTCAGAATCTTCCCCAGTCTTGGTCAGTTTGGCCGGATATGCAATACGAGCCTCCGGGTGGGATGCAAGACGTTCCTGCATCTCGGGCTCACACTCATGCGTCATGCTTCGACTTGAGCAACGTGACCTTCGGCATCAAGGGTAACGCCTCCGGGCATGGATGGACTGTCATGTCCTGCCGGGACTCGACAAACATGTACCGCCGGTCGATTCCACCGTCGACGTCAGTCACCTGCATATGCTCGACCCAAAGCCCGAACGAGGTGTTTTGAACCCGGCAACCGTGATCATCCGACGAACGATGGTGGTGACGGGAAATGTTGCCGATTTCGAGGTCACCGGAGTCGAGATCCTCGATCCCTGGTCAGGGAGGTAGGCGGGACGCTCGCACCTCAACTGGAGTCGCGTGCGGCGGAAAGACAGGCGCCGTCAGCCGCTTCTGACTTCGGCGTCGAAGTCCTGCATGAGAGTGCGGCACATGCGGCCCGGCTGGAAATGCAGGTCGCCGATCTGGCCGACCGGCGTGACCTCGGCGGCCGTGCCCGTGATGAAGACCTCCGTCGCCTGGGCGAGGTCGTCGTCGGTGAGGTGGCGTTCGACAACCTCGATTCCCTGGCGCCGCGCCAGGGCAATCACCGAACGGCGGGTGATGCCGTCAAGGAAACAGTCAGGCGTCGGCGTGTGGATCTTGTCGTCGATCACCAGGAACAGGTTAGCGCCGGTCGCTTCGGCCAGGAATCCGCGGTAATCGTACATCAGCGCGTCGTCGAAGCCCTCGCGCTCTGCCTTGTGCTTGGCGAGCGTGCAGATCATGTAGAGACCGGCGGCCTTCGCGTGAACCGGAGCGGTGTCGGGGGCTGGCCGGCGCCAATCGGAAATGGCGAGGCGGATGCCACGCATGCGCGCCTCCTCGGAGAAGTAGCTCGGCCATTCCCATGCTGCGATCGCCACGTGGATGGTGTTCTGCTGGGCCGACACGCCCATCATCTCACTGCCGCGCCAGGCCACCGGACGCACGTATCCGTCGACAATGCCGTTGGCGCGGAGCACCTCGTAGCGGGCTGCCTCCAGCGTCTCGATCGAATACGGCAGGTCGAACCCCATGATCCTGGCGGAGCGCAGAAGACGCTCTCCATGCTCGCGCGCATGAAAGATCCTGCCGCCGTAGCAGCGCTCGCCCTCGAACACGCTGCTCGCATAGTGAAGTCCGTGGGTCAGGACATGGACCCTGGCATCACGCCAGTCGATCAGCCTGCCGTCGAACCAGATCGTGCCGTCCCTGTCATCGAACGGGATGAGTTCAGCCATGGCTCCTCTTTGACTCGGGGAATCTCTGCCGCCTGCCGTTGCAACCCCTTGTCCCGGTAGACCGGTTCGTCATATATGTCAATATGGCTGACATAACACGCGGACCGAATCCCCTGTTCCTGCGCGACGCCGATCTGCGCGAAGGGATCGAGATGCTGTACTTTGCCTACCGCGACTTCACCGCCAGGCCCGACGCCATTCTCGCCGAACACGGTCTGGGACGCGCCCATCACAGGGTCATCTACTTCGTCGGCCGCCATCCGGGAATGACCGTCAAGGATCTTCTCGCCATCCTGAAGATCACCAAGCAGAGTCTGGCACGGGTGCTTCGCAAGGTCGTGACCAAGGGATTCGTCGAGCAGCGACACTGCCAGGAAGACCGCCGGAGGCGCCTCCTTTACCTCACCGAACGGGGGATCGAGCTCGAGGCGCGACTCACGGCCGACCAGCGTGCCCGTATCGCCAAGGCGTGGCGGGAGGCGGGACCCGATGCGGTCGCCGGATATCGCCGCGTGCTCGGTGGCATCATCGACGATGACGGCGGGTGATGAACCCGGACGGTCCCCACATCCTCGTTATCGATGACGACCAGCGCCTGCGGGCGCGCCTGCAAAAGTACCTCATGGCCCAGGGGTTCCTGGTGAGCACGGCAAGCAGTGCCGCCGATGCCGAGGCCAAGCTCAAGTCGCTGGTCTTCGATCTCATGATCGTCGACGTCATGATGCCCGGCGAGGACGGCATGAGTTTCACCCGCCGCATCAGGCAGGGTGCGGGGATACCGATCATCATGCTCACCGCCCGCGACATGGCCGATGACCGCGTGGCCGGACTCGAAGTCGGTGCGGACGACTACCTCTCCAAACCGTTCGAGCCACGTGAACTCGTCCTGCGCATGCGCAACGCCCTGCGTCTCGTTCCGCCACCCCCGGAACAATCCGGTGTCCTCGCCTTCGGGCCCTTCACGTTTGACCGGGGCCGACTCGAACTCTTCCGAGGCGGTCGCCCGGTACCGCTGACCGACAGCGAAACCTCCCTGCTCGCGGTCTTCGCCGGATCACCGGGCGTCACCATGTCGCGCTTCCGGCTGGCCCAGAAAACCATTGCCGCCGAACGCACGATCGACGTGCAGGTGTCCCGCCTGCGACGCAAGATCGAGCACAACCCGGGCGAGCCGCAGTATCTCAGGACCATTCGCGGCAAGGGCTATGTCCTGGTGACCTCATGAAGCGCTGGCTGCCGAAATCCATTTTCGTCCGCTCCCTGCTCATCGTTCTGGTGCCTCTCGTCATTCTTCAGATCGTGCTCGCCATCGTCTTCTACGAGAGGCACTGGGAGAACGTCACGCAGTACCTGACGGCCGCCGTGGCTGACGAGATCGACGCGCTGATCTGGATGTACAACAGTCCTGATGTCGACGAAGCTGTTGTCATCGAAGGGGACTTCTTCCAGTTTTCTTCGCAGTTTCTGCCCGGTGGCAGACTGCCCGAAAGGAGTCTCGCCCGCAGGCCGACGCGGGTCGAACGGCACCTCGCGCAGGCTCTCGGCGGGCTTTCCACGCCCTTCGCCATCGACACCTTCCGTTCGCCCGACACCATTGTCAGCATCGAGTTGCCGGACGGTCTGCTGGTGATCACCATTCCGAAGAAGAGAATGGAAAGCCGGACAACGGACCTCTTCATCTACTGGATGCTGGGAACCTCCCTGGCGCTGACCCTCATCGCCGCCTACTTCGTGCGCCAGCAGATCCGCCCGATCAACCGGCTTGCCAAGGCCGCCGAGCAATTCGGGCGCGGTATCATCGACGTCAACTTCAGACCCTCCGGAGCGGCCGAGGTGCGTCGGGCCGCCCATGCGTTTCTCGCCATGCGCGAACGGATTCGCCGGCAGATCCAGCAGCGTACGATCATGCTGGCCTCGGTCAGCCATGACCTTCGCAGCCCCCTGACGCGCATGAGGCTGGAACTCGCCCTCCTCGGCGACACCGAGGAAGTGGCGAACCTGAAGCGTGACATCGAGGAAATGGAGCACATGATCGATGTCTACCTCGCCTTTGCGAGAGGCCAGGGGGAGGAGGCTTCCGGGGAGTTCGATCTCGCCACGGTGATCCACGAGGTGGCATCGGAGGCCCCGTCCCCGGTCGAAATCCAGGTGACGGATTCCCTGCCGTTTGTCGGCCGGCAGGGCGCCATGAAACGCTGCCTCACCAACATCGTCGACAACGCCTGCCGGTACGGACACCGGACCGTTCTGGAGGGATGCGCCAGGGACGGCTCCATCATCGTCACCCTTGACGATGATGGACCGGGCATTCCTGAAGCATCCCGGCAGGAGGCCTTCCAGCCCTTTGTCAGGCTCGACTCCTCCCGTGACCCCAACCTGAGTGGCGGTGGCCTGGGCCTCACCATCGCCGGCGACGTCGTCAGGGGCCACGGCGGCGACATCATCCTTGCCAGCTCACCGCTCGGCGGCCTCAGGGTCCAGATCACGCTGCCGAACACCTGACACGGTGACGCCGCGGCTCCCTGGGTGCGGTCCTTGCCCTCGGTCAGGCAGGGCTGAACTGCCCGTGAAATCCGAGCGGCAGCGGGAATGGCAGCCATGCCCGCGCGAGTGGGCCGTCCGCCACACCCCTGGCATCGAACACGGCCACGCCGCTCCGCGCCGTCGAACTCTCCAGGAAGGAACCGATGAGCCAGCCGTCGTCCTCCTTCGTCGCATTCCGAAAGGGGATGAAGAGGTGTTCCTCGATCTGGATTCCCGCGCCGGGATCGAAGCGCTCCAGGCGGTCCGATTCGAGGTCCCTCTTCTCAAGCGCTCCGGGCAACCAGGCGGGTGTGCCTGACATCGAGGAGACGCTGTAGAGATACCGATGACGCCGCGACACTCTCGCCGGGTTGATCGTCGGGAAATCCCCCCGCCGCCGTCCCCGGCAATCGCGAACGAGCCGTCGGGGCGGAGCACGATCCTGGTGAAACGCGGGACCGACGCATCGACAAGGAGTCCGTCCATGACTTTGGTGAAGGCGTCCTCGAGAAGCGAGGGATCATCGGCAAGAAAGATGTCGAAGTGGATGGTTCCGTCATCCTCGTTCCAGCCGTTGCCATGATGAAAGCCGAAAGCCGCCGGAAGCTGGATCCAGCGCCTGGCGGAAAAGTCGTCCTTGCGCACCACGAGGACGCGCGAGCCGAGTTCGGGTTTCCACGCATGGCCGTCGAGATAGGTGCCCCCCACATCCGGGTTGTAGACAAAGGGCGGCACGACGATGACGAGATAGTCTCTTGTGACCACGAAATCGTGCACGAATCCCGGTTGCTCCAGCGGAACCACCTCTGCCCTGGCCGCCGCGCCGTTCGCCGGGATGTGGTAGAGCACCAACGCCCCAAAGGGGATGGAAACGAGGCCGAAGGCCCAGAGCGTTCCGTCCGGCTCGACCTTGGGGTGGGCGGTAAACGGCAGCCCCTCAAGCCCCTCGCCCCATGACTTGAAGGTCTCCCAGGAAAGGGATTCTCGGTCAATGATGCTTGCCGATCCACCTTCCCAGAGCGCCAGCAGTTCGCCCTGGCGATCGAGAAGCGCCGTGTTGGCGACATTCATGTCATCGGCGCGGCGTACCGTACGGGCACCAGCGGGACGGGTGCCGAAGGCGGGCAGCAGGCGCTTTCCTTCCCGGTCCTCCAGGGCGAGTTTCGGTGTCTTGAGCATGCGTCCCCTGTGGGTGACGCCGCTGCCGTCGAGACGGAACTCCTGGATCATGCCGTCGGCATCGAACCAGTGACGGTAGCGCAGGCCGTGTCGGGAGTGAGCTGCCGGACCGATGCGCCGGAACGTTCCCCGGAGGTCGGCGGGCCACGTGCCCTCGGTCTCCAGCGACCGTGGTTCGAAGTCATCAACGGGCGGCGTTGCCCAGCCCAGCAACCGGCGGTCCCCGGCAAGGGCGGCATCGAAGGAGTCTTCCATTTGCGAGGCGCCGAGCGGGCGGACAACAAGCGGAGCGGCTCCGGTCATGGCCAGAAACTTCCTGCGGTCATGCATGGTCACCTCCCCTAGTAGCGCAACGTGATGACGGAATGGACAGGCTCATCGCCCACCACCACGCTGGCATCGGAAAAGTCGGGGGGACCCATGATGCCGGTGGCATCATTGGAGAAACCGTAGCCCTCCGTTGGCACGCCAAGGAGGTTGGCATCGAGTGCGCCGTCGCCATTCTCGTCGTGCATGACGGAAACGGCATAGCGGCCTTCGGCAAGATCCGGGAACACGAGGCTGAACGTGCCAGCGACCGCATTCACCCAGACGCCTGCCACGGCGCCCCGGTCATCGGGGAAGCTGATGCCGGCATGCTCCTGGTGCAGGGCCAGGAGAACACGCCCGTCACCGGAGCGGATTCCGGTCACGTCGATGGCCAGTTCGCCCGCGAGAACGGGAGCATGGAATCCGAGGATCGCAGCAGCGAGTGTCGTCAGTCGTTTCATGATGAATTGGCCCCTGTCAGTTGAAACACCGCCGTCATTTCGGCACGGTCCTGCGGAGCTTCAATCGTCATTGCGTGAAAGGCAGGGATCATTCGCCGATGAATGTCACGTTGCCGTTCGCGTCACGCGAATCGACACGACGCCTGCGTCGCCATCTCATCGCTGTGGTGCTGGCGATTGCCGTCTTTTCGTGGCTCGGACCCTTCGGCACGGCCACCCGCCTCGAGCCGGGGGTCCTGGTGGCCTACTGGGCCGTGGCCATTGCCGGCAACTGGCTGATTGCCCTGGCGACCGTCCCCTTCGCCATCCGCCTCTTCCTGCAGGCGGGAAAGCCCGCTTTTGCCGGCATTGCAGCAGGCTCCCTGATCGCCGCCCTGCCCGGCACGGGCATCGTGTGGATTCTCGAATGGGGGCTTGCCGGAACCGCCACATCGGCGACCATGCTGGCGTGGCTCTACGCCTGCGTCTTGGTGGTCTATCTCGTGTTGGCGTTCCTTGCCTGGCACTTCGTCGAACTGCCGTTGCAGGCGCGCGAAGCGAGCGCCACGTCGCCTCCGCCTGCCCGGTCGCCTTTCCTGTCACGCTTGCCCGCCCGGCTGGGTGGGGACCTGCTTCACCTTCACATGCAGGATCACTATGTCGAGGCGGCGACGGCGAAGGGAAGCGAGCTCGTGCTGCTGCGATTCCGCGATGCCCTGCGCGAAGTGGAGGGTCTCGATGGCATGCAGGTCCATCGTTCCCACTGGGTGGCGCGGGACGCTGTCAGTCGTGTGGTGCGGCGAGACGGCCGCATCTTTCTGGAACTCAGCAATGGTTCCAGGGTGCCGGTCAGCCGCTCCTTCCAGCCGGCCTTGCGGGAGAACGGCTGGTTGTAGGACGTCCTACCCGAGACGGACTCCGTCGGGGACGCTGCTGTCGGGAGAAACGAGCACGATGGCGCCATCGTGATCGGCAAATCCCAGGGTGAGGACCTCCGACATGAAGGGACCGATCTGGCGCGGCGCAAAGTTGACCACGGCGACGACCTGACGGCCGACAAGATCATCGGCCGAATAGTGGTCGGTGATCTGCGCAGAACTCTTGCGTGTGCCGATGTCCTTTCCGAAATCGATCCACAGCTTCAGAGCCGGTTTGCGGGCCTCGGGAAAGGGTTCGGCACGGACCACGGTGCCAGCCCGCATATCGACGTCCAGGAATGTGTCGAACGGAATGACGGAGGTGCTCACGCACCGGCCTCTTCGGGTTCCGGCCTCGGCGCACGCCAGGCGAAGTTCTGCAGACGTTCGGCCAGGGCCAGCCTCCTGTCGAGATGGGCCATGGTACGCGCCATGTCCTCGCTCTCGTCCGACTGCCAGACTCGAAGGACATCGAGCCAGACCAGCACGAGGCCCTTCGTGCGCAGGGCACCTGCCGGGCCTCCGGCATCGATCCCCGCCGCCTCGAGCATCCATCGCATCGAGGCCTGCGTCAGGCAGAACCCCTGAAGGGCCGACGCCGGGTTCCCCAGTGAGGCACGGATGATGGACCAGGCCGCCTTGCGGTGGGCCGACAGCACATCAAGCCTGCGCATGATGACATCGAACAGGCGGTCTCTTGGTGACTCATCGCCAAGATCGCCGGCATCGGCGGCCAGCACCGCGGCATCGATGCGGGCCGAGAAAGCCTTCAGAATGGCGTTGCGCGTCGGATAGACCGCGTGGAGTTCCGCCAGGGAGACACCGCTTGCCTCGGCGACGTCACGCATGGTGAGATCGCGCCAGCCTGCCGTGGCCGCCAATTCCAGGGCGGCGTCGAGGACCACATCGGAAACCTTCGCTTTCCTGGGCATTCTCCTTCCCGCTTCCGGCTGCATCGAGAGTAGTCCGCCATGCCTTCGGTGGCAAACCGGAACCGCTGCGTTACTGCCGGCCGAGTTCCCTGGAGCGGCGGGTCGCCGCACCGACGGCGCGGTCAAACAACGGCTGCAAGCCGTCTTCGGCCATGAGAACGCCGAGGGCTTCAAGCGTTGTTCCGCCGGGACTCGAGACGTTGCGCCGCAGTTCGGCCGGAGTCTCGTCCGCCTGCAGGGCCAGTTCACCGGCACCGGCCACCGTGTGGAGAGCCAGCCTGGACGCAACCGCCTCGGGGAGGCCATGCGCGATACCGGCACGGGTCAGGGTCTCGATGAGCAGAAAGACATACGCAGGACCACCGCCGGAAAGCGCCGTCACGGCATCCATGAGCGACTCGTCATCCAGCCAGACGGTTTCCCCGACACTTGCCAGCAATGACTCGGCCGTTCCCCTCGACGCGCGCGTCACGTGCCTGTTCGCTGCCAGGGCCGTGATTCCCCTGCCGATGGCCGCTGGCGTATTGGGCATGGTGCGTACCACCGGAACATCCGGCCCGAGATGCCGTTCGAACCAGGCGAGCGTCTTGCCGGCGGCAATGGAGACGACGAGCGGGCGCCGGTCCAGAGCATCTCCAAGTGATCCGGCGACGTCCTCCATGATCTGCGGCTTGACGGCAAAGACGACCACAGCCGGTTCCAGACCCGACGGCACCGTTTCCGCGACTTCGACGCCGTGGCGCCGGTGCGCACGTCCGGCCGCCTCAGGGTCGGGCTCGACCACAGTGATGGTGTCCGGAGCCACGCCCCGGCTCACCCAGCCGGACAGCATGGCACTGCCCATCCTGCCGCACCCCAGGAGCAGGATCGGAGCCGGCAACGCCACCGGTCAGGCCTCGCCGACGGGATCGATGATCGCCGCCTGGACCGCCTCTTCGGCAGACTTGCCCTGCCAGATCACGTACTGGAAGGCGGGGTAGAACCGTTCGCATTCCGAAATGGTGATGTCGATCACGTCGCCCAGGAGTTCCTCGGTGGGATATCCCTGTCCGTTGAGCAGAATGGCCTGGCGGAATGTCGGCACGCTCTCGTCGGCGAACACGTCGAAATGGCCGACCCAGAGGCGCTCGTTCACATAGGCGAGGAGTGAATGAACAGACTTGATGCTGGCTTCCGGGACCTGCATGTCGAGCGCGCATGACATCATGATGCAGGCCAGTTCCTCTTCCCAGCCGAACCAGATTCGGTAGACGCACCAGCGGCCGGCAATCTCGACCGCGAGTTCGTTGTCGTTGACCCGCTCGTGTGTCCAGCCATGGTAGGCAATGAACCGTTCGACCGGATCAAGCGCATGCTGATCCGGCTTGCCGGGATGTTCCTGGAGACTGGTCACATGAAGGCCCTACCAGAACGAAATGTCAGGAGATCGTGGAATCGCCAACAAACTGCCAAACTGCGGTGACGCTGGCAAGGTGGAGCCAGGCGCCTCAGGTGCGCCGTTTACGACGCTTGACGGCACTCTCGAGTTCGTCGACGCGCCGGGCGAGTCTCTCATTCTCCTCGCGCGCCAGGGCCGCCATGTCACGGACCACCTCGAATTCCTCGCGACGCACGAGGTCCATGCGCGCCAGCAGCAATTCGGCATGCTGGCGGGCGCGCTGCCGCATCTCGGCTCTGGCGCCGCCGGCAACGCTGAGCGCGCCTGACAGAACGCGAGCCATGTCGTCGAGGATCCTGTTGTCTGTCTGCATGGCGGATCTCCGGGCGACCGTCTGATCCCATGGTTGCCGTATCCGGCGGGCAAAATCCAGACTTTCCGGAGGTGGACGCCAGCACGACCTCGCCCTTATCTTCGGGTATCTCCGGGTGCCGCCCATGTTCGCCATCGCCTTTCCAGCCATCGATGCCACCCTGATCGAGATCGGCCCTCTCGCCATCAGGTGGTATGCCCTTGCCTATATCGCCGGAATCCTGCTGGGCTGGCGCTACGCCATCGTGCTGGCCCGCTCGTCTCCCGCGACCATCCCGCGCGCCGCAGTCGATGACTTCCTGCTCTGGGCAACGCTGGGCATCATCGTCGGCGGTCGCCTGGGCTATGTCCTGGTCTACCAGCCCGCGTGGTTCCTGAACCACCCGCTGGAAGCCTTCGCCCTGTGGCAGGGTGGCATGTCGTTCCACGGCGGCTGTCTCGGCGTGGCCCTCGCCGCCGTGTTCCATGCGCGACGCCACGGAACACCGTTGCTGGCGTTTTCGGATGTCATGGCGTGCGTGGCGCCGATCGGCCTCCTGCTCGGACGACTCGCCAACTTCGTCAACGGTGAACTCTATGGCCGGCCAACGGAGGTGCCATGGGCCGTCCTGTTTCCATCGGATCCGGAGACGCCGCGCCATCCAAGCCAACTCTACGAGGCGGCACTGGAGGGACTGGTGCTCCTCGTCGTCATGAGAATTGCATGGGCGCGGCCCGGCTGGCGTGAGCGGCCCGGCCTGATGACCGGTCTCTTTCTCACGGGTTACGCGGTCTTCCGGTCAGCGGCCGAGGTGTTCCGGGAACCCGACAGTCACCTTGGTTTCGTCGCCGGAGCCATGACCATGGGGCAGTTGTTGTCCCTGCCCATGGCGGCGGCCGGCATCGCGCTCCTCGTGATGGCGCGCCGTCGGGCATGACGACGCTGGTCCAGAGGATCGGCGAGGCCGGACCGATCACCGTCGAACGTTACATGGAACTCGCGCTGCTCGATCCCGATCACGGCTACTACATCCGCAGGCAGCCCTTCGGTGCTGCCGGCGACTTCGTGACCGCTCCGGAAATCAGCCAGATGTTCGGCGAACTGCTCGGCCTGTGGTGTTACACGGCATGGCAGACGGCAGGTTCGCCACGCCCTGCCATGCTCGTGGAGCTCGGGCCCGGAAGCGGAACACTCATGGCCGATGCCCTGCGTGCCATCGAGTCGGCCACTGGCGAACCCCAGCCCTTCGATGTCGTGTTGGTCGAGGCCAGCGCCCGTCTTGCCCGACGGCAGCGCGAAACTCTTTCCGGCAGGGCCGTCTCGTGGTGTTCCAGCGTGGAGGAGCTTCCATGCCGCGGGCCGGCATTCATCATCGCCAACGAGTTTCTTGATGCCCTGCCCGTGAGGCAGTTCGTGCGCACCGCCGCCGGCTGGCGGGAACGCCTGGTCATGGTCGAGGATGACACGGTCGCATTCGTTCTCGGCATGGACAACTGCGGCCTCGCCGCTTCACTGCCTGATGCTCCGACAGGGCGCGTGTGCGAGATCTCGCCGGCCCGTGACAGGCTCATGCGGACCCTTGCCGCGAAACTGGCGGCGGAGGGTGGCGCCATGCTGGTGATCGACTTCACGGCTCCCGGCATGCCGGTGCGCGATACGCTCCAGGCGGTCCGGCATCACCGGCACGCCGACCGCCTGGCCGCCCCGGGAGAGGCGGACCTTGCCGCCGCAGTGGATTTTGCCGTTCTCGGCAACATTGCCAAGGCAGAAGGTCTGGAGGTCTTTGGTCCGGTATCCCAGGGAGCCTTCCTGGAAGAGATGGGGATTGCCGTGCGTGCCGAACGCCTGAAACGCTGCGCAGCGGCGGAAACAGCGAACGGTATCGATCAGGGTGTGCACCGGCTGACATCGCCGGATGCCATGGGTGAGGACTTCCGCGTGATGGCGCTGCTTCCCGCCGGAGCCGTTCCGCCAGCGGGTTTCGAGCAGTGATCACGGACCCCCTCCTCACCGGTTGCCCCGGCGTGCGTCACGGATTCTTCGAGCGAAAGGGAGGCACCAGCCAGGGGCTCTATGCATCCCTCAATGCCGGCCGAGGCTCCGGGGACGACCGGCAGTGTGTGACCGCGAACCGCGCCCTCATTGCCCGCGCCCTCGACCTCGAGCCGGCCGGTCTCGTCACGCTCTATCAGGTCCACAGCGCCGATGCCGTCATCGTCAGGGACGGAACCGAGGCCAACACGAAGGCCGACGGCATGGTGACCGGCGAGCCTGGGCTGGGGCTCGGCATCCTGACGGCTGACTGTGCGCCCGTGTTGCTGGCCGACGGCGAAGCCGGCGTCATCGGCGCCGCCCACGCCGGCTGGGGAGGCGCGTTGCGGGGAATCACCGACGCCGTGGTCGCCGCCATGGTCGCAATTGGCGCCCGGCACGAGCGTATCGTTGCCGTGGTCGGACCAGCGATTGCCCTTGAGTCCTATGAGGTCGGTCCGGAGTTTCACCAGAGATTCACCGATGATGACTCCCGCAACGGACAGTACTTCCGCACTGCCCGCCGGCCGGGTCATTTCCACTTCGATCTCCCGGCCTACGTGCTCCATCGCCTTCGCCAAAGCGGTATCCGCCATGCCGCCTGGACGGGCGGCGACACCTGTCTCGAGGAAGAGCGCTTCTTCAGCTATCGCCGGAGCGTGCTCCGGCATGAACCGGACTATGGCCGGCAGATCTCCGTCATCCGCCTTGCCTGACATGACTTGCACTGCCGGACGCCCTTGGCCGTAAGTGCCCGGCATTCGAAGATGCGGAACGCTTCACGAAACCTTTTTCCGGCAACAGAAACCGGCCGATGGCCGAGGCCATGGCATCAACCTTCCCACGCCAGTGTCCGGCGCCTTGTCGACATGGAGGCGCTTGTCGAGCACAAGGTCCTGCCAGGCGCCGGGGACGGCTGGCAGGACCTCACGACCATGCCGTTGATCCGTCACACCCGACTGCACACGGACGTCACCCGCGACACTCTTGACAAGGGTCCGAAGTCGGCCTCGCCCCGGCAAGGAGGCGCCGCGAAGGACCGGACTGAGAGTCAGTCGAGGAGCGATTCTTCCCAGGGGAACGTCGACAGCGGCTCGGCGCCGTCTGCGGTCACGAGAACCTGCTGCTCGAGCTTGACGCCGTCGGTTTCGCCGACGGCGCCGATGTAGCTCTCGACGCAGATCACCATGCCCGCCTCGATCGTGCCGTCATAGACGGTGTTGTGGCGGAAGGCCGGCTTGACCTGGGGATACTCGTCGCACATGCCGACGCCGTGGATGACACAGGAATAGGCGTTCTCGCGGAACTCCTCCGGCACCGGCCATGCCCTGTCACGCAACTCTTCCAGCGTGATACCGGGCTTGAGCAGTTCGATGTTGCTTTCGACCTCCTCGACAGCCAGCCGGTAGAGTTCCTTCTGGCGCCGCGTCGGCCTCGAGGGGCCGCAGTGAAAGGTCCGCGAGATATCGGCGAAGTAGCCGAAGGGTCCCACCATGTCCGTATCGAATCCCACGAGGTCGCCGTCCTCGACGGTCCGGGGCGAGGCCTCCTGGAGCCACGGGTTGATCCGCGGACCCGAGGCCAGCATGCGGCCTTCATGCCAGTCGCCGTTGTTGGCGAGATTGGTGTAGTTGAGCAGGCCCCACAGCTGCAGCTCGCTGACGCCGGGCCTGAGCGCCTCGCGCATCCGCCCGATCCCGAACTCCGCCACCGCCACCGCCCACTTCATGCAGGCAATCTCGTCGTCGGACTTGATGATCCGCGCCTCCTCGGCGGCGGCGACGCCGTCGAGCACCTCGAGGCCTCGCTGCAACAGCGCCTGGGTCACGCTGGGATTGACGTACTCGATCATGACCCGCCGATTGTCGCTGCCGATGGCATCGAGATAGTCCACGATATCTCCTGCAAGCAGCCTTGCCTGTTCGGCCATCTCGCCGGCGCCGTCGAAGAAGGAGATCGAGCGGCCGGGCCGGGATTCGTCGACACCGGGCTGCGCCCCGAACCCGTTGTGCATGATGGAGGGGCCGTCCCGGGCAACGAACAGGTAGGTCGAGGGAATGTGCGACTGGAAGAGCGGATAGGTCCTGTAGTCCGCGGCATAGCGAAGGCTGACCGGATTGACGAGCATGACCATCGCCGCGTCGTGGCGCTCGAGCGCTTCCCGCAACCTTCCGGTGCGATAGCGGTAGAGCCGCCCCATGTCGATTTCGGGCGGCCCTTCGCGAAGTACGGAACCGCTGACGATATCGAAAATGCGATCGCTCTCTGACATGCCGGTCCGCTCCACCAGAAACGCGACAGCCTAGATGGCCCCGTGCAGAAGGAATTGCAACAGACACGCCCACCAGACTGTCGTCGCACGCCATCGCCGTGTTCGGGAAAGCTCCGGTCACGCCGCCGTTCAGGGATTGACGACCTCGACACCTGCGTTGCGGAAATGCCGGACATTACGCGTCGCTGCCGCCATGCCTAGCGAGCGGGCGATCGCCGCAATCCGGCAGTCCATCGCGCCAGAGTGCGGGCGGAGGCAATCTTCGCACACTCGCCCGCGGCGTCGCTGTCGAATGTCAGCACGCGACCCTCGAACTCCTCCCCCAGAATGGCCTCGAAGGCCAGAGCCAACATGTCCCTGCGCCTGCCTGCCGGCAGGGTCGCCACCCCGTAGTACGACTCCGCTTCGCCGACGGGCGCAGAAGCTCCAACACCACGTTGTGGTATCCGCGAACGACTTCAGGAGCCCGCCCAGCGAGTGTCTCGTCGTCCCCGGGCAGGCGTTCGCTGACCGCCAGAACGCTTGTCCGACAGCTCTCCAAGGCGGCCCGGTTCGCCTTGATCGCTCCGGTGAGGCCGGAAAGCGTCTCGCTGTCGGGGAGCTGCAAGCGCACCTTGTCGAGGGCAGTCTTGACTTCCCGTCCACGCCGGCAGGTGTCCGGGAGTCGCCGAAGCGCAGGGCGGACACCCGGCGCTTGCCCAGCTGCCGCTTCAAGGTCTCGTGACCGTTGAGGCACAGCTTGGCATTGTAGGGGAAGTACGAACGGAACTTGACGAAGCAGGGGCCGAAGTCGTCGTCGACGAGGTAGATGTAGCAGGCATTGACAATCGCCGTGCTGGGGACCAGTTCGGGAGACGCCTTGCCGGTGACGGGATCCACACGACTTTGCGTGCGCAGCACACGGGCCTTCTCCTGGGCCTTGCCAATGTAGAGAACATCCTCGCCACCGGACCAGCGACGAAGGTACTTCTTCGTCACGTCGTCCTTGCGCTCACCTTTTCTGAGGCTGACAAGGTCCACACCCTGATGCTGGGCAAAGCGCTCCAGACTTGTCACGAGCCGCCGGGTCATCGGCGCCATCAGGACCGATGGGAACGGGATTGCCCCGCACTTCGCGAAAGAACCAGGCCGTCCCTCCGCCCGTCTGCAGCATCGGTACGCAGGCGTCGAGATACAGCCTGTCGAGGCGTTCAAGATCCAGCGTCACATGATTCTCGAGGACGACACCGGCAGATCGCGCTGTTGTCATCTTCTGGACTCCGAACGATGGGTTCCCCACATGGCTATCATAAGCCAACTTGGCCCTCGGGCTGTATCAGGCGGGTCACACCGCGGAGCGAAACAGCGGGCGGAGTCCTCCTTCACACCAACAAACCAAACTTCGTCGGTCTGAGGCGAAGCCTCGCTAGTTGAACGACAATGATGGCAGAATCGCTCAACATCCACGTCTTCTGGCACGGAGCAATGCAATGACCGATAGGCTGATTGACCGGAACCCGGACATCCTCGGCGGCACGCCCGTTTTCGCG
The DNA here is from genome assembly GCA_964291415.2 of Alphaproteobacteria bacterium. Taxonomy (GTDB): domain Bacteria; phylum Pseudomonadota; class Alphaproteobacteria; order SP197; family SP197; genus SP197. Next base: position 969,058 of record OZ219918.1, on the reverse strand, counting down.
GGAACCAGGGTTCCCGTGCGCATCCTCATGGAGCATCTTGAAGCAGGGGACCGGCTGGACGACTTTCTGGACGACTACCCGACGGTCTCGCGGCACCAAGCGGTCGCGTTACTCGAACGTGCAACCAGGATGTTGGTGATCGGTGACGATGAAGCTGCTGTTTGATGAATCGGTGCCAAGGCGTCTTGCCGGATCCTTTCCCCAAGTGTTCACGGTGCGTACGGTCCAACAAATGGGTTGGGCGGGAGTTGAGAATGGTCCCCTGATGGCGCTTGCCGCCGATGATGGTATTGATGCGATGATCACCGTCGACCGCGGTATCGAACATCAGCAGAACCTCAATGCACTACCGCTCCCGGTCATCCTCATGCTGGCGCCGCGAAACCGTCTTGCGGACCTGCTGCCTTTGGTCCCTCGCGCAATAGAGACGCTATCGAGCGATCTGCATCAACGCATCCATCGGGTTACGGACTGAATGAGGACTGGTCACGAGGAGGAGTGCTTCACTAGCTGTCGCCGGAGCGTACTCCGGCATGAACCGAACCATGGCCGGAGGATCCGCGTCATCTGCACCGCCTGACAGGAATTGCGCTGCCGGACGCCCTTCGCTATGAGTGCCCGGCATTGGAGGGTGCGGAACGCTTCATGAAACTTGTCTCCGGCAACAGCAACCGGCCGATGGCCGAGGCCATGGCCGCCGGTCTTGGCCTCAGCCTTGCCGACGCCAGCATCCGGCGCTTTGCCGACATGGAGGTGTTTGTCGAGGTCCACGAGAACGTGCGTGGAGAGGACGTCTTCGTGATCCAGTCGACCTCCTTCCCGGCAAACGATCACGTCATGGAACTGCTGATCACGATCGATGCCCTGCGCCGCGCGTCGGCCCGGCGCATCACCGCCGTGATCCCCTACTTCGGATACGGCCGCCAGGACAGGAAAGTCGGATCTCGCACCCCGATTTCGGCCAAGCTCGTGGCCAACCTCCTCACCGAAGCCGGCTCCAACCGCATCCTGACACTGGACCTCCATGCCGGCCAGATCCAGGGATTCTTCGACATCCCGGTCGACAACCTCTACGCCGCCCCCGGTATGGTTCAGGATATCCGCGCGACGCTCGGCGACAGCAACCTGACCATCGTCTCCCCGGACGTCGGTGGCGTCTTCCGCGCCCGCCAGGTCGCCCAGCGGCTTGACGCGGACCTTGCAATCGTCGATAAGCGCCGCGAGCGCGCCGGAGTTTCCGAGGTGTTGAACATCATCGGGGACGTCAATGGCCGGCGCTGCATCATTGTCGATGATATCGTCGATTCAGGCGGCACACTGTGCAACGCAGCGACAGCGTTGCTCGAAGCGGGTGCCTCCGGGGTCGACGCCTACATTGTTCACGGCGTGTTGTCTGGCTGTGCTGTCGAACGGATTGATGCATCGGAGATCGCCAGCATGACAATCACGGATTCGATCGAGCCGACCCCGGAGGTCCTGGAGTCCCGGACTCTGAGGGTGATCACCGTGGCTCCGCTCATGGCCAGCGCCGTCCAGAGAATCAGCGAGGAAAGCTCGGTATCCAGCCTCTTCGACTAGGTCACGTTTCTGCCCGGAGTATGAAAACATGGACAACCAGGCCACCATTGCAGCCGAACTGCGCAGTCGTTCCGGGACCGGTGCCGCCCGCGAGGCGCGGCGCAATGGTCTGATCCCGGGCGTGGTCTACGGCGCCAGCCTCGAGAACATCTCCATCTCGGTGCCGCGCGACGTACTCGCCCGCGAAGCCGGAACCGCGGGGTTCTTTTCCACGCTGTATCGCCTGAAGGTGGCGGACCGAAATCTCGATGTGGTGGCGCGCGACCTGCAGCTCCATCCGGTCACCGACACCATCCTGCATGTCGATTTTCTCGCGGTCACCGCGGATTCGACCATCGCGGTCAACATCCCTGTCACCTTCGTCAACGAGGAGGACTGTCAGGGTCTGCGCCGTGGCGGCGTGCTCAATGTCGTGCGCCACGAAATCGAGTGCCACTGCCCGGCCAACGCCATTCCCGACACCATCGAGATTGATCTGGCAGGGCTCGACATTGGCGACAGCGTCCACATCAGCGCCGTCAGCCTGCCGGCTGAAGTCGCGCCCACGATCGACGACCGGGACTTCACCATTGCCACGATCGCCGCACCGACGGTGGCGACCGACCTTGTCGAAGACGAGGAAGAAGAGGTGGACGAGGAAGACGCCGAGGAAGGCGTGGATGCGGGAGACGTCGATACCGGAGAGTAAACCGGTCGTCCTGCACGGTCCTGACATGTTGCTGCTCGCCGGGCTGGGCAACCCCGGTACCCGGCATGCGCGCCAGCGCCACAACATCGGCTTCATGGCGGTCGACAGGATCGCGGCAGCACACGGATTTGGCGCCTGGCGGAAGCGATTCCACGGTGAAGCCGCCGAAGGCGTGCTCGGCGGACTGAAGACACTGCTGTTCAAGCCCCTCGTCTACATGAACAACTCGGGGCGGGCCCTCGGTGAGATCGTCCGGTTCTTCCACCTGCCTGGATCCGGAATCGTCGTCCTCTATGACGAGATCGACCTGGCGCTGGGCAAGGTGCGGGTGAAACAGGGAGGTGGCCATGCCGGGCACAACGGCATCAGGAGCATTCACGCCCATATCGGCGCGGACTACCGGCGCGTGAGGATCGGAGTCAGTCATCCAGGCCACAGGGACTTTGTGATCGGTCACGTCCTGAAGGACTTTCCGGCTTCGGAACGCCGGCGGGTCGACGTCGTTCTCGATGCGATCGCCGATGCCGCGCCATTCCTCGCCGACGGTGCGGATGACAGGTTCCAGAGCCGGGTCGCCCTCCTGGTCGGACCGGAACCCGGTGACGGCGATGTCCGGCATTAGGTGCGGCATCGTCGGTCTGCCCAATGTCGGCAAGTCGACGCTCTTCAATGCCCTGACGTCAACGGCGGCAGCCCAGGTCGGCAACTTTCCGTTCTCGACCATCGAGCCCAACATCGGACGCGTCAGCGTGCCCGATGAGCGTCTCGACGCCCTTGCCGCCTTCAGCCAGGCACCGAAGGCCGTCCGCAACCATATCGAATTCCTCGACATCGCCGGTCTGGTCAAGGGGGCGAGTCGGGGCGAGGGCCTGGGAAACCGGTTTCTCGCCAGCATCCGCGAAGTCGATGCCATCCTCCACCTTGTCCGCTGCTTCGAAGGCGGCGACGTCGCCCACGTCGATGGCGCGGTCGATCCGCTGCGCGACATCGAAACCATCGAAACAGAACTCATGCTGGCCGATCTGGAGAGTCTGGAGCGACGGACCGAGGCGGCGTCGAAGCGCGCTGCGGGTGGTGACAGGGAAGCGGCAGAGATCCTGCCTCTCATGCAGCGGGCGCTCGAGGCTCTTGCCGCCGGAAGGCCGGCGCGCTCCGTTCAACTCTCCCTGGGCGAGGCGAAGGCATTCGCCATGCTGCACTTGCTGACTGCCCGGCCGGTCCTCTACGTGTGCAACGTCGACGACGATGCCGTAGCGGACTGCAACCCTCTCGTCCGCGAGGTGGGGTGCCTTGCCGAGCGCAACGGCAGCCGCGCGGTCGCCGTTGCCGCCTCCCTGGAATCCGAACTCGCCGCACTGCCCGGCGGGGACGAACGCGAGGCCTTTCTCGAGGAACTCGGTCTGGGAGAGCCTGGTCTCAGTCGCATCATCCGCGCCACCCACGAGATGCTCGGGCTCATCACATTCTTCACCACGGGACCGAAGGAGGCGCGCGCCTGGTCGATCACGAACGGCGCCACGGCAGCCCAGGCCGCGGGAACCGTCCACAGCGACATGGAGCGCGGCTTCATCTGCGCGGAGACCATTGCCCATTGTGACCTTGTCGCCTGTGCCAGCGAGCAGGATGCGCGGTCACGGGGCCTGATGCGCCGCGAAGGTCGCAACTACAAGGTGATGGATGGCGATGTCTTCTGCTTCCGCTTCAATGTCTGAGCGCCGCATCCGGCGTTGCGCCGTTGCCGAACTCGTCAGGCGCGAGAACGACCGGTTTCACCAGGCGAGACCGCAGTCCGCAGCCCTTGTCCGACGTGCTGGCGAACTCATGCCGTCAGGAGTGCCCATGGCATGGATGCGGGGCCTCCAGCATCATGAACCGGTCTTCGTGGAATCGGGACACGGGGCCACGTTCACCGATGTGGACGGCCACCGCTATGTCGACTTCAACCAGGCCGACCTTTCATCGACGGCGGGCTATGCCACGCCCGAAGTGGTGGAGGCCGTGTCACGACAGATGAGGGCGGGGGGCCAGTTCCTCATGCCGTGCGAGGACGCCGTGTCGGTTGCCGGCGATCTCGCCAACCGGTTTGTCCTCGGTTACTGGCAGTTCACGCTGTCTGCGTCATCGGCGATGACCGAGGCGCTGCGCCTGGCGCGCCTTGCCACAGGGCGGGACGGCATCCTCATGTTCGATGGCAGCTACCACGGTCACATCGACGAGACGCTGGCCGACTACTCTCACGATGAACCGTCGTCCGGTTCCCTGGGACTGCCGCACGATCATGGCCGGCACACCACCATCGTGCCCTACAACGACCTTGAAGCCGTTCGCCGGGAACTCGCGGGGGGCAGGATTGCCGCCCTCGTCGTCGAGCCGGCGCTCACCAATGTCGGTCTGGTCCTCCCTCGTGACGGGTTTCTCGAGAGCCTGCGCGCGCTTGCCGAGTCCCAAGGCACCCTTCTCGTTGTCGACGAGACCCATACCCACATGTTCGCCTGGGGCGGCCTGGCACGGCACGCCAAACTCAATCCGCACATCGTCGTCATCGGCAAGAACTTCGCCGGGGGCGTGCCGATCGGCGCCTACGGTTTCGAGTCACACCTCGCGGAACTGATGGACCGCCATCTCTTCGATCCGTTCGGCGACGCCGGCGGTCTCGCCGTCGGCGGCACGCTCTACGGCAATGCGCTCTCGTTTGCCGCCGCCCGCGCCTGCCTTGACCATGTCATGACCCGCGAGGCCTACGCGCGAACATCCGAACTCGGCGGCGTTCTGGCCCGGGGCATCCAGAAGATCATCGATGACGCGAACCTCGGCTGGAAGGCGCAACATCTCCACAGCCGGGCCGGCTGGCTCTACCACCGCGACGAGCCCCGAAGCGGCGCCGAGGCGGCGCGTCTCGCCGACATCCCTCTCACCGATTCACGGCGCATCTTCATGGCCAACCGCGGTATCTGGGAAGCCACCGCCACCGCCGGCCCGACGGTCTCCTTCGCCATGACCCGGGCCGACATCGATCTCTACCTCGACGTCGCCCGTCTCTGGATCGACACCCTCCTCGCAACCTGACCTCTCCGGCCACGTCGCCACGGCTCCCGACATGACATCGACAACGCGCGCGACTTTCATCCGACGCGCTCCAGGCCGGACTCCGATCGAACCATTCGCAGATGTCTCCTTTCCCACTGCAATGGCGATGGCGATCAATCGCTCTCACTGTTGTTCCGACATCATGGCCCGCGCGGCATGGCCCTTCCCGACACGCTTGCGCTACATGCAGCGTATGCGTTCGTTCAGCGGCCAGGTCGATAGTCTCTCGGATCGAGGCAGGAATCGTAGAATTCGCGGTCCATCCGGAACCAGTCGGTCCGATCAATCCCACGGGTGGAACTCGCGCTTGATCCGTAGGGATAGGCTGAGACGACCTTCAGCCAGAGATTTCGGGTCCGCGAGATATCGCGGACTTCGCGCGCCACCTCGGCCAGGTCCTGGTCCTGGCTGAAGATCACTGCCACATCAAGGTCGCCGTTGCGCGCCATGCGGACCACATCGAGGCCCAGTCGAAGATCGATCCCCTTCTCCCGCTGCACCGGCACATCGTGTGTCGCGCCATCCGGAAGGCGTATTTGCTCGATCCGGTAACGCAGCCGCCGGGAAGTTACGACGATGCCGGCGCGGCGCATGACGGTAAGACGCCGCGTCCAGTAGGCATGCCACATCGGCGATCTGTCTGCGTCCGGAACGCCGGTGTAGAAGCGGACGCCAGCATCGATCCAACCGTTGGCAGCACGGACGGTCGCGGCGAGTTTGGCCGGATCGTAGTTGGGATGATGGTGACCGAAGGCATCCTTGGCATGCCGGAACAGATTTTGGCCGTCGATGAACGAAACGGCACGTTTACTTTCTGGCTCGACTGGCATGACTCGCGCATCAATAACCCCGCCGGGGCCTTTCGGCGAGTCCGGCGGGGCGCAATTGGTGCCCAGTTGTAGGTGCTTGAGCGCCAACAGTCAATAACGTCAGTTTCCAGGGTCCAATGTCGGAGATTCGGGCCTGGCATCCACCTGTCCAAGCCCTTCCACTGTTGACCATGGCGGGCCATAGATCTGCGGGCGTGCCACAATGGCGATGAATTCCTGAACGCAGGGCAGGGCAGGTCCCGGCGCACGCGCTCCTCGGCCGGCTCCTCGATGCCCATACGGGTTGGCCGAAACTACGTCGAGTTCGCCCGGTGGGCACGGGCAAGGATGTCCGTGACGACGGCGGTCGACTTCCCCGCGCTTCAAAGGTGGCGTCACCTATGCGTTCCCAGCCGCCATGCCGTCACGCAGCCTGCAATCCCCGACCGCAATCACTGACGTCACGTAGTTTGAACGGTTTCGGCTCCCGCCCAGCCCGCAACACTTCCCACAAGCGGCTGATCAGGTCATCCAAGCTCTACTTCTACGATGTCGGGCTGGCGAGCCACCTCATCGGCATCGAACATGCCGGGCAGATCGCCACTCTCCCGCTACGCGGGCCGCTGTTCGAGAATGCCGTGGTGATGGAAGCGCTCAAGCACCGTTTCAATCGGGGCCGCCGGTCCGACCTGTCCTTTTTCCGTGCCAGCAGCGGTCTGGAGTGCGACCTGCTCCTTGAGAAAGGCAGCGGCATGGGAGCCATCGAGATCAAGCCCGGCGCGACAGTGATTTCCGACTGGTTCGATTCGCTCCACCGGACAGCAAGGGCGCTGCCTCAGATCGTCGCCAGGGCGGTGATCTATGGAGGTTCGGACTGGCAGTCACTCAAAGACGGTGAAGTCGTTCCCCTGGCCGCTCTGGGCAAGATGCTTGAACGATTCGAGGGACGGGAGAATGCCTGACAGGTATCATCCGCAAAGCGCCGCTCCACGGGGTACACAAAACTCTCGACCTCTACGCCAACTCACCGGCCGCAAGATCGGCGGATACTCCATGAAAACAGCAAGTGTGGACAGATTCGGCGAACGCTTTTGACATGGCCGGAACCGGAACGGCGGACCGGGGCATCCAGTTGGTCATCGACGCGGCGAGTTCATTTCTGCGCCTGTTTGCATGCCTGCACTGAAATCATCGGCGCCGTTGCCACGTGAGCCGACCATCATCGGTGCTCGCCTGCTTGCGAACCCCATCGATGTTGCCTTGATCGCGACCTTGGACATGGTCTATCGGCACTCGCCAACGACGCACCCTGCGCTCCGCAGGATAGAATCGCAAACTGCAGCCAGTGTGTGTCCGGCTGCTAACCTGCCATCGCGTCGTGGATCAGCGCGTGAAAGTGATGGAGGATGTTCGCTCCAGTCCTTCCGGGCGTCGAGTACGGCGTCCGCAAGGTTTCCTGGGGCGAGGATTGTTGCAGCCCCGTGCCCTTGTCGAACTCCGGGCCACCAATACGAGCACCGGGTCCGGCGGAACCGTATCGACATGGTTGATGAATGCAGGCGCCATAGAAACCGCCAGTGTTGTGCAAATTGCAAGTAGAACTTGCAATATTACTGATCATGAATCACGATGCGTCATGATCGAGCGCGAAATCACACCTTGCCTGGTCGGATTGTTCGAACAGTACCCATTCGTCACCGTGACCGGGCCCCGACAGTCGGGCAAGACCACGCTCTGCCGCGCGGCCTTCCCGCATCTTGACTATGTCAATCTGGAAGCGCCCGATCAGCGGGAGTTTGCAGAATCCGATCCCCGGGGCTTTCTCGCCCGCCTTGGCGAAGGGGCCATCCTGGACGAAATCCAGCGTGCCCCCGATCTCCTGTCCTACCTTCAGGTTCTGGCAGACGAGGCGGGACGGAACAGCCTCTTCGTTCTGACCGGAAGCGAGCACTTCCGGCTCACCAACGCCATAAGCCAGTCGCTTGCCGGGCGCACGGCATTGCTTCGCCTGCTGCCGTTCTCGCTCGCAGAACGCCGGCAGACGGGTGCGAGCGACCGCATCGACGACATCCTGTACTCCGGCTTCTATCCCCGGATTCACGACCGGAAGCTCGAACCCCGGCAGGCTCTTGGCGACTACTTCGAGACCTATGTCGAGCGCGACGTGCGCAGGATCGGCGAGATCCGCAATCTCGCTAACTTCCGCCGGTTTGTCCGCCTTTGCGCCGGGCGCGTAGGCCAATTGGCCAACCTGTCGTCCCTTGGCGCGGACGCCGGCGTATCCCACACCACGGCAAGCCACTGGCTTACGGTCCTGGAAGCGAGCTATGTCGTGTTCCGGCTCCCGCCATTTCACGCCAACATCCGCAAGAGACTGGTCAAGACACCGAAGCTCTACTTCTACGATGTCGGGTTGGCGAGCCACCTCATCGGCATCGACCACGCAGGGCAGATCGGCACCCATCCGCTTCGTGGGCCGCTGTTCGAGAATGCCGTGGTGGTGGAGGTGCTCAAGCATCGCTTCAATCGCGGACGCCGGTCCAACCTGTCCTTCTTCCGTGCCAGCAGCGGTCTGGAATGCGACCTGCTCCTTGAGAACGGCAGCGGCATGGGGGCCATCGAGATCAAGTCCGGCGCGACGGTCGCCTCCGACTGGTTCAATTCGCTCAACCGGGTGGCGAAAGCCCTGCCGCCAATCGGCGCGAGGGCAGTCATCTACGGAGGCTCGGACCGGCAGTCACGCAAAGACGGAGAAGTCGTTCCCCTGGACGCCCTGAGCGACATGCTTGAGCGATTCGAGCGACGGGAGAAGGCCTGAAGGGTGTCATCAGCAAAGCGCCGCTCCACGGATTTCAGAAACCTCTCGACCTCGACGCCCACTCACAGCCGCAAGACCGACGGACAATTCCATGAAACCGGCCTGTGTGGACGGATTTCGCCGAACGTTTGTGGCGGAGCCGGAACGGCTATCCGGGCAGTCGGCAGTTCATCGTTGCAGCGAGTTCGTTTCTGCGTTTGATTTGGCGATTCAAATGGCTTGGTCGTGCTCCACCATGAAGATCGCTACTCTCTCCATCCATACCATGCGTACACGATGGAGTTACCTTCGGAACTGGTTGCTCAAGCAGCGCCCGGATATCGTAGCGCTCCAGAAAATTGGAGCGGCGAAGGACTTCCCGACCGAATCGCTACGCGGCATCGGATACGAGAGCGTGTTTCTTGGTCGAGTGTCGGCGTCGGACCTTGGGGTTGCGCTCCTAAGCCGTTGCCACCTGCGACGACCCGAGTTGTTCGCTGACCGGTTGCCGGACTCCCAAGGGGAGGAAGCACGATTTCTGGCCGTGGACATCGGCCGCCTCCGCATCGCCTCGGTGTACGCTCCGTACGGGGGTGGTCAGAAACCCGACGCGGCGATTGCACAAAGAGTAGCGTGGTTGAACCGTTTGCGAGACCATGTAGGTAGTGCGGACTATGCGAGCAGGGACTGCTTGTTGTGCGGAGACTTTAACGTCATCGTCAGGGCGGACGGTCCACCGCGACAACCCTGGTACTCGGTACGGGAGCAGAGCACGCTTGAACGGCTGCTGGACCAGGGTTTCATCGACCTCTATCGCGAGGCCCATCCAGACCCGAAACAGGCGCGCGGCTTTACCTTCGGCTTTCGATGGAGTGCCGAAGGCACCTCTCGGCTTCATCTCGCATTGGCAAGCGAATCCCTAGCACGGCGCCTCAGCAAGGCGTGGGTGGATACAGAAGCTCGACCCCGTAAAGAAGCAGCTCCACTCATGGTTGAGTTTAGGGGAATGACATAGGGGGACGACTAGCCGAACGAAACGGCAGTTGCATCGAGTCTGTGGAAATGCGTTCCGGGCACAAGGTCGTTCACGGTCGTCTGGGAAATGGTGTCAGAACGCCTCGGGACTTGTGCTTTTCGTATGTAATCCCCCTTGTTTTCTTTGTTTGCCCTGAGAGTGCCGGCACCGGTGGCACGTGAACCGACCGTCAACGGCGCTCGCCTGATTGCATACGGCGTCAGCGCTGATTTGGTCGTGATTCTGGGCGTTATCCATCACCAGCCGTCAGGGGACGAATCTTGCGCTTCGAGGGACAGCATCGTGAAATGCGGTCGGTGCATGTCGGACTTCTAGCCTGCCATCGCGTCGTGGATCAGGGCGTGAAAGTGATGGAGGAGATGCTCGCTCCAGTCCTTCCGGGCGTCGTTCACCATGTAGGGGCCCGCGTCGTACCCGAATGACCGCATGCCGCGCTGCTGCAGTTCATTCAGGGCAATGTCTTCCGGACCCAGCAGATTGGTCTGGAACTCGATGCATGCCCTGGTGACATCGCTGACGTCGCGGTCCGGGTGATAGTAGTTGAAACCCACCCTGGTCCTTTCCGGTCCGAGCGGCATGAGATTGAACGTGCCGAAGAAATCAACATAGGGAAATGTGAACAGCGTCGTCATCGGCCAGATTTGCATGTTGAAGAACCATTCCGTCTGAAACGGCTCATCGCCGACCGGTTTGCCATATGCTTCCGTCAGACGCTCCCCTCGATGGCCCTGGTAAACCCAGAACTTTCCGTAAGCCGTCGGATCATATTCCCTGCAGTTGATGTGCTGGATCAATTGTTGATGATAGGGCCCCATGTCGGACAGCTTGAAGTGATATCCTTCGATCGCATTCTCGATAATGATCTTCCAGTTGGCTTCGACGTCATAGCTGTTTTCCGAAATCAGGCGCATGTCCGCCAGGTCGGGAATTCTCTCGGCCATCAATTCGGCGGCACCCGGGATGGACTCTCCCAACGAACCCGCATTGAGGTCCATGTTCACGAAGATGCAGTGCATGGCCTCTTCGACCAACACGCGTTTCAGCGAGTATCTCGAGCGGTCGAAGCCCTCGACATCCCTTGCTGCGGGCGCAGTGCGCAGCGCCCCGTCCAGGCCATAGCACCACGCATGGTTCCGGCAGCGAATCGTGCGCTCGACCTTTCCCCGCGATGCCCCAAGAAGCAATGATCCGCGGTGCTGGCAAACGTTGTGAAATCCCGCAATTTCGCGATCCGAAGTGCGAACGACGAAGATGCTCTGACCACAGATGTCGAGCAGGACGTAATCGCCGATCTCGGGAATCTCGTTCTTGTGGCAAGCCATGTGCCATCCCGGGTAGACGATCTTGTCGAGCTCCTCGCGATGCAGGTTTTCGTCATAGTAATAGCGCGACGGCAACTGGTGAGCGTCCTCGGGCCTGGCGACCTTCCAGGTCGAGGTGGCCTTGGTTTCTGACATCCTGCTTTGCTGGAACATGGCTATCTCCTGACCATGGTCACATTCTCGTTCCCGAATTCACCGCGGTGCCAGAGGTGAAGTCGCCGCAGCGAAGCGTCTGTGACATTGCCGCTCATGGCAACGAAACGGCGTCTCGTGCTCTGCCGGGCTGCGCGTTCGTTGATCCGCAGCCAATGCAGTGTCACACACTGCGCCTTCGCCGTGGGGAACATCCTCTTGAGCCGGACCAGCGGGATACCGTTGCGGTGAATCCTGGTCAAGTCCGGGAGCTTGCGGATCACTCACGGCAGGGCTTGAGCGCCGAAGGGCACTGAGAAGGGCCGCTCTGGGTGTCGTACCCGAAGTCGGGTTCCTTCGGGACAACCTCCAACTGGCATCGTTCGAGTTCGCGGCCATGGAAGGACGTTACCTCTTGTCGCCGGACGACAACTGCCGATGCTCGGAAGCTGACGAGGGAGTGGCAGGGAACGCCGCGCTGGCGAACGCGGTCCGCGCCAACGATGTTGGCGCTGGCGCGGCGCAGCAGGCGAACGGCTGCCATCGCGGTGCCTCGGGTGGCGATCAGGTCGTCCACGACCAGGACCCGCGCTCCTTCCCTGACGGCGTCGTGTTGTCGCGGAACACGAGGATCGCTGGGCTGACCCTCGTGGGCTGGCATGCCGGGACCTCAAGGTGGAGGTGCGCGGCTCAAGCAGATCGACTGGCTCGGCGACTGTTCTGCCGAACGCCTGTGCCAGTCGGCGTGCTTGCTCGTCAACGATGTCTACGATCCATGATCAGGTCGACGTCACCAACCACCACACCGTTGTCACGCTCCTTCTCCAGGGGCAGGCGGTGGCGCCGTGGAGGCGCGCGTGACGAGTTCGAGCGGGAGATTGCGCCGGATCAGCGGATGGCGCCGTTCGGAACGCACCAGTTCGAGCAGGACTTCCGCCCCTGCCTCGCCGATCCCGGCCGCCGGCAACCGCACCGTCGTGAGGGAAGGAGTCATCTCGGCCGAACCGCTGAAGTCTCCGATCCCGACCACGGACACCTGGTCGGGGACACAGACCGCGCACTCTGTGGCCGCAAACACGGCGCCCTGGGCAAGGACATCGTTGCCAGCCACGAGGCCCGTCGGGATGTCGCCGTCGCCGATGAGGTCGATGAAGGCTCGCTTGGCTGCCGCGATGCTGTAGACCGCCTCGATACGCCAGCGGTCCGGCACATCGACCCCGCGTTCTTCCAGCAGCGCCTCGGCTCCCTCGAGCCTTGATGCCGCACGGTCGTTGCCCGGTGTCGGTGGAAACAGCAGGCCGATCCGCCGGTGGCCGAGATCCACGAGGTGCCGCGCAGCCAGGTAGCCCGCCTGGCGGTTCTCGGGCCCTACGCAGGACATCCGCGAGTCGCCATCATGGTTCCACAACGCCACCGCAGGCACGTGGCGGGCCTCGATCAGGGCGAACGTGGCGTCCTCGTGATCGAGGCCGATCACCGCGATACCGTCGACACGATGCTCGAGAAAGGAACGCAGCAGGTCCTTCTCCCGTTCAAGGTCGTAGCCGTGGGCGCTCAGCAGGAGGGTGAAGCCCTTGCGGTTCAAGGCATCGGAAAACGACTGGATCAGCCGGGAGAAGATGGCGTTGTCGACGGTCGGAACGATGAGGCCGATGGTTCCGCTTCTCTTGCCGTGGATGGATCGCGCCGCCCGGTTGCGGATGTAGCCGAGTTCGTCGACCGCTGCCGAGATTTTCGACCGTGTATCGGCTCGCACGAGCGAAGGATGATTGAAGGCACGCGACACGGTCGCCGGAGACACCCCGGCCCGTCTTGCAACGTGAACGATATCCACATGCCGCCTTGCCATCGCGCCACCAAGTCTAGACCAAATTCCCCCAATGAAAACGTTTGCATCGTTGTTTTCATCCCCTACCATTCCAGATTGCGGGCAGAAAGTTCGTGCTGTCGGAGGAAGCAGCAAGAGGCGGAATGGAGTTCCTGACCTACTTCGGGGACGTGTTTACGGTCCCGGCCATGCTTTTGCTCATCGGCGGAACGATCGGTGGCCTGATCCTCGGCGCCACGCCGGGGCTCTCCCCGACGATGGCCGTTGCCCTGCTGATTCCCTTCACGTTTCAGCTCGAAGCCGTGCACGGGTTGATCCTGCTGGGCGCGGCCTACACCTCCACGGTCGCCGGCGGCGCGGTCAGCGCCATCCTGCTGAAGATACCGGGAGCGCCGGCCAATATCGCCACGACCCTCGACGGACACGAAATGGCACGCAGGGGCCAGGGCGCCAGGGCCCTCCAGCTTGCTTTCCTTGCCTCGCTTGTCGGAGGCCTCATCGGAGTCGCGCTTCTGATCTTCCTGACACCCGTTCTGGCCGAATGGGCGCTTGCTTTCGGACCCTCGCAACTGTTCTGGCTCGCCATACTCGGCGTCACGATCATCGGGTCTCTCGGCACATCCAGCGTCGTCAAGGGCCTGCTGTCGGGATGCATCGGGCTGTGGCTGGCGACAGTGGGGTTCGATGACATTCTCGGTGTGCAGCGCTTTGTCTTCCATTCCTCCCTGAGCGGCGGCATCAGTATCGTTCCGGCCCTCATCGGATTGTTCGCCATTCCGCAGGTCATCGCCATGTTCGCAGATGGCCGGCGGTCGTCATCGATCGAGGCCATCTCGGTCGAGAGGCACCCGCTCTCCCGGGCAGTCCGGGAGCTCCTGTCGAGATTGCGCGCCGTGGTGATCGGCACCGTTTCGGGTTCCGTCATAGGGCTGATTCCCGGTATCGGCGGACAGATCGCCGGATTGGTCGCCTATGATCAGGCACGCAAGGTGTCTCCTGAACGCGACAAGTTCGGAACCGGCCATCCGGAGGGCATCATTGCCGCCGAATCCGCCAACAACGCGATGGTCGGTCCCTCTCTCGTCCCGCTCCTGACCCTCTCCATTCCCGGCAGCCCGACCGCCGCCGTGCTGCTCGGCGGGCTGCTGATCCACGGCATCTTTCCCGGCACCGATCTCTTCGACAATCATCCCCATGTCGCCTGGCCGTTCATCAACTCGATGCTGATCGGCCAGATTCTGATGTGCGTGTTCGGCCTCTACGTCGCCTCGCTTGCGGCCCGCGTGGCGCTGGTCCCGAAGTCGATCATGGCGCCGATTGTCCTGGGCCTTGCGGTGTTCGGATCCTACTCGGTCCAGCATTCCATGGGCGACGTCTATGTCATGGCGGCCCTCGGCATCATGATGTACTTCCTGGAACGGTTCGGTTTCTCCGCCGCGCCGCTGGTCCTCGGCCTCATCCTGGGGCCCATCGCCGAATCCAATTTCATCCAGGGATCGCTGATCGCCGAAGCGACGGTGGGGCCGTTCGCCTACTTCTTCGGGGGAACGCTCAACCTTCTTCTCGTCGCGATCGTCGTTGCATCGGTCGGCTACTCGCTCCACGCGGAGCTTCGCGCGCGACGCACCGGAGTTGCGGGAGGAGGCGCACCATGACCGCCCTGCAGCCGCGCCTGGCCTCCGGCATCATTCTGCTCGTTTCAATCTGGGTATGCTGGATCAGCTTCAGCCAGACCCCCGCCGAGGCCTTTCTGTTTCCCAGACTGATCTCCGTGGCTTTCGTAGCCCTGGCCGGCTGGACATTCGCGCGGGCGCTCCTTGACCCGCAGGCTGCCGAAGGCGGTATCACCCGGGAACTGGTGTGGAACATCCTGCCGGGTGTCGTTGTGGCCGGTGTCTACGTCTTCTTCGCGGCAAAATGGCTTGGTTTCTACACCTCGTCGGCGATCGCATTCGTCGTCATTCTCTCGCTTTTCGATCCGGCACCCCACGACCAGGTCCGGACATGGCTGAAGCGACTTGCCGTCACGGCCGGGTATCTTGCCGTGATGTACTTTCTTTTTTCCATTGTTCTCAAGGTGTTCACACCACGAGGACTGTTCATCTAGGCAGGCACGAGCCTGTCCACACAAAAGGAGAACTTCCATGAAACACGTCCTTGCAGGTCTCGCACTGGTACTGGCCGCAGTCGCCGGAACGGTCGAGGCGGATGAATATCCCGACCGGCCGATCATGCTCATGGTGTCCTACGGCGCCGGTGGAGCCACGGACTTCCAGGCGCGCATCGTCACCATGACCGCCGGAAACGAAGACGCCCTGGGCGTGCCGATCGCGATCATCAACAAGCCCGGCGCCGGCGGCCGCGTCGGCTGGAACTGGTTTGCCACCGAGGCGGAGGCCGATGGATACACGCTCGCCGCCTACAACGTTCCGCACTTCATCGCACAGAGCATCAAGGGCGGGGTCGAATACTCGAAGGACAGTTTCGAGCCCATCGCCAACTGGGGCGCCGACCCGGCTGTCTTCATTGTCGGCAAGGACAGCCCCTTCAATTCCATGGCGGATGTCATTGGCTGGGCGGGGGAGAACCCGGGCAAGCTCACCTTCTCGGGCGCTGGCCTCTTCGTCGGACACCATATCGCCGCGTTGCAGATCGAGAAGGCCGCCGGCGTCACCATGCAGTACGTTCCCACCAAGGGCGGGGGCGCCGCAGCCATGAAGGCAGTGATCGCGGGTGACGTGATGGCCGGCATCAACAATCTCTCGGACGCCTTCCGCGCCCGCGAAGCCGGCAACATCAAGATCCTCGCGGTAGCGGATATCCAGAGGAACGAGGAGTTCCTCCCCGACGTGCCGACCATGATGGAGGAGGGCCTCGACGTCGACGACAGTTCCGTCAACTTCCGCGGCATCATGGTTCCCAAGGGGACATCCGACGCCATTGTCGAGAAACTCGCGAGCATCGTGCCGGAGATGTTCATGAACTCCCGCGTTCTCGGCAAGATGGCCGCGGGAGGATCCCCGGTTCACGTCATGAACCGCGAGGAAGTCCTCGCCATGTGGGAGGAGCGCGACGTGTATCTTCGCGAACTTCTCAAGGATCTCTGAACCCTCGGGTCGGACCGGGGCGCCCTCCCCTGCCCCGGTCCCTCCCGGACGGTCATGCTGGCGAGGACAGATGATGGCTCTCAAGAATGATATCGCTGTTGTCGACGATCTCCTGACCCGGGCCCGGGCGGCTCAGGCGCGCTACGAAACGGGCGCAACCCAGGCGCGCTACGACAGGGCCGCCCAGGCGGTCGCCTGGGCGTTGCTGGAACCGGACCGCAACCGGACATTGTCGGAACTTGCGGTCCGGACGACCGGACTCGGCAATGTCGAGGACAAGGTCGCCAAGAATCATCGCAAGACACTCGGTCTGCTGCGCGATATCGCGCCTGTCGCGACATGCGGGGTCATTGCCGAAGATCGCGAGAGAGGAATCACCGAGATCGCACGGCCGATCGGCGTGATCGGCGCCGTCGTCCCATCGACCAACCCGGTCGCAACGCCGGCCAACAACATCATCAATGCCCTCAAGTGCGGCAACGCCATCGTGCTGTCGCCATCGCCAAAGGGAACCGAAGCGTGCGGGAAGCTGCTGGACTACATCCACCATGAGTTCTCGAAGGCCGGCGTCGATCCCGGTCTCGTCCAGATGATCCCCGCTCCCGGTAACAAGGCGAGAACCCAGAGACTTCTCGAGGGGGCGGATCTCGTGGTCGTGACCGGTTCGCAGGACAACGTGAGGCGCGCCTACTCCTCGGGCACACCCGCCATTGGCGTAGGCACCGGCAATGTCCCGGTCATTGTCGACGAAACCGCCGACGTTCGCGCCGCCGCGGCAAGGATCGCGCGCTCCAAGACCTTTGACAATGCGACGTCCTGCTCCTCGGAAAACGCCCTGGTCGTGGTCGATACCGTCTACGACTCCTTTGCCGCGGCGCTTGTACACGAGGGATGCTCCATCCTCGATCCCTCCTACGAGAGCCATGTCGTCGATCGTCTTTGGCCCCGCGGCAAACTCAACCCGCTGGCCATCGCACGGAACTGCGACGTGCTGATCAACATTCTCGAGCTCGATGGCAAGGTCCCTTGCGGAACGCGCTTTCTCGCGGTGGAAACCGAACATGCGGGCCCGAACCACCCGATAGCGGGTGAAAAGATCTCGCTGGTGACAGCGCTCTACCGCGCCCGGGACTTCGCACACGCCAAGGCGATCGTCACGCGCATCCTTCAGCACGCCGGAGCAGGGCACTCGGTGGGTCTTCATACCGCCCTCGACCAGCGCGCGGTCGACCTCGGACTGACGCTTCCCGCCTGCCGCATCATCGTCAACCAGGCCCACGCCATCGCCACCGGCGGCTCCTTCGACAACGGCGTGCCATTCTCGCTCTCCATGGGGTGCGGCAGCTGGGGCGGCAACTCGATCGACGAGAACCTCCACTGGAAGCACTTTCTCAACATCACGCGCGTGGTGCGGACAATCCCGGCCCGGGAGCCCGTTCTCGAGGATGTGCTCGCCGACTACTGGACCGAATGCGGTCGATGACGGCAGACGGCGGTCCGCCAGCCGGCTCGGTCGGTCACTGGATCGAACGGCGAGCCTGCGAAACCCCCCATGCGGTCAGCCATCTCTTTACCGACGGGTCGCCGGAACTCTCCTACTCTGATCTGCGGACGGGCGCCGCAAGGGTCGCCCGCCGTCTGAAGGCCGCCGGCGCCGTCAGGGGCGAGAGTGTCGCGACCTTCCTCAACAACGGCCGCGCGGCCGTTCTCGTTCTTTTCGGCCTCTTCCTCGGAGGATTCCGGGCGACACCGATAAACCTCGCGACCGGCGCGGAGGCCCAGCGATTCGCGGTGCGCCACAGCGGCGCCCGATTCGCCATCGTCGGCGCCGACGAGCACACGTCTTTCGACGAAGCAGGTCTGGACGGTCTCGCCGTCATCGATGCCGATGGTCTTGCGGGCTCGCAGGAGATGCCCGAATCGTCGGAGCCGGGCTTCTCGCCCGCAGCAGGCGATCCGGCCCTGCTGATGTACACCTCCGGAACGACAGGCCGGCCCAAGGGTGTGCTTCACAGTCATCGAAGCCTCCTTGCAGGAGGATGGACCACGGCCACGGCGCACCGCCTCGGCCCTCAGGATCGGGCGCTCTGCGTTCTTCCTCATTTCCACATCAACGGTCTCTGCGTCACCCTGATGGCGCCGCTCGTCTCAGGCGGTTCGGTGATCGTCTGCCCGCGGTTTTCGGTGCGGCGCTTCTGGGACGACTGCCTGGAGCACGAAGCCACCTGGTTCTCCGTCGTGCCGACGATCATCTCGCGCCTGCTCCACCATGACGCGGAACCGCACGCAGATGCGGTGCGGCGGCTCAGATTCGGCCGTTCGGCTTCCTCCGCGCTTCCGCCGGATGTCCATCAGGCTTTCGAGGCCCGCTTCGGCATCGCAATCATCGAGACGATGGGCCTGACCGAAACCGCCGCGCAGATACTCGCCAATCCCCTGCCCCCCGCCCTTCGCAAGATCGGCTCTCCGGGCATAGCCTTCGGCAACGAGGTCGCCATTCTCGATGGCGGCGGGCGCATCCTCGGACCTGGGCAGGCGGGGGAGATCGCGGTACGCGGCCCCAATGTCATGGAGGGCTACCTGGACGATGAGGAAGCGACGGGACACACGATCATGCCCGACGGATGGCTGCGCACGGGCGATCTCGGCCATGTCGACGGCGACGGCTACGTGTATGTCACGAGCCGGTTGAAGGAACTCATCATCAAGGGCGGCGAGAACATTGCGCCCCGCGAGATCGACGATGCCCTCTATGCCCATCCCGATGTCGTCGAGGCCGCCGCTTTCGCGCAGCCGTGCAGCGACTACGGACAGCGCGTCGAAGCCGCGGTGCGCCTCACGAAGGCTTCCAACGTCACCGTGCAGCAGCTCATCGAACACTGCCGCTCCAGGGTCGGCGTCTTCCGCGCCCCCGACCGTATCCATGTTCTCGAGACGCTCCCCAAGGGCCCCTCCGGCAAGATCCAGCGGAACAGGCTCCCGAACATGGTTTGACCCGGACATCGGCTACCACAGTTCCTCGGGTTCATACGTGTCGCCGAGTCCAGCGATGGAGAGCCTTGGGCCGTGGCGCCGGTCGCGAAGACCGCCTGGCAGCGTGAACGCCTGCCTGGTCAGGCACATCAGCCCTGAGGCAAATGACCATGCCATGCAGGTTGCCTCGAAACGTCCGGACTTTCCGGCCGGCGTCCGTACCAATGCTGGCGACAACCCCGTTTGAGCGAAGGTCGCTTCGCGGCCATGGGAGGACGCGTCCTCTTTCCGCCAGACGACAACTGGCGATGCTCAGAAGCTGACGAGGGAGTGGCAGGGAACGCCGAGCTGGCGGACGCGGTCCGCGCCGCCGAGAGCCGGGAGATCGATCACGAAACTGGCGCCGACGATGTTGGCGTTGGCGCGGCGCAGCAGGCGAACGGCGGCCATCGCGGTGCCTCCGGTGGCGATCAGGTCGTCCACCACCAGGACCCGCGCTCCTTCCCTGACGGCGTCGTCGTGAATCTCGATCCGGTCGATGCCGTACTCGAGCTCGTAGTCCTCGCCGATGGCCCGGCGGGGCAGTTTGCCTTTCTTGCGTATGGCGACGAAGGCCGCCTGCAGCTGGCGGGCGACGGCGCCACCCGGGATGAACCCCCGTGCCTCGATGGCAGCAACCACGTCGACCGCGGAATCGGCAAAGGGGACCGTCATGCCGTCGACCGCGTGGGCGAAGCCTGCCCCATGGGCAAACAGCGTCGTGATGTCACGGAACATGACCCCCTCGCGGGGAAAATCCGGGATGGTGCGGATGAGAGGGCGAAGGTCCATCAGCCGCTCCCCAGGACACGTCCGGCCACCGCGTCGAGCCTGGCGACGACGTCCCTGTCGCGGGCTTCCGGCCTGGTGATGATGGCATGGTCGAGAGCCCGGTCACAGCGGTGGGGGCACGGGTGATCGATGCCGGCCACCAGAGGCACGAGATTCCCGACAAGGCGCCTTGCATTTCCGGCGTTGGCCAACAGCACGCCGATGACCTGCTCCACGGTGACGGCATCATGGTCTTCGTGCCAGCAGTCGTAGTCCGTCACCATGCCGACTGTGAGATAGCAAAGCTCCGCCTCCCGCGCGAGGCGCGCCTCCGGCATGGCCGTCATGCCGATGACGTCCATGTTCCACGACCTGAAGAGATGCGATTCGGCCAGCGTCGAGAACTGGGGTCCCTCGATGCAGATGTAGGTGCCGCCCCGGACCATG
Source organism: Alphaproteobacteria bacterium (assembly GCA_964291415.2). Taxonomy (GTDB): domain Bacteria; phylum Pseudomonadota; class Alphaproteobacteria; order SP197; family SP197; genus SP197. Next base: position 948,444 of record OZ219918.1, on the reverse strand, counting down.
GAGATGCCGGCCGTCTGGCCGGCCTTCGTCACGTGGTGCGCCAGGCGATCACAGGTCGGGTGGGCCAGCGAGACATGGGCCACACACCCCTCGCCAAAGAAACTTCTCGTTCGGTTCACCGTCCGGTCGACATACTGGTCGCACACCACGAAAGTGCCAGGCGGGAGGTCTTCCCGGAGTGATCCGACCGCCGCCACGGAGACGAGGTCGGTGACGCCTGAGCGTTTCAGGGCATCGATGTTGGCGCGCGCGTTGATGCCGGTGGGTGAAACATGATGGCCGCGGCCGTGACGCGGCAGGAACACCACTTCGAGACCGTCCAGCCTGCCGCGCAGCAACTGGTCCGAAGGCGCTCCCCAGGGTGTGTCGACCGTCACCCACTCGGCATTCTCGAGACCGTCGATGTCGTAGACGCCACTCCCGCCGAGGACGCCGAGAACAGTGCCGTTCATGGGCGAAACTCCGGCAGGTCGAGACAGCCGTCACGCACGGGCGGGCACCAGAACAGGCTCCCGGTCACCGGACGCGTGAAGCCGAAGAGAGCATCGACGATGCCGTCATCGAGACCCGCCATGCGCCGCATCTGGGCAACGAACGGATCGACGGTTGCGGTAAAGGACACGAACATCAGCCCCTCTCCCGAGAAGTCGGCCCAAGGCATCGAACGGCGCAACAGGAACGCCTCGGGTTCGAAACTCTCCTGCGCCGTGCGGGAAACATGGGCGGTGGAGGGAGCGTCGGCAAGCTCCTCGTTGTCTTCGAGGCGCCGACCGATGATGCGATCCCGAACGCCAGGCGGATGGGAGGCGAAGAGATCGAGATCGTGCATCCACTGCTGCACCGCGACGAAGCTCTCGCCTCCGGCATTGCAGGCAGCGGCAACGGCGGCATCTCCTGTGGGGTTCTCGGTGCCATCCTCGTAGCCGGTGAGATCACGGCCATCGCGATAGCGGAACCCGTCGATCATGCGCTCGATGCCGAATGCATCGGCCACCTCGCGTTCGATGGCACGGGCGTTCAGGAGCACCTCGCCAGGATCCTCGCCCCTCACCCACGCCCACAGGTCCGCCTGCGTCGACGGCACCTCGCAACCCGGACCGGAGAGGGCCGGAAAGGCCATGTGTCCGCGGATGGAGGCGCCCAGGCCCGCGAGCAGACCCGGGCCAAGACCGATGACCGCGCCGAGATCCACGCTGATGCTCGCGAGATCACGCAGCACCACGGCCGCCGGCACGTCACCGGGACGCCGGTGGAACTCCAGAAATCGGGCATGGGACGGGACACCGTCGAGGATGCCGGGCTGGGGACTGGACATGGCCGCGAACCTATCCGGGTGGATCGCAAAATCAAGACATGCCGTGACGGCGCGTGACGCTATGATGCGGACATGCCTGCGCGCCTCACACTCGATGCCCGGACCGCGCGTCGTCTGCTTCTGCAACTCCAGGGACTTGGCGAGCCGCCCGGTCGGCGCCTTGGCCGATCGGGACTGTTGTCACTGATCCAGCGCATGGGATTCGTGCAGCTCGACAGCATCTCCACCGTTGAACGGGCCCACCACCTCACGCTCCATTCGCGCAACCGGACCTATCGCAGGGAGGATCTGGCGGCGCTTCTGGAAGGCGAACGCAGTCTCTTCGAGCACTGGACCCACGATGCCAGCGCCATTCCCCTTGCATGGTATGCACACTGGAAGCCGCGGTTTGCCCGCATGACGGCGAGTCTCGAGAACAGCGCCTGGTTCCGCGAACGCATCGGTGACGATCCCGCCCATGTCATTGCACGGGTGCTCGACCGGATCACCACGCACGGACCGACGATGTCACGGGAACTCACCGACGAGACGGGTGGACAGAATGAACCCTGGTGGGGCTGGAAGCCGGCCAAGGCGGCCCTTGAATACCTGTGGTGGAAGGGAACCATCCAGGTGGTGCGGCGCGAGAACTTCCAGAAGGTGTACGACCTCACCGAACGGGTGATACCCGGAGATGTCCTCAACCGGGAGGTGTCGCCCGGGGAACATCTCGAGTGGGCCTGTTCATCGGCGCTGGATCGCCTGGGCACCGCGACGCCAGGCGAGATCGCGGCCTTCTGGGATGCCGTGTCCCCGGACGATGCCAGGCGGTGGGCCGCCGCCAACCGCCATCGTCTGATGACGATCGAGGTTGAGGGATACGGCAACGGCGCTCCAAGGAGTTCTCTTGCATGGACGCATATCGAGGACACTCTCGTCCAACTCGATTCTCCCCCTTCGACAATGCGGTTCCTGAGCCCATTCGACCCGGTGCTGCGCGACCGGCGCCGAGCCCTGCGCCTGTTCGGCTTCGACTATCGCTTCGAAGCCTTCGTTCCCAGGGCACGGCGGCGCTACGGCTACTACGTGTTGCCAATTCTCGAGGGTGATCGCCTGACCGGACGCGCCTCGATGAAACTTCATCGATCCACCGGTGAACTGGTGGTCGAGGGCCTGTGGTGGGAGCCTGGTATCGTCGAGGGCAAGGGACGGGCTGCGGCGCTCGCCAGCGCGCTCGCACGCCTGTGCCGCTTTCTTGGCGCCACGTCCCTGCGTCACCCATCGAGGAGGTCAACGAACCATGCATGATCGACCACGTCTCGTGCCGGACGACTTCGACGTTCCGGCCACGCTCGAGCATTCCAGCTTTCGCCTGCGCATGCTGACGGTGAACGATCTCGTCAGGGACTACGACGCCGTCATGTCGAGCGTCGACCACCTGCGCGCGACCTACTCCCGGGAGAGCGGCAGCGACTGGCCCGCCGGCCTGACGCTGGAGGATGACCTCGTCGATCTCGGCTGGCATCAGCGGGAGTTCACCCTGCGCGTGTCCTTTGCCTATACGGTGATGGCTCCCGACGAGAGCCGCTGCCTGGGCTGCGTCTACATCATGCCCACACTCAAGCGGGACCATGACGCCAAGGTGACGATGTGGGTCCGGGCCGACGAGCTTGCCAGCGGCCTCGATGATGAACTCTACGCCACGGTCCGCCACTGGATTGCCTCCACATGGCCCTTCCGCTCACCCGCCTTTCCCGGCCGCGACATCCCGTTTTCCGACTGGCGCCGCCTGCCTGCCGTCTCGCCGGAGCCCGCCTGCGGCTGACAGGACGGTTCCCGAGTCTGATTCGTCGACATTGTTCCCGGCGCCTGTTGCGGCAGGCGCCGGGAACTCGATCCTGACCGAACGTGCCGCGAGTCGCACGACCTTCGAGACCGCCAGGGGCTCATGGTGCCTGCCTTGCGAACGGCAGCATCCGGACATAGGTTTCAGCGCACATTTCGAGGAGTCACCAGGTTGGTGGAGCTGTCTGAAGAACGGGCCCGCGCCATCAGGGCCTGGCCATTCGAGGAGGCGCGGAAGCTCCTTGAACGGCTGGAAGGCCGCACGCCGCAGAAGGGCCATGTGCTGTTCGAGACGGGCTACGGGCCGTCGGGTCTGCCCCATATCGGCACATTCGGCGAGGTCGTCCGCACGAGCATGGTTCGCCACGCCTTCTCGCAGATGTCCGACGTGCCGACACGTCTGGTTGCCTATTCCGACGACATGGACGGATTGCGCAAGGTGCCCGACAACGTCCCGGAAAAGGACATGATGGCGCGCCACATCGGCCATCCACTGACGAGGATTCCCAACCCCTTCGACAGCGATCATGCGAGCTTCGGGGACCACAACAATGCGATGCTGAGGTCCTTTCTGGACCGATTCGGTTTCGACTACGAGTTCGTGAGTTCCTCCGAAATGTACCGTTCCGGCGCCTTCGACGACGCCCTCCTGCGCGTCCTCGAGCGGTTCGACGCCATCATGGAAATCATGTTGCCGACCCTGAGGGAGGAGCGCCGCAAGACCTATTCGCCCTTCCTGCCGATCTCCCCGGTGAGCGGCCGGGTCCTCTACGTGCCTCTCCTCGAACGCCATCCCGGAAAGGGAACGGTCGTCTTCGAGGACGAGGACGGGACCAGGGCGGAAGTGCCGGTCACGGGAGGACACTGCAAGCTCAACTGGAAGCCGGACTGGGGCATGCGCTGGCATGCCCTGGACGTCGACTACGAAATGGCCGGCAAGGACCTGATTGATTCGGTGACCATCTCCGGGCGCATTTGCCGGGCCCTGGGCGGCACGCCGCCGGAGGGTTTCAACTACGAACTCTTCCTCGACCAGAACGGCGAGAAGATCTCGAAGTCCCGCGGCAATGGCCTCACCATCGATGAGTGGCTGCGCTACGGCACTCCGGAAAGCCTTGCGCTCTTCATGTACACCAAGCCGCGCACGGCGAAGCGGCTCTACTTCGACGTCATCCCGCGTCACGTCGACGAACATGCGCGGCACCTCGAGCTCTACCACAGCCAGGACCATGATCAGCGCCTTGCCAACCCGGTATGGCACATCCACGCCGGCGATCCGCCGGTCGAGGAGCAGCCTCTCTCCTATGCCATGCTTCTCAACCTCGCCAGTGTCTGCAATGCCGCCGACGAAGCCATCCTGTGGGGCTTCATCAGCCGCTATCTTCCCGGAACCTCTCCTGAGACCCACCCCCTGCTCGACCGTCTGGCGCGCCTCGCCGTCCACTACTACCGGGACGTGGTGAGGAAGGAGAAGCACTACCGCATTCCCGACGAGAAGGAGCGGGATGCCCTCGCCGACCTGGCCGGCCGCCTGGAGACACTCCCGGATACGGCAACCGGCGAGGACTTCCAGAGCGAGACCTATGCCACCGGGCGGGACCACGGGTTCGAGCCTCTGAGGACCTGGTTCGCAACCCTCTACGAAGTTCTCCTCGGCCAGCCCTCCGGACCGCGTTTCGGCAGTTTCATGGCCCTCTACGGACGCAGCGAGACTCTCGCGCTCATCCGCGGCAAGCTCGCATGTGACTGATCGCGCCATGACCTGGGCCGAGGCTCCGACACTTGTGGCGGGCGCTGCCAGTGCCGTCTGGCTGACCGCCGACGGCGTGATCGAGGAAATCGACCGCGAAGAGGCCGGTCAGAGGTGGAAACGCGGGACCGTACCTCTCCTGTGCCATGCCGTAGCCACCGGCGGTCGCACCGGGACCCGCCACTTGCCGGCCTTCGATATCCTGGAAATCCTCGCATTCGTGCGCCCTGGTTCCTTTGCGGTTCCCACGCCCTTCGGCGTCGCCCGCGCACTCGGCGGTGGCCTGCCCCGCGACATGGCTGATCAGGCGATGGCGCTGCGGACGTGTACAGCGCTCCTGCTCGACGAACTGGCGGCGTTCGACCGCGAGCAGAGGGACGAGGCGGCTGCCATTGCGGCCGCCATGGTCGACAGCGCCTGGCCCTGGGCGGGCGATGTCGCTGCTGCACTGAACCTGACGCCGGATACGCAAGGCAGTCTTGACGTCTGGTCCACTCTACGGGAATGGTCGGACAGGGAACCGCGCCCACCACCACGCGCCGACATCATCGGCCAGGATGACGTGGCATCCCGGCTGGTGTCCCTTCTCGGTGAGAATGCCGAGGACCGGTCCGAACAGCTGCGATATGCACAGTCGCTGATCCCAGGCTTCGCCCCTCGGCGCGAGCCGGGTGCGGTCGCCGCCGTGCTGGCAGAGGCCGGCACGGGGGTCGGAAAGACCCTTGGATACATCGCGCCGGCCAGTCTGTGGGCGGAAAAGAACCGCGGCACCGTGTGGATCAGCACCTACACCAGGAACCTGCAGCGCCAGATCAACCAGGAACTCGACCGGCTCATCCCCGAGAGCGAGGCCAGGCGGCGGCGTGTGGTCGTGCGAAAGGGTCGCGAGAACTACCTGTGCCTGCTCAACTTCGCCGACGCGGTCAATCGCCGTGTCGGTTCGGTCGGGGACACGGTCCGACTGGGTCTCATCGGACGCTGGATCCAGACCACGTCCGACGGCGACATGCAGGGCGGTTCTCTTCCCGGCTGGCTTCTCGAGCTGCTCGGCTACCGGCAAACCATGGATCTCGCGGACCGCCGCGGCGAGTGCATCTACAGCGCCTGCGATCACTTCCGGAAGTGCTTTATCGAAGGGTCCGTGCGCCGGGCGCACCATGCCGACATTGTCGTTTCCAATCACGCGCTCAGCCTGCTGCAGGCCTGGCACAGCGGCGAAGGCGATCCCCATGCCCCGACGCGCTACATCTTCGATGAGGGACATCATATCTTCGATGCTGCCGACAGGGTGTTTGCCACCGAACTCACCTGCCGCGAAGCGGAGGACCTGCGCCGTTGGCTGCTCGGTGCAGGGAGCCGCCAGTCGCGGGCACGCGGCCTCATGCAGAGGGTGCGGGACCTCATCGGTGACGAAGGCCGTGCCCTCATCGCCGACATCGCGCGCACGGCCTCCGTTCTGCCGGCACCGGGCTGGCTTGACCGGTTCTCCGCCGGCGCCCCGGCGGGAAAGGCAGAAGCCTTCTTCTTCCTGGTGCGCCGCCAGGTGCTGGACCGGACCGGCGATGCTCAGGGCAGCTACAGTCTGGAGTGCCTGGCCGATCGCCCTCCTGAGCCACTCCTGGCAGCGGCCATCGCCCTCCACGAAGCGCTGGGCGCCCTGGAGCGGCCGCTCACCGATCTCATCGCGCACCTGGGCGAGGAATTGATCCGCCAGAAGGAACACCTCGAGGAGCACACGCAACAACGCATGGAAGCGACGATGCGTGGCATCCGCCTGCGCGGCGTCGACGTCGTTGCCGAGTGGCGGCACATGCTCGAGACACTGGGGACCGAGACCCCGGAAGAGTACCACGACTTCCTGTCGATCAATCGCATTGACGGACGTGAGCTCGATACGGGCATGCACCGTCACTGGATCGATCCGGGCAAGCCCTTCGCCGAAAATGTTGTCTCGAAGGCCCATGGTGTCGTCATCACCTCGGCGACACTGCGTGATGCGCGTGACCACCAACAGACAGGTGACGGAACCTGGCTTACAGCCGGCCTGCGGACCGGCCTGCGCCACCTTGCCGACCCGCCGGCCCGTTCAGCCATCTCCTCCCCGTTTGCCTACCCGGACCTCACGCGGGTCATCGTGGTCACGGACGTACCGCGCCAGGAGGAGGTAGGGGTCAGCATTGCCTTTCGCGATCTCTTCACGGCCGCCGGGGGAGGCGGCCTCGGAATCTTCACGGCCATCAGACGCCTGAGACGCGTGCACCAGCGCATTGCCCTTCCCCTCCAGCAGGCAGGGCTGCCCCTCTATGCGCAGCACGTCGACGCCATGGACACCGGAACCCTGGTGGACATCTTTCGTGCCGAAGAGAACTCCTGTCTGCTCGGCACCGATGCCGTGCGCGACGGCGTTGATGTTCCCGGACGCTCCCTGCGCCTTATCGTCTTCGACCGCGTGCCCTGGCCGCGGCCCGATCTTCTGCACAGGGCCCGACACTCCGCATTCGGGGACCTGCAGTGGAACGATCTCATCACGCGGCTCAGATTGCGCCAGGCCTACGGTCGTCTCGTCAGGCGGATGGACGACCGTGGCGTCTTCGTGCTCCTCGATCCGCGCCTGCCTTCGCGCATGGCGAGCGCCTTTCCGGAAGGGGTGGAGGTCGCCCGGCTCAAGCTGGATCAGGCCATCGGCTGTGTCAGAGAGCACCTGCGGGAAAACGCGTGATCGCCGGCAAGGGCGAGTGCTACCGTGTCACCCCGTGACAACAGCACCGGGACCGGCGATGCATCCTGAGCAGTTCTTTTCCGCAACCTACCGTGACGCCCGTCAGGCCTTTCTCGATGCCTGCCTGTCATGTGGAGCGCGTGTCGAGCAGCACCTCCACCCCAGGGCAGGCCGGGACGGCGAGGTCCTGGCCACGGATGTCGCGCGCCTGGGCCCCGACGACGCCGGACGGGTCTTCATGACCATGTCGGCCACCCACGGCGTCGAGGGATTCTGCGGTTCGGGAGTCCAGACCGGCGCCCTTGCATCAGGCCTCTACGACGGCCGGGATGACGATGTCGCCGTTGTCCTGATCCATGCCATCAATCCCTTCGGCTTTTCCTGGCTGCGCCGCGTGACCCAGGAGAACGTCGATCTCAACCGCAATCATGTCGACCATGACCAGCCGTACGCCATCAACGAAGGCTACGAGGAGCTAAAGGAGGCCCTGTGCCCGGATGAGTGGACGGCTGAATCGCGGGCCCAATGTCGTGCGGCGATGGAGAGCTATCGCGAACGCCTGGGGGACATGGCTCTGCAGGGCGCCATTTCGACCGGTCAGCACAGTCACGCGGAGGGCCTCTTCTACGGCGGATCGGCCCTTTCCTGGTCGGCCACCACGTTGACCTCAATCGTCCGCCGGCATGCTGCGGGCGCCCGCCACGTCGCGTTCCTCGACTACCATACCGGACTGGGCCCCTTTGGCGTCGGCGAGCTGATTTCCGATCACGATGCAGGCGAACCCGGTCACCGGCGTCTGGTCGACTGGTTCGGTGAAGGCGCCGTGACATCGACCAGCGACGGCAGTTCGGTCTCCGCGCCGCTCACCGGCACCAACAACCTTGCAGTCGCCAGGGCCGCCGATCACGCCCGTCTCACCATGGCGACCCTGGAATACGGCACCTCACCTCTCGACGAGGTTCTTGAATCCCTGATGGCGGACTGCTGGCTCCACAGTCACGGAGATCTCGACTCGGATCTTGGCCGCGCCATCAAGGCGGAGATCCGGCGCTGTTTCTATCCCGACACCGGTGCCTGGAAGGAGATGGTCTTCGACAGGGCGACGGCGGTCGAGAAGGTCATGCTGGCCGGAATCGCCGCTCAGCAGTGATCTCTCGCAATGTCATGATTCCATGAGCGCGAAAAGATTCGCCGGTCTCCCTCGAAGGCCTCAAGGTCGCTGGCCACGTGCCAGGTGTCTGCCGACGACCGAATCTCCATCCGTACCCTGACACCGGCACTCCAGTCGCCCCGGCTGCGGCGGCTCCACCAGCGCCAGACTGCCCGAGCCGAAAGCGGATCACCTTTCGTGATGGCGAACTCGAACCGGGTGCCGTCGGCACACTCCATGTCGATCGCCTCGAGGCGGCAGACGCCACCGTCCTCCACCAGGCGCATGACCTGCTCACCGCTCGCGACATCCCGCTCGACCGTCCTCGAAGACGAGGGAGGCACCAGGACCGTCATGTCGGGAAACGGCGCCATTTCGGGTTCGTCGAAGACGACCTGCGGATCATCGTCGCCCTGCAAGGGCCGGACCGGCAGCATCAGTTTGCTGGCGGCGCCACCAGTGAGAGAAAGGGTGAAGACTTCCGGCGCCGGCCACACGACGGGAAAGTAGCTCGTCGAGATGGCGACGCGAATCCGGTGTCCGGCCAGAAAGGCGTGGGCGCAGTCGTTCAGTTTGAGACGGACCGTCACCGATTCTCCCGGCGTCATCAAGGATGGTTCCTCGTGGCTGCGGGCGTGCGAGAGATTGAGCACTCCCCATGTCACGCGCATGGATTCTCCGGTCGGCGCGACGTCATTGAGCCGCACCACCACCATCGCCTGAGGACGGTCCACCGCAACGTCGAGCACGATTTCCGGCGCCCCGAGGATCTCGAGGCGCTCGTCGAGCGGTTCACCATCGAACACGAGCGACACGGCATCATCCTCCCGCTGGTCGAGCGGCAGGTCAGGGCTGGAACCGCCGAGCCCGTAGGGACACCAGTTTCCGGCCGCGACACCAACGGTCTCCGGAGGACCGGTGGTCCATGGTCACGTGCTCACCGGCTTCCGCCGCAAGGCCGTCGGCATTGAGGAAGAGGGTGTGGGCGACGGAATTGGGTGAAGGCCATGCGGCCTCGCTCACCCAGCGTCCCTTCGACTGCGCCAGGCAGGCGTCCGGCGACTGGAATTCGTCGAGCCAGACCGTCAGCTGAGGTTCGTCTGCAAACTCCGGGTCCTCGTCCTTCAGCCAGTGGTCCCACCAGCGCAGGCCATGCTGAAGGAATCCGATCGAGGGTCCCGGAATGGCGTCCTGGGGGTACTTGTGGCCCCACGGACCGATGAGTCCCCTGGCCGGAACGTCAAGATTTTCGAGCATGCGTGGCACGGCATTCGAGTAACCGTCGTTCCAGCCGCCCACGGCATAGACCGCGCAGTCGATGTCCGACCAGTTCTCGCAGACCGATCCATGCTTCCAGTAGGCATCCCGCCGCTGGTGGGCGAGCCAGAGAGTGGCGGCGACGGGCTCCTGGTTCTCCAGTCTCTCCAGCCACTGGTCCCGCCATCGCTCCCCCTGGATCAACGGATCGCCGGAGCGCGCCATGAGCATCAGGTACGCCGAACCCCAGAAGAAGTTCTCGAGCAGCAGACATCCGCCCATGTAGTGCACGTCGTCGCTGTAGCGGTCATCGGTCGAACAGTGGGTAATGATCGCCTTCAGGGCCGGTGGCCGGCGCGCCGCCACCTGCAGGCTGTTGAAGCCGCCCCACGAGATGCCCGTCATGCCGACACGGCCGCTGCACCAGGGCCGGGCGGCGATCCAGGCAATCGCTTCCAGGGCGTCGTCCTGCTCCTGGAGAGCGCATACTCATCCGTGATGAGACCCTCCGACTCGCCGGTGCCGCGAATGTCGAGCCTCACACAGGCATAGCCGTGTCCGGCCCAGTAGTGGTGGCGGGGGTCATCCCAGGCGCGCGTATGATCGCGCTTGCGGTAGGGGATGTACTCGAGAATCGCGGGCACCGGCTTGTCTTCGGCATCGTCGGGCATCCAGATGCGCGCCGACAGGCGCACCCCGTCGGCCATGGGAATCCAGACATGCTCGATCTCCTTCACCTGGACACGGAAATCCGCTGACGATCCTCGTCGCACTGCTGTCAGTCATCTCTCGTCTCTCCCTGGGGCAATCACGCCACCTCTCCTGTTGACCACGCGCCGTCCTCGGTCACGATCCAGTCGAGGCGGGCATCATGGGTCTGGCGAGGCACCGCGTCGACTTCGAGCCCGGCATAGCACACACCCACGGCGGTGACCGTCCGGCCACTGCGCCTGAGTTCCTGGAGCGTGCGGTCGTAGAATCCGCCGCCATAGCCCAGTCGGTATCCTTCCGGATCGAACGCCAGCATCGGAACAAGAAGAAGGCGCGGGACCACGGGCGCCGCACCGGCGGCTGGAACCGGAATGTTCCACGCACCGGCTTCCAGTCTGTCGCCCGGGGTCCATGCCCGAAAGACAAGGGGCCGGTCCCTTGCCACGACAACGGGCATGCCGACCTCATGTCCGCCGGCATGGGCTGCCCTGGCGAGCGGCAGGACATCGAACTCCGAACCGACCGGAATGTAGGCGGATATGGCGGCGCCGGAAGGAAATCCGATTGTCGACAGGAAGTGACGGCACGCTCTCTCGCCGGCATCGCCGGGGGAGGCATGAAGCCGCTTCCTCAACTCCATGCAGCGCCTGCGCTGCAGCGCCTTCTCGTCCATCAGGGGCGGCACCACCCGCGCCGTTGTTCCATGGGCACTCCTCCGTGGCCTGCGTGTGCAGGTGGGCGCCGTGATAACGGGGGCACACCCCCGCCAGGGACAGCTCCCGGATGATGTGCATTGGCCCCGGGGATTGATGTGACAACCTGCCGGGCAGACAACCGCCCCGGTCTCCTTATAGAACCGGTCCCCGGCCGATGGATACAGGCAATTTGAAGGTTTCGCCGGGGAACCCTCGCGCGCCGGGCGCTGCAGGGCCAGCCGGAACGGGTGTCACCTGCTGCCCTCGATACGCTCGGCCATGCGCTCGATCCGCTCCGCCAGCGCATCGATGGCAGCGGCCCTGCGCACATCCACCGCCTTCGTCGTCCCCCTGGCTCCGGCCTCCTGGTAGTCCCAGAGCTCATCGACAAGATGAAGCGACGCCAGGAGCAGCAAGCGCTGATCACCAAGATTGCCGAGCTGGCCGACGAGTTCCTTTATCTTGCCGTCAACATAGCCGGCGAGTTCGCAGGTGCGTCTTTCCTGCCCCTCGCCACAGGCCACGTCATACTCATGACCGTTGATCAGTACCGTCACCTGGGGCATCACCGCGCTCCAACATCGTTTTCAGTTCCGAGATCACGGATCCCAGGCGGGCATCCGCCGTCTTCAGCCGCTCTTCGAGTTCCTTCATTCCCTGCCCGGCACCACCGAGATCCCCTGCGCCCGGCCCTGCGCAATCCCTTGCGTGCATCCTGCGATACGTCAAGGGCACGTTCCAGTCGCTTGACGGCCTTGTCCAGCCTCATCAACGTCCTGTCCCTTGAAGCCATGTTCGCTCCCGGTCCGAAGTCGGGGCGACAATAGCGCCATGGCGCACGCCAATAAAGGCAGGCGTTGCAGATCGCCATGGCCCGGCGGACCTTGTCCCGTTTCCCTCCACTCTTTATGTAAGGTGCCGATGCCACCGGACACGGGGGCATGGAGCTAGGAGGTTCACGATCCTGATGGACGGGCAGGCGGTGGAACGAGTCACACAACGCAGGATGGCAAACGCCATAAGGGCCCTTGCCATGGATGCCGTCGAGGCGGCAGCGAGCGGACATCCCGGCATGCCCATGGGCATGGCGGATGTCGCCACTGTGCTCTTCACCCGGTTTCTGAAGTTCGACCCGAGGCATCCGGAGTGGCCGGACCGGGACCGCTTTGTGCTCTCGGCCGGTCACGGGTCCATGCTGCTTTACGCGCTGCTCCATCTGTCGGGCTACGCCGACATGTCGCTGGACGAGATCCGCAGGTTCAGACAGCTGGGAAGCCGTACCGCGGGCCATCCCGAGTACGGCGCAAGCCCCGGCATCGAGACGACCACCGGACCGCTCGGCCAGGGTTTCGCCAACGCCGTCGGCATGGCCCTTGGCGAAAGGATCATGGCGGACCGCTTCGGCGACCTCGTCGATCACCGCACCTGGGTCATTGCCGGCGACGGATGCCTGATGGAGGGAATCAGCCACGAAGCCGCCTCTCTGGCCGGCCACCTCGCGCTCAACCGCCTGATCGTTCTGTTCGACGACAACGGCATCTCGATCGACGGACCGACCTCGCTCGCCGTCTCCGACGACGCCCTGGCGCGTTTCAGGGCCCTGAACTGGGCAGTGGAAAGCGTGGATGGCCATGATGGCGAGGCGATCGCCGGCGCTCTGGAACGGGCCCTCGACAGCGACCGTCCAAGTCTCATCGCCTGCCGCACCGTCATCGGATTCGGGTCTCCCGGCAAGGCGGGAACGGCGGCGGCCCACGGCTCTCCTCTGGGCGCGGACGAGGTTTCCGCGGCGCGAAGCGAACTGGGCTGGGATTCCGAGCCCTTCGTCATTCCCGGTGACATTCTCGACGCCTGGAACGAGGCGGGGAGGCGCAACGCCCCCCTCCACGAGGAATGGCAACGCAAGCTCGATGCACTCGATTCCGCCGCGCGCGGGGAGTTCGAGCGGCGCATGGCCGGCGACATCGAAGATCGGGTGCGCGATGTCACGGCCGACCATGTCTCCGGTCTGCTCGCCGATCCGGTCCGCGTCGCCACCCGAAAGGCGAGTGAACTGGCGCTTGACCGTCTGACCGGAGTCCTGCCCGAAATGATCGGTGGTTCGGCCGACCTCACCGGCTCCAACAACACGCGCACATCCGCGATGGCCGACATCACCGCCGGGGACTATTCCGGAACCTACGTTCGCTACGGAGTCCGCGAACACGCCATGGCCGCCGCCATGACCGGCATGGCGCTCCATGGCGGAATCATCCCCTACGGCGGGACCTTCCTTGCGTTCACCGACTACTGCCGTCCGTCAATCCGCCTTGCCGCGCTCATGCAGCAGCGTGTCATCTACGTGATGACACATGACTCGATCGGACTCGGCGAGGACGGGCCGACACACCAGCCGGTCGAGCACCTCGCCAGCCTGAGGGCCATTCCCAACCTGCATGTCTACCGCCCCGCGGATGCCATCGAGACCGCCGAGTGCTGGGAACTGGCCCTGACATCGCAGACGACGCCATCGGTGATCGCGCTCTCCCGCCAGGGTCTTCCCCAGGCGAGGCATGAACCTCTTCCCGGCAATCCCTGCAGCACGGGTGCCTACGTGATTCGCGAGGCTGCAGCAGTTCACAGGGCGACCATCGTTGCCAGTGGATCGGAGGTCGCGATCGCCATCGAGGCAGGCCGGATTCTCGAGGACGACGGCATCGGCACGCGGGTCGTGTCGATGCCGTGCCAGGAACTCTTCAGGAGCCAGGGTCAGGATGCCCGCGCCGCCCTGATCCCGCGCGACCGGGCGACCGTCGCCGTCGAGGCCTCCCTGCCCTTCGGGTGGACGGACATCATCGGCGAAGAAGGCGGGTTTGTCGGCGTCAGCGGGTTTGGTGAATCGGCGCCCGCCGGAGCGCTCTACGAGCACTTCGGCATCACGCCCGAGGCGGTCGTCGAGGCGGTCAGACAGCGTCTCTGACACGGAAGAACCCGGCCGTCCCGAGGGATGCGTTGACCGGCGGCCATGTAAACAGTTAGGACGGGATCACTCATCGACCCTGGAGGCAGGTATGGCGGTTCGCGTTGCCATCAATGGGTTTGGCCGTATCGGTCGCCTTGTCTTTCGTGCCGCGATGGAATCTGGACGCGATGACCTGGAGTTCGTTGCCATCAACGATCTGGGCACCGCCGAGGCCAACGCTCACCTCCTCAAGTACGACACGGTTCACGGCATCTACCCGGGTGAGGTTTCGGCGCGCGGGTCCACGCTCGAAGTCGACGGAAAGAGTGTCACTGTGCTCCAGGAACGGCATCCTTCCCATCTTCCATGGAGCGACCTCGAGATCGACGTCGTCATGGAATGCACGGGCATCTTTGCCTCCCGCGACAAGGCGTCCCAGCACCTCGAGGCCGGCGCCCGCAAGGTCCTGGTCTCCGCGCCGGCGCAAGGGCGGATCTCACCGTGGTCTACGGGGTCAATCACGGCAAGCTTCGCAAGGCGCACGATGTCATCTCCAACGCCTCGTGCACGACCAACTGCCTGGCGCCCGTCGCCGCCGTGCTTCACAAGGCGGTCGGCATCCGACACGGATTCATGACGACCATCCATGCCTTCACCGGGGATCAGAGAACCGTCGACACCCTGCACGCCGACCCACGCCGGGCACGCGCCGCATCGGCGTCCATGATTCCCACCTCCACCGGAGCTGCCCGCGCCGTGGGCCTGGTGCTTCCGGAACTCGAAGGCAAGCTCGACGGCACGTCGATCCGGGTTCCCACGCCCAATGTCAGTCTCGTCGACTTCAAGTTCGAGGCGTCGCAGGAAACCAGCGTGGAAGACGTCAATCGCGCCGTCGGCAAGGCGGCCCGCGGCCGTCTCAAGGGTGTTCTTGCCGTCAACGACGAGCCCCTCGTTTCCAGTGACTTCAACCACAACCCTGCGAGTTCCGTCTTCGATCTCGGCGAGACCAAGGTCATCGACGGCCGGTTTGTCAGGGTGCTCTCCTGGTATGACAACGAATGGGGATTCTCGAACCGGATGAGCGACACCGCAGCGTCGCTCGCCAGGTTCCTCTAGGAGAACGCCCTGCCCGGCCGTGGGCGCCTTCCGCACACTTGATGACATCAGTCCCGCCGGCAGGCGGGTTCTGTTGCGACTCGACCTCAACGTGCCGATCGACGGCGGACGCGTCACGGGAAGCGAACGCATCGCTCGGAGCCTTGCCACCGTGCGCGAGCTCGCGGACAAGGGGGCCCGCACGATCATTCTCGCCCACCTCGGCAGACCGGGCGGCAGGCCCGATCCCTCGCTGTCGCTCGCTCCCGTCGCCGCGGCGATCGCGGATGCCCTTGGCCGTCCGGTAGCCTTCGCCACGGACACGATCGGTGACAGCGCCGCGGACATCATTGCGGCCACCGGACCCGGTGACGTTGCCGTGCTCGAGAATCTCCGCTTCCACCCGGGAGAGGAGGCTGATGATCGCGACTTCGCCCATGCCCTCGGCGCCCTCGGCGACATCTACGTCAACGATGCGTTTTCCGTCAGCCACCGCGCCCATGCCTCGGTCACCTCGCTGGCGCGTCTGCTGCCATCCTGTGCCGGGCGTCTCATGGAGGAGGAAGTCAACGCCATCGCCCGGGCGCTCACTCACCCCGCACGCCCGGTGGCCGCCGTCGTCGGCGGCGCCAAGGTGTCAACCAAGCTTGCCATTCTGGACCGTCTGTCGCGCTGGGCGGATCATCTCGTCGTCGGCGGCGCCATGGCCAACACCTTCCTCGCCGCGCAAGGCACCAGGATCGGCGCCTCGCTCCACGAGGCCGACATGATCGATACCGCCGATCGCATCATGAGAACGGCCCGCGAACGCGGTCATGCCATTCACCTGCCCGTCGATGCCGTCGTCGAGGAGGATGGCCGACCGGTGCCCTGCGGTCTCGATGCCATCGGCCGCCAGGCGCGGATTCTCGACATCGGGCCGCTGAGCGTGGCGGCGGTCTCGCGCCTCATCGAGGGGTGCAGGACCGTGGTCTGGAACGGCCCCATGGGGATGTTCGAACGCGCCGGGTTTGACTCAGGCACCGTTGCGAACTCGCTCGCACTCTCACGCAGAAAGGAAAAGTCTTCTCGCTCGGACGATCGCGGATCTCACGCAGAAAGGGAAAATCTTCTCGGTGGCGGGTGGCGGCGATACCGCAGCAGCTCTCACCCATGCGGGAGTCACGGAGAGCTTCTCCTACGTCTCCACGGCGGGCGGCGCCTTCCTGCAATGGCTCGAGGGAACACCGCTGCCCGGACTGGTGGCGCTGGAGGCGGCCTGACACCCCGCGTCGTCGAAACCCTGGAGGAAGCCCGCGCGGCCGTGGCGGAGGCCCGGCGGCGCGGCCGGGAGATCCTCCTTGTCACCGCACCGGGAGCCTGCGCAAGGCTGGGTCCGGCCTATCTTCTGGAGATGATGCGCCAGGCCGGAGCCGATACCCCCACCGTGCGGGCGCTGATCGACTGCGGCCCCGATGCCGGATACGCCATGCTCGCCCTGCGCCTGGGCTGGCGCGACATTCACCTCATGGGCGAGCCTTCCATCGTGGCCCGCATCGCCGACATGACCAGAACATGTGGCGGCACATTCCACCACGAACTCCCTGCCCCCAACGACAGGGGTGAGACGCCCCCGCCGCCCTGAGCCGCTCGATGTCGGATTGAACCAGACAGCAGCGGCGCGGCCAGCCGCGGCTGCGTCACCGGATCGATAGAGGCGGTGCGTTTCCGCGATGACTGGCGGCGACCGGACACGCAGTGACGCAGGAAAAAAGGAGGCCATTGGAGCACGGCGGCAGCGCGGGAGTGGGCAGATCTCCCCCTCTCCCGTCCCTGGCGAAAGGGCACTCCGCTCAACCGTGAAGGTTGGGCACACCCGAGGTGTCCAAGTGCAACAGACTTGCGTCTCATGGCTCGGGGTGAGCAGCCAACGCGATCATGACTGGCTGAAACGATGCCGCCGCCTGCTATGTCGTCGGCACGAGCCGCCCGATTCGTTGCTGGAACCCGCGCTTGACGGCCTCGATGAGGGCCATGGGAAAACCGGGCGGCATCTCTGACAGGGCGGTCTCGAATGCCCTATCCGCGTCCGAGTGAATCTCGAAAAACCGGGCGGCATCTCCCTGGGCGCAATACCGGAGTCCCCGCATGTCGTTCAAGGCTGCTGGAATGCTCGGGCGGCATCTCAACGCGCCTGGGCGGATCGTGCTCGAGACCTGCGCGATCTGCTCGCGCGAAAAGGACGCGGCAAGCCCGGTTTCGGCAAAATGCCGACCCAGGATATCCACCACCCTGTAGCGACGATTCCTGCCCACCCGCATCGCAAGCTTCATGTCCTTGATCCGAAGCTGCCCCGCATCCAGCATCGGCTGCACGGACAGCACATCATAGAACGGAGTCATGGTGAAGCGCCCACCCGGCATCAGCGCGATGCTGAAGTTCTTCGCATGACCGTCCGTCGCGCCGATCAGCCAGAACAGGACATTGGCCTTGAAAAAACTGGCACGGTCACGGGCCGGTTCGTCACTTCCCTGAAGCAGTTCGCAGATCTCGACGATACCGGGGCCGCCCTCATTCTGGTACTTGCGGGTTGGCAGTACGCTGAGCGCCTGGCAGCAATCTTCCTGTGGCAGGCGGATCAGACGGCCATCACGTGCGAAGAGCCGGTCGAAGCGTTCGATCACCAGCGCACGGGTATCGGCGAAGGTGACTCATCCCGGTGCGGGCCACGGGCAGACCGAATGCTGCCATCAGCCGCAGGCAGAAGTGCTCGTTCTCGACGCTGTCAGTCAGATCCATGCCATTCGGCAAGACGCCGATCGCCGGCTTGAGGATGTGCGTCGTCGGCGTCGTGCCGGTCGGTTCTATCCATTGGCCTTCGTGCAAGAGGAGCGCGGTCTTTTCCTGCGTGCCGGCGACGGAGATCCTGAAGTCCCGCCCGCGCCGGATGCCAAGCGGCGTACGCCCCAGATCCTTGAGCATCATGGCGATCTCATCGTCGCTCAGCGGCTCGCCCTTCAACACGTCGCTGGGCTCCGGTTCCTCTCCCTCAGGCAGGAATTGCAGGGCCCCTGCGCAATCCCGTCCGATCCGGGCAAGCAGGGAGTGGGCATCAAGCCCGTCCGCGCCGACACGTTCGGCTACGCGCCTGCGCATGTCGCCACCGTCGGGAAGCAGGTTGTCGAAGACCGCGATGACCGAGCGGCCGACGTGGCGTTCCGGGCGCAACGGCAGCGACCGCGACACCGGCAGCGTGTTCTCCCATGCCAGCCACTCCCCGTCATAAGCGAAGGCAAAGGCGCCGTCCGGTTCGCGGAGGAACTGACCCACCCTGCGACGGTTCATGTAGACGTCCAGCGGCGCGTAGGTGCGCTTGCGCCCCATCAGAATATGTCCTCCAGGTCGCCAGGCTTCATCTTGCTGCGCGGGACGATGCGGAATTCGAGGTCGAGCGCTGCCAGCAGATCGAATACCGTATCGAGCCTGGCCTCGCTGGCGCTGGTCTCGATGTTCGAGATCGTGCGCTGCCAGACGCCGGCGCGACTGGCCAGCTCGGTCTGTGTCAGGCCCTTTGCCTTGCGCACGTTGCGCAGGACGTTGCCGATGTCCTTGGTGGTGCGGGCAATCGTGTTCATCATGATGGTCCTTTCGCAGAAATATGATCATCGGATCATTTTCTGTCAATATGTCTCAGGGATCATAACCATAAAATATATCACGAAGACTATATTGAGACCGTATGATCATCGGATCATGAACGCGCGCGACCTTGCCTTGGGTAAGGGGTGGTGCTAGCGTCCGCGCCGCTCGAAACTCCCAACATCAGGTAGTGATGTCATGAAGATCGACGGCAACGCGATCCGTCCTGGCATGGTGATCCACCACAAGGACCGGCTTCTGGTCGCCACCAGAATCCAGCACACCCAGCCTGGCAAGGGTGGCGCCTACCTCCAGGTGGAACTCAAGGACATCCGCGACGGCACGAAGCTCAACGAGCGGTTCCGGTCGTCGGAATCCGTGGAACGGGTCAGGCTCTGGGACACGCCGCACCAGTTCCTCTTTGCCGATGCGGACTCCTTCACGTTCATGAACTCCGAGACCTTCGAGCAGACGATCATCAACCGTGACATGCTGGGTTCCAGTGCAGCCTTCCTCCAGGACGGCATGGAGGTCATGATCCAGTCCCATGAAGACGAGGTTGTCGGCGTCTCCCTGCCGGAGACGGTCGTCCTCGCCATTGTCGAAACCGAAGCGGTGGTCAAGGGGCAGACTGCCGCGTCATCCTACAAGCCCGCCATCCTGGAGAACGGACTGCGCATCATGGTTCCACCACACATCGAGACCGGTGTCAGGGTGGTGGTCAGTACCGTGGATGCGACCTACCGGGAACGCGCGAAGGACTGATCGACGGTCTTGGCCTCCCAATCGCCTCTCATCACCGTCATGGCGAAGGCGGCGTCGAAGGCGGCGGTCGCCCTGATCCGGGACTACAACGAGGCCGACAACCTCGTGTCTTCGATGGCGGGGGCGACACGGTTCGTCGAGGCCTCCAGGCGTCGCGCGGGAGAGACCATCAGACGGGAACTCGCCCGGGCCCGTCCGGATTTTTCCTTTGATGACTCGGCGGGCGGCAGTCGCTGGGTCGTCAGTGCGCTTGACGGCGTCGACAACCTCGTCCATGCCGTTCCCCATGTCTCCATTGCCGTCGCTGTCGAGATGACCGGCGAGGTTGTCGCCGGTGTCGTCCTCGACCCCCTGAGGGACGAACTCTTCTGGGCCGAACGCGGGCACGGCGCCTTCATGCACTCACGGCGTTTGCGGGTCTCCCGGACCAGGTCGCTCTCCGGGAGCGTCCTTGGGCACGGTGACGGCGTGCCAAGTGCCCTTGGCATCGCCCGGCTGTTGAAAAAGGGTCCCCGACTGCGTTGCCTTGGTGCGCCGTCACTCGACCTGGCCTGGCTGGCAAGCGGCAGGCTTGACGGCTACTGGGCGGACGGCGCCGATCCGGACAGTCTGGCGGCCGGCACCATTCTGATCCAGGAGGCAGGGGGTATCGTCACCCGACTCGACGGCACTCCTCCCGGCACCGTGCCACCCTCCATCCTTGCCGGAAATCCAGGGATCCATGGCCACATGCTCCGGTCGCTTTCCTGACACAATGCCGCCACCTCGCGGTGACCAATGGACGACACACTCAAGGACATGGTAACCACATCCACGAGAGCTGCCGGTGACATCTTTGCGGGACGAACAGGTGACACGGAGCATGTCGGGTTGATGTGGAGCATCGCATGACGCGCCCGAACCGCTACATCATCAGGATGGCAGTGTTCCTTCTCGTGGTGATGGCCATCACGGCCTTCCTGTCGGTGACGCTGATTGTCGCCTTCCAGGCGAACCCCCTGCTCAACGGAGTGATTCTGGGCGTCCTTCTGTTCGGCATCCTCTACATCTTCCGGCAACCCCAGATGCTCTACCGGGAAGTCGCCTGGATCGACAGTTTTCGCAGACCGCATCTCCGAATCCAGACGACCCCCCGACTGCTGGCGCCGATGGCCGCCATGCTCGGCAAACGTCGTTCGTCCGGTGCGCAATTCAGCCTCACCCCGACGTCGACGCGCTCGATCCTCGACAGCATCGGCGCCAGGCTCGACGAGTCCCGCGAGATTTCGCGGTACCTCATCGGTCTCCTCATCTTTCTGGGGCTGCTCGGGACATTCTGGGGGCTCATCAAGACCATCGGCGGGGTCAGTGCGACACTCAACACACTCAATCTCGACCCTGGACAGGACATTGTCGGCCTTTTCGAGAATCTCAAGGAAGGCATGGCATCGCCGCTATCTGGCATGGGAACGGCCTTCAGTTCGTCGCTCTTCGGACTTGCCGGATCCCTGATCCTCGGCTTTCTCGACCTGCAGTCCGGTCAGGCCCTTAACCGGTTCTACAACGAGTTGGAGGAATGGCTGTCATCGGTGACACGGCTCCATTCGGGACGCGGCGACGGTGACACGCCGGAGGGCGGGGATGCTCCGGCCTACGTCAGCGCCCTCCTTGAACAGACTGCCGAGAGCCTTGACCGCCTCAACACCGTCCTCGACAGGAACTTCGTCAACCACCGGCAGATCGACGAAAAGATCTCCACGCTCGCGGACAGACTCCTCTCCATGGTCGATCGCATCGGCGCCGAACAGAGACAGCTCGGCACACTGATCGAGAGCCTGGCGGATCTCAAGGTGGTCATCCAGCACCTGATAGAGACCCAGAAGAGCACCGCCTTCGACGAAGCCAGCCGGACGCATCTTCGCAATCTCGACGATGCGATAAACCGACTGGTCGAGGAAACCGCTTCGGGACGGAGCGCCATCGCCGACGACGTGCGGGCGGAAATCAGGTTGCTGGCACGCACCATCGCGGCGGCACGCCCCGGCGACGGAGGCGCCTAGGTCCATGGCCTTTCGCGGCCGCCGTGCGCAATCGGGTGGCGAGACCTGGGCCGGCTTTGTCGATGCACTGTCAGCGTTGTTGATGGTGCTGATCTTCGCCCTGTCGGTCTTCATGATTGCACAGCTTTTCCAGGGAGCCGCCCTGACCGGCCAGGACCAGGTCATGAGCCGGCTGCAAAACCAGATCAACGAGCTCACAGGCATGCTGTCCCTGGAACGCAGCAACAATGCCCTGATCCGCGAGCAGCTGACACAGCTCTCTGCAGAACTTCAGCAGTCTGCGGCGGCAAGGGACGACGCGAACCGATCGCTCGCCCTTCTGTCGCAGGAGCGTGACACCCTGGAAGCGGAACGTTCGGCTCTCGAGGCAAGAGTGCTCTCCAGCGAACGCGAACTCGACGACGCGCGGGCACGCCTCCAACTGATGGAAGAGGATCTCGACAGCACACGAGACGATGCGGCCGCCAGCAAGGACGCCCTGGCGCGCAGATCGGCGGAACTGGCCAGCCTGCAACGAGATATCGAAGCCCTGCAGCAGGTGCGGCGCAATCTCGAGGGTGAAGTCGCACGCATGCTGTTGGTACTGGAAGAGGCGCGGGCCCTGGAAGCGGAACTCGAGCACCGTCTGGCAACCCGGGCAGCTGAACTCTCGCGCACACGAACCACGCTTGCCGAACGGGACGTTGAACTCAGCGAAACTCAAGCCACCCTTGCCGAACGGGAAACCGAGCTTGGCCAGGTACAGGCAATCCTCGCCGAACGGGAAAGCGAACTTGGACAGACGCAGTTCACCCTATCCGAGCGGGAATCTGCGCTTGCACAAACACTGGCCAACCTCGCCGAACGGGATGACGAGCTTGGACAGACACTGGCAACCCTTGCCGAACGGGAAACTGCGCTTCGTCAGGCGCTGGCCATCCTCGCCGAGCGGGAGAGCGAGCTTGGTCTGACGCTGACCACGCTTGCTGAACGGGAGACTGAACTCGGCCGCACACAGGCGAGTCTCCAGGAGGCGCACGGCAGAGAGGAGGAACTCGCGCAGACCCTCGCGTCGGAACGCAGCGAACTCGAACGCCTTGCACTCCTGCTCCAGCAGTCCCGCGAGGCGGAGGAGCAGACAGGTGAGACGCTCGCGTCAAGGGAACAGGAACTCAGCGATGCGGGGGCGAGAATCGATCAGCTCGTCGCCTCACTGTCCTCCGCGCGCGACCGCACGCGGGAACTGGAATCCGAGCTTTCATCTGAACAGGAACGCACTCTTCTCGCCCAACGGGAGGTGGCCGACCGCAACCGGCAGATCGACGAACTCGCGCATCGCCTCGGCATCGTCGAGGGCGAACTGGACCTGGCCGTGGAACTGGGCGGTTCGCAGGCGCAGCAGATCGCCGAGCTCAGAGATCGTCTGGCCTCGCTCAACAGCGCCCTCGAGGCGGCGGAAGTCAGGGCTGCCCAGGACCTGGTGCAGATCACGTCGCTGGGCGAGAGGCTCAATGCTGCGCTGGCCGAACGGGTCCAGGACCTCAGCCGTTACCGCAGCGACTTCCTTGCCCGCCTGCACGACCACCTCGGCAACCGGCAGGGCGTGAAGGTCGAGGGTGACCGCTTCATCATCCAGTCGGGCGTCCTCTTCTCCAGCGGCAGCGCGGAGATCTCCGGAGCGGGCCGGGAGAACCTGCGCCAGATCGCGGATCTCATCCAGGAACTTGTCTCGGACATTCCCGACGATGTGGACTGGATCCTCAGGGTGGACGGTCACACCGACTCGAAGCCGATCCAGACGATCCGGTTCCCGAGCAACTGGGAACTGTCGACGGCCCGCGCCACCTCCGTCGTCCGCTTCCTGATCTCCCTGGGCGTGCCCGAACACCGCCTGATGGCCGCGGGTCTCGGCGAGTTCCAGCCTCTTGCCGACGGTGAGGACGCCGACACCATGCAGCGCAACCGCCGGATCGAGTTCAAGCTGACCGACCGGTAGCGGGCCGCCCGGCGACAATGCGGCCTATTCTCCGGGGCGCCTCGTCACTCTCCCAGCTCCTGCAGAAAGCCTCGACGCCGGCCTCGATGGCGTCGTCCACGTGCGAGCGCTCCCAGGCCCGCATCAGACTCTTCTGGGCCCGGATGGCGCATGGCCCGGCATCGAGAATGTCGCCTGCCCAGTTCTCCACGATATCCGCCGGATCCTCTGCCACGGCCTCCACCAGGCCGGCGGCGAGTGCTTCACTCGCGCTCAGCGTTCGGCCGGTGAAGAGCAGTTCCGCGGCCCGTCCCCAGCCCATCAGTCGCGGCAGCAGAGCGGCCTCGATCACCGAGGGAATGCCGAGCCTCACTTCCGGCATGGCGAAGGTCGAGCGTTCGGATGCGGCACGCATGTCGCAACTCGCGGCAAGTTCGAGGGCGCCACCCAGACACGGACCGTCGATCCTCGCAATCACCGGAACCGGACAGTCCCTCACCGCCTGGCAGGCGGCGTGCAGGCAACGGATGAACCGTTCCGCGTTGGACGGGTCCAGTCGGCGGAGATCCGCCAGATCGGCGCCAGCGGAGAACGCACGACCGGCGCCGCAGAGCACCACGCAGCGCAGTTCGCCGTCGCCATCCAGATTGTTCAGGACTTCGGCCAGTTCTCCCAGGAGCACGAGTGAGAGAGCATTCAGCTTGTCCGGCCGGTCGAGGACAACCTCGACGCGGCCTCGTGCCTGACGCTGAAGATCGATGAAGCGGCTCACGTGTTTCTCCCTCGGGACAATTCGGCGACAATGATGCTCCAGTGATTGTGCCACATGAGCAGGGAATGGATCGCCATGACAAGACTGGCGCTTGTGACCGGAGCGTCACGAGGTATCGGTCGGGGTATTGCACGCGCGCTTGCCGCCGCCGGCTACCGGGTGGCGGCCAACTACCGGGCCAACGACGATGCCGCACGCAGCCTGACAGCAGAACACGCCATCCCCGCCTACAAGTGGAACGTCGCCGACTATCAGGCGTCGCGAGAAGGGGTCGAGCGGGTGGTGGCCGATCACGGCACCATCGACATCCTGGTCAACAACGCCGGCATCTCGCCGGACCGCTTCATGCACAAGATGGGCGATGACGTCTGGCGGCAGGTGATCGACACCAATCTCAACGGCTACTTCAACGTCACCCACCAGGTCATCGCGCCCATGCGCAAGGCCGGTTTCGGACGTATCGTCAACATCGCCTCACTGTCGGCCTTTTCCCCGAACTATGGTGAAACCGCCTACGGTGCCGCCAAGGGCGCCATCATCTCCTTCACCAAGGCTCTGGCAAAGGAGAGTATCGCCCGGGGGGTCACCGTCAACGCCGTGGCGCCCGGATACATCGACACGGACATGGTGCGTGTCGCTCCGCAGGAATGGCTCGACGATCTCGTCCGCAATCACATTCCGGCAGGACGCCTCGGGCGAGTCGAGGATGTGGCGCGCTGTGTTCTCTTCCTCGTGGCGGACGAGGCGGACTTCATCACCGGCGCGACCATGGACGTCAACGGCGGCCAGATCATGCGGTGACGTGCATTGATGGCAGACGCCGCTCCATGATGGTCGCGGCGTCAGCCATGATCCGCTCGACAAGTTCCTTCATGGAAGGAACATCGTTGATCAGGCCCAGGACCTGGCCGGCGGACCAGATGCCGGACTCGAGATCGCCTTCGTCGAAGAGCCGGCGCCCTTCCGCCCCGGCAACGAGCGGCGCCAGTTCCTCGATGGTCACACCACCTGGCCTCGCCTCGAGCTCCGCCACCTTTTGCGTGACGGAATTGCGAAAGAAACGGGCCGTGTTGCGGAAACTGCGCAGAATGAGCTGGGTGTCGCGTTCCGTGGCCTGAACCGCGGCCTCCTTGACCCGGGCGTGAATGGCGGCTTCCCGGGTGACCATGAAGCGGGTGCCCATGTTGATGCCCTCCGCACCCAGAGCCAGCGCCGCCACCAGCCCGCGGCCATCGGCGAATCCGCCGGACGCGATGACCGGAATGGTGAGCTTGTCGACGACCACCGGGATCAGCACGAGTCCGGGCACGTCATCCTCGCCCGGGTGTCCGGCGCACTCGAAACCGTCGATGGCGATCGCGTCGCAGCCAATCTTCTGGGCCTTGATGGCATGGCGCAATGACGTGCACTTGTGGATGAGTCGCGCCCCGGCGGCCCTGATCCTTGGTACGAAGCGCTCCGGGTTGTTGCCCGCGGTCTCGATGATCGTGACGCCGGCCTCAAGCGCCGCATCGAGGTACTCCGCGTAGGGAACAGGCTTCAGCGTCGGCAGGATCGTGAGGTTGACGCCGAATGGCTGGTCGGTGGCGTCGCGCAGACGGTCGATTTCCCGCTGCAGCTCTTCCGGGTCGGGCTGGGTAAGCGCGGTCAGAAACCCCAGGACCCCGGCTTCGCATGCCGCAGCAACAAAGGGCGCACGGCCAACATGGGTCATGCCTCCGCAACACAGGGGATGTCGCGAACCGAACAGTTCGGTAAATCGTGTCTTCAACAATGGTGAATCCTCCACCTGCAGCGTCATCCCAGATCGGGAAGAGTCTCATCGAACTGTAACTGGGCAAGCCGTGCGTAGCGGCCATCGGCCGCCACCAGGTCTCCATGGCGCCCGCTTTCGACGATCCGTCCCTCGTGAAGGACGATGATCCGATCGGCCTTGAGGACCGTCGCCAGCCTGTGGGCAATGACCAGGGTTGACCTCCCTGTCATCAGTGTCTTCAGGGCCTTCTGCACTTCCCGTTCGCTTTCCGCGTCGAGAGCACTGGTCGCCTCATCAAGCAGCAGCAGGGGCGCGTCTTTCAGGATCGCCCGGGCAATGGCGATCCGTTGACGCTCGCCGATGGAAAGACGTGTTCCGCGTTCTCCGACAAAGGTGTCGTAGCCGTCCGCGAGGCGGTCGATGAACCCGTCAGCATAAGCACTCCGCGCGGCGGCGCGGACATCATCCAGGGTCGCCCCCGGCCTGCCATAACGGATGTTGTCGGCAACCGACGCACCGAAGATCACCGGCTCCTGGGGCACAAGAGCAATGCGCTGCCTCAGGCTGGCGATGGGGGCCTCCCGGACGTCGACACCGTCCAGGGTGATGGTTCCCTCCTGAGGATCGTGAAATCGCAGGAGGAGGCGAAACAGGGTGCTTTTTCCGGACCCTGAATGCCCGACCAGGGCCACGGTCTCGCCACGTCCGACATCGAACGACACACCGTTGACGGCGGGCTCGTCGGGGCGAGTGTCATAGCGGAAGATGACATCCTGAACACTGACGATCCCCTGTGGCGGCTCGGGCAACGCCACGGGATCTGCCGGCTCGCATATGTCCGATCGCGCCAGGAGCAGTTCGCTCAGGCGTTCCGCGGCGCCGGCGGCTCTCTGGAGTTCGCCCCAGATTTCGCTCAGCACGCCGGCGGCGGCGGCCACGATCACCGCGTAGAAGACGAACGACGCCAGGTCCCCGCCGCTGATGCGGCCGGCGAGCACATCGTGCCCTCCCATCCACAGGACACCGGCAATGCCGCCGAAAAGCAACAGGATGACACTGGAAAACAGGTAGCTTCGGGCAGTGATGCGCCGCACCGCCGTGTGGAACGCCGTCTCGACCGTGCCGCCGAAACGCTGGCGTTCGAAGTCTTCGCGGACGAAGGCCTGGACGGTGGGAACGGCACTCAGTGATTCGTCAACCCGGTGGCCGACATCGGCAAGATGGTCCTGCGACAGCCGCGACAGGCGGCGCACACGGCGGCCAAACAACAGGACCGGCATCAGCACCACCGGCACCATGAGAACCACGATTGCTGTCAGTCTGGCGCTTGTCACCGCAAGCATGGCCGTGCCACCGGCCAGCAGGAGGACGTTGCGCAAGGCCATGGACACCGATGATCCGACAACCGTCTGCAGGACGGATGTGTCCGTCACGAGCCTGGAATGCACCTCGCCGGTGCGGGTCACCTCGAAGAAGGTGGGCGACATGGCGATCATCCGGTCGAAGACGTCCCGTCGCAAATCCGCCACCACGCGCTCGCCGATCCAGGAGACCAGCCATGATCGGGCAAAACTGGCGATCGCGAGGATCACGACGATGACCATGAGAACGACAAGGGCCTGGTTGAGGATGCCGGTGTCTGTCTCGGCCAGCCCCCGGTCGATCAGGACTCTCAGCCCGACACCGAGGCACAGGACAGCCACCGCAGCGACGATAAGCGCCAGAACGGCGCCTGCCACCTGGACCTTGTAGGGAGCAAGGTAGGGAAGAAGGCGCCGCAGTTCGCCCAGATCACGACTGCCCTCGCGTTCCGGTGATTCCGTCCTGCTGCCAGGGCGCCTGGTCTTTGGACCTGATCTCGACACAGGCGCTGCTATATCAGCGGTCAATCGGGCCAACAAGTGAAGCGGTCAGGAGCGCACCGGGTATCCAGGCCGCTGCGTCGTCTCCCAGTCCTTCTCGACGGGAACATCGACGACAGCCGGAGGCTCGCTGATTCCCCGGATCATGTCGGACACCTTTTCGGCAATCATGATGGTCGGGGCGTTGGTGTTGCCGCTCGTGATTCGCGGCATGACGGAAGCGTCGGCTACGCGCAGGCGATCAACACCGCGCACCCGGCACTCAGAATCCAGCACCGTCTCCTCGCCCATGCGGCAGGTGCCGCAGACATGGAAATTGGTGGTGGCGGTGTCGCGGATGAAGGCGTCGATGCCCTCCCCGCTCACCACGTCGTCGCCGGGCAACAGCTCGGGTCCACGCAGGCCGTCGAAGGCCGGCTGGCGAAACACCTCTCGCACGAGACAGACCGCGCGGCGCATGTCACGCCAGTCCTCTTCGGTGGAGAGGTAATTGAAGATGATCCGGGGCGGCTGGAAGGAGTCGGACGACTGCAATGCGATCCGCCCGCGACTGGTCGGTCTGAGCGGACCGAAGTGAACGGCGAACGCATGAGGAACGGGTGCGACCTCCCGGCTCTCGAGAAAGGCCGCAGGCATGAAGTCGACCTGCAGATCAGGCTGCCGCACCCCGGGACGGCTGCGCATGAACGCCACTGCCTCACCCTGGGTGCGGGCGGCAACGCCGGTACGTGTCAGCAACCACCGTGCACCCGTCAGCCAGCGTCGCGGAGGACGGGCGTGGGGTTGCAGGCTCACCGGCTTGAGGCAGAGCCACTGCATGTAGAGGCACAGATGATCCATCAGGTTGGCTCCGACATCCGGATGGTCGACGACCACATCGATGCCGTGGCGGACAAGCTCATCCGACGGACCAATGCCCGACAGCATGAGTAGGTGCGGGGTGTTGATGGCGCCGCATGCAAGCACGATCTCGTGTCGTGCACGAACCTCCTGCTCGCGCCCGTTCCTGCGATACCGCACGGCCGTGGCCCGGTGGCCGTCGAGCACCACCTTGAGAGCCCGGGCGCCTGTCCTCACCTCGAGATTGCGCCGGCCTGCCGCGGCACTGAGGTACGTGCGGGCCGTGCTTGACCTGCGGCCCCTCCAGACCGTGCTGTCGCAGGGGCCGAATCCTTCCTGAGTGCGACCGTTGACATCAGGGTTGAAGTAGTAGCCCGCCTGGACGCCGGCCTCCACGAAGCTCTCGAAGAGAGGCGAATCACGGCCTGCTGACTGTACGCGAAGCGGTCCGCTGTCGCCCCGGTAGGTATCCGCTCCCCTGTCGTAGGTCTCCATGCGGCGAAAGTACGGCAGCACGTCCGGCCAGGCCCAGCCAGATGCTCCCATGGCGGCCCAGGTGTCGTAGTCGAGGGCATGGCCTCGGATGTACATCATGGCGTTGATGGACGAAGAACCACCGAGCACTTTGCCGCGGTGCTGCCACATGCGGCGGTGGCCGAGCTGCGGTTCCGGTTCGCTGAAGTAGGTCCACCGCACGCCTTCGGCATTGAGAATGTCCATGAAACCTGCAGGAATCGGCATGTAGAGGTGCCGGTCACGGCCCCCCGCCTCGAGCAGCAGGACCGTCGCCCGGCCATCCTCGCTCAGACGGTTGGCGAGGACACATCCCGCCGAGCCGGCTCCAACGATGATGAAATCGAAAGCCTCCTGCATGAATCGCTCCGGTTCCGGGCCATCAGGGTATGATCAGTGAGTGGCAACGGCCAATCGTGAGGGTCACCTCCGCACCCGGCGGTTGCGTTGTTCCAAGGCGATCTCCGGCTGTTGCGAGACCGGCATCGCTGACGTGGCTGGCGGCCTCCCGCGAGAGACGCTGCCCAGGACCGTCAAGGCAGGCTTTCCGGTCGTCCGGCGGTTCCGGATATCCGCCATTCAGGTTCTGACTCTGGGTCTGCCGGGCGATCGACACTGTCCACGCCACCGGCATCATCCGCGACCACCACGGCGTCCGTCCGGCGGAGCCCGCAACGGCCGGACGGCGTTCCGATGCTTGTGAACTGCGGGTCGAGTCATGAGCGTTCATGACCACGGGATTGCATAATTTGTAAGTCACGATTACAATTCATGCATGCCATACAAACCTCGTGCACTGGAAACACTGGTTCTCGGCATCGCGGATGACTATCCCGTGGTGACTATCACCGGCCCCCGACAATCCGGCAAGACCACGTTTTGCCGGGCGGTGTTTCCGAAGAAGCCCTACGTCAACCTGGAGCCACTCGACGAACGCGAGTATGCGCGCAGCGATCCACGTGGATTCCTGGCAGAGTACCCCGACGGCGCCATCATCGACGAAATCCAGCACGCTCCCGACCTGAGCAGCTACATCCAGACCATCGTCGACGAGCGACCGGAGCCAGGGCGCTACATCGTCACCGGATCGCAACACTTCGGACTCACCCGAGCGATCACCCAGTCTCTGGCCGGCCGGACCGCAATCGTCCACCTGCTGCCCTTGAGTTTCGACGAGCTGATCGCCTTCGATTCTGCCACAACCGACCTCTGCGAGGTGATGTTCCGGGGAGGCTATCCGGCCATTCACGGGCGCCGACTGAACGCCGGACGCTGGCTGGCCAACTATCTGGCCACGTACGTTGAACGGGATCTGCGCCAAGTGTCGCAGATTGGCAACCTCGAGGCTTTTGGCCGCTTCATGGCATTGGCAGCGAGCCGCACTGCACAGGAGATCAATCTCTCCGATATCGGGGGAGATGCGGGTGTTTCGCATAACACCATCCGCGCCTGGATGTCAGTTCTGGAGGCGGGTTTTCTCGTGTTCCGCCTGCCGGCCTGGCACAGAGACCTGCGCAAGCAACTGGTCAAGGCGCCAAAGCTTCACGTTATGGACAGTGGTCTCGCATGTCGTCTCCTGGGCATCCGTTCGGCCGATGAACTGCGACACCATCCGTTGCGCGGCGCCATCTTCGAAAGCTGGGTCGCCGCCGAGATTTTCAAGCACCGGATTCATCGCGGTGAACCCGGTGGCATGTTCCATTTCCGGTCCGCGCGCGGACCGGAAGTCGACCTTGTCATTCAGAGTGGCTTGTCCATCATCGCTTGCGAAGTGAAGTCCGGCGCGACTGTGGATGAGAGCTTCCTGCGACCTCTGCGGCGCTTCAAGGAACTCCTGGCAGAGTCCGCCGACACCCACCATCCGACGACGCGACTGGTGTTCGGCGGTGACAGGGGACAATCCCGCAAGGGCACCGAATGTGTCGGTTGGCGGGATCTGCATCGCTCGACATGGCTGCAAGCCGGCACTGACGAAAACCCCTTCCTTTCTTGACACCTCGCCGGCAACAATTGCGCCATCGGTGGCGAGATCGTTGTCGGCCCCGTCGATGCCGCCGCCAACCACGACCGGCCTTGCATGCAACGAGGTGGTTGCCTATAAACCGGTGCCGCACAACGGGGGTTGGCCATGAAGGACGGTATTCATCCTGACTATCACGACATCAGGATCGTCATGACTGACGGTACGGAATTCGTGACCCGCTCCACGTGGGGCAGCGAAGGCGACACCATGACGCTGGAGATTGACCCCCTGTCTCATCCAGCCTGGACCGGGGGAAGCCAGCGTCTCGTCGACACCGGCGGACAGGTGGCACGGTTTTCCAGACGGTTCGGACAGCTCAAGCTGGACTGAGCGGAGAGGGTCCGTTCGATGTCCCGGCCCGTCATCATCACCTGCGCGGTTACCGGCGGCGGTGACACCGTTTCGAGAAGCGACAAGGTCCCGGTCACCCCGGATGAGATCGCCACGGCCGCCATCGATGCCGGGAAGGCCGGCGCGGCGATCTGCCATGTACATGTCCGCAACCCCGAAACCGGCGCACCATCGATGAGGCAGGATCTCTACGCCGAAGTCACCAGCCGCATCCGAGATTCCGACAGCACGATTGTCATCAACCTGACGACCGGACCGGGGGCCGGGTTCATTCCGTCGGCCGACGATCCCTCACGTACCGCGGTGCCAGGATCGTTCCGCACACCCGCTGAACGGGTCCGCCACGTGGAAGAACTGTTGCCCGAGGTGTGCAGCCTCGACGTGGCAACCATGAATTTTGGCGAACGCGCCTTCGTCAACGTCCCGGCACACCTGGAGGAGATGGCCCGGCGCATTCGCGCTGCCGGCGTCAAGCCTGAACTCGAGGTGTTCGATGCCGGTCATCTCCGGCTCGCCACCCGCATGGTCGACGATGGTCTCATCGAGTCCCCGCCCATGTTCCAGCTGTGCATGGGCATTCCCTGGGGGGCTCCAGCTGCCGCCGAGACCGTGACCCTACTTCGCTCGATGCTGCCCGACGGCGCCCTGTGGGCCGGATTCGGAATCTCGCGACTGCAGATGCCCATGGTGGCTGAAGTGGTGAATCAGGGCGGTCACGTCCGGGTCGGTCTGGAGGACAACCTCTACCTGGAACGGGGTGTGCTGGCGACCAATGCCGAACTCGTCGAGAAGGCGGCCGGCATCATCTCCATGCTCGGTTGCCGCGTCGCAACATCCGATGAGGCCCGATCCATGCTCGGCCTCAGGGGCACCCAGTGATCAGTTGCGATCTTGCCGGCACGCGCAGTCTCGTCACCGGCGCCGCCTCCGGCATCGGATTGGCAACGGCCACGCTGTTTGCCCGTTGCGGTTCCCGGGTGGCCCTCAACGACCTTCCCGGCAACCCGAATCTCGCCAGGGAGGTTGCAAGCCTGCGGGATGAAGGACTGGATGTCGTGGCCGCACCTGGTGACGTCGGGGATGAGCACGGCTGCGGGGCCATGGTCTCGGCCGTCATCGATGAACTCGGCGGCCTCGACCATCTCGTCAACAACGCCGGTACGCCGGCAACGCCAAGCCCGGTACCACCCCGGGATCTTGACGCCATCGACGAGGACATGTGGCTGAAGGTGCTGTCGGTCAATCTCGTCGGTCCCTACCGGTGCGCCCGCGCCGCGGCGGGGGCGCTCAGGCAGGGTGGCGGGGCGATCGTCAACACCTGTTCGGTGGCCGGTCTCACGGGAGTAGGATCATCGACGGCCTACGCCGCGTCCAAGGCCGGCCTCATCAACCTGACACAGGCCCTGGCCAAGGCCCTGGCGCCGGAGGTGCGGGTCAATGCCGTTGCTCCGGGCGTGGTCGACAGTCCCTGGGAATGCCGCTGGTCCGACGAAGGCAACCAGGAACGCCTCGCGCGTGTCCCATTGAACCGTGCCGGGGAACCTGATGACTTCGCCGAGAGTATTCTCTTTCTCGCCTGTGCGTCATACATCACCGGCCACACCCTCGTGGTCGACGGCGGCATGACCGCCTGATTCGGTTCACGGGACCGAGGCCCGTCTGCGCCCCGAAGGGGTTCAGATGTCGAGGGTCAGCATCGGCGAACGGGCGCGACTGCAGCAGACCATGATGAATTCGCCGCGAGCCTTTTCCTCGTCGTCCAGCACGAAATCCCGGTGATCGGGCTCTCCGTCGAGGAGCACCGTGGCGCAGGTGCCGCAGATTCCTTCCTCGCACATGGTTTCGACATCAAGGCCGTTGGCACGCAGCACCTCGACGATGGTGCGGTCCGCCGGCACGTCGAGCACCGCGCCCGTGCTGGCGATCTTCACCTTGAAGGCTGCGTTCTCGCCATGTTCGACGGATTCGTCGACAGAAAAGTACTCGAAGTGAACGGTGTGGCGCGGCCAGTGGGCCAATGCCGCCTCGCAGGCCTGCATGAATCCCGCCGGACCACAATAGTAGACATGCGTATCCGGGCGCACCTCCCTTAGGAGACCGGCGATATCAAGACCGTCGGCCGGAATGCCGTTGTCATGGTGAAAGACCACGTGATCGGCAAAATCCGATTGCGCGATGTCGGTGCGAAAGGCCGTGCGATCCGGTGAGCGCGTGCAGTAGTGCATCTCGAAGGAGGCGCCACGCGCCGAAAGATCACGGGCCATGGCCATCATCGGTGTCACGCCGATACCGCCGGCCAGCAGGATGTGATGGCGTGCATCGGCCGCCAGGGGGAAATTGTTGCGCGGGCCATGGATCGTCAGGTGATCCCCCGCACGCACACGATCGTGCATGCAGACGGATCCGCCCCGGCTCTCCGGCTCACGCAGGACTCCGACGACGTAGCGGTCAACATCCCGCGGATCACTCGAAATCGAGTACTGCCGGACAAGACCGTTGGGCAACTCGACGTCGACGTGGGCCCCGGCCGTGAACATCGGCAGCAGACGGCCTTCAGGGTCAACGAGCTCGAAGGAGCGTATGTCAACCGCTTCGTCGACGACCCTGTTCACCTTCAGAGTCAGAACCGCACCACTCATCGGGCTTGTCTCCGTTCCTCAAGCGGGCTGGCACTACTATCACAGTGCCGGCCTTGTATGCCATGGCATCGTGCGACCCGGCCGCCGCCGGCAAGGGAGGCCGTCAGGCAGCCAGGCGACTGGCGTACCGTGGATAGAACCTCTTCGGATTCACCGGAGCCGTCACGGAGCACTGCTTGACGGCCGCGACTGCATGGACCCAGTTCAGCGGCGCCCGGCACAACCGGTACTCCTCGAGGGCGGCCTGCTGGATCTTGTAGCCATGCATTTCGGAGGCGTCCTCTCGGCATGCCAGACGCGTCGCAAGGGTGAAGAGATCCCCGGCATCGTGCCCCGCCTGGACATAGGCGCGAGCGAGACCCACGATGTCGCGGACCGCATCCTGGGCCACCAGCTCATTGATCGGAACCTCGAGCCTCGTCACGTCGTAGCCGTCGATTGCGAGGATCGCCTCCTCGATCCGGTCCAGCAGGACCCTGGCTGGTTCGACGACGGCAGGCTCGCTCCCCTTCCAGTCCCAGGTCAGGGTGGAGTCGAGATAACGGATCTCGTAACTCCACGCCCAACCGAGAAGCGCCAGGCACTTCGAGCGGAAAGAGACCTCCGGAAATCCGATCACGTAGCGCCGGGCGGATATGCCGGTGTGGATGTGGACATCGAAGGGATTGGCGGTGTGGGAACGCAGGAAGATACGGGCCCCGCCGATGGAGAGCGCTTCGCAGGTTCCCTCCAGTGAGAGACCACTCCCCATGGCCTCGGCGACCATCCCGGGCAACTCAGCAATCGACGCAACAGCACCCACCCTGTCCGCGAACTCTTCGATCGCCGCCGTCTCGAACTCACCGGTCTTCAGGGGCACGGTCTCCGGCGTGAGGTGATGCGTGTCCATCAGCGCATCGAGTTCACCGAGCCTCTTGTGAAAGGCAATGCCATCGTCGATCGCCTGCTGATCGAACTCGCCGAAGCCGGTGAACGGAGCGTGGCGTGCCAGGTACCTGACCACCGGGCGCAACAGCACCGGCCCCCATTGCCAGCCGATACCGTCAAGGGCGCGCATGGCGTAGACGAGGTAGAGGAAGTAGTGATCGTCAAGCACGTTGCGCTCGAGCGCCACCGGCAGCAGGCAATCGAGAATGCGGCCAGGCGACACCGTCTCGCAGGCAAGGGTCAGTGCCCGTTCGGCAAGGCGCTTCTCATGGGCCCGGACCGAGTGCGCGAGCCGTTCGAGTATCCTCTCCGGACTGACGTCCCGATTGAGATCGTCGAACCGCACCATGGCTGTCGGCCCCATGGACGGCAGGTGAATGTGCTTGCAGGCCAGCGCTACGCTCTGGATGGCCGGCAGTCGACTGTCCCCGCCATCGAGCCGGTCCATCATCGACAGCACGGCGTGAATGCCTGCCACGGGATGGATCGGTCCGCCATGATGTCCGGCTGGGAGCTCGCTCGAGCGCGACACCGCAAGGGCCGCAGCGGCCACGAGATCACGCGCATCCTCGCCGGCCTCGAGGCGGTCGAGTGTCCTGTCCACGATGTCGCCGGGACGGGTTTCCTCGATGAAGCGCACACGTTCTTCGACGCCGGGGTCAAAGCTGACGAGGTGTACCATCGGGCATCCTCCCGACTGCTGGACGAAGCGGCGGCACATTATGGACCGGAGTGCCAGCGATGTTGATCACTTTTTTTGTGGTCCGCCAGGCGTTGACGCCGGACTGTGACCGGTGCCATGACACATGGCGGGAGTGACGCGAAAGGAGCGAGCCCAAGGTGACTCACCCCATGACACAAGAGGGCTTTGAACGCCTGTCCCTTGAGTTGAAGCGCCTCAAGAACAGCGAGCGCCATGCCATCTCCCGGGCCATCGAGGCGGCGCGCGAACACGGCGACCTCAAGGAAAATGCCGAGTATCACGCGGCCAAGGACCGCCAGGGATTCGTGGAAGCGCGCATCAGGCAGCTTGAAGGTGTCCTCGGCGAGGCACAGGTCATCAACCCGGACCGGCAACCCCGGGACAGGGTCGCCTTCGGCGCCCGGGTCACGGTGGTCGACCTCGATACGGGGGACGAAGTGACCTACCGTATCGTCGGTGAGCATGAAGCCGACACCGACATGGGGCTGATCTCCATCAGGAGCCCGATCGCGCGGGCCCTCATGGGACGGGAATCGGGCGATGACGTCTCCTTCGCGACGCCCAAGGGACAGCGGGAAATCGAGATCACGGCCATTGACTACTGACCGCGTCGAGACACCGGTTCAGGATGCGCGGTCGCGCGAGCCAGACTTGGCGACATAGGCGATGTCGCTGTGTTCCTGGCAGTAGGGCTTGCCCGGAACCACGGCCTTGCCGCAGAAATAGAAGTCATCCTCGTCGGGATTGCCAAACGGCCAGCGGCACAGTTGTGCCGTCAATTCGATGATGTCGGTGATGCGCTGCTGCTGTTTCGGGGTGGTGCCGGTCACCGGCTTCTTCTTCTCGCCTGCCCTGACAATCGGCGATGGCCGCGCCGGCAGCTTGAGGCGGCGCGACTTGCCGATCACCGCGTTCTTGGAAACACCAAGCTCCTTTCCTATGACTGATGCGCTGGTGCCCTTGGCCCACAACTCCTCCAGTTGGCGGATCATCTCGTCGGTCCAGACCATCGCCTCACTCCACAACATCCTGACATGTGACGACGCCATCAATAGGTCAGGTCGCCCCTGCGGTCCACACCGGAGTGCCGGGCCGCAAGCAATCCGCTGTCCTCGAACTCGATGGGCGCTGCAGCGGAAGGGTGACTGAGCCTGCCAACCCGCCGAATGAGCTTGATGTGTTTCGCGTGGCCTCGACACCACGCTCATGGGTGGCTTGAGGACCGGACCTGGCTACGTCCCTGCGCGGCTGGATTCATCGACAGCAGCTCGCAGGGACGCGTACACTCCCTTGGTCCCGGCCACCCGTGACGGTGGGCACGGGATGGGCTGGAAGGTCCGAAATCACCGCGGTTGTCGAACCAGGGGAGCAACGGGAATGTATGGCGGAGCCGCTGTTGTGGAGGCGTTGCGTAGCGCCGGCGTATCGCATGTTTTCGGCCTCCTCGGTTCGACAACGATGGAGGTGTATGACGCGCTCTATGACGTGCAGGACGACATCACCTACGTCGGTGTCCGGCACGAGGCATCCGGCGTCCACATGGCAGACGGTTTCGGCAGGGTGAAGGGCACGCCCGGTGTGTTCCTGGCCGGCCAGGCCGGCCCCGGCTCC
Organism: Alphaproteobacteria bacterium; assembly: GCA_964291415.2. Taxonomy (GTDB): domain Bacteria; phylum Pseudomonadota; class Alphaproteobacteria; order SP197; family SP197; genus SP197. The sequence goes on along the minus strand of OZ219918.1, from coordinate 910,614 downwards.
GTCAACATGGTGACCGGCCTCGCACAGGCAAAGCTGGCCTACTCTCCGGTTGTCGCAATCACCGGACTGGTAACCTCAAGCCACTTTCATCGCGACACGATGCAGGAGGTCGACCAGCACAGCCTGTTCTCCCCCGTGGTCAAGCGCACCATCACCGTCATGAACCCCGACCGGGTCGGCGAGGCGATCACGGAAGCACTGCAGTCCGCAACATCCGGCCGGCGGGGACCTGTAGTGGTCAACATCCCCCGTGACCTGTTCTCGGCCCAGACGGAAGCCCGGATCAGGGCGCCGGACTACAAAGCGGGGTCGCCAGTCGGGACCATCAATCCGAGCGCCGTCGAACGTGCCTGCGACGTACTCAGGTCCGCCCGCTCACCGGTCATTCTCGCCGGTGCCGGTGTCAAGTGGGGACATGGCTCCAATGCGGTCTGCCACCTGTCGGACCGCTGCCGGATTCCGGTCGTTGCGTCAGCCGGTCACCCGGATGTGGTGCCCGGCCGTCACCAGCTCTATGCCGGACAGGTCGGGCCACGAGGCAACGAGGTGGCAAGTTCAGCGACCCGGAACGCCGATGTCATCCTGGCGCTCGGCACTCGGCTTTCCTTCAACACCACCTTCTTTGGCTACAATGACATCAATGCGGACGCAAAGATCATCCAGGTCGATATCGACCCGTCGGCCCTTGCCAGACACTTTCCCGTCGAGATCGGAATGCTTGGCGATGCGGGCTCCGCCGCCTCCGCGATGGCCGCGGCCATGGCTGGCTTCGAGGTGCCCTGGCATGACTGGACAGACGGAATCCGCAAACAGATTGAAGAGCTGTGGCGAAACCGTGAGGAGGCGGGCAACGACACGTCCATGCCACTCAAGCCCGACCGCCTCTTCGCAGAGTTGCGCCAGGCGGCGCCAGAAGACGCCCTCTACACGCTTGACGCCGGCACGCTCTGCCTCCAGGTCACGGACAAGCTCAGATACAACGGCGACATGCCCAGCATGCTGACCACGCTGGACTACGGCCTGGTCGGGTTCTCGTTCCCCTGTGGGCTTGGCGCCAAGTGTGCGAGCCCCGGGCGTCCGGTGATCTCCCTTCATGGAGATGGCGGTTTCGGCATGGTCCTGGGGGAGTTCTCGACTGCGGTTCAGTCCGGAATCAGGACCATCACCGTGGTCATGGACAACGGTTGCTGGGGCGCGGAGAAAGCCTATCAGCGCAGTTACTATCAGGGACGCTACATCGGTTGCGACACGCTCAACCCCCGCTATGACGAGTTTGCCAGACTGTATGGCGCGACCGGTTTCTACTGTGAGGAACCGGGAAGTGTGGCCGATGCACTGAGCGAGGCCCTGCGCGCCGATACGCCGGTCATCATCCACGTCAAGGTGGATCCCGACATCATGACGCTGTTCCGGCGGGACTCCTTCACCCACCGCCTGCAGCAGTGAGCCGACCTGATGCCCGCACAGACACGACGCACGACACCCAACGGAACGCCTGTTTGGACAAGCGGTCGCGGTCCTACAGTCATCCTGGCGCATGGCGTCCTGATGGATCACCGGATGTGGGATTCCCAGGTCGAAGCACTGGCGGAGCACTACCGCGTCTGCTGCTTCGACATGTGGGGACACGGTGACGCGCCGGATCCTGCCGGACGGCGATCACTCGAGGACTTTGTCGCCCAGATACGCGACGTGGTCACCATGGTTTGCGGCGACGGTCGGCCCGTTCTTGGCGGATTTTCCATGGGAGGCCTGATTGCCCAGGCCTATGCGATCGGTCATCACGCCGAGTTGTGCGGCCTGATGCTGCTGAACACCGTTTACGATCGCACACCGCAACAGGCAGCGCGCGTGAGACATCGCTACGAGCAGAATTGTGCCATAGGCGCCGAACACGCCATCGAGTCGGGACGCGAGCGTTGGTTCACCACGGCAGATCATGCGGAACGGCCGGAACTTGTCGGGGAGATTCTGGGATGGATCCTCGACGGCAACTTCACGGCAAAGTGCAAGGCCCATCGCGTCTTTGTCTCCTCCGGGCCGGAGATCGTGGGACGGCTTGGCGCCGTCTCCTGCCCCGCTCTCATCATGACCGGCGAGGACGACGACGGCTCGACACCGGACATGGCTCGCCGGATGGCAGCCGAAATCCCCGTCTCCAGGCTCGTCATCATGCCCGGACAACATCACATGATGCCCGTTCTCGATGCCAGGCGAGCGAATGCAGAGATTCTCGGGTTTCTGGGCACGGTGTTCGAACCTTCGGCAGAGCAGATTCAGCGGGAGCGGTATCCATGATCACCGAAATCGTCACTCTGCGCCTGCCGGGTTTCCTGACACGTGAGGATATCCTGGAGCGCTTCAACGCCTCCACCCGGATCTGGGCCGACAATCCGGACCTGATCAGAAAGAACTACCTGCTCGACATCGAGAGCGGCTTGGTCGGCGGTGTCTACCTGTGGAAGACCAGGGAGGCAGCAGAGAAGTGGCATGGTCCGGCATTTCGTGAACAGGCGCGGGAGGTGTACGGCGCCGAACCGGACATACGGTTCTTCGATACACCCATTGTCGTCGACAACGTGATCGGCACGGTGGTGAAGTGCTGAACCAACAGGCTTCGTCCCCGGTTGCAAACACCGCCCATCTCATGCACGGTTTCAGGCAACAAGGTTCCCGTCGTTCAACAAGGGGGCCGCACCGTGATCGAATGCAAGATCGATCACGGTGCAAATGATCGGGCGGTTGGTCCGACAATCTTGATCGGCACGCCCGCCACGCAAGGAGGGATGCATGTCAAGAATTTCCAAATCCACACTCGCGGGAATCGTGGTAGCCAGCCTGGTGGGTTCGGCAGCGGCGCAGGACGCCAAGGTTGTCGACTGGAACTTTCCCGGTGGCCGCGCTTCCGCGTTCCTGGTCAGCGCCATAGCTGATCACGCCCTGGGATTGAATGTCGAACTGGCCCCACCGCTTGCCGTTCCGGTTCTCTGGGAGGCGCTGGACCGCGCGGACGGCGAAGTCGATATCCATACGGAGGTCTGGATGCCAAACCAGGGCGGGCTGGTTGCGTCATATGTCGACGAAAAGGGCTCTGTCGTCCTCTCCGAACGTCCCTGGATGGGCGTGCAGGGATACTGTGTGACCCCGGCCGCCATCGAGCAGGGAATCACGTCGGTATTTGACCTGTCGAACCCGGACAACGCCTTGCTGTTTGATTCCAATGGCGACGGCATGGGCGAAATCTGGATCGGCTCGGAGGGCTGGCAAAGCACCAACATCGAGAGAATCAGGGCCCGCGACTACGGGATCGAGGAGTTCTTCGAATTGCAGGCCGCGGAAGAGTCGGTCGCCACAGCGAGCCTTGATCGCGCATTCAAAGCGGACAGGGCCTGGGTCGGCTATTGCTACGGACCCCATCACAACTTCACCCTTTACAATCTTTCCCTGCTCGACGAACCAGCCCATGATCCGGACAAGTTCGTCATGGTGCAGCCGAACGCCGATCCCGACTGGTACAATCTTTCCTCGGTGTCTTCGGCCTACCCGGAAACCACGATCCGCATCGGTTACGTGGCGGCTCTCGAAGAAAGGCAACCCGCGCTCGTGCAACTGCTGCAGAACATCCAGCTCAGCGCGGACGACATCAATGCCTTTGCCTACGAACTCATCGTCAATGAGCGCGACCCTGTGGAAATCGCCAGCGAATGGGTCGAGGCCAACTCCGAGTCCGTCCAGTCCTGGGTCGGCCAGTGACATCAGCCTGACAGGGGCCGGTCGATAGCGGCCGGCCCCGGGGCGGAGGCAACAATCCGCTCCCTGCGGTATCCATTCAACCCGGCAGCCGGTTTGACGCTGTCACGTCCGCTTCAGCCGCGGAGGCACTGACCCTTGGCTGATCCGAACGACGCCATCGTTCTCCGTCATGTCTACAAGATCTTCGGGGACAACGCCCAAACGGCGTTGCGCGCCATTCGTGAACACGGCCTCACAAAGGACCAGGTTCTCGACCAGTTTGGCTGTGTCGTCGGGGTTGCCGACGCCAACATCACCGTCAGCCGTGGCGAAATCTTCTGCGTCATGGGCCTCTCGGGCAGTGGCAAGTCGACACTGGTTCGCCACATAAACCGGCTTCTCGAGCCCACCAGCGGAGAGGTCATTGTCGATGGCGAGGACGTCATGACCAAGACACCGGCCGAACTGCGCGAACTGCGATCGCGCAAGATCGGCATGGTGTTTCAGAACTTTGCCCTGCTTCCCCACCGCACGGTGCGAGACAATGTCGCTCTACCCATGGAGATCCAGGGCGTGACCAAGCACCGGCGTTACGGCGTCGCCGAACAGGCTCTCGCCATGGTTGGGCTTGACGGCTGGGGCGACCGATACTGCAACGAGCTATCCGGTGGCATGCAGCAGCGTGTCGGGCTTGCCCGCGCGGTTGCAGCCGACCCGGTTATCCTGCTGATGGATGAACCCTTCAGCGCGCTTGATCCCCTCATCCGCCGCCAGCTGCAGAGCGATTTCATGGAACTGTCCCGACGCCTGGGAAAGACCACGGTGTTCATCACGCATGATCTCGATGAAGCCATAAGAATCGGAAACAGGATTGCCATCATGAAGGATGGCCAGATTGTGCAGACGGGTCGGGCGGAAGAGATCGTCACCAACCCGAAGGACGACTATGTCGCCGACTTCGTGGCCCACATTTCGCGCCTCAATCTGCTCCATGCCCGATCGCTCATGGAACCGATCGACGCATTTGCATCCCGCACCGGAACCCGTCCCGATGTCGGAGACCTCCCGAAGGTGGTCAGCGACAGTCTGCTCTCGGAGATCATCGATGTTGCGGCTGAAACGGATCAGCCCATCCTCGTGACGGATGGAAATGCCATTCCGGTCGGCATCATCGACAAACGCACGTTGTTGCGGGGCATCAAGGGAAACGCATGATCATGGCCCAAGAGACGCACGACCACAGCACGGCCGAGGTAAGGACTTCGGCGTCACGCGACGAATCACTGCAAGATCTGGCCCGCGAGTTTGCCGGCAGCAGTGGCGCCTACTTTGGCCTGGAGTTCGACAAGATCGAACGTTCCAGAGCCTTTGTCTGGTCGTTCAACTGGGCTGCCGCGTTGCTGGGGCCGGTATGGATGGGAGCACGGGGTCTCTCCGGTCCCTTCTGGGTGTCGTTCTTTGCCGAGATGGTGGCCCTCGTTCAGGTTGGCTTTGGGCTATTCGGCAACCTGGGTTACGAAGAGGCCGCTCGCGCCAGCCGGTTGCGCGAACAGGCCGCTCAACGCTTTACGGACGCCGAACTGGCACTTGCCGAAGGAGCCAGTCACGCCGATAAGCTTCTGGAGTCAGCCGAGTCCATCGCGGCTGCAGCGGACAAGGCAGAGCAGTTCGCCCTTGCCGCAGCAGCTGGGGCGCCATTCCACCTGGTGGTTGGACTTGGTCTCCTTCTATTCGTGAAGGTCGCCGAGGGCACCCTGGCCAATCTGTTTCTCGAGCGCCGCTTTGTACGCTGGCGATCGGACAGGTCGGTCGACGGCACATTCAATCGTCTGCGGGGTGCCGCGGCCGGTCTTCTCGTTCTCATCGCCTATCCGATGATCGTCTACCGCTTCTCGTCTCCCGAGGCGCCCGACTGGCTTTCCCGTGTCCCGGCTGGCAACGCCCTGCGGGTCGACAGCGCCCGCTGGCTCGACAACACGATGGAGTGGTTCGCCGAGACCTTCGAAACAGCCTTCTTCGGCATCACGCGTACCATCCGAATTGTCCTGGATGGACTCGAACTGACCCTGGTCGAGACACCCTGGCCCATCATCATGATCGTCATTCTCGTTCTTGCCAGACAGCTCGCCGGCTGGCGGGTGGCCATCATGACGGGGTCCGCACTGGCGTACCTTGCCGTCCTTGGCTTCTGGGAGGAAAGCATGGCCACCGTGGCCCTGCTCGGCACCGCAGCCTTTCTGTGCATCCTGTTCGGCATCCCGCTCGGCATCGTCTGCGGCCGCAACGCGAAGTTCTATGGTCTTGTCCGGCCCATTCTTGACTTCATGCAGACCATGCCCGCCTTCGTTTACCTCATCCCGGTAATCGCCCTCTTCGGAATCGGCAAGCCTGCGGGCATCGTGGCGACTCTGATGTTCGGCATTCCTCCAGTGGTGCGGCTGACGGCACTCGGCCTGCAGGGCGTCCCCCACTCCGTGCGGGAAGCGGCGCTCGCCTATGGGGCGACCCGCTGGTTCCTCCTCTTCAAGGTCGATCTGCCTCTGGCGCTTCCATCGATCATGACTGGCATCAACCAGACCATTCTAATGTGTCTCTCCATGGTGGTTATTGCCTCCCTCATCGGTGCCAAGGGTCTTGGCGGCGATGTCCTGACGGCGCTTCAGTACGCCGCTGTCGGCGATGGTCTTCTGGCCGGGCTGGCCATTCTACTGTGTGCCATGGTGATTGACAGGATCGTGCAGGGAAGCAGCAAGAACGACTGACGCGAGATTGTGAGAGCCACACCGCACTTTTGTGCGATGACAAATGGAGTTGCCGTCCGCATGCGAACGCCGGCTCGACCGTGGTGGCTGCCAATTCCCCTTTGCCTGGTTGCCACAATGGTCTCATGCTCCGTTTCAGAAAACAGCTTCGGGCGTTGCGGCTTTCCGGCCCCTGTCGCTGATGGCACGCCGCGTTTCCGGTGCACGGGCGTGTCTCCCTAGAGCAGATGTCACATGGCAGACAAACCGGATTGGGGAGGCTCCGTCATGCATGATTCCACGCCTGGCACAGGGTACACGGCCTACCATGATCGCGAAGATGCAAGCGCGGACCCCGAACTTACCCTTGTCGGACACGGGACGCCGGCGGGTGAATACCTGCGGCGCTTCTGGCATGGAATTGCCTTGACTTCGGAAATCGGAGACCTGCCGCTCGCCATCAGGATCCTGGGCGAAGACCTTGTTCTGTTCCGGGATCTGTCAGGCCGACTCGGGCTGCTCCGAAAACACTGCGCCCATCGCCGGGCATCGCTTGAATATGGCCGTGTCGAGGAACGGGGTATCCGGTGTTGCTATCACGGCTGGCTCTATGACATCGATGGCACGCTGCTGGAGGCTCCGGCCGAGCCCCGGAACTCACCGGTCTACAGAACGGTATGCCAGGGCGCTTATCCGGTGCGGGAGTACAAGGGGCTTGTCTTTGCCTACATGGGCCCACCCGACCTGTTGCCGGAGTTTCCGGTCTTCGACACGTTCGATGTACCTGGGGTCGAGATGGTCCCCTACACCTGCTCTTTCCCCTGCAATTGGCTCCAGGTGACAGAGAACGGCGTCGATCCCGTCCACTCCATGTTTCTCCATACACTCGTCAACGGACCGCAATTCTCCGAGAACTGGGGCATCCTGGGCGACGTCACATACCATGAGAACGATCAGTCCGTTTATTGCACGATCACCCGGCGCGTAGGCGACAACCTCTGGTTTCGCATACAGGAAAACCTGCTGCCCAACATGACCCAGTCGGGTGCAGTTCACGAGATGGATGGCACGCGCGTACGCTACTTCGGCCGCAACACGTTCTTTCGCTGGTGCCTTCCGGTCGACGACCGCAACACAAAGGTCGTCGCGTGGGCCTGCTTCGGTGACCGTGCCGACCCGGTGCGCTACAACAATCCGGCCGACATCGAGAGGCTGGAACAGGGCGAGGTGTTCGACCGGCCGCCTGAGGAACGGCAACGCAACCCCGGTGACTACGAGGCCATGGTGAGTCTTGGCCCGATCGTCGTCCACGGCAAGGAACACTTGGCAACATCGGACAAGGGCGTGACCCGGTTCAGGCGGCGTCTGCGTCGCGACGTCCGCGCCCTCAGCCAGGGCCGTGAACCCCGCCAGCCAGCTGGAGATGGCCCGGGACCGATTCCCACATGGTCGGGCGACACGATTCTGCGAATACCTGTCGTTGCAGGGAAAGACGATGCCGTCCTGATGAAGGAGAGGCTTGCAAGCGTGGTCTCTGTCCTTTCCCAGGGCGACCGGTTGCGTGGTCGGGAACGGGACGCCTTCATTACCTCTCGGCTCAAGCTGCTTGAATCCGAACTCTCGGAAACGCAGCGGCAGCAGGCCTGACCGGGTCTCAGTTCAAGACGGCAGCGAAACTGCGGTCCAGTCGTTCCGCGACGACCGGTACATCGTCCATCGACAGGCAAAGAGGCGGCACCATGCGCAGCACACTGCGGTAGGGGCCCGACTTGCTGACGACGAGTCCCTCCTGCCGTGTCACCTCGAACACGCGTGCGGTCGTCTCGGTGTCCGGTTCCCGTGTGGCGCGATCTTTGACGCACTCGATGGCCAGCATCAGTCCGCGGCCCCGCACATCACCGATCACCGCGTACTTCTGCTGCAGTTCGGCGAGACGAGCGGCCAGCGCGGCACCCACGTTGCGCGCATTCTCCTGCAGCCCTTCCTCGCGAATGACCCTCAGGACGGCGCGCCCGACGGCACAGGCGACGGGGTTCGCCCCATAGGTGTGAAAGAGGAACTTGTCGGCCATGCACTCGGCAATGTCACGCCGGGCGACGACAGCGCCCAGAGGGACACCGTTTCCGATACCCTTGGCCATCACGACGATGTCCGGCACGACGCCGTCAGCCTCGAACGCCCAGAAATTGTCGCCCGTGCGGGCGAAACCGGCCTGGACCTCGTCGACAATGCAGCACCCGCCTGCCGAACGAACCCGGGAAAACGCGCCTCGCAGATAGCCAGGGGGCATCGGGACAATACCCCCGTAGCCCTGGACTGGCTCGATGATCATGCCTGCCAGTCTGCCGTTGGTGGATGAATTGATGGCCCGGTCGATCTCGGCGAGATAAGGCTCGACGCCGGCACCGAAGACGCCCCGGTACTGATTCGGTTCCGGCACGAAGGTGATCCCGCCAAGCTGCGGCACCGGATGGCGAAAGCCACTGATTCCGGTCAGTGCCTGAGCGCCGAACGTGGCGCCGTGATAACTGCTGCGCAACGCCAGCATATCGGAGTTGCCGGTGCTGCTGCGCGCCATCAACAAGGCAAGATCAATCGCCTCGGAACCGCTGTTGGTGAAGTGGACAACCCAGTCTTCACCATCCGGCATGGTGGCTGTGAGTTCCTCGGCCAGATGGGCAGGCACGGGGTGATAAAACATCGTCGTGCAGTGAGTCAGTTCGGCAATCTGCTCCTGAGCCGCCTGTACCACGGCAGGGTGCGCATGACCGACCGAAATGCAGAGATTCATGCCCAGGAGATCGATGTATTTCTTGCCGGTCTCGTCCCACAGGTATTGACCCCTGCCGCGGCGGAAGATGAGAGGTGTCTCGTAGGGCACAAACTTGCGCTGTGATGCCGCATAGTACTTTTCGCGCCGGGCAACGATGCCATCCGTCGTCCAGTCCGTCGTCATGGCATCGACACAACCCGCTTCATGGTCACTCATCTTTGGTTTTCCCCCGTCGATCAGGAATGTCAGCGTGGGTCCGGAAGCCGCCAACTCAGGGTCATTTGGCGCAACAGTCGAAGACAAGGAGCATCCAGTGCCCCCACCTTCCGTCCCTTGAAGTGTATCACCGCCGCCACCCTTCTGCGAAAAAATGACAGCACAAGACTCCATCCTTTGTTGAGCCCCTGAGAGGTTCCGGCCTCACTCTCTCCCGTCATCCTGAGACGCCCGGACTCGCTAGTACGGTATCAGGGTGAACAGTATTCTGCCCGTAACTGGCGTAGGGTGGAGAATGCCTGATCGACTCATCGGGAGTCAGGCGCTCATGGAACAGAGGATCCGAAGCGTTTCGCGTCGCCTCCTCCTCTGGAGGGGCCGTTGTCGCGTGCGCCAGGACGGATTCCTGCCGACCCGACTCCTTTCGCCGGCGGAACCGGAACTGACGATGCACAAGGCACGCCACAGGCACGGTGAGTCGCCCTTGGCATCCATCGCATACAATGTCGGGACGGCCCGACACCGTGCTGTGGGATACTTGGGGGTATGAGTGCGGCGGTGCAATCGCACGCGCGAGTCGTGATCATCGGCGGCGGCGTGATGGGGGTCTCGGCGCTCTATCACCTGACCCGGCTCGGCTGGAACGAGGTCGTGCTATTTGAAAAGAGTGAACTGACGGCGGGCTCGACATGGCACGCGGCGGGGCTTTGCACGCACTTCGCGCACAGCCCCACGGTGATGGAGATGCGCGCGCACAGTGTGCACCTTTACCGCAAGCAACTCGCGCAGGAAACCGGCGTCGAGGTCGGTTTCCACCCGTCGGGAGCACTGCGCATCACCCGATCCCGGGACCGTCTCGACGAGTTTGCCCATGTCCAGGGTCTGGGATGCTTCACCGGTTGTGAGTTTCACATCATCGGACCGGAAGAGGTGCGCGATCTGCACCCCCTGGCCCTGGTGAACGGACTCGCCGGCGCGATCTACGAGCCGCACGATGGTCACGTCGACCCAAGTCAGGCGACGCAGGCCATGGCGGCGGGGGCGCGACAGGGCGGGGCGACAATCCATCGGAACTGCCCCGTGGAGTCGATCGAACCAGTGAGCGGCGACGCCGGGTGGCGGGTAACGACGGCGAAGGGCAGTGTCCTCGCCGAGCACGTTGTGAACGCGGCAGGTACGTGGTGCCGCGAGGTCGCCGCGATGACGGGAGTGGACCTTCCCGTGGTGCCGATGCTGCATCAGTATCTGGTAACCAGTCGAATTGGGGTCGTCGCGAACCTGGAGCACGAACTCCCCATCATCCGCGACCCCGAAGAGAGCTGGTACGTGCGCCAAGAACGTGACGGTCTCATCGTCGGCCCTTACGAGAAGGACGCCAGGGCCTGGTCGGTTGACGGCGTACCGGCCGGATTCGGCATGGAACTGCTGGAGCCGGACCTCGCCCGGATCGAGCCAATCGTGGAATGTGCGATGCGCCGCCTGCCGGCGCTGGCCGAAGGCGGAGTCCGTTCGATCATCAACGGTCCGATCACCTTCACGCCAGACGCGAATCCCCTCATCGGCCCGGCATTCGGCCTGCCGAACAGCTGGCTGCTCACGGGCTCGAGCATGGGCATCATGGAAGGCGGTGGAGCGGGGCGATTTCTTGCCGAGTGGATCATCGCCGGTGAGCCGCCAATGGATGCGCAGGCAGTCGACCCGCGCCGTTTCGGCGCCTGGGCCGACCGCGGCTACCGGGTGGCCAAGGCAACCGAGTGCTTCGCCCGGCAGTTCGCCATCCACTACCCCGGCGAGGAACGACCGGCTGGCCGGCCGGTGCGCACCACACCACTCTACAGGTCGCTGCTCAAGGAAGGAGCAGTGATGGGCAGTGTCAACGGGTGGGAGCGGCCCAACTATTTCGCGCGTGACGAGAGCGAGCGCGAGCCGGAACTGTCCTTTCGCAGATGCAACTGGTTCGACGTCGTCGCCGAGGAATGCCGGAGGGTGAGCGACTCTGCGGGCATCGCCGAGCTCTCGGCCCTTGCCAAGTTCGAGGTCTCGGGACCGGACGCTGCCCACTGGCTCGCCAGCCTGGGAGCCAACCGGGCGCCGGAAACCGAAGGGCGTCTCGGTCTCATGCACGTCCTGACCCCTTCCGGAGGAGTTGCAGCCGAGTTCACCGTGACGCGCCTTGAAGGTGGCCGATTCTATCTGACGAGTGCCGCGGTTGCCCTGCGCCACGACCTGGACCTGCTGCGTACGCGCTCGGAAGGTCTGGAGGTTCTGGTGGAGGACGTGACGGCCGAACGCGGCGTACTGGCGGTAATGGGCCCTGCAGCTTCGACACTCCTCAGCCGGCTCACTCGCACGAATCTCGACGTCGGATCGTTCCCGTGGCTGACGGCGCGCGAGTTGAAGTTGGCGGGGGTGGCCGTGCGTGCCCTGCGCATCTCCTACGTTGGCGAATCGGGGTTCGAGTTGCATCTTCCGATGCCTCGGATGGGCGCGTTGTACGCCGCAATAGTCGAGGAAGGCGCCCGCCATGATCTCGTGCATTTTGGCGCCTTCGCCCTGAACGCCATGCGGCTCGAGAAGGGTTACCGGGCATTCGGTCCCGACCTCGGCACAGAGCGCACGCCAATGGAGGCGGGACTTCGTCATCTCGTCAGAACCTCGGGCCGGTCGTTCGTCGGCCGTGACCGGATGCTCGAACGCGAGACCGGACGACCATGGCGCATGGCCTTGCTCGAACTCGAGGATCATGGCGTCGATGCATCTGGCATGCACACGGTCCTTTGCCGCGGAAAGGTCGTCGGTCTCGTGACGTCCGGCGCGTTCGGCCATCGCGTGGAGGCGAGCCTCGCGCTTGCCTGGTTCCGGGAGGGCGCACCGGACCCGGCTGACGAACTGCTGGTAAGGCTGCCAGCTTGCGAGGTGCGCGCGCGCGTGCTCAGTGATGCACCCTACGATCCGACGAACGCGCGTCTGCGGGGGACAGCGACGTGAGTGCACGCGTGCCCCCCGCCACTTCGATGCGTCGCGGTGGCAGCGCGGCACGACGCACCGCCCGCGGCCAGGCGGCCCGGTCCGCAAGGCTGGCCGCGCCGGCATACATACAGCGCAACGTCGGTGTATTCGAACTGCTCGATGAGGAAGGGTTGGCGCTGATCGAACGCAATGCCGACCTGATACTCGCCGAGATCGGGATGGAGTTTCGCGGCGATGCGGAGGTGCTCGCCATCCTGCGCGATGCCGGTGCCCGGGTTGTGGGTGAGCGGGTACGGTTCGAACCTGGACACTGCCGCGCAATCATTGAAGCGAGCGCGCCGGTCGAGTTCGTGCAGCACGCCCGCAATCCGGAGCGCTCCGTTCGCATCGGAGGCAACAACTCGCTTTTCTGTCCGAGCTTCGGTCCGCCTTTCGTGCACGACATGGACGCCGGGCGCCGGTATGCGACGCTCGCGGACTTCGAGAACCTGACCCGACTCCACTACCTGCTGGCGAGTGTGCACCACTCGGGGGGAGTGGTGTGCGAGCCGGTCGACCTGCCGGTAACCGAACGGCATCTGTCGATGATTCGCGCTCACCTGACCCTGAACGACAAGCCATTCATGGGCGCGGTGACCGCTCCCGAACGAGCCGAGGATACCGTGACGATGGCCCGGATCGTGTTCGGAGACCGGTTCGTGGACACGCACTGCTGCATCTACAGCGTCGTCAACAGCAACGCGCCTCTGGTCTTGGACGCCACGATGCTCGGAGCGCTCAAGGTCTATGCGCGTGCAGGTCAGGCCGTCGTGGTCTCACCCTTCATTCTCGCAGGCGCCATGAGCCCGGTGACGGTTGCCGGCACATTGGCGCAGTTGCTCGCCGAGGCCTTGGCGGGACTCGCGCTGATCCAGCTCATTCGGCCCGGTGCGCCATGCGTCTTCGGCACCTTCTCGAGTCCGATCTCTCTCAAGACCGGTGCGCCGACTTTCGGGACACCTGAGGGAATGCAGATCCAGATGTGCGCCGCTGCCCTCGCCCGACGCCTTGGTGTTCCATTTCATTCCGTCGGAGCACTCACCGCCTCGAAGGTGCCGGATGCCCAGGCGGCTTACGAAAGCGCGACCCAGCTGCTCGGAGCGTTCATGGCAGGCGTGCACTTCATCATTCACGCCACGGGCTGTCTAGAGGGCCTGCTGACGATGGGATACGAAAAGACGTTGATGGACGCCGACCGCTGCGCGGCGTTGCAGAAGTTCGCCTCCGGGGTCGATCTTTCACCTGAAGCGCAGGCACTCGATGCGATCAGGGAGGTCGGACCGGGCCACCATTTCCTCGGCAGCGCGCACACCCTTCGTCATTTCGAGACGGCCAACTTTCTTTCCGACACCGCCGACAACTCGACGTTCGAGCAGTGGACGGCGGACGGATCGCGCTGGCAGCATCAGCGCCTCAATGTCCGGTTCAAGGAGATGCTGGCGCAGTACGAACCACCACCAATGGATCAGGCTGTGCGCGAGGGAATCGACGATTTCGTCGCCCGGCGCCTCGAAGCCATTCGCAAGGCCGGCTGATGCGCCGGCTTCCAGAGAGGAAAACGCAGTTCAGGGAGCGAAACTTCCCCGCCAATGCTGCCATGCCGGGGAGCATGTCTTGAGCGGGGCGGACCGGATCTGCTCTGGTATCATGCCCCGCGAAAGGAAACCGCGGGTCGGCTTCCTCAAAGGCCGACTGGTCTGAAGACCATGGCATCAACATCGCACCAGCAGACTGCACAGGTTGTCATCGTCGGCGGTGGCGTGACCGGCCTGTCGATCGCCTACCATCTCGCACGACTTGGCCTGGACGACGTTCTTCTCATTGAGCGCAATCAGCTGGCCAGCGGCACGTCCTGGCATGCGGCGGGCATCATCGGACCATTGCGAGCCAGCATGAACCTCACGCGCCTTGCTGCCTATGCCCTTGAGCTCCTGCCACGTCTAAAGGAGGAAACGGGTCAGGACACCGGCTTTCGCGAGACGGGGGGTTACTGGCTTGCGACGACCGGCGAGCGTATGGAAGAGCTCTGCCGGATTGCCGCAACGGGCGAGATGATGGGTCTGGCCGTCCGCATCCTGACTCCGCTTGAAGTCGCCGGAGAAGCACCCTTCCTGGAGACGCGCGATCTTGCCGGCGCCCTGTGGGTCGCCAAGGATGCCCAGGCCAATCCTGTCGATCTCTGTATGGCTTATGCGAAGGGTGCGCGTGCCGGAGGCATACGCATTGCCGAGAACGTGGCCTGTACGGGCATCGTCGCCGAACACGGCTGCGTCCGCGCCGTCCGGCTTTCCAGCGGCGAGACTATTCGCTGCAAGAGCGTGGTTAACTGTGCGGGTGCCTGGGCGCGCGAGATCGGGCGCATGGCGGGGGTTCCCGTGCCGTTGCAGGCCGTCGAACACATGTACGTGGTCACCGAATCCATGAGCGGACTCACCGATCCGTTGCCCGTGTTTCGCGACCTCGACAACGGTATCTACATCAAGGGCGACACGGGAAAGGTGGTCCTGGGCGGATTCGAACCCTGCCCCAAGGTGTGGGATGCCACGGGTCCTGATGGTGATCGTGCATTCCTCGAGTTGCCCGAGGACTGGGATCAGTTTGAACCCTTCATGAAGGCAGGGCTGCACCGCATGCCCCGTCTCTCCGAAACCGGCATTCAGCACTTCATGAACGGGCCGGAGAGCTTCACTCCCGACACCAGGCAGCTCATGGGAGAGTCGCCCTACCTGCGTGGCTTTTATGTCGCGGCGGGCATGAACTCCATCGGCATGATGTCGTCTGCGGGAGTCGGCAAGGCCATGGCAGAATGGATCGATGCGGGCGAGCCTCCGATGGATCTCTGGGAGGTCGATATCGCCCGATTCGACCGAAGCGCCGCAACGAAATCGTTTCTCGTTCAGCGCATGGACGAAGCCGTCGCGAATCAACTGGCCATGCACTGGCCGTTGCGGCAGATGGCCACGGCGCGGGGCCTCCGTCGCTCCGTCCTGCACGACTGCCACGAACGGGCCGGCGCCTTCCTTGGCGAGGCCGCTGGGTGGGAGAGACCCCTCTGGTTCGCCACCACGAGGGATGAACGATCGTTCCGCTACAGTTATGGTCCGCAGTGCTGGTGGCCGGCTGCCGCCAGAGAGGGTGCAGCGATCCGTGACCGGGTCGCGCTCCTTGATCTTTCTCCCTTCACAAAAATCGACATTGCCGGGCGTGATTGCCTTGTCCTGGTGCAGCACCTCTGCGCCAACGACGTCGACGTTGCCGAGGGCAAGGTCGTCTACACGCCGATGCTGAACCGCCACGGCGGAATTGAGGCCGACGTCACGGTCACGCGTGAAAGCGAGACACGCTTTCGCATGGTGAGCGGCGCCGCGACACGCCAGAAGGATCTAGCATGGATCGAACGACAACGAGCCAGGCTGGAACTCGACGTCACAATCGGTGATGCCACCATGACCGAGTGTGTCCTCGGCCTCATGGGGCCTCTGTCCCGTGATTTGATGTCTCGGGTGACGGATGCTGATCTGTCTCCGGAGGCGTTCCCGTTTGCAACGATGCAGCGCATCACCCTGGGAATGGCGCCGGTGCGCGCCACCCGAATCAGCTTTGCCGGCGAACTGGGCTGGGAGCTTGGTGTGCCGGTCGAGTACGCCGGTCATGTCTACGAGACCCTCTTTGAGGCCGGCGCAGGCCATGGTCTCTCACACGCGGGAATGCTGGTCCTTGACAGTTGCCGGATCGAAAAGGGCTTCCGTCACTGGGGGCACGAACTGGGGCCGGACTCCACACCCCTTGAAGCCGGTCTAGCGTTCGCCGTCGCCTGGGACAAGCCGGGCGGATTCCTCGGTTGCAACGCGCTGCATCGACGGCGCGAGACGGGTGTGGAACGACACCTCCTGATGTTCGCCGTCGAAGATGCCGAGCCCATGCTGCTCCACGATGAACCCATCTATCGCAACGGGGTCCTCGCCGGGCACACCACATCGGGTTGCCGCGGATTTCGGACCGGGCTTTCGCTCAGCATGGGCTACGTCGCCTGCCCGCGTGGTGCGCCGTTCCGGACGCTGCTCGAAGGATCCTACGAGATCGGGCTGGGCCAAAGGAAACTCCCGATGCGCCCCCTGAAACAGGCAGCCTATGATCCCCGAGGCACTCGCATGCGCGGATAACGCAGGTCAGTGACAATCGTCACGACAGGACCCGGGACGCCCGCGAAGAACCACGAGGAGACGGTGGCGGGAACGTGCTTTCGGGGCGGCGCCCGATTCGAAGACAAGGGGGGCTCATGGGCCAGGGCCACAATGGAGACGAGCCGACGGTACGGCTCGACATGCAGATTCCGAAAGGCCTGGTGCCGGAGGCGAAGGTGGATGCGGTCATGACGGAAACGGGGATCCAGCGCTGGCTCCCCGCGAAACGTCGGCGCGAAAAACGTCGAGGAACCGTGGACGCTTCTGGCAACAACCAAATGCGCTACACGTAAAGTGCGTTGATCCGACAGGAGCGGCACCATGTCCTCTGCATCCACCGGCGCGCAATGCGCGGACAAGCACAGAGCCGCACGCAGGGCCCAAGGCCTGAAGGTCCAGATCCGGGTTCCCGACACCCGGGCCCCCGACTTCGTCGAAGAGTGCGGCCGCCAGGCAGCGATCGTCGACGAAGCCAACGGCGCCGACCCGGAACTCTTGCAGTTCATGGACGCCGCCGCAGCCGATCTCGCTGAGCACCTCGACGCCCTCAAAGCCGGACACCGCGAGTGAGGGGCGACGACTTCGCCAGCATCGCCTTGCAGAGTGAACACGGTAGGTCGCGTCCCCCCTGCTGATTCAGTCACCATTTCGCCGATCTGACACCCTCGATCACTGTCGCGCTACCGAACTCGATGGCGCTGGACACTCGGCTGATCCCGTGTTCCGGTTGCACCCTCCGAAGGCAATGGTCTGCGCGTGCGATCCTACGTCATGGTGGATCAGGTTTTCGGACATCTCGACGATGCCGACATGATCGCAGTAAACCGCGCACTCGCCCAGTTCATGGGAATTGCCCCCTTTTTCCCGGAAAGGCGACCTTCCGCATCTTCGCGGGCCGCCCAAATCCATAGTCGGCGTTCACTCACCGATGAGAGGCTTCACCAAGGTCCACCGTGACAGCCGGTTCTCTGACCGGCAGCTCGGGATTCTGCTGCATTTCGCCTTCCATCGGGCGATAGCGCTCGGCGGCACACACCCGCAGGCGTGGGCTATTGCGGCCGCCAGGCAGGATACGGACCATGTGAAGGGCCTGGCAGCTCTCGCCGTGCTTCCGCATGACCTGATGCGCGCGACGTCAACACCACTCGGATCTTGAAGGTCCAACTCCGGACACAACAGGTACCGGAAGGCGCCTACCCGAAACTCAGCGCGTTGCTCCGCTTGTTCCGGCACAGGAAACCACATCGATACCCGCACTCGAGAAGTTCGCCAGCCGCTCATGGTCGGAACAATCGGTAATCAGAGTGTCGACCGCCGCAGAAGGCAAGGCGACAATTCGATCTCTCTGGTCCAGTTTCCGCGACGTCGCCAGAACGATCGTTCTCGTCGCCCGCTGGCTCATCAGGCGGGCGATCCGGGCATCGGACTCGTATGAAAACGACAGTCCGTCGCGCACCGAGAACCCTTCGGCTGCGATGAACGCGATGTCGGCATTGAACGTAGCGAGCATCTCCTCGGCGAAGCCGCCCGAGGTTCCGAGCGTGCGGTGCCGAACCCGACCGCCTAGGAGGTAGGCCGTGACGGCGGGATTCTCCGAAAGGTACGTCGCGATGTTCACGCCAGGTGTCACGATGGTCAAGGCGACACGCTCAGCGACCAGTTCCCTCGCAAGCGCGAGGACGGTCGAACCGTCGTTCATGAACAGCGTCTGATCGGGATCGACCAGAGACAGCGCGGAGCGGGCTATGAGCCTCTTGGCATCCGAGTCGAGTTGCTCGCGCAGGGCGAAAGCCTGGTCGGCACCGCGCGGCGCCTCGATGACCGCACCTCCATGGGTTCGGCGAACCGATCCCTCTTCGCTGAGAATCGTAAGGTCGCGCCGGACCGTAGCCTCCGATACGCCGAGATCACGCGACAGCGCCTCGACGGTGACTGCCCCTTCAACCAGCAGTCGTCTCTGAATCTCGAGGCGACGGCCCGCGGTGTTCCTGACTCCAGATCCCATATGTCTGTTCTGTACATCCGAGTCGATCATTCGTCACTCCAAAACAATCGATAACACGCATTTCATTGCTTGTTCTTTTTCGAAACCGGGATACTATTGACATGCATTCAGCATCCCAACGATCGGGAGCACAAGCACGCACGAGTTCATCGAGGAGGTGGCCATGTTGCAGAAAACACGTCGATTCATGGCGGCAGCGGTGATTGCAGGGCTCATGGCAGGGTCCGGATTCATGACGCCTGCGAGTGCCGAAACCCCGGAATCCAAGGATCCGATCAAGCTCGTCATCATGGGTTACTCCGGCGACAACATCATTATGTACATCTACGGGACGCTGATCGAAAAGCTCGGCTACAACGTAGAGTACACTCCGGCAGACTACCTCGGTCAGTTCGCAGGCCTGAAAGCCGGTGATCTGCACATCGGATCCCCCGGATGGGATACGACAGCCAAGGCGGCGATGGCCGACGCCTGGGGAAGCGGTGAGGTCCTCAACATGGGCAACATGGGAATCGCCGTGAACGAGGACTGGTGGTACCCGATGTACGTCAAGGACGTGTGTCCGGGACTCCCCGACTGGAAGGCATTGCTTGAACCGGATTGCGTGGAGGCCCTGTCGGTCGCCGAGACAGCGCCCAAGGCGCGGTTCTTGAGCGGTCCCATCGAGTGGGGTGGTCACGATGCGGAGCGCGTCGCCGCGCTGGACATGCCCTTCGAGGTGATTCACGCAGGGAGCGACGGCGCCCTGACCGCCGAGTTCACCGCGGCCATCAAACGCAAGCAGCCGATCGTCGGCTGGACATGGGAACCGTTCTGGTTGCCTGCGCTCTACGAAGGCGAGTTCGTCGAGTGGCCGGAGTACGAGGACGCCTGCTACGACGACCCGTCCTGGGGACCCAATTCGACGATGGCGTACGACTGCGGACGTCCACGTGGCCACATGTGGAAATCCGCCTGGAAGGGTGGCGAATCCATCTGGCCGAAGGCCTATGACGTCTGGCGCAAGTTCCAGCTCGACGGCAAGACCATGGGTGAAATGGTCTACATGAGCGACGTGGATGGCGTGCCGACCCGGACAGTTGCCGAGCAGTGGATCGAAGCCAACGAGGAAACCTGGAAATCCTGGCTCGAATAGGTCCGTTCTCAGAGCACGACAGGGCGGTTCGGTTCGGGAGGCCGGCGCCGGACGAAGGTCCGGCGCCGGCCTCCCGAGCAGGAGCCTGCGATGCGCCCTGAACCAGCCGGCCATCCCGGACGCCATGACGTCTCTCGGGCTCACTGCCTTCCCGTCCGGACTCTTGCGACTGCCGGCCGAAACATGGTTTCCGCGCCGCTTGCCGGAGTACCCTGCATTCCAGCGTACCGGGTAGCCGGGTAGAAGATCATGAGCGTTGTTCAACGCGACGGACCGTCGGACATCGATCGCGGCCGATGACGGCCGTTGGCGCACATCGCCCATCATTTCCCTTTCGGCCCGGCCGAGGCGCGCTGCTGATTGCCCTTGCGGCCGTCGCGACCACCCTGATCGCACTCCTCGCTCCTGTGCTTCCCTGGATCGACGTGTATCCCGGCGGCTGGGTCGTGCCTGTCGCTGACGGGTTGACCCGATCAATCAACTGGCTGGTAAACGAAGCTGATTTCGGTCTGTTCACGTTCAAGGAGTTGACCCGCGGGTTCGGGACCGTGCTCGAGGCTCCGATGCTGTTCCTCAAGGGACTGCTCGCCACCGGATTCACGTTCGACGGCGGCGACGGGTCGGCCATCCACGTTCCGCCCCTTTCGTGGCTGGGCCTGATTGCGGTGTTCGCCGCGCTGGGAGCGTCCCTGGGCAGCGGGCGTTTGACCGCGTTCATCACGCTGTCCTTTCTCTACGTCGCGTTCATCGGGCTGTGGCACAGCACCATGCTGACATTCGCATCCATCATCGTCGCCGTGATGATCGGAATCGCAACGGGTGTCGCACTCGGTATCGCGGCACATCGGTGGCGGGCAGTCGAGCGGATACTGACACCGGTGTTCGACTTCATGCAGACGATGCCGGTGTTCGCCTACCTCGTGCCCGCGCTGATGCTGTTCGGTTACGGACCCGCCGCCGCCATGGTGGTTACGCTGATCTATGCCCTGCCTCCCATGGCGCGGGTGACCAGGGTCGCGCTGTCCCAGGTGAGCAGCGAGGTCATGGAATTCGGCCGCATGGCCGGTTGCTCGCGCCGGCAAATGATGTGGAAGGTGATGTTGCCGTCAGTTCGGCCGCGCGTCATGGTTGGCGTCAACCAGGTGATCATGCTGACGCTGAACATGGTGATCATCGCATCGATGATCGGGGCCGGAGGCCTCGGGTTCGATGTCTGGCAGTCCCTGAAGGCGCTCCGAATCGGGCAGGGTGCCGAAGCGGGAATCTCCATCACTCTGGTCGCCATCGTGTTGGACCGCATGAGTCAGCGTCTCGCCGCCCGCCGTCCCGCCCACAGCACACGGGGGCACGGACGCATCGCCGGATCCCATCTGCTCGCGGGAGCCGTGTTTTTCGGCATCGCCGTCACGGTCGCCGGAATTTGGATTCCCGCATTCGCCCAGATTCCGGAGAACTGGACGGTCACCACCGGCCGGTTCTGGGACACCATCATCGACTGGATCAACATCAATCTCTACGTGTACATCGGCGCCGTCCGGGACGCATTCTTCATCTACCTCCTGAAGCCGTTCAAGAGCTTCATGCTGTCCCTGCCCTGGCTCAGCGTCGTGTTGGTGGTGAGCGCCATCGGATTCCACCTGGGCGGCGTTCGTCTGGCGATTCTGAGCACTTCCCTGATCGCCTTCATCGCCGCCGTGGGGCTGTGGGAAAAGGCGATGATTTCCGCCTACCTCGTCGGCGTCTGCGTGTTCCTCGCCAGTCTGATCGGCATTCCCATCGGCATCGTGGCAGCCGGAAACGAGAGAGTTCACCAGATCGTGCAGGTCGTCATCGATACTCTGCAGACGCTTCCAGCGTTCGTGTACCTGATTCCCGTGATCATGCTGTTCAGTGTCGGCGACTTCTCCGCAATGATCGCCATCGTGCTCTACGCGATCGTGCCGGCAATTCGCTACACGGACAGCGGCATTCGCCAGGTGCCCTCGAACCTCGTCGAGGCGGCTCGGGCCATGGGTTGCACCCGCGGCCAGATACTGCGGCGCGTGCAGCTGCCGCTGGCATTGCCCGACATCATGCTCGGAGTGAACCAGACTCTGATGATGGGGCTCAGCATGCTGGTGATCACGGCGCTTGTCGGAACGCGGGATCTGGGGCAGGAAACGTTGATCGCCCTCTCCAAGGTCGATCCCGGACGGGGCGTCACCGCGGGTATCTGCGTGGCATTCATCGCGATCGCCGCTGATCGCTTGATCAACGCCTGGGCCGAGCGCCGCAAGCTCGAACTTGGGCTCCGCTCAACGGCCGTGGCATGACATGACGAGTTCCACACCACACCGTCACCTGCGGGTCGTCGTTATCGGCGGGGGTGCCACGGGTTGTGCCGTTGCCCGCGACCTCGTAATGCGGGGCCTCAACGTCACCCTGGTCGAGTTCGGCGACCTTGGCTCCGGCACCAGCAGCCGATTCCACGGCATGCTGCAGAGCGGCGCCCGCTACGCGGTTTCCGATTCGGGTTATGCCGCGGAGTGCATGCGCGAGCGTCGGACTGTGGCCGAAGTCGTCCCCGACGCGGTCGAGAGCACGGGAGGCCTGTTCGTGTCCCTCGACGAAGATCCTCCCGAGTTTCCGGAACGCTTTATCGAGGGATGCAGGCAGGCGGCCATTCCCTGCGAAGAGCTCGATCCCGACCGTGTCATGGCAGAAGAACCCTGCATCAGTCGCAGCATCCGCCGCGCCTTCTCGGTTCCCGACGCGACCATCGATCCATGGCGACTCGTGAACCGCCTCTCTGAAGACGTGACCCGGCGCGGCGGGAAGGTGCTGACCCGGCATCAGGTCACCGGAATCGACGTCTTTGGTGGCGTTGTCCGCGCAGTGCGAATCGCCGGCGCCGGTGGCGAAACACGAATCGAGACCGACGCTGTCATCAGCGCCGCCGGCGCCTGGTCGGGCCGGGTCGCAGCCCTAGCGGGCCAGTGCGTCGAGCTGGAAATGACCAAGGGCGCCATCATCGTCCTCTCCCACCGATTTGTCGGACAGGTCATCAACCGCTGCCGCCCCGCAGGCAGTCACGACATCATCGTGCCGACCGGAACCGTATCGCTGTTCGGCACGACATCGGAGGTGGTTGACAGTCCGGACACGACCCTGGTCAAGCCGACAGAAGTTCAGGAACTCCTGGACGGCGCCGAGCCGCTCTTGCCGGGGATTCGGGATCGCCGCGCGTTTCGCGCCTGGGCCGGCGTGAGGCCGCTCGTGAAACTGCCGGACTGGCCTCCCGGGAAACCCCTGCCGCGGCGGCACATGGTCATCGACCACGCGAATGGCGGTGCCCGTGGGTTCTTCACCGTGTGTGGCGGTTCGCTGACCACGCACCGGTCCATGGCCGAAGACGTGGCCGACCTTGTCTGCCGGCACTTCGGCATCACTACAACCTGCCTGACCGCAACGTCCCCGGTCGCCCCGAAGCGCCGTGAAGCCGCCTGGCGTCCCGTCGCCGGTCACATGACCGCCGAGGCGACGCAGACCCAGGCGAGGACACTCTGCGAGTGCGAAGCGGTCGATCGGTCGACCGTCACCGAAGCGATCGGGGACGCGAGCATCTCCCGACTGCATGACCTGCGTCGGCGCCTGCGTATCGGGTTCGGACCCTGTCAAGGCACCTTCTGTGCCGTGCGCGCCGCCGACCTTCTTGCGAATGCCGACACGGACTTCTCCGCCGAAGAGTCAATTGGTCGATTCTGGACGGAACGTCTCAAGGGAGTCTGCAAGACCGCGTGGGGTGATCAGGCACGGCAGGCGCTGCTGAGCGACACCGTGCACCGCGACATCCTCGGAATCCGCCTGACCGACGATCTCCTGCCGACGGACGACTACCGATGAAGTCCGATGTCGTCATCGTCGGCAACGAGCTCGACGCACTCGTCGCCGCGTTGCGGTTGCTGGAACTCGGTCGTTCGGTGCGAATTCTCTCCGCGGGGCGGGGCTCGCTGCACTATGCGCCAGGCGGCATCCGCGTACTCGGGTACGCATGCTGTGCCGGCGGGTTCGACGCCAATGGCGGGATTCTCTCGTCGCCCGGCCAAGGCATGCCGGACCTCCACGCACGGCATCCATACCGCATTGTCGGTGAATCGGTGATTCAGGATGCCCTGGAGTGGTTCTTCTCCGCCACCGACGGAATCGGCGCGGGATTCAACCGAAACGGCTGCAATGTTCAGACGCTCACCCCCGCCGGCCTCGGCGTTCCAACGTACGGCCCGACTCCTTCGCAGGCGCTCGTGGCGGCGATTGAGGGCCGAAGGGCTGCCGTCGTGCGTTTTCGCTCCCACCGCGACTTTCCCGCCGACCTGACCGCAAATGGACTGCGCCGCCTGGGATCGGACGTCGTGGTCATCGAGGCGCCTCCGCCCGGCGGCGGATCCGAGTCGGTCGACCTCGCCCGCAGCTTCGATCGTCACCCCGATCTTTGCGGCTATTTCCGCGACCTCGGGTCCCGGATGCCGGATTCCGCGGAATTGATCCTGTTCCCGGCCGTGTTGGGCATCTCCGACCATGCCCGCGTCAGGCGGTCCGCCGAGCAGGCACTCGGCAGGCCGTGCCTTGAGGTGCCGACCCTGCCGCCGAGCGTTCCCGGGATGCGTCTGCAGCGGACGATGGATCGCGCTATCGCAGGACAAGGCACCCCCATCCACATCGGCACCCGCGTGACCGGGACGAAGGCGGAGGACGGACATCCTATCGATGTCGTTGACACCGCCGGGCGCGTGCACACCGCGTCAGCGTTCATCGTTGCCACCGGAGGCGTCGCCATGGGCGGACTCAACGTGGAATCCCGCGGCGAAATTCGGGAAACGGTTTTCGATCTTCCGGTCCGGCAGACGGCGCCCCTGAACGCCGCGAACGCCGGCGCATCGTTGGACGCCCTGCATCGCACCGGAGTGGAAACCGACTACGCGCTGCGGCCACTGACTTCCGAATCGCGATCGCTCGAGAACGTCTACGTCACGGGCCAAACGCTTGCCCACTGGAATCCCGCACTGGAAGCGTCCGCGGAAGGCGTCGCCATCGTCACCGGCTGGCTCGCCGCCCGGTCGGCCCATGCGTACCTGGAGGGATAGGTGATGGAAAGCGGACTCTATGTCGGAATCGACCACGGCGGTTCGACGACCACGGCCCTCGTCTTCGATCCCCATGTCGGAAAACTCGCCACCCATTCGGTTCCGATGCCGAAGCGCACACCCCGGCCCGGTTGGGTCGAACACGACCCCGAAGACTTCCTGGCGACCAGCATCGGGGCAGCCGCGGCCGCGCTGGAGGCGGCGGGCCGTACGTGGCGCGACGTTGCGGGAGTCGGAATCGCCAATCAGGGCGAAACCAGCATGGCGTGGTCGGCGGGAGGAAGTAACGGACTCGCTCCCGCGATCTCATGGGAAGATCGACGAACGGCCGCCATGTGCGATGCGCTCGCCCGTGACGGGGTCGGAGATCTGGTCCGTGACCGGACCGGGATCCTTCTTGACCCCTACTTCTCCGCCTCGAAGTTCCGATGGCTGATCGAATCCGTCGACGACGTAGCCACCGCGCGGGCAGACGGCTCGCTCAGACTCGGCGGCACCGACTCCTACGTGATCGAGCGGTTGACCGGCGGCGCCGTGCACGCCACGGACGCGGCTACCGGATCGCGCACTGCGCTGCTCAACCTGTACCAGGCACAATGGGACCCCGATCTGCTGGATGCGTTCGGCCTCGACATCGACTTGCTTCCGGAGGTCCGACCAACTGTCGGCGACTTCGGGGTGATCAGTCATCCGGAGATCGACGCCCCAACGGTCCGAATCACGGCCGACGCCGTCGACGCCCATGCGGCGCTGTTTGCGCAGGGGTGCTGGGATTCCTCGGTCGTCAAGGCCACCTATGGCACCGGCGCCTTCATCGAAGTCAACACCTGTCGCGATCCAGTCGCACCAGACGGCAGGCTGGCGGTGTTCATCGCCTGGGACCTGGGCGCCGGTGTCGACTACACGATCGAAGGCGGGGTGTTCTCCGTCGGCTCGGCGATCGACTGGGCTGTGGACGTCGGCCTTCTCCCGTCGGCAGCCGGTTCCTCGAGCCTGGCCGAGAGCGTCCCGAACAGCGGCGGAGTCGTGATGGTACCCAGTCTCGCGGGCCTGTCCGCGCCGTACTGGAAAACGAGCGCCCGCGCATGCACCTTTGGCATCGGCCTCGATACCGGTGTCGGACACCTCGCCCGGGCCCTCCTCGATGGAATCGCGTTCCAGTGCGCAGGCATCGTGCAGGCGCTTGATGAACGCCTGGGCGGCGGCCTCGACGAAGTGCGGGCTGATGGCGGACCGACAGCGAACCGCTACTTGATGCAACGCCAGGCCGACCTGCTCGCAGTTCCCATCAGGGTCTCGGACGAACCCGACATGACGGCCCTCGGCGCAGCATTGCTCGCGGGCATCGGAGCGAAACAGCTTACCACGGCGGACGTTGCCGCCATGCCGGTGAGCGCAACGACGTTCGAACCGGCACTGGGAGCCGACGAGCGCGAAGGCGCGTGGACCGAATGGCGCCGATGTGTCGGTATCGTCTGCGAGATGGCCGAGGAATGACGATGCCCGGGTCATCGCCTCCCGCTCCCGCGAGCCGCCCTGCCGACGAGCGCCACGAACTCGGTCTCGACGCGGTGCTCCGGACCATGGACCACTGCACCAAGTGTGGCATCTGTCGAGCCTACTGCCCCGTCGCATCGGTCACGGAACTCTTCCCGGGACCAAAGTACACCGGACCGCAAGCACAGCGGTTTCGTGTCATCGATACCGTCGAAGAACGATCGTCGAGACTGTGCAGCGGCTGCGGAATCTGCACGAGCGTCTGTCCGAACGGAGTCGCGATCTCCGATATCATCACCATCGCCAGAGCGGCTGCCGTTGACGCCGGCGACACTCCCCCTCTCCGTCAACGCCTTCTGAACCGGCCCGACGTGATCGGCCGGGTGTTCGGTGCCGTCCCCGCTCTCGCCAACCGCCTGCTGGGCAACCGATTGCTGCGTGCGGTCGTCCATCGCCTGCTCGGCATTCACCGGGACGCGCCTCTACCGCAGGTCTCCGGTTCCGCATTCCGCCGCTGGCTGTCGACGCGTCGTCAGCCTGACGGCCCTGTCGTCGCCTACTACACGGGATGCGCGGTCGCCCACTACGACGCCGAAGTCGGGATCGCGGCGGTCCGGGTGCTGAATCGACTCGGATATGCGGTCGAAGCGCCGACGGATGCGTGCTGTTCGCTGCCCATGCTGTCAAGCGGCGAATGGAGCGCCGCGCGTCACCGGGCCGACGGCGTTGTTCGCGGCCTCGCTCCCGCGGCCGGTGCGGGAAGACCCATCCTGTGTACCTCGACCAGCTGCAGCCTGACGCTTCGGAAGAAGTACGCTGCCTATCTCGATCTGCACGATGACGACGCACGGTCGGTAGCGAATGCCGTCACCGACATTTGTGAATTCCTGCGCGACCGCCACCTCGATCGATTGCCTTCGGTCCTCAGCCCGCTGCCCCGGCGCATTCTCTATCACGGTCCATGTCAGCTGCGCGGTCATGACATGGGCGTGCCGGCGCTCGAACTGCTTCGTCTCGTGCCATCCCTGTCGATTGAGGTCTCCGAATCGGATTGCTGCGGCGTAGCCGGCACCTACGGCTACGACCGTGACCGCTACGACATCGCCAC
This sequence comes from Alphaproteobacteria bacterium, assembly GCA_964291415.2. Lineage (GTDB taxonomy): Bacteria > Pseudomonadota > Alphaproteobacteria > SP197 > SP197 > SP197. The sequence goes on along the minus strand of OZ219918.1, from coordinate 883,094 downwards.
GGCGGTCGGTCAGACCCTGATCGACAGGATTGCCGACTCTGCACCGGATGCCGTCGTCTGCGACAGCGAGACCTGCCGGTGGCACATCACCGCATCCACCGGCGTGCCGTGCGTGCATCCCGTCGAAATCCTCGACGCCTCCCTGCACGAACGGAGAAACGAAGAGCGCTGAGGTCACCCATGCGGCACTCTCACATGGTACCGGGGCGGGTGGATGGCGGCTGGGTCACCATCAAGGAGGATGGCACGGGATCGTCCAGGGCCTTGCCTGTGCCGTGTTCCAGCCTTTGTTCTTGAGCAGCGGGTCAATCTTGATGCGCGAGGGTATGCGCCGTACTGCTCAAGCCACCGTCCAGGGGTTGACGATGTCGAGGCCGAGGTCCTCGAAGTCGCGAACATTGCGCGTTGCCACAGCCATCCTCCGTGAATACGCAATTCCGGCGATCTGACAATCGGCGAACCCGATAGGTCGACCGGCGGCGTGACGCCGGGCGAAAATGGCCGCGAAGGCGACGGAAGCTGCGCTGTCGAAGGGCAACACCCGTTCCCTGAAATCGTCCGCGATCATCGCGTCGATCTCTGCCACGAGGCCTTGGCGGCGCTTGCCTTCGGGCATGATGGCTACGCCGCGCCGCAGTTCTGCCTCGCCGACCGCGCTGAAATACAGGTCGGCTGCATCTCTGCTGCCAAACCAATCCAGAACGGCCGGGTCGGGAGACAAGCGCATCAGTTCCGAGATGAGGCACGTATCAACCAGGACCATGGAAGCCGGCCTCAATCGAAGTGTGGAGGCTCAGGCATTCCCTCGCGCGGCGGAAGGTCAAGCTCCACCCCGCCCAATGCGGCGAAACGGCGATGAATGGCTTCACCAAGGTTTGCCGGAACGGCCGGTTTTCCGACTGCCTCCCGCAAAATCTGTCGCGCCTCCTCTTCCATGGAGCGATGGTGCGCGGCGGCGCGCACACGCAGACGCGTTTTCACCTCGTCATCAAGATTGCGGATTGTAATGCTTGCCATGTCCTTGCCCCGGCATCCAGACCTGCGCTGATTGCAATGCAATCATGCTGCCGCAGTCGCACGCGAAGATCAACGGGATCCTGTCGCTGGATCGATCGCTCCTTCATTCAACGACAAGGCGCAGCGCTCATCCGTCGCGATGCGCCTTGCCCACCCGATCAAGGCGTCACACCCTCCCATCCGCTCGCTTGCCACGCCGCGTGTCAGGCATCGTCAGGCGGCCTTGACCCGGATGTGTCGTGTCATCACTCCCTCGCCGCGTCACCTCCACAACAACGATGGAGAGACCAGCCCTGTGAACTGCGAGGACAGCCGCGATCCAGGGCCGCAGTCACGATTCTTGTCTGCGAGCTCGGCATTCAACCTGCGGGAGACGTGGTTCAAGCAGACCGTCTGCAGGCGAGGACATTGCCCTTGAGAGGATGCGGCCGGAGCATGATGCGTCAGAACTGTGGCACGAGACCGGCAGACGGCCGCGCAGCGGCACGACCTGCGCGATGTTGCGTCATGAGGCAAATGCAGGTCATATGGACGCCTCCCCTTGTGCATCGGGCGGCAACGCATGGAATCGATCTACTTTGTGCTGACATGGCTGTGCCATCGGCGCTGCCGTCATTGCTACGATGACCGGTTCCGCCCCTATGTCCGGGACGAACTCCAGCGGGTTGTGGAGCAGTCGCAAGCGAATGTTCCCCGGATCATCGATCATCTTCCGGGAAGCATGATGGTCACCGCCCCCACCGGAGAGGCGGTGGCGGGACGCATCATCGTCTCGGGAGGCGAGGTGCTGCTGGAGCCGGTGCGCCGATCCGTGCTCTATCCGGCCCTCGAGCAGATCCATTCCCGCTATCGTGGCCAAGTGCGCCTCGTCGTGCAGACGACCGGGGACCGCCTGACCGAACGCATTCTCGACGAGCTCCTCGCCAGGAACGTGAGCATGGTCTCGGTCTCCGGCTTCGACAGCTACCATGTCGGCATCAACCGCGAGGAACGTGCCAGGGCCTTGCGCGAAAAGCTGCTCGCCATGTTCGAGGCCGCGGGCGTGCGCGAAGCCGGAAACGGGCCCCCTGGTGATGACAGCCCGCCTCTCTTCAACATCTTCGGAGCCAACGAGGATACCTGGATCGGCAAGCTGTGGCCGCGCGGACGCGCCTGGAAGAACGGACTGTCGCGTGCCGGTATGGACGACAACTTCTGCAACGCCTGGTCGGGCGGACTGAACTTTCTCGAGAAAGGGCGGACGGGTTCGGAGGTCTCCATCGAGCCGACCGGAAATGTCTATCCCTGTTGCCTCAAGACGCGCTTTCCCATCGGCAACCTCGTTCATGAACATCTCGATGACATCATCGACAGCCTGCGCGATCATCCGGTCTACGAGGCCATCAACCGGGGAAAACCGGAGACCATGGGACACGCGTTCGGCTGGACGACGGAACGCTTCCTCGCCGAATCCGAGATCGACACTCCGCAGGGCCGTCCCTACCGGAATCTCTGCATCGGCTGCGACAGGTTTCACGACAAGGTTCTTGGTCCGATGATTGAGTCGGCCCGCCAGGAACGACTCAGGCACGCGTGATGGTCGACCTCATGGGCGCAGCCGATGCTCCGGCCATCGGTGCTCCCGGGCGTCGTTCGACGAGCTATCGCGACCTGGCCCGGCAGATCGCCGACACCCGGGGCGTTCTCGGTCAGGCCGGTCTCGCAGACGGCGATCGCGTTGCCCTTGTCCTTCCCAATGGTCCCGAGATGGCCTCGGCCTTTCTCGGAGTGGCCTCGGGTCTGACGGCCGCCCCGCTCAATCCGGCTTATCGCGGGGACGAATTCAGGTTCTATCTCGAGGATCTCGATGCCCGGCTGCTGATTGTCGAGGAGGGATCAGGATCCGACGCCGTCGCCGTGGCGCGCGATCTGGGCATGGGACTGGCCGAGATGTGCGTTGAAGAGAACGCCAGCGCCGGTACCTTCACGTTGCGCCTGCGCGAGGAACCGGGCGGTCGCACGGTCACCCACGATGCCGGAACGGCGCTCGTGCTTCACACCTCGGGAACCACGTCGCGACCCAAGATCGTGCCGTTGTCGCGGGACAATCTCGCCGCCTCGGCCGCGAACATCGCGCAGAGCCTCGCCCTTTCTCCCGACGACCGGGCGCTCAACATCATGCCTCTTTTCCACATCCACGGACTTGTCGGGGCCGTGCTCTCGACCATGCGGGCCGGCGCCAGTGTTCACTGCGCTCCGGGATTCAATCCCCTGAGGTTTTTCTCCTGGTGCGAGGACGTGCGGCCCACGTGGTACACGGCCGTTCCAACCATGCACCAGGCGATTCTCGCCCGCGCGCCGCGCAACGCCGCGGCGCTGGCCTCACTGGATCTGAGACTGATCCGGTCATCCTCGGCGTCGCTGCCATCGCGGGTCATGGAAGAACTCGAAGCAACCTTCGGCTGCCCGGTGATCGAATCCTACGGCATGACCGAGGCATCCCATCAGATGACCTCCAACCCTCTTCCCCCGGCGCCACGGCATGCCGGTTCGGTAGGCATCGCCGCAGGGCCGGAGGTGGCGATCATGGATGAGGAGGATGGTCATCTCCTTCAAGCCGGAGAAACCGGCGAGGTCGTGATCCGGGGCGCCAGTGTCACCGGAGGCTACGAGAACAACGATGCCGCCAACGGTGCAGCCTTCGAGAATGGCTGGTTCCGCACGGGTGATCAGGGTCTGCTTGATGAAAGCGGCTACCTGTGGCTCACCGGCCGGCTCAAGGAAATCATCAACCGGGGAGGCGAGAAGATCAGCCCGCTGGAGGTGGACGAGGTCCTTATGGCACACCCCGCTGTCGATCAGGCGGTCACATTCGCCGTTCCCCATGCCACGCTCGGCGAAGAAGTTGCCGTTGCCGTCGTGCCACGAGACGGGGAAGCTCCCTCGGAAGCGGCGCTGCGATCCTTTGCCGGGACTCGTCTGGCTGCCTTCAAGGTTCCCCGCCAGGTGATTATCCTCGACGAGATCCCCAAGGGAGCAACCGGCAAGCTGCAGCGCATAGGACTCGCCGCCAAACTCGGACTCGCGTCGTGAGGGTCGCGGTCTACGGCGCCGGGGCCATCGGCGGCTACCTCGGATACATGCTCGCAGGGAGCGGTGTCGAGGTCACGCTCATCGCCCGCGGACCACACCTCGCCGCCATCCGGAAGGACGGGTTGACCCTGGAGTCATCCGAAGGACGACAGACCCGACGCATCCGGGCCACCGACGACCCGCGGGAAGCCGGAGAGCAGGACTACGTCATCATCACGCTCAAGGCTCACTCGGTGCCTGCGGTCGTCGAACCCATGCAGGCGATGCTGACTCCCGAAACGGCTGTCGTGACGGCCGTCAACGGGGTTCCCTGGTGGTACTTTCATGGCCTTGAGGGTGTTTGGCGCGACCATCGCCTCAGGAGTGTCGATCCTGGTGACGTCCAGTGGGATGGCATTGGCCCCGAACGCGCCATCGGGTGTGTCGTCTTTCCGGCGTGCGAGGTCGCGGCACCCGGCGTGGTGCGTCACCTCAAGGGTGATCGCTTCTTTCTTGGAGAACCATCGGGCGAGGCCACAGAGCGTACGCGTGCCCTGGCGCTGATGATGCGCGAGAACGGACTCAAGGTGCCGGTACGGACAAGGATTCGCGACGATATCTGGGTGAAGCTCTGGGGCAATCTCTGTTTCAATCCGGTCTCGGCCTTGACCGGAGCCACCCTTGAACAGATGGCCGGTGACCGGGACGTCCGGCAACTGTGCCGCACGATGATGACAGAGGCCCGCGCGGTGGCGGAGACCCTCGGAGTACGGTTTGCCATCGATGTCGAGAGACGGATCGATGGAGCCGGGGCCGTCGGCGCGCACCGCACAAGCATGCTCCAGGACCTCGAGCAGGGCCGGGCCATGGAGATCGATGCACTGGTCGCTTCGGTTCAGGAACTGGGTCGGATCGCCGGACATCCCACGCCGACGATCGACATCGTTCTGGCCCTGATACGACAGAAGGCCGAACTGCTCGGTCTCTACAGGCGGTCATCGTGAGTGGAGCGGGTGAAGGGAATCGAACCCTCGTCTAAAGCTTGGGAAGCTTTCGTTCTGCCATTGAACTACACCCGCCTCGCACCTTCGGTGCTGACCACATCAATAACACACTGAAACAAAAAGAATAATCTCTCAATTGCTTTCGCCGGACAAGCGGGTTCAAGCTCTTTTGCATTCCCCGATGCAACAAGGAATTGGAAGAATGCTATGTCGAAGAGCCGCCCTACGCAACGGCGGGTTGATGCACTAACGACAGAGGCTCGTTCTCGCCTTCAAGATCCACGAGTTCTCGGCACGTCAGCCGCCGGCGCGCCGCGTACAGGCGTTGCTACTCCGACCAATGTTCGCCCGAGACATCGGCACGACATCGACTGGGCCAGCATTGTCATCGAGGTGGTCATGGAGGTCGGCGACAAGGAAACATGCATATCCCGACGCTCGGTCCGATGGCGTATGCCGGAACCTGTTGGTGACCTTCTAGACCGTAGCGCCGAAAAATCCTCGAAGCACGCCTTGGCTGTAGCTGATGGATATGATCGTTGGGAGATTGCGGTGAAACGTTGGGCACTCCCGCGCTGGTCGGATGTCAAGCAACGTCGGATCGTGGTGCGGAGTTACGCACCAGGGGCCTCCTGTTCCGCCGCCTCCATCTCCCTTGGACGATCCAGAAACGCCGTAAGAGCTGTGGCAAGAGACGAAAGAAAGATGTGATCGACGCTGACCGAATAATGATTGGGCGTGGAAACGGAAGCGTCAGTGATCATCTATCCCTCCGTGTGCAGGATCATGGCAGGGACAAATCCATCACGCATGAGACCCGCCGCAGCGACGTTCGACAGGGAGAATGTCGCCGCGTGACGTCGGTCGAGTTCAAAGAACCGACGATTCTGCACTGGATCGTCCTCCATGAAAACGTGTCTGACTGAAAAAGTCATGGTGTTCCTGACGTCGTTGTTGAGTTCGATTGAGACCGTTGACTCAGAGAGATCGATGTTCTGGAACGGGAACTCATCCTCCAGTCGCGTTTGCAAGAGTTCAATCTTGTCGAGATTGACCACGACGTAAACCGCCAATCCCGGATCCACGACGTTTGGAAGTCCCGGTGGCAGAGCACCTTCTTCCGTCAATGACTCGTACCTGACGCCGAAATAGTTCGTTACCACCACGTTGAACACTTCGGTGGCGAACGAGTGAATCGACTTATCCCTGTCGTCACCTGATACGAATGTTACGGGGATTTGCGTGTCCGCGATCAGGTAGTTGTCCATTCGAACTCTCTCGCATCTCCTCGGGAAGAAATCTGTCAAGAGTCCACTGACGATCAAAGACATCGAGGTCGTTGCCTCTTCACACTCGTCCGCATTCTGGATGGGTATCTGCATGGTCATCGGTGCGGACACGTCGACGATCTCTCCGTCTGCCAGATCCAACAGGTCCGATGTGTATAGTTGCTGAGTCAAACTGAGATTGCACCCGGTCACCGTCATCACGGCCCCGGCTACTATGATGATCTTCCAGATAGAGGTCATCTCAATATCCATTTTGGTGGCAACCGATTTATCCCCTACATTGCTGTGCATAGACCATGCCAATAAGGTCTGCGAGTTGCTCAAACTCGATCTCATCATGGAGAGGGAACTTGATCGAGGTGTGCTCCCCGGCGTAGAATCCCATTGCGGCATACACCACGACAATCATCTCGTTCTTCATTTGAACTTCCGCCACGTTAATGGGATCAGAGAACCAGCCCTCGGCACCGGAGAATGAGAGAACCCACACATCCTCCTGGCCCATGAGGTCAACTGTCTCCGTCCTCATGGAATCCACGTCCACATTGTTCCAGAAGATCTAGAGGGTCCCGCCCTCATTGTCCATGAAGCCGGCGACGCAGTTCTCGTAGTCAAACACCACCGACCTCAATTCCAACCAGCCCCCCTCATTTATCACTCTTTTGAGTGGATCTGTGGTGAGCAAGTAGTTCACGAGTCGTTGGAGCGGATCGTAATTCAGCGGCTCGGGACTCGTCGAGGCGAGTGTCGAGGGAACTTGAACGAGGCCTACCAGCAACAAAATCGAGAGCATTCGCATGTCATCCCTCGCGGCAGAGGTCGTCAACGACCGGTAGTGGTGCCGGGACCATGGTTGCCTAGGCCACTTGAGCAAAAGGTTGACCATAGAAGGATCCAGGGCCCTGTAAACCCTGCCATTTGGGAGGCATGGGAGTTCCACCGGGAACCAGAATAGGGTGGCGGGAGCAGGGTGGGGTGAGGCTGGCTGCAGCCGCGTCGTCGGCGCCGCGGCAACGCGTCCACCGCCAAGGCCTAGCACGCCATCTCGACCTTTCCCTTGATGCCCAACTTCCGGTAGACCCTCTTGGTCAGCCAGCGCTCGCAGTCCTGTGATCGTTGCGTCGCTGTGGCAATCTCGCGCACCGTCAGGTTGTCGACCAGCAGCGCCGCCATCTGGCCATCCGACGGCGTCAGGCCGAGCGTCACCGCCACCCGCCGGGCGTCGATACTTGGGCGGCGCACCGGATCGACCCCAAGCACCAGCGCGGCCTCCCGGCGGTCCCCGAAGTCCGCTGTGCGACCTTCCACCGGGCTGACGTGCCGCCGCAGTTCAGATAGGCACTCGGGATTCGCCTTGAACCAGGCATGGCGTTGGCAGTCGACGTGCCGACCAGAAACGGAGGCGGGAGCTTGGCGACGGACACTTCCGGGCTCATGATCCCTCCTCAAGACCAAAAGCAATACAGTAGACCGACCCTGGTTCGGAGCCACATGGCCTTCGGCGCATCGCAAACCGCCGGCCGAAAAACGCTAGGCCGCTGGCGCCGAAGTCCATGGACAAGACCGAGCCGGCGCGGTCAATTGTCGAAAGTCGTGCTTGACGGAAAACACCCCGTTACGGAAGCGGGCGAGCCGATTCAGCGAGGAGCATTGATGATTGCGGAGATGACCATGGGGAAGGTGCCCGTGAAACACGGCCCCGCGACGAATGAAATCAGGTGGTAACCAACCCACGTAGCTCAGAATGACCCATCGTCGCTGCAAGCTACCCGCAGTTCGCTCCCGTCATGCCAAAATGGGGAAGGTGGGGATCGAAACAATTTGAGCAGGTGTAGGTAGGGTCAATCCCTGGCAGTCCGAGGATCCGCTATTCGGTCTGCTTGCCTTGACTGCCGACCAGTTGATGCGTCACACCCGTTTGTGAGCGCCTCTACTCCGGACTGCCGGGACGCCGCAACCGGCACACCGGATGGGTTGACCCGACATGCCGACCGCTGCACCGTTGTCACCGTTGCCTCTCCGGAGAGATGGACCATGTACGAAGAAGTGACCCGTGGTGTGCGCATCTCGGTCAACCCGGTCTACCTCGAGAGCCAGTCCGAGCCGGACAGCAATCACTTCGTGTGGGCCTACCAGGTCAGAATCGTCAATGAAGGCGAGGAAACCGTGCAGCTTCTGACCCGTCACTGGAAGATCACCGACGGACGGGGCCAGCTCCAGGAGGTCCAGGGGCCGGGTGTCGTCGGTGAACAACCCGTTCTCCAACCCGGAGAGTCGTTCGAGTACACCTCCGGGACACCGCTTTCGACACCATCCGGCATCATGGCCGGGACCTACCAGATGCAGGCCGAATCAGGCGAGATGTTCGATGCCGTGGTTCCCGCATTTTCACTGGACAGCCCCTGGCAGGCCCGGCGCATCAATTGAACCCTCACGCGCCAGGGGATAAGAGGGGCCGACCTGCCAACGGTCGGGGAGTCGAGACGTGAGCGAATCCTGCGAGGACAGTCCCTCCCGCGAGGAGGCCGAGGAGGCGGTCAGGACACTGATACGCTGGGCTGGCGACGACCCCGAGCGCCCGGGGCTTCTGGACACTCCGTCACGCGTGGTGAACGCCTACCGCGAGTGGTTCACCGGCTACGGCATGGACCCGGCCAGCTTCCTGGCCAGGACCTTCGACGAGACAGAGGGCTACGACGAGATGATCGCCCTCAGGAACGTCCGCTTCGAATCCCACTGCGAACACCACCTCGCCCCTGTCATCGGCCAGTGTCATATTGCCTACATGCCTCGTTCGCGGGTCGTCGGCATATCCAAGCTGGCCCGCATGGTGGAGATCTATTCGCGGCGGCTGCAGATTCAGGAACGCCTGACGGCACAGATCGCGGATACCATCAACGACATTCTCGAGCCAAGGGGCGTGGGCGTCGTCGTCGAGGCCACCCATCACTGCATGACCACACGCGGCGTCCACAAGCCGGGCGTCACCATGGTGACCAGCCGCATGCTTGGCGACTTCCGCATCAAATCGGCAACGCGTCGCGAGTTTCTGGCCTATATCGGCAACCCCGTACCGGGGATTTCGACATAGCACACGTCGGATCCTCGAAGAGCGGGACACGTCCGTGATCGATATCAGGCCCATTCTGCAGATTGCGGGCATCCTTCTTTCCATGCTTGCCGTGGCCATGTTTCTGCCGATGACGGCCGATCTCGTCGAAGGGCACGATGACTGGCTGGTGTTCCTTGGCGCCGGTTCGCTGACATTGTTTGTCGGCATGGCGCTCTTTCTCACCAACCTCACGAGCGCCTCGGGACTGAGCGTGCGCCAGGCCTTCCTCCTCACGGGCGTCTCATGGATCGTGCTGTGCGCCTTTGCCGCGTTGCCCTTTGCCTTCGCCGATCTCGGACTCGACTACACCGATGCCCTGTTCGAGGCGACGGCAGGACTGACGACGACCGGCGCGACCGTCGTGACCGACCTGCAATCCAGGCAGACCGGCATCCTGCTGTGGCGCGCCCTGCTTCAGTGGCTGGGCGGCATCGGCATCATCGTCACGGCCGTTGCCGTGCTGCCCATGCTGCGCATTGCCGGCATGCAGCTGTTCAGCACGGAATCGTCGGAACAGGAAAAGATGCTGCCGCGCACCGTGCGCATCGCCGCCGTCATCACGATCATCTATGCGGTGTTCTCGGTGCTGTGCTTCCTTGCCTACTGGGGCGCCGGCATGTCGACATTCGATGCCCTGGCCCATGCCATGACGACCGTGTCCACCGCGGGCTTCTCCACCCATGACGGCTCCATCGGTCACTTTGACAATCAGTCGATCGAACTCGTCGCCATGGTGTTCATGATCCTGGGTGCCCTGCCCTTCGTCATCTACATGCAGATGACGCGAGGCCACTTCGTCCCGCTGTGGCGCGATGTCCAGCTTCGCCTCTTCATGAGCATCATCGTCGTCGTCGTTGCCCTCCTGACCATCTATCGCTCCATCCAGACCAGCGACGTGATGTTCTCCTGGAGCGTGTTGCGGGAAGTGTCATTCAACGTCGTGGCCATCGCCACGAGCACCGGATACTCGACAGAGGATTTCGGTGCCTGGGGTGGCTTCGCCGTCGCCATCTTCTTCATTCTCCTGTTCCTGGGAGGATGTACCGGTTCGACGGCCGGTGGCATCAAGATGTTCCGCGTCCATGTTCTCGCTGCCATGCTCTACATCCAGCTCCGGCGGCTTATCCAGCCACACGGGGTGTTCATCGCCCACTACAACGACATGCGCATCAGTGACGCGGTGGCGCAGTCCGTCGCAACCTTCCTGATCATCTTTGTCGCCGGCTTCTTCCTGTTGACCGCCGGTCTGGCGGCGCACGACCTCGATTTCGTGACCAGTGCTTCGGGTGCGGTGGCCGCACTCGCCAACATCGGACCGGGACTGGGACCCGTCATCGGACCACAGGGCAACTATTCAGAGCTTCCCGATACTGCGAAACTCCTTCTGTGCATCGGCATGCTCCTGGGCAGACTCGAGTTTCTGACGCTCCTCGTCCTTGTGACACCTGATTTCTGGAGAGAGTAACCATGACACCGGTCGACATGATCCGCCGCCTGATTGCCTTCGACACCACGAGCCACCGCTCGAACCTGGAAATGATCCACTGGATTGCCGACTATCTGGAGTCGCACGGCGTCACGAGCACCCTCGTTCACGACGACGAACGCCGCAAGGCGAACCTGTTCGCGACCCTGGGGCCCGACAGGGAGGGAGGTGTGGTGCTTTCCGGTCACACGGACGTGGTGCCGGTGGATGGCCAGCCATGGAACACCGATCCCTTCGAAGTCCACGATGAGGGCGGCAGGCTCTTTGGCCGCGGCACCAGTGACATGAAGAGCTTCATCGCCGTTGCCCTGGCGTGCGTGCCGGAGTTTCTCGCCTGCGGACTCAAGCGCCCCGTTCACCTTGCCTTTTCCTATGACGAGGAGGTCGGCTGCCTCGGTGTCCACGGACTCATCGGCGAACTGAAACGCCGCGATCTTCGGCCCTCGGCCGTCATCATCGGCGAGCCGACACTGATGGAGGTGGTGGATGCCCACAAGGGGATCGCCGTGTTCCACACGCACTTCAGGGGCGTGCCGGCCCATTCCAGCGCCACCCACATCGGCGTGAGCGCCACCCATGCCGCCGGGCGATTCATCGCCTTCCTCGATGATCTGTTCGAGGAATACCAGGCCCGGGCCCGTCCCGATCTCGGGTTCGTGCCGCCCTACACCACCATTCAGGTGGGGATTCTCAACGGTGGAACCGCCAGCAACATCATCGCCCAGGACTGTCATGTCGACTGGCACTTCCGCACCATGCCGACGGATGATCCGGCGGAGATCGAAAGCAGGGCCCATGCGTGTCTCGAACAACTGCGAGAGACCATGCAGACGCGCCACGCGGACTGCGACATCACCACGACATCGGGCGCCAGGGTGCCGCCGCTCCGGCCGGACAGCGCTTCAGCGGCAACCGAACTCGCCCTTCAGCTGACCGGTGCCAACAGCACCTCCCAGGCATCGTTCGGCACCGAGGCCGGCATCTTCCAGGAAAACAGCTACGCCGCCGTGGTGTGCGGTCCCGGCGACATCGCCCAGGCGCATCAGCCCAACGAGTTCATCGCCATAGAGCAGGTCGAGGCCTGCCACGCCTTCCTGCGCCGGCTCATGGCACGCCTCGCATGACCGATCTCTGTCATCTGACGGCCCTCGAACACAAGCGGCTGCTGGACTCGGGCGAGCTGTCATCGCTTGAACTCGTCGATGCCCAGATCGCCCGCATCACGAGGAGCAATCCGGAGATCAACGCCTTCGTCACACTGGATGCGGATCGGGCCCGCGACGAGGCGCGGAGAAGGGACGACGAACGGGCACGAGGGAACGCCGAAGGTGTCCTCCACGGACTCACGGTCGGTGTGAAGGACTGCTTCGCGACACGGGGGATTCGCACCACCTGGGGATCGCAAGCCTGCGCCCGCCACGTGCCGGATCATGATCACCTCGTCGTCGAGCGCGAACGGCGCGCCGGCGCCATCATCCTCGGCAAACTCAACACGCCCGAGTTCACGATGGCGCGCAACACCTGCGACAATCCGGTGTTCGGAGCGACGCGCAATCCCTGGGACACCCGGCTGTGTCCCGGCGCCTCCAGTGGCGGCAGCGCCGCGGCCCTTTCAGCCGGCATGGTGTCGCTGGCCGACGGTTCCGACATCGGAGGGTCCCTTCGCAATCCGGCCGCATGGTGCAATGTCGTCGGCCATCGTCCGACCTCCTGGATGGTCCCGGATGTGCCCAATCCCCTCCTCTGGCACAACATGAACTCTCCGGGGCCCATGGCCAGATCGGTGGCTGATGCGGCCCTTTTCCTCTCCGTACTGGCCGGTCCCGATCCGCGATCTCCGGTGGTCGTGGCTCCGCCCTTTCCGGCGGGTCCGGTCGATCTCGCCATCGATCCCTCCGATCTCAGCATCGGCTGGAGCTGCGATCACGGATCGCTCGATGTCGACCCTTCCATCCGCACCACCTTCATGGCGGGACTCGAGGTCTTCAGCGGTCTCGGGGCTCGTCTGACGCAGTGCGACATCAATGTCGGCGGGGTTTCCGACATGAGCCACCGCCTTTGCGAACAGCGTGTGGCGCGAGATGTCGGCGCTGTCCACGGCCCGGGCGTTGACCCGGGCCTGGCACGGCGCGCGCAAGCAGCCGAGGCCATGTCCGGCCGGGACATTCTCGAAGCGGAGGCCTGCCGCCACCGGGTCTGGGCTGACCTTGTCCGCGCCTTCCAGGATAACGACGTCCTGCTTTGGCCTGACGATCCCTGTGACGCCATCGGCTTCGACGACGACCTGGCCGGCGACCTGATCGACTGGACCCTGCTCTACGTGTCTCCCATGGTGGGTCTGCCGACGACCACTGTTCCCTGCGGTTTTTCCGAGTCCGGGATCCCCCGGGGATTGCAGGTGATTGCTCCTCCAGGTCGCGACCTTCTTGCCCTGCAGGTCGCCTTCGCCTTCGAGCAGGCCACCGGGTGTACCGACCTCTTCCCGCCGGTCTGACACCTGGCGTGACGGTGTCGTCGACAAATGGTGGATCAGGGCCTCATGATCCAGCGCCACAGGTGCTCCGCCATCTCCACCTCGAGCCGTTCGTCAAGGGCCGTGACAACGTCCTGGTAGAGGGCATGGAGCGTCTCCTCGCGCTCCACGATTGACAGGCTTTCAGGAACTGTCTGTCGGCGATAGCTGCGGGCCTCGGCGAAACCGCCGCCCGAAGGGTGATCGACAATCTCGATCCTCACCGCCAGCGTTCCCTCGTAGGCGACCGACTGCTCGTCGGTGAAGAAGCCCTCCAACGTCCCTGCCGTGTCGAGAGGGACAGCAACAAACCGGCTTTCCAGAAGGACGACACGCGCCTCGCCCCGGTCTCCGGCCGCCCGGAGACGTTCCTCGGACCAGCGCCTGACCACGTCGCCGGGCCATTCGGAAAGATCGAATCTCACGTCCCGTGCTGGCTCGTCGACGGCCCCGCCGGCCGCCTCATTCACGAAGGTGACGGCTGCCACATCAAGAGGCAGGGTTGAAGGCGAGGCAAAGCCGATCGCCGGCAGTGCGCGGATGGCCGGTCGAGGCGCGCAGCCGGCAAGGAGAGCGCCCGCGGACAGCACAAGGAAGGCTCTGCGGCAGGGCATCGTCAATTCAGCGTCGAGGCCTGCGGCTGCATCACCTCCGCAGGAGAAAACACCTGGCGGCGGTTGCAGAACTTGCACACCACCTCGATTGTGCCGTCCACCACATAGTCGTCGATGCTGTCGGCCGGGAGGCCGCGCAGCATCGTCAGTGCCCTTGTGTGCGAGCAGCTGCATGCGAAGCGAACATCTCTCGGTTCATGGACCCTCACACCGATGTCGTGAAAGAGACGGTACAGCAGATCCCGGGACGTCAGGAAGGGATCGGTCAACTCTCCACCGGTGACCGAACTCAACAGGACCATCGTGGTGTTCCAGGCGTCCTGTCGTTCGGCCATGGTGACCGGCTCGTCTCCGGGCCCGAGTTCGGCAATGCGCTGCAGGGCAATGGCACCGCTGCGCCAGCCCCCGGCCTGACGCTTCACGGCAACCTCCAGAGCCGTGTCGATCTGGTCCGACTGCCGGAAGAAGCCCCGCATGCAGTCGGCGAGATCCGATCCGTCGAGTTCAACAACACTCTGATAGAGGTCGCTTTTCGAACCCTGATCGACCGTCATCACGAGAACCCCCTTGCCGACCAGGCCGGAAAGAAGGGTGGCGCCGGACTCCAGGCGTTGCCGGTCGAATCCTGCATAGGCACGCACGTCTCCACCGCTGGTGTAGTCGGCGACAAGCAGGTGGACAGGCCCGTCACCCCGGGTTTCGGCTGTCATCCGTCCCTCGAACTTGAGACCGGAACCCAGGACCACGGTAATCGTGATCAGTTCTCCCAGCACCCTGGAAATCGCTTCCGGGTAGTCATGCTGGCTGAGAATCCTGTCGAGTGCCGGACCGAGACGCACCAGACGTCCACCCAGATGGATCTCGCCCAGGTTGAAGGGCTGGATCGCGTCATCCCTGCCCGTGATGCTCAGGTCATGCACCATTCCAGGATCGCTTTCTGGGCATGCAACCTGTTCTCCGCCTCGTCGAACACCACCGACTGTGGCCCGTCGGCTACGTCCGCGGACACCTCCCTGCCACGGTACATGGGCATGCAGTGCATGAAGATGGCATTGTCCCGGGCAAGCGCCATAGCCCTGGCATCAATGCGAAACGCCTCGAGGGCCGTCGTGTCGATGTCCCCGGTCCGGGCGCGTACGTCGCTCATGGATACCCAGGTATCGGTCACCACGCAGTCTGCATCCCGGAGAGCCTCATCGAGGGTGTCGATGATGTGCACACTCGCATCGTGCGCCAGGGCCCAGTCGACAACTTCCCCAGGAGGCCGGTAGCGGGGCGGGCAGGCGATACGCAGCTCGAAGCCGAAACGGGCCGCTGCGTGAATCCACGAGCAGGCCATGTTGTTGCCGTCACCGGCCCAGGCGACGGTCCTCTCCGAGATCGGCCCGAGGTGCTCTTCGACAGTCATGACATCGGCCATCAGCTGCGAGGGATGGGTGCGGTCAGTCAGTCCGTTGATCACGGGCACCGTCGCGTGGCTTGCCAGATCGAGCATCTTGGCGTGATCTGTCGTGCGAATCATGATGGCATCGACGTAGCGGGAGAGCACCCGTGCCGTATCGGCGATCGACTCGCCGCGGCCAAGCTGCATGTCGCCTGGCGCCAGGTTGATGACATGACCGCCGAGCTGACGCATCGCGACATCAAACGACACCCGCGTACGGGTGGACGGCTTCTCGAAGATGGTGGCCAGAACCTTGTCGAGAAGTGGCCGCGGCCGGTCATTTTCGTGCCATCGCCGCTTGAGATCATGGGCACTCTCGAGCAAGGCGCGAAGATGAGGCTCCCCCAGCTCCGAAATGTCGAGGAAGTGGCGCACCGGGTTCATGGCGCAAGCTCGCCCGCTGCCCCGTCAAGCGCCTCGAGAGCCACGTCGACTTCCTCGTCGGTCACCACGAGCGGCGGCAGGAATCGAACCATGTTGTCACCCGCCGGAACTGTCAGCACATGACGGCGGGTCATGGCGTCAACCACGTCGGCCGGCGGCACATGACTCCTGATGCCCAGCATGAAGCCCACGCCGCGCACGTGATCCAGGACTGCGGGATGGCGCGCAACGATCCCCTCCACACCACGCCGGAGCCGGTCGGCTTTCGTGCGGACCGTTTCGAAGAAACCCTCTTCCAGCATGACGTCGAGCACGGCATTGGCAACGGCCGTGGCGAGTGGATTGCCGCCGAAGGTGGATCCATGGCTTCCCGGCACCAGTGCTTCAGCCGCTTCGCCGGTCGCCAGGCAGGCGCCAATGGGAAATCCGCCACCCAGCGCCTTTGCCACAGCCATGATGTCGGGGGTGATGCCGCTCCACTCATGGGCAAACAGCCGGCCTGTGCGGCCCATGCCACACTGGACCTCATCGTAGATCACCAGCAGGCCGAACTCGTCAGCCGCACGGCGCACCATCTCGAGGAACGTGTGGCTGACCGGCGTGATGCCGCCTTCACCCTGGACCGGTTCAAGAAGAATGGCTGCCGTCTCCGGCCCGATGGCTTCGCGCAGGGCGTTCGAATCGTGGAGCGGAACCTGGTCGAATCCGTCTGCCGGAGGACCGAATCCTTCCAGATGCTTGGCGGCACCTCCCGCGGCAATGGTTGTCAGCGTGCGCCCGTGGAAGGCGCCGCCGAAGGTGATGGTGCGGTATCGCTCCGGATGCCCCCTGGTGTACTGGCATCGCCGTGCCGTCTTCAGCGCGCACTCGATGGCTTCGGCGCCCGAGTTGGCGAAGAACACGTTCGATGCGAAGGTCGTGTCGACGAGGCGCCGGGCCAGCCGTTCCTGATTGGGAATCCTGTAGAGATTGGATGTGTGCCACAGTTCGCCGGCCTGCTGCGTGATGGCGTCGACAAGCCTGGGATGGGCATGCCCCAGGCTCGTGACAGCGATACCACTGCCAAAGTCGAGGTAGCGCTCGCCATCCTTCGTGTAGAGCCAGGAACCCGACCCCCGCACGAACTCGAGATCGAAGCGGGCATAGGTCTGCATGAGAGGTTCGGTCATGACACTCTGCCGTATCCGGAAAATGATGTGGGGAAAAATCCTTCCCCCGACTATCCGTTCCCGCAGTGGTGCTGTCAATTGGCCCTCGGCCGCGAAGGCGGTGTATCGACCGGTTGGCGGAATCCGAGATTGCTGTTGTCGCGTCATACGGCGCTGACTTATGGTGCGGCAACGACTCCGGGGGTGCCCGGCACCGGTGGTGAGCAGGATGGTTGCATGTCGAAGTCGCGCGTGATGAGGGTGCCGACCGTTGTTGCTGTTGCCCTGCTTGCCGTTGCCTGCGCCCAGGTTCCGGATGACCCTGTGGAGCATGAAACCTTCATCGAGACAAACGATCCACTTGAGCCCGCCAACCGTACCGTGTTCGATTTTGACGTGGCCATTCTCGACCATGCGCTGAGCCCGGTCGCTCTCGCCTACCGGGATCATGTTCCCGGACCGGTACGCGATGGCGTCGGCAATGTGCTCGACAACCTCCAGATGCCGGTCACCATTCTCAACAGCGGCCTGCAGGGCGACTTCGACAACATGGCCGAAGCGACCGCATCCTTCTTCATCAATTCGACCGCCGGTATCGGAGGACTGTTCGACATCCCCGCCAATTCGGGCCGGAAACCCCACAAGGAGGATTTCGGGCAGACACTTGCCGTCTGGGGATTCGAGGAAGGTCCCTATCTCGTCCTGCCGTTCGCCGGACCATCAACTGCCAGGGACACCGTCGGCCTGGGAGTTGACATTCTGACCGATCCCCTCACGTGGTTGCTGACTCCGGCGTGGAGTTACATGCGGACCGGCGCCGATGTCGTCGACAGCACGGCACGCGAACTCGACCGGATCGAGGAGGCAAGACTGGGCGCCATTGACTTCTACGCCACGACGCGCACTCTCTATCGTCAGGCTCGGGCGCGCGCGATTGCCAACGGAGTGGCCGACCCCTTCGGACTTGACGAGTTCTTTGAGGAGTGACCATGGGACGGCACCTCTGGCAACACATCGCGCCGGCGGTTGTTCTGGCGGCATTCCTCTGGACACCGGTCAGCGCCGGTTCCCTGGAAGAGGCAACCGATTTCGTGGCCCAAAAGGCGGAACGCCTTCTGGACATCGTGAGCCTTCCGCCAGGCTCCGAGCGACGGAACATCTTCGCAGGGTGGATCGCATCGACCGTCGATCATGACGGCATGGCCAACCGAGCGCTCGGCCGTTATCGCGATGTGGCGACGGACGCCGAGTTGCGGGCCTACACGAACGCCTTCCACGCCTATATCGTCATCACATACGAAAGGCGGCTGGCAACCTTCTCCGGCTACAAGCTGAAGGTGGAACGGTCCCGTGCCCTGAACGACAACGATGTCGTCGTGCGCACCACCATCGGTTCACCGGATGGCGACCGTACCGTTGTCGACTTCCGGATCAGCAACTACGAAGATGGTGAGTGGCGGCTCACGGATTTCGCCATCGAGGGACTGTCCATGGTGAAGACGCTGCGTGACGAGTTTGCCGGAGTGATCCGGCGCGACGGCATCGAGGGGCTGACCGCACTCATCGAAAGCAACATCTCCGAATCGGCCCTTTGATGCAGCACACGATCGACAGTGGCGGTGTCCCTCTGCGTGTTCGCGAGGAGGGCGAGGGGACCGATCTCGTGCTCGTTCATGGTGTTGGTGCGTCCCTGGATGCCTGGGATGAGGTGGTGTCCTGCCTGGGCGACGGGTTCCGCACCATTCGCCTGGACCTCAGGGGCCACGGCGCCTCGGGCAAGCCGCCCGGCCCCTATCACATCGACGATTTCGTCGGCGACGTCGTCGCCGTGATGGATCATTTCGGTATCGGATCCTGCCACCTCGCGGGCCACTCCCTGGGAGCTCTCATCGCCCAGGGCGTTGCCCTGGCCCACCCCTGTCGCCTGGACCGGCTCGTTCTTCTCTCCGGCATCGCCGGACGCACGGCCGAGGAGCGCCGCCGGGTGGAAGAGCGCCTGGCGATCGTTGCCGACGGTATTCCGGGCGCCCATTTCGAGGCTTCCGTCAGCCGCTGGTTCACTGACGACTTCATCCAGCGCCATCCTGGCATCATCGCCCGTCAGTCCGAGGCCAACCAGCAGAACGATCCGGCGGCCTATGCCGCCTCCTACCGAGTCCTCACCGAGACCGACTTTGCCGAACGCTTGCGCGACATCACGGCACGCACGCTGATCGTGACGGGGGAACTCGATCTCGGTTCGAATGCCCGCATGGCCCACTATATGCACGCGACCATCCCGCATTCATCGCTCCACATCCTTCCCGGCCTCAAGCATGCCATCCTGACCGAAGCCCCCGACGACGTCGCCCGTCTCATGAAGGAGTTCATAAGGCAGCACACTTGAATCCGGCCTGCTACGTCTCGGTCCCCGGCAGGTGCGGTGTGGCTGCAGGAAGCGGGCCGCATTGTGGTCGCCATGACCACCCGGCTTCAGAAGCTTGCTGCTTGGGGAGCATGATCGAGAATGTCCCGGGAACACCCCTCTCGGACTGTTGGGTCGCGGGCCGGGCGCCCCAACCGTATTCGATCATCCAGCCCGAAGGATTGCGGAAGTCGAAGGAAGACATCTCGTCGTTGGCGTGACGACCGGGCTGCAGTTCGACCGGGATTCCATTCTCGCGCACCAAAAGCAATGAACGCCAACCTCGTTTCATGCGCCTGTTGCGCGCTGCTCCTGGTTTGCGAGCAAAACCGGAGTGCCCTACGTCTCGAACAGGGCCCGCGGGCTTCCCATCTCGTAGTAGCCCAGGAAGCCGGAATTCTCCCGGCCGGAGCCGTCGTAGATCTCGTAGCCCAGGAGTTCGCGGACACGGACGGGCAGGCGCGCCACGACCTCGAGCGGCAGGTTGAGATAGCTGTTTTCGACGGGACGCAGCCACCCCAAGCAATAGGAGAACGAGATGGCGCGTCGTCTGGTGCCGTCGGTGTTGGCGCCGCCGGCATGCGTGCAGTCGCCCCGAATGACGGCGACCGAGCCAGCCGGCATTGCCGCCTGCGCGATCTCGGCGGCGGCGGGCTCGCGCTCGTCCTCCCAAAGGTGGCTGCCGGGCACGACGAGCGTTGCGCCGTTCGTTGCGGTGAAATCCGTGCCGGCGAGCATGATGTTCATCTGCAGGAGCTTTGCGCCGACCCGTGGCCAGACCGGCCAGGAGCCGTCGTCGATGTGGAAGCGCTGTGCGTTCTCCCCTCCCCTGATCTCGATCAGTTCGCCGGCGCTGAAGAGGTAGCTGGAGCAGTGCGGCAGCAGGTAGTGGTCCATCAGGGCCAGCAATCGCGCGTCGATCATGAGCTCGGCGAAGCTCGGCGCCTTGGCGACCAGACCGTGCAGGCGAACCGTCCGACCGCCCAGAAATTCGTCGATCGCTTCGTTGCCGAAGACGTATCGCCTCGCCTTGTCGACGGCGGGCTGGATCTCGGCGTTGAAGCGTTCGAGCCATTCCACCGCAACGAAATCCCTCACGATTGCGACGCCGTCTGCGTCCACCGCCTCGATGATGTCCTCGACACCGGCATCGCCCGGCAGACGCCTGACTTGCGCGACCATTGACCCCGTCCCCGTCGACCGGTTCGATTCGAATGGTAGTGCATCGGAAATTTGTCCGCCAACCGGGCGGCTCGCCTGGCGTGGCGGCGCAGAATGCGGGTGGCCGGTGAGAAGGACCGAAACGGTCGTCAACCCGCATTCCAGGAAAAGGCTATTCCGCGAGGACATGACCCCACGGAGGCGGGCGACCTGTTACATCTCGGTCACCGGCAGGCGCGGCGTGGCTGCGGGAAGCGGGCGGATTCCGGCATCAAGGTAGTCCCAGCCCGCCAGGGCGATCATGGCGCCATTGTCCGTCGACCACTTCAATGGCGGCAGACAGAGCTCGACTCCGGCATCGCCTGCAAGTTCGCCCATGCTGTGGCGCAGCTGCGGGCTTGCGGCAACCCCCCCGACGACCACCAGGGAACGGCCCGGAACGGCGTCGAGGGCACGCCGGCACTTGGTGACGAGAACGTCGATGACGACGTCGACGAAGGAAGCGGCAAGGTCCGCGTGATCGGTTGCAGGTGAGCGTTCGAGCGTGCGGGCAACGGCCGATTTCAGCCCCGAGAAGGAGAACTCCAGGCCTTCGCGGATCATCGGCCGCGGCAGGTCGATCACGGGTCGGCCCTCTTTCGCCAGGCGGTCAATGAGTGGCCCTCCCGGAAACCCCATGCCCATGAGGCGGGCGACCTTGTCGTAGGCCTCGCCAACGGAATCATCGCGCGTTGCCCCGAGAACGCGCACATTCCGGCGGTCCGCCATGTGGGCAAGAAAGGTGTGCCCCCCTGAAACGAGCAGAATCGTCGCCGGAAACGTCACTCTGGCGCCCTCAAGATCGGCGCTGCGCAGGTGGCCCCGGAGATGGTTGACTCCGATCACCGGAACATCCCAGGCGATGGCGAGTGCCGCCGCCGCGTTGAGCCCCACCAGGAGGGAACCGATCAGGCCCGGTCCGCGCGTCACGGCGATGGCGGCGAGCCGGTCCGGCGATGCGTGTGCATCCCTCATCGCCTGGTCAATGGCCGGAATGATGGCGCGCACATGGGCGCGCGATGCAAGTTCCGGCCACACACCACCCCAGGGTGCGTGGATGGCATCCTGGCGCGCCACGCCGGACGCCAGCACCCGACCCTCCCTGTCGACAACGGCAACGGCCGTGTCGTCGCAAGAGGATTCGATCCCCAGGATGAGGTCTCCGCTCACTCCAGGATCTCCGTGATCCTGGAACGGCTGACGACGCCTTCGCGCTCGATGACGGGTGGGTCGACGGCACAGTTGACGAGGGTGGAGGGCACATTCTCGCGCGGCCCTCCGTCAACCGCCAGCGCCGGTTCGCGTGTGAACTGAAGGAGGATGTCCGCCACCGTCTGCATCGTCGGCAAACCGTGGAGATTGGCGCTGGTAACGAGCAACGGTCCCGTGGCCTGGAGGAGACTCAGCATGAACGGCTCCGCAGGAATACGGACCGCCACCTCATGGCGTCCTTCCAGCCACGAACAGGGACCCTCGTGGCCGAATCCCAGGACCACTGTCAGCGGTCCCGGCATCAGGTTCGATTCAAGCAGGCGGCGGGCTCCCTCGCCGATTGCGACGCCCAACGGAGCGAGGCTGCCGGGCGAGTCCACCATGACCGGAAGGTTTCTCTGCCGGGGACGCTGCTTGAGAACGAACAGGCGATCGATGGCGTCGTCGTGATCGGGACTGACGGCGAGACCGTAGACCGTATCCGTCGGCAGGACGACAACACCGCCCGCTTCGAGGACACGGCGTGTCCTCTCCACGGTGTCACGCCCTCCAGCATCAAGGATGTCAACCACGGTCATCGCCTCCGACCGCAAGGGAGGCCGCGGTCAGCGGCTCGAGGGGTTCAAGTGAGCGCTGCCCGGCGGCGAAGGCCTCGCCCGCGCAACGCACCATGGTGGCGGCGCTGGCCTCTGCAGCGCCGATGCCGCTGCCCGGGAAGAGTGCCGTCACCTCCGGCGTGACGACGCCTGCCAGGACAATGTCCGCCGGTCGGGCTCGGCATTGCCGGGAAAGCGTGGCGAGATCATCGACCATGAGCGGCCCCTCCCCTTCCCTGAAGAATCCCTGGCCAGCAGTCGTCGGCCTGATGCAGACCACCGTGGAGGTGGCCTGTGTCTCGGCCGTGACGAGATCGAAGTAGTCAAGTGGAATGAGGGGGGCCCCCAGCCCCCATGCCAGCGCGTTGGCGAAGGTCACGCCACCGCGTGTCGCGGTGAGCCCCCCCGGTCCGAGGTCGACGGCTACGGCACCAATGTCGCCCTTGCGGAGACCGGTCCCGGCAAGACCGCGGCGCACCGCGTCAGCAAGGTACACGGGTCCATCGACCCTTCCGCCATCAGGCCTGTCCTCGAAGAGGACCTGGCCGGACTCCCCGAACGCCACCATGATTGATGGTGCCGCGGTCTCGATGCAGAGAATCGTGGTCACGGGGCGAGAGTGCCGGGCAGCGGCCAGGACCGGCCACGCCGTCTGATGGTGCAGCGACGGGACGTATCGCCTGATTGACCGAACTCGAGAACGAGTCCGAGGTGTTCCGGGTGGGCGTCGGCAATCCTGTCACCCCATTCCACCATGGTGATGGAGTCGTGGGCGAAGTCCCCGGCACCGAGGTCGAGGTACTCCTGCACCCCCGACAGGCGATAGGCATCGAGATGCAGCACCGGCAGGCGAGGCGTTTCGTAGACATGCATCAGTGTGTAGGTCGGACTTGTCACCTGATCGGTCGACCCAAGGGCCGCCACGAAGGCGCTCACGAGGCGGGTCTTGCCGACACCGATAGGGCCCTCGAGCAGCACGACGTCACCCGGTCCCAGGATGTCGCCAAGATATGCTGCCAGGCCTTCGAGCGCGGCAATGTCGGCAAGTTCACGGACCTCGTCGGCGGACATGATGGCGTTGAGGGAAACTCCGGAAGAACGGGTGGACTGGCGGGCCCGGCAGGACCGTCGAAGACGAATTGAAGAACCCCGCAATTTCAATGGCCTATTGCAGCACCGAGCGGGGCAGATGTACCACCCCTGTGACCCGCCTGACAAGGGCGGGCGATCGTGCCGCGACAAGGCTCCCGCCAAGCGCGTTTGCATTCGAAACACCTGTTCCGCAACGGTCTGGGAGGCCGGCGCCTCCTTGTGTGCAAGGATCGACGACGTGTGCTTCGCCGGATTGAATTGAGTCGGTCCGGCATTCCGGTGCTGGACATTCGCTCACTCTGTGACAAACCTTGAATGGGTCCGTGCTGCTGGATCGCGATGCATAGCGGGGAGAACTCCGGATGACGGAACCACGTTCCAGGAAACCGCACAATGTCGCCGTGATCAGCGAGGCCGCCAGGGCGCTTGCAGCTCAAGCGGCAGAAACACCTGGCCGCGACATGAGCAGGCCTGTTTCCGAAATCCGCGAGTCGTCACGTGCGGCTTGCGAATCTGCCTGCAATGCTGCGGTGAAGGAAACCGGGGTGACCTTGTCTGAACGGGTGATTTCGGACGTTGCGTGCATGGTGATTGACCCGCCTCGGCGGCGTTCGAATCGCCAGATCGTGTATCTGTTCGGCGGTGGATTCGCGCTGGGCAGTCCGTTCGAAGATTTGCCGATCTCAGCAAGTTTGTCCGCGAAGACGGGGGCACGGGTGATCGCTCCCGAGTATCCTCTGGCTCCGGAGTATCCGTACCCGGCCGCCCTTGACGCTTGCACCAACGTCATCGCATCGATCCTCGCGGATGCGCCCGGTGTCTGCCTTTGCGGCGAATCCGCCGGTGGCAATCTGGCCCTCGCAGCTGTACATCGGTTGCGGGCGGACAATCGCCCTCAACCCCGGGCGCTGGCCCTTCTTTCTCCTGCGGTGGACCTGGCTGATTTTGGGGATAGTGGCCTTGCAAACCGGGATCCCTTTGTGCGAGCCGCTGATGCGGAGTTCTTTCATTCTTGTCTTGTTCCTGACGGCGCTGACCTGGCTGACCCGGGACTCTCGCCGATCAATGGTCCTTTCGATGCCAGCTTTCCGCCCGTCATGCTGACCACGGGCACGCGCGATTTCATGTTGAGCGGATGTGTGCGGCTGGATCGCGTTCTGCGGGAGTCCGGTGTCGAGTCCACGTTGCGGGTATGGGAAGGACTGTGGCACGTGTTCGAGTACTACCCAGGCATTCCGGAAGCCGAGGCGTCCCTCACCGAAATCGCAGGATTCCTGAGTCGACACTTCGACTAGGACATCCACATCCCGTTCTTCTCGTTGCACTCCCACGGCAAGGGGTGTTGCGCCACGTTCATCGTGCTTCCGCGTGTACCACCCAGCTGGCTCGGGGTGCGGTTCCCGGACATCGGCGTGACGTGGGGAAGATGGTGGGCCCGGCAGGACTCGAACCTGCAACCAGACCGTTATGAGCGGCCGGCTCTGACCAGTTGAGCTACGGGCCCGGTGCCGCTCTTCAGTCAGTTCTGGCGTAGCTCCTGAGCTTGCGGCTGCGGCTTGGATGCTTGAGCTTCCTCAAGGCCTTGGCCTCGATCTGACGTATGCGCTCGCGGGTCACGGAGAACTGCTTGCCGACTTCCTCGAGAGTATGGTCGGTTTCCATGCCGATGCCGAAGCGCATGCGCAGCACCCGCTCCTCGCGTGGCGTCAGGGTCGAGAGGACCTCCGCACAGGAAATGCGCAGACTGGCGGCGATGGCCGCATCGATCGGCAGGACGGCATTCTTGTCCTCGATGAAATCACCGATATGGCTGTCCTCGTCGTCGCCGACCGGATTCTCCAGGCTGATCGGCTCACGGGCGATCTTCAGCACCTTGCGCACCTTTTCCAAAGGCATGCCGAGCTTCTCCGCCAACTCCTCAGGCGAGGGTTCGCGGCCGACTTCATGCAGCATCTGCCGGCTCGTCCGGGTGAGCTTGTTGATGGTTTCGATCATGTGAACCGGAATGCGGATCGTCCTCGCCTGGTCGGCAATCGACCGCGTGATGGCCTGACGTATCCACCAGGTGGCGTAGGTCGAGAACTTGTAGCCCCGCCGGTACTCGAACTTGTCGACCGCCTTCATCAGGCCGATGTTGCCTTCCTGGATCAGGTCAAGGAACTGCAGGCCGCGGTTGGTGTACTTCTTGGCAATCGAGATGACCAGCCGCAGGTTGGCTTCCACCATCTCCTTCTTGGCCTGGCTTGCCTCCTTCTCCCCCTTCTGGACGACGCGCACGATTCGCTTGAACTCGCCGATGTCGAGACCCGAATCGACGGCCACCTCGGCGATCTGCTGGCGGGCCTCAGCGATGATCCGGGCATCGGCGCTGGCGAACTTTCGCCACCTGGGGTCATCAAGCGCAGCGATGCGATCCGGCCACGAATCATCAAGTTCTCGACCGACGTACTCCTCGAGAAACTCTTCGCGCTTGATGCCACGTCGCCTGGCGGCGCGGACGAGCGCGCTCTCCTGCTTGGTGAGCTTGCGGATGGTTCCCTGATGGATGTCGACGAGGGTCTCGACACAGTTGTTGTGGAGCTTGATCGTGCGAACCACCTCGGCAATGTCGTCACGCAGCTTCTTGTGCCGCGCTTTCACGGCAGGCGAAGGTTCCCGTCCGCTGAACCGCGCATCCAGGTACTTTTCCTGGGCAATCTCGAGGCGCTGGTAGAGCTTGGCAACCTTGTCAAACGTCGCCGCGATCTCCGGCATGACCGCCTGCTCCATCGCAGCCAGGGTCATGGTGTTGCCTTCATCGTCGACATCGCTCTCGGAATCGCCATCGGCCTCTGCGGACCCATTGGTCGGCGCATCCGGCTTGTCGGCGACTTCCACGAGAGCGGCATAGGTGGCATCGAGATCGATGATCTCGCGCAGCAGACTGCTTTTCTCGGCAAGATCGTCACGCCAGTCGACGATTTTCCCCAGCGTCATCGGACTCTCGAAGATACCGCGAATCATGCGCCCGCGGCCGGCCTCGATGCGCTTGGAGATGGCAATCTCCCCCTCCCGGGAGAGCAGGTCGACCCGGCCCATTTCACGCAGGTACATGCGTACCGGATCGTCCGTGTAGCCGAACTCCGCCGTTGACGATGTCTGGGCAGGCGTCTTGTTCTGAACGACCACCTTGGCCTTGTCCTCGACCGGCTCCTCGGGCTCCTCGCTCTCAACGACAATGATTCCCATCTGCGAGAGCTTGGTCATCGAATCCTCGATCTGCTCGGACGAGAATTCTTCGGAAGGAAGCGTCTCGTTGATCTCGTCAACGGTCACGTAGCCTCGTTCCTTGCTGCGCATCAGCATTTTCTTGATGGCAACGTTCACGTTGTCGAGAAGCGGATCCTCGACACCGTCACCGGACTCGACTTCGGCCGTATAGGTCGCCATGTCTGAAATCTCCTTAGCCGCGAATCCGAAACGGCACAGTATACCACGAACCGGCACCCTGGCCGGATGACGCCGATGTACAAGTCTTCAGGGAATCATCCAGTTTCCTCGACGTCATCATCATCGGCGAGAACCCTGTCCTGCCAGCCCTCTCTCTCCTCGATCTTGGCCACCAGCCGCTGCCAGGCCTGCGCCGTGGGATCGTTCTCCCAAGCGTCAGCCTCGGCACGAATCTCCTGACCCAGGACATTGCGGCAGCTGTGAAGATCGTGGACGTGGCGCCACAGATCTTCCGCCTCGCCAACCGACTCCATGACCAGGCCGGAGAGGCTTCCCGCCTGGACCACATCCTTCATCAGATCATCGAGACCTGCCGCTGTCAGGTGGTCAGATATCGTCCGGTTGTCAAGGTCTCCATCAACCTCGCTGGCCCCGATGAGGCACTGTTGCAGCTTTTCGTGGCGCGAATCGAGAAAGGACACCTCTGAGAGGGGCTCGGCAATCCTCTCGAGAAGACCCGGATTGAGGAAGGGAATGGCGACAAGCGCACTTTCGGCGAGACGGGCGTCACCCGCCGGACCGCCACCGGGAACGCTGCCCGGGACCATTTCCACACCGCGGTGGTATGTCCATGACTCCCTCCTCCGGCGGTCGAGTCGGCGGCGCTCTCCCGGCCGCAGACGATCGCCCCTGTATCGCGGCGGACCGAAGGCGGCCTTCAGCCGCTGGCTGATCTCGCCGCGATAGTAGTGGCCGACGGCCCTGTCGGAGATCGATGCGACCACGCTCATCAACTCCCTTTCCAGTCCGGCGCGGCGTTCGGGGGTCTCCAGTGCCCGTCCCCGGGTGCGGCTCTGCCAGAGCATGTCCATCAGGGGAATCGCCCGGTCGATCAGGTCGCGCATGGACGCGGTGCCGCGCACCCTGACGATGTCGTCGGGATCCATGCCGTCGGCAAGCAGCACGAAACGCAGGGACTTGCCCGCCCTGAGAACGGGCAACGCCCTCTCCATGGCGCGGCAGGCAGCGGAGTATCCCGCCGTGTCGCCGTCGAAACACAGCACGGGTTCATCCGCCAGCTTCCACAACAGGGCGAGGTGGCCCTCCGTCAGCGCGGTCCCGAGGGGAGCGACGACGTGCTGAATTCCCGCCTGGACGAGGGCGATGGCATCCATGTAACCCTCGACGACAACGACCGTTCCGGCATCGTGCGCCGGCTTGCGCGCTTCGGTGAAGCCGTAGAGCAGGTGGCCCTTGTGAAAGACCGGTGTTTCCGGCGAATTGAGGTACTTGGCCCTCTGGTGGCCCATGGCCCGGCCGCCAAATCCGGCGACACGGCCATTGCGGTCGGTGATGGGAAAGATCAACCGGTGACGGAAGCGGTCAACCGGCTCGCGGTCGCCGTCGCCGACGTAGGCAAGACCGGCCTCAATGACCAGTTCCCGCGAGATGCCCTTGCCGGCGAGATGACGCATCAGTCGATTGCGCTCGTCCGGCGCGTATCCCAGACGAAACCGCTTGCGCGAGGCGTCGCTGACGCGGCGTTCCGAAAGATAGGCGCGGGCCCGGTTCCCGGTGCTGCCGGCCAACTGGCTCTCAAACCAGCGGCTGGCCTCCTCCAGGACATCGTGGAGGGTTGCGGCGCGGCGATAGCGCTCCCGCTGCTCCGGACTGCGCTCGGGCATCGCGAGACCGGCGCGTCCGGCAAGCCGCTCCACTGCCTCGGGAAACGTGAGGTTCTCGGTTTCCACCACGTAGCGGATGACATCGCCGTGCGCTCCGCAGCCGAAGCAATGATAGAAACCCTTGGAATCCGTGACCGTGAAGGACGGGGACTTTTCCTGATGGAAGGGACACAATCCGACATACTCGCTGCCACGGCGCTCCAGACGGACGCTGGATCCTATGACCTCGGACAGGAGTATGCGCGCCCTGATCTCGTCCAGGAATTCCGGGGTGAACAGCACCATGGCCCCCCTCAGCCGAGCCGTTTCCTGACCAGGGCGCTCGCGGCAGCGCCGTCGAAGCGTCCTGGATAGGACGTCTTGAGCAAGGCCATGACCCGGCCCATGTCCTTGAGGCTCAAGGCATCACACTCGACGATGGCGGCGTCAACGCAACGGGCCAGCTCTTCCGGGTCCATCGGACGCGGCATGAAACGTGTGATGATTGAGATCTCCACTTCCTCCCGGTCCGCCAGGTCCGTCCGGTTTCCCTTGCGGAACTGCTCGGCCGCCTCCCGTCGCTGGCGCACCATCTTGGCCAGAATGCCGATCGCCTGCTCGTCGCTCACCATTTGGCTGACACCGTTGGCGCGTGACGCGATCTCGTGATCCTTGAGGGCAGCGATGACGAGTCTCAACGTCGACGTCGCAAGCCGGTCCTGGGTCTTGACC
Source organism: Alphaproteobacteria bacterium (assembly GCA_964291415.2). Classification (GTDB taxonomy): domain Bacteria; phylum Pseudomonadota; class Alphaproteobacteria; order SP197; family SP197; genus SP197. The sequence goes on along the minus strand of OZ219918.1, from coordinate 853,704 downwards.
GCCTGTCTGAGCGCTCCCGAGATCTCCTGCCTGATGGACATCGCGCCGATCTTGACCACCTGGTTGCAACGTGACCGAGCCTTACATCAGATTGCCGCCAAGGGCGAGTCGTTTCCCTCGCGCGGCCTCCATCCAACGCCGGTGGATAGATTCCAACGGCATGATAATGGGACGTTTATTCCCCATTGGGCTCTTGACCCCGCGACCGTGCATCCCTATAGTCCGGCAACGTCACTCCTTGGCCGGTTTCCATGTCCCCATGCGTTTCACAGCCGCCGCCGTGGGCCACGGCGTGCATCATGCTCGCGGATGGTTCGGTGTTCTGGGGTCACGGAATCGGCGCCACCGGGCGTGCCATTGGCGAACTGTGTTTCAATACCGCAATGACCGGCTATCAGGAGATCGTGACGGATCCCTCGTACGCCGGGCAAATCATCACCTTCACCTTTCCCCATATCGGAAACACCGGCGCCAACGGCGAGGATATCGAGGCGCAGACACCGGCGGCTCGCGGTATCGTGATCCGCGATGCGATTACCGATCCCTCGAGCTTTCGCGCCAGCGGCCATTTTGACGGATGGCTGCGTGCCAACAATCTCGTCGGCATCACCGGAATTGACACGCGCCGCCTGACCCGGCTGGTGCGATCTCGCGGGTTCCAGACGGCCGGCATCGATCACGGCACCATCGATTGCCCCGGGCTCGCCGGCGAACTTGCCGCCTGGCCGGGACTCGAAGGCATGGATCTCGCCCGCGAAGTCACCTGCCGGCAGACCTATACCTGGACCGAGGGCACCTGGTCGCTCCAGCATGGCCATGCCGCCGGACCGTCGCCGCGTCGCCATGTCGTCGCGGTGGACTACGGGGTCAAGCGGAACATCCTGCGCCACCTCGTTTCCCTGGGCTGCCGTGTGACTGTCGTGCCGGCGACTTCCGCCATTGCCGACATCATGCGCCATCGCCCCGATGGCATCTTTCTTTCCAACGGGCCAGGTGATCCCGCCGCCACCGGAACGTGGGCGGTGCCGATAATCCGCGATCTCCTGGAAACGGGAAAACCGGTCTTCGGGATCTGTCTGGGGCACCAGCTGCTGGCACTGGCGCTGGGTGCGCGGACACTGAAGATGGTGAACGGTCACCGCGGCGCCAACCACCCTGTGAGAAACCTGGAAACCGGCGGGGTGGAGATCACCTGCCAGAACCACGGATTTGTCGTCGACCCCGACAGTCTCCCCGACAATGCCGTGATCACCCACGTGTCACTCTTCGACGGTACTCTGGCCGGCTTCAGGATCAGGGAAAAGCCCGTCTTTTCCGTCCAGTACCATCCCGAGGCGAGTCCCGGACCACAGGACAGCCGCTACCTCTTCCGGTCTTTCATCAAGGCCATGGAGAACCATGCCAGCGCGCACTGACATCGAGTCAATCCTGATCATCGGTGCCGGACCGATCATCATCGGCCAGGCGTGCGAGTTCGATTATTCGGGCACACAGGCCGTCAAGGCCCTCAAGGACGAGGGATACCGCGTCATCCTGGTCAACTCGAACCCGGCGACCATCATGACCGACCCCGCGATGGCGGACGCCACATACGTCGAACCGGTGACTCCGGAGATCGTCGCCCGCATCATCGAGAGGGAGCGCCCCGACGCACTGCTGCCGACGATGGGGGGGCAGACGGCCCTCAACACGGCGCTGAGTCTCGCCCGCATGGGAGTCCTCGATGCCTGTGGCACGGAACTGATCGGCGCCTCCAGGGAGGCGATCGACAAGGCCGAGGACCGGGAGCTCTTCCGCGATGCGATGAACCGCATCGGCCTCGAATGCGCCCGCAGCGTCCTCGCCCATTCGCTCGATCAGGCCTTTGAAGCCCTCGAGGACGTCGGACTGCCCGCCATCATCCGACCGAGCTTCACGCTCGGCGGCACAGGCGGCGGCATCGCCTACAACCGCGAGGAGTTCTCGGACATCGTCCGCCGGGGACTCGAGGCGAGCCCGACCAGCGAGGTCCTGATCGAAGAGTCGATCCTTGGCTGGAAGGAATACGAGATGGAGGTCGTGCGCGACCGCGCCGACAACTGCATCATCGTGTGCTCCATCGAGAATATCGATCCGATGGGAATCCACACCGGCGACAGCGTGACTGTGGCGCCGACACTGACGCTGACCGACAAGGAGTTCCAGGTCATGCGCGACGCCTCGATCGCCGTGCTGCGGGAGATCGGTGTCGACACCGGCGGCTCCAACGTCCAGTTCGCCATCAACCCGGCAGACGGCCGCATGATCGTGGTTGAAATGAATCCGCGCGTGTCGCGGTCGTCGGCGCTGGCTTCGAAGGCGACCGGATTTCCCATCGCCAAGGTCGCCGCCAAACTTGCCGTCGGCTACACCCTCGACGAGGTGCGCAACGACATCACGCGCGTGACGCCTGCGAGCTTCGAGCCGACCATCGACTACTGCGTCGTCAAGATACCGCGCTTCACCTTCGAGAAGTTTCCCGGGACACAGGCCGAGCTCACCACATCCATGAAGTCCGTTGGCGAGGTGATGGCAATCGGCCGGTCGTTTCCGGAAGCTCTGCAAAAGGCGCTGCGCTCCATGGAAACCGGTCTCACGGGCCTCGATCCGGTGATCCTTGACGACACGTCGAAGGACGGCATCGTCGCCCGTCTGGCGCGTCCTTCTCCCGACCGCCTGCTCGCCATCGCCGAAGCGATGCGTCGCGGTCTCGACGATGGCACCATTCACGACATCACCCGCTATGACCCCTGGTTCCTGGGCCAGATCCGCCGCATCGTCGAGGCCGAGGCAACGGTGGCGAGGAATGGCCTCCCTGAAGACGCGCGGGAGTTCCTCGAAATCAAGAAACTCGGGTTCTCGGACCGCCGGCTGGCTGCCCTCGCCGGAATGACGGAACGCGGCGTCAGGGCCAGACGGGAACATCTCGCCGTGACGCCGGTGTTCAAGAGGATCGATACCTGTGCCGCCGAGTTTCCGGCGAGCACGTCCTACATGTATGGCTGCTACGAAGGCGACGGCATCGTCCCGGCGGAAGACGAATCGGACGTCAGCGACAACAGGAAGGTGATCATCCTTGGGGGCGGTCCCAACCGGATCGGACAGGGAATCGAGTTCGACTATTGCTGCGTCCACGCGTGCTACGGTCTGAAGGAGGCCGGGATCGAGACCATTATGGTCAACTGCAATCCCGAGACCGTCTCGACGGACTACGACACCTCCGACCGCCTCTACTTCGAGCCGTTGACCGTCGAGGACGTCGTGGCGATCGCCCGCACCGAAATGGCGAGGGGGACCCTCATCGGCGTCATCGTCCAGTTTGGTGGCCAGACACCGCTCGGCTTGGCGCGGGCACTCGAAGAGGAGAACATTCCCATCATCGGCACCTCGCCCGACGCCATCGATCGTGCGGAGGACCGCAAGCGCTTCCAGGCCCTGCTTCATGATCTCGGCCTCAGGCAACCGGCCAACGGAACCTGCCGGTCGCTCGACGAAGCCCTGCGGATCACCGGGCGTATCGGCTATCCCGTCGTCGTGCGGCCGAGCTACGTGCTGGGTGGAAGGGCCATGGAAATCGTCCACGACGATGATGCCCTGGCGGTCTACGTGGAGCGCTCTGTGAGCGTATCGGGAGATCACCCCATTCTGGTCGATCGCTTTCTCCAGGATGCCGTCGAAGTGGATGTCGATGCACTGTCGGACGGCAGGGATGTCTTCGTTGCCGGGATCATGGAACATATCGAGGAGGCCGGAGTCCATTCGGGCGACTCGGCGTGCTCGCTTCCTCCCTACTCCCTGGGAGAAGACATCATCGAAGGCCTGACGAAGCAGACAGAGGCCCTGGCGCTGGAACTGGGAACAGTGGGACTGATCAACGTCCAGTTCGCCGTGAAGGAAGGCAAGATCCTCGTTCTGGAGGTCAACCCCCGCGCCAGCCGCACCGTTCCCTTCGTCGCCAAGGCCATTGGCGTTCCGATCGCCAAGATTGCCGCACGAGTCATGGCAGGAGAGTCTCTCGGATCTTTCCGTCTCAGCCGGCCGGAGGTCACACACATCGCCATCAAGGAGGCGGTGTTCCCCTTCACCCGATTTCCCGGAGTGGACGTCATTCTGGGCCCGGAGATGAAATCAACCGGCGAGGTGATGGGTCTCGACGGCGATTTCGGACACGCGTTTGCCAAGGCGCAACTGGCGGCCGGTGGCGCCCTTCCCTGCCGGGGCTGTGTCTTCATCTCGGTGCGCGATCGCGACAAGCCGCACGCCGTCACGCTGGGCAGGCGGCTTGCCGACATGGGATTTCAACTCATCGCCACCCGCGGCACGGCGCGCGAGATGACTGCGGCCGGCCTCAAGGTCGAATGCATCAACAAGGTTCTCCAGGGATCGCCACACATTGTCGATGCCCTCAAGAACGACAGCATCGATCTTCTGATCAACACCACCGAGGGATCGAAGTCGATCACGGACAGCTTCAGCCTGCGGCGCACCGCCCTGATGAAGAAGGTGCCGTACGTCACGACGATTCCCGGGGCCCGGGCGGTGATCGAGGCCATTGCCGCTCTCAAGGCCGGCGATCTCGATGTGAAGCCGCTTCAGGCCTACGCCGGTAGTGCTCGGTGAATGCCATTCGTTCCTGGATCGTGACCGACGGCGCTGCCGGCCTGGTACGCCAGTGCGACGGACTTGCCAGGCGGCTCGGGCTCGAGCCCGACCGCCGCACGATCGTCATCCGCCATCCCTGGAGGGCGCTTCCTCCTGCATTCTGGCCCGCGCCACTGTCCGCGCTGTCGCCAAGAGGGGATCGGCTCAGCCCTCCCTGGCCGCATCTGGTGATCGCCAGCGGCCGCAAGTCCGCGGCGCCGACGGCCGCCATCCGCCGGAAGTCCGGAGGCCGCACCGTCACCATCCATATCCAGAACCCCACCATCAGCCCGGCCAACTTCGACCTCGTCATTGCACCCCGTCACGACCGCGTGAAGGGCGCCAATGTCATCGCCACAACCGGCTCGCTTCACGGCCTGACTCGATGCGCCCTTGACGAAGCGGCCGGCCGCCACGCGGGAGAGGTCGCCCACCTCCCGCGCCCCCTGATCCTTGCCGCCATCGGCGGTCCCAACCGGGTCTACCGGTTCACGCGCACCGACGCCCGTGATCTCGGCCGGCGACTTGCTGCGCTGCAGGGAGGGCTCATGGTCACAGTCTCACGGCGCACCCCGCCGGAAGCCGCCGACGCCCTGATGAAGGAACTCGATCCGGCGTGCTCCATCACCTGGCAAGGCAGGGGTAGCAATCCTTATGAAGGCTGGCTCGGTCTCGCCGATGCCATCGTCGTGACATCCGATTCCGTGAACATGGCCACGGAAGCCTGTATCAGCGGCAAGCCGGTGTACATCGCTCCGCTGCCGGGAGGCTCGGCAAAGTTCACGCGATTTCACGAGGCGTTGAAGCGAGGTGGGCACGCAAGGAACTTCGACGGCGCGCTCGATCCCTCCTGGCAACCCGTGGTGCTCGATGACGCCACCTGGGTGGCGCAACGGATCAGGGATCGCCTGGGGCAGCGTTTCAGTTTTCCTGGATCGCCGTTGGAATGTAGCGGCCGTTCTTAGGACCGGCGAACATCAGTGACACATGGGGGTGCGATACCGGCAGGCCGCTCTCGTCTGTCACCAGGTTCTGTTCAGAGACGTAGGCGACATACGTAGACTCCTCGTTCTCGGCCAGCAGGTGATAGAACGGCTGATCCTTGGAGGGACGCACGTCCTCGGGAATGGAGAGCCACCATTCCTCGGTGTTGGCATAGACCGGGTCGACATCGTAGATCACGCCGCGAAACGGATAGTGCCGGTGCCTGACAACGTCACCGATGCAGAATCTTGCCGTGCGGAAGCCTTCGTCTTTGGTGTCCGAATCGTCCATGACCGTAATATTGTCCCTTGCAGCGTGCGTGGCAAGGGTGAGGATGAGACTGTCCACCCCAATCTTTGCCTCATGTCTTTCACGCCGCGGCGCCCTTTACTAGATTGTCGGTGACCGCAATTCCCGGATGGAACGCCATGCCGGAACACCAGCACGCCAGGGTGCTCATCATGGGTTCAGGTCCTGCCGGCCTGACGGCCGCCATCTATGCGGCCCGGGCTGGTCTCGAACCGGTTCTGCTTCACGGAATTCAGCCTGGCGGGCAGATGACCATCACCACGGACGTCGAGAACTACCCGGGATTTGCGGATGTCGTGCAAGGTCCCTGGCTGATGGAGCAGATGACCGACCAGGCCCGTGCGGTGGGCACCGAAATGGTCAATGACCTTGTCGCCGGGGTCGATTTCTCCCGCCGTCCCTTCGTTGTCGCAGGAGACTCCGGGGACATTCGCACCGCAGATGCGGTCATCATCGCCACCGGCGCCGAGGCCAAGTGGCTGGGTCTGGAGAGCGAGGCGCGGTTTCAGGGATTCGGGGTCTCGGCCTGCGCCACCTGCGATGGCTTCTTCTTCAGGGAGAAGGAAGTGTGTGTCGTCGGCGGGGGCAACACCGCCGTCGAGGAGGCGCTCTATCTTGCCCAGCTGGCCGCCCGGGTGCGGTTGATCCACCGGCGCGATGAACTGCGCGCCGAGCGGATCCTGCAGGAGAGACTGTTCCGCCATCCACGTATCGAGATCCTGTGGAACACCGTGCTGAGCGAGGTTCTGGGTACCAGTGAACCACCTGGCGTGACCGGCGCCAGGGTGAGGAATGTTGCCACCGGCAAGGAACACGACCTCGTTCTCGACGGAGTCTTCATCGCCATCGGCCACCGGCCCAACACCGGGATTTTCGCCGGGGTTCTCGACATGGATGACGAGGGCTATCTCGTAACGGCGCCCGACAGCACGGCCACGGCCATTCCCGGTGTCTTCGCCGCCGGAGATGTGCAGGACAAGGTCTACCGCCAGGCGGTCACGGCGGCCGGCACCGGCTGCATGGCAGCTCTGGAGGCGGAAAAGTACCTCGCCCATCTGGCGGCGGACCGTCGTGAGGCTGCCGAGTAGGCGGATGAGGCCGGGATGGACTGGGATCGCCTGCGGGTCTTCTTCCATGTGGCGGAAGCGGGCAGCTTCACCAGGGCAGGCCGACAGCTCAATCTGAGCCAATCGGCCATCAGCCGACAGATTGCCGCCCTCGAGAACGAACTGGGCGTCGAGCTGTTTCACCGCCATGCCCGCGGACTCCTGGTGACCGAACAGGGAGACCTGCTCTATGCCACGGCCCGTGAGGTGTTCGGCAAGGTCGCCATGGTCGAGTCCAAGCTCGCCGACAGCAAGAAACGGCCTGCCGGCCACCTGTCGGTGACCGCCACGACGGGCTTCGCGATGATCTGGCTGATGCCCAGAATCGTCGAGTTCATGGATCGCTATCCGGAGATCTCGATCTCGCTCCTCATCGACGACGGCGAACTCGATCTCTCCATGGGAGAGGCGGATGTTGGCATTCGCCTCTTCCGGCCGACTCAACCGGATCTCATCCAGCGCCGCCTGAAGACCATCCATTTCAACTTCTACGCTTCGCCGCTCTACCTCAAGGCGTGGGGAACACCGGCATCCCTCAAGGATCTCGAGAAACACCGCATCATCATGTACGACAACGGTCCCTTGCGGGATCTCGTCAACCCGGCATGGCTGCCCCGCTCATTCGGGGTCGACAGGCCCCAGCGCCATCCCGCCCTGACGGTCAACTCGGTCCTTGGCATGCGCAACGCCGTGGAAAGCGGTCTGGGTATCGCCATTCTTCCCGACTACGTTCTGCGCAGCACTGACCGGCAGGTCAGGATCGATATCGAGGCCCCCCTCCCCGTTCTGACAGCCCACATCGTCTATCCCGAAGAACAGAGAGGATCGGCACGAATCGCCGCCTTCCGCGATTTCCTCGTCGAGAAGGTCCGCCAGGACCGCACCTGAGCCACTGATTCCGGCGGGACACGCCCGCTCATGGAACCGGCTACATGAAGAGGGGTTCGTCCTCCAGGCCGGCATAGAGAGACGCCACCTCGGCGCCATAGCCGTTGTAGATCTCGGTGGGAACGGTGTCTCCGGTACCGAGGACGCGTTCCATGGCCTGGCTCCAGCGCCGGTGCGGCACTTCGGGATTGACATTGGCCCAGAACCCGTACTCGTTCCCCGCCACCTCTTCCCAGAATGTCAGCGGCCGTTCCTCGGTGAACGACACCCTGACGATGGACTTGACGGACTTGAACCCGTACTTCCAGGGAAGGTGGAGGCGCAGTGGCACGCCGAACTGATTGGCCATGGGCTGCCCGTAGGCACCGGTCACCATGAAGGCGAGGTCGTTGGTTGCTTCCTCGATGGTGACACCTTCCGTGTAGGGCCAGGGATACCACGAACCCGCCTGGCCGGGAGCCACATCGGGATCATGGAAGGTCTGCATGACGACATAGCGTGCCGAACCGAGTGGCCGGGCGAATTCGACGAAATCGCGCAGGGTGAAGCCCGTCCAAGGCACGACCATGGACCACGCTTCCACGCAGCGATGCCGGTAAATCCTCTCCTCGAGGCTGAACGAGCGGATCAGGGTGTCGATGTCGATGGTCCGGGGTTCCTCGACAAGGCCGTCGATGGTGACCGACCAGGGGCGGCGGGGGAGGTCCGCGGCGCGTTGCCAGATCTGCTTGAAACTGCCGAACTCATAGAAGTTGTTGTAGGTGAGATTCTCCTCCTCCACCGTCACCTCTCGCCCGGCATCGACAAAGGCCGGATTGGCGACCGCGGGATAGAGATCACTGGTGGGATCACCTGAAGCCTGCTCGCGGGCCAGCTCCACCACATCGGAAGCTGCCGGAGCGACGGCGGGCCATCCTGCCGCCAGCACCGGTCCGGCGGCAATGGCCTTCACAAGGCGGCGACGGTCGAGCCAATGGCTTTCGGATGTCACCTGGTTCTCCGCAATCTCCCACCTGCGCGGTACCCTGATCAGCATGCGTCACCCTCCATCGAGTGCCCCGATCCTACAGTCATGCGACACGTCAGGAAAGCGTCGGGATCCCTGGGTGACGTAGGCATTTATGTGTCAGGTAGGAGTGGGGTACTCCGTGTGGTTCACGACAACCGCAAGAAGGAGCACCCCGATGCCACAGCAAGCTGTGACGATTACCAGCCTACCGCAGGCCTTTGAGGTGGTGAAGGTGATGCAGGCACAGGGACCGGTCAGGAGAGTGCGGCGCAGGCTCTCTGGATGCGCTGGCAGGCCTCCTCGAGCAAGGCCGTCGAGGTAGCGTAGGACACCCGGAAGTGGGGCGACTTGCCGAAAGCCGCACCCTGGACGACGGCAACGCCTTCCGATTCCAGAATCCAGGTGACGACATCCTCGTCCGTCTCGATGCGGCGTCCCGAGGGCGTGGACGTGCCGATGAGACCGGTGCATGAAGGGTAGACGTAGAAAGCGCCCTCGGGAACGGGCGTGGCGAGGCCCTTTGCCTGGTTGAGCATCGAGACGACAAGGTCCCGTCTCTGGCGGAACACCCTGTTGTGCTCGGCGATGAAGTCCTGCGGACCGTTGAGCGCTGCCACGGCGGCGTGCTGGCTGATCGAACTGGTGTGGGTCGAGGACTGGGACTGCACCTTGTTCATGGCATCGACCAGCATCTTCGGGCCGGCAGCATAGCCAACTCGCCATCCGGTCATGCAGTAGGTCTTGGAGACACCGTTGACGGTGAGGGTGCGCTCCTTCAGACCCGGTTCGACCTGGGCCGGCGTGACGAAGCGGAAACCGTCGTAGACAATGTGCTCGTACATGTCGTCGGGCATGATCCAGACGTGGGGATGGCGCATGAGCACGTCGGTGAGCGCCTTCATGTCGTCGTGCCCATAGCCGGCACCGGTCGGATTCGACGGCGAGTTGAGCATCACCCACTTGGTCCGCGGCGTGATGGCCGCCTCGAGACTCCCTGCATCAAGCCTGAACCCGTTGGCCGACGTCGTTTCCACCACCACCGGCTGTCCGCCACACAACAGCACGATGTCGGTGTAGCTCACCCAGTACGGAGCCGGAATGATGACCTCGTCACCGGGTTCCAGGGTGGCCACCATGGCGTTGTAGAGCACCTGCTTGCCGCCGCAGCCGACCGTGATGCAATCGATCGGGTAGTCGAGATCATTGTCCCGCGCGAACTTGCCGGCGATCGCCTCGCGCAACTCGGGAATACCCTGCACCGCGGTATAGCGGGTCTTGCCGTCCCGCATGGCCCGGACCGCCGCCTCGACGATGTGGTCGGGAGTGTCGAAATCGGGCTCTCCGGCGCCAAGGCCGATGACGTCGCGGCCGCGGGCCTTGAGATCCCGGGCCTTCTGGGTCACCGCAATGGTCGGCGATGGCTTGATTCTGTCGAGTCTGCTGGCAAGCAATGACATCACGTCCCCCGGTTCAGCGGCCTTTCCAGACAGGAGCGCGGCGTTCAGCGAAACTCCGCGGTCCCTCGATCGCATCCTCGGAATCGAGACATGCGCGATATTGCGGGATCCGGCCTGATCTCATGTAGGTGTAGGCCTCCTCGACGGACATGCCGTCGGTGGTGTTGACCACCGCCTTGATCGCCTTCAGCGAGAGCGGCGCACTCTGCATGATGTCGCTCGCCAGTGAGCGGGCCGCATCCATGAGTTCCGCAGCCGGCACGACGCGGCTGATGAGTCCCCAGCGTTCTCCTTCCGTCGCCGACATCCGCCGGCCGGTCATCATCATTTCCACCGCCAGCGCCCTTGGTATGCGGCGCTGCAGGCGGATCACCCCGCCACCATCGGGAAGGATGCCGATCTGTGCCTCGGGCAGCCAGCACTCGGCATGTTCCGCCGCCACGATGAGATCGCAGGCCAGCGCCAGCTCAAAACCGCCGCCCGCCGCCATGCCATTCACGGCGGCAATCACCGGCTTGTCGAGGCTCCACAGCTCCGTCAGTCCCGCAAATCCGCCATCGAAGCTCGATGCGGCATCGGTGTCTTCCTCTCCGGCGGCCGCAGCCTTGAGATCCCAGCCGGCGGAGAAGAACCTGTCACCGCCACCGGTGATGACGGCAACCTGGGCCGAGTCATCGTCGCGGAATGAACAGAACGTGTCCGAAAGCTCCCGACTCACGGCCATGCTGATCGCGTTGGCCTTGGGTCTGTCGAGAACGATCTCCCAGATTCCTTCATTTTTCGTCACGCGAACACTGTCGCCCATTACCCTGCTCCTTGTGATGTTTCATGCTCGCGAAGCAGCGAGCGCGAGAGAATATGACGCTGGATCTCGCTGGTGCCATCCCAGATTCGCTCGATGCGGGCATCACGCCAGAATCGCTCCACAGCGAACTCCTTCATGAGACCCATGCCGCCAAAGATCTGCACCGCGTGGTCCGTCACCCGGCCCAGCATTTCACTGGCGTAGAGTTTCGCCATGGCGAAGTCACGGTCGGTGGCACAACCGCGCCCTTCCCGGTCCGCTGCCCGCAGAACCAGGAGTTCCGCCGCCTCGATTTCGGTCAGCATGTCGGCAAGCTTGAACGAGGTTCCCTGGAACCTGCCGATGGTGCGGCCAAACTGGCGTCTCGTACCGGCCCACCCGGCAGCCATGGAGAGCACCCGCCGGGCCCGGCCGACGCACTGCGCCGCGACAGTGAGCCTGGTGGCGCCCAGCCACTCGCGCGCCACGTCGAATCCCCGGTGTTCCTCCCCGAGGATGTGCCGCTGGTGAACCCGACAGTCCGTGAACACCAGTTCGGCGTGGTGGAAGCCTCTGTGCGAGACGCTCTCGCCCCCGGGGCGCACCTCGAAACCGGGAGTGTCCTTGTCGACGAGAAAACTGGTGATGCCCCCTTCATCGCCCGTCCTGGCGAACAGCACCACATAGTCGGCCACATCCGCATAGCTGATGAAATGCTTGGTACCATTGATGATGAAGTCCTCTCCCTGGCGCCGTGCCCGCGTGGTCATGGAGCGCAGGTCGGAACCGGCGCCGGGTTCGGTCATGGCCAGGCACTCGACACGCTCGCCGCGAATGGTCGGAAGCAGGTAGCGGGAGACCTGCCAGCCCGTGCAGGCGCGCAGGATATTGGATGGACGGGCCACCGCATACTGCAGGGCAAAGGCCGTGTGACCGAGTTCGATCTCGCACAGCGACACGGCAAGGGCATCGAGTCCGCCGCCACCGAGTTCCGCCGGCATGTTGATGGCATAGAGCCCCTTGTCGATGGCCCGCTGGCGAATCTGCCGGATGAGGGCCGCCGGCACGTCGTCGGTGCGTTCGACCTCGTCCTCGTGGGGAACGAGTTCCTCGGCGACAAAACGGCGCACCGTGTCGACGATCATCGACTGCTCTTGCGAAAGGGCAAAATCCATCGGCGCACCCGGGAGGGACAAGTCGGAATGGATAGTGGCTTGATCGGGCCACCGCAAGGAATCAGGGCCAGTCGCCGGACAGTTCCACCACTTCCCTGCGAAACGGCGGCGAATCGACAGGCACGTCCGTGTCGAGTTCCCGGGCATAGCGGTGTCCGCTGTAGACGGCCGCTGCAAGAAGTCCCGGCGCCAGGCAGTCACCGATGGCGGTCACACTTCTGACGACACCCTCCCGAGGGGCGTCGGCGAGCGCGATCACGAGCTCGTCCTTCGGATCGCGCATGGTGACGAGAACGACCGATCCGCTCTCCAGTTGACGCCGGCGACCGGTGTAGACACAGGCGACATCAACCGTTCCGTTCCCGATGGCGGCCAGGTCGTGGCCCGGGACGAGTTCGACGCCGAGCGAGAGGAGGCGCGCCTGGATCCGTCCCTGCTCCATGGTGAAATGGGTCCAGGAAGCGACGTCGGCCGATGGTGTGACGTAGATCGTCCTTCGACCTTGAGAGACGGCAACCTCGGCGAGCACGCCGGCCATGAAGTAATGGTCGTCATCGAAGATGACCACCGGATCGGCGAGGTCGACACCCGCCATGACGTCGTCGGGGGACAGCACACCGGCGGATCCCGCTCCATCGATCGGCCGACGATGCGAACGGCCCACGCCGTCCCGGCGCCAGAGCGAACCGGTGGCGATGGCGACATGGTCGAAACCGAACCCCTCGATGTCGTCGCCGGAGAGTTCGCTTCCCGGGTAGATGTCGACGTTGGCGAGCTTGTGCAGCTGGCCGACTCTCCAGTCGCGCACCCTCATCCAGCTGGAAAGCCCCGGAAGCCGCGTCAGCGTCCTCAGGTGGCCTCCAAGTTCGTCACCGGCCTCGGCCAGCGTCACCTTGTAGCCGCGTTCCCCGAGCGTTCGGGCCGCCTCGAGACCGGCGGGCCCGCCACCGACCACGAGAACGCTTGAATCGCTGCCCCGGGGGGCGGCTTCTTCAGGGTGCCAGCCGCGACGCCACTCCTCGCCCGTGGTCGGGTTCTGGGTGCAGCGCATGGGCATGGACATGAAGTCCGCCGAAACACAGATGTTGCAGCCGATGCATTCGCGGATGTCGTCGATGCGCCCCTCTTCGATCTTTCTCGGAAGGAAGGGATCGGCGATCGATGGCCGGGCGGCACCGATGAAATCCGTGAGGCCGCGCCTGACCAGGCTCGCCATGCGGTCGACAGACGTGTAGCGGCCCACCGTAACCACCGGCTTGCCCGTCACCTGCTTGACCCAGGACGTATGGTCCTCCTGGAACCCCTCTTCGGCAAAGCGGGCCGTCTGGCTGTCGTTTTCCCATTCGCTGAGGTTGACATCCCAGAGATCCGGCAGATCGGCCAGCAACTCCACCGCGGCGCGGCCGTCACCCTGCGACGTGATGCCTTCATCGCCTTCCAGTTCATCGACCGCCAGGCGCAGGGCAACGCCCATGGTATCGCCGACCGCCTCCTTCGTGTCCTCGAGAACCTCGCGAATCAGGCGTACCCGGTTTTCGATCGATCCACCGTACTCGTCGGTCCGCGTGTTGTAGCGGCGCGACAGGAAGTGCTGCAGCAGGCACAGGTTGTGCCCGGCGTAGACATAGACGATGTCGAAACCGGCTTCCCTTGCCCGGAGAACGGCCTGACGGTGCCAATGGCGGAACCGGGCGATGTCGGAATGATCCATGGCTCGCGCCTGGCCCGGATCACCGTCCTGCAGGGGAATGGCAACCGGCGCCATCGCCACCTCGCGCGACAGGCGATTGTGACCGGCCATGCCGCCATAGACCAGTTCACATGCCGCCAGCGCACCGTGGCGTTTCACGCTTTCGACCATTCTTGCCATGATCGGAATGTCCTGGCGGGTCCACAGGCGGGCTTCGATGGCCGGCGTGATGTCTCCGGTGTGATGGAAGTCGCACTCCTCCGTGGAGACCACCGCCCAGCCGCCCTCGGCCTTCATGCCGCGCATGGCCGCCATGGCGCTGGGATAGTGGGTTCCCATGCCGTTGCAGTGCGGCACCTGATAGAACCGATTGCGTGCCGTGACCGGTCCTATGGCCACCGGTTCGAACAGGATGTCGTACTGCGGATCACGACTCATGGGCCTCTTGCCTCCGGATGTTCATTGGCGGGGTGCCGTCGGCCGGGATAGCATCCCGGAAGATGGCGGGGGGCATGCAAGGGTGACATTCATTGTTGCACTCGACCAGAGCACGACATCGAGTCGCGCCATTCTTCACGACGGCGACCGGCGCGGCGTGTGCCAGGCAAGTGCGGAGACCAGGTCATGCTTTCCGCAGCCCGGCTGGGTTGAACAGGATCCCGACGACATCCTCGCAACCAGCATCGAGGTCCTGCGCACGGTGCTGGCCGAGTCCGGAGCCGCCTCCACGTCCATCGCCGCCATGGGCATCACCAACCAGCGGGAGACCGTGGTCGTCTGGGATCGCGCCACCGGCCGACCGGTCGCCCCGGCGATTGTCTGGCAGGACCGCAGAACCTCCGGCCTGTGCCGCCGCCTTGCCGCCGAAGGTCACGCCACGATGATTGCCGAGCGCACGGGCCTGCTGCCGGATCCCTATTTCTCGGGCACCAAGATCGCCTGGATTCTGGATCACGTCGAAGGCGCCAGGGAACGCGCCGGGCGCGGCGAACTCCTGGCCGGCACCATCGACAGTTTCCTGCTGTGGCACCTGACCGGCGGCGAGGTCCACGCCACCGACGCCACCAATGCCTCGCGCACCATGCTCTACAACATCCGCGAAGGGCGCTGGGACGACGATCTCTGCCGCCTTCTCGGGGTGCCGGAATCCATGCTGGCCGACGTGCGGGACTGCGCCGGCGACTATGGCACCTCGGTGATCGGCAACATCCCCATTCGCGGGGTGGCCGGCGACCAGCAGGCGGCTTCCATCGGTCAGGCCTGCTTCCGGCCGGGGATGATGAAGGTGACCTGCGGGACCGGCTGCTTTGCCCTTCTCAACATCGGCAGCGAGCCGGTGATCTCGCAGAGGCGGCTGTTGACGACGGTCGCCTGGCAGCTCGCCGGCGAACGCTGCTTCGCGCTTGAAGGATCGATCTTCAACGCCGGTACGGTCGTCCAATGGCTGCGCGACGGCCTCGGCATCATCGCCGATGCCGGTGAGACCCCGGCACTCGCCGATGCTGCCGATCCGCTTCACACGCCCTACCTGGTACCGGCCTTCACCGGTCTCGGCGCGCCCTGGTGGGATGCCGAATGCCGCGGCGCCATCCATGGACTGACCCGGGCGAGCGGCAGGGCCGAACTGGTGCGCGCCGCTCTCGAGAGTCTCGCCTAC
The DNA here is from genome assembly GCA_964291415.2 of Alphaproteobacteria bacterium. GTDB lineage: Bacteria > Pseudomonadota > Alphaproteobacteria > SP197 > SP197 > SP197. Next base: position 837,986 of record OZ219918.1, on the reverse strand, counting down.
CAGGTGCGCGATCTCCTCGGCGCCATGCTTGATGACCAGACATCCGTTGGCGACAAAGCAATCGTGCGGGTCGATGGCGGCATGAGCGCCAACGACATCGCCATGCAGTTTCTTGCCGACATCCTCGCCATGCCGGTCGACCGGATGGCGAACGTCGAGGCGACCGCGCTCGGCGTCGCCTGGCTTGCCGGACACCAGGCCGGCGTATGGCCGGACATGGAGAACTTCGCCAACTCCTGGCAGGGCGACAGGCGTTTCATGCCGGCCATGGAACGCGCCGAGGCCGACAGGCTCTACCGGGGCTGGCAGGATGCGGTGCGACGCACACTCGTGGAGAGGCCGGGAGAAAGCACATGATCGACAACGATACGGGAACGCGGCTCGATGCGGCCGTCGAGGCGGGCTTTGACGAACAGGTCGCCTTCACCGGCGACCTCGTCCGTCTGCCCTCCGTGAGGGGACGGGAGGCGACCGCCCAGGATTTCATCGCCCGCGCCCTGGCGGCACGGGGATTTGCCGTCGACCGCTGGCAGATCAGAAACGAGGACATTCGCAACCTGCCGGGATATTCGCCGAAACTGGACGGATACGACGACGCCTGGGTCAGCGTCGGCACGATGCGCAGACCCGCCCCCGGTGGACGCTCCCTGATCATCAACGGCCACATCGATGTCGTGCCCGAAGGGCCGCACGACATGTGGTCGACACCTCCCTTCGAGCCCGTGGTGAAGGATGGCTGGATGCACGGCCGTGGCGCCGGCGACATGAAGGCGGGCTGGGTCTGCGGACTCTTCGCCCTCGATGCCATCAGGCGTGCCGGTTTTCGCCCGGCATCGGATGTCACCATCGAGGCCGTGATCGAGGAGGAGAGTACGGGCAACGGGGCGCTTGCCTGTCGCCAGCGCGGCTACCACGCCGATGCCGCACTCATCCCCGAACCCCTGGGCCATGGCCTGCTGAGATCCCAGGTCGGCGTCATGTGGTTCCAGTGCCACGTGCGCGGGCATCCCGTTCATGTTGCCTATGCCGGAAGCGGCGCCAATGCCATCGAGGCCGCCTGGCGGCTGGTTGGCGCCCTCCACGCGCTCGAGGAAAAGTGGAACGCTGCCGGTCACGAACGCTATGCCGGCATGACCCACCCGCTCAATTTCAATGTCGGCCGCATCGAGGGCGGAGACTGGGCGTCGAGCGTCCCGGCATGGTGCCGCTTCGACATGAGAGTGGGCGTGTTTCCCGGAACCGATCTCGCTCGGGCCCGCGACGAAGTCGAGGACTGCATCGCACGGGCCGCCCGCGACGACGCATTTCTTGCCAACAATCCCCCGGAGGTCGTGTGGGACGGATTCCAGGCGGAAGGGTACGTTCTCGAAGAGGGAAGCGATGCCGAGGCCGTGCTTGCCGAAAGCCACAGGCAGGTCTTCGGCAAAGACCTTGAAACACGTTCTCTCACCGGCACCACCGACGCCCGTTTCTTCGGTCTCTACGCCGGCATCCCTGCACTGGTCTACGGCCCTCTTGCCGAGAACATTCACGGCTTCGACGAGAGGGTCAGTCTCGACTCGTGCCGCCAGGTCACCCGCGCAATCGCCCGCTTCATCGCCGACTGGTGCGGCCTTGAGCCCCTGTGATCCCGCCAGTCAAGGACACCATCCCTGCAATCGGTGACCCCTTCGACCCGGGCGCCGCTTGTTCCCCGCGAATTGCGGCTTGTGCCCGCGAACGTTCAGTTCACAGTTCGACCCCCGGACACGATACGCTGCACACAAGCCTCATGAACGCGGAACGCGCCTGGTTCTGGATGCCCTCCGGTCCCTTCCTGTCTCAAGGACGTCACGCCCGATTTCCTGATCGGCATTGATCGACTGTTCCGGCCTGGCGGGTTCCGCGGCCCATCCGGCGCGTTGCTCAATGGTCTGGTGGCAGGCATCCCGGCGCTGCGGCTTGAGAGAACGTCTTCCGGAACACCTCCCGCCACATCGGATCAGTGGTCGCCACATCCGAGGCAATGGCGCAGGAAGCGACAGATGAGCGCGTATTCGCGACGTGCGGCCTCGCCCCGCATGCGGGCGCGCATGAAGCCATGGATCATGCCGCGCGCCTCGCGGTAGGTCACATCGCCGCCATCCCGCGCCATCCTGGCGGCGAACAGACGGCCATCGTCGCGGATGGGATCGATCTCGGCGGAATGGACCCAGAAGGGGGCGAGACCGGCGAGGCTTTCGGCCATGATCGGCCGCGCATAGGCGTCATCGGTGTCGTGGTTCCCGGCGAGATAGAGATCGCGGTACTTGATGGTGCCGTCGCGCGTCAGGCCTGGTCCGTCGGCGTGCTCCAGATAGCTTGGCGCGTCCTGATCGAGACCCGTCGCTGGATAGATGATGGCGACACCGGCGAGCGTGACGGCACCGGTGTCGCGTGCCTTGAGCGCCATCACGGCGCCCAGGTTGCCGCCTGCGCTGTCTCCGGCGACGGCAATGCGCCGGGGATCGATCCCCAGACGCCCCGCTTCGGCCTGCAGCCAGAGCAGGGTGTTCCAGCTGTCGTTCACGGCGGCCGGATACGGATGCTCGGGCGTGAGCCGGTAGTCCACCGAGACCACGAGCGCGCCGGTTTCCTGGGCGAAACCCCAGGCGATGGTATCGGAACTGTCGAGGTCGCCCAGCATGAATCCGCCACCGTGAAGGTAGACAATGGCGGGAGCCGGCCGCGCTGCCAGCCGCGATAGATTCTGACGAGGGTCGATAGATTCTGACGGGGACCGCGTGCTCCGGGGTCTCGAAGTCGTCAGTGAGGGCTCTCTCCCTTGGCGCCGGCGGCGTCGCGGGCCCTGACGAGGTGTACCAGTCGTGCTCCGGGGTCTCGACCCGCTCGTCCCACACATCCATGTCGTCGGGATGCCGCTCGTTGAGCGCGCGGGTGTAGGACGTCCAGAAGCGAAGGGACGCTGTTCCTCGGCGCTCTCTCCCTTGGCGCCGGCGGCGTCGCGGGCCCTGAGCAGATGGTTCATGTCAGGATGAATGTCGCCCGCCATCGCGAGACCCTCCCTTGCTGGCCCATCATAGCGTCGACCGAGACCGCGGGACCGACCGCCTGTGCAGGGCAAGGACATCAGGAGCCTGAGCGTTGCCAAGCACCGCGAACGACAGCCGGCATCGCGTGACCATCGAGCCGGATGTTGCCGCCAACCTCGGTTCGGGCTACCAGACAATCCCTGTCTTGAATGTTCAGCCACAGGTATCCACGCAATCCTGTTTGCCTGACCAATGTGGCATGTCTGGCGAAGTTGAGCGACGCCGTTCGCTGGCAGTCGTTTCGATCCAGCCGCTCATGCCGATCGCTTAACGCCGCCTCGCACGCTGGTCTCCGGCATCGGCATCTGGCATGGTGGATGCAGAATGGGCGGAGGAATGGACACGGACATGACCATCCAGGGCATTCCCAATCCGGATCTCGTCACCGGGCGCGACAACAAGGCGCGCTGGAACCAGCCCGACACGCGCAGGCGGGGCTTCCACGGTCTCCACACCCACACGCGCTACGCCCTGTCGTTCCGCTCGCCTTGCGTTCTGCCACTCTACAAGCGCATCGACTGGACCATACGCCGCCATCCCGGCGTCGCAGAGATTCTCGAGGCGCCGCACTTCTCCGCCTTCGTTGTCGTGCGCGGCGAGCACGTGATCTACGAGGCCTATGCGCCCGACTTCGGGCCGGACCGTCCCCATTCGATCCAGTCAATCACGAAGATGGCCGTCAACCTCATGCTGGGCCGCGCGGTCGCAGACGGACTGGTCGACATGTCTCGCACGATGGGAAGCTATCTGCCGGAGCTGGGCAGCGGCTATGCAGGGGCGAGCGTGCGGGACACCGCCGACATGAACGTCGCCAACGATTACGCGGAAGACTATACCGACCCCCACACCGGAAGTTTCGCCATGGAATCCGCCATGGGCTGGCGCCTGCCGCCGGAGGGACGCAGGAGCAGACCATCCGGCAGTTCGTCGCCGCCGTCACCGGCGGCGATCTCGAGAACCGCACGGGCGCCATGCTCTACAAGTCGACCAACACGGACGCTCTGGCCTGGCTGATCGAGCGGGCGAGCGGCAGGCCGCTCCGCGAATGGCTGATCGAGATCGTCGAGGCCGCAGGCCTGGAAGGCTGCTACCACGTCACCTGCGACCGCGAGGGCGTGGCGCTGATCGACGGTGGCGCCTGCCTCACCGCGCGCGATCTCGCCCGCCTCACCCTGCTCTTCGCGCGCGGCGGCGAGGGTGTCGACGGCCGTCGCGTGGGCGATGCCGCCTTCATCGAGGACACCAGGCGCGATCCGGGACCGCCCATGGCCGAGCCACGCGACTTCATGCGCTACAGCCGCCAGACCATGACTGACGGGGTCTGGCTCGGCCACGGCGGCTACGGCGGCCAGTTCGCGCTCGCCAACCCCGACACGGACACGGCCGTCGTCTACTTCAGCGTTCTGGAGGACAAGGACGCCTACGATCCCGACTTCTACGCCCCGCTCATCAGGACCATGGCCGAGATCGCGTCGGCCTGACCCTTTTGAATCGCGGCGCAGTCGTCGGTCTCCATCTTCAAGCAGAGCCGTGCCGGACCCAGGCCATGAAGATGAAAAGCGGGATGGCCAAGAGCAGGTAGTTCGTCATCAACGGGACGATGCGCGACGGCAGCATGTTGAGAATTGCCGCGTTGCCGAAGGCGAAGAGAATCGGCCAGAGCGCCAGTGACGAAGCTGAACGGCAGACCCGCCCGCAGCGGCACGGCGAGCGGGCCAGGCATCACAGATATGCCCTCATGGTCGCGTCGCACATCGTTCCTCTCCCGGGCAGACGACAGACCAGCCAGGAACAGCCTGATTCAGCGTCGCGTCCTGTCAAATTGACTGTCTCCGGAAGCCTTGGCATCCTCGATTCATGATCGACGTCGTCCTGCTTGATCTGTCCGGCGTGATCTATGAAGGCGACCATGCCTTGCCGGGGGCGGTGGATGCCGTGGCGCGCCTCAGGGCGGCCGGCCTGCCGGTGCGGTTCCTGACGAACACGACGAGGTCTTCGAGGCGCGTGCTGCTCCAACGCGTCCGGTCCCTCGGGCTTGCTGTCGACGAGGACGAACTCCTCACACCTGCGGCGGCCGCCCGCGCCTGGCTCGAAGGCCGCGGCCTGTCGCTCCATCTGCTGATCCATCCCGATCTGGAGGACGATTTTCGCGGCCTCGGCGGGGAAAAGGGGGCTGCGGTCATCGTTGGCGACGCGGGTCGCGCCTTCACCTACGACACGATGAATGCGGCGTTCCGCGCGCTCGCCGGCGGCGCCGATTTCCTTGCGCTCGCCACCAACCGGACCTTCGAGGACGAAGATGGCGAACTGAGCCTCGACGCCGGAGCATTCGTCGCTGCCCTGGAATACGCAACGCGGCGCCGGGCAGTTGTCCTGGGCAAGCCCTCTGCGGCGTTCTTCTCGGCTGCGACACGGAGCGCGGGCTGTCCGGCGGCCCATGCGGCGATGGTCGGCGACGACGCCGAGATGGATGTCGCCGGCGCACTGGCCGCGGGTCTCGGTCACGGCATCCTGGTCAGAACGGGAAAGTACCGCCATGGCGCCGAAACCGCCGTCGATCCACCGCCGACGGCCGTTGTCGACGACATGGCGGCGGCGGCCGACTGGATCTTGCAGCGCCGCACCGCCTGAAGCGCCGGGGAAAGATGGCCTCCGATAGTCTGGGTCTGTCGGTCGTCTTGATTGCCGGGCTGCTCACCATCACTGTCGGTCTCATGCTGGCGGTGGGCCCGCTGATCGTGGGTCGGACATTCACGCCTTCGAGGCGGGCGGTGTCCGCGAGCATACCTGGATTGGCCCTGGTCCCTGACTGGCTCCACCGACGAGATGAAGAGGGAACAAGGAAGGCGCTCTGACCAGCAAGCCACGCAACCGTGAACATCCGGGACACGCTGCACGAACCACTCACCACCCTTGTGAGGGCGGGGTCAGTCGACGAGCGTGACGGGCGCGCCGGCTTCCAGCATGCCCTCGACCAGCACGGCCGCGTAGACACCCATGGTGCCGGCGCGTTCTTTCAGAACGTGGTTGAGAATGGACGGGTCACGCTCTGCCGAGTCGGGGTCGAGTGTGATCATGGCGCAGCGGGGATCCTTCTCGAGGATGGAGATTTCGACCTTGTCGCCGATCTTCAGGCGTCGGCCGATCCACGAGTCCTCGGCAACGGAACCCTCGCGTTCGAGTTCGAGATAGACGTTCGCGCGGAAACGCCGCTTGTCGACGGAACGGCCGAGTTCTGTCGAGAGGGCGGCCACCGTGGCCGTCGAGATGAGGGAAAGCGGCCGGCAGTCCGTGAAGGCGCGTTGGGAGCGCAACAGGTCGATGCGGTGTTCGCGTCCGAGGTGTTGCCTGAGGCGGTGCAGCAGCGCCGGATCGTCGATCGCCAGCACCTCGCCATCGGGAAGTTCGACATCGATCATGAGGGCCTCGTGGCCGGCATAGAGAGGTGAGAGACCCGGCGCTTCCGCCAGGGCATCCGCGAGGTTGGGCGGCTGCGATGCGGCCACGGGATCCCGGAACCGCGGCCGCATGAGAAGCATGCGGCGCTGTTCGCGCGCTGTCAGCCAGGGAAACCCGGGGCTTGCCTGATCGCTCCGGAAGACGGCAACCCGATCGCCGTAGATGCCGGCAAAGCCCAGCCAGGCCCGTTCCAGTTCTTCGCCCGCCATGCTCTTGACGGGATAGCGCCACAGGCTCTCCACCGTTCCGATCACGCTCATGGATCGTGCCCCCTCGTTTGCGCTTCGATCCTATCACCCCGGTGCGATACCCGCGCCACCGATGTCGGCATCCTGTCAGACAGGACGTCGATACCTTCAATGTATGGCAGCGTCGAAGTATGCTATTGACCACTGGTGCGGCGGGAACGGTCGCACGCTAGATTCAGGTTCCCGCGTGCGGGTACCGACACGACCAGGAGGACAACGATGAAGAAATCAGGAGTAACGCGCCGCAAGGTCATCAAGACGGGTGGCTCACTTGCCCTGGCGAGCGCCCTTCCCATGCCGTTCATCCGCCGCGCTTCGGCCGCGCTTGAGCTTGTTCACTGGAGCCCGCTTGCGGCTTCGGACGGAGAGGTCTGGGCACAGATGATCCAGAACTTCAACGAAGCGCACAAGGACAAGGGCGTCTCGATCCGGATGGAGGTCATCAACTGGGATGACTACACCACCAAGGTCCTGGCCTCCGCCGCGGCGGGCGAAGCCCCCGACTTCGGCTGGAATACGGATCCGCGTCCGGCGTTCGTGCGTGACGGGCTTCTGGTACCTCTGAACGAACTTGCCGCCAATTCGGGACTCGATTTGTCGGACTTTTCGGAGTTCTCGATCAATGCCTCGAAGTTCCCGAACTACGGCGGCGACGAACTCTTCCAGGTCCCGCTTGACCTGATGTCGATCCAGCCCGAGGTCAACACCGCTCATGTGGCCGAGGCCGGACTCGACATCAACGACTGGCCCGAAGACGGCGACGGTCTGATCGAGTGGGCAAAGGCGATGACCAAGCGGGACGGCGACACGGTCGTGCGATCCGGCATCATGATGACCGGGTCGGGTGTGCAGCCAACGGTCACCTGGGGCATTGTTGCCGAGCAGATGGGTTTTCAGCGCATCAGCGACGATTTCTCGACCGTCTGCGTGAATCCCGACGCCGGCAAGGCGGCGATGCAATGGGTGCTCGATCTGTTCGACACGCACAAGGTATCAACCCGCGATGTCACCGACCGCTACAAGGCCTTCGGTACCGGCCAGGGCTCCGTCTTCTGGACCGGTCCATGGACGATCAACGGCTACCTGGCGCAGGAGCTGCCCTTCGTGACCAAGCTGTTTCCGAACATCGGCGGGAAACGCGTGACCTACTTCGAGCGCGGTGCCCTCGAGCTCTACATTCAGAGCGATCCTTCGCGCTACCAGGCGACGATGGACGCCGTGACGTGGCTGTCGGACAACAGCTTCCTGTGGTGCACCGAGGGCCGCGGGGCGTCTCCGAGGCAGTCGATTCTCGGCCGCAGCGACTACAAGACCGCGGGCGCCCCCTGGGATGTGCGCGGGGCGTTCGTCGACGGCCTCGAGTTCGCGACCGCCATTGCCGATTTTCCGATCATCAACGGCGCGGACTTCAACATCTATTCCGGTGGCAACTTCCTGGCGAAGACCCTGGAACTCGTCTGGGCCGGCCAGACATCCATTGATGATGCCATGACACGGCTCCAGGACGGCTGGGGCGAAGCCCTCGAAGAGGGCTGAACGTGATCCCGGGGGGCTACGGCCCCCCGGGCCACAGACCCCGGGTCAAGTTCCGCGGTCTGGCCGTGCGCTGAATCCGCGGAGACCCGGGACATCCCGCCCGTTGTTGATTGGGGCCTTGCGCACGACGCGTGCGGCATGGGTGGAGACATGCTGAATTACCGCAGCCAGAAACCACCGGTCGATTGGGCCGCCTACGCTTTCGTCGCCGTTTTCACCGCTCCGTTCCTGGTCTTCAACATCGCGCCGATCCTGTTCGCCGCGTACCTGTCTTTCATGAAATGGGGCATCTTCGGACCGCCGAAGTACGTCGGGCTGGACAACTACCAGAAGGCGCTGGAAAACGACCAGATCCTCATTTCGTTCCAGAACATTCTCCTCTACGGCCTGACCATCGTGCCGGGAGTGCTGGTTCTCGGACTCATGGCGGCACTCTATGTCAACAACCGGTGGCCGCTGTCGTCTGTGGCGCGGGTCTGTTTCTTTTCTCCCTATGTGGTCTCGGCAACGGTGATCGGACTGGTATGGGTCTGGATCCTGGACACCCAGTTCGGCATTGCCAATCACTACCTGGGGTATCTGGGAATCGACAACATCCCCTGGCTCACCAGCACCAGTTGGTCCCTCTATGGTGTCGGCATCACCTCGATCTGGTGGGACATGGGTCTTGCTTTCGTCCTGATTCTCGCGGGCCTGCAGGACATTCCCGGTGACATGTACGACGCCGCGGAGATCGACGGCGCCACACGCTGGCAGCGCTTCCGCTACGTGACCCTGCCCATGCTTCGCCCGGTGCTGAGCATGGTGATCACCCTGCAGCTCATTGCGACACTGAGGATCTTCAGCCAGGTCTACGTGATGACGAGTGGTGGACCGGCTTCATCGTCCACATCCGTCCTCTTCGAGATCTACACCGTGGCGATCCGCAACCAGAAGTTCGGGCTCGGCGCGGCCGTCTCGATGATGCTCTTCGTCGTGATTCTTCTCGTGACCTTCCTCAGTCGCAGGTTGATCCGGGAACAGTCCACATGAACCCCCTGGCATACCTCAAACGCGAATACGGGATGGCCGCCGGCGACATTCCCGTGTGGATCGTCGGGCTGGCGATCGCCGCGCTCTGGGTCATGCCCTTTGTCTGGATGATCTCGACCTCCCTGAAGTACCCGGGAGACGTGATGACCGTGGACATCGAATGGCTGCCAAACCGCGTCACCTTCCAGAACTACGTCGATATCTTCACGAAGTACCCGGTTTGGCGCTGGACGCTCAACAGCATCATCGTCTCGGTCAGCGCCACATTCCTGTGCGTGATGTCGGGAGCCCTGGCGGGATACGCCCTGGCGCGGATGAATTTTCCCGGCCGTCACATGCTGTTCTTCCTCTATGTCGCCTCGCTCATGGTGCCGATCGAGGTCTACGCCGTTCCGATGCTGCTCGGCATCATCAAGGTGGGTTGGGCGAACACCTACCAGGCGCTGATCCTGCCGTCGGTCGGCAACGTCTTCAGCGTCCTGATCTTCAGGCAGTTCTTCCTGACCTTTCCGCGAGACCTTGAGGACGCGGCGAGGATCGATGGTGCGGGACACGGGTTGATTTTCTGGAAGATCGCGTTGCCCCTGGCCCGGGCACCGCTGATCGCCGCGACAATCATCATCTTCGTGCTCAACTGGAACAACTTCCTGTGGCCATTGCTGGCGGTCTTCAAGGAGGACATGAAGACCCTGCCCGTCGGCATTGCGGCATTCACGCCGATATCCGGTACGGCCACCCAGCTTGAAGGCTTCGCGCTGTCGATGGCGGGGGTGACCGTCCTGTGCGTCCCGAGCGTGCTCGTCTTCCTCATTCTTCAACGCTACTTCATCCAGGGAATTTCGAGCGGAGCGCTTCGTGGTTGACCCAGTTCACATGAATCACATCGGCGGAAAACCGGTGGCTCCGGCCACCGGAACGTTCCTCGACACCATCGATCCGGCAACGGAAGAACCTCTGGCGCGTTTCGCGCGCTCCGTGGGCGAGGACGTCGACGCGGCCGTTCAGGCGGCACACCGGGCGCAACACGGGGACTGGTCCGCCATCGCGCCGGCGGACCGAGGCAGAATCCTTGAGCGGCTGGCCGGGCTGATCGAGAACGAGCGCGAGAATCTCGCGCGGCTCGAAACTCTCGATGCCGGCAAGCCGATCGACGGTTCCCGTGGCGACATCGACGGTGTTGTCGAAACGCTGCGCTACAACGCGGGAGCGGCCGACAAGATGGAGGGCATCACGGTGCCGCTCGGCCGCGACGTCGTCGATTTCACGATGCTGGAGCCGCTTGGCGTGACCGCCCATATCGTGCCCTGGAACTTTCCCCTGGGCATGGCGATCCGCTCACTCGCCCCGGCGCTTGCGGCAGGCTGCACCTGTGTTCTGAAACCTGCCGAACAGTCGCCGCTGTCGGCGCTCGCCTTCGCCAGGCTCGCCGAACAGGCGGGGATACCGGACGGGGTCGTCAACATCGTCACCGGCCTTGGCGAGGAGGCCGGCGAAGCGCTCGTGCGCCATCCTCTCGTACGCGGCATCACCTTCACCGGATCAGTCGAAACCGGCCGCAGGATCATGTCTGCCGCCGCACAGGGCATCACGCCGGTCGTGCTGGAGCTGGGTGGCAAGAATCCGATGATCGTCCTCGAGGACGCCGACCTTGACCGGGCGGTGGATGACGCCCTCCTGGCGTCCTTCGACAACACCGGGCAGGTCTGTTCCTCGGCTTCGCGCTATCTCCTCGCACCGGCAATCCGCGAGGAATTCATCGACCGCTTGTGCGCCGGAGCGGCGTCGCTCTCCATTGGTCCCGGCCTGGAGAACCCCTCCCTGGGACCGGTGATCTCCAGCGAGCAGTACGCCAGGGTACGCGGTCACATCGATGCCGGGGTCGCGGCCGGCGGACGCGTACGACAGGGCGGTGGCCGCCCGCAGCATCTGGACCGCGGCTACTTCATCGAGCCGACCGTGCTCGATCGCGTGTCCCCGGACATGGCCATTGCCCGAGAGGAGGTCTTCGGACCGGTCGGCGTCGTGGTCGACATCGGGGATGCCGATCAGGCGGTCGCGATCGCCAACGCTCTGGGTTACGGGCTGGCTGCCGGGGTCTACACCCGGGATATCAGCCGCGCGCTGGGCATGGCCCAACAGCTCGAACACGGATCGGTGTGGATCAACGGTTGGTTCATGGGCGGAGTCCAGGCTCCAACCGGAGGCATGAAGGAGAGTGGAGTCGGTCGCGAGCGCGGCCTTGCGGGCGTGCGAAACTACCTGGCGGTCAAGAACGTGGCGATCCGGCTGTGATGCGGCGGAAGGGTTCCGCTCACTCCCAGTAACTGTCGGGTGGCGGGCCGTAGTCGAGCAACGCACAGGAATAGACCGCCGTCTCGTCAAAGGGATAGCGCGCTTCCATCTCGGGAGTCAGGGTGAGCCCGAGTCCGGCTGCGGTGGAACGAAGAAGCTGGCCGTCCCGGATATGCCCCTCATCGCCCATCATCTCGCGCGCCAGCGGAAAGTCCAGCATGGGGTACTCGACGAGGCTGCCACCACCGGCAAACGCCGCATGGTAGCTCGCCATGATTGCCACCGCTCCTCCCCAGGCATGGACGACGACATCCGTTTTTCTCTCGCGCGCGGCATGGAAGATATCCATCACCGCCGAGATGCCGCCAATCACCGAGGCGTCGGGCTGGACAAAGTCATAGACGTCGTCGTTGATGCGCCGGATCATGTCCCAGGGCGTGGTGATGATCTCGCCGCCACAGACCGGGACGTCCGTACGGGCCCTTCAGTTCGCGGTATTCTTCGACACACTCCGGGCCCAGCGCTTCCTCGACAAAGATCATCCTGGCGTCTGTCCGGGCGTGAACCGCATCGACATAGGCCACGACGTCGTCAACCGCCTGGGGCGGGTCGGCAAGATTCTGGCACATGTCGACCCCCACCTCGATACCCCTCCGGCGGGCCTCGTCGAGCACCCAGCAGGTACGCCGTATGTCGCCCTTGACCGCGCGGATCTTGTAGGCGGAGATTCCGAGAGATTCGAGCAGGTCGAGTTCGCGCAGAAACTGATCCTTGCGATCGCAGCAACCGCCGGAGCCGTATATCCGGATCGCATCGGCCCTGGCACCGCCGAGAAGATCATAGACCGGCTTGCCCAGCGACTTGCCCTTCGCGTCCTGCAACGCGATTTCGAAGGCGGAAATGACATGGCGGGCGGCCCCCTGGAGCGACCAGTAATCGCAGAGCGAGCGCAGGTCGCGAACCCGGCCGGAGATGTCGAAGGCGTCCTTGCCCAGAACCTGGGGGATGCAGAGTTCGACGATCGACCGGAAGACCTTCGGCGCGAACACCGCAAGGTATCCCTCGCCGAGTCCCGTCACGCCATTCTCGAGCGTCACCTCGACCATTCCGATGGTGCGCCTGGGACCATTGGGAAAGCACTCCTTGATCTCGGGATCATCGGCATCGGCATAGGGCGATGTGAGGAGCAGACAACGGCAATGCGTGATTCGCGGCATCAGTATCCCCGCTCGAAGTCGACCATGCCGACGAGAGGCGTTCCGCTGCGAAACCGGGCGAGATTCTCGAGAAAGTGGTCGATCTTCCTGTCAATCTCGTCGCTGCTGCCTCCACCCGAATGCTGGGTAAGGATGACGTTGGGCGCCGTCCAGAACACATGGCCTCGGGGCAGTGGCTCGTCGCGCGTGACGTCGATCACGGCGCCGCCCAGGTGCTCGTGCGCCAGCGCCGTCGCCAGGGCTTCTTCATCGACGAGGGATCCCCGGCCCAGATTGCAGAACACCGCGCCCGACTTGATGCGTGACAGGCGGTCCGCGTCAAACAGTCCGATTGTCTCGGGCGTATGCGGCACCGTCGCCACGACGACATCGGCCGTCGACAGTGCGTTGTCGAGCGCATCGGGCGTCCAGTCGCGGCCGAAGATCGTGATGCGGCAGCGAAACGGTTTCAGGAGCTCCGCCAGCCGCGAGTTGATCGTCCCGCGTCCGAAGAGGACAACATGCGAACCACGCAACAATCGCAGGCCGCCACGAACCGGGTCACCCACCCACTCCCGACGCTTGCGCAACGCCACAAGGCGATCAACACCCCGGCCCAGGGAGAGAATGCCGGCAAGGGCCGTTTCTGCCACCGGATCCGCAAAGAACCCGGCGAGGTTGGTCACCTGCACCGATCGGCCGGAACGCGACCAGTCGAGGCCGGCGTATTCACCGAAACCGACCGATTCAAGTTGCAGCCACCGCAGACCGGAATTCGCCGCAACGACATCGGGCACCGGATTGCCGAACATGATGGCCGCGGTGCAGGGCTCCGCAGCCTGGCTGAAGGTGACCGGCCAGTCCCCGACACCACGGACGAGCCTTCGTCGTTCCTCACGATCAAGTTCGATGCAGACCGCGATATCCATCGTCCGGTTTCCGGGGCCAGGCGCAGGAGCGGTTCAGACTTCGAACCGTGCGCACTTCAGGATTTGCAGAGGCCTCTCGTCCCTGCTCCACTCATGATACGAACAGACCACGGTGCCATCGGCCGCCTGGGCCACCGTGGGGTATCCGATGTGCTGGTAAAGGCCCGGGTGGAAGTAGTTGACCGCCCCCTCGTCATAGATTCCCGCCGCCGGGACGACGCGGCTTGAGGACGGCTTCGCCTCGTGCGAGGTCGCCGGAATACCGCCTTCGCTGATCACGAACTCGTTCGCCACATCCCAGTCAATCCCGTTGTCGGAAATGATGCCGCGAACTCCGTAGGACGGCCGGCGATAGCCGTAGACCAGCAGGTAACGTCCGTCCTGAAGCCGGATGAGTTCGGGAGGATATCCCCAGATCCTGGTCCATTTCGGCTGCGACCACGTGAAGCCGTCATCCTCGGAGACCACCATGATCATGCACTTGGTGTCCTGACTGGGCTGCAGGTGGGTGCGCATGAACGACACCAGGCGCCCGTCGTCCAGGCGAACGATCCCGGCTTCCTCGTAGTCAATGATGTTGTTGGGATCATAGGCCAGCGTACCGTAGTAGTCCCAGTTGTCGCCGCCATCGTCGGAACGAACGAGGAAGCAGCGGTTGGTCTCGCCGGTGCCATCCTCGGAGTACTCACGCATCCGGCCGTAGAGCGCCAGAATGAGGCCGCCGTCCGGCAGTTCCCAGGCGCCGAGCCGGCAGCCGCCGTGTTTCATCGGGCGGATGTTGACGGGGATCGGTTCGGTCCATGTGTCGCCACCGTCCCTCGAGCGAATCACGAATGTGCCAAGCCATGCCTGGGTCTTGAAAGACCAGGTCCAGTCCCCCCATTCATCGGTGAGCGGGAAGGAACTCCATGACGGGCTTTCGGCCTTCATTCCGCGCTTGAAGAACCCCGTCATCGTGAAATTCACGATCAGCGTTCCGTCGCCCAACTCGCAGATGCCGCAATCCCAGTTCCCCTGGGTCGCAGTCCAGGGAACGATGATGCGAGGTGTGGACCATGTCAGTCCTCCATCCCGGGATCGCGTCATCAGGGTCTGACCGCTGTCGTGATGAAACGGAAACCGTTCCTCGTTGAAGACCGCCAGGATATCTCCGCTCCTGAGCGTGCGTTGCGCAATCTGGTTCACGCAATGTTCCGGGTGTCGGAAGATATCGTGGTACGTCAGGTTCCGGATCGGCGACACGGTCTGCTCCCTTCCCGCCTGTTGCGCCGGCGCAATTGTGAACCGTGCCCGGCTGTCATGCCTGAACGAGCCGTGGCACCCCGATGGACTTCATCATCGCGTGGCAGCGGTCCCTGTAGAGCTCGCGGATATCCCTTGTCGGTGGACGGCAGCGGCTTGAAGGAAGGCCGACGAGCTCCATGCACAGCTTGTCGAGGTATCCGTCACCGCTGGTGTAGTCATTCTCGATCTCGACCCAGAGCTTGTAGAAGGGCATCGCCTCCTCCACGAGCATGCGGGCGATTTCCGCGTAGTTGCACGCGTTGACTGCATCGATCAGCCTGGTACCCCACTCCGGCCAGAAGTTGCAGTGATGGACCTCAAAGGCGCGGGCGCCGAGTGCCGGCATCGCGCTCATCGAGAACAGGAGGTTGTTGTCGATGATGGTGAATCGGTCGGAAAACGTCGAGACGACGCTCTCGAACTCCATCGAATCGGAGCGCGGGGTCGCCCATTTGAGACCGACGATGTTCGGAATCCCCGCCAACCGTTCGATCATCGCAAAGGAGAGATTCTGGCTGGTCCAGAATGTGTTGTAGACAATAATGCCAAGGTCTGGCTCGGCAGCGGCAGCGGCGCGGACATAGTCCTCGAAATCGCCCTCGGTATGGGTGAAGTAGAATGGGCATGAGACCTGGATGAACCGGGCACCGAGCGCCTTGGCGGCCCTGGCAAGGCGCACGAGTTCGAGCGTCGATGTCGTCTGGGCTCCCATCGCGACCGGTGCCGCTCCATCCACTTCCTCGACGACGATCGTTGCCACGCGGACACGTTCATCGAAAGTCATGGTCGAGAAGTCGCCGGCCGCACCGCCGGCAAGAAACGTGGCGTAATCGCCGCTCAACCCGGAATCGACGAGGAACCGGACGTGCTCCCTGAGCGCGGGTTCGTTGATTTCCATTCCGGGAGTATCCGCAAATGGCGTGGGAATGGTGACATAGCAACCCTCAAGATCCTCTCTCAAACCTCTGACCGACACAGCTTTCTCCCGTTCAGTCCAGAACACGATCACCGGTGACATGCCTGAAGCGACGATGTCTTCCCGCCTCGCGAAAACACCCGGAACGCGGAAGGTCCGTCAGAACGTCAATTCCTGCCGGAGCTCCGGCCGGTACCTCTCGAGTTGGTGGCTGCTTGTCCGGCGCCGGTACTCGCGCGGTGATACACCGAAGTGGGCCTTGAAACACCGTGAAAACACTTCCGGGGAGCCGAATCCGCAAGCGAAGGCAACATCGCGAATCGCCAGATCGCTGTAGAACAGCATTCTGCGGGCAGCCTGCAGCCGCACCTTGCGATAGTAGCTCATCGGCGCATCGCCAAGGCTCTCGTGAACGAGGCGGTTGAGGGCACGAACGGAGACTCCCGCTCGATCGGCAAGGGCGCCGGCCGACAGCGGAGTCTGGATGTTCTCTTCCATGCCCTGCAACACCCTGTTCAGGGGCGACTTGCCGTCCTGGTGCGGGGGCCAAGGATCCAGCCTCTGGGGCTCGTCGCTGTCGCGTTGCCGGTGGGCCACGAAGGCGTTGGCGACGACCTGCGCGAGGGCCGCGCCATTGAGCTCGCTGATGATGCCCAGCATCATGTCGAGCGTGGCGTGACCGCCCGCACAGGTGATGCGGCCGCGGTCGATGCTGTAGAGTTGTTCGATCACTTCGATGTCAGGGTAGAGTTCCCTGAACGTGAAGAACGATTCCCAGTGCAAGGTGGCGCGCCGCCCTTGCAGAAGGCCGGCTTCCGCCAGGGCGAAGGCCCCGGTGTCGATCCCTCCGACGACGCTGCCATGGCGGCCCAGTCGGCGCAGCCAGTTCAGCACTTTCTTGGACAGATGCCGCGTCGGGTGATTGCCGCCGAAAACCAGGACGATAGGCAGCGAACCGGCGTTCGTGATGGTGGTGTCCACATTCAGCGACACGCCGTTTCCGGCTTTGACCGGTCCACCTGATTCGGAGATCAGCTGCCAGTCGTAGATCTTCCTTCCGTTGTTCTGATTTGCGATGCGCAGGGCCTCGATGGCCGGGACCAGGCCGTAGAGTGGGAACTCTGGGAGCAGGAGGAACCCGAAGCATACCCGGTCGGGGTTGCCGTCGGACTGCGAGGCAATGGTCAGTTCCGGCAGGTCCATCAGATTGGGCCGCACCCTGCACGGGGCCGCATCTTCCTTGTGACGGCGATCACATCCGACTCGATCATTGCAGGCCAAAACGGCAGGTATGAGCAGTTCAGCATAGGGCGAAGAAACCTCTTCCGTCCACGCCTGCGGAGCAAGGTCGGACACGCCTGGTCACGCGCATGGAGAGGGGGCGAAGGCACGGGGGTCGTGTGAAGTCGGCTCGCAGCCGCCTTCAGAGAGTGAAGCGGGTCGCGAGGCAGTGCTGGAGGGGCATGGGTGCGTCGTTCCACTCGTGGTATGCGGCGACGACCGTTCCATCGGGAAGCTGTGCCACCGTCGGGTAGCCGATGTGCTGAAACTCGCCTGGATTGTTCCAGTCTATGGTGCCGGGACGATCAGGAACACCGCCCTCCCTGATGATGAATTCGTTCTTCTTGTCCCAGGTGACCCCATCCTCGGAGAGACATCCGAAGGTCCCGTAAGGCGGACGCCGGTATCCGTAGACGCACAGGTATCGCCCGTCATGAAGCGCAACGGCATCCGCCGGATAGCCCCAGATGTTTGTCCACTTCGGTGCTGACCATGTATAGCCGTCGTCGTCGGAAACGACCACGACCATGTTCCTTGCGTCCTCGCTGGGCCGGTTATGTGTCCTCAGGAAACAGACGAGCCGGCCGTCGTCCAGGCGAAGCAGTGCCGGTTCCTCGTAGTCGATGATGCTGGCGGGATCGAAGGCAAGCGTCGAGAAGTACTCCCAGTTGAATCCACCATCATCGGATCGCATCAACGCGGACCGGGTCGATTCGTATTCGCCGCTCTCTTCGTAGCCGCGAATGCGGCCATAGAGGCCAAGCAGGAGTTCGCCGCCGGGGAGTTGCCAGCAACCCAGTCGACAGCCGCCGTGCTTGAGCGGGCGTATGTTGACGGGAATCGGTCTCGACCAGGTCTCGCCGCCGTCGCCGGACCGCACCACGTAGGTGCCCAGACAACCCCGGGTATGACGGGACCAGGTCCAGTCGCCCCATTCCCTGCCACTGGGATGGCTCGCCCAGGAGACACCTTCGGGCCTCACTCCGCGCCGGAAGAAGCCGGCAACCGTGAAGTTCACAATCAGGGTTCCGTCGTGAAGTTCGCAGATCCCGCAATCCCAGTTGCCTTCGGTCTCCGTCCACGGCACCACGACCCTGGGCTCGGACCACGACCTCCCGCCGTCCTTCGATCGGGAGATCAGGGTCTGGCCGCTGTCATGGTGATAGGGATATCGCTCTTCGTTGAACACCGCGAGGAGGTCGCCGTTCTTCAGGCACCGCATCGCGATCTGGTTCACGCAGTGTTCCGGATGGCCGAAAATGATGTTCGTCTCAAGGCCGCCTGGCGTCACCATGTCTTCCCTCCCGGGTTCTTCGCCCGACCCTGTTGTGGCGCGCAGTGCCGGTCGGAGCGTGCAGGGTGCTGAACCCCTCGCCCATTATGGCGTGGAAGCCGAGGTGACGATTGACGGTTCCTGCCACCATCTTGACAGTTTCTTCACTGTGCTGTGGCTATCCTGCTGCCGGTTTCGGCGTCGAACAGGTGCAGGTCTTCGGGCTTGACCGCGAATCGGAGCTGACTGCCCGGGCGCACGTCGATCCGTTCGTTGACCAGTGCGATGAAGGACTGCCCGCCGGCCGAGAGGCCGAACTGAATCTGCGAACCCAGGGGTTCGACGACGTCGACACGCATCTCCAGCGCATCCGGGAGGTCGCTCACAACGAGGTGCTCGGGGCGGATGCCGACCTCGATGCGGCGCGACGGATCGAGATCGGACTTGCCGGGAAGCATGATTCGGGCACCAATGTCGAGATTGGCAGCACACGAAGCGCCGCCGTCCGCGACGGTCGCTGCAAACAGGTTCATTTGCGGCGAACCGATGAACTGAGCAACGAAGGTGTTCTGGGGGCGGTCGAACAGTTCCAGTGGAGTACCGATCTGCTCGATTCGGCCGGCCCGCAAAACGACAATGCGATCGGCCATCGTCATGGCTTCGACCTGGTCGTGGGTCACGTAGACCACGGTGGTGCGCAGGCGCTGGTGCAAGGTCTTGATTTCGCTCCTCATCGCGACCCGCAGTTGCGCATCGAGGTTGGAGAGAGGCTCGTCGAACAGGAACACCTTGGGATCCCGCACGATGGCGCGGCCCATCGCCACGCGCTGGCGCTGGCCGCCGGAAAGCGCCGCCGGCTTGCGTTCGAGGAGTTCCGTGAGGCCGAGCGTTTCAGCCGCCTCGCGGACGCGCTTGTCGATCGTTGTCCGCCGTTCACCACGTATCTTGAGGGAAAAGCCCATGTTTTCCGCCACATTCATGTGCGGATACAGGGCGTAGGACTGGAAGACCATGGCAATGTCCCGGTCCTTGGCGGGGAGTTCCGTCACGTCCCTGCCATCAATATGGATCCGGCCGCCGTTCGCGACTTCAAGACCGGATATCACGCGAAGAAGCGTTGACTTTCCGCAACCCGAAGGCCCCACGAGGACAACGAACTCGCCCGACGAGATATCGATGCTGACGTCCTGCAACGCCGCGAACGTTCCGAAGTACTTGTGAATGTCGAGGACTCGAATGTCAGCCATCGGTGCAAGAGCCTCCGCCGTCACATGCCGCCACCGCAAGTCGGTAGCAAAAACCGCAGCGTTTTGAAACTCGGCACATGAAACGACGGCCCCGAAGGCAAGCGCGATCTGTCACGCCACATCGACCTCGTGTAGGTTGTGCCCATGACGCTGGCACCCGTTCAACAAGACAGTCCCTTTGCTCCCGTGACGCCGTCACTCTTCCGCCTGGTTGCGGATTTCGAGCCGGCGGGGGATCAACCGGATGCGATCCGGGAACTCGTGGACGGACTCGTTGCCGGGGAGCGCGACCAGGTGCTGCTCGGCGTCACCGGGTCCGGCAAGACCTACACCATGGCCCAGGTGATCGAGCGCATGGGACGTCCGGCGCTGGTGCTGGCACCCAACAAGACCCTGGCGGCACAGCTCTACAGCGAGTTCAGGAGCTTCTTTCCCGACAACGCCGTCGAGTACTTCGTCTCCTACTACGACTATTACCAGCCGGAAGCCTACGTGGCGCGGACCGACACCTACATCGAAAAGGAGTCGAGCAGGAACGAGCAGATCGACCGCATGCGCCACTCGGCAACCCGGGCGATCCTGGAGCGTCCCGACACCATCATCGTTGCCAGCGTCTCGTGCATCTACGGCATCGGTGACGTCGAAAGCTATTCGGCGATGACGATGTCCCTCAGGCAGGGCATGGAGTATCGCCGGGAATCCATCATGCGCCGCCTCGTCGAGCTGCAGTACACCCGCAACGACACCGCCTTCCAGCGAGGCGCCTTCCGGGTGCGCGGCGATTCCCTCGAGGTCTTTCCCAGCCACCTCGAGGACGGCGCCTGGCGCATCTCGCTCTTCGGCGACGAAGTCGAGAGCATCGAGGAGTTCGATCCCCTCACCGGACAGCGTGCCGGCGAAATGCAGCAGATCGTCGTCTATCCCAACAGCCACTACATCGTTCCCAAGCCGACCCTGCACCAGGCAGTCGGGGCAATCCGCGTGGAACTTGGCGAACGACTGCAGTTTTTTCGTGAACGCGGCCGGTTCCTCGAGGCCGAGAGGCTGGAACAGCGCTGTACCTTCGATCTGGAGATGCTGGAGGCGACCGGCATGTGCGCCGGCATCGAGAACTACTCCAGGTACCTCACGGGGCGCGCTCCCGGGGAGCCGCCCCCCACCCTGATGGAGTACCTGCCGGACAACGCCATCATCTTCATCGATGAGAGCCACGTTGCGGTGCCTCAGGTCGGCGGCATGTTCAAGGGGGACTACAACCGCAAGTCGACGCTCGCCGAATACGGTTTCCGCCTGCCGAGCTGCGTCGACAACCGCCCTCTCAAGTTCGAGGAGTGGGAGGCGATGCGCCCGCAATCGATCTTCGTGTCGGCGACACCGGGGCCCTGGGAACTCGAGAGAACGGGAGGCGTGTTCGCCGAACAGGTGATCCGCCCCACGGGACTCGTCGATCCTCCGTGCATCGTGCGTCCGGTGACAACCCAGGTCGACGACCTGATGGCCGAGTGCGCCGAGGTCACCGCGGCGGGTCATCGGGTTCTCGTGACCACGCTCACCAAGCGCATGGCGGAGGCGCTGACCGAGTATCTGGCGGAAGCCGGGCTGCGGGTGCGCTATCTCCACTCCGACATCGACACCCTCGAGCGTATCGAGATCATCAGGGACCTGCGCCTCGGCGCCTTCGATATCCTGGTCGGCATCAATCTCCTGCGCGAGGGGCTCGACATTCCGGAATGTGGACTGGTTGCCATTCTCGATGCCGACAAGGAGGGCTTTCTGAGGAGCGAGCGCTCCCTCATCCAGACCATCGGACGGGCGGCACGCAACGTGGACGGGCGGGTCATCCTCTATGCCGACCACATGACCGAGTCACTGGAACGGGCGATCGGCGAAACCGAACGCCGGCGCGACAAGCAGATGGCGTGGAACGTGGAACACGGCATCACGCCCGAATCGATACGCAAGGGCATCCCCGACTCGCTCCAGAGCATGGCCGACGCGGACCACGTCACTGTCGACACCGGAGTCGCCGGCGACAGCCTCGACACAAGCGACACGTTCGAGGAACGCATGGATGACCTGCGCATGCGCATGCGCGAGGCGGCGAGCAACCTGGAGTTCGAGGAGGCCGCACGCCTGCGCGACGAGATCCGCCGCCTCGAGGCCATCGACCTCGGACTTCGCGACGCTCCACTCGAGACCGCCATGGCTCGTCAGCCACGGCGGCGGCAGCGCAAGCGCAGGGGACCTTGAGGGAAACTCATGGGGTGCGCCCTTGTCACCGGTGCCGGACGGCGCCTCGGTCTTGCCATGGCAAGGGCGCTGGCGGCCGACGGATGGCCTGTCGCCCTGGCTGCCCGGAATTCGTTCGCCGACGCGCAGGCCGAGGCCCGGGATATCATGGACAGGGGCGGAAAGGCTCATGCGATCAGGGGCGATCTCGCCGATTGCCGGACACCGGCCAGGGTGATGAGGGAGGCCATGGAAGAACTCGGCCCCGTGACGCTGCTGGTCAACAGCGCGGCCGTCTTCATCGATGACAGCGTGCGCACCGCAGGTCCCGACACCATCGATGCCAATATCAGCACCAACCTCGTCGCGCCCATGCTGCTCACCCGGGCCTTTTTCGAACAGCTGCCTGGCTCGACACAAGGCTGCGTCATCAACATGCTTGACCAGCGCGTGACAAATCCGACGCCGCGCTACATGTCCTACACCGCCTCGAAGGTGGCGCTCGAGGCGATGACGCGAACATGGGCCCTGGAACTCGCCCCGGCTGTCAGGGTCAATGGAATTGCGCCGGGCATGGCCCTGCCGGACCACCAGAGCGATGAGGCCGCCATGGTCCGCTGGACGGCCGGCTTTCCCATGGGACGCGGGACATCCCCGGACGAAGTCTGCGATGCCCTGCGATTCCTCATCCAGGCGCCGTCCGTGACGGGGCAGGTCATCCATCTTGACGGCGGCCAGCGACTGGGCTGGCAACATCCGCCAGGCGGCTACCCGCTCGGGCCCGACGTGGCATGACCCGCACGCGCGTCTTCATCGAGGCCCTGGCACTCGAGGCATCGATCGGCATCCTCGATCACGAGGCAACCGCCAGGCAACCGCTCATCGTCGATGTCACGCTCGAACTCGAGGGAGACCCCTGGAAGGCCGGGCGCCTCGAGACCACGGTCGACTACCGGGATATCGTGATGCGGGCACGGGACATCATCGATCGTGGTCACATTCAGCTGGTCGAGGACTTTGCCGAAGACCTGGCGGCGGCCTGCCTGGAATTGCCGCATGTCGGCGTGGTCACCGTGCGTGCCGTCAAGCCCGATGCCGTGACCGAGGCACGCGCTGCCGGGGTCGAGATCACGCGGCTGCGCGATCCCGGCGGCGTCAGGTGGCGACCAGCTGCAGACGCGCGGTCTGCAGGTGACTGAGGACAATGTCGGCGGCACGATCGGCGTCACGCACGGCCAGGGCCTCGAAGAGCTGGCGATGGTCGTGGTTGTAGGATTCCATCGCCTGACCGGTCAGTACCTTGTCCTTCATCGCGTTCCACTGGCGGTGTCCGCGAACATGGTTGATCCGCCGGTAGAAGGAGCACATCAGCGGATTGTGGGTGGCATCGGCAATCGACTGGTGGAAGATGCGGTCCTGGCGCGTGAATGATTCGGGCTCGCCGGACGACTCGAGGGCGTCAAGGGCTATGCCGATGCGGCCGAGATCGCGCATGGTGGCGTGAACCGTGGCGAGACGCACCATGTGCGGTTCCACGGCGATCCGCACGTCGATCAGCTCAAGAGGGCTGGTGATTTCGGCGATATCGGGATTCTCGGCGTCGTGGCTGAAAGTGACGAACGTTCCGCTCCCCGCCCGGCGGGAGACGAGGTTGCCGTCGCAGAGCTGTCGCAAGGCTTCGCGAACGGTCGTCCTCGAACAGGAGAAGGCATCGGCGAGAGCACGTTCGGCAGGCAGGCGTTCACCATCGACATAGATGCCGTCGGCAATCGCCGCGCGCAGCCGGGTGGCGACGGCGACCGCGGTTCCTGCCCGCGGCAATGGAAGGGGCGTCGCGCGGACCGGGCTCTTCGTTGGTCTTGACATCGGCATGACGTGCGTTCTAGGGTTTTGGGGATTGGTTGTATTGGTTCATTATTGGTATAACTGGCGGGTCAACGATCGTCAAGCACTCTCCCTCCCGTCCACTCAAGGCCGGGAGTTGCGAACAACAGGGGACGAACACCGCATGGCATTCCCGAAGAGCTCACCCTATGTCATCATCGGAGCCGGTATTCACGGTCTTTCGACGGCCTACCACCTGGCGCTGGAACTGAAGGCGCGAGGACGGGGCAGTGGCGAGGACATCCTCGTTCTCGACAAGACGGGGATTGCCGCCGGCGCCAGCGGCATCGCCTGTGGCGTGGTCCGCAACAACTACTACCAGCCGGCCATGCGCGAACTCATGGCGCAGTCGGTCGAGGTGTGGGAAAGCGACCCTGAAGCCTACAGCTATCATCCGGTCGGCTACATGCAGATTTCCAGCGAGTCCATGCATGGGGACGTCGCGACGATCTACCAGCAGCAGAAGGCGATCGGCTACGAGTCGGCCTTCATCGAGGGCGCGGACGACTGCATGACGTACATGAAGTCGATGTTCTCCGACTGGCGCGCACAGAACATCACCTCGGTGCTGCACGAGAAGAGGGGTGGCTACGCCAACAACACCGCGTCCATCTACGGGCTTGCTTCCAAGGCGGAAAGCGAGGGAGTCCGCATCATCACCGGCTGCGCCGTCACCGGTTTCGAGCGCTCCGGCGAGGCGGTGAGCGCTGTCGTCACGGACCGCGGCGTCATCGACACCGACATGGTCGTGGTGGCCGTGGGACCGTGGGTCTCCAAGTTATGGTCCATGCTCGACCTCCCCGAGAGCGTCTCCATCAAGGGCGCGGACGGCACGATGCACCACGGCATCGACATGTGGCGCTACTGGTGCCTCGAGGAAGGAACGCTCGGCGTCGATCCGAACCTGCAGAAGACGAACGACGGCGCCATGCCGCCGGTCATCCACGTCGACACCGACGCCCCGCTCCAGTCCGATATCGATGGCTCCGTCATCACCGAAGAGATGTGGGGAATCTACTACAAGCCCGACTTCAACTTTGCCGGCATCCAGGGCGGCGCCATGCCCTACGAGGTCACCACACCGGTAAACGAGGTGGCGCTCGATCCCTATGGCCCGGATTCGCCGGACTTCATCGTCGGCGACGAGTTCGCCCACATGTGGTGTTCGGCCCTGGCCCATTGCCAGGAGCGCTTCTCCGGGCAGATCAGGCACTGGAAGAAGGAGCCGTCGGGAGGCCTTGGCTGTTTCACGCCCGACAGCTTCCCGGTCTTCGATACGATGTGCGAGAATGTCCAGATCATCGCCGACTCCAATCACGGCTACAAGATGATAGGGGTCGGCAAGCTCGTGGCGGCCGAGTGTGTTGGCGAGACCATGGAACTGCTCGAGCCGTTCCGCTTTTCACGCTATGCCGAAGGACAACTGCATCCGGTGTCGAACAGCCCCTTCCCGTGGAGCTGACAGGACCACCGGCCCTGGCAATCCAGGGGAGAAGGACAACCCAAAGAACCGAGCGCAAGGGAGAGCAGGATCCATGCCGATGGACATCGAACGTTACGTTGAACAGGAAGGCCGTGCCGACAAGGTGCGCCAGGTGCGCGAGAAGATCGATGAACTGAACATCGATTACATCTACTACCAGTTCATTTCCGTGACCGGGCGGATTGTCGGCAAGGGCGTGCCCGCCGATCACTGGGAGACCATTGCCGAGCGGGGCTTCCAGCTCGTCTACGGCTCGGTCGCCAATCTCTATGTCGACCGTTACGGAAACTACATCGGTTACGGACCGGAATCGTCCGAGCTTGTGGGCATTCCCGATCCCGAGACATTCGTGCAGCTGCCCTGGGACAAGCGCGTGGCGCGGGTCTACTGCACCTGCTTCCGCAACCGCGAGGAACCCGTCAATCCGGGCGCCTTCTTCACCGGGGACTGCCGCGGCAACCTCAGGCGCATTCACGACGCCTTCCAGGAAAAGCACGACGGCCTGCATCTGCGCCACGGCACCGAGCCGGAGATGATGTGGCTCAAGAAGGGCGAGGACGGCCTGCCTGACGGCGGATTCTCCAAGCCGAACTGCTACCACATCGACCAGTTCGAGAGTCTGCGCCCGGTGTTCATGAAGGCGATCGAGTACAGCCGCGCCATGGGCCTCGACATGATCCAGGGCGACCACGAGGACGCACCGGGCCAGCTGGAGCTGAACTTCCAGTTCGATGATGCCCTGCGCACCGCCGACCGTCTCACCACCTACCGGCAGATCTGTGCCCAGGTCGCGCGCGAGAACAATCTCGTGGCGTGCTTCATGTCGAAGCCCTTCATGGGTGTCTCGGCATCGGGGTGCCACCACAATGTTTCGCTGTGGACGGGCGGCGCCGACGAGATCAACACCCTGGGCCAGGACCAGCCGGCGGGTTTGCTGGAGAACTTCGCCTATCGCAAGGGCGGCACCAACACCTTCCTTCCGGACGGTTCCGATCCGCGCAAGCCCGGCAAGGTTGGCCTCAAGGCCATCGGCGGCATCATGGCGCATCTCGGGGCGCTGACGGCCATCGGCTGCTCCACGGTCAACTCCTATCGCCGCCTGTGGGATACGGGCTTCTGGGCTCCGGTGTTTGCCGACTGGGGATACCAGAACCGGACCACCGGCATGCGCGTCTCGGCACCGGGGCGTTTCGAGTACCGGGCGGTCGACTCCATGGTCAACCCCTACCTCATGGCCAGCGCTCTGCTGCAGGCATTCGACGACGGCATCGACAACGACCTCGATCCCGGCGAGCCGGAGGAGCGCAACATCTACCAGGCCATGGAAGAGGGCAAGCTGGTCAAGAAGTTGCCGATGTCGCTGGGTGACGCCCTCGATCGACTGAGCAATGACGAGGTGATCAAGTCATCGATGCCGGGCGACATGTACAAGGTCTTCATGCACTACAAGACCAACGAGTGGGAGACCTTCATGGCCACCGTCACCGAATGGGACATGGAAACCTACTGGGACTGCCTGCCCTGACAGGCGGATTGTCGGTGCGGCAGCGGGGCACCTCCCGCTGTCGCCCGAAGGCAAGGGGAGACAACGAAGCATGTGTGGCATTGCAGGCATCATTCACCGCAACAGGTCATCCGACATCGGTTCGGAGATGACCTCCATGTTGCAGTCGCTCAAGCACAGGGGACCGGACTCGACGGGATTTGCCATCTACGGCATGCCCCGCGACGACGAGTTTGTCCTGCGCTTCAAGGTCGCCGAGCAGGAAGACGCGGCGAAGGGTTACAACATTCACCAGGAGATACGGGACCGCCGGGCCGAAGTCGACCGCCGTCTCGCCGAACTCGGAGTGGAGGTGGTCGAGACCGTCGACGCCACCGAGTACGCCTACCGCTACCGCATCAAGCATGGCGGCGACATGCGCAAGGTGGCCGACTACGTCGAGGACGTGGCCTCCACCGAGATCCTCTCTCTCGGCAGCCGACTCGAGCTGATCAAGGATCTTGGCGACGCATCGACCGTGTCGGACCAGTACGCGCTCAGGGGCTTCAATGGCACCCACGCAATCGGGCATACCCGCATGGCCACGGAATCGGATGTCGACATCCGTTCCGCCCATCCCTACTGGGCCTATCCCTACAACGACATCGCCGTGGTGCATAACGGCCAGCTCACCAACTACTGGATCATGCGCCGGGAACTCGAGCGCAAGGACTTCCGCTTCATGTCGAGCTGCGACAGCGAGCTCATCTCGGTCTACATCGCCGACAAGCTGCAGGAAGGCGTCGATCTGGAAGAGGCCATGGTGCAGTCGGTCGACGAGTTCGACGGAGTCTTCACCTACCTCGTGGCGACGTCGGACAAGCTCGGCATGGCCAAGGACGACATGGCTGCCAAGCCCATGGTGCTCTACGAGAGCGACGATCTGGTGGCCATGGCCTCCGAAGAGGTCGCCATCCGCCAGGTCCTGCCCCACGAAATCGACACGCACGATCCCTACGACCGGGAGGTTCGGGTATGGCAGAGCTGAACGAGACCGCGCGCTCCCACGACATGGGGCTGCACACCGAGCAGCTCACCGGGCGCACGCAGCAGAGGTTCTTCGACATCAGCGAAGAGGAGAACCATCTCTACCCGGAAGCGTTTGACGTCGATTTCAACAAGCGTACCACCATCGATGCCATCGACATGGATGCCCGGGACGTAAACCGCAAGATCCGTGACCTGATGGCCGAGGGCTACGGCTCCATCGTTGTCCGCAATCCCCAGGCCCGCCATTCCCTGGGCGTGGGCATCCTGCAGCGGCTCAACCTGATCTTCGAGGGTAGCCTCGGGTACTTTGGCGTCGGACTCATTGACGGCCCCAATGTCAGGGTGACCGGCCGTGTAGGCTGGTCATGCGCCGAGAACATGATGGCCGGCACCGTGATCGTCGAAAAGAACGCCGGCTCGACCTTCGGAGCGGCCATGCGCGGCGGCGATCTCGTCTGCATGGGCGACGTTGGTTCGCGGACCGGCATCGACCAGAAGGGCGGCACCATCATCGTCGGTGGCCGGACGGGCGCCTTCTCGGCCTTCATGATGCAGCGGGGCCGCATGATCGTGCTTGGCGACGCGGGCAAGAACCTCGGTGACTCGATGTACGACGGAACAATCTTCGTGGGAGGCACGATCGAGAGTCTCGGTGTCGATGCCGTGCCGGGGGACATGTCCGATCTCGACTGCGCCTGGCTCGAGCGCAAACTCGGCATGTATGGGCTCAAGGCACCCAACGGCGTGGCGAACATGACCAAGATCGTCGCCGGCAAGCAGCTCTGGAACTACGACAATCTTGAACCGGCAGAGAAGAAGATCGTTCTCTAGGACGGTGGGAGACAGCCAGAAAATGACCGCAGACACGAACGGCAGTGGCCGCAACAGGGAAATCCTCGGCGAGAATTTCATGTTCCCGCCGCGGGTGGTTGACGACATCCACATCAAGGCCGAACTGGGGCGTTACCGCATGCGCGGCATGGCGCTCTTCAAGAAGATCCCGACCTGGGATGATCTCACGTTCCTTCCGGGCACCCTCACCCGTTTCGTGATCGAGGGGTATCGCGAGAAGTGCCAGACCGAGACCGTGATCGGTCCCCGCGCCGGACGCCCTCTGGTTCTCGACATTCCAGTCTATGTCACCGGCATGAGCTTCGGTGCACTGAGCTACGAGGCGAAGACCGCGCTCGCCCGCGGCGCCACCATGGCGGGCACGGCGACGTGTTCCGGCGAAGGCGGCATGATCCCCGATGAACGCCGCTACTCGGAAAAGTGGTTCTACCAGTGCATCCAGTCCCGCTACGGCTTCAATCCGCATCACCTGCGGCTGGCCGACGGTTGCGAGTTCTTCATCGGCCAGGGCTGCAAGGTCGGCCTTGGCGGCCATCTCATGGGCCAGAAGGTCACCGACCAGGTGGCCGAGATGCGGTCCCTGCCCGCGGGTATCGACCAGCGCTCGCCGGCGCGCCACCCGGACTGGCTGGGCCCCGACGACCTCGCCCTCAAGATCCAGGAGATTCGCGAGGCAACGAATTACCAGATCCCGATCCAGCTCAAGCTCGGTGCGGCGCGTGTCTACGATGACGTGCGCATGGCCGTGAAGTGCGATCCCGACTCCATCTACATCGATGGCATGGAGGGTTCGACCGGGGCAGGCCCCCACCTTGCCACCGAGGAGACCGGCATTCCCGGAATCGCCGCCATACGTCAGGCCAGGCGGGCGATCGATGATCTCGGCAAGCGCGGCGACATCACGCTCATCTACGCCGGCGCGGTGAGAAACGGCGGTGACCTGGCGAAGGCGCTCGCTCTCGGCGCCGACGCGGTCGCCATCGGGACCACCGCGATGATGGCTCTCAACTGCAACAAGGACATCCCGGAGGCGGACTTCGAGGGCACCATCGGCGTTCCCGCCGGATACTGCTACCACTGCCATACCGGCCGCTGCCCGGTCGGCGTCGCAACCCAGGATCCGGAGTTGCGCAAGCGCCTCAACCCCGACGATGCGGCCGAACGCGTCTACAACATCCTCCATACACTGACCATCGAATGCCAGATGATGGCGCGGGCCTGCGGCAAGACCAATGTCCACAGCCTCGAGCCGGAAGATCTGGCGGCACTGACCATGGAGGCTTCGGCCATGGCGGGCGTCCCCCTGGCAGGGACCAATCACACCGTCGGCGTCGATGACTACCACCACCTCTGATGAGGGCAGGATACGAGAGATGACAGACACAACCGACCAGACGGCCGACGTCGACTACTTCCTCACCTCGGACGGCCTCGACACCTCCCGCGAGAAGGAGATCGGCCAGCACATCGGCTATCGCTACGACGTCAACCTGCTTCCCGACTATGACCGGTTGACGCCGTTCCTGAAGACCTACATCGAACTCATGGGCTGGGACGATCTCAACTGGCTCGAGGATGTCCACATGGGCTACGAGGAAGGTCATGCAGCGGTCTTCGACCGCAACGCGAACGGCTGGATCCGCATTCCCGAATCCGTGGATCTGCCGGACAACCAGCAGGACCGCGACATGATCGCCCGCGAACTCCTGATCAAGTTCCAGATGTCGGATCGCCATCCCATGCGCGACCTCAACCGCGCCTACCGCAAGTTCTGATCCTCAACGCCATCCTCGGACCCAGGGCCGGCGCGAAGAAAGCTGACCAGGCTACGAAACAGCGTTATGAAGTCAGGCCTTTCCGTACCAACCGGATCCACGGATGAGCCCGCTTGAAGAACCGATGCATCCCGGCAAGGTTCTGAAGGAACTCTACCTCGATCCGCTGGACATGGGAGTGATTGCACTTGCCCGCCATCTGGGTGTTCCTCGCACGCGGATCGAACGGCTTGTGAAGGGTGTCACCCGCATGACACCGATCGTGTCCCGCCGGGTGGTGTAAGAGCCTGCGTCCAGCTCGGTATCCGAACTGCCACGGCGGGCAGCATGAGATTGATATTGTCGCTCACGGGAGCGATCGATTCCAGCGTCATGTATCGGCGTCCGACACTCCATTCGTCGTTCTGCTCGAGAAGGATCGCGCCGACCAGGCGGGTGATGGCGTTCTCGTTGGGGAAGATGCCGACGACGTTGGTGCGGCGCTTGATCTCGGCGTTGAGACGTTCGAGGGGATTCGTGGAGTGCAACTTCACCTCCCTGGGGAAGGTCCCAGCACATCCTCTTCGGCCTGTCCATGAGCCTTCGCACCTTGGGCCGGAGCTGGTCGATGACGCCACTGGGACTTGGCGTCCGCGGCGTTGTTCTGGGCGAAGGCGGTGGCGATGAAGGCATCGCCCCGGCCCTGCTTGCCGGCATG
Source organism: Alphaproteobacteria bacterium (assembly GCA_964291415.2). Taxonomy (GTDB): domain Bacteria; phylum Pseudomonadota; class Alphaproteobacteria; order SP197; family SP197; genus SP197. The sequence continues at coordinate 806,769 of OZ219918.1, read as the reverse complement.
GGCCAAGAGGTTGCGGGTGAAGTGCACGCGGCATGTTGCCAGGTGGCAGGATGCGGGTGACCGCGGCCTTGAGACCCTTGTGGTCGTCGGAGATCACCAGCTTGACACCCCGGAGCCCGCGGCGCGCCAAGGAACGCAGGAAGTGGTCCAGAAGGTCTCGGCCTCCGAGGCGCCGACCGCCATGCCCAGGACCTCGCGGCGGCCCTGGTCGTTGACCGCCACGGCGATGGTCACCGCGACCGAGACGATGCGCCCGGCCTCGCGGACCTTCACATAGGTGGCATGACCAGTGCCCTCCAGGGGCCGCTCAAGGAAGCCGCCGATCTTGTCGTCGATCTCGCCGCACAGCCGGGAGACCTGGCTCTGCCGCTCATGCCCATGGCCTGCACCAGGTCATCAACCGGCGTCGACACGCCCTGGATGTAGGCATCACCGCCGTCAGAGCCTTCTCCGCCGTCCGCCGCGGCTCCAGGAAGCCGGGGAAGTAGCTCCCCTTTCTCAACTTCGGGATCTTCAGCTCCACTGTGCCCGCGCGGGTCTCCCACAACCGGTCGCGGTAGCCGTTTCTCTGGTTGATCCGCTCCGGTGTGCGCTCGCCATGCGCGGCGCCCAGACCCTCCACTTCCAGGGCCATCAGGCGCCCGGCCGCGAACCGATCATCTCGCGCAGAAGATCGCTGTCAGAGCTCTTCTCCAACAGGGCCTGCAGGGTCATCATGTCGTTGGTGGTCATCGTGGTACTCCTCCGGTCAGGTGGATTGTGCAAACCCAACCTTAACCGGAACCGCGATGGCCGCCGTTGTGGATAACTGGCCCCCCGCCGCCTGACTCGTTGGTCGCTGCGGCGGGCCAGTTACCCACAACTTCCAGCGGAGCCAGAACTCCTACACCACGCGGTGGGACACAACCATGACACCTGACACGGCCTTGCGCCGTGCCCGTGCCTTCAACACAACCCCGACATACTGGATGAACATGCAATCATGTGATGACATTGCTGCGGCATCCAACGGGGTTGACGTGTCAGGTATTGAGCCTCTGGTCGCGGACTAGATGGACCTTCATCTGTCCAAGAGCGAGCGAAGGCGATTCAGTGTTTTCGATTGAACTCCCATTGTTGGGCGGAGGGCTCGGGTTTCGACCTATTGCGTTCATGAAGTCAATCCGGTCGCTTGACATCCTTGAGTTCGAATGCGCGGTTCTGCAGATCCGATCAATGCCAGGCACCGGCATCACGGAGCCAGCACCAGGGCGCATCAACCGCGCCCGACCGGGGGATTGGCTGTGGCTGTTTGCCAGTCGGGAAGGAAGGCAAGGGCCCGTGTCGCTGCGGGAGGCGGGGCGAAGAGGGCATTGTGCCAGAAGAGCGTCGTGGCAAAGGGATCGTCGCCCGGCAGGTCCTGAACCTCGCATGGCAGGATCCAGGACTGGCTGAACTGCTCGAAGTGGAGCGTCGCGCTGCCCGCGGCAACGAGGGCGGCCGCGCCCGGTGACTGCAGGGAGAACTGGGCGAAGAGCCGCGGCTCGAACTCCCGCGAAGTCTGAAAATAGGTTGCCGCCAGGTGCTTCAACCCCTTTTCGAATCGCTCCCGGGGATCGTGGGTTCCCGAGACCGTCTGGCGAAAGAGAGCCGCCGAGGCAGCCGGCTGCTTTTCGAGAAGGACGGTTCGGATGTGACCTGCCTCGCTTCCGCCGGCAAGGACGACACGGGGTGTCATGGCGCTCGATGGACGCCCGTTCTCCCTGCGCATGGCGTGCTGGCGGATGAGACACTGCCAGACCATGAACGCGTCACGCAGGGCATTCTCCTCGGCCATGGTTCTTCAGGAACCGCTGAGTCCGCCACCTAAGAGATCGTAGAGGATGGCGGCGATCTCCCCCTCGAGGGGGAAGGACAGCATGCCGAGCACCGAATACCCGAGAATCCAGGGCATGGCATAGAAGCGGAACAGGAAAAAGAACCAGGCCACGAACAGCGGCACGACCGGGTCGATGAGAAATCCCGGCGTCACCGGCCGGAAAACCCTCAGGACCGGGTCGGTCAGCATGACGAACGCCCGCATGAAGAAGAAGTCGGATGTCACGGGAAGAAAGATGTTCATGGCCGCACGGCCAATCAGCGTCCACATGATGGCGCCGAGGATGTAGTCGAGGCCCACCACCCACCAGGGGAGAACAGCCGCCAGGCTGGTCATCGGTTTACGGCTCCCAGGATGTCATGAACAGGCAGGGGGGCGGACATCTCTGTCCGCCCCCCTGGAACAAAAGGGTCTTCAACGATGCGTCAGTGCGTTTCGGCCAGGATCGGCTTACCCGTCGGAATGCGGGTTTCATCCACCATGGCCTGCATCTCGGCATCCGGTGCTTCGGTGATCAGTGAAACCACGACCATCGCCACCAGCGAGACCGGCATGCCGATCATGCCGAACCGGAGGTGGTCGATCGACCACAGCTGGTCACCGCCGTTGTAGACGTGGATGAGGTAAACCGTCCCCGCCACAAAGCCGGCAATCATGCCTGCAATTGCCCCCGGTCTGTTGGCGCGTTTCCACCAGATTCCCAGAACCAGCGGGAAGAACAGACCCGAGCAGGCGAAGCAGAAGGCCCATGCCACGGCTCCCAGAATGCCCGTGAGCTGCAAAGATGCGATCAGGGCTGCAAGGGCACCGATACCCAACAGCAGGACACGGGCGACAATCAGACGACGCTTCGTGTCGGCCTTGGGATCGATGATCTTGTAGTAGAGATCGTGGCTCAGTGCGTTGGCCATCGCCAGCAGCAGACCGTCGGCAGTCGACATCGCTGCCGCCATGCCACCGGCTGCCACGAGTCCCGAAATCACGTAGGGCAGACCGGCAATTTCCGGTGTCGCCAGCACGACGATGTCGGGCCTCATGAAGAACTCGTTGAGCTGCACGATGCCATCACCGTTCTGGTCGACGACCGACAGCATGCCGACCTCGGTCCAGTTCTTGATCCACTCGAGATTCGCGACGTCGTCAATCGCCTTGCCGACCACCGCCGTTGCCAGATTCGGATCGAGAAGCTGGAGCTTGGTCAGGGTCGCCAGTGCCGGCGCCGTGAAGTAGAGCAGGAAGATGAAGAACAGGGACCAGCCCACCGACTTGCGCGCCTGACGCACTGACGGCGTCGTGAAGTAGCGCATGAGGATGTGCGGCAGGGAGGCCGTGCCCGCCATCATGCACAAGGCAAGGGTCACGAACTTCCAGGAATCCAGTCCACCCTGCGGATCGAAGTGGGGCGTTGTCAGGACCCTCAGCCCGGCCACGGCCTGGGCCGCCGCCTCGAGTCCGTACTGGGCCTCGAGTTCGGCAATGCGAATCGTCGCGTCGCCGTAGGTGAAGTGAGGGATGATGCCGAAGCCCTGGGCATTCGACATCCAGATCACCGGCACCAGATAGGCGATGATGAGGACGATGTACTGCGCCACCTGTGTCCAGGTCACGCCGCGCATGCCACCCAGCATCGAACAGAGCAGGATACCCAGGAGTCCGAACCACACACCAAACTCGAACGGTATGGCAAGGGCCCTGGCGGCAATCGTGCCGGTCGCGTTGATCTGTGCCGTCACGTAGGTGAACGACGCGACCACCAGCACCACCACGGCGCAGAACCGTGCCAGGTTGCCACCGTATCGGGTGCCGATGAAGTCGGGCACCGTGTAGCAGCCGAACTTCCTGAGATAGGGCGCCATCAGGGCGTTGACGAGCACGTAACCTCCCGTCCAGCCGATGACAAACCCGAGATAGGGGTAGCCACCGAAGTAGATGCCTCCCGCCAGGGCGACGAAGGATGCGCCGGACATCCAGTCCGCGGCCGTCGCCATGCCGTTGTAGAACGCCGGGACTTCCCGACCGGCAACGTAGTAGGCATCGACCTGCATGGTCCGCGAGAGCCAGCCGATCGTGGCGTAGATCGCGATGGTGAAGAGGAGGAAGAGGATGCCGATCAGCTGGGCGCTTGCGCCAAGCTGCTCGACAATCGCCATCAGGGCAAAGAAACCCAGGAATCCAAGCGTGTAGATTCCGTAAACCCTGCCCAGACGGTCGACGAAACGGGTTCCTTGTGATTGATCGCTCATTGAACCCTCCTCATTCGTCGCTCAGGCCGCACTCTTCATCGATGCGGTCCTGCAGGAAGTTTTGACCAACGATCAACAGAACGAACACGATGAGCGACCCCTGAACGATCATGTAGTAACCGAGCGGGAACCCCAGGAACGAACCGCCGTCGAGATCCTTTGCAAAGAACGGAAACACGTATCCGAACAGGAGCCAGAGCGCCAGCACCCAGTAGGTCAGGCGGGACGTCTTGGCCCAGTGTAGTCTTCTGTTATCCTGCGACATTCGCCGCCTCCTTCAACAGTTGGTGCCGTAGGCCAGCCCCCGGTGCGCGTGTCGATAGCCAGGAGGGGCATCTGAAACGGCCACCGGGATTATGGATGATGCTCTCACGATTTCAACAGGGAATGGTGCGGCTGTTGACAACCGTGGTCTCGCCGGCACCGAATCTGCCCCGAATCCTGAAGCTTCGTTTCGACCGGTCGAAACTGGGGACGGTCGACGGCCTGGTGGAGTTTGTCCACACGAGGTCCTCGTACATCGCACAGACATCACTCCACGGATACCTCAAGGCCCGCATGGGCACGAGCTTCAGGGCCTGGTTCGAGGACGAGGTATTCTCCGCCTCGATCCGCATTGCGTCGGTCAAGGTTTTCCTTTCCTGTCTCTCCGACCTCACGGTCTATTCCGTGGCCACGGCAGGCCGGCAGGCCGCCGTCGACGACGGCACCCTGCAGGCCCTGGCGAGTCACGCCTTTCGCAACGCGGCCCTGGCGGGCCTGGCAGGTCAACCGGAACGCGATGACCTCGGCGCGACATTCGATGCCTTCGACCGGCGGGCCCGCTTCGAGAACTGGCAGGCGGCGGCCGAGGGGCGCACAGCCTTCTTCGGCAGCGAGATCGATCTTGTCCGCCTGGCACCCGTCATCGATGAGTACAGGGAACTCGATCAAGAGATCGTGACCAATTCGATCCGCTTTCGCTGGCGCGATGTCCGCGAGCAGGTCCGCCGGCGCATGGATGGCCATGGGCTCCTCGAGGACTGGAGAGCCCGCGCCGAGCGCGGAGAAACCGGGTGCTGAAGCCGGAAACACGGTACTGGCAGGGCATGATCGTGTGCCTGGTGTCGTCTGCGGGTGCGGTACTGTGGCTGGCGCTTCTCGCCGCGTGGACATCGTGGCCGGAACACCTCGCCCTGCGCGCGCTTGCCATAGGAACCGGAGTCATCATTGCCGCAGGAGCCCTGTGGTCCGCCATGACCCTTGTCCGCGGACACAAGAGGGACATCCAGCGGCTGCGCGGCAGCCTGCTGCTCGCCGGCGGGGAGGGACAACGCTTTTTCGACCACGCCGACCGCATGGTCACCAACCGCGAACTGAAAGCGCTCGCGGGCACCGTTGACAGTGTTCTTGCGTCCCGGGAAGACCAGCGCCAGCTGACGGAACAGCGTCTGACAGGGATCCTTGCGGCGCTCCCCACCGGCGTGGTGGTCGTCACGCCCACCGGACTGGTCAGCCTGGTCAACAACGCCGCCAGGCAGATCTTTCCCGCCGACGCACTCAGTCCGGGAACAAGCGTGTTCGCCGCCATCACGCGCGAAAGCGTTCCGGAGCCGGACAACCCGGAGCCGGTCGCCAGCGTCCGGTCCGTGGACGGTCGCAACATCCCCGCACGTATCGCCGCCCTTGGCGACCGCGGAGGCTGGGTGATGATTCTCGAGGCGCCTCCCGGTGATGGGGGCGGCCATGAACTCGATCATGATCTGGCGCTCCACGACAGTCTTCCGCCGTCCGCTCCACCCGAAGCAACCACGCCGCTTGCCGAGATCCCGGGCGTCGTCGTCGATTGCGAAACCACCGGACTCGATCCCCGACGGGACCGGATCGTCTCCATCGGCGCCGTCAGGACGCATGGCGTCCGGATCTATGCCCATGCCAATCTCGACATGCTGATCGATCCGGCAACCCCCATTCCACGGGTCTCGACGGCCATTCACGGCATCGACAACGCCATGGTCGAGGGGGCGCCCGAAGTCAGGACCGGTCTCGATTGCTTGGAAGAGATCTCCGGCAACTGCGTCGTGATCGGTCACAACATCGGTTTCGACCTCGCCATCCTGACCGCTGAAAGCCGGCGTTGCGCGACGTCCTGGTCCACCCCCTTCTCCCTGGACACCGGCCACCTTGTCGCCGTCCTTGAGCCTGACCTGCATTTGCTGGATCTCGATGCCGTCTGCCGGCACTTCGGCGTTGCCGTCGGTGGCCGGCACACGGCATTGGGTGACGCACTCTCCGCTGCCGAACTCTTCACGCGCATCGTGCCGCTGCTCGAGGACCAGGGTGTCGTGACGCTGGGTGACGCACTCGCCTTTGCCAGGCGGGCGCGGCGCACCCGTTCCGAGCAACGATCCCTGGGCTGGCACGTTCCATGAATCGCCATCAGGTCGATACCTGGCCGTGGCGCTTTCGCGTCCGCGATATCATGGCAGGCGATCTCGTATTCGTTGAACCCGGCTGTCTGCTCGCCGATGCCGCCTCGACGATGATCGATCGGCACATCTCGTCGGTCCTGGTCGACCGCGAGGGCCAGGCTGGCGGCCCCGGAATCATCACCGAACGCGACGTCGTGCGGGCCGTGGCAAGCCACGGCCCGGCCGCTCTCGGGCTGACATCCGGCGAGCTGATGTCAACGCCGCTCATCTCCGTCATGGCTGACGAGCCCGCCTACGTGGCCCTTGGCCGCATGACGAGGCTGTCCCTGCGCCACCTCGCCGTCACGGAATCGTCCGGCGCCCTGTGCGGCATCATGACCTCGAAGCTGCTGGTCCGGCACCAGGCGGGCGAGGCCCTTGCCATCAACGATGCACTCGATGCCGCCACCGGCGCGCAGGACCTGGCAGAGGTTCATGGCCGGCTGGCGCCGATGGCCGGCGCGCTGCTCGAAGAGGGCATGAGCGCCTCGCGCATTGCCTCGATGATCTCGAGCTTCTATCGCAAGCTCACGGCCCGCGCTGCCCGCCTCGCCGCGGCCGATGAGGCGGAAGACGGCTGGGCCTTCTTCATTCTTGGATCCGCCGGACGCGGCGAGTCCCTGCTCGCCGGCGATCAGGACAACGCCATCGTCAGCACCGGCGAGGTGGAGGACGCCGTCCTCCAGCGCATCGCAACAGGGGCCTGCGATCTGCTGGACGCAGCCGGCCTGCCCTATTGCAAGGGCGGGGTCATGGCCTCCAATCCCGAGTGGCGACGGTCCATCGACGGCTGGCAGAAGGTCATCGCCGGTTGGGCGGCACGCGCCGACGGCGCGAGTCTGCTCAATGTCGACATCTTCTTCGATCTGGTTCACGTGCACGGCGAGCGCATGCTGACCGACCGGCTGCGCAGTCGGGCACTGGAAACGGCCCGCACTCCGGTGTTGCCGAGAATGATGGCGGAGCAGTTGCAGACCTGGGTTTCGCCTCGCGGGTTTCTGGGTGTTCTGAAGACGAAGGATGGGCGTCTCGATCTCAAGATCGGTGGTCTGTTTCCACTGGTCGCAGGGGCCCGCGCCATGGCCTTGCGTCACGGCATAGAAGCGACCGGCACCGCCATGCGCCTGGCAGCCCTGGCCGAACTCGGCGTGATCGCCAGGGCCGACATGCTGGCATTCACCGAAGCCCACGAGGTTTTTCTGGACCTCATGATCAGGCAGCAGATCAGGGATCTCGAGGCCGGTGCTGCCGCTGGTCCGGGCATCGACGTGACGCAGCTTGCACCCCGTCAGAAGCGAAGCTTGCGACGTTGCCTTGGTGATGTCTCGCGGCTGCCCGGCCTCGTCCTCGACGTCACGGCACGCGGCTGAACCGCCCGGACCCTCATCATGGCGGCGGCCACAGCGGGGCAAGGCGCATGACGGTGAAAGGACCGATGGTCAACCGCCCGTGTTGCATTGAAAGGTCGACATCAAGACGCCGTTGGCCGTCAACCGGGGGGCCGGCCATGAAATCGAGTGCCGCCAACAGGATCTCCGCCTGGTCCTGACGCACCTTGCCCGACTGCGCCAGAACCGTGATGATCTCGCGATAGCCGACGATGTCGAGGCGCAGGGCGCCGATGGGCCGGTTCTCCCCGTCGAGCGCGACGCGTCCCTGGCCCCGGGCCACGACCGGCGGCCGCTCGAGAACGAGATCTTCCAGGTCCACGTAACCGCCGGCGCGCCTCCAGGCGTCCACTCGTTCCCTCGCCGTACCCTGGAGCGGCAAGGCGCCCGCCACGCGCATCCGCGCCAAGCCTCGTTCCACCCGCCCGGCGGGCCCGCCCCCGGTCGTCAGGTCCGTCACCTCCAGGAAGACATCCCTGCCCTCCCCGTCGCTGCGTGCAGCCGAGACGAGATCCAGCGTACCGGCCGCGGCGAGAGCTGTTCCCGTTGCCGGAGATCAAGGTCACATCCTCGAGACCGATATCGATGGCATCCACCTCGCCGGATGCAAACCCGATGGCAGCGCGGCCCTGAACCATGGACACGCCGACGACCTGACGGCGCGACGGTGTCTCGAAGGCAAGATCCTGCCTGCGGGGCAGTTCCAGCGACACGACTGCCGGGTTGAACGGATTCGTGATGATCACGAGTTCCGACGCCTGCCAGGTGGCCTGCTCGCCGCCGCGTCCCCAGACAACGCTCGGCTGCCGGGCGGTCATGCGCATGGCAAAGGGAAAGCCGTCCGCTTCCAGCCGTGCCCAGGAGGCGTGCCAGTCCTTCTCCGCAGACGGGGCCGCGGCCTCGTCCATGATCCCTTCAAGCCTGAGCGCAAGGCCGTGCCAGGCAACCGTGTAGATGGCCGCGAGAGCGACAACCGCCGCTGCGATCCACAGGATACGCCGTGCGACCACCGATCACCCGTTCCTGTCGGGGAGGATCATTCCGCGGCTTCCAGCGCCGTACCCGCGCGGCGGAACGGCGTGCCTTGCGGGCCTGGCGCCAGCTGCCAACGTTCTCGCGCACCATCAGGGCGCATGGCGTGACAATCAGAGTCAGGACCGTGGCGAATGCCAGGCCGAACACGATGGCGCTTGCCAGCTGGACCCACCACTGGGTCGACGGCGCTCCCACGCTGACCTCCCGGGTGACGAAATCGATGTTGACCTGCAGCACCATGGGCATGAGTCCGAGAATGGTCGTGACCATGGTCAGGAGCACTGGTCTGAGGCGCTGCGCCCCGGTCCGCAGGATGGCTTCAACGGGATCACCGATGGTGCGGCGCAGCCTGTCAAAGGTGTCGATGAGGACGATGTTGTTGTTGACCACAATGCCGGCGAGAGCAATGACGCCGATGCTCGACATGATCATGCCGTAGGGCTTGCCGGTCACAAGGAGGCCGATCATGACCCCGACCGTCGACATGATCACCGCAGTCAGGATGAGGAAGGCCGAATAGAAACTGTTGAACTGCGTGACGAGAATGATGGCCATCATGAAGATCGCGACGATGAAGGCCTTGAGCAGGAACTCGGATGCCTCTTCCTGGCGTTCATTGTCACCCCGGAATTCGACCTCGACGCCGGGTCCGAGCTCGACCGTGCCCAGCCATGCCTGCAGGTCACGCACCAGGGAATCCGCCAGGACTCCTTCCTTGATATCAGCCTCGACGGTCATGACGCGTTCGCCGTCCACCCGCTGAATTCTGCCAACTCTTGGCCTGGCCGAACGCTCCACAAAGTTCCTGATCGGCACGTGTCCCAGAGGGGTCTCGACGCGGAGCTGGTCAAGTCCGTCAAGGGTGCGCATGTCTTCCGGGAACCGGGCCAGGACATCGATCTCTTCATTCGAATCTTCGAGACGCACCGTGGTGATGCGCAGCCCCCTGGTCACGAGCTGAATGATCGAGCCGACCGAGCCGACGTCCGCCCCGAACTTCGCCGCCTGGGTGCGATCGACAACGACCTCCCACTGAATTCCGGGGATCGGGCGGCTGTCCTCGATATCCCTCAGTCCGTCCACCTCGTCGAGATGGTCGCGCAGGGTGGCAACCGCTCCTTCCAGAAGCACCGGGTCGCTCGACGACACCTGAATCTTGATCGGTTTCGCAGATCGCGGGCCCCGCCTCTGCCCGCGCGATTCGACATGGATGCCGGCAAGGCCTGCAAGTCTCTCGAGGACTTCCTCGAAAATGGCGGACGCGGGACGTCTCAGCGACCAGTCGACGAGTTCCACGTTGACCGTTCCGATGACGTCTTCGGCCCCCCGGTTGTCCTCTCTGCCGCCCGATGCCGCAAAGATCGTCTCGAACTCGTTCATGTCGAGCAACCCGTCCTCGACCTCGCGAACCAGACTGTCCTTTTCCGCCGTCGAGAGGTTGCCCCTGGCATGAATCTGGAACGCCGCCCTTTCAGGCTCGATATCGGGAAAGAACTCGACGCCGTTGCCGTAGCGGGCGTAGGCAACCTGCACTCCGGCCAGCAACAGGACCGAGACCAGGAGAACCTTGACCGGGTGACGCAGCAGGACCCGCAGAATCCCGAGATAAAGACCGGTAAAGCCACGCACGCCATCGAGGCTGCCGCCAGAGTCCTCCGACAGGGCCCGTGCCTGGTCGCTGTCATGCCCGGCGCTCTTGCCAAACAACGATCCCAGGGTGGGCACGAAGATGAGCGCCATGGCAAGCGACGCGGAGAGAACGGCGATCAGGGTGATCGGCAGGTACTTCATGAACTCGCCGACCATTCCCGTCCAGAACATGAGGGGAAAGAACGCCACGAGTGTTGTCAGGGTGGAAGCGGTGATCGGCCAGGCCATGCGGGAGGCGGCGGCAAAGTAGGCCTCGCGGCGATCGAGGCCTTCGGACATCTTCCTGTCGGCATACTCGGTGACGACAATGGCACCATCGACGAGCATGCCGACCGCAAGTATGAGGCTGAACAACACGACGATGTTGAGGGTCAGGCCGGCAATCGCAAGAACCAGGATTCCGGTCAGGAACGACCCCGGTATGGCGACACCGACAAGGGCGGCCGATCGCCAGCCCAGACACCACACGATCACGACCATCACGAGGAGCACGGCTGTCATCACGTTGTTCTGCAAGTCGGCCAGCATGAGCCGGATGCCCTTCGATTCGTCCCTCGAGAAGGCGACCTTTACGCTCGGCGGCCAGCCGGCGCTCGTTGCCGCCACGACGGCCCTCACCTTTTCTATGGTCTCGATGATGTTCTCGCCGGTTCTCTTGGACACCTCGATGGTCAGTGCCGGCTCACCCTTCACCCGTGCATGGACCCGGGCATCCTTGAACGTCCGCCTGACCTCTGCCACTTCGCCGACATTCGCGGTCGCATCGCCCTCGATCTTGAGGGGCAGACCCAGGAAGTCATTCACGTCGTCGATTAGCCCCGGGACCTTGATCGCGAACTGTCCGGCGCCGGTGTCCATCAGACCGACGGCCACCGGTCGGTTGGACCGGCTGATGTCCCGCGCGATCTCCACGACATTGAGCCGGTAGCTCTCCAGGACGACAGGATCGACGATGACCTCGATGACCTCTTCTCGGTCTCCCTTGATGACGGCCTCGAGAACCTCACTGACACCCTCGATGTTGTCCTTGAGCGTGCGGGCCAGACGCAACATGGTCCGTTCCGGCACGTTGCCCGACAGACTCACGACGAGCACGGGGAACAGCGACAGGTTGATCTCGTGCACGGTGGGATCGTCCGTGTCGTCAGGCAGGTCGGTCTTGGCGATGTCGACCCTGGACCGGACATCTTCCAGGGCGGTGTCGGGATCGAATCCCGCTTCGAATTCGAGAGTGACGTTGGCGCCGCCCTCATACGCCGTCGATCTGACTTCACTGACATGCTCGATGCCGCGGAGCTCCTGTTCCATGGGCTTGATCAGAAGGCTGACCGCATCATCGGGCGAGATTCCCTCGTGGTGCATCGACACGTAGATGATGGGGATGTTGATGTCGGGATCGGACTCCTTCGGGATCGCGATGTAGACCGACACGCCGACGACCAGGAGCAGCACGAGGGTGAGCATGACCGTACGGGGACGGTCGAGAGCTGCGTTGATGAGGGCGTTCACAACGTCCCCGAAGAACTGTCGACGTGGACCGGAGTGACGGATTGTCCGTCGCTGACGAATTCGTGACCGACGGTGATCAACGTGACCCGTTCCGGGAGCCCGGCGACGTGATAGCCATCGGCTTCCGCGGAAATGATCGTCACCGGAAGAAAACGGACCGTCGATTCCCCGCTGACGATCTTGACGCCGAGCGTGCCCGAGTCATCGAGAGACAGGATCGAAGGCGAAAGGAAGTGGCTGGGGACGGTCGCCAGCGGCAGCCTCACGAGCGTTGTCATGCCAGCCGGAATGGTGTGCTGCGGGTTGGGAACGTCCAGTTCGATCCTGTAGGTCCGGGTCCGTTCATCCGCAGTTCTGGCAATGTAGCGCACCATCCCCGACACGGTCTCTCCCGTCGCCAGTGTCACCATGCCCCGGGCCCCGGTCTCGATGCTCGCCACGCGGGTTTCGCTGACAAAGCCGACAACGGTGATCGGATCGAGATCCACGATCTTGCCGAGCGTGTCGGCGACGGCACCGCTGAAGACGATCGATCCCTCCTCGACATCGAGTTCCTCGAGAATGCCCGATATCGGCGCCTTGATTCGCGTGCGCTCGATGTCGAGAAGAATGGCCGCGAGGTCGGACCGCGCCTGGTCGAGCTGGGCCAGCGCTTCGGCCTCCGCGGCTTCGGACTGCCAACCGCTCTCTGCCAGCCTGGAAGCCGCTTCGTGCTCGATCTCACGCAGACGGACGCTTGACCGGGCCTTTTCCAGGCGCTCCATGCGGTCGTCGGGAGCCAACCGGGCGATCAGGTCGCCAGCATCAACGAAATCGCCTTCCCGCACCTCAACGGATTCGACGCGGCCCGCTGTCCGTGCGCTGATCGCCACAATTCTCTCGGCCGCGGTCTGTCCCGTCAGGGTCAGTTCGAGCGCATGGGGTGTCGCGACACTCGTTGCGACCCTGACGGAGGTGGCAGGTGGCGTCTCGGTCACGGTTTCCGGCGCAGGCCCTGCATCGCCCTCTGCTGCGGGCACATCGTCGCCGAGATTGCCGGACAGCACCCAGGCTGCGGCACCTATCGCGAAGACAACTGCGAGAATGTGGGAGAATTTCATGGTGCCGGATTCATCACGGGCCGTGTGCCGGTGATGACTGTTCTCTGGAGCGGCACTATAGCGCAGAGCGGCCGGGGATTGGAGTCACCGGCGCGCGCCCCTTGCGAGCCCGATATGGCGTCCCGCCCATTCCGGCGGCTCCTTCCACTCCAGCGCGGCAAGGCGTGAATCGATGTCCGGCGAAAAGGGTTTCGTTCGTCCCGCCTGGTGGTCGAGATGGAGCCACATGCACTCGATGGTCCCGCACTGACGTTCACCGACACGAAAGACATGACCGATGTGGAGGCGCTTGGCGTCATGACCAATGACAAGGCTGTCGAAGGAAAGACACTCGTCCCTCGACACCTCGGCCAGGTAGCGGACATGCGTTTCCACCGTCACCAGGGCGCATCCGGTCCTGTCGTAGTAGGCGGTACCGATATCGAGGTGCGCCTGGAACGCCCATGAGGCGTCACTGGCCGCCACCACGAAGTATCCTTCGTTCATGTGGCCGTAGTGATCCGTCCAGGAATCGGGCACGTCCACCTGGTAGATGTCTGAAAACAGCGGGTCGTCACCGTTCATCTCAATTCTCCTGACCAACTGTGTGGGAGCCCTGCCGACAGTTCGAATCGATGCCGTTGTTGCGGATCAGGGGTTCACGGCCTGCGGATCGGGACTCCAGCCCAGCAACTCGAGACGTTCGATCGCCTCCGCGTGACGGCGATCTTCGGCCGCATCCCTGCTCCTGTCGATAGCGACGCGGCGCTCGACGAAGTCCGTGACTGGTTCGCCGGTGATGCCCGCGTCAAGGGTCGAGCCGCAGACTCCCGACGCCGTCAGGACAGGTGTGTCGGCAGTGCGTCGCGCAACGGCCGGATATGCTCGATCTCGATGCCGCAACAACCTCCTACGATCTGCACACCGGCCTCGACGCAGTCCCTGGCCCATGCCGTGAACTCCTCCGGCGTGACCGGTGTTGGCCTTTCCCGGTCCCGGTAGGTGTCGACATAGTCCATGCGCTCGGCTTCGGGGTAGACGCAGATCGGTCCCTGCCACCTGGCACGCACCACGTCGAGCGCCGCGTCGGTCGCCCTGATCGGCGAATGGAAGAGGCAGACCACGTCGCCACCGAGCGCCATCACCTCGTCGAAGCCCTCGGCAATGGTCTGGGGCGACGAATAGCCCAGCCTGGGCGTCTCTTCGTCGTCGTCCTGCCTGATCTTGAAGCCGGGCCACACCGGCAGGCCGGTCGCGAGACACGCCTCGACAACCCACTTGCGATGAATGTTGCCACCGGTCGATTCAGCGATCAGAAAGTCGACCCCGGCCTCGGCCAGGATGTCGGCCTGCTGGCGGAGATTCTCCCGGGCCTGGGCCTCGGAGGTCTCGCTCCGCCGCTCCTCGTAGTCTCCCTCGCAGGCGACCCGCAGGCCGAAGTTCGAGACGGAGCCGGCGATCAGCACGGGGCGGTCCCTCGCCTTCCTGTCGCGGGCATCCTCCGCCAGCATGACGGCGCGCAGGTTGAGTTCGACAAGCTTGTCGCCGAGTCCGATGGGCTCGAGGTTATGGCGTGCCGAGGAATAGGTGTTGGTTGTGATGATGTCGGCGCCGGCCGCGATGTACTCCTCGTGCATGCGGCGCACGGTGAAGGGGTGGGTTTCCAGCGCGGCTGCTGCCCAGGCAAGCCCGGACATGGGCACACCCATGCTCTGGAGCCGGGTGCCGATGGCGCCGTCGAGAAGGATGACCTCACGCCGCGCCAGACGTCTTTCAAGATTGGCGTACGCGCTCACGTTGCCCTCCCAGGAGCGAGCCCCGGCCCGAACATTACATCACCGGCGCATCCAGCGAAAACACCCTCATGGATCATCCGGCATCGTGTCCATTCGTCACCCGCGCATCGCCAGTTCGGCAGCCGGACGAAAAGGGGAAAAGGGACTGTCGGTCTCGAGGACTCATCGCAGGCCGCGATGGTTCGGGCGAGGCAGACGTCGCTCGTGCCGTCTTTGAAGCGAACCGCGACGTGGACTTTCTCTGAGTTGGCAACCACGGAATTGACGAAGATCTGATCACCGAAGCCCAGGCGGCAGGGCTTGCGTTCTTCCGGCTGGACGATGAGATCAAGCGCCGGGTCTCGGTCAACCGGGACCATCGCGGGCCCGCCGCATCGAAAATGTACGACGATGCCGTTTCGGACGACAGCGTTGGTGCCGTTCATCGGCCGCACGTACAGCCCTGACGCCATGGTCGGTGACGATGTTGAATCGCGTCTTGAAGGTTGCAGCGAAGTAGCCGAAGGGTGTCGGCCATGTCGCTGCGGAGGATTCCTCAGGTTTCTCGGAGGCCGGACTTCCGGGCGACAAACTGCGACTCGTGCGCTTCATTCACGCTTGCGAACAGGCCACCCGCCTCGGCGCGAGGCGGCCACCCTATTGGTCTCGCCCGGAGTCAATCACCGCCGGCCGTTCTCCGCCTTGAGCCCAGGTGGCAAGGAGTTTTGCTACGGATCATGATCGAGGCTACTGTGCCCCGATCCCATTGGGACAGGTACGCGCCTGGGACCGGAACCAGACTGAGGAAGGCATCATGACCACATTGAACGATCTCAAACGCGCGGCGCTTGACGGCCGCATCAACCGCCGCGACTTCATCCAGCAGGCGACCGCGCTCGGCGTGACGGCCGCCGCGGCTGGCACGCTCGCAAACAACGCCGCGCTGGCGGAAACGCCGACGAAGGGCGGCACGTTCCGTATTGCGGTGGACGACGGCAACACCACTGACAGCCTGGATCCGGCGACCTACGAGTCGACCTTCCAGATTTTCCTGCCGCGGATGATCACCAACAACCTGACCGAAATCACGTCCGATCAAGAGTTGGGTCCCGATGCCGCCGAGAGCTGGGAAGCGACGCCCGACGCCAAGACCTGGTTCTTCAATCTGCACAAGGGCGTGGAGTTCCACAATGGCAAGAGCTTCACGGCTGACGACGTGGTTGCCTCGCTCAACCATCACCGCGGCCCGAACTCGACTTCGGGCGGCACGGCGTTGCTCTCGACGGTCACCGACATCACGGCCGAGGACGCCCACACCGTCAGAATCGATCTCGAAACCGGCAACGCCGACCTGCCCTACATCATGACCGACTATCATTTCGTCATGTTCCCGTCCGATGGCGAGGGCAGCATCGACTGGAGCGGAGTCGGCATCGGCGGCTATGTGCTGGAGGAGTTCGAACCCGGCATCGTGGCCATCGGTTCGAGGAACCCCAACTACTACAAGGAGGGCAAGGCGAACTTCGACGCCGTCGAGATCCATCAGGTGACCGATGTGATCGCGCGCGAGGCGGGTGTGCAGACAGGCCAGTTCGACGCCATGATCGAGGCCGACCCGAAGACCGCGGATCTCCTCGCCCAAAACGAGAACGTGATCGTCGAGGAGATCGCGACCGGCCAGCACGCCAGCATGCCCATGCACACGGACGTTGCGCCGTTCAACGATGTCAACGTCCGTCTGGCCCTGAAGCACGCCCTCGATCGCGAGGGCGCGCTCGACGTCGTGCTGCGCGGTCATGGCACGGTCGGCAACGACCATCCCATCCCCCCGACGATGCCCTACTTCGATCCCGATATCGAGCAGCGGGTGTACGACCCCGACAAGGCGAAGTGGCATCTCCAGCAGGCCGGCTTGGACAGCCTCGCCGTCGACTTCTCGACCTCGGAGGTGCCGTTCGTCGGCGGCGTCGATTTCTCGGTCCTCTACCAGGAGTCGGCCAAGGCCGCTGGCATCGACGTCAACGTCATTCGCGAGGCGGAAGACGGCTACTGGTCGAACGTCTGGCTCGTCAAGCCCTTCTGCCTGTGCGGCTGGGGCCCGCGCCCGACGCCCGACATGATCTTCTCGCTGGGCTACTACGGGCCTGCGCCCTGGAACGACGCGCATTGGCAGAACGAGCGCTTCGACGAGTTGTTGATCCAGGCCCGTGCCGAACTCGACGACAAACTCCGCGGGGAGATGTACTCGGAGATGCAGCGGCTCGTGCGCGACGACGGCGGCACGATCGTGCCGTTCTTCCGCAACTACATCTGGGCCACCGGGCTCAACGTGCGGCACACCGAGAGCGTGTCGGGCGAATGGTCGCTCGACGGGAACCGCGCACCGGAGCGCTGGTGGTTCGCCGAAGGCACCGTCTGATCGTTCCCGGTACGATGCGAAGGGCCCGGTGTTCGCCGGGCCCTTTTCGTTTGCGCAAGAAGACCAACAACTGCCCTTCCCGGAACGCCCTTGACGCCAGGAGGCGGAGCTGCCCCGGAGCGAGTGCGGGTGATCGTGCCTACGTCCAGTCGATCTGCACCACCCCGTCGACGACACGGCAGGCGTAGACCCTGATGGGCCGCGTCGCCGGACGACCGGTGGCCTTGCCGGTGCGGATGTCGAAACACCCCTGGTGCAACGGGCATTCGATCCGGAAACCGTCGAGATAGCCGTCGCACAGATCTGCGCCGCCATGGCTGCAGCGGGCCGACGTCACGTGGATGCCGCCCGGCGTGTCGTAGACTGCCAGACGTCGACCGTCGAGAAGCGCGGGCGTGACATCACCGCGATCAAGGCGGGCAACGGCGATCAGATCGCGCCAGCGATCATCGGGCATCGGAATCCACGTGGTCGCCGAGGCGCGCGGATCGGCCCGCGATCTGGTCCACGATGCCCCGGTGGACGCCAAGATAGCCGCCGGCTTCGACGTGCAGGCGCCCTTTCAGCGTCTCGTGAAGCGCGGGCAGGGCATGGAACGGAACCGATGGAGCGAAGTGGTGTTCGGCGTGGAACGGCATGTTCCATGCCAGGAAGCGCCAGGGCCAGGACACCAGGGTGGTGCGCGTGTTGGTCGTCATGTCGCGCACATTGGGCCGGCCGACGTGTTCCGTCATGCGGATGAGGCGCATGACGGGTTCGCCCAGGAATACCGGCAGCCACCAGAACCAGAGCGGTTCCCACCTGTCGAAGGCGATCATGGACACGGCAACGGCGAGATAGAGGGCGAGGAACACGCGCGCTTCGACGACGACCGCCTTTCGCTCCTCCGGCGGAACGAAGCGCCTCTCGGCGACGCTCAGGCGTCCCCATGCGTGTCTGAGGAGGCCGCCGAGCATGCCGCGCCAGTACGGCAGGGACGACAGATAGGCAAGGTGCCCCCACACGGTGCCGGACAGGGGAATCAACTCGGGATCGCGGCCTGCGATCTGGGTGTGCGTGTGGTGATCGCAATGTTCGTAACGAAAGAAGACGGGCGGAACGCAGATCCAGAAGCCGCACCACGCCGCGACCCACTCGTTGATCCGTCGCGTGCGAAACGCGGTGAAGTGTATGCACTCGTGCTGCAGCGAGAAGTGATGAACCATCACCACTCCGTGGACGAACATCGCCGGAACGAGCCACCAGGTGCCGAGCGCCGTCCACACCAGAAGGGTCGTGGAGGCCAGCACGCCGTACCACAGCGGAAGACGGGTGAGAGCCGGAAGATCCGAGCGCTGCATCAGGGTCTTCAGCTCGCGTCGCGGGAGCGACACGGTGCCGTGAAACGCCTGGGTCTGGGGAGTGAGAACGCCTTCGCCCAAGGTCCCTCCTATCCAGGCTTCTTCGCAACGGTCACGGTCTGCGAACCGGCGGCCATGACGGCGTGATCGCCTTCAGCGGCGGCGGAAGCTGGTGACGTGGAGACTGCGGGGCCAATGAGACACCTGCCTTCGGTCACGGCGGTCCCCTCTTGATACTGGCGACTTGGAAGCTGCGGCAGACCGTTCCGGTCCCCACGTGCCGATCACCAGGGATACTGGTGACCGGGCGGCGGCGGAGTCAACCAGACGCTCAAAGACGCCGACAGGGAACGCGGATCGTGCGCCCACGCCCTTGTCGATGCCGACGCGGTCTGCCGCGGCGAATGGAAGAGACAAACCACATCACCTTCGAGCGCCGTCGCCTCGGCGATGGTCTGGGGCGACGAACAGTCGAGTCCCGCCCTGCCCGCTCCAGGGCTATTTCGAAGCTCGAACCATACACCTCCGGAACTCACCGCAGACAGTGGCGCCCTGCCGGGCGGACCGCAGCCGCCAGCACCCCGGTTCACTCCCATCCACTCCCGCCCGTCGGCCACGTATCGGCGATCCGGTAGCCTTCCGGAAAGGGATCGTCGGCCTCGAGGACGTAGTCGCACGCCGCAGTGATCCACGCCCGGCCACTCATGGCGGTGACCACGGCCTCGTAGGGGCCGACCCTGACGAGTTCCGTGATTTCCGAAGAGAAGGCGGAGTCGATCAGGGAGCGATGCAGGAACGGCTCGCCAACGGAGATCAGTCCGCGCGCATGCAGCACGGCAAGCCGGGCCGACGTTCCCGTACCGCACGGACAACGGTCAATTCGACCGGGCGACACGACCACGGCGTTCCTGGAGTGGAGGCCGCCTTGCTCACGCACAGCCGGAGAGCGAAACAGGGTCTGCGTTATGCCCGCGATCTCCGGATTCTCGGGATGGCTGACCGGAATCTGCTCCGCCGCGGCCCGCTTGACGGCCTGACCCGCCTCGCAGAGCTGCCGCCCCTCGGACGGCACCAGTTCGAAACCGAAATGAGCCGCATCCGCCAGCACGTAGGTCATGCCGCCGAAGGCCACGTCGACCGGCATCGGCGCGAATCCGGGCACCTCGATCACGCGGTCGAGGCAGTAGACGAAGGCAGGCCGGTTGACGAGTCGGACCGCGCCGATCCTGCCATGGGCCGTATCGCACTCAATTCCGATCAGCCCGGCCGGCGATTCGAGGTTGAAGCGTGTGACAGGTTGGGTGACGGGAACCGCACCCGTCTTCAACAGAACCGTGGCGACGCTCATGGTGTTGCCGCCGGACATGACCGGGTACTCCTCGCTCTCCGCGATGATGTAGCCGGCAACGGCCTGCGGGTGCTCCGAGGCGACAATGAAGTTGACGCTCCTGACGACACTCCCGCGCGGCTCATGCAGAAAGAACCTGCGGATATCATCATGGTGCCGGCGCAGGTGCTTCATCTTCTCGAACACGGGGCCGGCCGGCAGTTCCGGCAGGCCGGACGTGACGACGGTCTCCACATCACCTTCGCAATGACAGTCGTATGCGGTGAAGCGGGCCTTCAGGGGAACCCGCTGGTCGAGTTCTTCTGGCATCGTGCTGATCACGCCGTTGGACACATCACAGGTTCGGGGCGGGCTGCCCCGACTAACTCACATTGTCAGGCAGCTCCCGCTCGCGGCGGGCGACGAAGTCGCGCAGTTCCTCGTCTATGGCCTCGTCCAGCGGCGGTGGCACGTATTCCTCGATCATCTGCCGTACACGGGCGGCGGCGCGCCGGTCGGCATCCAGACCGCCTTCCGCCTCCCATTGCTCGAAGCTGTCGTGGTTCATCAGTTCGGGCATCATGAAAGCTTGCTCGAAGTTCTCGAGCGTGTGTTTCGTGCCGAGGAAGTGTCCGCCGGCCTCGACCTCCCCGATCGCCTCGAGGGCAGCGTCGAGTTCGCCAAAATTCACGCCCTGTCCAAGTCTGTAGAACATCTCCATCTGTTCGGCGTCGAGCACGAACTTCGCATAGCTCTGGGTCAGCGCTCCCTCCATGTAGCCCGTGGTCGAGAGAACGAAGTTGGCGCCGGCCATCATCACGCCGTACATGTTGCGCGCGGCTTCGTAGCCGGCCTGGGCATCGACGATCTTGGCGCTCGAACAGCCGCCGCTGCAGCGCCAGGGCAGACGATAGTGGCGGGCCATCTGGCCGACCAGCATGTTCATGTGGCAGATCTCCGGCGTTCCCGCCATGGGCGCTCCGGACTTCATGGAAACCGTTGCCAGCCACTGGCCGTAGACGGCGGGCGCGCCGCTGCGGACCAGCTGGGAGAAGGCAATTCCGGCCAGTGCCTCGGCGTTGATCTGGACCAGCGACCCGACGGTGCTGGCCGGCGTGCTGGCGCCGCCGAGCACGAACGGCGTATAGAGCATGGCCTGGTTGGCGGCCGCATAGACCTTGGCCGCATTGAGCATGGTCTGGTCCCATACCAGCGGCGAGTTGCAGTTGGCGATGGACGTCATGACGGTGTTGCTCTCGACGAACTCGGCACCGAACAGGATCTTCGCCATGGCGACGGTGTCCTCGGCCCGCTCGCGCGCCGTCACCATGCCCATGAACGGCTTGTCCGAGTGCTTGACGAGACTGTAGACCATGTGGAGATGGCGCTTCGGCACGGGCACGTCCATCGGTTCGCACAGCACGCCGCCGGAAAGGTGCATGGCCGGCGACATGTGAGCCAGCTTGGCGAAGGCGTCGAAGTCGGCGAGCGTCCCGTAGCGGCGCTGTCCGTCGAGATCGAGAACGTAGGGCGAACCGTAGGCCGGCGTGAAGATCTGCTTCAACCCGCCCAGTGAGACCGAGCGTGCCCGGTTGCGGGCGACCATGGTGTAGCTCTCGGGCACCGTGGCAATCAGTTCCAGCAACTGGCCCCGGTCGATGCGCACCCTGTAGCCCTCGACCGGCGCTCCGGCTGCCTTCCACAGGGCCACGCTCTCATCGTCCCGGAACTCGATTCCCTTGCTCTCGAGCAGGGTCATGGTCGCATCGTGGATGCGCTCGACCTGATCCGGCGTCATGAGATCGATCACGGGAATCCTGCGGTCGAGCTCGGGCAGGAAGCGGGCCGGCCGCTCGATACGGGCCTGTTTGCGCGCGTCCCGTCCACGGCGCCTTCGCGGCTTGTCGACGGCATCAACGGCGGTCATATGCAGAACTCCCTGCGTGAGGCCAGACTACCTGCTTTCTGCCGGTTGACCATACAACTCCCTGTCTTCGCCGGGCCGACAGCGGGCGTTCTTCATTTGACCTCGATGACACTAGCCGAATACGCTTGACGACGACAGAACGGGTGCCGTTTCAGGCATCGAGGGAGGCAAGGAATGATCAAGAGGGCAGTTTGGGCAGCGGCAAGCATGCTTCTGGCCGTCCAGTTGGCGCCGACTACGGTGGCCGCGGACACCGTCAAGCCGATTTACCAGGGAATCTCGGAAGAGCTCTTCCAGGCCTACGTTGTCGGCATGGGACTGGAAGAACTCGGCTACGAGGTGGAAGAGCCGGCGATCGCCCAGATGCAGGCCAGTTTCGTGGCGGTGGCGAACGGCGATGCCACGTACTATCCGATGCTCTGGTGGCCGCTTCACAAGACCTTCTGGGAACAGCAGGGTGGCGACGCGGCCTGGCAGCGGGTCGGAACCCTGGTCGAGAACTCGCTGCAAGGCTATCTCATCGACAAGCCGACCGCGGAAGCCCATGGCATCACGACGCTCGACCAGCTGCAGGATCCGGAACTTGCGAAGCTGTTCGACATCGACGGCAACGGCAAGGCCGACCTCTATGGCTGCGAGACGGGCTGGGGTTGCGAGCGCGTCATCGAGCACCAGCTTGATGCCTACGAGCTGCGGGACACGGTCGAGCATCGTCAAGGCGGTTATTTTGCCATCATTCCCGACGCCGTGGAACGTATCAGGAGTGGACAATCCACGCTCTACTACACCTGGACTCCACTCTGGCTCAGCGGCGTTCTGCGCCCCGGGCACGAGGTGGTGTGGCTCAACGTTCCCTTCACGTCCCTGCCCGATGGACGGACCGAAGAGGACAGCACGACTGTGGAGGGAATCGGCAATCTCGGGTTTGCCGTCAACACGCAGCATGTCGTCGCCAACACGGCATGGCTCGAGGCCAACCCGGTCGCGGTGAAGTGGTTCGAGTTGCTGCAGATCCCCATCGGCGACATCAATGCCCAGAACATGCTCGTGAACGAGGGCGAGAATTCGGACGAGCAGATTCGCCAGCACGCCCTCGACTGGATCGAGGCGAACCGGGCGCAATGGGACAGCTGGATCGCCGAGGCGAAAGCGGCGCAGTAACGCGCCTGCTTTCCCTTCTCGATCTGGATGAAGCGGGTGCATGGTTGGCCATGCACCCGTTTTGATTCGATAGCCCGGAGACGGCATGGCGAACGCCACCATTGAGTGCCGGAGCGTCTGGAAAATCTTTGGCGGACGCGAGACGGAGGCGCTGGCCGCGGTCAGATCGCGCGGAATCGGAAAGAGCCAGGTGCTGGAAGAATTCGGATGTGTCGTCGGCGTGCGGGACGTCAGCTTCGACGTAGCCGAGGGCGAGATCTTCTGCATCATGGGTCTGTCGGGCTCCGGCAAGTCCACACTCATCCGCCATGTGAACCGGCTCATCGATCCCAGTGCGGGCGAGATTCTGGTCGAGGGGATCGCCGTCAACACGCTTGCGCCGGAGGCCCTGCGCGAGCTCCGGTCGAGGAAGATCGGCATGGTGTTCCAGAACATGGCCCTGCTTCCCCACCGGTCGGTGCTGGACAATGTCGCGCTCGGTCTCGAACTGCGCGGAATCGACAGGAACACGCGCAACGCAACCGCCGAGGACACACTCGAACGGGTCGATCTCGCCGGTTGGGGCGACCACTATCCCGACGAGCTGTCAGGCGGCATGAAGCAGCGTGTCGGCCTTGCCCGGGCGCTGGCGGCCGACCCGCACATTCTCCTGATGGACGAACCTTTCTCGGCGCTCGATCCCCTGATTCGCCGGGAACTCCAGGGCGAGTTCATGACACTGGCCTCGCGGATGAACAAGACCACGCTCTTTATCACCCACGACCTCGACGAAGCGATTCGGATCGGCCATCGCATCGCCGTCATGAAGGACGGTGCCCTTGTGCAGATCGGCACTCCCGAAGACATCGTCACCAATCCAAAGGACGAGTACGTGGCGGATTTTGTTGCCGGAATCTCCAGGCTCAACCTGGTGACGGCACACAAGATCATGGAATCGCCCGAGGCCTATGCCACGCGGCACGGTACAATCGACGAGAAGGTCTGCCCGAGAGCCTCGCCTGACGACAGTCTGAACCGCCTTACCGACCTGGCTGTGACAAGCCCGCATCCCATTCTCGTCGTCGCGGAAGGCCGGACCGTCGGCATCGTGACCGGCCGGACCCTGCTTCGCGGCATCCAGGGCCACCGGTCGGAAGACGGGCCCGAAGCAGCGGCCCGAGAGGACAAGGGAGTGCCGACTCGTGGATGAATGCGGCCTGCTCAATGTCTTCGAATGCGGCACGGTTCCGCTCGAGATCTGGGTCTCGGACGGACTGCGTTGGCTGGTCGCAAACTATCGGCCCTTCTTCCAGGCCCTGAAGTGGCCCGTGGATCTGGTGCTGCGCAACTTCGAGTGGGCGCTCGGCAGCATGCCGCCGACGCTCATGCTGGCCATCTTCGCGTTGGCGGCCTGGCAGATCGCCGGGATCAGGCTGATGCTCGCCGTCATCGCATCCCTGCTCTTCATCGGTTTCCTCGGAGTCTGGCAGGGAACCATGACGACGCTTTCGGTCGTCTTCACGTCCCTGGTGCTGTGCCTCGTCATCGGGATACCTCTGGGTATCTGGGCTGCCAGGAGCGACCGCTTCTATACCCTCGTGCGGCCCATTCTCGACGGCATGCAGACCATTCCGGCCTTCGTTTACCTGGTGCCGATCGTCATGCTGTTCGGCATCGGCAATGTTCCCGGCGTCATCGTCACCATCATCTTCGCGCTGCCTCCCGTCATCCGCCTGACCAATCTCGGCATCCGGCAGGTGCCGAACGATGTGATCGAGGCCATGCTGGCTTTCGGCGCGTCCAGGCGCCAGTTGCTGTGGAAGGCGCAGCTGCCGCTCGCCATGCCTTCGATCATGGCGGGGATCAACCAGACACTCATGATGTCGCTGTCGATGGTCGTCATCGCCTCCATGATCGCCGTTGGAGGACTGGGCCAGATGGTGCTGCGCGGAATCGGCCGGCTGGACATGGGACTTGCGACCGTCGGCGGACTCGGCATCGTGCTGCTGGCCATCGTGCTGGACCGCCTGACCCAGTCCATCGCGCAGAGCAGCCAGCGCCGAAGAGGCGCATCGTGGCGGCAACGCGGCCCCGCCGGCCTCGTCCTGAGATGTTTGCGGGCATTTGGCACACGATGACCGGAAGGCTGCCGATCGTGCGTGGCGAGTTCAGCCAGTCATTGTGAATGCGGATGTGCTCCAGGTTTGGCTCAGGACTGCCACCGACCCCGAGTCCACGGTCAATCGCGCACGGCCGCGCGGATTGAGGCAGCCCCTGTCCGTCGCCTTACCGGACAGTCGTCCTCTGACGACGGCATCCACGGTCGGAGCATTCATTGCCTTCGTCGTCATCGATGGGTAGGGTATAATGTTCCGCCGCTTTCTACCGAGGGTGCGATGGGCTTGAACATAAAGAACGAGGAGACCTGCAGGTTGGCGCGCGAGGTAGCCCGACTGACCGGCGATACCATGACGGGCGCGATCACCGCCGCGCTGCGAGAACGTCTGGAGCGGGAGCGACAACGCCGGCATGAAGATGCTTTGGCTCAGGAACTTCACGCGATCGGACAGCGCTGTGCAGGTCTGCTGAAACCCGGACCGTCCGCAGTCGAACATGGCGACTTGATCTATGACGAGCGAGGCCTGCCCAAGTGATCATCGATACCTCGGCAGTCCTTGCCATATTGTTCGGCGAGGTGGATGCGGCACGGTATGAACGAGCGATCGCGACGGGTTGGCCGCGCCGCATGTCGGCGGTCGCGCTGCTCGAAGCAGCGATGGTTGTCGAGGGACGCGGCGGCGCGGCAGCCGGCCAGGCTCTTGACGCCGTGCTGGAGAAAGCGTCCATCGAACTCGTCGCGGTGACCGCCGAACACGCCATCGCTGCGCGGCGCGCTTGGCGTCGTTTCGGAAAGGGCAACCATCCGGCGGCGTTGAACTTCGGCGACTGCTTCGCCTACGCGCTTGCCGAAACGACAGGTGAGCCGTTGCTGTACAAGGGATCGGACTTCGCTCTCACCGATGTGAGAGCCGCATTGCCGGCACACGAGAACGATGATTCGTGAACCGCGGTCCGCTGCGGCAGCGGACGTGGTTCGGGGGGTTGTGTGCCTCGCCCGTGCCGCACGGGAAACGAACCCGGTTCGGCCTCACCGGAGGAACTTTCGCGCCAGCTTCCACACCGCTAGGCTGATCGTGATACCACCCTTGGCCGCTGCCTTTTGAAGATTGCCGAACTGCACGTCCACCGGATCGATCTCCCTATCCGGAACGGATCCTACGTCATGTCGGGCGCCAGCCTTGATGAGGTTGACTCCACCGTCGTCGAACTCGTCACCGATACGGGTCTCAGGGCCTACGGGGAGACCTGCCCCGTTGGCCCGACCTACCAGCCCGAGCACGCGCTCGGCGCCAGGGCCGCGCTTGCCGAAATGGCCCCTCACCTCATTGGCGAGGATCCGCTGAACGTCAACGGCCTCCACCGGAACATGGACGCCCACCTCAACGGTCACAACTACGCGAAGGCCGTGGTCGACATGGCGCACTGGGATCTCCTGGGCAAGGTTCACGGTGTCAGAGTCTGCGATCTTCTGGGCGGCGCGGTCGTCGAGGAGGTTCCATCCTATTATGCCATCAGCGTAGGCGAACCTGACGAGGTCGCCCGCCTTGCCCTGGAGAAGAGCCGGCAGGGTTTCCCGCGTCTGCAACTCAAGGTGGGCGGCCGCTCCGTCGACGCCGACATCGCGACGATCCGCAAGGTCTGGGAGACCGTCGGGATGTCGGCCCGGCTCGTCGCCGATGCCAACCGTGGCTGGACGACCCGTGACGTCCTCCACCTGTCGAAGGCGTGTGCCGATATCCCGATCGTCCTCGAGCAGCCCTGCAACACCATGGCGGAAATCGCCCGTATCCGTCCGCTACTCGAACATCCGGTCTACCTCGACGAGAACACGGAGAACCTCGGCGATGTCCTCTACGCCGTCGGCTCCGGCCTCTGCGACGGCTTCGGATTCAAGATCGGGCGGCTCGGCGGGCTCAGCAACCTGCGCACGGCGCGCGAAATCTGCAAGGTGTGGTCCCTTCCCCATACGTGCGACGACAGCTTCGGAGGCGACATCGCCGCAGCCGCCTGCGTCCATGCCGGAGCGACGGTGGAAGCGCATCTCAACGAGGGTGTGTGGATCTCCCAGCCCTATACCGGGGTCCACTACGACCCCGAAGGAGGCATCGAGGTCTTGAACGGTCGAATCGCGCTGCCGGAAGGACCGGGTCTGGGAATCTCGCCGTCGCCTGAACGACTCGGTCCTCCAGTCGCGTCCTACAACTGATTCGACCGGTTCGACATCTGCCTTGATCCTTCCGGCTTCCTGTCGTGAAGGGAGCCGAACTACCGTGCTCACGGGATCCCGGCGGTTGCGTCGTTGCATTCGAGACAGTCCGGTCGTTCCGGCGGACGCCGGACATCAGACGCGGAACAGATATCGACGCCTGGCCCGGATCCTGTCGAATCCCATTCGTTCTTGTTGGCCTCACGGGTCCTGACTATCATCGCCGGGCTCCGGCACACCTTCTGCTCCAGGGATGGCGAGAACAGGACATGACCCAACTGCGCGGCATCTTCGCGGCCATGTGCACACCCTTCGAGGACGACGGCGAAACGATCGATCCGGGGCGCTACAGGGCCCATATCGACGACATGATCGAGGCGGGCCTGCATGGTCTCGTGCTGTGCTCGGGAACCGGCGAGTACGCCTACCTGAGAGACGACGAGCGCGACTTTCTCATCCGAGAGGGTGTCCGACACGTCGATGGCCGCGTACCGATGATCGCGCAGACCACGGCGCTGAGCACGGCCGACTGCATCGCCAAGGCGCGCGCGGCGGAAGACTGCGGCGTTGCCGCGGTCATGGTCATGCCCCCCTATCTCGAGCCTCCCGGCGAACGCGGCGTGTTCCATCACTACGAGGCGATCGCCAGGGCGATCAACATTCCGGTGGTCATGTACAACGTGCCGCAACAGGCAGCACCGCTGACCGTCGATCTCTACCGCCGCCTGATCGAGGTGGAGAACCTCGATTACGTCAAGGACAGTTCCGGCGACTTTCCGGAACTGCAGAGGCTGATCGCCTGCGGCGGAGGCGTTTTCAACGGCACCGATCCCTATGCGCCCCACAGTCTGATGGCGGGCTGCGTCGGCATGATCTGGGGCGCGGCGAACTTCATGCCCCAGGAGTGCGCCAAGCTCTACGACCTGATTGCTGGCGGCGAACATGGCGAGGCGCTGGCCCTGTGGGATGCGATGTGCGCCGTCTGCCTTTGGTTGTGGGGCAACGGCCACGAGGTCGACTACATGAGCGGCGTCAAGGAGGCGACACGGCTCTCGGGACGCGACATGGGTCCGCCGCGCAAGCCGCTGCCATTCGTGCCCGAGCCGGCACAGCATGAGCTGCGCATGGCTCTATCCAAACTGCCGGTCAACCGCAGCAAGGCGGAACGGCAGGTTTGGCGGGACTGGCAGGAAGAGGCGACCGGGTGACTGGCTCGTACAGTTCTGCCGCCGGGCCTGACCTCACGTGAAGCGGGGTCCGATGACGAAGATCCACCCGGCGAACACTCCGTCCTTCTCGACCACGGGCGTCATCGACGTCCGCGTGGCCGTCCATGACCAGTACAGCGAAACCAGAACCATCCGGGTGGATCTCTCCTCGTGAAGATCGGGGTCCTGCCCAAGTCCGACAACCAAAACGGATGGCTGGAGATCCTGCCCCCGCAGCCCCCGGCGAAGCGGGCAGTCGGCACGATCTGCGTCGACTACGCGGTCGTCGGCGGCGGATACACCGGACTGGCGGCCGCGCGGCGCCTCGGCGAACTCGACCCTGAGGCCCGTGTCGCCCTGATCGATGCCGAACGGATCGGCAACAACGCCGCCGGACGCTCCTCGGGCTTCGCCATCGACCAGGCCCACAACATCCGCGCCAGGAACTTCGCCGGCTCCCTGGATGCGGAAAGGCGGCAGATCGCCCTGAATCGGGCGGGACAGGACTATCTGCGCGACATCGTGACGGGCCAGGAGATCGATTGCGACTGGCGCGAGGAAGGCAAGATCCACGGCGCCGCAACACAGCGTGGCCAGGCGCTCATCAAGGCCTACAGCGGCAACCTCGATCTGCTCGGCGCCGACTACCGATGGATCGACGCCGCGGAGATGAAGGCGATCACCGGCACCGACTTCTACATCCAGGGTCTTCACACGCCCGGCACCATCCAGGTCCAGCCGGCCGCCCTGGTGACCGGCATGGCGCGGTCAATGCCGGAGAACGTCGCGGTCTACGAGGATTCGCCGGTGACGGCTATCACCCATGGTCCCCGGCACCTCCTCGAACTGGCAGACGGTACGGTCTCCTGCACCACGCTGGTGCTGGCCAACAACGGTTTCGCGCCCCAGTTCGGCTACTATCGCAAGTCCCTCATTCCCATCGCGACCTGGGGGAGCCTCTCCCGCAGGCTCGAGCCGGACGAAGTCGAGACCCTGGGCGGTTCGGCCGCCTGGGGCATCATTCCGGCCGATCCCTTCGGCAGCACGGTACGGCGCATCGTCGGCGACCGCATCCTGGTTCGCAACATCTACAGCTTTGCCAGGCGTCTCAACTGCGAGGACGCGATGAGACTCAAGGCTCGCGAGGCACATCGACGATCCTTCGCCAACCGCTTCGCCATGCTGCCCGGGGTCGACCTGGAGTACACCTGGGGCGGTGCTCTCGCCCTGTCGCGCAACGGAGAACCCGTGTTCGGCGAACTGGCCGAAGGAGTCTTCGGCAGCTTCTGTCACAACGGCGTCGGCGTGGCCCGCGGAACCATCTGCGGCAAACTGCTGGCGGAGATGATCGTCGGCCACAAATCCGAACTCCTGTCCTACATGCTGGCCGCCGGGCGGCCCGACCGTCTGCCTCCCGAGCCCTTTCTTGGCTGGGGTGTCCGGGGCAACTTCGCGTTTCGCCGCCACAGGGCGGGACTTGAACTGTGAGCGGGACGCTGGACGGCAGGGTCGCGCTCGTAACCGGCGCGACGTCGGGGATCGGCGAGGCGACTGCAATCGCCGCCGCCGCAGCGGGCGCCAGGGTCATGCTGACCGGCAGGGACGGCGGCAAGGCCTCGGCGGTGTTGCGCCGTATCGAGGAGACCGGCGGCGCCGGCGACGTCATTCTTGGAGACGTGGCGCTGTCCTCATTCTGCGACGAGGCCGTCGCCCGTACCATGTCGACCTATGGCCGGCTCGACGTGCTGGCCAACATTGCCGGCACCATGTGGCGCGGCAACGCCCTTGACACCGACGACGAGGCCTGGCGCCGGGTCATGGCGACCAACCTCGACGGCGCCTTCTTCATGGCGCGAGCGGCGATCCGCACGATGAAGGAGACCGGCGGCGGCGCCATCATCAACCTGGCATCCACCGTCGGCCTGGTCGGCACGCCGGGCATGCCGGCCTACTGTGCCTCGAAGGGAGCCGTGGTGAACCTCACCCGCGCCCTGGCGCTGGATCACGCCACCGACGGGATCCGGGTGAATGCGGTGTGCCCGGGCGCGGTCGACACGCCAATGCTGGTTTCCGGCCACCGCGGCGCCGGCAACTCGCCGGACGAGGTGCTGGAACGCAACCGCGCGGGAATCCCTCAGGGGCGGATTCCGAAGCCTGAAGAAATCGCCCGGTTGATCATCTTCCTTGCCTGTGACGACAGCCTGCACATCACGGGTGCGGCCATTTCGATCGACGGCGGCTACACGGCGAGATGAGCGGACGCCTGGCCGGCAAGTGTGCCGTGGTGACAGGCGGCGCAAGAGGGATCGGCCTTGCGATCTGCCGGCGCCTGGCTGAAGCCGGCGCGCAGGTCGTGGCGGGCGACTTGCGACGCCCCGAGGACGGGAACCTGGCCTGGAAGGCGCTGGACGTGACCGACGAGGATTCGATCGCCGGTTTCGTCGAGGCCGTGACGGCCGATGAGGGCGGCATCGACATCCTGGTCAACAACGCAGGCATCATGTTCGAAAAGTCCCTGGCCGAGCAGTGCACGGACGACTGGGATCGCATGATGGCGGTGAACCTGAAGGGCCCCTTCCTGATGGCCAAGCATGTCGTGGAGCAGATGGCGGCGCGTGGCGGCGGCGCCATCGTCAACATCGGATCCCTCGAAGGGATCGCGTGCAATCCCGGACACACCGCCTACGCCGCGTCCAAGGCCGGTGTTCACGGGCTGACCGTCGCGCTCGCCGTCGACCTCGGCGCGCTCGGCATCCGCTGCAACGCGGTGGCCCCCGGATGGATCGATACCGATCTCAACAGGGCCTATGTCGAGTCGCACCCCGACCGCGACCTCGTGATGGCCGAACTGGGCAGGCTGCACCCGGTGGGCCATGTCGGCGATCCGCTCGACGTGGCGGATGTCGTCGTCTGGCTGGCCAGCGAGGACTCGCGTTTCGTCACCGGCCAGGTGATCACGATCGACGGCGGGCGCCACGCGCGTCTCTCCCTGCCATCGATCATGAACCGCTCCTGACAAGCCCCGGGGGTTGCCCGGTTCGCGCCACATGAAGGCCGCTCAATCGGCGAGCGCCTGCGCGAGGTCGTCTTCGATGTCCGCGACGTCCTCCAGACCAACATGCAGGCGCACAAGGCCTTCCGTGATGCCAAGGTGTTCCCGTTCTTCCGGCGACAGCTTGGAATGCGTCGTGGTGGCGGGATGCGTGACGAGGCTTTTCGAATCGCCGAGATTGTTCGAGATGTCGATCAGCTTCAGGGCGTTGAGAAAGCTGAAGGCGCGCTGCCGGCCGCCCTCGACCTCGAAAGCGATGACGCTGCCCCCTCCCTTCATCATGCGCCGGGCTAGCTCCGTCTGGGGATGAGCCGGGTGCCAGGGATAGAGCATGCGCCGAACGCCATGCCGTGAATCCAGCCAGCCGGCGACGGACTCGGCGTTTGCCGAGTGGCGCGCCACCCTGAGATCGAGGGTCTCCAACCCTTTGAGCAGCACCCAGGCATTGAAGGGGGAGAGGGCGGGACCGGTGTGCTTGAGAAAGGTGAACAACGGTCCGTCCACGAACTTCGCCGGACCCAGCACCGCACCGCCGAGGCAGCGGCCCTGGCCGTCGATGTGCTTCGTGGCGGAGTAGACGACGATGTCGGCGCCGAGTTCCAGGGGTTTCTGCAACAGGGGCGAGGCGAAGACGTTGTCAACCACGACCGTCGCTCCCGCCTCGTGCGCAAGCGCGCAGACTTGAGGAAGATCGATGATCTCGAGCGTGGGGTTCGAGGGTGTTTCGAGGAAGACGGCCCTGGCGCCGCCTTTCAGAGCATCGCGCCACTGGCCAAGATCGGTGCCGTCCACGAGATGCGTCTCTATTCCGAAGGGCGGCAGGATCTTGGCGACGACATGAAGGCACGAACCGAACAGCGCCCGCGACGCCACGAGCCTGTCGCCGGCCTTGAGGATCGAGGCAAGCGCGGCGAAGACCGCCGCCATGCCCGAAGACGTGGCGCGGCACGCTTCGGCGCCCTCGAGCAGGCGCAACCGTTCCTCGAACATGGAGACCGTGGGGTTTCCATAGCGCGAATAGATGTAGCGCGGGTTCTCTTCGGCAAAGGCCGCCGCCGCTTCCTCGGCCGTGTCGTAGACATAGCCGGAGGTCAGGTAGAGAGCTTCGCTGGTTTCGCTGTGAGGGCTACGCGTCAGGCCGCCACGCACCAGGCGTGTGGGCAGGCGCCATTCGTTCGGAGGCTGTTCCATCGCGCGATCTTCCTTCCCGAAACCCGCCTGAAGGGTCCGGCCTCATCGGAAGATCGACCGCAACCTTTTAGCGAGTTGTTTTTCGTGGCCGCAAGCCGGTTGGCACAAATCACCACGTGCTTCCTCCTTGAAAGGAAAGCAACCGCAAGTCAAGTGAAAACGCCGGACGGCACCGGACTCTGAACCCACTCGTCATGGGCCGGGCCCTCGGCAAACCGTTGCGTGCACCGGTCATCCAAGGATGAACTGCAGCCGTCTTGCATCAAGATGGAGCACGCTGACAACCCTGGCAACTGCCTCACGGCGTCTTCGACAGAGGTTCAAGCGCCGGCATCGTCCAACTGTTCTCTCACCCAGTCGTGAAACTCGCGCACGAAGATCTCCTGCGGCACAAGCACGCCCGTCTTGTGCCGGTTGGAGCGCAACCCCTTCTGGTTGATCTCGCTTGCCCGGCCATCCTCGCGAACCACGGCTTCGGCGAGCTTGATCAGCTTTTCCACCGAAAACTCGGGGTGATCCACGGTCCCGGGCGGGACAAGCCACGACACCACGAGCCGTGTGCGCTCCGGCCCCGTGGGAAGCATGTGCACCAACCTGGCGTAGTCCACGTGCGTCACCACATAGCCGCTCGGCGGAAAAACGCCGAACGTCGCGCCGGCGCGCTTCTCACGCTCGTTGAGTCCTTCGAACCACGGCAGACTTGTCGCGCCGCCAACGCTCCACGTGACTGCGCCCTCGATGAGGGGTGAAGAGGTGTCCCCGTCACCGCGCACGACGTTGCCGGTTGCCAGCCCTTCGCGGAACTGCGGCACGATGCGGCACAGTTCAGGGTGCACGCCGGGACAGTGCAGACACTCGTTGAAGTTGTCCCAGAACGCCTTCCAGTTGCACTCGAGATCCAGCGTCATCGTGTGCACGGCGACGGTCTCTCCCAGATTCCAGTTCGCCAGGAGAGCAGGCGTGTCGCCGAGTGTCCGGTCATCGAACGGCGCCGCGTTTTCGTCAAGATTGATGAAGGTGAACCCCGCCCATTCTCCAACCGCAACCTTGTAGAGCGGGTATCGTGCGGCATCGAACCCGCCGCCCTCGAGACGCCAGGGTGTTGCCGTCAGTTCGCCTTCAAGAGAGTAGGTCCATGCGTGATAGGGGCACACGATCCGCCTGGCGCGAAACTTGCCGCGCGAATGCTCGCAGAGAACCGAACCACGGTGCCGGCAGGTGTTGTGGAAAGCCTGCAGCCGTTGATCCCCGTCACGCGTGATGATGACGCTCTGGTCTCCGACTTCCACAACCTGATAGTCGCCGACCTCCGCCAATGCGTCAGATCGGCCTACCAGCAACCATTGTCTGTACCAGATCTGCCTGAGTTCCCGATCGTGGTGATCACGATCGTAGTAGAAGCTGCTCGGTAACGTGTCGGAGACCTCGTCAAGGCGAACGTAGGTGGTCGACATGGTGGCGGACCGTCCGCTGGAGGGGCAGGATCGACGACACGGTATCGGCCGGTCGAACGGATGACAAGAGAGGCCCGGCAGACGAGAGTCTTGCCGTACGCGCCTGGTCCAGGCCGCGGACTTCCCTGTCGACGCGAAGACACCAGGCAGAGGGCACGTCGACGCGATCGAACCTGCTCGATGAGCAACGCGTCTGGCACGTACACCGCAAGTGGGCTATGTTTGCGACACACGTCGAAAGGGCCATTCAGATCAGCACCGTGCCCGGCGGCAATCCGGAGGTACCATGTTCAAGTTGATACTGCGCCGGTTGGCACTGGGCGTGTTGACGCTTGTCATGGTCACAGTCATCGTCTTTGTCGGCGTGGAAGCACTGCCCGGCGATGCCTGCACCGCCTATCTGGGACGTGACACGGCCCTGGAGACCCGGCTCGCGCAATGCCGCGACGAATTCGGGCTCGACCGGCCGGCCCACGAGCGGTTCCTTGTTTGGGCGGGAGGCGCCCTCCAGGGTGACCTGGGTGTTTCGACCCGGCGTCACAAACCCATTTCCGATCTGGTGGAAATCCGCCTGCGCAACACCCTGCTTCTCGGTGCGGCAGCCTCTGCGGTCGGGATCCCGATTGCGATTCTGCTCGGTGTCATCGCCGCGTTGACACGCGACCGCGCGGCAGACCTCTGGATATCCACGAGCGCGATCTTCGCCATGACCCTGCCGGAGTTCATCAGCGCCACACTGTTGATTCTCTTCTTCAGCGTCTGGCTGGGCTGGCTGCCGGGAATTGTCATCACCAGGCCCGATGCCCCCGTCTTCGAGTTTCTCCAGGACATCATCCTGCCGATCATTGCGCTCGCCTTCGTCATGACGGCGCACATTCTGCGCATGGTCAGAACCTGCGTGATCGACGTCTTGGCAAGCGACTACGTGCAAATGGCAATTCTCAAGGGTGTTCCCTACTGGCAGGTGGTGTTCAGGCATGTGCTGCCCAACGCACTCCTTCCCACCATCAACCTGGTGGCGCTGACACTCGCATGGCTGCTTGGCGGCACCGTGGTCATCGAAATCGTCTTCAACTATCCGGGATTGGGGCGATTGATGCTCGATTCGGTGTCTGACCGCGACCTGGCGCTGGTTCAGGCGATCGCACTGATCCTCGCGGTGCTCTACGTCGGGCTGAACCTGGTCGCCGACTTGCTGTCCCTGATCGCCAATCCCCGACTCAGGACCATGAAGGTCTGACACCATGGCCGCGGTGAGTTCAGCGAACGAGGTTCCCGGCAACAGGGTGTTCCGGGTCGGCGCGGTGATCCGCGAGATGGCCAGGCGTCCCTCCGGCCTGGTGGGCCTCGCAATCGTCGGCGGCCATGTCCTCCTTGCCGTCGTCTCGCCGTGGATCGTGCCTTATGACTATACAACCCAGGATTCACATCTGGTTCTCGCCAGCCCAAGCCCGGAGCATTGGCTCGGCGGCGATCACCTCGGCCGCGACGTCCTGACCCGCACCATGCTGGGCGGGCGGCAAGCGCTGGTCATTTCCAGTCTGGGAACCCTGATTGCCGTGCTGTGGGGCGGATCTCTCGGCCTCATGCTCGGCCTGGTCGGCGGAAAGGTCGACGACGTGGTGATGCGGGTCGTTGACGCCTTCATGGCGATCCCCTGGATCCTGTTCCTGCTTCTGATCATCGCCGTTCTTGGTACCGCTGACGCCGTCCTGATCCCGACCCTGGCGTTCTTCTACGGCATCTCGGTCATTCGCATCTCACGAGCGGCAACCCACGACGTGACGGCACGAGACTTCATCACCGCCGCGCGGGCGCGCGGCGAGAGAATGTGGACCATCGTCTGGCGCGAGATCCTGCCCAATGTCCGGGACGTGCTGCTGGTCGACGGTGCCATGCGCTGGTCGTGGATGATCCTGGCATTCAGTTCGCTGTCGTTCCTCGGCTTCGGCATCACTCCGCCGACAGCCGACTGGGGATTGATGATTGCAAACGGACGCAGCTACATGGCCGTCGCGCCGTGGGCGGTGTTGGCGCCGATCATCGCCTTGAGCTCGATGATAGTCGGCGTCAACCTCAGCGCCGATGCCCTCGCCAAGACACTCGGCATTGACCGGGCCCAAAAGGCTCCCGTGTAGGTCTCCCGTGGCGGATGCGCTCGTCCAAGTCAACAACCTGAGTGTCGGCTTCACCGGCGCCGGCGGCGCGACCCTGGCCATTCTCCGCAACGTGGACTTCAGCTTCGGCAAGGGCGAGACGGTCGGACTGGTCGGCGAGTCGGGTTGCGGCAAGAGCACCCTGGCCCTGGCCATGATGGGATTCCTGAAACCGGGACTGCGTGTTCTGGAAGGCGATGTCGTGTTTCGGGAGCACAATCTGTTCGCCATGGACAACCATGCCCTCGAGGACATTCGGGGCGGCGACCTCGCCCTGATTCCGCAGAATGCCGGTCAGGCATTGACACCAACATCCAGAATCGGCCGGCAGATCGAGGAGTCGGTGAGACTCCACACGACTCTTGCACCAGAGCGGCGCCGTGAGCGTGTCATCGAGTTGTTGTCGCAGGTGCGCTTGCCGGAACCCGAAGAACTCCTGGAACGCTATCCCCACGAGATTTCGGGCGGCCAGCAACAGCGCGTCGCCATCGCCATGGCACTGGCCGGCAAGCCCGAAGTGCTTCTGCTCGACGAGCCGACAACCGGACTTGACGTCACCACGCAAGCCCATGTTCTCGAACTGTTGCGGGATCTGGCGACGGAAACGGGAACCGCGATGGTCTACGTCAGCCATGATCTGGGCGCCGTAGCACGGGTCAGCGATCGTATCGCCGTCATGTACGCCGGGGAGCTCGTGCTCCAGGGCCCGGCACGCCGGGTGCTCAGGAACCCGGCCCATCCCTATGCCCGTGGCCTGCTGCTGTCGATCCCCAAGCTCAAGGAAGCGGTCGTGCCGTCATCGATGCCGGGCCGCCCGCCAGCGCCGGACAAGGAGGTGCAGGGCTGTGCCTTTGCGGACCGCTGCGTGATGGCCGGACAACTCTGCCGCGACGTGTCGCCACCGCTGGTTTCCACCGCCACCGGCGAGGTCGTGCGTTGTCATTACCACGAGAAAGTCGAAAACCTGCCACCACCCGAACCTCCGCGACGAGGAGATGGTCGCAGCCGCGGTCTCTCCGACACGGTCCTGCGACTCGACGATGTCTCCATCAGTTACGCCAGGCCCGGCGTCATCGACCAGATTCTCGGAAGACAACCTGACGTCACGCCCACCGTGGACGGTATCGTCCTCGACGTGGCCCGTGGCGAGACGCTGGGGCTGGTCGGCGAGTCGGGGAGTGGCAAGTCGTCGATTCTCAACACCATCGCCGGGTTGCGCCCGCCACGACAGGGCACGATCACCTTCGAGAACGACGTGAGTCTGAATGCGCCCGTCGATCGGCGTGACACGAATCTCCTGCGCCGGGTTCAGCTCATTTTCCAGAACCCGGATGCCTCGCTCAACCCGCGCCACACGGTGGCCGAGTTGCTCGCCCAGCCGCTGCGGCTCTACTTCGGGCTCAACGCCGGCGATTTGCGGGACCGCAGTGTTGCCCTCCTGGAGCATGTCCGTCTTGGCTCTCACTACCTCGGCCGCCTGCCCGGCCAGATGTCGGGTGGGGAGAAACAGCGGGTTGCGATCGCCAGGGCGTTCGCCGCGGAGCCCGAACTGGTTCTCTGTGACGAGGTCACCTCGGCGCTCGATGTTTCGGTTCAGGCGGTGATCCTCGATTTGCTGATGGAACTCCAGGCCCGTCACAACGCAGCGTACGTGTACGTTTCGCACGACCTTGCGGTGGTGCGGGCAATCGCCGGCCGGGTGGCGGTGCTCTACCAGGGACGGCTGTGCGAAGTCGGGCCGTCCGGCAAGGTCTACGCCCTGCCCTCTCACCCCTACACCGAAGTCCTGCTCGGCGCCGTTCTCGAACCGGACCCCGATTCAGTGCCGGTCCTCACGGCAGATGATGCGGTGGAACTCTCGCCTCCGGCCAGGGGGTGCCCATTCCAGCGGCGCTGCCCTCACAGGATCGGCGCGATCTGCGATACGACGACACCGCCATGGCAGAGGGCAGGCGACGGTCACGTGATCCGCTGTCACATCCCGCTCACTGATCTGGAGAGCCGGCAGAAGACAACGGATTCTGCCCGCCGCCCCTGATCGGCCACATGTCCGAAGCCGTTCGACCGCGGTCTCGATCCTGAGACGATATCAGCCCCGTCTTGCATCCTGGTGGATCCGGCTGCCTGTTCTCAAGCGGACGTGCCGGGCCGTGGGCCGGTTTCCCCGCTCCAGGTGGGGGCCCGTGGACATCGGTACCTGCGACGGATTCATCGTTGCAATTCAGGGACATGTCAGGCGCCGGTTCCGGCTCCACGGCCGGTCCAATGGACCTCCTGGCGCGGAAGCTCTAGACTGGCCCTCCAATCGGATTGACATCGCTGCGCCATCAACCGGCGGAACGAGGAGCCCTTCCGGGCTCTCAGAACTATTCATCCGATACCGAGGAGAGGAGAACATCATGCGAAAAAACAACGTTGATTCAATCGTACGACAATCAGCCGTGGGCGTCGGTCGCGTCGCGGCAATGGTCGTTCTCTGTGCGACGATGTTCGTCGGCACCGCCATGGCGGAAACCGTTCTTCGGCTTTCCCACGGCCTTGGCAGAGGGGGCGCCGAGACCATGGACGCGCACACCGTCGACGCGTTCTACATCATGAACCAGCTGGTGCACGAGCGGTTGACCCGAACCGACGAGACCGGCGCTGCATCACCCTACCTTGCGACGTCGTGGAGCATTGCCGACGATGGTCTTTCCCTGACCATGCAACTGCGTGAAGGGGTCCGTTTCCATGACGGCTCGGACTTCGATGCCGCCGATGTCGTCTACAGCATCAGCCGCATCCTGGATCCTGAAGTCGATTCGCCAAACCGTTCGACCATCAAGTCAGTGGACAGTATCGAGGCTCTCGGCAGCCACACGGTACGTTTCAACCTGAACCAGCCGGATGCGGATCTGCCCATTGCCTTGACCGAATGGAAGATGATCATGATCCCGGAAGACTCGGGTGACACCATGGCCACGACCGGTATCGGCACCGGCCCCTTCCGGATGACCAGACTGGATCCTGAAGGGACCTCCGAAGTGGTCGTCAACGAGGACTACTGGGGTCAAAGGGCCGGCGTCGATCGTGTCGAGGTAATCGCGATTCCGGACAGCGAGGCACGGATACAGGCGCTGCTGACCGGACAGATCGACTACATCGAGGCGTTGACAGCCCAGCAAAAGCCGCTGTTCGTGAACAACTCCAAGTTCAAGACGCAGACCATCCCGACCGGTGAATGGAAGGGCATCATCTTCCTGGTCGACAGGGAGCCGTTCGACGATCCGAGGGTTCGCAAGGCCGTCCGGATCGCCGTCGATCGCCAGGAGATGACCAATCTGGTTGCCGGCCCCGGCGGTGGTACGGTCGTATGCGATCATCCGGTATGGGCGGGCGATGCCTACCAGGCCGATATCGACTGTCCGCAGGATATTGCCGAGGCCAGGCGTCTGCTGGCGGAAGCCGGATTCGCTGACGGGATCGAATTCGATCTCTACACCAGCGACAAGGACCCGCACTGGCTGACGATGGCGGAGGTTTACCAGGAGCAGGTGGCGGACGCCGGCATCAGGGTCAATATCGTCGTGGCGCCGGCTGACGGCTACTGGAACGATGTCTATCAGGTTGAAACGGTCTTCCAGACCTGGTGGTGGCAAAGGTCAGCCGGAGTGATCCTGAACCTCGGGTGGCGCAGCGATTCCTCATGGAACGAGAACTTCTGGAGGGATGAAGAGTTCGACGCCAATCTCGACGCAGCTGCCGGAGAACCCGATTTCGAGAAGCGCAAGGCGCTTTACGGCGAACTTCAGCGGCAATTGTACGAAGAGGGAGGTTCGCTCATCCCCTTCCACTTCAACATCACCCGGGCGTATTCGGCAAACGTCGATGGCTTCCAGCCGATCGAGGAAGCCAGTTTGCGCTGGGAGTTGATCACGAAGAGCGAGTAGCACGCGATCAGCGATCCACGGAGGGTGGCGGCAGGATCCGGACTTGCCGCCGCCCTCCGGGACCGGTCCCGACGCGGTCGTTTCCATACTCCGATGTCGGGTGCCGCCGGCACCGACGAAGAGGATGATGGTGCCGTCTTGACGCGCACGCGATTTGTGCCCTGGTCATCGGCCAACCGCCGCCGGAGCCGCCAGGACACTCTCGCCCGACTGGCGCTCCGCCAACAGGCAGAATCGAAGAGAGGTCCGGCACCCTCCCTGATTCAAGCCTGCCGCTTTGCTGGAAACCCTGAACTGGCGCGGGCTCTGGCCCGTAGAGATCTTGATCGCTCGCGGCTTCAGCGCATCGGGCACGAAGTCGATGTGACGCAGACCGTTCTCCGGGCTGGCTCTGGAACCATGGGCCGGAAGGCGCGCCTGGGGCTTCGATGCGCGATGCAGGCGGGTGCGCGCCTTGTCGCCTTCCCCGGATGTCGGTCCGGACTCCGTGACGGTGGACGATCTCAAGATCGCTGTCACCGAAGCAGGCGACGGCCATCGTGACGCAGTGACCGTTGCCGCCCTTCTTCTCGATGTTGCAGGGCGGTCAGTTCCTCTCACGGGAGCGGGCGCTGGCTTCGTGTGCGCTCATCATGCAGTCGAAACCGACAGTTGAACGGAACCGGGTCATCGAACATGTCTGAGCGACATGTGGGTGATGTGGTTACCCCGAAGGCGGAGCCCGTCTTGCCTTCCATACGAGGCGAGCGAGGGTTGCACGCACCGAATTGGTCAGGATTGTCCCGATTTCCGGCCTATTCCTGACGCCAGGGCAAACCGCGGACCTTCCAGCCGCCAAGCCGGCCCCGCTGCATCGATGCATCCTTGTCGCCTTCGAATCCCTCCGCCACGTTGTAGCAGGGACCGTAGCCCAGCGATGTCATGGCGATCGCTGCATGCATGGAGCGTACGCCGGAGCGGCACAGGAAGTAGACCGCCCTCCCCTTCTCGAGACCCTGTTCCCCGCACTGTCTCGCGAACGCCGGATTGGGCCGGCCGTCGGGATAGAGCTGCCACTCGACGAATCTCGTTCTCTTGCCCAGGCCCGAGAGGTCCGGCACCCCGACAAAGCGCCATTCAGCTTCCGTGCGCACGTCAATGAGAACGGCGTCCTCGTCATTTTCGAGGGCGGCGAAGGCATCAGCAGGCATGACGTCACCGGCGTAGGCTGACCCGTCCATGATCGATTCTCCCAATGGAACAACGGCTGTCCTGAAGATTGGGACAACCGAAGACCGGATTCCAGATGTCATTCCATGCTTGCGTAGACGTCCGACCGCCGCCGTCAGGGTCTTTCTGGACAATCCCGGCCGATTCATGCGTGGCGAGCCACGTGTCAATGTCACCAAACCGGTCCGGGGATACTGAACCGGATCCTGCCAGGATGAAGCTGCGATGACGCGACGGGAGCTTGAGGGCTGGGCGGCACGTCGGTGTTGTTGCCCGCGATGTTCATGATGATCCGGAGTTTCTCGACATTCTGGAGAGGTTCGTCGATCAAGCGAGTGACTGCCCCTGACCGCTTGCCGCACAGAGCGGACCGGTCTCGTCCACGTCGAAGAAAGACTCCCCCAATACGACCGGATATGACGTCGTGGCCGGTTACATTTCCTCCGACTTGACGGAACGGAGGGAACGCCATGCTGACCGCTTACGAACATCGCCTGCTGGCGCTTTACCTGGCGAACGCCGCATCGCGTCTCTCCCATCGGGATCCAGAGGCGACGGCGCTGGCCATGTGGGTGACCGACAGGGAGAGCCTTATCGCGCGTGGACGCGAGAGCCGGCGCTCACGCAGACGCCGCCGGGAGTTCGACTGTGACGACGAGTTGACCGCCCGGCGATTCCGCAATCTCGGCGCCACCCTGCGCGAGGAATGCGCGAACCGCAGGGTGAGACCGGACCGGGTCGCGCGACGCCTCCGGCGTCTCGGGCACTCGGCCGGCCTTTC
Organism: Alphaproteobacteria bacterium; assembly: GCA_964291415.2. Classification (GTDB taxonomy): domain Bacteria; phylum Pseudomonadota; class Alphaproteobacteria; order SP197; family SP197; genus SP197. The sequence continues at coordinate 764,322 of OZ219918.1, read as the reverse complement.
GCCCACCGACGTCGCCATCCTGGAAGTCCTGTTGCGTTACTGGACCCGGCCGGTGTTCGAGTCGATGATCGACGACATCTTCGAGGGTTCCTTGGACAGCGGACCCGTCTTCTCCCTCGGAGGGCGGATCCTGCCAGTGCTTCTCGGCCGCTCGCCCAACGCGATCGCGAGACGGCTCGAGGCCGACGCCCCTCTCGTCCGGTCGGGACTCGTCTCCATCGACCGCGACGACGGCGAAGTGATGATGCTGAAACGGCTGAGACAACTCGTCTACGCGCAGGGCGATTCGGATCGCGATGTCGCCAGCCTGCTGCTCGATCCTGCGCTCGCGAGCGATCTCGACTGGACCGACTTCGACCATGTCGCCGGCGACCGAGACCACGTCGAGACGCTGATCAAGGGCGCGCTCGATACCCGCGCGCCGGGCGTCAACATCCTCTTGTACGGACCGCCGGGAACCGGCAAGACCGAGTTCTGCAAGGTTCTGGCCGAGCGGCTCGGCGTAAAGCTCTACGGCGTCGGGGAATCGGATGAGAGTGGCGACGAACCCTCCCGGAGCGAGAGGCTCCAGGAGTTGCGCCTCGTCCAGCGCCTGCTCGCCGGCGAGCACCGCGCACTTCTCATGTTCGACGAGATGGAGGATCTGCTTGGCAACGCCGCTCCGGACCTCGGCTTCCTCCCGCGCCGGCGTGCGGGTTCGCGCGGAGCGGCCTCAAGGGTGTTCATGCATCGGCTGCTTGAACAGGCTCCGACGCCGACGCTGTGGACCACGAACGACACGGAACACGTCAGCCCCGCCGTTCTCCGGCGCATGATGTTTGCCTTCGAGATGCGCGCGCCGACGGTCCGGGTGCGCACGAGGATCTGGACCCGTCAACTCGAGCGTTACCGCATCCCGGCGGGCCCCGGGGACGCTCGCGCTCTGGCATGTGAGTTCGACGCCACGCCCGGCGTCGCAGCCGGTGCCGTCGCCGCGGCGCGTCTCGGTGCCGGCGATCTCGCCACGGTGCGCCTGGGCGTACGCAGCCTGTCCCGCGTCATGGGGCGCCATGCTCCCCCTCCGGTGACGCCGGAACGCTTCGACCTGGCGCTGTTGAAGGCCGACACCGACCCCCGCGAACTCGCCGACCGTCTCGTCAAGTCCGGAGAACGACGGTTCTCGCTGTGTCTTCAGGGACCGCCGGGCACGGGCAAGAGCGCATTTGTCCGCTACCTTGCCGAACGCCTCGGCCTCGAGGTGATGCAGAAGCGGGCCTCGGACCTGATGTCGATGTGGGTCGGAGAGACGGAGCAGCAGATCGCCGACGCATTTGCGGAGGCGCGCGACGACGGGGCGTTCCTGGTGTTCGACGAGGCCGACTCGCTGCTCGCCGACCGGCGTTTCGCCAACAGGAACTGGGAAGTCAGCCAGGTCAACGAGATGCTGACCTGGATGGAGAGCCATCCCCTGCCCTTCGCCTGCACGACCAACTTCGGCGAACACCTCGACCCGGCGACCCTGCGGCGTTTCGTCTTCAAGGTCTCCCTCGACTATCTCACGCCCGCCCAGGTTTGCATGGCGTTCCACACCTTGTTCGGACTCGCTCCGCCGGAGAATTTTTCGGACCTGACAGCCCTCACTCCTGGCGACTTTGCGGTGGTTCGCCGTAAGGCTGGCCTTCTGGGACGCCTCACGGAACCGGATGCACTCGCCGCGATGCTCCGTGCCGAGTGTGCCGCCAAGCCCCACCGCCCCCGGACCATCGGCTTCCTGAGATGAGGTTGTCGCGCCCCATCGGTCGCGCCATGGTGGCCGGCCAGTGAACCTCCGGGGACAGCGAGGAACATCCCGATGCGGTATGAACGACTGACGGACATCATCGATCTGGCAATACGCATGCAGGGCTCGCGCAGCGGCATGACGCTGGACGGCATCCAGGATGACTTCAAAGTCAGCCGGAAGACGGCAGAGCGCATGCGGGATGCTGTCGAAGCGGCCTTCGGAGCTCTGGAAACCGTGCCACGGGACGACAAGAGGAAACACTGGCGATTGCGCTCGGATGCCCTGCGCCGCCTCGTCTCCATCTCGGCAGAGGAGCTGGCGGAACTGGCAGGAGCCGCCGACGCCCTGGAGCGCGCTGGCCTCGACGGAAGGGCTGAGACGATGCGGGAGATCGCCTGCAAGCTGCGTGCCGCGATGCAACAGCATACGCTTGACAGAATTGAGGCGGACGTCGAGGCGCTGGTCCTCGCCGAAGGGCTGGCCATGCGTCCTGGGCCCCGACCACGCCTCGACGCCGGCCTTCTCTCGCTCCTGCGCGAGGCCGTCGTGACCAGCCGTGTGGTGGAATTCCACTACATCGCCCAGTCGACGGGACGGCAAAGCCGCCAACGTGTGCAGCCCTATGGCCTGCTCCACGGCAATCGGGCCTTCCTGGTAGGACGTACCGACTGGGCCGGCGAGTTGCGTCTGTGGCGTCTCACGAACGTGAGCGACGCCCGGCTCGCCGACGAGCGGTTCGAGCGCGATCCGGCGTTCGACTTGAGGGCCTACGCCAGGCGTTCCTTTGGCACGTTCCAGGAAAGGCCCGTCAAGGTCGTCCTGCGCTTCCTGCCCCGGGCGGCGCGGGATGCTGCAGCCTTCCTGTTTCACCCGGACCAGGCGGTCGAGGAGAACGGCGATGGTTCGGTCACGGTGCAGTTCAAGGCGGGCGGCATCGACGAGATGTGCTGGCACCTCGTCACCTGGGGCGACAGCGTCATCGTCGAGAAGCCCGTCCGCCTCCGCAAGAGGTTGGCAACAATGTGCCAACGTCTCGCCCTCCATCACGAACCAGCCAACCCTGTCGGACGCGAAACCCAGGACAGTCAGCGACTGTGATCGGGTTGCGGACCGCTCGATGGAACGGTCCGACTGGAGGACGTTGATCCGGAGGCCGCGAATTCGGTCTGTGCGCGCTGTGGATCCGGGCTCCGAACAGCCTGGTGTCGTGCCAAACGGTGCCTTGCGCTGCGAATCCGTGCGGATCTGTGCCGGCTGTTGAGCCTGGGCTGCCGGCGCCATGCGGTCGTTTGGCAACGCATGTCATGTCAAGGGGTCAAGCCCGTCTGGCTCTCGTTCACCTGTTTGTTTGACTGTCTTGGGGCTATGATCGGCATGGTTCTACGGAATGGAGCGTTCGATGGCCTCAGGCTTGTGCGATGGCAGTGAGGGGTTCCTGACGCCGTCCGGCAGCGTTGTCGCGCATGCACGGACCGCCGGCCTTCCCGTCTCGTCGGACTCGACCTGGACTGCAGGCTCCGGAAACGGAAAGTGAGGAACCCACCATGCGCATGATTCTCGTCCTCGTTGCCTTTGCCGCCGCCTGGATTCCGGGACTGTCCCGTGTCGATGCCGAAACGCCCGAGGAAGCCGGGTTGCGTATTGCCACGGAGGCCCGCGAACGCCAGAAGGGATTCGGAAACTTCACGGCGAACATGGGCATGATCCTGCGCAACAAGCGCGGGGAGGAAAGTACGCGGGAGGTCCGCATCAAGGTCATCGAGGTCGAGAACGATGGAGACCGCACCATTTTCGTTTTCGACCGGCCGCGCGATGTCAAGGGAACAGCCTTCCTCGTCCACGCCCACAAGGACGAGGCGGACGACCAGTGGCTCTATCTCCCGGCCCTCGAGAGGGTCAAGCGCATCAGTTCGTCGAACCAGTCGGGTTCATTCATGGGAAGCGAATTCTCATACGAGGACATGGGGGCCTCGGAGATCGAACGATACACCTACCGGCATCTCGGTGAGGAACCCTGTGGCGATCTGACATGCCACATGATTGAACGCTTCCCGACCCTCGAGGACTCCGGTTACTCGCGCCAGGTGATGTGGATCGACACGGTCGAACTGCTCACCGTCAGGATCGAGTACTACGACCGCAGGGAATCCCTTCTCAAGACTCTGGTGGTCGATGACTACAACCTCTACCTCGACCGCTTCTGGCGTGCCAGACAACTGTCGATGACGAATCATCTCACCGGGAAGAGTACCGATCTCAACTGGACGGACTACACGTTCGGAACCGACCTCGATCTCAACGACTTCACCCAGACGGCGCTCAAGCGGACTCGCTGAACGCCCCCGGCCAATTCAGGAAAAGTCGCCGGCAAGGGATTCGCGCGTCTGCGGCGTCAGGACTGCCTGGTGGCCATAGTTCTCGTGGCCGACCTCCAGGGCCACGCGCACCCCGGGATCACGGAACATGGCGACGGTTTCGTCATCGAAGCGGAACACCAGGAAGTGGATGCTGCTCGTCTTGCCGTCAGACGTGTTGCGTTCGGTGTCCTGAAGCGGTTCTGCGACAATCGACCGGTCACCGACCAGGAAGGACACTGTTTCGTCGATCCATCCCAGACGGCGCAGCATTGTATTGCGCCGTATCGGGTCGTCGATCTCGATCATCATCGTCACGCGCAGATCGCGGCCTTCGGGAACCAGGGGGTTGTAGGCGTCGAGTTCGTCGGCGATCTGTTCTTCACCACCCTTCTCGATGTGCAGCATCTCATGGATCTGGTGCCACATCGTCTGGCGGTTCTCGAAAAAGAAGGTGATGAAGGGACCGACTTCGACGCGCCGGTGCCGCTTGACTTCGCGGATGCGGGCACGGTGTTCCCCACGCATCCGTGCGTACTCTTCAGGCGCGATGATGTCATCACGGTGAATCTTCATCCCGGACCCCTCTCTTCAAGGCCCCAGGAACGAGCCATCAGCTGGATCGGATGACATGCCTTCAGAGCCGGCGTCTCGCGTCCTTCCAAGCGCGCGACTCCCTGGCCAATGTGGAGGCCTGCCAACGGGCATTCCGAAGCGACGACGCCGGCGCCCTCGGGATCGTGCCTGGCAACGTTGCGCATGACGGCCTTGCCGACCTTCATGCCTGTTTCGAAGGTGGCAGTCCGCACCCCCCAGGATCCGCCGTGCCCGGAACACCTCTCGATGACGTTGACCTTCGTATCGGGAATCAGACGCAGCATCTCAGCCGCCTTCGCTCCCATGTTCTGGGCCCGCGCGTGACAGGCGACATGCAGGGTCACGGGTCCGTCGATCGGTTCGAGGTCGCCGGCGAGGCCCTCCGAGCGGGCAATCTGGACAACGTACTCGCTGGCATCGTGAACCACGGATGCCAGGCGCGTGACCGAACCGTCGTCGGGAACGATCAACGGCCATTCGAACTTCATCATCAGTGAACACGACGGCACGAGGGACACGATGTCCCAGCCGTCGTCGTGCCAGCGCAGCAGTTCCCCGGACACCGTCCGGGCGCGCTGTGCCACATCCGCCAAATCACCGAGTTCCAGCTTCGGCATGCCGCAACAGCCCGGATGCACCACCCTTGTCTCGATGCCGTTGTGGGCCAGGATACGCCGGAATGCGTCCCCGATCCCGGCATCGTTCCAGTTCGAGAAACAGGTGGCGTAGATGACCGCCTTGCGGGGATAGGCCGGGGCTTCGCGGTTGACGTCGAGGGGCTCCCGGGCGGCAACGGACACCAGGCTTGCCGCATTGAATCGGGGGAGTTCGGCCTCGGCGTGGATCCCGCAGGCCGCCTGCATCAGGGGGCGGGTCAGACGGTTCTTCCTGTCGAGCGCCCAGTTGGCCAGGGGCGAGAACGTCGTTCCCAACCGGCCGTTGGTGTCGGTATCGGCGATCCGTCGATCCATGAAGCTGCGTTCGCTACGGCGAAACTCGGCCGCCCTGACGCGAAGCATGAGGTGGGGAAAGTCGAGATCGAATTCGTGGGGCGGCACGTAGGGACACTTGGTCATGAAGCACATGTCGCAGAACGTGCAGGCATCGGTAACAGATCGGAAATCCGCGCTGTCGACGGAATCGAGTTCGCCGGTTGCCGAGTCGTCGATGAGATCGAACAGGCGGGGAAAGGTATCGCACAGGTTGAAGCACCGCCGACATCCGTGACAGATGTCGAAGACGCGCCGCAACTCGGCATCAATCTTCCCGGCATCGACGAATTCGGGATTGCGCCAGTCGACGACATGGCGTGTCGGGGCGTCGAGACTGCCTTCTCGCATGGTCACAATCCGCACAGGAAAGGCTTGCCTGCGGCGGGAAGACAGGGACGGCGGCTGCCGCAGGCAAGCCCCCGTCCCGGCTCCGGATCAGTCGTCGAGCGTATCAAGCGCCTTCTGGAAACGCCCGGCGTGACTCTTCTCGGCCTTGGCGAGGGTCTCGAACCAGTCCGCAATCTCGTCAAATCCTTCGTCGCGGGCTGCCCTGGCCATGCCTGGATACATGTCCGTGTACTCGTGGGTCTCTCCGGCAATCGCTGCCTTGAGATTCCGGTCCGTGGACCCGATCGGCTCGCCGGTTGCCGGATCACCGGTCTCCTCGAGGAACTCGAGATGGCCATGGGCGTGTCCGGTCTCGCCTTCCGCCGTCGAACGGAAAACGGCAGCTACGTCGTTGTAGCCCTCGATATCTGCCTTCTGGGCAAAGTAGAGGTAGCGGCGGTTCGCCTGGCTCTCGCCGGCAAAGGCGTCTTTCAGATTCTGTTCGGTCCTGGTGCCACCAAGTGACATGCTCTTCTCCTCAGGATTATGCGGCCCTCAGGGGCCCTCGGGGTGCTGGTGAAAGGAGCGGTCCGACCGCTCCGGCTGGACGTTATCTGGAATCATTCCAATCTGTCAAGCGGCAGTCACTGTGGCGTCACCCGGATCACCACGTCGACGTGATCGATGGCGGTGCCGTCCGGTGGTGCCGGCTGCACGTTGACGCTGACACGGTCCTGCGGAATGTCGGTGAGCTCCAGACTACTGGTATTGAAGAAATGGTGATGGACGGTCGTATTCGTATCGAACCAGGTCCTGGCGGAGTCAACACTGATCCGGCGCAGCAGACCCGCCCGGGTGAACTGGTGCAGCGTGTTGTAGACCGTTGCGAGAGACACTCTGATACCGCCCAGCTTCGCTTCCCGCGCGAGCATTTCCGCTGTCACGTGGCGGTCGCCGCCCCTGAAGAGGAGGCCGGCGAGCTGACGTCTCTGACGCGTCAGCCGCAATCCCCTGGAGGCGAGCAGTTCATCGATATCGTCATTGTCGTGTCGCATGGGAGTTCTCTATAGCGCCGGCCACGGCAAGATTCCACGTCCGACCGATCGCGACATCCTACTGACCGGTCTGAAGGCGGTCCATCAGTTGTGCCACGCTCGGAATGAAGCCGTTGGCGTACCAGGGGTCGTTGGCAAATCGGTAAGCGTTGTGACCGGCGAACATGAGCTGGGTTTCAATGTCGTCGGAATGGCTGATGACCTGCAGGGTCTTCTGGATGCAATAGCTGCGAGGATCCGGTTTGCGGCCGGTGGTCCCCGTTTCGCTGCACTTCCAGTTCGAGAACCGGCACTGGCTGAGACAGCCCATGCACTCGATCTGATCGGTACGGATCTGCCGGGATTTCTCGGGCGTGACGAAAACCAGAGTGGAATCGGGCGTCTTCAGGGGGTCGCTGAACCCTGCCGCGACCCATTGACGGACCTCGTCGAGATCGTGCTCCGTGAGGTAGACGAGGCGCCCCCGGGGACCAAAGGCGAACTCGACCACATGATCGCCGACAGGTTCGGTCGCATACGCGACCTGGCGGCGATTGCGTGTCTTGAGTTCGAGAAGGAAGCTGTTCTCCACCGCCGATGAATAGAACCCGGTCGGACTGAACCGGTTGAGACTGATCTCGCCCTCGCGCAGCGTGAGCAATCGCCGCTTCCATGTATCCGAGATCGGGCTTTCCTCGGTCAGCAGAGGACGTGTTCCGAACTGGAAGGCCACGGGGCCGACCTCGGGATTGTCAAGCCAGTCAAGCCACTCGTCGACGCGCCACACACCTCCGGCCATGAAGATGGGAGTGTCATCAAGACCGACACTCTGCATCACCTTGCGCAATGCGACGACCCTGGGATAGGGGTCTTCGGGAACCTCCGGATCCTCGACATTGGAGAGACCATTGTGTCCGCCGGCGCGCCACGGATCTTCGTAGACGACACCTCCCAGCAGCTCGGGAAATCGATGATAGGCGCGTTTCCACAGGATGTTGAAGGCCCGGGCGGAACTGGTGATCGGGTAGTAGTAGACACCGTACTCCGAACAGATCTGGGCCATCTTGTAGGGCATGCCGGCGCCGCACGTGACGCCATGGACCAGTCCCTTGGCTCCCTCGAGAACGCCGTGCAGCACTCTCTCGCATCCCCCCATCTCCCACAGGACGTTCACATGAATGACGCCCTCGCCGGCGGCAAGTTCGTGGGCCACCTGTGCCTGGTGAATGCCACCCTTGATTCCGAACTCCACCAGCTCCTCATGCCGCTCCTTGCGGCTGCGCCCCGTGTAGACCTGGGGGATCAGTTCCCCGCTCTCGTCACGATGATCAGCGTTGACGCCGGAAAACGTGCCGACGCCGCCACAGTTCGCCCAGGCGCCTGAACTCTCGCCATTCGAAATCGAGATCCCCTTGCCGCCTTCGACAAGGGGCAGAACGTCGCGTCCCGAGATGCGTATGGAGTTCAGCGGCTTCACCCACCCGGTCTCCCCTGGCTACGGTACGCCATTATGACACGTTACATCGTGTCCCATCATCCAGTGATGCGTTCAATTGTGATGCGGCCGGCGGGGTTTGCGGCCGTCATCCCTGCGTTCACGGCGCTTTGGCTGTTCGCGTTCACCGACCTGTTCCGTGATGTCCTCGCCAGTCTCCTGATCGACCACCCTCATGGAGAGCTTCACCTTGCCGCGATCATCGATCCCCAGGACTTTGACCTTCACGCGGTCTCCTTCCTTGACCACGTCGCCGACGGTGGCCACACGACCCTGCGCCAGTTCGGAAATGTGCACGAGGCCGTCCCGCTTGCCGATGAAGTTGACAAACGCGCCGAAATCGAGGCACTTGACCACGGTTCCATCATAGATCACACCGACCTCCGGTTCGGCGACGATGTCCCTGATCATCGTCAGGGCCGTGTCGGTTGCCGAGGGATCCGAGGACGCGATCTTGACGGTTCCATCATCCTCGACATCGATCTTGGTTCCGCTGACCTCCGTCATCTCGCGGATGACCTTGCCGCCCGGTCCGATGATGTCGCGAATCCTGTCGGAAGGAACCTTGATCGTGGTGATGCGCGGCGCGAAGTCCGACAGCGTGTCTCGCGTCGAGCCGATCGCGCGCGCCATTTCCTCCAGAATGTGAAGTCGGCCTTCACGTGCCTGTTCGAGAGCGACGGACATGATCTCCCGGGTGATGCCGGCGATCTTGATGTCCATCTGCAGGCTCGTGACGCCGTTCCCGGTGCCCGCTACCTTGAAGTCCATGTCACCCAGGTGGTCCTCGTCTCCAAGGATGTCGGAGAGAACGACGAACCGGTCGCCTTCCTTGATGAGACCCATGGCAATGCCGGCGCAGGGCCGTGTCAGCGGCACGCCGGCATCCATCAGCGCGAGCGAACTGCCGCATACCGTCGCCATCGACGAGGAACCGTTTGATTCGGTGATCTCCGAGACCACCCTGATGGTGTAGGGGAACTTCTCCTTTTCCGGCAGCAGCGGGTGGATGGCGCGCCAGGCCAGCTTGCCGTGACCGATCTCGCGGCGGCCAGGAGAGCGCAGGAAACTCGCCTCGCCCACCGAGTAGGGCGGAAAGTTGTAGTGCAGCATGAAGTGCTCACGGTACTCACCCGCAAGGGCATCCATCACCTGCTCGTCCTGCCCGGTTCCCAGCGTCACGGTCACGAGCGCCTGGGTCTCCCCCCTGGTGAAAAGTGACGAACCATGGGAGCGTTCGAGAACGCCGACTTGCGATGAAATCTGACGGACGGCGTTGGTCTGCCGACCGTCGACGCGCACGCCCGAGCTCAGGGTGGCATCGCGCATGGTCGCCTTTTCGAGGGACTTGAGAACTCCCGCCAGGGTGTCGCTCGTCACCGATTCGTCCTTGGCAAAGCGCTCCCTCACCGTGCTTCTGGCTGCCTGCAGTCTCTCCTGGCGGGTCTGCTTGTCGGCCTCCCGGTACGCATCGGCGAGTTCTTCACCGATGATGTCGCGTACCGCGCTCTCGAGATCGCCCGTGTCTTCGGGCTCCGGCACGCGCCAGGGATCCCGGCCGCAGGCTGCGGCAAGGTCGCTGATGGCGGCGATCACCGGCTGGAACTCCTGCTGGGCAAACATCACGGCACCGAGCATCTCGTCCTCGCTCAGCTCCTGCGCCTCGGACTCCACCATCATGACGGCATCAGAACGTCCGGCGACCACGAGATCGAGGCGGGATTCGCTCATCTGTCTCAGCAACGGGTTGAGGACATACTCGCCATCGATGAAGCCGACCCTGGCGCAGCCGACGGGACCGTTGAACGGGATACCCGATATGGCCAGCGCGGCGGAGGATCCGACCAGGGCGACGACATCCGGATCATTCTCGAGGTCGTGGGCGAGCACGGTACAGATGACCTGTGTCTCGTTGCGGAATCCGGAGGCGAAGAGCGGCCGGATCGACCGGTCGATAATACGCGACGACAGGGTTTCCTTTTCGCTCGGGCGCCCTTCCCGCTTGAAGAATCCTCCGGGAATCTTGCCGGCCGCGAAGGCCTTTTCCTGGTAGTTCACGGTGAGCGGAAAAAAGTCCACGCCCTCGCGTGGCTGTTTCTGGGCCACGGCCGTGCACAATACGGTGGTCGCACCGTAGGTCGCGAGCACCGCTCCGTCCGCCTGACGGGCGACGCGCCCGGTTTCCAGCGTCAGCGTGCGGCCACCCCAGACTAGTTCCTTCTTATGAATATCAAACATGCGTGTTGTTCCCTGACATTGGCGGAATCAGCGCACTCCGCCCATTGTGATGTGAAGATTCCCTGACATGATCCGGTATCAACGATGAACCGGCCATGACAGTCCCAGCCAGGCGCCCTCCAGAGGAGGCCCGCCTGACGACGTGCGCTTCCGCCATGCCTCGCCGCAGGTGTCAGCGGCGCAGACCCAGGCTACCGACAATCGAACGATAGCGACTCTCGTCCCGGCCACGCAGGTAGTCCAGCAGAGCCCGGCGCCTGCTGACCAGCATGAGCAGACCCCGCCTGGAGTGCTTGTCCTTGCGGTGGAACTTGAAGTGTTCGGTGAGATTGGTGATGCGTTCCGTCAGGATGGCGATCTGCACCTCGGGTGATCCGGTATCACCGTCGGTGCGGCCATGCTGGCGAATCAATTCGCCCTTGCGTTCAGCTGTGATCGACATCGTGACCTCGTGTTCCGTCATGGTTGAAAACGCGAACCGGTCGAACCAGATCACCATCGGATTTCGCTATCGCGACAAGCCCGTGGTCGTCCTGGAGGCGAACGGTACCCTTGCAGGTCTGGCCGATCCGGACCGCCTGCCCGTGTCTGAGCTGACGTGCCTGCAATTCCGTGACTACAAGCGCCGGGATGTCGACCAGCGCCGTCTCCACGGGATGGATCACCCCGCAAGCGCGCGCATTCCTACCACGTTCCAGCCAGGAATCCACAGAAATCGCCATGGACAGCGAAAACGGTCCCACCCGGGTGCGACGCAGGGCATGAACATGACCCAATGTGCCAAGACGCAACCCCATGTCGCGAACAAGGGCGCGCATGTAGGTCCCCTTGCCGCACACCACCTCGAACGATGCGTGGTCTCCATCCTCGATGGCGAGCAGCGTGATCCGCTCAATCCTCACAAGGCGGGGCTTGAGGTCAGGCATGATGTCCTTTCGTGCGAGTGCGTAGGCGCGCCGGCCAGCCACCTTGACGGCCGAAAAGGCAGGAGGCGTCTGGCTGACATCGCCGGTAAAGGACGCAAGGACGGCCCCGATCCTGTCCGCCGATGGCCGCACCTCGGATGTTCCGGTGACATCGCCTTCGGTATCGTCGGTGGACGTCGAGACTCCCCAGCGTGCCGTGACACGGTAGGTCTTGAGAGCGTCCTGGCACCAGGCGATGGTTTTCGTCGCCTCGCCCAGGGCTACCGGAAGAACGCCGGTGGCCAGGGGATCGAGCGTGCCGCCATGCCCGAGGCGGGCAGCACCGGTGAGTCGGCGCGCCCGCCCTACCAGCTGACTCGATGTCACACCAGCCGGCTTGTCACAGACAAGCCAGCCATGAATGCGGCTCCCTCGCCTCATGCGGGCTTACGAGGGGCGGCCTGACGTCTCGAGCAGGTCGCGGATGCGCTGGGCATGGTCGAATCCGCGATCCGCGTGGAAGACAAGCTCAGGCGCCACCCGCAGACGCACCCGGCGCGAGACCTCGCCACGCAACCATGGCGTCGCCCGCTCCAACCCTTCCAGCACGTCGCCGACATTCTCCCCGCCGAGCGGCATGATGTAGCAGGCGGCGTGCCTGAGATCGACGCTCATGCGGACTTCGGAGACGGTGATCGCCCGGCCGAAGAGCGCCGGATCGTGAACTTCGTCCCGGGCAAACATGTCCGACAGCACATGGCGGATCTCCTCGCCCACCCTCAATCGACGCTGGTTGTTGCGCTGCCTCACATCAGGCATCCAGCGTTCGGGCGACCTGTTTCAGTTCATAGGCCTCGATCTCGTCACCGATCTCGATGTCCTGGTGATCGGCAAGCTGAATGCCGCATTCGCTGCCCTGACGGACCTCGCGGACCTGGTCCTTGTGATGACGCAACGACCGGATCGAACCGTCGAACATGGTACGTCCGCCTCGCAGCAACCTGACCCGTGCACTGGCGCGAATGTAGCCGTCCATCACGCGGCAACCGGCAATCGTCCCGGCGCCCGAGATATCGAATGTCTCCAGAACCTGGGCAGCCCCGAGGACCTGTTCCTCCGTTGCCGGCTTGAGCAGACCCGCCAGCATGTCCTTCACCTGGTCGAGAAGTTCGTAGATCACCCGGAAATAGAGGATCTCCACGCCCTCACGGGCAGCGAGACGGCGGGCCAGACTGTTGGCCCGCACATTGAATCCCAGGATGACCGCATTGGAGGCGCTCGCCAGCGTCACATCGCTTTCGGTCACACCACCGACGGCGGACAACAGGATGCGGGGTTTGACTTCCTCGGTGCCGAAGGCCAGGAGACTGTCGGCGATGGCTTCCGCCGAACCCTGGACATCCGTCTTGACGACGATGGGAAGTTCCGTCGCCTTGCCCGCCTTGATGCCGGCGAGAATCTGGTCGAACGAACCCCGGCCCGTGGCGGTGATCTTCTTCTGGCGCTCCTGCGCTGCGCGGTAGGCGGCCACTTCCCTCGCCCGCCGTTCGTTCTCCACGACAAAGAACTCGTCACCCGCCAGCGGCGCCCCGGATAGTCCGAGAATCTCGACCGGCAGGGCGGGACCGGCAGTCTTGACGTTGCTGCCCCGGTCATCGATCAGGGCGCGGACCCTGCCCCAGGCATTGCCGACCACCACCGTGTCTCCGACTTCCAGCGTTCCACGCTGCACCAGCACCGTGGAAACGGGACCACGGCCCTTGTCGAGTTTGGCCTCGACAACGACGCCTTCGGCTTCGCGATCCGGATTCGCCTTGAGTTCGAGAACCTCGGCCTGCAGCAGGATGGCCTCCTCGAGACGGTCGAGACCATCACCCTTGAGAGCCGAGATCTCGACATCGAGAATGTCGCCTCCCAGCGATTCGACCACCAGGCTGTTGCGCAGCAGATCCTGACGCACCCTGTCGGGCTCGGCGCCGGGAAGGTCGCACTTGTTGATGGCCACGATGATCGGCACCTCGGCCGCCCTGGCGTGGTCGATCGCTTCCCTCGTCTGGGGCATCACCGAATCGTCGGCCGCCACCACCAGCACCACGATGTCCGTGACACTGGCGCCGCGGGCACGCATGGACGTGAAGGCGGCATGGCCGGGCGTGTCCAGGAACGTGATCCGTTCGCCGCCATCGAGACGGACCTGGTAGGCACCGATGTGCTGCGTGATGCCTCCGGCCTCGCCGGACACCACGTCAGTACGACGCAGGGCATCGAGCAGGGACGTCTTGCCGTGATCCACGTGGCCCATGACCGTGACCACCGGCGCACGCGCCTGCTTCATGTCCTCGGGATCATCATCCTGTTTCAGCCCGACCTCGATATCGGCCTCCGAGACGCGTCGCGCCCGATGCCCGAACTCCGCCACGACGACCTCGGCCGTATCGGCGTCGATGGTCTGGTTGATGGTCACCATCTGGCCCATTTCCATCATCTTCTTGACGATCTCGCTGCCGCGCACCGCCATGCGGTTGGCCAGTTCGCTCACGAGAATGACCTCCGGCACGACGACATCGCGCACCATCTTCTTCGTCGATCCCGTGACCGCCTTACGCTCGAGCTGCTGCTGGCGCAGCTTCTCGCGGGCCCGTCTTGCCGCAGCGAGGCTGCGTGCCCGCTCCTCGCGGTCCTCCTCGTTCAGGGCCTGGGCAACGGTGAGCTTGCCGCTCCGGCGTCGGCCGGCGGCACGCTTGCCCGGGGCCAGGGCGGAACGTTTCTGGTCGCGCTTGCCCCGCTTGGGCTCATCCTCGGGATCGGCCGCGGGAGAGGGCGCCTCGGTCGCCGGAGCCTCATCGCGTTTCTCGGCGGAATCGCGCTGTCTGTCGAGTTGCCGCCTGGCCTGTTCTTCAGCCCGCCGACGGGCCTCTTCCTCCCGTTCGCGCCGTTCGGCTTCCTCGCGGGCCCGGCGCTCGGCCTCCTCGCGTTCAGCCTTGAGCCTCGCCTCCTCCTCGGCCCTCAGACGCGCCTGCTCGCCCGCCAGAACGCGGGCTTCCTCGTCAGCCTTCTGCGCCTGTTCAAGGGCACGCAGACGGCTCTCGCGCTCTTCGGGACTGAGATGCCGCAGAACCAGGGATGAGCGCCGGTTGGCCTCTTCCTTCACCGGAGTCGCGGTTTCCTGCTCCGCGACGGGCTCGCTGGCCTCCGGCGCCGGAGTGGCGCTCCGGGACTCGGCGCTGTCCTGGCGGCCGGCGCGCAGGGTGCGCCGCTTCTTGACCACGACGGCGACATTCTTCTTGCGGCCATGGCTGAAGCTCTGCTGTACGGAGCCGCTGACCTCGGTCGTCTTGCGCTCGACCTGCCTGCGCCCGCCGAGACTCAGCGTCGGCTTGCGTGGGCCTTCGTCCGTGGTTGCCATCCTTCAGGTTCCTTCCATGCCTTGTTCGGCGAGTCCTCGAAATCCCGCGAGGCGGGCACATTCCCGCGCGATCCTGGTGGCCAGGCCACCGGAATGAAGAGCCACGTGAACCGCGTCGATCCGGCCAAACGCTTCGCCGAGTTCGACGCGATCCAGGACCCGCAACACCGTGACGGACGATCGTCCGGCGAGCTTGTCGAGGCCGGCGGCCGAGCCGTCACGGGCGTGCAGCAGGAGGCTTCCCTCCCTTGAGAGAAATGCGCGGCACTTCTCGAATCCACATACGGCCTCGCCCGCCCGGCGGGCGAATCCCAGGAGCTCGACAATCCGCCGGACGAGCAGGCTCTCCACGGAGTCGGCGAGATCTGAGCCAGCGGCCACCGGCCGGCGCAGACCACGGCTGAACTGCTTTCTGGCAACCGCGCGGTCGATGGCGTCGCGCCGGGCGGATACCCAGACGCCGCGTCCGGGCAGGCGTTCCGCCACATCCGGCACAATGTCCCCTGACGGTGCCAGTACGAAGCGCACCAGCTCCGACTTGTCGACGGACCTGCCGGTCGCTATGCAGCGCCGCTGGACATTAGTGTTCGGACCGGGCATCAGCGTTGTCACCTTGCGCGGACGGCCCGGTCGCGTGGCCGTCTTCCTCACCCTCGAACCAGTGGGCACGTGCCGCCATGATGATGGCGTTGGCGTCATCCGGCGTCAGGTACGTGCCGGGCAGATAGTCCTGCAGCAACTCGTCAGCCGCCAGGTCGGCCAGATCGTCGAGAGTCCTGATTCCCTTCTCGCCCAGCTCGACAAGGAAGGCCGGCGTCAGTCCGTCAACGGCGGCAACGTCGTCCTCGACGCCAAGTTCCTGGCGCCTGGCATCGAACTGAAGATCGCGCTCCTGAACAAACGCGATGGCCCGGTTCTGCAGTTCCTGGGCGATTCCCTCGTCGAGTCCCTCGATGGAAAGCAGTTCCTCGGTGGACTCGAAGGCAATCTCCTCGACCTCCGAGAATCCCTCGGTCACGAGGAGTCTGGCAAGCACGTCATCGACGTCGAGCGCTTCCATGAAGTGCTCGGACTGCACGCGCATTTCATTGGTGCGGCGCTCCGATTCGCCGCTTTCCGTCATGATATCGATGTCCCAGCCTACGAGTTGCGAGGCGAGGCGCACATTCTGGCCGCGCCTGCCAATCGCCAGGGACAACTGGTCATCCGGAACCACGACTTCCATGCGCCGCTCCGCTTCGTCCATGACAACCTTGGCGACCTCCGCCGGCTGCAGGGCGTTTACGACGAAGGTGGCGGTGTCCGGCGACCAGGGAATGATGTCGATCTTCTCGCCGCCCAGCTCGTTGACGACGGCCTGAACACGGCTGCCCCGCATGCCGACGCAGGCGCCAACGGGATCAATGGAGTCGTCGTTGGTCCTGACGGCGATCTTTGCCCGGCTCCCGGCGTCGCGGGCGACCGCGCGGATCTCGATGATCCCGTCATAGATCTCCGGGACCTCCATTTCGAAGAGCTTGCGCATGAAATCGGGGTGCACGCGCGAGATGAAGACCTGCGGGCCACGGGACTCCTGGCGCACGTCGTAGACATAGGCCCTCACCCGGTCTCCGCGGCGCAACGGCTCGCGCGGCAGGCAGTCATCGCGCCGCAACATCGCCTCGGCACGTCCCAGATCGACGATCTGGTTGCCGCGCTCGTCGCGCTTGACGACTCCATTGATAATCTCCCCGACGCGGTCCTTGAATTCGTTGTACTGGCGGGCGCGCTCGGCCTCGCGAACCTTCTGCATGATGGTCTGCTTGGCGCCCTGGGCGGAGATGCGTCCGAATTCGACCGGCGGCAGATCCTCGGTGATGAAGTCCCCGACCTCGGCGACGGGATTCTTCCGGCGTGCCTCATCGAGAGTGATGTGCAGACCCGGCTGCAGCTCGACGTCATCCCCGACGACCTCGCGGTAGAGCAACAGCGTCACCGCACCGGACGTGCGGTCGATCTCGACCCTGATATCGAGTTCACCGTACTTCTTCATCGCGGCACTCTGGATCGCCTGTTCGAGTGCCTCGATCACGGTCTCGCGCTCGATGCCTTTCTCTGTCGCCACGGTCGCCGCGATCTGCAGCAGATCCCTGTGCGCCACGTTCGTCACAGCCGCCATGATCCTATCCCGCCTCGGCCACGGCCGGTTCGCCGGCCGGCTGCGCCGTTTCCCTGATCAGTTCGTCATTGAGGACAAGTTTCGCTTCGACAATGCGGGCAAACGGCAGGCAGACGATCGAGCCGGGAGACTGTTCCATCTGCACGTTGTCGTCGGCCATGCCGGCGAGGCGGCCCTGGAATCGCCTTCTGCCGTCGAGCGGCGGATCGATGGACGCCGTCGCCTCGAAACCGGCGAACCGGCTGAAATCCTCCCGGCGCACCAGAGGACGGTCGATTCCGGTGGAGCTCACCTCAAGGTCGTAAGCTCCCGAAACCGGATCCTCGGCATCGAGATGGGCACTCACAAGGCGGCTCACCATGGCGCAGTCGTCAATCGTCGCGCTGTCGCCGTCGGCGCGCTCGATCATGACCTGCAGAATCCTGCCCTGGCGGTTGAACATCTTCACCCGCACAAGGCTGAAACCGACGCTCGCCACGCTCGGTGCGATCAGACTTTCGAGCCTGTCCTCCAGTGTCGTGTCCTCCACAACTGCCACACGTCAGGGACGCGCCGGGGGCGCCTCGACGCCGCTCCATCCTTTGGTTTGAGTATACGCGTGGACACCCTGGCCCACGGCCCGGCCACTCCTGAGAACCACATCCCCCGAAGCGCGCCGAGTGTAGCGAGGATGCCGCCGAGGGCAAGCGATTTCCGCACATCCTGCCTCTTGACACCCGACACGCCGCCCCCGCATGTGTCTCGTTCATGAATGGTCACATCGTCTGGTTGAGGCCAGAACGGTCCTACGGCTTCGTGCGTCCGGTCGACGGCGGTGGCGACATGGTGTTCGATGTCGATCGTACGACCCGCGCCAGACTGGGCGCCATTGCTCCCGGCATGGCCGTCCACTTCATGGTGCGCCATGACGGCAAGGGGCCGGTGGCGGTGATCCTGGGGGCCGGGCATCTCGATGACGACACACTGTAGGATGCGATCCCATGCGGGACAATGAGCCTGCTGCGGTCCTTGATCAGGATCCCCACGCCGTCACCCGGGGGGACCGCGATCTCGAGGCCTCCATCGGCAATCAGATCCGCCACCACCGGCGGCAACTCGGCATGACCGTGACGGAACTTGCGGCTCAGGCCGGGGTGTCGCGGGGCATGCTCTCGAAGATCGAGAACGGCCACACATCGCCATCCCTGGGGACCCTGCAGCGGCTTGTCGGTGCTCTCAACGTTCCGTTTACCGCACTCTTCCAGAGATTCGAGGAACAGCGCGACGCCAGTCACGTCAAGGCGGGAGAGGGCCTCAAGATCGAACGCCGCGGAACCCGCGCCGGTCACCAGTACGCCCTGCTCGGCCACAGCGTCCACAAGGAGGTTGCCGTCGAACCCTACATGATCACTCTGACCCACGAGTCCGAGGTCTTTCCCGTGTTCCAGCACGACGGCCAGGAGTTCCTCTATGTCGTCGAGGGGGCCATGGTCTACCGCCATGCCGGAACCAGCTACCGGATGGAGGTCGGCGATTCCCTGTTCTTTGACGCCGACGCCCCGCACGGGCCCGAGACACTGATTCGGTTGCCGATCAGGTTTCTTTCCGTCATTGTCTATCCCCGGCCAGGGAAGTGACGGGAGGCGCATGTCCGGGCTCGAACGGTTCGACGACGACGCACCGGTCTCCGACATCGTCGAAGCGATCCGGCGCGACGGCGCGGCCATCGTCGAGAACTACATCGATGATGCTGTCGCCGATGAGGTAAGGGACGACCTCAGGGAACCCTTCGACCAGGTGGGACGATCCACCGAGAGCGACTTCAACGGCTACACTACCCTGCGGGTCAACTCGGTCCTCGACATCTCGCCGGCATCCGCCGGTATTGTCGGTCACCGTGGCATGATGCGTGTACTCGACGCCATTCTCCTCGACCACTGCACGTCCTATCTCATCGGCAGCTGCACGGCCATCGAGATCCACCCCGGCGAGACCACGCAGGTTCTCCATCGCGACGACACGATCTATCCCGTCCAGATCCCCGGCATCGAGTTGCAGGTCTCGGTCATGTGGGCCCTTGAGACCTTCACCGAACTCAACGGAGCAACCCGGCTCGTGCCGGAGAGCCACCGCTGGCCACCGTGGCGCTCTCCCGGGCCCGACGACCCCGTGGTGTCTGCCGAGATGCCGAAGGGATCGGCCCTCTTCTATCTCGGATCCGTATGGCACGGCGGCGGCGCGAACCACGACCGTCGGCCCCGTGCCGGCCTCATCAACACCTACTGCCTCGGCTGGCTGCGCCAGGAGGTGAACCACGTTCTTGCGGTCCCCCGCGCCACCGCCGCCGCCTTGCCGGAACACCTGCAGCGCCTCATGGGCTACAGTCTGCACGGCGGCATGCTCGGCTACTATCCCACCGATCGCGGCCGTGTGCCTCTCGGGGACCTCAAGGGCGGCGAGATGTGGGGCTGGCAGTCCGACTGACCCGCCGATTGTCATCAACCACCGGCCCCCGGAGAACGCCATGATCCAGACCTACCTGCGCCAACAGATTGACTGGGACCAGCCTTTCACAGCCGAGGAGTATGCCCGGCGCCGGGAACGCACGAGGCAGGCGATGACCCGTGCCGGTCTCGAGGCTCTCTTCGTCACCAACCCGGCCGATCTCACGTGGCTCACCGGCTATGACATGATCTGGTATCACCTCGAGAACCTGACAGGGCTCCTGGTACGCGCCGGCAGCGACGACACGCTGTTCTTCGACGGTCGCGGCCACACGACGATCATTTCCACCACGCCGGAGATTCGCGACGTGTGCTGGCTCAATCACGAATCCGTGGAGAGCGAGTGCCGCCAGGTCGCCGGAGCCCTTGGAGACTTCGGCCTCGCTTCGGCAAGGGTCGGAATACAGCCCTGGGCCTACGCCCCCCACGGGCGGACCAGCGACACGCTCAAGGCGGTCCTCGAGGCCGGTGGAGCGACGGTGGACGACGCCTCGTTCCTCGTCGAGGAACTGCGCTTCGTGAAGTCGCCGGCGGAGGTTGCCGTGATGAAGCGGGCGGCCGCCATCGCCGACGAGGCCATGCTGGCGGCCCGTGACGCCATTGCCGAGGGCGTGATGGAGACACACCTCGAAGCCGTCGTCGCCTCGACCATGATGAAGGCGGGCGGCGGCTATCCCGGAATCCGCACCATGGTGGGCACAGGCCCTCGCGCCGGCACCCACCACAGTCCCCCGCAGCACCGCCGCATCAGGCAGGGAGACCTGGTGTTTCTCGATTTCTGCGGCTGCCTCCACCGCTACCACGTCAACCTCAACCGCACGTTTTCCTTAGGCCAGCCCGACGAGCGCTGGACCAGGCTCATGACAACATCCGCCGGCTGCATGGATGCCGTCACGCAAGCATGCCGGCCCGGCGATCCGGTCTCGAAGGTCCAGGAGGTGGCGGACGACTACATCGACCGCGCCGGACTGAGGCAGTGGGTCTGGTTTGTCGGCGGCTACTCTCTCGGCATCGCCGTGCCCCCGGACTGGTGCGGCAGCCACTGGATCAGCCCCCGCAACAACCTGGGAGACCGCACCCTGGAGCCAGGCCAGGTGTTCAACCTCGAGAACCAGTTCGACGTCTGGGAGGACTGGCCAGGCGGATCCGGCGCCGCCTGGATCGACAGCTTCCTCGTCACCGACTCCGGCCTCGAGGTTCTCTCCTCACTGCCACGGACCATCACCACCGTGTAAGATCCGGAGAGATTCTTCCGGTTCGGCCCGGAGTCCGAAAGATCGATCCTCGGCAGAATGAGAGCCTCATTCCGCACGTCATCTCCACGTGCCAGCAAATGGACCGGATCTTCCTGATTGGACCTGCGTCACATTCCGGACTCCAGAGCGCGCGCCGCCTGGGCCTCCACAGTGCTACCAACGAGCCGTCATCGTCAGTCCGACGCTGTGCTCCGGCGCGTTGTCGTTGGAGGGCTCCGTTCGGGTCGCGTCGAGCCTGAGCTCGAAGGACCGGTCGCCGAACGCGCCGATGCCGTAGCCCAGCTTCGCTTCGAAGCGCCGCGAGTCGAGCCCGGCAGCGGTGTCGTTGGCCGAGAGTGCCGACGGCGCGGCTTTGCCGAACAGCGGGGCCACGCCGCCCGAGGCCGACGCGCTCATGGTCAGCGTCAGCGACGGACCACAGCCGGAGCCCGGTCTCGGGTCCCAGCCGAATGAGCCCAAGAGGCCGAGCTCGCGGAACCCGTGCGCATCGTGGGCCGGCAGGCCGCGCGCCTTGATCTCGACCGTGATCCCGCTCTTGGGGTCGGTCCAGGCGAGCCCGCCGCCCGCCCGGCCTGGTTCTACAACCACCGCGGCGTCGGATACCGCATGCCGCATGCGGACGAGCGGTAGTCGGTATCTCAGCGCCGTTTAAGGATATTGCGAATTCTTGCCCGAACCGACGCCGCTTCCGATGTGGCGGCCCGGGCGAGCAGGCCGTCCACCCTCTCCCGGTATCTCGGAAAGCGCAGCGACAGTTCGCTGAACCCGTTATAGGCCCACGCCCTCACGAACTTGTTGTCGCTCTCGAGACAGGCATCCAGAAACCGTTCCAGACTGGCGCTCTCGCTCTCGGGAATCTCCAGGTAGGGAAGGCATTGGAGGACATGCAACTTGCATTCCCAATGACCCTGAACGGACAGCATGTCGAAGACGGCGCGGCCATCGGCGGCGGTCAGGGAGTTGCCGGACTCAAGATGTTTCTTCAGCAGCCAGGTTGCCGCCCGTTGCAATTCGACATCCGCGAAATGGCCTAGGATCGTCGCGACAAAGCCCTCTTCGGCGCAGTGGCGCTCATAGGTCGATTGCAGAGCGGCAGCGGACTTGCCGTCCCAGGAGGCGATCTCTTCGGACAAGGTCATCGTAACATCCGGATCCTGCGATTATGAGAGACGCATGGCGACCTGGCGAGGTCGCTCGCCTCCGGGACTCCCGTTCGGCGACGACTGCGGTTGCGGAGCGCTCCGGGAACACGGCGCCCGGTTCGTCAACCTGTCCAACCAGTCAGGCTCCGGCACCGGCTCCTCCCCGCCTGGTTCCGGCGACTCCCCACAGGTGTCACTCCTGGGCCGCCCAGGCGTCGGCGATTTCGCGGGCGGTGGCGAACCAGACGTCCGGGAAGGACTGCATCCACGCGATCATCTCGCGCAGCAGCCTGATTCTCGAGGGGCGGCCCGTGATCTGAGGGTGCATGACGAGATCGAAGAGCCCTCCCCACGCGTGGATCTCCCGGAACTCCTCCTGCCAGATCTCCAGGATATGGCTGTTGGTGAACACCGGCCTCGGATTCCTGACCGAAAACAGCGCGTAGATCGCATCGTCGAGACTCCAGTGCCAGGGCAGCTCGATCAGTCCCGACGGGTGCCTGTAGGGATTGATGTGATCCATCATGGAGCTGTCGTAGACGAAGCCGCGTTCCGTCAGCAGGCGGACCATGTTGTCGCTGGTTTCACCCGCTGGTGAACGGTAGCCCGAGGGAACGATGCCCACCGTGTTCTGGAGGGCTTCCAGGCCGCGGTCGAGCTCCGCCTCCTCGGCGGCCGGGTCTTCCGGGTCGATCCATTCGTGCAGATAGCTGTGGTGACCAACCTCGTGTCCACGTTCCAGGATCTGCTCCACGCGTGCCGTGTGGTTCTCGGCGGTCCAGCCGGGAACGAAGAACGTCGCCGGAACGCCGGCATCCTCCAGGGTCTCGAGAATCTTTGGCACGCCAAGGTTGGCGCCGTACCTGCCCTGAGACAGCACGCCCGGTCGTTTCCAGTTGATCTTGTCTCGGCCGATCCAGAGCGTCTCGGCATCGAAATCGAAACTCAGCAGAACCGCGCACTTCGCGCCACGGGGCCAGGAGATGCGGGTGTTGACGATTGGATCGGCCATGCTGCCCTCCTGGTCGCGTTCCGGCACAAGGAAGCATCGACGACGAGACTACGGAGCGACGGGACGAACGGCAACGCCCCGGGTCAAGTGGTGCGCTGTCAGCCGGGCTTGCGGGCGGCGATGAGAAACTCGCGGTTGCCGGTGCGGCCCGTGATCGGACTGTCGACAATGCCGAGGGGGTGCCAGCCCATGGTGTCGGCAAGCCAGGTGCGGATGCCGGCACAGACGTCCTGGTGCACCGCCGGATCACGGACGATGCCGCCCTTGCCGACACGTTCCCGTCCGGCTTCAAACTGGGGTTTGATGAGCGCAACCAGGTGCGAGGCCGGGGCCGCCAGCGACAGTGCCGCCGGCAATGCGGTCATCAGCGATATGAAGGAAAGATCGGCGACGACGATGTCCGGCGATTCGGGAATGAGCTCCGCATCGAGGGCGCGTGCGTTGACCCCCTCCAGAACGGTGACGCGGGGAGACTGGCGCAACCTCCATGCAAGCTGTCCCCTGCCGACATCGACGGCCCAGACATGAGCCGCACCCCGGGCGACGAGAACGTCCACGAATCCGCCGGTGGACGCTCCAAGGTCGAGGGCCGGGGCGTCCCGGACATCGATGGCGAAGTGATCCAGGGCGTGCTCAAGCTTGAGGCCTCCCCGCGACACCCAGGGATGATCCGGCCTGCGAACCTCGATGGCGCTGTCGACGGCCATCAGTTCACCGGGCTTGTCGATCCGCCTCGAGCCGCTGAACACGGCGCCCGCCATGACCAGCGACTGCGCCCGTGTTCGGCTTGGCGCCAACTGACGCCGAACCAGCAGTTGATCAACACGCTGCCGGCAGGGTCGTGCCACGAAGGACTTCAGACCTGGCGATGGACGGCAAACCGCGCCAGGTCACGCAGACCGTCGGCTGCCTCCCCGAACGCCTCGAGAGCATCGATTGCCCGCTCGGAAAGCTCGACCGCCTTGCGCCGGGCCGCTTCCAGCCCGAGAGTCTGAACCAGCGTCGCCTTGCCGGCAGCGGCATCCTTGCCGGTCGCCTTGCCCAGAACGTCCCTGCTGCCTATGACGTCGAGAATGTCGTCGGTGATCTGGAAAGCCGTTCCCAGATCCCTGCCAAAAGCGATCATCGCCGCTTCGTCCGCCTTCGCGAGAATGGCGCCAGCCCGGGTGCTGAAGACAAAGAGACCTCCGGTCTTGAGGGCCTGCAGGCGCCTGATCCCGGGGGGATCGATGGCCATGCGTTCCGCCGCCATGTCGATCGCCTGACCGGCAATCATGCCCGTGCACCCCGACGCGCTGGCAAGGGCGCTGACGAGGCCGATGCGCACGTCGGCATCCTCGTGAGTGGCCGGATCGGCCAGAACCTCGAAGGCCAGCGACTGCAGGCCGTCTCCGGCGAGGATCGCCGTCGCCTCGTCAAAGGCCCGGTGACAGGTCGGCTGGCCGCGTCGCAGATCATCGTTGTCGAGTGCGGGCAGGTCGTCGTGAATCAGCGAATAGCAGTGGATCATCTCGACAGCGGCTGCCGTCCTCAGGGCGCGGATTCCGGTAATTCCGTACACCGCGGCAGACAGCAGCACGAGCACCGGACGCAGGCGCTTGCCACCGTTGAAGACGGCATAGCGCATGGCTTCGTGGAATCTGCTCTCCGGTCCGGATGCCTGCGGCAAGAGCCGCTCGAGCGTCTCTTCGACGCTCCGGGCGCCGCTTCCCAGTATGTCCGGCAGGCTTGCCATTGCCTCATTCCTGCCCGGCAGGCTCCGGTTCGGCCTCGAGGCTTCCGTCGGCGCCGAGGCGGATCTTCTCGACCTTCTCGCGGGCCTCCCGCAATCTGGCTTCGCAGTGTCGCCGCAGGAGGGCGCCCCGTTCGTAGTCGCTGATCGCCTCGTCGAGTTTCGCCTCGCCCTTCTCGAGGCGCGCGACAATGGTCTCGAGTTCCTCCATGGCGGCCTCGAAACTCATCGAGGCAATGTCCTCTTCGGTGTCCACGCCTGTCATTCCCCTGCCTCCATGAGTTCGCCGACGTGCCGGGCGGCGCTCGCCGCCAGGGCATCGAGGTCATAACCGCCTTCCAGGACCGACACAACACGCCCGCCCGAGTGAAGTCGGGCGACGTCGAGCAGACGCTCAGTCACCCAGGCAAAGTCGTCTTCCACCAGATTGATGCTGGCCAGCGGATCACGCTCGTGGGCATCGAAGCCTGCAGACATGAACAGCATCTCGGGACGGAACGCATCGAGCGCCGGAATGACGCGATCATCGATGGCGGCCCGGAAGTCGGCGCTCCCCACGCCCGGGCGAAGCGGGGCGTTCACGATGTTGTTCCAGCGTCCGGTCTCGTCTTCGCTGCCGGTTCCCGGGTAGTGGGGATACTGGTGGGTCGAGGCGTAGAACATTCCCTCCTCGTCCCAGAACATCGCCTGTGTGCCGTTGCCGTGATGGACGTCGAAGTCGACGACCGCGACCCTGTGGAGACCGTGGGCGGCACGGGCGTGAGCGGCGCCGACAGCGACGGAATTGAAGAGGCAGAAGCCCATGGCGCGTGTCTGTTCCGCGTGGTGGCCTGGAGGACGAACGGCGCAGAAGGCGTTGCGAGCCTCGCCGTTCACCACCGCATCGACCGCCTCGACGAGGGCGCCGGCAGCGACGAGGGCCGCCTCCCCCGAACCGCTCGAGACCACAGTGTCCGCATCGAGATGGCCGTGACCGGTCGCAGGAATGGCGTCCAGCACCGCGTCGACCCATGGCGCCGGGTGCATGAGAGCGACGTGGCCGGGTGTCGCGGGCTGTGGAACGCAGCGCTCGAGCGTCGCAAACCTCTGGTCATCGAAGGTATGGAGGATCGTCTGCAGTCGGGACGCCCTCTCGGGATGATGAGGGCCGGTATCGTGGGCAAGGCACGCTTCGTGCGTGTAGAAACGTGTCGTCATCGGACTGCTGCCTGGCTGCGATACACGCTCTCACCCTACATCACGCACGCTGAAACATGAAGGCAGGCGGCAGGTCGCACGATTGGATTGATAGCCCGCGCGGGATAACATGATGGTCCTCATCCCTGCCCCGGGACGTGACTGCAGGGAAGGGTTTGCAGCATGGTTTCATATCTGCACCGGCTCGAGGCGCAATCCATCCATATCACGCGCGAGGCGGTGAGCGAGTTCCGCCGCCCAGTCACGCTCTATTCGATCGGCAAGGACTCCTCGGTGATGCTGGACCTGGCGCGCAAGGCCTTCCGTCCATCGGGGCCACCCTTTCCCCTGCTCCATGTCGGCACCACCGGGAAGTTCCCGGAGACCTATGCCTTTCGCGACCGGATGGCGCTGAAGGAGGGCCAGACCGTCCGCATGCGCCGCGCAAGATTCCGCACTCTGGGCCGCCGGCCTCTCACCGGCGCCATCGAGTCGCCGACCGACATCGACGAAATGCGGGCCCTCAAGACGTCGGAGAGAACTGGACGGCTGATCGACCGCGACCAGCCGGGTTCGATGGAGAGGAAGACGCGAGAGGGCTGCGTCTAGATGAGCGATACGGCCGATCTTCTGCGCTTCGTGACATGCGGCAGTGTCGATGACGGAAAGTCGACACTCATCGCACGCCTGTTCCACGACGCTGCGCCCATCTTCGAGGATGAATTCGCCGACATCGCCGCGGCAAGACGCATCTGGGGAACCCGGGGAGACGGGATCGACCTGGCGCTCCTCGTCGACGGTCTCGAGGGGGAACGCGAACAGGACATCACCGTCGATGTCGCCTACCGCTGCTTCCAGACATCAAGGCGCCGCTTCATCGTTGCCGACACACCAGGGCACGTCCGGTACACCCGCAACATGGCGATCGGCGCCTCGACCGCGGATCTCGCCCTCATCCTCATCGACGCGAAGAAGGGCGTCCTCACACAAGGCTTCCGCCATGCCGCCATTGCCAGCCTGCTCGGCATCCCCCACGTCATCCTGGCGGTCAACAAGATGGATCTCGTTGACTGGGACGAGGGGGTGTTCCAGGTGATCGAGGAGACGTTCCGTCACCACGCCGCGCAGCTCGGGTTTTCGTACGTGGATGCCGTGCCGGTCTCGGCCGTCACCGGCGCCAACGTGCTCGAACGCTCGGACGAGATGCCCTGGTATCGCGGCGAGACGCTGCTCGCAATCCTGGAATCGGCGCATGCCGGCAGAAGTGCGGCAGCCGGCCCCTTCCGCATGCCGGTCCAGAGGGTCAGCCGTCCGGATCAGGACCGTCCGGGCTACAGTGGCCTCATAGTCTCGGGAACGGTAAGGCCGGGTATGGAGGTGGTGGCGGCTCCCTCCCTCAGGTCGTCGACCGTCTCCCGCATCATCGCCTTCGACGGCGATCTCGAGGAGGCCGGCGCCGGCGAGTCAGTCACCCTGGAACTCACCGACGACATCGTCATCGCGAGGGGGCATGTGCTGGCCGCGTCGGACCAGCCGCCGCAGACGACCGACCAGTTCGCTGCCCACATCATCTGGATGGACGAGGATGACCTGCTGCCGGAACGGCTCTACCTCATGAAATCGGGCACCCGAACGACGATGGCGAGAGTCACCGACCTGCGCCACCGCCTCCATGTCGACACCCTCGAACATGTGGCGGCGAGGACGCTCTCTCTCAACGAGATCGGCTACTGCAACCTGGCACTGGACCAGACGATCGCCTGCGATCCCTATGACGAGGTGAACGGCACGGGAAGCTTCATCCTCATCGACCGGTTCACCAACCGCACCGTGGCGGCCGGCATGATCGATTTCGGCCTGCGGCGGGCCACGAACCTGGAGCGCCAGGCCATCGATGTCGGCAGGGATCTGCGCGCTGCCCAGAAACACCAGAAACCCTGCATCCTGTGGTTCACCGGGCTGTCGGGTTCCGGCAAGTCGACCACCGCCAATCATGTCGAACGCCGGCTCGCCGCCATGGGACGCCACAGCTACCTGCTCGACGGCGACAACATCCGCTTCGGGCTGAACCGGGACCTCGGGTTCACCGATGCCGACCGGGTGGAGAACATTCGCCGCATCGCCGAGGTCGCCAGGCTCTTTGCCGATGCCGGACTCATCGTCCTCGTCTCCTTCATCTCGCCATTCAGGGCCGAACGGCAGATGGCGCGGGAACTCGTCGACGAGGGGGAATTCGTCGAGGTGTTCGTCGACACGCCCCTCGAGGTATGCGAGGCGCGCGATCCCAAGGGACTCTACCGCAAGGCCCGTGCCGGAGAGCTCAGGAACTTTACCGGCATCGAATCCGCCTACGAGCCTCCGGAAGACCCCGACATCGTGCTGAAGGCAGCGGAACACCAGCCCGACGAACTCGCCGGAATGGTGATGTCCTGGCTCGTCGATCACGGGCACCTCGACGAGACCGGCGGGCCGGGCCGATGACCTGGCCCCCTGCCGCGCACATGGATCCGGAGACGCTCGTCTACGCCGTGGGCGATGTGCACGGACGGCTGGACCTTCTTCGCCGCCTTCACCGGATGATTCTCGAGGACGCCGCGACAAGGCCGCAGCGGCGGCGGTACATCGTCTTTCTCGGCGACTATGTGGACCGTGGTCCCGACTCGGCCGGCGTGATCGACTTCCTCACCCGGGCAGCCGGGGCCGATGACGGTTTCGAACGGGTTTTCCTCAAGGGCAACCACGACGCCTGTGCGATCGACTTCATGGAAGGCAGGGACGACGGCCTGTGGTGGATCAACCGCCTGGGTGGCGCCCAGACCATGCTCTCCTACGAGGTGGCGCCCGGAACGGGCAGCGGACGCCAGCTGCGGCACGCCATGCCGGAACACCACCGCGCCTTCCTTCATTCGCTGAAGCTCCACCACATCATCGACGGACTGCTGTTCGTGCACGCGGGCATCCGTCCCGGCGTCGCGCTTCAAGACCAGGACCCCGAGGACCTCCTGTGGATCCGCGAGGAGTTTCTCGATTCGCCCGTGGATCACGGGTGGCTCGTCGTCCATGGCCACACCATCTCCTGGGACGGACCCGACATTCGGGTCAACCGGATCGGCATCGATACGGGCGCCGTCGTCACCGATGTGCTGACGGCCCTTGTCCTCTGCGAAGGAGATGCGGGATTCCTCCAAACGCCATGAGTCCCTGGCCCCTTCACGAGGACGGAACCTGGCGCGAGTACACCCGGCACCAGTGTTCGGGACCCGCTCTCTTCCTTGACCGCGACGGCGTCATCGTCGAGGAGACGGGCTACCTCCACGAACCTGAAAAGGTGCGCCTGGTGCCCGGGATCACCGACGTCATGGGCCGCGCCAACGCCTGCGGAATCCCCATCATCGTGGTCACCAACCAGGGAGGCATCGGCCGCGGACTCTTCCGCTGGGAGGATTTCGCCGCGGTCCAGGAGGAGATCGTGCGGCACCTGAACCGTGCCGGCGTCCACTGGGACGGCGTGCTGGCGTCGCCCTTCGGGCCCGGGAACTCGCCCATGCGCAAGCCACGACCCGGCATGCTTCTGGCGGCGGCCGCGACACTGGGCATCGATCGTTCCGGAAGCCGGATCATCGGCGACCGGGAAACCGACATCGAGGCCGGGCGCGCCGCCGGCCTGGCCGGCGGCGTTCTGGTGGGCGACGGCTACAGCAGCGGAGAGCGGCAACGCGCGCTCGCGTTTGACGAGCCCGGCCGCTATGTGGTCCACACGGTCAGCACACCCGCCGATGCGGTTGCCCACCTGCCGTTTCTCGTCAATCCTTGAATGCGTCACCCGGACATCTCTGGCCCATGAACCTCCGGCACTACTTCGAGCGCGAGATCGACCAGCACCTGGCGGTGGTGGAGCAGGCCCGTGCGTCGCTCGCCGCACCCTTTGCACGGCTGGCGGAAGCCTGTGTCGCGAGCCTGGAGGGCGGCGGCAAGATCCTGTTCTTCGGCAACGGCGGCAGCGCGGCGGACGCCCAGCACCTGGCCACGGAACTCACCGTGCGCTACGTCGGCGACCGGCCGGCCATTGCTGCCCTGGCCCTTACCACCGACGCGTCGGCCATCACGGCCACGGGAAACGACATGGGCTTCGAGAGAATCTTTTCACGCCAGATCGAGGCCCTGGGCCGGCCGGGAGATGTGGCGATCGCGCTCTCGACCTCTGGCAGAAGCGTCAATGTCCTGCGAGGCCTCGAACAGGCCAGCGCCCGGGGACTCGTCGCCGCGGCGCTTGGAGGTGGCGACGGAGGCGACCTGCCGCACCTTGCCGACCCGCTTCTTCTGGTGCCCGGCACTGTCACCGCACGCATCCAGGAGGTCCACCTCATGCTGGGACAGATGCTGTGCGGCGCCATCGAAATCGAGCTCGGCCATGCCCGGGAGCCATCGTCTTGATCCTTGTCACCGGAGGCACCGGCTTCATCGGCTCCAACATTGTCCGCGCCCTGGCTGCGGCAGGTATGCCGGTCGCCGTGTGTGACCGCCACGTCGACGACTTGAGGCTGAGCAACATCGCCGACGTCCAAGTCCAGGAGATGTTCGGCCCCGACTCGCTGGCCGCCTGGCTCGATGGCAGGCGCCCCCTGGATGCCGTCATCCACATGGGAGCGATTTCGTCCACCACGGAAACGGATGTCGATCTCGTCATGAAGACGAATGTCGTGCTGACGCTCCAGCTCATGGACTGGTGCACCGCGCGTCGGGTGCCGTTCATCTACGCGTCCTCGGCTCAGGTGTACGGCGACGGCTCGCTGGGATTCGACGACGACGAGAGTGCGGCCGCCATGGACGCCCTCACCGCCATCACCCCCTACGGGGCCAGCAAGCTGCTGTTCGACCGGCTCGTGATCCGTGAGCGCGATGCCGGGCGCACCATGCCACCGCAATGGGCCGGTCTGCGCTTCTTCAACGTCTATGGCCCCGGCGAGGGTCACAAGGGCGCCATGGCCAGCGTCGTCTCCAGGACCCTGCCCGACATCGTGGCTGGCAGGCCGCTCAGACTGTTTCGCTCGGGTCACCCCGACTATGCCGATGGCGGCCAGAAACGCGACTTCATCTACGTCAGGGACTGCGTCGATGTGGTCAGGTGGCTGCTCGACAACCCGGCCGTCAGCGGTATCTTCAACCTAGGAACCGGCGAGGCAAGGACGTGGCTGGACCTTGGCCATGCCATGTTCAAAGCACTGTCGCGGCCGGCCAGAATCACGTTCATCGACATGCCCGCGGCACTCGAGGGGCGCTATCAGTACTACACGAGGGCCCGCATGGACCGGCTCCGCGAGGCCGGGTACACGAGACCCTTCACCTCTCTCGAAGACGGCATCGCCGATCATGTCTCAATCGGCCTGGCCGGCGGCCACGGAGGACAGCAATGACACGACCAGCACCGGCACGCGCCATGAACATCGCCTGCGTCGGCGGCGGCTACATCGGCGCCGGATGGGCCGCCGTCTTTCTCGGCGCCGGCCGCGACGTGGTGATGAGCGATCCGGCGCCCGATGGCGAGACCAGCGCCCGTCGCATCATCGACCAGGCCTGGCCTTTTCTTGAACGCCTCGGACTGGCCAAGGGTGCCTCCAGGGACCGATTCCGCTTCGTTGAGTCGATGGAGGAAGCGGTGAAGGACGCGGACTTCGTCCAGGAGAGCGCGCCCGACCGGGAAGATCTCAAGATTGCGCTGTTCGAGGCCATGGATGCCGCCGCCCCGGCCGAAACGGTACTGGCGAGTTCGTCATCGGCCTTCCTGCCGACACGTCTCCAGTCGCGTTGCCAGCACCCCGAAAGGGTCATCATCGGCCATCCCTTCGCACCCAGCTATCTCATACCCCTGGTGGAGGTGGTCGCGGGCAGCCGAACAGCCGGGGATGTCGTGTCGTGGGCTTCGGCCTTCTACGAATCCGTCGGCAAGACGACTCTCACACTCCGCCGGGAGATCGAAGCCTACATCGCCAACCGCCTGCAGCATGTCGTCTTCGAGGAAGCAGCGGCCCTTGTGGATGAGGGGATCTGCACCTACCGGGACATCGACACGGCGATGACGGCAGGCCCGGGACTGAGATGGGCCTTTGCCGGACCGGCGACGTGCTACCACCTCGGTGGCGGCAAGGGCGGCGTTCGTCACATGATCGACCACTTCGGCTGGAAGCGCGGCGACAAGGCGAGAGAAGAACTCGTCGGCGCCGTCGACGCCATGTACGGCCATCTCGACATCGACGATCTCGAACGCTGGCGCGATGAGAACCTGATGGTGATGCTCGAGGGGCTCAAGCAGCCGCCACGGCGCGACTGATCCGCGAATTCACAGGAGTGTCGTTGGCAACCCGGCGTCAGAGAATGTCCGCAGGATCGACGAACGGGTAGTCGAGGGCGTCGGCCACCGCCTTGTAGACGATCTTTCCGTCGTGGACATTGAGGCCATCGCACAGGAAGGGATCGACCCGGCAGGCGCGCTGCCAGCCCCTGTCCGCAAGCTGGATGATATAGGGCAGGGTCGCGTTGTTGAGGGCGAAGGTCGATGTCCGGGCCACGCCGCCTGGCATGTTGGCGACACAGTAGTGGACGACGCCATGGACCCGGTAGGTGGGCTTGGCATGGGTCGTCGGCCGGCTTGTCTCGAAACAGCCTCCCTGGTCGATGGCGACGTCGACCACCACCGAACCGCGGCGCATCCGGCGAATGTGGCGTTCGGTCACGAGCTTCGGTGCTGCGGCGCCGGGAATGAGAACAGCGCCGATGACAGCGTCTGCGGCAAGGACATGCTCCTCGAGGGCATCGGTCGTCGAATAGAGGATCCTGGCTCGTGCTCCCAGCAGTTCATCGAGTTGCCGCAACCGGGCAATCGAACGGTCGAAGACCGTCACATCCGCACCGAGGCCAATTGCCATGCGCGCCGCGTGGGTGCCCACCACACCACCACCAATGACGACCACCTTCCCCGGCGCCACGCCGGGAACTCCCCCCAGGAGGACGCCGGCGCCATGCTGGGCCTTCTCGAGGCAGTGACAGGCGGCCTGGATGGACATGCGCCCGGCGACCTCGCTCATCGGCGCCAGGAGCGGCAATCCACCATTCATGTCGGAGACCGTCTCGTAGGCAATGGCGGTGCAGCCCGATTCGACGAGCAACTGCGTCTGCAGCGGGTCCGGCGCAAGGTGAAGGTAGGTGAAGAGAATCTGGCCCCGGCGCAGCATGCGGCATTCGTCGGGTTGCGGCTCCTTCACCTTCACGATCATCTCCGCCCGGGCGAAGATCTCTTCCGGGGTATCCACAATCTCTGCACCGGCGCGCACGTACATGCTGTCGGTCAGCCCGATGCCGCGGCCGGCGCCCTTCTCGACGAGCACGGCGTGATCACGTCCGGTGAGCTCCCTCACCGAAGCCGGCGTCATGCCAACGCGGTACTCGTGATTCTTGATCTCTCTGGGTACTCCAAGAAGCATCGATCAACTCCGTCTTGAGGCAAGAAGATCATGCGGCCGGGTCGCGATCAATCCCCCGCGCACGGTTCTCAAGGGTCCAGCCGTTCCATACGGAACGTACCACCGACGATGGCGTAGTTGGCGTAGCCGAGGCGGGCGATGACCCCCAGGGCCTCGGGATCGAAGCGGCCTGAGGCGATGGCGTCGTCGTCGATGTGAATGCCGACCACCTCGCCGAACACCACCAGGCTCGGGGTGCCGTTCTGCGGAATCTCCAGTGTCTTCAGATAACGGCACTCGAAAGCAACCGGACTTGCAGCCACACGAGGCGTCGACACCACCACCGAGGGCGCCAGTTCCAGTCCGGCGAGCCTCGTCTCGTCGACGCCCGCAGGCACCTCTCGCGCCGAGATGTTCATGGCGTCGCGCAACGACCGGGTCACCAGGTTGTGCACGAACTCTCCGGTTTCGGCCGCATTGCGGGCGGTGTCCTTGTTGCGTTCCGAACCGCCGGACGAGAAACAGACCACAGGAGGGTCATCTGCCATGGCATTGAAGTAGCTGTAGGGCGCCAGGTTGACCGACCCATCGCCATTGAGCGTGGTGAACCAGCCGATGGGACGTGGCGCCACGAGTGCCTTGAACGGATCACGGTCGAGCCCGTGCCCCTTGGCGGGTTCATAGAACATGGTGCCCTCGCCCGCCGTCAGGCAGCCCGGGACTTGTAGCGCTCGATGTACCAGGAGGCGTCGTGCATGGTCTGGCGTGCCGAGGGACGTGCCGCCATGTCATCACACCAGCGCAGAAGACGCCGGCAGTCTTCCGGAATGGTGACCTGGCGGTAGTGGGAGAGCAGTGGAAACCGCTCGAAGAACGGCCAGAAGGCGAGATCGACGAGGCTGACCGACGAGCCCAGCCAGAAGGGCCCTGAGGACAGGGCCGCCATGCCCTTCGATTCCATGTCGCGGAGATCCTGTCTCACCCGGTCACCGAGATCCTTCTGACTCTCCGCGTCCTTCGCTCCCAGCAGCGCGTAGAAGTCCTCGATCCAGCGGGTGTTGCAGTAATCGATCCAGATGCGCGCCTGGGCCCGCAACCAGGGATCGTCGGGCAACAGGGGCACATCCGGGAACTTGTCCTCGATGTATTCGTTGGCGATCGCGGATTCCCAGACGATCTCGTCGGCGATCTTGACCACCGGCACCTTTGACGTCGGCGAGACCTCCTCGAACCAGGCGGGCTTGTTGGAGAGATCCACCTCGCGAACCGAGAATTCCAGCCCCTTTTCGATGAGCGCCATGTGGGTTCGCTGGGCGAACGGACAGACGTGGGACGTGATGAGTTCAATGGCGGTCATGGAGACGCTCCCTTTCTGGTGCGTTGTCTATCCCAGTGTCCTGGCAATGGAGGCACGCAGGTCGTTCGTGACACGGGCGCCAAACTGGCCGATCACCTCGCTGGCGCAGACACTGGCGATGCGTGCCGCCCGGTCGAGACTGAGATCCTGGGTGTAACCGTAGAGGAAACCCGCGGCATAGAGATCACCGGCACCCGTGGCGTCGATCACCTTGGTGGTGACGGATTCGATTTCGAAGACCGACCCGGGCGAGAAGACCATGGAGCCCTTCTCGCTGCGCGTGATGACGGCGATGGAAACCTCTTGCGCGAGACAGCCGGACGCTGCCGCAAAGGTCTCGCCGGGAAAAAGCGAGAGCGTTTCGGCCTCGTTGGCGAAGACGATATCGACATGATCGTGCAGGAACGGGCGCAGATTGTCCCGGTGGCGATCCACGCATGCCGCATCGGAGAGTGACATCGCGACCTTGGCCCCGGCTGCAGCGGCCATCGAGGCCGCCCTGGCGAACACCTCCTGCCCTTCGGGCGCATCCAGGAGATAGCCCTCGAGCAGAACGACCCGTGCGGCCATGGTGTCCGACCGGAGGTCGGCGACGCCGAGATCAAGCGACGCACCGAGCCATGTGCACATGGTGCGATGGCTGTCCGGCGTCACGAGAACGAGGGATCGTCCGGTTTCCGGCCCGTCGGCCGCCGCACGGGCGGCGAAGACGACGCCCTGGGAATTGAGATCCCCGGCGAAGCGCCGCCCGAGCGCGTCATCCTTCACCCTGCCGACAAATCCGCCGCTGCCGCCGATCGCGGCGAGGCCGGCAATCGTGTTGGCCACGGAGCCGCCTGACATCATCGTGACGGGCTCACAGGCGTCGAGAAGCCTCGTCGCCGTGCCGTGATCGACAAGGTGCATGGTGTCCTTGGCGAGGTCGAAATCCGCCAGAAAGGACTCATCGACCTCAGCAACGATGTCGACGATGGCGTTGCCGATGCCAAGAACATCGATGCGTGGCTGATTCATGCGAGTTGAAGGCACCTGTTGCCGGCGGCGGCGAGTATAGATGTGGAGCACTTTCTGGCAAGCCTTGCCGGGGAACACGCGCCGGCACCATACTCGCTCCGGCATGGCCTCTACGCGCGGAAGGCACCGATGGCAGATCTCTGGAGAATGACGGCGACGGAAGCCGCCGGTCTGCTGCGCCGCAGGGAAGTAACCCCGCTCGAACTCGTCGAGGATTGCATCGCCCGCATCGAGGCGACTGACGGTGGTCTCAACGCCATGCCGACCCGCTGTTTCGACCGAGCCCGGGACCATGCACGGAGCCTCGAGCCCGGCGGTGCCCCGGGTCCGCTCCACGGTCTTCCGGTCGCCATCAAGGATCTCGAGGATGTCGCCGGCGTGCGGACCACCTACGGGTCCCCGATCTGGGCAGACCACGTGCCGGCGGCCTCGGATCTCATGGTGACGCGCCTGGAAAGCCGCGGCGCCATCGTCGTCGGCAAGTCCAACGTTCCGGAGTTCGGCGCCGGCGGCAACAGTTTCAACGAGGTTCTCGGGGTGACGAGAAACCCCTGGGACATGGCGGCCTCGGCTGGCGGATCCTCCGGCGGATCGGCGGCCGCGCTGGCCAGCGGACAGGTGCCTCTGGCGACCGGTTCCGATCTCGGCGGCAGTCTGCGCATTCCGGCGAGCTTCTGCGGCGTGACGGGATTTCGGCCGAGCCCCGGCGTCGTCACCCGCGGGCCCGTACCGGACGCCTTCCAGGATCTTTCGGTCACCGGCCCTCTGGCGCGCAACGTCGCCGACACGGCGCTCCTGCTCGACGCGATGTCGGGAGTCGACGAGCGCGATCCCCTGGCGCGCCCGGCGCCGCCGGTCTCCTGGCTGGACCAGGTCCGCGGAGCCCTCGACCGGGGAGATGTGCCGCGGCGCATCGGCTACTCGCCGGATCTCGGCATCACGCCGGTGGCGCGGGACGTCGACCGGTTGTGCCGGGAAGCCCTGGATCGCCTTGCAGAATTGGGAAGCGACATCGCACCAGCGGCAATTGACTTTTCCGATGCGCCGGAAGCGTTCCATACCCTGCGGGCCATCGGCTTCGCCACCGGCCACGAAGATGATCTCCTCCACCACCGTGACAAGCTGAAGCCGGAGAATGTCTGGAACATCCAGAAGGGACTTGAACTCGGCATCGCCGAGATCATGCGGGCGACCCGCATCCGGGGCGCGCTGTACCAGAGGATGACGGCATTCTTCGAGACCTTCGACCTCCTCGCGCTGCCCTCGACCATCGTCCCGGCCATCGCCACCCACGAACGCTACCTCAGCGAGCTCGACGGCCACCGGTTCGACAACTATGTGGACTGGATCATGATCACCTCCGTGATCACGCTGACATCGTCCCCCGCTATCTCGATTCCCTGCGGATTCACCGATGGCGGGCTGCCTGTCGGATTGCAGCTGGTCGGTCCCTCACACAGCGACGGACGTGTTCTGGGCTGGGCCGCCGTCGCCGAACGCGCCCTGGACATTGCCGTTCACCTGCCCATCGATCCCCGCGGCACACCCGGTCGTTACCCCGATCCGGAGCCGGCCGACGGCCGCCACCGTGCTTGACATTCCAGGCAGGATTGCCGTCAACCTGCGTGACGGCAGGATCCGCCGCAGCCTGGTTCTCATTGCGCTGACCAGTGCCGTTGCGTCTTCGGTTCTCGTCGCTCTGGTCATCGGCGGCGCGATGGCTTCAGACCCCGGCTCCTGGGTCGAATCCCAAGTCACCTGGATGCCCGGCTGGCTGGCCGATGGCGTCGTCTTCGTCGTGGCCACGCTGGGCGCCGTGGCCCTCGTCTGGTTCACGTTCGTCGTCGTCGTGCAGACCGTGGCATCGCTCTTTCTCGATGGCATCGTCTCGCGCGTCGAGGAAACCGACTACCCGCATCTGCCTCGTGCGCGGGGAACGACGGTGGCGGCAGACATCGTCGCGTCCCTTCGCTTTGTCGGCTGGCTGCTGCTCGTCAATCTCGCCGCCGTACCGCTCTATCTTGCCGCAATTCTCATCCCCGGCCTGTCGATCGTCGTCTTCTGGATCGTCAACAGCGTTCTCTTCGCCCGGGAGTACGCCGAGATCGTGTTGCTGCGGCGCCTCGCCCGCCGCGACTCGGACGCCTGGCGCAAGCGGCACCGCTGGCGCCTGCTCGCCTCGGGCGCCGTCATCACCGCCGGCATGAGCGTTCCCCTTCTCAATCTCGCCATGCCCGTCATTGCCGCGATCGCCATGACCCATATGTTTCACAGGAACTCCGATGCGACGGCCTGGACTCCATCCACCGGCTAGCCCCCTCTCCGGCGATGTGGCCGACCACCCTTCACCATGTCCGGTCCCTTGACGGAGGCCGGGATGACACGGCCTGACCGGCGATGTCCCACTCCGTCATCTGCCCTGTTTCTGGCATGCGTCCTGGCGCTGGCGGCCTGCAATCCCTTTGCCGGGACCGGCTCGACGGCGGCCGTCAGTGAGACCGCCGCCGGGGTCGCCGGTCCTGACGACGCGTCACTGGCAATCGAGGAAGCCACGGCTGCCAGGGACCTCGCCGGCCTGCAGGAAAGCGAGGTGGTCGACATGCTCGGCGATCCGGCCTTCGTATGGACCGAGGGCAGCGCCAGGATGTGGCGCTACGACGGCGCGTCCTGCAGCCTGCTCGTCTTTGTCTACCCGGATGGCGTACGCCACGCGGAGGCACTCGGCGGCAAGGAGGAATCCTGTCTGTGCGAGATCCGGGGCGACTGCACCTGAAACCAGGTCCTTACTCCTTCCTCAGAAGAAGCCGCCACACGCCGGCCGTTCCGTCTTCCGGTTCCAGCGACAGGATGGAATGGCCGTGTTCCCTGACCGAGCGCGGCACGTTTTGCAACGGCTCGCCTTCGTTCAGGCGGACCTCTGCAACCATGCCGGATTCCATGCCCTCGATCATGAGTTTCGTCCTGACGAACGTGATCGGACAGACATCACCGGTGATGTCAAGGCGCATGTCGACGGCCAGTTCCATAGTCTGCTTTCCTTGCGTTGCCATCGCACTCCAACAAAGCACACCCGCGCCGCCAAACTGGCGAAACAACGACCTGTTTTCCCTCTCTCCCATACAATCGCGGGGAGATTCCACACCTGCAACTCAGGGCCAGAGTGAATCTATGGCTGCTGCACCGCTCGCTCAAGCGTGTATCGAGCCTCTCGATGCCAACGGCGCTGATATCGTCGACCGGGATGAGGAGCTGATCGGCTTCAGCGCCCGTGTCCGGACGAATCACGTCCGCCAGCCCCGTGTGCGCGGCAAGCTGCGCTGGTTCACCATCGGCCAGCGCGTCCGCATCAAGCCGCAGGAGGCCACGGTCGCGTTGAGAGGGACAGCAACTGTGTCGAGAATCGCTTCACGCCTGCGGCCCTGACGAAGAAGAGCGCACTCATCGCCAGCCATGACGAGGGCGGCTCCGCCCGGGGCCGCATTGCTTCGCCCAGCCAAATTGCCTAGGTGAACGGCGTCGAGCCCTTCGCCTGGCTCAATGCTACCCTCGCGGCTATCATCGCCGGATATCCCAAGACCTGCATTGACGACCTCATGCCCCGGGCCTTCAACCCCTCGTCAACCTGTCATGCGCGTGGGGTACTTGACACAAGAGACGATAGGACGGACTGCACCATGGCTCATTGCGATGCATGAGACGAAACGCGCAACCTGGGAGCACGGCCACTCGTTCGGCCTTGATCGGCCGCAGCCGGGAGAAAGGCGCACCCTGATCGTCGCCCTTCTGACCGCCGTGACCATGGTGGTCGAGGTCGTGGCCGGCCTCAGCTTCGGATCGATGGCGTTGCTCGCGGACGGCCTTCACATGGCCTCCCATGCGGCCGCCCTGGGCCTGGCCGTCTTTGCCTATGTCTACTGCCGACGCCGCGCCGGCGATCCCGGCTTCGCATTCGGCACCGGCAAGGTCAATTCGCTTGGCGGCTACACGAGCGCACTGCTGCTGGTCGGTTTCGCCTTGTACATGGCCGTCGAAAGCGTTTCGCGCCTGATGGCGCCGGTTCCGATCGCGTTCGACGGGGCGATTGCCGTTGCCTTCATTGGCCTCATCGTGAACGGAGTATCGGTACTCATTCTCCATACCAGGCGCGATTCGCCCCCTCACGGCACCGAGGCGCACCAGGACGGACCGGAACGACACGGACACCACCATGGCCACCATCATGGGCACGGACACGCTCACCACGACCACAATCTGCGCGGCGCCTATCTCCATGTCCTCGCCGACGCCCTGACCTCGCTGCTCGCGATCGTTGCGTTGGTCTCCGGAAAGTACTTCGGGGCGGTCTGGATGGATCCCCTCATGGGAATTGTCGGTGCCTGCCTGGTCTCCCACTGGGCCTACGGACTCCTGCGTGACAGCGGCCGGACGCTCCTTGATCGGCAGGCGCCTGCTACGGTCCGGGATGACGTTCGCGGATCGCTCGAGAGACTTCACGACACGCGCGTCGTCGACCTGCACGTTTGGTCGATTGGCCCCGGTCTGCTTGCGGCCGAAATCGCGGTCGTATCGCACCATCCCAGGGAACCGTCCGTGTACAAGAAGCAGCTTTCCAACCTGGGGCTGGCGCACCTCACGATCGAGGTGCACCGCTGTCCCGGCGACCCGTGCTTGTAAACTGGGTGGTCGATCTCTGGATGAGCGATTGCGAATGCGCTCCGCCGATGCCTTGGCAAGCGCGTCAGCGCTTCCGGGCCAAGGTTGGCAGGCCTCCATGCAGCGCCAGACTTCGTCCATCAGCGCCTTCAAGTCGCCCATCCCGCAAAGGAAAAGGCCGTGTAAACATCAGTTTTTTCTCGGGCCGACGCTGGTTGCAGGAGCAGGATTTGAACCTGCGACCTTCAGGTTATGAGGTCACGGTCGATGCGACATGCGGCGTCTCAGGCAAGCTGACGACGCCTGCAGTATGACAATGGAGCGAATCAACAGCATTGTGAATTCATCAATGGGGCGTCTGGAGGCGGCGCATGCGCCACCTCACTGCCGACACCCGCCTTGCGGTCCGGCTCGGCAGATGAAACCCGCTCAGCCAAGAATATGGTCGATGCATGGGACTTCGTTAATGACGGAGTAAACTATATTTCTTATATTGCTTTAAGCAATACTATTGAATGACTCTCCCGAGCTGCCATGCCTCGACTCGTCTCCGCGCCCTTCTTCAGCGCCAACCCCGTCTTCCGGCGGCCGGAGTACGCCGCGGCCGTCGGACGCCAGCCTGGACAAGGTCGTCACATGCTCGCCCAGGTCGTCACGGCGATGCTCGCCCAGCATCTCCAGGCCGGCAACATCCGGCGCATCGCCCGTGGAGTCTTCGCCTCGGTGCCCAAGCATGCCGACGCCGCGACATGGTCGGTCGACCGCTTGCTCGCCGCCTCCCGTCTGCGCCTTGGCGGCACGATCGCCTATCACTCGGCCCTTGAACTGCACGGCTACGCCTACACGGAGGGACATGACGTGCAGGTCATCGCGGAGGGCGAGCCCGGCATGTTCGGGGCAGCCGGTTTCGCCTGCCGGTTCATCAGGCCGCCGCGCGGCTTCGCGCCTCCGGATGGCGTCACGGCGGTCGACCGCCTGGGGCAGGAGATCAGGGTCACGACGATCGAGCGGACGATTGCCGATCTGTTCGACCGCTACGATCTGGCCGGCGGCGCGGAGGAACTCTTCAACTCCCTGGACCTGGTGGTGCGGATCGACGCTCCCGCGCTGATCCGCTACACGCGCGCCCTTGGCAAGGCCACCGCAGCCGGTGCCGCAGGTTTCTGGCTGGACTCCCCGCGCGAGCAGGAGCGGCT
Organism: Alphaproteobacteria bacterium; assembly: GCA_964291415.2. Classification (GTDB taxonomy): domain Bacteria; phylum Pseudomonadota; class Alphaproteobacteria; order SP197; family SP197; genus SP197. The sequence goes on along the minus strand of OZ219918.1, from coordinate 722,576 downwards.
GGGCATCCCGGATGCTGCGTTCGAGGAGCTTCGCGCGCTCATGCCGGCTCAGCCCCGATATGTTCTGGGTGCCAAATCGGGCGAGGGCAAGACCATCAGGGACTGGAACGTCATACTCCCCGTCGACGTCCTCGAACGCTGCTTCGAGGGACTGTAGATGGCGGCGCCGTCCGCCCAGACCATGCAGCGCCTCACCGACGACACCGGTTACCGGGCCGGTACACCCGATAGGGTGCTGCGGCGCCAGCCTACCCCAAGGCCGCAGCATCCCGGCGCATCGTCAGCACCCGCTCCAGCAGGTCGGCCCGGCGTATCGAACCCTCCCCCGACCCGGAGGTAGCGAGGCCCTCCGCTTTTCACCCGAAGTCGCTGCATGCTGGGCGAGAGCGTGAGAAGGGCCGTGGTCTCGCGGGTCGTCGGGATCACCTGGGGACCGTCCTTCGTGTAAACCGTTGGCCTGCGCGGGTGTACGTCGTCGGGCGGAGAGTGCCTGGTCAGCGCCTCGGCGGGTTCTTCACGATGGTCCGGGTCTCAAGAATGATCGGGCAATGACTGCTGGCCGTCGTCCTGATCCTGCGCGTCGGGCACGCTTCACGCCGACAGTCAGGCTGTCAAGCCATGGCGCTGCCGCGTCCTTTGGTCTAGACTGTTCCGCAACCACACACGATGAAGGACACATGCGGACCGGTGTCATGCTGTTCCGGTTCGCGCCCGCACCATGACTTCACAGATCGAACACGCATGTCTCGACAAGGGCCTCAAGATGACCGAGCAGCGCCGTGTCATCGCCAGGGTGCTTTCGGATTCGGACGACCATCCGGATGTCGAGGAAGTCTATCGCCGCGCATCGGCAATCGACGATCGCATCAGCATTTCGACAGTCTACCGCACGCTTCGCCTCTTCGAGGAATCGGAAATCATCCAGAGCCATGACTTCGGGGGCCGGCGGGCCCGCTACGAACCTGCCGACCAGGATGAGCACCACGATCACCTGATCGATATCGACACCGGCGCGGTCGTCGAATTCCTGGACCCCGAACTCGAGGAGCTCCAGGTCAAGATAGCGAAACGATTGGGCTACGATCTGATCGATCATCGCATGGAGCTCTACGGACGGGCGCTGAAGTCCGGTTCCGACACCTGACTGCGGCAACTCGCTTCAGCCATGATTTCCGGGTCCCGCGACCAGGGCGCACTGTCGAAAGGGCTCAGGCTCGGGCCTCTGGAACTGCGCCTCGTCGACAGCGAGGCGGAACTCCAGGCCGTGCAGCGGCTGCGCTTCCGCGTGTTCTACAAGGAAATGAAGGCCCGCCCCACACCCCGAATGAGCGAGCTGGAACGGGACTTCGACACATTCGACGACATCTGCGAACACCTCATCGTGCGCGACACGACGCGAGGTGGTGACGCCGCCGTTGTCGCCACCATGAGACTGTTGCGTCGATCGACCCTGGGGCACACGTGCACGTTCTACACGGCGGGCGAGTTCGACATCTCGCGCCTGCTTGCCATCGATGGTGAGCTGGTGGAGCTCGGACGCAGTTGCGTCGACATGAACTACCGGGCCGGGGCCGCCATCCAGGCCCTGTTCCGGGGCCTCGGCGCCTACGTGGTGCAGCATGGAATCTCGTACATGTTCGGTTGCGCCAGCCTCCACGGCACTGACCCCGACAGTCTCGCCCTGCCGCTTTCCCACATGGCCTACCATCTCGCCGCCCCTGCCGCTCTTCGCCCCCGCGCGCTCGATCATCTCTACGTCGACATGAAACGGCTGGACCCCGGCACATTCGATGCTGCCGAGGGCCTGGCCAGTCTGCCGCCGCTCATCAAGGGCTACGCACGGGCCGGCTGCCGGTTTGGCGACGGCGCGGTCATCGATCACCAGTTCAACACCACGGATGTCTGCGTCCTTCTCGACGTGTCGGTGGTGGAGGACCGGTACGGCCGCCGCTACCGTGGCGATGACGAGACCGGACCTGGCGGCGCATGATCTCCGTCGGTCTTGCGCGCGCGGTGCTCTATGTCGGCTGGACTCTGATCTGCATACCGGTGCAGTTCGTGCTGCTGGCAGCGGGACGCCGGGCCCGCCACGCCTTCCCGCAGTTCTATCACCGCATTTGCCTGCGGCTGATCGGCCTCAACCTCGACGTCAGGGGTGGCCCCTGCCGTCATCGTCCCTGTCTCTATGTGTGCAACCACACATCCTATCTCGACATTCCCATTCTCGGCGCCCTCATCCGGGGCAGCTTCGTCGCCAAGGCGGAGGTCGGCACCTGGCCGTTTTTCGGTCTGCTCGCCAAGCTGCAGCGCACCGTCTTCGTCGACCGGCGCCGGACCCGCATCGGCCAGCACATGGATGCCGTCAGCGAGCGCCTGCAAGCGGGCGAGCAGTTGATCCTGTTTCCGGAAGGCACCACCGGCGACGGCAACAGGATTCTCCCTTTCAAGAGCGCGCTCTTCGCCTCGGCCCAGAATCAGGTGAGGGGAAGGGAAGTGACCGTCCAGCCCGTGTCCATTTCCTACACCCGCTTTTCCAACCTGCCGATGGACCGTGAAATGCGTCCGCTCTATGCCTGGTACGGGGACATGGATCTTCTTCCTCACATGTGGGAGATGCTGAAGGCGGGAGTCGTGACGGTCATCGTCCAGTTCCATCCGGCGACGACCATCACCGAAACCGGCGGTCACCGGCGCTCCCTGGCGCGTCACTGCGAGGCGGCCGTCCGCGAGGGCCACTCGCTGGCTCTTGCCGGCCGGCTGCCGCCGCGCCGGAGGCGGCGTCTGCGCAAGCTCGCCAGGCGCTCCGGCGAGAGCCGACCCGAGGGCGGCGCACGAAGTCATTGACAGCGATCGGGGTTCCAGGGAAAATTGGACAAGGTTGCACAACTGCCAGGGGCCCCCGCGCCCTTTCGACAGTCAGCGGAACATCCGGACGCGCTTGTCCAAGAAACTCTTCGTCAAGACCTACGGCTGCCAGATGAACGTCTACGACTCCGGTCGCATGACGGATGTCCTGGCACGCCTGGACTACCGGGAAACGGAATCGGCCGAGGACGCCGACATGATCGTCCTCAACACCTGCCACATCCGTGAAAAGGCCGCCGAGAAGGTCTATTCGGAACTGGGACGGTTGCGCGCGCTCAAGGAGCGCAAACGCGAGGCCGGCGGCGATCTCATGATCGCGGTGGCCGGTTGTGTCGCCCAGGCCGAAGGCGAGGAAATGGCCCGGCGGGCACCCGTAGTCGATGTCATCGTCGGACCCCAGACCTATCATCGCCTGCCCGACCTGATCACGCGCCACGCCAACGAAGGCGGCACGGTGATCGACACCGACTTTCCGGCTCGGGACCGCTTCACCGACCTGCCGTCACGGCGCCCGGGTGCCGGTCGTGTCGCCTTCCTGTCGATCCAGGAGGGATGCGACAAGTTCTGCACCTTCTGCGTGGTTCCCTACACCCGCGGTGCGGAGTTTTCGCGGCCGGCCCGTGACATTCTCGACGAGGCGAGGGTACTGCTGGCAACGGGCGTGGTGGAAGTCGTCCTCCTCGGACAGAACGTCAATGCGTGGCACGGCGAGGGCACCGACGGCAGACCATGGACCCTGGCGCGTCTGATCGGCGAACTGGCATCGCTCGATCGCCTCAGGCGCATCCGGTACACGACATCCCACCCGTTGGACATGTCCGGCGACCTCATCCGCGCCCATGGCGAGATCGACAGCCTGATGCCGTACCTCCACCTGCCTGTACAGTCGGGCAGCGACCGGATTCTGAAGGCGATGAACCGGCGTCACACCACGGCCGACTACCTCGCGGTGATCGCGGCCGTTCGCGAGGCGCGGCCCGACATTGCCATATCGGGGGATTTCATCGTGGGCTTCCCCGGCGAAAGCGATGCCGACTTTGCCGCCACGCTCTCGCTGGTGCGCGATGTCGCCTATGCCTCGGCCTTCTCCTTCAAGTACAGCCCGCGCCCCGGAACCCCGGCGGCGGCGGCAGACGGACAGGTGCCCGACGACGTCAAGGCAGAGAGGCTCGGAATTCTGCAGCGCCTGCTGAGAGACCAGCAGGACACGTTCAATCGCGCCACCGTCGGCCATACGGTTCCGGTGCTTCTCGAGCGAAGGGGGCGGCATTCCCACCAGCTGGTGGGCCGCAGCCCCTGGCTCCAGGCCGTACACGTCGATGCCGGTGAACGCCACCTCGGATCGCTGATGGATGTCACCCTCACCGAGGCCCGGCCCAACAGCATGGCCGGGATGCTGGCAGCCTGATGACGTCTCCTCCGGTCCGCGACGAGGCCCCGGCGCCACGCGTTCTGGCCTTCGAGGACAACGACCTGCTGGCCTCCCTCTACGGCTGGCATGACTGCCACCTCGTACGCATCGAACAGGAACTCGGCGTCTCGCTGACCTGCCGCGGCAATCAGGTCAGCATTGCCGGGCCTTCGGAACCGGCCGGAACGGCCGTCCTGGTTCTCAACGGTCTCTACGGGCGCCTCAAGGACGGTCTCACGGTCGGGCCCGCCGAAGTCGAGGCCATGCTCCGCATGGCGGGCGATCCGTCGATCTCGAATACCGTGGTGAAAACCTCGCGGCGGCGCATCACGCCGCGTACCCTCAACCAGGCGCGCTACCTCAAGACCCTGTCGTCATCGTCCATGGTGTTCGCGCTTGGCCCGGCCGGAACGGGCAAGACCTATCTTGCCGTCGCCGTCGCTGTCGCCATGCTGGAGTCGGGCGACGTGGATCGCATCGTGTTGTCGCGTCCGGCGGTGGAAGCCGGTGAACGGCTCGGGTTCCTGCCGGGCGACCTGCGCGAAAAGGTCGACCCGTACCTTCGCCCTCTCTATGACGCGCTCTACGACACCATGCCGGCCGACAAGGCCAATCGTCGCTTGGCGTCCGACGACATCGAGGTGGCGCCGCTGGCCTTCATGCGCGGGCGGACGCTGTCCAACGCCTTTGTCATACTCGACGAAGCCCAGAACACCTCGCGGATGCAGATGAAGATGTTCCTGACCCGCCTTGGCGAGAACGCGCGCATGGTGGTCACCGGCGACCTCACGCAGGTCGACCTGCCTCGAGGCCAGGTTTCCGGACTGGCGGATGCGGTGCGCATCCTCGAATCCGTCGAAGACATCGAGGTCGTCAGGTTCACCGATGTCGACGTCGTCCGGCACCCGCTCGTGGCGAAGATCGTCCGCGCCTGGGATGCGGACGATCGCCGGGAGGCGCCATGACGGGAGACGACGGCGCCTGCAGTCGATCCGGGACGGCACATGTCGACGTCACGGTCGCGGACGGGGCCTGGCTGAGTGATCTGCCCGGGGCCGACGACGTCGTGGAGCGGGCCTGCACGAGAGCGCTTCAGTTCGCCTGTTCCGGGGAGGCTGTCAACGTGGCGGTCGTCATGGCAAACGACCGCATGCTGGCCGATCTCAACGGCCGCTGGCGGCACATCGACCAGCCGACGGACGTTCTGTCGTTCCCCAGCGACAACCGCTCCCCGGGGACGCGGCTGCGGCGTCCCGCCGGTTCTCCGCCCGGCAGCGACATTCTCCTGGGCGACATCGTCATCGCCCGGGAAACCGTCGTCGACGAGGCGCGCCGCCGGGCCCTGGAACTCACCGATCACCTGTCCCACATCGCCGTTCACGGGACCCTTCATCTGCTTGGCTACGACCACGAGACGGACGTGGAAGCCGGCGTGATGGAGGACTTGGAGCGCGCCGTGCTCGAGACCCTCGGCATCCCCGACCCCTACCTCCTGGACACTCCGTGAACAACCGATCGCCCCAGACACCGGTTTCAGGCCTTGCCGGCTGGTTGCGCCGCCTGGTCAGCGGCCGCAACGGCGACACCCTGAGGGAGTCCGTCGAGGAGCTTCTCGAGGCCGGCGACGGCAGCGAGACGGAGTTCTCCGATGCCGAGCGCTCGATGCTGTCCAATCTTCTGCGATTCGGCGAGCTCACGGTCGACGACGTCATGGTGCCCCATGCCGATATCGTCGCCGTCGAAGAGGCAACGACGCTCGCCGAGGTCGTCGAGATCATGCGCGATACCGGACACTCCAGGTTGCCGGTCTACCGCGAGACCCTCGACGACCCGATCGGCATGGTCCATGTCCGGGACTTCCTCGATCACTGGGGACTGCCCGAGGACAGGCAGGTGCCCAGCCTTGCCAGCCTGGTGCGCGACGTCCTCTTCGTTCCCCCGTCGATGCCGGTGGTCGATCTTCTCATCAAGATGCGCACGGCCCGCACGCATCTGGCGCTGGTGGTCGACGAATTCGGGGGCATCGACGGCCTCGCCACCATCGAGGACCTCGTGGAACCCATCGTCGGCGAAATCTGGGACGAGCACGATGCCGAGGACGGGGTTCTTCTCGTCGAGCAGCCCGGCGGCGTCGTCGACGCCCATGCCCGCGCGCCGGTCAGCGAACTCGAGGCCATGACAGGCTCGACGCTCCAGGACGAATCGAGAGACGAGGACATCGACACCGTCGGCGGACTCGTCCACACGATGGCCGGCCGCATTCCGATGCGAGGCGAGATCATCGCTCACGCGTCAGGGCTCGAGTTCGAAATCGTCGATGCCGATCCACGGCATATCAAGCGTCTGCGCGTGAGACGTGCCGGCCAGCGCGGTTGACAGCGATGGCATTCTGCGGCTGACCGCCCTCACCGGCTGGCGCCGCCGGCTGACGGCCCTTGGTCTGGGCGCCGTGCTGGCGGCAGCGCTCCCTCCCTTTCACCTGTTGCCGGGCGCCGTGGTCGCCTTCAGCGGACTCGCATGGCTCATCTCCGGTCACCGGCGCGGCGCCGGCGCCTTCCTGGACGGCTGGTGGTTCGGCTGCGGATTTTCCGCTGCGGCGTTCTACTGGATCGCCAACGCCCTGCTGGTGGATCCGGAGCGGCACGCCTGGCTCTATCCCCTGGCCCTTCTCGCCATCGCTGCCGGATTCGGTCTCTTTCCGGCGGCGGCGGCGGGCCTCGCCGGCATGATCCCGGGCCGACGCGCAAGGATCGTCGCTCTCGGCGTCGCATGGCTGGTCCTGGAATGGGTTCGCAGCTGGTTACTGACGGGATTCCCTTGGAATCTCGTGGGCTCCTCGCTGGCTCTCTCCGACAGCCTCATCCAGGGGGGCGCCCTGGGCGGGCCCTGGCTGCTGGGCGCCATCGTCCTCGTCGCGAGCCTCGCGCCGGCCGCCGTGGCGCCGGCCGGCCGCTTCACTCCCCGACGTGCGGCAGGCGGGCTCGGGGTATCCATCGCCGTCATCGCCCTGGCCTGGGCGGCCGGAGAACTGCGCCTTCAGAACAGGGACAACTCGCCGGGTCCGATGTTGCGCCTTGTCCAGCCACACATCGAACAGCACCTGAAGTGGGAGAGGGCGCTCCTCGAGGACCACTTTGCCCGCCAGGTCGCGCTGAGTTCCCTGGCGCCGGCCGGGGAGCCTCCCGTTGCCATCATCTGGCCGGAGGCGGCCATTCCCCACACGCTCCTCGGCAAGCCTGCCGTTATGTCCGCCTTCGCCGCCGCGGCCCCGCCGGGAGGAGTCATCATGGCGGGCGCCATCCGCGCCGTCCCTGGAGCCGACGGCGCGCTCGAGGCGCGCAACAGCCTCCTTGTCTTCTCCGGCAAGGGACCTGTGACCCTCCATGACAAGTACCGCCTGGTGCCGTTCGGGGAGTACGTGCCGTTGCGCGGAATCCTACCCATCGACACTATCGTTCCCGGCCGACGCGATATGGGACGGGGCCCGGGACCGGCCACGATCCAGGTGGCGAGCCTGCCGGACTTCGGCGTGCTGATCTGCTACGAGATCATCTTTTCCACGGGTATCACGGATCCGGCTCGTCCGCCACGGTGGCTCCTCAACATCACCAACGACGCATGGTTCGGCGTATCGAGCGGCCCCTATCAGCACTTCCAGGCAGCCCGACTGCGCGCGGTGGAACAGGGGCTTCCCGTCGTCCGCGTAGCCAACACGGGAATCAGCGGAGTGATCGATCCCCTTGGCCGGGTGGTGGCGAGCATGCCGCTCGGCCACAGCGGCATCCTCGACGCCGCCCTGCCCGCCCCCCTCGAACACCCCACGCCGTGGTCCCGCTACGGCAACTGGACCCTGCTGGTCATCCTGCTGCCCGGCCTCGCCTTCATCGCCGCCGCCCTGATTCGGCGTTGACGACCGACCCGGCCGCATAGCAGGGGGAGAGCGGCCACCGCGCCCTGACGGACAGCGGGAGTCGGGCGTCCTCCAAGCCGGATCGCGCGACAGACACATCTTCGTTCACGACGCAGTGATGAGAGCCGGTCTGCCGATGATCTGGCACGCATCACGTCCGACAGTATTGTTGCGACCATGGACTCAGACCATAGTACAAACAGTTCCATGGAAGAGATTCAGATTTCGAAGTTCAAGGCGACCTGCCTGGCCGTTCTCGACCGGGTGGGAAGGTCTCGCAAACCTGTTCTGGTCACCCGTTTCGGCAAGCCGGTCGCCCAGATTGTGCCGCCGCCGCCATCGCCGGCCGGAGAATGGCTCGGCGCGATGCGGGACGACGGCGAGATCCGCGACGATCTCGTCGCACCGGCGGCAGACCTCGCGGAATGGGATGTTCTCAGGTAGATGGGGCTGCTGCTCGACACACACATCTGGTTGTGGAGTCTTCTCGACCCGGACCGGCTCGGCGATTCCGCCAGGCATGCCTTGCAATCCGGTGAGAACGAGCTCCTTCTCTCCCCCATCAGCGTGTGGGAAGCCCTGCTTCTTGCCGAACGCGGCCGGGTCGTGCTCGACACCGATCCCCTACGATGGCTTCGCAAGGCGATGTCGGTCTCCCCTGTTACCGAGGCTCCGCTCACCATCGATGTGGCGACCGCCAGCCGCAACGTGGACCACGCGCACCAGGATCCTGCGGATCGTTTCCTTGTCGCCACTGCCAAGGTTTGCAGCCTGACACTGGTGACGGCGGACACCCGGTTGCTGCGGTGCAGTGACATCGACCTGCTGCCAGGTCATTGACGCGCGTCAAGCAGCGAGGCTCCTGTCACGCTGGCCGCGATACGGCACAAGGACGAATCCCGGGACACGGGTGACCAATCGTATCCCGGTCGCCAGGTCATCCAGATCAAAACTCCTCAGGCGTGGCGTCGTCCTTGATTATCAATCAGCCTTTGGTAAGTGTCTTGGCCACGAGGGCATGCGCCCTTGTTCTCATGTCAAAGGGGAGGCCGGCCGTGCCCCGGAGCGATTACCTGTTTACGAGCGAATCCGTGTCGGAAGGCCATCCGGACAAGGTCTGCGACCGGATATCCGATGCCGTTGTCGATGCCTTCCTTGCCGCCGACCCCGTGCATGCGCGGGTGGCCTGCGAAACCCTTGCCACCACGGGAACCGTCGTCGTCGCCGGCGAGGTCCGGGGACCGGGAGACCTCATGCAGCCGGAGCGCCTGCAGGAGAAGGTCGAGGCGCTGGCGCGCAATGCCGTGAGGGACATCGGCTACGAACAGCCGGGGTTCGACTGGCGTCACCTTTCGGTCACCGTGAAGCTCCACGCCCAGTCGGGCGACATCGCGCAGGGCGTCGATGCCTCCGGCAACCGGGCGGAAGGAGCGGGCGATCAGGGAATCATGTTCGGTTACGCCTGCAACGAGACGGAATCGCTGATGCCGGCGCCCCTTCACTATGCGCACCGTATTCTGAAATCTCTGGCCGAGGCGCGCCATAACGGCGCCGCGCGTGAATTGGGACCCGACTCAAAGAGCCAGGTGACGCTGGCCTACGAGAACGGCCGTCCGGTCCATGCCACCTCCGTTGTCGTTTCGACCCAACATGACGAAGCGCTCGATCAGGATGCGGTCCGCGAGATCGTCAGACCCCATGTCGTCGGCGTTCTTCCCGAGGGGTGGATGTGTCCGGACGAGAGCTTCTACGTCAATCCCACCGGCAAGTTCGTCACCGGCGGCCCCGACGGCGACTGCGGCCTGACCGGCCGCAAGATCATCGTCGACACCTACGGCGGCGCCGCACCCCACGGCGGCGGCGCCTTCTCGGGCAAGGATCCGAGCAAGGTGGACAGGTCTGCCGCCTACGCCTGCCGCTACCTGGCAAAGAACGTTGTCGCAGCGGGGCTGGCCGACACCTGCACCATCCAGGTGGCCTACGCCATCGGCGTCGCCGATCCGTTGTCGCTCTATGTCGATCTCGCCGGCACCGGCGAGGTCGACGAACGGCGCCTCGAGGAGGTGCTGCGGCAGGTCATGGACCTCACCCCCCGCGGCATCCGCAATCACCTCGGTCTCGACCGGCCGATCTACGAGCGCACGGCGGCCTATGGTCACTTCGGGCGCGAGGCGGAGGCCGACGGCGGATTCTCCTGGGAGAGGACCGATCTTGCCGGCGACCTGAGGAACGCCTTCTCCTGACCGGCGGGCAGACCTGGGGACGCCGCCGGGGGCGCAGGCTTTCACCCCGTCGCCAGGCCCTGGTCGATACGTTGTTGCCGGAACTGCGGGTTGTCGTCGGCGAGGACGGCAGACCCGATCACGAGTTCGGCGAACGGCTCTGGCTGGAAATCGGGTTTGGCGGCGGCGAGCACCTGGCCTGGCAGGCGGAACGCCATCCCGAGGTCACGCTGATCGGCGCCGAGGTGTGGCTGAACGGCGTGGCGAACCTGCTGGACCTTGTCGAGCGTCACGGCCTTGCCAATGTCAGGATTTTCGACGCGGACGTCACGGCGCTTCTCGCGGCCCTTGCGCCCGCCTGCCTCGAACGCATCTTCGTTCTTTTCCCCGACCCCTGGCCCAAGGCGCGCCACAGGAAGCGCCGCTTCATCAACCAGGCGAGCATGGCGCGGCTCTCGGATCTCCTCGTCGACGGCGGGGAACTGCGCCTGGCGACCGACATCGAGGAGTACGCTCTCGACATGAAGCAGGCGCTCGAAGGCAGGAAGGACCTGCGGTGGTCTCATCATCGTCCGGCCGACTGGCCGACGACACGCTACGAAGCCAAGGCCAGGGCGCAAGGCCGGGAGCCCGTGTTCCTCACCGCCCGGCGCCGGCAGCGATCGATCACGGCACCAGGAAGCCTGTGAGCTCCTCGACCTCCTTCTGGATCGGCTCGGTGATGGCCCGGGCCCGGTCCGCCCCCTCGCGCAACACGCTGTCGACATAGCCCGGGTCCGCCGACAGCCGCTTCATCTCCTCGCCGACCGGTCCCAGGGTCTCCACCGCGAGGTCCGCGAGACGGGCCTTGAAGTCGCTGAACCTGGCGCTCCGGAACTCGTCCAGCACCGCGTCCCGGCTCACCCCGGCCAGTGACGCGTAGATCGTCACGAGATTGGAGGCTTCGGGCCGGTTCTCCGGGTCGAACGAGACGCCCATGATGCTGTCCGTGCGCGCCTTGCGGATCTTGAGCGCGATGGTGTCCCTGTCATCGGTCAGATTGATGCGCGAGTAGTCGCTTTGATCGGATTTCGACATCTTGGAACGGCCGTCACGCAGCGACATGACGCGCGTGGCCTCGCCGAGGATGACGGCCTCCGGAAGCGGGAAGAAATCGACGCCGAAGGTGTGGTTGAAGGCACCGGCAATGTCGCGGGACAACTCGAGGTGCTGCTTCTGGTCGGCGCCGACCGGCACATGGGTGGCGTGGTAACCGATGATGTCGGCAGCCTGGAGAACCGGATAGCCGTAGAGGCCGAGACTCGCGTTGTCCCTCTGCTTGCCGGCCTTTTCCTTGAACTGGGTCATGCGGTTGAGCCACCCGAGCGGCGTCAGGCAGGCGAGAATCCACTGCAGGCGCAGGTGCATCGGACACTGGCTCTGGTTGAAGACGACGCAGCGTTCCGGATCGAGCCCCGAGGCCATGAAGCCCGCCGCCACCTCCCGCGTCGCGTCACGCAGCTGATCGGGATCCCAGGGCATGGTCAGGGCATGGAGGTCGACGATGCAGTAGATGCACTCGTAGTCGTCCTGCATGGCCACGAAGCGCTTGAGAGCGCCGAGGTAGTTGCCAAGGTGAAGGTTGCCGGTCGGCTGAACGCCGGAAAAGACCCGTTTCATCGGGGATGGCTCCAGATCGGGGAACGCGTGCTTATGGCGCGCCCGGTGCCGGCGGTCAAGGACGTCCGGCACGGCTGCCGAAGATGGCCGTGCCGACACGGACATGGGTGGCGCCATGGGCAATCGCCGTGACGTAGTCCGCGGACATGCCCATCGACAGTTGTGTGAGATCGTTGCGGCGGGCGATGTCGGCGAGCAGGGAAAAGTGGGGCGACGGCTCCTCGTCGAAGGGCGGGATGCACATCAGCCCGGCGACATCGAGCCCCGCCTCCCGGGCACCGGCAATCAGGCCGTCGGCATCCCCAGGCAGGCAGCCGGCCTTCTGCTCCTCCTCGCCGGTGTTGATCTGGATGAAACACCGCGGGCGGCGTCCGGTTCTGTCCATCGCCCTGACGAGAGCGGTGATCAGCCGTGGGCGGTCGACGCTCTCGATCACGTCGAAGAGGGCGACGGCATCGACCGCCTTGTTGGTCTGCAGGGCGCCGACAAGGTGGAGTTCGAGACCGTCCCACTCCTGGCGCAGGGCCGGCCACTTCGCTGCCGCCTCCTGAACCCGGTTCTCGCCGAACACGCGGTGCCCGGCTTCGATGGCGGGGCGGATGCGCTCCGCGGTATGGGTCTTGGTCACGGCAACGAGCGTCACGGAACCGGTCCGGCGGCGGGCCTCGCGGGTGGCGGCGACAATCTCCGCCCGCACGGCCTCAAGGTTGCCTGTCACGTCAACCGCGCTCATGACCCGACGTCCCTCCAGTAGTCGAACTTTCGCATCATCGCCTCGTTGCGCGACGCGATCTCCCTGACCTGGCCCGCGGAAAGCGCTGTGCGCCATGTTCCGGCGCGGCCCTGGCGAAAAAAGCGCTTCTGCGGCGCGGAACGTTCACCGAATCCCTTCTCGTCCTCCTGGCGCCGCAGATTTCCGAAGGAGGTGGTCCTGACCGCCTCCTTGATGCGCCTGCGGGGCACTTTCAGCTTGAGGAATGTCGCAAGGTCCGAGAACGACGCCACCGGACTGGCCAGCATGTCCTCGTAGCGCATGACGTGAAGCCCCGGCAGCGAGCGCCGTGTCCAGGTCTCCACATTCTGTGACCAGCTGCCCAGCAATTCCGAGACGTGGCTCGACGTGGAGGGAGTCTCGTGGTTCTCGAGGTTCATGAGATCGATCGCAACGTCAAGCGGCACGCCCTGGTGATCGGCATAGGAAGGCGCGATGTCGAGGGGGTTGCGCACGATGTAGATCGCCGCGGCGGTGACATCCATGTTGATGGTGGTTTGGCCCCGGGATCTCAGCACCGCAAGGTGGGTCTTGCAGAACACCACGCGGCGATGGCGCCGGGCGAAGGCGGCCTGCGCGGCCGGCCGGGCCCGCGCCACCTCACCTGGGGTCCAGAGGCTCCAGGGCCTCGGATCGATCGCGCGGTAGTTGTCGATCGATGCCTCGTTTCCCGCCGTCTGCGCCATCCGGCCGAGATCGAAGGCGCCGCCGTCCTGGCGCAGGATCTCGTGCAGGAAGGCCCTCACCCACGTGTTGCCCGACTTGGGGTAGCTGGCAATCCAGACGATATGTCCCATGGCGAGAAAGCGGGCCGTGGCCCTCAGGCCGGCGAAGGGTGCTCCCGGCCGGCATCGAAGACGCGGGGGAACCGGGCGCAGTCCAGCGGATCTCCGGGGGCAAGGCCGCAATCGGGAAAGTCGGGCTCCATGACTCCGGGATGGCGGACATAGACCGCATCGTCGCCGACCCACGTCGAGTTCGTTGCCCGGCGGCGCCGCGAGGCCTGTGCGTTGCCTGGCGCGCCATGGATCGTCATGCCGTGGAACGCGATGACATCCCCGGGTTCGAGATCCCAGGCGAGAATCCTCTCCGCATGGGGGCCGTCGACGTCGGGAGGATCGTGATAACCATCATCCCGGCCACGGCCGAAGTCGGCGCCGTCGCGAAACCGCACGGGACGGAAGGCCGTCCCCCACAGGTGCGATCCCTTCACGCAGTTCAGGCACACGTCGGCCGGCACCGGATCGAGCGGCGCCCACAGGACGACGATCTGGCGGCCGGCCACGCAGTAGTAGGGCTGGTCCTGGTGCCAGGTGCTCTTCTTGGTGGCGCCCGGCTCCTTGACGAAGATCCCGTCGAACAGGAAGTTGGCACGCCGCGACTTCATGAGGATGGCCGAGAGTTCCGCGGCCGGCCCCTCGAGGGCGAACCGGCGAAGCTCCGGCACACGGTCCGACGCCACGTAGTCGGTGAAGAAGGCGGGATCGCCTGCATCCTGGATGCGCCTGGTGTAGGGCCCCCTTGTCTGCATGGCCCGCTCCACGCCCTGGCGCAGCAGGTCGACCCAGTCCTCCTGGTAGACGCCCTTCAGGGCCACAGCGCCGTCGGTGCGAAACCGCTCGCGTTCCTCGTCCGTCGGCAACCTCCGGGGATGGGCAGCCATGGTTGCTTTCTCCTATCTCACGACCAGGTCATGGGGCATCGAGGACACCGGCTCGAAGCGGTCGTCATGAACGATGCCGGTCTCGCCCAGACTCATGGTCAGGTGGCGGGCGCTGTCCACGACGATCATGTGCATGAAGATGACCATGCCCGGCCTCACTCTAGCCCGATTGCCATGGTAGATCATCGGCTCCTCCATCCAGGACGGGGGATAGTTGGCGGAGAGCGAGTAGCCGCAGGCATTCAGCCTGCAGTCCTCCAGCCCGTGCGAATCCATGACCCGGGCGTGGGCATCGTAGATGTCGCCGAACTCAGCGCCCGGTCTCGCGGTCGCCTGGCAGGCGGCAAGGGCCTCGACGCAGGCATCGTGCATCATCCTGTGACGGTCGCCGGCGCGCCCGGTCAGGACCGTTCTCATGATGGCCACGTGGTAGTGCCTCCAGGCGGCAGCGAACTCGAGCTGCACCTGGTCTTGATCGCCGATGGTGTCCCGGCCGGTGAAGTAGCGCACGAGCAGCGCGCCGTCGCCCGAGGCGATGATCGGACGGCCCGCCGCATAGTCGCCTCCGCCCTCCAGGATGGCCCGTTCCAGGGCGGCGTAGAGCGCGCTCTCGTCGACTCCGGCGGCGATGGTCCGGTGCAGCGCCTCCAGTCCGGCGTCGGCAAGAACGCCCGCCTTCCTGACATGGTCCTGCTCCGCCGGACTCTTGATCAGGCGAAAGGCCTGAACGAGATCGCTGGCATCCTCCCAGGCGCCGAAACCGCCGAGCGCCTTCTCCATCATGACCCAGTGCTGGCCGGTCAGACCCCAGGCATTGAGTTCGACACCGAACCGGCCGCCGCGAAGTCCCTTTTCCTCGAGCACGGCCAGCACGTCGTCGGCCGGATTGGCGCCGCCGCGATCGACCCAGATGCGCACATCCGGGATCATCGAGGTAAAGGCCGCCTGCTCCCGGTCGGCCGATCTCGTGACGAGCACGAGATCGCCGTCGGCGCGCAACACCAGACACTGGAACATGGCATACCCGGCCGTGTCGTACCCGGTCAGGTAGTACATGCTCTCCTGGCGGAACATGAGCAGGGCGTCGAGCCCGAGTTCCTGCAGGCGTTCGCAGGTCTTTTGCCGGCGCCGGGCCAGTTCCTCCTCGCCAAAGTGAAGCCGGGGCATCAGCCGCTCTCCCTGACATGCCGCAGGGTGGATCATGCCGTTGCGGCAGCCCCGGCGTAAAGCTAGAACGTCAATCGCAACGAAGCAGGGGTGACGTTTCTTGACCAGCGATTCGCGGCCATTCCGTCTCAACGCCGTCGTCAAGCCCGAGTGGATCGACGAGTACGGACACCTCAACATGGCCTACTACGTGCTGATCTGCGACTACGCGACGGCGGCGTTCTGGGACCGGATGAACGAGCCCGTGACCATCGAGGAACGGGGCGGCGCCGAATACGCCGTGGTCGAGACCCATGTGAACTACCTCGACGAACTCAGGGTCCATGCCCCGGTGGTCGTCACCACCCAGGCGCTGGCTGCCGATGCCAAGCGATTTCACATCTTCCACAGCCTCAGCCACGCCGAAGAGGGCTATCTTGCGGCAACCAACGAGGTGATGGCGCTCGGCTTCAACCTCAACACCCGTGCGATGATGGAGTTCGTCCCCCGGGCCCGCACGCGGCTTCAGGAAACGGTGCTCGCGCACGGCGCCATCGACCGTCACGTCAACGCCGGCCGCGCCATCGGCCATCCGCGAAAGCGGTAGGCCCAAGGGAAGGACAGCACGAACGATGCACGGATTTGCCTCACCACCCCGCACGACCACCCATGCCGAGCACGGCATGGCGGCGACGTCGAACAGGGATGCCACCCGGGCGGCGGTCGATATCCTGAAAAACGGGGGCAACGCGATGGACGCCGCCGTGGCGGCGGCAGCGGTGCTGGCCGTGGTGGAGCCCATGTCGACCGGGATCGGCGGGGACGTCTTTTGCCTCTACGCCCCTGAAGGGTCGTCACGCATCGTCGCCTACAACGGTTCGGGCCGGGCTCCCCGGAAGGCGGACCTTTCCTGGTACCTCGATCGGAACATCTCCCGCATCGCCGCCGACAGCGCGCACGCCGTCACCGTTCCCGGCTGCGTCGATGCCTGGTGCCGGCTGATCGACGATCACGGTTCCATGGGAATCGGCGAGGTCCTGCAGCCGGCGATCCGCCTTGCCGAGGAAGGCTACGTCATTCAGCCGGTGATTCACGAGGCCTGGCGCGCGTCGCGCCCGCGCCTTGCCGCCGATGCCCATGCCGCCAGAGTCCTCCTGGTGGACGGCGACGCCCCCGAACCGGGGGCCATCCACACCCAGCCCCTGCTCGCCGCCACACTGCGGGAAATCGCCGCCTGCGGGCGCGCCGGCTTCTACGAAGGCTGGGTCGCCGAGGACATCGTCCGACGCCTCGGGGAGCTGGGCGGTCTGCACTCAATCGAGGACCTCACCGGTGCAGCCGGGGAATATGTCGAGCCGATCTGCAGCGATATCGCCGGGTACACGGTTCACGAATGCCCGCCCAACGGCCAGGGAATCGTGGCGCTCATCATGATGAACATCCTCGAGGGCTGCGACGGCACCGGCAGCGATCCGCTCTCGGCGGACCGCATCCACCTTGCCCTGGAGGCGGGGCGTCTCGCCTTTCGCGACCGGGCGCTCTATGTCGCCGACCCGGCCATGGCCGACGTTCCCGTCGACACGCTTCTTTCGCCTTCCTACACCGACCTGCTGCGCTCGCAGATCGATCCCGCGCGGGCCATGGTCGACCTCCCGCCCGCGGAACTGCCGGCAACGCCCTCGACGGTGTATCTTGCGGTGGTCGACCGCGACCGCAACGCGGCAAGTTTCATCAACTCTCTCTACTTCGCGTTCGGTTCGTCCAGGGTCGCACCGAAGTCCGGTGTGACCCTGCAGAACCGGGGCTGCGGGTTCGTGCTGGAACCGGGTCACCGCAACGCCATTGCGCCGGGCAAGCGTCCCATGCACACCATTATTCCGGCAATGCTGACGAAGGACGAAAGAGCCATCATGCCCTTCGGCGTCATGGGCGGCGACTACCAGCCCTGGGGCCACACCCACGTTCTCCAGAACATGCTGCACTACGGCATGTCTCCCCAGGAGGCGCTCGATCTGCCGCGTTTCTGCTATCAGGACGGCGTCGCGATGATGGAGCCGGCCATTCCCGGCCACGTCATGCACGATCTCGCCAACCGCGGTCACCCGCTCGGCATCACGCCGGAACCGTTCGGCGGGGGCCAGGCGATCTGGATCGACTGGGAGAAGGGAACGCTTGCCGGCGGCAGCGAGCCGCGCAAGGACGGCATCGCCCTGGGCTACTGACCTCGGCCCAGATCGTTCCGCATCACCTCGCCCTCCTTGACGACGAGGCGCACGTCGCGAACGACGTGGATGTCCCGGACCGGATCGTCGGCAAAGCCGGTGACATCGGCGAACCTCCCCTCCTCGAGCGAGCCGAGATCGGCCTCCCGGCCGAGCAGACTCGCCCCGCCGAGCGTTGCGGCGGCGATCGACTCCTCGGGCGACATGCCGGCGCCCGTCACCATGCGCACGATTTCCTGCGTGTTGTCGCCGTGGTGGTTGCCCGGGGTGCCGGCATCGGTGCCCATGGCGATCCTCACGCCGACGCGATGGGCAAGCCTCGTGTTGGCAAGGTGGATCTCCTCGGTCTCGACGTAGCGCCTGTGGACATGGGGGAGGAGATTGCCCGAGGCGCGATTGTCGGCAAGGAGCGCCGAGTGAACGCACAGCGTCGGCACGAGGAACGTGCCCCGCTCCGCCATCAGCGCGTAGGCATCCTCGTCGCCGAAACTGCCGTGCTCGACGCTGCGGCAGCCGGCAAGGGCGGCGTTGCGGATGCCCTCGCAGGCGTGCGCATGGGCGGCGCAGTGCCTGAAGTTCTCGGAGGCGATGGCCACCGCGGCCTTCAGCTCGTCGAGCTGGTACTGGATTGCCCGGGCGTCCTCGTACTCGGTGCTGGTGAGCGCGCCCGTTGCCATCACCTTGATGAGGTCCGCCCCCATGGCGAGTTGCCGGCGCGCCGCGGCGCGGACCTCGTCGGGACCGTCGGCGGTCGCGTACATGCCCGCGTACCAGGCCGTCGTCGATGTGGTGACGGAGAGCAGCCGGCCGGCGCAGAACAGCCGGGGACCACGGAGCCTGCCCCGATTGACGAGGTTGCGCACGGCGATCTCGTGGTAGTCCCAGCCGCCGACATCGCGCGCCGTGGTCACGCCGCCCATGAGGGTGCGCTCCGCCGCCTGGGCCGCGTGGATCGCGATCTCGCCCGGCAACCTGCCGCCCCAGGGATTGTCCGGATTGCCGTCTTCGGTCGGCAGGCAGAGATGGACGTGGCAGTCGATGAACCCGGGCATGAGGAAGGCGCCCTCGACATCGACCACCACGTCATCGCCTGAGGGGCGGCCGCCGGAAGCGGCGATTCGTCCGTCGACCACCCGAAGGTCGCCGTCGCGCCAGCCGCCGCCCGAGACGTCGTAGAGCCTGCCGCCCCTGATCCAGGTCGCCATTCCGCCCTGCTACTCGACGACGATCAGCGAATAGGGAACCTCCGGCGTCGCCATGAACGCCTGGTCCTCCTCGAAAAGCAGGCATTCGATCATGAAGAACTGTCCGACATGGCGGGGCAGGAAGATCTGGATCTCGTGGTTGACCGCCGTACCGGGCTCGAAGACGCGATCGGCGTTCTTCTCCGAGAGCGGGTCGTAGACGAAGTTCCCGACCCAGTCCGACAGGAAGCCGATACCCATCTCGTAGCCGCCGATCCAGCCGCGGCTCGTCCACAGCCCCTCGGCATCGTAGTGGGCCTTGACCTTCTCGTTGAGCTCGCGCACGGGCAGCCCGGGCCTCAGGCACGCGCGCACCACGTCCATGACGGCAGCCGAACGGTCGGCCACGTCCTTGACGTCCGACTGCGGCTCGCCAAGGCTGAAGGTGCGCGCGCAGTTGATGTGGTAGCGCTTGCAGACGCCGGCCACGTCGATGGTCACCGTCTCGCCGGCCTGCATCCGGCGGCGCGTGGCGATGGCGTGGGCCGCGTTGGACTTCTTTCCCGACAGCACCGGCATCATCATCGACTGGAGTTCGCCACCCGCCTTCGCGAGGGCGCTGATCACCTCTCCCTGCACCTCGAGTTCGGTCACTCCCGGACGCAGCACGTCGCGCGCCCTCATCAGACCGGCGGCGGCGATGCGGCAGCCCTCCTTCAGGCAGGCCATCTCGGCGGGAGACTTGACCCAGCGCACCTCCCTCAGGATGCGGCTGCCGTCGACCACCGTCGCGCCGGCTGCCTCGAACGCCGCCTGGAAACGGTCGCTCACCGCCCGGTTGGGGCGCATGGCGTGCATCTCCAGGCCGACGGAGCCCTTGAGCCAGCCCTCAGCCTTCAGTTCCGAGGCGATGAACGCCGTGCCGTCGCGGTAGCTCGACTTGGGAAAGTAGCGGGTGTCCCTCGAGACCGTGAAGGTCCGTGTCAGGACGGCCTCGCGTTCGGTCTCGAAATGGATGAAGCGGTCATGGTCGACATGAACGGCGATGCCGTTGGTCGCGCTCCATTCGATGGGGCTTTCCGTGTGATACCACATGCAGACGTAGCCGGAGACGTAGTACATGCTCTCCGGAGACGACAGGAACAGGCAGTCGATCCCCGCCCTGGCCATGGCTTCGCGAATCCGCGCCAGGCGGGCGTCGAACTCTTCCTGGGTGAACGCAACCTCGCGTTCCGGCTGGGCCTCGAAATACACCTCGTCGCGGTAGTCCATGATGTCGGGCAGTCCTTCAGTTCCGGATGATGTTGTGTTCGGGGCCGAACGGAAAGCGCGTGATGTTCTCCGCTCCGTCCTCGTGGATCACCAGGATGTCGTGCTCGCGGTAGCCTCCCGCCCCGGGCAGGCCCGGCGGGATCATGATCATCGGCTCCATGGAGACCACCATGCCCGGTTTGAGCTCGGTGTCGACATCCTCGCGCAGTTCGACGCCGGCCTCGCGTCCGTAGTAGTGGCTCAGCACGCCGAAGGAGTGGCCGTAGCCGAAGCAGCGGTACTGCAGGAGGTCCCAGGACCGGTAGAGCTCGTTCAGCTCCGCGGCAATCTCGTGGCACCTGGCTCCCGGACGGACAAGCTCGATGCCGCGCCTGTGCACCGCGACGTTCTTTTCCCAAAGGTCGAGATGGGCGTCGCCGGCATGGTCGCAGAACAGGGTTCTTTCGAGGGCCGCGTAGTACCCGAAGATCATCGGGAACGCGTTCAGGCTGAGAATGTCCCCCGACTCGATGACGCGGTTGGTGACCGGATTGTGAGCGCCGTCGGTGTTGATGCCGGACTGGAGCCAGGCCCAGGTCTCCATCGGCTCGACGTAGGGGTGGTTGCCGGCAATCTCGCGGATCATCGCATCGGTGACCGCGATCGCCACTTCGTGCTCGGGCACACCGGCGGCCACCGCCGCGATGCAGGCCTCGCCGCCGATGTCGGCCGTGCGGGCGCCCTCCCTGATGAGCGAAATCTCTTCCGGGGACTTGATGGTGCGCATCCACATCGATGGCCGGGCGACATCGACGAAGGTGACGCCGGGCACGGCCTCTTCCAGTTCGCGCCTGAATTCGAGGTTCATGTGATCGAACTCGATCCCGAGGCGGCGCACGCCCTTCGTGAGGCTCTTCACGGCCTCGAAGTAGTTGCCGCGGCGCCAGTCGGTGTAGGCGATGTTGTCAGCGAAGCTGCGGCGCCAGGACTGCCCGCCATCGGTTCCGGTCGAGATCGTCGTGGCCGAATCGGCGGTGATGACCATGCCGAAACGGCGTCCGAAACCGCAGTAGAGCCATCCCGAGTAGTAGTTGATGCAGTGGTACGAGGTGAAGAGCGCAGCATCGACATCATGCTCCGCCATCCAGTCCCTCACGGCGTCCTGGCGGCGCGTCATCTCGGCATCGGAGAACGGGCGGTAGACCTTGTCGCCGATGTGCCAGGCGGCAAGCCGCGGCATGTCCGGTGATTGAACCATGGTTGCTTCCTTCATGTGTGCCGGGTTCCGCGAGGCGCCCATCGAAAAGCGCGGCGCACGGTCTCGAACTCAAAAGAATGGCGGTCCCGACAGGAGTCGAACCTGTGACCTCTGCCTTCGGAGGGCAGCGCTCTATCCAGCTGAGCTACGGGACCGGACGGGGCGACCGTAGAAAAAAACTTGCGGCGTGACAACGCCGGTCAATAGTGGCGCCTCATGAACACCGCAACCCTCCCGACACCGGCCGCTGCGGTCTTCTCGCCCGAGGAGGCCGGGACCGTCATCGATGTCGGACGCATGCTGCGCTATCGCCTGGCGAGGCTGCAGAAGGCCATCGTCGACGAGGTCTGTTGCGGCCTGCTTCTCCTGGGCGTCCACAACAAGCGCTATGCCACGGGAATGCTGCGCTCGGCCATCTTCAACGCCCACAAGCCGTCGAGCGCCGCCTTCGTTCCGGCAAGCGGCCTCAACACCGTCTTCGACTCGATTCATCCCGACGATCCCCACGAGTCTCCGGAGACCACCGGTGAACTGAGACCGATGCCGGTGTTCGCCTACTTCCCTGCCGGCGAACGCAGCGCCGGCATGGCCGCGTCGTTCGCCGGCGAGGTCGCGGATCTGGCGCACGCCCAGGGCGGCAGGAGGCTTGCCCTCGACATCGCCGATCCGATTCTCGTGCATGCCCTCGTCGCCCGGGGTCTCGAGGTGGTCTCCGCCGACCGTCTCGTGGAACGGGCAACACTGATCAAGAACGACGACGAGATCCGCTGTCTGGCCAACGCTTGCACGATCGCCGGGATCGCCATGGAACGGCTCCGCGAGGCCTTGAGCCCGGGCATGACGGAACACGAGGCCTGGTCGATCCTGCAGCAGACCAATTCATCGTTTGGCGGCGAGTGGCTGGAATACCGGCTCCTCGCTTCGGGACCGCGCATCAATCCCTGGGAACAGGAGGCGTCGAACCGGGCGATCGAGGCCGGCGACCTGGTGGCGTTCGACTGCGGGATGATCGGCCCGTTGGGCTACAGCGCCGACGTGTCCCGGACCTTGCTCTGCGGTCCGGCGTCGCCGACACCCGCGCAACGCCGTCTCTACCGTCTTGCCGTCGACATAATCGAGCACAACCTCGAGCTGGTGAGGGCCGGTGTCTCCTTCGAGGCCTTCTCGAAGGGCTGCTGGCCCTACCCCGAAGAGTTCCTCAAGCATCGCTACCCGTTCATGGCCCACGGCATCGGCATGGGCGACGAGTGGCCGGCCATTCCCTGGCCCGTCGACTGGGAAACCCAGGGCACCGACGGCGAACTGGAGGAGAACATGGTGCTGTGCATCGAGAGTTTCATCGGCTCCGAGCACGGCGGAGAGGGCGTCAAGCTCGAGCAGCAGGTCGTCGTGACCCGCCATGGCTACGACCTCCTCTCACCCTTCCCCTGGGACGACGATCTCCTGGGCCCGTAACGCCCCGGATCAGTGCATGAAGTCCGTCACCAGCCTCGCGAAGTGCTGGGTTGCCGGATCCCAGTAGGGCGACAGGACACCGCCATCGAATCCGGGCGAGGTCCTGGCGCCCTGCATGTTCTCGACGATCTCGAAATCTTCCGTGTTGAGCTCGTTCCACATGTCGTAGACATCCTGGCGATGCCGGGCGAATGCCTCGTCGCTCGCCGCATCCCCGATGAAATACATGTGGATGTGCTCCCTGGTCCGGTCCGGCGCCAGGGCATGGAGCTGGAAGATGGCGAGCTGGTCGGGCCAGATCTGGATGCCGGTCGTCGGGAAGAGATGGAAGTACCACTCGGTGCGTTGTCCCTCGGTGTCGAGACCGGGATACATGGGCATGCCGATGCCGCGTCCCGGCTGGGGTTCCTGGATCGTCGACGTGTTGTGAAACCAGGGACCCTCCGTGTCGACGGCCACCCTGGTGTCGAGAGGCGTAAAGATTTCCAGCTTGGGGTGGACCGTGGGCACGTGATAGGCGTCGTAGAAGTTCTCGTAGATGAGCTTCCAGTTGCCCTTGACGTCGAAGTCCAGGGTCGCGGCATAGTTGAGGGCGCCGAAGTCGTAATCACTGGTGCGCCGGGCGAACGGTTCCCAGTGATCCTCGAATTCCGGCGCGTCGCCCGAGATGTTGACGAAGACGAGGTCATGCCAGACGGCATGGCGCACCGGCACCAGACCCGGCGCGTCCCTTCCGGGATCCGTATCGTGGCGGCCGCCACCGAAAAAATGGGGGCGCATGCGCAGGCTGCCGTCGAGGCCGTAGACCCACGAATGATAGGGACAGGTCAGGACCGACTGGCGCCGGCACCGTTCCGGCACCACGACCGCCCCGCGATGCCGGCAGACATTGTGGAAGACCCTGATCATGCCGTCGTGATCGCGCACGATGATGAGCGGCATGCCGGCCATCTCCACCGGCGAGACGTCTCCCGGCTCGGGAACGTCGTGACAGAAACCGGCAAGCATCCATGTGCGGGCGAAGATTCTCTCGTTCTCCGCCTTCAGCCACTCAGGGCTGGTGTAGCATTCGTTGGGAAGGCCGCTGCCGTCTCCGGTCGCCGTCCGGAACCGCGCCACCGCCGATTCGTCCAGAACCCGGTCAACCATCTCGTCGCTGGTGATTGATGGTGCGTGATTCAACATCGCGTCTTCTCCCGCATCCCCGCACTCGCGAAGAATAGTCCCCTCGCCTGCCGCCTTCAAGACGGGTTGCCGGAGGCGGCCATCAGGCGCTCCAAGAGGGCGTTCTGCTCAGCAGGGTCGTCGACATCGATGCTGACGCGTGCCAGACCGTCCTCGCGGCGCATCCAGGAGAGTTCCGCCTCGGCCCCGTAGTGCACGTCCGGACGGACGGATTCCGGATCGTCGAGGGTCCCCAGGGCGACGAAAATGATGCCGTCGAAGACCCCTCCCGAGGCGTAGCGCGTGAAGAGCGAACTGCCGCAGTCCGGACAGAATCCCCGCTCGCTGACATCGGACGACCAGTAGATCCTGGGCTCGCCCTTCGTGAACACGACGCCGTCGCGATCGAAGGCCACCGTGACCAGCATGGCGCTGCCGGTCCACCTCTGGCACATGCGACAGTGACACAGCGGCGAGAACCTCGGCTCCCCTGAAATCTCGTAGCGCACGGCACCGCACAGGCAGCCGCCGCCCCGACCTGTTCCGCTCATCGGCATCCTCCTTCAAGCGATCAAACCTCGAGTGGCTTTACGTCTTCGCCCTGAAGCCAGCCCACCAGGGCCTTCTTCGGGCAAGCGAGGCTCTCGATGGAATCGTACCAGTAGTCCCGCCAGCCATCGGCAGTGTAACCGGCGAAGAGCATCAGGTTGAGAGGATAGTCCTCACTGTCCGAACAGCGGCGAAAGTCGTCGCGGAACAGGAACAACGGCTTTTGCCAGGCGATCGCCAGGCCGACCTCGACCATCACGCCCTCGTCCGGCGGACAGCCGTTGACAACAGCGAAGACTCCGTCGGCGTCCCTGACGCCCCTGGCATCGCTTCGGGCGATCCGCCAGGCCCAATGCGGTGCGCTCCGGTCGCGGTTTTCAATCGACTCGAAGGGCTCCCACACCTCGGCGCCCAGTGCCTCGAGACGACTGACGAGGTCCTGCAGGGGTCCTGACTTCAACGATTCGGAAAAGCCGTATGGATTGGCAAGGTAGAGCGTGCGGCTCGCGATCATGTCGTTGCTCCGTTTTGTCTGTCCAATCCTCCCGAGACGCCCGTCGCTCGGGCAAAGATCATCACACGTTGCAGGGCCTCAAGCGTATCCGGGCCCCTTCCTTCGCTCATGTCTCGGGAGTTCGAATCCGCTTGGGGACACTCATGTACTGGCATAACATTTTGATTACACATGCCTAGACGCCCTATACGACAGGTCGGCCCGGCGACTATTCCGACGATTCGATCAAGACAGGCCCGGAGTTGGTAACACCCCTTCACGCATATCCTCAAGCCTTCACCGGGGCCCGGCTTCGAAGACCTTCCTCAGGTCGAAGTGGCATGTTTGGCGGCGGCCCGGGCCTGCGGGTTCGAGACGGCTGTGCACGCACTGGTCTCGATGCCCGGCAACCTGCCCGACGCGCTGCTCGTCGAACGCTTCGACATCCGGCGAGACCGCAATGACCGTCGAAAGATCGCCATGGAAGACATGGCATCCGTTCGCGGTGTCGCGCCCTCCGAAAAATACGAGGGCTCCATCGAGCAGGCAGCCCGGGCGCTGCAGAACGTCTCCAGCGACGCCAAAGCGGATGTCGCGTTGCTGCTTGGCCGCGCCGTGCTCGCCTGGCTCATGGCGGATGGCGATTGCCACCTGAAGAACCTGGCCGTCCCGCGGGTTGCCTGCGACGGAGCGGGGAACTTCTCATCTGTCCGGCTCGCCCCGGTCTACGATGCCGTGACGACTCGGGTTTTCCCGGGCCTCGAGACCGATCAGTTCGCGCTCTCGCTGGCGGGCAAGCGGAACCGTCTGTCATCCCGCGACTTTGTCCGGGCGGGCGTGACGATGGGCATGAATGCGGGGGCGTCTCGAGACATCGTCTCGTCCCTGTGTGGCCGTCTGAGCGCGCACCTTGAAGACCTTGAACCCAACTGCGAGCGCGTTAATCGAGCCGTCGAGATCTGGAAGGAGAGAGTCACGACAATGGACCGGGATCGATAGTGCCGACGTGCTCGACCACATCGCTCAGGACTCAGGCCTCGATAGCGACTGTCCCGGGTACCACTGACGGCGAAGGCGCCGAACCGCCGGGCCCCGGGCGAAACCGGCCCGCGCGACAGTCTGCGTAGCCTCGTCCGGAAGCCGATGAACGGCA
This sequence comes from Alphaproteobacteria bacterium, assembly GCA_964291415.2. Taxonomy (GTDB): domain Bacteria; phylum Pseudomonadota; class Alphaproteobacteria; order SP197; family SP197; genus SP197. The sequence continues at coordinate 696,199 of OZ219918.1, read as the reverse complement.
GTGCCTTTGCGCGTCGGCATCCGTTCAGTCAACGCTGCGCGACAGCGGGTCTGGTCAGGGCACCTGGCGTCCCGGATCTGTTCGGTCATCGGCAACTGGCCGGGGCGGTCATTGTCGGCAGGGCTCACTCGCGCTCGTCGTCGAGGATCTTGAGTCAGGCGCATAGCGCGAAATTCGCGTGGCCGTACCTCATCCGGGTGGCTCGCTGCTCAGCCCGAGCGCGGCGTTGCGCGGCGCCGCGTCCGGCGGTTGTGCATTGTCTTCGCCATGCGTCTCACTCTCTCCGGTTGCAGCCCTCGCATGCGAGCCTGGCCGCACCATGTGCCCGCCCGACGGCGACCTCCAAGACCGTTTGCCCGTCGTCCGGATAGCCTTGCATTATCGAACCGGGAGACGGGTCGGGATTCCGTCCACGGCACTGACGCGGAGACGGGCGGGCGGCATGCAGAATCACCTGATCGGCATTTGCCTCGCGGTCGGCAAGGCGCCTACGTCTTCGGTCCGACAGGCAAGAGCCGGATGCGGTTCCCATGGCGGTCCGCTGGGCGCGAACTGATGCTGCCTCCCTCGCTCACCAGGCGCCTGGTGAACCATGCCGGGCCCAACGGCGTCACCCAGGGATACGCCGATGACTGGACCATCGCCCGGCTCGCCGAGGTCAACCAGGAACACGGCCACCTTCAACGGGACACCCTGCGGCGCTTCCAATTCGCGCGGTCCGCGCTGTCCACATCCCCCTCGCCCTGACCCGCGCCCCTGCGGGGGAGAAGGGATTCCGGCGGCCTCCTCCGGATTAACCCTTCCCGATCGCCTGACGCGCCTCCTCGACCAGCGCCTCGCCGGCGTCCGCCGCCGCGTCGGCGAGGAGGTCGACCCAAGGCTGCCCGTGACAGGCCGCGCGGTGCGCGAGACCGATCTGGCGGGCCGGCTCGGGAGAGCGAAAGCGAAGGAAGCTCAGTTCGGGCGAGGCGGACTGCTCAAGGAGCGCCGCGGTCTCCGGCAGCAGCGTCAGCCCGGCGCCGCCCGCCACCAGCCGCGACAGGGTGGTGAGCGAGCCGGCGCCGCGCCGGACCTCCTGGATGCGCCACATCGAGCAGGCGCCGAGGACCTGGTCGGCCAGGCAGTGGCCGTCGGCGAGCGTGAGCAGCGGCCCGGTGTCCTCCCGCGCCAGGTCGGTCGGCCGCGGCGCGTCGAGCGCTTCGAGTCGCCGGACGCAGCCGGCGAGCAGGAAGCGATCCTCGAAGAGCTCCCGCTCCGGCAGTTCCAGCATGCCGAGCGGCAGGGACACGATCGCCGCGTCGAGCCGTCCGGCCAGCAGGCGGGCGACGAGATCCTGGCCCGGGGCCTCCGTCACGGTGAGCTCGACCCGCGGCGACGACACCCTCAGGCGGTCCAGCAGGCCCGGCAGCAGATAGGAGGCGAGAGTCGAAAGGATTCCGACGTCGAGGTGAAGCGGTCCCTCCTCGAGACGCTTTCCCATGGTCTCCAGGAGAAGCGTCTCGTCGAGGATCCTGAGCGTCTGCTCGTGCGCCTCGCGGCCCAGCCGCGTCAGCCGGATGCCGCGGCTCTCGCGTTCGACCACCGTCCCGCCCAGGGACGCTTCGAGCTCGCGGATCTGGAGCGAGAGCGCCGGCTGGGAGACGTGTACGCTCTCGGCCGCCCGGCAGAACGATCCGTGTTTCACCAGGGCCTGGAAGTAGCGCAACTGACGCAATGTGATCGGCATGACTCCATCCTTCCGCGACGGCGGCATCCAATCCCGCCGGCAATCGCTTCCCCGGGCGGTCCCGCTCCCTTTCCTCGACGAAACGTGCATGGACGGGATGCTCCGGGACGTCGTCCGATGACAACTAATCTGGAACGATTATAAGAACCAATACAATTTCCTTCAAGCATCCATAAGTTCTTCCTATGGCTCCCTGTCCGGGCTCCGGCAGCAGTCGGAACGGCGACACCGATGGATGTCACCGGCCGGCCGCGGTCCGGCCCGGCGGCTGTCGAGAGCCCACTCCAGTCAGAGCAGCCGCTCCAGCCGGTCGATGACCTGATGAAGGACCACGCGCTGCTCATGCCGGGGACTCGGCGCCGCATCCACGTCCGCCATGCGCCACGCCCGGGATCAGGCGGGGGTATCGCCGTCATCGTTCCGTTCCTCCGGACTGCTTCGCCGGGCGCCGCGGGCCGGGTCCCATGCGCCCGAGCGCGGCGTCGCGCACCGCCGCCTCCAGCGCGCGGAAGGGCTCCAGATCCTCGGCCGTGCGCCGGGCCACGAAGCCGGCGCGGTAGCGGCGCCGGCCGAAGTCGAGCGGCAGGGGCTTCAGCGGCGTTCCGGGCAGCCGGTCGAGGAGATCGAGGGGCAGCCAGGAGAGCCACGGGCCGACGGCCAGCAGCGTCAGGCCGGCCGAGCCCGCGCGCATGACGGCGTGCACCGGGGCACCGGTCAGGTCGCCCAGATCGTCGAGGATCGCTGCCAGGGACGGCCGGCCGGCGCCGACTCGTCCGTCGACGTCGATCCAGGGCCAGCCGGCGAGGTCGCGGGGCTGCGGTCCCGCCTCGTGCAGGGGATGGCCGCCGCCGGCGACGATGCCGCCCGTCACCTCGAGAACGCGCTCGCACCGCACATGCGCCGGCAGGGCCTCGCCGCTGTAGAGGCCGCCGCAGTGGAGGTCGCTCCGGCCGTCGTCGAGGAGCCGCGCGCCCTCGCGCCAGGAGGCCGTGCGCAGCCTGAGCTCGATCTCGGGGAAGGCCGAGTGGAACGCCTGGACGGCGGGCGCGACGACGACCTGCATCCACAGCGGCGCCGCGGTGACGCGGAACCGGCCCGTGCGCCCGGCGAGCGCCGCCGCCACCGTCTCCTCGCCCGCCTCGATCTCGCGCAGGATGCGCCGCGCGCGCTCGATGATGAGGGCGCCGAGGCGGGTCGGGCGCACGCCAGTGGGGATGCGCTCGAAGAGGCGCGCGCCGAACTCCCGCTCCAGGCGGGCGCCGACGCGGCTGAGCGCCGGCTGGGTCATGGCGAGGCGGTCCGCCGCGGTGACGATCCTCTCCGCCTCCGCGACGGCAACGAGCCGCACCAGGTCGCTGCGCCGTTCGAACATGTCGGCGCGCCCCGGCGCCGCTTCGCTCCGTTTGCCTGTCTGAGGGTGTTGTTCCCTTCCCTGCGCCATCCGTCTCACTCTCTCCGGTTGCAGCCCTCGCATATGGGCCTCAACGCAACGTGAGCCCGCCCGGCGACGGCTTCCAAGACCGTTTTCTTGTGGCCCGGATAGCATCCGCTTATGAACCCGGGAGAAGGGCCGACATTGCAGGCGATACGGCCGCCTGCAGGCTTCCGCCCGGCCCGCCGCCATGGCCTCCCCGGCATGCACGACTTGGCGATGTGGATCGCGATCTTGGGCTTCAGCCGCCTTGTCCTGGCAAAGAAGCGGAAGATCTGCGTCAGATGACGGAGACGAGAATTCCGATCAAGGCCAAGGCCTCGTTCCCCTCGTCTTGCCCGAGGCGACCAGTGAACCGACTCCTTGCGCAGGCCGGTTGGACCGCCACCCACGTCCCGGGGGCTCCGAGCGCGGCATGGGACGTACCGAGCCGGACCGCCGCCTGAGCCGCACCATCCGATCCCTGCCATCCATGCAGCAGCGATTCCCGGCACCGCGCCGCGACGCGAATGCTGTTTTCCTGTGAGAGATTGCGTGACGTGCAGCGCCTTGAGCGGGGAGCGGCGCCGGCGGGAATTGCCTCCCACCTGCCTCTCCGGATTCATGCGGGGCATGAGACCGCAGCGTCATGGACCTGCCGTGTTGGTGACCCCTAGGGGAATCGAACCCCTGTCTCAACCGTGAAAGGGTTGTGTCCTAACCTCTAGACGAAGGGGTCGTCCAGGGCAGACGTTCAGATAACGGCCCGTCTCGACAAATTCAAGTGGCACACCGGCGTCAGGTGGCCACTGCCGCGTCCTCGATGACCAGTTGCGGGCGCTTGCGGCCCCGCCACGTGTTGATGTTCAGGTGCCCGGCAAGGTGAAAGGCGCCGGTGCCGCTGGTCAACAGGGCCTTGCCCAACGGACCGTCCGCGACACGGAATGCGATGGCATCGAGCCGCGCGCCGCCGGCATCCCTGGCGGCAACCCGGACATGATGCTCCCCGACCCGCTGCGCCCAGCTGACGCGCGCATTCTTGATGGCGAAACGCGGCTGGGCATTGCCGGCGCCGAAGGGACCTGCGCGCTCGATCGAGCGGATCAGGTCCTCGTTGACGGCAGCAACGCTGAGAACGCCATCGATGCCGAGTTCGGGCACCTCAGGCAACGATGCCACCTCCCGCGCCAGGTGGTCTTCGAGAAAGGCAGCGAGGTCGGCGATCCTGGCTTCCTCGACCGCCAGGCCCGCGGCCGCGGGATGGCCCCCGCCCCTGACGAGAATCCCCTCCTCCACCGCACGCCCGACCGCGGCGCCGATGTTCACGCCCCTGACTGAACGGCACGAACCCGTGCCGGGAGCATCGGCAGTGGAGATGACCACGGCAGGCCGGGAGAAACGGTCCACCAGCCGGCTCGCCACGATGCCGATGACACCGGGGTGCCAGTCCTTCCCCGACACCACGTAGCAGTGGCGCGACGCCTGGGTCTCGGCCTGGTTCATGGCGGCCTCGAGCACGCCTTTCTCGATGCGCCGGCGCTCGTCATTGCAGTCATCCAGCCTGACCGCGATGCCTGCCACCTCTTCCTCGTCCCTGGAGGTCAGCAGGCGCACACCCAGTGCCGGATCGCCGACCCTGCCGCCGGCGTTGATGCGTGGTCCGAACACGAACGTCGCGTGGTGGGCTGTCGGATCCTCTGTCAGGCGTGCGGAGCGGCCGAGGGCCGACAGACCCTCGTTGGCGCCGCGGCCCAGAACCTTCAGTCCCTGACTCACCAGCGCCCGGTTCAGTCCGGTGAGGGGAACGCCGTCGCAGAGCGTGCCCAGTGCCACCAGATCGAGCCACTGCATGAGATCGGGCTCGGGACATTCGTCGAAGCGGCCGCGCTGGCGCAGTTCCCTGTTGATCGCGACGACGGTCATGAATGTCACGCCGACAGCCGCCAGGTTGCCCAGGCCGCTGCCGCAGTCGGGCCTGTTCGGATCGACCAGTGCCGTGGCCTGGGGCAGGTCGCCCGCCACCTGATGGTGATCGAGCACGATGACGTCAATTCCCGCCTGGTGTGCGAGACGCAGGGGCTCATGGGCCGTGATGCCGCAATCCACGGTCACCACCGGGCCTGCGCCTCTCTCCTTCAGGGAAGCAAGGGCGTTGATGCTCGGTCCGTATCCTTCCTTCCTGCGATCGGGAATATGGACCACCGTCTTCGCGCCGAGGCAATCAAAATAGCGCACGAGAAGGGCTGCCGAGGTGGCGCCATCGACATCGTAGTCACCGAAGATGCCGATCGTCTCATCGGCTTCGACAGCATCCGCGATGCGCCGGACGGCATTCGCCATGTCAACCATCTTGAGAGGATCGGGCATCAGGTGTTTCACGCGGGGTTCGAGAAATCCGTCGACGCCGTCGGCCTTGATGCCCCTGGCTGCCAGGAGGCGAGCCAGGACTTCAGGCAGGTCGAGACGCTGGGCCAGCGTCATGACGGCCTGATCGTCGTCAAGACGGTCATTCCAGTACTTCCCGGTACATGACCGTGTCACGCCGAGAACCGCACTCTTGGTTCCATTGATCGGACTTGACGACACTTGTTTCCTCTCTCGACTGCAGTTGCGGGATGATTCCGTGCCGAATCATTCTGCGTCTGCAACTCAAGGCAGGGAGGGAATCCAGGGCCACGACACAATGAACTCAAGCGCGTATCGCGGCTCTGCGGCCACGCATGGCCACCATAGATATCCGCGATGCCGGCCTCAAGGGCTTCGGCGTCCGCGTCCACCCGACAGGGTGCAAGTATTTCGCCTCTCGTCTGACGGTACACTGGGTGTTCCCGGACGAAACAACCGCGGTGGCTGCCGTCGACCGCCTCGTCCACCACGCAGCCATCCTCGAGATGAATGTCGAGAGCTATCGCCGCTGCGCCGCCCTCGACAAGGGCAAGCGAGGACCCGGCAGGCCGGCAAGCTATGCCACCGAGAAAAACACCAGAAGCTGAACCATCACGACACTGATGGCCCGCGGAGGTCATCTCCGCGGGCCGGTTCTCTCCAACCACACCAGCAACACCCATGTCGCGCTGTCTGTCGCGCCGCGACAATCAAACCAAGAACACGCTTGCAACCGCCGCCGGCCACGGGAATCATCCTCTCGCCGCTGCCGCCGGGAATCTCATCCTGATCGTCGCGCAGCTCGCATCCTGATCGCCGCTGAAAGCCTGCGCCCGCTCACCCGCTCAATCCGTAAGATTCACCGGAACGATAGCTGCGCAAAATCTGTCGGCTCCGACTTTTTCAACAGCCTCAGCAATTTGCTGACAGTCCCTTGTCGGCGCAGACAAGTTTGGTTTCCCGCAACAGCTGCGCCCGGGATGATCGCCTGGAGCACCCGCTGAACGGCGGTCCGAGGTTTGTATGGCGACGAAAAGCTGGCATGCTTGCCTGACGTGTCAACGAGGGAGGCGCCGGATGATATCGGAGCAGCAGATACGGGAAGTGGCCGAAATGTACCAGGGCGAGGTGTACGGCGAGGCCTTCTATTGCGCCCTGCTGCACCTGTTCCACACCCCGGTTCAGAAACACCTCATCGGCTCACTGCTGCAACTCGAAACCGAGAACAAGGCGCGCCTGCGCCAGGTCGTCTTCGAGCATGGCGGCGATATCGTCGAGAGCGACGCCAGCCGGAACGATGCCCGGGCCTTCATTCGGCGCGTCGAACACATGAGCTGGACCGAGGCGACCGCCTATATGGTGGCGGCCAGCGTAGAATTTCAGGATCGCTATCGCGAGATTGTCGAATCGGCGCCCAAAGCGTTGAAGCCGGTCATCAACTCCATGATCCAGCACGAGGACTTGATCATTGCCGCCATGAAACTCGCATCCGAAGGCGAGGACGAAAAGGCCATTGAACTGGTGTCCGGCCAGTTGATGCTTCCTCTCCCAGTCCCTCCAGCTCACGCCGCTCCGCTTCCGACAAGGTAATCGCCACCGCTGCTCCGCCCACCGGTCACTCCCCCAACATTGCCGATGAAAATACTCTGGCAAATTTCTCGATCAAGACACTAGCGACGAGACTGCACCACGGTCTTGCAGTCGATGACAAGGCTGTGAGGACTTTGGAGTTTGCAACGACCTGGGCGGAGACAGCCCCTCATGCGTTGGTTACATCCTTGCGAAATGCATTTGCGTGGGGGCAATGATGCCCCGATAGTCGCCATGACCAAGGTGGTTGGGACCATAGAGGAAGCATTCGAAGGTACTGCCAAGGATTTTGCTCATCTTCGCAGCAGATGTCGCAAACTCTGTAGCCGACAACGAGCATGATGCCGTCATGAAGGAGGTTGTATCACCGCCAGGAGTACTTTCAGCAATGACGAAAGAGACTTGGGATGCCATAAGGGAGGAGCATCAAGCGCGTTGTGATTCGGTCATGAATTCATCGAGACCACGAACGTCTATCTGCACGTCGACCTGAAACTGAAGGAAAATGAGGAACCAGACCGCTATCGAACTATGCCTTGCTCTCGCGCCATTTGTGTTGCCAAAATTTCTGTCTTGTCGAGAAACGCGAAAAACGCGCTCAGGTCATCGAGATAGTGCTGCCACTGCCTGCCGGCGGATTGTTCCCACGAATATCTCTTGTTCCACAGCTCCACATCTTCATCCATATACGCGAAGAAATCAGCCAGGGTGACTAACTTCCGGTCGTCGGGCCCCGCAGGAACTTTGGGATCGTCGGTGCTAAGGAATGCAACCAGACTAAACGGAAAGCCTGTCGTTGCTTCGCGAAACAATTCCTCGAGCTTCGTGATCGTCGGTCCTTCAGTATCTCCGAATTGGCCATACAGTTTGCCAAGACAATGTCCGGAAATGCCCCTGAGCGGAGCGACACCGAGTTCCCCAAGGAGCACCGAACCTGACGCCGCCACCACGCCGGGCGATGGTTCGCGATGCCGTTCCACGGCGTCCTCAGGGCGGGACGACAACGGCATGCACCGTTCGAACGCGACCCGGGCGAGAACGGTTCCATTTGTCCTTCCCTTCGCGTGCCGGTTCCATCCGCACATATGTCCGCCGGGAAGGATGTGCCGGCTCAGGCCTCGAGGATGAAGGGATCCACCCGGCCGGATCGTGCGACGGTCATGCGCCGGGATACGGTCTTGCCGCCCGACCGCACCTCGATCTCGATCTCGGTGGCCTCGCACGGCAGGCCCGTGAACGTGAAGTCGCCGAAGAAATCGGTCCTGGTTTCGATGGTCTTGTCTTCATCCTGCCTGAGGACGACCTCGGCGCCTTCGACGATATCCAGCGTGTCACCGGATTTCACCAGCACGGATCCTGAGACGAAGTTCTCGAAGATCCGGTCCAGGTTTCGGTAGTAGATCCTGGGTTTCGTGCCCAGTTCCGGTTGCAGCGTGCGCAGGCTCTCGCGTCGTGCACGGGATTCCATTTCGGCATCGGAGCACTTGACGGTCTCGATGGCCAGCGTCGGACAGGCATCTGCCATGCGGGGTCGCTCCCAGCCCTGGTCCAAGAGGTGCGCATCAAAGGTCCAGATCTGCGGGATCTGCAGCTCTTCGTTCCAGTAGACACGGCCGAAGGGACAGGCTTGTGCGATCTGCTTCTGCCCCTTGGACTTGACCGGGTCGATGATCACGATCCCGTCCCGTCTCTTGTAGACGGCACCCTTTTCGGCGGCCTTCATGCAGGGCGCATCATCGCAGTGGTTGCAGGTAACCGGGACGTAGGTCACGTCCAGGTCCTGGCCGCTGCCCCTTTCATGGGTATCGATTTCCATCAGGTGCGCGCCCTTGCGCGGAGTCGGGGCACTGTATCCTGCGTGTTCGTTCTCGGCGTATTCATCGAGAACCGAGAGGAAGCAGTTCCGGCAGTTGTTGCAGCGATCGACGTCGAGGATCATGTTCCACTTGGTCATTGAAAGCCTGCCTTTCCATCCCAGTTCTCGACCTCCACGAGGATCGAGTTGCCGGCGCCGGCATGCGAGTTCCTGACCTGCATGCGTCCTGACGAGACCTGGTTCGCACCGCCGCCGAGATCCACCGACTTGCCGGGCTCGCCGGCGGACCTGTAGAGGGACGAGGATTCGTAGACGTGGACCGTACCCTTGCGGATCCTCGAAGTAACCTGCGCCGCGCAGACCAGGCCTCCGCGGTCGTTGGCGACGCGCACGAGCGTCCGGTCCCTGATGGCCCGCGCCTCGGCGTCTTCCGGGTGGATTCGCATCTTGGTGTAGGGCCAGCCATCCACCCAGACCCGGTGATCCTCGATCTCGGACAGGAACGAATCGGTTCCGTCCCCCATCGTGTGGAAGCTGTAGCGAGGGTGAGGAGCAATCATCTGCAGCGGATACTTTCGCCGGCGCTCCTCGTCCCAGTAACCTTCCCAGCCGCGCTGGTAGGTGTTGACGGCGGGCCGGTCGACCTCGGGCGGATTGCGTCTGAGCGTCTCCGGCACGAACTCGAACCTGCCGCTTTGCGTCTGCAGGCCCTTCAGCCACTCCGTGTTGTATTCGCTGGCCACGGGTGTTGCGTCGGGCACATTCTTCTTTTCCTCGTTCGCGAACCAGCTGTAGGCCGTCGGCACGCGGGTGTCCTCGGAATCCGGCGGCACGACGTAATAGCCCCGCTTGAGGAACTTCCTCCACGGCATGACCTTGGGCATGTCGGAGGATTCATAGACCCGCTTCACCCAGTCGTATTCGGTCATGCCCTCGGAATAGTAGTCCGACAGCCCGAGTTTCTTGGAGAGTGCAAAGAAGATCTCGTAGTCCGATCTGGATTCGCCCACCGGCTCGATGCACTTGTGCTGCATCGCCACGACCCGGTGGTTCAGCTGCGACTGGGCGTGAAAGACCAGCGCCCCGGGATTCGCCCATTCTCCGATGTCCCAGCGTTCGTAGTTGGTGCAGGCGGGCAGTATCACGTCGGCAAAGACCGTCTCGTTGTTCTTCCAGATCGACTGGTTGACGATGAACTTCAGCTTCGGCGAGCGAAACGCCTCGATCAGGCGGTTCGAATCCCCGATCGTCGCGGTATAGGAGCTGCCGTAGCGATAGAGCATTTCCACCGGCGCATAGCCTTCGGCCGGATAGACGTGCTTCTCGAACTGGCCGGTCACGCTGTCGACGGCCATGACGTTGCCTTCGCACCGTCCGTCGAGAATGGCATCGGCCAACTTGAGGCGCGGGATCCTCTGCTTGACGCTGTTCACCGTCATCAGGTGCGGCATGCGCTGGTAGTTGCTGACCGCGGACGCGGTGTATTCCAGATCGCCCGAAATGCCGCCTTCCACGTAGCCGGGAAAATAGAACGTGTAGTCGATTGGTGTGCCGAACTGCAGGTTGCCCATGTTCGAGCCCGGCTTGCCCATGCCCTGCATCGCCGCCAGGCAAACCATCGAACGCGCCCACTGCACGCCGGTCGACTGGCGATTGGCGCTGCCCACGGAGTTGCCCCAGCCGCCGGCCCCGAGATAGGTCCTGGACTTGCCCCATTTGCGGGCGAGCGCACGGATCACGTGCGCCTCGACCCCGCATTCCACCTCGGCCCACTCCGGCGTCTTGGGCACCGTGCCGTCCTCGCCCATGATATGGGCCTTCCATTCGTCGAAGCCCGTGGTGACGCGTTCGACATAGTCCGTGTCATAGAGACCCTCGTCGATCCAGACGAAGGCGATGGCGAGCGCCAGTGCATTGCTGGTGCCGGGGCGCGGAGCGATCCATTTGCCGCCGAGAACCTGCGCCGTGTGATTGAAGTAGGGGTCGATGTGAACGAACTCGATCCCCAGTTCCTTGGCCCATTGACGCCGGATCGATCCTTCGGTGCCTGCGTAGCAACCGCCGGTCGCCTCCGGGTCCGAGGACCAGAAGACGATCATGTCGGCATTCTGCAGGCAGTCCTCGACCAGGCCATAGGGATCTCCGGCCCCGGCCCGTGTCGAATGCCCCCAGTGATGCATCGCACCCCAGAACCAGCCTTCCCAGCTTTCGGGATTGTGCTCGATGTAGGTGTGGCCGATCAGGTTCCAGAACCGGTGCGCGGCACTGAGGTGGTAGCCCACATTGCCCCACAGGTGGTGCGCGGATATGAGCGTGCCGATCGAGCCCGGACCGGATTGCGTACGGCAACGGACGATTTCCCCGGCAACGATGGCGAGCGCCTCGTCCCACGAGATGCGCTCGTGTCCGGAGACGCCACGGTTGCCGGAGTTGCGCTCGCCATGCGGATCGAAGTCGACCCGTTTCATCGGATACATGATGCGGTCTTCGGAATAGACCCGCGACTTCATGCACAGGGCATGGGAGGCAATGGCGGCCCGGCGGGGTGGCGAGAACTGTCTGCCCCTGGCCGTGATGGTCCAGGATTTCGCGTCGTCGTCGCGCAGCACAATGGGCGTCATGCGAACGATCCTGCCATCCTTCACATCGACAAAAACCGGACCGCCATTGTTGTTGTTGACGTAGCGGACCTCGCCGCCGGGACGATTCTGGCCGTAGCTTTCGCCGATGGTCGTCGAACGTATGAGAAGGCGCTGGAACCAGGCGGTGTCGTCCGGCCTGCCGTCCATGGTCAGCCGGAACATTTTCTGGGCATGGATCTGTTCGGACCAGTCGAAGGGCGGGATCAGGAGGTCTCTGGCCGTGCGCCGGTCGCGGAATCCCAGGGTCACATCGGGCCTCTCGTAGACCCCTTTCGAGAGCCTGACCTTCCCGCCCCTGAATTCGAACCAGTATCCGGACCTTTCCTGGTGGATCATGACCTGGGCCACGAGGTCGCGTTCGGCCATCTTTCGCGCGAACTCGGGAAATCTCGCTCTCGTGATGATCAGGTGCTTGTGAAGGCCGAACATGATCATGTCGAAGGAGACGAACTTCGAAGCTAGCTTGGCAATCCCCATGTCATCTCTTCGCTGTACGCGTGCCGCGTACCTGCCCCGGTCATCATATCGCTCTTGCCGGCGCGCACAAAGGTGTTGTTTCGTCAACGGCCCCAGCGCGGGCCACCGCCGCGAGAGGTCGCAATCTTCCGGGAATGGCGAGGCCGGGACCGCTCCGTCCGGCCCTTCCCGGCTGCCGTCGGGAATCCGGAAGGGACCGGCAGAAGGAAAGCCTCAACGACAGGGTGTATCGCGCGCCAAGGAACAAGATCCTGCTGTGCCGCTTGCCTCCGGGTGCCGGGAGTTCCGAGGGAATGCTGGTGGAACGCTACGGGGCTGATATGGATTGACCTGTCTATACCGGCTCGGTCTGTTTTTGTCCCCACCCCCTTTTGGCATGACGGGAGCGGACCGCGGGCGGCTTGTTGCGACGGTGGATCACTCTGATATCCGTGGGTTGGTTACCACTTGACTTCACTTCGTCGCGGAGCTGCCTCTGTCTAACAACGCGGGTTGACGAACGTTCCGGTTCGCCTCGCATAGCCCGAACGAGGGTTCTCCTCACCGGCCGCCCGCGTTCCGCACCCGTCATGCCTGATCGTCCTTTGTTGGTTGCCCTGCCAAGCAGAGTTGTTGGTTGTTTCAGGCCCTGCGGATCTCAGGCCAGGGCGCGACTGTTGTGGGGACGGCCGGCCATCTCGCAGGCGATGGCCCATATGAAGCCGGCCAGCTCGCGGGCCACGGCGGTGATCACCTGGCAGTGCGCCTTGCCGGCATGGGAGAGCCGCCGGTAGCGCCCGCACAGGCGTTTCTGGGCGGCCCAGGCGAGGGCCTGGACGCGGGGCGGGGCGGAGGCTGCCTTGCGCCTGAGATGGGCCGTCTTGCGGGCCGCGAAGCGATAGCTCCAGGCGGCCTCGACGAGCACGCGGCGCACATGACCGTTGCCGGTCTTGGTGATCCCACCCTGACGCCGTCTCAGACCCGACGAATGTTCGCTGGGCACCAGGCCCAGATGGCTCATCAGTTGACGGGGGCTGTCGAAGCGCGTCAGGTCGCCGAGTTCGGCCAGCACCGTGACCGCGGTGAGAACGTTGACCCCGCGCAGGCTCATCAGGGCCTCCACCAAAGGACGCAGCGACCACGACGACACGGCCTGGTGGATCTGATCTTCCAGGCCCGCCACCCGGCGCTGGGCGTCCAGCACCGCGTCCACGTACTCCTGGAACACCACCTGCTGCATCGGATGCTCGAAGGACTGCTGCTCAAGCCAGCGGAAGTGCGCCTGCGTCCAGCGGCTGCGCCCGGCGTAGATCCGCTCGTGGCGCAGCAGGAACGCCCCCAGGCGCTGCCGGGCCTTGAGCTCGATTGCCTTCATGTCCTCGCGCGCTCGCGTCAGGTCCCGCATCGCCTCCTGGTCGGCGTCGGGAACCCACACCCGACGCAACTCCCCGGCACGATGAAGACGCGCCAGGTTCAAAGCGTCACGGCGGTCCGTCTTCACCCGGTCACCCGCCTTGCGCGGAACCAGGCTCGGCGCCACCACCATGCAGTCGTGCCCCGTCGCCACAAGCTCCCGGTACACCCCATAGCCGCAGGGACCGGCCTCGTAGCAAAAGCTCAACACCTCGCCATCGGGGCTCAGCCGCCCCACCAGACGCCGCAGGGACGAACGCTTATTGGCGATCTCGCCCCGGTACACCGGCTCCTCTCGACCCGGCACCGCAACCGCTACCGCAATCGTCTCCTTGTGGACGTCCAGACCAACGTATGCGCTATAATCGATCATGACCTGCCCTCCTCGATGTGGCTCTGTGCTCAAAGGGTTCCTGACCTCGAGAATAACCCACGATCCTCGAGGCCAGGGCAGGTCAAGCCATGATGTCTAACAAGGAAGAGTACGCACACGACGACGCTCCTCGACGAGCAGCGTCGTCTCTCACATAACTCTCGGCGATATAACGGCTTTTTCTTCCACCATCGACGCCGTTGGGGGAGGACAGGGTGACGGGACCGGAGGACGGGAAGGCGGCCGACCGGGATTTGGAACCGGTGAGGACATCGGAGGCTGGCACGGGAACTGCCGCAGAGAGGGACGGACTAGAATCGTCGTCAAGGGATTGGGACGGGTGCGGGAGGGAGTTGGGATTGTAGACGGTGGCCATGGCGGTATCGGACGTGAAGCTGGATCCGGCACCGATACGGTGTGGAGCATGTGGCGACCCGGAGGCGGTTCCGGACGACGCATTGCGCCACAACGGTCGCGATGATGTCGAGAATGTGCCGCCGGCGCTGTTTTCGAGGACGTTCATGGAGATTGTCGGTCTTGCTGTCGGGGACGGGCTCGTCTCCGTCCGCCGGGCTGCCGCGTTGCTCGATCTCAGCGTCGACGATCTCTCGGATCTGTTCGCGTTCCACGGCGTCGCTCGCCCGGCCGATTTATGAGGTGCTCATGGCTCGGCATCGCGGGACCATTTCTGTGGATACGCACATCGTAGAACGCGCTCAGTAACTCCGTACGTGACCGTAATATAGCAGTTTTTTCTACTTTCCCTCTGAACCTATTCTGGCTCCGTGAGCATGCAGAGAGCGATCGGGCTCCGAAACCGCGCGCCGCGGTGAACATGTATGCCCCGGCGTTGCAGGACTCCCCAAACTCCGGAGTTACGGCGGCCACACTGACTTGGGCCGGGGCTTCCCCGGACGCGGCTGGCGGGCTGACGACGACATGCGGTCGCGCGGTGTCAACGCCGTCGCGCGGGAGCGCGCGCATGGGTCCGAACGGCGGGAGGTCGCCGGTTTTCTCCTTACCGTGCGCTTTGCAAAACCCGGCGGCCCCTCCTACGGTCGCTGCGCCGGTGCGCGGCGGCCGGCATCGGATCGGCGCCGCGGAAGGTCTGGGACTTCGGGCAATCGAAGGGGGACAATATGGGCAACGATGACGGCGGCTTCTTCGACACCAGGCGCGCGGCGAACTATCTCGGCCTCTCGCCCCGCACGTTGGACGGCTACCGCGTGAGCGGCGCGGGGCCTGCCTTCCACCGCTTCGGGAACCGGGTACGCTACCGTCGGTCCGATCTGGATAAATGGGCGGCGAGCCGCCGGGCCACCACGACGGCGGAGGCCGACAGGCTCGCATCCACATGAGGGCCAATTTGCACCAGAACCCGGCGAGACCATCGTCGCCCACATTCATAACCTACGCCACTCTTGTGCATTAGCGCCTACTCCTCTGGCCTCGCTCCATCACCCGGCCTCCGAGCCGGTGGTGCCGGCGATCATCCAATGCGGCCTACCCTCGGAATTCACCGCCCATCGCTCCGTGCACATATTTTCACGCGACACCAAAAATTGACCCTTTGGCGACACAGCGGGCGCTCCTTCCTGAGCCACTAGTCCACGACGAGCCCGTGTTTCGGAAGAAGATCACGTAGCACATAGGTGCGATGCACGGCGGCCGCCCGATAGAATTGCCAGACGGGTAAGTCTTGGGCCGCCTGGTAGTCCTCAGCACCGTCCAGCCCCTGCCACTGTTCGTTCCAGACATGCCCGTCATATTCCGGGATGTCCTCGTCGCCGGGCCCGAATATCTCTCCGGACCGGGCCGCATCCTGCCAGGCCGCGATGCGCCCGGCCTTGTCGGCCTGCACGAGCAGCACTTCACGAACCTGGTCCGCGATGGCTTCGAAGTCGCGGCCGTCACCGCCGTCGCGCGCATCCGCCCTCATCGCGGCGAACCGCCTGAACATCTCGTGCAAGGCGCCGCAGCCTGCCAGATATGTGACCGGGTTGTTGCGGATGCTGCGCCCACCGGCAACCGCATCGGGCCGCTCGTAGTCGAAGCTCCACACCAGATAGGGTCTGTCCGGCAGGGTTGCCACCGAACCATGCCCGAGAGCGCCCGAAAGCTCTTCGGCGAGCCAGCTCTTGACATTGGTGAGCAACCCGCCGTGGTCGCCACGATCCCTGAAGAGCCGATCGGCCTTCTCGGTTACGTAACCCCTCATCTCCGGTGACAATGGTGCGACTCCGCCGTCCGCCTCTTCGACCTCCTCGTGAAAGCGAAAGCTGGAATTGTCGACCTTGTTCCCGCGCGAGCTGACTCCCGAGAAGCCGTAGTGGGAGAACGTATCCGCATAGACATGCGCCGTGATGCCGAGCAGGTGCACCCCGAAGCCGCGATCCGCATATGTCAGGTGATGGTCCGGCAACTCGCGGACGATCGGGCTGTCCATGGGGCACTTGAGGCGCTCGGTGTAGTCGTCGCCTTCATTGCCCGGAATGAAATGGAACGGTACCCAGACCCTGCGCTGGTCGCGGTCGTCGCGATTCGACAGGTCGATAGGATGGTGGGCGGTAGCTTCCTGGTCGAGACGCGACCCGTCGCCGAACTCGACATGACTTCGGGCGACGTTGTCGTCCACGAATTGGGCGGACGTCGCAATGATGCGAGCATCGTCCGGTTCGAGGCCCGCCGCGCGCGCCATGGCGTAGGTTGCGTAGCAGTGCATGACGGGAACGGTGAATTCGAACGGAAGCCGGAAGACCAGTTCGACAAGGCTCCCGCGATCGAGGTCAATCAGGACGGAGGTGTCAGACACCAGAACCTTCACGGCACTCACACTCCGGCAAGTTCCGCGTCCACGCTCGGCGGTTCGTCCATGCGCCGGTTGAGCTCGTGGACGGAATGGCCAAGCAGTTCGGCAGCCTTCGCTTCCGAGATCGCTTCCTCGGACAGGGCCCGAAAGCACAGGCGCTCGAAGCGCAGAGACCGCTCGCCGGGCATGGCCCAGGGCTCCCTGTATGGCGGGCTCCGCCAGCCGCGGCGGGTGAATTCGTTGAACAGCGTCCGAAACGCGGGCGCCCCGAGGATCCCGAGGTCCTTGCAGCGGTAGGTGAGCGCCTGGACGCTCACGCCGAAGATGCGCTTGAGCTCGAAGAGCTCGCCCCAGCCGATGGACTTGCGGTGCTTGCCGATCTCCGCCCGCAGCGTCTCGGCGGGCATCAGGAACGCGCCGGCGAAACGATGCGCTGCTTTCTCCTCGTCGACTTTCGCCGCCGGGTCGAGGGCCATGTGGCCGAGCTCATGCGCGAGCGTGAAGCGCTGGCGTTCGCCCCAATCGTCCCGGTTCACGACGACGACCGACGCCAGGCTCCGGTCTTCGCGGCGCACCCGTGCCGTGAGCCCATCGATGTTGGGGAGGCTCATCGAGAGAACCTTGATGCCGCGTTCCTCCAGCAGATCGACCAGGTTCGGGATCGGATCGAGACCGAGACCCCAGTGGGCACGCATGCCGAGCGCGGCCTGCTCGGCTTCGACCGGGTCGCGCAGCACGGGCCAGGGGGCGTCACGCGGCATGTCCCACGCGACGGTGGGGAGCCCCAGGATCTCCTCGACCGTGAGATACCGTTCCAGGAGGTGCAGGACGTTGGCTTCGATCTGCGACTCCTCTCGGCGACTGGTGAGCCGCTTCTTCCGGAAATCGACGGCTTCGAGGCGAATCTCGCTGTCGCTCGCAAGGTAGTCGATCGGGACCTCGAGGGCGTCGGCCAGCGCGATGAGCACGCCCGAGCTGGGCATCGACTCGTCGCGTTCGTACTTGCTGATGGCCTGCGCCGTCACGCGGTTGCCGATTCGGGCCTCCAGGTCGCGGAGCGACAGGCCGCAGGCGCGGCGTGATACTCTAATACGTTGGCCTACAGTCATTTTCACCCTCCTTCGTTGCGGTTGACAAACTATAGCTAGGTGCGATTTTTGTCAATTACAGGGGTTGAACCGCGACCAGGGCATCCCCATGTGGACGAGCGAACCCGCGTTCCGTTTCGGAGATTGAGACCATGACTGCCCAGCTTTCGTTCTTCCCGGTCGGCAACGGCGACATGACGCTCGTCCAGACCGAGGGGGGCAACAGGATATTGATCGACATGAACATTCGCTCTGCCGCCGACGATCCCGATGACGATACGCCCGACGTTGCCGCGAAGCTGCGCGACAAGCTCGTACGGGACGCTGCGGGACGGCTCTATGTCGACGCGCTGCTCCTCAGCCACCCGGACGAGGATCACTGCCGGGGGCCGCGCAGGCACTTCCATCTCGGACCGCCCGACGAATGGTCGAAACGGACGGACAAGATCGTGATCCGGGAAGTCTGGTCGTCACCGATGGTGTTCCACCGCGCGTCGCGCCGGCATGTCCTCTGCGACGACGCGAAGGCGTTCACTGCCGAGGCGCGCCGCCGAGTCCGGCTCTTTCGCGACACGCCCTGGAAGGTGGGCGACGGCGACCGCGTCCGCATCCTCGCCGAGGACGAGGACGGCAAGACCGATGACCTCAAGCAGATCCTGGTGCCTGTGGACCATCAATTCTCGCAGGTCAACGGCCAACACGACCATTCGATGACGGCCCTTCTCCTCGCGCCGCTGCCGACCGATGATGACGACGACGAGGAGGTGCTCCCGAAGAACAACTCGAGCGCCATCTTGCGCTTCTCGCTCTCCGGCGCGGGGATTGCCGACAAGTGCCGCTTTCTCACCGGAGGGGATGCCGAGGTCGCGATCTTCCGAGAATGGCGAGGCCGGGATCGCCCCGTCCGGCCCCTAGGCGATTTCAGGAACACAGCGCCGATGCACCCGGAGGCCTTGGTTCGCTGGAGGGTTCCGGCACTACCGAGGCGAAGCCGCGAAACAGGATGCGAGGCGGTGGCCTGAGGTACCACTCCGATCGAATCAGGCCCTTCCCGGCTACAGTCGGGAATTCCGGCAGGGACCGGCAGAAGGAAGGCCTCGACGACAGGGTGTATCGCGCGCCAAGCAACGAAATCCTGCCCGGGCGCCGGGAGTTCCGAGGGAATGCTGGTGGAACTCTACGAGTTCAGCAAGGCGCCGCTGCGCAGTGCGCTGACACGTCTGCTCCAGGAAAGCTTGTCGCGACCCGCGGCCGCCTGGGCAACCTCGCGGCTGTTGGCGTGACATTCATGACCGTCGTTGCTATCAACAGGCAACTGCGCCAGCGCGGCCGGTTCGACGAATGTCCCGAGCCCGATCTCATGCAGTGGCTCGATCTGGTGGCACTGGGCACGCTCTGCGACTGCGTTCCCCTCACCTGACTGAACCGGGCGCTGGTGACACCGATGGCACGTACATCCCTCCAGAATAACTAGCGCGGAATTCGCTGCCTGTCTTCCCTTGTGTGCGCCGCGGAACTAGTCGCCCTTAGAAAAGAAAGGCATGCCTGAATCTCTCATCAACTGCCCGCGGCCAGCTTGCCCCACCGTTCGACCGGAGTCCCTGAATGCATCATCTGTTGTAGTTCTCCCTGTAATCTGATTTCGTGTCATGCTCGTCTTCTTGAACGCCTGTCGCGAATGCCCTCTTCCACTCAAGCAAAGACAAGCCAAGCGCTCTTCCGCCACCCTCCGTGCGTGACAACTCCAATCGACCTTCCATGGTCAAGAACAGTGCGCCCTCGGCTCGCACGCTTCGCGCGACCCTTCTTGATGATTGCAGAACGTACGCTGAATACCTACATATGTTGAATGTGCACCAATTCCGTATCAGAATGACCGGCCCCTACCCTTGTCTGAGTCTGAACCAATGAAAGCCAACGTATTCCGATTTGATGCGCATTACGAAGTCACCTTTGCTCGTCCTGCATTCAGTCGAATGGCGTCGTTTGCCCAGATTATTGAGCCCATTTACGATGCTTTCTCATCAGAGTTCAACATTCCCTCCGATGCGATTAGTTTGGAAAATGGCAACACACTAGCCACGGCTGGCGTCACCTTGACATTGCATTCAGGCCTCAGCGTGTTCGAAGCAAGACTTGACGGTTACAAGACACGTTTTCTTGATCTTCGATCATCCAATGCCGTCGAACAGGCCAAACGACATGCCAAGCTGTTTGAGGATGCTGTTTGTGGATTTCTTGCCGACGGAGCACCCGCCGATTCAAGACTTGTAACGCCCTCCTGGCTGACCATCGAAGGAGGTGTTCCCGCTGCCGAAGGACTTGTTAGAGGACTTACTTGGCTTCCCGACTCTGACGACCCATTTCAAATTGAGGCAACGAACACCAGATCACTTGTCAAGTTTGAGTGTATCAACAGTAACGATCTATGGCGAATTGGCATCACAGTTGACAAATCAGCCTTGCAGGAGGCGGACTTGTTCTTGGAGATGTCTGGTGAATATGCTGCGGGCTCTCATTTTGACAGTTTTGATGACAAGGCCAATCACCTTGCTTTAGTCTCGCAGGCTGTCATGGATAAGCTGAACCTCGCCGTGGAGTAACAACATAGAATGCTCACTGCTTCGCCCCGTCTTCCTCTGACACAGCCCGCAGGCCAACCAGCGGCGGCAGCCATTCGCCGAGACCCACGGGTCGTCCTCCAGGGTAGGTCCTTCGAGAGCGCCAACACGGCGGACTATTTCAGACACTACGAGGCCCGTATACCCCCGCCACCGGTCGAAGAGCAACTTTACCACGATTCGGCTCAAGCGCAGTTCGAAAAATACATCTCCGGTTCCTTTCCGCTAGCTACACGCGTTTCGGCGCCTGTCGCATCAATTGTCCATTTCGGACTAACCAACCCGTTGCGAGACTATGGTAGCTGGTTGCAAGAATCGTTACAGGACTTGGCAGAGTGCCCGTGTCACGCACAAGAAGAGGAAATGGACGAACCTTCGAACCTTGCCTTGGTCAAGGCAAAGGACTTGCTTGAGAAGGTCGCAAACTATGTAGTTGATCGTCCGGAGATTTATCCCATGCAACAGAGTTGCATCGCTATCGACTTTCGCAACCCTGATAGCAAGAGTGGTATTTTGTTCCTGATAGAGCAAGATGGTTCTGGAGTGCTTTTCCATCGAACCAGCGATTCGAAAGGACGCCTACGGGTTGTTGATGCCGCCAACTTGCTAAAGGAAGGCGGGCTTCGAGAGCTGAAGAGGGTGGGTATTCGGTAGTGACGAGCCAGATTGATGAACGGGAAATCGTGCCCCTTGGGAGCGATGAGAAGCTTGGTAGGGACGAACGATCACAAACGGGCGCCAAGAAAGCCCTTCGCCGACTAAGGGCAGAAGGTAAGGCTTGGGTGCCTGCATCCAAGTTCGATCCACCCAGCAACACTAACGAAATCTCGGTCAATCGTATGACATTGGCACCAGCCGTCACGTTGGCTGAATTGGGCGTGCGAAATGCTAGCCTGTCCGGAAAGAATTTCTGGGGTTGGTATACATTGTCGGCAGGCGACGTCGCGGATGTCGGCTGTAGAGCTATTCCGACACCGTTGGACGATAATCCCTATCACGCTGATATTGTAGTGCCGGTTGCGTTGGACGCTGAAGACAGAAGAGACGCACTGAGACACTATGCTATAGAATTGGCGTATCGTGCTATATTTGTTCCTTGGGGTGAGTGGACAAACGAAATGGTATGAGATTTGGCTCTCCTCGCGCTTCGCACACCATTGTCATTCATCACACTCATGCAACATGAAGCAACAGATCTCTACAACCGTTGTGACTATTGACCTCCAATTCCTGCCCGAAATCACGCAGCAACAGGATTGCGGATACGACGTCAGCGGCCAGCCGGTAGCGGGCGGTGCTATGCAGCCGCAAGGGCAAGTCTTCACGCGAGGCGCTGAGTGGCAACTGAAATAAACGCATGGTGGAATTGGAGCCCTTCAGCCGGCGCATCTGCCGCAGTCGCCTCCTTCCAACGCCGAGAACCGCGGCACTCACCGTTCAGGATCTCCTTCGCGTGGCGCGTGGTCGGTGGTGATGACGCGCACCGCACTGGAACTCATGACGAGGGACTGGGTGACGATCCTGGCGCCGTCGTGCCGGACGCCTTTGAGCAACCAGCCATCGGTCACGCCGGTCGCGCAGAACACCACGTCGCCTGATGCCAGTTCGCCGAGCGGGAACATGCGGTCCGGATCCGTGATTCCCATGGCACGGGCCCGGCTGCGTTCACCGTGATCGCGAAAGGCAAGGCGGCCCTGGAACTGGCCGCCGACACAGCGAAGGGCGGCGGCGGCCAGTACGCCTTCCGGAGCGCCGCCGATTCCTAAGTAGATGTCGATCCCGGTCTCCGGCCTTGTCGTGGCAATCACGCCGGCGACATCGCCGTCCTGGATGAGCCGGACGCGCGCGCCCGTCTTCCTCACCTCCCGGATCAGGTCGTCATGGCGCGGACGGTCGAGGATCAGTGCCACGAGGTCGGCAGTCCGGCAACCCCTCGCCTCGGCAAGACGCTGCATGTTCTCGCCCGGCGGCAGATCGAGCCCGACGACGCCTGGTGGCAGATCCGCTCCGACCGCGACCTTCTCCATATAGGTATCCGGGGCATGAAGGAGTCCTCCGGCCCCCGAAAACGCCAGGACCGCCAGTGAATTGGCTCCTCCGGTCGCACAGAGCGTCGTGCCCTCGAGCGGATCGAGAGCGATGTCGAGGCGCGCACCCTTTCCCGTGCCGACCTCTTCGCCGATGTAGAGCATCGGCGCCTCGTCGCGCTCTCCCTCGCCAATCACCACCCGGCCCTGCATGTCGATGCGGTTGAGGGCGCGCCGCATGGCATCGACAGCCGCCTGGTCCGCGGCCTTCTCGTCGCCCAGTCCGACATGACGGGCAGCAGCGATGGCCGCCGCCTCGCACACCCGTGCCGCATCGAGGACGAGGTGTTCGACGCCCGTCACGGATGCCGTTGCCGACTGCGTCATACCCGCTCGATGCGAATGGTGACCGGCGGCTCGGTGACAGTGTCGAGAGCGCCAATGCGACCGCAGGCCCGGCGCATCGACGCCTCCTCCGCCTCGTGGGTCGTCATCACCACCGGTACGGTCTCTCCAGGATCCCGGCCCCGCTGCAGAAGGCTGCCGAGGGAGATCTGTTCGTCGCGCAGAATCGCGGAGATGTCCGCCATGACACCGGGCTGGTCGATCACCATCAGACGCACGTAGTACTCGCCCTGTCGCCGGTCGATTGTCACCGGTGGACGGTGGACCAGTTCGGAACCGGGAGAGGCGAACATGGCGTGACGGACACCCCGGGCGATATCGGCAAGATCGGCGATCACGGCCGTCGCCGTCGGGCCTGCCCCGGCTCCCTCCCCGATGAGGGTTGTCACCGGAGCCGCGTCACCCTCGATGACGACGGCGTTGAAGACGCCGTCGATGTGCGCGATTGCGCCATCTTCGGGCACCATCGTGGGATGCACCCGCTGTTCGATGCCACCGTTGCCGGCCTGGGCGATGGCAAGCAGCTTGATGCGATAGCCGAATTCCCGGGCAAAGGCGATGTCCATGGGTGTCAGGTCGCGTATCCCCTCGACATGGACTCCCGCAAAATCCACCGGACGGCGGAACGCAAGGGCGGCAAGGATCGCGAGTTTGTGCGCCGCATCGCCACCACCGATGTCGAGGGTGGGATCGAGCTCGGCATAGCCCAGGCGCTGCGCCTCGCCGAGAACGTCATCGAAAGCCGCGCCGTGTTCGCGCATGGCGGTGAGAATGTAGTTCGACGTGCCGTTGAGGATGCCGTGGACGCGCCGGACCCGGTTCGCCGCCAGTCCCTCGCGCAGCGTCTTGATCACCGGGATGCCGCCAGCGACCGCCGCCTCGTAGCCGACATGGATGCCGGCATGGTCGGCAGCTGTCGCGAGTTCCGTTCCGTGAATCGCCAGGAGCGCCTTGTTGGCCGTGACGAAGTGCTTGCCCGCAGCGATGGAGCGCCTGGCAAGATCGAGAGCGATGCCGCCCTCGCCACCGATGAGTTCAACGACAACGTCGATCTCGGGATCGTCCGCGAGATCCCGCGCATCATCGAACCAGCGGCAGTCGCCAAGGTCGAGTCCACGGTCGCGACTGCGATCCCTCGCCGACACTCCGGCAATCCGGATCCTTCGGCCGCACCCGGCCTCGATGAGGCCGGCGTTCCGCCGAAGAAGTCCGATCACGCCTGAGCCAACCGTCCCCAGCCCGGCAATTCCGATTCCGAGAGTCGCCATTAGTTCCCGGTTTCCGGGTAGGGCCACGATTCCAGTTCTTCGGCAACCGCTTCCCTGACCGCGCGAAGCGCGTCAACGGTGCCGTCAAACTCCTCCTGGGTCGTGGTATCGGGAGGAGTCTCCGGAACGGAGGCCAGACGGGGCCAGGAATCGTCGCTGCAGCCGGACAGCATCGACAATGCGACGGCAAGCACCAGGACGACACGTCCCGGCAACATCACGCTTGAGGTGGCCTGATGAGCCATTGTATACCCTGATCTCGCACGGTTGCCGATCGCGCAAGGGTAACCTATCGCGTCCGGGGCAGTCGCTCAACCGGCCTTGAACTCCCGAAAATGGAACCGCAGACGATGACCGAGACCGACTTCAGTGCCCGGGACTGGCAGGCTGTCGCCGAGCGCAGCAGCCGGCTGGTTCAGGAGTTCCTGTCCCACCAGGACCAATCCATGGAGGACATGAGGCGCATGAACGAGGTGTTCATGGACGCCTTCACCCGCCTGATGAAGGACCCGGAGAAGCTCGTCGAGGCCCAGGCCGGACTGTGGCGCGACTACATGAACCTTTGGCAGACGACCACCCGGAAAATGATGGGAGAGGAGGTCGAGCCCGTCATCGAGCCGGAGGCCGGCGACAAGCGGTTCCGCGATGAACAGTGGTCCAGCGATGCCACGTTCGATCACATCAAGCAGTCCTACCTGTTGTGCTCCAACTGGCTGCAATCCTTGATGGGCACTGTCGACGGACTCGACGCACGGTCGAAACGCAAGCTCGACTTCTACACCCGGCTCTTCATCGATGGCGTGTCCCCGACCAACTTTGCCGCGACCAATCCGGAGGTGCTGAGGGCCACGGCCGAAAGCAAGGGCGATAACCTGGTCAAGGGCCTTGCCAACCTTCTCGAGGATCTCGAGAGGGGCAAGGGCCGCCTCGCCATCCGCACGGTCGACGAGGACGCCTTCGAGGTGGGGGGCAACATCGCGGTCACACCAGGCAAGGTCGTCTTCCGCAATGATCTCATGGAGCTCATTCAGTATGCACCGACGACCGAAAAGGTCCGTCGGCGGCCCCTGCTGATCATCCCGCCATGGATCAACAAGTACTACATCCTGGACTTGAGCCCGCAGAATTCGTTCGTGCGCTGGGTGGTCGACCAGGGGCACACGGTGTTCGTCATCTCCTGGATCAATCCCGATGCCACCCTCGCTGACAAGACCTTCGCGGACTACATGATCGAAGGACCCGTGGCCGCGCTCGATGCCATCGGCGAGGCCACCGGAGAAGACAGGATCAACACCCTGGGATACTGCATCGGCGGTACCCTGCTCGCCTGTACACTGGCGCACCTGGCGGTGAAGGGCGACCGGCGTGTCGCCTCGGCGACCTTTCTGACGACGCTGGTCGAATTTGAGGACGTCGGCAACGTCGAGATCTTCATTGACGATGACCAGATCAGCAGCCTCGAAAGCGCCATGAACGAACGCGGCTTCCTTGACGGTTCCGAAATGGCTGCGGTGTTCTCCACCCTGCGCGCCAACGATCTCATCTGGTCCTTCGTCATCAACAACTATCTGCTGGGAAAGGACCCCTTCCCCTTCGACATTCTCTACTGGAACAGCGATTCGACCCGGCTTCCCGCCGCCATGCACAGCTACTACCTGCGGCGCATGTATCTCGAGAACCTGCTCGTTCAGCCTGGTGCACTGGAGCTCGGCGGCACACCGATCGACCTCTCGGCCATCGAGACGCCGGCCTATCTGCTGTCGACTCAGGACGACCACATCGCACCCTGGAAGTCGACCTACCGCGCCACCGGCCACTTCAGGGGCAAGACCGTCTTCACGCTGGCGAAGTCCGGGCATGTCGCGGGCGTCGTCAATCCGCCGGCGAAGATGAAGTACGGATACTGGACCAACCGCACGACACCCGCCGATCCTCAAGACTGGCTCGACAGTGCGCAGAACCACGAGGGTTCGTGGTGGCCCCACTGGCAGGCATGGCTCGCCCGGAGAGGCGGCAGCATGGTCGATGCACGCCAGCCCGGTGCCGGCAAACTCCCCACCCTCGCCGATGCCCCCGGCACCTACGTGAAGGTGGACCTCCGCCAGCAGACCTGAACCCCTGTTTCCCGGTTACCGCGGGTATGGTGACGTCGAAGTCCCGGGTCGCCACAGACTTTGGCCGTTGCGGTGGCAGCACGTAGCGATTTCTGCACACCGAGTTCACACGCAGTACTTCCGCGCTCGTCTCGTCGACGCGCAGGGCATCCGCTGCGGACGTGTACCTGACGCTGCGGCGCGCGGCGAGGCGGGCAATCAGTCCGCCGGCACCAGCGTGGACGATCTCGTGGTGGCGTCATCGCGACACATTCGAATGTCGGAGTGCGGCAACCGCGAGTCCGTGCCGGGAAGGGTCCGGACAACGGTCATGCGATCGTTTCGACAGGTCTGACGATTACCGGATCCAGCGCGCAAGCGCAGCTTCGTCGATCTCGACGCCAAGACCTGGCGCACGCGACGGCATGGCAAATCCCTGGTCGATGATGATCGCCGGTTGCGTGACGATCTCGTCGCGCCACGGTAGCGGGTCGACTTCGCGCTCGAACCAGCGCCCGTTCGGAATCGCGTAGAGTAGCGACAGTGCCGCAGCCTGGCTGATGACGGTCGAGTAGTTCTTTGACGTGAAAGGGAGATGGCACATCTGTGCGTAGGCCGCAATCTTGCGAGCCTCCGTCAGTCCTCCCACCTGGACGACATCGGGCTGAACGATCTGCATCGCACCGGCGTCCATCAGGTGCTTGAAGGTAAACTTGTTTGTCTCAGTCTCGAAGCCTGCGATCGGGATCCGCGTCCGCTGAGCGACCTTCACGGCCCCGGCGATGTTCTCGGGCTGCACCGGCTCCTCGAACCAGCCAACGTCCAAGGCTTCCAGACGGTCGGCATAGCGCATCGCCTGTGCGGCGTCGAGTGAGGCATTGGCATCGACAAACAGTCGCCCTTCGCCTGCGGCGGCACGCGCAGCGGCAATCCGCGCGATGTCATCCTCGAAGCTCCGGCGCAACGGTATCTCGCCGGTCACCCCTGCATGGATCACCTCGGATGTGTTGCCAATCTTCATCTTGTAGCCTTTGAAACCCCGCGCGATCCAACCGGAGATTTCGTTCGCGAAATCGTCCATCGTCCGGTCTGCGCGGTAGTAGCCGCTGCTCGCGTAGCTTTCGACCGGTCGGCCGAAACCGCCGAATATCTGCCAGAGCGGCTTGCCCGCAACCTTGCCGAATATGTCCCAGACGGCGATATCCACCCCGGAAAGGCAAGCCAGAAGAACGCCTTTGCGGCCGTGGTAGTAGGTCTCCTGGTAGACTTTTTCCCAGACATACTCGGGTCGCAGCGGACTCTCGCCTTCGATCAGCGGAAAGATCTCCTCTTCGATGACGATCTGCGACACCGACGAGGGACCGCCCCACAGTGCCGACTCCCCCCAGCCGACAATTCCGTCGTCGGTGGTGATCTTGACCAGCAACGCCTCGCGTTCCGAATAGCTTCCGCGCGCAAATGCCAATGTGTAGGGCATCGTGTGGTGGAGCGCGAATGTCTCGACGGCAGCGATCCTCATGGCATCCTGTTCCTGTTCATCCGCGCCTTCGTGGTCCCATGGCAACACGGCAAGCCCCACGCGAAGCGTGCTCAGGTCGTTGGCGCTCGGTTCACAGGCCAGGGCGAAGATCTTCGGGCTGACTCCGGCCTCGCAGACAGTCCCTGCGACGTGAACGCCGATGGTGGTGCCTGCCTCGGTAACGCGGATCCTGCCGGCAAGCAAGAGGTCAGCCGGACCGATGCTGAGCCCCGTCAGCGTTCACCCCCGGGACAGCGGTCTTGCTCATGATGAAGTGTCGCGTTGATCCCCGCGGGTACGTTGCGCCGGCCTGAGCGGTGTGGTCCGCATAGGGACTCCGAGGGACACTGCTCCGCCAAAGTTGGACTTGAGGGTGTTCCCGTAGACGGTCGCAAGATCATCGAATGAGAGTGTGGAAGCACAAGCCTTGCCGGATGCCTTCAGTCCCCATCGCCACAAGGACATCGAGGTCATCTTTCGGATGGATCACATTGAGCCCGTCGAGAGCCGCATCGGCCGACGTGGAGGCCTCGTCGCGGCGCCAGACGACGAAGCCCCTGTCATCGACCCTCCGCGGTCACGAAGGCACAGCAGACCGCGCCGGGGCCCACCATTGAGGGCCGTAGCGGCAAGGACACGTTCAAGCTGCCCAACGCCATACGCACCGGTCCGTGTGGCCAGCGGCATGTCGCGGACGGACTGGACTTGACGCAGCACTCCTACCTGGACCACGGATTGACATTCTTCCCGCAAGGCAGTGAAGCGGATACAAGTGGTTATGCGAAGGAGAGCCCATCAACATAGGAGGATGGATCAATGAGAAGCAGTCGAGTTTCGGTCGATCGCCGAACAACGTTGGGATTGGCCGCTGCGGGTGTTCTCCCCGTTGTCCTGGGAACGCGTCCGGCAGGCGCCGCCTCCGACCTCCTGGTGTTCGACTGGACGGGTTACGAAATCCCGGAGCTTCACCAGGAGTACATCGACGCACACGGCGGCTCACCCGATGTCGCTGTCTATGCGGACGTGCACGAAGCGTTCAACAAGATTCAGGCGGGTTTTCGCTGTGACACGGTTCATCCCAACATCTGGGACGTCAGGCGCTTCTACGATGCAGGTCTCCTGCAGCCTTGGGACACCTCGCGCCTTGATCACTGGCCGGATGTTTTTGCGGAATTCCCGACCATGGCGGGTGCGCAGTACGACGACCAGCAGTATCTCGTGCCCACGGACTGGGGCATCAACGCACTGATCGTCCGATCGGACATGGTCGATGTCGACGCCATCGAGCCGAGCTGGTCGTTGCTCTGGGACGAGCAGTACGAAGGCCGCCTCTCCATGAACGCCGAAATGGAGTCGGCAGTGAAGACCACCGCACTCGTCCTCGGCATTGACGATCCCTACAATGCCACCGAGGCAGAGTTTGAGGCGATCCGGGAGAGCCTCACCGAGCAACGCCGGCTCATCCGGTATTACTGGTCTGATCCGACCCAGCTCGGTCAGTCAATTGCCGCTGGTGAGGTCGTGGCGGCCTGGGCCTGGCCACAGGTGTACGGCGATCTCCTCAAGGAAGGCGTCCCGGTGGCCTATCTCACGCCGAGGGAGGGTGTGAACAGCTGGGTCACGGGATTTGTGCGCCTGGCCGAAGCGCCGGGAGACGAACAGCTCGCCTATGACTATGTCGATGCCTGGCTCGCACCCGGTACCGGCAAGTGGCTGATCGAGAATTACGGCTACGGGCACACCAACCGCAAGTCGTTCGACCTGGTAGCGTCCGACGTTCTCGACGAGAAGGGTCTTGCCGATCCCGCCTCCATGATTGCGGGAGCCCGTGCTTCGAAGGAGTTCGAAACCACCCTGCGCGACCGCCTCGTCAACATGTACGAGGAAGTCAAGGCCGGATACTGACCGGACGTCCGGCGAGGCACATGGGCATCGCGAACTCGTCACACGCAAGCCAGGCACCGGTTCCCGGCACGGCTGCTCACGGATAGTTCAGCCTTTCCTGTAGCCGCGGCTCCCTGGCCGGCGACACCACGTATTGCGTGGGCAGGGCCACGCGGGCCGCCGCAGGGATGTCAGGCACCGGTCGCTCGAGACCGTCGCGCACACCGGACGCACCATCGACCTCACGCGGATCGACAGTTTCGCCTGGCTGGATGTCTCGTGCCGAGCCTTGGCGCCTTCAACCTTTTCGTCGTCGAATGGCATGCATTCCCGGCTTCATGCCCCGGCGAATCAGGGGAAGACGGCGATGCGCGGAAGGCCCCGGGTCTCATCCTGGCCGGTCATGACGTTCATGTTCTGGAGCGCCTGTCCCGATGCGCCCTTGACCAGGTTGTCGAGGGCCGACACGAGAATGGCGCGTCCGGGAACGCGGTCCGCGAAGATCCCGATGAGGCACAGGTTCGAACCCCTCACGTCCTGAGTCGACGGAGCTCTTCCTTCCCGGGTCAGACGGACGAAGGGTGCGTCCCGGTAGCGTCGGGCAAGGGCGTCGCGCAAGTCCTGGTGCACGACTCCCGGCTTCAGCGACACGTAGATCGTCGCCAGGATGCCCCGGTTCATCGGCACGAGGTGCGGCGTGAAGGTGCAGGTCACGGTCTCGCCAGCGGCCCGTGACAGCTCCTGGTCGATCTCGGGAGCATGCCGGTGGCCGGCAATCCCGTAGGCCCGGAAACCCTCCGATACCTCGGTATGAAGACTGGATTCCCGGGCTTCCCTGCCAGCACCGCTGACGCCGGACTTGGCATCGATCACGATTCCTGACGTGTCAATCAGCCCTTCTTCAAGGCAGGGAACGAGTGCCAGTTCCGCGGTCGTGGTGTAGCAGCCGGGGTTGGCGACCAGCCGCGCCGCGGCAACCTCGTCGCGCCTGATCTCGGTCAGCCCGTAGACGGCATCTCGCTGAAGGCCGGGAGCCACGTGCTCCTTGCCGTACCATTCGGCGTAGACGCGCGGATCGCCAAGTCGGTAATCGGCGGACAAATCGACCACCTTCAGATGTCCGGGGAGGCTTGCGATGGTGGCCTGCGCCGTGCCATGGGGAAGACAGCTGAAGACGGCATCGACCACCGACCAGTCGACGTCATCGACCGCCACGAGGTCCGGCAGCATGAGACCGTCAAGATGGGGGTGGACGTCACCCAGCGGCGAACCGGCTCGTCTCGCTGCGGTCAGCGCAACGATCTCGATGCCACCGTGTGTGGCCACGAGACGCAGGAGTTCCGCACCCGTGTAGCCGCTGGCGCCAAGCACCACGGCCTTGAGCTTGTCGTTCGCCGTCATCGCTGACTTCCTCCCGGGAGAATTGCATCCGCCGGGATGGACGCCCTATTCGGGAGCGGGAGGCTCGATGCCGAACCAGCTGGCAATGTCGACACCAAGCAGCAGCAGGACGATGAGGAGGCCCATGACGAATGTTCCCGCCAGGAGGGCGCGCTCGGTCCTGACGAGGCCGGCTTCTTCGCGAACCAGATCAACCAGCTTACGCATGACACGGCTCCCCATCACTGACCGGAATCCTCAAGGAATCGCGCCCATGATACTCGCGCCCGCACCGATCACAACCGGTGGATGGCATCATCGGCCTGCCGTGCCGCCTCGATGAGCCAGTCGCGAAAGGCGCTGACGTTCGGCTTCCGCGCACTGCCCCTGGGATAGACGAGCCAGTAGGCGAGGTCCTCGTCTGTCAGATCGCCAAAGGGCATGACGAGCCGGCCGTCGTCGACATCCCCCTGCACGACAATCCGGCTGCCAAGGGCCACACCGAGCCCCGCGGCGGCAGCCTCGAGCGCAAGGTCACTGCTTTCGAATATCATTCCTCCCGCGCTGTCGACACCCTCGACATGAAGTGCGGCAAGCCAGTAGCGCCAGTCCTCGTCATCCTGTTCGTGAAGAAGCGTGTGATGGCGGAGATCGGCTGGCGCCGCCAGTGGCTCTTCGCCGGAGAGGAGATCGGGACTGCACACCGCAACATAGCGGTCTTCGAAGAGCTTCACCGCGTCCAGACCCTGCCAGGAACCGGTGCCGTAGCGAATGCCGCAATCGATGTCCTCGCGGAAGAAATCGACCATGCGATCCGTGGTCACCATGCGAACCTCGACATCAGGGTGAAGCCGGTGAAACTCCCGCAGCCGGGGAATGAACCACCTGACGGCGAAGGTCGCCAGCATGGTGACAGACAGCGGACCATGGGTGTCCTGACTGATGATGAGGTTGGTGCCGTCGGCAATGATGTCGAAGGCCTGGCGCAGGAACGGGAGATACATGCCGCCCGTGTCCGTGAGCTCAAGGCCTCGTCCATGGCGCTCGAAGAGACGCGTGCCCAGACGTTCCTCGAGTTTCCTCACCTGGTGACTGATGGCGGCCTGGGTCACGCTGAGCTCCTCCGCCGCGCGGGTAAAGGAGAGGTGACGGGCGGCAGCCTCGAAGGCCCTCAGGGCATTGAGCGGCGGCAGACGGCGCGATGACATATGTGTTTCCTTCATGGCTGGGGCGAGCAATCGTCGCTGGTCATGTGTCTTCGGCACGCCTCAGGCTGCAAGCCGGAACAGGGCATGGTTCCGAAACGTCTGTAACAGGGAGAATTGCCATGCTCTTCAAGAAGACCGTTCGTGATGAAATCCGCCGTGACGCGGACAGGACCCAGCGTCCGGCTCTCCCCTCGTTCGCCAGCCGCATGAACAGGCTCAAGCTGCTCATTCCCCCGTGGTGATGGAAAGGCGGGACAATCCTCCAAGACCGTGCCGCCGGAATCCCGTGAGCTGCAGACCACGGGACACCTGCGATCGAAGTGGCATGTGCCCGCACACTCCTTGAGTTTCCCACCTGATGACTGATGGCGGCCCGGGTCGGGCCGCATCCCCCCGCTCGGGTGAAAGAGAAGTGCAGACCGGCAGCCTCGAAGGTCTTCAGGGCGTCGTACAGTGGGTGACGGCTCGATGGCATATGAGTTTCTCTCATGCCTGACGTGAATAATCGTCGCTGGTCAAATGCCACGGAAAACCCCAGATTACAAGCAGGAACAGGCATGGTTCCGAAACATCTTGACAGGGAGAATTGCCATGCTTTTCAGAAAATTCCTTCATGATACCCCCCGCCGTGACACGATCCGTACCCGGCGTCAGGTATCCCCGTCGTTCGTCAGCCGGATCAACGCGCTCAAGCCGCTCATTCCGCTGGCATGATGGACGGACGGGAACATCACCCGGGCGGGAGTGGCGTGACCGAAGCACGCAAGGTGCCTGTCACGCCGCTCCCGCCAGGACTGTCCTTGCATGGCAGCGATGCCGTGCGACACAATCCAGGGATGTCAGCGGGCGTAACGGAGTCTTGGACTTCCACGCATTGCCTCACACAGAACGATTCAGGTACCTCCTCTCGACGAGGGGCGTGCTTGTCGCTGACGGCGCCACCGCAACCAATCTCTTCTCCGCCGGTCTCGAGTCGGGAAGTTCG
This sequence comes from Alphaproteobacteria bacterium, assembly GCA_964291415.2. Lineage (GTDB taxonomy): Bacteria > Pseudomonadota > Alphaproteobacteria > SP197 > SP197 > SP197. The sequence goes on along the minus strand of OZ219918.1, from coordinate 663,100 downwards.
CCGGAGCTCCTGAACGTCGACAACCCTGATGGCGTCATGGCCAATCACGAGGCCATGGTCATGGCCGGCGCCGATATCATCCTCACCAACAGCTTCGGTGGAACCGCCAACCGGCTGAAACTGCACGGCGCCTCAGACCGGGTCCGCGAACTCAACCGGGAAGCCGCAAGGCTGGCCCGGGCGGTGGCCGACCGGGCAGAGCGCAACGTCCTGGTCGCAGGGTCCATGGGTCCGACCGGCGACATCATGCAGCCCGTCGGCGACCTCACACACGAGGATGCGGTCCGGGCCTTCCGTGAACAGGCCCTGGGACTCGCCTCGGGAGGTGTCGACGTGATCTGGATCGAGACGATCTCCTCCATCGAGGAAGCCGAGGCGGCCATCGAGGGCGCGGCCCCGGCGGGCCTGCCCCTCGTCTGCACCATGACGTTCGACACCAACGGACGGACGATGATGGGCGTGACGCCCGAACAGGCAGCGGATCACTTTGCTGCAGCTCCACTGGCGGGGTTCGGCGCCAATTGCGGCAATGGCTTTGGCGAACTCGTTGCCGCTGTCGCCGCCATGAACGCTTCGACGACCTGCCGCCTGCCCCTTGTCGCCAAGGCCAATTGCGGCCTTCCGGAGTACGTGGACGGTGCGATCCGCTACTCCGGGACTCCGGAACTCATGGGAACCTACGCCCGCCTGGCGCGGGACGCCGGTGCCTCGATTGTCGGCGGTTGCTGCGGTTCGGCACCCAACCACATCACCGCCATCCGTGAATCTCTCCAGGGCTACGACCCGGGACCGGCGCCGGAGCTTGCGGACATTGAAGCGGCCCTCGGTCTCGCCCGTGTGGCGCCGGCGCCTGGCAAGCGGCGAATCCGCCGATCCCGCAGGCGCCCGTGAGTTCGCCGGTGGGCGTCGTCAGATTGCGCTTGCGCCGCTCGTGACCGGCGGTATTGTGCATCGCACAATGACCGGCCTGGGAGCTGCCCTTCATGTCCCCTCCTCCTTCCGCGATCACCCTTTCGGATATCCATATCGGGCAGACAGACCACTACGAGCGACGATCACAGAAGCGGATATCGAACGTTTCGCGGACGTGTCGGGCGATGACAACCCTGTTCACTTTGACGATGAATGGGCCGCGGCCACCATGTTCAAGGGACGCATCACCCATGGCATGCTGTCGGCGAGTTACATTTCCGCCGTCATCGGGACCAGGCTTCCCGGACCCGGATCGATCTACATGGGCCAGACCTTGAGGTTCCGTGCTCCTGTGAGAGTCGGCGATACCGTGTGCGCGACGGTAACCGTGCGCTCCATTGACGAAGAGAAGCGCCGCCTGACGCTCGATACCGTGTGTACGGTGGGCGAAACGACGGTCATTGAGGGTGAAGCACTTGTCATGGTGCCCGACCGCGAGGAGTGAGACCCGGGCAGACATGGGGCGTTCATGCGGATTTTTCGTCATCCTGGACCGCTGCCTTCCGAACTCGCCCGCCCGGTAATCGCGCTGGGCAACTTCGATGGTCTCCACCTGGGTCACAACAGCGTGATCGCGAGGGCTGTCGATCTCGCCCGTGATGCAGGTCAGCCGGCGGGTGTTCTCACGTTCGAGCCGCATCCCCGCAGCTTCTTTCACGGATCCGGGGCACCCTTCCGCCTCACGACCTTCCGCCAGAAGTGCCGGGTGCTGGCTGACACCGGCGTCGACCTCATGGTCAACCTCGCCTTCGGGCCGGAGATGGCGGCGCTGACGGCGCAGGATTTCGTCGTCGACGTCCTGGTCGGCGGACTGGATATCCACCACGTCCTGACCGGCCCCGGTTTCGTGTTCGGCAAGAATCGCCACGGCAACACCCACATTCTGTCCCGCATGGCCGAGCGGGAGGGGTTCGGCTACACCGAGGTGCCCGGATTTGCTCTCGGCAGCAAGGGAGTGTCCTCGACCGACATCCGCCTCTTCGTGCGCCGCGGACAGGTCGAACAGGCGGCCGAACGACTCGGGCGGCCGTGGGAGTTCGAGGAGAGGGTGCGGACCGGGGACAGGCGGGGCCGCGAAATGGGGTTTCCGACCGCCAACCTGCCGCTTGACGGTGTCCTTCATCCGGCGCCGGGCATCTACGCGGTACGGGCCGGGCTCGGTCATGGCGCCTCCGCAACGTGGCATGACGGCGCCGCCTACATCGGCACCCGTCCGACATTCAAGGGCACGACGATGGTTCTGGAGGTTCACCTCTTCGATTTTGCCGGTGACCTCTACGGCCAGCGCATGAGGGTCGCGTTCGCGGCGCGCGTGCGTAAGGACATGACCTTTGACAGCGCCGAGGACCTGGCCCGCAAGATCGCCGAGGACTGCGATCGGGCGAGAGCCATTCTCGCCACATGACCTCCACGTGCCGGTCTCGACAAGGGACCATGGCGGTGATAGAGGGGGCTGATGTCCATGAAACGCGGGACAGGCCTGCTGCTGGCAGGTTCGGTTCCGCGTGCAGACGACGTCCGTGACGTCCCCCACCTCCTGCCGTTTGTCTGGATCCCGACGGATACCGCCTGAATGACTGCCGATTACAGGCAGACGCTGTTTCTGCCGAAGACCACCTTTCCCATGCGCGCCGGATTGCCGAAACGCGAACCGGAGATTCTGGAGCGCTGGGAAGAGATCGACCTCTTCGCGAGACTGCGCGAGGACGCATGCGGCCGGGAGCCCTTCATCCTCCACGACGGGCCCCCCTATGCCAACGGCCACCTGCATATCGGCCATGCCCTCAACAAGATCCTCAAGGATGTGATCAACCGCTCGCAGCAAATGCTGGGCCGGGACGCGAACTACGTTCCCGGCTGGGACTGTCACGGCCTGCCCATCGAATGGAAGATCGAGGAGGAGTACCGGGCAACGGGACGCAACAAGGACGATGTCGACATCGTCGAATTCCGCCGCGAATGCCGCGAGTTCGCCGACAAGTGGATTGACGTCCAGCGTCGCGAGTTCAAGCGCCTTGGCGTGATCGGCAACTGGGACGATCCCTATACGACGATGAGCCATGCAGCCGAGGCGCAGATTGTCCGCGAGCTTGGCAAGTTCATCATGTCGGGCCAGCTCTATCGCGGCTCGAAACCGGTCATGTGGTCCTGCGTCGAAAGGACGGCGCTGGCAGAGGCCGAGGTCGAGTACAACGACCACACGTCGCCCATGATCGACGTCGCCTTTCCGGTCACGAGATCACCGCTGGCGGAACTGCGGGACGCCGCCATCGTCATCTGGACCACGACACCCTGGACGCTGCCGGGCAACCGGGCCATCGCCTACGGCGATTCCCTCGACTACGCCGTCATCGAGGTCGAGAGCACCGGCGACAAATCCGGCGCGGTTGCCGGACAGAGGATTGTCGTTCTCGATGCCCTGGTGGCCGCCACCCTGGAGCGCTGTTCGATCACCGGTCACAGGGTTGTCGGCCGCGTGGCCGGGGCCAGGCTTGCCGGCACTCTCACCCGTCATCCGCTGCGCGGCGACGGGTATGACTTCGATGTCCCGCTGCTGGCAGGCCATCACGTGACCACCGACCAGGGGACGGGTTTCGTTCACATCGCTCCCGGCCACGGCGCCGACGACTGGATTCTCGGCACCGCCAACGGCATCGAGGTTCCCGATACTATCGGCGAGGACGGCGCCTTTCTCGACCATGTTCCGCTGTTTGCCGGGGCGCGCGTGCTGACGGACGACGGCCGCCAGGGAGACGCCAACGGTCTCGTCATCCGTGAACTGGCCCGGCGAGGCGCGTTGCTCGGCGCCGGCAAGCTCGTCCACAGCTACCCCCACTCCTGGCGCTCGAAGGCGCCGCTCATCTTCCGCAATACGACCCAGTGGTTCATATCCATGGATGCCGCGGGGCTGCGCGCCAAGGCCCTGGAAGCGATCGACGCAACCCGATGGGTGCCTCCATCGGGGCGCGAGAGAATACGCGGCATGGTCGAGACGCGTCCCGACTGGGTGCTCTCCCGGCAGCGCGCATGGGGAGTTCCGATCACGGTGTTCGTCAACCGCAGCACTGGCGAGGTCCTGCGCGATCAGGCGGTGATCGATCGCATCGCCGACGCCGTCGAGGCGGAAGGAGCCGACGTCTGGTTCACCACCGATCCGCAGGTAATTCTCGGCAACGACCACGACGCCGGAGACTACGAGCAGGTGAGCGACATCCTCGACGTTTGGTTCGATTCAGGTTCGACGCACAGCTTCGTTCTGGAGGCGCGCGAGGATCTCGCCTGGCCGGCATCGCTCTATCTTGAAGGGTCGGACCAGCATCGGGGCTGGTTCCACTCGTCCCTGCTCGAATCGTCGGGAACCCGCAACCGGGCGCCTTATGACGCCGTTCTCACCCACGGCTTCGTCATGGACGGCAACGGTCGCAAGATGTCGAAATCGCTGGGCAACGTCATCTCTCCCCAGGAGGTCATCGACCGGTACGGTGCCGACATTCTGAGAATCTGGGTGGTGTCTGCCGACTACAGCGAGGATCTGCGCATTTCGCGGGAAATCCTCGACTACCAGGCTCACAGCTACCGCCGTCTGCGGAACACCTTTCGATTCCTGCTCGGGAACCTTGACGGATTCCGCAAAGAGGAACGCCTTGACGTGGCCGACATGCCGGAACTCGAGCGCTGGGTCCTGCACCGTCTCCAGGAGATCGACGGCATCGTCCGCAAGGCCTGCGACGATTTCGACTTCCATACGCTGTTTGTCGTTCTGCACGGTTTCTGCGCGACCGACCTTTCAGCCTTCTACTTCGACATCCGCAAGGACGCGCTCTACTGCGACACCGCCGACTCGCCCCGCCGGCGCGCCTGCCGGACGGTGCTCGATACCCTGTTCTCATGCCTTACGGCATGGCTGGCGCCCATCCTGTGCTTTACCTCCGAGGAGGCGTGGCTGCTGAGGTTTCCGGGGGAGCGGGCGAGCGTCCATCGCCGGCTGTTCCCGGATGTGCCTCAAGAATGGCGCAACGACGAACTGGCGGCACGCTGGGAGTCCGTGCGGCGGGTGCGGCGCGTGGTGACCGGCGCAATGGAGATCGAACGCCGCGACAAGCGCATCGGTTCCAGTCTCCAGGCACACCCGGTCATTCACGTTTCGCCCGATGATCTGGCCATTGTCGACAGCGTCGACATGGCGGAGATCGCCATCGCCTCCAGGGTCACGTTGCAGGATGGCGAGGGGCCCGGCGACGCCTTCCGCCTCGAGGATGTTGCCGATGTCGCCGTCGAGGTCGGCCTGGCGACGGGCCGGCGCTGCGAGCGCTGCTGGAAGGTCCTGGACGAGGTCGGAAGCGATCCGGCTTATCCGGACCTGTGCGGACGGTGTGCACATGCCGTTGCCGGGAGTGGCGGCAGTTGATGAGATGGACCCCGGGAATCGCGCTGGGCCTTGCCGTGTTCTTCGTGGTTCTCGTCGCCGATCAGGTGAGCAAGGCCTTCATCATCGACTTCATGGCACAGCGCGGGTTTCACCCCCTCGACGTCACGTCGCATGTCCGGCTCGTGATGGTATGGAACCGGGGCATCAGCTTCGGCATGCTCGCGCAGGAAAGCGGCATCCTGCGCTGGGGGCTGAGCGCCCTCGCCTTCGCCATCGCCACTGGCCTGATGGTCTGGGTAGCCCGCCAGAACGACCTCTGGGCGATCCTGGGCGGCGGTCTCGTCGCAGGGGGTGCTGTCGGCAACGCGGTCGACCGCGTCATCCACGGAGCGGTCGCGGATTTCATCGATCTCCACGCCGGTGGATGGAGCTGGCCTGCCTTCAACGTTGCCGATTCGGCCATCACGGTCGGCGTCGGCGTTCTTGTCCTCAACGCCTTGTTGCGTCCGGACCGCAGACGTAGGATGTCGTCATGATCAAGCGTCTTTCCGTGGTGGTGGCCGGTGCCCTCGTGATCGCCGGGTGCGGAGACATACGGGAGTCCCTCGGACTCATTCACAACCCGCCTGACGAGTTCAGGGTGGTCTCCCACGAGCCCCTGGAGATTCCCGAGACCCTCGACTCCCTGCCGGAACCCCGCAGCGGAGTGTCGAGGCCTCAGGAAATGCTGCCGCAGGATGCCGCAGAGGAACTCCTCGGCGGAGCCATCGAATCCGCAGGCGCCACCGTTGCCGAACGTCACCTCATGGAAGCCGCCGGTACGTCTGCCGCCGAACCTGGAATCCGGTCGCTCGTCAATGCCGAACACCGGGCCCTCCTTGATGCCGTCACCTGGCTGGACCATCTCAACATCTTTCGCCCTCCCGGAGACCGCACGGCAGTCCTCGTCGATCCGGAAAAGGAACGACGGCGCATCCAGGCCGTGGCCGCCCTCGGCCTGCCGATCAATTCCGGGGACTTCACGGAGTCAATTCTCGAAGAACAGGAAAAAGCTCTCCTCGAGGGCATATTCTGAGCGATGCTGACACGCATCATGATCCTCGTGGCTGCCGCCCTGATGGCAGTCGCATGCGACAGGGAAGAGGTTCTGGCGGGGAAAGTCGACCGCACCGTCAACGTCTCCACCGTGCCGCAGATCGTCTCCCTGATCGTCCCTCCACCCTACCCCTTGCGTCCCGAAATAGAGCCGCGCGAGGAGTCGGCTTCGCTCGTCGAACGCCAGGAGGAGACCGGCACCGACCTCGAGGCCCTGAAGACGACGGCCGGAGAACTCGATCTTCTCCGGCAGGCCGGCGCCGGAATAGCGGATCCGGGCATCCGCACGACGATCACCCGTGACAACAGCGTGCTGTCGGATGATCCCGAATTCGTCGATGCCCTGCTCTTTGGCGAGTACCCGACAACACCACCCGTTCCGGCGATCATCGAGGAGGATGCCGCCGAAGAGGAGTCCGGAACGTCGGATGACGAGGGCGGATTCTGGGACTGGTTCTAGCCCGCGCCATTGCCGAGACGCGGATGTGTCCACAAGCCGCCGGTTGTGGCGGGCAGGACGAATAGGCACCCTGTGCGACGTGACGGGCACGGCTGACCAGCCCGGCTTCGGAGCACGACGCGATGAGCGTGATCAGGCGCCTGAATGAAACAACGGTCAATCGCATCGCCGCTGGCGAGGTGATCGAAAGGCCGTCTTCGGTTGTCAAGGAACTGGTCGAGAATGCCATCGATGCCGGCGCCACGCGGATCGATGTCGCCGTCAACGGCGGCGGCAGGGAATCGATCGTGGTGGCGGATGATGGCGCCGGCATGGATGCCGACGATCTCTGCCTCTCGGTGGAGCGCCACGCCACCTCCAAGCTGCCGGGCGATGACCTGACCGAGATCGAGACACTGGGATTCCGCGGCGAAGCCCTGCCGTCGATCGGCGCCGTCTCGCGCATGCGCATCGTCACCCGCCGGTCCGGCGAGGCAGCCGGCCTCGTGATCGACGTCGAGGGAGGCAGGGTCGGTGCCCCCGGCCCCGCCGCGCGAAACGCGGGCACGACCGTCGATGTCCGGGATCTCTTCTTTGCCACTCCGGCGCGGCTGAAGTTCCTCAAGTCCGAACGGGCGGAGAATGCCGCCGTCTCCGACGTGGTGAAGCGTCTCGCGATGGTGCGTCACGACATCGCGATGACGCTGACGTTCAACGCCAGGAAGAGTCTCGTCGCCCGAGGCGAGCCAGGCGACGGAGTTGAAGCCCGGCGGGCCCGCCTCGCCACCGTGCTGGGCAACGACTTTCGTGAGAATGCGGTGCCAGTCGACATCGAGCGCGACGGCATGTGCATCACCGGCTTCGCCGGCCTTCCCACGTTCAACCGGGCCAATACCCAGGGCCAGTTCCTGTTCGTCAACAGACGCCCGGTTCGCGACCGCCTGCTTCTGGGCGCCGTCAAGGGCGCCTACCAGGGCGTTCTGGCGCCCCAGCGCTATCCCGTGGTGGCGCTCTTCATCGACATCCCGGCTGCCGCCGTGGATGTCAACGTCCATCCGGCCAAGGCCGAGGTGCGGTTCCGCGACAGTCAGCAGGTGCGTGGTCTCGTGGTGTCCGCCATTCATCGCGCCATCGAGCAGCACGGGCGCCGCTCGTCGACAACCGCCTCGCGCGAAGCCCTTGCGGCCATGCGCCCGGGCGACACCCCGTTTCCGGGGCGTCTCTTCGACCATGCCCAGGCAGACTGGACGCCCCAGGCGGCCTGGCGCAGATCATCCGGCGGCAGCTTTCCGCGGCCCGCAGCACGACCGGCGGGCGACAACGCTGCAGACAGCCATCCACCTCCGACAGACGTTTCCGCACCGGAAGACATCGAACCGGGACCCCTCGGCATCGCCCGCGCCCAGTTCCACGACACCTACGTCGTTGCCCAGACCGGGGACGGCATCGTCATCGTTGATCAGCATGCGGCACATGAACGCCTCGTTCTCGAGCGCATGAAGGCCGAGATGGCGCAGGAAGGCGTCACGCGCCAGGTGCTGCTGTTGCCCGAAGTGGTGGAGCTCGATGAGGTTGCGGCCAGCCGCCTTGCGGAGCGCCGCGATGAACTCAAGCAAACGGGATTGGTCCTCGAGCAGTTCGGACCCGGTGCCGTGGTGGTCCGCGAGGTTCCCGCCATCCTCGGCGATGCCGATATCCAGGGCCTCGTCAGGGACCTCGCCGATGAGCTGGCCGAGTCCGACGAGGCCATGGCTCTCTCCGCCCGCATCGAACACGTGTGCAGCACCATGGCCTGCCACGGCAGCGTGCGCGCCGGCCGAAAGCTCAAGCAGGCCGAGATGAACGCGTTGCTGCGCGACATGGAAACAACCCCCAATTCCGGGCAGTGCAATCACGGCCGGCCGACATTCGTCGAACTCAAGCTCGCCGACATCGAGCGCCTGTTCGGCCGCCGCTGAACAGGAAAAATCCGGCAGGGTGGCGCCCCCGAAGCGCAGATTTCGTGTCTACGACTCACCGGCAAGGCGCAGAAAAGCCAGGCGGGTCCGGCCCACGGTCCTCTCGTCGATCTGCGTGAAACCCTCAGGAACGCGAAGGAACGTGGCCTTCGGCTGCTCGACGACAGCCAGAGCACCGGATGCGAGCCAGCCGCTGGAACGCAGGTTGTCCAGTGCCGTACCCGCAAGGCCCGAGCGCCAGGGCGGATCGAAATAGGCGAGATCAACAGGCCGGGGGATGTCGGGCAATGGCCTCGTTGCGTCACAGCGCACAAGCATGGTGCGATGCTCCTCGCCGAGTGCGGCGATGTTCCTCGAGGCCGCGTCGAGGGCAGCCGGCGCATTGTCGACCAGCACGGCGTGACGTGCCCCTCGGGAGAGCGCTTCCAGGGCGATCGCTCCGGTACCGCAGAAGATGTCGGCCACGCGGGCGCCATCGAGCCCGCGCCACGCATCGCGGGCCACCAGGATGTTGAAGAGCGTCTCTCTCACCCTGTCGGCGGTGGGACGGACGCCGGTGCCCTCGGGAGCAAACAGGCGGCGGCGTCTATGGCGACCGGCGACGATGCGCATCGAGTCTCGGTCTCCATTCCCCGGGGAGTTGCTCTCTCAGCACCTTGACGGGCACCTCCTCGACCGCTCCCCTGGCAAGCTTGCCAAGCTGGAACGGTCCGTAGGCGGTTCTGATGAGACGGTTGACGGTGAGACCGAGCGATCCCAGGACGCGGCGAATCTCCCGGTTGCGACCCTCGCGAAGGGTCATCGTGAGCCAGGCATTGGCGCCGGTCCGGCCATCGAGGCGGGCGCTGATGGGACCGTAGCGGACACCATCGACCGTCACCCCCTTCTCCAGTGTCTCGAGCGCATCCTTCGCCAGGGCTCCAAAGACCCGCACGCGGTAACGCCGGATCCAGCCCGTCTGCGGCAGCTCCATCCAGCGGGCGAGATCCCCATCGTTCGTGACCAGCAGAAGACCTTCCGAGGCGATATCGAGCCGGCCGACGCTCATCAGATGGGGATGGGAGTCCCCGAAGAGGTCAAAGACGGTCCTGCGGCCCTTTTCGTCCTGCCTCGACACCACCAGGCCCGGCGGCTTGTTGAGGCGCCACAGGCGCAAGTGCGGGCGATCCGGAATGCGCTGGCCATCGACGGTTACGACGTCCTCCGCCGTCACCGTCACACCGGGCGCGCCGAGGACGTGTCCGTTGACGGCGACCCTTCCCTCGGAGATGAGCCGCTCCGCTTCGCGCCTCGAAGCAACGCCGGCATGGGCGATGCGCCTGGCAACGCGCTCGGCCATCACCCGCGGCAGGCTTCCACGAAGGCCCTGAAGAGATGCCGGTCACCCTCTGATATGGCGTACTCGGGATGCCACTGGACACCCAGACAGAAGCGGTAGCCTGTGTGCTCGATACCCTCGATGACGCCGTCGGGCGCCACCGCGTTGACCGTCACATCATCACCCAGCGCGTCCGCCGCCTGGTGATGGGCGCTGTTCACCGGAAGTTCCGCGACGCCAACGATGTCATGCAGGAGGGTGTTCTCCTTCACGGCCACGGTATGTCCCGCCCGGGTGCGCGGCCCCTCCTGCTCGTGGGCGAGACAATCCGGAATCGAATCCGGAATATGCTGGATGAGGGTGCCGCCGAGCACCACGTTGAGCAGTTGCTGTCCGCCGCAGATCCCGAAGACGGGGCGGTCGCGCTGCAGGGCGTCCTCGGTGACAGCCCATTCGAACCGGGTACGTCCGTCCTTTGTGGTCACCGACTCGTGGCGCGTCGACGCCCCGAACAGCGCCGGATCGATATCAAAGGCACCCCCCGTCACCACCACCCCGTCGAGAGCCTTGACATAGGCCCCTGCAAGGCCCGACTCGTGACCGATGGCCACCGGGAGCCCGCCCGCTTCGACAATGGCGCACATGTAGTTCTGCCGGATGGCGTACCAAGGCATGTTCGAATAGTGACCGGGTTCCTCGCAATCAAGCGTCAGGCCGATCAGGGGGCGTCCTGGCATGGTGTCCCGATTGTCGCGTGGGCACTTCACTGTGGCGATTCCCGGCGTCCCGTGCAAGAAGGGGGCCCGTGAACCGGACGCCAACATACATGGAGACGGCACTCGCCGAGGCCGAGGCCGCCGCCGGGCGCGGTGAGCCGCCGGTGGGCGCCGTTGTCGTGCTCGGGGGAGAAATTGTCGCGGCAGCCGGCAATCGTACGCGCGCGGATGCCGATCCCACCGCCCACGCGGAAATCCTCGCCTTGCGGCAAGCCTGCCGGAAAGTGGGCCGCCACCGTCTCGACGGCGCCGATCTCCATGTCACCCTGGAACCCTGCGCCATGTGCGCCGGCGCCATTGCCGAAGCCCGCATCCGGCGCCTCTACTATGGGGCCGAGGATCCCAAGGGAGGCGCCGTCGACAACGGCGTGCGCCTCTTCGATCAGCCAACCTGCCACCACCGGCCTGAGGTCTACGGGGGCATCCTCGAAACCCGCTGCAGCGAACTCCTCAAGACCTTCTTTGCCGCCAGGAGAACATGACGCCGCACCGCAACACCCGTTGACCAGGGGTGTTGCGGTGCGGTCGTCGGGGAACGTGTGGGTGTCGCTGGCCCCCTAGAGGCCGGCGATGATGTCTTCCCAGGTCTCCAGCATCAGTTCGTCGATCGCCGGATCCATGGGAACCCAGAAGGCGGTCCCCTCCATCAGGCGCACGGGATCGTCGTAACCGAGCGCCACGAGGGTCTCGGTGTCCACGAGGTCGAAGGACTTGATGTTGCCGTGACCGTAGCCGTAGGCCTCGATGAGAAACTTGCCGGTTTCCGGCGCCAGCCACGCATCGATGAAGTCGTAGGCCATCTGTTCGTCGTTCTCGGCCGCGGCAAGACGTACGAGACCACAGGCCCAGCCAAAGGCGCCCTCCTTCGGTGCCGCGAAGGCAACCGGAATCCCCTGGTCGAGGAGATTGACGAGAGCCTCGTTCCAGGCGTAGGCCACGACGCACTCGCCGGAAGCGATGGCCTGTTCCATGTCGGTCTGGCTGTCCCAGTAGAACCTGACGAGATCACGCTGCTTGCGCGCCATCTCAGCAGCTTCCATGACCTGTTCAGGCGTGGGGTTCATCGGGTCATAACCCAGAATCTTGAGCGGAACGAAGATGCTGGCCGTGGTGTTCCTGGCGCAGATCCGGCCCGCGTACTTCTCGTCATACATGTACATCCAGGACTCCTCGCCCTCGATGATATCGGTGCGATAGATCATCGATGACAGACCGAAGTCCGTGATGACCATGTAGACGTCGTCGTCGATCACGGCGCCGTTCATGGTATGAAGGGCGGGAAACATGTCGTCCCAGTAGCTGACACGCGAGGGGTCGATCGGCTGCACGACTCCCGCATCATGCCAGCGCGGCACACCGTCGACACAGGGATGCGCAAGATCGGCGACAAACCCGGCCCGGATCTTCTGCAGCCCGTCCTCCGCCGAAGCGAAGATCGACCAGTCCGGTGACCGACCGTACTTGTCGAAGAAAGGCTGGTGAAGTTCCACCGGTTCGTAACCCGACCAGGTGAAGTAGTGGATCATGTCACCCTCGGCCGCCCTCGCAGACGGCACCAGTGACGAGGCAACCGGAGCCACCCCCGCCGCGGCGGCGGCAGCCATGAAGTCACGACGGTCAATTTCACGGTTGACCAGCTTCTTCTGCAATTGCTCGACACGCGGTTTTCTCAACACATGCATTGTCAAGTTACTCCTTCGTATTGTTCCAATGACAACGGGTTGAATACTGAACCGGTTCTAGAGACCGGCAATGACATCCTCCCAGATCTCGTACATCAGCTCGGTGATCTCCGGTTCGACCGGAATCCAGAAATTGGTGCCCTCCATCAGACGCACGGGGTCGTCGTAGCCCAGCGCAACGAGGGTGGCGCGGTCCACCAGATCGAACGACTTGATGTTGCCGTGTCCATAGCCGTAGGACTCGATGAGATACTTGCCCGTCTCCGGCGCCAGCCACGCGTCGATGAAATCGTAGGCCATCTGTTCGTCGTTCTCGGCCGCGGCAAGACGCACGAGACCACAGGCCCAGCCGAAGGCGCCTTCCTTGGGCGCCGCGAAGGCCACCGGAACGCCCTGGTCGAGGAGATTGACGAGGGCCTCGTTCCAGGCATAGGCAACGACGCACTCGCCCGTGGCCACCGCCTGTTCCATGTCGGTCTGGCTCTCCCAGTAGAAGCGGGCCAGAGGACGTTGCTTGCGGCCCATGTCGGCCGCTTCCCTGACCTGCTCGGCCGTCGGGTTCATGGGATCGTATCCCAGCAGCTTGAGTGCGATGGAGAGGTTCGCCGTGCCGGCATTGGGGCAGATGCGACCGGCATACCGCTCGTCGAACAGCATGTTCCAGGTTTCCTCGCCCTCGTAGATGTCGGTGCGGTAGATGACAGACGACAGCCCGAAGTCCGTGATCACCATGTAGACCTCGTCGTTGATCGTCGCGCCGTTCATGGTGTGGAGTGCGGGGAACATGTCGTCCCACTGAGCGATGCGCGACGTGTCAATCGGCTGCAGCACGCCCGCGTCGTGCCAGCGCGGCACGTTGTCGACACAGGGATGCGCAAGATCGGCAGCGAAGCCCGCCCGGATCTTCTGCAGGCCATCCTCCGACGAGGCGAAGAGCGACCAGTGCGGCGACTGGCCGTACTTGTCCACGAAGGACTGGTGCAGCTCCGGCACCTCGTAGGCCGACCATGTGAAGTAATGGATCATGTCGCCCTGGGCGGCCCGGGCGGAAGGAACAACCGACGATGCGACCGGCGCCAGCCCCGCCGTGGCGGCGGCGGCCATGAAGTCGCGGCGGTCGATTTCGCGGTTGATCAGCTTCCTCTGCAACTGCTCGACACGCGGTTTTCTCATCACATGCATCTCTCAACCCCTCCCCGAATCATCGCGAGGGTTCAAGAATGCGTCTCTTCAATCCTGTCTGCAAGCGTTCCGCGATGAATGCCGGGGCATGCGCGGTCCTTGAACGCAAGGCCGATGCTTGTTACCCACCTTGCTGCCGGATCGCCGGCCCTTGAGGTATCATGACAGTCCACAACACGTGAGGGGGACTAGGAGATGAGAGCGCTTGTGACATCTGTAGCGGCACTGGCTCTGTGCGCCGCGTCGGTGACCGCGTCGGCCGATGGCCTGAAAGTGGGCATGATCACGACCCTGTCGGGCGGCGGCTCGGCTCTCGGAGTGGATGTGCGCGACGGATTCATGCTGGCTCTCGAGCAGTCGGGGCGCAGCGACATTGACGTCGTGATCGAGGACGACCAGCGCAAGCCCGAGATCGCGGTCCAGATCGCCGACAAGATGGTGCAGTCCGACAACGTCGACGTGCTGACCGGCATCATCTGGTCGAACCTCGCCATCGCCGTGGTGCCTTCGGTGGTGCGCCAGGGAAAGTTCTATCTCTCGCCCAATGCCGGACCCTCGAAGCTCGCAGGCGAGGGATGTCACGAGAACTACTTCAATGTCGCCTGGCAGAACGACAACCTGCATGAAGCCGCCGGTGGCTATGCCAACGACGCCGGTTTCGCGAACTCCTTCATCCTGGCGCCGAACTATCCCGCCGGACACGACGCGCTGACCGGCTACAAGAGGTTCTTCACCGGCGAGATCGCGGCCGAGGTCTATACCGAACTCGGTCAGACCGACTACGCCGCGGAGATTGCGCAGATCCGCGCGTCGGATGCCGACAGCGTCTTCTTCTTCCTTCCCGGCGGCATGGGGATCTCGTTCATGAAGCAGTACGCCGGTTCCGGCGTCGACATTCCGGTGGTGGGCCCCGCGTTCTCGTTCGACCAGGGCATCCTCAACGCCGTCGGCGAGGCCGCGCTGGGTGTGAAGAACACCTCGCAGTGGTCGAAGGACCTCGACAACGCTGCCAACAAGGCATTCGTGGCCAGTTTCCAGGAGGCCTACGGGCGCCTGCCGTCGCTCTATGCCTCGCAGGGATTCGATACCGCCAATCTTCTGATCAGCGCTCTCGACAAGGCCGATGTCGGCGATGAGGACGCTTTCCGCGAGGCGCTCCGGGCTGCCGACTTCACGTCCGTGAGGGGCGATTTCATGTTCGGGCCCAACCATCACCCGGTGCAGGACATCTACGTGCGCGAGGTGATCATGGAGGACGGCGTCCTCACCAACCGTATCGTTTCGCTCGCCCTCGAGGATCACGCGGACGCCTACGCCGGCGAGTGTTCCATGTAGCCATTCCTGCCCTTCCGGCCGGTGTCCTGGCGGGCCCGCCGGAAGGGCGGCACTCGTGATGCCGGCAACACTGATCGCCGAGCAGGTCCTCAACGGCCTGCAGTTCGGCGTCATGCTGTTCCTCATGTCCGCAGGCCTCACCCTGGTCTTCGGCGTCATGGGGCTCATCAATCTGGCCCATGGTTCCCTCTACATGATCGGAGCCTTCGCCTGCGCCGCCGTGGTGTCGGTCACCGGTTCGTTCTGGCTCGGCCTTGCGGCGAGTCTCGCCGCCGCGGCAGCCGCGGGCGCCCTTGTCGAAGTGACCCTCATGCGGCGCCTCTACCAGAGAGGACACCTGGATCAGGTCCTGGTCACCTTCGCGCTCATCCTCGTCTTTTCGGAAGGCATCCGCTGGATTTTCGGCGCCTTTCCCCTCTACCTCGACATTCCCCCGGCGCTGGCCGGAACCGTTCTCCTGCCCGGCGGGCTGGACTATCCCCTCTATCGTCTGGTCATCATCGCTGCCGGCCTTGCGGTCGCGGCCGGTCTCTTCCAGCTCGTCTCCCGGACCCGGCTTGGCATGCGCATCCGGGCCGGCGAGTCGGATCGCGAAATGATCGCCGCCATCGGTGTCAACATCCGCGCGCTCTATACCGCGGTCTTTGCCCTGGGCGCCGCCCTTGCGGGGTTTGCCGGCGCCGTCATCGGATCCATCACGTCCGTGGAAGTCGGCATGGGCGAGCCTGTCCTGATTCTCGCCTTCGTGGTGATCGTCATCGGCGGTATCGGCTCCATCAAGGGCGCTCTCGTCGGCGCCGTCCTGGTGGGCGTGACGGACACCATGGGCCGCCTCCTTCTCCCGGCGCTCTTCGCCACCTTTCTCGAGCCGGCCGATGCCGCTGCCACAGGCGCCTCGCTGGCCTCGATGCTCATCTATCTGCTGATGGCCCTGATCCTGTTCTTCAGGCCCGGCGGCCTCTTCGGCAAGGTCGCGTGACAGAGCCATGACCCCGAGGCTCGCGTCCACGACCGTCGTTCTCCTGCTCCTTGCGGTGCCGCTTGCCGGCATGGTCCTGGACGAACCGTGGCTCATCACCCTGGCAACCCGTGTCGCCATCCTCGGGATGGCGGGCGTGGGGCTCAATCTGGTGCTGGGCTATGGCGGCATGGTGTCCCTGGGACACGCGGCGTACTTCGGAATCGGCGGCTACGTGGCGGGCATTCTCGCTCACCACGCGATGGAAGGACATCCGGTTCTGGCGTGGCCGGTCGCGCTGGGCGGCACCGATTCCATGATCGTCATCTGGCTCTTCGCCATCGTCTGCGGAGCGTTGCTCGCCCTTCTCATCGGCTGTCTGTCACTCAGAACGACCGGTGTCTACTTCATCATGATCACGCTGGCGTTCGCCCAGATGATCTACTACTTCACGATCTCGTGGCCGGCCTATGGCGGCGAGGACGGGTTGCCGATCTACCTGCGCAACAGCCTCTTCGGCCTCGACACCATGGATCCGCTGACGTTCTTCCTGATTGTCTTCGCCGCCCTTGTCGTCGTCATCGTCATCGTCTCGAGGGTCGTACAGTCGCGATTCGGCCTGGCGCTCAATGCCGTCAGGCAGAACGAGACCCGCGTGCGCAGTGTGGGCATAGGCGGTTTCCGCATACGCCTGGTCGCCTTCGTCATGTCGGGCGCCATCACGGCGCTCGCAGGCGCGCTCTTCGTCGACCTCAATCGCTTCGTCAGTCCGTCCATGCTGAGCTGGCACACCTCCGGCGAGATCATGGTCTTCGTCATCCTCGGCGGCGTGGCCCGCCTGTGGGGACCCATCGCCGGCGCCGCCCTCTATGTCCTGCTCGAACAGGTGCTGGGCTCCATGACCGACCACTGGCAGTTCTGGGTCGGGCTGCTGCTTATCGCCGTGGTCCTCCACGCCCGTGGCGGCATCATGGGGTTCGCCTCCGGGCGGCGCCACGATGACGGCTGAGCCCGACATGGCGCCGGTCGTGCTCGACGTCGCCGGCCTGACCAGAAGCTTCGGCGCCGTCAGGGCCAATGACGCCGTCTCTCTCGATCTCGTCACCGGAGAGATCCATGCGCTGATCGGTCCCAACGGAGCCGGCAAGTCCACCTTCATCAGGCAGGTGGCCGGCGACCTCGCCCCGGACAGCGGGTCCATCCGTTTCCAGGGCCGCGACATCGGCCAGATGAGTGCCGCCCAAAGGGCCCGCCTCGGAATGGCGCGCACCTTTCAGATCTCGTCCCTCATCCCGGAGTTCACGGTTCTGGAGAACGTCATGCTTGCCCACCTGGGACGCCTGGGAGAGAGCATGCGGTTCTTCGCTCCCGTCGCCCGGGACAGGGAACTGCGGAGTCTGGCGCGACAGTGCCTCGAGCGGGTTGGTCTCGACTCGCGGCACCGGGAACGGGTTTCGGAAATCAGCCATGGTGAACGGCGGCTTCTCGAGATCGCCATCGCCCTTGCCCTGGAGCCCGCCGCCTTCCTTCTCGACGAGCCCATGGCCGGCCTGGACCAGGAAGGATCGCGCATGCTGATCGGCCTCCTCGATTCCCTGCGCCAGACCGCGCCGGTGCTCCTCGTCGAGCACGACATGGATGCGGTCTTTGCCCTCGCCGACAGGATCTCGGTTCTCGTTGACGGCCGGCTCATCGCTACCGGACGACCCGATGCGATCCGCTCCGACGACGCGGTGCGTGCCGCCTATCTGGGAGTGGAACACCCGTGACAAGTCTCCTTGCCATCGAGAACCTGGAGGCCTGGTACGGACCGGCCCAGGCGCTCTTCGGTGTCGATCTTGACGTCGCCGCCGGAGAGGTGGTGGCTCTCATGGGGCGAAACGGCATGGGAAAGACGACGACCATCAGGGCCCTGTGCGGTCTCATGAGGCCATGCCGGGGGACGATTCTCCTCGAGGACGAGAATGTTCTGGGCGCCCAGCCCCACCACATTGCCCGCTCCGGCATCGGCCTGGTTCCCGAGGGGCGCCGGTGTTTTGCGAACCTGACTGTGCACGAGAACCTCGTCGTGGCGGCCAGGCGGGGAGCGTGGGACATGCCGCGCATCCTGGAACTCTTCCCTGCGTTGAAGCCGCATCTTTCCCGGGAGGCGTCAACGCTCTCCGGGGGCGAACAGCAGATGCTGGCGATCGGCCGCGCCCTCATGACCAATCCGAAACTCCTTGTCATGGACGAAGCGACCGAAGGCCTGGCCCCTACCGTGCGCCGCGACATCTGGCAAGCCATCGCCATCCTGAAGGCCACGGGCCAGTCGATCCTTCTTGTCGACAAGGTCGTCGGCGACCTCCTCGCCAACGCCACGCGTTGCGTCATTCTCGAGAAGGGCCGCACCGCATGGCGCGGCAGCCCCGCCGAACTCGACGACGCCACTCTCCATCGATATCTCGGAGTCTGACGCGCTCAAGGGCCCGCATTGTTTGAGCCCTTCCACCCGCATGCACTATGGTCTATACCGGATTGGACGCTGACTCATTCCGGATTGGACGGCACGTCATGCCGGATCAGACGGCACGTATCGACCCCTTCGTGCTCCGGCACGCCGAAACTCCGGTTCGCCTGGCGCTCACCGACACGCGTGTCGTTGCCATCGTCGGACCCCGGCAGTCCGGCAAGACGACGCTGGCACGGCGGATCGCCGAAGATGACGGCCGCACGTTCGTCACCCTGGATGATGACCAGTCCCGGCGCTTCGCCAGGGACGATCCCGTCGGGTTTGTCCGTGGTCTGCAACCTGCCGTGATTGACGAGATCCAGCGCGCGCCTGAACTCATTCTGGCAATCAAGCGCGATGTTGACGAGAATCCCTCTCCGGGACGTTTCCTGTTGACGGGATCCGTCGATCTCTTCAAGGGAACACTCTCCCCGGATTCTCTGGCCGGCCGCGTCGAGACCATTGAGCTCCTGCCGTTTTCTCAAGCAGAGATTGCCGGTACCGGACCGTCCCGCTTCCTTGACCGCGCATTTGCCGGCGATTTCCCGAGCATCGGGGAAACGCAAGCTTCTGCGGATCTCCTCGACCGGGTCGTGGGCGGAGGCTTTCCCTCGGCCCTCTTCCGCACGACGCCGGCACGGCGCCGTGCCTGGCTCAACGCCTATGCGCGCGCGCTTGCCGAACGCGATGTCGCCGACATTGCTCCGATCGGAAGACGCAATGAACTGGTCCGCCTGATCCGGCACGCGGCAGTGTCGACGGGCCAGTTGCTCAACATGTCCGGCCTTGGATCGCATCTTGGTGTGGATGGCAAGACCGTGGACCGCTGGCTCGTCCTTCTCGAACGCATGTTCCTGCTCCGGCGCACTCCCGCCTGGCACAACAACAACCTGAAACGGCTCGTCCGGACACCGAAGCTGCACTTCCTGGATTCCGGCCTTCTCGCATCGCTCCGACGCACGGACGTGGCCGCAATCGCGAGGGACCGCCAGAAGTCGGGTCCACTCCTGGAGAGCTTCGTCTACGGAGAACTTGCCAAGGCCATGGCCCTCGACCACGACCAGACAACCGTCAGCCACTACCGCGACAAGGACGGGATCAAGGTCGACTTCATCCTGGAGCGTTCGCCCGGAGACATTGTCGCGGTTGAGGTCAAGGCTGCGGCAACGGCGCTCCCCCGGGACTTCAGGGGACTGCGGCGTCTCAGAGATGTCCTCGGCAAGAGGTTTGTCTGCGGCATCGTTCTTCACGATGGCCAACGCATCCAACGGGTCAGCTCCCGGCTCTACGCGATTCCAGTCCGGCTGCTCTGGGAAGCCTGAAGGCAACGGGCCGGTCAATCCCCCTGGTCGGCACGGTCTTCGGCGGTCTCCTCGCCAATGCGAGTTGTTGCGCCATGCTCCCAATGAGCCGCTGCGCCTGGCGCATTCGCGGTCAGTGTCGATGAGGTTCCGTCGCGGCCGCACTTGTCGCAACGCGTCTCAATCCCGACAATGGAGCCATGTCGGATGCAGCCCAATCGGACCAAGGAGCCGCTTCCTCCGGGGGCGAGCCCCTTGCTCGGCTTCGCGCCCAGATTCTGATCCGCTGGAGCGCGTTTCCAGAGGCACGCAGATACGAACTCGACGCGCTGCTCAGCGATGCGCTCGAACGTGCGGCAGCGGCCGTTCCCGAAGTGCTGACGGTGATGGATCCGGCGAGCCGTCCCCAGCGGCTGCGACTCGCCACCGTGGTAGACGCCGCGGACCTCGACAGCTTCTATCACAACGAATGGGCCGAGCTGGCAATCTCCGACGACGGCAGGCTCTTCCTCGTCTACCGCAGGCGCGACGGCGGCGACTACGCGGTCACGTGGTCGCAGGCGACCACGATTCCCGTGCCGGTCATGCAGAGACTGCCCGACGTGCTCGCGACCGCGATGCTCGAAAGCGACGGCACGGGGAACTGACGGAATGCGCTCCGTCCTCCTGCCATGTCTTGCGCGCGGCCTCGCATCGTCGAGGGCCGGGGTCACCGGAACAAGCGTTCGAACGGCCACCAAGGCGCGCGCCGGGCTCGCCGCATGGCTCGCGGGGTGTCTCCTCCTGGCTGCGGCGTATGCGGCGGCCACCGAGGATGGGATTTCCGCCGCCACGGACCATGGCGTCGTCGGCTACATGGAGATTGACGACGTCATCGATCGCCACTCCGACCGCTACCTCGCCCGCGCCATCGAGCAGGCACAGGCCGAGGGTGTCGACACCCTTCTCGTACGCATCGACACCGATGGCGGGGCGGTCCACTACGCGCGCTCCATGTTCAAGCGCATCCTCGATCTGGAGGCGGACGGAATCCGGACTGTCGCCTTCATTGATTTCCGCGCGATTTCCGCCGGCGCGCTGATCGCCTACGCCCACGAGGAGGTGTACCTCAGCGAGACCGCGTCCATCGGCGACATCGGCGTCGTGTTCCAGTCCCCGGAAGGGGAGATCAAGTACGCCCCGGAGAAGTTCGAGACCGTGGTGCGCACCCTTTTGACACAGGCGGCGGAGCAGCGCGGCTGGAACCGCGGGATGCTGCTCAAGATGACCGCACACAAGCAGTCGCTCTACCGGGTCACCCCGCCGGGCGGGCCAGCGGAATACGTCATAGAGGATGACCTCCCGGAGTTCCTCGCCGCGCATCCCGAAGTCGACCGCGACGATCCGACTCAGGTCATCGTCTATCGCGGTCCGGATCGCCTGCTGACGCTGACCGGCCGCGAGGCGGTGATGTTCGACATGGCGACCGGCAACGTCGCCGATCTCGACGCGATGCACGAGCGGCTCGGCGTCACCGCGGACGATGTCGTCGATCTTTCGCCACGGGGAATCGAGCGGGCAGCCTGGGCGCTGTCGCGGTTCGCGCCGATCCTGGCGGGTCTCGCGGTGCTCTTCCTGCTGTTCGAACTGAAGACACCGGGTGTCGGCCTGTGGGTTGCTCTGGCCGCCCTGCTCGGGACGGGATTCCTCCTTGCCCAGTACTCCCTCGACCTCATCGAGAACATCGAACTGTTGCTGATCGTGATCGGCATTGGCCTCGTCGCCCTCGAAATCTACACGACAGTGGGCGGCGGGCTGCTCGGGGCACTCGGCGGAGCGGCAGGGTTCACCGGTCTCGTGCTCGCGTTCGTGCCGAACGAGATGACGTTCGACTTCGACGACCCGGTTTTCGTCGATGCGCTGACCGATGCCGCGTTCGGCGGCGCGACCGCGGTGGGGATCGTGGTGGTCGGCACCGTGCTCGCCATGCGGTTCCTCCCGCGCAGCACCGCTCTGCGCCGGCACCTGGCGATGACGGACGAGGTGACCGCGACCAGCGCGGGCACAATCGAGGCTCGTGCCGGCGAGTTGCTGGGCAGGCGCGGCAAGGCAGCCGAGGCACTTCACCCGGGCGGAACGGTACGGCTCGGCGCAGAGTCGATCCGCGCCCGGGCCGAACACGGCGCCTACGTGCCGGCGGGGGCGACAGTGGAGGTGGTGTCGGTTGAATTCGGCGAAGTGGTCGTGCGGTCGGTGGCCGACGGCAGCGAGGAGACCGATCGTGGATAACGCCGCCCTTTCGGCAGCAGTCGACGTCGACTGGCAGGCATTCGGGCTCTCGCTCGGACTGCTCGTTCTCGCCGTCACATTGCTGATCCTCGAGATCTTCGTGGTGTCGTTCGGGATCCTGCTGGTCTCCTCGATCGCATCGGCCGTCGCTGCGATCCACTATGCGTTCGCCGCCGCCGAGGTGGCCGGTTGGGCCATGACGGTGGCCGTTCCCGTCCTTGCGGTGGTGCTCGGACGCTGGGGCCTCGCACGCATCCGCAAGTCGCGCCGGCTTGTTCCGAAGAGCGAGATCACGGCTGAAGCGGGCTATCATCACTACGCCGAGGTGGTCGGTGTGCATCCCGGCGCGGAAGGTCTTATGGTGACCCGGGCGCGGCCTTCGGGGCGAGCGCGTTTCGCCGGCGGGGAGTGCGACGTGCAGGTGCAGACCGGCAGCCTGGGAAGCGGCGAGAAGGTGGTGGTGCTGCACATCGACGGTCCCATCGTGTTCGTCGCTCCGGCGGCGGACAAAGAACCTCGCGACGTCACGTCGTGACCTGAGGAGGCAAGACGCCATGTTTTTCGACTTGAATCTCATATTCGCGATCGTCATCGCCCTGATCGCGATCGTGTTCTTCGTGTTCCTCTGGAGTGCCTTCTGGCTGTGGTGGCAATCGATTCTCTCCAACGCGACGGTGAGCCTGCTCCAGATCATCTTCATGCGCTTCCGCAAGGTGAAACCCTCGGTCATCGTGACGGTGCGGATCACCGCGAAGAAAGCGGGCATCGATCTCTCGGGCGACCAGCTCGAGGCTCACTACCTCGCCGGCGGCAACGTCGCGCGCGTGGTGCAGGCGCTCATCTCGGCACACAAGGCCAACATCACGCTGGACTACGACCGCGCCTGCGCAATCGATCTCGCGGGGCGCGACGTGCAGGAGGCCGTCGGCACCTCGGTCAACCCCAAGGTTATCGACGTGCCCTCCGGGCAGATGGCGCGCAACACCATCGACGGCATCGCCGGCGACGGCATCCAGCTCAAGGTCAAGGCTCGGGTCACGGTGCGCACCAACCTTGATCGACTGGTCGGCGGCGCAACCGAGGAAACCATCGTGGCCCGGGTCGGCGAAGGCATCGTCACCACCATCGGTTCGTCGGACAACCACATGGCGGTGCTGGAGAATCCCGACCGCATCTCCAAGGTTGTGCTGGAGCGCGGTCTCGATTCCGGCACCGCGTTCGAGATCCTCTCGATCGACATTGCGGACATCGATGTTGGCGACAACATCGGGGCACGCCTGAAGATCGACCAGGCGGAGGCCGAGAAGCAGGTGGCCCAGGCCCAGGCCGAGCGCCAGCGCGCGCTCGCCGTCGCGAGGGAGCAGGAAATGGTCGCGCTGGTGCAGGAGAACCGCGCCAAGGTGGTTCTCGCCGAGGCCGAGGTGCCCAAGGCGATGGCGGACGCGTTCCGGGCCGGCAACCTCGGCGTGATGGACTACTACGGCATGCAGAACGTCATTTCGGACACCCGGATGCGAACGAGCATCGCAGGCACCGGCGATGACGCAGCGCCCACGCAGGAGGGATGACGCATGGAGGCATTCGATCACCGACTGCTCGGGCGCGTGAAACGCCCGGGAGATTGAGGCATGGCGGGTCTGAGAACGTGGTTCCGGCAAGTCGCCGAGGCCGTGAAGGAAGAAGCCGCCAGGCAGCGCGGCGACGATCCGGGGGCCCATCCCGGATACGGCACCTACGGCAACAACGCGGAACCGGAGCCGGATGCGGTGTGGGAGTCGGAGGGGGAAACCAGGCGCGCGCCACCGCGGCCGTGGAAGGCAGAGTCGGGCCGGAGTCCCTGGAGCCGCAGCGCAACGGGACGTCCGGCGCCCGCGAGCACGACGCAACGTGCGGGCGCCGAGCCCGCCGACCACGCGCCCTGGGGCACGACCGCGCCACGAACGACCCGGCCCCACGCTCACGCCTCCCCCGCCCACGCGCTTTCGGAGCGGATACGTGCGCGGCTGGGCACCCCGGATGCACTGCGCGAGGCGTTCGTGATCAGGGAGATCCTGGACCGGCCACTGGCGCGGCGGCGCGCTAGGTAGCCCGGCTACGGCCGCAGCGGCAGGGCCTCGCGCTTCCTCGGCCGTGGCTGGCACGATCGCCGGTTGCGGCCTGCCGGATGCCGGATCATCCGTCGTGGTCTGCGCGCCTCGAGTCGTCAGTCCGTTCTGCCGCGGGCAGGATCGACGCGGCAAGCTTCAGGAAGTTGTCGATCAGCACGGCGCCGTCATGCCCGTCGTCGTAGGCGGCGATCCGTTCGGGGTGCGACGCGCCGTAGGTGCACACCCAGGTCGCCTTGCGGGACTCGGGATGGAACTGCGTACTGTACCAGTGGCCACCATGGTCGATGGCGAGACCTTCGCTCTCGCCGTCGACAGCGAGCACGCTCGCGCGCTGCGCCGGCGACGGTTCGACATCGAGGTAGTTGGCGAAGTGAAATCGTGCTGTCGGCCCGAGTCCCGCAAACAGCTCATGTGATCTGCCACGTTCCGTCAGGCATACCTCGCTGGTGCCCGCGAGGGTGCCGGAGCGCCGGTTGACGAGCCTGCCGTCAGCCAGGCGCGTGGAGAGAAGCTGGTGGCCGCCGCAGACCGCGAGCAGGGGCCGCGCGGTCATGCGATAGGCGGCGAGCCAGTCCTTCAGCCTGCCGAGCCATTCGCGATCCTCGTCGATGACATGCATCGTTCCGCCAAGAATGGCGCAGTCCACAAGCCTGGCGTCAGGAAGAGCATCCCCGCGGCAGATGTCGACGGCCCTCATCGAAAAGCCCGACCGTTCGGCGGCCTCGCCGTGCCAGGTCACAATCCAGTCCTTTTCGAGGCCCGAGGAACAGATGCTGCGATAGTTCACGGGATCGAACTCTTCACGCTCGCCGAACATCGAAACAAACAGCAGTTTCCACGCCATCGACCTGTTCCCGCAGTGCTGCGCCCGATTTCTGGACGCTATCCGCAAGCGCCCTCCCGCGGCAACGGACTTTACAACGATTGCGCCCGCTGCGTACGGTCCGTGCCTTCCAAGCGAGGCAAGATGAAAGCGAACCTCGATACAGTCGTCGACATTCTCTCGCGCCTGGTCGCGTGCCCGAGCGTTTCGGGAAGGCCCAATCACGATGTCGTGGATATCGTCAGGGACATTCTGGAGACCCGGGGAATTTCCTGTTCGCTGAGTTTCGATCCGTCAGGAGAACGGGCCAACGTCTTCGCCACCGTAGGTCCGGCCAGGGACGGCGGTGTCGTGCTGTGCGGTCACATGGATGTCGTTCCTGTCGATGGTCAGCAGTGGAAGACCGATCCCTTCCGGATGACCCGGATCGGCGATCGCCTTCATGGCCGCGGCACCGTCGACATGAAGGGCTTCCTTGCCTGCGTCCTGGCATCGGTCCCGGCCTGGCAGACGATGGAACTCCGGCGGCCCATTCACATCGCCTTCACCTATGACGAGGAGATCGGCGGATTCGGCATGCCCGTGCTGCTGCGGGATATGGCGAAGCAGCACATGCGCCCCGGCATCGTCATCGTCGGCGAACCGACCGGCATGACGATCGTTTCGGGCCACAAGGGGGCAATCGAACTCAATACCGTCGTCACGGGCCTTGAGGCCCATTCGTGCAATCCCTTCAACGGCGTCAGCGCAATCGCCTACGCCATGCGAATCATCAACCGCATCGAGGAGCACGCCCGCAGGTGCGCCGCCGGTCCCGTCGCGGGATCACCCTACGATCCACCGTTTCCAACGCTCAACGTCGGCAGGATCAACGGCGGAACGGCGCGCAACATCACGTCCGGTTGGTGCGAGTTCGACTGGGAAATCCGCATGCTTCCGGGAGACGACGGGATGGATGTCGTCGACGACATCCGCCGTTACTGCGAGCAGCAGCTCGTTCCGGAAATGCGCGCTCGCTGCCCCGAAGCCGATATCGTGACCACCATCGAGGCCCGCGTTCCGGGGCTCGACGACCATCACGCCGGCGACGCGATCAACTTCGTCAGGGGCCTGACGGGCCTCAATCGCGAGGATGTCGTCTCCTTCGGCACGGACGCGGGATACTTCAGCGAAGCGGCCTACTCGACCATCGTCTTCGGACCCGGCAGCATCGAGCGCGCCCACAAGCCGGACGAGTACATCGAACTCGGCGAACTGGCCGAAGGGCTCGAGTTTCTTGACAAGGTGGGGCGGCGGCTGACGGCTTCCTTGTGATGGCGTGAATAGGTGCTACGATGGCGCACCTACAAGGGACTATCCGGAGGTCTCACACGACTATCCGGAGGTCTCATACGACTATCCGGAGGTCTCACATCATGAAACTCATGAAACTGTCGTGGGCGGCGATCGTCGCGAGCCTTGTCCTGATGCCCTGGACGACAGAAGTCCGTGCGGACGGGCATTCGCTGCTCGATAAGGCGATGGCCGGCGACGCCGTGCGCATCGGTTTTGCCAACGAGGTCCCGTGGGCCTATCCCGGCGAGGACAACGAGCCGCTGGGATTCGTCAACGCGATCGCAACCGGCATCCTGAACGAGATGGGAATCACCAATATCGAACCGGTGGTGACCGACTGGGGAGGGCTGATTCCCGGGCTTAACGCCAATCGTTTCGATATCATCACCGGCGGCATGTACATCCTCGCCAGCCGCTGCGAGAACGTCACGTTCTCCGAACCGGTCGGTGTGTTCGGCGACGCCTTCATCGTACCGGCTGGCAACCCGAAGGGAATCCAGACCTACGACGATATCCGCGATATGGGAGCGGTCCTCGTCACCGGAGCGGGCTACAACATCGTCGAAGTTGCCAAGAAGGAGGGCATCGAGGATTCCAACATCATGCAGGTTCCCGGCCCCACGGAGATCCTCGCCGCTGTCCGCGCCGGCCGTGCCGACGCCGGCGGCGTGACGTTCTTCACGGCGCGTGTCCTCGCCGCCGAGAGCGACGGCGAGATCGACATCACCGATCCTGGCCTCCTTCCGATATGGACCTTCAACTGGGTCGGCATAGCGTTCCGCCACGAGGACGCCGAGTTCGTCGCCGCATTCAACGATGCGCTGGCGTCCTGGGTCGGTTCGGACGCGATGATGGCCGCCGTGGCCGAGTACGGCTACACAACCTTCCAGTTGCCCGGCGATGCCAAGACGGAGTACGCCTGCGCCAACCGCTGACGGTTCGGTTGCAAGGTGTCTGATTCAGGGCCTCCCCGTTGTCCCGGCGGGGAGGCCCTGATTCCTGAAGCCGGCAGGCATTTCTGATGGAGCACTACCTCGGCTTTCTGGCGGAGCACGGTCCTCGCTTCATCGACGGAACCATCGTCACCGTCCAGCAGACCGTGCTCGCCGCCCTGCTGGCGGTCACCATCGCCCTGGTGATGGCGCTGATGAGGCTCTCGAAGCTGGTTCTCGTCCGCTCCGTTGCCATCACCTATATCGAGATCTTCCGGGGAACATCCCTCCTTATCCAGCTGTTCTGGATCTTCTTCGTGCTTCCCCTGTTCGGCATCACCCTGGAAAAATTCACTGCCGGTTTCATCGCCGTGGGCATGAATCTCGGCGCATACGGAGCCGAAGTCGTCCGCGGCGCCATCATTTCGGTTCCGCGCGGGCAGTACGAGGTCGCCATCGCGCTCAATCTCTCGCCCTTCAAGCGCATGACGAGGATCATCCTGCCGCAGGCGCTGCTCGCCATGCTGCCACCCTGGGGCAACCTCTTCATCGAGCTTCTCAAGGGAACGGCGCTGGTGGCGCTCATCTCGGTCACCGACCTCATGTTCGAGGCGCGCCAGATCAACGGCTCGACCTTCCTGTCCGCGGAAGCCTTCGGCACGGCCCTTATCATCTACTACCTCCTGGCGCGGCTGCTGATATCACCCTCGATGCTGGCCCTCGAGAGGTTCATGGCGCGCAAGATGGGCCGGGTTCCCGGGGGGTAGGCCATGTTCGACTGGAAATGGGACTTCACTTTCGAGATTCTGCCGCGTCTCCTGCTGGCCACCACCAACACCCTGCTTGCCGCCGGAATCGGCTATGCCATCGCCCTTGTGGTCGGTCTCGTCTTCGCGCTGGGACAGCGCACGTCCATCACCCTTCTCACGGTTGCCGTACGCGAATGCGTCGAGTTCATTCGCTCCACGCCGCTGGTCCTGCAGATCTTCTTCGTCTTCTACGTCGGGCCCCAGGTGGGCGTGACGCTCTCTCCCTGGACCTCCGGCATGATCGCGATCGGCCTGCACTACGCCTCGTACCTTTCCGAAGTCTACAGGGCGGGTCTCGACGGCGTTCCAAAGGGACAATGGGAAGCCTGCAAGGCTCTCAACCTGTCGACACGGAGAACCTACTTCAGGATCATCATTCCCCAGGCGCTGCCCCCCGCAATCCCGGGTATGGGGAACTACCTCGTCGGCATCTTCAAGGATACGCCCATGCTTTCTGTCATCGGAGTTGCCGAACTCCTTCACACCGCCAATGCCGTCGGTTCCGAGACCTACCGCTTTCTCGAACCCTATACCCTTGTCGGCATCATCTTCCTTGCCATTTCCCTGCCGGCGGCATTCAGTCTAAGACGGTTCGAGACATGGGCGCGGCGCGCGCTTGGCGTCGATTGACGAGCCGCCGGGACAAGCGAGGCCATGGACAACGACACCTATCCCCTCCGGCTGAATGAAGCCGATCCACCCGCGGTGCGCTTCTCCAGGGTGTCCAAGCGTTACGGCGACCTCACCGTGCTCGATTCACTCGATCTCGACATCGCAGCCAACGAGATCGTCTCGATCATCGGCCCGTCCGGCTCGGGAAAGACCACGGTCCTGCGTGTCCTGATGACTCTCGAACCGATCGATGACGGCGTCATCTATCTCTATGGTCAGCCGCTCACCCACATGGAAAGGGGCGGCGTCCTCGTCGAATCCAGCGATGCCCACCTCAGGAAGATGCGATCGGACATCGGCATGGTGTTCCAGCACTTCAATCTCTTCCCCCACATGACCGTGCTCGAGAACTGCATGGAAGCCCCCGTGCAGTCTCTGGGCCTCAGCAAGAACGAGGCACGGGAGCGCTCCATGGAACTTCTGGCCATGGTGGGCATTGCCGACAAGGCGGGCCAGCATCCATCGCGCCTTTCCGGCGGTCAGCAGCAGCGGGTCGCCATTGCCCGCGCGCTCGCCATGCGACCGAAGGTCATGCTCTTCGATGAAGTCACCTCGGCACTCGATCCGGAGGTGATCGGCGAGGTTCTGAACGTCATTCGCAAGCTCGCCAAGGAACATGACCTCACCATGATCATCGTGACGCACCAGATGGGATTTGCCCGCGAGATATCGGATCGCGTCTGCTTCTTCTACGAAGGCAAGATTGCCGAACAGGGACCGCCCGACCAGTTGATCGGCAACCCGCAGAACGAACGCACAAGGATGTTCCTCAGCGCCGTGCTCGACGCGGATTGAGGAGCGCATGAGCGACGTGCCGCTGACGACCGGGGAACAGCGTGCCTCCTACAGGAAAGACGGGGTCGTCTGCCTTCGCGAGGCCTTCGACCCTCGCTGGCTGGCTGTGGCCGGCGACGCCATCGACCAGGGCATGGCGAACCCCGGCCCGATGTTCGTCGACTATTCGGCGGATACGAACCCCGGCACATACGTCACGGATTTCTGGATCTGGCAGCAGGTGCCTGCGATGCGTGAATTCATCTTCGAATCGCCCGCCGCCCGGATCGCCGGCGAACTCATGGGTGTTTCTTCCGTCATGCTCGTGACCGACAACTGGCTCGTGCGCAAGGCCGGCGCCGTCAACCGGGCGCCCTGGCATCACGATGCTCCGTACTTCGATCTCGACGGCACGTGGTGCGTACTGTGGATGGCGCTGGAACCGGTCGCCCGGGGCGAGGGCGTCACGATTCTCAAAGGATCCCATACCTGGAACAGGCACTTCATGCCGGAGAGTTTCGCGGGCACCGGACCGAAGGCCGATCCCCACGGCATCTACGAGAGGACTCCCGATTTCTCCAGGCTGAGCGAATACGGCGACCGGGTCGACTACGCGCTTCAACCGGGAGACTGCCTCGTCTTCGATTCGCATACGGTCCACGGCGCGCCGGACGCTTCGCCGCCGCAGCGCACCATCAGGCGGCTCACCATGCGCTTCGCCGACGGCGATGCCATCTACCGGCGGCGGGGGCCGTGGACCCGCGACATGACGGATTTCCTGGAAGCGGAACACGGGCTCATCGAGGGAGGCCCCTACCGTTGCGATCTCCTGCCGATCCTCTGGGAACGGCACCATGGCTGACGGACGCCCGAACGATACGGCCAGCCGCTACAGGCGCGATGGCTTCGCCTTTCCCTTCGATGCGGTCTCCGGTGCGAGAGCCCGCATGGCGGCCACGCGCATCGAGAGGCTCATGGAGGAACCGCCGTCGGGTCTGCGCATCCCTGGCGCATCAAGATGCATCTGCTTTGCGACTGGGTCTTCGACCTCGCGACAGATGACGCCGTGCTCGACCGCGTCGAATCGGTCATCGGACCGGACATCCTCCTCCAGGCGGCCGACCTCTTCTGCAAGCCGCCCGGGGGACGGCAGCGCATCAACTGGCACCAGGACGCCAACTACTGGAATCTTGAGCCCTTCGAGATCTGCACGGCGTGGATTGCCCTCACCGATGTCCGTCCGGAGAACGGATGCATGCGGTTCATGGCGGGCACCCACACACGAGACAAGCTCCGCCACCGGGAGACTCTTTCGAAAGGGAGCGCCCTCACCCGCGGTCAGGAAATCGTCCTCGACATGGATGAATCGCACGCTGTTCCGGTCATCCTCGATGCCGGAGAGATGTCGCTCCACCACTGTCTTCTCGCCCATGCGTCCGGCACCAACCGCACCGGGTCGCCACGCATCGGTCTCGCGGTCCGCTTCCTGCCCGCCCACGCGCGCCAGACCGCCGGACCGGAGCTGTCCGCCATCCCGGTGCGCGGCAAGGACGGCTGGCGGCACTTCGTTCGCGACACGCCGCCTGACGGCAGTTTCACGGCACGCTCGATCGCCGCGCATGCGAGGGCCATGGCTCCCCATGCGGCGTCGGGATACGCCACAGCCTAGAGGAGTCCGATGACAGCAGCCGCCTTCGACGGATCGGAATACGCACAGCGCCGCGACAGGGTCCGTCAACGCATGGACGAGGCCGGGTTCGATCTCCTGATCTGCCAGGATCCGGCGAACATGCACTGGCTGACCGGCTTCGACGGATGGTCGTTCTACACGCCGCAGGCCGTGCTGTTCCATCGCGACGACCGGTTTCCGGTGTGGTTCGGCCGCGCCCAGGACGCCCTGTCCGCCGTCATGACGACGGACCTTCCGGGCGACAACGTCGTGGCATTCTCCGAACCCCTGGTTCACCACCCGGATCGCCATCCCTTCGACGAATTGTGCGATCTGATCAGGCAGCGCGGCTGGGGTTCCGCGAGCATCGGCGTCGAACTGGACGCCCACTACTATACGGCAAGAGCCCATCGGCACCTCGTCGACGGACTGGGCGGCGCCCGGATCGCCGACAACCGCGAACTGGTGAACTGGGCGCGGCTGGTCAAGTCGCCCGCGGAACTGTCGTACATGCGCGAGGCCGGCAGACTCGCGACAAGGGTCATGGAAAGGGCTCTGGAGCGCCTTCGCCCGGGCGCCCGGCAAAAGGACATCATCGCGGACGTCTATCACACGCAGATCAGCGGTCTTGACGGACAGCACGGCGACTACACCAGCATTTGCCCGCTGATCCAGGTCGGGGACGGCACGGCAACGCCGCACCTCACCTGGACATCCGAAACCTTGCCTGACGAGGGTCTCGTGGTCATGGAACTGGCTGCGGCACGGCGCCACTACCACGCGCCACTCACCCGAACGGCGCATATGGGCAAGCCACCGCGTGACGTCGCCAAGCTTGCGGAGACGATTGTGGAGGGCGGCAATGCGGCGCTGCAGGCGGCCCGTCCCGGCGCCACGTGCGCCGATGTGGAAGCCGTGTGGCAGGGTGTGCTCAACCGCCACGGCTACCGCAAGGAGAGCCGCGTGGGCTATTCCATCGGTCTCGGCTTTCCGCCCGACTGGGGAGAACGGACCGCCAGCCTTCGCCCCGGCGACAACACGGTCCTCGAGGCCGGCATGTGTTTCCACTTCCAGTCGGGCGTGTGGCTCGAGCGCTACGGCGCCGCGGTCTCGGAGTCCTTCGTCGTCACCGCCGGCGGAGGCGAGCGCCTTTGTGATGTCGAACGCGCACTCCGCGTGGTCGCCTGACACGCGACCCACGGGAACCCGCCATGACCGCTCACCAGCCCTTTCCACGCCAGGAACTCGATCGACGCCTCAAGACGCTCCGCGACGCGATTGTCGAGCGTGACCTTGACGGTCTTCTCATCGCCAGTCCGGAAAACATCTACTACCTCACCGGTCTCGATCACTGGGGATTCTTCGCGTCACACATCCTCGTCGTGCCGCGCGACGGCGAACTCCGCCTCGTGGCCCGGGCCATGGAGCAGATCACGGTTGACAACCAGGTCGCCAACGCCGTGTTCCATGGCCACGCCGATGACGAGGAGCCGGCCGACCATGTGCTCGACGCGATGACCCTGCTCGGAATTAGCGACGGCCGGGTCGCACTCGAGGAGCGGTCCCTGTTTCTGACGCCGCATACGGCGAGCCGCATCAAGGCCGGTGCGCCAGCGGCCGCATGGAGCGATGGCTCGGGCCTCGTCGATGCCCTGCGGATGGTGAAGTCACCGCTCGAAATCACCTATACGCGCCGTGCCGCAGACGCGGCCGATGCCGGGACGCTGGCGGCAATCGATGCCATACGCCATGGCGCAAGCGATCATGAGGTTGCAGGCGAATGCCAGCGCGCCCTGTGTCTGGCAGGCAGCGAGTATCCCGGCTTCGGGCCGTTCATCAGGCCGACCTCGAGGCTTGGCGAGGAACACACGACATGGCGGGGCGAGACGTTCCGCAACGGCGATGCCGTGTTCCTGGAGATCGGTGCGGCCTACCGCAAGTACCAGGCGCCCATGGGCCGGCTGGTCTACGTGGGGGGCGCTCCTGACGGCGTCGAACGCTCCGTCTCAATGGCCATCGACGCCATGGAGGCGATCGCGGCGGCGATCGTGCCGGGTGCGCGGGCCGGAGATGCCTATGCGGCATGGCGGGATGTCGCACGAAGCCGGGGGCTCAAGGGTTACGAGCGGCATCACTGCGGCTACCTGACGGGAATCGGTTTTCCGCCAAGCTGGACCGGAGGCTCCATGGTCACGAGTCTCGCACCCGATTCGGACCTGGAGATGAAGCGGGGCATGTCCTTTCACCTTCATTCCTGGTTCACCGACACGGACTGTGTCGACTACTTCATCTCCAACACCGCCATCCTGACGGAGAAGGGCTGCGAGATCCTCACCACGCGCTCGCCCCAGACTCTCATCGTGCGGACATGAGACGGCCAATCCGCCGTCGCCGGCACCACTCCCGATGACGACGATGCAACGACTGTGGCCCATGGTCCTGGCGGAGAGGGTCCCATTGCCGGGCACCCGGGCGTCGACACCGCACCTGCCGCCTGTTCATCACGTGGGGTCCGAAACGGCTCACCCCTGGCGCGTGATCCCCTTGTTGCCGATATCGCGACGGCAGAACCCTTCCGCCCAGTCGATCCTGTCGACAATGCGATAGGCGCGATCGCGGGCCTCGGCGAGGGACGCACCGCACGCCGTCACACCGAGCACGCGCCCGCCCGCCGACACCCAGCCGCCATCCCTTCGCGCCGTGCCGGCATGAAGGATCACGCCATCATCGCCCGCCGCCTCGTCGAGCCGGCGAATGGGTGTGGCCCGGGGATAGGTCCCCGGATAGCCCCGCGTGGCCATCACCACGGTCAGAGCCGACTCGTCGCGCCACGTGAGGCGGACATGATCGAGCGTGCCGTCGCGGGTCGCCTGCAGTGCAGGCACGAGATCCGAGTCGAGGCGGGCCAGCAGGACCTGGCATTCCGGGTCACCGAAGCGGACGTTGTATTCGAGGAGCCTGGGGCCTTCGGAGGAGATCATCAGCCCGGCGTAGAGGACGCCGCGAAACGGCGTGCCGCGCTGGCTCATGGCGGCGACGGTCGGACGGATGATGTCGTCAAGGATCCGCGCCTCGATGTCGGGGGTGACCACCGGCGCTGGCGAATAGCATCCCATGCCGCCGGTGTTGGGGCCGGTATCCCCGTCGCCGACGCGCTTGTGATCCTGGGCCGTGGCGAGCGGCAGGATCGACGTGCCGTCCACGAGCACGTGGTAGCTCGCCTCCTCGCCATCGAGAAACTCCTCGATGACCACGGAAGAACCGGCGTCGCCGAACACGCGGTCCGCCAGCGCCTCGTCAACAGCCCGCAGAGCCTCGGCCTCGGTGAATGCGACGGTGACACCCTTGCCGCCCGTGAGGCCATCGGCCTTGATCACGACGGGCGCCCCGCAGGCTGCAACCCACGCCCTCGCCTCGCCCGCATCCTCGAAACGCCGCCAGCGGGCCGTGGGCACGCCGGCGGCATCGGCGATTTCCTTCATCAGCGACTTCGATGCCTCGAGCCGGGCGGCGGCGGCATCGGGTCCGATGCAGGCAATGCCCGCATCCTCCATGGCGTCGACAATCCCGGCAACGAGGGCCGCTTCCGGACCGGGCACGACGAGATCGACGGCATGGGTCCGCGCCCATGCGACGAGGCCGGCGACGTCGTCAGCCGCAATGTCGACCAGCCCGGCATCGTTCGCGATACCGGCATTGCCGGGGGCGCAGCATACCGCCGTGACACGCGGCGATGCGGCAATTGTCCTCACCAGCGCGTGCTCCCGGCCGCCGCCGCCGATCACGAGAACCCTCATGGAAGATCGCCGTCAGCCGGATTCCCTCGCGACGGAGCCGTCACACCCATCGTTCGTTCTCCCATGCGGCTGGTCCGGCGTCGCGGGTCTTGTATCATGGCGCCGTCATGGAAGCATCCGCTGCAATCCCCGACCAGGCAGGCAACGTCCCCGAATTCGGCGTCGCCGAGATCTCGCAACGGGTGCGCTCGACCGTCGAGGCGGCCTTCGAGCGTGTCCGCATCCGCGGCGAGATCGGCCGGGTCACGAGGGCGGCATCGGGACACGTCTACCTCTCCATGAAGGAAGACAAGGCGGTGCTCGACTGCGTCTGCTGGTCGCGAACGGCCAACCGCCTGGCCCACCGGCCCGAACAGGGTCTGGAAATGGTGGCCACAGGCAAGCTGACGACCTATCCCGGCCGTTCCAGCTACCAGCTGATCATCGAGAGCCTCGAGCCTGCCGGGCTCGGCGCCCTGATGGTGCTGCTCGAGAAGCGACGCAAGCAACTCGAGGCGGAGGGCCTCTTCGATCCCGCCGCCAAGCAGCCGCTGCCGTCGCTGCCCGACGTCATCGGTGTCGTGACGTCACCGACGGGCGCGGTAATCCGCGACATCCTGCACCGTCTGCGAGAACGCTTCCCCCGCCATGTGCTGGTGTGGCCAGTGCCGGTGCAGGGGGAGGCCGCCGCGGCCGAGATCACCGCCGCCATCGAGGGTTTCAACGCCATCAGCCACAACGATCGGGTGCCGCGCCCAGATCTTATCATCGTCGCCCGCGGCGGTGGCAGCTTCGAGGATCTCATGCCCTTCAACGAAGAGAGCGTGGTGCGCGCTGCCGCCGCCAGCGCCATACCGCTGATATCGGCCGTGGGGCACGAAACGGACACGACCCTGATCGATCATGCTGCGGACCTGAGAGCGCCCACGCCGACCGCGGCGGCGGAGATTGCCGTACCGGTGCGGGCCGAACTCATGACGCGCCTGATCGAGACCGACGGCAGGCTGGTGCGGGCAACCACGGAGCTGCACCAGCGCCTCGCCAGCCACCTGGCAGGTCTCGCCCGCGGTTTGCCGAGGCCCGGTCGCATTCTCGAACAAAGAAGCCAGGACCTCGATCACGTCGTCTCGGGTCTCGACCGGGTGATGTCGCTGAGACTCGCTGGCCTTGGCCGCGCCCTGGACGAGCGCATCCTGGCGATGCCGGAACCGGGCGCCTGGATCGCGGACAGGCGCGCCCGTCTCGCCGCAATTGCTTCGGGCATCAATGCGGAACTCCTTGCCGGGCGCGTGGCCCGCACCGGGGACCGCCTCGCCCATCTCGCCGACAGCCTCGATCGGGCCATCGGGGAAGGGCTGGCGACACCGGCCCGCACTCTCACCGGGCTCGCCGGGCTCCTGGAAAGTCTCTGCTACCGGTCTGTTCTCGAACGCGGGTATGCGGTCGTGCGATCGGATGGAACGCCCGTGACGCGGGCGGCGGGAGTCGAGAAAGGCTGCCGTCTTGCCATCGAGTTCGCCGATGCCACTGTGGATGCCGTGGCGGGAGAGGCAGGCAAGACATCGCGCCGCAGGACGCGCGCGAAACGCAGCGACACCGAGCAGTTCGATCTCTTCTGAGACGGCGTCACCCGCCTGATCCCGCTACGCAAACCCTTGGTGACGGATACAGGTCAACCGATGCGAATGCCCTTGAGGTGCTCGGGGCGCGGAACGCCGGGCTTCAGGCGTGGATCGTCCTCAGGCTCGCCGATCACGGTGCGCACCGGCACGAGCCCGGCCCAGATGTCGAGGGCGTAGTCCTCCTCGTCGTCCTCGCAATGGCCGGTCCTGATCTTGGCGCTTGCTTCCTCGATGGTCATTCCGACGACCGAGGTGGCCTTGAGTTCCTGGGCCTGCACCGGTCGCAGGGTCTCCCAGCGGCCCGGCACGAAACGGTCCAGGAAGGCCTTGAGGGAGGCCTCCTTTTCGGTCGCGTCCCTGACCAGCGCGGCCGTGCCGAAAAGCGTGGCCGATCGGTAGTTGACGCTGGAATGCATGCCCGAGCGCGCCAGCACGAAGCCGTCGAGGTGGAAGACGTTGACGCAGACCGGCACACCGCCGTGAACCTTGCGCAGCATGCGGCTTGCCGACGAGCCATGCCAATAGACGCGCTCGCCCTCGCGCCAGACCAGGGTCGGCGTGACATGGGGCTGGCCCTTGATGACGTAGCCGACCGAGCCGGTGCCGATCTCGTCGATCAGCCGGTGCACGGTGTCTGCATCGTAATGAGCGCGCTTGAAGAGCCGCTTCACGCGGCTGCGTTCGCTGGGGGTGAAGGTGTTCAAGGCTTGACTCCCGAAACGAGGGCATGGCCGGCATCGGACATCCAGCGCAACTGGTCGAACAGACTCGATGATATGTCAACCGGGTGGACGCCGGAGTCGGACAGGAGCTCGAGCGCTGCGCCGGTGCCGTCGAGCGCCATGGCGGGCTCCCCCGCACGCTGTCGCCCCGCGGCTTTCCCGAGACCGCGCCGGGTGCCGACGATACGAAGCATGGCCGGCACGCCGAGACCGTTTCCGCCGCTTCCGCGGCACCGGGAATGTCGCTGCAGACGGTTGCCGCCGACAGGCTGGGTGTGACGCGGTCCAGGACAACGAGGTCCGGGCGCGCGAAGCGCCAACGCGGATGCCTCGCCGGGCCAAGGGTCATCAGCAGGGCTGCAGCCTTCCGTTTGCCTTGTCATTGCCGCCGCCGTGGTTGATGCGCTACCACATTGCCGACGCAGGCCGCATGCTGGCATGACCGCGACGGTGTGGATCAGTGCCGGGAGGGTTTCGGCGTCCGCCTTACCGCGTCGCGGGCGCCTGCTGTGTCGGTGCGGCGGCTCGCGAGACAGACACGACGGAGGAAGCAATCATGATCAGGACCGCGCTCGTTACCGGCGGCAACCGGGGCATTGGACTCGAGATCTGCCGCCAGCTTGCTCGCGAAGGGCATGCGATCGTGCTCGGCTCCCGCGATCCCGCGTCCGGCGAGGAAGCGGCAGCCAATCTAATGACGGACGGTCATGACGTTCGCGTCGAAAGGCTCGACGTCTCCGACGATGGGTCGGTCCGGGCGTGCACGGACAGGCTCGCCGGTGCCGGGATCGAGATTGATGTGCTTGTCAACAACGCCGGCGTGCTTGCGGAGGGCAACCTCCTTTCAGGAGATTCGGCGCCGATGGACGAGGCGATCGCCGTCAACTTCCTCGGCCCGTACCGCACCGCTCGAGCCTTCATGCCCGGCATGGCCCGGCGAGGATGGGGCCGGGTGGTCAACGTCTCGTCCGGCTGGGGGTCCTTCGCTTCCGGGCTCGAGGGTCCGGCGGCCTATGCCATCTCCAAAGCCGCGCTCAACGCCCTCACCGTGCGCCTTGCGCGTGAGGCCGGACCAGGGGTTCTGGTCAACTGCATGTGTCCGGGCTGGGTTCGCACCCGCATGGGCGGGAAGACGGCGACGCGTTCGGTTGCGCAGGGTGCCGACACCGCACTCTTCCTGGCAACCCTGGCCGACGATGGGCCGACTGGCGGATTCTTCCGCGACCGGACATCCCAGCCTTGGTAGCGTTGCCGGACGGCCGCAATCGACCGTGAGCACGCTGCCCCGTTTCGTGGCCACCTCCGGGAAACTCAGCGCGGAGCCGGGCGGTCCTACAGGCGCGCCGCGAAGCGCAGACGGACGTAGTCGGCCGTCCAGTTACCATGGCTGTCGCACAGACTGTGGCGCAGGAGGTCGAGGGTCTCGTCGCGGGCCGCCCGGCGTTCTCCTTCCGGCAGGGCCGCGTAGAACGGTCCGGCAAAGGTCCCGAGCCAGCCTTTCATGCCTGTCGGAAGCGGGGTCGGGCGCGGGATGAGCTCGATGCTGTCGACCGAGAACCCGGCCTTCTCGAGCCGGTCGCGGTAGTCGTCCGGCGTGGGATAGAACCACGGATTGACGGGCGCGATGTCGACGCCGCGCCGGGCCAGCACGGCGGCGAGCGCCGTGACGACCGCGGCCATGTTTCCGTGCCCGCCGAACTCGCCCACGAAACGTCCGCCCCGCTTCAGCGCACGGGCGACGCCGGCGATAGCGGCGTCGGCATCTCTGACCCAGTGCAGGACGGCGTTCGAGAACACCGCGTCGAACTCGTCCTCGAAGGCGAGTGCGGCGGCGTCCATCAGGCGGGCGTCGATGCCGCGGTCGCAGGCCGCCGCGACCATCGCCTGCGAATGGTCGACGCCCACCACCTCGCAGCCTGCCTCGACGATCTCCCGGGTCAGCGCGCCATCGCCGCAGCCGAGGTCCAGAACGCGCTCACCCGGCCCCGGCGCGAGGAGCGCCAGCACGGGACGCCCCAGAACCGGCACGAAACCGGCGTTGGCCTGATACACCTGGGCGTTCCAGGATTGCTCCGAGGTCATGACCGTCACTCCCGTGATCGGGCGGGCCTATCATTGCGATCAGGATGCGACAAGGGGAACGCCATGGGAGAAGGCATGATCGCGGACGCCTGAACGGGACGCATGCATGATGTGCGCCAATCCGGTTGGCGGTGGAAGGTCTCGACGGGGAGGAAGGAGAGGGCCAATGACCCTTCGCCAGGGTGCCCGGGCGCGCTGCCGTCGTCAGTCGGACTCCCGGTCGTCGGCGACTTTGTGCATGGCATCCCTGTAGGGGTGCGCCTCGTAGGTCCCGAGAATCCTCACCTCAAGCGCGAAGAACCCCAGTTCCTCCAGGGCGAGACGCATCGGGCGTTCATCGGGATGACCTTCGGCGTCGACATGGAACTGGGCGGCGCTGAAGGTTCCATCGGTCATGTAGCTCTCGATCTTCGTCAGGTTGACGCCGTTGGTGGCAAAGCCTCCCAGTGCCTTGTAGAGCGCCGCGGGAACGCTGCGCACGCGGAAGATCATGCTGGTGATGAGGGAGTCGCTGCCTGGTTCAGGGAGGGGGACGGTCCGCGACAGGATGAGGAACCGGGTGTGATTGTGGTCCGCGTCCTCAAGGTCGCGCTCCAGGATGTCGAGACCGTAGATGCGGGCGGCCAGTTCCGACGCGATGGCGCCATGGGCCGGATCGCCCCAGTCGGCAATGTCATGGGCGGCACCGGCGGTATCGGCATGGGAGGCCGGTTCGACTCCAAGGCGCCGCAGGGCCCGGCGGCACTGACCAAGCGCCTGGATATGGGAGTGAACGACGGCAAGATCCTTCACCCCGGCGCCGGGCACGCCCAGAAGGCTGTGGTTCACCTTGTGGAAATGCTCTCCGACGATCTGCAGGGACGAGAGCGGCATCAGGTGGTGGACATCGGCGACCCGGCCGGCGACGGAGTTCTCGATCGGCAGCATGGCCAGACGCGCATGGCCGTCTTCCACCGCCTGGAAGACATCCTCGAAGGAGGCGCACGGCAGGGTTGTCATGGATGGAAAGGCCTCCTGGCAGGCAAGGTGCGAATAGGCACCGGGCTTGCCCTGGAAGGCGATGGTGTTGTCGCTGGCGGTCATGGCGTGGATCGGGGACTGGCACGATCCTTCAGCGCAAGGAAGGATCGTGCCCGCTCAAGGTCCCGGGGAGTATCGACACCGACCGGAACACTGTCAACGCGGCCCACGGCGATGCTCATGCCGGCCTCAAGGGCGCGCATCTGTTCCAGACGCTCCCGCAGCTCCAGGGGGCTGGCCGGCAACGAGACGAAGAGTTCGAGCGCCTCCCGGCGGAAGGCGTAGATGCCGACATGGTGCCACAGGGGTCCCTCGCCCCACGGGGCGCGGGCCCTCGTGAAACACAAGGCCCTCCCCGTCTCTTCCCCGTCATCCCAGGCCACCACCATCTTGACGACATCGGGGTCACGGGCCTCGTCCTCGTCCGTCGTCGGTGCGGCGAGAGTGGCCATGTCGGCGCCGCTCCCGGTGAGCGTGGTGACAACCCGGCCGAGATCGCGCGGCAGCAGGGTCGGCAGGTCCCCCTGCAGATTGACCACGACGTCGATTGCGTCCGCCC
Source organism: Alphaproteobacteria bacterium (assembly GCA_964291415.2). Classification (GTDB taxonomy): domain Bacteria; phylum Pseudomonadota; class Alphaproteobacteria; order SP197; family SP197; genus SP197. The sequence goes on along the minus strand of OZ219918.1, from coordinate 622,053 downwards.
GGTCGATGCGGGCCAGAGCCTGGTGGACGCGATCCGACCCCGACCTGAGATCCGGATCCGTCATGACCGCCTCTCCGCCCGCCTCTTCCACGGCGTCGGCAATGACGCGGTCGGCAGCGGCCACGACGACACGTCCGATGTCGGCCTCGACGGCGCGCCGCCACACCTGGACGATCATCGGCACGCCACCGACAGACGCCAGGGGTTTCCCCGGCAACCTGGTGGACGCCATGCGCGCCGGAATGACGATGATCGTCGACAACGGTCAGCCGGCGGCCGATGCCTGCTCCGGACAGCCCTCATGGACCTCGACGCGAAGAGGCGTGGAGCGCCCTCCGACAATGCGCTCCGACGAACAGGCCGTGAGGATGACGATACAGTCGATTTCGGCCCTCAGCGTGACGCTGTCGCCGGCCGCGCTCAGGGTGTCGCCGATGACGAACCGTCCGTCCGGTCCGGGGGGCGTGTTCTGGAACAGGTTGACCGGATCGGGTTGCAGGACATGCCCGATCCCCGCGTCGCGCGCCGCCTCGAAGTAGTTGTCTCGGCAGTTCGGGTGATCGGCCAGCCCTCTGCCGGCGTACCAGTCCCGGTTGCACGAGGCATAGAGCATGTCGTGGCACCCCGGCGACGCGTCGGCGATGAACGTGAAGGCCGGACGATCGCGGTTGGTGAAGAAGCACTGGCCCGTTTCGGGAAAGAGATTGCCGTTGTGAAGCCGGGTGACCGACGGGCTCATGAACTCGTCGTGATCGGCCCGGCTGACGGCGAAGAGGTCACCCACCTGGCATCCCTCGACATCGACGACGCGGACGTACTGGCCGCTGTCGGCGGCAATCCAGCCGTTCGAGTATCCGGGAACGTCCACGCTGCGGATTCCAACCATGGCCTCGCCCTCCTCCGGCCCAGAAGATGCCGTCTTCCATCATGTGTCGAGACTATTCGGGCGACGCCCCGGCGACAATCGGGTCGTGGCTGGCCGTCGAGAAGGGGCTTGAACGCCGACGCGACTTGGCTAATCTCCGCCACGCCTCACCTTAGGCACTCTTCCCTCAACCGGGACCACTCTTTTTCGGGGCCGGTGCGCATGGATGCTCTGGAGTTCAACAAGATTGCCGCCGGCCTGCTGGTCGGCCTCCTGCTCGCGTTTGGCATCGGCAAACTGGCCAACACCCTCTACGGCCCGGCCGTGGAGCATGCGGCGCCTGAGCACGCCGATGACATGATGGCTGACGCCGAAATGATCGACGAGACACCGGCAGTCGAGGTTGCGGCTGTCGTGGTGCCGATCGCCACCCTGCTGGCCAGTGCGGATCTGGCCAACGGCGAAAAGCAGTTCCGCAAGTGCAAGAGTTGCCACAGCGTCGAGGCGGGCGGCCGGGATGGACAGGGCCCCAATCTCTACGGTGTGGTCGGCGCCCCGCGGGGAGCCAGGGACACCTTCAACTATTCCGATGTCATCGCCGGCCTGGGCGGAACCTGGACCTTCGAGGAGCTGAGCCTCTACATCACCGACCCCAAGGGCTACGCACCCGGGAACAAGATGGTGTTCAAGGGCATCTCCGATGACGAGGACCGCGCCGACCTCATCGCCTGGCTCAACACCCAGAGCGATGCGCCGCTCGCCCTGCCCGAAGCGGCAGGGGACGATGCATCGATGGACGACACGACAATGCTGGAACCGGCGGATGAGGACGGTCAGCATGTCGAGTCCGGGGCGGCCGATCCTGTTCTCGCCATGATCACCGGGGCCTCCGCCGAGGACGGCGGGCGACATCGCCCGCGCGTGCCGGGCCTGCCACACGTTCGGACCGGGCGGCGCCAACCGCGTCGGTCCCAATCTCTGGAACATGGTGGACCGCGACATCGCCAGCGTGGAGGGATTCACCTATTCCGATGCGCTGGACGCCGAGAGCGGAACCTGGACGTGGCGGCGGTTGTGGACCTACCTAGAAAATCCCCGCATGGACGTGCCCGGCGGCAAGATGGGCTTCCGCGGCATCGCCGACGAGGAGGAGCGCGCTGCCGTGATCGCCTGGATGGGAACGCTGGCGGACGATCCTTCCCCCTTCGCCAGGATCGAGTAGGCAACCCGGGGAGAGGGTGTCCGTGACCGATGAATTCCAGTGGAAACACAAGGAACTTGACGGCCGCAGGATCGCCGCTGGACTCCACGAAAAGACACGCAGGGCCGTCGACGAACTGACGGAACGGGGCTGGGCGCCGCGCCTTGTCTCCGTGGTGATCGGCGATGCGGACGCCGTGGCCATCTACGTGCGCAACCAGAAGCGGACAGCCGAACGACTCGGCATCGCCTTCGAGGAGCGCCACTTTGCGGAAGACATCAGCGAAGCGGAAATGCTGGCAGCCGTCCAGGCCATGAACGCCGACCCCCGGGTCACCGGCATCATCGTGCAGCGTCCGGTGCCGCCGCAGATCAACATCAAGAGGCTGCAGAGCGCCATCCACCCGCTCAAGGACGTGGAGGGCCTGCATCCGGCATCCGTCGGCAACATCGTCTACAACGAGCTCGACCTCGGTCCCTGCACGGCGATGGCGTCAGTCCACATCCTCAAGACGACGGGTCTCAATCTCACCGGCCTCGAGGTCGTGGTCATCGGCCATTCCGACATCGTCGGCAAGCCGATCGCCTTCCTGTTGATGGCCGAGGGCGCCACGGTCACCGTGTGCCATCACCAGACCCGCAATCTCGCGGTGCACAGCCGCCAGGCGGACGCCGTGTTCGTGGCCGTCGGCAGGCCTGGCCTGGTGACAGGCAACATGATCAAGCCAGGCGCCTGCGTCATCGATATCGGCATCAACCCGGTGACAGATGCGGATGGCAGTGCCCGTGTGGTGGGCGACTGCGATCTCGAGAGCTGCCGCGAGGTGGCAGGCTGGATCACGCCTGTGCCAGGGGGCGTCGGTCCAGTCACGGTTGCCATGCTCATGCACAACACCATCGCAGGAGCCCGGCGTCAGAGGGACTTCTACAACAATGCCTTCGCTGCCGATGCCTGGACCACCGGCCCGGCGACAGGGCCCGGGGGATGACCCACTCCTTGAAGGGGAACACGCGTGACGGAAGAAACGACGGCTGAGTTGCTCGACCGGGTGCTGACCCCGAGCGATCACCTCTCGGTCTCGACCGAGGGCGAGCTGCGCATCGAAGAGGCCAGCGTCAGCGACCTTCTCCGGCGTTTCGGATCCCCGCTCTTCGTTCTCTCGGACGCCACGCTGCGCGCCAACTACCGGCGCATCCGCGCGGCGTTCGAGTCCGCCTGGCCGGGCCCGGTCAATGTCATGTACGCCATCAAGTGCAATCCCAACTTTGCCGTGCGGGCGGTGCTGCACCAGGAAGGCGCCGGCGGCGATTGCTTCGGCACCGGCGAGCTCGAGGCGACCTTTGCCGGCGGCGCCGATCCGGCGCTCATCGCTCTCAACGGTTCCAGCAAGACCATCGCCGCCCTGGCCAGGGCGGTGGAACTCGGTGTCTGCATCAATCTCGACGACGAGGAGGAGGTCGAACGCCTGGCCGGAGTGGCGCGGGCGGCCGGGCGCCGGGCGCGGGTCAACATCAGGCTCAAGGTGATCCCGGAGTCCTTTGCCACATTCGAGAGTGATCTCGTGTCCTTCTCGGGCGATCTGAGGCCGGAGCTTGCCCGCTGGAAATGGGGTGTCACGCCCCCTGTGGCCGCCCGCATGATCCGCCGGATCGCAGCCATCGATGAGCTTGAATTCACCGGGTACCATGCCCACCTTGGACGCATGACCGCCAATCTGCGCCACCGCGCCGACTTCGATGCCGAAGTCGGGCGCCTGGCTGTACTCCTCTACAGGGAGACGGGGTTTGCGCCGTCGGTCATCGACATCGGCGGCGGCTGGGCCCGCAAGCGCGATCCTGAATCGAAGGATACGCGGCCCAATGCCCACGACATCGAGGACTATGCCGAAGCCTCGGCCGGAGCACTCGCGGGCCAGCTCTCCGAAGCCGGTCTGCCCCTGCCCGCCCTGTGGCTGGAACCGGGCCGCTACATCGCCGGCAATGCCGGTGTCCTGCTGTCGCGCGTGGGTTCCATCAAGCACGACGGCGCAATGACCTGGGTCAATGTCGACGCCAGCACCAACCTGATGCCGCTCATCGGCGGCGGCGAGGAAGGCACCCGCAACCTCGTCATCGCCGCCTCGTCGATGCACCGGCCGATGGCCTGGTGCGCCGATGTCGTCGGTCCGATCTGCATTCCGTCCGTCCTCGGCGAGAACTGCTCGCTTCCTGCGTTGTCGCGGGACGATGCGATCGCCATTCTTGATGCCGGCATGTACGCCGAGTCCGATTCCCACCAGCTGAACTGGGTGCCGCGGCCGGCAACGGTGATGGTGCGGGGAAGCGAGGCCGCGGTGGTGCGCCAGCGCGAGACCCTCGACAGCCTGTTTGGCAACCAGCGCCTGCCCCACTGGTTGCGGAACACCAATGCGCCGCCGTCGCCGTGGCGCGACAAGGCCATCAACGCCGATGCGTCGCCATGACAACGCCGTCGCTTGCCGGAACCGGGACACACCGCTACCAGCTGCTCATCGACGGCATGACCTGCAGCGCCTGTTCGACCCGCCTGGAGCGGATGCTGTCGGCGGCATCGGGTATCGCCACCGCCGCCGTCAACCTGGCCACGGAACGGGCCACTGTCGATATCGATGACGGAACCTCCCTTGATTCGGTGATCCAGGTGGTGCGCCGGGCCGGGTTTGATGCGCGGAAGGAAACACGGGCCTATCGCGTTTCCGGGGCATCAGACGGGGCCGCCGCCGGAGTGATCCGGGAAACGCTCGAGGGAACGCCCGGCGTCGTGGCCGCGACGATCGACGACGAGCGCGAACTGATCGAGGTGGAGCGCTACGCCCTGGCCGTGAGCGACGAGACCCTCGAGGAGCGCGCCAGGGAGGCCGGATGCGTCCTTTCCTCCAGCGATGAAGAAGCGGTCGAGGACCGGCGTGATCTCAGGCAGTACCTGGCCATCGGCGCAGCCGTCCTGCTTTCCGCTCCGTTTGTCGTGCAGATGGCGGCACACCAGGTCCTGACAACGGGCTGGGCCATGCCTCCTCTCGTCGAGGCCCTTCTCGCCACGCCACTGCAGTTCGTGATTGGCGCCCGGTTCTATCGTGGCGCCCTCAACGCCCTGCGTGGCGGCGGCGCGAACATGGAGGTGCTGGTGGTGACGGGAACCACGGCCGCCTACTTCTTCAGCTGGTACCAGTACGCGACGCTGGGCGATGCCGCGTCCGGGCATCTCTATTTCGAGGCCTCGGCCATCATCATCACCCTGGTCCTCGTCGGCAAGCAGCTGGAGATGAGGGCACGGCGCGGTGCGGCGCAGGCCATCAGGAAACTGCTGGCTTTGAGGCCCCGAACCGCTCTCGTCGAAGCCGAAGACGGCACGGTTCACGAAAAGCCCCTGCGCGATATCAGGGTGGGGGACAGCCTCGTCTGCCGCGCCGGCATGCAGGTCGCTGCCGACGGCATCGTCACGCGCGGCGTGGCGGAGGTGGACGAATCGCTGGTCACCGGTGAAAGCGTGCCCGTTTCCCGGCGCGAGGGTGACCCGGTGGTCGCCGGGTCCCTCAACATCGATGGCCTGCTGACCATCGAGGCCCGGGCCACCGGCGCCGATTCAACCCTGGCCCGGATGATCCGCCTGGTCGAGAACGCCCAGGCCGGCAAGCCGGCCGTTCAGCGCCTGGCGGACAGGGTATGCGGGGTCTTCGTACCCGTCGTGGTCGCCATTGCGGTCGTCACCTTTCTGGGCTGGCTTGCTGCGGGAGCCGGTGTCGAGGTCGCCATCGTCAATGCGGTATCGGTCCTCGTCATCGCCTGCCCATGCGCCCTGGGACTGGCGACACCGACGGCCATCATGACCGGATCCGGTGCGGCAACGCGCGGCGGCATCCTCATCAAGGATGTCGAGGCCCTGGAGCAGGCACACGGGCTGACGCACATGGTGCTCGACAAGACCGGCACGCTCACCTCCGGAACGCCGAGTCTGGGATCCGTCCGGCTGCTCTGCGACGACCTCGATGAAGACGCGGCCCTGGCGATCATGGCCTCCCTGCAGCAGGGAAGCGAACACCCGGTCGCCGAAGCGTTCCGCGCCGCTGCCGAGGAACGCGGGCTCCCTCTGCAGCCGGTGCGTGACTTTTCCAGCCGGGTGGCCCTGGGCGTGGAGGGCGTCGTGGACGGCACCCTCTATGTCGCGGGAAACCGACGCCTGTTCGATACCCTCGGCTTCACCGCACCCGACCCCGTCGACGCCGACGATGAAGACGGAGTGTGGCTCGGCGCCCGCCGCGACGACGGAGATGCCTGGCTGGCCCGGTTCGTCGTCGACGATGCACAGCGGCCCGGTGCCGGCGCAGCCGTCGACGCCCTCAAGCGACTGGGGATCACGCCGTTTCTTGCATCGGGCGACACCCCGGCTGCCACGCGGCGTGTCGCCGCCGCTACGGGAATCGACGAATTCCGCAGCCGTGTGCGTCCGGAAGACAAGGTCGCCCTGATCGGCGAACTCATGGAGGATGGCCGGAAGGTCGGCATGGTGGGGGACGGCATCAACGATGCGCCGGCCCTCGCCCGGGCCACCGTCGGCATGGCCATGGGGTCGGGCACGGACGTCGCCATGGAGACGGCGGCCATCACGCTCATGCGTCCGGATCCCCGGCTGGTGGCCGCCGCCATCGACATCTCGCGAAGGACCTGGCGCAAGATCAGGCAGAATCTCTTCTGGGCCTTCATCTACAATGTCATCGGCCTGCCCCTGGCGGCACTGGGGCACCTCAGTCCGTCTCTGGCCGCCCTCGCCATGGCGCTCTCGAGCGTGAGCGTCGTCAGCAATTCACTGATCCTGCGGGGCTGGCGCCCGCAACTGGAGGATATCCGCGATGACAACCCTTGAATTCGACGTCACCGGCATGGTCTGCGAGGGCTGTTCGAATGCCGTGAGAACGATGGTTCTGTCTCAGACGGGAGTCGAGTCGGCCGAGGTCGATCACGGGAACGGAACGGCATCCATCACCGGCGATGCCACCATGAAGGCGGAGGCTGTCCATCGCGCCATCCGCGACGGCGGCTTCGGCGTCAGGGCCTGTGGCAATCCGCGGTGCGCTTGCGACGACTGCCACTGCGACCCCTGCGCCTGCTGACGGTGTTTCCTGCAACCGGGCCGGTTTCGATGAGCCAATGACGGTGGGCCATCACCCCTGATGCCGCGTGGATGCCACGGAATTGATTGAGGCGAGACTGGACGCCGTATCGTCGTCTTGCTGACGGGAGTGGGTGCTACTGACGGTCTCCGTCGGCGCAGTGATCGTACTCGATCTCGACCGTCGTGTGTTCGATACCGAACCCGTCGTGCAACCGTTCCTTGATACGGGAAATCACGTCGTGCGGCACTGCCGACTCCCGCACCCGGGCATGAAGGGTCGCCATGGTGCGTGCCTGGGTGATCGACCAGAAGTGGACATGATGGATGTCGACGACTTCGTCGATTTGCCGGGTGAGATCATCCCCGACGTCCTGACGTGAGAGATGGACCGGAGATCCCTCCAACAGGATGTGCGCGGAATCCTTCATCACGGGCCAGGCGTTCCTCAGGATGATGGCGACAATGACGAGGGAAAGAAGCGGATCGGCCAGCGTCCATCCCGTCACCATGATGATCCCGGCAGCGGCGATGGCGGACAGCGACCCAAGGAGGTCGCCCATCACGTGGAGCCTGGCGCCACGCACGTTCAGATTGTCCCGGTTGGCCCCGGAAATGATGACAAGGGCAAGGATATTGACGACGAGGCCAATCGCGGCAATGACGAGCATCAACTCGCCCAGGATGGCTCCAGGCTCGATGATCCGATGGACCGCTTCCGAGACAATCCAGACGCACAGGAAGACCATCAGCATCGTGTTGCCGAAAGCGACCAGTATCTGCATGCGATCGACACCATAGGTCATTCGCGATGTCGGCTTGCGTCTCGACAGGCGAAAGGCGTACCAGGCAAGGGTCAGACTGGCGAAGTCCGAGAGCATGTGTCCGGCGTCCGCCAGCAGCGCCAGTGATCCCGACAGCAGGCCGCCGACAAACTCGGCGATCATGAAGCTGCCGATCAGCAGCGCCGCCAGCCCCAGAATGCGGCCGTTCTTCTCGATGTCCGCAATGCCGTGGGCATGGCCGTGGCTGTGAGTTGCTTCGGTCACGATTTCTTCACATCAACTCCGGCAACAACGCCATATCACCCGACGGAAACCTTGCCAACGAGAGAATGCTGATTGACAAGGAGCGCGTCGCGGCTGCTCAATGAGCCATTGGATCTTCCCATACAATCCAACCGACCAAAGCATGATGAAGGGGCATACTCCCATGTTCATTCGACGTACCGGTTCCAATCGCCTTGCCACCCTGGGAGCCGCCGGACTCCTGTCTCTTGTACTGTTGCAGGGTCCTGGCCAGGCGGACGGACACCTCCATCTCGTCGCCACGGACGCCTTTGCGCCACAGGCAGGGTGGGCCATGGAAACCGATGACGCCTACATCCTGGCCCGTGCCGGTTGCGTCGAATCGCTGACACGGCGCACGGCTGACGGCGCCCTGGAACCGGCGCTGGCGGAATCCTGGACGCGGCACTCTCCCACCGAGTGGGATTTCACGATACGGCAGGGCGTGACGTTCAGCGACGGAACACCCTTCACCGCCGCCGTCGCCGCCGAGTCCCTCAACCGCATGCTGACAGCAACGGCACCGCCGAGGGCCTTTGCGCCGAAGCGCATCGCGTCGGTCTCCGTGGTCGATGACATGACGGTGAGAATTGAGTCCGTCAATCCAAGCGTTCTCACACCGATGCGCGTGTCGTCCCCCAACACCGGCTTCCTGGCGCCGGCGGCCTTTGCCGGGGACGCCGTCGACCCCGTGGGTCATTGCATCGGTCCGTTCGACATCGTCGAGCACGTTCCCCAGCAGGCCCTGATGCTCGAGCGCCATGACGCCTACTGGGGCGGACCCGCACAGCTTGAAAGCGGCGAGATGCGGTTCATTCCGGAAGGAAGCGGCCGGGCGACACAACTGCGGACCGGCGAGGCGCATGTTTCGGCCCGCCTGCCGGTCACCGAGGTTCTCGGATTGCAGTCGGAACCGGATGTCATGATTCAGACCGTCGCCCAGGCGCGCACCAACAGCCTCTATCTCAACAACCAGAAGGCGCCGCTCGACAACATGGCCGTGCGCCAGGCCATCCAGAGCGCCATCGATTCGACAGCCATCGCCCAGACGATCTACGAGGGCTCGGCCCAGGCGGCCGTCGGCCCCTTCGGGCCTGACGATCCCTGGGCTCCCGAGGACGCCATGGCGGTGTCGCAGGACGTGGAGCGCGCCCGGGCGCTCATCGCCGAATCCGGAGTCGATGCGGAGTCCCTCAATCTCGTTCTCTACGCCTACGTGGAGCGCGCCGAACTGCCCGATCTTGCCGCGGTCATCCAGGCACAGCTCGGCGCCATCGGCATCAACGTGGAGCTGAAGGTGGCGAACTACGGCGCCCTCGAACCGGACCTCTTGAGCGGCGAGTTCGACATGTTGGTGCTGTCGCGGGGGTATCTCTCCGATGTGGCCGATCCCATCGGCTTCCTGACGGCGGACTACACCTGCGAAGGCGGCTACAACCTGTCGCGTTTCTGCGATCCTGACATCGACGCCATGGTCGACCAGGCGAGCAGTGCGGAAAGCGAAGCGGAACGCTATGCCCTCTACAGGGACATCGCCCGCGAGCTCCAGTCCCGGGCCGTGACCGTCTTCCTTGTCCATCAGCAGGGCAGCGACGGGCACCGCTCGAATGTGGCCAACTATGCCGTCCATCCCGACGGCCATTACCTTTTCACCAGAGACCTGGCACTCAACTGACCCGCAGAGCACGTTCAAGGAGCAGACCGACATGACGGGTGATCACCTGAAGCCGAAGTTCATCACGTTCGATCTCTATGGAACATTGACCCACTTCCAGATGTCCGACGTCACCGCAGGGCTGATGGCGGACCGCGTGGACGAAGCCGACATGGGCACGTTCCTGGACGACTTCGAGGCCTTTCGTGGTGACGAGGTGCTGGGGACCTTCAAGTCCTATGCGCAGGTGATCACCGACTCGTTCCGGCGGACCTGTGATCTCTGGAACTTGGCGTATGACAGCGAAACAGCCGATGCGATCGTGGATGCGGTCCCCACCTGGGGGCCGCACCCCGACGTGCCGGAAGCTCTGGCCCGGACCGCCGAGGCCTACCCTCTTGTCATTCTCTCGAACGCAAACGACGAGCAGATCAAGCACAACGTCGACAAGCTCGGCGCTCCCTTCCATGCCGTATACACGGGGGAACAGGCAAGGAGCTACAAGCCCTGCTTTGCGGCTTTCGAATACATGCTGGACCAGCTCGGCTGCCAGCGGCACGAGATCCTGCATGTGTCGGCCAGCCTCTACTACGACCTGATGCCGTGCCACCACATGCGCATCGTCAACAAGGTCTATGTCAATCGTGGTTACGAGCCGTCCGTTCCCTTTTTCGGCTACCACGAAATCCCCGACATCACCCACCTTCCCGGCCTGCTCGGACTGTGACCGGCGAAGTCCGGCACGACTTGCTGCATGCAGGAGTCTGCTGCATGGGTACCGGAGACGCTGCTTTCAGGTGCGCGTGATCCGATGATGGAGCCAGTCTGGAAGGCCGGTGCGGCTCACGACAGGCCCAAGCCAGCCTGTAGCCTCTTGTTCTCGCGGCAACAGCTATCGCAGTTCCGGTACCTCAGGGGAGGCCTGCAGCTTTTCGAAGCGCTTCGTTGATACGGCTTTGCCAGCCGGGCCCATCAGAGCGAAAGGCGGCAATGACGTCAGGATCAAGTCGCAGTGTGGTCTGAACTTTCGTCACATCAGACTTCGGGCGGCCGCGGCGCACCGGGGCCCTGGCGAACTTGGCCTGCCACTCAGGGGTACTGAAATCCGGCAGATCATCATCGCAGCCGGCTTGCGTAGATTTCCTGTTCACGGGTATTGGCCTTTCTCAAGCTGATGATTCGGCGAGCATCGCCACGCAGAGTCCACGCCACGAAAACCATGCGGCCGACAAGAAATCCAACCGAGATGTACCGGGTCTCACCGTATTCCCGGCGATCATCCTCGATGGTGATCGTGGGGCCATCGAATATGGCGCCTGCATCAGCCATGTCGAGACCGCGGTCATGAAGCGTCGTATTGCGTTTGGTGGGGTCATACTCGATCCGCATTATTTATGTCACTACAAAAAATGACTCCTGTCAACGTTCTGGTGGCGAGTGTTCGGTCGAAGTGGTCGCGACAAGGACCAGACAAGCGCCCTCGCCATCGACCGTCTCCGGCACAGGCCTTCGATTCCAGGGAACCCTGCCCCGCGATATGGCCGGGGGGAGGTTCGAGAGGCCGTATCCGGGATCGATCATGCGAGTGACGGAGAGTGCGATTCACCCAAGCTCGTGTGCAGCAACCGCGAACGGACGACCCAGAATGTCAACGGCCTCAGACCTTCCTCCTGAACCTGAACAAGCAGCAGTTCGTCGAAGGGATCCTTGTGATCAAGTTCCGTCCTGAGCCCTCGCGCGGCATGACGCATGGTCATGGGAAGGAACGTCACCTCTTGGTCCTCCGGCACATCAACCACATCCTCTGGTGAGAAGCGGCTCTTGGGTATCCCGGATCGATGGCGGGCACCGTGCTTCAGCCGCATTTCCCGGATCGACACCGCACTGACAAGGAACTCCGTCTCTGGTGAAGCCAGGACCGGGTACTCAGGCCCCAGGAACGACCCCGGCCTGTCAACAGACAGGACGTATCGAGAGGAATGCGCATCGACGTCACTCCTGGCCGGCATCAAGGCCCAGCACCTGACGGCTGAAGGCCGGATTGTTGAATTCCTCAGGCCAGCCCTCGCCATCACCCTCGATGCCGAGCCGTCGACGCGCTGCCTGCAGCTTCCCGAAATCAATGCCGCCGCGCCGGTCGCAACGTATCAACTCGACGGCCGGACGTCCGTGTCTGGTGATGACAACCCGTTCACCGTTGCGGGCCGCAGCGACCAGTTCGGACAGGCGCGCTTTCGCATCACGGATAGAAAGTTCCAAGCTGCCTCGCCGGTTCCTGAAGGTCTCCACACGTGTAGCATGCTGCTCCATTCCATTCATGACCACTGCCAAGACGACGTTTCTGTTGCTGGCCAGCCATATCTTCGCCTGACCACCCGCGCCGGAGGGCTTGCCGCGGATATGCATCGCGGTCTCGTCCCGCTCGCGCCCATTCCGTGTCTGTGGGGCCGGAGCGAGAGGGACCATCCTGACGGTTGGGCAGTGGGTGACAGGGCACTGGGCCGTGCTAGCATGGCGGGCGAACCTGCCGGCCTGGTCCATGGAACGGTTTTTGCTCAAGCGAGCGATTGTCCTCGTCGTAACGCTGACACTTGTTTCCTTCCTCGCCTTCCTGGTTCCCTGGCTCGGTGACACGGACCCTGCCCGCGCCATCATCCGTTCGCGCGTGGCGGACCTGGCGCTCGACAGCGCCGCGGTCGAGGCGTTGCGCATCAAGCTCGGCCTCGACCAGCCGCTGCTGCATCAGTTCTTCGCGTGGCTTGGCCGTGTCTTTCAGGGCGATCTCGGTCTTTCCTTTACCAGCCGGCTTCCCGTGGCCGACCAGATCCTGCGGGCCATCGGCGTGTCGGCCACCCTCGCTCTCAGCGCCCTTTTCCTGGCGCTGGCCATTGCCCTGCCCGTCGGCACGCTGGCCGCCGTGCACCAGGGACGCCGCTTCGACGGGATTGTCACCTTCATCGCCCAGGGGTTTGTCTCGATCCCCGAGTACTGGCTGGCGCCGGTGCTGATCCTGCTGTTTGCCGTCGAACTCGGCTGGCTTCCTTCCGCCGGCTGGTCCGGCTTCAGTACGCTGATACTCCCCGCCGCCGTGCTCTGCCTGCGCCCGCTCGCCTACTTCTCGCAGGTCATGCGGGCCTCAATGATCGACGTTCTCCATGCACACTACATCCTGGCGGCCAGGAGCCGGGGCCTCGGTCTCGCGGGCGCCCTGGTTCGGCATGGCCTGAGAAACGGCATCCAGCCGGTTCTGACCGTCTTCGCCCTGTGGCTGGCCGGGCTGCTCGGCGGATCGGTCGTCGTCGAGGTCATCTTTGCCATTCCCGGCATGGGCCGCCTCATCTATTCGGCGGTGATCAACAACGACATGCCCATGCTCCAGGGGAGCATCATCTGCATCGTCGGCCTTGCGATCATCATCAATACGGCGGCCGACGTTCTCTACGGCGTTCTCAATCCGACCGTCACCGTTTCCGGGGATGCTCGATGACCATGGTCACGCGGATTGTTCGCTGGATCATGCGCCAGCACTGGACCTTCATCGCCGGCCTGTTCTCCGGCACCGTGATGGTCCTGTTGCTCATCGCAGCACCGGTCATTTCCTTGCACGATCCGGTGGCCCAGGATCTCTCCATGCGCCTCCAGGGACCCGGCGGCGACCACTGGCTGGGCAACGACCAGCTCGGGCGCGATCTGTGGGCGCGTCTCCTCTACGGGGGCCGGTTCTCCGTCGTGGTGGCGGCTCTCACACTATTCCTGTCGGTCACGATCGGCACGCTGATCGGCGCCTGGTGCGGACGGGTCGGCGGCGCCATCGACGAGTTCGTGATGCGTATCGTCGATGTCCTCATTTCCTTTCCCGAAATCATCGTCGCGCTCTTCCTGATCGCCATCATCGGCCCCGGGTTCGGCACGCTGGTTCTCGCCCTCACGCTGGTGGGCTGGACACCCTTCGCCCGTCTCGCGCGCGGCATCGCGCTCGACATTTCGTCGCGGGACTACATCGCGGCGGCCGAGGTGCTCGGATGCACGCGGACCTTCATTCTGCTGCGCCACGTCATCCCCAATGCGCTGCGTCCGATTTCGGCCATGACCTTCCTGCGCTTCGGCCACAAGCTGATCACCGTGGGAGCGCTCTCGTATCTGGGCCTGGGCGTTCAGCCTCCCGATTCCGACTGGGGCGCCATGTTGGCCGACGCCCGGCAGTTTGCCGCCCGTCAGCCATTGCTCGTGTTTGCACCGGGCATCGCCATCATGATCACGGCGCTCAGCGTCACCCTCATGGGTCAGGGACTGGAGATCGACGCCGACCGGTCCCGCCGCCTTCGCGCAGGCCAATCATGATCACCCGGACGAGGCGCCCTGCCTGAAGGTCGAGAATCTCGAAGTATCGATCGGCGACGCGATGGCCGTTGCCCGGGGAATCAACCTCGAGGTCCGACGCGGCGAGACGGTCGCTCTCGTCGGAGAATCGGGGTCCGGAAAGACCGTGACGGCCCTCTCCCTCATCGATCTCCTGCCGCCACCGCTCAAGGTGACACGCGGCGCGGTCTCGATCTGCGGCCAGGAAATCACCCACGCCGCCCCTGACGTTCTCAATCACGTCAGGGGCAATCGCGTCGGCATGATCTTCCAGCAACCCTCGAGCATGCTCGATCCCAGCTGCAGGGTCGGCCTGCAGGTCGCAGAAGCCCTGCGCCTGCACAAGGGGGCATCGCGTGGCGAGGCCTTCGAACGCGCCGTCGAACTCCTGCGCGAGGTCGGTATTCCGGAGGCCGGACAGCGCGCCCGATCCTATGCCCACCAGCTGTCAGGCGGCATGGCGCAGCGGGTCATGATTGCCGCGGCCCTTTCCGGCGATCCGGATCTCCTGATCGCCGATGAACCCACGACGGCGCTCGACGTCACGGTCCAGGCACAGATCCTCGGACTTCTGGAGAGGGAAAAGAAACAAAGGACCCTCTCCATTCTCCTCATCACCCACGACCTCTCCATCGTCTCGGCCATGGCAGACCGGGTCGTCGTGATGTACGCCGGCGGCATCGTCGAGGAAGGCCCTGTCGCGACGATCATGCGCACGCCGCAGCACCCCTATACGAAGGCCCTGATCGACTGTTCGCTGATGCGCAGGGCCACAAGCGGTGATCTCGAGTCGATCCCCGGCGCCATTCCGCCGCCCACCCGCTCGATTTCCGGATGCCGCTTCCACCCGCGCTGTCCCCACGCCCTCGCTCACCGCAAGGGGAGTGTCTGCGCCAGCCGCGAGCCGGTGGCGACACGGACAGCCGACGGACACCTGGTCCACTGCTGGGCGGCGCAGACATGAACGGCGCCGCAGGTCCCCTCGTCGAGGCCCGCGGCCTCGTGAAACACTTTCCCCTGCGCGGGTCCGGCCGGCCAGCCGTGCGATCCGTGGACGGCGTCAACCTCACGATCGGGCGCGCGGAGGTGCTGGGTCTGGTCGGTGAATCGGGATGCGGCAAGTCCACGCTCGCCCGCCTGCTCATCAACCAGATCCGGCCGGACCGCGGCGAGGTGATCATGGACGGCCGCGATCTCCTGGCGATGAGGCCGGGAGACCTGAGGCGGTTCCGCCGGACCGTCCAGCTCATTTTCCAGAACCCCGTGGCGGCGCTCGATCCCAGGATGAAGCTGATCGACTCCCTCATGGCCCCGCTTGCCGCGCACAACGCCGGAACCCGGGACGAGTGTCTGGAGATGATCCACGCGATGCTGGGCGAAGTTGGAATTGATCCGGGAATCGTCCAGCGCTATCCCGGGCAGTGCTCTGGAGGGCAGTTGCAGCGGATCGTCATCGCCAGGGCCCTCCTCCTGCGTCCGAAGTTCGTCGTCTGCGACGAACCCACGTCATCGCTGGACGCGTCAATTCGCGCCCAGATTCTCAATCTCCTCAACGATCTGCGCCGGCGGTTCGACCTTTCCCTGCTGATGATCTCCCACGATCTCCGGGCCCTGCGCCACATCTGCGATCGCGTGGCGGTCATGTATCTCGGCCGCATCGTCGAGATGGCTCCCGTCGAGCAGATCTTCCAGGCTCCGCGCCATCCCTACACTCAAGCCCTCAACGCGGCGTCACTGCTCGATGAAATCGGCCTCGACGCCGCCAGCCGCCTTGTCCAGGGGGAGCCTCCTAGCCCCGTTCACCCACCGCCCGGATGCCATTTCCATCCGCGATGCCCCCTGGCCGACGAGACGTGCAGACGCCACGTTCCTGCCCTCGAAAGGATCGCGGAGCACCACGAGGTCTCCTGTCACCACTGGCGGAGAAGCGACCAGTGACCGCATGACCTGTCGCGACACATGGGTGATGTGGCACCCTGACGCTCGACACGCGATTGCGGATGGATGACATGCAGGGTTCGACCGATCCACGCGAAGATCTTTCCAGCCGGGTCTACCGGATCCTCAAGAACGAGATTCTGCTCGTCCGCCTCGCTCCAGGCGCCGAGATCCCGGAGTCGATGCTGGTGGAGCGCTACGGGTTCTCCAAGGCCCCACTGCGCAGTGCCCTGGCCCGGCTGCGCCAGGAAAAGCTGGTCATCACGCGCAAGCGCCTCGGCAACATCGTGGCGCCGATCTCCATCCAGGATGTCCACGAGGTGTTCCAGCTGCGGCTGCTGCTCGAGGTCGAGGCCACGCGCCTTGCCGCCGGACATGTCGACGCACCGCTGCTCACCCGGCTCGACGCCGAGGTGCGCGCCTGCCTTCCCGCCAGGGGAGGCGGGACCAGGACAGCCTATCGAGAGGCCAACTACGCCTTCCACGAACACGTCGTCCAGTCGTCAAGGAACGGACGCCTGGCGGAGTTCGTCATGTCCCTCGTCGAGCATCACGAGCGCATCGTCCACTTCTGCCTCACCCTCGAGGACAGGGACATCGAATTCCACCATCGTCACGACGACCTGCTTGCCGCCCTTCTCGATGGCGACGGCGAACGGGCTGCGGCGGCGGCCGAGCGCGCCATTCGGGGCAGCCAGAAGAAGATCATCGAGACGCTGATGGGTAGTCACGCCATGCCGCCACGCGGTGGCGTACCGCACGATCACTGAAGACCTTGCCTTCAGGGGCGATGAACCATGTCCAGCTCTCTTCCGGCTCGCCCAGATTGATACCATCCAGGAGGTCCACCACCACCTTGCGGCCGTCCGAGTGGTCCTCGTGGCGTTCGGTGTCGGTGATGAGGCACACCCGGTCGCCATGCCGGGCGAGCCAGTCGATGTGACTCGAGATCAGCTCCCGGGCGAACGCGCGCAGGCGATCGGGAGGAAAGGTCGGACAGTGTCCGAGAACGTACCGGCGCGGCATGACCGCAAGCTGGGATGCGAGATTGACGGAAACAGCAAGGTCGAAGGGCGCATCGCCGATCGCCGGGGGACGGCCTTCCGGCAAGGACCCGAGGCACCCGGTTCGGGAAAACCGGTAGCAGGCCCTGACCACACCGGTGACGTCGAGGGCCACGAGTTCGACATTTGAAAAGCGGCGCACGGCCCGGCGGGTCGCCCGCCCATGATGGATATCCACCAGAACCACGCGCCGGAATGTGCTGGCCAGCATTTCCACCGGGACATCGAGCAGGAGTCCGGAGCCGGTCACGAGAACCGAATCGCGCTGGCTGCAGCCAAGCGCGGCATGCTCGATCACCTGCCGGGTCCGTGCCAGGTGGGGTCGCCATGCCTCCCGGCACTCCTCCGCGCGCCGGGCAATGCCGGCAAGTTCCCTGAAGTAGCCCATGGGCCCCAGGTGCACAGGCGCCGGCGAACGGAAGATCTCGATGATGTCGCGCAGCATGACATCCTTGAAATGTCAACTGACATGTCATACTCAGGGTGCGCGAGGGGATCAAGGATGCGGCGCCATGCTTCGCAAGTTCCTCATGCCGGCCATTCTGGCCCTTGTCACCAGCCCGCCGGTTCTGGCCAACCCGGATGTCTGGGTCACGACGAACTGGCACATCCGGATGGCGGACCACTCCGTCGCCGGACTCACCCTCGAATGGACATTCGACCCCTTCGCCTCCAGCTATCTCTTCACCACCTTCGATACCGATGGTGACGGAACCGTCTCGAGCCAGGAAGCGCAGGCGAAGGAAGAGGGACTGTTCGCCCCCTTGGCAGAACAGGACTGGTACCTCACCATTCTCGGCGACGGCGAACCGGTCTCCTGGCACCTTCAGCACGTCGAAACAGTGTTCGACCCGGATCACTTCGGCCTGAGGCTCGCCATCGTCCTCGACGATCCCCAGGCGCCCTTCTCCGCCGGGCTTCTCGACGATTCTCTGTTCTTCGACTTTTCGTTTGCCGAGAACGATTTTCTCACGGTGGAGGGACCCGTCGATCCGGCATGCCGATTTGTGGCAGGGGCTGGAGAGGGCGCATTCGGGAGTCACTCGTCAACCATCACGCTTCATTGCGGAGATCCGTCATGACAGAACGCCTGGCACGTGTCCTTTGCATTCTGACGATCGTTGTCTGCGCCACCACGGTTGCGGTGAATGCGGAAGAGACGACGCTTCCCGCCGTCGAGATGACGACGGATGACGGCGGTCTGTGGGAACGCTGGACGGATGCCATCGTCACCTTTCAGCGTCGGGCCAACGCGGAAGTGGCCCGGCACATGAACGCCATTGACAGCGGCAAGAGCCTGGGCGCCTTCTTTCTCGGACTTGCCATTGCCTTCGTCTACGGGGTGCTTCACGCATTCGGCCCGGGACACGGCAAGTTCATCATCGTCTCCTACTTCCTCGGCCGTGACGCCCGGATCGGCCGCGGTGTCGTGATGGCGATCCAGGTGGCCATCGTTCATGTCATCGCCGCAATTGTCATTGTCTGGCTTGCGGACATCACCCTGCGAGCCGGATTCGGGGTCGGCCTGGCGGAGGTTCCCGGCGTCAGGGCCGCGAGTTTTCTCATCATCGCCGCCATCGGTCTCTACATGCTCTACCAGGCCTTCCGGGCCGCCCTGGGCTACATCAATCCGTCCGAGGTCGGTCACGGTCACAGTCACGCTCAGGAAGGGCATGCCCACGGTCATGGACACGCGCACCCCGAAGAACGCGGACACAGCCATGGTCACGGACACGGGCACGGCCATGCTCATGATCACGCGCAGGGGCACAGCGGGAATCACGGACACGGGCACGCTCATGCACACAGCCATGGCCATGCCAGCGAAGCGTCGAAGGCGGAAAGCGGATTGATGGCGATTGCGGCCGGCATGGTGCCGTGTCCGGGCGCCGTGCTCATCATGCTCTATGCGGTTGCCAACGACATGATCTATCCGGGTTTTATCCTCGTGGCGGCCATGTCGCTTGGCATAGGCCTCACCATCTGCTCACTGGGAGTGGGTGCGATCATCGCCCGTCAGACGGCCCTGCGTCTCGTGGAAAGCGAAGGCTCCGGATCGTCCGGAGCGCTGCTGGTGCGCCATGGATTCAACTTTGGTGGCGCCATCATCGTCACGCTCATTGGCCTGGTGTCCTTCGTGGCGTTCCTTGATGTGCCGCTTGGCTGACCCTGCGCCGGCTCTCGAGATACTCGGCCGATTGCATCTCCATCAACCGTGACGCGGTTCTGCGGAACGCCCGGGAGCCGTCACCTCCCGCATAGAGCCCTTCGGGCGGTGCGGCAGCGGAACACAACAACCCCACCCTTTCCTCATAGAGGATGTCGATCAGGATGATGAACCGCCGCGCCTCGTTGCGCATCGCCGGGGTCATGGCCGGAATGTCATCGATGATGACGGTATGGAAGGCGCCGGCGAGCGCCAGGTAGTCAGGTGCGGCCAACGGACGGCCGCAGAGTTCATTGAAGGTAAAGCGTGCGACATGGCGGGCCTGGCGAGGGACGTGAAGCACCCGTCCCTGAAGGGGAATGTCGAGCGGAACGATATCGGCGTCACCGGCGAGATGGCGAAAGGCTTCATCGAGACGCGCCGTCGCATCGCCGTCGTGCGAGGACATGTAGGTGCCGGTGCTGGCAAGGAACGCCAGTCGGTAGTCCCGCTCCGCATCGACCTCGATGATGTCGAGGTTCTTTTCGAGCGTGTCGATGAAGGGGCTGAAGAGCTGGCGGTTGATACCCCCGCGGTAGAGATCACGGGGATGCTCGTTCGACGTCGCCACCATGACCGTGCCCAGATCGAGAAACTGCCGGAACAGCCGGCCGAGGATCATGGCATCAGCGATGTCCGTGACGTGAAACTCGTCCAGACACAGGAGATCCACCTCACCCACCAGGGTCCTGGCAGCAAAGCGAATGGTGTCATGGGCATCACCGGACGACCGATGCCGCTCCTGGATGGTGCCGTGCACCTCGCGCATGAAGGCATGAAAATGATGGCGCTCTTTCTTCCGGTTCCGGACGGATTCGAAGAAGAGGTCCATGAGCATGGACTTGCCCGTGCCGACACCCCCGTGGAGCCATACGCCTCTGGTCGAGGGATGGCGCCGTCCGAGAACGCGGTCGAACACGCTTCGCCGCCCCGTCCGGGCAAGATTCCGCGCGAGTTGCTCGAGATGCCGTGCCGCCCTTTCCTGGTGCACGTCGTGCACAAGATCGCCGGAGGCAACGAGGCGGTGATAGTGGTCTAGCGTGCCCGATTCCATGGATCTGCTGCCGTCATCGGGGGCTGTCTAGACCGATTGCCCCGGCGACGCCATGGCATTCGGAGCCGTCACACGTGTAGACTTGTTGCAGGCCATCCCCTTCTCGCGCGGTACCGTGACCCGTGCCGGTCGTGCACCCGCGTCATTCAGGACCGGAGTCATGACCATGGCGAACCTCGACCTTTGCTACACCCCTGCCGTCACGCTTGCCCGGCAGATCGCCTCGCGGGAGATCTCGCCGGTCGAGGTTGTCGCCAACAGCCTCGAGCGCATCGAGGAGATCAATCCGCAACTCAACTGTTTCTGTTTCACCTACCCCGAGGAGGCCCTCGAGAAAGCGAAGGCCGCTGAACGCGCCGTCATGGAGGGCGCATCTCTCGGTCCGCTTCACGGGGTGCCGATCGCCATCAAGGATTTCACGCCCACCGCGGGAAAGACCACGACGCTGGGAAGCAGGGTCTACCGCGACAATGTCCCCGACCGGGATGCCCGGGTGGTGAGCGATCTTCTTGGCGCCGGCGCCATCATGGTGGGGAAGACCACCACGCCCGAGTTCGCCCACGACGGCTTCACCCACAGCCCGCTGTGGGGCGTGACCCGCAACCCCTGGAATCCGGATCGTACCCCGGGCGGTTCGTCCGGTGGCTCGGGCGCGGCGGTGGCATCGGGCTGCGTGCCACTGGCCGAGGGTTCCGACATGGGAGGATCGGTGCGCATACCGGCTGCCTTTTGCGGCATCGTCGGCCTCAAGCCGAGTCTGGGCCGGATCCCGATGACCATCCTCGCGTCGGTCTTCGACAACATCAGCCACTTCGGTCCCCTGGCCCGGACCCTGGATGATGCGGCCCTCTTTCTTGACGTCTGCCAGGGGCCTGACGAATTCGACATCATGTCGAACCCGGCGCCCCTGGACATTCCCCATCCCATGCCAGGCGATGTCGAAGGCATGCGGATCGCCATGGATATCGATCTTGGCTTCTATCACGTCGACGATGAGGTGGCGGCCAACGTGGAGCGTTGTGCAGAAGCGCTCGCGAGCGCCGGCGCCATCGTCGAGGAAGTGGACCTGGGATGGCGGCGCGAGTGTGCCGATGCCTGGCTCGACTACTGGAACGTCTACCTCGCCGCATTCTTCGAGCAGCATCTCGACACCAGACGAGACGAACTCGACCCGACTATCGTCGCCATGTTCGAGGCGGCCCGGGGGATGGATGCCATCAGTTTCAAGCGCCTGGAGTTCGTCAGGACCCGGCAATGGCAGCGCCTGTGCGACATCTTTGCCGATCACGATGCGCTGATCTGCCCGACAACGCCGGCGGTCGCGCCCCATGCGACCGGCTCGGACGCGGACCAGCTGGGCGAGACACCGGACGGCAAGATGCTCTCGAACGACATGACTCTCGTCTTCAACAACGTGTCCCAGTGCCCGGCGCTCTCGGTGCCCTCGGGCATGTCCGCGGGCGGACTGGCGACCGCATTGCAGATTGTCGGGCGACGTTTCGAGGATCTCACCGTCCTCAGGATCGGCGCTGCCATCGAGAAGCTCCGCCCCTGGGCGCACCTGCGTCCTCCGCTGTAAGGTCCGAGAACAGATCTTGACGTCACCGTCCCCGGAGGGAAGTCAGCCGGGTCAGGACAGGATCGCCCTTCGCATCCTCTTCGCCAGCCTGGTCTGCGTCGGGCTCGGGCAGTCCCTCCTCTTTTCCGTCCTGCCGCCGATTGCCCGGACCATGCAGCTCGCGGAGTGGCATGTCGGCCTGGTGTTCGCCATCTCCGGGGGCATGTGGGCGGCCATGAGCCCGTTCTGGGGACGACGAAGCGATGTCGTCGGCCGCAAGCCCATCATCACCCAGGGAGTGGGCACCTACGCCGTCTCCATGCTGCTCTTCATTCTCGCCATCCAGTCGGGACTCGCCGGCTGGTTGCCGGTCATGGTCGCCTTTCCGCTGATGATCGCTGCCCGTCTCATCAACGGCGTCTTTGGCTCGGGCTCGTTCCCGGCGGCACAGGCCTACATCGCCGACAGGACCAGCCGGTCGAGGAGGACCGGCGGCATCTCCATGCTCAACGCGGCCTTTACCACCGGAGTCGTTCTGGGACCCGGTCTGGGAGCACTCCTGGTTGGTCTTCACCTGCTGGCCCCGCTGGTGGCTGTCACCGTCATTGCCGCGTGCAGCTTCGTGGTGATCGCCCTCTACCTTCCGGAGTCCTCTTCCGCTTCATCAAGGAAGGTGATGCCGCGCATCTCGCTCCTCGACCGGCGCATCCTGCCCTTCGTCATCGGCAGCGTGATCATGAGCATCTGTCATGCGGCGTCGATGCAAACCATCGCCTTCTACATGATGGACACGCTGCTCTTCGATCCGGAAGAGGCGGCGCGCAAGGTGGGTTTCGGCCTGACGCTGGCGGCCATCGCCGCACTCGTCTTCCAGATGGTCATCGTGCCACGCCTGAATCTGGGTCCGGGCTTCCTGCTGAAGACCGGCGGTCCGTTGGCCCTGTCGGGATTCGTCGTCATCCTCGTTGCCAACTCGTACCCGCTCATGGTCGTCGCCATGATTCTCTTCGGTGTCGGCATGGCCATGCTGCGCCCCGGGTTCGCCACGGCGGCGTCTCTCGCTGTCTCGCCCCGGGAACAGGGAACGGCGGCGGGAACCCTGATCGGCACCGGCGCTGCCGGCCACGTGCTGAGCCCGCTGATCGCCATGCCGCTCTACATGGTCTGGACCCCGGGACCCTTCGTCATGAACTCGCTTCTGATGGCCTTCCTGGTGGCCTATGTCCTGACCGAACCCAGAATCCGTGCCGTCGTCCAGCGAACCTGATGTGGTTCAGCTGTCGAATTCCGGCAAGGCTGGCAGTTCGCCGAACTCGATCCCTTCCTCGCGCAACTCCTGCGACTCCACCGGCGTTGCCACGCCGTGAATGTTGCGCTTTTCCGCATCACCATAGTGAATCTTGCGCGCCTCATCGGCAAAGCGAGGACCGACGTTCTCGAAGTTCTTCTCGACGTGCGCCTTCACCGCACGGGCCATCGCCATCACCCGCCGGGTCTCTTCCTTCTGCTTGGCAAGCGCCACGGTCGTGGTGTCAGGAGGTTCTTGCGCCGCCGCACCACCGGTGCGGGGCGCCACGGCAACACTGGGCGTCATCAGCGCCTTCTCGACCGCGGTATCGCCGCACATGGGACAGGCGACATCCTTCGCCTTGACCTGGGCGTCAAAGGATGCCGAATCGGCGAACCAGCCCTCGAAGACATGGCCATTGCCGCACTGGATATCGAAGACGATCATGAGAACACCCTGAACCGTCACGTGAAATGTAGGCGCAAATTCCTGCGGAACAAGGGATATCGTAACCATGCACCCCTTGAATACCTCGATCAAACACCTTCGCGATCACTCCCTCACGCCTGTCGATCTTGACCGGAGTGAGCCTCACCGTTCGTTCCGCCGGAGCCCGCGATGACAACTCCACGTCCTCATTCGGCCACCTCCGATGCCAGTGACTGGGTTCTGCGCTTCCTCCCCCTTCTTCCCCCGAAGGGAGACGTGCTCGACCTCGCCGCCGGCAGTGGCCGCCACACTGAACTCCTGCTCGAACACGGCCATCGGGTCACCGCTCTCGATCGTGACACCGCACCGCTGGCCCGGTTCGCCGGGGATGAACGGGTCACCATCGTGGAATGCGATCTCGAGAGTGGTGGCGCGTGGCCCCTGGCCGGCCGGACCTTCTCCGGCGTCGTCGTCACCAACTACCTGTGGCGTCCGGGACTGAAGGACATCGTCGCCAACATCGGCCCGGGCGGTCTTCTCATCTACGAGACCTTCGCCCTCGGCAACGAGCGCTTCGGCCGGCCGCGCAATCCGGCGTTTCTCCTCAGACCGGGAGAACTTCTCGAGGCGGTGGCCGGAAGCCTACGCGTGCTGGCGTACGAGGATCTCGTCGTCGTCGATCCCCGGCCGGCGGCCCTTCAAAGACTGTGTGCCCGCCGGGAAACCTGAGAACGCAAAGGGCCTGTCATGTTCGAGGGCCGGGATGGTGCCACGGACTCGCGCCACCTCGGCGAGGTCGACGTCGGCGATGCAGAACCCGACGTCCGTGCCGGCGTCGGCGAGAACCACACCCCAGGGGTCGATGATCAGCGAGTGACCACAGGTGCGCCGGTTGCCCGGATGGTGGCCGGTCTGGCAGGGAGCGAAGACGAAGGCACCGCATTCGATGGCACGGGCGCGCAGCAACACCTCCCAGTGGGCGTCACCCGTCACCTTCGTGAAGGCCGACGGGACCGTCAGCATGACCGCGCCAGCCTTCGAGAGTTCGCGGTAGAGATGGGGGAAACGCAGATCGTAGCAGACCGTCATGCCCAGCAGGCCCCACGGTGTGGGAGCCAGGACCGCGGTGTCGCCTGGATGAAACATGGCCGATTCCCGGTAGCGCGATCCGTCGGGAAGATCGACATCGAACATGTGGATCTTCTCGTAGTCCGTGGTTTCGCCATCGGGACCAAAGAGGAAGGCGTGGTTGGCAAGAGTGCCGTCCTCGCGAAGGGCTGCCACGGACCCTGCCTGGAGCCAGATTCCCCGTTGCAGGGCGACGTCGGCGAAGGCGATGAGAGCCGGATGATCGGCGGGACGCCAGGCGTTCTCCAGCCTTTCCTCCTCGCTCGCAGCCATGAGAGCGACATTCTCCGGAAGACCGACGAGGTCGGCTCCGGCATCGGCTGCCTGGTGCACCAGGGCTGACGCCGTCTCGATATTAGCTGCCATGTCGAGCTGCGCATTGACCTGGACGCAGGCGATGGTGAGTTGAGTCATGCCCGGTCTCCCAATCTGGCTGAAAGTTCGCCGCTGCGTTCGAGGTGGACGAGATCGTCGTAGCCTCCGATCGCCTCTCCGTCGATGAAGATCTGCGGCACGGTATGCCGGCCACCGGCCATGCGGGCCATCGACGCACGTCTGGTGGCGTTCATCGTCACGTCGACTTCCTCGAACACGATTCCGCGCGAGCGAAGCAGTTTCCGGGCGCCGGTACAGTAAGGACAGAACATGGTCGTGTAGACGACGACCTCGGCCATGGCGATCCCCACGATCTCCCGCGCGACCATAGCAGTCCCGCTCCAGGTTGTGCCACCCCGCCGCGCCCGTCACCATGGGTCTCATGAACGATGGTCCATTCGATCGCCGCGTGGTCCGGCTCCACCGCGCTGCGGCTGCCGGAAACAGGCAGGCGGACTTCCTCTTCGCCGACGTCGCCGACCGCCTCGCCGACCGCCTCGATGACATCACGCGACGCTTTCCCGTCGCTCTCGAGCTCGGCGCCCGTCACGGCGCCGTCAGTCAGGCCCTTGCCGGCAAGGGCAAGACGGATTTTCTCGTCGAGGCAGACCTATCGCCCGCCTTCGCCCGTCACCTCGCCGTCGACGAGGAGCACCTCTCCTTCGCACCCTCCTCGCTCGATGCCGTCATCAGCAACCTCGCCCTTCACTGGGTCAACGATCTCGTCGGCACGCTGATCCAGGTCCGCATGGCACTCAAGCCCGACGGCCTTCTCCTGGCCGCGCTCCTCGGCGGCGAGACACTCGTGGAACTGAGACACGCACTGGCAGACTCCGAGATCGCCATCACGGGCGGACTCTCGCCACGCCTTTCGCCGATGATCGATGTCAGGGATGCCGGCGCCCTCCTGCAACGTGCAGGATTTGCCCTGCCTGTCATCGACACCGATCGCATCACGGTGACCTACCCCGACGCCTTCGCCCTCATGCGCGACCTCAAGGCCATGGGGGAAAGCAATGCCCTCGTCGACCGCCCTCGCGCCTTTGCCCGCAGGGACGTCTTCCTTCATGCCGCATCCCTCTACCAGGACCGCCACGCAGACCACGAGAAGAGAATCCCCGCCACCTTCGACATCATCTACCTGACAGCCTGGGCTCCCCACACATCCCAGCAGCAGCCCCTCGCACCAGGCTCCGGCAACATCAGCCTAACCACAGTCCTACAGGTCCCCTGACCGCGAGCCAAGGGTGGCGAAGGGCGAGAACAACTTGATCGACGCGACCCTCCACAACCGGCCGGGGATTCGATGCAGATGGCACCATACTCGGCAACGGCGACCTTCTGCTGTTCTCGATGAAGCCTGATTGCGCCCGCTGGCACTGGCGACAAGAATGGACGTCCGCGGCGGAACGGTAGGGTGTGGAGGCCGCACTACGCCGGCAGCGACGCCAGCACGTTCTCCGGCGTCAGTTCCGGCGCCGCGAATGGGTCGATAACCCGAACGTCTCCGAGCATCTGGTTATGCTGCAAATCCTCGGTGAGCACCACCGAACAGACGCATGATTGCGCAGCCGCAACAATCAGCGCGTCCCACCACGAAAGTGAGTACCGTTCCTGCAGCAGCCAGCCCCGTTCCAGGATGGCGAGATCGAGGACAACCGGCCTCCATACCGCGAGTTCGCGCACGATACTCTGCGCCTCGCCGACGCCGAGCGCGGGTCTCAACTTGAGTGTGAGCGTCACATAGAGCTCCTGAAGCACCTGGAAGCTAATACGCGCGGCGCGACGGCGGGAGAGAAACACGATCCAGTCATGGGCGCGGGACTGCTTGGCAGGGTCCGAACTATCCTGTCGGTAGACGAGGATGTTGGTGTCAACGAAGACCGGAGCGATCATGCAATTCGTCGCGCTTGGGCTTGCGACCATCGATCCAGCCCAGCTTGCGCGGCTTCCTGGCCAGATAGCGCTCCATGGCGAGATCGTACTCGGCTTCTCCGCTCCGCATTCCTTCCAACAGTTCGGCAAGCCACCTGGACATGCTGCGTCCGTCCTCAGCGGCCCGAACCCTCAACCATGCTGCAACATCTTCCGATAGCGTGACCGTGACGTTCTTCATGACACGAATTTACTAAAACACGAATTTCGTGTCAATGGATTTTCGCCAGGGGTATCTCTGGCACATGATCTGTCCGGTCCTAGAAAGCGCAGAAGTTGTCCGGTCAGGTGTCCCGATGAGGAGGTACCTTGATGAAGCGGGCGACATGGCCACAGCAACGAACGATGGAGACGTCTCAGAATGTGTTCGGGCGCTTCGAGGCAAAGCGTCTTTCGGCATCGGTCAAGCTGGGGCACAACGGGCTGGGAGGGCGGTGCGAGCGGCCCAGGAGGCTTTACTCCTGAAACGCGAACCTCGCCTCGAACGGCTCCAACTGGGGCTTGCCGAGGATCCAGTCGGCGGCGCGCAACGCGATCATCTGGGTCGGCGCGTTGAGGTTGGCGCTGATCACCCGGGGCATGACCGAGGCATCGACCACGCGCAGGGCTTCCATCCCGTGGACCCTGAGCTCGGAATCAACGACCGCGTCGCTGCCGAGGCCCATCCTGCAGGTACCGCAGGGGTGAAAATCCGTGGTGGTCAGCGCCCGCACGGCCTCTTCGATCTCCTTGTCCGTCCCGACGTCGGGGCCAGGAGACAGTTCGACGCCGCGCAAGCCGTCGAAGGCCGGCTGGGCGATCAGATCGCGCATCTTCTTCACGCCCTCGACCAGCTCACGGAGGTCCTTGGGAGCGCTGAGGTAACGAAAGAACATCGCCGGCTTCATGCCCGGATCCGCGGACTTGAGCGCGATGTGCCCGTGACTGCCCGGACGCAGCTGGTCGACCTGCAGTTGGAAGGCCTGCTTCAGCCTGATCCTGGCGCCTTCGTACTCGTAGCCCGTGGGTCCGAAGTGGTACTGGAGATTCGGATAGGGAACCTCGTCGTTGCCGCGGATCAGGCCGCCGGCCTCCCAGACGTTCGACGCGGCGAGCCCGCCGCGCGTGAGAAACCATTCCGCGCCCGCCATGAGCTTGTTGAGCGGGCGATCGACACGGTGCATCGGGAACGAGCGTGTACACGACACCGTGATCGCAACGCTGGCGTGATCCTGAAGGTTCTGCCCGACGCCGGGCAGGTCGCAGCGCACCTTGATGCCGTGGTCGCGCAGTTGATCGGCGGGGCCAATGCCCGAGAGCATCAGGGTCTGCGGCGAGTTGATCGCTCCGCCCGACAGGATGATCTCCTTCTCGGCTTCGACCGTGCGTGTCGCGCCACCCTGGGTGAAGACGACTCCCGAGGCGCGATTGCCGTCGATCACGAGACGCTGAACCATGGCACGCGTCAGAAGCGTGAGATTCGGACGGGAAAGCGATGGCCGCAGGTGTGCCACCGCCGCGCTGCACCGACGGCCGTTGCGCTTGGTCGCATCGAGCCTTGTAACGCCCTCGGGCTGGTAACCGTTGGGGTCGTCGGTCGTGCCCTGCCCGGCCTGTCCGCCAGCCTGGATGAAGGCGTCGAAGAGAGGGTTCTCCGTCGCACCCCGCGTCACGCCGAGCGGGCCGCTGCCCCCGCGCCAGTCGCTGGCGCCCCGATCGCTGGTCTCGCCCGCCTTGAAGTAGGGCAGGCAGTTGGCGTAGCGCCATTCGGCGAGACCCAGTTCGTCGGCCCAGCGGTCGTAATCCTGCGGCTGGCCCCGCATGTAGACCATGGAGTTGATGGACGACGAGCCGCCCACGACCTTGCCGCGCGGCATCACGACCTGGCGACCGTGGAGTTCCGGCTCGTCCTCGGTCATGTAGTTCCAGTTGATGCGGGGATCGCGGTGCGCCTTGTAGACACCTGCCGGGATGTGGATCAGCAGATTGCGGTCCATCGGGCCGGCCTCGAGCACCAGGACGGAATGGCGGCCGTCGGCGCTGAGCTTGTTGGCCAGCACGCAGCCCGCCGAACCCGCGCCGATGATGATGTAGTCGAAGCTTGCCATGGAGCGCTCCCGGTCAACGAATGGGTTTCGGGTGAAGAGTGCCCGCGCGCAAGTCCAGGAACAGGTTCCCGGCGCGTCGGCGCGCGACCAGAAGGTAGAAGGAAGCGGCGAGGCGGTCCGTCAACGCAGTCACTCCGGCGCCTCAAACGGCGCCGGATCGAGGAAACGACGGACGACGTTTCCGGTGATCGTGGCCACGTTGTTGTCATAGCCGTCGTGGCACAGCGCGTCGCACCAGGAGATGGAGCCGGTGGAGAACACCGCACCGCCGGCCGGGGTCTCGAAGAACACCATGTCCGCCCTGACCAGGGGAGACGTCTCGCCGTTGATATCGGAGGTCAGGTGGTAGAACTCCTCGGGCAGGGTGAGATAGCTGGCCCGAAGACGGGTGGCGCTGGCGACGACGAGCGCATGTTCCGGCGTGCCGAGGCTCGTGTCGGCCCGGTCGAGTTCCGCCCCCGCGGCACCGCCCAGCGCAAAACCGAAATCACCAATCCTCTCGTTCTCCCCGACGCCCTGGAAGATCCATGCAGCGCGCGAATCGTCGCTCGCTGCGGTACGCTCGTAGTAGGAGGCCGAGTCGAATCCGCAGGCGGTGTAACCCACGCCGAACAGCTGCTGCGGCGTCCGGCCGTTGCGCCGCCACAGGCCGGAGAGTTCGCCGGTGAAAGCGAGGTGGTATTCACCCGGCTCGGCGATCCAGTTCCGGCCTCCATCCTCGGCCCGGCGCGTCTCGATGAGGCCGGGGTCCTCGGGATGATAGGCGATCTTCCAGTAGAAGCCGTTGCCGCCCAGATACATGAACCGGCCGCCCTCTTCGAGGAAGGCGAGCATCGCGTCCGACATGGACTGGGAGGTGTACTCCGGATGGCTGCCCGAGATGACACAGCCATAGGGTTCCAGCAGGGCTGAGCCTTCCCGGTCCAGCGCCTCGTCTGTCAGGACATCGTAGGCATGCCCGTTCTCCTCGAGCCAGTCGAGAATCAGCGTGTCCGCGCTGAAGTTCCACACGGACGTCCCCGGCGCCATGTCCACGACCGGCCGGCGCCGGGACGCGTAGCAGACTCCGCTGCCGTCGCTGTGCATGTCGTAGGTCGAGGCGCCGAGCTCCGGATGCATCTGCAGGAACATCTGGTTCCTGGTCAGTGTGGCGAACCGGTTCATGGTCCGCTCCAGGAAACGCCGGCGCTGCACGTGGGTGCCGTCGTTGCCGTAGCACACGTACGTGGCGGTCGGCATCAGCACCGCCAGCCGCGAACCCGGCTTGCCCCGGGCGGGGAGCACGTGGAAGGTGGCGTAGGACGTGTTGGCGCCCTGTTGAAAGCGCCCGCAATAGACACCGCTCGTCCAGTCGTTCGGGATCGTCAGGGTGACGTCATCATCCCAGCCGCAATCCACCACGTCGTCCTCGTGAAAGTGGATGGCCCCGTAGTGACGAGGGTTGTCCGACCATCGATGGGCCGTTCCGTCCCACCCGCTGCCCGTCATGGCCCGGGCCGGCAGGTTGACGGTATGGCCGTTCCAGGCGTTGGCCGAGGTATCCACGATCCCGGTACCGGACACCTCGCGGGAGAAATCCCACGACGCGACGAGCGAGCCCTCGTCGCCATGCGGTGACGAGAACAGCGCCGGCGCCTCCAGCTTCCCGTTGAAGTGCGCCGTCATGGATCCATCGGATGCCTTCGAGGCGCCGATGAAGAACTCACTTGACCCGAAATCCGGCTGAAACCCGATTGTGCGCTCGATCCCGGCCTCGCGCAGGAGCAGGTGCCCCCTTTCCAGGCAGCGATGCGACACGGCGAGTCTGCGGTTTTCCCGATCGAAGCTGGCCGTCACGTGGTGCCAGGACTGGAGGGGCAACGGTCTTTCCGTCGCAAAGGCGACGACCTCGCCAGGACCGGCGCCGACGACCACGCCGGGACGGCCCTCGTCGTCGAGAAGGAGGGCAAAGCCGGTCTCACGCTCCGCATCCCAGGCATCGACAAGCGCCTGCGGCCCGCCGGTCCTGAGGGTCGGCTTCACGTTCACGCGAACAGAGAACGCGTCCAGCGCCACCGGACACGGGCGGTCGAACGCAATGTAGGAGCCGATCGATGTCGTCTGGTTGCGGCCCTCGTAGTCACCATCCGCCGGGCTGGACATTGGCGTGAGGTGCAGACCCGGCCCCTCCGGATGACCGACGGCCGAACGGATCCTGGCGACATCGAAGCGGTAGTCCGGTGCCAGCTTGCCCGTGGACACCTTGAAGTTGATGATCTCTCCGGGACGCACGTCCCAGCGGTCCGCATAGGCGAGCAGACGCTCGTCGACCACCGGGTGGCGGGGACGACCGTCCAGCGCGAGGTCCTCGCCCAGGGGCAAGCGACACCCGGTCAGCATCTCCCAACGGAGCTTGAACATGGCTTTCAGCGCCTCTCCATGGGTCTCGAAGCGCACACCCTCGTAGATGAGGACAGGATCTCCGCGCCGATCGCTTGCCGTGCCAAGCCCGAATGCCCCGTCTTCCCTTTCGACAATGACGTGCGGATCATCGACCGTGTCGGCCCGCATGATGGTCAGCAGTCGCTGAAGATCCGGACCGTGCGGCCCTGAGGGGTGCTCGAAGAACTCCTTGCATGGAGCCAGATCATTGGGGTCAATACTCAGCATCGTTGCCTCCCGCTGGCAGCCCGACGACCGCACGTCGCAGACCTTACAAGAGGGGAGTATGCGGTGACAGCCGGGGGGATCGAGCCTGGCTTCAGGCTCAGGCAAGACGGAGCAGTGCGACCGCTGCTGCGAGCAGGACAATCGCGGCAATGCGCACCGGCCCCGGCCTCTCCCTGAGCACCAACACGCCAATCAGGGCTCCGAACAGAATGCTGCTTTCTCGCAGCGCAGCGACAATCGCGACCGGAGCATGAACCATGGCCCAGATGACGATGGCGTAGGCCAGCATGGAGAGGAGGCCACCGGTCAGCGCTCTCGCGACGTCGCGTCCTGGCGCCCGCACGAAACGGCCCCTGCGCAACCAGAAGATCACCGCGATGGTGGGCCAGGAATCGAGAAAGAACAGCCAGACCGCATAGGCAATCGGGTCGCCGGCCGCCCGGCCGCCGAGTCCGTCAGCGATCGTATAGGCGGAAATCGTCACCGCCGTCAGTCCGGCGAAGAGAAGGGAACGATCAGGGAGGTCGCGATGCACATCGGCCCTGCGCCACGCGACACCCAGGATCGCCAGCAGGATCAGGCCGATCGCGACTAGGGCGCGGCCGCCCAGATCCTCATGGAGGAAGACCAGTGACGCCAGGGTCACGATCAGAGGCGCACCGCCGCGGGCAATCGGGTAGACACGGCTGAAGTCGCCGTGGCGATAGGCCGTGGCCAGCGACAGGAAGTAGAGCATGTGCACCGCTGTCGACACCAGCAGGAAGGGCCAGGCGGCTGCAACGGGAACCTCCACGAACGGCAACGCCAGGCCGGCTGCCACCCCCGAAGCCACCGACATCCATGCCATGCCTATCAACGGATCGGATTGCGCCTTGACCACGGCGTTCCAGGCCGCATGCAGCAGGGCCGCAACCAGTACCGCCAACAGGACCTGCGTGGCGATCATGTCCACTCCATGATGTCATCGGGCTCAAAGATGACGGCTGACCACCGGTCGGAATGCGGGCCTTGCCATGAAAGGGTGTACTACAGAAGGTCGCAGAGCATGGCGACGAGGGGGGCGTCGGCCGGCGGCATGGGCCAGGAGGCCATGCGCCGGGGACGGACCCAGGCGAGGTCGGAATGTTCCCGGGGCGCGATCACGCCGTTCCACTGGCGGCAGACATAGAGCGGCATGAGGAGATGAAAGTCGCGATAGGCGTGACTGGCGAAGGTGAAGGGCGCCAGGCAGGCCTCGCTGACATCGATGCCGAGTTCCTCGCGCAGTTCCCGTATCAGGGCATGCTCCGGGGTCTCGTTCGCACGCACCTTCCCCCCTGGAAACTCCCACAACCCCGCCATGGATTTCCCTTCGGGGCGCCTGGCAAGGAGAACGCGGTTGTCGACATCCACCAGAGCACAGGCCACCACGAGCAGCAGGCGGGATGGCCGCGTCATGTGCGGACCTGTGACCAGAACACCTGGAAGACCCCGCACAGGACATCCCGCTCTCTCGCCGGGGCCGGCATCATGCGCTCACCGATCCGGCGCATGCCGATCCGGGTGAGCAGGCGCTCGGAGGCCTCGTTCTCCACCATGGCAAAGGCCTCCACCTTGTCGAGACGCAGGACCTGGAAGGCGAACCCGATCAGGGCCCGCGCGGCTTCGCTGGCATAGCCATTGCCCCAGCTCCAGGGGGCGAAGGCATAGCCCAGCTCGCCTGAACGATCCTTGTCGCTGAGCGTGATGTCGATGACGCCGATCACCTCACCGCCGTCGGCCACGGTGACCGCATAGACCCAGCCTCCACCCGACTCCCTCTTGCTGACGGCATCCTTCGCGAAGGTCTCGGCGCAACCCGCAGGGTAGGGGTGAGGAATGTTCGCCGTGTACCGGGCCACCTCCCACAGGCGGCAGAAACGCGTCACCTGGGGCGCGTGACGCAATTCCAGCGGCTCGAGAACCAGGCGTGAGGTGGTGATGCTGTCCGGTCTGATCGCCCGCGCCATGGCTCGTCACCCGGATTGAATCGAAACCCGGAGATCGACGGCGGTCCGGAATCCGATGGTGGCACAGCGGTCGAGACCAGGCCACATGAGCAGGTACTTGGCGGCAAACGCCGCATCGCGCACCCCGCCATCCGCATACCAGTCGGACGTCGAGGAGTGGTGGTGGCTGCCGCCCTTCACGATGCAGAACCGTGTTCGTCCATCACTCATTTCAGGCTCGGTCCAGTTCCAGACTCGCACCGGGTCATCGCCCAGCAAACCGTCCTCGGCGGCTCGCTGCCACTCCGCTTCCGTAGGCAGTCGCCGCCCGAGCCAGGATGCATAGGCGCGGGCATCGTCGGGATCAACCCGCGTGACCGGCTCATGAGGCCCGGCCCCGGGTTCGAGAAAGCACCCGGGGGCCTCGGGAGAGTACCCCGTTTCCTCCACAAAGCGCCGGTAGGCGGCCACGGTGACGGAATGCCTGTCGATGGCAAACGGCGACATGTCCTCCCGGAACTCCCGGGACACCATGGAATGGAGCCCGGGGAGAACCAGGTCCGCGCTCTCTCCGGCACGGGCACCTTCGTACATGCCGCACTCACGCAGCCTGAAATGGGTGCGCCGCACGTAAGGACCCCCGGCCACGCCGACCATCCCGTCGGGCGCCTGCGCCGGGCCCGTGATTCCGGAAAGCGTTCGGACCTTCGGCACGAGACGGGGCTGTTCGTGCCGGGCATGATCGAGTTGCCGGTACCGGTCAGCCTGGCCGTCCAGAAATTCACGGTCCACCGCTTCCTCGACAACAGCGCCGAGACCGGCCGCCGGGATGCCGATCGCGACCTGGCGATCGTTGACGACGAGCTGGCGTCCGGCCACTGGGTCGCAGGCTGTCACGGTGTTGACCGGAAGACGGATGCCCGATACCGCCTGGCTGTTGCGATTGACCAGTGTCCACAGCCGGACGCCGCCAAGTTCCCAGCTCGAGGCGAACACCCCCGGCGCCGGCATGCAGGCAAGCGGTGTCCACACCCCTTCAGAAAAGTGACGGGACCACCGGCGAAGGACCCGGCTCGCCAGATTCCATTGAACGGCATCCCGGTCACGCCAGCCGTTCCATGACCCGAAGATGTTCTCCCACACCACCATTCCGGTGCCGTTCATCCACGCCAGCTGGATCTCCGGCGTGTGGTCCGCCATCCAGCGGCGCACGACATGGATCATGTGGCGGCGATCCAGAACCCTGTTGGCGAACACGCCCGGCGCCCATGAATCATCCCATGACTCCGCCCAGCCCATGCGATGATCGGCAAGCCGTTCGGGCGGCACAGGCGCCTGGGACTGCAGGACGATGCCGGGCCTTGCATCATCGAGCGCTGCGGCAAGATCGCGTCCGGCCGACGACAGGGTGTCAAGGTAGAGGCCGTCGGCATCGAGTTCCGCCACGAGATCGGCAAGGCACGCTGCATCGTCGCGGTCTTCCCGGCGGGTCGCCACATCCCAGGGGTTGTAGGCGAGGAGGACACGGACGTCGCGGGCGTGCAGACGGGCGGTCACGTCGGCGAGACCCCGCGTGCCGCCGGGCATCGAGCGCCAGAAGTCGAACTGGTTGCGCCGGTCGAAGCCGAGATTGGGGTAGGCATGCCAGAGAATGACGGCATCGAGGGGGCCGAAGCGCGCCTCGAATGCATCGACGTAGTCCTCGACGAGCCATGTCCCCGAGCCGCGATCATGGATCCGCTCGTCACAGAGCAGGATCTTGTGTGCCGTGAAGCAGCGGCGCACCCAGTCGTGAACAGGCCTTGTCCCGGCGAGATCGCATGAGAGGCGCCATGCCTCCAGGCGATCACGCCAGGCGGGCCAGTCGCCAGGCTCGTCGGGTGCGGGAATCAGGCAGCGTGGCATGAGAACAGGGCCTCGCCGATGACGTCGTCGCGTGGCGTCACGCCGAGGCCCGGGCTCACAGGCGCGCGCATGACACCTCCGGCAATCTCCGGCAGCCCGGTGGCGTTCGACACCGTCACCCAGTTGTGGAAATCGACCGTGTGGAGCCGCATCGATTCCGGCGTGGAGAGCGACATGTGGGCAATGGCGGCACTCGCGATATCGGCCCCGCCGACACACTCGACCGTGACCATGAGTCCGAGATCGACGGCGAGATCGCGGATCCTCCTGGCGCGGGTAATGCCGCCGAACCTGGATATCTTGACGGTGATGCCGTCAGCCATGCCGTCGCGGTGAATGCGCAACAGGGCATCAAGGCTGTCGGCGCTCTCGTCAAGAACCATCGGGACTGCCGCATGACGCCTGACCACCAGGTTCTCGTCCAGAGTCCGGCAGGGCTGTTCGAGGACATAGTCGATTCCCCTGGTCCTCTCGACGAAGCGCAGGGCATCGTGGCTGGTCCAGGCGCCGTTGGCGTCGCAGAAGATGACGACGCTGCCGTCGATGTCATCGGCAATGGCCTGGAGACGGCCGGCATCCAGGACCGGGTCGTCTCCCACCTTCACCTGGAGCCGGCGGTACCCCTCGGCCACATGACGGCGGGCCGAGTCCAGCATGATCTCCGGCGAGGCCTGCGATACCGAACGGTAGAGGGCGACGGACCCGCCGTCGCGTCCCCCGAGATATTCCGCCAGGGGGATCCCTGCCGCCTTTGCGGCAATATCCCAGAACGCAATGTCAAGGGGTGACTTGACGTCCATCTGACCATGCATCGCCGCATCCATGATGCGGGCAAGCTTGCCCGTTTCCCTCGGGTCGGCACCCAGCAACTCAGGCGCGAGGCGCTCCAGTCCGGCGCGTACGCCGCCGGTGAAGGCCTCGGAATAGAAGGCGCCAAGGGGGGCGATCTCTCCCCACCCGGTGATCCCCTCATCGGAGTCGATCCTCACGATGGTCGTCGTCTGTCCGTACTCCGTATGATTGCGGCAGCGGTAGGAGCCTTCCCGGTAGGGGAGCTCCAGGCCGTAGAAGGAAATGCGGGAGATCTTCATGGGAGTGTCCTCGCTCGCGTGACGAAGGGGATGACCACGATGTCATCAGACCCTATCGTGCGGCTTGACGAAACGACATCCTGCCTGGGCAACGCCGAAGGGAAGAAACCATGGGTGACGGCAACCAGCGGGTTGCAATTGTGACGGGCGCCAGCGCAGGCATCGGGCGCGCCACCGCGCTCGGACTCGCCGATGAGGGTTTTCAGGTCGTGCTTGCCGGGCGCCGCAAGGAACGTCTCGACAGCGTGGCGGCGGAGCGCCCGGA
Source organism: Alphaproteobacteria bacterium (assembly GCA_964291415.2). Taxonomy (GTDB): domain Bacteria; phylum Pseudomonadota; class Alphaproteobacteria; order SP197; family SP197; genus SP197. The sequence continues at coordinate 584,844 of OZ219918.1, read as the reverse complement.
CCTCGAGGGGCGCCTTGTCGCGATGCCGTGCGACGTCACGCAACCCGACTCGGTCAGTGACCTCTTTGCCGGTTTCGAGCAGCGTTTCTCCCGCCTCGATCTCCTGTTCAACAATGCCGGCATCGGTGCAAGGGCCGTTCCTCTCGAAGACCTGGAGATCGACGAGTGGCAGGCCGTCGTCGATACCAACCTGACAGGATCCTTCCTGATGGCACGCCATGCGATGCGACTCATGAAGGCGCAAACCCCCAGGGGCGGGCGGATCATCAACAACGGCTCGGTGTCGGCCCACGTGCCACGCCCGTTCTCCGCTCCCTATACGGCAACGAAGCACGCCGTGACCGGTCTCACCCGTTCCATCTGCCTCGACGGCAGGTCCCATGACATCTGCTGCAGCCAGATCGACATCGGCAACGCCCTGACCGACATGACCGCGGGCGCGGGCGATGGCCTGGAACAGGCCGACGGGCGCATCGCGCCGGAGCCTGTGATGGATGTCGCCAATGTCGTCAACACCGTCCTCCTGATCGCCAACTTGCCGCTCGATGCCAACATTCCCTTCGTCACCGTCATGGCCAATACCATGCCGTACATCGGCAGGGGGTGACGGTTGCGCTGGCCCGGGCGACCTCCCTATAATCGCGGCTCGCGGACCATCACAACCGCGCGGGGAAACGATCCATGGAACTGACTGGCGCCGGATTGGCCATCTGGATGTTCTGCGGCTTTCTGCTCGCCTCCATGCTGGCGATGCTGTGCCGCGGGTTTGGCAAGGCCACGGAAATGAACACCGAGTTCCTGGCGAACATGGGGTTCTTCTGGTCGATCCTTCCCGTGGGCATCTTTGGGGCCAGCGGCTACTTTCCCTTCCTGGACATGAGTGATCTGGCGCCCTTTGCCTATGTTCTCGGTTTCATTCCGCTGGCTGTCATCATGACGCAGCGGACCGCTCCCGATCACGCACCACCGATCTTCGGTCATGACAAGCAGGGCCGGGTGGCCCTGTTTGCCTGCACTCCGCACGAGGTGCTCACCACCCTGCTCTATTCGCTCCTCGCCTTCATGGTGTGCACCATCTTCCTGTGGGACGAACTCTATCGCTGATGGTGATCGGCCGGGCCAGGTTCTTCGACGGATGTTGACTTTGCGCGGGTCCGCACTATAACGCTCCCCTGCCATGGCGGCAGGGCGAAGACTGGCGGAACCGACGATGTATGCAGTCATCCAGACCGGCGGCAAGCAGTACCGGGTGGAACCCGAGGGTGTGCTCAGTGTGGAGCGCCTCGATGGCGACCCCGGCGATGTCGTCGAGTTCACGAGAGTCCTGATGGTCGGTGACGAGGATTCAATCGACACCAATGCCACCGGCGCCAGCGTGAAGGCCGAGATCCTGGAACACAAGCGTCAGGCCAAGATTCTCGTCTTCAAGAAGAAGCGCCGGAAGAAGTACCGCCGGCGCGCCGGCCACCGCCAGCAACAGACAGTCGTCCGGGTGAGAGAGATCCTCGACAGTGCCTCCGGCGACAGCGCCTGATGAGGGAGGATTGATCCATGGCCCACAAGAAGGCAGGCGGCAGTTCGCGCAACGGGCGTGATTCCCCAGGGCAGAGGCTTGGCCTCAAGAAGTTCGGGGGCGAGAACGTGATCCCCGGCAACATCATCATCCGCCAGCGCGGCACCAGGTTCCATCCGGGATCCAATGTCGGGATGGGCAAGGACCACACGCTCTTCGCCACATCGGCCGGCACCGTGCAGTTCCGCCGTGCGGGGCGCACCCGGACCTACATCGACGTCGTTCCTCCGGCTCTCGCCGCGGAGTGAGGGCTTCGATGCCTGGCAGGGAATGCCGGCATGAAGTTTCTCGATGAAGCGAAAATCTGTCTGAAGAGCGGCGACGGCGGCAGCGGCGCCGTGAGTTTCCGTCGCGAGAAGCATGTCGAGTTTGGCGGACCCGACGGCGGTGACGGCGGACGGGGCGGCGATATCGTCCTTGCCTGTGTCGAAGGCCTCAACACCCTGATCGATTTCCGCTATCGCCAGCACTTCCGGGCGCGCACCGGTATGCCCGGTGGCGGAAACCAGCGCTCCGGCGCCGGTGCCAGCGACATCGTCATCAATCTGCCACCAGGCACCGAGGTTCTTGCCGAGGACAGGAAGACCGTTCTCGCAGACCTGACACGTCCCGGCGAACGGATGATCCTGCTCCCTGGCGGCATCGGCGGCCGCGGCAACGCCCGCTTCAAGTCGTCGACCAACCGCGCACCAAGGGTTGCCGAGCCGGGGCGTCCCGGAGAGGAGATGTGGGTGTGGCTGCGTCTCAAGCTCATCGCCGACATCGGCATGGTCGGTCTGCCCAATGCCGGCAAGTCGACCCTGCTCTCGGTGGTCACACGAGCCCATCCGAAGATCGCCGACTATCCCTTCACCACGCTTCATCCCCACCTCGGCAAGGTCGAGCGGGACGAGGAAGGCTTCGTCCTTGCCGACCTCCCCGGTCTCATCAAGGGAGCGCACAAGGGGACGGGTCTCGGAGACCGCTTCCTTGGTCATGCGGAACGCTGTGCGGCCCTGCTTCACCTCGTGGACGGGACATCCGTCGATCCGGCCGCCGATTTCCTGACGGTGCGCCACGAGATCGAATCCTACGGCCATGACCTCGCGGCACGTACCGTGGTGCCGGTTCTCACCAAGATCGACGCCGTCGGCGACAGCGACCGGCAGCACGCCCTGCGGCAGCTCTCCGATTCCGCAGGCTGCAGTGCCCATGCGATTTCGGCGGTTACCGGCGAGGGCGTGCCGGAGCTCCTGCGGCAGCTGGCGGAACTCGTCCGACAGCGCCGCAACCGTTGAGGACTGACGTTCCGTGCCCCGGCTGGATCAGGCCAGCAGGATCGTCATCAAGATCGGATCGTCACTGCTCGTGGACGAGCATGACGGGCGGATCCGGCGGTCCTGGCTCCATTCCCTGGCCGACGACATCACCCTGATGCGAAACGGCGGCTGTGAGGTGGTGATCGTCACCTCCGGCGCTATCGCCATCGGCCGGCGCCATCTCGGTCTCCCCCCGGGACGCTTGCGTCTCGATGACAGCCAGGCCGCCGCCGCCGCCGGCCAGGCACGGCTGGTACACGCCTACCAGGATGCTCTCAACCGCCACGACACGGGCACCGCGCAACTCCTCCTCACGCTGGACGATACCGAGGATCGCCGGCGCTACATCAACGCGCTCAACACGCTCAGCCGTCTCCTGAAGTACGGCGTGATTCCGGTCATCAACGAAAACGACACCATCGCCACCCACGAAATCCGCTTCGGCGACAACGACAGGCTGTCAGCCCGTGTCGCCATGATGGCGAGTGCCGACATCCTCGTCCTGCTGTCGGACATCGACGGTCTCTACGAGAGGGATCCGAAGGTCGATCCCGGGGCGTCCCTGGTGGAACAGGTCGACGCGATCACACCCCGCATCGAGGCCATGGCGGGCCGGGTCCGGACCGGCGACTCGTCGGGGGGCATGCAGACCAAGCTCATCGCCGCCGGAATCGCCATGACGGCGGGCTGCCACATGGTGATCTCCAACGGCCACATCCAGCATCCCCTGCGCGCCATTCTCGAAGGTCGGCCCTGCACGTGGTTCATAGCCAGGGACAACCCGGCGGGCGCCCGCAAGCGCTGGATTGCCGGATCCCTCAAGCCCTCCGGCACCATCACGGTGGATGCCGGGGCCCATGCCGCCCTCAATCGCGGCCGCAGCCTGTTGCCGGCGGGCGTGACGGGTGTCGCCGGCGCTTTCCGCAAGGGCGACGCCGTCGTCGTCCAGGACCCGGACGGGGTCGAGATCGCCCGCGGACTCGTCGCCTACTCCCGGGACGACGCCGAATCCATTGCCGGCCAGAAAAGCAGTGAAATCGAGCGGCTCCTGGGCTATCGAGGTCGCGAGGAACTGATCCACAGGGATGATCTGGTGCTGTCATGACCCGTACCGCTCGACGCGAGGACGCACGTGCCATCGCGGATATGATGGAGGATCTTGGCCAGGCAGCCCGCCATGCTGCCGGAGTTCTGGCTCATGCGCCGGATGCGCAAAAGCGCCGTGCCCTCGATCGCGCCGCCACCTGCCTGCGGAACGACCGCGACGCCATTCTTGCCGCCAACCTCATCGATCTCGAGAACGCCCGGGCGGCGAACATACCGGCTCCCATGCTCGAGCGTCTCACTCTCGATCATTCCAGGATCGAGTCCATGGCCGCCGCCCTGGACGCCATCGCACTCCTGGACGATCCGGTGGGACGCGAACAGTCTCGCTGGAGCCGTCCGAACGGCCTCGATATCGCGCGGGTCTCCGTTCCGCTCGGCGTTGTCGGGATCATCTACGAATCCCGCCCCAACGTCACGGCAGACGCCGGGGCGCTCTGTCTCAAATCAGGAAACGCCGCCATCCTGCGCGGTGGCTCGGAGAGCGTCGCCACATCGCACGTCATTGCCAGGTGCCTGCGAGAGGGGCTCGCGTCCGCCGACCTCCCCGAAGACGGCATCCAGATGGTGCCGGTTACCGATCGGGCGGCGGTGGGCGAGATGCTCACCATGACCCGCTGGATCGACATCATCGTGCCACGCGGCGGCCCTTCACTCGTGGAGCGCGTGCAGCGGGAAAGTCGTGTTCCCGTTCTCGCCCACCTCGTCGGGCTTTGCCATGTCTATGTGGACGCCGATGCCGATCTGGACATGGCCTGCGACATCGCCATCAATGCCAAGATGCGGCGCACCAGCATCTGCGGCGCAGCAGAAACACTGCTGCTCGACAGCTCTCTTGGCGACGCCGGGAGAAGGACCGTCGTCCAGGCCCTCCTGGACCATGGGTGCGAGGTTCGCGGGGACCGCTCCACCGAGCCACTCGATCCCAGGGTGAAGCCGGCTTCCGCCAATGACTGGTCGACGGAGTACCTCGATGCGGTGATTTCGGTTGCCTCCGTCGATGGGGTCGTGGGCGCCCTCGACCACATCAAGCGTCACGGTTCGGAACATACCGACGCCATCGTCACAAGGGACCAATCCATCGCCGAGTACTTTCTCGCCCGTACGCCGAGCGCCATTGCCATGTGGAATGCGTCGACGCAGTTTGCCGACGGTGGCGAGTTCGGCATGGGGGCTGAGATCGGCATTTCAACCAACAGGCTGCATGCACGGGGACCGGTGGGTGTCGAGCAGCTGACCACCATGAAGTACATCGTGCGCGGCAGCGGACAGACCCGGCCCTGACCCAACCGATACTCCATGCCGGCCGTGGCCAACGCATCGGCCTTCTCGGTGGTTCGTTCAATCCCGCTCACGAGGGGCATCTTTTTGTCAGCCATGTCGCCCGTCGTCAGCTGGGCCTCGATGAGGTCTGGTGGCTGGTGGCGCCGCACAATCCCTTGAAGCCCGTCCGCGGCATGCTGTCCTTTCCCGAGCGGCTGCACAGGGCCCGGACCTTTGCGAAGGGCGCAAGAATCTCGGTGACCGGACTCGAGGCCGGTCTTGGAACACTCTACACGGTCGATACCGTCGCCTGCCTCAAGCGCCGGCTTCCGTCCTGCCGATTCGCCTGGCTCATGGGAGCGGACAACCTCGCCGGGGTCCACCTGTGGAAGCACTGGGAACGACTCTTTGCCATGATCCCCATTGCAGTGTTCGACCGGGCTCCCTATTCTCTGACAAGTCTGACGGGCAGGGCAGCCATACGCTACCGACGTTGCCGCATAAAGGGACACCAGGCGAGATCCCTGATTTTGAGGAAGCCGCCTGTCTGGGCACTCATTGTCGGCCACAGACACGGCGCCTCGGCAACGGCCATCAGATCAGGCGACACGCGTTTCGCCTTCGCCGAGCAAACCAACCGTGACATGAGCAAGGGGAGAGTCATCCATTCCTCATGAAACCGCTTCCAGGGATGAGGACCTGGACCTCGTCGCCGTGACGACGAAGGTACTGGAAGATGGCAAGGCAGATGACGTTGTGGTCATCGACCTTGCCGGGAAAACAACGTTCGCCGACTCCATGATCGTGTGTGGCGGACAGACCCAAAGACAGGTTACGGCCCTGGCCGACAGGGTCGCCACAGCCCTCAAGGGCCATGGACGACGTATCACCAGCATGGAAGGATACGATCCCGGCGACTGGATCCTGATCGATCTGGGCGACGTGATCGTCCACATATTCCACAATGACCTGCGCAGTCTCTACAACCTGGAACGGATGTGGGCGATGCCCGCCCTGCTTCCCGTGGAAGCCACTGCCTGACGCCCCCGGTCGGCTCTGACGAGGGTCGAACCATGTCTGGAATCATCTCCCGGCCACTGGTCTTTTGCATCCTCGACGGCTGGGGTGTTGCCGAAGCCGGGCCAGGCAATGCCATCAGCCTGGCGACAACCCCCACCTGGGCGACGATCTCCGGCTCCCGCGCCGTGACGACGCTCGCCACCTCCGGCGAAGCCGTCGGACTGCCGTGCGGCCAGATGGGCAACTCCGAAGTCGGTCATCTCACCATGGGTGCGGGCCGCATCATCGTGCAGAACCTGCCGCGCATCGACGCTGCCGTCCGAGATGGATCCCTGGCCGGCAATCCGGTGCTCGGGGACCTGATCGGGACACTCAAGCGCAGCCGAGGCGTATGTCATCTCGCCGGTCTCCTGTCGCCCGGCGGCGTCCACAGTCATCAGGATCACATGGCAGCACTCGCCAACATGTTCCACGACCACGGGATCGATGTTGTCGTCCATGCCTTCCTCGATGGCCGCGATACGCCACCATCCAGCGCTCAGTCCTATCTCGAGCGATTCGCCGGCGCCGCCCCCCACGCCCGGATCGCGACCCTGACGGGACGCTACTACGCCATGGACCGGGATCGGCGCTGGCAGCGTGTGAAACCGGCGTGGGCGGCCATGGTCAAGGGAGACGGTGCGCGATCCGGCACGATGGGCGAGGCCATGGACCGAGCCCGCAAGGCGGGGCTGACCGACGAGTTCGTCGCACCCGCCATCATCGGCGCCTATGCCGGCATGTGTGATGGCGATGGCCTCATCATGGCCAACTTCCGTGCCGACAGGGTGCGGCAGATCACGGGCGCCCTCGTCGACCCTGCCTTTGCCGGTTTCGACAGGGACCGGAAACCGCAATTCGCCGGATGCGCCGGCATGGTTCCCTATGCCGCCCACCTCGATCGACACCTTCCGGCGTTGTTCCCGTCCCCGGAGACACAGAGCAGTTTCGGTAGCCTGATTGCCGATGCCGGCATGCGCCAGCTGCGTATCGCCGAGACCGAAAAATATGCCCATGTCACGTACTTCTTCAACGGCGGACGAGAGCATGTCTTTCCGGGTGAGGAGCGCATTCTCGTTCCCTCGCCCGACGTGGCCACCTACGACCTCAAACCCGAAATGGCGGCATTCGAGGTCACGCGGCGACTCGTGTCAGCTGTGCGCGACAACACCTTCGATGTCATCATCTGCAACCTCGCCAATCCTGACATGGTCGGTCATACCGGGGTCATTCCGGCGGCCGTCAAGGCGGTTGAAGCCGTCGATCAGTGTCTTGGCGCCATGGCAAATGCCGTCGCCGACATGGGAGGCCGCCTTGTGGTCACCGCCGATCATGGCAACATCGAGACCATGCTGGATCCGGCGACCGGCGGCCCGCACACGGCGCACACGACCAATCCCGTACCCCTTGCCCTCATCCAGGACCCGCCTGACCACAGACTTCGCAAGGGGTCCCTGCAGGATCTCGCACCTACCCTGCTGCATCTCCTGGACCTTGCTAAGCCGGACGAAATGTCCGGACGGTCGCTGCTCTTGCCGCATCCATGAGTCGTTCATGCCTGGCAATCCTGCTGCTTTCGGCGGGTCTCCTTGTTCACACACCTGTTGCGGGTGACGAATCTCCAGGCGACCTCGAAACCCTGATATCCATGGGCAGTGATGCGCCGACCCAGGAGCCTTCCCCTTCGACGGCTGACCTCGCTTCGCTGCGCGACACGCTGCTGGCCGGCGAATCCGAAAGGCGCCGCCTTGCCGACATCCTCGTATCGACGCGCGAAGATCTCGACGACATCGATCGCAGGATCGAATCCGGACTTGCAAGCCTCGAGCCCCATCGCGAGGCCTGGGGCACCCGTGTCAGCGTGTTCCACCGGGTGTCCGGCATCCCGCGTGGCGTGGTCATCGCGATGCCTGCTCCGTTGTCCGTTGTTCACCGTTCCTCCGTTGTCGCCCATGTTCTGGTGACCGGCATCGAAAGGCACATGAAGGACATGACACGACTCCTGGATGAGTTGAGTGCGCTCGCTGCCGTCCAGGAAGGCATGGATGCAGCCAGACTCGATACGCTCGGGAGACTCCGTGCGGTCGAGGCGGACATCGACTTCGCAAGCGAACGTGTCCGGGAGATCCTGGCACCGCTGACGGTCGAGCAGAAACCCGTGATCGAAGCGCCGGCGACACTGACGTCGTTTCTCCATCGCCTCGCGGCAGAATCGATGGCACAGGCGTCTCTTGGCAACCTCCTGACAGCAGATATCCGAACGGCCCTGATGGTGACGGGTATCGAATCGCGGAAGAGCACCCTGCCCTACCCCGCACGCGGCGTCACCGACGGGCGCCACCGCCTGCGTATCGCCACGGCGCCGGGCGAACCGGTCATCACGCCCTTTGATGGCGTCGTCCTCCATTCTGGTCCCTTCAACGGAAGCGGTCCTCTTCTGGTCATCGATCACGGCGACAACTATCAGACGGTTCTTCTCGGCTTTGACCACGGCACCGTTGGAGCGGGCGAATGGCTGGTGGCCGGACAACCCGTCGCCGTCATGGCGGCGGATGACACGGAAGAGCGAACCCTCTATGTAGAAATCCGCCACAAGGGGATTCCCGTGAACGCCCCGGACTGGCTGACCGCGGCCTTCAGCGAAGAGAGCAATCAATGAAACGAACGATTTCCCTGGCAATCGTCCTCGGTCTTTTCGTCCTGCAGGGTCCGGGGCACGCGACGGCTGCCGGCGACGACACGTGGCGCGCCCTCGATCTCTTTGGCGACGTATTCGAGCGTCTGCGCTCGGATTACGTCGAGGAGGTCTCCGATTCCGATCTGATCGAAGCCGCCATCGAAGGCATGCTGGGCTCTCTCGATCCCCATTCGAGCTACTACTCGCCCGATGCCTACGCGGAAGCCCAGGTCCAGACCACCGGGGAGTTTGGCGGATTGGGGATCGAGGTCACCATGGAGAACGGCTTCGTCAAGGTCGTGGCGCCGATCGATGACACACCGGCGCAGCGCGCCGGCATCAAGGCCGGTGATTTCGTGACCCATCTTGACGAGGAACCCCTGCTCGGCCTCACCCTCAACGAGGCCGTGGACAAGCTGCGCGGCCCGCCCGATTCCGAAATCACGCTCACCGTCGCCCGCGAGGGCGTCGACGAGCCCATCACGTTCACCATCATCCGAGCCATCATCACCATCCAGTCGGTGCGGTGGCGTCTCGAGAAGAAGGTGGGCTACGTGCGCATCACGTCGTTCACCCAGCAGACCCAGGGCGGCGTCGACGACGCCATGGAGGCCATCGAGGACGCCGCGGCCGGCGATCTTCAGGGTATCGTTCTGGATCTGCGCAACAACCCCGGAGGTCTGCTCGACCAGGCCATCTCCGTGGCGGACTCCTTCCTTGAGCAGGGAGAGATTGTCTCGACACGGGGCCGGCGGGAAGGTGATGCCCAGCGCTTTCACTCCGAGAGCGGCGACCTCGCGGAGGGGCTGCCGATCGTCGTGCTGATCAACGGCGGATCCGCCTCGGGCTCCGAAATCGTCGCCGGCGCCCTGCAGGACCACCGCAGGGCCATCATCATGGGGACGCATTCGTTCGGCAAGGGATCGGTCCAGTCATTCATGCCGCTGGCCAGCGGCGGCGCCATGCGCCTGACGACCGCCCGCTACTACACACCCTCCGGCATGTCGATCCAGGGGACCGGCATCTCGCCGGACATCATCGTCGAGGAGGCGGTCATCCAGTCGAGCGGCGTGGAGCGCTTTGGCGAGGCCGATCTCGTCAACAGCCTTGATGCCGGAAACGCCGTTCCTTCGGAAGAAGAGGACGAGGATGCCTCCTCCCGGCGCAGCGAGCAGGCGCTGGGGGACTACCAGTTGAGCCGGGCGCTCGATCTCATCGAAGGCATCGCACTGGCATCGCGATGACATCCCCGAACCCGTGCCTGCCATGGCGGGAAGGCGTGGGTATCGTTCTCCTCAACGAAGCCGGCCTGGTCTTTGTCGGCGAGAGGCTCGACCGTCCCGGTGTCTGGCAGATGCCCCAGGGTGGAATGGACGAGGGGGAGGAACCCGTCGGGGCAGCCTTGCGCGAACTTGCCGAAGAAACGGGAATCCGCGCCGTCTCGGTGCTTCGTGCGATTCCCCAACCGCTGACCTACGACCTCCCCCCGGAACTCGTCAGCCGGACCTGGAATGGCCGCTATCGCGGCCAGAGGCAGGTGTGGTTCGCCATGCGGTTCGAGGGCACGGACGACACCATCGACGTCCATGGCACCGACCACCCCGAATTCCGCGCCTGGCGCTGGATGCGTGCCGGAACCATCCAGGCCGGCATCGTTGCGTTCAAGCGTCAGATGTACCGTGACGTCTTCGCCGCCTTCGCCGACCTCCTCGACAGGAGCGATTCCTGAGCCTCCCGGCGCGGCCGGACGTCAGTAGGCGGGAGCCTGGCGCACAAGGCGCTGGCGGCGCCAGTCGAAGAGATGGCAGACGACCCATGCAATCAGGGAGGCCAGGCGGCTCTTCGGTTTGAGCCCCATGGCCTTGGTGGTCATGTTGACCGCCAGTCGGATGTGTTTCTGCCGGTAGTGCGGCAGGGCGCGGCTGCCGTAGGCAGCGGCGCAGGCCTTCCGGTTGTAGGCTTCCGGAACATCGTTCGCGACGTAGTAGGCGAAGGCGAGTTCGTCATCCTCCGACTCGGCAAGTCGGGTCACGGCGACACGGACGCGCGTCAGGAGATTGGGATTGTCGATCACCCTGTACCGCTTCATGTGATCGTAGAACAGCTTGTAGTGCCGGAACTCGTCGGCCGCGATACTCCTGAAGATCTGCCTCAGAACGGGCTCCTGCGTCGCTTCGGCAAGGGCCGTGTAGTAGGACGACGTCCCGACCTCGACGATGCAGCGGGCAACCAGTTCGCTGAAACGCGAGCCACGCACCGAGTGCTCGAGGCTGAGATCGACCTGGCTGTATTCGGACCTGAATCGCTCCCGGGCCGCTTCGAAATCCCAGGCCGGGTCAACCATCATCGCCCAGCGCCCCAGGGCGATGCCATGGCGCACCTCTTCCGTGGCCCAGATTCCCGCGGCCGCCACAAAGGCATCGTCGTCCGCAAAGATGTTCGCAAGATATCGGCCATAGAGGTCGCCGTTGTATTCGACCAGCGATGCAGCCTTGACGATACGAACCATGTCGGGATCGACACTGGACCGATCGAAGGCTTGCCAGTCGATATCGTCAAGATCCCAATGGCTCATGACTTGCCCTGCCGGCGCACCCCTCCTGACCCCAGAAGGTCCTTCCAATGACGTGGCATAGTATACATGAGACCGGGGAGCGCTCACAAGATCGCCATTTGAAGGCCTCCCGCGGTCAGACTGATGCAGGAATGAGATCATGGGAGAACTCGTCGACTGGCATACGCACGCCTTTCTCTTCGAACACCGCACGGACGAGGACAGGGCTTTGCAGTCCCTGCGCAACGTCCTCGGCGACGGCAAGGCAGACCCCCATCTCCTCACGGAGGCCATCGATGAGGCCGGGGTCGCCCGGTTCGTCGTCGTCGCCCTGCCCAAGCACTCGGGCAATCACACGCCCTCCGAGTTCATCGCCGAGGTGGTCCGCCGGCACCCGGGACGGGCGGTCGGATTCTGTTCGGTCCATCCCGACGATGCCGATGCCGGCGATGACTTCGAGTCGTCGCTGGCCCTGGGACTCAAGGGCCTGAAACTCTCGCCCACCTATCAGGCGATGGACCCCAGAAGCCCCGCCTGCGGGCGGCTCTACGAGATCGCCTGTCACCATGACGTGCCGGTGATGTTTCACTGCGGGGGCGCCTACACGGGCAGTCTCGAGTTCGCCGACCCGTGCCTGCTCGACCGGGTCGCCACGGACTTTCCCCACCTGAAGATCATCGTAGCCCACTTCGGACAGCCGTACATGGAGCAGACGGCCATCCTCATGCGCAAGAACGACAACATCTTTGCCGATCTCTCGGCGCGCTATCACAGGCCCTGGCAGCTCTACAACGGTCTCATGATCGCCCGGGAGTACGGGGTCACCGGCCGGCTTCTCTTCGGATCCGACTTTCCTGTTCGCCGTCCGGCCGTCGCCGTCGCCGAGTTCCGCGCCATCAACCGGTGGGGCGAGGGACTGGTCATGCCGAAGATTCCAGACGCTCTCATCGAGGAGATCCTCCACGAGCGGCCTCTCGACCTGCTGGGCATCGCTGCCTGATGACACCCGTCACGGTCATCACCGGTTTCCTCGGCAGCGGAAAGACGACGCTCGTCAACGCCCTCCTCCGGCATCCGGCCATGGCCGGGAGCGCCGTCATCGTCAACGAGTTCGGAGAAACCGGCGTCGACCACCTCCTCATCGAACACCTCGACGAGGCGACCATGCTGGTCGGTGCCGGCTGCCTGTGCTGCGAGGTGCGCGAGGATGTCGTGTTGGCCATCATGCGCCTTCGAGACCAGCACGCACCGAACCGCATTCTCATCGAAACAAGCGGCCTTGCCGATCCCGCACCCCTGGTTCACACGCTTCTTCATGACGACAGGATCAGTCGGCAGGTAACAATGGCGAGTATCGTTGCCACCGTGGATGCGCTGGCCGGTGAACGGCCCTTCGAAACACAGGCCGAATGCCTGCGCCAGGCGGTGATCGCCGACACCATCGTTCTCACAAAGACGGACCTCGCTCCCGATACGGATCGCCTCGAGGCGCGACTGCGGAGTCTCAACGCGGATGCGCGCATCCTCGCATCACCGGTCACGCCGGACGATATCGTCCGCCATGTTCCGGACCCGTCGACGTGGATCCACGCCAGCAGTTCCACGCAGCATGACAGCACCATCACCAGCCTGTCGCTCGCCGCTCACAAACCGCTCGAGGCGGCGCGACTGATGGACTGGATCGAGAGGCTCATTGCCCGCCAGGGCGACCGGCTCCTTCGCTTCAAGGGTCTTGTCGATCTCCTCGGCAGCGACGTGCCGATCGTCATCAACGGCATCGGCCACGTCTTCCATCCCCTCTCCCGTCTTGCCGCATGGCCGTCTGGCATGCGTGGCTCGCGCATCGTCCTCATCGGACGCCATCTGGAAACAGTCGCCATCGAAACGGACTTCCGGCGCCTTGTCGGCACCGGGGAGTGAGGTTCCCGAGCGCGTTCCCTCAGCGACCTCGTGTCCAGGTTGCCCGCCGGCGCACCCGCCGAACGCCGATCCGGCTCGGCCCAGTCCGAGCTGAATCGGAACACGAGAGCGTTGCCTGGCTCTCGGATCTCCTCGACGTTCGTGCGCCGACGATGTCCCTGCTCCTTGCCATCTCTATCGGCAACCTGCTGCGGCATGTCGGCGCCGGCAGGCCGGGTGCGGCACCCATGGCGCTGTGCCGTGCCGGTCGCCGCGCTGCGGCACGGACGACGGCTACCAGCCGAGCATGGGAAGGTTGGTGAGGCTCTCGTTACACTCGGAACCGACGATGAAGTTCTCTTCGATTCCCGCCGTCCCGACACCGGGGCGTGACAGGAAGTACTCGACGCCCATCACCATGCCGGCATCGATCCGCTCATCCGGGTTGTCGCCGGCGAGATTGATGAACGGGGGCTCCCAGTAGAGTCCGGTGCCGTGGGCGACCACGGAATAGGTCTGGCTCATGGTGCCGTCGTCGCCTCCCACCGTCTCGACCACGGCGCGGCCCGCCGCCGCGATCTCCTCGCCGGTGGCCCCCGGGCGCACTGATTTCTGAATGGTCTCGACGATCGAGGCGCAGTCCTCGATGAGTTGGCGCTGTTCCGCCGTGGGCGCGGATCCTGCCACGGCCGTGCGGCCATGGTCGAACCAGTACCCCTGGAAGGTCGTGTCCATCCAGCCCCGCACGAGGTCGCCCGCCCGGGGGGCATCGCCGCCGCGTCCCAGCAGGGGCTCGCGGCACCAGTAACCGATGGTGTCTCCGTGGTTGACCGAAATGTAGGAGCCGCCGTTGCCGCGCCTGTAGAGTTCGCGAACCGCCTCCGCCACCGCCTCTCGCTCGGTGGCGCCCCGGACCATCTCCTTCATGAGGATATCGAGCGCGACGGCCCCGTTGGCCCCGCCCTCGCGCATGCAGTCGAGTTCCCGCGGACTCTTGATGCGGCGAACCGCGAGCACGAGGTCCTCGTCCTCGCGCCAGTCGATGCCCGGGGTCCTCGCGAGCATCTCGCGGCCGTAGCGATAGGGCAGCACGGTCGCGCCCGTGAAGGCGACAGCTCCCTCGAGCCGCCTGGCCTCAAGCCGCCGCACCACGCCGTCGACGAGGTCGCGGTGGCGCGACACGCGGTCCGTGGCAAGGAATTCGTTGCGCACGTCGCTCGCCTCGGCCACGAGCTCGGGCGTCTCGCCGGGCTGCAGAATGACGGCGTAGTATCCCCAGGCATGGCGGCCGTGTGTGTCGGGCGATGCTTCGGGGGCATAGTAGTTGGTGAGGTAGAGGACATCGCCGGCCCGATCCTGGCTCTGTATGGACCGGCTCCACACCACCGCGGCAGCGAAGCCGCGCCGTTCCATCTCCCGATGAACGCGCCTCCAGCGTTCCTCGTATTCTTCCTGCGGAAAGTAGCCCCTGACCATACGATGTCCTCCTTCTAGTTCGCGTGCAGGACGATGCGGCGGCGGCGGACATGCACTCCGGCCCTCTCGCCGACGGCCGCACCACGCTCGACCGGAACATACACGAGGAGTTCCAGGTCGTCGTACCCGGCACTCCTCGCCCGGCACCGGTAGTGCGCTCCCTGGAACACACTGTCGGTGAAGACAACCTCACCCAGACTCTCGGTATCGCGGGCGGGTTCGAACAGGACATGCTCCGGCCGGATCGAGACGCGGACGTCGTGTCCCACAGGTGCCGTGCCCTGGACCCGGATGTCGCCCAGCGGCGTCGAGAGCCTCAGGTGCCCCTCGGCAACCTCCTCCACCCGGCCCCTAATGATGTTGGTCTCGCCCATGAACGTGGCGGCGAACAGTGTCGCCGGCTCGAGGTAGACCCGGTTCGGGGTGCCGGAGTCCTCGACGCGGCCGTTGTTCAGGACCACGATCCTGTCGGCGATGCTCATGCCCTCTTCCTGGTCATGGGTGACATGGACGAAGGTCGTGCCCAGGCTTCGCTGCAGGCCGACCAGCTCATCCTGCATCTGGCGTCTCAGGTTGAGATCGAGGGCGCCGAGCGGCTCGTCCAGGAGCAGAACTTCCGGCCGTACTGCGATGGCCCTGGCCAGCGCCACCCTCTGCCGCTGCCCGCCGGAGAGTTCCGCCACCGGCCGCCGCTCGAAGCCTGAGAGTCCGACCATGTCCAGCACGTCCGATACGCGGGAGAGGCGTTCGGTTCGCCCGAGTCCCTGCATCTCGAGGCCGAAGGCGATGTTGCCGGCAACGTTCATGTGCGGAAAGAGCGCATAGTCCTGGAAGACCGTGGAAGTGGGTCGCCGGGCCGGCGGCGTCAGCGTCACGTCTCTCCCGCCGATCACGACACGCCCCGAGGTCGGCTCGACAAAGCCCCCCAGGATCGAAAGGAGCGTCGTCTTGCCGCTCCCGGAAGGCCCCAGCAGGACAACGAACTCACCTCGATCGATCGAGAGGTTGACATCGCGTACCGCAGGGATTCCCGCATAGTTCTTGCTCACTCCCTCGAGCATGACGTGGGCCCCGTTCATGAGGCTGTGCCTTTCCTGCGATGGAAGCGGTAAGCCAGGAGGGCGAGGACGAGGACCGCTATCGTCACGGTGAAGACGAGGGATCCGGCGGCGTTGGCCTGCGGGTTGAGCCCCCGGCGCAGGAGGCTCCACAGCTCCACGGGCAGGGTGACGTCGAAGACGCTGAGCAGGAAGGCAATGATGAATTCGTCCCAGGAGAAGGTGAACGTGAGCGCGAACGCGGCGAACAGGGCGGGCCACAGCATCGGCACCGTGATTCGTCTGAGCACGGTGGCTTCGCTGGCTCCGAGGTCCCTGGCGGCCCTTTCGGCATACACCTGGTGATCGCCCATCTGTCCGTAGATCACCGCGAACGCCAGGGGCAGGTTGATCACGAGGTGGCCCATGCCGACCGTCAGCAGCGACTTCGAGATCCCGAACTCCCTCAGCACCAGCAGGAGACCCATGCCGATGACGAGGTAGGAGACGAAAAGCGGCAGGACCAGGAGCCACTGGATCACCGGACCGCCGGCGGGACGGTACCGCGCCAGGCCGTAGGCCGCGAGAAAGCCCAGGACCGTCGACGCCGCGCCCGAGGCAAGGGCGACCACGACCGAGTTCGCGAGGCTGTCCATGAGGCGCCTGTTGGCGAAGAGCGCGTCATACCACTTCAGCGTGAACCCGCGGAAGGGCGGTACCGGAAGCTTGCCGTCCTGGAACGAGAAGACGATGAGCACCACCACGGGAAGGAAGATGAATCCGTAGATCGCCGCGACATAGGCGATGGTGGCCAGCCGGGCGAGAGACCTTCTCGACATCACGGCGACACCCGGCTGCGGACCTTCAGCCAGCGCGCGCAGGCGAGGAAGACCAGCGTCACGACGGCCATCAGAATGAGACTCATCGCCGACGCCATGGGCAGGTCCACGTAGCGGCTGATCTGGAGCATGATCGCCTGGGGCATCAGCAGCTCGGTGCCCCCTCCGAGGATCTGCGGCGTGATGAAGTCCCCGACCGCGACGACGAAGGTAAGAAAGGCCCCGACGACGACTCCGGGAAGGCTCAGGGGCAGGGTGATCCTCAGAAAGATCCTGAGGCGCGACGCTCCGAGATCCGCGGCGGCCGCGTGGTAGTGGGGATTGATCTGGACCAGGCTGGCGAAGATGGTCAGTGTCAGCAGCATGGTGAAGAAGTGCGTGAACCCCAGCACGGTCGCGCCCCGGTTGTGGGCGAGTTCCAGGGGCGTCTCGACGATCCCGGCCGCGAGCAGCGCGCTGTTGATGATGCCCCTGTCCGAGAGGACCAGAAGCCAGCTGTAGGAGCGGACGAGATAGGATGTCCAGAATGGCAGGACCGCGAGCACCAGCGCGATCCGCTGCAGGTGCGCTGGCACCCGGAACGCCAGGATCCAGGCCAGCGGATAGGCCAGCAGGACGCTCAGGACCACGGTCAGCGCCGTCACCTCGAGCGAATTGACGAGCGCCTCGATGAAAGTGGGGCCGCACGACAAACGCTTCGTAGTTCTCGAAAGTCCAGACATGCAGAACCTGGCCTCCTTCGAAGCGCCACAGGCTGTAGCAGGCCATCAGGAGGAATGGCAGCACGAAGAAGGCAAGCGTCCATGCCAGGGCCGGGAGAACGTACCCCCAGCCCCTGGAATCACGCCCCGGCATCGGATCCGGTGCGAACGGTCAGCGGCACGCCGGAACGGACCGGTCCGGCGCCGGTCCGCCTAGTGCTGCAGGAACCGTGCCCAGGCGTCGATCATCGCCATGTCGAGTTCCTGCTCATAGTAGTGGTTGATGTGGGAGTCCTCGAGGAAGGTGTCCTTGAGGTCCCAGCGAAGCAGCGCTCTTTCCTCGTCGGTCAGCTCGGCCTTCGAGTTCGCCGGCATCGCCATGCCGCACGAATTCATGGCGAACCTCCCCTGCCCCGCGGCGCTGATCAGGTACTTGACGTATTCGTTGGCAAGTTCCTTCTTCTCCGAAGACGCCACGACGCCGACGCTCTCGAGGTAGAAGATTCCGCCTTCCTCGGGAACGGTCCAGTCGAGCGCCGGATTCTCCTCCTGCAGGCCGGTCACGATCCACTGTCCCCCTCCGAGCACGATATCCGCATCGCCGGTCGCCAGGGCCGTCTGGATGGTCGCGATGTCGCCGACCACTCCGACATTCTGCTTCATGGCGAGCAGCCGCTCCTCGACCTCCGCGAGATTGTCCATGGTGATCTCGTCGGGAGCCAGTCCCATGGCGAGCCCGACGTTCTGCATGATCTGCACGTAGAAATCCCAGACCGCGATGCGGCCCTCGTACTTCGGATTCCAGGCGATGTCGTAGCTTGCGATATCCTCCGCATCGACACGCTCGCTGTTGTAGGCGACGGTGTTCCAGCCGAAGACATCCGGCACCGCGTAGAGCTTGCCGTCCACGAAGTGGAGATCGCGCCGCAGGACCTGCGGAAAGATGTCGTCGAGCGGAAAGTCCGCCGGGTCGAGTTCTGCGAGCAGGCCGGCCTCCACGTGGGTCGCCACGAGCGTCGCGTCGGTGTGGAAGACGTCCCAGTCCCCGGGCGCCGACTGCTCGATGATGGTCTGCGCGACCGCCGGATCCTCATGGGTCTTGACGTTGATGCGCACGTCGAAGGCCTCCTCGAACGGGCCGTTCAGTTCCGGATCCGTGATGTCACACCAGCCGATCACGTTGAGATCCTCCGTCGCCCGAGCGGTGAACGCGAAGGCCGCCACCGCAACGGCGACGAGAACGGGTCCGGTCGCCCGCAAGGCGGCGCCCCGTGAAGGTATCGATGTCGTCATGGCCAATCCTCCCCTTGCGGCACGTTTTCGTTCGTGCCTGATTTGCATCATTCTACCATTTTCGCCGCAGCCTCACCAATCCGGGTCACCCGAACCATAGCGGAATCGACTCCCGGCGAAGCCCCGTGCTGGAATGCAAGATGTTGGAAGTTCGCGCTTCTGGTGTCTGTCTTGACCGCGGGATTCGGCTTTCGTCCTCAATGGAAAACTACCCGGGCGCAATCAGGCGAGGCCCATAGTCCGGGGATCCGGCATGGCGACACACCCGAGACGACACGTTCGCGCAATCGTGGTTCGCACCATAGAAGGCGGCTGAGACGGCCCCGGGGGCATCATCGCGACATCGTCGGCGAACCGGTGAAGCACCGTGTTGCACGTGGCGTCAACACGTCCGGAACTTGGCAGCGGCTGCCATGCCGAGCCCTTCGCTGGAGCGCGAGTTTGACTCGTGACGCCATACGAAACAGCATCACGCATCATGCGTGTGACCATCGACATCCCTGTCCCGATACTGGAAGAGTTGAAGCAGCTCCAGAAGACCGAAGGAGGCTCCCTGGGCAGCCTCGTCTCCAGACTGCTGGCCGACGCACTCGCAAGGTACCGAGCCGATTCGGTCGAACCCGATCTGAACTGGAACGCCGAAGCCATGCAGGCTCGCGTCGATGTCACCGACAAGGAAGCAATACACGCGCTGTTCGACGTCGGTCCCAATTGAGTGACACCGTCGGTCTGAAGAAACGGAACTCTCCCGGACCGGCAGAGTGTCCCGTACCGCGCCCATTGTCGTTTGCTTCGATTAATGCATTTATTTCATTGATCGAGTGAGATTCGATCGAGCACGTCCTATCCGGAGGCACACATGAACACGTTTGCTCACCGGCAGTTCCCGTCCACGCCGCAGGATGCAGCGATCGCACAAAGCACTTACGAGGCTCTTTCTCCCTATGGCGGGATGAACCGGCCCCTGAAGCTGCGCGTCATCAGGGACAGCGAAGCGGAGCAGACGATCGATCTTCCCGCCGGTGCGGTCGACCTGCTCGTGCGTGTCCTGGAAGCCATGGCCGCGGGACGGGGCGTTGCGCTGATCCCGGAAAGCGCGGAGCTGACCACGGTCCAGGCAGCCGACGTTTTGAACGTCTCTCGCCCCTTCCTGATCAAGCTCCTCGACAGGAAAATCATCCCGCATCGGAAGGTCGGCAAGCACCGCCGCATTCGTATGGAAGATGTCATGGCCTACAAGAGTGCCATCGACCGCGAGCGCGAACAGGTTCTTGAGAATATGACCCGCGAGGCCCAGACCGGAGACATGGGGTATGGCTCTTGGTGACCGGCTTCACGGTCCTTTGTTTCGGAGATGGAGGGAGCGTGCTTGATCGCTGCCAACGACGTGGTTGCGTGAAGCAATCTCGCCGGGATGCGCCCCCTATAGTTCTACTGTGCATCCACGAAGTGCGGACCGCCTACACCCTTGATCTGGACTTTCCGAAATCTCCCATCCTCAAGGTGATCGATCCTGCCGCCCGAAAACTCCAACAGAAGCACGGTCCATGGCGGTTCCGGCCTCCTGAGCGCATGTCATTCGGTTCGCGCCGAAGACAACAACGCTGGAAGACGGCCGAAGTGACTCGACCTGATCAAAGCGGGACGCGCCCTTCAGCCGCAACGCGTGCTCAGGAGTCCGGGACGGCCTCGAGCATGGCGTTGAGGATCGCGAGTTCGCCCTCGGCCCGTGTGCGGTCGGCGTCGCTTTCAGCATCGCGCAGGTCGAGTTCGGCAGCCTCGATCCGGGCACGAACGTCTCCGGCATCGATACTGGCCACCATGAGCGCCTTTTCGGCCAGCACGGTGCAACGGTCGGGCAGGACCTCGGCAAAGCCTCCTGCGACGAAGACCTGATGCGCCACCTTGCCGTCGTCATGGATGTCGATCACGCCCGGACGGATGGTGGAGATCAGCGGTGCATGATCGGGCAGCACGCCGATGTCTCCATCGCCTCCGGGTATCACGATCATGTCGAAGGTGTCCGAGACGAGAATGCGTTCCGGACTCACCAGCTCGAAGTTGACCCTGCCGGCCATGACGTCAGGCCGCTTCCGCCGCCAGCTTCTTGGCCTTCTGCACCGCCGCGTCGATGTTCGAGACCATGTAGAAGGCCTGTTCGGGAAGATCGTCGTATTCGCCGTCAACGATGGCCTTGAAACCCCTGATCGTGTCGTCGAGCTCGACGAAGACTCCCGGCACACCGGTGAACACCTCGGCCACATGGAAGGGCTGGCTCAAGAAGCGCTGGATCTTGCGCGCCCGCGCCACCACGAGCTTGTCCTCTTCGGAGAGTTCGTCCATGCCCAGAATGGCAATGATGTCCTGCAGGGACCGGTAGCGCTGCAGAACCTCCTGAACCGAGCGCGCCACCTGGTAGTGCTCCTCGCCGATGACCCTGGGGTCGAGAATGCGCGACGTCGAATCGAGCGGATCCACGGCCGGGTAGATGCCCAGTTCGGCGATCTGGCGCGACAGCACGGTAGTGGCGTCGAGATGCGCGAACGACGTGGCCGGCGCCGGATCGGTGAGATCGTCAGCCGGCACGTAGATCGCCTGGACCGAGGTGATCGATCCCCTGGTTGTCGAGGTGATGCGTTCCTGGAGGTTGCCCATCTCCGTGGCCAGCGTGGGCTGGTAGCCCACGGCCGAGGGAATCCGCCCCAGCAGCGCGGAGACCTCGGAACCCGCCTGGGTGAAACGGAAGATGTTGTCGATGAAGAGCAGAACGTCCTGGCCTTCCGCGTCGCGGAAGTACTCGGCCAGGGTCAGGCCCGACAGTCCGACACGGGCCCGCGCTCCCGGCGGCTCGTTCATCTGTCCGTAGACGAGTGCTGCCTTGGAACTGCCGCCCTCGAGATCGATCACGCCCGACTCGATCATCTCGTGGTAGAGATCGTTTCCCTCGCGCGTGCGCTCGCCCACGCCGGCGAAGACGGAGTACCCGCCGTGGGCCTTGGCGATGTTGTTGATGAGTTCCATGATGATGACGGTCTTGCCGACACCGGCGCCACCGAAGAGACCGATCTTGCCGCCCTTGACATAGGGTTCGAGCAGATCGATGACCTTGATTCCGGTCACGAGCACTTCGGCTTCCGTCGACTGGTCCGTCAGTTCCGGGGCTTCCCTGTGGATGGGCAGCGACTCAGCTGCCTCCACGGGTCCGCGTTCATCGATCGGCTCGCCAATCACGTTGAGAATGCGGCCAAGGGTCTCCGGTCCCACCGGCACCCTGATCGCTTCGCCGGTGTCCCTGACATCCTGGCCGCGCACCAGGCCCTCGGTGGCATCCATGGCAATGGTGCGCACCGTGTTCTCGCCAAGGTGCTGCGCCACTTCGAGGACGAGGCGCTTGTCCTGGTTGCTGGTCTCCAGCGCATTCATGATGTTCGGCAGGTCGCCATCGAACTGCACGTCGACAACCGCGCCCATGACCTGGCTGATGTGACCTGAAGAGTTGGTAGCCATCGAGACTCTCCTCGCCCTTGACCGTCGCCTAGAGCGCTTCCGCGCCGGAGACGATTTCCGTGATTTCCGTGGTGATCGCCGCCTGGCGCGTACGATTGTAGACCAGATTGAGGCGATCGATCATGTCGCCGGCGTTGCGCGTGGCATTGTCCATCGCCGTCATGCGCGCCGCATGCTCCGAAGCCTGGCTCTCGAGAAGGCCGCGGAACACCTGCACGCCGAGATTACGCGGCAGCAGGTGTTCGAGGATGGCGCCCTCGTCCGGTTCGAAGATGTACACCGCTCCGCCAAGGTCGTCGACGGGTTCGTCCGTCGCCACCGCGGGAATCAGTCCCTGCCATGTGACGACCTGCGTCATGACTGACTGGAAGCGATTGAAGACCACCGTGCAGCGGTCGAATTCGCCGGCCTCGAACATGGCCGTGATCCGTTCCGCGGCGTGCCGCGCGGTGCCATAGGAGAATCCCTTGTCGAGACCCTGCAGGGTATCGACGATCAGGTCCCCATGATCGCGCCGCAACAGGTCGCGGCCCTTGCGCCCGAGGCAAAGCAGCTTGACCTCCCGGCCTTCCTTGTGGAGTTCCGCAATGCGCTGGCGCACCGACCTCACCACCGACGCATTGAAACCGCCACACAGTCCGCGGTCGGACGTGACGACAACGATGAGATTCACCTTGTCGCTGCCGGTGCCGGCCAGCAGCCTGGGAGCATCCTCGCGGCCCGCAAAGGCGCCGGCAAGCGAGGCCATCATGCGCGCCATGCGTTCCGCATAGGGACGCGCCGCTTCCGCTGACTCCTGGGCATGGCGCAGCTTCGCGGCGGCGACCATCTTCATCGCGCTCGTGATCTTGCGCGTCGAACGGACGCTGTTGATGCGCGTGCGGAGTGCCTTGAGGTTCGCCATGGCCGTTCAGGATGCGCGATCAGGCCGCGAACGATCCGGTGAAATCATCGAGAAAGGCCTTGAGCTTGTCCGCCGTCCCGTCGGATAGCGCACCGCTCGAGCGGATATCGGCAAGCATGTCGGCGCCCTTGTCGCGCACCGCGGCAAGCATGGCCTGTTCATAGCGTGTGACGGCAGACGGTGCGATGCCGTCGAGATAGCCGTTCACGCCGGCGAAGATGACGACGACCTGATCCTCCACGGCCATGGGCCTGTACTGGTCCTGCTTGAGGAGTTCGGTCAACCGTTCTCCACGCGCCAGAAGCCTCTGTGTCGAGGCATCAAGGTCCGAGGCGAACTGGGCAAAGGCCGCCATTTCCCGGTACTGCGCAAGTTCGAGCTTGATCGATCCGGCGACCTTCTTCATCGCCTTGGTCTGCGCCGCCGAGCCAACCCGCGACACCGAGATCCCGACATTGATGGCCGGCCGGATGCCCTGGTAGAAAAGTTCCGATTCGAGAAAGATCTGTCCGTCGGTGATCGAGATGACGTTGGTTGGAATGTAGGCCGACACGTCGGAAGCCTGGGTCTCGACCACCGGCAGTGCGGTCAGTGATCCGCCGCCGAAATCCCCGTTCATCTTGGCCGCCCGTTCGAGCAGTCGCGAATGGAGGTAGAACACGTCGCCCGGGTAGGCTTCGCGGCCCGGCGGCCGGCGCAACAGCAGGGAGACCTGCCTGTAGGAGACGGCCTGCTTCGACAGATCGTCGTAGATGACGAGGGCGTGCATGCCGTTGTCACGGTAGTACTCGCCAATGGCGCAACCGCTGTAGGGAGCCAGAAACTGCATTGGCGCCGGATCGGACGCCGTGGCGGCGACAATGGTCGTGTACTCCATGGCGCCGTGATCCTCGAGCGACTTGACGATCTGGGCCACCGTCGAACGCTTCTGGCCGACGGCGACATAAACGCAGTAGAGCCTTCGGGTCTCGTCGCCCGAATCCCAGTTCTGCTTCTGGTTGATGATGGTATCGACGGCCACAGCCGTCTTGCCGGTCTGCCGGTCGCCGATGATGAGCTCGCGTTGACCGCGGCCGATCGGCACCAGGGCGTCCAGGGCCTTGAGACCGGTCTGCATCGGCTCACTGACCGACTCGCGGGGAATGATGCCCGGCGCCTTGACCTCGATGCGCCGGCGTTCGTCGTGTTCGATGGCGCCGGCGCCGTCGATCGGCCGGCCCAGCGCATCGACAACGCGTCCGAGAAGACCCTTGCCCACGGGCACATCGACGATCGAACCGGTCCTCTTGACGGTGTCGCCCTCGACGATGTCCCGGTCGCTGCCAAAGATCACGATGCCGACATTGTCGGTCTCGAGATTGAGCGCCATCCCCTGGACGCCTCCTGGGAACTCGACCATCTCGCCGGCCTGCACATTGTCCAGGCCGTAGACCCGGGCGATACCGTCGCCCACCGACAGGACCCGGCCGACCTCCGACACCTCCGCTTCGGCGCCGAAACTGGCAATCTGTTCCCTGATAATGGAAGAAATCTCGGCGGCACGGATATCCATCAGCCGGTCCCCTTCATCGCAAGCTCGAGACGTTGAAGTTTGGTACGTATGGTGCTGTCCATCATGCGCGATCCGATGGTGACCACGAGTCCGCCGATCACTGACGGATCGACGCTGGGTTCAATCGTGACATCACGCCTGACAATTCGCCCCAGGGCTTCCCGCAGGCGGGCCAGTTCCCCGTCACTCAAGGGCCGCGCCGATGTCACCTCGGCCGTGGTCTCGCCGCGCCGCAGGGCATTGAGACGCAGGAAGTCAGAAGCGACATCCTTCAGGGCATGCAGTCGTCTAGCCTGAGCCAGCACGCCGACCGTGTTGCGAACCAGTGTCCCGGACCCCATGGCCTCGAGCACACCGGCCATGGCGCGACCCTGTTCGTCACGGGACAGCAGCGGGCTTTTGACAAGGCGGCGCAGATCGGGCGAATCCTCGAGAGCGCGCGTGATCGCACGCAGATCGTCGGCCACCCGATCGAGTTCGCCCGCCTCCCCGGCAAGCTCGTAGAGCGCCCGTGCGTAGCGTCCCGAAAGACCGGTTACTGCATGGTTGTCGGAGGCCAAACCCGTCAGCCCTCATCCAATCAGACAGGAAGTGGGTGCTCCCGGAACATGCCGGGGCTTTCGCCCCGTTGCGGGCGGGAAGCGGGCGATGGGGTAGCACAGCAGGACTCCGGGTGCAAGGCGGATCGCCGCGAGGTGAGGCTCGCACATGCCCGGCATCAGGGCACTCGCGGCCGTCAGCGTTGCCCTGATGAGTGCTCCCGAAAACGAAGACCTGCGGAACCTCGCTTTCGCGGGCTGTTCACATGAAGCTCTGCGGATCGACGTCGATCTGGAGGCGCAGATCACCCTTGAGGCGAACCGGATCGAGCCATGTGCGCAGGGCACGCTGCAGCGGTGCTTCCGCCGACGCCTTGACCAGAAGGCGCCAGCGGTGACGGCCGCGCAGGATGGCGAGCGGCGCCGGTGCCGGACCAAGGGTCCGGATATCCGGCGCCGAAGGCGCCTTGCGGGCGAGGAAGAGGGCAAGGGAACGCACGTCCTCCTCCCGGGTGCCGGAAACAATGACGGCTGCGAGGCGGCCATAGGGCGGCATGCCGCCCTTTTCGCGTTCCCTTTTCTCGCGCTCGATGAAGGCGTCCCGTGCTCCGGTTTGCAGAGCGTGCATCACGGGATGGGCGGGATCCCATGTCTGGAGGAACGCCTCGCCGGGACGCTCTTCGCGCCCGGCTCTGCCGGCCACCTGGTGAAGCAACTGCCAGGTGCGTTCCATCGCCCTGGGATCACCGCCATGAAGGCCGAGGTCGGCATCGACAACACCGACCAGAGTCAGCAGGGGGAAGTGATGACCCTTGGCGGCAATCTGCGTGCCGATGAGGATATCGAGACCGCCGCTCTCGATCCGCCTCACCAGATCGGCCACGGCATGCGGTCCGGCGAGGGTATCGGATGTCATCACCTCCCGGCGGGCATCGGGAAACCGGCGCGCCACCTCCTCGTCGAGGCGTTCGACGCCAGGTCCGCACGCCACGAGGCAATCGGACTGCTCGCAGACAGGGCATGCCTGCGGCCGGGGTATCCAGCGGCCGCAGTGATGGCACTGCAACCGCGCGAGGTACCGGTGCTCCACCAGCCACGCGGTGCAGTCCGGGCAGGAGAACCGGTGACCGCACGCCCGGCACAGCGTCAGGGGCGCGTAGCCGCGGCGGTTGAGGAAGAGCAGTGTCTGCTCGCCTGCTTCGAGGCGAGCCGTCATTGCCCGGACAAGCGGACCGGAAAGCCAGCTGCCTCGGGCGATTCCGGCCGTGGTCATGTCGACGGTGCGGATGTCCGGCAACAGGGCTCCGGCATGGCGTGCCTTGAGTTCAACGCGCCTGAAGCGGCCACGATCCACGTTGACGAGTGTCTCGATTGAGGGTGTCGCCGAACACAGGATGATCGGGATGGTCTCCAGGTGGGCCCGCACGATCGCCATGTCCCGGGCGTGATAGCAGACACCGTCCTCCTGCTTGTACGAACTGTCGTGTTCCTCGTCGACAACGATCAGACCGAGATCCCGGAAGGGCAGAAAGAGGGCCGAGCGCGCGCCGACGACTATGCGCACCTCTCCGGTAGCCGCTCCTCGCCACACCGGATGACGCCGCGAGCGCGGCACATCGGAATGCCAGATGGCGGGCGGCGCCCGGAACCGTTCCTCGAAGCGATTCAGGAACTGGGCGCTGAGAGCGATCTCCGGCAGCAGCACCAGCACCTGACGCCCGGTTGCCAGAACCCTCGCGATGGCGTCGAAGTAGACTTCTGTCTTCCCCGATCCGGTCACGCCCTCGAGAAGGGTGGGTGTGAAGGTGTTGCTGTCGAGCGTCGAGGCGAGACTTGCGGCCGCGGTCCGCTGGTCGGCCCTGAGCCTCGGACCCGGAGCCCCGGGATCAGGAGGCGCATAAGCCGGCGCCGGGGGAATGAGGACGGGCTCGAGGCTGCCCGTCTCCACGAGACCCTTGAGCACGGCCACGCTCACTCCCGCTTCGGCCGCCAGTTCGCCGACCGGCCTTGGCGAACCGTCGGCCATCAGGGAAAGAACGCGCTGGCGCTGCGGGGTGATTCTCTCGGGCGGTGCACCGGCGAGTTGCAGCGCCCGGCGTCCTGGCGGTGGCTCGAGCGCTTCGCGCGACCTCAACACCATGCGCAGAACGGCTCCTTCGGCGTTGACCGTGTAACGGGCCACCCAGGTCACGAACCTGAGGAGGGATCGCTTGAGAGGCGGCACATCCCACAGGCCCGCCATGGGACGCAGGCGGGCGCGATCGACATCGGGGCTCTCGTGTCCCCACACGACGCCCGTGACGATCCTGCTTCCCAGCGGAACACGTACAATGGCGCCGACGGGCGCCTCGACGCCCTCGGGGACATGGTAGTCGTAGGGCCCGGGCACCGGCAGGGGCAGGAGGACCTGGATCGTGTCCCGGGCTGTGGCGTCCTTGTCGGCCATCCGCTACACTCTGCCAGAGGACGGCAACCGGTTGGAACACCTGCCGTCCAGACCGCGACTCGTTGCAGACAGTGAAGGTGCGCCGGCATGCAGTTCTTTGTCGATACGGCTGATGTGGACGAGATCCGCGATCTCGCTGCTACCGGCATGGTGGATGGCGTCACCACCAACCCGTCGCTCATCGCCAAGACCGGCCGTCACTTCAGGGATGTCATCGACGACATCTGCACGGTGGTCAGCGGCCCGGTGAGTGTCGAGGTGACCGCCACCGACTTCGACACCATGCTGGCCGAGGGGCAGGGTCTCGCCGAACTCGCCCCCAACATCACCGTCAAGGTGCCCTTGACCTGGGACGGGCTCAAGACGTGCAAGGCGCTGAGCGATGACGGTACTGCGGTCAATGTCACCTTGTGTTTTTCCGTCAACCAGGCCCTGCTCGCCGCCAAGGCGGGAGCAGCCTTCATCTCTCCCTTTGTCGGCCGACTCGACGACATCGGTCACGACGGAATGGAGCTCATCGACGATATCCGCGAGGTCTATGACAACTATCCCGAGCTCGACACGCGCATTCTCGTCGCATCGATCCGTTCGCCGGCCCACCTGCGTCAGGCGGCACTTTCGGGCGCCGACGTCGCCACGCTTCCACCTGGCGTGCTGCGCCGGCTGGTGGATCACCCGCTGACCTCCAAGGGTCTCGAGGCCTTCCTGACGGACTGGAAGAAGACGGGCCAGACCATCCTCAAGGGATCCTGATCCATGGGGAGCCGGACGACACCGGCACAGGACAACTCACATCCGGACCCCGCCGCGCCACGTGCCGTCACCGGAGAGGTGGCAGGACTGGCGGCAGCGTGGCTTGAGCAGCTGGCGTCCGAGCGTCGCCTCGCGCACAACACCGTCGTTGCCTACCACCGCGACCTCAGGGAGTTCGTCGCCTTCATGGCCGACCACCACGGTGAGGAAACACGCCTTTCGACACTGGGTTCCCTCGACCATGGCGACCTGCGATCGTGGCTCGCCAGCCGGGCAGCGCGCGGCCTCGCCAGAACATCGACGTCCCGGGCCCTCTCAGCCGTGAAGAGCTTCTTCCAGTACCTCGATCGGCAGGGCGTGGTGTCCAATCCTGCAATCCACAATGCGCGGGCTTCAAGGGTTCCGCGGCAGGTGCCAAGGCCGCTGACCATGGACGAGGCTACCGACGTGCTGGCCTGCGCGGAGGATTCGGCAACGAGGGTCTGGATCGGCAAACGCGATCTCGCCCTCATGATGCTGCTCTACGGTGGCGGATTGAGACTGGGGGAAGCGCTGGCTCTCGATGTCAGGGACATTTCCGGCAGCGAGACCCTGCGAATCGTCGGCAAGGGGAACAAGGCGCGCATGGTGCCGTTGCTCCCGCGGGTCAGGGAAGCGCTGCTGGATTACCTGCGTCATCGCCCCGACGGAGCGCCACCGGAAAGCCCCCTCTTCATCGGCACCCGCGGCGGCCGGCTCAATCCAGGCGTCGCCCAGAAGCGCTTCCGGGAACTGAGGAAACGCCTCGGTCTTCCCGCGACCGCGACTCCCCATGCCATGCGCCACAGCTTTGCCACCCACCTCCTCGGCAACGGCGTGGATCTGAGGACCATTCAGGAACTGCTCGGCCATGCCAGCCTGACAACGACCCAACGCTACACCCGTATCGACGCCGGCGGTCTCCTCGAGGTCTACCAGAAGGCCCATCCACGGGCCTGAGCGACCGTCAGGCGTGTATGGCGCGACCGTCGACGGCGAGCGCTGCCTCGCGGACGGCCTCGGAGAATGTCGGATGGGCATGGCAGGTGCGGGCCAGGTCTTCCGACGATGCGCCGAACTCCATGGCGACCGCGGCCTCGGCGATCAGTTCGCCGGCGGCCGTTCCGAGAATATGCACTCCCAGCACCCGGTCGGTCGACCTGTCGGCGAGAACCTTCACCATTCCCGCCGTCTCGTCGTAGGTGCGCGCCCTGGAGTTGGCGATCATGGGAAAGCGCCCGGCAACGTAGTCCACACCGGCGGCCTGCAATTCCTCTTCCGTCTTGCCGACCGACGCCGCCTCGGGACTCGTGTAGACGACGCCAGGAATGACATCGTGATTGACGTGCCCCGCACCGCCGGCCAGGGTCTCGGCAACGGCAATGCCCTCGTCCTCGGCCTTGTGTGCGAGCATGGCTCCGGCAACGCAGTCGCCGATGGCATGGATTCCAGGCTGACTGGTGGCAAAACGGCCATCCACCTTGATGCGCCCCTTGTCGTCGGTGGCGACACCGGCCTCGGCAAGGCCAAGACCTTCGGTGAAGGGCTTGCGGCCGATGCTGACCAGCACGATCTCCGTCGTCAGGGTCTCCGACGAGCCGCCCCCGGCCGGCTCCAGGGTGACTTCGACATCGTCCTTGCCCGGAGTCACGGCAGTCACCTGGCTGGCAAGACGGAACACGAGCCCCTGGCGCCGCAACAGTTTCTGGAACTGCCCGGCGATCTCGCCATCCATGCCGGGGACAATGCGGTCGAGGTACTCGACCACCGTGACCCTGGTACCGAGACGCCGCCACACGGACCCCATTTCCAGACCGATGAAACCGGCGCCGATAACAATCATGCTCCGGGGCACCTCGGCGAGCGACAGGGCGCCCGTCGACGACACGACCCGCTTCTCGTCGATCTCGATGCCGGGAAGAGTCGCATGGTCCGAGCCCGTGGCGATGACGATGTGGTCCGCGGTGACGGAGTTGCCATCGACATCGACGGTGTGGGAATCGAGGATGCGGCCGGTTCCCGAAAGATGCGTGATGCCGTTCTTTCGGAAAAGCGCAGCGATGCCCTTGGTGAGCGTCGTCACCACCTTGTCCTTGCGCGCCATCATGGCGGAAAGATCGAGACCGACTTCACCGGGCAGAATGCCGTGGCTCTTGAGGTGAGCCGTCTGCTCGAAGAGTTCGGATGACTGCAGGAGCGCCTTCGAGGGAATGCAGCCGATGTTGAGACACGTGCCGCCAAGCGTCGCACGCTTGTCGACGCAGGCGGTCCTGAGCCCGAGCTGGGCGCAGCGGATGGCGCAGACGTAGCCTCCCGGGCCGGCGCCAATGACCACAACATCGAAGTCACGTTCGGCCATGATCGCTCTCCCTCAAAGCCCGTTCAGATCTTCAGCAACAGGCGCTGCGGGTCCTCGATGGCCTCCTTGATCCGCACCAGGAAGGTCACCGCCTCGCGTCCGTCGATGATGCGGTGATCATAGGAGAGTGCGAGGTACATCATGGGTCTCGCGACCACCTCTCCTGCCACGACGACGGGTCGCTCCTGGATCTTGTGCATGCCGAGAATGGCCGACTGCGGCGGATTGAGAATCGGGGTTGACAAGAGCGAACCGAAGATGCCGCCGTTCGAGATCGTGAACGTACCGCCGGTAAGGTCATCGGGAACGAGATTGCCGTCGCGTGCCTTTGCAGCGAAGGCCGCGATGGCCTTCTCGACATCGGCAAGAGACATGCGATCGGCATCACGCAGCACCGGCACGACAAGACCCTGCGGTGCACTCACCGCAACGCCGACATGGTAGTAGTGCTTGTAGACGATCTCGTCTCCGGCGATCTCGCCGTTGACGGCGGGGACGTCCATGAGAGCCTGGACCGCGGCGTGCACGAAGAAGGACATGAAGCCAAGGCGTACGCCGTGTTTCCTCTCGAAGAGATCGCGGTAGGTCCGCCGGGCCTCCATGACGGCCGTCATGTCCGCCTCGTTGAAGGTCGTCAGCATTGCCGCCGTGTTCTGGGCAGCCTTCAGTCTCTCGGCAATTCTCTTCCTCAGGCGGTTCATGCGCACCCGTTCCTCGCGCCCCTCCGGGTCAGGAGGTGACGGTGGGACCGATGTTGCCGGTTGGGGAGCAGCCGGCGGGTCCGGCACCGTCTGCGGCGCGGGCGTGGCAGTGGCCGGCGGGGACTCGGCAGTGCGTCTGGCGTGCTCCAGAACGTCGGCCTTGGTCAGCCGTCCGTCCTTGCCGGTCCCCGTGACATCCGCAGCATCAAGACCGTGTTCGGCGAGGGCGCGGCGCACGGCCGGCGACAGGTTCGCTTCCACCGGCTTCTCCGGACGAACGTCTCCTGCACCTGCGGTGATACGTCCCACCACGGCGCCGACGGCAACATCGGCGCCCTCCGCGTGGAGGATATCGGTAATGATGCCGGCAACCGGCGCGTAGACCTCCATGGTGGCCTTGTCGGTTTCGAGTTCGAGCAACGGCTCGTCCTTGTTGACCGTCTCGCCCTTTTGTTTGAGCCAGGTGGCGACGGTCGCCTCGGCGACCGATTCCCCCAGTTGCGGGACCGTAATGTCGACTGGCATGGCGTGGTCTTCCTTAAGTTCGAGGGCGGCGTGCGGCAGTCAACCCGTGAGCGCCTGGCACACCAGCGCCTCCTGCTCGCGTTCATGGACCCTGATGTAACCCGTCGCCGGCGAAGCGGCGTCAGGCCGGCCAACATAGCGGATCGGGGGCATTGTCAGCGTTCCTGCCTCGATCGCCTGGTCAAGCTTGTCGCGCACATAGGTCCAGGCACCCATGTTGCGCGGCTCCTCCTGGCACCAGATGACCTCGGCGCCGGGATAGACGTCGACGACTTCCTGGACCAGGTCGACCGGAAACGGCGACAGTTGCTCGACCCGCGCCAGCGTGGTGTTGGCGAGGCCAAGCTCTTCGCGCTTCTCGAGAAGGTCATAGTAGACCTTGCCCGTGCACAGGACGAGGCGGGCGATGTCCTCGCCCCGATTGGCGTCATCGAGGTCCCAGAGCATGCGGTGGAATTGCGTGTCGCCGGAAAACTCCTCGATGCCCGACACGCAGCGCCGGTGCCGCAGCAGGGACTTCGGCGTGAAGATGACAATCGGCTTCCGGAACTTGCGCTTCATCTGCCGGCGCAGGATGTGGAAATAGGAGGCCGGCGTGGAACAATTGGCGATCTGCAGGTTGTCTTCGGCGGCCAGCTGGAGATAGCGCTCGGGCCTGGCCGAACTGTGTTCGGGGCCCTGGCCCTCGTAGCCGTGGGGCAACAGCATGACGAGCCCCGACATGCGGAACCACTTGCTCTCCCCGGCCGAGAGAAACTGGTCGATGATCACCTGGGCGCCATTCGAGAAATCGCCGAACTGGGCCTCCCACAGGACCAGCGTGTTGGGATCGGCAAGGCTGTAGCCGTACTCGAATCCGAGGATCGCCGCTTCCGACAACATGCTGTCGATCACTTCGAAGGTGCCCTGATCCTCGCTGATGTGATTGAGGGGGATGAAGCGTTCTTCGGTTTCCTGGTCCACCAGGACGGAATGGCGCTGACTGAAGGTGCCGCGGCCGCAGTCCTGGCCCGACAGGCGCACGTTGGCCCGTTCGTAGCACAACGTGCCGAAAGCCAGTGCCTCGGCCGTGGCCCAGTCGATGTTGCGGCCCGATTCGATCATCTCCCGGCGCTGGTCGATGATGCGCCGGAGTTTCCGGTGAACGTTGTGGTTTTCGGGAATCGTGCAGATGGCGCGGCCGATACCGCGCAGGTCGTCCACAGTCACGGCTGTCTTGCCGCGCCGTGCGCCATCCCTGTCGGCGACCTCGATCCCCGACCAGACCCCCTCCAGCCAGTCGACCTTGTTGGTGCGGAATCCCGCCGCCGCCTCCAGGGCCTCGTCCAGCACCTGGTAGTAGCTGCGGCTGATGGCCTCGGATTCGGCGGGCACGATGGCTCCTTCGGACACCAGCCTCTCGGCATAGAGTTCGCGCGTGGTCGCCTGCTTGGCGATCTGTCCGTACATCAACGGTTGCGTGAACGCCGGCTCGTCCCCCTCGTTGTGGCCATGCCGGCGGTAGCAGAAGATGTCGACGACGACATCGCGCCCAAATTCCTGGCGGTACTTGACCGCCAGCTTGGCAACGTGAACGACCGCCTCGGGGTCGTCACCGTTCACGTGGAAGATCGGCGCCATCACCATCTTGGCCACATCACTGGGATAGGGTGACGATCGCGAGTACTTCGGGCTCGTCGTGAAGCCGATCTGGTTGTTGACGATAAGGTGGATGGTGCCACCCGTCTTGTGTCCACGCAGCTCCGACATGCCCAGGGTCTCGGCCACCAGGCCCTGGCCGGCGAACGCCGCGTCTCCGTGCAGGAGCAGGCCCATGACCTTCTTGCGGTCGTCGTCATCGGCGAGGGCCTGCTTGGCACGCACCCGCCCCTGAACCACGGGACAGACCGCCTCCAGGTGGGAGGGATTGGCGGTCAGCGAGAGATGAATGGTGCGGCCGTCGGCGACCTGCCGGTCCGACGAGGTGCCGAGGTGGTACTTGACATCACCGGCGCCCTGCACCGCATCCGGGTGCCCTGCCTCCCCGTGAAACTCCGAGAAGACCTGGGCATAAGGCTTCCCCATGACATTGGTGAGCACGTTGAGGCGACCACGGTGCGGCATGCCGAGGACGATCTCCTCGACGCCGAGATGCGCGGCGCCGCGAATGATGGTCTCCATGGCGGCGATGGTGCTCTCGGCGCCCTCGAGGGAGAATCTCTTGGCGCCCGGGTACTTGATGTTGAGAAACTTCTCGAAACCCTCGGCCCGGGTGATCTCCGAGAGCACCCTTTTCTTCTCTTCCGAATCGAGTTCGGCATCGCTGCGCGATCCCTCGAACTTGCGCTGGATCCAGGACTTTTCCTCCGCGCTCTGCACATGCATGAACTCCACGCCGATGGTGCCGCAGTACGTCCGGCGCACGACATCGAGAATCTGTTCAAGGGTCGCCCGCTGCAGGCCGAGAACACCGTCGACGAAAAACTCGCGGCCATAGTCCTGCTCGATGAACCCATAGGTCCGCGGTTCGAGTTCGGGATGATTGCGGTCGCTGTCGAGCCCAAGGGGATCGAGGTCGGCCGCGAGGTGTCCGCGCACGCGATAGGCGCGGATCATCATCAGGATGCGGATGCTGTCGCGAGCGAGAGCGAACTCGGCCACCGATTCCCGGCTGCCCGGCGGCGGCGGCGCCCCGGTCGGCAGCGGTACCGCAACAGGCGATGCCTGCCCGCCATTGTGGTGATCCGCCACGCCGTGATGGCCGCGGGTGATCGACAGCTCCGAACGCGTGGCCGCCTCGTCGCTGGCCAGATCATCGAAGATCTCCCGCCATGCCTCACCGACCAGGGACCGGTCCGTGACGTACTGTGCGTAGAGTTCCTCGATGTAGTTCGTGTTGTGTCCGTAGAGGTAGGAGACGTCGTCTCTATGCTCGTCCATGGTGTCACGCTGCCCGCTCGCGGGGCAGCCTCCCTCAGTCCCTCATTGCGGCCAGCATGGTCGTTCCCAGGCTGGCCGGCGAGTCGGCGATGTGAAATCCCGCACGCCTCATGGCCTCGACCTTGTCGGCGGCACCGCCCTTGCCCCCGGAGATGATGGCTCCGGCATGGCCCATGCGGCGTCCGGGAGGAGCCGTCATGCCGGCGATGAAACCGGTCACCGGCTTGCGGCGCTTCTCGCGCGCCAGGAAGTCGGCTGCCTCTTCCTCCGCCGATCCACCGATTTCGCCGATCATGATGATGCCTTCGGTCTCGTCGTCACCGAGAAACATCTCGAGACAGTCGATGAAGTTTGTCCCGTTGACCGGGTCACCACCGATGCCGATGCAGGTGGTCTGGCCCAGGCCCGCCATGGTGGTCTGGTGGACGCCTTCGTAGGTGAGCGTGCCCGAACGCGACACGATGCCGATCCTGCCCCGTCTGTGGATGTGTCCGGGCATGATGCCGATCTTGCATTCCCCGGGGGTGATGACACCCGGACAGTTCGGCCCGATGAGGCGGGACGACGAACCGTCAAGGACACGGCGCACCCTCACCATGTCGAGCACCGGAATGCCTTCCGTGATGGCCACAACGAGGGGTACGCCGGCATCGACGGCCTCGAGGATGGCATCGGCGGCGAAGGGAGGCGGGACGTAGATCACCGAAGCGTTCGCCCCCGTCGCCTCGACACACTCTGCCACGGTATCGAAAACCGGACGATCCAGATGGCGCGATCCACCTCTCCCCGGGGTGACGCCACCGACGACGGTGGTGCCGTAGGCGATCGCCTGTTCCGAATGGAACGTTGCCGTCTTGCCGGTGAATCCCTGGACGAGAACCCTGGTCGCCTGATCGACAAGAACGGCCATCATCCGCCTCCACCGATGGCCGCCACGGCTCTGGCAGCGGCGTCGCCGAGATCGTCGGCCGGGATGATCGCCATCCCTGACTGCTGGAGTATCGCCTTTCCCTGGTCCACGTTGGTCCCCTCGAGGCGGACGATGACAGGCACCTCGAGATCGAGTTCCCGCGCCGCGTCCACCACGCCTTGGGCGATCACGTCGCAACGCATGATGCCGCCAAAGATGTTGACGAGAATGGCGCGAACGTTGGCGTCCGAGACGATGACCCTGAAGGCTGCCGCCACCTGGTCCCTCGTGGCGCCACCCCCGACATCAAGGAAATTGGCCGGCTCGCCGCCGGCGAGCTTGCAGATATCCATGGTCGCCATGGCAAGGCCGGCGCCGTTCACCATGCAGCCGATGGTGCCATCGAGCTTGACATAGTTGAGGCCAATGGCATTGGCCTCCCGCTCCGCCGGATCTTCCTGGTCGGGGTCACGCATGGCAACGAGATCGGGGTGCCGGAAGAGGGCGTTGTCGTCGATGTTGACCTTGCAGTCGAGAACGACGAGGTCGTTCGAGGCGGTGACAACGAGCGGATTGATCTCCAGGAGGCTGGCATCCAATTCCTGGAACGTCTCCGCCATCGACCCGAGAATGGCGGATGCCTGCTTCGCGACATCGCCACCGAGTCCCAGGGCGGCGGCAAGTCGGCGGCCATGAAAGGGCTGGAGTCCGCAAGCGGGATCAATGGCCAGGGTGACAATCCGTTCAGGCGTTTTCGCGGCGACCTCCTCGATATCCATGCCGCCGTCGAGCGAGGCGATGATGGCCATGGAGGCCGTGGCGCGGTCCA
Organism: Alphaproteobacteria bacterium; assembly: GCA_964291415.2. Taxonomy (GTDB): domain Bacteria; phylum Pseudomonadota; class Alphaproteobacteria; order SP197; family SP197; genus SP197. The sequence goes on along the minus strand of OZ219918.1, from coordinate 548,109 downwards.
CGAGAATGGCAAGGTAGAGTTCGGAGGCGATCGAGAGTCCTTCCTCGATGTAGACGAGGTTGACCGGATTGCCATCGGGCCCCGTCTGGTGGGTGACCAGGCGGCTGCCGATCATGGCGTCCGCGGCCTTCCCCACCTCGTCGAGACTGCGGCAGACACGGATTCCGCCAGCCTTTCCCCGGCCACCGGCATGCACCTGGGCCTTGACCACCCACACGTCCCCGCCCAGCTCTCGCGCGGCGGCAACCGCGTCGTCCGCACTGGCGGCAACCTGGCCGAGGGGAACGGGAACGCCCCTGGCGGACAACAGGGCCTTGGCCTGGTACTCGTGTAGATTCACGTCACTATCCGGTTCATGGACCGTCCGGTCTCACTCTACCTACCACCCGAAAAATGACAACCGCCGTCACCGGCGAGACGTTCATATGCTGATGTCGCCGGCATAGATGCCGCAGCCGAAGAGGAAGCCGTCGTGGCGTACCACCCAGGACGACTTCGGCGCCGGTTTCCCGGCGAATGGATCGAAGGATATGTAGTCGACCCACACGCCGTCGGGGGTCGCCCGCCGCAGCATCTCGCGAACAAATCTCACTCCGTCGGGGTCTCGGACATTGAGAGCGTTCATGCCCACGAGACGGGGATCGAGGCCGTTCGCGGCGACCGATCCGATCCTGTCGATGACAAATACGTAGAGGTCCTTGTGAATGAAGGAGGGATCCCTGGAGATCACGAAGAAGGCCCTGAGACCTATGGCGTCATAGAGCTCGATAGCGCGCCTGACGAGTTCCTGGGCTTCGCGGGCGGACCCCCGTTCCTCGGCCTGAACACCTCCCGGCGCCAGGACCAGAAGAGCCGCGAGAAATCCCCGCAAGGCCCATGGCCGCACACTGGTCCATGCCGCCGTCACGGCTCCCTGGCCGAAACGACGGATTCAAGTGCGGCCATCAGTGTTCTCACGGCCGCCACCGAGTGGTCGAACATTGCCTGTTCGGCGTCATCGAGACGGATCTCGACAATGCGCTCGACGCCGCCCTTTCCGATGACCACCGGTACACCGACATAGAGACCATCGACACCGTACTCGCCGTCGAGGCGCGCGGCTGCCGGCAGGACGCGCTTCTTGTCCTTCAGATAGGATTCGGCCATGGCGATGGCCGATGAAGCCGGAGCATAGAACGCAGAACCGGTCTTCAGGTGGCGAATGATCTCGGCTCCACCGTCACGGGTTCGCTGGACAATGGCATCAAGCCTTTCCTGGGAAAGCCACCCCATGGCGACGAGGTCGGGCAACGGGATGCCGGCAACGGTCGCATATCTCACCAGGGGCACCATGGTGTCACCGTGGCCGCCGAGGACGAGGGCGCTGACGTCTTCGACCGAGACATTCATTTCCTCTGCAAGGAACGCCCGGAACCGTGCCGAATCGAGTACGCCGGCCATGCCGACAACGCGGTTGGCCGGCAGTCCCGACTGACGCTGCAGGTGCCATACCATCACGTCGAGAGGATTGGTGATACAGATGACGAAGGAGTCCGGAGCGTGGCGGGCAATTCCCTCACCCACTTTCGCGATGACTCCCGCATTGATGCCGATGAGATCATCACGGCTCATGCCGGGCTTGCGCGCGACACCCGCCGTCACGATGACGACATCGGCGCCCTCGATGGCGGCATAGCCGTTGTCACCGCTGATCGAGGCGTCGAATCCCTCGATCGTGCCCGACTGCGCAATATCGAGCGCCTTGCCCTGAGGCACACCTTCGACAATATCGACGAGGACAACATCACCGAGCTCCTTCAGCCCGGCAAGGTGAGCCAGCGTACCACCGATCTGGCCAGCCCCGACGAGAGCCAATTTCCTGCGCGACACTCGATCTCTCCCACGAAGGACACCGGCCCTGACCATAGCACGGCCCTCTCGCACGCGCACACCTGAAGGGCTGCGGATGCGCAGGATCCGCGAGCTCGAGGATAGACTGGAGCGTCCGTCGTGTTCACTCACGATGAATGCATGCGAAACCGGTGTCTTCTCCGCCCTGGAACGCCCTCTCCGCGCCCGCGAACTGCGTAGAGAGGGCGTCATCCAAAGCACATCGGGAGAGAGCGTATGAGCGGGTCTCCCTTGGCCGGGAGCGGGACGTCGGCGGGAGACTTTGAAGCGTGACATCTTCAAATACGTTCCCGGCGCCTTTAGGGTGCTGTGGTTCACACTTGGAAGGGCCAAATCGTGACGCTGAATGAAACGATTGCTTCGGGCGCCACCATCGTGCTCGACGGCGCGACAGGCACGGAAATTGCTCGGCTGGGTGGCCGGATGAACAGCGCGGCATGGTGCGCCGAGGCGAACAAGACGCACCCCGACATCGTGCGCACGGTCCACGAGGAGTACATCCGCGCCGGAGCCGATGTGATCACCGCCAACACCTTCGCGACCTGCCGTCATGTCCTCGCGGGCGCGGGTCTGGAACAGGAGACCGTGGCAATCAACCGGCGCGCTATCGAACTGGCATGCGAGGCACGCGACAACGCCGCACCCGGACGACCGGTCTGGGTGGCAGGTTCCATGTCGAACATGGTCGCCTGGATCGAGGATACCGTAAGCCCCGACCCCCGCTACCTGCCCGGTCGCGACGAAGAGGCCGCCAACTACCGCGAGGTGGCCGACATCTTTGCCGAAGCGGGCGCCGATATCCTGCTTCTGGAAATGATGATGGACATCGATCGCGCCGGCCTGTGTCTCGAGGCAGCGCTGGCGACAGGTCTGCCGGTATGGGTGGGCCTCAGCTGCAGCCGCTTGCCGGACGGTTCCTTGATTGGCTGGGACATATCCCGCGAGGAGCAAGGCCGGCTTGCGGACGATCACAAGTCCAGAGTTCGGCTGCCGCTGTCCGAGATCATTGCCGGACTCACGGCGATGGGCGGCGATGTCTACGGAATCATGCACAGTTCGATCGAAGCGACGGGCCCTGGCCTCGAGAGTCTGCGCAGCCTCTGGGACGGCCCGATCATGGCCTATCCCGAAACGCTGCTCTTCGATCCGGCCATCAACCGAAGCACCGCGAATGCGGGGCCTGAGGAGTTCGCGGACGCCTGCCGTGGCTGGGTCGACGCCGGAGTCCAGATCATCGGCGGCTGCTGCGGCACGACTATCGAGCACATTCGCGCCATGGTCACCGCCCTGGAGGCGCCCAGGGAAGCCGCCTGAAGAACAAAACCCCCTCGAACGCCAGCCGAACGCGGGTTCGTTCCGGCCGCAACGCATTCCAGCGCGTCCCTGACGGTTGATCCGACCCGAAAACCCGATTCCGCTCCTGCCGCCCGTATCGTTGCGCACGAGGCACGAGGCGGTCTGCGCGGGGACGCGGAACGATGGTGTCAGATCCAGACGGACGTTTCACGTCATCTGAGTCGTACGACCACGAACGATTCGTCGACGAACCACAGCCCGCCATGGCGCGTCACGACTTCGGCCGTCGCATCGAGGTAGGCGCCCCCGGACATGGCGCGGGTGATGCGCTCGTCGTCTATCTGGGCGACGTACACCGCGGCATTCCACGCCGCCAGCCGGGTCGAGGTCCCGATGTTTTCGGCGACCTCGTTCGGCATGACGTGCAGGGAATAGCGGAAAATGCTGTTCGACTCGCCGTCGATGCCGAACTCGCGATTCGGAAACTCAGTCTTGAGCCGGGAACGCAGTTCCTGCATGAGCACCGGTCCCGGAGTCCGGAACGGTTCCTCCGCGGGCCAGATCTTGCGGATGATCTCCATGCCCGGATCCTGCCCCGTCGACTGGATGGCGATCATGCGCCCGCCCTTTGCAAGCGAAGCGGCCAGGGGCTCGAGCACGAACCGCACCTTGAAATCTGCGGCGTGGCGTGCGCGATACGGCTGCGCCGCGATAACGAGGTCGTAGCCTTCCGGAGATGCTCCCCTACCGGGAATGACCGTATCGAGCATGAATCTGTGGTCGGAGCGGTAGAGAATGATCACGGACGGCTCGACGTAAACCGGGTTGCCGGTCCTGGAACTCGTGCGCACCTTCCACCAGTCGGCCAGAAGCGGGCGGAGATCGGCGATCTGCCGTTCGAACTCGTGCGCGGTGTGACCTTCGAGGGCGACCTCGCGCCAATTGAGGTTGTGTTGCGCTTCGCTCCTCTTCGGCAACAACCATGGGGCTTCGCGATAGTGCATGTTGGTGAGCGCCACGACGGTCTGCGGATGCTCGGAGAATCGATCGGGAAGCTTGTCCAAGGTGAGCCTTACATCCTCAAGGCTGATCTCCTTCCCGACAACGAGAAACGGCACGGTAGGAAAGTGCCCGTGAAGCCGTCGGAGGACACCGGCCATCACAGTGCCGTCGCCGGTTCCGGCGTCGAACACCCGCAATGCAGGAGGTTCAGGAGCAAGCCTGGAAAGCTCCGCGCCTATGCGCTCGCCGATTGCCCATTTTTCGCCGCATGTGGTGACAAAGAGCAGGTACTTCTCGCGGTTGTCGAAGAAGCGGAAGGGGCGGGCGCCAATCGTATCGTTCATCGGATCCTCACGCCGTGACAGGTCCGCACGACCCTGGCTTGTACACACAGCCTCGCGACGCTACAGGCTGGACGCGCTCTCGTCAGCGTCTTCCTGCTCGCGAATGGCAACCTGTATCGGCACCAAACAAGAGTGCCCCCGCCGTTGTCAACGCCGGGCCAGGCCCGATGGCAGCCGCTGTGTGGATTGTCGATGACGACCGCGAGGTCGCTGCCGTTCCTGTCGCTTCTGCAGAGCCACAGACCGCTGGCACCACTCCCGGCACGATGTCAATTCGCCAAGCTCCTTCAGAGCCTGCGTACCACCGGTCTGCAGTCCGTATGGCGAACGGACGGGGCTGGCGACGGCAGCTGCGAAAGACACCGTCGATGCATTGTGATTGATCACCTTGGCGAAGGAAACCGCATGGTCTGGATCTGGACAGGCGGGGATGGAAGGGCCAGTCTTGGAACTGCCGGGCCGGGAGGCAATCCCTTGACGGATCTTGTGCAGTACCTGGAAGTGCAGCGGTTGCTCGATGAAGTGGAGGATGTCGCCGACGAACTCGCCGCGAACGAGCGGGACATGGTCGACTGGCTGCGGCGGTCCTGCGAGGATCCGTCACACAACGAGGCCCAGGCCGTGCGCCTCCTCGAGACGATCCTGCGCAATGTCCGGATCCGCCGGGCCTATGACATCGACACCGACGCACACACTCCGCGAAAGATCGACCTCGGCCACAAGGTTCACTGACCGGTATCAGCCACCCTTGAGCGGCGGCATGAGCGCCAGATTGTCGCCGTTTTCAAGTTCCCGTGTGGCACGCTCGGCCGTCGGGACCGCCATGCCGTTCAGCGTCACCAGGTAGCTGCCTTCGGGAAATCCCAGGCGCTTCATCACATCGGTGATGGTGGAACCCCGCGGCACATCGATCTCGGCACGATTCTTCGCGGGCCCGGGCGGCAGGTACTTGCCGAGCAGGCCCGCGGTTCTCACGAGAATCTTCATGCAGCGCGGCGTGACGCGTCCTGGGCCGTGGCAAGGTAGGCGGACATGATCTGGTGGGGATCGGCCATCAGGACATCCTTCCACTTTCCAAGCGGCGTCTTCGTCTGGATGAGGCCACGCAGCACACCGACGTGTTGCGTGAGGCCCAGCGCCAGGCAACCCACAAGAACGTCATCACGGAAATTCAGCCTCAGGTACCTGTAGGCCCTGGCATCGACGGCGGTGGCGACATCGCCACCCTCGACACCGTCCCACAGACCGTAGGACGTGGAGATGAGGCCAAGCGTGTTGAGCGTGTTCATGACCAGGCTGCCACGGTAGGCCGTTCGTTTGCCCGCCATGTTCATCGCCGCGACGCGCCCGTGCTCGCTGGCCGTGGGCTGGATGGCATGGACGTCATGGCCGCCGGTCATGAAATCGAAACCCGCCGCAACATCTCCGGCGGCGTAGATGCCGGGGACACTGGTTTCCAGGTGTTCGTCGACCACGACACCGATGTCGGTCTCGATTCCGCTGCCTTCCAGGAAACCGGTGTTCGACGCGACGCCCGTCGCGCACACGACGAGATCCGCGTTGAGCGGCGCCTTGCCCTCGAGATCGAGGGTGAGCGAGCCGTCGCTGTTCCGCGAGACACCGTTCACCCGGGTCGACACGTGAACGTCGACACCCTTCTCGCGGCACCATGCGGCAATCATGTCACCGCCCGTCCTGTCCATCATGCGGGCAACCATGCGATCGGCCATTTCGATCACGGTGAGATTGACCTGACGGGCGACCAGGGCCTCGAGAATGATGCATCCGATAAAACCCGCACCCATCAGCACGACATTGTCGCCGGGTTTCGTGTGCTCCATGATCCGGCGGGCGTCTGCGAGGGTCCAGCAGGACATCACCTTGTCCAGGTCCATGCCTGGAATGGGCGGCCGGATGGGGCTCGCTCCGGTGGCAAGAAGCAGCCTGTCAAAGGCAAGACTGTCGCCGCTGGCGAGGGAGAGGGATTTCGCCGCCGCATCGATGGCCGTCACGGTGTCGTGTTTCACAGCAACGCCGAGACCGTCGTAGTGGCCTGCCGCGTGACGCAGGCACGTCCCTTCCTCGTCGATGTCCTCAGCCAGGAGGTAGGGAATGGCCATCCTGGAGTAGGGCGGCTCCAGTTCGTCCGACAACACCGTGATACGGCCGCCGTGCCCCATGCGGGCCAGGGTTTCCGACGCGATCACGCCGGCGGGGCCGGCGCCAACAATGACATGGTTCATGGTTGTCCCCTCCAGGAAGGACGGGATTCCGGCCCTGCGGCCGGAATCCCTGATACACACATCCGGCGGTCACCGTCCCGTGACGTCGACCGGGTCAAAGACCAAGGCGCGCCAGGGTCTCGTTGGTCGGCTGACCCGCCTCCGTCCAGCCGCGCAGGCTGTAGTACTCCGGCAGCATCTTCGAGAGTTCGCTGACCTTGCCCTTGGCGCTTCCCGACGGCACCGGCTCGTTCAGCATGCGCGGCGGCAGGGTGTCATCGGCAGCCGTCAACCCGGCTGCCATGTTGAACATTCGCTCGAGAGTCCATGTCCTTTCACCCGATTCGATGCACCGCTCCAGGGTCCAGTCCCCGGGGAGTGCCGCGTCAAGCTGGGCGACGAAATCTTCCGGTCCCCAGCCGGCGGTGGTGAACAGGCAGAGGCCGGTGGAATCGATCATCGAGACCATGTCCTGGCTCTCCTTGACCGGGGCCGCCTTGCCGTTGCCGGAAATGTCCTCCATGTCGGGGCCGAAGACATCGTGCTTGAGATGGCAGGCACCGCGATTGGAGGTCGCGTAGCCCAGTCCCATGCCCTGCAGGGCCCTGCTGTCGTAGCCGGCGAACTCCTGGCCCTTCACGCCCATGAAGAGTTCCGGGTGACCATACTTCTCGCACAGCCGCTTGGAGCCCAGGGCCAGTTCCTTGCCGAAACCTTCGCCCTTGCCGGTCTTCTCCGCCATGACAGCCAGTCCTTCGGAACTGCCGAAGCCGAGGTCGATGCCGTCGGTGTCGTCCTTGGTCAGGACTCCCATCTCGAAGAGCTCCATCGCCGCCGCCAGGGTCACGCCGAACGAGATCGGGTCCATGCCGTGCTCGTTCATCATGTAGTTGGCGAACGTCAGGGAATCGAGATCGTCGACACCGACAACCGGGCCGAAGGCATAGGCCGTCTCGTACTCCAGGCCACCCGAAGCATGCCGGTACTCCGGCCGGTTGACGATGGTGAAGTGCTCCGGATCGATATGGGCGATCCGGCCGCAGGCGATGGTGCACCCGAAACAGGCCTTGTTGGTGATGAGGTTGGTGTGGCCGTTGGCGTTGGCCGCGGTCGTTGCCGCGGGATTGACCTTGTCGATGCCTTCGAACTGGACCTCGCGGAAGTTCCTGGTGGGCAGTCCACCCCACTCCTGCATCATGTCGATCATGGGATGGGTGCCGCCCTCGGTGAGCTCCTCGCGGCCATCGCTGGCAGCGAGCTTGGCGTGGGTGTCCTTCACCACCTCCATGAACTTCGCCGGATCGTCCACCGTGACACCCCTGGTGCCATAGGCCGCCACCGCCTTGAGATTCTTCGATCCCATGACGGCGCCGACGCCGCAGCGTCCGGCGGCACGGTGAAGGTCATTCACGACGCAGGCGTAGAGAACGCCGTTCTCCCCGGCCTCGCCGATCGAGGCGATCTTGAGCTGGGGATTCTGGTGACGGGACTTGATCCACTCCTCGGTATGCCAGACGCCGGTCCCCCAGATCTCGTCCGCCGGCAGGATCTCGACGTTGTCGTCATCGATATGGAGATAGACCGGTTTGTCCGCCTTGCCCTCGACGAGCAGGAGATCGTAGCCGGCATACTTCAGAAAGGCGCCGAACTTGCCGCCGGAGTTGGAATCGCCGATGGCGCCGGTGAGCGGACTCTTGCAGAGCACGGCATAGCGGCCGCTGGTCGAGGCCATGGTTCCGTTGAGCGGTCCGGTGGCGAAGATGAGGACGTTGTCCGGCCCCATCGGATCGCATTTGGGATCCACATTTTCGTAGAGGTACTTCGTTCCAAGTCCGCGCTCGCCGATATAGGCGTTGGCCCATTCCATGTTCAATGGTTCGGCTTCAGCGGTTCCCTTGGTGAGATTGACACGCAGGATCTGGCCTTGCCAGGACATCGTCGTTTCTCCCCGGAGCTGTCGTCAGGCCTTGGCCGACTGGTTGGTGTCCACGTGCCCGGCCCATCGCCGCATGCGATCAAGACCGGTCCACGACGAATCCACGTAGACGATGGCGTCGGTGGGACATGCCTCGGCGCACTTGGGATCGCCGTGGCACAGGTCGCACTTGATGACCTTGCCCGTGTCGGGATTGTAGTTCACCGTCCCGAAGGGGCAGGCAATCGTGCACACCTTGCACCCCACACAGACATCATCCTTGACCTCGACCGCTCCCGTCGCCGGGTTGCGGACCAGCGCTTCCACCGGACAGGCATGCACGCACCATGCCTCCGCGCACTGTGTGCAGGTATAGGGAACGGCGCGCTTGCCGTGTTCGAATTCAAAGATCTTGATCCTGGAGCGGGCCGGATTGAACGAGCCTTCATGCTCGAACGAACAGGCCATTTCGCATTGCAGGCAGCTCGTGCACTTGTCAGGATCAATCAGAAGCGATTTCTGCATACCCCAGCACCTCTCCTCAGCCGTACCTTCGCCGCACACGATGTGACAGAGGCGGGGAAAGCGGCGGTCTCCCTCACGTCCGTCGACCATACTAGACACGTTGCCAGCCGATGGGTAGTGCCCCGGCCGGCGAGCAATCGTCGGATCTGGCCACGATGCCGACGTCATGGGAGATACTCGATGCGGATCGGTTCGTTGTACCGCGCCGTGAAGACAAGGGGGCGACCGAGCGTGCCGGATCAGGGAGCTCAGGGACCGCGCGAGCGGCGGCGGAACAGATAGTAGCCGACCTCGCGGGAGGGACATATTCCGCCCGGACGCAGGGCAAGCACCGCGATCATCGCCACGGCAAGCGTCAGCTCGGTCATTCCCACAAGGGGTTCCGAGAGGATGTCGGCGCGGTTGATGGCGCCCTCGAGCGATCGCAGGCTCTCGAAGCTCGCGGTGACGAGCAGCACGCCGACCACGGCCCCGGTCACCGTTCTCGGTCCACCGATGACCAGCATGGCGAGAATCACGAAGGTCTCCTTCAGCCACAGCTGCTTGGGCGAGAAGGAGGTGATGAAATGGCCCCAGAGGGCGCCACCGATGCCGGCAAGAAGCGCCGAGACGATGAAGGCCTGCCAGCGCAGCCTCGGAATGTGCGCTCCCAGCGAGGCCGCGGCGATTTCATCGTCCCGGCTCGCACGAAGAAGCCGGCCCACCCGCGACTCCTTGAAGAGCAGCGCAACAAGCACGGCGGCGATCGCGACGCCTGCGGCGAGCGGCAGCGTCGTTCCTTTCGGCAATCCGAAAAGGGTGCGCGGACCGTTGGTCACATCGCTCCAGTGGTACATGATCGTGTGCAGCACGACGAAGAGCGCGAAGGACGTGATGACGGCTGCGGCGTCGGACAGACGCATGAGCGGGTAGACGGCCAGGGCCGCAACGAGGGCCGCGGCCAGCCCCCCGAGGGCCATGCCGACGACAGGCAGCATCTGCACGTCGGCGAGGAACGGGTAGAGGTTCGGCAGCGCCATCCCCTTCATCTGAACCGGGATGGTGAGGACCGCCGACGTATAGGCGCCGACCCCCATGAACCCCACATGGGCAAAGGAGAGAATGCCGGAGTTCCCCATGAAGATCTGCAGGCCGACCACGAGCACCATCGAGATGCACAGGTTGGTCGTGATGCGCAGGAGAAGCCGGTCGCCCACGAGATCCGCCGCCACGGCAACGAGGACAATCACCCCGCCAAGGAGAAGGAAGGTCAGCCAGTTTCGTCGTGTCATCATGTTCGTTGACCCGATGCCGGGCCGCGTACAATTCCCTCCGGACGCCACAGCAGGATCAGGATGACCAGAGAGAAGGTGAATGCATCGCGGAACTTGAGAAGATCCTGGGGAAGCGTGTAGTTCAGCGCCGTGTCGATGAGCGCCAGCAGAAACCCGCCGACCACCGCACCCGGCAGGCTGCGCATGCCGCCGATGACCGTCGCGATGAAGGCAATCAGGAGGGGCTGAAGGCCGATCCCGGGCACGACGGTGCCGATCCTGCCAATCCAGAGAATGGCCACGGCACCCGCCAGCAGACCGGAAATCGCAAAGGCCGCCGAGATGATGAGATTGGCCGGAATGCCCATCATGCGCGCCATCCGGAAATTCGTGGCCGCAGCCCGCATGGCGATGCCCAGTGCCGTCGACCGCATGAGCCAGGAGAAGATCCCGAGCATGATGACCGCGACGGCGATCGTGATGAGATTGCGGACAGGCGTGATGACGCCGGCGAATTCGACGGTACGGGAGAACAGCTCCGGCAGCGGCACCGCGCGGGGCCTTGGCGAAATGAAGAGGAGCGCAGCGTTCTGCAGCAGGGTCGAGAAGGCAAAGGACGTGATCAGAACGGCGGTGACGGACTTGGCGCGCACGGGGCGGAACGCAAGATAGTCCGTCGCGATCCCCGCGGCGATCGCCATGATCACGCCGCATCCCGCCATCGCGAGCCAGGGGAGTCCGGAGCCGCTGACCAGGAACATGGTGTAGCCACTGACCATGATCAGCTCGCCATACGCGAAGTTCACGAGGCGGAGAATCCCGTAGACGATGACGAGGCCGAGGGCCATCAGGGCATAGGCCCCGCCGAGGCTCAGCACATCCAGCACGAATTGCACCGGGTTCATGGTTCTGCGCCCAGGTAGAGGGACTTCAGTTCCGTCGCGGCAGCGATCTCGGATGCCGGACCATCCGCCTCGATGCGTCCGAGCCGCATGACGTAGGCGCGATCGCTGACCGCCAGGGCCTTCGCCGCGTTCTGCTCGACGAGCATGATCGTCAGGCCCGATTCCTTCAGGTTGCGGATCATGTCGAAGATCTGGTCGACCACGATCGGCGCCAGGCCGAGCGACGGCTCATCCAGGAGAAGGACGTTCGGACGTGACATGAGCGCCCGCGCGATGACCAGCATCTGCTGTTCGCCTCCCGACAGGTTTCCCGCCGGCAGGTGTTGTCGTTCGGCAAGAATGGGGAAACGGGCGAAGTGCGCGTCGCGATCGTGGAGCACGCCGGCCTGATCGCGGCGGCGCGTGAACGCGCCGAGCTGCAGGTTCTGCGCCACCGTCAGGTCCGGAAACACGTCGCGCGTCTCCGGCACAGCCGCCACGCCACGCCGGACCATGTCTTCCGGCGTGGCCCCGCTCACGTCCGCGCCGTCCAGCCGGACCCGGCCGGCGGTGGCTCGGACCGCTCCGGCGATCGCCATGAGTGTGGACGATTTTCCCGCGCCATTGGCTCCGAGAAGGGTTACCAGTTCGCCCTTGTCGACCCGGAGCGACACGCCGCGCACCGCACGGACGGCACCATAGCTGACCTCCAGGGATTCGATGTCAAGCATGCCCGGTGCCGCTGCCGAGATAGGCCTCGATGACCGCCGGATCGTCACGGACCGTCCGACGGTCCCCCTCGGCAATGGTGCGTCCGGACGCCAGCACGTGCAGACGCTCGCACAGGCGCATGATCAGGCCCATGTCGTGGTCGATGATGAGCAGGCCGAGCCCGCGGTCCTTCGGCAGCATGGCGAGGATGTCGATCAGCGACTCGGTCTCTTCCTCGTTCATGCCCGCGGCGGGCTCGTCGAGCAGCAGGTACTGTGGTTCGCCGGCCAGCGCCCGGGCGATTTCCACGCGGCGCTTCTCACCGTAGCTGAGCACCTCGGCCAGATCGTCAAGGCGTCGGCCGAGCCCGAACTCCTCGATCAGCGCGGTGGCGCGCTCCAGGGCCACGCGCACCGGGGCACCCTTTCCGAGGGCGGCCGTCGCGACATTCTCGAGAATGGTCAGGTTGTCGAAATGCCTGCCGATCTGGAACGTCCGGGAAACGCCCGCATGGGCGATCTCACGGGGCGTTCGTCCGGTCAGGACGGCATCCCCCAGGGAGATCGTGCCGCCAGCCACGGGAACCTGCCCGGTCATGGCGTTGACCAGCGTTGTCTTTCCGGATCCATTCGGCCCGATGAGCCCGAGTATCTCCCCGGGTCCAAGGGTGAGCGAGACGTCATCGAGTGCGCGCAGACCGGCGAACTCGACCGTGACGGACGCCGCTTCAAGTGGGGCCATGGCGCTCCGGAGTACCGTGATTCCTGCCGGCGCGGACACGTCCGCGCCGGCAGGGTGGTTCAGGCGATTCTATGGCGCCGGTACGTTGGACGGCGTCCGCCAGCCAAGGAAATGCGTTGACGCGTCCTTGACTTCGACGAGCACCGCCGCCTTGTCCGGGGCATGTCCTTCAGCCGCGTTGCGGTATGTCAGATCGCCGGTGAGAAGATGGAACACGTTCTCCTCAAGCGCCTGTGCGACCGCCGCGCCATCCGTCGTGCCTGCAATCTCCGCAGCCTGGGCAAGAAGCATCACCGCGTCCCAGCCGGTTGCCACGAATGACGTGTCCGGCGGCTCGTTGAACATGTCCTCGAAGAGTCCGATGAACTGCTCCATTTCCGGATGGGCATCGGAACTCATGAAGGTATGTGTCACGAAGTAGATGTCGTTGCCGAGCGGGCCAAGCGACTCGATCATCGCCGGATCGTCGTAGGAATCCCCGCCGAGCACCGGTGCGTCATAGCCGACTTCGCGCAATGACCGGATGATGAAGCCGATATCCTGTCCGTAGGACGAGATGAAGATGACATCCGGCTTCTCGTCGAGCGCCTGCAGGCGCGCAAGCTGGGCCGAAAAGTCGTTGTCTCCGTTGTTGTACGTGTCCTCCGCCAGGATGTTGCCACCCAGAGCCTTGAAGTGTTCGACGAAGTACTTGGAGAGCGACACGGTGTAGGCGATGAACTGGTCGGTCACGACATAGGCGTTCCTCCAGCCGCGCTCGTTGTAGGCATACTCGGCGGCTGTCGCCCCCATGGTCGTGTTCCACATCGACAGGGTGAACTGCTTGTCTCCGAGAGACCAGGAACTGTAGAGCGGGTCCGACGCGCACAGCGACAGGCCAACCAGTCCCGACTCCTGTGCCGCGCGGCTCGCCGGTCCACCGAAATCGAAGTCGCAGGGCGCCAGAATGAAGTCGGCGCCGCCGTCGATGAGTTCCACAGCCGCGTTGCCGACCGTGACCGGATCGGTCTTGCCATCGATGGCGATCATCTCAACCTGCTGGCCGAGCAAACCGCCCTGGTCATTGAGCGCCTTGATGGCGACCTGCGCACCCCGGTAGCCGGGCGTGTCGAGGGGAGCCTGGTCTCCGGTCAGACACAGGGGTGCACCAAAGGTGATCGTGTCGCCCAGGGCATTGCCCCCGCCGGCCAGAGCCAGCGCGCCAACCGATGCCAGTACTGCTAGGAAACGGGATCTCATGAAGTTCCTCCTCTTGTTCTTGTCGCAAGATCAAACCGAACGGACTTCTCCGTCGCATTCGAAGATGTACGTGGCGGAAAGTCAAACGCTGATCGATAGCCCTGACAGGCGAGTCATCGTCGGGTTTGACCGAGAGGGACGCAGGCCCCGGGATCGTGAAATCGGTCGAGCCAGTTCCACAGCGAGTGAAGCTGGGGACGGCAGCGCCCGCGGCTCCCGCAGAACCGAGTCTGCCGTTCACCTCACCCTTTCGGTCCGGCGCGCCTCGAGAAAGGTCCGCAGCCGTTTCCTCGTCGCCGGATCGGCAAAGCAGGCACGGTCGCGCGCGTCCTCATCGGCAAGCACCGCCTCGAGCGACTCGTGGGAGGCTCCGAGGAGGGCCTTCATGTGAACCACGCCACAGCCGGGAAGCCCGGCGAAGGTGGCCGCAAGGTCGTTCGCGCGGGCGGGAAGGTCATCGTCATCGACAACGTCTGCCACGAGGCCGATCCGCTGCGCCTCGTCGGCATCCACCAGTCGTTGGGTCAGATAGAGGTCCATCGTTCTCCCGAGACCGATGTGGCGCGGCAGGAACCACGACAACCCGCCCGAGACACTGAATCCAAGCGCTGCATCCGGCAGGCCGAAGCGGGCTGATCTCGCGGCGATTCTCAGATCACACATGGCGGCAAGTTGGACCCCGCCGCCCGGACAGTAGCCGTTGACAGCAGCGATCACGGGCTTTCCGAGACCGCTGATCCGGCGGGCCAGTTCCTGATAGAGCGCCGTGTTGGCCGCAAAGCCCCCTTCGTCCTGTGTTTCGGCCTCGCCGATGTCCGCCCCGGCGTTGAAGGCCCGGCCGGTGCCCGTGAGAACCAGGACCGAAACCGCGTCATCCTCGCCGGCAGCCCCGATCCAGTCGACCAGTCGGCCAAGCTGCGCCTGATCGAGGGCACACAACACGTTCTCGCGATCCATCCTCGCCCATGAGATCCTGTCCGAGCGGGGCGACGGCGAGCATAAATCAGGCCTCTCGGCCTGCTGTCAGCCTGGCACCGAGGATGCGGGCCTGCATGACGGGCGCCGTCACGAAACTCGGCGGGAAGCGCTTTAGTTCCTCGAATGCCGCCATGTCGGCCACCAGATCGGTGTCCTCGCCGACGGCCATCTCGGCGACCGCCCGTCCGGAAATGGTCCCCTTGGCGGCGCCGACACCGTTCTGGCACACCGCAGCCCAGATGCCGTCGGCCAGTGTGCCGCACTTCGGCACGGAGTTGCGCGACATGCACATCACGCCGCTCCAGGTGTGTTCGAAGGTGACGCGCGGCACCATGGGAAAGCGCCTGGAAAGGGAGCGAACGTGCTGACGCCGAACCTTCGCCAGATCGCGTTCCGTGATCGTGAAGTCCGGCCGGTGACGCAAGGCCAGCCGGATGAGCAGCCTCTTGTCCCGCGTGTAGCGCATCGTTGCCCCGCCCAGGAGTGCAGGAATGGTTCCCCAGTCTCCCTCGCCTCCCAGAGCCTTCTGTTCGGCATCGTCAAGCGGCCGGGTCAGGCTGGCGAACGTGTGGATGGTGAGCAGTTTCCGCCTGAGAAACCCAAAGGCGGATGCCCAGCCGTTGGTCGCCAGAATGATCCGAGGCGTCGTCAACTGCCCGGCCGGGGTCGCAAGGGTCTTCGTTGCCCCGCCGTGAAACTCCCGCACAGGAGAATTCTCGAAGATCTCGACATTGTCAGGCATCGTGCGGGCCAGCCCGGTCACCAGCGCCGCCGGCTGCATGAGAACGCACCCTGGCGTATAGAGGCCATCAACAAAGCTCTTCGTGCCCAGGAAGGAAGCGAGGCGCCTGCGATCCCATCGCTCGCAGTCCTCGCCAAGGTCATCGAGACGAGACTGCATGACATCGAGATTCCGGCGTCCCGGAGACGTGGCCGCCACGTGCAGCTTGCCGCGGCGGCTCCACTGACAGCGTATCTGGTGGCGTTCAACGATATCGGCGAGCCAGGCGATGGCCTGCCGGTTGATGCGGATCTGCCGGCGGTCGTGTTCGGGCTGTTCGCGCGACAGCGCGTGGGGAAGGTCAATGATGAAGCCCGAATTGCGACCCGAGGCATTCTCCCCGATGCGGCCCGCCTCAAGGAGCACGACGCGATCACCGGACCGCAGTTCGCCCAGGCGCCGGGCCGCGGCGAGACCGGCGAAACCGCCACCGACCACCACCCAGTCCGCCGCGCCCTCGCCTTTCCAGACACGCGCCGGAGAGTGTTCCTCCAGGATGTTGTACCAGCCGTTCGAATGATCGTTCTTCGGGAAGCCGGTCACCCGCATGGCGCGATGTCAGTCCAGGGGATTCGGAGGTACGGGTGTGTGATGGTGGGTGCTGCTTCCCGCCTTCGACTCGGTCACCGGCGCCACGGCAAAGAAGAACTTCGCCGGTTCACGCGCCACGTAGGTGAGCCGGGTTCCGGCAGGAAGCCACATGATGTCGCCGGGACCGACACGATGCCGTCCCTCGTCGGTATGGATTTCCAGTTCACCGTCGATGCCGTAGATGATCTCGTCGTAGGTCACGGTCCAGGGAATGCTGCAGTTCTCGAACACCCCCATGCCGCCTCCCAGCGTCGTGCTGATCGCCGAGTTGATGGTGGCCACCACGTTGCCGCCGCTGCCGCCAGCCACGGCAAGATCGAGGTCATGCCCACGGAACATGCGCGCTTCGCTCATGAGTTCATGTCTCCTTCCAATGCACTTCTCACCCAGGTCTGAAAGGCATGGACACAGTGTTCGCTGTCCCCTGGTTCACCGTCCCGGGAAATGAACCGGCCCTGGTAGTAGCCCCGCGACACGATACCCCGCTGCACACCCTCGTTGAGGGCGGCATCTTCAGGTCCGAGGGCTTCGTTGAACCAGACTTCCGAAGCGCGCGTGGTTTCGTCATCGCCACGGCCAGGAACGCGGTAGTAAGCATTTTCCACGACCGATGACTGCGCGCCCGTAGCCCGCATCAGGAAGGTCGAGATCATGTCGGCATGAGGCCAGGAATAGATGATCCAGTCCGGCCACAGGTAAAGCGTGATGAAATGGTCCGTCTGGCCACCAGGACCGGAGCTTGGGAAGGGATAGACCTGCGCCCGGTTCTTGCCCGGCGGAGCGATGATGGCAAGCCAGCGATCATGCACATGGAGTTTCGTTGTCTCCATGTCGATGATGTCGGTGAGTTCGCGGTGGGCCGGACCGGAGTTGGGAAAGTGGTAGCCCTCGATGGCGTTCTCGACGGTCACCTTCCAGTTGGAGGCGATGTCGAAGTCCTTCTGGCCGCCGAACGTGACCGTCTCGAGATCGGGAAACCAGCGCCGGCACTCCTCCTCGAAGCCCGGCGCCCACTCGTTCATCGGCGGCGCATCGTCATCAAGGTTGACGAAGATGAAGCCGGCGAATTCCTGGATCCGCACGGGCACCAGACCGAAATCGGCCTTGTCGAAGTCCGGCACCCGGTCACACAGCCGGGCGCTCCTCAGTGACCCGTCGGTGCCATAGGCCCAGCCATGGTAGGGACAGGTGATGGCGGCCTTGACGGTGCCGCGTCCCTGCAGCAGTTCGTGGGCACGGTGCTGGCAGACGTTGTAGAAGGCTCTCAGACGACCGTCCCGTCCCCTGATGGCGACAATTCCCTGACCGTGGATGTCGACGGTGACATAGCTGCCGGGAGTGCCGAGCGCGCTCCTGTGACAGACGAAACGCCACGAGCGGAAGAAGATCTCCTCCTTCTCGCGCTCGAGTACATCCGCTCGGTAGTACCACGGCGAAGGCAGGGTGAACGAGGTCCGGTGGTCCCCGGTCATCCCCGCCACC
Organism: Alphaproteobacteria bacterium; assembly: GCA_964291415.2. Lineage (GTDB taxonomy): Bacteria > Pseudomonadota > Alphaproteobacteria > SP197 > SP197 > SP197. The sequence continues at coordinate 530,255 of OZ219918.1, read as the reverse complement.
GGCAGCGTTTCAGGCATGACGAACCTCCGATGTCCCGGTGCCGGGAACCCTATGCGCCACCCTGCCCCGAATCAACGCGCCCGGACTGTCCGGTTGGCGCCCGCTGCTTCAGTCCAGGATGTACTTCTTGGGAACGGCGGCGCCGATCGTGTACTTGGGATCCACGAAGTTGCCCAGGCGCACCTTGCCGCACTGGCTGAGCATCATGTAGGCGTCCCACTGGTCGAACCCGTAGTCCGCCGCCATCCACCGGATCAGTTCACGGTAGGCGATGCGTGCGCTGTCCTCGAGAGGACGCGTGCTGCCGATTCCCATGATGAAGTCGTCGGCCTCCAGGCGCGGCCACTCGATCGGCCAGTTCTTGATCAGGTCGACCGTTATGGTGGTGGTGGTCGGGTACTCGACGGCAACACCGCACACCTCGCCATCACCCTGGCAGGCATGGGCATCACCGATGAAGAGACGGCCACCCTTGGTGCGGATCGGCAGGTAGGTGATCGTACCCGGCCCCATGTCGGGGAGATCCATGTTGCCGCCATGGGCGTCGGGCGTCAGTGAATTGATCGAATCGATCTCGGGCGAGCAGCTGAGCGTGCCAATATGGGGCTTGTAGGGGAGCGTCACCCTGTCGCTCCAATAGACATTCTCCTCATCGAGGTTGACCTTGCGGACGATCTCGGGAAGCGGTTCATTGAGCGTCGCCGTCAGGGTCGTGCCGGTCAGGGCGCCGAACTCCTTGATCATGCAACAGGTGCCGCGGGGGTTCGGTCCCCGTGGCGCCATGCTCTCGATATGGACACACAGGACATCACCCTTTTCCGCTCCCTCGACCATGATCGGGCCGCACTGGGGATTGAGCCAGGGCATCTCCAGGATCTCCGAGGGAACATCGGATTCGCTCCTGATCTTGCCTTCGAAGGCATCGCGCGTCTCGACGATGACCCTGTCACCCGGATTGATGTGGAGAACCGGTTCGGAATAGGGGCCGATCGTGTAGTGATAGACACCCTGGATCTCTTCCGTGAGATGGTGGGTGACACCCGTTGATCCGTAACCGACGCCGCGCCGGTACATGATGGATTCCGTTACCCAGTCGTTCGGGTAGGATCGCATGATCATTTCCATAGCCGTCGTTCCCCCTTGTCAGTTCATGGGCCATTCCGTCAGGCAAGCCAGGGACATGTCGCCGTCAGACCGCGAGGTAGGTGGCCACATGTTCCGTGTCCATAAGGCGCTCGCGGTCAAGATCAGCCACCACCCTGCCCTTGTCCAGAACATAGGCGCGCTGCGCCACGGTCTGGATCAGGTCGATGTTCTGTTCGACGATGAGCACGGTCAGTTGCCTGGACTGGTTGAGTTCGCGGACGAAGGCGCCGATGTCCTGAACGATGCTGGGCTGGACGCCGTCACTGGGTTCATCGAGCAGCAACAGATCGGGCGCGTTGATGAGCGCACGCGCAATGGCGAGCATGGCCTGCTGCCCGCCGCTCAGCGTGCCGCCGCGCTGGCGTTGCCGGTCGCGAAGGAACGGAAAGAACGAGAACGCCACTTCAGGATCGGGCGTTTGCTGGTCGCGGTTGATGAAGCCGCCCATGCTAAGATTGTCGCGCACTGTCATCTGCGGGAATATTCCCCGCCCCTGCGGCACATAGCCGATCCCCCGGCGCGCCCGACGGTCGGCAGGCAGTGCCGAGATATCCTCTCCCTGGTAGCGGATGTTTCCTGCCCGCGTTGGCAACAGACCGATCAGCGTCTTCATCAGGGTTGTCTTGCCAACCCCGTTGCGGCCAAGCACGCTCACGACTTCGCCCCGGTCGATGCTGAGGTCAAATCCCTGGAGCACATCGCCGATCGAGTAGCCCGATCGAAGCCCCGTTGCCGTGAGAAGCTCCGTTCCCATCATGCCTGTCCGAGATAGATGCGCCGCACGTCATCATGCGCCGTGATGTCCGCGACGGTGCCCTCTGCAAAGATGGCGCCCTGGTGCAGCACCGTCACACGCTCGGCCACCTCCCTGACGAATGCGATGTCGTGTTCCACCACGATGATTGTCAGCCCATCATCGTTGAGATGACGCAGAACCCTGGCCGTCTGCAGTGTCTCCTCAGGCGACAGTCCGGCCGTAGGCTCATCGAGAAGGAGGACGTCGGGTCCGCCGGCCAGCACCATCGCGATCTCGAGCCACTGCAGTCGATGGTGCGGCAGTTCACGGGCCGGAACATCGCTTGTCGTATCAAGGCCGAAGGTCGACAACGCATACTGGTAGCGTTTCTCGGATGTGGACGAGCGACCGCCCTGGGGAAGCCTGAACGGCGCCTCGAGATTCTGCCTTACCGTGAGATCGTGGAAGGCGCGATTGGTCTGGAAGGTCAGACCCAGCCCGAGCCGTACCCGGCGGAAGCTCGGAAGCGCCGTGATGTCGCGATCCTTCAGGAAGATATGCCCGGAATCCGGAGCATGAATACCGCACAGCAATGCGAACAGGGTCGATTTCCCGGCGCCATTGGGTCCGATGATGCAGCGCAACTCCCCTTCGGGAATGTCGAGTTCGACGTTTTGCGTGGCGACGATGCCGCCAAACCTCTTTTCGAGGGCCGAGGTGCGGACGATGGAGTGCATGGTCACGGCTTCAGCCCCTCCGGAAAAGGCGGGCGAGGGCCTGGCGGTTCATGTTGCGGGCCAGGGTGACAATGATTCCGTCAGGGAAAAAGAGCATCACAGCCACCAGCAATCCCCCGATGATCACCAGGGCGTACTGGTTCCCGGCCGACGACAGCGAATACGTAATCCAGTTGAGGGCATAGGCCGAAATGGCGACTGCCAGCAGTTTGCTTCGTCCTCCCACCGCAACCCAGATCACCGGCAGCGCCGCCTGCACCAGTCCGACCTGGGAAGGTGTGATGTAGTTTCCCCACTGGACATAGAGGAGGCCCGACAGCCCGGCGAGTACGCCGGCAATGACAAAGACCACGAGTTGGCGCGCCCGTATGTCGTAGCCCAGGAGTTCGGTTCGCAACGGGTCCTCGCGCATGGCGAGCATGACCTTGCCGTGATGCGAATTGACCAGCGCCCGACAACCCAGGTAGCTCACAAGCACCACCAGCACGACGTAGTAATAGAAGGAGTAGCCAAAGAATGTCAGGTCACCCAGCTGGAACCAGGGAATGCCTGTCATGCCGTTGTAGCCGCCAAGCTGCACACTTCCCACGCGCCATTGATAGCCCGCCGTCTGGCCGAGAAAGGTCTCGAGAAGAAGGGCCAGCACCAGAGTCAAAATGGGAACGATCCACCGCTGGACCCGGGCATAGAACATGAAGTACCCGAAAATGGCCGAGACCACGGCACAGGCCACCAGGCCGCCAACCTCGCCGAGCAGGGGCCCCCAGGGATCGCCTCGCATGTTTCCGGCGATAATGCCGTAGAGATAGCCGGCGATACCGAAGTACGCGACCTGGCCGAAACTCAGGACGCCGCAGTATCCCCACAGCAGGCACAGACCCAGCGCCATGGGAAGATTGAGCAGATAGTAGGAGACGTTGGACGCCTCGAATTCGCTCATCCACAACGGACCGGCAAGAAAGTTGACGACAAGGAGCACGAAGACCGCCCAGAACAGTCGCGACTGCCCGATGTCCTCGGGTCCGGTCAGCAGGGCAAGATGCTTCATCGCCGGAACCGTTCAGTGTGACTGGGCACGCCGGTCAGACCAGCGTTGCAGGGCAGCGGACACCCCGTTGGGCATCAGCCGGATGATGATGAGCGCCGCCAGCAGAAGGGCGACGAGTCCGAGAAACGCGCCGAGATAGAATCCGACCGGAGTGCGGACCAGGGACAGGAGAACACTGCTCCCTACGGCGCCGGCAATCACGTTGGCCGCACCACCAACCACGACGGTGATGAAGGCGGGCGCCACGAACTGCTGGCCCATGAACGGCATGATCGATGCCGTGGGAGCGAGCAACGCGCCGCTGAAACCCGCAAGTCCGGCGCCAAGACTGAATGTCAGCATGTAGATGCGCCCGGTGTTGACACCCAGTGCCCTGGCCATGGCGGCATCCTGCATGGTGGCGCGTGCATGAAGGCCGAAGGTGGTGCGGTTGTAGAGCCAGGCGAGCGCCACAACGACAGCAATGGATACCGCGATGAGGATCAGCCAGTACACCGACAGGGAGTAGGCGCCGACTTCGAGGAATCCGCCCGGGATGGGGATGGAGGGAAGAAAGGGGCCGAACACCATCAAAGTGCCCTGGCTCAACAGCAGGCTGATGCCCCAGGTCACAACCAGGGCGCTGAGTTCCCGACCATAGAATCGCCGCACGACCAGGCGTTCGAACACGGCGCCCACGAAACCGACGACCAGAAAGGACACGGCGACGCACAGCGGAAACGGAAGGCCCGCCTGGTAGCTGAGCGACGCCGTGTAGGCACCCATCATCATCAACTCGCCATGGGCGAGGTTGATGATGTTCATCATGCCCAGAATGACGATCAGTCCGAGCGCGCACAGCAACAGGAATGCCGCATTGGTCCCGAACTGATAGGCAACACTGATGACGAGGCTGAATTCCTCCACCGCCATGCTCACTCAGGTGACAAAGACAGGAACAGGTTCCGCCAGGCGGACCCGGGGGTCGCCTGGCGGAACCTGACTGAACAGATCATCCGAACATCGAGAAGAAGGGATCTTCGTCGGGAACGTACTGCTTGTACTCCGGATTGCGCACGAGGTTCACGCCAAGGCGCTGGAGCCACCATGCCTGGATCATCGGCCATTCGCGCACGAAGAAGACATCGTGATTCTCGTCACACACCGCCAGGCGGATGTAATGGGCACAGTGATGGGTCCCCGGTTCGAGGAAGACCGCACCTTCCGGCGCCTCAATGGCCCATCCCAGTTCCAGCGCCCTCTTGACCGTCTCCTGGTCCGTGGTCCCGGCAAGACGGGCTGCCTGGGCGTACATGTGCACCGTGAAGTAGGTGTTCTGCGCCATTTCGCCGATGTACTCGTCCTCCGGGAACATATCCATCCACCGCTTGACGAAGGCTCGGTTACGGGCGGTCGGCACCTCGAGCTGATACTGGATGGCGTTGTGCATCTGGTTCAGGGATGGCGGAGGGAACCGCTTGTGTTCATAGCCCTGCGCCATGTTGACCGTCGATGCCATCGGATAGCTCAGTCCGGCGGCCGCTGCCTGCGGATAGTAGTTATGATGGTTCTGACCCACCAGGAGGGTCATGACCCAGTCCGGCTTGGCCTGCTGGATGCGGGCGATCACCTGGCTGAATTCGGACACCGACAGCGGTATGAATTCCTCACCGATGATCTCGCCACCAACAAGCGGAGCGAAGGCCTTGGTCCAGGCTGCGGTGAGCTGGCCGAAGTTGTAGTCCGCCGCGATCGTGTAACAGCGTGGTCCGAACTTCTCGACCATGTACTGCACGACGGGAATGACCTGCTGCTCGCAGACCGGCCCGGTGCAGAACGTGTTGGCGTCGGCCACACCGCCCTCGTACTGGTTGGTGTAGAAGTAGAGCTGGTTGAACTGGTCGACGATCGGCCTGATCGCCTCGCGCTCGGCGCTGGCGAAACCGGCAACGAGGACATCGACCTCATCTTCCTGGATCAGCCGGCGGGTCAGCTGCTGCCACAGCGCATTGTTGCTCTGGCCATCAACCGACACCAGGTCAACCTCGCGGCCGAGAATGCCCTGATCACCCGAGTCGACGAAGACATCATCGTCCTCGACGAAGACTGTCGCTTCATCGCCCATCGCACCACCGGCATCGACGAGATCGAGCGCCACGCCCTCCTTGCTGATGGTCGGCGCGTTGGCTGCATAGGACGCCATTGGTCCATAACCGCCGGTACCGATGTTGGCGCCGCCCTTGAGGGTCTTGCCTTCGTTGATTTCCTTCACGGCAAGTTGCGCGGCGTGCAGTTTCTGAATGCCATAGACGGACAGGTTGCCTGATTCGTCCTCGATGAAACCGATCTTGACGGGACTGCCGTCCTGCGCCTTCGCTTTCTTGAGGTTGGGCAACACCGTTGCCGCCGACACGGCTGCAGCGCTTCCCGCAAGGAAGCTCCGCCGGCCTATGCCGAACCCGGCGTCATCCGTCGTTGGTGTCGTCGCATCCTGCGAGACATCAGTTTGACTGTCATGCTTGCTCATTGTTCCTCCTCGTTTGAATCAGGGGCCCATCGACTTGACGTCGATGGCGAAACCTTCTGACGATTCGATTGAATACAATTTCCGGAAGGTCGGCAAGCAAACATGGCCGTCATTTGCCGTGCCGCGTTCGATCAAACGGCAAGGAGCGCCGCGCTCCCTTCCCTCGCACCGGTGAGCGGCGCGGTCTCCTTACAGCATGGAGCGTGCGACCCAGCGGTGGAAGCAGTGCGAGGCTCCTTCCAGGACAGGCGTGAAGACACCGCCTGCAAATCCGGGCGAGGCGCGCCCTTCCTGCATGCCCTGGACAGCACCCACGTCTTCCAGGAACACCTCGCGCCAGGTCTCGCGCACCGTCGCTCTCAGGTCGGCGTGACCGGGGCCGGCGGCATCCGTGCCGACGTAGTAGATGTCGAAGACCTCGCGGCAGCGCCCCGGGCCGTCGGGCAGGACGCGGACCGCCCAGAAGTGGTCGTAGTGAATGCCGAGCATGACATTGGGATAGAGCGCCACGTACTCGGCGCGGGTCTGCCATGGATCCGGCAGACCCGGAAAGCGCGACAACTGATGACCTTTGCGGTCGGGCTGGTACACGAGGCTCACCTGCCCCGAGAAGGTCTCCTCCTCGATGTTGAGATGATCCTCGAGGCGTGAATAGGAACTGAGTCCGGGGTGCACCATCGGCAGATGGTAGGCCTCGCAGAAATTCTCGATGGCCAGTTTCCAGTTGGCCTCGAGATCGAAGGTCACGATCGAATCTTCGCCCCCGTGACAGAGAAGCGATTCGTCGAAGCAGGACCAGCGGTCAGCGAGCGGGCGGATGAAGTCCGCAAAGTCGGCGGCATCGCCGGAGAGGTTGACGAAGACCTGGTCGAACCACACCGCGCTCCGCACCTCGTTGAGGCGAAATCGCTGCCGGTCGAACCCTTCGCATTCGTGCCGACCCGGTCCGCCGATGTGGGGTGTGAGACGCAGGCTGCCCTCGAGACCGAAGGTCCAGTTGTGGTAGGGGCAGGTGAGCACCACGCCCGCCTTGCCGGATTTGCCGACGAGCCGCATGCCCCGGTGCGGGCAGACGTTGTGGAAGACACGAACCTCGCGGTCATGGCCGCGCACCACGAAGAGCGGAATCCCGACGAGATCCAGCGGCATGACATCGCCGGGCTCGGGCACATAGGACGCGGCCACAAGGCACGCCCAGGTCCGCGACCACAGGCGGGCCCTCTCGCTCTCGAACCACGACTGCGACACGTAGGCCTCGGCCGGAAGCGGCCTTGCCTCTCCATAATCGAGGGTCACGCTCTCGAGTGCCCGCGGGCTGAAATCCCGTGCCGAAGGGAAGTAGGCTCTTCCGGTCATGAGGCGGTTCTCCGATGACGTCGCGATCGTGTCAACCCGGCTGTCACGCTGTCAGCGCCTGATTGACCAGGACCCTGAGCTGCTTGCGTACGGGATAGCATCCAGACGGGATGAGCTGGGTCATGAACACCACGGCCATGTCCTCGAGCGGGTCAACCCAGAATGCGGTGGACGCCATGCCTCCCCAGGCGAATTCGCCCGGCGAGGCCATGACTCCTGCGGCAGCCGGATCGAGCATCACCGACACACCCAGTCCGAATCCGACACCAACGTAGCTCGTTTCGGCAAAGACCTCCTGCCCCATGGCCGCAAGGTCGCTGTCGTCGGGGAGATGATTCGTCGCCATGAACTCGACGGTGCGCCGCCCCAGCACGCCGCGCCCTCCCTCCCGGAGCATGTCGGCGAACCTGAGGTAGTCGTTCATGGTGGAGAGCAGGCCGCCGCCTCCCGAATAGCAGGTGACCGCAGATGCAAAGCGGCTGTCCGCCGTACCGTCGACACGCCGGAAGCGGTTGTCGGAAGTCCGCTCGTAGCATGGCACGAAGCGGTCGACACGATCCGTCGGCAGTTCGAAGAAGGTGTCGGTCATGCCCAGAGGCTCGAAGATTTCCTCGGCAAGGTAGCGATCAAACGGCCTGCCCGAGACGACCTCCACGAGATGGCCGAGGACATCGATTGAGACGCCGTAGGTCCACCGTGCTCCCGGGTGATGATCGAGCGGCAGATCGCCGAGGCGGGTGACGACCTCACCGAGCGTCCCGGACCGGGGCCCGAAGTCGACCCGGTTTTCCCGATAGAGTTTCGCCAGGCCGTCGCTGCCGTTGAAACTGTAGGTGAACCCGGAGGTGTGACAGAACAGATCACGTATGGCGATCGGCCGGCTGGCGGGCTCGAGATGCATGCCGTAGGGGGTCTCGCCCACCCGCACGGACATGCCGGCCAGTTGCGGGATGTAGGCTTCGACCGGATCCTCGAGCCCGAACAGGCCCTGCTCATAGAGCGTGAGGGCGGCCACCGCGGTCACCGGCTTGGACATCGAGTAGACGCGGCAAATGGCATCGGGAAAAATGGCCCGTCCGGCCTCCACGTCCGCAAGACCGGCAGCTTCCCGGTAGACGAGGGCGCCTTCCCGGACGATTGCTGTCATGGCCCAGGGGAGCTTCCCCTCGTCGACATAGCGCTTCATCCAGTCGCCGATGCGTTCAAGTCTCATGGACGAAAGACCTGCCGTCTCCGGTTCGGCCCTGTGGATGTCGGTCATGTCGGCCACTCCTTCGCGATCTCAGCGGTAGATGGAGGCCCCGAACCGGGCCTTCTTCTCGGTCCAGTCGGGGAAATCGAGGACCACGATGCCATGGCGCTCGACGAGACGATCGACGCCGCCACGCACCTTCTCGTGGTACTGCGGCAGCACGCCGGGATAGAGTTCGGCGCGGATTTCGCCAGGATCGAATGTCAGGCGGGCAATCACTGCCGCAATGCCCGACGGGCTCATGACCGTGATCAGGCGCGAGGCGCCATGACTGAATCCCCTGAGCCCGAAGAGTGCCGCGTCAGGCGCCATGAACGTGTTCCTGGACATCCCGGAAGGCAAGATCCGGCGCATCGCTGATGGCCCGGTCGAGATGCCAGGCGTTGCGCGCCAGGAACACCGGCCGGCCGACGTGGTCGGTGGCCATCGCCCCGCGGTTGCGGTCGGCGAATGTGCGGATCATCCGCTCCGAGGGCGCGTCGAGCCAGCGTGCCGTATGGATGCCCGAGGACTCGAACCGCACCGGAACCTCGTACTCGCTGCGAATCCGGTCGGCGAGGACATCGAACTGCAGGGGCCCCATGACCCCCACCACCCAATCGGAGTCCATCACGGGTCGGAAGACATGGGCGGCGCCCTCCTGGGCCAGCTGCTGCAGGGCGCGACCGAGGTGCTTTGACTTGAGGGGATCCGCAGCGCGCACGTTCCGCAGGTGTTCAGGCGCGAAACTCGGAATGCCGGTAAACGTGAGATCTCCCTCCTCCGAGAGCGTGTCGCCGATATGGAGATTGCCGTGATTGGGGACACCGACGATGTCGCCGGCAAAGGCCTCGTCGGCCAGTTCACGATCCTGCGCCAGGAAGACCTGCGGGCTGTGCATGATGATGTGCTTGCCGGTCCGCGAGTGCTTCAGTTTCATGCCTCGCCGGAAATGCCCCGACACCAGGCGAACGAAGGCGATCCGGTCACGATGGCGCGGGTCCGTGTTGGCCTGGATCTTGAAGACAAAGCCGGTGACCTCGTGCGTGGCCGGTTCAACCGTGCGTTCAAGCGCTGGCCGCGAACCGGGCGGCGGAGCGTTCCCCACCAGGCCGCCGATGAGTTCCCGCACGCCGAAGTTGTTGAGGGCGCTGCCAAAATAGAGCGGTGAGAGGTTGCCTGCGAGGTAGTCCTGCCGACTGAATGGAGCCATCAGTTCCCGGGTCATCTCGACCTCGTCGCGCAGTTGCGCGACAGCATGACCGGGAAGCAGGGTGTCGAGTTCGGGCGAATCGATGCCTTCGCAGGCAATGCCGTCCGCAATCGTCTCTCCCTTGCCACGCTTCATGAGAACGAGGCGGTCGTGCACCAGGTCCCAGCATCCCTGGAAGTCGCGCCCCATGCCGATGGGCCAGCTCGCCGGCGCCATCTCGATCTGCAGTGTCTGTTCGACCTCGTCGATCAGATCGAAGGGATCGCGTCCATCGCGATCCATCTTGTTGATGAAGGTCGTCACCGGCATGTCCCTGAGCCGGCACACCTCGAACAGCTTTCGGGTCTGGGCCTCGATGCCACGGGCGGCATCGATCACCATGATTGCGCTGTCGACGGCCGTCAGCACCCTGTAGGTGTCCTCGCTGAAGTCCTCGTGGCCGGGGGTGTCGAGCAGATTGAAGACGCACCCCTGGTAGGTGAAGTTCATCACCGATGCGGTCACCGAGATGCCGCGCTCCTGTTCCACCTTCATCCAGTCGGAACGCGCCCGGCGGCGTTCGCCCCGCGCCTTGACCGCCCCGGCAAGCTGAATGGCGCCGCCGAACAGCAGCAGCTTTTCGGTAAGCGTCGTCTTGCCGGCATCGGGATGGGAGATGATGGCGAACGTGCGCCGCCTGGCGACCTCGTGGTCGTGGGACATCATGAAGACCTGATGGTGCAATCAGACCCGATGTGTGCCGCCATCAGGGCATTTTGTCCAGTCGCAAGAAACGGAGCATTTGATCGTTCCGGATGATGTCCTATCCTCGGCACATGAAGCGCGTCGTCGCAGTCCTTGCGGTTCTCGTCTCCCTGTCGCCGGCACTGGCCGGCGGCGTCACCGGCATCCTTTCCGCCACCTCCGTCAGGATCGAGGCCTACGTGAACCAGGGAAGGGCTCTCGCCATAGCCCTTCTGCCACCTCCCGATGTGACGCTCTCCGGCACGCTTGGTGTCGCCTTCGCCCCGGCCGATGACAACCGGCCATGGACGGGTGAACTGCCACGGGTGGTGAAGGTGGACGCCGACTACTTCAACGGCCCGGTTCTGGAGACATTCCCCTTCGATCCCGGCCGCCTTCACCAGCCGGCCGCCATCGCCGTCACCTTCGGCGCCTGTTTCAGCGAAGCGCGGATCTGCGTCCTCGAGGAAGCCCTGATCACGATCAGCCCGGCCACGGACGGCGCTGTGGGTGTCGCCATCGCCCTGACCGGCGGGCCGTGAGTCACGGTCCATCCGGCAGAATCCGGAACCCTTCGGGCACTCTGCGACCCTCAGCCGAACCGGATGCAGGGAAATGAAGACACCTGCCCCCTGGCGCTACTCGCTGAGAACGGAAGTCGACGGCACGGAGCGGGTGTTCCAGATCGTCAGAACTCAGCCAGACAATCCCGCCCCGCGAAACCTTGACCTTCCCGAGACACGACGCCAACACGATCGGGAAGGTGCCAAACTCTCTCTTCGATGAGGGCTGCGCCCTGGTCAGGGACGGCGATCAATGATCAACAAGCATCAGCCGCGCCAGGAGGAAGTCGGGTACTCGAGTATGGCGGACCTTACCAAGCTGCTGGCTTCCTGATGTTCGTCCCGGGGATCGGATCCGGAAGCTGCGAGTTCTGCAGGTAGCTGGATCGGATCGGGCGCAAGAAATCGGCGTGCTCCCTGAGCTGCTGAGACAGCCGCCCGGTGCCCGGCTTTACCAGGCCGATGCGTTTCCCGTGACGTTGGCGTACAAGGCGCATGGCCTCCGCCAGGTCACCGTCGTTGCTCACGACGACCGCGCAGTCATAGGCATCGAGCCCGGCGTCGTTCAGGAGGTGCACCGCAAGATTGACATCCGTGCCCTTTTCTTCGGTCTTGAAGACCTCGACCATGTGCTGATCGCCGGTCGGCCGAACCAGCGGCATCCACACTCTATGGGTGAGAAAGTGGCCGAAATGCACTTCGACCTCCGGCCGCGTGGCACGCAGCGCACGCAAGTAGCTGTCCTGGCGATGCGGTTTGGTCGGATCCCTGACGGTCTCCGAGACCTTCGCCGTAAAGTACCGAAGCGTCACGATCTGATGATGCGGCTGCAGCACTCTTCCGGCCAGAGCGACAAGGTCCAGCCACTTCCACGGCGTTCGCCTGAGCGCCCCGTAGTAGAGATTGAACCCATCGACGTAAACGAATGTGCGCATTGGAAACCGCCAAAAAAGCAGGGGCCGCCTAAGCGGCCCCGCGCCCTGCAGTCGAAGCCACAGGGGTGACTGCTCAAGATGTAGGCCGATTGGGAGGTGGCGTCAAGTCTGTACGACCCCGTAGTCCCGATCGTCGGTATCGAAGCCTGCCGCACTTTTCGTTCGCATCTTGTGAGCCGCAATGGCATCCGTGTGCCCTTGACCCAGTCTGCCAGGTCTGTGTCGCAGTGTTCCCTTCGCCTAGTCTTCGATCAGTTCGGACATTCTCGCCCAGACGCGTCGTGCGGCCTCAGCATCGAAGTCATCGAAGAACAGCCAATCGTCGGCATCCAGTGGAGTGTCCAGAATCCAGAACGCCTTGCTCTCACGCCATCGATATCGCCCATTCCAGTTCGGCGGACTATTCTCGTAGCACCCGGCCCGCGGAACATGCACTGCCAGATACTGCTGCGCGGAACGATCCTGATCCCTCTTCGCCCTGTTACAGATCTTGTGGATAACCTCAACGCCCGGAACAGTGACCCTCCCTAACCGACACTGTCGTGGACGAAACTCGAACCACCGCTGACTCGCATCGAACTGTTTCTTGGTGTTCCCCGAAAGACTGTCGTAGAGACGCCTGTATTCTTCCCGAAGAAGATCGGAGTAACGCACGCGAAACCCGCCGATCAATTCACTCGGGTTTCTGGCTGATCCGGAATAGCCATGCCGAACGATGCCGGCATCCAGGTAGGATGCCAAATCCTTGAGGCCGTTGGCTTGGGCCGAATCGCGAATCTCTTCATAGCTCATTTTGATGTCATACATTCCTGCGCTCGACGGTCGATCCAGGTAGCCCTTTGGAGCCATGAGAACTGTGACTCCCCGCCTCCACATTCCCTGCGACTCCCCCCACCGGACGTAAGCGGAGTAGTCTTCGGGTTGATGCTTGCTGGCCGGTGCCACGACCTTGCTCTCGGTCAGGATGGCGAAGCGATCGCCATGAGCGTCCTTGGCAACAACGTGCAGATCCGTTTCCCGGGCCGGTTTGCTTTGTGAGGACCAGGACTCTTCTTCCCGCGTATAGTTGGGCTTGATCTCCACGAGATCGCCCAACTTCAATGTCGGCAGAATTCTCCCGACCCACCATTCCGCGAAACTCCGATTTGAGCGCAGTCCATCAGCCAGACGATGGTCGATATCGGGTTCCTGCATGACGCGCCAGAGTTCATCGTCCATCGTTGAATGCTCCCGCCCTGCAGTGCATCGCGACCTTCCACCAGGAACCCGACGAGGCCCGATTGGTCAACGTCCGCTGTCTGGCATGTAACGCTCCGCGAATCTGCTCAAACTCTGCTGCGATACGTCGCTGGTGACCCTGAACCACCGGTATCGGCCGGTTGAGACAACGACCGAAGTCAACACCCTATGACGCAATCTCAGTCAACGAGATCGTGCCAGCGACCATCCAGGCCAAGGAAACGTTCGCCGTCGTGGAAGGTTGACGCCCCGGCATCCCTTGCGACGCGGAGCATTCTCGGCAACGGCTCTCCCGACGATTCGAGAATGGCGGCCAGCGTGTCGTGTCCGATGTCGTCGATGAGTTCGAAGGGCCCCTTCTTCCAGGCGAACCCCCAGCGCATCGCGCGATCGATGTTGACGATGTCGTCGGATATCTCGCCGACCAGGCCGGCAGCGTAGGCGAGAACACCACCCATGAGGTCCCTGGCGAAATCACCCGCGGCACCCGGGGCGGTCATGAGTTCACGTGGAGTCCCCGCAATGTCCGTCGCTGTCGACGGGCGCCATCGGGCTTCGTCGAGATCAAAGGTCTCGCGCAGCCGTTCACCGTCATCGGTCCTGGTGACCCGATAGAAACCACCCCGCGTCTTGCGTCCGAGCTGGCCCCTCGCAAGCATCGCCTGCTCTTCTTGCGGGAATGTCGTGTAGAGGTGGCCCGTGTCGCCGTCGGGGAGATTCGCCGCCAGGTTCTTTCCGACAAGGTCCATCACGTCGAGGCCGATGAGATCGATCAGCCCATAGAGTCCCGTCGGCGGCAGCCCCACGGGCGCCGACATGAGGGCATCGATCTCCTCCATCTGCAACCCGCCTTCGCGGCGCGCCTTTCTGGCCTTGTGGAGGCCCGACAGCATCCAGAAACAGCCGATGCGGTTGCCGATGAAGTTCACGGTGTCCTTGGCATGAACGACACCCTTGTCGAGCCTGGTCGAGCAGAACGCCGCCATCGCCTTGACCACATCCGGCGCCGTCTCCTCTCCGGGAACGATCTCCAGCAGCTTCATCACCTTCACGGGATTGAAGAAGTGTGTCACCACGACGTCCCGGCGCAACCTCGCGGGCATGCCTTCTGTGATCGAGCGCAGCGGGATGCCCGATGTGTTGGTGGAGATCACCGAACCGTCGCTGCGCCAGTGCTCGAGCTTCGCGAACATGTCGCGCTTGGTTGCGAGATCCTCAATGACAGCCTCGCAGATCCAGTCGTAGTCCGTGATCTTCGCCAGATCGTCGAAGGTGCCGGTCTCGATCAGTTTGGTGCTGTCGGGATTGTCGATGGCCGGCGGGCGGCCTTCGGTGATGCGGTGCATCGCCGCATCCACGGTGTCGCGGTCCACGTCAAGGAGCAGGACCCTGCAACCCGCGTCCGCGCACTTGCCGGCGATTCCGGTTCCCATGGTTCCGGCGCCGATCACGGCCACCGAGTTGATCGTGCGTGTCATGCCTCTCTACCCCAAGTCTCCTGGCGTGCCTCCCTATAGCACCGACCGGGGACATTGCGCGACCGCAGCCACGACATCCTCCACCGCGCGCGCCAGCATGGCGCCATCGTCCGCCAGAATGCGCACAAGGAGGCCGCATTCGCCCGGAAGGGACGACACACCGGCATAGGCGCCGGACAGCGTTACCGCCTCGCTGAGGGCATCCGCGAGGCCGGGCGTCGCAGCGCTGTCGCCAACCAGGCCGATGGTGCCGTGAACCGCCACGCCCGCACACGCGAGGTCCTTCCCGGACGTTCGCACGCGGTCCAGGACCAGGAGGTTCCCGTCAGCGGTCCGCAGGACCGTCTCCGACTGAAGGGACGTGAAGGGCTTCCCGGTCTCGCCTGCATCGTGAGACAGGAACGCATCGCACCACATGACGCCCGCGCCGTCATGAACCACCACCTCCAGCGATGTACGGACCCGGGCGCCGGAGAACAGCACCAGCGGGCGCGGTTGCCAGAAAAGCCGGCTGCCCGGATGCGCATCGAGACGGATATGCTGCAGGGCGTCGTCGGCCGGCATGGCATGGGCGATGGTGGCCCCCTGGGTCCGGATCGTCACCGTGGTCCCCTCGCCAGCCGTGATTCCGGCGGCAAACCGGTCGCCCTGGAGAAGGCCGGCTCCCAGCGACTGGAGAATCACGATCAGCCCGTCACCGTCGTCAAACGGACGGGTCAGGTGAAAGGGAAAGGCGACGTACTGGCTCTTCAGGAAGGTCCGGCCTGAAGGCGCCCGCGCGAAATCCAGGACCAGCTGCCTGTCGCGTCCCATCGCGGACCGGTTCATCAGCCGTCGAACAGCACGTTCCGGACAATGTGGTCGACGACATCATCGACCGCTTCGCCCGTCCGGCAATTGGTGACGATGACGGGCCTGCCGCGGCGCACGTCGCACGCCTCCTTCGTCATCGCGGCGAGATCGACGCCGACATGGGGCGCCAGATCCGCCTTGTTGATCACGAGGAGGTCCGCCTGGAGGACGCCTGGACCCCGCTTGCGCGGGATGTCGCCGCCACCCGAGACGTCGATGACGAAGATCCAGTAGTCGACGAGTTCAGGAGAAAAGGTCGATGCCAGGTTGTCGCCTCCCGATTCGAGCAGCACGAGGTCGAGGGGGTGAAAGCGCAATTCGAGTCGTTCCGCTGCATCGAGATTGAGCGTCGGATCCTCGCGGATGACCGTGTGCGGGCAGGCGCCCGCCTCGACGGCAACGACTCGGTGGGGCTCGATCAGACCACTGCGCTGCAGCCGTTCGGCATCTTCCCGCGTCACGAGATCGTTGGTGATGACGGCAAGGCTGGTGCCGCGGCCGGCGAAGGCGGGAATCAGGCGTTCGAGCAGCGCTGTCTTTCCCGAACCCACCGGCCCGCCGATCCCGACGCGTGCCGCAGAGAGTGGTTCCGTCACCTTGTCGTCCTTTCCTTCAGTTGGCGAAAAGCCGCACGTCCCCCCTTTCGTGGCGCATCACGGCGATGTCGGCCAGGGGAGTAAAGGCATGGGGTTCGTCGGGAGGCGGGTCGGAAAGGATGCAGGCGATGTCGTCCGCCACCTCGACCAGAATTGACTGGGCCTCCAGCGGTCCCGTCAGGGAGAGCCGGATGGCAGCCTGGGCAATGCCGGACGCCAGTGTCCAGGCCGACAGGGTTTCGAGAACCTCGACCGACATGCCCGACCCGGCCCACACCGCGCCCTGGACCACCGGAAGATGGCCGCGGGCGCGGTCCTCGGCGACGAGGCGGCGCCATCGCAGGGCGACCGGGTTGCCGAGGCCCGCATGGGCACGCAACAGGGCGCGACCCGCCTGGCATGACCCGGCGCGCAGTTCGCCGGCAAGGGTCATGGCGTCCTGCAGACGGTCGAGATCACTCCACTCCTCGTCGCAACGGGTTTGTGCCGCCCGCCTTGCCATGACCCGGTCGGAGGTCGCCCAGCGGTTCCGGAGCTGGCCCCTGGCGAAAACCAGGACCCCGGCGCCGTCTCTCACCTTGCCATCCTCCACCAGGGTCTCCAGGCCCCACGAGAAGGCGAATCCACCCGAGGGGAAGGCGCTGTCGCCCATCCGGAGGGCGGCAAGAAGGGTGCGGACGTCAGTCATCCACCAAGGCAATCCGGCCGTCGGCAAGAAAGGCATCGAGGCGGGCGAGATAGTCCTTGCGCGGGCCCTCCAGGGCGATGGCAAGGAGTGGACCGCGGAAGGCGACGCGCCAGTGGAGATTGCCTGCATGGTAGCCCAGTTCGAGGGCCGCCGCCGCATCGGCAGGCTTCACGTGCAGCCACGTCTCGACGCTGGCCCTGACGACGATCGCGCGTTTCGCCTCGAGCAACAGCACGGCGCCGTCGTCAAGGGCGGTGGTGCGCGGCAGTGCGATGGCGCAGTCGGTGCCCTTGTCGGTGACGGTGCGCAGTCTCTTGCGCAGCATGTCGCGGCGGTCGAGGACGATGGTCTCGACCAGGTCTTCGTGGGCAAGGTCATGCAGTCGCCCGCCGAGAGCGGCATCGGACGCCATGCCCACGATCCCAGTCAGTTTCAGCATGCCAGGTTCCCCCGGTGCATGTTCAGCCATCGTCACTATAGCTTGCATCGGGATCGAAGACCGGCGACGAATGTCCGTCAACCCGGCGCCTCCCTTCATCGATGAAACCTGTTGATCTCGTCATCGCGGTCACCGTGCCGGTCCTGTGGGGTGCAGGCTTCGCCGTGGCCAAGGGATCGCTCGACGAATTTCCGCCAATCCTGCTCATGGGCATGCGCTTCACCCTGGCGGCCCTGATCCTCGTGTGGTTCGTCAGGCCGCTGTGGAACATGGCCGGACGCCTGGCGCTGGTCACCTTCTTCGGCGGCACCCTCGCCTACGGACTGCAGTTCACGGGCCTCGTTGATCTCGATGCCTCCACCGCCGTCCTCGTGGTACAGGTAGAGGTCGTCTTCGCCGCCATCATGGCGAGCGTCTTCTTTCACGATCACCTGTCACGCCAGCAGTGGTGCGCCATGGTGCTGGCCTTTGCCGGCGTGGCGCTGATCGCCGGCGAACCCCGGGTGCACACCGAACCCCTGGCCTTCCTCATGGTGGTGGCCGGGGGCGTTGCCTGGGCCGCCGGCCAGACCATGGTGAAAACCCTGGGACCGGTCGGCGGATTGCGGCTGGTCGCCTGGTTTGCCGCCTTCGCCGGTCCGCAAATGCTGGTGGCGTCCCTTGTGGTGGAGAGCGGCCAGTGGCAGGCCGTACGCCAGGCATCGTGGTCCGGCTGGCTGGCCGTCGTCTACCTTGCCATCTTCATGACGGCGACGGGCTACGCCCTGTGGTTCCGCCTGATCGGCCGTTACCGGATGAACCAGATCGTGCCGTTCCTGCTGCTGGTTCCGGTGACGAGCATTGCCGGCGGCGTCTTCTTTCTCGGCGAAGCCCTCTCGCCCTGGATCATTGCCGGTGGTCTGCTCGTCATGGCCTCGGTAACCTTCATTCACCTGCAACAGCCCGGCCATCCGGCGGCCACCGGCAAGCCGACCCTCGAAGGAAAACAGGAATCATGAGCCAGGACATCGTGACGGCGACGGCTGACGGCATCCTGCAGATCCGTCTCAGCCGGCCACACAAGAAGAACGCGCTGACCCGCGAGATGTACGGGATGCTCGAGGCGGCATTCAACGGCGCCAACGACGACCGCAGGGTCAAGGCCATCTGGATCACCGGGAGCGGTGATTCCTTCTCAAGCGGCAACGACGTCGGTTCCTTTCTCGAGGAGCAGTCGGGAGACCGCCTCCCCGGCGCCGGCGGCTTCCTTCACGCCCTGGCTGCACTCGAGGTGCCGCTTGTCGCCGCCGTCAACGGACTGGCGGTGGGTGTGGGTGCAACGATGCTGCTTCACTGCGACCTCGTTCACGCCGCGGCCGGCGCCACGTTCCGCTTTCCCTTCGTCGATCTTGGCGTCTTCCCGGAAGCAGCCTCCACGGTCCTGCTGCCGCGCCTTGCCGGCCACCAGCGCGCCATGGAACTGATGCTGCTCGCTGACGCCTTCGATGCCGCGACCGCCCGTGACATCGGCATGGTCAACGGTGTTTTCGAAGCAGACATCCTCGAAGCCGAAAGCCTTCGCATCACCCGCCGCCTCGCCGCAAAGCCCGCCGCATCACTGCGCCTGACCAAGGCGCGCGTGAAGGCCGGCTACGGTGATCTCGGCGCCGTTGTTGCCGAGGAAACCCCGCTGTTCGCGGGTGCGGTCCGGTCGCCGGAGGCGCGCGAGGCCTTCAACGCCTTCCTCGAGAAACGCCCTCCCGATTTCTCGCAGTTCGACTGACGCGTCATGCCTGGCCGACCAGGGCCAGCCATTCCTCCTCGGTCATGACGGTCACGGAGAGTTCGCGGGCCTTCTTCAGTTTCGACCCCGCAGCCTCTCCGGCAACGACGATGTCCGTCTTTGCCGAGACCGAACCGGCCACCCTGGCGCCCAGCGCTTCGGCTCGCGCCTTGGCTTCCTGACGGGTCATGGTCTCAAGGGAGCCGGTAAAGACAACGCTCTTGCCGGTGACCGGCGATTCATCCGCCGCCCGGGCCACCGGCTCGATCGTCAATCGCTCCAGGAGACCGTCAAGCACGTCCCGGTTGCCGGCATCGCAGAAGAAGGCGACGAGGGAATCGACGACCGCCGGTCCGATACTGTCGATATGCTGCAGATCCTCCAATCCCGATGAGGAATCGAGGGCCTGGCGCATGGCGGCGGGCTCACCCCAGTGGCGGGCGAGCAGCCTCGCCGTGGTCTCGCCGACGTGGCGAACGCCCAGCGCGTTGATGAACCGGTCGAAGGCAATGGTCCGGCGGGCGGTGATGGCGGCATAGAGATTGCGTGACGAGGTCTCGCCCCAGCCCTCCTCTTCGGCAAGCGCATCGCCGACCGTCTCCTCGAGATCGAAGATGTCGACGGGGCTCTTGATCCACTCCTTCTCCCGGAACTGGGCGATCTGCTTGTCGCCCAGGCCTTCGATGTCGAAGGCCTGGCGGGACACGAAGTGCCTCAAACGCTCGACGATCTGGGCGGTGCAGCGCAATCCCCCTGTGCAGCGTCGCACCACGTCCACCTGTCCGGTCCGCGCGTTGGTGTCGCGCACCGCCTGGCTGCCGCACACGGGACAGGACTCCGGAAAGTCAAAGGGCGACGCACCGTCCGGGCGCCGTGCGGGTACCGGACCGAGGACCTGCGGAATGACATCACCGGCACGCTGGATGGTGACGGTATCGCCGATCCGCACGTCCTTGCGCCGGATCTCCTCCTCGTTGTGGAGTGTCGCCCGCTCGACCACGACCCCGCCGACATTCACCGGGTCAAGGACGGCCACAGGCGTCAGGCTGCCTGTGCGGCCGACCTGGATCTGGATGTCGCACAGCACCGTGGTCGCCTTTTCCGCCGGGAACTTGTGGGCCAGGGCCCAGCGCGGCGCCCGGCTGACAAATCCCAGTCTCGACTGCCAGTCGAGCCGGTCGACCTTGTAGACCACGCCATCGATATCGAAGGGAAGTTCCGCACGCCTGTCGCCGATACGGCGGTGGAAGGCGAGAACATCCTCGAGGCCACAGGCGACAAGCACCTCGGACGACACCGGCAGTCCCCAGCCGGCGATAGCCTCCAGCATGCCGCTGTGCGTGGCCGCCGGCAGCGTGCTGGCCTCACCCCAGGCATAGATGAAAAGTCGAAGCGGCCGCGATCGCGTCACCTCGACGTCAAGCTGTCTGAGCGACCCCGCCGCGGCATTGCGCGGATTGGCGAAGGGACGCTCATCCTGCGCCACCCGGTCGCGGTTGAGTTGCAGAAAGTCCTCGCGGCACAGGTAGACTTCGCCACGCAGTTCAATGACGTCCGGGTGAGCCTTGCCCTCGAGGCGCTGCGGCACCTCGCCCAGGGTGGCCACGTTGGCGGTGATGTCCTCGCCTGTGTATCCGTCGCCCCGGGTGGCCGCACGAACGAAACGGCCACGCTCGTAGCGCAGCGAGACCGCCAGCCCGTCGACCTTCGGTTCCGCCACGACATCCACATCCTCGTCGTCGACAAGGCCGAGAAACCGTCTCACCCTGCCAAGGAAGTCCGCCACATCGGCTTCGTCGAAGGCGTTCGCCAGCGACAGCATCGGCACCCCGTGGGCAACGCTCGCAAAGCCGCCCGCCGGGGCGGCGCCGACACGGCGCGACGGACTGTCGTCACGAATGAGATCGGGGAATTGCGCTTCCAGATCCTCGAGGCGGCGCCTCAGCGCGTCATAGGCGGCATCGTCGATCTCCGGCGCAGCGTCGGTGTGATAGAGCCGGTCGTGACGACCGATGTCCCGGACGAGTTCATCGATCGCCTTCTTGGCCTCTTCTCGCGTCATGCCATCTCCATCCCGGCACCGGATTGCCGATCCACCGACCCGAACCGCATCAGCGACTGGCGCCGGAGAGCGTACCTCCTGCGTCCGTCACAACACGATCCCTTCCCGAAGGCGCTGCTGTGCAGGTCTTCCGCATAGTCGTCCACATCGGCTGCCTTTCAAACCCGCCGAATCACCCGCTGGAGTTCCCCGAAACACCTGTTGTGTGGTCCCCTGCTTCCCGCTGTCGAGAGCTTCAGATCCTACCACCTTGTTGTCTCATGGCTTGAGGAGGCTTGCGGCGGCGGCGCGGGATTCCTCGGTAATGTGGGCCCCGGCAAGCATGCGGGCCAGTTCCTCCCGGCGATCGTTGCCTGAAAGCGTCCGCGCCTCGGCAACGGCCGCATCGTCCCTGGAAAGCAGTACGTGGTGGTCGGCATGCGCCGCCACCTGGGGAGCATGGGTCACGACGAGAACCTGGGTGCGCTGACCGAGCCGGCGCAGCCGTTCGCCGATTGCGTCCGAGACCGCGCCACCCACACCGCTGTCAATCTCGTCGAAGATGAGGGTGCCGGCCGGCTCGTCGCCCTGTCCGGCGACTCTGAGGGCGAGCATGAATCGTGACAGCTCGCCTCCCGAGGCGATCCTGCCGAGCGGGCCGGGAGCGGCCCCGGGTGTCGTCACCACCGTGAACTGCACGGTCTCGGCGCCGTCGGCGCCCCATCCGGCGGCCTCCCGCGTCTCGAGGCGGGTGGTGAACACGGCATGGTCCATCCTCAGCGGCGCCAGTTCCGCCGTCACTGCGGCATCGAGGGAAAGCGCCGCCTTGCGGCGACGTTGTCCGAGAACATCGCAGGCACCCCGGAACACGTCCCGCAGCCGGGCCTCATCCTCCCTGGCGGCGATCATCTCCGCCTCAAGACCCTCCACCGCCGCAAGATCGCGAGCAAGGCGCTCGCGCACCTCAAGGAGGCCGGCCACCGTTGTCCGGTGGCGCCGTGCGGCGCTCTTCAGGGCGAACAGGCGCTCTTCGATCTCGTCGAGCCGGTCGGCTTCGTCCTCGAGTCCCGCAGCCGCACGCGCCAGGGCGGACGAGGCCTCCGCGGTCTCGACCAGGGCGCGGTCGACGGCGTCAAGGGCATCATCGACAAGACCGCCGGCGACGTCCCTGATCCGCACCAGCGCAGCGCTGGCGGTGGCGAGTCCGTCATCGACACCATGATCTCCGGAGAGCGCCGCTGCCGCGATGTCCATTGCCTCGGCCACATTGCGGCTGTTGGCGAGCCTGGTTCGCGTGGCTGCGAGGATGTCCTCCTCGTCCTCGCCGGGATCAAGCATCTCGAGGTCACGGAGATCGCCGGCAAGGGCGTCCGCTGTCTCCTGTCGTCCGGCCTGGTCGGATTCGAGGCTCTCCAGCTTCTGCTTCGCCTCCTGCCATGCTGCAAAGGCCTGGCCGACCCCGTCGACGGTCTCCCGGTTGTCGGCGAAGGCATCGAGCAGCATCCGGTGGGTCGCAGGCCTCAACAATCCGCGCTGGTCCTGCTGACCATGGCACTCGACGATGTGATCGCCAATCTCCCTCAGGAGCGTCACGCCGATGACCTCGTCATTGGCATGGGCAAGACTGCGGCCATCCGCCCTGACCTGCCGACGGACGACGAGTTCCTCGTCGCATTCGATGCCGCGCTCTTCGAGCATGCCGATGACGGCGCTCTCCCGGCCGATGCGGAAGGTGGCCGTCACCGACGCCTTCTCGGCACCGGGCCGGATCATGGAGATGTCTGCACGGCGGCCGATGACCAGCCCCAGTGCATCGAGAAGAATGGACTTGCCGGCTCCGGTTTCACCGGTGAGAACCGTCAGCCCATTGCCGAACTCGAGATCGATGCGTTCGATGACCGCCAGATTGCGGACACTGAGCGAAGTCAGCATGACGATGGCCGGATCACCTCATGCATCTGTGCGGGGCCGGGCATCACCGCCTCAGGGAAGCAACTGGTGCTGGGCCAGCAATGACCAGGCATCCTCGTACCAGATGCTGCCGGGATAGTTGTGAGCAAGAACCGCCGCTGATTCACGCGCCTGGAGAACGAGTCCGAGCGCCAGGTATGTCTCCACGAGGCGGAACAGCGCCTCGGGGACATGGGATGTCGTCTGGTAGTTATCGATGACCGTGCTGAACCGATTGACAGACGCGATGTAGGCGCCGCGACGCTGGTACCAGCGGCCGATGTCCATCTCCTTGCCGGCGAGGTGGTCGAGGGTCAATTCCAGCTTGAGAGTGGCATCGCGGCTGTATGGCGAATCCGGGAAGAGCCGCAGCAGTTCGAGAAAGGCATCCCGCGACTTTTCGGCCATGCGCTGGTCGCGTTCCACGTCCGAAATGCGTTCGTAGTAGCTCTGGGCAATGAGATAATAGGCGTAGACCGCGTTCTCGTTGCCCGGATGGGATTCGATGAATCGAGAAGCGGAGGCAACTGCCGCGTCGAAATCGCCTTGCAGATAACTGGCATACGCGGACATGACCTGGGCATGCTTCGCCCATTGCGAATAGGGATGCTGGCGCTCGACTTCCTCGAATTCGGCCACCGCGAGGCCGCGTTCTCCCGCCTCGAGCAGGTTGACCGCATTGTTGTAGATCTCCTCGACCGGTCTCTCCACGTAGGTGTCCGGGTCATCCGTGCCGCAGGCAGCCAGAGTCGCCATGATGACGAGAGCCAGAATCCCCCTTGCCGCAACCATGCACATCCCTTTGCCTGCCCGCCTCACGATAGCACCCGACCGGGCCCGGTGCATCCGTGGGCAGCACCCGCTTCCTGATGGCGGGTCATGGCGCCATCCGGTGCCGCCAGCTGGCCCCTGCCTGTGAAGTCGGTACGGAGATTCATGGCCCATTCCCCTGCAGAGACGCAGCACCGTTGACATAGACGCGGGCGCATGGTGCGGCAAGGGCCGAGAGACTCCTTGCAACTGATCCGCTTCACGGTGAAGGTGCCGCCATGCCTCGTTCCGAAATGCGCCTTTCCGCCGTTCTCGGTCCGACCAACACGGGCAAGACACACCTCGCCGTCGAACGCATGCTGGCGCACCGCAGCGGCATGATCGGCCTGCCGCTGCGTCTGTTGGCCCGGGAAATCTACGATCGCGTGGTCGCCAGCAAGGGCAAGGGTGCGACCGCGCTCGTCACCGGTGAGGAGCGCATCGTGCCCGAACGGGCCCGCTACTTCGTCTGCACCACGGAATCCATGCCGCTTGAACTGGACGTCGAGTTTCTCGCGGTGGACGAGATCCAGCTCGCTGCCGATGCGGAGCGGGGTCACGTGTTCACCGACCGCCTCTTGAGGGCAAGGGGACGGGAGGAAACCATCCTGATGGGCGCTGCCACCATGCGTCCCGCCATCCGGGAACTCCTGCCCGATGTGCGGCCCGTGGTCCGGCCACGGTTCTCCGATCTCTCCTATGCAGGGGCCACCCGCCTCGCGCGTCTGCCGCCGCGCAGCGCCGTTGTCGCCTTCTCGATTCCCGATGTATACGAAATCGCGGACATCCTGCGCCGACAGCGCGGCGGCTGTGCCGTGGTTCTCGGCGCTCTGTCCCCCAGAGCCCGCAATGCACAGGTTGCCATGTACCAGGCCGGCGACGTCGAGCACATCGTCGCCACCGACGCCATCGGCATGGGCCTCAACATGGATGTCAACCATGTCGCCTTCGCCGCGCTCCGCAAGTTCGACGGCAGAAGGGTCAAGACCCTGGCGGCACACGAACTGGCACAGATCGCCGGACGCGCCGGGCGCCATACCAACGACGGCACCTTCGGGGTGACCGCCACGCTGTCGGGCATGGAACCGTCTCTCGTCCAGGCCATCGAGAACCACAGGTTTGACGACGTCGGCTCACTCATGTGGCGCAACCCGGATCTCGATTTCCGCAGCTGTCTCGCGCTCCTGAAGAGCCTGGAAGAACGCCCGCGCAGCGCCTTCCTCGTGCGTGCCGGCGAAGCGGATGATCACCGGGCGCTGGCCAGTCTCATCCGCGATGCCGACATCACGCGCCTCGCCTCGCACCCCGAGGCGGTCCGCCTGCTGTGGGAGGTTTGCCGGGTACCCGACTACCGCAAGGTCATGCACGACCACCACGTGCGGCTCCTCGCCCACATCTATCGTCATCTGGCCGGGCCGAAGATGCGGTTGCCCGAGGACTGGGTGCATCGCAGCATCACCCGCCTCGACCGGACCGGCGGCGACATCGACCTGCTGATGAGTCGCATCGCCCATATCCGCACCTGGACCTACATTTCCCATCGCTCGGACTGGGTGGAGGACCACGCCAGCCTGAGGGAAGAAGCCCGCGCCATTGAGGACCGCCTGTCCGATGCCCTGCACGAACAGCTCATTCAGCGCTTCGTCGACCGCCGCATGGCCCTGGTTGCCATGCGGTTGGGACAGGGCGAGGCCCTCGACATCCATGTCGATGGCGACGGTCGCATCATTGTCGAGGGAGAAACGACGGATCGCCTGCAGGGATTCCGTCTGATGCGTCCGGCACGCACGGGCCGAGCGCTCGATCGGGCACTCGCCGGTGAGACGCGCCGCGTTGCCGCCCGCGAAGTGGCAGGCCGTGTGGAGCAGATGGTGGCGGAGGACGGAGAGAATCTTGAGGTGGACAGCGCTCTGGTGGTGCGCTGGCGCGGCGATCCTGTCGCCCGCCTTGCGGCAGGCCGCTCGATTGTCGAGCCGGGATTCACGGTCCTTGGCTCGGACATCCTGACCGATGAGGACGCGCAGAAGGTCAGGGCAGCGATCGAACGATGGTTTGCCCGGCGGCTTTCCCAGAGCCTGGAACCGCTTCTCACCCTCGCGAATGCCGGGTTCGCGGGTGCCGCGCGGGGCATCGCCTTCCAGCTCGTCGAGGGTCTCGGGGTCTCGACGGAACGCACCTGCCTTGACCTGGTCCGCGGTCTCGATACCGCCGACCGGCGCCGGCTGACCACGTTCGGGGTCCGCTTCGGCACCCGTGCGGTCTTCGTCAAGCCCATGATGTCATCACCGGATCTTTCCTTGCGCTCCATCCTGTGGGCGCTTGCCCACGACCACGGCACGGCGCCGGACGTTCCGTCGAAGGGTGAAGTCGCTCTCGCCGCAGATCCATCCCTTCCCGATTCCTTCTGGCACGCGATCGGATACACGCAACTCGGCGCCCGCGCCCTGCGCGTCGACATGGCCGAGAGACTGGCCGCCCAAATGCGCAAGTTGACACGACGCGGATGGGCGCCGGCACCGGGCGATCTCGTCTCCCTGTCGGGATCGAGCCGCGAGGCGTTCGCCGGCATTGCCGAGGCGCTTGGATTTCGTGTGCGCATCGTTGACGCAGACGTGCTCCTCGCCCAGGTCCGACGGCGGCCGAACAGGCAGGACCTGCCCAATCCCTCCTCCCCCTTCGTCGGCCTTGCAAAGATGAAGGTCGCCCGATGAACACCGTCGCCATGCGCATCGACAGGTGGCTGTGGCATGCCCGGTTCTTCAAGACCAGGTCCATGGCGACACAACTCGTGGCGAGCGGCCGCTTGCGGCTCAACCGGCGGCGGGTCACCAAGTCCCACGGCACACTTCATCCGGGTGACATCCTCACTTTCCCGCAGAATCGCCGCGTGCGTGTCATCCGGGTGATCGCCATCTCGACCCGGCGGGGGCCCGCCCGGGAGGCAGCGGAACTCTACGAGGACCTGACGCCGCCCGATTGTCCAACTTGACCGCGGCGGAGTCTTTCTGCCATGACGCATCCTTAAGATGTTCGCCCGGATCAGAAAACTCCTTGACATGGGTGCGTCCGACACGTCCCCGACGCCGTCACCCGAGGACGAGTTGCGCATGGCATCGGCCTGCATCCTCGTCGAGGCGGCATTGGTCGACGGCCACGTCGATGACCGCGAGATGCAGCACATTCACGACGTGCTCGAAGATCACTTCGATCTCGACACCGGTGAAGTGCAGGTCCTTGTCGACGAGGCCACACGGATCGCTGGCGATGCGGTGTGCTGGCACCGGTTCACGAGGGTTCTCAAGGCAGAGTTCGATGCCGCGGAGCGGTTGAGCATGATGCAGCGGCTGTGGCAGGTGGTTCTCGCCGACGGTGAACTCCATGCCTACGAGGATTCGCTGGTGCGCAGAATCGCCGGCCTGCTGCACATCGATGACGGCGACCGGGCGCTGGCACGGCGTCGCGCCCAGGCATGCCTGGCACGATTGGAGTCTACTCCTCCCACTTGACGGTCGACGTGGAAGTCCCAGATAACCTTGACGACCCGACCATCACCTTCTTGTCAGTCCAGGGCGTGGAGATCTTCATGACCTACATCGTTGTTGAGTCCTGCATACGGTGCAAGCTGACCGACTGCGTCGAGGTCTGCCCCGTGGACTGCTTCTACGAAGGTGAGAACATGCTGGTGATCCACCCGGACGAATGCATCGATTGCGGGGTGTGCGAGCCCGAATGCCCGGTGGATGCGATCAAGCCCGACACCGACCCCGGCCTCGAGGAGTGGCTGGAGGTCAACAGGGAGTATGCGGAAGTCTGGCCCAACATCACCCGCCAGAAGGATCACCCTGCCGATTCCGACGAATGGCGCGACGTGAAGGACAAGAAGAAGTATTTCAGCCCCAATCCGGGTGACGGTTGAGCATCCGTCGTCACCTGCTCACTCCTGCCGCCAGCCCGGCACGCCCGATGGGCGCCGGCACCCGAGCACGACTTTTCCCGTGGTCCGACAGGTGGTCCTCAGACCACGCGGGCGCCCCTTCGAGTCCGGCGGCATGGGAGCCATATCGCAAGCGGGGACTTCCCTTCAGGCTGTCTTTCTGCTAGATTCGCGGCTCCCTCACCCCGGGACCGGTGGCAAGGCCTTGGTGTCGTCCCGGCAGTCGGGATCACTGATGACAGAGTGCGGTGTCGGCGCCGTGATGTCGTGCGCGGTGCCCGGGGCAATGATCAAGGAAGAAGAAAGGGTCAGCAGGTTATCCGACAATGACAAGTGAACAGCTCAATCTCAAACCCGGTGATCACGTTGTGTATCCGACACATGGTCTTGGCAAGGTCGAAAAGGTGGAAACCCAGACGATCGGCGGGGCCTGCCTCGAAATGGTGGTCGTCAACTTCGAACAGGACAAGATGATCCTGCACGTTCCCTTGGCCAAGCTCTCCTCTTCCGGCATGCGCAAGCTCTCGTCAAAGGATATCATGAAGAGCGCGCTCACCACCCTGAAAGGGCGGGCCCGCAAACAGCGATCCATGTGGAGCAGACGTGCCCAGGAGTACGAGGCCAAGATCAACTCCGGTGACCCTGTCTCCATCGCCGAGGTCGTACGCGACCTTCACGTCAGGGTTGGCGAGCCCGAGCAATCCTACAGCGAACGGCAACTCTACGAAGCCGCGCTTGATCGACTGTCGCGCGAGTTGGCGGCTGTCGAGGGTGTCAAGCAGGATCAGGCGGAAGGCAAGATCGAGAAATCCCTGCGGGCCGCCTGACTACTACTACTCCTTGTGTGCTTTCGGTCCTCATCGGAGGATCTCATGATCACGCCACGGGAGAGAGAGGCGACATCTGCACTTGACCCCGACCGGTTCGCCGTCTTCGGAAGCTGGCGGCGTATCTGGGCCGTCGCGTCGATCAACGGCCGGCGCAAGAACCTCATTGCCCTGCATGACGTCCTCGTCGATCGGTTCCGTTTTGGCGATCGTCTCGTCTACCTTGGCAACTACCTTGGAGATGGCGAGGATCCCGCCGGTACGCTTGACGAACTGATCGCCTTTCGCCGGGCAATTCTCGCCATGCGCGGCATGGCGCCCGGGGACATCGTGTTTCTCCGCGGCAGTCAGGAAGAGATGTGGCACAGGCTCCAGCAACTTCACCTGGCGGTCGACGCTGCCGGCGTGCTGGCCTGGATGCTGGACCATGGGATTTCGGACGCCATCGAATCCTACGGGCACTCGGCCGACCAGGGGTTGCAGGCTGCCGGCCGCGGAACCCAGGCCCTGATGACCTGGACCACCCGGCTGAGGGAAGCCATGCACCGCCGTCCTGGGCATAGCGCGCTGATGAGTCATCTCAAGCGGGCCTGCCTGACCGCCGACCGTACGTTGTTGTTCGTGCACGCCGGACTCGATCCCGGGCGGCCTCTCGAGATCCAGTCCGATGCCTTCTGGTGGAATCCGGGAGGATTTCATGCCTTGAGCAAGCCCTACGGCAACATCCGTTACGTGGTCCGCGGCTTCGATCCCGACCAGCGTGGCGTCGACATCGGCGCCTACCGGGCATCGCTCGATGGTGGAAGGCAACGAAGGCTGGTGGCCGGCTGTTTCGACCACAAGGCGCACCTCGTTGACCAAATCATCATGTAACCGGCAAAGACAAGGAACATGACCGGCAATCTGAGAATCGACGGCGAACGCCTGTGGGACGCCATCATGGAAATGGCCCGGATCGCGGCCACCCCGAAGGGCGGCAACTGCCGTCTCGCGCTGACCGACGACGACCGCGAAGGGCGCGATCTCTTTGTTCGCTGGTGCGAGGCGGCCGGCATGACATGCCGCGTCGACCGCATGGGGAACATCTTTGCCCGACGCCCGGGCACGAACCCGCAGGCCCTTGCCGTCTCCACCGGAAGCCATCTCGATACCCAGCCCACCGGCGGCAAGTTCGACGGAGTCTATGGCGTACTCGCCGGACTCGAGGTCGTACGCACGCTCAACGATGCCGAGATCGAGACGGAGGCGCCCATCGAGGTGATTTGCTGGACCAACGAGGAAGGAGCACGGTTTGCTCCTGCGATGATCGGTTCGGCCGTGTTCTCCGGGGAGTTCAGCCTCGAATACGGGCATTCGCGAACCGATGCCGACGGCAAGACCCTTGGCGGGGAACTCGAACGCATCGGCTACCTCGGGGACGAGGAACCAGGCAGTCATCAGCTGGGGGGCCATTTCGAGGCCCACATCGAACAGGGACCCATCCTCGAGGCAACGGGCAAGACCGTCGGTGTCGTGACGGGTGTCCAGGGACTGCACTGGTTCGACGTTCGCCTTGCCGGCATGGAAGCCCATGCAGGGCCCACTCCGATGGAGATGCGCCGCGACGCCGTCGTTGCGGCGGCCGCACTGATCGGGGAGATCAATGGCCTTGCCCTTGTCGAAGCGCCTCACGGCCGCGCCACGTGCAAGATCGAGAGCTGCATGCCGTCCGGCACCCGTAACACCATCGCCGGAGAGGTGGCTCTGACCGTCGATCTCAGGCATCCCGACAAGGTGGCCTACGAACGGATGGCAAGAACCCTCCGCGAGATCGCGGCACGCACGGCATCGGCCACCGGTGTCACGATCGAGGTGGAGAAGATCTGGTCGTCACCTCCCGTCGCATTCGATGCAGGGTGTGTCGATGCGGTACGCCGCGCTGCGGTGCTGGCAGGCTGCGATCACATGGACATGGTATCGGGCGCCGGTCACGATTCCGTCTACGTCAGCCGGGTGGCGCCAACGGCCATGATCTTTGTTCCCTGCGAGGGGGGCATCAGTCACAATGAGATCGAACATGCCACACCCGGTGATCTCGCGGCGGGGTGCAACGTCCTGCTCCATGCCATGCTCGACCGGGCCGGGCCGGTCACTCGAGACGGACCACCTTGACCAGCATGCCGGGAGCAAGGTCGGCGTCCTCGTCGAATCCGTTGAGGGCCATGAACCGTTCCCGGCGGTGGTCCTCGAACGCCATCATCCGGCTCAGTGAATCGATGCTGTCACCCGGAGCGACCTCGACGACCCTGACACGCAACGGGCCGGTCGCATCAGCCTCATCCGCCGACAACCGCCTGAAACTCGCCAGCGTCTGCTCTGCCAGATCGTCAACGTCGCCGGCCCCGCCCGCCGGCACGGCAAACAGGAACCTGGCTACCCGGCCCGGGTTGAGGGCGATCGCCACGATCCGGTAGTGCCTGACAGTGCCATCGGAGGAAGCGCGGAAACGTCCTCCGGCTGCCTGGAACCCCGCGACTTCGAAGGCCACGGGGTCGTCGATCCTCACGCGAAGTTCGTCCGCCCACCCGAGGAGGTGGGATGTCGCGCCGCGGTGGATCTCCTCGACGCCATCGAACGCGACAAGGGCGCCGGCATCGTCGTAGGCACGCACCTGGCCGTTCACCCGGAACATCGCCAGACCTTCCGGTACATCGAAGGCAAATCGCCATGTCGGATGCACGAAGCGGCGTTCGAGGATGCGTCCCTCGTCCGCCCGCTCGCCGTAGGCGATGCCGTCGATCATCCGCAGATAGGGGTCCCGGTCGAGGCTGCGCGTGTCGGCCTCGGACCGGGCCTCGCGCGCGGCAAGGACAACACGGTCGGCTGTCCGGGGATGGGTCGCAAACCAGCGCGTCAGCAACGACGGATCGCGATCGAGAGGCGATAGCGCGTCTCGCAGTTCCGAGTGCCGCTCCAGATGTCCGAGAAAGGTTGCCATGGCGTATGGATCGTAACCGGCACGGGCAAGGTAGCGGACCCCGAGAGTGTCGGATTCAATCTCCTGCTCGCGGCTGAAACCGGCGATGACCCCACGGGCGGCCAACCCGCTGAGGTCGGTGGCCAGCCCGCCGTAGCCGAGATGGGAGGTCGATGCATCGACCACCGTGACGGCGACACCGGCAACCCGGGCCCAGGTGAGACGCTGCGCCGTATGGCGGGCGGCGACATGGCCGATCTCGTGACCGATCACGCCGGCAAGCTCGGCCTCGTTGTTGGCGAGTGCCAGAAGCCCGCGTGTCACGTAGATGTAGCCACCCGGCAGGGCGAAGGCGTTGACCACATCTGAATCGAGAACCGTCACCGTGAGCACCTGGGAGGAGATGTCCGATGCCGCCAGCATCCGGGCGGACACCATGGCCACATAGGCGTTGATCCGGGGAAATTCCTCGTAGAGACCGTACTCGTTGAGGATCTCCGGGTGGTGTTCGGCGCCGATCGCCCGTTCCTCGTTTTCGCTGACCAGCGAGAACATCGATCCACCGGTGGCGGGATTGTTCGTGCACCCCGCCGCCGTCAGGACGAGAGCGCAGCAGGCGGCCAGCACCGTGGCGAGGCGCCTGGTATCAGTCATCCCCGATGACCAGAGGTTCGAGATGGGCGCGAATATCGTCGGGAATGGTCTTCTTGACCCGTTCCGCGAGATCGAAGCACAGTGTCGTGCACCGCAAGCGCGCCGTCACCGCACCGGTCGTGGCATGGCGCATCGTCGAACGGAAGGTGAGCGAGGAGTTGCCCAGTTTCTCGACACCCGACTCGATGACCAGGGGATCGTTGACGACCATTTCGCCCACGAAGTCGATCTCCACGCGGACATCGACAAATCCCAGGTTGTCCGCCTCCAGCCTTTCCCGCGTGACGCCCGAGCGCTGGATCATGTGCCAGCCCGCCATGTCGAACTTGGCATAATACTGGACGGCATTCATGTGGCCCTGGTGGTCACAGTCCCATGCCGTCACCATCGAACGGTGCGTCTCGATCCATCCGCCCATGACGGAAGGATTACTGTGCCAGGGCCGGCAAGGCAATCACCGGAACGCGACCAGGGCTACCTTCCCTGCCGGACAGGAAAATGCCGTGCAATCCCGGGCAGCAAGCCTGGACCGACCCGGCCTCGAGGATCGTGGGTGAGGATTGCGAGAGTGCCGAGCGACATCAACGAGAGCAGGTCGATCCATGATGTCTAGTTGAGGTTGCGGGCCACATCGCGGGCGACCTCCTCGCCCGAGAGTCGCGCGCCCGCGGCCGTCGCCCACAGGGACCGGTGGCAGGCCTCGCCCGCGAAGAAGATCCGCTCGCCCACCGGTTGCCGCAACACGGACCTCAGGGCATGAGCCCCTGGTTCGGCCGAGGCGTAGGAGCCCAGGGTCAGCGGGTTCCGGCCCCATGATGTGACCGCTCCCTTCACGAAGTGGTTGTCGATACCGGTTCCCAGCATGCCGCGCAGTTCGCCCATGGCGTAGTCGATGCGGGCTTGCGGCGATTCCCGTTCAAGATCACGGGCCCAGCTGCCACCGACATCGCAGTAGGCAAGTCCGTGCCCGCCGGCGTTCGTGAGCACACCGAAGCCCCTGCGGTCATCGTCCACGCGGAACACGAGATAGCCGTCGGGACCCATGCCGAAGACATCCTCGGAAAACTGCAGCGCGATATGGTTGTAGAGCCCCATGGAGACCCTCTCGAAGGACTCCGTCTTGGGCGCCGGAAGCACCGGAGAAAAATTGATGGCGCCGGACGCCAGGACACCGGTCGATACCGTAACGATGACGGCGCGGGCGCGAATCAAGCCCTGGTCCGTCTCGACGATGACCCCATCCGCGCTCCAGTCGATGCGTGTGGCCCTGGTGTTGAGCGACACCGG
Organism: Alphaproteobacteria bacterium; assembly: GCA_964291415.2. Classification (GTDB taxonomy): domain Bacteria; phylum Pseudomonadota; class Alphaproteobacteria; order SP197; family SP197; genus SP197. The sequence continues at coordinate 496,548 of OZ219918.1, read as the reverse complement.
AACGTTACCGGCCCAGTGGGCTATCAGGGCGCCAAATCCCTCGCGGCAGAACCAGTCCGCTCCGTCGGCGCCGCTCCACCAGTCGACGACGGAGAAGTCCTCGAGATCCTTGCCCATGCTCCAGGGTCCGATGCCGAAAGCCGCCGTCGCCGACCAGGGACCCTCGATTCCGGCCGCAGCCTCGGCGGCGGAGATATCGTTGCCTCTTTCGCCCTCGGCGCCGATGGCTCGGTAGAGCTCGCCCCAGGCATTCCAGAGCGTGTCCTGCTCCTGGTCGTCCAGTTCACGACCGTCGTCGAACACACGGTAGGTGTCCGAGGCCGGGTAGACGTCGAAGCCATGCTTGCGACCGTAGGCCACGAATGGGTTGCTTGCAGCAACATGGAGCCAGTGCGCACCGTGGTCGTAAGGCACGCCGAAGGTCGTCGTCTCGGTGTAGGCGCGTCCGCCAATCCTGCCGGAAGCCTCGATGAGCAGGGCCTCGAGGCCATGGTCCATGAGCACCTGGGTCGCTGCCAGTCCCGCGGTTCCCGCTCCGATTACGATCACATCGGGATTGGATGGAAACTGGGCGTATGCAAGGCGAGGCGCGACCATCGTCGCGCCAAGACCGGCAAGGAACGAGCGACGGCCGATGTCAGGCAGGCCAGGACGGTTCGCGGATGGTGCCTTCGACGGCGGGGACTTGTACATCATGGGTCTTGCCTTTGCTGACGGTGTGTCCCGATCCATCCGTCCATGGTGGAAGGATTGCCGTATCAGGGCAACCGGAACGAAGAGGGTCCTTTCGATCCACTTGCCTGCCGGGCTGCGCGGCAGCCTCCGCCGGCATCTCGACATCGTCGCCGAACCCGTCGGGACAACCGGCGCCAGGGCAGGCGATGATCCGCGGCCCGGCCATGCACAAACCGGGGTTCGTCCTCAATCGTCCTGCCCACGGAGAGGCAACTCGGTCGTCGACTTGATCTCCTCCATGGACAGAAGGGACGTGATGTTGAAGACCTTCACCTGGGAAATGAGCGCCTGGTAGAAATCGTCATAGGCCCGGGCGTTTCTCACGCGGACTTTCAGGATGTAGTCGACATCACCCGCCAGGCGGTGGGCCTCCAGTACCTCCGGGCGCCCCTTCAGCGTCTCCAGAAACCGCTCCTGCCAGTCCTTTTGATGTTCGGAGGTTCGGATGAGCACGAAAAAGCACGCCTCCAGCCCCAGCTTGTCGGGGTCGAGGAGAACCGTGTTCTGCCGAATGATCCCGGCTGCGCGGAGCTTTCGTATCCTGTGCCATACCGACGTCCGCGACGCGCCGGCTCTCTCCGCGATGTCGTCGAGGGAGCGCGAAGCGTCCTCCTGCATCGCTGCAAGAATGTTCCGATCGACGCCATCGAGCTGGACAGTCATCGCCGCCTCCGTCACAAATGGAGAGTTATTTCTGTAGCTAACCACCAGTCTTGAATTCTGTCCATATTTTCCGGACTGTCTGTCAATCGTTTAGAAAATCTGTACACTTCGCTGACACCAAGCGAAAACGGTAACGGGCAGTCACCGTGCAGCATTTTCCGATCTTCCTTCGCCTCGCGGGCCGGCGCGTCGTCGTCTCCGGCATCGGGCAGGTTGCGGTGGCCAAGCTGCGCCTGCTTCTGAAGAGCGATGCCAGGATCTCCGTGTTCGGCCCGGACCCGGATCCTGAAATCCTGGCATGGCACCGTGAAGGCGCGTTGCGCCACAATGCGCGTCGCGTGGAATCCGGCGATCTCGCCGGTGCGGCACTCATCTACTGCGCGAACCGTGATTCCACGGAGGATGCGCGCGCTGCCGCGCTGGCGCGGCGGCACGGGATCCCCGTCAACATTGTCGACAATCTCGAAGGCAGCGACTTCATCACGCCCGCCATCGTGGATCGCGATCCGGTCACGGTGGCCATTGGAACCGAAGGGACGGCTCCCGTACTGGCCCGAAACCTCAAGGCGGCAATCGAGGCGCAGCTGCCGACTTGCCTCGGGCCTCTCGCGCGCATCGGACAGGCATTCCGGCACAGGTGCGAGAGCGTGCCTACGGGCCGGATGCGACGGGCGCTCTGGTCCGAGTACTTCTTCCGGCGCGGCCCTCGAAGCTATGCCAGGGAGGGCAGGAACGGTGCCCGCGAAACGCTCCGTTCGCTGCTCGACGAGGCGGCAATCGCGGACCACCCTCCCGGACTGGTCTCCTTCGTTGGCGCCGGACCGGGAGATCCGGAACTGCTCACGCTCAAGGCGCGCAACCTTCTGCATGAGGCGGACATCGTGGTGCATGACCGGCTGGTCTCCGCGCAGGTGCTTGAGCTCGCACGTCGGGAGGCAGAGCGCGTCTGCGCAGGCAAATCGGGATACGGCCCGTCGTGGTCACAAGCGCGCATCAACGCGCTGCTGGTACGTCGCGCCCGGAAAGGACAGCACGTGATCCGCCTCAAGTCCGGCGATCCGGCGGTGCTTGGCAGGCTGGACGAAGAGATCGAGGCGCTGGAGGCTGCGCAGATCCCCTGGGAGGTTGTTCCAGGAATCACGGCCGCCGCCGGGGCGGCTGCAGACATGGGGGTCTCGCTCACACGGCGTGGACGCAATTCGGAACTTCGCCTCATCACGGCCCACGATGTTGACGGGTTCGCCGAGCATGACTGGGCTGCCCTTGCCCGGCCCGGGTCCGTCGCCGCGATCTACATGGGCAAGCGGGCGGCCGCCTTCCTGCGCGGGCGACTGCTGATGCGCGGGGCTGCGCCGTCAACCCCGGTCACGATCGTCGAGAACGCCTCGCGTCAGGACAAGCGGATCGTCGCGACGACGCTGCTCGGCCTGCCCGACGCGCTGGACGAGGCACGCCCTGAGGGACCGGTGGTGCTGATGCTCGGCATCCTGCCACGCGTCGCCACGCGGAGGGCTGAAGCCGGCTTCGGCGTCCGCCGGGAGGCTGTCTGATGGCCCGCTCTTTCAGGCCCTGCGTTCTGACCGCAAACGACCTCCTTGATGGCGAAGTCGTCTACCTTGCGCGCGATGGCGCATGGACGCGCCGCCCAGGCGACGCGCGCCTCTTCGAGGACGAGGACGAAGCGAACCGAAGCCTTGCGGCGGCCGAGGCGCAGGAAGATGCCATCGTCGGTCCCTATCTGGCGGTGGCCGCGCCCGGACGTCGTCTGGGGCCGGAACCTATCCATGTCCGGGAGGTTCTTCGCGCAACGGGGCCCTCCAACTACTGCCACGGCAAGCAGGCGGGGAGTTGACGCATGTACAGATACGACAGCTTCGACCGGGAATTCGTGCGCGCTCGGGTGGCACAGTTCCGCCAGCAGGTGGAACGCCGCATTGAGGGCTCCCTGACCGAGGAGGAATTCAAGCCGCTGCGGCTGATGAACGGACTCTACCTGCAGCTGCACGCCTACATGCTTCGCGTCGCCATCCCCTACGGAACGCTCGACGGCCGACAGATGCGGCAGCTGGCCCACATCGCGGAACGCTGGGACAAGGGATACGGACACTTCACGACACGCCAGAACATCCAGTTCAACTGGCCCAGGCTGAAGGACGTGCCGGATATCCTCGACGCTCTCGCGGACGTGGAGATGCATGCGATCCAGACATCCGGCAACTGCGTTCGCAACGTCACCGCCGATCACTTCGCCGGCGCGGCCGCCGACGAAATCGCCGATCCGCGCCCGACCGCCGAACTGCTGCGGCAGTGGTCGACCGATCACCCGGAATTCGCGTTCCTGCCCAGGAAATTCAAGATCGCGGTGAGTGGATCCCCCATCGACCGCGCCGTGACCCGGGCGCACGACATCGGACTCCGCATGATCCGCAATGGTTCAGGCGAGTCCGGCTTCGAGGTCTGCGTCGGCGGTGGCCTCGGGCGCACCCCGATGATCGGTACGGTCATCCGCGACTTCCTGCCCGAGGCGGACCTGTTGCCCTACATCGAGTCCATCCTGCAGGTCTACAACGCCGTCGGGCGCCGCGACAACATCTACAAGGCGCGCATCAAGATCACGGTCAGCGAGCACGGGATCGAGGCCTTTCGCGAGAGCGTCGAGCAACGCTTCCGGATTCAGCGGGACGCATTCGCAGGCGCGGACCGTGCTCTCCTCAGGCGTATTGACGCGATGTTCGCCGCTCCGGCCTTCATCGAGGCGCCAACCGGTGCATTCGACACGGCGCTCGCGCGCGATCCGGTCTTCCGGTCGTTCGTCGATACCAATCTCCATGCGCACCGAAATCCCGGGTACGCGATCGTCACCATCTCGCTCAAGGCCCACGGCGCCACTCCGGGCGATGCCACGGCAGAGCAGATGCGCGTCATCGCCGACCTGGCGGAGGGCTATGGCCATGACGAGATCCGGATCAGTCACGAGCAGAACTGCATTCTGCCCCACGTGCACAAGCGCGATGTACCGGCGGTGCACGCGGCGTTGCGCAAGGCGGAACTTGCCACCGCCAATGTCGGGCTGGCATCGGACATCATAGCCTGCCCGGGAATGGACTACTGCAATCTCGCCACCGCCCGCTCCATTCCGATCGCCCAGGGTATTGCCACTCGAATGAAGGAGCGCGAGGACGAACGCCGGATCGGCGATCTCAAGATCAAGATATCGGGCTGCATCAACGCCTGCGGACACCATCATGTCGGACACATCGGCATTCTCGGCCTTGATCGCGCCGGCGTCGAGAACTACCAGATCACTCTCGGTGGCGACGGAACGGAAACGGCCTCGCTCGGCGAACGCACAGGTCCCGGGTTTGCGGCGGACGACGTCGTTCCTGCCGTGGAGCGGCTGATCGACACCTACCTCGAACTCCGCACGAACGATGATGAGGCCTTTCTCGCCACCTACCGGCGCGTCGGCATGCAGCCCTTCAAGGCGGCGCTCTATTCCGACACCGCCCTGGCCGCGGGACGCTAGCCCATGGAACGCCGAAACTCCGGAATTCTTGTCCGCGATACAGGGTTCCAGGACGACGACTGGCGCGGTGAATTTGTCCAGTGGCCTGGAGATGACGGCCACGGCGCTCTGCCTGATTGCGCGGCGCTGGATGTCGAGAACACCGCGCCGGCCGAAGACATCGCACCCCTCTTCGGGCGCATCGCCCTCATTCGCATTGCCTTCCCGTCACACATGGACGGTCGGGGCTTCTCGCTCGCTCGCTACCTGCGGCTGCTGGGCTACCGGGGCCGGCTGCGTGCGGCAGGCCGCATCCTCGCGGATCAATTCGCCATGGCGCGGCGAAGCGGATTCGACGAAGTGGAGATTGATCCGGTCCTCGCCCAACGGCAGTCGGAAGAGCAATGGCTGTTCCGTGCGGACTGGCGCACGCATGACTACCAGGAACGGCTGGGCCGACATCGCTACCACGCAGAGCACGGCGAGCCGGATTGACTTCGTTCATCCCTGTGATTCGGTGGATCGCATTGACAGCGTGGCGGCGGTGTATCGACCAAGTGATGCAGACGTTGAACACCACAATCTCCCCGCCATGCAGCAAAGGCGAGATCCGGTCACGATGAGGACGGCGATGATGCCCTTCGGTCAAGAGACAGCAGGAGCCGATGTGCCTGAACCAATCCACCGTCGCAAACCGGGAACTTCCTCTTCAACGCTGTCTGTCCCGGTCTTGCAGCACGGCCCAGACGTCGATTTCCATGTCGAGCCAGGGGCGGGCAAAGGCGCTGATGACGGCCGTATCGAGGATGATGGGAATGCCGCGGAAGTGCTGGCCAAGCACCCTTGATGCCGGTTCGATGAAGGCGCGGTCCCTCACCCACAGCCGGACCTTGCAGACGTCCTCGAGGTTGCCACCCGCTTCCGCGAGCAGAGTCCTGAGGTTCTTCATCGCCTGCCCGGTCTGGCAGGCGACGTCACCTCGACCATGGAACGTGCCGTCAAGATCGTGCCCGGTCTGGCCGCGTATCGCCAGCCAGCGCCCGGCGCGCACCACCATGGCGAGGCGCGATCCCAGTTTCTGCTGACCGCGATACCACTGGTCGGTGTCGAAGACCCGGAAGCGTTCGTGCGCCACCATCGTCAGTACCGGTGCACGGTGCTGATTCGGTTGCGCAGCCGGGCGCCGCGAATCCGGCGGGAAAGGTTGTCGAAGAAGAGATCCAGCGTGTCGGGAATGTAGGTCCTGACATCGTCTGACGAGCAGTGGGGCGACATGAAGAGATCGGGGACCGTCCACAGGCGCGAGTCGGGAGGCAGCGGTTCGGGGTCGAAGACATCGAGATGGGCCGCTGCGAGATGACCGCTTTCGAGAAGGTCGCCGAGCGCATCGACGTCGACGATCGCAGCCCGCCCCATGTTGAGGAGCGTCGCCCCCGGTTTCATCAGCGAGAGCCGGCGGCGATCCAGAAGGTTGCGGGTCTCCGGCGTGAGCGGCGCCATCACGACGACGGTATCGGCCTCGCCCAGTACCGTGTCGATGGCATCGACGGCGACCACGCGATCGGCCCAGCGGAAAGGCTGGCCGCGGCGCGTGACGCCGATCACATTCATGGCGAGGCGCTGACGCAGCCAGCGCGCCGTCGGGCCGCCCATGCCGCCCAGGCCGATCACGACGGCTGTCCCGCCCTCGATCCGGGTGGTGAACCGCCGCGACCACCGCCGCTCGGCCTTGGCATGGGCGAAGTGCGGCAGTCCGTGCGCCATGGCGAGCACCGACGCCGCGGCAAACTCGGCAGCTTTCGAGCCATGGACGCCGCTGTTGTTGGTGATGGCAAGGCCCCGCCAGGTCCAGTCGAAGGGCTGCAGGTGTTCGGTTCCGGCTCCGGTGAGCGTGATCCACGTGAGCCTCGGCGCCATGGACCTGAGTTCGCGCATGGGAAACCGCCAGCCGATCAGGATGTCGGCGTCAGCCACGCCTTCGGCAAAGCGGTCATGGTCCACGCTCCAGTCGAAACGGACATGGCGCGCGAGGTCCGGATGACGCGCCGACGCCTCCGCCACCAGATCCTCGGTCACGTGGAAGACGCGCGCCTGGGCGGAAAGGAAGCTGACGTGAACCTTCAGTGTCATGGATCGAGCACGCGGTCGAGGACCCAGTTGTCGATGGCGTGAACCAGGGGTTCGAGGTGGCTGAACCTGCCTGGCGAGACAAAGGGCGAGCAAAGGCCGATCTGCTGGAGATTGGAGACGTCGTTGTCCTCGACGATCGACCGGTTCCAGCGCTCGTAGTAGTTGGGCGCCAGCTCGGCGAAATCGCTGCGCTGTGCGGTCGAATCGGGAAAGCAGGATCCGACGATCAGCCGCGTCTTCCCGGCCGAGAGCGGATGGAGTTCAAGCCACCACATGCAGTCGTAGGTCAGGCCGAACATGGTCGAGGGATAGAGAAGGATGTAGTAGGTGCCCTCGGCCGAGCGCCCCTCGAGGGTGGGGATATGGGGGAAGCCCTTCATGCCCTCGAGCAGGGCGCGGCTCCCCTTGTGGCGGGTGAACAGCCCGCAGTACTGGCCATCGGCCTCAATCGGCGGATTGTGATCGCGTTTCTGCTTCTGGATGGTCTGCTGGTGAACGGTGGGAACATGGTAGCTCTCCATCGCGTTTTCGACATAGACCTTCCAGTTGCAGTCGAGGTCATAACTGACGCGCCTCGTCGTCACCATGGCGTCAAGATCGTAAGGGGCGAGAATCCGGGGAAGATCGCCGAGCCAGGACTCCAGCGATTCGGCCTCGGAATCGAAGTTCAGGAACATGAACCCGGCCCAGATTTCCAGCCTGAGTTCGATGAGACCGAAATGCTTGCGGTCGAAGCCGGTCGTCTCCTCCATGTCCATGGCGCCGATGAGGCGTCCGTCGTCGATGGCGTATGTCCAGGCGTGGTAGGGGCAGGAAAAGGTGTGAGACCGGCCCTCGCCCGACACCACCCGGGCGCCGCGGTGCCGACAGGTGTTGGCGAAGGCGCGGACCCTTGAATCCCGGCCACGCACGATGACGACGGGGATGCCGACGAAGTCGAGGGAAAAATAGCAGCCCGGCTCCGGCACCCGGTCCTCCCGGCCGATGAAGTTCCAGCACTTCATGAAAATCGTCTCCACCTCGCGGCGGAAGAAGCCCTCGGAGGTGTAGCACTCCCCGGGAAGTGTCTCGGCCTCCAGCAACGGCCGTCTGGTGGCCGCGTAGCGATGCGGGTCGAACAGGTTCTCGTTCATGGTGCTTCCTCTTCCTTGCGTCGACGCACGAATGCCTCGAGTTCCTCGGCGCGTGCAGGATCGAGCGGCGGCGGCTCGAAGCGCCGCAGCAGGTCCTTCCAGATCCGGTTGGCCCGGCTGGTCGCGTTCCTGGCGCCGTCCTCGTGCCAGGTTTCGAAATTGCGCCAGTCGGACAGCATGGGCTGGTAGAACGCGGTGTCGTAGTGGCGAAGGGTATGTTGCGCGCCAAAGAAGTGCCCGCCTGGCTGAACCTCGGCAATGGCATCGAAGGCGAGAGTCTCGTCATCGACGACGAGGGGCTGCAGAAACTCGCCGATCATCTGCAGCATCTCGGCATCGAGCACCGCCTTCTCGAAGCTGGCCGTCAGCCCCCCCTCGAGCCAGCCGGCGGCATGGTGAAGGAGGTTGGCGTGGCCCAGCACGGCGCCCCAGATCGACATCTGGGATTCATAGGCTGCCTGGGCATCGACGGTATTCGAAGCGTTCGTGTTGCTGGAGCGGTAGGGGAGATTGTAGCGGCGGGCCAGCTGACCGCTCACCAGCGTGGCCCTGGTGTACTCCGGTGTCCCGAAAGCCGGTGCGCCCGTCCTCATGTCGACGTTGCTGGTGAAACTGCCATAGAAGACCGGCGCTCCGGGAGCAACGACCTGGGCGAAGGCGATGCCCGCCAGCGCTTCGGCGTTCTGCTGGACCAGCGAGCCTGGAAGGGTTGCGGGACTCATGGCGCCGGAAAGCGTGAAGGGTGTCAACGAGACCGCCTGGCCGTTGGTTGCCGCCTCGATCAGCCCTTCGAGCATGGGGCCGTCGATGCGCCGCGGCGAATTGACATTGATTGTGGTGAAGAACCCGGGTTTCCGGCGCACCTCCTCCCGCGAGACGCCCCGCGCGATGGCCAGCATGTCGACGGCATCGCTCACCCGCTTGCGGCCCAGGCCCGAGGCGTGCCAGACCTTGTCGGAGAGCGTCAGGATCGCCTGAATGCAGTCGAGATGGCGTGTCTCGGCATCCAGATCGATCGGCGCTATGGGAACGCCGCCACACAGGTGCAGGACATCGAGACTCTGTATCAGCCGAATGTAGTTCTTGAAGTCCGCGAAGTTTCCCTGCCGGCGGCCGCCGTCGAGATCGCTGGCGTTCGCCGGACCGCCCACCGAATTGAAGGCGATGTGGTTGCCGCCGAAGGTGACGGCGCGCTCGGGGTTGCGCGGATGAAGCGTGAACTCCGGCGGAGCCCGTGACACCAGTTCCATGACCAGCGCCCGGTCGAAACGCACGCATTGGCCCGTCACCTCGGCGCCGACCGCCTTGAGGTGTTCGCGGGCCTCGTCGAGCAGGAACTCGATTCCGAGCTCCTCGAGAACGCGCAACGACGTGTCATGAATGGACTCGAGATGGTCGGCGGAGAGGATTCCAAGCGGCGGATAGGGATTCACGAGGCGCCGCCACGGCGTCTGCGGCACGAGGTCGCTCGCAGGGCGTCGCGCCCGTCTCTTGGCGTCCCGCCGTCTCAACCGACTCTCCCGAACCGGCGGGTGACGGCTCCGCGGCCGGGCGGAGAACCCGGCGAGCTCCTGTCATCGTGTTGAAGCGGCCTTCCATCACATGTGATCTCGCGGAACGGACTCGTTCCACTGGCGCGCCAGAAAACGCCTGTCATGGTCGAACGCCTCGAGCGTGGCGGCGATATGGAAGGTCTCGGAATCGCACGTGACGGTCATCCGCGCCGCCGTCCCGGGCCGCCAGTCGCCGCGTTCCGCCCTGGCGATGCGGACCATGTCGGTGCGCGCGCTCGAGGGGTCGTCCTCGCGAATGCGGAAAATCTCTTCCGACCTCTTGGACACCACGAGATCGATGTCATCGAGACGGACCCGACCGGTGTCGTCGATGCGGTGGAACTGCACCTCGCCTGGACCCAGGTCTCTCGTGACCGTCAGGCGCGCTTCTTCCTTCTCGAGCACGGTCACCGGGTGATCCGCCGCGAATTCGGGCCCGGCGGGAGCGGCCGCGACCCTGGTCTCCCGGATCACCGGCAGTTGAAGCAGGGACCCTGCGACATTGAGTGTCAGTGTGACCGTTTCCGGCGACGGCCAGGCCATGGGCCAGTAACCGGTCGCGATGGCGAGGCGAATCCTGTTGCCCGGATGGAAGCGCCATGCCGTGTCGTTCAGCCTCACGACAACGCGCTCGCGTTCTCCGGGAATCATCGGTGCCGGCCACTCATGGGAATGGCGGTGTGCCAGATTGAGAAGACCGAAACTCACCCGGACCGACCGGCCTTCCGGCGTGACCTCGCAGAGCCGGACGGCGACCTGGGCCTGGGCACGGTCGCTGGCGAGATCGAGTGTCACCTCCGGAGCGCCAAGGATGGCGAGCGGTTCGGCGAGAACCGCGCTGTCGAAAACGAGCGACAGCATGTCGTCCACCGCCTGGTCGGACGCGAACTCCGGACCGGTGCCACCGCCATCCCGGGGGCACCACTCGCCCCCGGCCAGGCCGCCGGTGAGCGGTGTCGCGACGCGGTGCGCCAGGTCCCGGGCCGGTTCGCTGTCGAGCGTCCCGTCGCCGGGAAAGAGGGACCGGGACGACGTCGCCGGCGGCCATCCGTCCACATTCATCCAGTGGCCGCCGATCACGGGGTGCATCGGGTGGGGTGTCGCCTCCTCCTGCATCCACACGGTGAGCGCCGGCTCATGATCGATACCGTTCTCCACGTCCTTCAGCCACCGGTCCCACCATCGCAGGGCTTCCTGGAGAAAACCGACCGGCTCCCCGGGGAATCCGAAGTGGGGATAGACGTGGGTCCAGGGCCCGATGAGGGCGCGCCGCGGCGCCTGGAGCCGTTCCATCATGCGCAGTGCCGCATTGGTGTAGCCGTCCGTCCAGCCGCCCACAATGAAGACCGCGGCCTCGACGGCGGCCGGGTCCTCGCCGATCGAACCGTGTTTCCAGAAGGCGTCGCGGCGCTGGTGGCGGAACCAGTCGATCATCGGGCATCCCGTGGTTTCGAGGCGTTCCCGCCACATCTCCCGCCATGCATCGCCGACGATGAGAGGATCCGGCCAGCGGGACAGGCACGAGAAGAGGCCGCTCCCCCAGCTGATGCCATCGTTGAGCAGGCAGCCGCCCATGTAGTGGACATCGTCACGGTACCTGTCGTCCGTGGAACAGCAGGTGACGATTGCCTTGAGCGATGGCGGGCGGCGGGCGGCGACCTGGAGAGCGGCAAAGCCTCCCCAGGAAATCCCCACCATGCCGGTGGCGCCGCTGCACCACGGCTGCGCTGCGATCCATGCCAGCGCCTCGCAGAGATCGTCCTGCTCGCACGCGAGATACTCATCGTGGAGCACGCCACCGGAATCGCCGGAGCCGGCGAGGTCGAGACGGATGGAGGCATAGCCGTGACCCGCCCACCAGGGATGTGTCAGGGCGTCCTGAATAATGGTTCCGTCGAGCCGCCTGTATGGAATCGCCTCGACGATGGCCGGCACCGGATCATGGCTGCTGTCGACGGGCAGCCACATGCGCCCGGCCAAGCACCGCCCCCGCGATACCGGAATACGAAGATAGCGTTCCTCGCGAACCTCTCGCGGAAACTTCGTGCGAACCGTCATGCCGGGATGCTAGACCGCAACAGCCGCCATTCCAATCGACCTCCGGCCGGATCACAATCCATCGGAAGGCAGATCTGGGACCAGGCGCCGGTACTCCCCGTTCAGAGGGCCAGCACGGGCCGGCGTTCCGGGCAGTCGAGCCAGGGACGGCGTTCCTCCAGCGCGTGACCGACACGGAACACCGAACCGTCCGCGAAGGGCCGGCCGACGATCTGGATACCGGTCGGAAGACCGTCTGCGGTCAACCCTGACGGCACCGCAAGCACCGGCGAATGGCCGAACATGTTCCACAGCACGGTCATGGCGGTCTGGGTGTCGGTGACATCCTTGCCGTTGACGTTGACGGTGTCCTGCTGCCACGCCGTCGCCGGGAGGTGCGGACAGGACACCGTGGGTGTGATGAAGATGTCATGGCGCTCGAAGAGGGGTCCGAGATGGTTGTTCCAGACCTCGCCGGCGACCTCCAGCGAGCGACTGTAATCGGCAGCCGTGAAGCGCCTGGTGGTGGCCACGAGCTCGGGCATGTAGTCGCTGACGATGTCGCCGTGATTTTCGAGGATCTTCGCGAACTCGTCGGCGGCAAGGAACTCCTGACCGCCGTGACCGAGGCGAATCGCCTCTTCAGCCCAGTCCACCGGCACCTCGGTGATGACGGCCCCGGCATCCTCGAGAGCCGCCAGGGCCAGACGCGTCTGACGTTCCACGTCGGCGATGACCTCGTAGCAACCCAGATCGATCGAACAGGCGATCTTCATGCCGGCGATGCTGTCGGGGTCTTCCGGCACCGTGACCCTGTCGGCCAGGCTGTTGTGATCGAGGGGATGGGGGCCCGACATGAGATTGGCCATCCACGCCGCATCCCTCACCGAACGGGTCATGGGCCCGTGATGCAGGTACATGGCAAAGCTGCTCCTTCCGGGCATGGGAATGCGTCCGAAAGGCGCCTGCCAGCCGACGATCCCGCACTGGCTTGCCGGTTGCCGGATCGAGCCCGTGCTGTCGCCACCGGTGGCGATGGTGGTGGCGCCGGCGGCCAGGGCGGCAGCCGAACCGCCGGAGGAGCCGCCGGGAGAGATACCGTGGCGCCAGGGATTGTGGGTGACACCCCACAGGCGCGAGTGGGTTGTATAGAGCCACCCGAACTCGGGCATCGTCGTGCGCGCGAAGAGGATGGCGCCGGCCTCCAGAAGCCTCGCGATGTCGGGATCGGTCACCTCGTCGATGTTGTCCCGGTAGATCATCGAGCCCCGCGCCGACCGCCTGCCGGAGATGCGCGAGGAATCCTTGACCGCCAGGGGAACACCGGCCAGCGGTCCGGGGTCCGCGCCGCCGCCCATGAAGGCCTTCTCGGCTTCCCTTGCCTGCTGGCGCGCCTCGTCGAAGTAACAGTCGCCAAAGGGATTGATGGTGTCGGATATGGCCTCGGCCCGTTCGATCAGGGACTCCAGCAGGTCCACCGGCGACAGTGTGCGTTCCCTAAAGCACCGCGCCGCCTGCGAAGCGGACATGTAGTTGAGATCGTCGTCGCTCATCACCATTCTCCCGTCTCCCGCCGGATCGGACCATCCTGAAAAGGGGAAGCGCCGCAGCTTGACGCTGGACGGGGCAAGACTGCAAGGAAGGAACGTCACAGATGAGTTCGACCCCATGACACGTCCCAATCGCCCCCGATTCGCCTCCCGGGCCATCCATGCGGGCCAGTCGGCCGATCCTTCGACCGGGGCCATCATGACACCGATCTATGCCACGTCGACCTATGTCCAGGAGAGCCCGGGTGTCCACAAGGGGTATGAGTATTCGCGATCCCAGAATCCGACACGCGGGGCCCTGGAGGCCTGCGTTGCCGATCTCGAGAATGGCAGCCGGGGTTTCGCCTTCGCGTCCGGGCTCGCCGCGACGTCGACAATTCTGGAACTTCTGGCGTCGGGGAGCCATGTGGTGGCGGGGGATGACCTTTACGGCGGCACCCGCAGGCTCTTTACCGGTGTCCGCCAGGACAGTGCCGGACTGTCCTTCAGTTTTGTCGACATGACCGACGAGGCGGCGCTGCGCAGCGCCATGACCCGGGATACCCGGATGATCTGGGTGGAAACGCCGACCAACCCCCTGCTGTCCGTGGTCAATCTTTCCATGGTGAGCCGCGTCGCCCGCGAAGCGGGGTGCATCGCGGTCTGCGACAACACCTTCGCCACGCCGTGGATCCAGCGGCCGATCGATCACGGCTTCGATCTCGTCGTCCATTCCGTGACCAAGTACCTCAACGGCCATTCGGACATGGTCGGAGGACTCGTCGTGGCTGCGGACGACAGCGGCCTCGTTGATCGACTCGGCTATCTGCAGAACGCTGTCGGCGGCATCCAGGGGCCTTTCGACGCCTTCCTCGCCCTGAGGGGGCTGAAGACCCTGCACCTCAGGATGGAGCGTCACTCGGCCAATGCGCTCGCCATCGCCCGGCACCTCGAGAGGCACCCACGGGTCAGGCGCGTCCACTATCCCGGACTGGCCACTCACCCGCAGCACCGTCTTGCCTCGACCCAGATGAACGCCTTCGGGGGCATGGTGTCGGCCGTTCTCGACACCGACCTCGCCGGAACCCGCAGGTTCCTCGAGGCGTGCCGTCTCTTTGCCCTTGCCGAGAGCCTCGGCGGTGTCGAGAGCCTGATCGAGCACCCCGCCATCATGACCCATGCCTCCGTGCCGGCCGGCGTGCGCGAGGAACTGGGAATCACCGACAGCCTGGTGCGCCTCTCGGTGGGCATCGAGGACGAGACCGACCTCATCGCCGAACTCGACGCTTCACTCGACGCCATCGGCCCCTGATCCCAGCGGAATCGCCCGGAGTCTCCGACGCGTGTTCGAGATCCTGACGGACGCCACCCTGGCGACCGGAGGCAGGCCGCTGCCGTGACATCCATCAATCAGGTTTCAAGGAATCTGCAGGAGATGGGCAGCGGGCGGGGGCGATAAGGCGGCTGAAGCGCCACGCGATCAAGGTTCCGATCACGGCGGGCGGCACGAAGGCGCCGAAAAGCCAAAGTGCGGCGGTTCTGAACTCCCCGGGCTGCGACATCCGCTCGAACCCGAGCGCGTTGGCGATGATACCGGTCAGCGCGGCGCCGATCGCGAATGCGGTCTGCTGTGTACTCGGCAGCATGGAACTCGCCCGGTCCCGGTCATCGCGCCCGGTGCTCGCGACCACGTGCTTGATGACGTAGCCCCAGATCATGCCGAATCCGGCGTTGCCGATGAAGGCGGATGCGACGACAAACCACAACGGACCATGGGGAACAAACCACGCCTGTGCGGCGAGTCCGGCCGCCAGCAGGACACTGCCAAGCCGAATCAGCCGGCCCTCGTATGTGGGCGCCAGTCCGGACAGGAAAAACGCGCCGGCACCCCAGCCGAGCGATTCGGTCACCACCACAAGGCCGGCCTCAAGAGGTGTCAGACCATACAGCCGGATCAGCAGAATGGGGCCGTAGACGCTGAACGACATCATGCAAAGACCGAGCACGAAGGTCATCGCAATGCCGCATCCGACAGGATGGGCGAGGCTGGTCGCATGGTTTGGCAGAAGCCTGAGACGGCGGGACGCGGCGGCGTCGCGCACGGCAAACAGCCACACGCACATGCACCCCGCCAGCAGGAGCACGGCCGAGACGAGGACCGAACTGGCGGCTCCCGCAAACGAGATCACGAGGATGGCGCCGGCGACTAACATCAGGCGCACAACCGGGAGTTGCCTTGCCTCCAGGGGCGCATCGGACCTTGCGCGGGCAAGCATCGGATACAGCAACACCGCCAGCACCACACCCTGCAAGGCGAACGACCAGAAGGCGAAGCGCCACAGGCCAGCGGTCGCGAACGCACCACCGATGAGCGGTCCGCTGAGCGCGGAAGCCGTCCATGTCAATGAAAGGCATGCGACGATCCTCGGCACCAGCCGATCCGGGAAGAAACGGTTCTGGGCAATGAAGACCAGTGCGACCAGCGCTCCGCCGCCCGCTCCCTGCACCGTGCGGCCCGCAAGCAGGACGGGCATCGCCGGCGCCGCGGCACACGCAATGCACCCGAAGGTGTAGAGCAGCGCCGAAACCAGCATGGCAAGGCGCAGTCCGGTACGCGCCACGAAGGCGCTCACCGCCGCCGGCGGCGACGATCGAACCCATCAGGTAAAGGGCGAATGCCCAACTGATGAGGCGCAGGCCGCCGATGTCGCCGACCGCTTCCGGAAGTGTCGTCGCTGCCAGCAACGTGTTGGCCGCATGCAACCAGATCAGCCAGGCACATCACGAGCAACAGGGGCAAGTGCCTTCGCGCGCACGACCTCGCGCCAGCTGACGGTCTGCGAGTCCGGAACCGGCCGTGCACCTTCTCCTGCATGGCGATCTCCCTTTGCGATGCGCCTGGAAGCGATGCTAAAACTTCAAGTAAACTTGAGGTCAAGACCATGCAGACCACGCGATGGCAGAAAACCAGCCTCTCGATCGGAGACGTTGCCCGGCGCACGGGGCTCGCTACGTCAGCGCTCCGCTTCTACGAGGAAAAGGCCTTGATCGAGTCGCTGCGCACGCCGGGCAATCAGAGGCGCTATGCGCGCGACGTGATTCGCCGGGTCTCGTTCATCCGGGCCGCGCAACGGGTGGGCCTGACACTCGAGGAAGTGCGCGCGATGCTCGACGATCTGCCCGCGGGCCGGTCTCCGACCCGCGCGGACTGGCAGGAGCTTGCGAGACGATGGAAACCATGGCTCGACAAACGGATCGCCGCTCTCGAACGCTTGCGGGACCAGCTTGCGTCATGCATCGGCTGCGGATGCCTGTCGCTCGACAGTTGCGCTCTCTACAACCACGGTGATGTCGCCGGCAGCCTGGGTCCCGGTCCGCGTTACCTCTTGGGCGATTCCCCCGAGGATCTCCAGGCCCGGAATTGACTGAAAGGGCGTGGCGGAACCTGCGCCCTCATGGACGAGTGTCGCTGGTGAAACACCCTCCGGGAACTTACGGAAGGAACGAGTCTTCGTCGCGCAGCGAACAGCGGTTCCCGTCCGGATCGACGAAATCGCCGACAGTTCCCCAGGCCTCTCGTCTGATGACGACGATGACGCCGCGCGACTCCAGAAGACGGGCGGCAGCATCGACGTCGGCGACGTTGAACCTCAGCTTGACCGGGCATTGCTCGATGGATCGCCCTTTCGGCATCGCCGTGCCGCCGGTTTCGATCATCAGGTAGCTCCCGCCCATGTCCAGGCAGGTGAGCGTGGAATGCTCGTCATCGAGCGAGAACATTTCCGGCAGTTCCAGGACCCGACGATAGAAGTCGACACACGCCTCGTACTGCTCGGTGAACACGATCACACCGCTTCGTTTCAGGTCCATCATGGATTGCTCCTTGTCCCCGCTTGCGCCACTCGCGCCTGATTCGTCTGGAGGCTCGTGACATCGTGCCTGCGGCCAAAGCCTGCTGCTTCGCTCCAACCTCCAAGGAAAGCCTTCAGCTAACGCTGATCCACGAACGCCCGCAGATGTTGGAATGTCGATGAGAGACTGCGGTCCAGGCAGGCGATCGACGCTACGGGCACCATTGAACACGCCCTTGAGGGTGCGTCGATGCCCTGGGAGCATACCCCGCGAGCATCATATGGCGGTCTGATGGGGCCAGCCGCGTTGTGGATGCGTGACCGGTGCATTGTTGGAAGAACCGACGGCATGAAATCTCACGGTGAATTCACCGTCACGTCACCTGCGGATCCGGCTGACCTTGACAAATGAATGGCTGTGCTCGGACTAGAGCGCTCCGAAGCCGTAGAGATCAGCGGGGTTGTCGACCAGTATGCGACGGCGCAGCGCTGCGTCGCGTGCCCAGTAGCCGAGCATGTCAAGCAGGGCGCCGTCGTTGGGCATCGGGACGTTGATGCCTGGGTGCGGCCAGTCGGTGGCCCAGAGGCACCGTTGCGGATTGACTTCGAGCAGGACACGGACATGCGCGCCGACATCCGCATAGGGGGTCCGATCCTCGACCGTGACGCGGTAGGCACCCGAGAGCTTGACCCAGGCGCCCCCATCTCCCACCAGTCGGACCATGGCCTGGAAACCCGGATCATCAGTGCGAGTGCCCGGTCGGATATGACCGATGTGATCGAACACGACTGGCACACCGAGACGGCCGAGGCGCTCGGTAAGCTCCGGGTCGGAGGAAACGTCCATCATCACCTCGATATGCCAGCCCATGCCCTTGATGCGCTCGGCAAGGCATTCGGCGTCCGTGATCCCGATACCGCCTCTCATCAGCAGATTGAAGCGAATGCCCCGGGCGCCTCGGGCATGCAGGCGCTGAAGCTCGGCGTCGCTCACGCTGTTGTCGACTGCCACGATGGCACGGGCTTCAAGCGACAGGGCCAGCAGAGCATCGAGCGTGCACGCATTGTCGACACCGTAGACGCTGGGCTGGACGATCACCGTTCGCCGAATGTGAAGCACACGGGCCAGCGCCTCGTAGGCTTCGACCGTTGCTTCCGGCGGAGTATAGTTGCGGTCCGGCACCATCGGATAGCGTGCGCGGGCCCCGAAGATGTGCATGTGCGCGTCGCAGGCCCCCTCCGGCATCCCGACCCACGAAGGGCGTGGCGACGGATCGGCTCCCTGGCAGAGCGGCACATGTCCCTCGTGTGCGTTCATGAAACTGCCTCGTCTTGTCGGATCGAGCCAGACGCCAGGCTCGCAACGCCCGATGGCCGGACACCACGGCGCCATGCCGGACCGTCAGCAATGCACGGCGTCGCTGCAGGAAATGGCGGGGTTTTTCTCGTCAACCGGACCTGGCGAGCAGGCACCGCTGGGCATGGGCGCCGGGAAAACCGTCCTCGAAGTAGCCGATCATGTTGAGTCCCCGCGGCAACTCCAGTCTGTTTCGTCATCCCGACACTCTGCCTCATCGCCCGAAACGTGGAGCGCGCCCGCACCAGAACTCAAGAATGAGCCCGATACCGTGACGTCAAGTCCCGCAGTCAACGCGTGACTGGAAACCGACGGCGGGATCCACGATCGCGCCCTTGCCCGTACAGGCGATGTGTCAGCCTTTGCGCTCCCTGATGATGCGCAGCGCCTCCTTGAGATAGACACGGAACAGTTCATGATTCTCGCTCATGGGAAAATGCCCGATGTCCTCCATTTCAATGTAGACGCCGCCCTTGATCTGGCGCGCGGTATTCTCGGTTGCCTCGGGGGGCGTCAGGTAATCGTATGTCCCCGTCATCATGATGACAGGGCACCGCCTCCCGTCGATGTTGACAAGCTCGTCACGCAGGTCGTGGTCGACCGAATAGAAGTAGAGATCGCCTTTGAAGGCCTCCGAACCCTGCGTGTAGTAGTGCCAAGTGAGCCATCGGTCCATGTCCGGGGATTGCGGGGCCATCAAGTCCCACACTCCCGAGGCGCAGACCTGGGCGGCGTTGGCGTGCGGATGGCGCCACCAATCGAGAAAGAAGCCAGGCGCATAGTCGGCTGCCTCAACGGGAATCACCGCCTTGAAACGGTCCGGCCGCCTCAGCGCAAGCTGCAGCGCCACGTTGCCGCCGAAGGACGACCCCATGAAGATCGGTTCCTTGAGTTCAAGTGCGTCGCATAACGTGACGATGAAGTTGACGTAGTGGTCAGCCGTCAGGCGGTACTCATCTTTCCACCACTCCTTGTTGTGCGGCGGATCCGACTTGCCGTGACGCGGCAGGTCGTAGGCAATCACGTTGTAGTCCCGGGTGATCTCCTCGTCCTCCAGAAGGCCACGCCATTGATGATTGTGAGCACCCGCCGTGTGCTGACAAATCAGCGGCTGTCCGGTGCCATTGTGCAGGTAGAAGACTTTGTACTCGTTGCCGTCAACTTCGATCGTGACGTAGCGGCCGGTGACCGGAGAATGCTTGACCATGGTTGTTGCCCTCGACTTGGCGTTCGTGTTTCGTGGCGTAGTGGCGACCGGCCTAGACCGGGACGCCGGACTGGCGCAGCAACTCGAACTGCACGGTGAAATTCCTCAGGTTCTGCATCAACACCAGCAAATTGCCCTCGAGTTTGAGGTCACGCTGGAAGCTCGCCGAAAAGATGCCGTGATACATTGGCTTGGGCATCGGCTGGGCAAACTCGCGCCAGGTCTCAGGACTGGCGCGCAAGGCAAAATCGTAGGGATCCATCGGCGCCGGGTTCGTGTTGATGCCCTTCACCTTGCCATCGTGCATTTCGACGATGACCTTCCGTGTGCCCATGTCGAACATGAACGTACAGGTGTAATACCTTCCCATGCATTGAATGGTTTCGTCAGCATTGGTGAGCTGCTTGTACTTGGCTGCCCAGCTGTTGACATCGATACTCATGTCCCAGTCCCCTTAAGTCAGTGACGTTCCGCCTGCGCTGGTCGTCTATTTGTCGTCGTCTGATGGCCCGCTGTCCTCGACGTTATCGTCGTCGGTATGGTCTCCACCCGGCTTACCGTCCGCGACATCCTCGGGAGGTGCTTCAGCAAAGTTGCGGAAGGACAGGCCACCCGCGCTGCCGAGGTGCTCCATCGGCAGTCCCAGGTCCTTCATCAAGCCGTCTACGAATGCCGCCTGAGTGCGATACTTCATGGCCGAATTCACGATGCGGTCGGTCATGCTGCCCCCACCAGAGGCGGGATCACCGGAACCGGCTCCGCCGCGGCCAACGTCCGACGGACTGTTGACGCCCGGTACGCCGTCGACCTGAAGGATCTTGATGGAGTCGATGTTCTCCAGCGGCTTGACGCTCTCACGCACGATGCCCTCGATGTGCTCCAGAAGCTTCATGCGCAGAGCATGTTCACGGTTGTCATCGGTGCGGATGTTCTCCGCCTCGTTGAGGGCACGCCTGCCCTCGGCATCGACTTCGTAACGCAGCTTCTCCGACAGTGTGGCGAAACGGTCGGCCGCAGCCTTCTGTTCAGCTGCGTTGGTCTGCGCCGCGGCAATGGTGGTGAGCTGGAGCGCTTCGCTCTCGACCGCACGAGCAGCCTCGATGAGTTCGACGAGCTTGCGTCGCTCAGCAGCCTCCCGCTCCCGCGCCGAGGCGACTTTCTCCTCGGCTTCGACGGCCCGGGCGCGGGCCTCCTCGGTTTCGGCCTGCGCCTCGGCCTTGTCCTTCTCCTTGCGTGTGATGGCAATGGCGCGCTCCTGCTCCTCGAGTTGCAGAACCTTGCGGCGCAGCACCTCCAGGCGATCGACTTCCTGATTGCGCGCGATGCGCTCGGACTCCACCGCTCTTTCCTGAAGAATGCGAGCGCGCTCAATGGCCTCCAGCGCGGCAATGCGAGCGGTCTCCGCTTCCTGCTCGCCACTCGACTGACGCCTGGCAATCTCGGCCATCTGCGTTGCGCGCTGTCCGGCAATGGCTTCTTGCTGACCGAGCCTTGCGAATTCGATCTCCTTCTCGATCTCCAGGATCTCCACTTCCGCCTGACGGTCCTTCGCGCGGATCGCAATCTGGGTGTCGCGCTCCACGTCGTTGCGGTGCTTGCGCCGGGCCTCGATCTCCTCCGTCAGCGTCGTCTCACGCAAGGACCGCTCGGCCTCCAGGGCCTTTTCACGCTGAATGCGGGCAATCTCGACTTCCTCTTCGGCGCGAATCTCCGCCTCTTGAGCCTCCCGGTCCCGGGCAGCCCGTTCCATCGTGATCTGTGCTTTCTCCAAAGCCCGCTGCTTTGCGACCTCGCGTTCCTGTTCGAGCCGCGCGTATTCGCTCTTGCGGTCAATTTCGAGCGCCTCGACTTCGGCCTCGAGGTTCTTCGACCGAATCGCAACCATCGTGTCCTGTTCTATGTCATTTCTGGCCTTCTTGCGTGTTTCGATCTGTTCGGTCAGTCGGGTCAGACCTTCGGCGTCAAAGGCGTTTGACGGATTGAACCGTTCGATGCTGGTCTGGTCGAGGCCGGTGAGCGACACGGCCTCGATTTCCAGTCCGTTGCGCGCCACGCTCTCCTCGATGATTGCCCGGACATCCTTCATGTAGACGTCACGGTTCTCCTGGATGTCGTCCATGGTCATCCGGGCGGCAACGCTTGCAAGGGCATCAACGAAACGACCCTGGACAACCTCCTTGACATCATCGGCACTCATGGATCGCCGTCCCAGCGTCTGGGCTGCCAACGACACGGCCTCCGGGTCAGACCGCACGCGCACGGTGAACTCGGCCACCACGTCAATGCGCATCCGGTTCTTGGTGATGAGTGCCTGATCGCCGTCCCGCCTGACCTCCAGACGCAACGTGTTCATTCCCACCAGCGTCACGTTGTGGACGATGGGCAGCACAAGCGCACCACCGGTTATGACGACCCTTTCGCCACCCAGGCCTGTGCGCACGAAGGCGACTTCCTTGGACGAGCGCCGGTACAGCCAGTACAGCAGGTAGACGATGACCGCGATCAGGATGCCTGCAAGCAGGATCGTGGTGATGATGTCAGCTCCGGTCATGCTTCAACTCCCCTTCTGCGCCCCACATCGCGGTTCACGGATCTCTTGTTTCTTTGTCCGCTCATGCGCCTGACAGCGGCGAGCGATTTCCGTCCGCTTCCCTGTCGTTCGCCGCGGCCTGCCAGACGATGAGGCCAAATGCGAGCTTGTTGAGAAAATCAGCGAGGTTGTAGATCAGATTGATCGCTTCATTGTCGACGCCGCCGCCCAGGTACTCCATGAAGTAGCCCAGCGGATAGATCGCCCAGCCGATGGTTGCGATAAGGCGCATCGCGCTGAACGCGGTCTGGGCCTTCTGATTGCCGCTGTTGGCATTGAGCCTTCCCGCCTCGCCAAGGTAGATTTCGCCCAGGATGTAGAGACCGCCGGCGAGCGCAACGAGGAAGCCCAGTGTTGGGCTGACGAAGCCCGCCGAACCGAGGTAACCCGCAGCCGTGAGTACACCCGAGGCCACCAGAAGGCGCCAGAACAATGCTGCTGGAACCTTCGTCACCGCACACAGCACCAGGTAGAAGGTCACTGTAAGGAGCGGCACCGTCAGCTGCCACTCGGCGAAACGGTAAATCGTCGACACTTCGCCCTTGCCTGCCCAGACGCCCGCGAGATTCACATAGCTCAGTGCCGAGACCAGCATGGCGACGCCGAGCGTGGTCAGCGCCGCCTGCCAGCGGCGCTCCACGCGACGACGCTCCAGCAGGAAGAATGCTGCCGCACCCGCCATGGCGAGGGTCATGAGCCAGAATGACATGCCGACGATGTCATTTGGTTGCAGCATCTCACTCATGGTGTCGTTCCTCGATAGGGCGTCCTGATGTCATACCTGCCTCGTTCAGATCTGTGTTCGAATGTGCGGCGAGCGGGCATACATGGCGACCATGGGCAGGATCAGCAGGCCGAAAACGAACTGCTGGCCCTCGAAGGACAGGCCGATGCCGACCAGAAAGGACGACAGCACCTGCAGTACGAGCACACCGATTACGGTGAAGCCATAACCGCCCCAGCCGCCCAGGAGCGAGGTGCCACCAATCACCACAGCAGCAAGTGTCATGAAGAGGTAAGGATCCCCGACACCGATGAAGCCGCCACCCGACCAGCCCAGCAGCAGGGCTCCAGTCATCGCCGCGATGCAGCCCGATGCTCCGTAGACCGCAATCCAGTAATTGCGCTCCGAGATCGATAGACGCCTGGCCGCTCTGCGGCTGCCACCCAGCGCATAGAGCCTGCGCCCAAAGACCGTGTTGCGCATCGCGATGGTGAGCAAGATTGCCGCAGCGATCCAGATCACGATCACCGGCGGAAAGTCGAGCCCGAAGGTGCGTCCATTCATCGCTGCGATATTGGTGAGCCACTCGGGCACCACGCCGAAGACGTTGCCCGAATAGCGTGTACCGATGCTTGTCAGAATCTGCGTGCCACCTGCGACCGCAAAGCCCACACCGAGCGTGACGATCAGTGCCTGGCCCTGCAGTCGAAAACTGAGGAGGCCGTTGATGACCCCGATGATGGCCCCGAGGATCAGGATCGCGATCACCGCGAACCAGGACGGCACGCCGAGCCCCAGGAGATAGAGCAACGCTACGTTGGCTGAACCGATGACGAAGGGAATCGAGAGATCCAGCCCACCCAGCAGGACAACAAGTGTCTGACCGACGCATGCAAGCCCGAGAAAGGATGCAAAGACCAGCATTGACTTGATGTTGATCGCCGAGAAGAAGCCGTCGACGACAAGCGAGCCGACAATGAAAAGACCAAGCAGGACCGTGACGCCGATGAAGGCTGACGAGTTCTCGGAGACCGTTCGATTGAGCATGAAGGCGATGCCGATGAACACCGCCACGACGACAGAAGCGATGATGTTGTTCCAGGTCCAGAAATCCTCCACCGAGAAGGCGACAATCAGGAACAACCCAAGCAAAATCAGGAAACCGATGATGATGTGCTTGTATTCGAGCGCGAGGAATCGCACGTAGCGGCCCGTGCTTTGCTCGTGATGCGGCACTTCGGACGGCTCTTCCGACGATCCCCGATTCTCCCGGCTCATGCTATCGAGCGCCATGCCGTCGAGATCGTAGACCCAGCGGACCGAGAAGTGATGCCAAGCCCACAGCACGATGGCGAAGGTGGCGATCGCCGAGAACAGAATGTACTGGGCTTCAATCTCCTCGACGATTCCGAGAATCACGCTGCCGCCGGCAACCAGGAGCGCGAAGAGGAACCCGAGCCACTTGTAGAAGCGGTGCTGTGTGGGCTTCATCAGACCCTCCTCGACACCCGAAGGGCTCGCGGTGTCTTGAGACGAGGCACGGTTGGGCGCCTGCGCCGGTAATCACGCAAGAAGTGGTAACCGAACTTGGTTGCTATCAGCACGGCAAGTGCGGCGACCACGACTTTCCACAACGGCGCACCTGCAACCATCAGCACCGCACAAGCGAAGGCCGTGGCGCTGACCGAAACAAACAACGTGGTGTAGGAGTAGGAACGGATCCCTGCGCCAAGCGGCACGTTCGACATGACGTGGCGACGCACGCCCGGAATCACCAGAAGATAGAGGGTCACGCCCGCGACAAGAAGCAGTACGACTGCAAGGAAAAAGCCGTTTGACAGTGCGGCCGCTTCCAGAGGTTCAGGAGCCGCTGCGGTCAACAGCGGCACAGGACTCGTCGACAGGGGCGGAACATTTGCAAGGAACGTGCTGATCAGCGCCACGAGCGCAATCAGCGTCACCATCACCATGGTGATGTTCCGGATGCGGTCCTGGAACCGGGGGAGCGTCACCACGAAAAGCATGGCGCCTACAACCAGCGCACCGAGCGCACCCGCGAACAGCTTGCTTGCTCCAGCGCCATCCTGCAGCCAGTAGATCAATCCCGCGGCTATGATCAAGCCGACGACAGACATGAAAAGCAGCGAGTTTTCACCGACCCTCCGCTGCTGTATCTGTGGCACCGTCGTGAAGATCAGAATGGTGCCGAGAACCAGCGTCCCGGCACCCGCCAGTGCCGCACCGAAAAGCGGTGACTCCTCGAATGACAGCACCTGCACTGCCGGTTCAGGTGGCTTCTCGGCACCTAGTACGAACGGGGTCTGTGCCTTTTCCATCGCCCAGTTGCCGACCATCTCCACGGAGCGCTGCTCGGGTATGCCTCCATCATGGACCGCATAGCCCAATACGATTAGTGAAACGACGCCAATCAGAGCGACGGTCGCGAAATTCAGATGCCTGTAAAGCAGCCAGATAAGGTAAACCGCTGCAGCGATCACCACCGCCGCGACGACGATGGGTGTACCGGTAGGATCGGCAGGCGCTTCGGCCTGAGTCGTCAGGGACGTGCCACTCAACGAGGTTCCACTGAGAGACTGCCCGCTGAGCGACTGGCCGCTCAGCGAGGTCCCGGCGAGCGACGTTCCAACGGTCTCGAGCACGACGTCCTGGGCATAGAGCATCGCTCCGGCGGCGGTGAGACCGAGGAAAGCGAACACGACATAGGGCGACACGTAACGCATGGCGCGCTGGATCTGTGGAAGAAGAATCGTGAGCAGCAAGGCAACAACCAGAATCACGCCATAGGCGAGCTGGGTGACAAAGCTCTGCACCATGCCGAAGTTGAACGTCGCGAGCACATAGGTGATGAGATAGATGTTCAGCGCCCCCAACAGCGATCCGATGATACTGCCGCGTCCGCCGGCCAGGCTCGTGCCGCCCAGAACGAGCGCTGTCACGGCCATCAGCGTATAGGTGCTGCCCTGAGTCGGGTCTCCGGAACTGATCAACGACGTGAAACAGATTGCCGCAAGTCCGGCATAGACTCCCGCGACGACATGTGCGCCCAGCCGCACGACGACGATGTTGACGCCCGCTGTGTAGGCAGTTCTCTCGTCCGCGCCCATGATGCGCAGATGGTTGAAAAAGGCGGTGCGCGTGAACAGGAACCAAGCGGCAGTCGCGACGGCGAGAATCGCCAGCACAGGTGTCCAGATCGACTCGCCCAGAGCCCAGGAACTCATCCACTGCGGTGCGACTCCGCCTGGCCGCGGCAGTATGACGAGATTGAGCCCCGCAAGTGTCAGAAAGCCTGCCAGCGCCACGATAATGGGCTGAATCCGCACGTAACAGATGATCAGTCCCATGATCAGCTGATAGGCGATGCCCACGGCAATCGCGTACAGGAAAACATCGACCACCGACGTCACGACCCCGACCGCATGAAGCTGAATCATGGTGACGTTGATGAAACCGATGAGCGGTCCTATCGAAAGATCGACGCCGCCACGGCCCGCCATCACGATAACAGTCAGCGCGTAGGTCGCCAGGATCAGCGGCGCAGCGACAATGACAGCGCTGCCCAGACCCGGCCCCGTTACCAGACTGGGACTTCTGAGTACGGCGACCACGATCAGCACGAACAGCAGAATGATCGGCACCATGAGAAACGAATGGGCCGACGAGGACGGACGTCTGACGTCGGTTTCGCTCATGCTCGCCCTTCCCTTTTCCGCATTCCTTCCCGCCGGCCGGAAGGCAGATGCTCAGTCAAACTCGACAATCTTGATGCCACGCGCACCCGAACCATTCTCGCGCCGCCTGGGCTTGCCGTCGTCATCGAACTCGACAACCCTGATGCTCTTTTCCGACGGGATACGAAAGCGCATTGGCTCACCCGCCGGTCTCGGCGCGCCAGCGCCATCAAACTCCCTGATCTTTATCTTCGGCGCGTCCGGTGCAGTCTCCACGCCGAGGTTGTCCTCGGGTTCATCACCAAAGGCCACGATCCTGACCGGCCCGCTGCATTCCGACGTCACGCGCGGAGATGCAGTCGGTCCCTGCCGTTCGACCGGCCTTCCCTCGTCATCAAACTCCACGATCTTCATGCGCTTCATTTCCATCGCTCCCGCCCTCAGCCGTCCGAATAGACTATCTTCATGCGCTTTTCCGCAGGTTGCCGAGTGTCCACTGCACCCTGACTGCGGTGCTCCCTGCGTTCGGCATCGAAGTCAATGATCCGGATTGCATCTGGCCGAGGTCGATGTTGCCTGCGCGGCGCTTCCCGCTCGGACTCTGGCACAGGATCACTGTCCACAACGGCTGGTCCCGAATCCGCGCCCGCGGCAAGGCGGGCCCCACGACCGGAGGTCTGGCCGAACATGGCCTCGAGGAGGCGCGCCGGCTCGATGTCGTCGCCAGCGAACGCGTCGAAGATCTCGCCATGACGGAACACGATCACGCGCGTGCAAAGTCCAATGAACTCCTCAAGTTCGCTCGACATGAAGACCACGGATTCGCCTCGGGCGGCAAAGTCGCGCAGATGATCATAAAGTTCGCGCTTGGCCTCAACGTCGATGCCGCGCGCCGGGTCGTTGAGCACAAGGATTCTCGGGTTGAGGGCCATCGCGCGACCGATCAGCACCTTCTGCTGATTGCCGCCCGACAGCGATGTGACCTTGTCGGACGCCAAACCGATCTTGATGGAGAGCTTCTGGCGCCAGTTTTCGAACACGCTGGCCAGTGAAGGCCAGTCGATAACATTGCCGAAGCGCGTCTTCAGTTCCCTGGGATAGAGCGCGATTGCAAGGTTCTCGAAAACCGAGAGGTTGGGGAAGATTCCCTCCTGCTTGCGATCGCCCGAGACGTAGGCGACACGGAATCGATCAGCGTCCTCAAGTCCGTGAAGCTCGGCCAGATTGCCGGGCCCACTGCGCACCAGGGGTACGCCTTCGAGTGCGGGCTGGACGCCGGCGAGCACGCGCACGAACTCATCCTGGCCCTGCCCGTCGAGTCCGGCGACACCCACCACCTCGCCACGGTGGAGATCGAAGTCGATACCCTTGCTGCCTTCCCAAACCTTGAGCCCACGTACACTCATCACGGTGTCGTCGCGGGCCGGCGCCACCGAGTTGGTGGCGTCGCTCTCGGTGGACTGGCTCCTCCCGGTCATCAGGCCCAAGAGGTTCTGTTCGGTCACTTCCTCCTTGGCCAGTACACCAACGTCGCGCCCGTCACGCAGCACCGTGGCGCGGTCGGATACGCGAATCAGCTCGGCAATGCGATGGGTCACGATGAGCACGGCGGCGCCCTTGTCGCGCAGTTCGCGCATCTTCTCGAAGAGCTTCTCGGTCGAATCGAAATCGAGGGCTGCAGAGGACTCATCGAGGATGAGGACGCGGGGTTCCTGTATCAATGCGCGGCCGATGGTGATCCACTGCTTGATCGACAGCGACAAGCCACCGACGATCTCGTCAGGGTCGATATCAACCCCGCTGAGGTCACGCATCAAGGCTTCGCCCCTTGCATACTTTTCGCGGAACGACAGGGATTTGGACCAGAGACCGTCAGCGCCGACATACAGATTGTCGAGCACCGTCAGATGGTCAGCCACCAGAACTTCCTGGAAGACCGTCGCGATGCCTGCCAGACGCGCTTCGCGCGGGCTGCCGGGTGCATGTCCCAGAACCGACACCTGACCGCTGTCGATGGGAAGGACGCCCGAAATGACCTTGGCCAGAGTTGATTTGCCGCAACCGTTGCCACCCACGATAGCGTGAATCTCGCCGCATCGTGCACTGAAGGAAACTCCGTCGAGCGCGCGCGTGACGCCGAACGTCTTGTGCACATTGGTCACAACAATATCCGCATCGACGAAAGCCGGCGCCGCCGACATCTGGTCGGCGGCGCCGGGGAGCTCCTGTTGGGAACTCACGGTTTCTTCGGAAGGCATCAGCGATCCGGAGTCAAACGGCCTCAGTCGAAACCGGCCCGATCAGGGCTGGTACTGGGTCGGATCTGCGGGACGCAGGAAGAACTGGTCGAGATAGTCTTCGGCACCCCAGGCCGCAGGCCCGACCTCGAGCCACAGCTGGGAGTTCTCGTCGCAGTTCTCGTCGAGGACACCCTCGAGATCCGAATAAGTGAACTCGAATGGATCCACGAGAATTGACTGCACCCTCGGGCCCTGACCCTGAAGCGTCCGCATCATGATGTTCCAGATCAGCTCGAAATCATCACCGGGAGGCCAGACCTGGAAGGTCGTGCTGATGTAGCCAGGGTTCTTGCGCCAGTAGCAAAGGGCGCCGAGCTCGCCGCCAATCGCCACAGGAACCATCTCCCGGCCCGATTGTTGCAGGGCCCGCAACACGCCCATCTCCGCAGCCGACTGCACGACGATGCCGTCAAGCTGGCCAGGGTTGGTGGACAACCACTTCTGAACCTCACCCTGGGCGACCTGGTCTGTCCACATGCCCGCGATCTCGCCGACAATGTCGATGTCGGGGTATGACTCGAGACCGAGCAGGACGCCGCGGTGCTGCGAGTCAGAACCGGAAGTGCCAGGAATGCCCTCGACCACAAGGATGCTTCCTTCACCGCCAACCTCTTCGGCCATCCACTTGCCGATCTCGAAACCGGCCAGCTGATAGTTCACTGACGAGTTCACGGCATAGGGTGATGTCAGGTAACCGGTGAACGAGAAGGTCGGCACACCTCGCTCATATGCATACTTGACCGTTGCATTGAGTGCTGTCGGGTTCGAGCAGCAGACGATGATCGCGTCCACACCCTGATCAACAAGCTGGCGCATCTGCTGGATCTGCACCGAATCGTTCAGGTTGGACTGGGTGACAAAGACGTCGTCCACCAATCCCAGTTCCTGCCACTTGGGCAGAATGCTCTGGATCAGCCGATCCATGACGGCCGCCCGCCAGGTGTTACCGGCATAGGAACTGGCGTAACCGATCGTCCAGGGCGGTTCGCTTGGTGATTTCCAGTCACGGTAGATACTTGCCTCGACCGGCTGGGCCGGATCGATCATTTCCGAGCTGTAGGTCCGGGCGACTATCTCTTCCGGCAATTCGTCGAGACCTTCCGCCAATGCGGCACCCGTCCCGACACTCAGACTGACGGCCAGTGCGGCCGCGGTTCTCGTTAGTTGTGTCACTACCTTAACCTCCCAATGTGTATGAACATGAACCTGGGCCAGCCAGTCGCGCCTCCCCGTCCTGCGTCAGGCCTTAACCCCTCAGAATCGGCAGACGACAAGCCTTGAACCCTGCTCGCCCGAGACGAGCCTAGATTGGATACAATGGCAATGCAAACCTTTGCAACATGGTATCTTGCGTCTTGCAAAGGTTTGCAGCCAGGCATACGCTCAATCAATCGTGATCCGTATCAGTAAGCTGTTTTCCACGGAGCGGGGTGGAGGAAGTGTTGGCACGGTGCGTAGAGTGACTGAGGAGCGCTGATCGGGTCTGGGGCGATGGACAATACCGGAAAACCAAAGTCAGCCGGCAGGACGGTAGCGGCGCGGCACGTCGCCGAGGAACTCGGTGTGTCGATTTCGACAGTCTCGCGTGCGTTCTCGCCCGACTCTCAGATCGCCCCGGATACTCGCGACCGTATCCTCGCACGCGCCAAGGCGATGGGATACCAGCCCAACCCCTTCGCTCGAAGCCTGATCACCCAGAAGACCCGCATCGTCAGCATCTTCATCTCGGACGTCTTCAACCCGTTCTTTCCAGAGGTCATGGCGATCCTGACCGGCGAACTTCAAAAACACGGCCTCCGAGTCATGCTGTTTCACGTCCCCGAGGGAAAGACGACCGACGAGGTGCTGCCACAGGGCATGCTGTATCAGCCCGAGTACATCATCCTCATGACCGCAACAGTCTCGTTCCAGCGCACCATGGCGACAATCGATACCGGAACCAACCTGATCTTCTTCAACCGCTATATTCCCGAAACCGAGACCTTTGCGGTGACCTGCGACAACAGGCGGGGCGGTCGCGAGATCGCCGAGTTCCTCATCGAAACCGGCCACCGCAACATGGCCTACATTGCCGGTACGCCCGACGCGACAACCTCGATCGACCGCGGCAGCGGCTTCGTCGAGCGCTGCGCGGAGGCGGGCCTCACGATCGTCAGGGACAACCTTCCCGAGGTGTTCTCCTACGAGGACGGATATGCAGCGGCCTGTCGCCTGATCCGCGCCGTCCCCGATC
Organism: Alphaproteobacteria bacterium; assembly: GCA_964291415.2. Taxonomy (GTDB): domain Bacteria; phylum Pseudomonadota; class Alphaproteobacteria; order SP197; family SP197; genus SP197. The sequence goes on along the minus strand of OZ219918.1, from coordinate 465,309 downwards.
TGGACGCAATATTCTGCGCCAACGACATCGTCGCCTTTGGCACAGTTGATGCACTGCGTCACGGACTGAAGCGCGACGTACCCCGTGACATCTCCGTCGTCGGATTCGATGACGTTGCCATGGCTGGCTGGCCTTCCCATGCGCTGACCACCTATCGTCATCCGATGCGGCGGATGGCGGCCGAGACCGTAAGGTTGATCCGCGAAATCGACGACAATCCCGACATGGCACCTGTTCACCGCTCTATTGCAGGCGAAATGATCCCGCGCAACACGCATCGCGACCGGCGTGCGGGGGCGATGGTCCGGTGACCGACGGCGGCCTCTACGGGTCGAGACTGCTTTGGCTTGGCCTCTTCGCCGTGCTTTATTGGAGCTACTGCGTTTTCTGGGGAGTCAGGGGTGCGCGCGAGGCCAAGACTGCCAGCGCCTACTTCGTCGCCGGGCGCAGTCTCAACACCTGGGTTTTCGTCATGGCGGCCACGGCGACCTCGTTCGCCGGGTGGCTCTTCATCGGCGGACCCGCGTTAATTCTGCGCGATGGCCTTCAGGCAGGCTACATCGCATTCGCTGCTGTCGTCGTGCCGCTGACGGGGGTGATCTTCCTCAAGCGGCAGTGGATACTCGGCAAGCGATTTGGTTTCGTCACACCAGGCGAGATGTTCGCGGCCTACTACGGCTCCGATATCATCCGTGTGTTCACAGTCATCGTCGCCCTTCTGTTTGCCGTCCCGTTTCTCGGTATGCTGTTCGGCTTCGCAGGGGGCCTCATAAGTCTCGTAACCGGTGGCCTGCTCTCGCGCGACTTGGCAATGTGGACCCTTGCCGTCGTCCTGGTCATCTACGTGACGCTCGGCGGACTTCGAGCCGTGGCGTACGTCACGACACTGCAAACTCTGCTGATCGCTGTCGGCGTCAGCATCCTGGGGCTTGTGACGCTTGATCTCGTGGGCGGATTCGACCCGCTCAACAGGGCTTTGGCTGTGATCGCAAGCACACCCACAGGCCCATGGGGAACGACACTGGGCTATGGCGGTGGCGACTTCAACGGGTTGTTCGCCACACCTGGCGTGGTGCAATGGAGCGACGGGCTCAACAAGGAGGTGCCCCAGGGAGGTCCCTGGACCAGTCTCATGGTGATGAGCTTCATGGTCGCCCTGATGGGCATCCAGGCATCACCGGCGTTCTCCATGTGGGCCTTCGCCAGCCGGGATCCTGGCGCCTTCGCACCGCAGCAGGTCTGGGCGTCGGCATGTGCGGCGGGAGTGCTTCTCTTCGTTTTCGTCACACTGCAGGGTCTCGGCGGGCTTTTGCTAGGTGCGAGTCCGGAGGTCAACGCCGCAGGCCTGGAACTGAAACGCGTTCTTCCACCGCTCGACAACGGCGAGGAGGGTAGGCTGGTCGCGAACCTGATCGACCTTGTCGGCGCGTCTGCTCCCTGGCTTCTCGGCATCGTGACCGTATGCATGATCGCCGCAATCAAGGCCGCAGGCGGCGCCTACATGGCGAGTGCCGGCGCACTCGTCACCCGTGATCTCTACATGCGCTTTTTCAATCCCCATGCCGACGATCGGCTCCAGAAACGCTTCGCCCGGGTGGCGACTCTGCTGGCCACGGTCGCCGCGCTTCTCATGGCAACTCTCGAGCGCGACGGCATGGTCGTGCTCGGCGGGCTGGCTCTGGCGCTCGCTGTGCAGCTCTGGCCCGCGCTGCTGGGCGTCGCGTGGGTCCGCTGGTTCACCCGGCAAGGCGTTGCGGCCGGCATTGTGGTGGGCTCCATTGTCGTAGTTCTGACCGATCCGCTGGGACAGGCGCTCACTCGCGGCACACTGCCCTGGGGTCAATGGCCCTGGACCATCCATGCCGCTGCCTGGGGTCTCGTCGCCAATCTTCTTGTCTGCATTCTTGGTTCGGTCCTGACACGCGATGATGACGGTGCAGAGGGTCGCTACCGCATTCACCGCTTCCTGGCGGAGTACGCCGGCCTCTCCGCGCGAAGGCGGCGCTTCGTCACCTTCGCCTGGGTCGCAACGATGATTTGGTTGTTCTTCGCGGTCGGGCCATGCATCGTTATTGGCAACTATCTGTTTGGCGCGCCGGACACAGGCTACGGGGGCTGGGATTTCCGGATGCCCTCCATCTGGGCCTGGCAGCTTTTATGGTGGGGGCTGGGCGTTCTTCTCATTTGGCTTCTCGCTTACAGGATGGAACTCTCGACCTCGACGACCAAGAAGGTTGTTGCGCTCACCGAGGACTCGGCAGCGACCGGCGGAATTCCCCGCGCCGCGGACGGGATAGACACTATGACAACAAGCGGAACGCGCCATGGACCCACGTGAGAGCGCGCTCGCCCTGGAGCGCAACCAGGCCTGGTGGGAGACGCTGAAGGGGGCCCGCTCGACCGCAGTTGCGCGCTCGTCGAGTCATTCGTCCGCTGTCAAGCTCTATGCGATGACCTGCGGCTGGCTCAGCGCTGACGTCTCCATGATGCTTGCACGCGAGTCGGGTCGGATCCGCTTTCCCATCCCGACCTACCTGATCCAGCACCCCAAAGGATATGTTCTGTTCGACACTGGCCTGCATCCCGAAAGTGGACACGACCCACATGGCCGTATCGGTGCTCTGGCGAAGTTCTTCGACATTCACTTCCGGCCCGGTGAGGACATCGCTTCGCGCCTCAATCAGCTCGAGATCGATCCCAAACAGATTGCGTACGTTGTGAACAGCCACCTGCACTTCGATCATTCCGGCGGCAACGAACTCATCCCCAACGCCAAGGTCATTATCCAGCAAAGGGAATGGGAGGCAGGCCATACGCCCGAACTTATGGAAGCCAATGCCTACAACCTGCAGGACTACGACCACGGTCACCTGGTTCACCAGGTCCACGGGGAGCATGATGTCTTCGGCGATGGCACTGTGGTGACGATCCCTACCTTCGGTCACACTCCCGGTCACCAGTCGCTCATGGTTCGTCTGGAAGCGGGTGACATCGTGCTCGCGGCAGACGCTTGCTACTTCCGTCAGACCCTGGAGGAACTTCATTTGCCGAAGCTGGTCCACGATCGTTCGCAGATGCTGGACTCGCTGCTGCTTCTGCGCCGAATGCGAGCCAGGGGCGCCCGAATATTCCCCGGTCACGACCCCGATTTCTGGAAGGAGGTACCCCAGGCACCGATGGAGATCCTCTGAGACGCTGATTGAATGGCCAGCCCGGACAGGAAACATCAGCTGCTGACGGACATGGCGGGCGCCGTCTTCCATCGGTGCCCGCGCAGCCCGTGACCGAAGTTCAATCGGGACCCGACCCTGTCAAGTCGTTGCCTTGCGACAAGCATCTACCAGTGTTGAGCCTCGTCACGACGGATTGACACTCGCCTGCCAACACAAAGGCACCCGACGCCGACCTCAGCAATGAACGATCGGGCGGCCTTGCAACCGATCTTTGTCGTTCGGCCCGACACACGCTGGTGCTACTCCGAGAACCGGAAAGACCAATGGAACGATGGTTCAGCGTGTTCCGACCGTACAATGAAGGCTCAGGCAACCGGCGTTGCCAGAGGGTTGCGGATGGCGTCTTCTGACGTGGCGCTTCGGAATGCGGTCAGAGCTTCGGCTTCCTGTGCGCGGGCTCGGGCGATGGCTTCATCCTTGACGTGACCAAAGCCGCGAATTTGAGAGGGGACGTTGGCAAGGTCCACGGCGGCAGCGTGGTTTGCGGGTGTCAGTGCGATGGCAACCTCGTTCATGAGATCGAAGTAATCGGAGATCAGCTTGCGTTCCTCGCGCCGTTCCCGTTGCCAGCCGAAGGGGTCGAGAACGGTGCCACGCAGCCGCCGCATGGCCGCGAGGCCGCGGAACACTACGAGGATCCAGCTGCCGAAGGTCCGCTTCAACCGGTGGCCGGTCGACGGATCGCGGCGCGAGATCAAGGGCGGCGCCAGGTGGAGCTGCAATGACGGTTTGCCCTCGAAGGTGTCTTTCAGCCTCTTCGCGAATGTGCCGTCGACATAGAGCCGCGCTACCTCGTATTCGTCCTTGTAGGACATCAGCCTGAAGGCCTGGCGGGCAACGGCAGCGGCAAGTCCATCCCTGCCCGGTGTCAGCCTGCGCTCGGCATCCGAGACGCGATGGACGAGATCCAGGTACCTCTCGGCCCAGGAACGGTCCTGCCAGGATGCGAGGAAGGCGGCATTGCGCTCCACGAGTGGCCGCTGATCGCCGGTGTCCGGTTCTTCTCCCGCCGGCACCAGATTGCGGACCGCCGCCATGTCATGGGCCGCATGCCGTCCCAGGAGCACCGCCTGCCTGTTGGTCTCGACGGCAACGCCGTTGAGTTCGATGGCCCTGTCGATGGCGTGGCCCGGGAGCGGAAGAAGACCCTTCTGCAGGGCATAGCCGAGCATGAAGAGATTGGCGGCGATGCCGTCACCGAGCAGAGTTCTGGCGAGGCGCGTGGCATCGACGACGTGGATTGCCGCGCTGCCGACCGCCTCCCCGAGGGCCTTCTCGAGGGCCGCAAGCGGATACTCGAGATCGGGGTCGAGGGCAAAGGCGCCCGTCATCGTCTTCTCGGTGTTGACGACGGCCGTGGTCGTGCCGGGCGCCAGCTTGCGAAGCGTATCCGGCGCCGCCGCTGTGACCATGTCGCAGGCGAGCAGCAGGCGGGCCCCGCCGTCGGTGATCCGCGGCGCGTGAAGCTCGCCGGGAGACCTGGCGATACGGACGTGACTGACCACGGCGCCGCCTTTCTGGGCCATGCCGATCATGTCGAGAACCGTGACACCGTTGCCCGCGACATGGGCCGCCATGCCGAGGAGCGCGCCGACCGTGACCACCCCGGTACCGCCAATGCCCGCCACCACGATGTCCCACGGCCTGTCGAGAGGCGCCACGGCCGGTTGCGGCAGGTGTCCTGACGCCAGGGAATGAAGCGAATCCTTGTTGCCGCGGCGCGGCCGGACACCGGTGACGGTCACGAGGGCCGGGCAGAATCCCTTGATGCAGGACATGTCCATGTTGCACGACGACTGATCGATTTGCCGCTTGCGACCGGACGGGGTCTCCACCGGAACGATCGCCACACAGTTCGACTTGAGACCGCAGTCGCCGCACCCCTCGCACACGTCCTCGTTGATGACGACACGCTGTGCAGGGATCGGCATGGTGCCGCGCTTGCGACGCCGGCGCTTCTCCGCGGCACAGGTCTGGTCGTAGATGAGAACCGTCAGGCCGGGAACCTTCGCCAGGGCGCGCTGGACCTGTTCCAAGTCGTCGCGATGATGCACCGTCAGGCCCTCTGGCCAGCGCGTCGTCGACGGATACTTCGCCGGATCGTCGGTGACGACACGGATCTCCCGTGCTCCCTCCGCAGCCACCTGGCGGGCGATCCGGGGCGGGCTGACATCAATGTCGGCGCTCTGCCCGCCGGTCATCGCAACAGCGTCGTTGCACAGGATCTTGTAGGTGATGTTGACGTTTGCCGCCGCGGCGGCGCGGATCGCCAGCAAGCCTGAGTGGCTGTAGGTGCCGTCACCCAGATTGACGAAGACATGGTCCGTGGCAACGAACGGAGCCTGGCCGATCCATGAGGCGCCTTCCGCGCCCATGTGGGTGAAGGTCGCGGTATTCCTCTTCATGCCGAGCGCCAGGTAGTGGCAGCCGATGCCGGCCAGGGCCCGGCTTTCCGGAGGCACCCTGGTCGACGTGTTGTGCGGGCAGCCGGCACAGAAATAGGGCGTGCGCTCGAGGGGTGGCGGCTCACCGGCAGGGGCTGGCTGGCGGCGGGCGCGGAACCGCCCGCTGAAGGTCGTGGAACCTGTGAGCGCGTCGAGGCGGGGCGCGATGATGCGGGCGATCATGGACGGATCCAGTTCGCCATCCGACGCCACGAGAGGTGCTCCTTCAGCATCGCGCTTGCCGCTCACGCGTGGCCGCTGCGTCGCCGGCAGATGATAGAGAGCCTCCTTGATCTGGGTTTCGATGAGAGCGCGCTTTTCCTCGATGACCAGAATGTCCTCGAGACCCGCAGCAAACTCCCCGAGACCCTCCGTCTCCAAAGGCCACGTCATGCCCACCTTGTAGATACGCAGACCGACAGCCACCATGGCGGCGGCGTCAAGTCCGAGATCGTCCAGGGCCTGGGCCAGATCGAGCCAGGACTTCCCGGCCGCCACGATTCCGAGGCGCGCCTTGTGGCTGCCTGCGACAATGCGGTCGAGACGGTTCGCCCGGGCAAAGGCCCTGGCGGCGCCGAGCTTGTGGTCCTGCAGGCGCTCCTCCTGGCGCATCGGATCATCGGGCCAGCGGATGTTGAGTCCCCCCGCCACCGTGTCGACGCAGGGACGTGTGACGACGGGCCGGTCCGGCACGAGTTCGATCGACGAGGATGCATCGAGGTTGTCCGCCGTCGTCTTGAAACCGATCCAGCATCCTGAATAGCGGGACATTTCCATGCCGATGATGCCGAAATCGAGAATCTCCGCCACGCCCGCCGGGTTGAGAACCGGAATGCCGGCGGCCACAAAGGCCTGTTCGCTCTGGTGCGGCAGTGTCGAGGACCGGCAGCCGTGATCGTCGCCGGCAATCAGCAGCACACCGCCATGTTTCGCTGATCCGGCCAGATTGCCATGTCTGAAGACGTCCCCGGAACGGTCGACTCCCGGTCCCTTGCCATACCAGTAGGCGAACACCCCGTCATGGCGTGCGTCATCGAACAACTGGGCCTGCTGGCTGCCCCAGATGGCTGTCGCCGCGAGATCCTCGTTGATGCCCGGCTGGAAGTGGATGCGGTGCGTCTCGAGGTGTGCCGCGGCGCGCCAGAGCTGCTGGTCATAGCCGCCCAGGGGGGAACCGCGGTATCCGGAAATGAACCCGGCCGTGTCGAGCCCCGCCCTGGCATCGCGCCGGCGCTGTTCCAGGGGCAGGCGGACCAGGGCCTGGATGCCCGTCAGGTAGACACGTCCTTCTTCAAGGACGTACTTGTCATCGAGGCTGACCTCGCCTTCCGGCATGAATGGAGAACCGCTTTGCGTGGCGTGGCGAATGCCGGTCACCATAGCGGCCATGGACCATGCCGGCGAGTCGCGATTGACCGTCCCGGGAGTGTGGCCTTCTGTGGGGAAGTGGACTAAAGAGGACGGCACAAGACCCGACCTGCCAGTGAGGAACCCGCCATGACCGTCATCCCCAACTCTCCCCACGCGCGCGACGCCGCAACCCTCATCCACCCCTACTCCAACCTGGTGGTTCACGAGAAGGAAGGCCCTCTCATCATCGAGAAGGGCAACGGAGTCCATGTCGAGGATCTCGAAGGCAACACCTACATCGAGGGGCTCGCCGGCCTGTGGTGCACCTCGCTCGGCTTCAACAACGAACGGCTGGTGGAGGCGGCGGCGGCGCAGATGCGCAAGCTCCCCTACTACCACGCCTTCTTTCACCGCTCCTCGATGCCGTCCATCGAGTTGGCCGAACGCCTGATCGACATGTCGCCTGCCCCCATGGCGCGTGTCTGGTTCGCCAATTCCGGCTCCGAGGCGAATGACCATGCGGTGAAGTTCGTCTGGTACTACAACAACGCCCGCGGCAAGCCCGAAAAGAAGAAGATCATCGCCCGCCTGGGCGGCTATCACGGTATCTGCGTGTCCTCGGGCAGCCTCACCGGCATTCCGCTGATGCACCAGGGCTTTGATCTGCCGATCGCCAACATCATGCACACCGGCTCACCGCACTGGTACCACGAAGGCCTGGAGGGTGAATCGGAAGAGGATTTCGCGACCCGCAGGGCCGAGGAACTCGAGCAGATGATTCTTGCCGAGGGACCCGAGACCGTGGCCGCCTTCATCGCCGAGCCTGTCATGGGCGCCGGCGGCGTCATCGTGCCGCCCACCGGCTATTTCGAGAAGATCCAGGCCGTCCTGGCGAAGTACGACGTGCTGATGATCGCCGACGAGGTGATCTGCGGTTTCCACCGCACCGGCCAGCTGTTCGGTTCCAACACCTACGGCATCAAGCCCGACATCATGGTCGTGGCCAAGCAGCTCTCCTCGGCCTACCTGCCGATCAGCGCGGTAATCGTGAACGAGAAGGTCTATGGACCGATTCGCGACTTCTCCGACGACAACGGCGTGTTTGCGACAGGCTTCACCTATTCGGGCCACCCCGTTCCGGCGGCGGTTGCCGTGGAGACCCTCAAGATCTACGACGAAATCAACATTGCCGACCACGTGGCCAAGGTGGCGCCGGTGATGCAGGAGCGGCTCATGGCCCTCGGCGATCACCCGATCGTCGGCGAAGCCAGGGGGGTCGGTCTCATCGGCGCCGTGGAGCTCGTCAGGGACAAGGAGACCAGGGACAACTTCCCGCCGGCCATCGCCAACTACTGTGGCGAACGATGCCTTGCGCACCGCCTCATCGTGCGGGCGGCCGGAGGGAACTCCGTCGCGGTCTGTCCTCCCCTCATCATCGAGGAAGAACAGATTCACCAGATCTTCGATCGCCTGAAGGCGGCACTCGACGACACCCTGGAGTACGTCCGCCAGGAGAGCCTGCTCGACGCAGCCTGATCACGCATCAACGGGCGGCGCCCGCTGTCACCGGGAGATCAGCGGGCGCCGCCCAGTCTCGAGGGCGAAAGGGTCCCGGAATCCAGGCCTGCTTCGACGAGGTCCGGCGGCAGGCTGTTGCCGAGCATGACGCAGGCGGCATAGGCGGAAAGACCTGTCGACGTCTGGATGCCGGCGCCTCCCTGGCCGACATTCCAGAAAAACCCCTCGCATGCAGGATCGAATCCCGTCACCGGCAGCCTGTCCGGGACGAAGCTTCGCAATCCGGCCCACCGGCTCTCCATGCGCCGGATGTCGAGAGTGGTCCAATCCATGATCCGGTGCGCGGCAAGGGCGAGGTCCAGTTCCTCGGGCGCGGCATCACAGGGTTCGCTTGGCTGTTCGTCGGCCAGGGATCCGAGAATCAGCCCGGCCTCCGGCTTGAAGTAGAAACTCTCGCCGTCATCGGCCACCAGCGGCCAGGCGCCGTGGTCCATGCCGTCCGGCCCCCGGAACGTGAAGGCGGTGCGGCGCATGGGCACGAGGCCGACCGGTGCCGCCCCGGCCATGCGGCCCACCACATCGCCCCAGGCGCCGGCGCAATTGGCCACGATGGGCGCCTCGAAAGTCCTTCCGGGCACCGACACGTGCCAGACACCACTGCGGCGTTCCATTCCGGAAACCGGTGCGTTGAGGAGCATGGTGGCGCCGGACGCTCGCGCCGCTCTCAGATAGGCTCCATGGATGGCGTGGACATCGATGTCACCGGCGGCTGGTTCCCAGAGCCCCGATTCGATCTTCTCCGGCTTGAGGACCGGACACCGCCGGAGACATTCCTCATGATCGAGTTCGAAGAGCAGGTGTCCGATCACGTGGCGCAGCCCGTGACGCGTGAATGCCGCGTCCCGGGTTTCGGTCCCGAAGAGAAGGAGAACGGGACGCCTCCTGATCAGGGACACGTCGGTGAATCCTGGTGGCGGGTTCTCGATAAAGGGTCTGGTCGCGGCGCTGAGAGCCTGGACGACCCCGCCACCGATCACGTCGGTGTAGTGGGCCGCTGATCGTCCGGTACTGTGATAGCCCGGCTGGTCCTCCGCCTCGACAACCACCACCCTGCATGATGGCGCAAGGCGCCAGGCAAGGGACGCGCCCACCACCCCGGCGCCAATGATGATGACATCGAATGCGGCCATGGCTCCAAAAGGGGTCCTGCAAAATGGTGCCGAAGGGGAGATTCGAACTCCCGACCTACTGATTACGAATCAGTTGCTCTGCCACTGAGCTACTTCGGCTGGGCCACCCGGTCGGGCGGGGAACCTAGTCGCAAGCCGGCACCATGGTCAATGGCTCAACACTCATGACAGCGTCACGGGTTCAGCCGGTGCGCGTGATGCCAGGACCGGAGAGTGGGCCTCCTCCACAGTGCCCGGACTGCGCCAGACCATGGCGTCGAAACGTCCGCATGCGTCACAGACAGCACGCCATGTCCGCGTGATATGGCCACAGCCGCTACATTGCCAGGTCCTGTCCGGGCTCGCCTCGATCATGCGGGTCTGCCACTCGGCGGCTTTCTCGGCGTTGTTCTCGCTGGTTTCGAGGTCGACCCACAGACGGATCTCCCGGGGTGCCAGACCCGTCGTGCCAATGGCGTTGAGATGGCGTCGCATCTCACCTGTCAGCTTCGATTCCATCGCCACCCGCGCTGCAGCCACATGAGCCTCCCGGTCATCCTCGTTGAGGTCGAGCAGACGTTCCATGCGACGATAGCGGCTGGCCCCTTCGTCACTGCAGGCCTCGATGTAGAGATCGGCCAGATCCGGATGCGGAGCCATCTTCCAGGCCTTTTCGACGACTCGAACGGCCTGGGTTCCCTTTCCGGAGTCGATGAGAAGCCGGGCGAGGATGCAGCCCGCCGGCACCAGGTCCGGTGCCTCGCCGTGAGCCGTGCGGGCGAACTTGAGCGCCTCGTCGCGGCGCCCTTCCTCGTGGGCCCGCACCGCTTCCTCGACCAGCAGGACAGCATGGCGCCGACGTCCCGGTACGGCCTCGATGACCTTGCGATCACGGGCGGATTTCAGAGTCTGGCGGGCGGCGGTCCAGTCCCCTGCCCTTGTCTGCAACTCGAAGACGGCCTCGGCGGCCCACGCGGCATCGGGTCTGAGAGCATGGGCCTTGCGTGCATACTCCGCCGCGGCCTCGCGATCGCCCTTCCTCAGGGCCGCCGCCATCAGGCCGCGAAGGCCCAGAAACTCCGTTTCCGGGCGCTCCAGCATGGCGCGAAAGCGCCGGTCCGCCTCCTTGTCGTCCCCATCGAGCTGGGCGGCCTGGGCCGTCAGAAGCAGGGTGAGCGGTGGCCGGTCGAGCAGCCTGTCGGCTCTCCTCGCATGGGCCCGGGCGCCCGGGGCGTCGCCGGCCGCCACCGCCACGAGTCCTGACGTCAACGCCTGCCAACCCTTCTCCTTGCGGCGATCGCCCAGGGCGAGCCGGATGCGACGCGGTCCGCGCCAGATCCACTGGAAAAGGAGCACCGCAACCACCGACACGACAACGAGGAGAAGGATCCCGAGAATCAGGATCGGCGTGTCGGTCGTCACTTCCCAGACATCCCAGACGAAGGTGACGCTGCCCCCGCGATCGGCAATCCACACGATGCCGCCGATCACCGCGGCCATGACAATGACGTAGAAGACGAGAGCGATCATGGTTGCGTGACGCTGGAAATCGCCCGCGCATGGAGACGATCGAGAGCGCCATCGGCCTCGACGCGGGCCCTCGCCTGCCCGGCCCATTGGGCCATGGTTCCGGCAGACTCAAGCGGAAGGGAGTCGATCTCCCGCAACGCCTCTTCAAGGTTTCCCGTGGCCACCGCCGCCTCGATCCTGCGAATCGTCGCCGGACTGCCGGTACCGGAAAGCTCCTCACCGTCGATCCGCCTAACGGTGACGAGACTTTCGATATGGGCCAGGGTCTCGTCGACCCATCCGCCTGCCGCCGCCACCTTCAGCGCGCTGCTCGCGGACGCGACCACGTGCCCCAGTGACTCCTCGAGTGCGCGATGGGTGGGAATGCCGGCGCCGGCATGACGGGCCAGGATGTCAAGGTCTGCCTTGATCCCTGGATCATTCGCTTCGAGGACGGCGACGGCCTCGTGTTCCGCGACAAACGGCCGGCCGCTGTCGACGGCCTCCCGCAACTGGCCAACGGCGACGACGAAGGCTGCGCCGTGACCACCGGAGCGGGCGGCGAGGGTGTCCAGCATCTCGCGAAGGGTCGCCACCTCCCGACGAAGCATGTCGATCAGGCGGGCTCGTTCCCGGTCCGCGACACCGGAGCGTTTGATGTCACTGCCAGGAGCAATCGGGGGCGGTGCATCCTTCAGGTCTTCTTCGAACTGCTCGATACGCTGGACAAGTTCGGCAAGTCGCGCTTCCAGTCCGGCGCGGAGCTCGCCTTCAGCGGCGAAAGCGGCTTCCGCCGCATCAAGACGTTGCGTGAGATGCGTCACGGCCGGGTCAACATCCGTCTCGCCGTCTTCCACAGCGAGGTGAATCACACGTTCCTCGAGATCGGCAAGGCGCGCCGTGGTGTCGCGCATCTCGGACCATAGCCAGGCCAGCCCGGCCACAAGGGCCGCCACCACCAGAACGAGAATCCCCGACGCCAACCATCCGGCGTACCGCTTTGCAGCCAGCACCGGTCTCCGGGCCCAGGGAGCGTGGCTGGTGCTGTCGTTCGCCGGCTCGCTGCTGTCGTCAGACGTCATGAATGTTCTCCGGCAAGGACGATGCACTCCGCAAGACTCTCTGCATCACTGCGAGGAGCCACGACCAGATCTTTCCAGCCCGATCCCTCGAGGTTCCGGGCGACAGCATCGCTCAGACAGAATCCGACGAGCGACTGCAAGAACGCATCGGCGCCCGCCTCGCGAACGAGCTTCATGAAGATGGCAGCCGTTCGCGGCGAAAAGTGCGCCACACCCAAAAGATCGCCTCCGCGAAGCGCAGCCAGGGCCGCCTGCGGAAGGCCGCTGGCAGCGTCCGCATGATAGCCGACTACGCGTTCGACGACGAATCCGTCCCTCGCCAGGAGACCCGCAAGGTCGCCGGCGATTCTCGAGCCCGACACATGGACAAGCCGCCCGGACGCAGGCTCGAGGTTCTGGCGGATGAGGACTGCCAGGCTCTCCAGATCGCCTCCGGCGGCATGGACACCAGCGAAGCCGTGCTCCCTGGCCCGGGCTGCCGAGGCCGTGCCGACAGCAAGGACCGGAAGAGAACGGTTCGCCGTGGCCCGTGCGAGGGCATCGGCGCCGTTGGCGCTCGTCACCACACATCCCTGGACATCGTCGAGGTCGCCGAGCGTGATGGTGATGTCGACGATCTCCAGCAGCGGAGCAATGAGGGACTCGATTCCGCGACTCCGGAGAATGGCCGCAAAGGCAAGGGAGTCCCTCTTCGGCCGCGTGACGAGAACCGTCACGGAATCCGGCTCCCGTAGAGATCCCTGCCTGCACGACTCAACAGCCTCTCGCCGACCGCCCTGCCCACGGTCTCGGCCACCGCGCCCCTGTCTTCACTCATCGTCCACCGGCTGCCGTCATCCGACAGCACCTGGGCACGGACCCGCACGTTGCCGCCGTCCAGTGTGGCGAGGGCGGCGACGGGTGTCCGGCACGATCCGTCGAGGACCGCGATGACGGCACGTTCCGCCCCGACACAATGTCTGGTGGACGCATCATCGATGGTCTCCAGCAGGGCCAGGATTTCGGACTCCCCGGCGCGGCATGTCACACCGATGGCGCCCTGACCGGCGGCAGGGAGCATCTCGTCCGGGTCTAGGAGTGCCGTCGCCTCGTGCAGAAGGCCCAGTCGCTCCAGGCCGGCTGCCGCCAGCAGCGTCGCTGCGGCCTTTCCCTCCTTCAACCGGGCAAGGCGCGTATCAACGTTGCCTCGCCAGGTCACGATCTCGAGATCGGGCCGCCGGCCGAGAAGTTGCGCACGGCGGCGTATCGACGACGTGCCGACCCGGGCACCTTCGGGAAGATCGCCGATCGAGGCGGCAACGGTCGAGACCAGGGCATCGCGGGGATCGGCGCGCGGCATGATGGCGCCCAGCACCACCTGCGCTGCAACGGTGGTTTCCACGTCCTTCATGGAATGAACGGCAAGATCGGCCTCGCCCCGGGCCACCACCCGATCGATTTCCGCGGTGAAGACGCCCTTGCCCCCCACCTCGGCGAGAGGGCGGTCCCGGACCCTGTCGCCGGTGGTGCGCACGACGACCAGTTCCGGCGTTGCGAGGTCGGGATGACGCGCCATCAGCGCCTCGCGGACGATGTTGGCCTGCAACCGTGCCAACTGGCTTCCCCGCGTGGCGATCTTCAAGGGTTCCACGTTCTCTCGTCTCTCAAGGAATCAGGAAGTGAACGATGCCGGTGCGATTGCGACCATCTGGAGCCCGTTTGGCCGCAATCCTACCACGGCCGTGCAAATGCAGTCTGCGGCTGTCAGGTGGCGCCATCGCACGTCGACCGTGCATCTCCGGGCGCCGCGATTGCTGCGATCAGCATCGCCGACGACGGATTGTCAAAGCACGGCGGCAACGTCCGGTTCTCGCCGACTCAGGTTGCAGCACATGGCGTTCTCCGACTGGAAGACGACCTGCGATGCCACCACGACCGTGACGGCTCCGTTCAGATCCTGGCTTCGATCAGGAACGGTCCGGATGTCGCAAATCCGGCGGCGAGAGCCTCGTTGAATTCCTCGGCGGTGTCCGCCCGCCGGGCCTCGACACCCATGGAATGCGACATCTCGACCCAGTTGATCTCGGGCCGGTCGAGATCGAACATGTCGTGGGCCTTCGGTCCCGGAGTGGCGCCGACATTCAGAAGTTCGGTGTGGAGAATGGCGTAGGTCCGGTTGGCATAGATCACCGTGACGACGTCGAGCTGTTCACGTGCCTGGGTCCACAGAGCCTGGACCGTGTAGAGCGCACTGCCGTCACCGGTAAGACAGAGCACCTTGCGGTCGGGACAGGCAACCGCCGCACCCGTCGCCTCGGGCAAGGCGCGGCCGATGGATCCTCCGGTCCCGAACAGCCAGTCATGGTGCGGACATCCCGCGGTGTAGGGGTGGAGCATGCGTCCCGATGTGATCGCCTCGTCGGAGACGATGCACCCTTCAGGCATCAGGTGGCCGATCGCCGCGGCGATCTTGTGGATATCGAGATCCCCGGAGCCAGGGTCTGGCCTCTTTGCCGGCTCGCGGCGGGGCTCGCACCCCATGGCGCCGAGGTCGTCTGCAAGGCGCTCCAGACCATCCACGACATCGTCCGCTACGCCCGCAAGCTCAACCGGGCGGGCTGTCTCGGGAACGAGCAGGCTCGGCTTGCCGGGATAGGCAAAGAAAGCCACCGGCATTTTCGCTCCGACGAGAATGACATGGCGTAATCCGGCAGTGGCGGCGAGCGCGACATCAACCACATAGGGCATGCGTTCCGGGTTGACCCGGCCGGCGCCGCGCTCCGTGCGGGCGCCGGCGAACTCGGTCATGAGGAGAGCGCCCGTGCACTCGGCGATACGCCCGGCCAACTCGGTTGCATCGGCGCGCAATGCCCGGCCGCCAAGCAGGATCAGCGCCGGCTCGCCGGACGTGAGCGCGTCCCGGCATGCCTTGACCCGGGCTTCGTCCACGCGTTGCGGCGCCGGGACATGCGGAACCGGGGAAGGACCCTCCGCATCGTTCCACGCCGTGTCCGCCGGAAGAACGAGGGTGGCGATCTGCCCCGGCGAAGTGCGCGCCGCGGCAATCGCCGCCGCCCCGTCGGCGGCGACCGACACCGCGTCCGCGCTGGTCCTCACCCAGTCCGAAACCGGCCAGGCAATGCCCTCGATATCGGCGGTCAGCGGTGCGTCATGGGCAATGTGATAGGTCGCGTGCTCGCCGACGATGTTGACGATGGGTGTGCGCGCCTTTCTGGCATTGTGCAGGTTGGCGAGACCGTTCCCCAGTCCGGGACCCGTATGAAGAAGCGTTGCCGCCGGGTCGTCCTTCATGCGTCCGTAGCCGTCGGCGGCGCCGGTCACCACGCCCTCGAAGAGGCCCAGGATGCACCGCATGCCATCGACCTTGTCGAGGGCGGCGCAAAAGTGCATTTCCGAGGTGCCGGGGTTGGTGAAACAGGTGTCCACCCCGCCTTTGACGAGCGTGCGCACGAGGCTCTCGGCCCCATTCATGACATTGCCCATGGGATACGTCACCACTTCCAGTCAGGGTTCATCGAGAAAACGGTTGAGCTTGCCGGCAAGATCCTTCACCGACGCGTCCACCAGGCGACGTCCCGCATCGGGCGTGGAGAGTGACGGCAGGCTGCCGATCCGCCCGTCGGGATAGCGCCTGCGGTAGTCGTCCGAATCGTGGAACCCCGACCAGGCAGGCGCCCTTCCGGCAAGGTTGACCTTCTTGATGTGGTCGGGAAAGGCAAACCAGGTGACCGAGACCTCGCTGCACGTCGCATGTTCGCCCTCGTCGGCCCCGTAGAGTTCCTTCGAAATCGACCGTACGCCCGCCGAATCCCACCAGTTCGACAGCGTGCAGCGCAGGGGGCGTTCCACGGGCCTGGTGCGCATCGAGACCTCGGAGTGGATTTCGGCGATCGCCGCATGGATGGTGGCAATGTTCCCGCCGTGCCCGTTGAGAAAGAAGAACCGGTCGAATCCGTGACGGGCGAGGGAGACGACACAGTCCCGGACGACGCTCATGAGCGTCGAGGGACGCAGACACATCGACCCGGAAAAACCGAGATGATGCTGCGCCACCCCGATGCCAAGGGTGGGCGCCACAAGAACACCGGTCTCCTCGCCGAGACGACGGGCGACAATCTCCGGACAGATGGCATCGGTTCCGATCAGACCGCCCGGGCCGTGCTGTTCGGTGGAGCCCACCGGCATGATGATGCCGGAATGCGACTCCAGGTAGTGTTCCACTTCCTGCCATGTGGAAAGACTGAGCTGCATGATCCCCCCCGCCACGCGTCTGCCAAGACTATCCCGCCGTGCCGTCAGGGGACAATGGCACCAGGTGGTGGATTCTTGATTCCGGGAGGCGTGTCGGGCCACACTTCCTGGCGATCAGAGACGAGGTTCCCATGACCGACGAAGTTGTCCATGGCGTTCCATCAGGATGGGCTTCGCGGGCCCATGTCGACAATGATGCCTACCTTGCCATGTACGAGGAATCGATTCGCGACCCGGAGGGCTTCTGGGCACGGCACGGCCTGCGGATCGACTGGATCACGCCCTATTCGAAGGTCAAGAACACGACCTACGACGATGGTGTGGACATCAGGTGGTTCGAGGACGGCGAACTCAATGTCGCGGCCAACTGCCTCGACCGGCACCTCGCGGCGCGCGGCGATCAGGCAGCCATCATCTGGGAGCCGGACGACCCCGGGGAGGACTCGCGCACACTGACCTACCGGGAACTTCACGAAGACGTCTGCCGGATGGCCAACGCCCTCCTCGGGATGGGCGTGAGCCGCGGCGATCGGGTCACCATCTACATGCCGATGATCCCCGAGGCGGCTTCGGCCATGCTCGCCTGCGCCCGGATCGGCGCCGTTCATTCCGTCGTGTTCGGAGGGTTCTCGCCGGACGCCCTTGCCAGCCGCATCCACGACTGCGACTCGCGCTTTCTCATCACGGCCGACGAGGGACTGCGTGGCGGCAGGAAGGTTCCACTCAAGAACAACGCCGATCAGGCGCTCGAGGACTGTCCGGATGTCAGCGCGGTCCTGGTGGTCCGCCGCACCGGCGCCGATGTGGTCTTGAAGGAGGGTCGCGACCACTGGTGGCATGATGTGCGGGTGTCTGCCGGCGCCGACTGCCCGGCGGCGACGATGAACGCGGAGGATCCGCTCTTCATCCTCTACACCTCGGGTTCGACCGGCAAACCCAAGGGAGTGCTGCACACCTCCGGCGGCTATCTCGTCTATGCCTCCATGACCCACAGTTATGTCTTCGACTATCATGATGGTGACATCTACTGGTGCACGGCCGATGTCGGCTGGGTCACCGGCCACAGCTACATCGTCTACGGGCCGCTGGCCAACGGCGCCACCACGCTGATGTTCGAAGGCGTACCGAACTGGCCCGACGCCAGCCGACACTGGCAGGTTGTCGACAAGCACTCGGTCAACATCTACTACACGGCGCCAACGGCCATCCGCGCCCTCATGAGGGAGGGTGACGAACCGGTCGCATCCACATCGCGTGCCAGTCTGCGCCTGCTCGGCTCGGTCGGCGAACCCATCAATCCGGAGGCCTGGGACTGGTACTGGCGTGTCGTCGGCGACAGCCGCTGTCCGGTCGTCGATACCTGGTGGCAGACGGAAACCGGGGGTATCCTGATCACGCCACTGCCCGGCGCCACGGATCTCAAGCCGGGCTCGGCAACCAGGCCGTTCTTCGGTGTCAAACCGGCCATTGTCGACAATGACGGTCGACTCCAGGAGGGAGCGGCCACTGGAAATCTCTGCATCCTTGATTCCTGGCCGGGCCAGATGCGAACGGTCTACGGCGATCACGAGCGCTTCATCCAGACCTATTTCGCCACCTATCCCGGCAAGTACTTCACCGGTGACGGCGCCAGGAGGGACGAGGATGGCTACTACTGGATCACCGGCCGGGTGGATGATGTCCTCAATGTCTCCGGTCACCGCATGGGGACCGCCGAGATCGAGAGCGCACTGGTCGCCCATCCCAGGGTTGCCGAGGCCGCCGTGGTCGGCGCCCCGCACGACATCAAGGGACAGGGCATCTATGCCTATGTGACGCTCAATGCCGGCGAGGAGCCCGACGACGACCTCGCGCGGGAACTCGTTCTGTGGGTGCGCAAGGGGATCGGGCCCATCGCCAGTCCCGACTGGCTGCAGTGGGCTCCGGGGCTGCCCAAGACCCGTTCAGGCAAGATCATGCGGCGCATTCTCCGCAAGATCGCCGAAAACGATTTCGGCAACCTGGGGGACACATCGACCCTTGCCGAGCCCGGTGTCGTGGACGATCTCATCGAGAACCGGCAGAACAGGTAGTCCCGCTACGCCCGGAGAACCGGGGCCATGCCGACGCTGGATGCGGATGTCCTGAGGGACTTTTGCAGGGACATCCTCGTGACCGGTGGCATGCGTGACGGCGACGCATACGCCGTTGCCGCCCATCTCGTTGACGCCGAACTCAAGGATGTCGTCTCGCATGGCGTCAACAGGGTTCCCTACTATCTCTCGTTCTTCGAGAACCGCAGCGCCAAACCGGTGGCCGACATCACCGTGACACGGCCCGCGCCTTCGATGGTGCGAGTCGACGGCGGCAGCGGACTTGGCATTATCGCCATGGAACGGGCGGTCGATGAATTGATCGACATGGGATGTCACCAGCCAGTGATGGCGGCGGGTATCGTCAATGTCGCCCACACCGGGCGCATGGGAGCCTATGCCGAACGCCTGGCCCGTCACGGCTTGCTGGCCATGATCTGCGGAGGTGGCGGGCGGGAGCGCTGGCGCATGGTGGCAGCTCATGGAGGTCGCGGCGGCATGTTGTCGACCAACCCCTGGGCTCTCGCCATGCCGGCTGGCGGCGACGGCCCCGTGTCAGCGGACTTTGCCACCTGCGTCGTGGCAAACGGCAAGATTCGCCTGCGCCGGCAAACCGGTGAGGAGGTTCCAGAAGGCTGGCTGAGCGACCGCGACGGCTATCCCACCACGAAGATCGACGACTATGACAACGGCGGAGCCCTGCTCCCGGCCGGCGGCCACAAGGGTTACGGTCTGGCCGTTATTGGCGAAATTGTCGGCGCCGCCATGCTCGGTCCGGCATTCGAATTCAATTGGCTCGTTGTCGCCATTGCCACCGATGTCTTCTGTTCAACCGAACACTATGACGAAAACGCTCGGGCCGTTGTCGAAAACCTGCGTGCTTCACCACCCGCACCCGGTATCGATCGGGTGCGGGTTCCGGGAGATCCCGAAAGGGAAAGCGAGTACCGGAAACGGACCTCCGGCATCGAACTTCATTCGGAAGTCTGGCAAGGCCTCGTCGATGCCGCCCGCAAAATCGGGGTGCCGGTACCGTCGGCCTGAATGCAATGCGGCGACAACGCCGTTTTCAGTTGGCGACGTATCGATACTTGTCGCGGCGTATCCTGCCCTCCTGCAGGAGGTCCTTGACAGCCCGTTTCGCTTCGGCTCCGGAAAGCGACACACCGGTCGCCTGTTCAACGCCTGCACGAATGGCGGACATTTTGCAGCCCGTTTCTCCGGCCCCGGCAATGACGCCGGCAACCTCGGCCATCGCTCGCGCAACCTCGTCGGAAACAGGCTTGCGGGGACGTCCACGTCTGCCGCTTCCCGATGGCGCCGCCGATGCGGTCGATTCCGGTTCATCGGTTTCACCTGCCGCCGGATCTTCCTCGAAGGGAATCGAGTCGCCCCCGGACTGCGCCACCACCGATTCGGTTGCCGAATTCTCAACAATCGATGCCACACCGTCATCCGAAGGGGTTTCGGATTCCGCCTGAACGGTCTCGGGCGCAGGTCCCCCGACGGCCACGAAGCGGTAGCCCTCGCGGCGAATGCTCATTTCCGACAGAAGTGACTGAAGAACGTCGTCAAGCGCCTTGCGAGCCGGCTCGTCGCCCTTGCGATTGGCGAGCAATCGGCTCAGCGCTGAACGCTTGACGCCGTATTGTCCGGAATTGGAAATCGCGGCAAGCACCTTTGCGGGTGCAACCCTGGCATGTCCTCCGGTGGTCTTTCCGGTGGCCTTGCGACCCCGGCCCTTTCCAGAAGGAGTCTTGCCGGTTTTCCCGGCAGGACGCCTGCCCCTCCTCGCCGGCTGGCGTTCCGCAACGGCATCGCCGATCAGCGCTTCCAGGCTTTGTGCCGCCTTTTGCATGTCCTCGATCGATTTTCCGACCGTCTCGGCTTCGGCCAGCAATGTCTGGCGCCTTTCCTCTTCGGATGCAATTTCCCGGTTAATCAGCACCAGGGCCTCTGCAATCTTGGCGTTGCTCACGTGGACTCCCTTTCCCGTTTGCCTCGAGATTCCGGTATGTTCCAATAATCACTAAGGCCGGGGTGCCCAAACGTCAATCCCTTTGTGCGGGGAGAAGGAATTCATTTGGGAAAGTATGGTAGGTTCCGCGTCCAATTGATGTTGGAGTTCGACAGATGACAGACAGTGACACCAAGGAAGGCTGGAACGAGGACGATTCACGCCACTTCATCGACTACGGCGCCTATTTTGTGCCCGAGCGGGAAACACAGATTGACACAATTTGCAGCGTCATTCCCACGCCACAGGAAAACTCCCTGATTGTCGACATCTGCTGCGGTGAAGGTCTTCTCGCATCGGCCCTGGCCCGACGATTCAGCCAATGTCATATTTTGGCGCTTGATGGCTCATCGGCCATGCTCGAGGCAACAGGCAGGCGACTCGGCAAGACCGGGGCCTCCTGGACAACGTCCTTCATGGACATTGCCGATTCAGGCTGGCGGCAATTCGACCGCCAGGTCCATGCCTTCGTGTCATCGCTTGCCGTCCACCACCTCGATGGACCGGGAAAGGCCTCCTTGTTCAAGGATCTCGCGGCGGCCCTTGCACCGGGCGGCGTGATCGTCATCTGCGATCTCGTCGAGGCGCGGCGCCGGGAAGGTCTCACCCTGTGGGAGCGTCACTGGGATGACGGCGTCAGGGAAAGAGCTATCCGTCTCGATGGCAACGAGAAGATGCTGCACTTCTTCCGCGAGGACGGCTGGAACTACTACAGCGATCCCGAAGCCGATCCGGTCGACATGCCATCCGGTCTCTTCGAACAGCTCAAATGGCTGGAGGAAGCCGGCCTGGTGGATGTCGACCTCCACTGGCTTGTGGCCGGACACGCGATCTTTTCGGCCCGCAAGCCCTGACTCCTGCCGTCAGGCGCACTTGGAGAATCCGCAGGACGTGCAGAGATGGCACCCCTCCTGATGGATGAGACCGGGAAGGCCGCATCGCGGACAACTGGCGGAGCGGCGAAGCGGTTCGCCGACGGAGCCGATGCTCTCTCCCGAATCGCTGATGAAACCGATGTTGGTCATGTGGGTCTCGAGAACATCGCCGATGGCGGCCAGCAGCGAGGGCACGTAGCGGCCGTCCATCCATGAGCCGCCGCGCGGATCGAACACCGCCTTCAGTTCCTCGACCACGAAGCTCACATCACCACCACGGCGGAACACCGCCGAGATCATCCGGGTGAGACCCAGCGTCCAGGCATAGTGATCCATGTTCTTCGAGTTGATGAAGACCTCGAACGGCCGCCTCCGGCCATTCCTGACCACATCGTTCACGGTCAGGTAGATCGCATGGTCACTCTCCGGCCAGCGCAGCTTGTAGGTCCTCCCCGGGAGAACCTCGGGACGGTCGAGGGGCCGGGTCAGGTGAATGACGCCGGCCGTCTCGAACGCATCTCCCGGGGTTTCGGATCCGGGCTCGTCGAGGGGCAGCAAAGGCTCGGCGTCCGCGGCTGCGGGCGCCTCGAGGACAGCGCCCGTGACGTCGTTCGGCCGGTAGGTCGTGCATCCCTTGCATCCCAGCCGGTAGGCCTCGAGATAGACATCCTTGAAGTCCTCGAAGGCAATGTCCTCGGGCACGTTTATGGTCTTGGAGATCGAGCTGTCGATGTACTCCTGGACCGCCGCCTGCATGCGGATGTGGTCGGCCGGCCTCAAGCCCTGGGCGTCCACGAAGTAGTCGGGCAAGGGAGCGGACTCGCCCCGCATCCGGCGCCACAGGCGGAGCGCATAGTCGGTGACCTCCTCGCTCCTCCTGGTGCCGTCGGGCATCAGCACATTGCGCGTGTAGGAGAAGGCAAAGACCGGCTCGAGACCCGAGGAGATGTTGTCGGCGAAAAGCGAAATGGTGCCGGTCGGGGCGATCGATGTCAGCAGTGCATTGCGGATGCCGCCGGCGGCGATCGCCTCGCGCACATCCCGGTCGAGTCCGGCAACGGTGTCTCCCGCCAGATAGGCCTCGGCATCGAAGAGCGGGAAAGGTCCCTTTTCCTTCGCCAGGCGTGTCGATGCCAGATAGGCCTCGCGGCGCAGGCCTGCAAGCCAGGTGCGGGCCAGCGTGACCGCCCGTTCGCCGCCGTAATGCGCCTTCATCATGATGAGGGCGTCGGCAAGACCGGTGACGCCCAGACCGATGCGTCGCTTGGCCACCGCCTCCTGGCGCTGTTCCTCGAGAGGAAAGCGCGAGACGTCGACGACGTTGTCCATCAGCCTCACCGCCGCCGCAACGGTGCGGGCGAATGCCTCGTGATCGAACCGGGCCTCATCGCCGAAGGGGTCGGCGATGAAGCGCGTCAGGTTGAGCGATCCCAGCAGACAGGCGCCATAGGGCGGAAGCGGCTGTTCGCCGCACGGGTTGGTGGCGGAAATGGTCTCGCAGTAGTGCAGGTTGTTCCGCCGGTTGATGCGATCGATGAAGACGACGCCGGGCTCCGCACAGGCATAGGTGCTGCGCATGATCCGGTCCCACAGGGCACGGGCCGACACCGTTCCATGGACGACCCCGTCAAAGGTCAGCTTCCATGCATCGTCCTGCCGGACCGCGGTCATGAAGGCATCGCTGACCAGCACCGAGAGATTGAACATGCGCAACCGCCCGGCTTCCTGCTTGGCGTCGATGAAAGCCTCGATGTCCGGATGGTCGCAGCGCATGGTCGCCATCATGGCGCCGCGCCGATGGCCGGCGCTCATGATGGTGCGGCACATGGAATCCCAGACATCCATGAAGGTCAACGGCCCGGAGGCGTCGGCGCCCACGCCACGAACGGCGGCACCCTTCGGCCTCAGTGTCGAGAAGTCGTAGCCGATCCCGCCACCGGCCTGCATGGTGAGCGCCGCTTCCTTCAGGTGATCGAAGATCCCGCCCATGTCGTCGGGAATGGTCCCCATGACAAAGCAGTTGAAGAGCGTGACATTCCTCTCGGTGCCCGCACCGGCCAGAATCCTGCCGGCAGGCAGGAAGCGGTAGCCCGACATGGCTTCCAGGAACTGTTCCTCGATTCGGCGCCGGTTCCCGGCGTCCTCCACCGACGCGCAGGACTTCGCCACCCGTCGCCAGGTCGCCTCGACATTGTCGTCCAACGGTGTGCCGTCGGGGCCCTTGAGACGGTACTTCATGTCCCAGATCTGCAGGGCAATGGGGGATTGTGCGTCGCTCATCTAGACATCTCGTCAAGCTCTCGTGACATCATAACGTTCCTGAAATGTACTCTCAACACCGGCCCTGTCCCCTGGCCTCGGCTATGAGCTCGCTGGTTCCGTTTTCTATCCTTGATTCAAGCTCTTCCATGAAACGTTCCCGCGGCAGGGCAGGCGGAATCGCCTCGAGAAACGCCATGACGGCGCATCCCGGATTCTTCCTGATCTGCCGGCGCGGCCAGAAGACCCCGCAGTTGAGCGCCACCGGAACCACCGGCACACCCAGCGCGGCATAAAGTCCGGCAACGCCACGCTGGTAGGCGACCCTTTCGCCGGGAGCCGTGCGTGTTCCTTCGGGAAAGATCACGATGCACCTGCCCTCGTCGGTGACCCTTGCCGCGTGACCCATGATCCGGCGCAGCGAGGCAAGGCCGGCACGGCGATCAATGGCCAGGCAGTCCATGGCCGAAACGAACCAGCCGACAACCGGAAGACGAACGATTTCCTGCTTGATGACGAAACAGGCATCCGGAAACAGCCGCGCGAGAGCATAGGCTTCCAGGGCCGACTGATGTTTGACCGCAATCAGTGCCGGACCGCAGGGCAGGTTGTTCCTGCCCCTCACCTCAAGCCTGAGTCCGGCCACCACGTCGAGGAGAAAGAGCTGCACGCCGGCAAACCAGACAGGGACCCGGGCGGCCAGGCGGCGCGCAAGCAGCAGTGCCGGCAACATCGCGAGACCCAGAAACACCATGACACCAAGCGACGCCACGAGAAATGCGCATGATCTGACGGCGGTCATGCGGGAGGCCAGATCAGGCTGACGAGATACTTGGAGTACTCGCCGGCAAGAAGGAGCAGGGTCCGAGGATGGCGCCACCAGATATCCAGATGCACCGCTCCTGATACGACCGGGTAGGGAATGACATCGATCGCCGGCATGATCCTGTGGAAGAGGACAAGACTGCGCGGCATGTGATAGTTGGCGGTCACAAGGATCATGGACGTACGCCCTCCCGCCGCCATCCAGTTCGCTGTCTCGCGCACATTGCCCACGGTATGACGGGCATCGTGTCCAAGATCGATGCAGCAGGCCAGGGTTGTAGGCGCCTGACTGTTCAGATCGAGGATCTCGGCAACATCGACGCCACTGTGAACACCGGTGACGAAAAGGCGATCCGCCTTTCCCTCTTGCAACAGTTCGATCCCGGCGGGCAGCCGTTCCCTCCCTCCCGTGAGCACGACGATGGCATCCGCCTTCCGGCTTGCCACCGGCGGTGTTTCCGGGGTGATCTGCGTGACAAAGCGCATCAGGCCGCCAACCCATATCGCCACCAGAATCGCCACCAGGACGATGACAAGCCGCGCCTTCAATGCGCTCCTCCGTCTCACGGCATGCGACCCAGTGAGGTGATCACCGTCACCCGCGCGGCCACCATCGCCACCAGCGCCGCGACGACGGGAAGCGCGCCGAGAAAGATCCACTCGCGGGTCCCGAGGGAGACCGCCGGCAACAGGGGAGCTTCCACACTGCCGGGCAATTCGCGCATCAGGATCATCATGATGATGATGGCCAGAACGTTGCCGGGTATGCCTCCCATCAACGCCAGGAGGAGGGACTGGTTCTGGAACTGGATTGCGATATAGCTGTCCTGGGCTCCGATCTGGTGCATGATCTCGATCGTGTCCTGATGTATGGACAGAGCCGTCCGCGTGACGTAGACGATCGAGACGACGGAGATCAGCGCGATGATGACCAGCATCAGGGCGGTCACCAGCTGAACGGTACCGACGGTGCTGCGCACGGCGAGGAGCCACTGCGGTTCGACATAGACCGTGACGGCGCCGGCGGTCTCTTCGAGAATCTGCTCGATGATGTCGCTTCTCAGGGCATCGGCCGACAGGGCTTCGATCTCGATCAGCACCGGCAACGGCAACAGATCCAGGTCGGGCCTGCCACCCGTCCACGCCTCGATGGTCTCGAGAATCTCGTCATCGCCGACCAGGCGGACCCGGGTGATTCCAGGCAACTGCGCCAGCACCTCGATGGAGGTGGCGACCGTCTCTTCGCTGGCGCTGTCCCGGGACATCTCGATGGTGGCGCGATGCTGCTGACCGGTGATCTGCCACCCGTCGGCGACTCCTTCGATGGCCAGCGACACCCCGAGCACAAGGGTCGACAGGAACACCATGGCGCCGATGATTGTCGGAACAAAGCTGGACGAGGGATCCGATGCGAGCGGGACCTCCCGCGGCCGCTGTCGCCACCTCACCATGGACGGCCCGCCTTCAGGAAGCCTTCCTTGAGGTGGAGGACCGGATGGGGAAACCGCTGCGGAAGTCTGGTGTTGTGGGTGGCGATCACCAGGGTCGTGCCATGGCGATTGAGTTCCATGAAGAGCATCATCAGGCGATCTGCCACCGGCTCGTCGAGATTGCCTGTCGGCTCATCGGCGAGCAGCACATCCGGCTGGCCGATCACTGCCCTCGCCACGGCGACCCGCTGTTTTTCGCCACCCGACATGAAGGGCGGCTTCACCTCGGCCATGGTATCAAGGCCCACCCATTCCAGCAGCTGGTGGACGTGATCGCGCACCATATCCGGATCCGTACCGACCAGGCGCAGCGGCAGCGCGACGTTGTCGAATGCGGAGAGATGATCGAGTAGGTTGTAGTCTTGGAAAACGACGCCGATGCGCCGGCGGAAGCCCGTGAGGGCACTCCGCGTTGCCGTTGCCACATCCTGTCCGAACATGGTCAGCAGCCCCCGGGTGGGCCGCCGGCCAAGATAGAGCAGGCTCAAGAGCGAAGTCTTGCCGGCGCCCGTGGGTCCGACGAGATAATGGCCGGATCCCGATTCCAGGGTGAGATCGATGTCGTGCAGGACTTCCGGTCCGCTGCCATAGCGCAGACCGACGTTTTCAAACCGAATCACGTCAACTTTCCCTGCTTCATGCCCGATGAGGAGGCAAGGTCCTCAGGACACTAACACAGTGCCGGACCCGACTGCATGCCCTGGGCGGAGGGAATGTCAGAACCGCCTGAGCAGGCGGCGGAGGTACTCCTGCTCCTCCTGGGGCCTGTGCTGTTCGGCGGCGCGACGTTTCAACTCCTCAAGTATCTGGCGAACGCGGATGAGGGATCCCTTGTCGGGAATGTTGATATCGTCGGTGGCGGAACCGATTGAGTTGCCGAGACTGCGGCCAATCGGGTCCCTGGGAGCGGAAAAGAATCCCTGGGAGTCTCCTGCCACGCCTTCCCCGAGGAGATCGAGAATCTGTGCCATCATGTCGCCGGCGCCTTCCTTGAGGAAATCGACCGCTTCTGTCTGGTGGTCGACCGCATGCCCCGGACGGTTGGCGTTGAGTTGGCGCACAGCGCGGCGCATCGAGCGGTGGGCCCGGTTGTAGTGGCGGGGCACGTCGTAGCCGAACTCTTCCATGCGCTCCATGAAACTCTCGAGCACATCCCTCACGTCAGCCTGGCGTCCGGCCTGCGACGTCGTGTCGATATCCTCTTCTCCGACATCGCGCAGAATCCTGAAACTCTCGTCCAGCAGTTGCTGCTGCTCGCTGATGATCTGACGGATGGTCTGGATCAATTCCACGGCTTCGGCAGACGAACTTCCCGAAAGATCGCTGAGATTGCCCACGGAGATGCTTTCCATGATCTCCTGGAGACGCGTCAACAAGGTCCGGGCCTGCTGGCGCGAACCGGTGCGCACCAGTTCGGTTATCCTGTCCACGAGATCGGTCAGTTCTCGGCTGCCGACCGCTTTCAACGCCTCGGTGGGGTCGAACAGCTCTCCTGGATCCGAACGCAGTCTGTTCGAAAGGGCGCGCATGTAGTCGTCCATGGCGTTGCGCAGTTCCGCGAGCAGACGTTCGATCTCTGCATCCGGCGCGCCGTCGCTGAGGGCCTTGAGAATCTGCTGCTGCAGATCGCGCACCCGCTGCTCAGCGAAAGCCAGCGGGCCCTCTTCGATGGCAAGCGCCGTTTCCCACATCAGCCCGATCACGTCGTCGGCTGTCGATTCCCGACCGGCGCTGTAATCGAGGCGCAGGGCGCCTGTGACCAGCGCCAGGTGAACATCGATCTCCGAAAGGTAGGCTTCCGGTTCTCGTGAAAGCCGGTGCAACACCGAGGCCGTCTCGTCTGCCAGGTCCCGGTCGACCGCGAAGGCCTTGCGCTGCTTCGCGATCTCGCGTGCCACCGGGTGATGGAAAAAGCGCTCCGGCAACTCGAAGGCATGACGGACGCTCGCACTGCTCTGGCCGATTTCGTCCGTGGCGATCAGAACCAGTTCCACATCGTGCCCCGCCCATGGATGCGCCATGAGGTTATAGAAGGCGGGGCCCGACACGGTGCGGATTCCCGGCTGCGCCAGCGGCACGGATATCCGCAGCACGTCGTCGTCGGCACCGCCCGGACGGCGTATCTCGCCCGTGATGGCGACGAGGCCGTAGTCGTCGCTGGCGGCAACATCGAGACGCAGCCCCGTCCGCAGCGTCTCGGCGGGCTCCGCCGTGAGGGCGACCTGGGGCGGTTCGTCGGCGATGAAGGTGATCGTTCGCCCATCCAGCACAATGCCGGACTGGATGATCGAGAACCGTGTGCCATTGTCCAGCACATGGGTGATCTGCCAGTTCTCTTCTCCGGCGTTGGTGAAGTCGAATGCCCAGTCATCGACGGTCAGCACCGGAGTACCGGAGCCGCCGCGGACCTGCACCACCAGTTCACTGCCGACGGGCACTGCCACCGGGTGGTCCTCTGCGTTCTGCTCGAACCAGATGGGAGCGACGTCGGTGTAGGCCGGAGGCGTGATCCAGAATGTCGCCTCGCCGGCGGCATCAGCACTTCCGCTCACAGAGTACCCTGGCTGCAACAGAGCGGTGAAGTTGGCCCGGGCCTGCGACCAGCCGGCAATCACCCCCCAGGCCAGGACCAGCAGCGCAAGGTACCTGAGGGCGAAGCGGTCGCGAGAGGCCACCGCGCTGAGTGGCCAGCCGACCCGCAGGAGGCGAACACGCCTGGCTTCCCGCGTCCGGTGCATCTCGAACAGCGCCTGACTCGCCCCGTCCTGGAGATCGCCCGCGTAGATATCGTCGAGCGCCATCAAGGGTCTGTGCGGCACATCACTGCCGGTTTCGAGACGGCGTCGCACATGCCCTTCCGCAGGCCAGGCAAATCCCCGGAAATCCCGCCACAGGACCAGAGGCGTGGCAACGCCGAAGAAAACGAGAAAGGCGATGTGGAGAATCCCGGGGAGCGATGACACGACTCCGAGCAGGACGAGTCCCAGGAAGAGAATGACGAGGGACGCAGCGCGCCAGGACCGGATGACGAGATCCTCCCAGACCAGCGCCAGGCGGGCCAGAACCAGCCGCCGCGCGATGAAGGCGGAGCCCGCGCCGTGGTCAGAGGACGGTGTCATGGCTCTGCAGGCCTGGAACTGTCTCCAACGCCATCATTTCATCATGTCCTGGCCGTCTGCGGACCACGGCATGGCGATCTTGGTCCACCATCACCTCCGGTACCAGCAAGCGTCCATTGTAACCCGAGGCCATGACGGCGCCATAGGCACCGGCGTGACCGATGGCCAGCAGGTCACCGTCTTCGAGGCCGGGCAACAACACGTCCTGGGCCAGCACGTCGCCCGATTCGCAAACCGGCCCTGCCACCACGGATTCGAGCAGCGGTGTCGCCGCTTCGCGGTGTGGCCAGACCGGATGGCGCGCACCATAGAGTGTCGGCCGCACGAGATCGTTCATGGCCGCATCAACGATGACGATGCGTTTCGACCCGGCCTGCTTGACCGTGTTTACCCCGGTCACAAGGACGCCAGCAGACGCGACCAGCCAGCGTCCAGGTTCAATGGCGAGTTCCGCGTCCGTCCGGCAGCGGATATCTGCCAGCAGACGTGCATAGCCGTCGAGGTCGATCGCTTCTTCCCCGTCGTGGTAGGCGATGCCCAGGCCGCCGCCAAGGTCGAGTGAGGCTACATCATCCAGCGTTCCCGCCAGGTTCAGCAGCCTGTCAAAGGCGGTACGGTAGAGTCCGATATCGTTTATCTGGGAGCCAATGTGAACCGCGAGTCCGACAGGCTGGATCAGGGGGTGAGCCAGGGCCCTTGACCACAAGTGCCGGATGGTGGCCGCGGGGAGGCCGAACTTGTCGGTCTGCCGCCCGGTGGAGATTTTCTCGTGCCCACCCGCATCGACATCCGGATTGAACCGGAATGCCACGGGCGCTTCCTTGCGCAGACTGTCGCAGATCTCCAGGATGCGCTCGAATTCACCTTCGCTCTCGACGTTGATCTGCCTGATGCCGCTCTCCAGGGCGAAGACGATCTCGTCGCGGGACTTGCCAACGCCAGAGAAGACAATCGTGCTGCCGTCGAGTCCCGCGGCCAGGCAGCGATGGATCTCGCCAGCCGAAACGACATCCGCCCCCGCACCCAGGCCACCGAGGAGATGGACGACCGCGAGATTGCTGTTGGCCTTGACCGCGTAGAGGACCGATGTGCCGGTTCCGGCCACCGCGTCCCGGAGGCGAAGGAAGCGGTCCCGCAGCGCCGTCGCGCTGTAACAGTAGAAGGGCGTGCCAACCTCTCGGACAATGGTCGCGAGATCCACGCCCTCCGCGTGCAACCGCCCGTTGCGGTACGTGAAGGCGTTCAACTGTCGCCCGACTCCCCGTCCGAGCCGGGGCGTGTCAGATCCCCCTTGCGTCCGCATGCGGCTGCGAGGGCTGCAAGCACCAGCATCAGGGCGCTGCGTCTGGTCATGCAAGATATCTCCTGCGGGCTTCTTCTACCGCTTCAGCTACCCGTTGTGGCGCCGTGCCGCCCGGACTCGCACGGCTGGCAACCGAAGCATCGACAGTGAGAACGCGGCGTACCGAGGCATCGAGACGGTCGTCCACCCGGCGCATCGCGTCAAGCGGCAACGACGCCAGATCGCACCCCTTCTCCTCGGCAAGCGCCACGAGCCGGCCGGTGGTGTGATGGGCTTCCCGGAACGCAAGGCCCTTCTCGCGAACCAGCCAGTCCGCGAGATCGGTTGCGGTCATGAAACCATCGTCCATGCGCGCCCTCATGACTTCCGTGTTGACGGTCATGCCGCGTATCATGGCCGCTGTCGCCGGAATCACCAGCATGAGCGTCGCGGCGGCATCGAAGAGAGGTTCCTTGTCTTCCTGCATGTCCTTGCCGTAGGTCATCGGCAGACCCTTGAGCACGGTCAGAAGCGACATCAGGGCGCCGGTCAGGCGTCCGGCCTTGCCGCGCACCAGTTCGGCGGCGTCGGCATTGCGTTTCTGGGGCATGATCGACGAGCCCGTGGTCAGACTGTCGGGCAGGCGCACAAATCCGAAGTTCGGACTGGTCCACAGGACAAGTTCTTCCGCGAGGCGCGACAGGTGCACGCCGATGATGGCGCCGTCAGCGAGAAACTCCAGGCAGAAATCCCGGTCCGACACCGCGTCCATGGAATTGGCCGCCGGCCGGTCGAAGCCCAGCGAGGCGGCCGTCGCTTCCCGGTCTATGGGAAACGATGTCCCGGCCAGCGCCGCAGCCCCCAACGGTGATTCGTTCATTCTTCGCCGACAGTCCTTCAGCCTGCCTCTATCCCGGCCGAACATCTCGACATAAGCCAGCATGTGATGGCCGAAGGTGACGGGCTGGGCGGGCTGCAGGTGTGTCATGCCCGGCATGACCGATGCCGCATGTCGGTCCGCCTGGCCAATTAGCGACTCCTGGAGACCGGTGAGCGCCTC
Organism: Alphaproteobacteria bacterium; assembly: GCA_964291415.2. Lineage (GTDB taxonomy): Bacteria > Pseudomonadota > Alphaproteobacteria > SP197 > SP197 > SP197. The sequence continues at coordinate 433,754 of OZ219918.1, read as the reverse complement.
ATCGAGACGATCGAGGTGTTCGCGCAACCACAGGCGCAGGTCCGTCGCCACCTGGTCGTTGCGCGAACGCGCCGTGTGCAGGCGCCGGGCCGGCTCGCCGATGAGGTCGGCAAGACGTGACTCGATGTTCATGTGGACATCTTCCAGCGCCGGGTCCCATGTCATGGACCCGTCCTCGATCTCGCGGGCGATGCGATCGAGTCCCTCCTGGATGGCATCGTTGTCGGCGGCCGAAATGATGCCCGCGGCTGCCAGCATGGAGGCGTGGGCTCTGGATCCGGCGATGTCGTAAGGCGCCAGATGGCGGTCAAAGTCCACCGAGGCGTTGATCCGCTCCATGATGGCGGACGGCTCCTCGCGGAAGCGGCCGCCCCGGACAGGGTTGGGGTTGTTCTTTGCTGACATGCCAATCAGGCGCCGGAGCGGATTGTCGATGCTGGAACCGGCCTGCCGACGCATGCCATGAGGCCGGAACGCGGCGCGGAGTGTAGCGGGCGCCGGCAACCGTGTCCAAAGACTGCCGGGACAGGTCACGGTCGCAGACGTGGCGTTTGCGTTTCAACCGGGTATTCTCCGCATCTCCTCGATACCGCGATGGCGATCCCCCTTGTCATGAATGTCCCCGAGGCGCCGGCCCGCGGCCTGTTGTTCCTGGCGTGCCGCGTCTTCCTTCCCTTTGCAGCGGGTTACTTCCTCTCCTATCTCTTCCGGACCGTGAACGCCGTTCTCGGACCGGTTCTCGGCGAGGAACTGGCCCTGGATGCGGCCGCCATCGGCCTGATGACCAGTGCCTTCTTTCTCGCCTTTGCCGGCATCCAGATTCCTCTCGGCATGGCGCTCGACAGGTTCGGACCCAGGCGCACACATGCGGTGCTGCTTGTCATTGCCGCAGCGGGTGCGGTCCTGTTCAGCCAGGGTGACGGCACCCCCGTCCTCACCCTGGCGCGCGCCATCATCGGCCTCGGCATGGCCGGGGGCCTTCTGGCCGCCATGAAGATGTTTGCACTGTGGTTTCCAGGGCAAAAGCTGCCTCTGGTCAACGGCCTGGTCCTGGCCGCGGGCGGGGCTGGAGCCATGGCCGCATCCGCTCCGGTTCACGCCATGATCGATCTCATCGGCTGGCGGCACATGTTCCTCGCCCTGGCCGCGGTCACCCTTCTGGTGGCGGCAGTCATCCACATCGTCGTGCCGGAGCGGCGGGTGGCGGGAACTCCGGTGACACTGATCGACCAGTTGAAGGGACTCCGGCTCATCCAGCGTTCGCCGGCTTTCCGGGCTGTCGCGCCGCTGGTGATGACGACCCAGGCGGCGTGGCTGTCGACCCAGGCGCTGTGGTTCGGACCGTGGCTGCGCGACATGGCGGGCCTTGACGCCGGGGATGCGGCCGACGCCCTCTTCGTCGGCGGCCTGGCCATGATCGCCGGGTATGCCTTCCTCGGCTGGCTCGCCGAACGGCTGAGCCGGATCGGGATCCCGATCTCCCTCGTCGCTGCTCCGGTCACGTTGGTGTTCATTGTCGTGCAGGCGATGCTGGCACTGGGCAGCAGTCTGCCTGCATGGGTGCTGACGGCAGCGTTCTCCGCGACCGGGGGCGCGGTCATCATCTATTATGCGGACATGACCCAGAGGTTCCCGCCGGCCATGGCCGGCAGGGTCAACACCACGCTCGCCCTCTACACATTCGCCCTCGGCGGCGTTCTCCAGATCCTTGTCGGCCTCGTCCTCAATCTCTTCCCGGCGCCCGAAGGCGGCTATGCGCCTTCAGGCTACCTTGCGGCCTTCGGCGGCTGGGTCCTGGTCCAGCTCGCCTGCTTTGCCTGGTATCTCGCCCGCCGGCGTCACTGCTGACGCCGGAGCGCCGAGGATCGGCACCGACACGGACGTACACGCTCGGTCAGCCAGCGTGCCGCCAATCCGCAGGCTTTCGGCCAGCCGGTCCGTCCGGCGGCTGCAAGACAGGGCCTTCTCCCAGAGCGAACAGGGGGCTGGCGGCCCTCGGCAAGACGATGCGCGAACGCGACGGTCGTGTCGATGCAGATCATCGGTCGCATCGGCTCTCGTCGAGAACGGCCAGAACTTCATCGAGCGTGGCGACAGGGGCGGGCTTGGCGGCGACAGCACGCCGGAGCGCTCCGCCTCGGCCAGAAAGGCGTCGACGCGGGTTCCGGGTCTCCCTCAGCGGACCAAGCTGCGCGACGACCTGATCGCCGTTGGTCACGAAAACCGTTTCGCCGGACGTACTCGCTCAATTTGCTGTGCAGAACCGTGATGTCGAGCGATCGCATGCGAACAAGGTAGCGAGTGATGAGCGGTCGCTGCAACGGGAAGGACATTGGCAGGCTGCGAGGCTCGTGCCGGATCCCGCCCGGCCACATCCCTTTTGACGGCCGCCGGGGCCTTGCGGATGAACGGCGCCAGCGACCCTGGACACCGAAGAAGGCCAGTGCCTCGGGATCGGGGCCGCGCCTGAGCACGCATGGAAGCAGTGCAGTTCTCCCGCGAGCGCGGCCAGCCCCGTGTTGTTGATCGTCGGCAGGCGCGCCATGCGCATCGCCGAATAGGCGATGACCTCGCAATGAAGGTGTTCGCCATGACGACGAGTGTCAGGGTATGCTGACGGAGAGGACAGGGCCACACAGTCACGATGAGCGACGACCGGGTGAACGACAGGATCGATGAAGCGGTGCTTGCGCTGCTCTACCTCGGGATATTCGAGCGCCATCCCATGGGCGGCGCACGGACGTGGAAATCGTTCGACTGGTCCACAATGGAACGGCTTCACGAGAAGGAGCTGATCTCCAATCCTGTGAGCAAGGCGAAGTCCGTGGCCCTGACTGATGCGGGATTGGCGCAATCCGAGGCTGCCTTCCGCCGGCTGTTCGACTCCGATGGTTGAGTGGCGGGCGATACGCCCTCGCATGGCATACCTCCGCCACCCACGCCTCTCGACCCGTACCAGGCAGCAGTTCCGTCACGCATAGGCCGAACGGGCCAGCCGAGCCGTCACGGTCGTTCGTGACGACGCTGATCGTTCCTTCAGATTCACGTCATGCAACGCGCGGTCGGGATCAAGGCCGGCGCGATGAAGCCCCGCAAGCACCACAACCAGGAGCAATCAGCGCGTCGGGACCGGGTCTTCGCCTGAGTAGTCGTAGAAGCCGCGGCCGGACTTGCGGCCGAGCCAGCCTGCCTCGACATACTTGGCGAGCAGGGGACACGGGCGGTACTTGGTGTCCGCGAGGCCGTCATAGAGCACCTGCATGACGGAATAGCAGATATCGAGGCCGATGAAGTCGGCGAGTTCGAGCGGGCCCATGGGATGGTTGGCGCCGAGCCGCATCGCCGTATCGATGGACTCGACGGTGCCGACGCCCTCGTAAAGGGCGTAGACCGCCTCGTTGATCATCGGCAGCAGGATGCGGTTGACGATGAAGGCCGGGAAATCCTCGGCGTTGGCCGGCACCTTGCCGAGTTCCAGCGTCAGATTGCGGATGGTATCGAAGGTCTCGACATCGGTGGCCAGCCCGCGGATCAGTTCCACCAGGTTCATCATCGGCACCGGGTTCATGAAATGCATGCCCATGAACTTCTCCGGCCTGTCGGTGGCCGCCGCAAGACGCGTGATGGGAATCGACGATGTGTTGGTGCAGATGATGGCGTCCGCCTTGAGGGACGATGTCAGTTCGGCGAGAATCTCCTTCTTGACCTTCTCGTTCTCGGTGGCGGCCTCGATGACGCAGTCGCAGTCAGCCAGTCCGGCATAGGAGTCGACCACGGCAATGCGGCCGAGCGCGGCATCCATCTGTTCCTGGTCGATGACACCGCGCCGCAGCTGACGCTCCATGTTGGAGCGCACCACCTCGACGCCGGCTTCCGCGAGGTCCCGCGACATGTCGATAACCAGGATGTCGTATCCCGCCAGGGCACAGACGTGGGCAATTCCCGAACCCATCTGGCCGGCACCGATCACGCCTATGCTCCTGATCTCCATGCCCAATGGCCTATCCCCCGGTCACCGCGGCTGGATGCCTCTCTGCTCCAGCTCGGCCTTCAGTTCGGGAACGGCATCGAAGAGGTCCGCAACCAGACCGAAGTCGGCAACCTGGAAGATCGGCGCCTCCTCGTCCTTGTTGATACAGGCGATGACCTTGCTGTCCTTCATGCCGGCCAGGTGCTGGATGGCGCCCGAGATGCCGACGGCAAGATAGAGTTCCGGCGCCACCACCTTTCCGGTCTGTCCCACCTGGTAGTCGTTGGGCACGTAGCCGGCATCGACAGCGGCCCGGCTGGCGCCGACGGCCGCTCCGAGAATGTCCGCCACCTCCTCGAGCATGGCGAAGTTGTCACCGGACTTCATGCCACGGCCACCCGAGATGACCACGCGGGCCGTGGTCAGTTCCGGGCGTTCGCTACCGGAAAGCGCGGCGCCCTCGAAGCTGGAGAGACCGGCATCGGCCGCGCCCGCCACCGCCTCGACGGGAACCGCCGTGTCGCTCTCCTCGGCGGCGTCGAAGGCCGTCGTTCGAACTGTCACAAACACGATGTCGTCGGTCGACTGGACGGTCGCCATGGCGTTGCCGGCGTAGATCGGGCGCACGAAGGTATCGGCATCAGCCACCTCGGTGATGTCCGAGACCTGCTGCTTGTCGAGAAGCGCCGCGGCCCGCGGCATGATGTTCTTGCCGGTGGTGGTGGCCGGCGCCACGACATGGCTGTAGTCCGGCGCCAGCTGGGCGATGAGCGGGGCAACGTTCTCGGCAAGCTGCGCCTCGAGCGGCGCCTCGTCGGCAAGAAGAACCCGGGCGATGCCGGACATGCGGGAAGCGGCTTCGGCCACCGCACCGCAACCGCTGCCCGCCACCAGGACGGTGATGTCGCCGCCCATTTCCCGGGCGGCCGTCACGGCACTCCCGGTGGCCGCCGCAAGTTCCTGATTGTCGTGTTCCGCATAGACCAGTATCGCCATGTCAGATCGCTCCGGCGTCGTTCTGCAGCCTGTCCACCAGTTCCCCGACGGAACCGACCTTGATGCCGGCCTTGCGGCGCGGCGGTTCCTCGACACTGACCACCTTAAGGCGGGGTGTCACGTCGATCCCGAGTTCGTCGGGCGTACGCTTGGCAATCTCCTTCTTGCGCGCCTTCATGATGTTGGGAAGTGACGCGTATCGCGGATCATTGAGCCTGAGGTCCACGGTGATAATGGCCGGCAGCGTCAGCGTCACCGACTCGAGCCCGCCATCGACCTCGCGCACGACCTTCAGAGAACCGTTCGCAGCCTCGACCTTCGAGACGAATGTGCCCTGGGCCCAGCCCAGCAGCCCGGCAAGCATCTGGCCGGTCTGGTTGGCATCGTCGTCAATCGCCTGCTTGCCGAGGATGACCACATCGGGCGACTCCTCGGCGACGATGCGGGCAATCATCTTGGCCACGGCAAGCGGCTCAAGGTCACCGTCGTGAACGACATGAATGGCCCGATCGGCACCCATGGCCAGCGCCGTGCGCAGGGTTTCCTGACTCTGGGTCGGTCCCAGCGAGAGGGCGATCACCTCGGTGGCGGTTCCCGCCTCCTTCATGCGGATCGCCTCCTCGACGGCAATCTCGTCGAAGGGATTCATCGACATCTTGACGTTGGCAAGGTCGACGCCCGAACGGTCGGCCTTGACGCGCACTTTCACGTTGTAATCAATGACCCGCTTGACCGGGACGAGCACTTTCATGGCGTGCCTCTCCAGGCGCTTGTTGTGACAGGGATGAACCGGAATCCGCGGCAGGATTTCGCAGCGCACACTAAGACCGCTCGATTGCCGGAGTCAACGCAACGTCGGCGCATTCCGGCTCACCCGTCCCGGGTGGCGCCGGGAGCCCACAGATGATCGGCGCGACCGTTGTCGTTGAGTCGGCGCGCCATCACGAAGAGGTGATCGGAGAGCCGGTTGGTGTACTCGAGAACCGCCGGATTGACGGTCTCCTCAAGGGAAAGCGCGGTGATCAGGCGTTCGGCCCGGCGGACCACCGTGCGCGCCAGGTGAAGCCATGCCGAAACATCGGATCCTCCCGGCAGGATGAATGAGGTCAGCGGTTCGAGGCTGGCGTTCATGGCGTCGATTTCACTCTCGAGACGCGCCACCTGGGCGGGAACGATGCGCAGCGCCCCCGCACCGCGGCGGCCCTCCTCGGGCACGGCGAGATCGGCTCCGAGATCGAAGAGATCGTTCTGGATGCGCGCCAGCATCGCGTCGCAGTCCCCTTCCGCGTGCACCCTGGCAAGGCCGATCACGGAGTTCGCCTCATCCACGGTGCCGAAGGCCTCGATCCTGAGAGCGTGCTTGGCCACCCGACTGCCGTCACCCAGGGATGTCTCGCCCCGGTCTCCGCCGCGGGTATAGATCCTGTCCAGTCTGACGATGGTTCTACCCTCCCTGCATGACGAGAAACATGATGGCGAGAAGGACCAGAGCAGCCAGCTGAAATCCCACGCGAAAGCGCATCATGCGGTTGCCGTGACGCCGGTTGAACTCGCCTCCGCGGGCAAACCCGCCGATGCCGACGAAGAGGGCGATGAGGGTGAGGGCGACAAAGCCCAGAATCGCATAGCCAATCCAGTTCATGGCGTCACCTCGCGCCGTCCCGCCATGATCAGTTCGCCGCGGCAAGCAGGCGCCTGGCGATCACCTGCGCCTGGATTTCCGCCGCGCCTTCGAAGATGTTGAGGATACGGGCGTCGCACAGCAGCCGGCTTGCCTCGTACTCGAGGGCGTAGCCGTTGCCGCCATGGATCTGCAGGGTGTTGTCGGCCGCCGACCAGGCCACCCGGGCGCCGAGAAGCTTGGCCATGCCCGCCTCGAGATCGCAGCGCCGGCCGGAGTCCTTGCGGCGCGCCGCGTACCAGCACAGCTGACGGGACATCATCGTCTCGACGGCCATCCATGCAAGCTTGTTGGCAACCCGCGGGAAACCGGCGATGGCGCGGCCGAACTGGTGGCGCTCCAGGGCATAGGCCAGGCCCGCTTCAAGAGCGGCCTGCGCCACCCCGGTAGCCCGGGCTGCGGTCTGGATGCGCGCTGATTCGAACGTCGCCATGAGTTGCTTGAACCCCCTGCCCTCTTCGCCGCCAAGCAGGTTCCCGGCCGGAACCTCGAAACGGTCGAAACCGATCTCGTACTCCTTCATGCCGCGATAGCCCAGAACGCCGATCTCGCCACCCGACATGCCGGGAGCGGGAAACGGGTCGTCCTCGGTGCCGCGCGGCTTTTCGGCCAGGAACATGCTCAAGCCCCGGTAGCCCGGTTCATCCGCGTCGGTGCGCGCCAGGAGAGTCATGAGATCGGCGCGGGCAGCATGGGTGATCCAGGTCTTGTTGCCGGTGACGTGGTAGCGATCGCCGTCGCGCACCGCGCGGGTCGCGAGACTGCCGAGATCCGAGCCCGTGCCGGGCTCCGTGAAGACCGCAGTCGGGATGATGTCCCCGGACACGATCCCCGGGAGCCATCGCTGCTGCTGTTCGGGCGTGCCGCCGGTGATGATGAGTTCGGCAGCAATCTCGGTGCGCGTGCCAAGCGAGCCGACGCCGATGTAACCGCGCGAGAGCTCCTCGGTGACCACGCACATCGCCACCTTGGAAAGACCCAGGCCGCCGTGCTCGGCAGGCACGGACAGCCCGAAGACGCCGAGATCGGCGAGTTCCCGGAGGACCTCGAGGGGAATCAGTTCGTCGCCAAGGTGCCAGGCGTGCGCCCTGGGCCTGATGCGCTCGTCGGCGTAGCGGCGGAACTGGTCGCGGACCATGACAAGATCGCCCTCGAGTCCGGTGTCGGCGACGCGTCCTTCGCCCAGATGGAGAGCGAGCCGGGAGAGGCTCTCCTTCGTCGATCCGCGGTTGATCAGATCCGCCACGTCTTCGGTCCACAAGGCATGGAGATCGTCGCCGCCGACCGCAAGGTCACGCAGGCGCACGATTTCCCCCTGGCTCATGGCGATGCCGCCGGTCAGCTGGGCGAGGGACTCCTGGAAGGCGCAGTCGAGGACAAGCTGTTCCGTTTCGCCGAACCGTCCCTCCGGCTCCAGGGTTTCGGCCCAGTGGAGCATCTGGCGCAGGCTCTCGACACAGGTCGCCACCCAGGCAAGGCCGTGGACCGCATGCTGGCATGAATCGATGGCGCCGCCGTCATCAGCCACCATGCCCCTGACGCCTGCGCGGGCCGCGCCGAGAACCCGGTCGGCGGCGTCAAGGGCGCCACGGCAGCGTGAGAGAAGAGCGTCGGCGTTCATCCGGCCCCTAGCCTTCGAGGACGTCCTCGAGGGTGCGCAAGCCCGGTCGCGGGGACTGCACGAGAACCGCCATGTTACCCGGCTTGTGCTCGTTGGCCCGCATCTTCATGTGGGCGCGGGGAATGTCGTCCCACGAGAAGACTTCCGACATGCAGGGATCGAGCCGGCGTTCCAGCATCAGCCGGTTCGCCTGTGCCGCCTGCATGAGGTTGGCAAAATGGCTGCCCTGGATGCGCTTCTGGCGCATCCACACGAAGCGGGCATCGAAGGTGATGTTGTATCCGGTGGTCCCGGCACAGAACACCACCATGCCACCGCGCTTGACGACAAAACACGAGACCGGGAACGTCGACTCGCCCGGGTGTTCGAAGACGAAGTCGACATCGTTGCCCTTGCCGGTGAAGGACCAGATGGCCTTGCCGAACTCCCGGCACTTCTTCATGTAGGCGGCATAGGCCGCGGTATCCGAGACCTCCGGCAGCCGGCCCCAGCAGTCGTAGTCCTTCCGGTTGATGACGCCGCGCGCACCGAGCGACATCACGAAGTCGGCCTTCTCATCGTCGCTGATGACGCCGATGGCATTGGCGCCGGCGGTGGCGATCAGCTGGACGGCATAGGATCCAAGGCCTCCCGAGGCGCCCCACACCAGCACGTTGTGGCCGGGCCTGAGGATATGCGGCCGGTGGCCGAACAGCATGCGGTAGGCCGTCGCCAGGGTCAGGGTATAGCAGGCCGACTCTTCCCAGGTGAGGTGGCGCGGACGGGCCATGAGCTGCTGGGCCTGGACACGGGTGAACTGGGCGAAGCTGCCATCACCGGTCTCATAGCCCCAGATGCGCTGGCTGGTGGAATACATCGGATCGCCACCGTTGCATTCCTCGTCATCGCCATCGTCCTGGTTGCAGTGGATGACGACCTCGTCACCGACCTTCCAGCGCTTCACCCTGGAGCCGACGGCCCAGACAATTCCCGAGGCGTCGGACCCGGCAATGTGGACGTCGCCCTTGTGAACGTCGAAAGGACTGATGGGAACGCCGAGAGAGGCCCACACGCCGTTGTAGTTGACGCCTGCCGCCATCACGAGAACCAGGACCTCGTTGCTGTCGATCTCGTGCGTCGGCAGCACCTCCACCTGCATCGCCGTCGAGGGTTCGCCATGGCGTTCGCGGCGGATCGCCCACGCATACATGTTGGCCGGAACATGTCCCAGCGGCGGGATCTCGCCAAGTTCGTAGAGATCCTTGATCGGCGCCTCGTACTCTCCGGACGGCGCATCGGCTGCCATGACCATGATCTGCTCCAGTCGGTTTCAACACAGTCAATTTCATGTTGCATTGCAACATGTCAACGGGGAAGCGGCTGCAATCCCATTGTTTTTGGCCTGCCGGGCATTTGCAACGTTTATTGCATCGCAGCATGATTGACCGGTGACCGTGCGTGGATGGATGTCATGACAAGCTCGTCCCCTCCCAGTTCTGGCCGGAACAGGGATCGTCCGTGGCTCATGCGGACCTATTCCGGCCACAGCACGGCACGGGACTCCAACCGGCTCTACCGCACGAACCTGGAGCGTGGACAGACGGGACTGTCTGTGGCCTTTGATCTGCCGACCCAGACAGGCCACGACGCCGACGAGGCCATCGCCCGCGGCGAGGTCGGACGGGTCGGCGTGCCGGTCTCCCATCTCGGCGACATGGAAACTCTGTTCGACGGCATCCCTCTCGAACGCATGAACACGTCGATGACGATCAACGCCACCGCGCCGTGGCTCTTCGCCCTCTACATCGCGCTTGCCGACCGGCGCGGCGTGGCCCGAAAGGCGCTCCAGGGGACCATCCAGAACGACATCGTCAAGGAGTACCTGTCGCGCGGCACCTATATTTTCCCGCCCGGACCCTCTCTCAGGCTGACGACGGACACCATCCTCTTCTCGGTTCGCGAAACACCCGCCTGGAACCCTGTCAACGTCTGCCCCTATCACCTGCAGGAAGCCGGAGCGACGCCGGTTCAGGAGATTGCCTTCTCGCTGGCCAACGCCATCGCCATCCTCGATGCGATCAGGGAATCGGGCGAGGTGACGGACGAGGGCTTCGCCCGGGTGGTGGGGCGCGTCAGCTTCTTCGTCAACGCCGGCATCCGGTTCATCACGGAAATGTGCAAGATGCGGGCCTTCACCGAGCTGTGGGACGACATCACGCTCAAGCGCTACGGCATCGAGGATGCGAGGTTCCGCCGCTTCCGCTACGGCGTCCAGGTCAACTCCCTGGGACTGACGGAACAGCAGCCGGAAAACAATGTCTACCGCATTCTCCTCGAGATGCTCGCGGTGACCCTGTCAAGAAAGGCGCGGGCCCGCGCGGTCCAGTTGCCGGCATGGAACGAGGCCCTCGGTCTGCCGCGGCCATGGGACCAGCAGTGGAGCCTGCGCCTGCAGCAGATCGTCGCCATGGAAACCGATCTCCTGGAGTTCGACGACATCTTCGACGGCAACGCCGCCATCGAAGCGAAGGTCGAGGATTTGAAGCGGGCCGCCCTCGAGGAACTCGACGTCATCAACAGGGCCGGCGGCGCCCTCGCTGCCGTTGAGTCAGGCTACATGAAGCAGCGACTCGTCGAATCGAACGCAAGGAGATTTGCCGCCATCGAATCAGGCGAAACGTCCGTCGTCGGCGTCAACGTGTTCACCGAATCGGCACCCTCGCCGCTCTCCGGCAACGAGTTCATGACTGTTTCGCATGACGCCGAGGAGTCACAGATCGCCAGCCTGACGGCATGGCGTGCCAGCCGCGATGACAGGGCGGCAAGCGCAGCCCTCGATGACCTGAAGGCGGCTGCCCGCGAGGGCCGCAACATCATGGAGCCCTCCATCGCCTGCGCCGGGGCGGGAGTGACCACCGGAGAGTGGGGCGGAGCCCTGCGCGAGGTCTTCGGAGGCTACCGGGCACCCACCGGACTGTCGGCGGCACCGGCGGTGTCCACCGGCGACCTCGACACTGCCCGCCGTCATGTGGAACGCGCGTCGCAGGTCCTGGGTCGCAGGCTGAAGCTCCTGGTCGGCAAGCCCGGGCTTGACGGCCACTCCAATGGCGCCGAGCAGATTGCCCTGCGCGCCCGCGACTGCGGTATCGAGGTGGTTTACCAGGGTATCAGGCTGTCGCCCGAGCAGATCGCCTCATCCGCTGTCGAGGAGAGCGTGCACGTGGTCGGACTCTCCATTCTCTCGGGCGCCCACATCCGCCTCGTAACGGAGATCCGGCGGCTCATGGACGAGGAGGGCTGCGAGGCCGTTCCCATCGTCGTCGGCGGCATCATTCCCGAGGCCGACATCCCGCTTCTAAGACATGCCGGTGTGGCAAGAACCTACTCGCCACGGGACTACGACATCACGGCCATCATCCGCGACATCGCCGACATCGCTGCCGGAACACCGTAGGGCGGGCCTTCCTTCACCCGGGGAGGTTGCCCTGCCCGACAGAGCCGCGCTTTCCCGGCGCCGGACGGGCCACCGCCTCATCGGAAGTCGCGTGATTTCGGGATCGTGCGCACGTTCCGCGGATGGCGCGAGGGGAAGGCGACGGGACCGGGCGGCGGCGCGGGCCGGTCGTCCGGCGTCAGCAGGTCGAGCCAGCCGGTCAGATCCTCCAGCCGGTCGGCGACGACATGGACGATGTCGCCGGCGCGCTGGATGCGCCCCCGAACCAGGACGAGGCGTGCGCCCAGCACCGCCCTGCGGAAACTCTCCAGCACCCTGGGCCAGACCACGATGTTCACGACGCCGGTTTCATCTTCCAGCGTCATGAAGATGACGCCGCTGGCGCTGCCCGGACGCTGGCGGACCAGGACGAGACCGGCGGCGGCGGCACGCTCCTTGTCGCGAGCATCGGCGATGGCTTCGGCTGCCAGTGCACCCCGGTTTGCCAGGCGCGCGCGCAGGAAGGCGAGCGGATGCGCCCGGAGTGAAAGCCTGAGAGTGCGGTAGTCCTCGATGACCTCCTCGCCGGGCGCCATGGCAGGCAACGTGGCCGGCGCTTCTGTGCCCTCGGTCGGCCCGTTTGCCGCTTCGAACAGTGGCAGCGGCTCTCCTTTCGGCAAGGCACGGGCCTGCCAAAGGGCCTGGCGCCGGTCGAGGCCCATGGAGCGAAAGGCATCGGCGGCAGCCAGCGTCTCGATGGCGGCGGCACCGATCCCGGTCTCGCGCTGCAACATGGCGATATCCCCCCAGGGCTTGTCGTCGCGTGCCTTCCCGATGCGCTTCGCATCCTCCTTGCCGAAGCCGGTGATCTGGCGGAAGCCAAGCCTGAGCGCGTGGCGTCCGTCCGTCATGCGCTCCAGGCTGTTGTCCCAGCTGCTCGCATGGACATCGACCGGGAGCACCTCGACCCCGTGTTCGCGTGCGTCGCGCACGATCTGGGCAGGAGCGTAGAAGCCCATCGGCTGGGAATTGAGCAGCGCACAGGCAAAGACCTCCGGATGGTGGCACTTGAGCCAGGAGGAGACCCAGGCCAGCAGCGCAAAGCTCGCGGCATGGGACTCCGGGAAGCCGTAGTCCCCGAAGCCCTCGATCTGGCGAAAGCATCGCGCCGCGAGTTCCGGGTCGTAGCCGCGAGCGGTCATCCGGTCCACCATCCGGTCCCGCAAGGAACTGAGTGTGCCACGCTTGCGGAAGGTCGCCATGGCATGGCGCAGCGCATTGGCCTCATCCGGCGTGAAGCGGGCGGCTTCCATGGCGATGCGCATCGCCTGTTCCTGGAAGAGCGGCACGCCGAGTGTCTTCTCCAGCACCTTGCGCAACTCGTCCGGCGGCCCGTGCTCGGGCGCGGGCTCGGGATAGACCACGTTCTCCAGCCCGTCCCGCCGCCGCAGAAAGGGATGCACCATGTCGCCCTGGATCGGGCCCGGCCGCACGATCGCCACCTCGATCACCAGGTCGTAGTAGCAGCGCGGCTTCAGTCGCGGCAGCATGTTCATCTGCGCCCGGCTCTCGACCTGGAAGACGCCTATCGTGTCGGCCCGGCAGAGCATGTCATAGACTTGCTCGTCCTCCATCGGCACGGTGGGGAGCGCGAGGTTCAGTCCCTTGTGCGCAGCCAGCAGTTCGAAGGCCTTGCGAATGCAGGTCAGCATGCCGAGGCCCAACACATCGACCTTCATCAGGCCGAGCGCCTCGAGGTCGTCCTTGTCCCACTCGATGAAGGTGCGGTCCTTCATCCCCGCATTGCCGATGGGCACGGTCTCGTCGAGGCGGCCGCGCGTCAGCACGAAACCGCCGACATGCTGCGAGAGATGGCGGGGGAAGCCCTGCAGTTCCGTCGCGAGGGCGACGGTCCGCCGCAGCAGCGGATCGGCCGGGTCAAGCCCGGCCTCGCGGAGGCGCTGTTCGGGCACGCCCTCACGGTGCATGTCACGGACAGCGGCAGCCAGTGCCGCGGCGGTGTCTTCGGAGAGTCCCATCGCCTTGCCCACATCACGCACGGCGCTGCGGGCGCGGTAGGAGATGACGGTCGCGGCGATCCCGGCGCGTTCGCGGCCATAGCGCCCGTAGATGTACTGGATCACCTCCTCGCGCCGCTCATGCTCGAAATCGATGTCGATATCGGGTGGCTCGCGGCGTTCGCGGGAGACGAACCGCTCGAACAAGAGGTCGATTTGCTCCGGATCGACGGCCGTGATGCCGAGGCAGTAGCAGACAGCCGAGTTCGCCGCCGAGCCCCGCCCCTGGCAGAGGATGTCCTTGCTGTCGGCAAAGCGCACGATGTCGTGAACGGTGAGGAAGTAGGGTGCGTAGCCCAGTTCGTCGATCAGCTCGAGCTCGTGATGGAGCGCGGCGCAGACCTTCTCCGGAATGCCGTCCGGATAACACCGGACTGCGCCTTTCCGGACGAGCGCCTCCAGATGACGCTGCGGCGACGAGCCGGGTGGCACCGGCTCATCGGGATATTCATAGGCGATCTCGTCGAGGCTGAAGCTGCAAAGGGAGACGGCCTCGAGGCTCCGCTCCACCGCCTCTTCATGACCGCGGAAGAGGCGCACCATCTCGGTTCCCTCCTTGAGGTGACGCTCGGCATTGGCGGCAAGGCGCCAGCCCGCCTGCGCCACGGTGACATGTTCGCGAATCGCCGTCAGCACGTCCTGAAGGGGACGTCGCCCGGGCCGGTGGTAGTGGACGTCGTTGGTGGCCAGCAGTGGCGTGCCGGTGCGCTCCGCAAGCGCCGCCAGACGATTAAGGCGGGCGCGGTCGTCGCCTCGATGGAGCATGTGCGCGGCGAGATAGAGCGGCCCGTCATGCGCGTGGCGGAACCTGGCAAGTTCCATCCCGAAATCCTCGACGCTGCCGTCTTCCGGGGGCAGCGCAATCAGCAGCTGTCCCTCGGCATGAGAAAGCAGGTCCTCCCGGTAGAGCAGGCACTTGCCCTTGGTCTCACGCCGCTGACCGAGGGTGAGCAGCCGGCAGAGGCGGCCCCAGGCCGCGCGGTCGCGGGGGTAGCAGAGCAGCGAGGCGCCGTCGGCGAGGTCGAGCCGCGCGCCGGTCAGGAGTCGGATGCCGGCCCGCTTTGCCGCCACGTGGGCGCGCACCGCGCCGGCAAGCGTGTTGCGGTCGGCAATGCCGATGGCCACGAGTCCGAGACGCGCGGCCTCCTCCACCAGTTCTTCCGCATGGGAGGCGCCGCGCAGGAAGCTGAAATTGCTGCTTGCCTGCAATTCCGCATAGGCGACGCCGCTCATCCGTATAGCCCGTGGATGTACCAGCGGGGCGGTCCCTTGCCCCCGGCGTCCCGGTAGAGCCCGGCCCGGAAGAGCCAGTAGCGGCGACCGTCCCGATCCTCGACACGGTAGTAGTCGCGCGGTCTTGCCTCCGGCCCGCCAGCCCACCATTCCGGTTCAATGCGCTCGGGCCCCTCGGCGCGGACGATGCGGCGGCGGACTCGACGCCAGGTGAACAGCGCCGGCGGCCCGTCCGGTACTTCCGCTACGGCGTCCACCGGCTCGGGCCGGTCGAACAGGCGCAGGGGTCGTTGCGGCATCCCTGGCTGCGCGGGCCGTATCGCGCCCTTGCCATCGGGGTCCGTCCGCCGCTCGGCACGTTCCGGCAGGTGACTTGCGACCGATTCGAGGCGAAAGACGGATTCCTTCCCGAGACGGGCCTGCAGGCGGTCGATCAGGCGGACAAGGTCATCACTGCCTCCCCTGCCCTCCAGTCCGTCAGCCGCCAGCTGGTACTGCTCCGATGCAAGCGGTTCGGTGCGGACCGCGTGGAGCACCACGACGTCAATCCCGAAGCCGGGGTCCACGGTCTCGATCTTTCCGGCGAAGAGACCTCCAAGATGTGCGCCGTCGCGGGTGGCGCGTGCGGTAGAAACACGGCGTCGCGCCGTGCCGCCATCCACCCGGAAGAACAGGAGCACAAGATCCCGCACGCCCAGTCCTTTGCGTTCCAGCGAGGCAGAGAGATTGTCCAGCAAACGGGCAAGCGCCGACTCCAGCGCCGCGAGGTCGATCAGCGGTTCCGGAAAGGCAAGGCGCGCAAGACAGGCGGGCGGCGGCAGCAGGGACGCGACAGGATCGGTGCGTCGCCCGAATGCGCAGTCGAGACGGTGCAGCACGGCGCCGCTGTGCCGGCCGAAGCGGCGGGCAAGCGCCGCGCGCGGCAAGGATTCCACCGCACCGACGGTCGCAAGGCCGAGGCGGCGCAACAGGCGGCTGTCTTCGGGTACAAGCCTGAGCGCCTCGACCGGCAACGGCGCCAGCACGGCCAGGGTCCGGCAGGGTTCGGCGATGCGCCGGCCCTCGTCGCCGAAGCGGGCGAGCGCCCAGGCGGCAGCAGGGGTGTCGGCAAGTCCGGTCCGCGCCTCGAAGCCAAGCCCCGCAAGGCGCGCCTCCACCTCCACCGCCATCGCCGCTTCGCCGCCGAAGAGATGGGCGCAGCCCGTGATGTCGAGCAGCAGGCCGTCCGCACCGTCGACCGCGCTCGAGGGCGTGAAGCGGTGGCACCACAGTGCGAGGCGTTCGAGGCCACGCTGGTCTTCTTCAGGCCGGGATCCGGCAGTGGCGAGGCGGGGCACAAGCGCGCGAGCGTCCGCAAGCCGCATGCCGGACACGAGTCCTCCCGCTTCGGCCTGCCGGTTGACCGCCGCCAGCACCACGCCGTGCCGTCCCGGCGCGGTGAGCGCGAACGGAACCGGCTCAGCCGGCAGCCCGCTCGAGGGCAGGGTGGTGGCCCGCCGTGCGCGACGCAGCCGATCGATCGGCCAGCGCGGCAGCCATATCGAAATGACCCGTCTCACGGTTCCACTCCACAATGCAGGTCACGGGCCGTCCGCCCCGGCAGCGCGTCAGTTCCAGACGCCAGCGAGGCAGGCCGGGAGCGGCCTCATCGAACGGCGAGACGGAACCCGGCCAGGCCGCAACACGCCAACGCGAAAAGGCGGCGCTTGCCGGGGCAAGCCCGTCGCCGCGCAACAGCAGCAAGGGTGTCCCGCCTTCGCGCGCGGCCAGCGCCAGACGGCGGCTGGCGACGAAGGCAAGCTGTTCCGTCTCGCCCAGAACCGCCGCAGCGGCGCCACTGCGCAGACTCTCCTCCATCGCCCACAGCACATCCCGTTCGTGCCGGGTCTCGACAATCACCAGGGCCGCCGGATCCGTGCCGAGATCCCGCCAGCCCGGTCCGTAGAGCCGGCCCAGCCGGGCGACGCTGCCGGGACCCTGGCAGACCACCACCGGACCGTGCCGGCCGAGTCGGGCCAGCAGGGCGGCAAGAAAGGCCAGGGCCGCCGGCCGGTCGGCCGGGGAAGCGCCGGCCGCCTCGTGCACCCCGCCCAGGATCAGTCCGGATGCCGCCGGGTCCGATCCCCGATCCGTCGGCAGCGCCCCGTCCAGCGCCGCAATCCCGGTCTGCCAGGGCCGCGGCAGATCAGCAGGATGCGCCGGTCCCGGCGAGCGCCGCTCCAGCGCCGCGATGCACCGGCGCAGCGCCGCAAGGCCGGCATCCTTCGAGACGGCAGATGCGCCGGGGCAGGCGCTCGCTCTTTCGGGAGAACAGGAAGAGGTCATGTTTGTTCTTTATTTGTTCTCCTGTGGCATGTCAAGGGGCATGGAGGAGTCCGGCGCCACCGCGCCAGCCGCACCGCGCGGGCGCCTTGGCTCAATGCGCACTACGGCCGGGGTTCCTCTCCGGAGAGGCTCGGCAGCCGTCTCAATGGGGCTGGGATACCGGCCGAACTTCCAGTTCCCGCTGGCGACGCGAAGGGAATTCCGGAGCCAGCCCTGGAGTGCCCGCGTTGGCTCCCGTCATCCACCGGTCAACGGGCGCCTGCGCCTCCATCGTGGTCCGGTAAGGATGAGAAAGGCGAAAGACGCTTTCTCAAACGGCATGGCGGCCGGGATCATGGCCGGTCGCGGGTCGGGGATGCTGCAACGAGACGCATGCCCTCGAGCATGACGCAACCGGCGAGGTAGGCGGTCATGCCACCCACGTCGTGGGGCGGCGAAACCGTGTTGACATCGACCGCGACGATGTCGAGGCCGGCCAGCGAGCGCAGGAACCCCAGTCCCTCGGCGGCACTGAGGCCCTCCCAGGTCGGCGTGGCGACTCCGGGAGCGCAGGACGGATCGAAGACGTCCATGTCCCAGCACAGGTAGACCTTGCGGCCGGCAAGGCGCTCCTGCAGCAGGGACGCGGTGGCCTCGAGGCCCTGTCGCCGCATCTCGACATCGGGAATGAGGTGATAGCCGATGCCCTTCGTGTGCTCGAACACGCCGCCGATGAAAACCGGACCGCGGGCGCCGACGTGAAACGTGGACTCGGCGTCGATCAGGCCCTCCTCGGCGGCAATGGTGAACGTGGTCGCAGGCGAGATGCGATCCTGGCCAGTGACGGGATAGGCATCGGTGTGGGCATCGACATGAATGACGCACAGATCGTCATGGACCCGCCGCCAGGCGCGCAACTGTGGCAGCGTGACGAGCCCGTCGCCTCCCATCGTCAGCGTCGCCACGCCCTCGCGGGCAATGCGCCACACCGCTTCCTCCATGACCTCGAAGGAAGGTTCGGGGCGGCCTGGCGTCACCAGGGCGTCGCCGCAGTCGATGACGCCAAGTTTGGTCAGCGGGTTGGTATCGTCAAAAGGCGGATGAAAGGGACGTACGAGTCCGGACTGCTCGCGAATGGATGCCGGTCCCAGACGGCATCCGATGCGTGTCGGATGAATGCCGCAGTCAAAGGGCATGCCGACGATCGCCAGACGACAGCCGGCGAGATTCCAGGTGACGGGCGCGTCCATGAAGCCGGCAGTGGGACGGTAGACCCTGGAATCGAAAACTGACGTCACCATGACCGGTCCTTATCCTCCATGATGGGGCGTGCTACGGCAGATACTCGCTGATCAGGTCTGATGGCGCCATTCACGACCAGCCGGGCCCGGAGAGTCTTCCTGACCCGGTGCCGCGACACAACATTGCGCCGACAAGGGACAACTCCCGTGGTGCGCCTGGAGGCCGATGCCGTCCCGAGCCGGGTGAGCAGCGCCGGCAACGGCGGGCCGGAGTGCCTGACGCCGCCCTCGCGCAAAGATCCCGGCCATCTGTTCGACTGACCGGCACGGCGATCACGGCTGTGCCATGGCGAGCACGTCTTCGGGCATCAGTCCCGCTTCGCGCAACGACCGGATCGTCACCGAACGGTCACGCTTGGCATGACGCCGGCCGTCCTCTCCGAGAAGCAGGCGGTGGTGGTGATGAAGAGGTTCCTTCCAGCCCATGAGCCGGCGGATCAGGCAGTGGACATGGGTGGCGGGAGCGAGGTCGCACCCGCGCGTGACCACCGTCACGCCCTGGACATGATCGTCATGGGTGACCGCAAGGTGATAGCTGGTGGGAATGTCCTTGCGTGCCAGAACCACGTCACCGGCTGTTTCCGTGTCGACCGGAATTGTCCTGCCATCGAGCGTGCGCCATGCCAATGGGCCCGTCTCGTTCATTGCCCTGGCAACGTCGAGTCGCCAGGCATGATGGTTGCCGGCTTCAATCCTCGCCGGCCTCGGCGGGGCATCCAGGTCGGATAGATGAGGCCCAGCGGTCCATGGGGCGCCGCTGAGATCGGCCTCGGCGGGGCAGAGCGTGCGACAGGTTCCAGGATAGATGAGGCCCAGCGGTCCATGGGGCGCCGCTGACGCCAGTTCGACCTCCCGGGCGATCTGGCGGCGGGTGCAGAAACACGGGTAGACGAGCCGGCGCGCCCGCAGTTCGGCAAGGACCGAGGCGTAGGCGCCAAGATGGTCCGACTGGCGCCGGACCTCTCCGTCCCAGTCAAGACCGAGCCAGGCAAGGTCCTCCAGGATGGCCTGCGCGAACGCGTCGCGACAGCGTGCCCGGTCGATGTCCTCGATGCGCAGGAGGAACCGTCCCCCGTTGTCGCGAGCCAGACGCCAGCCCTCGAGAGCCGAGAAGACGTGGCCGATGTGCAGCAACCCGGTGGGAGAGGGCGCGAAACGCGTGACGATGACGGACATGGACGGAACCTCTCGTCAACGATACAGCCTCCGGACCTGCATGGAAGGTCTGGACAACGACGAGGAAGAGGATCGATCTTTAGGCAGATGACCGGAACGTGTGGGGAGTTGATTGCCATGCCACTGTCAGGACCTGCCGTGCCGCCCCGAAAGGGGCAAACACGCCAGCTTGTCGTGCTGCTGCATGGCTGGGGTGCGAACGGCAATGACCTGATCGGTCTTGCCGGGCCCCTGCAGACAACCCTTCCCCAGGCCCGGATCAGCAGTCCCGATGCTCCCGACCGGTGTGATCAGAACCCGGCCGGCCGCCAATGGTACTCCCTGATGGAGAGGCGCCCGGATCGTGCACGACAGGGGATCGACCGGGCCAGCGACATGATCAACGCCTGGGTCGATTCGGAACTCGAGCGCCTCGGTCTCGACGACCGGGCCCTTGCCTTTCTGGGATTCAGCCAGGGTTGCATGATGGCGCTTCATGTGGCGCTGCGCCGACGGCAACCGGCCGCTGCCGTGGCGGGGTTTTCCGGCATGCTGATCGAGGAAGAGACCCTGGGCCAGGAGATCGTCAGCAGGCCGCCGGTCTTCCTGTGTCACGGCGATGCCGACGAGGTCGTTCCCTTCGCCATGCTGCACAGCGCGGTCGACACGCTCGGCGGGCACGACGTGCCCGTCCAGTGGCATGTCTCAAGGGGCATCGGACATGGCATCGACCCCGAATCCCTGGGTTTCGCCGCCGACTTCCTGAAGAACGCGATGCGGAACAGTTGACAGCGCGAAGCCGTTTCGGCTCATTTGCAACCATTGCCGTGCTTTCCGAGTTGCGGATCGGACACTTCACCGGAGTCGGACGTTCGACCCGACAAGTGTATGCGTGCCGAACTTTGACTTGCACCCTCAATGCACCTATCTTGGCATCATGAAAACCACCATCGATATTCCGGATTCCGAGCTTGAGGATGCAATCCGCTTCACAAACGCGCGGACGAAGCGCGAGGCCGTTGTCATCGCCATCGCGGATTTCAACCGTCGCATGCGCATGGCCAGAATTGGTCGACTATGCGGGAACGTGCGAGAATCTGATGACGCAAGAGGAACTTCAGGCCCAGCGCCGTCGGCGTTGATCCGTGATTCTGATCGATACATCAAGCTGGATCCACTTGCTCCGGACTGACGGAGACCCGGCCGTGCGGGAGCGTGTCATAGCCGCACTCACCGGAGGTCACGCCTGCTGGTGCCCACCGGTGCAGCTCGAGTTGTGGAACGGCGCCCGCGGAGAACGGGAGCGCAAGGCACTTCGGGAGTTCGCAAGGACACTTCCAAGCCTCGACGTGGATGACCGGGTCTGGACCATGGCCTACGATATGGCCCGGCGAGCCAGGGCGCATGGAGTCACCGTGCCTGCTACGGACATCCTGATCGCTGCCTGTGCCCGGTCTCACGGGGCCACTCTCGAAACATCGGACAGCGATTTCGCGCGCCTGGCAGAAACCTGTCACTGACTGCCGAAGCTGCGTGACGGGCGGCGCCGGCAACAAGGACCCGGGCGGCGTGATGCCACGCCGGTCCGGTTCCGGGTCCGCCGGATAGCCGCTACACGACGCCGGCTTGCCTGAGATCCGCGATTTCGTCCTCCGACTTGCCGAGCAGCGTCCCGAGGACGGTGTCGGTGTGTTCGCCCAGGAGCGGCGGCGGGCGCTGATAGCCGGGAGGCGTGCCCTCCAGATTGACCGGACTGCGGACCAGGGGAACCGTACCGGCGAGCGGGTGATCCATGTCGAACTTCATGCCGCGCGCCTGGATGTGCGGGTCCTCGTAGACCTGTTGGAAGTTGTTCACCACACCGTAGGGAATGCCCTCTCTCTCCAGGTGCTCGACCCACCAGGCGCGGGGGCGCCGCTTCATCAGGCCGACGACCTTTTCCACCAGGAGTTCACGATGGCGGATGCGTGCCGGATTGGTGGCGAAACGCTCGTCGTCGGCCAGTTCCGGCGCGTCAGCGAGACCGCACCAGCGGCGGAACTGCGTGTCGTTGCCGATGGCGATGATGACGGGGTCGTCGGCCGTGTCGAACGCCTGGTAGGGGAGCAGGTTCTGGTGGGCGTTGCCGTAGCGCTTCGGCGCAACTCCTGTGGTCAGGTAGTTCATGTTCATGTTGGCCATGAGCGCCACGGCGCAGTCCGAGAGCGCCATGTCGATGTACTGTCCCTCGCCGGTCGCGTGCCGGTGATTGAGAGCGGCCAGAATGGCGATGGCGCTGTAGAGGCCGGTGGTCAGGTCGGTGATGGCGACACCCGCCTTTTGCGGCCCGCCGCCCGGCAGGTCGTCGCGTTCCCCGGTGACCGACATGAAACCGCACAGGCCCTGGATGACGAAGTCGTAGCCGGCCCGCGCCGCATAGGGGCCCGTCTGCCCGAAGCCCGTGATCGAACAGTAGATGAGCCCGGGGTTGAGGGAACGAAGAGCGGGATAGTCGAGACCGTACTTTTCGAGACCGCCGACCTTGTAGTTCTCGACCAGGATATCGGCCCTTGCGGCCAGTTCGCGGGCGATGGCCTTCCCCCGGGGTGTCGCGATGTTGAGCGTCAGCGACTGCTTTCCGCGGTTGGCCGCAAGGTAGTATGCCGCCTCCGTAGTGTCCTCGCCGGCGCCGTCCTTCAGGTAGGGCGGTCCCCAGGCACGGGTGTCGTCACCGGTTCCCGGCCTCTCGACCTTGATCACGGTCGCCCCCAGATCGGCAAGGATCTGGGTGCACCAGGGACCGGCGAGAATGCGTGAAAGATCGAGAACCACAATGCCGTCGAGCGCCAGGGCCATCAGCCTCTTCCCCTTGTCGTTGCATGACCCGAATCCGGGGCCATGAAACTGATATGACGGATGGACGGATTGAGTCCATGGCCCGTGGCAGGACATCACCGTCGTCACGTCATCTCAAGGGAACGGAATCCCGAGGGTTAACATCTGGCCGCCAGCCGCTATGATGCCGCCGAATGACGCCAATATTTTGGATTTCTCACCTCCGGAAACACTGCCAGTGGTATCGCTCCAGACATGTCCGGCTCTGGTCCTCAATGCGGACTACAAGCCGCTGAGCTACTTCCCGCTTTCGGTCTGGCCGTGGCAGGAGGCGGTCAAGGCGGTGTTTCTCGATCGCGTGGAGACCGTGAGCGCCTACGATCACACGGTCCGCTCGCCGTCATTCGAGATGCGGCTTCCCAGCGTCATCGCCCTGCGCAGCTACATCCCGCTCAACAAGCGGCCGGCCTTCACCCGGTTCAACGTGTTCCTGCGCGACCGGTTCTCATGCCAGTACTGCGGATTGCGCTTCGAGACCCGTGACCTCACGTTCGACCACGTGATCCCCCGCTCGCGAGGCGGCCGGGCTTCCTGGAGCAATGTCGTGACGGCGTGCCGGACCTGCAACATGGCAAAAGGCAACAGGATGCCGGGCGAGGCCCGGATGTTTCCTCTCGCCAGACCGGTTGCGCCGACGACCTTCCAGCTGCGCCGCAACGGACAGTCATTTCCGCCAAACTTTCTTCACGAGCACTGGCGCGACTACCTCTACTGGGACAGCGAACTCGTCTCGGATTGATACCCTCGCGTCCGGGCCTGGCCGAAGGACCGGCAACGTGGCGGGGCGTGGTCCGGGCGAACCCGGACCACCATGTCACAACCTGGTCGACAGGCGGATGGCAAGGCGTGTGCCGCGGCGGATGGCACCGGTGAGAAGGGTGTGCGCGGGCGCCTCGCGAGCACCGTGCTCCAGGGCGGTATCGTGATGGGACATCTCGTCCTGGCGAAACTCCTCGATGGTGGCCCTGAGGTCCGCCTCGTCGTCTCCCAGGCGCCGGGCCTGATCGGCGTAGTGCTCGCTGATGACGCTCTCGACGGCTTCGGTGCACGCCATGGCGGCACGGGGCCCCAGAAGAGCGGAACCAACGCCAAGCGCAAAGCCCGCCATATGCCAAAGCGGCGAGAGCACGGTCGGCCGGACCCGCCGTGCGACGATCAGTTCGTCGAAACGGTCGAGGTGTTTCTGTTCCTGTTCCGCCATGCGGCGAATGATCTTGCCTGCCTTGGTGTCGCCGAGCACGGCCAGCTGCCCGTCATAGATCCGCCTGGCGCCGAATTCTCCGGCATGGTCGACCCGGATCATGGCATTGACGGTGTCGCGCACCGTGCCGTCACCGGGCAGGAGTCCATCGCGGGTATGCCGTCCTGCCGTCACTTCAGTCCCCGCAACGACGCCAGACAACCGGTGATGGCGACGGCGGCCAGCATGAAGGAAACAATGGCGTTCCACCCGGCCATGGACACGCCTGCCATCGACCACGCGACCTCGTCGCACCGCACGACTTCAATGGAGAGAAAGGAATCGATCGACATGTCCCCGAACTCCGGCGGGCTGCACCCCGGCGACGCCACCCAGTGCCATTCAACCATGACGTGCCAGGCGGCGATAGCGGTTCCGGCAAGGAAGGCAAGGGCAAGGGCCGCCAGCATGATCGGCGCCCGCCCCGGCGTCATGACAGCAACCGAGGCGGCCGCAACGGCAATGGATGCGCCGTGGGCCCAGCGCTGGTCGATGCACAGGGGGCAGGGCTCGAGGCCCGCCACGTACTGGAACCAGAAGGCTGTGGCGAGGCAGGCGGCACTGGCGAGGCCGAGCAGGCCGGCAAGCAGCCTGGGGCGTTGCCATGGCACCATGGGAGAGAGGACGGTCATCGAAGTGCGAGTATGACGCCGCTCCACGGATTCCTACAAGAACCACTTGATGGCGACGAAACCGGCAATCAGCGCAACCAGCATGGCCAGGCCCGCCAGGGTAAGGTGGCGTTCCACGAGGCCGCGTACCGGTACGGCAAACCACGACAGCAGTGCCGCCTCGATAGCGAACCGCAGGCCGCGCGAGACGGCGGAGGCGGCGACGAAGACCCAGATGTCGAGGTGCATGGCGCCGGACGCCAGGGTCACCACCTTGTAGGGAATCGGCGTGAATCCGCCGGCCAGGACAATCCAGACTCCCCACACGTTGTAGAGCTCGGCGTACTCCGCGTAGACCTCCGTGTAACCGTAGAACTCGAGGACGGGCCAGGCGACGGCATCCTGGAGAAACAGCCCGATGACGTAGCCCGTGACACCGCCCACCACGGTTCCGACTGTGGCGAGAAGGGCAAGAAACCAGGCCCTGGAGGGCGTCGCGAACATCATCGGCAGGAGCAGGGCCTCGACGGGCACCGGGAAGAAGGAAGCCTCGGCGACGGCGAGCGCCAGCAGCCACCAGACCGCATGACGGCTGGCGGCAAGATCCATGGTCCTGGCGTAGAGGCGCTCGAACATCGCCGAAACACCTACGTCACCTCGTCCCGGTTCGCAAAGCTGTTGCAGTCTCCGGGAGGTTCCTTCGCTCGCAGCAATTGACTCGATTGTCCGCTTTCCCAGGCACACGAAGGACCAATCCATCTCGTCGCCATGCAGTCACGTGGTCCAGAACAGTCTTGCACCCCCCATGGAATGGCTGAATGCGAACCGGGACCACCCTTCGCGACCTTCGATGCGAATGGCGGGCGATGGATGGCCAGACAGACACTGTCCGAGAGGCAGGCGCCGTTCATCAATGTCGCTGGCTTCGCGGACCGCTTCCCTCTGAATGCGTGTCGGAGCGATTGGTCAATCCAGCCGGCTGTCTTTCCGCAAGACAGCTCCTCCACGGGTATGACCACGCGTCACTCGTAGCAGCCTTCCGTCGAGTGCCGGAGGTTCATGAACTGCGCCATGTCGTGGCCGCACCATACTTTCGCGTTCAGGCGCCGGGCGCGGGTGCGGATCGTTTCGACGGTGCGCGCGGCCTTGCCCGGTGCCAGGGGATATCCCGAGGGTCGAGCCGGTGGGCCAAAGTTCTCCAGGGTGAAGACGGCGTCGGAGGCGAGAATCACGGCTCCGGTCTCTTCCAGATCGACCTCGAGTCCCAGCATTCCCGCCGAGTGGCCGGCTCCCCAGTTCAGCAGCGTGATTGCCTCGCTCAGGACCAGTTCACGTTCGTGATCCTCGACAAAACGCCAGTCGAGGTCCAGCGCGAGCCACTGGGCGACGTCCTTCCAGGCATAGGAGCTGTCGGGGTCCCGGCGCCGGTGATAGGCGCGCGCCAGATCCATCTCGGCACGGTGGACGATGATCTGGGACTTTCGGAAGAACTCGACGCACCCGGCGTGATCCGAGTGCATGTGGGAGAGCACCACGTGCCTGATGTCATCGGGGCCGAGTCCCAGCTGCTCCAGACGGTTGGGCAACTGGCAGGCTTCGCCGTCCGGTCCTGGCTCCCAGGGAAAGTCAGCTTGAAAGGACCCAGACCAGCGACCGTCCGGCGTCATCGCCTCGGGGTGGCACCCGGTGTCGTAGAGGATGCGCCCCTCTGGCCCATCGATCAGGTAGGCGGAGACCGGGAAGGTTACCATTTCGGCCGCCGCCGGATCGTCGTTCGCGAGGTCGCCCAGGAAGCTCCGGCGCGCCATGCGCATGCGGCCCAGATCCAGGACAAAAAGTCTGTTGCGCATTCCCCGGCCTCACGCTTCTGCCCGTCGACTTCACCTGTACCACGCCAGCCGGGCGTAAACCTCCAGTCCGACGAACGGCTGGGGCGACGGCCCCGCGGCGACGTTCGCTCCGACCACCATCCGGTCGGCAATCCGGTCACCACCGAGGCACTTGACCGTCGCATGACACAAATCGATCGGTGGTGGCCCCGGCTCGGCCGTCTCAGAGCTGTCGTTCAGGTCTCGAAGTCCAGATTCCGCAGGCTCGTCGTGACATCGCGGGGCGCCACTGCAACGTAACGGGCCATGTTGTGAATGCAGGCATCACCGCCGATGCCATACTCCGCGTCGTAGCCATAGTCATCGTCGTCGTCATCCTCGGATCCCACGCCGCCTTGATTGCCGGCCAGAAACACGACACGGGTCTGAGGCTGGCTCGGATCGATCCGGTTGTAGGGGTGCCAGTTGCCCATCACTCTGGTGTTGCGGCGGGCTTGCGCCTTGTCGAGGTAGGCAGCCAAAGGTTCCGGGCCGCCGGCGCGGGCGATCAGGTTCGGCTCGTCCCTCAGGACTTCGAAGGTATCGAAGCCGCGGGTCGACTGGCGCGCCAGTTCGAAGTCGAGGACGACACCGTAACGCCGAGGCAGGTTCGAGATCCCCCGCCTGAATTCGTCGAAGGGGTAGATCGGAATCTCGGTGCCGTCCGGCAGCCGGCCATTCAGAACGTCGCTGGCCTCCCTGGGCGACAGCTTCCCGGAGTACTGCCCTGTAAACCCCTCCGGGCTGTTGCGGTCGACGCTCGCCCGATAGGTTCGCTCGAAGCGCTCCGGCGAGGCATAGATTCCCCCGCCATGGACCACGACGATGACATGGGTCCCCCGGGGGGTCGTGACCACGTTCTCCTCCGTGTAGGAGGTGAACCAGGTGTTCCAGATGATGTTGTCGTATGGCGCATTCGCGCGGGCGTGCAACAGCTGCGGCAAGGACGCCACGAAACCCTCCTCGCCGGCATAGTCCAGGGCCCGCCGCAAAGCAGTTGGAACGTGGGTATCGAAGACGATCTCTGCTTCCATCCTGATCTCGGCCATGGTGATGTCGTCCTTTCGCATATGGTGGATTGTGATCAAGTCCAGCCCGTGAAGGGAAGGTCGCGCAAACTCGTCGACGGGTTCCGCGGAGCGACGGCAACGTAGCGCGCCACATTGATCATGCTGGTATCTCCGCGGATACCGAACTCCGCCTCAATCGGCATCCGGTAGTGGGTCCCCCAGATGCCGACGTAGCCCCGTTCCTTGTCCGGAAGGGCACGGCGGACTTCCATCTCGGCGCCGCCTTCCGTGCCGCCGAGGAACAAGACGCGCGTCTGGGGCTGATCGGGATCAACGTCGCCGAAGCAGTGCCAACTGCCCATCACGCTCGCGGTCCCTCGATCCCTCGCCCTGTCGAGGTACGTCTCGGCCGCTTCGACTCCGCCGGCGCGGGCGATCATCACAGGGTCGTCCTTGAGAGCATCGAAGGCGATGTTGCCGTTGGCCGAAGTCCTGGCCGTATCGAAGTCCAGCACCACGCCATAGCGCCGCGGCAGACCGGAGGTCGCCCTCTTGAGCTCGTCGTATGAGAGCACCGGGATATCGGTGCCATCGGGCAGCCGGCCGTCGAGAAGGGCCGAGGCTTCCGCTTCGCTGATCTTGGCGCCGAACAGGCCGGTGAAGCCGAATTCCGAATGGCGGCTGGTGCTCGCCCGATAGAGCTTGCGAAACCGCTCGGGGGACGCGAAGATTCCGCCACCATGGACAATCACCGCCACGTGGTTGTCTTGTCGCGTCCTGACCACGCTTTCCTCGGAGTTGGAGGTAAAGGCGTGGATGTTCCAGATCTCGTTGTCGTAAGGCGCGTCGGTACGGGCGCGCAGCAGCTGCGGCAGGGATGCCACGAAGCCCTCTTCGCCCGCGTAGTCGAGAGCGCGGCCAAGCGCATCGGGCAAGTGCGAATCGAAGATGATCGCCGCTTCCATTCGGGCGTCATCCGGGCTCATGCGAACGCTTGAGGTCTTGATCGGGCTTGAGGCGGCCGCCATCTCCTATCCGTTTCTCGCCGTTGCGAAGGGCTGGTAATAGCTGCCCGCTTCCGACGTGTGCCAACGAACCCTCGAATAACCCGCGGCTTCTTCGGCGGCCAGTGGATTTTCTCGCCACAGAGTGCTTGAGCGCGCAGGTACCGCACGTCTCCTTGATCAGGCACTGGTGCTGTGTTCGTCGTCCGTCCAATCCCACAGTTGAAGGGCAGCGCGCCTTCCACCCCGGCATGACACGAACGTGCTCGTTGTTGAAGCGGCGTTTTTCGACCGGCAGAGCATCGCGGCCTCCGCGGGCTCAACAGCAGCGGACCGTGGAGCTTGAGCTGCGTCCTGGTTCGGCGGCGGCGTGACCCGGCTTTGCCGAGGGAGTAGGATGAAAGGGAGAGGACGGAGTCAGGCATGGACGAGGTAAGATCCCTCGAGCGCGATGCATCCACCGATGAGGCGATGGCCATTCTCGAGGAAGACGGAGCGGTCATCTTCCGCAGTCTCGTCGATGACGACGTCATGGACCGGGTCAACGAGGAACTCGAACCCTACCTCGGCCGGGCCTACTTCGGCGAAGGCGAATTCTGGGGACGCAAGACGCGGCGCGTGAGTTCGCTGATCGCCAAGTCCAAGACCTACGGAGAGGAACTCGCCACGGCGCCGCAGATTCTCGCGGTCATGGATCGCCTGTTGCTGCCCCGTTGCGAACGCTATCATCTTCACGTGACCCAGGCGGTGAGAATCGCTCCCGGCGAGGGACGCCAGATCGTGCATCGCGACGATGGCCTCATACCCTTCCGCCACCCCGGACCCCAGTGCCTGTGCAATACCATGTGGGCGCTGTCGGACTTCACGGTCGACAACGGCGCCACCAATGTCGTTCCCGGCAGCCACCTCTGGGACGACGACACCTACCCCGACGACAATTCCAGGATCGCCTACGCCGTGATGCCCAAAGGTTCGTGTCTCATCTATCTCGGTTCGGTGTTCCACGGCGGCGGACAGAATGTCACCGCCAACGAGCACCGCACCGGAGCGATCACCGGATACAGCCTCGGCTGGCTGCGCCAGGAAGAAAACCAGTATCTTGCCGTTCCACCCGCCGTCGCCCGCGGCCTGCGCGAAGATGTCCAGCACCTGATCGGCTACCATCTGCACGACATCTTCCTCGGCTGGGTCGAGGGGCAGGACCCCCATGTCGTGCTCGAGGACAGGTTCGCCGATGTCATGCCGGCCGCGCCGGAAGGCGGCGAGTACGTGGAGGATTCAAGCGTCTTCAAGACCGCGGTACTGGGGGAGCCGAGCCGGCATTGACGGTTCTTCTTGACCGGCCGCGCCAACCCCGACATTGATGACGCTCCTTGAGGCCTCTGTGGCGGAACTGGTAGACGCGGCAGACTCAAAATCTGCTTTCCATCCGGAAGTGGGGGTTCGAGTCCCTCCAGAGGCACCAACACCCGGGCTCTATCAACCCACCCCCTGGCTGTGTCGGCACTGGACACAACCAGCATCTGGCGTGTGGCGTCTCTCCAGAGGCACCACCGGCCCTCATGGGCGGGGTTCGACCCGCCCGAGATCGAATGTGCGGTAGCCGTCGCTGGCAACCCCGTCGCAGATCCGCCGGTAGGTGTCGAAGCCTCCGACATAGGGCGTGAACACCCTGGGCTTGCCGGGAATGTTGGCGCCGACGTACCAGGAATTCGCCAGGGGATAGAGGGTCGCGTCACCAACCGCGATGGTGTGCTCGACCCAGGCGTCCTCCTCGTCTTCAGTCGCCTCGATCCGGTCGAGATCATGATGTCGCAGCCAGGTCAGGCAGTCCGTGATCCACTCCACGTGCTGTTCGATGGCGCTCATCATGTTGGTGAGAACGGAGGGACTCTGCGGGCCGGTGATGGTGAACATGTTGGGAAATCCGGCGACCGTGAGGCCGAGATAGGTGCGCGGCCCGGCCTCCCACTTGTCGCGAAGGCTGAGATCCTCTGCGCCACGGATGTCGATTCCAAGAAGGGGGCCAGTCATGGCGTCGAATCCGGTGGCGAACACGAGGGCATCGACATCGAAGGCCCTGCCTCCTTCGGTGACGAGGCCCGTCGACGTGATGTGGTCGATCGGATCGTCGCTGATGTCGACGAGGGTGACGTTCTTCCGGTTGTAGGTCTCGAAGTAGTCGATGTCGACGCACAGCCGCTTGGTGCCGAAGGGGTGATCGGTCGGTGACAGCAGCCTGGCCGTCTCCGGATCGCTGACCCTGCGACGTATGTTGTCGTGAGCAAAGTCGACGAAGAGCCTGTTGACCTCCATGCTGGTGTTGACGTCATCGAAGGTCGACAGAACGGTGAAGCCGCCGATCTGCCAGCGCCGTTCCATTTCCGACTTGCGCAGGTTGTCGGAAACCTCAAGTCCGGGGCCGACGGCATCGTCACAGTTATAGCCGCTGTGCGACCAACGGGCGCCTTCCCGGAAGGCAGCGTAATTGTTCTTGATTTCCCGCACCTCGTCGGCATCGAGCGGACGGTTCCAGGCGGGTACCGCAAAGTTCGGCGTGCGCTGGAAGACGGTGAGATGGCGCGCTTCGCCGGCGATCTGCGGAATCGACTGGATCGCCGATGAACCGGTGCCGATGATGCCGACGTCCAGGCCTGAGAAGTCGACCGGTTCGTGGGGCCACCTGCCGGTGTGATACCAGGGGCCGCGGAAGGAATCGAGGCCGGGGAAGTCGGGTCGCCGCGGCACCGAAAGGCACCCGAGCGCCATGATGCAGTAGTGCCCTCGAACGTTCTCGCCCGTGTCGGTTTCAAGGACCCAGGCCCCGGAGTCCGCGTCCCACCATGCCCGCGTCACCCGAGTGCCGAAGCGGATGTCGCGGCGCAGATCAAATCGGTCCGCCACGTGACCGGCGTACTCGAGAATCTCCGGCTGGGCCGAGTAGCGTTCCGTCCACTCCCACTCCTGCTGCAGATCCTCGTCGAAGGAATAGGAGTACTCCATGCTCTCGACATCGCAACGGGCGCCGGGATAGCGGTTCCAGTACCAGGTGCCGCCAACATCGTCGGCCGCCTCGATCACGATCGTCCGCAATCCAAGACGCCGCAGACTGTAGAGCATGTACATGCCCGAAAAGCCGGCGCCCACGACGACGGCATCATAGGGAGCGGAGGATTGGTCCGACACGCCGGCAGCCTCGCGGTTGGTCTTCACCCGGGTGCCAAGATCATCACAGATGCCACTGATGGAGCAAGTCCGTTCCACCGAACCCGGGCACGGCATACCATGAGGATGCCCGGTAATCTGCGAACAGCCACCATGCCCGCCTTTGCCTCCTTCTCCGAAACCGAACACCGTCGCCGGCTTGAACGCGTCCGCCAAGCGATGGGGGCAGACGGGATCGACGTCTGTCTCTGCGTGGCGCCGGAGCACCTCTACTGGATCGCCGGCTATGATTCCTGGGTCGCCGTCAACAGTCCCCAGGCTCTGATCTTCAGTGAAAGCGACGATGAACCCTGCCTCGTCGTGCGCGACGTCGATCTGCCCCTGGCGGTGGAAACCACATGGATCAGGGATATCCGCACCTACCGCCTGCACCACGACGATGCGGCAGCCATGATGGCCGATCTGGTGCACGACAAATCCGATTTCGGCGCCAGGATCGGAATCGAGATGCGGTCGCACTGCCTCTCCTGGCAATGGGGCCAGATGCTTGCGGCATCACTTCCGGCATCACGATTCACAGACATCACGCCCCTCATCGGCGCCCTGCGCTGGATCAAGTCGCCTGCGGAGATCCGCTTCATGCGCGAGGCCGCCCGCCATGCCGAGGCCGGTCTTGCCGCCATGCGCCAGTCACTCAGGCCGGGGATCAGCGAGATTGCACTGGCGGGCGAGATCGAACATGCCATGCGCCGGCGGGGATGCGACTACTGGGCCATTCCCATCGAACTGGCAAGCGGACCGAGAAGCGAGGGCGGCCATGCGACGCCGCGGAACCGCGTTATCGAACCGGGCGATCTCGTTCACGTCGAACTGGCGGGTGTGCACGAGCGCTACCACGCCGTTGCCATCGCCACCATGGCGGCGGGCAAACCCTCCGCCGGAAAACGTGATCTCTACGAGGTGGCGCGGCTTTCCCTCGAGGACGGACTCGCATCGATAGGACCCGGCGTGCCGGTGGCGGAAGTCGAGGAAGCGTCTCTCGTGGCGGTCCGCGATGCCGGCCTCGAGGATGCCGCCATGATGCGTTTCGGCTACGGCATCGGCATCGCCTACCCGCCGCTGTGGCTCGAAACCCTGGAGATCGGCCGCCACAGTGACCAGCGTCTGCAGCCGGGCATGACCTTCGTGCTGCACGCCTGCCTCACGCCACCCGGATCCGGGTGCGGTGTGGTTGTCGGCGGCACATGGCTGATGCTGGAGGACGGCGTCGTGATGCTGGCCGGCAGCGGCACGGCGAATCTCGAGGTCATCGGCTGACGCCATTCGACCCATCGACGAAAACCAACCAACAACAAATGGCGCAGTCACAGCCGCCAGAAGGATGTCTTGCTCGAGAGTCCCAACTGCAGGGAATAGGCAAACGAGGGAACCGAACGCGGCCAGTCGAAGCTGGCGGCGATATCCTTCATGGAGACGATCAGCAGGAACAGGGCGCCGTTCCCCAGCACGAGCATCAGGAAGGAGGCCGCCACCACGATCCATGCGTAGCGACTGTCGTCCAGGCGACCCAGGTACCGGATCATGGGCCAGGATCGGCGTCTGAAGGAGCCCGACCCGGCGGCGGATATCTCAAGCGGGCCGCCGGGCCGCTGTCAGCCGGCCAGGCGAGATCGAACACTGACCGCGGTCCGGATTGGGCTCGACCTCACGCCCGAGAATGTCGCCCAGGGCGTCAGCACCACCGACATAGTCGCCTTCGATCCAGATCTGCGGCACCGTGATCGGTGTCTTGGGTCCGACGATCGGCTTGACCCGTGCCAGCATCTCGTAGAGCGCTGCCGGCTCGCGCACCACGTCATGATAGGTGTAGGCGATCCCCGCCTGGTCGAGATAGTCCTTGGCGCGCACGCAGTGCGGGCAGGTTGCCTTCCCGAACAGCCTGTTCCCGGCAAGGGGCGTGCGCCTGGCGTGCGCCTCGATGATGGCCTGGGTGAGCACGCCCCGATTGAGCGCTGCCCCCTGGCTGACAAGTCGCCCTTCCACCAGAACGATGGGAGCGTGCCAGCCGCCCTTCGGCAAGGGCTTCCACCAATGTGTCAACCAGTCGCGGGTATCAACCTCGACCGGCACACCGCCGAGTTCGGTCTCCACGACATCGGCAATGACGTCCCTGGTGAGAGCGCATTCGCCGCAGGGGATCTTCACACGGAACGGACCCCACGCACCTGCCCATCGATACAATGTGACATTGACCGGCTTCGTCATGACCTCGTTTCCTCCGCACTCACTGGCAGCGCCAGACAGTGATGCCAGTCTGCAAGGCTCGAGCCGGACCCTTGCTCAACCGTGCGTCCAGGAAAGGATGAGCCGGTTGACCTCCGCTGCCCTTTCCATCTGCACCATGTGCCCGGCGCCGTCGATCACGGTTGCACCCTCAAGCGCCCCGGCGTGGGTGGCCGGGATGATGGCATCCTCTGCGCCCCAGATGACGTGACACGGACATCCGATCTCCGCGAGTTCGTCGGCGATGCGCGTGGCCTGACTGTCTCCCGGAAAGAGCGTGCCCCTGAGAGCCTCGAGGAACGAGCCAACTCCATCGAGGCGCTTGTACTTCAGCACGTCCTCGACCATGGAACGGTTGACCAGCGCCTGATCTGCAAAGAGATGCACCAGTGCCGGCTTGAGGTCGCGGCGCGACGCCGCCGAAACAAAGCCGTCGAGGTAGGCGCCGTTGATCTCCTCTCCAAGTCCCGCGGCGGCAATGAGGGTAAGCGAGGCGACACGATCCGGCCGATCGATGCCGATCCGGCCGGCGACGAGGCCTCCCATGGAATGGCCGACGAGGTGTGCCCGGGTCACGCCGAGGGAGTCCATGAGGCCGATCACCGTATCCGTCATGGTCGTTAGCGATGGCGCGGCAACGGATTTGACCGATTGGCCATGGCCCGGCAGATCAAGGGCAACAACGGGGCCGGCCTCGGCCAGCGCGTCGATGTTGAAGAGCCAGTTGTCGAGATCTCCGCCGAAGCCGTGAATCAGCAGCACCGGTACTCCGTCACCGGGCCGTTCCGCATAGCGGATGCGGCCGACGGGAAGATCAAGGAACAGTGGGGCCGATTCTTCGTCGTCCGACTCCTCGGTCACCGGCGCCTTGAAGGACGCCACATAGGCGTCAATCTCCGAATCGGGGACCGACGCCGGCGCCAGCACGCCGAGCAGGGCGCGAACCGGATAGGTCTCGCCGGCCATGCCGACGCGCCTGCGCAGGAGGCCGCCGTCGGTGGCCTCCACGGCATTGGCGATCTTGTCGGTTTCGACATCCATGATCTCGTCGCCAGGCGAGATCTCGCTGCCCTCCTCGACAAGCCAGGTCGAAAGGGTCCCCTGCCTCATGGAGAGACCCCACTTCGGCATGAGGATCGGGACAATCTCATCGCTCATGAGGGACGTTCTCCCATGGCCCGGCGCACGCCATCGGCAATGCGTTCGGGGGAGGGAATGTAGAGATCCTCGAGCGCTGACGAAAACGGGACGGGTGCGTGGGGAGCGGTCACCATCGCGACGGGCCCCTTGAGAGACCCGAAGACTTCCTGGGCCACTGCCGCAGCAACATCCGAGGCAATGGAGCAACGGGGATTGGCCTCATCCACGCAGACGAGACGCCCGGTCATCTCGACACTCTCGAATACCGTATCGAGATCGATGGGCGAGAGTGTGCGCAGATCGATCACCTCGACGTCGACGCCCTCGCCTTTCAGTGTCTCCGAGGCCTCGAGGGAATAAGGCACCATCATGCCATAGGTGACGATGGTGACGTCCGTCCCCTCCCTGGCGATGTTCGCCTCTCCAAAGGGGATGGCATAGGATTCTTCCGGCACATCGGTCTCGCTGTCATAGAGATTCTTGTGCTCAAGGAAGATCACCGGATCGTTGTCGCGGATCGACTGGATCAGGAGGCCCTTGGTGTCATAGGCATTGGAGGGACACACGACCTTGAGTCCCGGAATGTGGGTAACAACCGGGGTCAGCATCTGGCTGTGCTGGGCTGCCGCCCTGAACCCCGCTCCGCAGGTGGCGCGGATGACGACCGGAGTTTCCGCCTTGCCACCGAACATGTAGCGGAACTTGGCGGCCTGGTTGAAGATCTGGTCCAGGCACACACCCATGAAATCGATGAACATCAGTTCGGCAACAGGGCGCAGGCCGCAGGTTGCGGCACCGATGGCGGCGCCGATATAGGCGCTTTCCGAAAGCGGCGTGTCGATGAGTTGCCCCGGGTGCTTGTGGATGAGGCCCTTGGTGACGCCCATGGCGCCGCCCCAGGCGTCGTCCTCGCCGGGCGATCCGGCGCCGCCGACAATGTCCTCTCCGAGCACGACAACGGTCGGGTCCCGGCTCATCTCCTGGTCGAGTGCCTCGTTGATTGCGGCCCTCATGCTCAGTGCGCGTGCCATGTCTCCATGCTCCTCAGGTGGCAGGAAGCGTTCAATACGTTACGTAGACGTCGGTGGTCAGTTCAGCCGCCGAGGGAAGAGGCGCTGCCTTCGCGCTCTCGAGCGCGTCGTCAATGATATCCACCACTTCGGAATCGATGCGGGCGAGTTCTCCCGCTTCGACGACGCCGGCCTCGAGGATCTTGTCAGTGAAAATCCTCAGGCAATCGCGGTGTGCGCGGTTTTGCTCGTTTTCTCCCGGTGCCCGGTAGGTCTGGGCGTCTCCTTCGAAGTGACCGTAGAAGCGGATCATCTTGCACTCGAGAAGGGACGGTCCACCGCCCTCCCGGGCCCGCCGGATGACCTCGCCGGCGGCCTCGTAGACGGCAAAGAAATCGGTGCCGTCAACGGTGATTCCGGGCATGCCGAAGCCGGCAGCCCGGTCGACATAGGAGTCCGAGGCCACCGCGTAGTCCACCGAGGTCGATTCCGCGTAACCGTTGTTTTCGACCACGAAGACCACCGGAAGATTCCAGATCGCCGCCAGGTTCATGGACTCGAGAACCGTGCCCTGGTTGGAGGCGCCGTCGCCGAAGAACGTGATGCCGACTCCATCATGACCCAGCTTCTGCGCAGCCAGGCCGGCGCCGCAGATGAGCGGTGCTCCGGCGCCAAGAATGCCGTTGGCGCCCATCATCCCCTTTGAAAGATCGGCGATGTGCATGGACCCGCCCTTGCCGGCACACGCTCCGGTCGCCTTGCCGTAGATTTCCGCCATCATGGCCCTGACGTCGACGCCCTTGGCGATGCAATGTCCGTGCCCGCGGTGGGTCGATGCGATGCGGTCATGGTCTTCGAGATGCATCATGATGCCGACCCCCGTGGCCTCTTCGCCGGCATAGAGGTGCACGAACCCTGCAATGTCGCCCTTGGCGAACTCCACGTGCAGGCGTTCCTCGAACTCACGGATTGTCCTCATGCGGCGGTAGGCGGTGAGCAGGCCTTCCCGGGACAGGGGGAACGGATTGTTCATCGGGGTTCTCCTTCGTGGCAGGGGGAACGCGATTGATGGACCAGCAGTCCGTGCCTGGCCGCAAAGGCCATGCAATGGGAGACTCGCACGGTTCTGAAGGCATCGATCTCGAGGCGGATGCTGACGTCATCGGCTTCACCGAAGGTCAGTTCACGTTCGCCGTCGAGGGCGATGGAACCGGAGGTGACGGAGGGCCTGCAGGCAACGTCAGGCGCCATCGTCTCGACCGACAGGATGCCGACCTTGCCCATCAGGCCGGGGGCGACCGGGAAGGCGAGTGCGCGCGGTGCCGTGCCGGCGGGCGCCAGCCTGATCCGCCTTCCCTCGGGCGTTGTCCGGTCGAGGGGATCGATGAGTCCGACCAGGGACGACATCCCTATACCGTCCGCCTCGCCGAAGGTGACGAACAGGTCGCGGAAACTCTCCGGTCTCCAGATGGCGCGCGCTCCCACATAGCGTTCAGCTACCACGGCCGCATCCACAAGCGCAATCTCGCGGCGCCCGTTGACTGTCACCACCAGACGCTTGTTCAGGGCAAGGGCGATGTCGTCCGGAACGCGGCCGCTGGTTGCAAGGCCGACGGCGAGGCCGGTGATGGTTGGTTCGCGAAACTCCGGAAAGGCGTTGTTGGTCCCGGTGGAGACCCCGGCGATCGGTGTCCGGCCGCACGATGAGGCGACGATCCGATGCGTGCCGTCACCGCCCAGGACCACGATGGCGCCTACGCCCATCTCGTCCATCCGCCGGGCGGCGGCGGCACTGTCCGCGAAGGTCGAGGTGACGGGCATGTCGAGATAGGTAACGGCCGGCAGGTGGAGCGTTCCCATTCGCCGTTCCCGCTCGATGGTGCGCATGAGCTGGGTGCGAATGCCGCCGTTCTCCGGCATGACGATCACGTCGGTCACGTCCGCCGCAGCCAATCCCGTCAACAGCCTCAGAACGATGTTGGCTCGATCATTGATCGCCAGGTTCCCGGCGTGGGAGACAATCCTGCGTATGTCCCGGGCCGACACCGGATTGGCAATGATCCCGACCGCCCTCATGGGCGCCCTTTCCCCAGGTGCCGGAGTCGTGGTCAGTACTTGAGGACCTCGCCGAGAATCTCCGTGGCGTCGCCTCGGTAGCGGGTATCGCGGCGACCTTCCTGCGCCCGGATGCCGTGAGTGCGATAGATCTCGATGGAATCGTCCACGGGCCGTCGATCACCCTCATGGGCGGTCAGCCACAGGCGCAGAAGCAGGCGCCCCTCGTCTTCTCCCGGCGGATCGTCGAAACCCCGGCGGGCATGAAGTGTCGTCAGGTTGTTGCAGATCAGCAACTGGCCTGGCTCCATCTGGAACTCGAGCATATGGTCGGGGCGCAGGGCCACGTCATCGAAATAGGAAAGTGCGGCGCGATCGAACGCCGGAAGGTCCTCGCCGAGTTCTTCGCAAGCCATGTAGATGTACCCGGCAACATAGCGGCAACTGACACACCCCTCGCGTTCCGACAGCACCGGGACGCGGTGCTCGGTGACCGGGGCTTCGCCGGGTCCTTCCTCGCCGAACCGGTGGTAGCGGAAACCCCGATAGAGGGGACCGAGGTATTCCGGACTCTCATCGAGGATCGTGTTGTGAACGGCGAGCGCGCTGGCGTACTGGGACTCCCCGCCGTCGATGCTCCTGCGTATGGAGAGCATGCACAGGATGTCGCAGGCATCGGTGTGCAGGGTCAACGGGAGGGAATTGCGATAGGCGCGCTCCTTGTGATCCTTGCCGCCCACGTTGACGACATGACCGAGGCGGTCGCCGATGACCGACTGGGACTGGCCCGTGCCAAAGTGGGTGCCGAGCCCCCAGTAGATGATTTCCGCCTTGGCGAGTGGCCAGTTCTCGACCGGCAGACGGTCAACGAGAACGATCCCGCGGCCCCACATGATCTCCTCGTAGATGTCGCGCAGGTCATCGGCGATGGCCGGCAACCGGAAATGATGATGCCCGATCTCGTCGAGCGTCAGTCCCTGACGGTCGACCTCGCGCCACGCTTCATCGAGGGCATCGATGTGCCGCTGATCCCAGTTGACCCTGATAGCATCGAGGGATCCGAGGCCGGCGGAAGTCCACGCCGAAGGATGGTGAACCGGTCGAAGGTAGACGTCAGCCATTGCATGTCCTTCTCGTTCCCGTGGATCCTACCAGAGCCGGGGACGGAGCGTGAAGGACTTGCACCGGTGGATTGCGGGAGGCAGCCTTCACAAACAGGATCGGAGAATCACGTCCATGATCGATCTCTATTTCGACCACACTCCGAACGGGCAGAAGGTCCACATCATGCTCGAGGAGTGCGGACTCGCCTACAACCTGATCATCATCGACATCGGCAAGGGCGAACAGTTCGACCCGGACTTCCTGAAGATCAGTCCGAACAACAAGGTCCCGGCCATCGTTGACCACGAGGGCCCGGGTGGCGAGCCCCTCGCCCTCTTCGAATCGGGAGCGATCCTGCTCTATCTCGCCGAGAAGACCGGTCAGTTCCTGCCGGCGGAACCGCGGCAGCGATGGGACGTGATGCAGTGGCTGTTCTGGCAGATGGGGGGCTTCGGGCCGATGCTCGGACAAGCACATCATTTTCTTGCTTACGCCCCGATGAATCCTTCGGGTCCCGAGGTCCTGCCCTATGCCCAGAACCGCTACCGCAACGAGGCTTCCCGGCTCTACGGCGTCCTCGACCGGCAGCTCGGCGAGAACGACCACGTCGCCGGCGACGCCTATTCGATTGCCGACATGGCGATCTTTCCCTGGTGCCGGCTTCATGAGCGACAGGAACAGGATCTCGACGACTTTCCCAACGTGAAGCGCTGGTATGGCGTCATCGGCGAGCGGCCGGCCGTCAAGCGGGACATCACGGCTTCGGCAGACATCGTCACCGGCTTCACGCCGGAGAGCTGGTCGGTTTCCTTCGGCGCCGATCAGTACCGGAAGCGTTCGTGACGGCCCTTCTCGAACGGACGGAATTCAATTCTCTCCTGTGCTTCTGGCGATCGAGACCCGGCGTGTCGTTCAGCGTCGGTGTGAGCGGCGTGATCGCGGAGTTTCACGCTCCCGGCGATGAACCTGTAGCCTGGCACGAAACGGCGGGGATCATGACCGGCACATGTCCGGGCGGCAGTATCGAGATCATGCCGACCGACAGTATCCTCTGCGTCCCCTACGACATCGGCGGCCGGATCCGCGGATTCCTTTTCTGCCTGAAAGAGGCAGCGGCACGGATGGCGTGCCACAGGGTGCTCCGGCATGCCGGCTCCCGGGATCGCGCCGCGCTCTTCGATATCGGTGCCGGTGCTGCCACCGTGGATGCGCTCGTCATCGTGGACGACCCGTCACTTCACAGCATCCTTATCGAGGCAGTGGGCGAACGGCTCGTCGGCACCCATCATCCGGCGCTGGCAGGGATCGTCGAGGCAAGTCCGCCCCGTCTGTTCCGTTCGCGGCTGGCCGAGATCACTGTTACCAGCCCCATTGCAACCTCGGTGACTCCCGAGGGTCCGCACACCCATCTTCTTGCCGGCCTCATCGACGGCACAACACACGACGATCGCATTGCCGTTCCCGCCGGCTGGCTGCCGTGCCTGACCCTGCACATCCCCGGTTCCGATCCGGCGTTTCCGGGCGGGGTCAATCCGTGATCAGCGTCTACGGCCTGAAAAACTGCGATACCTGCCGGAAGGCGCTTGCCTGGCTTGTGGAGCAGGAGATTCCACACAGGTTCCACGACGTCCGCAGGGACGGCTTCGGCGATGTCGAGTCATGGATTGCCGTATGCGGTCATGAGGCGCTGATCAACCGGCGCGGCACCACGTGGCGCAAACTGCCGGAACACGAAAAACGGGATCTCGACGACGACCGGACCGCCGCACTCATCAGGACCTGGCCCGCGGTCATGAAGCGACCGCTGTTCGTCTCCGGAAGTCGCGTGCTTGTGGGGTTCACCACCGCCACACGATCGGCGCTTGCCGCACCCTGCTGACACACCGCACACCTCCCAGATGACAGTACTTGGAGGCGATGTTGCCTGTCAGGTACCCTGCTGACTGAAATCAATCCCCCCAACGTCCGGCCAAGGACTCTAGCCAATCCGAGGGGGAACGGGAGAGCACGATGGACAGTCTGAATTCGATCATCAATTCCATCAACGCCTTCGCCTGGGGGCCACCAATGCTGGGCGCGCTGGGGGTCACGGGCGTCCTGCTGACCGTGGGCCTGCTGTTCATGCCCTGGCGCAAGGTGGGGTACGGATTCCGTCTTCTCTTCGACAAGGGAAGCGCTGTCGGCGAGGGCGAAGTCAAGCCCTTCAATGCCCTGATGACGGCGCTCTCGGCAACCGTGGGAACCGGAAACATCGCCGGTGTCGCCACCGCCATTGCCCTCGGCGGCCCGGGCGCCATCTTCTACATGTGGCTGATCGCTCTCTTCGGCATGGCGACAAAGTATGCCGAGGCCGTCTGCGCGGTGACCTATCGGGAGGTCGATGCCAACGGAAAGTACGTCGGCGGCCCGATGTACTATCTGCGCAACGGGGTCGGTGAGTTTGCGCCGGAACTCGGCAAGTGGCTCGGCATCGCCTTTGCCATCTTCGGCGCGGTGGCTGCCTTCGGTATCGGCAACGCCGTACAGGTCAACTCCATGGCCAGCGCCCTGATCAACAGCTTTGGCGTGCCGACATGGGTGACCGGCGTCGTGGTCGCCGTGCTTGTCGGCGTCGTCGTCATCGGCGGCATCCGGCGGATCGGCGAGGTTGCCGGCAAGCTGGTACCGGCCATGATCGTGCTCTACATGGGTGCTGCGCTGTTGATCCTCGCGATCAACATCACGGCCATCCCCGACGCCATTGCGATGATCTTCACCTACGCCTTCACGCCTGCCGCGGCGACAGGCGGCTTTGCCGGAGCCGCGGTGGCCGCAGCCATCCGCTTCGGTGTCGCCCGTGGCGTGTTCTCCAATGAATCCGGCCTTGGGTCTGCCGCCATCGCACATGCGGCGGCACAGACGAACAGCCCGGTTCGCCAGGGCGTGATCGCCATGCTCGGAACGTTCATCGACACCCTCGTGGTGTGCACGGTCACCGCACTCGTGATCCTGACCTCCGGCGCATGGGTGATGACGGGCGAGGACGGCGCGGGCCTCACCGGCGCCGTGCTGACGTCGACCGGTTTCGAGGTATCCCTGACCGGCGGGCAGTACATCGTCACCATTGCCCTCGCGGTGTTCGCCTTCACCACCATTCTCGGCTGGTCCTACTACGGCGAGCGCTGCTGGCAGTACCTGTTCAAGGAGAAGAGCCTGATCGTCTACCGGGGACTGTGGGTGCTGGCGGCCCTGGCGTTCGCCAACGTCAAGGTCGACTTCGTCTGGAACCTGTCAGACACCTTGAACGGGTTGATGGCGGTGCCGAACCTCATCGGGCTGCTGTTGCTTGCGCCGATGGTGTTCAAGGTCACCCGGGACTACTTCGAGGAGATAGGCAAGCCTCTGGGCAGTCCCATTCCGCCGAAGGATCTTTCGTCCTGACACCTGTCACCCGGTGCCGGTGCCCTCAAGGCACCGGCACCGCCCGGTCATGGGTGCCGGAGAGAGCGAAGATCGTGGCCGGGAGACCGGTGCCGGCCGCTTTCGATGCGGGTGACGCCGGCTTGCGAGGACGGGCCTTCGCACCGGGCACAACGGCGGCATCGCTCATGCACCATGGAGAGGCCGGTGCATCCGGGTGCGTGGGTCCACGAACCTGTTCGCCGCCACCTGACGTTCGGGATCCCTTGATTTCGCCAGGTTGTGACCGGATTCATCCGCAATCTGCGCATGGCTTCCGGCGTGGTGTGAAGAACCCGAGGCCCGATTTGGAGTTATCTGGTGGCGCCTTGCCAGACCGGGCTCAGGATTTCCTTCGGTCAAGAAGCATCAGGAGCGGCGGCAGGAACAGGAAATCGGCCAGCAGCGCGAACGAAATCGTGAGCGAAACCAGGAGGCCGAGAGCCCAACTCACCTCAAACCCGGACGAGGCGAACACCAGGAAGCCGAGGACCAGCACAACGGTGGTCGTCAACAGCGCATGGCCAACGGTGCGGAAGGCGGTGCGCACCGCCTCCGGGGCGTCCAGCCCGTCGTGACGAGCCCGGTGATACTTGGTCAGGAAGTGGATCGTGTCGTCAACGACGATGCCGAAAGCGATCGCGGTCATCACCGAGCCGGCAAGGCCGACATTGCCGACCGCGTATCCCCAGAGACCAAGGCTCATCGCGGCAGGAATGAAGTTCGGTACGACGCTCACGAGCCCGACCCGCAGGCTCCGGAATATGAACACCAGGATCAGCGAGATGAGAGCCATGGCGATGATGGTACCGGTCAGCATGCTCACGATGTTCCGCTGCGACAGGTGAGCGAAGATGATACTGACCCCCGATGCTTCGGACGCGAGGTCCGGCGCTCTGCCCCGGATCCATTCCTGGGCGCGCGCATCGAGTTCACGCTGCGCCTTCGATGTGAGGTTGCGCATGACAACCGTCATCCGCGTGGCCGACTTGGCAACATTGATCCGGTTGTTCAGATCCCTTCCGAAGGGAAGGGAGAGTTCGTAGAGCAACAGGTACTGCGCTGACAGTTCCGGATCGTCCGGCAGGACGTAGTAGTCCGGATCGTCTCCGTGCATGTTCTTGTTGAGGCGCTTCATGATGTCGGGAAAGGCCTCGACGTGCAGAACTTCGGGCTGTTGCCGGAACCAATCGGCAAACGCCTCGACATTCCTCAGATAGGCGGGCTCGGTGATGCCTCCGTCGCGACCCGATTCGAGCGAGTACTCCAGGGATTCGATGCCGGTCAGATTGTCGATCACGAAATCGGTATCCTGCCGGAACTGATAGCGCTCGCTCAGATAACTGGTCCAGTTGTCGGTCAGTTCGAGCCTGGGAACGCCCGTGACCAGCACGATGGCGACGACTGCGGAACTCCACAGCAGCACCGTCCGCCGGGCGACCACGAATGCGCCGAGGCGATCAAAGACATCAGGCATCCGGGCACGCACCGGGCGCGGCCTCATGGGCAGGACGGACAGCACGGCGGGCAGCACCGTCATGGAATAGACGAAAGCGCAGAACACGCCAAACGCGACAAGGTTTCCAAGCACGCGGAACGGCGGCGAGTCGGACGCATTCAGGCTCAGGAACCCGATCACGGTCGTGAGCGAGGTCAGGAACACGGGCCATGCGTTGACCCGGATCGATTCGGCGATCGCGGCATTCCGGTCCAGGCCGCGGCCGATACCCGCCAGCACCTTCTCGACGATGTGGACCGAGTGGGCCACCGCCACCGTCATGACGATGATCGGCACACCGGAGTTCGCGGGGTTGAACACGATCCCGAGCCAGCCGGCAAAACC
The DNA here is from genome assembly GCA_964291415.2 of Alphaproteobacteria bacterium. Lineage (GTDB taxonomy): Bacteria > Pseudomonadota > Alphaproteobacteria > SP197 > SP197 > SP197. The sequence goes on along the minus strand of OZ219918.1, from coordinate 389,358 downwards.
CACGGTCGTGTTGACCGTGAACATCAGCACGACAACGATCGCAACCGTCCCCAGGACGGATCGCAGGAGGAAGGCCGCCACACCTGCGATGATGGCAAACACGATCGGGACCAGGGTCTCCATGTCATCCTTGGTGGCGTCGGCGAAGGCACGGTTCAACGGCACATCCCCGGTCAGGTAGTAGGCGATGTCCGGATTGCTGGCACGAGCCCTGTCGAGAAGATCATGGAGATGGTCGGTGATCTCGAACACTGCCGCATCCGGGTTCTCCGGCAGGGCAAAGTCGATCACGAGCCCGGCCACCGCTGCGTCGTGCGAAACCAGACGCCCGGCGATCTCGGGTGTGTTCAGTGCGACATCCCGGACCCATTCGAGATCCGCGTCCGTCAAGGCAGCCGCATCATCGACCAGAGACTGGACAGTCAGGTCGTCACCGTCGGCCCAACTGTGGGAATGGTTGGAAAGCGAGTCGACCCGCGTGGAATAGGGTGTCTGCCACGCCGCCTCGGTGAGGTCCTCGATGGCGCCGAGTGTTGCCCGGTTGAAGACCGAGCCGCTCTGAGGAGCGACGGCAATCAACGCCCTGTTGGACGTGCCGTAGGTGGCTTCGAGAACATTCAGCGACTCAAGCTGCGGATTGTCTTCGTCGAACAGGCTGCGGTAGTCGTTGGTCACGCCAACGAAACTGACGCCGGCCGTCAGCGCCACCATGACCAGTACCATCAGGGCGAGAACCGGCCACCGGCGACGCAGGACCGTTTCGATAAAGGACTCGAGGACGCCCGTCATGACGGAACGGGACGAGGTCGGCACCGTACGGGGGTTACCACTTGGACGACAACTCGGCATAGGGGTTGTCGGGCAACTTGTAGCTGATCCCTTCCTCGTCGTACATCGAGATGTCAAGAATTCTGGTGATGTCCTCGACAGGCCGGGAATGGCGGGGATTCAGCTTCTCCGTCAACCGCTTCATCCGGCTCAGCATGCGTATCTTCCACAGGATTCCGAATGTGGCGCTCTCGGGAATCATGAGTTCGTCGGCGAGTTCCTTGCCGACAAGGGCGCGCGACACCCGCGCGATGTCTCCGGCAAGCATCTGGCGCTTGTCCGTCTCGGTTACCCCCGCAACCAACGGCGCGGAATTCAGGAGAGACGAGGCAAGCGCGATCGACTCCATCGAAGGCGGAGGCTCGCACAGACGACCGATCCTGTAGATCTCGAGCGCATCCTCAACGTCGTGGTAAAGGATGGTCTCCGGAATGCCCATCAGGTAGCCGGAGTACCGCCACACGGCCATGAAGCTCCTGCTTTCCTCCTTGTTGAAGGAAGCCCCGAGCTTCCTGAGATAATCGAGCGACCTCGCGGAAAAGGCCACGATGGCAAAGCCGACGTGGGCCGCGCTGATGGGCGCACCGAGTTCGTCCTCGTCCCAGTCGTCGGACTGGGCCAGCAGATAGCGGACCTTCGCGTGGACCAGCCGCACCCGGACAGAATGTGCCCACCCGTCATTGTACACATCCATACCGCCCGGCATGAATATCTCCAGCATATGGCGGTTGTTCTGCTTGAGCCGCCTCACACCCTGATCACGCAGTCTGCCGGTAATGAAGAACGACTTGGCAATGTTGGTCGAAAAACCCTCCACGAGAACGCCGCCCACCATGCCCGCGAGAACCAGCGGAACGTTCCTGTGAAACATCCGGCAGCCAGGCAGGAACTCGGAGAGATCGAGCCATGCCGGCGGTTCGGCACAGTGTTCGAAGAATTCCCTGACCGAGGCCGGCGCGCTTCGAAATGCTTCGCCTCCCTTTCCGGCCATGCATTGCTGAATCAGCTTCGTGGACCTTTCGGCGCCGAGGTCCTCCAGATCGACGATCATGGCGTCGGCCAACGGGTCTCCGATGGTGGTGTGCGCGAGGTAGTTCGCCGCCCTCTGCGGATCGACCGCTTGCGCCTTTGGATAGTGATCGCGATAGGCGCCAGGAATCCTTGTCGGCTCTAGAGAGGTCAATCCTGCTCCTCCACGCACGCCGACAGGTCATCCCCGTCAGGGATTCCGGATGTGCGAAACACACCCGGGTGTGATTCTCGCATGGAGTTTCCCTTGCGCATTACTCCACCGTCAGCAGCCCCGAACCTAGCCGTTCCCCCATACTCCATCATGCAACCGAGAGCGCTCTTCGTGAAGGCTGCTGACAATGGCCAGGAGAACAGCCGTTCACGCTCTTTCCGGAGCGATTATCAGACAGATGGGAAGGAGAGTCACCCCTCTTCACCAGTGCGCCCGCATACCCGCAGCATGCAAGGTGTCGCATCATTGCGCACTCCAACTTGGTTCAAGCGGACATGTGCCCCATTCTGCCATCAGGCTGGGCGGTTTCCGGATACACGTCGCAACGTGGAACGTTCCTGATTGTCATCACCCCTCGATCCGGTGACCCGGTCCTGGAACGAGGCGCAGAAGACCACGGCGCTCGAGGCCGTGGCCACACCCATCTCTCGCCTCACGCTGACCAGCGGTGACGTGCCTCCAGCGCGTGCCGGAGACGTGGAACGCCGAGAGGCCTTCTCGACGCAACGCGCAGCGGGCGGTAGCGTGGACGGATGGAACGTCTCGAATGCGCCGATTTCAACCATGTGTAGATTTCGGCTGGGGACTCAGGGGTCTCCAGTCGCTGCTTCCAACGAGCGATGTGGTTGTCATCGTGGACGTGCTGTCGTTCTCCACGGCCGTGGATGTCGCCACATCCCGGGGCGCCCGGATCCTTCCCTTCGCTTACGGACATTCGGATGCCGAAGGCTACGCAAGGAGCCGCGGCGCTGTCCTGGCTCAACCTCGGTTGGCCGGTGGCGAGCAGTTGAGCCTTTCTCCCGGGACTTTGAAGGCCGTGACGAGTGGAACACGGATTGTCCTTCCATCGCCGAACGGCTCGAGACTGTCTCGGGAAACGGGTGCGGTGCCAACACTGGCTGGCTGCCTGCGCAACGCGACCGCCGTGGCACGGGCTGCGTCGTCGCTTGGATCGACTATTGGCGTCGTCGCTGCAGGCGAGCGCTGGCCCGACGACAGCCTGCGCCCCGCGATCGAGGATCTCCTTGGGGCAGGATCGATCATCCAGTGCCTGTCGGCACAGCCTTCTCCTGACGCTGAAGCGGCCCGAGCTGCCTGGCACGCTCTCCGGAATCGGACCGGGGACGTCATCAGAGAGTCGCAATCAGGGAGGGAACTGATTGAAGCGGGGTATGCGGGAGACGTGGCAATCGCGACCGAAACGGACGTAAGCGGCACGGTGCCGTGGTTGCAGGGCGACGCCTATGTCGACGCGGCAGGGAAACTGTCTTGAGCATGAACGTGGAAGGCATCGTACAGATTCCGGGTGCCAGCCGCTCAACTCCCACCATCACCGTCGAACCGGAGGGGCCGGCTTCCCGAGTGGTCCGAAGGAGCTGCCGTTGCCTGCTGCCAGACATGTTCTGTCTTCCCGGCGCCCTTCACCTCGGTGTGGCCATGGCAAGCCTCCATGCCCGACGACTGGAGGGGCCGACATGAGCCAACCGATCGTCTTTGGTGCCGCCTACAGCGTCTATGTCCGAACGGTGCGCCTTGCCCTGGTGGAGAAGAGTGTCCCCTACCATCTGGTGGAAATCGATGTGTTCGGCGAAGGGGGACCGCCGCCGGAACACTTCATGCGCCATCCATTCGGGCGCATCCCGGCGTTCGAGCACGACGGCTTCCAGCTTTACGAGACCGATGCGATTGTCCGCTACATCGACGAAACATTCGATGGCCCGTCGTTGATCCCGGACACATCGAAAAGTCGGGCGCGCATGACACAGGCGATGCGGATTCTCGACTGCTACGCCTATCCCAGCATGGTCTGGGGCGTCTACGTCGAACAGATCGGCGCACCGCAGGAAGGCCGCGAGACGAATCCCGTCAGGCTCGAAGTAGCGATCGGACACTCGCGCACCTGTCTGGAAGCGCTGGAACGGCTGATGGACGACGGACCATTCCTTTTCGGCTCCACGCCGTGCCTCGCCGACCTGCTGGCCGCGCCGATGTTCGCCTACTTTCGACTGGCGCCCAAGGGTCGGCAACTGTTGGACGAACAACCCCGGCTGAAGTCCTGGCTGGAGCGCATGCAGGTTCGGCCAAGCATGGCTGCGACCGACGCGGCGGACTCCTGAGCACCAACCGTAACGGGCTTGCAGGTCTGCTTCTCGATCAGACAGGGAGAGGTCCAGATGGCACACGAACAAGGATGCATGCGCTACTCGCTTGAGCTGTCGACGCAGGCAGGCCATGGAGTGGGCACTCTTCCCGACTGCATCGCGCCGCCGATGAGTTGCCAAATCATCTCGACTTCGGCATTCCAATCCGCGAAGCGGTAGGTGCAGCGAGATTGTTGGCCGCCGGCAACGCTGTCATGGTCACCGCGAATCCCGCTGTACGTGACCGTCGACATCGAGCGCAGTCATGCATTCTTGAGGGGGATGCCTTGCTCAAGAGGCATCATGGATTGGCCGCGGCCGTTCGACGCAAGGGGAAATCGACCGTGTAGCGCGTTCCAAGGTAGCTCAGAATTCGACTTGTCACCTGTTCGGTGTGCTCGTGGGCAAGGGTCTCGGCGAGGTCCGGATCACGCCTCTCGATCGCGTCGACGATACCCGCATGCTCCTGCGCGATGTCTTCCGGCAGGGCATCGTTGAGCGAATGGAAGTACACCCTGAGAGTTCGGCGGCCCTCGTCCAGCAGACGCGTGTATAGCCATGTGAAATAACGGTTCTTTCCGGCTTCGGCGATCGCCTTGTGGAAATTGCGGTTGGTCTCGATCATGGCAAGGGCGTCGCCCGCTTTCCGTACCCGGTCGAATTCGCGGCTCATCTCCTTGATCCTGTTCAGGTCATCCTCGGTGCGGTGCAGGGCCGCAAGCCGTGTGGTGACCCGCTGCATCAGGTCGAGCGCATCGACGTAGGCGGGAAACTCCTCGAGGTTGAGCGGCGAGACGATGGCGCTCTTGTTGGGCAGGGTACGGACCAGACCGTCGGCAGACAGGCGAATGATCGCTTCGCGAACCGGCGAGCGCGAGACCGCATAGCGGGCCGCAATACCGTTTTCGTCGAGAGGCGCTCCCGGCGCGAGCGACATGTTGAGGATCTCCCTGCGAAGCGCATGGTAGATCTGCAGCGAGGCCTCGCCCCGGGCACGCCTCTCCTTGCTCAACACCGTCATGGCATGCTCCTGACGCCCTGCCGAGTGCGGTGTGCTGGATGCCGATGTCGCAGGGCGTGCAGGACAACGGACACTATCCGATTGCCCGAGGCGGTGTCACCAGGCCGCTCCATCGACGGCAGCAGTGCCGCATACGCCGCGCGCCCTCCCGACACGGCGTCGCATCCCGGAACAAGGCCATTGAGTGGCGCCGCACAGTCCGTCGCTGAAGCGACTGGGCTCCTAGAACGCATGGGGGTCACACCGAAACACCCGGGCCTTCATTCCTGACAATCCCTTGCTCCCCAGTTCGAGCAGCGCGGTCCCGTTCCGGCCCACCGGATCGCAATGCACAACACGCGTGCACACGCACCGATGACCTGGCGAGAAGCACGGCTGCGAAAGGCCTTGACTTTGCATACACGTTGTATGGAACATGGCATGCTTCTGCAACTGGCCCCTCTGGGCCTCGTTCCAGCGAGGGCAGGACGATCACATGGGGAGTATGGACTATGAAACGTGGATATCTCGCTCCGGTAGCAGCCGTTGCCGTGTTTTTTGCTGTTGCGGCCACGCAGGACGCCAGAGCCGACAAGCTGGATGACATCATCAACGATGGCCTCGTGCGCTGCGCCGTCGTTCTCGATTTCCCGCCCATCGGGTATCGGGACGAGAACAACGAACCTGCCGGGTTCGACGTTGAGTACTGCAGGGATCTGGCCGCCGCACTCGAGGTCGACTACGAGATTCTGCCTGTGACCTGGGCCGAGCGCCTGCCTTCGATCGTGACGAATCGCGCGGACGTCGTGTTCGGCGGAACCTCGGATTCGCTCGAGCGTGCAAAGACCGTCGGCTTTACGATCCCGTATGCCATCTACTACGCGCAGGCCGTGGTCGGGATCGACTCCGGTGTCGTGACCTTCGAGGACCTGAGGGGCAAGCGTGTCGCCGCTGCAGTCGGCACCATTCCTGAACAGGAGTACCTGAAGTACGCGGAGGAATGGGGCGTGGAAGATCTCTATCAGGGCTACCAGAGCGAGAACGAGGTGTTCCTCGCGGTAGCCCAGGGAAAGGCGGACGTCGGCATCACGACCAACACGGCAGTCAAGCCCATTGTCGCGCAGTATGACACCGTGATCGCAGGGCCGCGCATGCCCTGGACGACGGATTACACGTCGGTGGTGGCGCCGCGCAAGGACTTCGGGTGGATCAACTATCTGAATCTCTTCATCACCCACCAGGTGCGCTCCGGCCGCTATCAGGAACTCTGGGGCCGGTTCGTGGGTGGCGAGGCTCCCGAACTCCGTATTCCGGGCGTGATGTACTGATTCCGTCCGTCACCCGCGGCGGTGGCTGACGCACCACCGCCGGTGCAACCGGCCGCCGCGGCGCGTTGGAATGTGGGGCGGGGATCTCGGGAGATCCCTCGCCCCATTCCTTAACCAGTAGCGCAAATCCAGGTGTTGGTCCGATAATGTGACGATAGCTGCAACTTCGACGGTCGGCGGGAGGCGAACAGGTGGATTACACCTTTCATTGGCGACCTGTGATCCGGAAGCTCCCGGACCTGCTCGAGGCGGCTCTCGTGACGCTCGAAGTAGCCGTGTTGTCAATGGTGATCGGTATCCTGATCGGCCTCGTCCTGGCATTGATCAGGATGTCGCGCAAGCGTTCGACGGTCTGGTTCGCGGTTGGCTGGATCGAGATTGCACGCAACACTCCCGCTTTGCTCCAGCTCTTCTTCTTCGGCTTCGGCCTCGGCGCATTTGGATTCCATCTGAGCCCCTACATGATCGTTCTATGCGGACTCTCGTTCAACAACGCAGGCTATCTCGCCGAGAATTTCCGGGGCGGCTTCAATGCCATCCCCGATACTCAGTACCGGGCGGCGCGCTCTCTCGGCATGTCTGCAGTCCAGACATATGTCCGCATCATCATCCCGCAGGTCTTCCGTATCGTGTACTACCCCATGACCAATCAGATGGTGTGGGCGGTGTTGATGAGCTCTCTCGGCATGCTCGTCGGGTTCCGCGAACTGACCGGAGAGACCCAGTTTCTCGCGTCCAAGACATTCCGCATATTCGAGTACTTCCTGTTCACCGCCGCCATCTACTACGGGCTGGTCAAGATCATCCTCGGCGCGTCCAGGCTGATCGCCTGGCGCCTGTTCCGGTATTGACGGAGCCCGTGAATGTCCGAATCCGACTCCATAGAGTTCTTCACCAGCTTCAGGGCCGAAGACCTCTGGTTCCTGCTTGAGGCGGCCGGGCGAACCCTGCTGATCTCCGTGCTCGGAATCTCGGGCGGTACGGTGCTCGGCATCGCGTTCGGATGGCTGCTTTCGATCGGCCGCTGGTATGGCGCCGCGACCCTTGGCTGGGTCCTCGACATCTTCCGCAGCGTGCCATTGATCATTCAGCTCGTCCTGTTCTTCAACTTCTTCCCGATCGTCGGCTTTCCGCTTGATCCCTTCGGGGCGGGCACCCTGGTCCTGGTCATGTACACCAGTGCCCTTGTCGCGCAGGTTGCGCGCGGCGGCATCGAGGCGGTGTCGGTTTCGACCCGCCGCGCGGCCCGCTCCCTCGGCATGAGCTACTGGCAGGACCTGCGCTACGTCGTCTGGCCAATCGGCATTCGTGCGGTGTTGCCCTCGTGGACCGGCGTCGCGCTCGGAGTCCTCAAGGACACGGCCCTTGTGTCCGTGCTTGGCTACATGGAGCTGTTGCGCGCTTCCCAGATCCTGATCACCAGAACGCAGGAACCCTTCCTCGTTCTGGCGGTCGTCGGTGCCTTCTACTTTGCACTCTCGTTCCCGATCGCCCGCTTGTCCGAGCGGCTGGAGAGGAGATGGAGCCATGATTGAAATCGAAGGTGTACGCAAGTCGTTCGGTCCGCTCGAAGTACTTCGCGGCATCGACCTCACCGTTCACAACGGCGAGGTCATCAGCATCATCGGTGCCAGCGGATCGGGCAAGTCGACCCTGCTCTATTGCATCAACGGCCTCGAATCGATCCAGGGCGGGCGGATCCTTGTCGACGGCGAAGACGTGCACGGACGCGATACCAATCTCAACAGGTTGCGGCAGCGCCTCGGAATGGTGTTCCAGCAATGGAATTCGTTTCCGCATCTTACGGCCCTGGAAAACGTCGCTCTCGCGCCCAGGATCGTGAAGAGGAAATCGCGTGCCGAGGCCCGCGACATCGCCAGGGCGCAACTCGAGCACGTGGGGCTGGGCGACAAGCTGGACGTCTATCCCTCGAAGCTGTCGGGCGGCCAGCAGCAACGCCTGGCGATCGCCCGGGCGCTGGCCATGGAACCGGACTACATGCTGTTCGACGAAGCGACCTCTGCGCTGGACCCGGAACTGGTGGGAGAGGTTCTCGACACGATGCGGCTGCTCGCCAACGAGGGAGCGACGATGATCTGCGTCACCCACGAAATGGGCTTCGCGCGCGACGTGTCCGACCGGGTCGCCTTTGTCGACGAGGGCCGTATCGAGGAGATCGGCCCGCCGTCCCAGATATTCGGTGCGGCACAATCCGAAAAGACACAACGCTTCCTTGCCAAGGTCCGCTGACGGCGCATCGGGCTCATACGGGGACTTCACTCATGCGAATCAGGCAACTCAAGGTCTACCAGGTCGAATTGCCGTTGGTGGAAGGCCGCTACTCCTGGGCCGAAGGCAAGTACGTCGAGGTGTTCGACAGCACGATCGTCGAGGTCATAACCGACGACACCACGGGGATCGGCGAAGTGTGTCCCCTTGGCCCCTTCTACCTGCCGGCATTCGGCAAGGGGGCCCGCGCGGGCATTGAGGAACTTGCGCCACACCTGATCGGGCTGAATGCCACCGACCTGGCGACGATCAACACGGTCATGGATACGGCGCTGTTGGGCCACCCGTACGTCAAGTCCGCCATCGACATGGCGTGTTGGGACCTGCTTGGCAAGCGCGCCGGCATGCCCGTCTGCGACTTGTTGGGCGGGCGTCAAGGTGATGCCGTCGACCTCTATCGCGCCATCAGCCAGCTGCCACCGAAGGACATGGCACGAAATGTCGCGTCCTACAGGGACCAGGGATACGGGAAGTTCCAGCTCAAGGTCGGCGGCAACCCGGACGAGGACATCGAGCGTATCATTCTGGCGCGCGAGATCCTCGATCGCGGTGAGATTCTTGTTGCCGATGCCAACACCGGCTGGCTGGCGCATGAGGCCGCCCGTGTCGTCGACGCCGTGGCGGACTGCGACGTCTACATCGAACAACCGTGCAAGAGCTATGAGGAATGCCTGACCGTTCGCTCGCGGACCGCGCGGCCCTTCATCCTTGACGAGAACATCGACAGCCTTGCGATACTCCTGCGTGCCTACCACGACGGCGCAATGGACAACATCAACCTGAAGATCTCGAAGGTGGGTGGATTGTCGAAGGCACGCGTGATTCGCGACGTGTGCGCTACGCTCGGAATTGCGATGACAATCGAAGACAGCTGGGGATCGGATATCGTGACGGCGGCGATCGCCCATCTCGCCCATTCGACGCCCGAACGCGTTCGCTTCTCTTCGACCGACTTCAACAGCTATGTCACGGTCGACACCGCGACGGGCGGGCCCTGTCGAACCGACGGTACGATGCGGGCCAGCGAAATGCCGGGCCTCGGTGTCGACCTCGATCGTCGGTCGGTGGGCAACCCGGTCGCAGTCTACGGATAGTCCCCGCGACTCGAACCCGACAGGGCGCCGCGAAGCGGCGTGACAGCGAGAACGCCCGTTGCGAGCACGTACTGTTTGCCCGGCAAGGCTGAGGCTTCCTGCGGATTTCCGACACGACTTGAATGGCGCAAGACGAACCGCTTTCGCCCGACGGACGGGAATCCATCACCGCGACGCCCGACCCGCCTTCGGCGAGGAAACACGCTGTCGACACCGCTGAGCCAGATTCGCTGGTCCAGCAGACGGAAGGCCGAACTCCCGCGTTCAGGATGCGAGAAGGTCGAAGGCATCGCCCCAGGTGTCCGAGAGGAGAAAGCCGTTTGGAAACGGATCGCTCGGATCCAGTCCGATCTGGTGAACTCCGTGGATCCACCCGCGTCCGGAAACCCGCGAACGGATCGCCGGTTTCGGGCCGACCTGCGCCGGCCCCACGAACTCGACGTTGAACGTGCTGCCGATGATCGATCGCGCCTCGACGACATCGCCGGGACGGGCCTGGTGGCGAGCCCAACGTGCGGCCATGCGGGCCGTGTTGCCAGTCCCGCACGGCGAGCGGTCCAGGCGGCCCGGCGGCAGGACGGTCGTGCCGATCAGCGTGCCGTCGTCAAGCGTGTCGACGAACATGACATAGGACAGGCTGTTGAGGGACGGGATCTCCGGATGGCAGAACGAGAGAGCGGCGTTGGCGGCGCGATGAATCCTCGATCCGGCGTCCACCAGCGCGCGTCCCTGGTTCGGCTCGATCGAAAGGCCAAGCTGCCGGGGATCGATCAGGGCGTAGTAGATGCCGCCGAACGCAATGTCGACCGTGACCGACCCGAGCCCCGGCACGTCGAGACCGACGTCCAGGTCCTCCACGAATCCCGGAGGCATGTCGAGGGTGACACGCTCGCACTTGCCGTCGCGGCACGCGGCGCGTGCGGCAACCAGTCCAGCGGCCGTGTCGAAACGAACCACCGTTTCCGGTTCCGTCATCGCGATGGCGCCAGTCTCCAGCAGGACCGTCGTGACACAGATGGCATTCGAGCCCGACATGGCGTGTGCCTTGTCGCCCTGCAGGACGACGAACCCGACATCGGCGTCAGGCCGGGTCGCCGGAAAAACGAGATTCGTGCTCATTTGGGCGCAGCCACGAGGCTCGAACACGCAGAACCGGCGAATGCTGTCGTCAACCTGGTTCAGATGATCCAGCTTGGCGACCGCCGTTTCTCCGGGAACATTCACGAAACCTCCGGTTACGACGCGGCCGACCTCGCCTTCCGCGTGGGCCTCAACCATCGTCAACGTTTTCGACCACTTCATGGATGCGAATCTCCCTTGGCGGGCGAACCGCCCACTCAGGGCGGCCCGACATCCGGCGCGGAACGTTCGTCCATCGGCGGTTCCGCCCCTCCAACAAGGGGCCGCACTCTCGAGTACCGCCCTCGCAACGGGCTACGAAGCCGGCGCCGTCAGGTCATTATCGACGAGGTCGCGGAGGATTGTGAATTCCCTGTCGGCACGACCGGTGGGGAAGACGCAACCGCCACAATCGCCATGCCTTCAAGGGCAGCCGGAACGTTGATGTGACGTTCGGTCAGCATCACGAAACGATGCAGCGGTGACGTGCGTTCGCGCTGGCAACGACACGACCGAACCGCGCATTCGAATGCTTCGCGCCGTCTCAAGTGCACGACGTCGCCTCAACGATGACTGCCAGCCGACGAATTCAGGGTCTCGAACATCCTGCCCGATCAGGCGACCGCGAAAACGCCACTGGTGCCCGCGGTCGCCGGACATGCAAGTTTCGACGTGATGGCCGCAGTTTCATCCTCATCCAACAAGCCGAACATGTCTTTCTCCGTCATTGCCGTTCGCACGCGAGCGGATTGCGTCCAGCGTCGCCTTGACGGTCTCGAGGACCTGATGCAGCTCGCGCTTCAGTTCTTCACTCATGTCCCGCATGGGCGGGCGGACCGGGCCAGCGGGAAGTCCCTGGAAGGCAACGGCGTACTTGACCGACTGGGCGTAGTTGCCGCCGCCCTCGATGGCGGACATGAGCGGCAGCAGAGCCCTCATCATGGCGCGCGCCTTGTCGAAATCCTTGTCCCGCGTACAGACGTTGTAGAAATCGACCGCCTCCTCGACGAAAAAGTTGCCCATCGGCGTGACCCAGCTCGTAGCGCCCCAGACAAAGAACTCGAGCGCCTGGTCCTCGGCGCCGCAGCTGATTTCGATGTGCGGAAAATCACACGCAAGGAGGTGCAGCCGGTCGATGTCGCCGCTGGCTTCCTTGATCGCCTTGAATGTGGCCCGTCGACCGACCTGCTCGAGAAAGTCGGCACCCATCTCAACGCCGGTGCGGCCAGGATAGTTGTAGAGCATGATCGGCAGCCCGCAGGCTCGGTCGACATCCAGGCAGTGAGCGGCAAGTTCGCGCTCCGTCGGCAGCGAATAGGGCGGCGCCGCCAGGAGGATGCCGTCGGCACCCGCCTCCTTCGCCGCGGCGGCATACGCGCAAGCGCCCGTCGTCGTCATGTCGTTCACACCGCAGATCAGGGGCACGCGACCGCCAATCACCTCTTTCGCGAAGCGGAACTGACGGACCCTCTCGTCTCGCGTCAGGGCGTAGCTCTCACCCGTTGTTCCGCCGCAGACGATGCCGTGGACGCCGCCGGCGATCATGTATTCGATCACTTCGGCGTAGCCGGCCTCGTCGATGCCGAGGTCGTCGTGAAACGGCGTGATGATGGGGGGAATGATGCCTTTGAACACGATTGTTCTCCTTGTTGCGGGCGACGACCGTGAATGCGAGCCGCCTCGGGGCACCGGCGTGACTGTCATGTCACATATTGTCGACAATTTGTATACTATCAAGACATTAAACCGGTCAAGGGTACTTTGACCCGACGCCCGGCCGGCGGGCGTTCGCGAGGGGTCCGGGCGTGTGCCCGTTGCGATTGCCGGGCCGCTTTCGGTTGGCGCCCCGATCACCGTAATGGCACGACAGGTCGTCATGCCAGAGAACTCAGAATCACTCCCGATCGCCGATAGTCGATCCCGCTCCCGACCTGCAAGGGCGACGGCGGCTGGTCCCCGTCGAACGGAGCTTCCGGCGTGAGTGACTCCGACATCTGTCCGCACACCCGTCACGAGATTTCCTTTCCATCGCGCGACACACGCTCGTAAACAGCACCGCAGGTTTGTTGTGATCACATGCCCGGGCGCCTCGCGCGACGGTTGCGTGAATCCGGGGGAACAGGGTGCCATGATCATCGAAGCGCCCCCTTGATCACATGTCTGATGAACTCTCTACCAGCAGGTGTGCAAGGGAATGCCGGACCATGGATGACGCACAGAAAACCAGAGGGACAGTGTTCAGGGAACTGCATTCGGCTGACGGAGTATTCGTGATGCCGAATGCGTGGAACGCCGGCAGCGCGCGCATGCTCGAAGCCGCCGGCTTCCCAGCGGTGGGCACGACAAGCGCGGGGATCGCCTTCGGTCTGGGACTGCCTGATTATGAAGGAGCGCTCTCCCAGGAGGAAGCAGAGGAGGAAACCGGCCGGATTTGCCGCGCCGTTCGGATACCGGTCAGCGTGGACGCCGAAAACGGTTACGGTCACTCCCCGGAGAAGGTTGCCGAGACCATCCTCCGGATGGCAGAGACTGGCGCGGTCGGCGCGAGCATCGAGGACTTTGCCGCCTCCTACGGCACGGGCGAACTCTACGATCACACGCTGTCGGTCGAGAGAATCGAGGCGGCGGTGGCGACTGCGGCCTCCCTGCCGTTTCCGTTCATCCTGACGGCAAGGGCCGAATGTTACCTCGTCGGATCCGAGAATCCGTTCGTGGAGTCGGTGACGAGGGCCACGGCCTATCGAGATGCAGGAGCGGACTGCCTCTACGTGCCCGGGATGACCGACGCCAGGACCATTGGCCGCCTGGTGAAGGAGGTCGACGCCCCGGTCAACGTGGTCATGGGACTTGCCGGCAATCCGATGACCGTGAACCAGCTCGAGGATCTGGGGGTCAAGCGGATCAGCGTCGGCGGGTCGCTGGCCCGCGCAACCTTCGGACTCATCCGGGACGCGGCCGCGGAGATCCGCGATCGCGGCACCTTTGCCTACTCGCAGCGCCAGGTACCCGACTCGGAACTCTGCCGGTTCTTTGCCGGCCGGCAGGGTCGAACTGCTTCGTGACCGCCCGCAACGGAAGATGTCGTGGCGCTGACCGGCGGATCCCTCATCTGGGGGATTCGACCGATCGATTCCCCAACCTTGCGCCGGACACGGATGCGGCAAGGTCGTCACGGTTCGACATGGCCGGTGATGGGCGTGGAACGCGTTGCTGGATTGTCGCCAGGCATCCCGGCGGTTGACGGGATTTCAACGGGTGGCATTCTCCCGGCAACCTGACCGTTCGCGGCATGCCTGGCGAAGCCGGGCGCCGTCCGTTGCGGTCCGGATCGCAACAATCACCCAGCACACTGAACACGATGTCTGAATACGCTGCATCCCAGGGTCGCGTCCGCATAGGAATTGATGTCGGCGGCACGTTCACGGACGTTGCCCTTGAAACCAGTGACGGCCGACTCGAGACATCGAAAGTTCCCACGACACCAAGGGCACCGGAACGAGGCGTGATGACCGGTGTCAGACTGGCGCTGGAGAAGGCCGGTATCGGTGTCGATGCCGTCCGCTCGGTGATTCACGGCACCACGCTTGCCACCAACGCGCTCATCGAACGAAGGGGCGCCAGAACGGCCCTGGTGTGCACCCGCGGCTTCCGCGATACGCTGCGCCTCGCCTATGAAAACCGATACGATCAGTACGATATCTGGCTGAACAAGCCCGAGCCGCTGGTCCCGCGCCACCTTACCTGGCCGGTGACGGAGCGCATGGACGTCAACGGGACCCCGCTCATCGAGCTCGACGAGACGAGTGTCCTGGCAATCGCGGGAAAGATCCGTGACGAACAGGTCGAATCCGTCGCCATCGGTCTCCTGCACGCCTATGCCAACCCGCGTCATGAAGAACGGGTTCGCGACCTTATCGTGCGCGAATGTCCCGACGTATCCATCACCCTCTCTTCAGAGGCCTGTCCTGAAGTCAGGGAGTACGAACGACTCACCACGACTGTGTGCAATGCCTACGTGCGGCCGCTGATGGCCCGCTATCTCGGTGCGCTTGCGGCAGAACTCGCCGATGCCGGCATCCCTGGGCCGTTGCTGCTGATGACATCAGGCGGCAGCATCTGCTCCCTTGAGACGGCGATGAGCTTTCCTGTCCGTCTCGTCGAATCGGGACCGAGCGCCGGCGCGGTACTCGCCGCGAAGGTGGCAGGCAAGTGCGGTGAGCCCCGCGTGCTGTCCTACGACATGGGCGGCACGACGGCCAAGATCTGCATGATCGACGATGCGAGGCCGCAGACAGCCCGCATCTTCGAGATTGCCCGTGCCGCGCGTTTCATGAAGGGGAGCGGCATGACCGTTCGCCTGCCGGTGATCGAGATGATCGAGATCGGCGCCGGAGGGGGATCGATCGCCGGCATGGACGGTCTCGGGCGGATTTCGGTCGGTCCGCGCAGCGCCGGATCGGAACCGGGGCCGAGTTGCTACGCCAGAGGCGGCACCGATGCCACGGTCACCGACGCCGATCTCGTTCTAGGACGCCTCGAGGCAACGGGATTCGCCGGCGGCAGTATGACCCTCGATACCGACGCGGCCCGGCAGGTCATCCGGCGGGACATTGCCGAGCCACTTTCCATGGATGTCATGGCCGGAGCGCTCGGCATATCGGAAGTCGTCGACGAGAACATGGCCAGCGCTGCCCAGGTTCATGCGGTCGAGCGAGGCAAGGTCGTGAGACAATGCACGATGATCGCATTCGGAGGCGCAGGTCCGCTGCATGCCTGCCGCATGGCCGAAAAGCTCGGCATCAGGCGCGTCGTCATCCCTCTCCATCCCGGCGTTGGCTCTGCCGTCGGCATGCTGCGCGCACCGGTCGCATTCGAGGTCGTGCGCAGCCTCTACATGACCCTGGCCACGTTCGATGCCACGGTGGTGGCAGGGATCTACGCCGCCCTGGCCGGCGAGGCATCGACCATCGTCCGCCAGGGAGCCGGAGATGTCCCCCTCGAGGAACGCCGCACCTGTTTCATGCGCTATCTCGGACAGGGACACGAAATCGAGGTGCCCGTCAGCAACGGGACAATCGGCGATGGCGAAAGGACGGTCCTTCAGGCGGCATATGATCGAGAGTATGCCCGGCAGTACTCCCGCAGCGTGCCGGGAATGGACGTCGAGATCCTCGGTTGGAAGCTGGTGGTCGCGGCACCGCTGCCGGACGACCCGGATACGGTGATGACCGCCAGGAGAGACGAAGGGACAGGCTCGTCACGGCGCCACCTTGTGGACCCTGCCACAGGACAGATGGTGGGTGTGCCGGTCTTCAGCAGGGAGTCGCTGGCCCCCGGTGCCGCCTTCGAGGGCCCCTGCGTCATCACCGAGGGACAGACCACCACCGTGGTCACCGCGTCATTCCAAGGACGGATCGACGGCAACGGATACATCGTCCTCGAGGCAAGGGAGGCAACCCCGTCATGACCGACGCGCTCGAGAGAATTCACCTTCAGATCATGTGGGACCGTCTCATTTCGGTTGTCGAGGAACAGGGCCAGACACTGATGCGCGCCGCCTTCAGCCCCATCGTGCGCGAATCGGGTGATATCTCGGCGGGCATTTTCGATCTCGAGGGACGCATGATGGCCCAGGCGGTGACGGGCACACCGGGCCACATCAACACCATGGCAGCTTCGGTCCGTCACCTGATCCGCCACTTCCCCCCTGGCGAGGCTCGTCCCGGTGACCTCTGGATGACCAATGACCCCTGGATCGGGGCCGGCCACCTCAACGATTTCGTGCTGGTCAAGCCGTGCTTTCTCGACGGCAGGGTGGTGGGCCTCAATGCCTGTACCTCGCACCTCGCCGACATCGGCGGCAGGAGCTTCGGCCCCGACGCCGCCGACGTCTTCGAGGAAGGCATGTTCATCCCGCCCATCAAGCTCATCGAAGGCGGCACGATCAACCACACGCTGATGACCCTCCTCAGGGCAAACAGCCGGGTTCCGGTGCAGAACGAAGGCGATCTCTACGCTCTCATAGCCTGCTGTGAAGTGGGTGAGGAACGCTTGGCCGACATGATGCGGGAGTTCACCCTCACGTCGCTCGCCGGCCTTTCGGACCACATCATCAACACATCGCGCGAGGCGACGCGCGAAAGGCTTCGTTCGTGGCCTTCCGGAACCTGGTCGAACGAGATGATGGTTGACGGCTATGAGTTCGAGATCAGGATCGCGGCCAGACTCACCATTGCAGATGGCGCCCTCGCCATCGACTTCAGCGGCAGTTCACCGGCCTCCCGTTACGGCATCAACTGCCCCCTGACCTACTCCCAGGCCTACACGGTGTTCGGACTCAAGTGCGTCATCGCACCGGATGTTCCCAACAACGCCGGAGCCTTGGAGCCCTTTGTCGTCCTGGCCCCGGAAGGCTCCATCATGAATGCCAGCAAGCCGGCTCCCGTGACCATGCGCCACATCGTCGGACAACTGCTTCCCGACGCCGCTCTGGGCTGTCTGCACCAGGCGAGACCCGGCAGCGTACCGGCCGAGGGGACATCGGTGCTATGGGATCTTCCCCTGAGAGGTGGTTTCGGAATCTACCATTCCAGCGGACAGACGCGATTCGCCCTTGAGATGGTCCACAACGGCGGCACCGGCGCCCGCCCCTCGAGCGACGGTCTCGATGCGACCGCCTTTCCGTCGGGCGTCATCGGAACCCAGGTGGAACTGGCCGAATCCGTCGCCCCGCTCATCGTCTGGCGCCGCGAACTGCGCCCCGATTCCGGCGGCGCCGGGCGCCATCGCGGCGGTCACGGACAGATCATCGAGGTTGCATCCTCCGAAAACGCAACGCTCCAGCTGGCGGCGGCGCTCGACAGGATCACCTACCCGCCGCGAGGCCGGGAGGGCGGCCACGACGGCGCCCGCGGCATCCTGCGCCTCGCTTCGGGACGACCGCTCAACGGCAAGGGCGAACAGGACATTCCCCCGAACGAAACACTCCGGCTCGAATCGCCGGGCGGCGGCGGATACGGAGACCCGGCAACGCGGGACCCGGCACTGATCGCCGCCGATCTCAAGAGCGGACTCGTGACTCCTGCCGCCGCTGAAAGGGACTACGGGTACCGATCCTCCTGATGTGCCCGGCGCCTGGAAGGGTGTGACGATGGCCAGTGGCGCCATTGGCTCGTTCTCGAATTCTGTCCTAGTCTTGTCAGCGAACAGGATCGCGGGTCGGGCGATGCCGACCCTGTGAGTCGCGCCGGCGTTGACTCCCGGCATGCGCGACGGCGGTCCAGAGCGTGGAGGCGCACCAACATGACCGGACATGCAGGATCACCTGGAAGCAGGCTTCAAGCCGACTCGGACATTCGTCCGTTCCCTCTGGAGGAGTACGAAGAGCGCTGGAAACGCGTTCATGAACACATGACGACGCTGGGTTATGAGGTGGCGGTGGTCTGGGGCAAGACATCCGGGGTCTACGAACGCGCCGGTGACGTGCTCTACCTGACGAACTTCTTCTCCACCCACTCCGGCCAGGAGCCCGACACCACTCTGTGGAACGCGCGTTCGTACTGCGCGGTCATCCTGCAGCCGGGCCAGAGTCCGGAACTGGTGACCGACGAGACCGAGCCCCGGTACGATCAGATCGCGACGGATCGCTTCAGCGGTCTCTACGATCCGATCGCGGGATTGGCCCGGATCCTGCGCGAGCGCCGGATCGAAGGACGCGTTGCTTTCGTGGGCAGCGACTGCCTGCCCATGAAGTACTGGCTCCAGCTTCGCGCCGCGACACCCCAGATCGACTGGGTCGTGGAAGACGATCTCGTCCGCGACGTCCGTCTGATCAAGAGTGCACGCGAACTGGCGCTCTACCGCGAGGCCGGCGCGTACGTGACCCGTGCCCATGTGGCCATGATGGAGGCGCTCATCGCCGGAACCTCCGAATCGGAGGCGGCGTCCCGGGCCGGCGCACTCCTGCTCGAGCGGGGCTGCAACTGGCATCGCATGGCCATCTCGCATGGTGCCGTGAGCCAGTATCTGGAAAGCGATCCGATCAACGGCTTCAGCACCAGGACGCCGCACGAGGGCGATATCGTGCACGGCTTCATCTACGGGCCGATCTACAAGGGCTACTGGCTCGATCCCGGCCGCACCGCGGTATGCGGCGGCCGGCCGACCGCCGATCAGAAGCATCTCATCGAAACCCTTGTCGATGTCATGGAGAAGCTCATGGCCGCCATCAGGCCAGGCGTTGCCGTCATGGATGTCGCCCGTCTGGCAGATGACCTCTCGGAACAGTCCGGCTACCAGTCCGATGTCCTGAAGACGGCCTGGCCCTACTACGGACACAGCGTGGGATGCATGTGGGAAGCGCCCTACATCGAGACCCGCCTGTGCAGCGAGGAGGACGTGTTCCTGGAAGGCATGGTGCACTCCGTGGAGGCCTTCTTCGAGGCTGACGGCGTCGGGACCGCCACCTTCGAGACCAACTTCATCGTCACCGACACCGGAGTGGACGAGATCACGACCACGCCTCACCTCTTCTGGTAGCCGGGCCTCCCCGCAACGGACAATCCCGGCGATCGCCGGGAGGCAGCCGGACGCGTCACGTTTGTCCGATCACTCGCCGAGCGGCATGGCCGCGCTTTCCTACGGTCCGTAGGCTCCTGCCGTCGCGTCGTTCCCGCCGTCGACAACCAGCGTCGTCCCGGTCACGTAGCTCGCCTCATCGGAGGCCAGAAACAGAATGCACCGGGCAACCTCACCGGCACTGGCAACGCGGCGCATCGGGATGCCGGCGGCGAAGTTCCGCAGGTTCTCGTCGAAGTCTCCCCCCTGGTCGTGCAGCATCCTGTCCAGCATCTCCGTATGGGTCTCGCCCGGGCACACGGCGTTCACCCGGATACCCTCGGCCGCATGATCGAGCGCCATGCAGCGGGTCATCTGCACGACAGCACCCTTGCTGGTGCAATAGGCGACATAGTTCGCCTCCCCATTGAGGCCCCATTCCGATGCCGTATTCACGATGCAGCCGCTTCCCTGCGCACTCATCTGCCTGAGGGCAGCGCGACTCATGAAGAAGACGGAGCTGACGTTGACCGTCATCGTCTCGTCCCAGGCGTGATCCGATGTCGTGAGGGCCGTGCCTTCGTGAAGAACCCCGGCATTGTTCACAAGGATGTCGAGACGGCCGAAGCGTTGGACGCATTCGGACACCAAACGGTCGCACTCGGCGCGATCGGAGAGGTCCGCCCGGCAGAACTCGGCAGTTCCTCCGTGTCCCTCAATCTCCGCACAGATGTTTGCGCCCCGTTCCGCATTGCGCCCGGTGACAAGCACCCGGGGCCCCCTGTGCGGCAAAGGCTCGGACACTCGCCTCGCCGATCCCGGTGGTGGAGCCCGTGACCAGAACCGACTTGTCGGTAAAGCTCATCGTGGTCTCTCTGGCGTTCACAAACTGGCTTGGCGGAGGACCGTTATCACGGTTGGTTTCCTTCCCATCCGGGACATCGCTGCCCTTCCGGCGGGCCCTACGCTTGCCCATGAGGCTTCACAACGGCTCTCCCGACAGCCCTGAGGTTCTGCATCACGGTGAAGGGATGCTGGAACGCCGTCGCATGCAAGCTGAAAGGCGGGCATGAACAGGGATGGGCGACGGATTCCGCCATTCGAACGGCGGGCTGAAGGGCGTCACCCATGGCCTTCGATGATGGCGCGTATGGCGGCGTTCACCACCTCGTGGCGGTGGCCACAGAGGGAGAGATGGCTGAGACCCTCGAGGTGATGATAGTGGCCGTTTGCCGCCAGCCCGGCACACTTGCGGCCGAGGGAAGGCGGCGCCTGCATGTCGAGTCCGAATCCGATGACGTGGATGGGGACCTCGCAGTGGGGGAGCCTGGCCGTCGTGTCGAATTCGCAGCACGCCTGCCACTGGGCGTCGAGCATGGCCCCGTCCCGTTCTCCGTAGGCCGCCTCCGTCACCGTTCGCAGCCGCGCCCACAACTCCGGGTCATCCAGCACCTCCGGCGGATACATGAAGGCCGCGTAGTGGGTAACGGCAAAGTCGAAGGGCAGATCGCCGCGCGTGCGTCGATAGCGGATCTCCGCCTCCATCCACTCCCGGGAAAACCCTTCCGACACGGCAAAGGTCCCCATGGGGATGGCAAGGCGCACGAGGTGCGGCCAGTTGATCGCCAGTTCCTGGACGATGAGCGAACCCATTGAGAGCCCCGCCGCCACCACAGGGGGCGCACAGCGCGCCTCGATCAGTTCGGCGCAGTCGCGCGCCATGTCGAGAATGGACCATGGCGGGCCAACAAGGGCTTCGGTCTCCCCCACGCCCCGGGGATCCATGGTCGTGTTGCGAAAGTCCGGGAATCCCTCTACCTGCCAGCGCATTTCCGAGCCGCGCTGATCGCCTCCGGGAAGCCAGACGATGTCAGGGCCGGAACCGGTCTGGTCGTACCACAACGAGGCGCCGGATGTGGTGAGGTGGGGCACGGTCCTACTCCTCCTGCTCCAGGGATTTCGTGATCTTCTCGCCAAGGTCGGGCGACAGGTTCTCCTTCGCGCGAATCCGTTCCAGTTCGTGGCGCATGAGCGCCTGGCGGTCGCTGTCCTGGCGGCGCCAGCGGATGAGCGGGTTGATGATCCGCGCCGCTACCTGGGGATTGATGTCGTCGAGTTCCAGCAGCCGGTCCGCAACAAAGCGATAGCCCGATCCATCGCGACGATGGAAGTTGAGCGGATTGGCCATCGCAAAACCGCCGACGAGGGCGAAGACCTTGTTGGGTTTCTCCAGGCTGAAAACCTCGTGGGAGAGCAGGTCGCGGACCCGGGCGAGCGTATCATCGAGGGGCGATGCCGCCTGAACGCCCAGCCACTTGTCCATCACCAGGTCATCGTTGCGAAACCGGTCGTGAAAGTCCGTGAGACACCTGTCGCGGTGTGGCGTGTCGATGGCGGCGATCAGCGACAACGCCCCGAGGCGATCGGTCATGTTGCCTGCGCTGGCGTAAGCCCCGGTGACAAGCGCGACCGCTTCCGCGTCACCAGGCGCGGCACAGTAGGAAAGGGCCACGCCCTTCAGGGCACGCCGGCCGGCCTGTTCGCCGTCGGGACTGTAGGGTTCATCATCCTCCCCGATCATGGCCCTCCAGCCGTCGGCATAACGATTCGCGGCGGCCAGCCTCATGGTCTCCCTCGCCTCATGAATGGCCTCGACATCCACCGTCTCCATCTGCTCGGCGAGCCAGGATTCACCTGGGAGAGCGAGGGCACGGGCCTTGAAGGCAGGATCGAGGGATGTGTCGCCAATGGTCGTCGACATGGCCTCGAGCCATCGCTCGTCGGTAGCCGGTGCGCCGCCCTGACGGATGGCCGCGATCATGGCGAGAAGCAGACGTGTGGCGTAACTCTGGCCGGCCTCCCAGCGGGCGAAGGGATCGCTGTCGTGGGCCATGAGGAAGGCCAGACCGGCATCGTCGATATCGGACGTGACACGCACCGGGGCCGTGAAATCCCGGTTGAGCGAGAGAACGGGCCGGGCTCCGACGCCCTCGAAACGGAATGTCCGTGAGGGCCGATCGAGATCTAGGACATGGCTCGAGGCAGTCCTGCCCTCGAGGGTCACCTCCATGTCGTTGCCGTTGGGACCGACAAGACCGACTTCAAGGGGAATGCGAAGTGCTTCCTTGGCTGCCTGGCCGGGCGTCGGTGGCGTTTCCTGTTCGAGCACGAGTTCATATGTCGCCTCGTCGGCAAGCCATCGGCCCGAGGCGGTCACTTCCGGTGTGCCGGCCTGGCTGTACCACAGGCTGAAGTGGCCGAGATCGGCCCCGTTGGCATCCGCCATGGCGGCAATGAAGTCGTCGCAGGTCACCGCCATGCCGTCATGGCGTTCGATGTAGAGGTCCATGCCCTTGCGGAACCCGTCCCTGCCGAGGATGCGCTCCATCATGCGGATGACTTCCGCTCCCTTCTCGTAGACCGTCGGCGTGTAGAAGTTGTTGATCTCGACGTAGCTCGACGGGCGCACCGGGTGCGCCATGGGTCCGGCATCCTCGGGAAACTGCGCGGCGCGCAGGCGACGCACGTCATCGATCCGCTTGACCGGGCGGCTTCTCATGTCGGCCGTGAATTCCTGGTCCCGGTAGACGGTGAGCCCTTCCTTGAGAGAGAGCTGGAACCAGTCGCGGCAGGTCACGCGGTCACCGGTCCAGTTGTGAAAATACTCGTGGGCTATGACGCTCTCGATGGCTTCATAGTTTCCGTCCGTTGCCGTCTGCGGACTGGCGAGAACCAGGCTCGAGTTGAAGATGTTGAGGCTCTTGTTCTCCATCGCTCCGGCGTTGAAATCGGCAACGGCGACGATGTTGAACGTGTCGAGGTCGTATTCCAGACTGTAGCGTTCCTCGTCCCAGCGCATGGCCCGCTTGAGGGAATCCATGGCGTAGCGGCACTTGTCTGTGTTGCCGTGCTCGCTCCAGATCCGCAAGCTGACCTCGCAGCCCGAGGCGGTGGTGAAGGTATCCTCGAGGCAACCGAGATCCCCGGCAACCAGGGCGAAGAGATAGGAAGGTTTCGGAAAGGGATCGTGCCAGACCGTGCGGTGCCGACCGTCTCCCAGATCATGTTCCTTCAGGAGATTGCCGTTGGAAAGGAGAACCGGGCAGCTGCTGCGATCGGCATCGATGGCGACGGTGTAGGTGGCGAGCACGTCGGGACGGTCGGGAAAGAACGTGATACGGCGGAACCCCTCGGCCTCGCACTGCGTGCAGTAGATCCCCGACGACATGTAGAGGCCCTCCAGGGCCACATTGCGAGCCGGCTCGATGGTGGTGCGGGTCTCCAGGGTAAAGCGACGGGGCGGCTCATGGATGACGAGTCCGGTCTTGTCATGGCGATAGGCCGACGCGTCCAGAGGCTCATCGTCAATGGCCACCATGTCGAGGGGCAGGTTGTCTCCATCGAGTGTCAGTGGCTCGCCACCGGGCGCCGCCTCGATGGCCAGCCTGGCGTGAACGGTCGTCGCATCGGGATCGAGTGAGACATGAAGAACGACGGTGTCGATGCGCCAGGGAAAGGGCCGGTAGTCGGCAAGGCGGGTTTCTTCCATGGTCATGCAGGCAATCCTTCATCTCTCATGGCGGGCATTCATCGATGATCACGCGCCCCGTTGCGGAGCGACGGCAAGGCGCGCCAGTGGTCTCTCGTTGATGGGAAGATGGACCAGGCAGGCGAGCAGCCCAAGCACCGCACTGATCCACCAGATCACATCGTAGGAACCTGTCGCATCAAAGAGCCGCCCTCCCAGCCAGACACCGATGAAGCTGCCGGCCTGATGACTGAAGAAGACGATTCCGAAGAGGGTGGCCATGTAGCGGGTGCCGAAGACCTGGGCGACGATTCCCGATGTCAGGGGCACAGTGGCCAGCCAGATGAGGCCCATGCATCCGGCAAAGAGATAGATCGTGGCGTGGGTCTTCGGAGCCAGCATCAGGGCGACAATGAGCACGGCCCTCAGAAAGTAGATGGCGGAAAGACTGTAGCGCTTGCTCCAGCGCTGTCCGGCCACGCCCGCCAGGAGGCAGCCGACGATGTTGAAGGCGCCCACCAGGCCCAATGACCAGGCAGCCACCGCCGGACTGAAACCCGATCCGGTCACGAATGCCGGAAAATGCACCGTGATGAAGGCAATCTGGAAACCGCAGACAAAGAACCCGAGAGTCAACAGCACGTACCCGGAATGCCGTCCCGCCTCGACGATGGCATCCCGCATGCCCTGTTCGTGCACGGCTTCGTCAACGGCCGGAGACGAAGCGGGCAACATGACGGCCAAGGGAATCATCACCAGGGATGCCGCCGCCAGGACCATGAGCGCGCCCTGCCATTCGAACAGGCTGATGGCGAACTGGGCATTGGGCGAAAAGACGAACTGGCCGAAGGAGCCGGCGGCAGTACCGAGCCCGAGGACGAAGGAACGCCGCTCCGTCGCCACGACACGGGCCATGGAGGCAAGCGCCAGGGAAAAGGCGGTGAAGGCGACGCCGAGACCGACCAGGACACCGGCTGCGAGAACGAACATGGTGCCGGTCTCGACAACGGACATCGCCCAGATGCCGAAGGCATAGACGATCGCACCGCCGATGATCACCCGGCTGGGACCGAAGCGGTCGGCGATCATCCCGGCTACCGGAACGCCAAGACCCCAGAGGAGGTTCTGCACGGCGAGCGCCATGGAGAACACTTCCCGGTTCCAGCCGTGATGAAGCGACACGGGCTCCTGGAAGAGCCCGAAGACCGAGCGAACGCCAAAGCCGATCATCGCAATGACGCAGCCCGCCGCGATCACCACCAGGGGTGATCTCCAGGAACGATCCATGGTCCCGGGGGGAGCCGTCAGCCGTCGAGAAACCGCTTGAAGGCGCGCCCCACGAACCGTGCGGGATGCTCTCCGGGATCGCGCCTGGTTGCCTCCTCTTTCAGTTCACGCGCCTTTCTGGCCAGAACCGGGCGGGCCTTCTCTTCGTAGATCTCCTTCGCCTTCGCCCTCACCCTGGGGTCGGACGCAGCCCGCCTGGCCGCGGCAAGGAGGAGGTGGCGGAACACAAGAGGCATGGATCACGTCCCTTCGGAGTGTCCGGCGATGGCGGCGATCTCGTCGACTTCACTGGCCGTCATCTTCCAGGCACCGGTAGCCGCCGCATTGGCCTTCACCTGATCCTCCCTGGTCGCTCCGCAGATCACGGTGGTGACTATATCATGACTCGCCAGCCAGCCGATGGCGAGTTCCAGGAGGCTCTTTCCGCGGTCCGCGGCATAGGCCGCAAGCCTGTCGAGACGTTCGTAGTTCTCCGCCGACAGCAGTGAGGAGCGGTCTGTCTCGCCCGCCGACAGACGGGACGACTCGGGCGGTTTTCCGCCCGCCGTGTACTTGCCGGTCAGAAACCCCATGGCCAGCGGATAGTACGGCATGATGCCAAGTTCGAACCGCCGGGCTGCCGGAACCACCTCGGTTTCGGTCTCCCGTGCCAGAAGATTCCACTTGTTCTGCGCGGCAACGAACCGGGGAACACACATGCTATCGGCCTGCCAGGCGGCATCCGCGATCTGCCAGCCCCTGTAGTTGGAACAGCCGTAGTAGCGGATCTTTCCCTGGTCGATCAGGCGGTCGAGGGCATCGAGCGTTTCCGCCACCGGGGTCACGGGATCGGGTGCGTGATGCAGGTAGAGATCGATGTAGTCGGTGTCGAGCCGGCGCAGGCTGCCCTCGCAGGAACGGATGATGTAGTCGCGCGACCCGCGTGGAATGTCGCGCTGGTCGCTTGCCGTCTTCAGGCCGAACTTCGATACGATCGCAACGTCCTGCCGGCGGCCGGCAAGCGCCTTTCCCAGAATGCTCTCCGAGGTTCCGTCGTCGTACATGTCCGCCGTATCGAAGAGAGCCACACCGGAATCGAGAGCCGCATGAACCACCCGCGTTCCCTGGTCCTCGCCCACCCACCAGCCGAGCGTGTTGCAGCCCATGCCGGCAAGCGACACCTGCAGGCCGGAGTGACCGAACGTTCTCTGCTCCATGAGCGAATCCCCTTCGTGCATGCAACGAACATCATGCACGACGAGCGGTGCCGTTGCACGACTTTGCCCCGGTCATGTTCCCTCGAGCAGGACCGAGGCGATGGCGTCGGCGAAGACCTGGCACCCGAGGACGATATCCTCCCTTGAGGTGTCTTCCTCGAAGGCATGGCTGATGCCGCCCTTGCTCGGCACAAAGAGCATGGCGCTGGGCAGGATCCGTGCGAGGTTCTGGGCGTCATGGGCCGCCGCACTCGGCATCGGCATCCATGCGCCCGGGGCATGGCGCTCGGCCGCCGCCTCGAGGTATCGCTGCAGATCCGCGTCCATGAGGGCAGCGGCGGTCCGGTCCTTCGCCGGCTCCATCGACACGGTCGCCGGACCGCACGCATTGCACTCGCGGACCAGTTCCTCGACAAGAACCCCGAACTGGTCCATCCGCGTCTCATCGGCATCGCGGTACTGCAGGGACATCCACGCTCGTCCCGGAATGATGCTGGCAGTGCCCGGTTCGAGACGAATGTTGCCGATCGTCCACACGGAACGTGGTCCGGCATGGACGGCAAACACCTCGTGAACGCGTGCGGCGAAGGCCACCAGCGCCGCACCGGCGTCCCGGCGTCGCGCCATCGGGGTCGTGCCTGCGTGGTTCTGCTGACCTTCGAACCGGATCGACATATCCCGGATGCCGACGATGCCGGTGACGACGCCGACGCGCCTCCTTTCCTCCTCGAGCCACGGCCCCTGTTCGATGTGGGCTTCCATGTAGGCCCGGTACCGGTCGGGTACGCAGCGTTCAACAGGGCACCCCTCGAGACCGGCATCGCGGAGCGCTGTCCGCAAGGTCCGCCCGCCGGCGTCGCTGGCCCCGTCAAGCTCGGCCTCCCCGACGAGGCCACAGAACATCTTGCTTCCCAGCAGGCCGAAGAAGGTCCCTTCCTCGTCGATCCAGGAAGCGACATCGACGGCAAGATCCCGGGTTTCGCGGGACTCGGCGAAGGCGCGCACCGTTTCGAGGCCGTACATGACACCCAGGGTGCCATCGAGCCAGCCTCCCGTGGGCTGGGTATCCGTGTGGGATCCGACGAGCAGCGCCTTTCCGGGATTGCGCGAGCGGCCGAAGACCGTGCCGATGCCATCGATGCGAGCATCGAGTCCGGCATCCGACATGCGCTCCACCAGCCAGCGGCGCGACTCCATGTCGATCTCGCTCAGGGACTGGCGAACCACGCCGTTGCCGCACTTGCCAAACGTGCGAAGCGCCTCGAGGTCGCGCAGCAATCTCGCGCCATTGATGACGGGCACGGTCACGTTCCTCCTCTTTTCAGCCTGCCCGGCCCTCTCCCTTCACCGGAGGCGGAAGGAGGACGAGCTTTCCGATATGGGCCTTGGCCATGAAGGTGCGTTGCGCCTTCCTGATCTCGCTGAGCGGGAAGGTGGCGGCCACCAGGGGGCGCACGGTGCCCTCCTCGACGGCACGCACCACGTTGTCAAAGACGATGTCGTCCTGGGCCGTGCAGCCGACGAGCGTCAGGTCCTTGAGATAGAGTGTCCGCAGATCGAGCTCGACCAGCGGCCCGCTGATGGCGCCGGATGTCGCGTACCGGCCGCCGCGCTTCAGGATGTCAAGGAAACGCGGCCATGCCGCGCCGCCCACGACGTCGATGACCGCGTCGACCGATTCCTGTCCGAGCGCGGCGGCGGGATCGGCATCGCGGTCGATCACCTCGCTGGCCCCGAGCGACAGGACACCTTCCGCCTTGGCGGCACCGGCCACCGCGATGACCGTGGCTCCCCGGCGCCGGGCCAGCTGCACCGCCGCCGACCCGACACCACCGGAGGCACCGGTCACGAGAATCCGCTCCGCCCCCACACGCGCCCGTTCCAGCATGTTCTCGGCGGTCGACCAGGCACAGGGAACGGAGGCCAGTTCGGCATCCGTCCAGTCGCTCGTCACGGCGTACGCCTCGGCAGACGGCGCCACGGCGAACTGGGCGAAGGCGCCGTCGCGCTCCGACCCGAAGGTCCAGCACTCGAACGGATTCGATGCCGCAGGCGCGGGAATCACGCTCCGGACGATGACGCGCTCGTCCATGCGTGCGGGATCGACACCTTCGCCGGTGGCGACGATCCTGCCGCAGCAGTCGGCTCCCTGGATTCTCGGAAACGTCATCGCCACACCGGCCCAAGACGCGTCGGATGCGTCGATTGCCGCCGGACCTTCGGATGTCGCGCCTGTCACCTTCTTCGAATACCAGCCAATCCGCGTGTTGATATCCGTGTTGTTGATCCCCGCGGCGGCAACCCTGATCAGCACCTCGCCCGTCGCGGGATCGGGGACGGGCACGTCCTCCCGGTACTCCAGCACGTCCAGCCCACCGTGGCCGGTGAGCAGGACGGCCGCCATGGTCGAGGGAATCGTCGTCATGTGTCCCTTCCGGATCGCCCATCACCTTCTGCCGGACAGACGGTCCGGGTGCAAGGCGAGCCTTGACGCCCTTTGGATGGATCGCCGCAGTCCACGTCAGCACACAATGTTCTGCACAGGCTCAATCGGACGAGCCTGTGGAGTCTCCTGGCCTGGGCGAACGCGAGGTTCGCACGCCATATGACCAGCTTGGCCGGGGAGGCGCCATTGCACTACCATGAGTGCTGGACCAGTCATTGGGCCGGTCATCCTGACAGGGAAGACATGATGGCGGGGCATACGAACGCGTTTCCAGACCTCGAACGGGAGCTCAGGTTTTGTCCGCTCGGCGTGGAGTCACCCGGAACCGTGAGCAAGGAGCAGATTTCACGCTACAACGATCAGGGATTTCTGGCACCGGTCGATGTCTTCAGCGATCGCGAAGTGGCAGACATTCGAGAGTACTTCGACCACCTGCTGACGAGGGCGCTTGCCGCCGGCTGGACGGCGGGCGAACTGACCAATTTCGACGGCACCTCTATTGCCGAGGCGTCTACGATCTCGTCACCCATCCCCGCATCGTCGATATCGTGGAGGATTTCCTGGGCAGAACGGTCATTCTCCGGAACTGCCACTTTTTCATCAAGCTTCCCGGTGACGGCCATCGCGTGAGCTGGCATCAGGACGCCTCTTACTGGCCATTGACACCGAGCAAGGTGATCTCGGTCTGGCTCGCCATTGACGATTCCTGTCTGGCGAACGGCGCGATGCGGGTCATTCCCCGCTCGCATCTGCACCCGGGTGTTCCCTTTCGCCGCAGTACGCCGGAAGAGCACAATGTTCTCAGCCAGACTGTCGACAACCCGGAACGCTATGGCGATGCACCGGTTTCGCTCGAGCTCAAGGCCGGTCAGATTTCGCTCCACAGCGACTGGGTCCTCCACGGATCGGAACCCAACCGGTCCGATCGTCGCCGTTGCGGTCTGGCGATGCGTTACCTGTCATGTGACGTCCGTGCGAGCGACGGCTGGAACAGGGATTCGGTCATTTGCCGGGGCGCAGACCCGTCGGGTCATTGGTCCAATCATCCGCGTCCCGCGGATGATTCGATTCCTGGAAAACAGCAGGGTACGCAAAGGTCAACGCGCTCGTTTACTCATGGCTGGACCGATCGCGGTGCGACGGATTCATGACACACGGGAACCAGGAGGAACATCACTCCGCAACAGGCAGGGAAAACGTTCCCCGGCGCCGGAGCAGGCGAACGAGACGCTTTCGCGAAACACCGAAGGCATGTGACTCGCCGTACATTGTCCGCCGCATCCCGAGATTCGAGTTGTTGTCGCAAGAGGCCCTGGAAGGAATCGAGACACAGGCGGATTGGCTCCTGGCGGAAATCGGCATCCGCATCACGGGAGACCCGGGTGCACGCACGCTGTTCAAGAATGCAGGCGCCAGTGTTGATGGAGACCGCGTTCGGTTCGATCGTGGCCTGGTGCAATCGCTTTGCGCCACAGCGCCTTCGACCTTCACGATGCATGCGCGCAATCCGTCGCGAAGCGTGGTCTTCGGAGGCGACAATGTCGTGATGGCCCCGGCCGACGGTGCACCCTTCGTCACCGACATGAGGCAGGGCCGCCGGTACGGCACGATCAAGGACCATCAGGATCTGACGAAGCTGTTGCAATGTGCGCCGGCACTTCACCACAACCCGGCGCTGATCTGCGAGCCCTCCGACCTACCGGTCAACAAACGGCACCTCGACATCGTCTGTTCCCAGTTGCGATACTCGGACAAGCCGATCATGGGAGCCGTCAGCACGCCGGAGCGAGGCGAGGACACGCTCGAACTGGCGCGCATTGTCTTCGGCGACGGCTTTCTGGACGACCATGCCGTGGTCCTGGCCGGTACTGCCGTGCAGTCGCCTTTGACCTTCAACGCGGAAACGACCGGCGCAATCAGAACCTACGCGAAGGCCAATCAGGCCAACATGATCACGCCCTTCATCATTGCCGGTGCCATGTCGCCAGCCACGATGGCTGGGACCCTGGCGCAAGCCCATGCGGAAGCCATGGCTGGAATCGCCTTTTCCCAGCTCGTGCGAAAGGGCTCGCCCGCGCTTTACAGCGTTTTCGTGACCACCATGGACCTCAGGAGCGGCGCACCGACCTACGGTACGCCGGAATCGAGTCTCGCGAACTTCGCGATCGTCCAGCTCGGGCGCCGTCTCGGGTTACCGGTTCGATGCGGCGGACATCTGACGGCTTCGAAACTCCTCGACGCGCAGGCCATGGAGGAATCCGTCGCATCGATGACTCCGCCGGTCATGGGCGGTGCACATTTCATCCATCAGTCCGCCGGCTGGCTCGAAGGCGGTCTGACGATAGGCTTCGAGAAGTTCATTGCCGATGCCGAGAAGTGCACGGGCATCGCGCGAGCCCTGCGGGGCCTGGACGTTGACGACAACACCCTTGCCGGCGATGCCTTCCTGGAACTCGGCGACGAGTCCAACTTCCTTGGCTGCGGCCATACGCTGCGCAATGCCGCGACAGCCAACATTCGAACGGAACTGCCGGATTCCGACAGTTTCGAGGCGTGGACGGATCGAGGAAGCAAGGACACCCTCGAACGAGCCCATGCCCTGTGCACACAAATTCTCGAGGACTACGAGAAGCCGCCGATCAACGCCGCCGTCGACGAAGAGCTGACGGCGTACTGCACCAGAAGAAAGGCGTCGATGAACGACGCCTGGTACTAGCAACCAACGGAACATCTGCCTTGACCAAGGATCTGCCCAAACTGCAAATGTACATCGACGGTGCATTCGTCGAACATGCTTCCGGTACCTACTTCGAGAGCTACGACCCTTTCACCGGCAAACCCTGGTGTCTTGTTCCGCGCGGCACGGCTGATGATGCCGATCGTGCAGCCCGGGCGGCGCATCGCGCCTTCACTACAGGCGCCTGGCCGGACCTCAACGCCAGCGAGCGCGGCGCCTTGCTGCGCAATCTCGCAGAACTGGTTGCCGAGAACGCGGATGATCTCGCCCGGCTCGAGGTCAGGGACAACGGCAAACTGCTCAGCGAAATGGCGGGGCAGTTGCGGTACGCCCCGAGCTTCTACCACTACTTCGCCGGACTGGCCGACAAGATCGAAGGATCGGTCATCCCGACCGACAAGGCGGCCTTCACCTATACACGACACGAGCCATTGGGGGTGTGTGCGGCCATCGTGCCCTGGAACTCGCCGCTGCTGCTCACCGCCTGGAAACTCGCGCCCGCACTTGCCGCGGGCAACACCGTTGTCGTGAAACCGTCCGAGTACACCTCCGCCTCGACTCTCAAGTTTATCGAACTCGTTGAACGCGCGGGCTTTCCGAAAGGCGTGGTCAACGTCGTGACGGGCTTCGGGCCAGAAGCCGGGCAACCCCTGATCGATCATCCGCTCGTGCGCAAGGTCTCCTTCACCGGATCCGAGAAGACGGGGGCGGGCATCTATTCGGATGCCGCTCGTGACATCAAGCGCGTGAGTCTCGAACTCGGCGGCAAGTCGCCGAACATCGTCTTTGCGGACGCCAACCTCGACAACGCCGTCAAGGGTGCCGTTGCGGGCATCTTCGCGGCAAGCGGCCAGACCTGCGTGGCGGGATCGAGACTTCTCGTCCAGGAGAGCATTCACAACGCATTCGTGGACCGCCTCGTCGCCTTCGCAAGCAGGGCGAGAATGGGGAATCCGATGAACGCCGACACCAATGTCGGGCCCGTCACCAACATGCCCCAGTTCGATAAGGTGCTTGCCTACATCGACATAGCCAGGAACGAGGGCGCGGAAGTCGTGCTCGGAGGCGGGAAGGCAACCCGGCCGGAATGCGGTGACGGCTGGTTCGTCGAACCAACGATCTTCACAGGCGTGCGAAATGACATGCGCATTGCCCAGGAGGAGGTGTTCGGGCCCGTGTTGTCGGTCATTCCGTTCAGGGATGACGACGATGCGGTGGCGATCGGCAATGATGTCGCATTCGGCCTGGCGGCCGGCGTGTGGACGGAGAACATGCGCCGGGCCATCACCATGGCGAACCGGCTGCAGGCCGGAACCGTCTGGGTCAACATGTACAGGGCCGTGAGCTACACCACGCCGTTCGGAGGATACAAGAAGAGCGGCTTGGGCAGGGAGCTCGGGCAGGAGGCGATCCGGGAGTATCTGCAGACCAAGAGCGTCTGGATCTCCATGGCCGAAAGCATGGACAACCCCTTTGTCATCGGATAACTCCACCGGCGAACGTCACTCCGCGACGGAGCGTCCCGGGCCGCCAGGATCTCATGCCACGGCTCACCGAATTGCGCAGCGGGTCCATTCACTCGAGAGGCCGGCACGTTGAAAGGTGTCGTATTCCACGGAAACCGCGTCCTTGAACTGATGCACTTTCCCGACCCGGAGCCGGGCCCGGGCGATGTTGTGCTGGAAATCAAGGCGTCGGGCATGTGTGGAAGCGACCTGCACTTCTATCGGGCTGCCGAAGGCGCCAAGTCCCTGGGCCTCGACCTTGTGGACGGGCCGGTCATTGCCGGACATGAGCCCTGCGGCGTGATCGTTGCCCGAGGGAAGGATGTTCCCGAAGGTCGTCTGGCGCTGGGCGAACGCGTCATGTGCCATCACTACAGCGGATGCGGCGTCTGTTCTTCCTGCCGCTCCGGATGGCAGCAACTGTGCTCCGATGGCTTCGTGGTCTACGGCGCCACGGCACATGGGGCCCATGCCCCCTACATGCGCGTGCCGGCGGACACCCTGGTGACCCTGCCCGAAGCGCTCTCGTTCTCGGAAGGTGCGGCAATTGCCTGTGGAACCGGCACGGCCTTCAGGGCACTCAAGCGCATGAACCTGACTGGACGGGACACCATCGCCGTGTTCGGCCAGGGTCCCGTCGGCCTCAGCGTCGTCCTGCTTGCAGCAGAGATGGGCGCGCGCGTCATCGCCGTGGAACTCTCCCACGAAAGACGGGAGATGGCCCGAATGTTCGGCGCGGCCGAAACCATCGATCCAGGCATGACCGATCCGGTCGAGGCAATCAGGGACTTGACCCACGGCGAGGGAGCCAGCCTCACGATCGACTGCAGCGGCGCGTCGGCGGCGCGGGTGCAGGCGGTTCGTTCGACCCGAACCTGGGGCACCACATGCCTTGTCGGCGAAGGTGGGTCGGTGACTCTTGACGTCTCGAAGGACATCATGCGCCGACAGTTGACCATCATCGGATCCTGGACGTTTTCAAGCGTCGATCAGGGCGATTGCGCCAGATACATCGCCGAACGCGGCATTGATCTCGACCGCATCTTCACCCACAGGTTCTCCCTGGACGAGGCGGAAAACGCCTATCGCCTGTTTGACAAGCAGTCGACGGGAAAGGGCGTGTTCGAGTTCTAGGCACGGTCATCGTCGCAACACGGTGCGCCCGCGACCCTCATCGCAGAGTGAACGTGGCGATCCCGATTCCCGGGCCCTCATCGGCGTGTGCGGACGCCGGGGTCCGTCTGGACATCGCTACCCTGAAACAGCTGGCCACCATGCCAGACCGTCTTCCGGAAGCGAGTGCGCCGCAGGGCGTCCAACCCGAAACCACGGTCAGACCGGAAGGTGGCTGAGTCGAAGTTTGGTCTGACGCAAACAGAGGTGACCAATCACCATGAAGTTCATCACGTTGAATCCAAACCCGGCAAGGAAGGCAAGCGTGTATGTACCGGTGACGTCATGGAGTGCGCCTCCGAGCCAACCGCCCATCGCCATGCCTATCGCCCCGAACAGATAGGTTGTGCCCACTCTCCAGCCAATCTGACTGCCTGGAAACCAATGTCTGATCATCAGTGCGTAGTTGGGCATGATTCCGGCAAAGCCGATGCCGAACATGAATGCGGCGAGATACAGACCGATTTCGGTCGTGACGAATGCGAAGGCCAACAACATGACCGCCTGGGCACCGGAAGCGATCAGCATTGATCTGACCGCTCCGATCCTGTCGGCAAGCAAACCGAATCCGATGCGGCTGACAAACGACGCGGCAAACAGCACTGACAACATGCTGGCACCGGTGGAACGCGAGAGTCCGATGTCGGTCACATGGCTGATGAGATGCACGATCGGCACCGCCATCGCCGTACAGCAACCCACGACCGCCAGACACAGCAAGGCCTGCACCGTTGCTGGAGAATGTCCCAGCACGGAAAACTCACCCATGCTGGAGCCCTGACTTGTCTCGGCAGACGCAATCGGTGGCTTCGGTTTCAGGAACAATGCAAGAGGCACAAGTGTTGCCAGCGCAAAAATCCCGAAACAGAGATACGTTTCCCGCCACCCCACGGAATCGTTCAGGAACCTTATGACCGGTGGCCATATTGCTCCGGCCACGCCCTGGCCCGACGCGATGATCGCCACTGCAAGACCCCGGCGTCGATCGAACCATCGCGTGGCATTTGCAATGAGCGGCGCAATCATTGCCGCTTCGCCAAAGGCGCCGATAAGCAATCCGTTGGCGACATAGAAATCCCAGCGCGCACCTGCATGGCTGGCGACAATGGCGCCGAGACCGATCATGACCGAGCCGAACAGGACTGGCTCAATCACGCTTCGCCTGTCCATCCACAGGCCCATGGCAATGCCACCCACACCACTTCCCATCATCAGCAGGGAATACGCCAGAGAGGGGCCCGCACGGGGCCACCCGAAGTCGGAGGCAATGTCCTTCAGGCCGACAAAGAGAATGTTGGGTGCCGCCATGGCGATCGTCCCGATCGCCAGAGATGCGGCGAGGACGACCCAGCCATAGCGAACTTCGATACTGTCAGCGCGCCGGGTCATGACATCCGCGCTTCAGGAGCCGGGGAGGTTTGCCAGACAGTATCGATGATGGAGTGACCAGGCGTCCGGGCGTGATCGAAGCGGCCCGGGGCGGTCGTCGTGTTGCTCCCTCACGCCGCCACCGCATCTCCCATGACATCGGCGTAGACGTCCAGATCGGCGAAGTCGTCCTTCATGTGATCGGCGTAGGTGAACGACCGTTCGTCCTCGTCAACGGCAATCGCCTCGGCAAAGCCGGGCTCCAGGAAAAAGCCCAGGGAACAGCGGTCCAGTCCCGTGCCGACGACCCTGTGCGGCGTGCCCGCAATACGACCGCGGGTCATCAGAGCCAGGGCGCGCCCGGCGTGGATCGAAAGCCGCCCGTCGCCTGACGGCACTTCGCGCCATGTGCCGTCGCGGCCTTCGTACTGCAGACCGCCGATCCGGTCCTGCCAAAGCACCGACAGGACACAGGCGTCGGTGTGGCGGTGGGTGATGATGCGTCGTCCCGCGGCGTCGACCCGCTCTGGAAGGCTCTCCCTGTGCGCGGCGACGAAGTCGTCGGGCGGTGGCGGATAGTGCAGGATGCGGAGCGTGCCGTTGCCGTCGTCGAACTTGCTCATCACGGCCCCCACATCCTCTTCGAGCGCACCGGCAAGCGCCGCCATGACCGCAACGGAAAGTGCGCGCAGATCGTCGAAGAGCGCCTCGGCGGCGCTGCGCCAGCCTGCATGGGGCTCGCGTGCCGGCCACTGGTTCGTCTCTTCCAGGAATCGCTTGACCGGATGATCCTGCGGCGCCCGGGACGGCTCATGCGGTCCGAAATCGAAAATCTCGTTGTGGGCCCAGCCCCTCTCTTCGGGCAACGGAAAATAACCACGGTAGCAATGTCCGGCGCCGGCACGGTGCCGTCGCGTGGCGAGGGCCAGCCGTTCGGACTCGGGCAGTTCGAAGAAGCGGAGCAGATTGCCAATCCGGGCATCGAGAGATGCAGCGCCGGGCAGGCCCGCCGCGACAAAGCCGTTGGATGCCTCCATGGCCGCCAACATGGCTGCTCCCGTCTCGGCCACCTCGACTTCGGTGCCATTGAACAGCGGTGACACGTCAACCTCGACGAGCGTGGGAAAGATGTCCGACATGGTCCAGCCTCCGTCATTGACAGTTCGTGGACCTGTTGAGCGACACGCCGTGGTTCCGGACGGCGACGATACTGTGATGAATCCGACAGGAACGGTCAAGAACCACCAGCCATCTTCGGCACGCTGGAACCGGACCGGTCATGGACGACGTCATCGCGGTTCGCGTTTGTCAGCCCCCCGAAGATGATGCAGCGCACGTTCGCGTGACGAAGGCTCCGTGCCGCATGACCCCATGGTGCATCATGGGCGTACAGATCCTGGCGGTCCGTCATCCGGCGCACCGAGTTGATGGGCCTCGCGGCCCGGTGCGACGTCAGGACGGGCTGGAATCTCGCCAGAATTCACGTGGGTCCGTGATCTTCCCGGTTATCGCCGACGCTGCCGCCGTCGCGGGAGACGCAAGATAGATGAAAGCGTCGGGGCTGCCCATGCGACCCCTGAAGTTGCGGTTGGACGTCGAAAGGCACGTTTCGCCGGCGCCGAGGACCCCGTTGCTCCCTCCGGGACACGCCCCGCAACCGGACGGGGTGATGTGGGCACCCGCCTCCAGCAGGGTCTCGACATAACCTGCCCGCGTCGCCTCCAGCAGCGTGTGGCTCGATGCCGGCGTGACCAGCAGGCGGGTGGTGGGAGCGACGGAATGGCCCTTCAGAATTCTTGCGGCTATGGCGATGTCTTCCAGCCGGGCGTTGGTACAGGAGCCAAGAAACACCTGGTCGAGCGCCGTTCCCTCAAGGTCTTCCACCGGGCTCACGTTGGCGGGACTGTAGGGCTTGGCCACTTGCGGGGAGATTGCGGAAACATCGATCCTGGCTTCGAATGCGTAGTCGGCATCCTCATCGGGTCCGAAGGACGAAAGCGGGATATCGGTCCGCCGGCGGAGGTAGTCCAGAACCTTCTCATCAGCCTCGAACATCGCGAACTTGGCCCCCATCTCCACGCCCATGTTGGCCATGGTGAACCGGCTCGCGATACTCATGCGGTCGACAAGGTCGCCGGCAAACTCGATCGCCTTGTACTGCGCAAAATCGGCACCGTACCGGCCGAGGAGATACAGAATGAGATCCTTCGACATCACGCCGGGCCCGGGCGAACCGTCCAGGGAAAACCGGATGGTTTCCGGCACCTGCATCCAGAGCTGCCCGGTCGCCAGAACGTAGCTCATTTCGGTGATGCCGAGACCTGTTCCGGCGGCGCCCATGACACCATAGGACGTGCTGTGCGAGTCCGTCCCGAACACGAGGTTGCCCGGCAGGATGTCGCCCTTCTCGACCATCACCTGGTTGACGATCCCTTCATGACCGTAGAAGCACGAGAGACCCTTGTCGGCTGCAATCTCCCTCATCCGGCTGTGGACACGGGCCGCTTCGGGATCAGGAGCCGGAAACCGCAGCGTGCTGACCGAGGAAACCTTGTCCGGGTCCCAGAAGTCCTGCACTCCGACCGCGGCCAGCCGATCGACACAGGACACCATGAATTCGATCAGGACAGCCCTGTCCGCCCTGGCGACGACCAGTTCTCCCGGGCTGGCCTTCGTCCGCCCGCTGGCCCGGGCGAGGATTTTCTCGGCCATGGTCTGGCCTGGTTCGAGCTCGTCAAGTGATCGCGGAACAATCTCGGCAACCGGGGACTTGCCCAGAACCTCGAGGATGCCGCCTTCGGCGAGGATCGTGCGTACGGTGTCCGGAAAGGCGGGAAATCGGAGCGTGTGCCCGCTTGTTCTGTTCCGGACCACCCCGGCTTCCAGATCGATCGTGATCTCGTCGCCATCGGAGCAGGCCGTCGCGATTCCGGCGCAGGGGATGCATGGCAAACCAAGCGCGATCCCGTTGCGAAAGAAGATTCGCGCGAAGGATTCCGCGACGATGGCGGCCGCGCCCAGGGATTTCATGTTGGCGGTTGCCGGCTCCCTGCTGGAGCCGCAACCCCAGTTCCGCCCGGCGACGATGATGTCGCCGGGCTGGAACGTCTCTACGAATTTCCGGTGGTCGGGAAAAATCCGACCACGCACCTCTTCCCAGTTGCGTCCAAAGGGATACGGCGCCATCTGGTCGGTATCGATATCGTCACCGAGCTTTCTCGCCCGGCCATGAATCACCAACGTCACGGCAAGGCCTCCGAAGGAAACTGTCGCCCCGGGGCCTTATCCCGGGACGACAGCTCCACCGTGTCGAGGCTCACGCAGACGATCAGGCGCCGCCCTCGGCGAACCACCAGCGTTCCGGCGCCTTGTCGCCATCAAGGGGCCAATTGCCGGCGATGCGTTCCGGTGTTGCGATCTTGTCGCTCACTCCGTTGAGCCAGTTGGCAAAGACCGGAACGACAACGCCACCCTCGTCCCGGCAAATCTGTTGCATGTCGTGATACATTTGCCGTCTCTTCGCATCATCCAGTTCACCGCGCGCCGCAACCAGCAATTCGTTGAACCTGTCGTGTTTCCAGTTCGTATCGTTCCAGCTGGCTTCGGCAGCGTAGGCGGTGGAGAACATCCAGTCCGACGTCGGACGCCCGCCCCAGTAACACACGCTGAACGGCTTCTGCATCCAGACGTTCGACCAGTAACCGTCAATCGGTTCGCGGACGATCTCGAGCGTGATTCCGGCAACAGCGGCGCTCTCACTGAAGACAATTGCACTGTCCATGCCGCCGGCATAGATGTCCGCGGCGTGCAGCGGGATCGTGAGGCTGTCCAGGCCCGCCTTCTTCAGGTGATGCATGGCCCTTTCGGGATCGTACTCACGTATGGGCAGATCGGCTGCAAAGTAGCGCTGGCTTGCCCCGATCGGATGATCGTTTCCAAGATACCCATGACCTCGCAGAATGGTATTGAGGATGGCCTCCCGGTCGACGGCGAACTTCAGCGCCAGTCGCACATCGTTGTTATCGAAGGGCGCCACGTCGGTGTGCATCGGGAACGTGAAGTGTTTCGTTCCGCCGACTTCCTTGACACTCAGGCCGGGAATCTCCGCAAGCATGTCGACTCCCTTGAGTTCCGGTTCCTCCATGGCATCGACTTCGCCGGTGCGCAGCGCTGTCATTCGTGCCGTCACGTCCCCGACGTTCAGAGTTTCGCACTCGTCGAAGTAAGGACGCCCTTCCTTGAAGTAGTTGGGATTGCGCGTGCCGGCGGAGCGAATTCCCGGTTCCCAGGCCGTCAAGACAAAGGGACCGGTACCGATGCCCGCCTCCCAGCCGGCTGCATCGGTTCCGTCGGGAACGATGGTCAGATGGTAGTCGGCCATCAGGAAGGGAAAGTCCGCGCTGCCGCCCGAAAGGTTGAACACGACCTTGCCCTTGCCGTCCGCCTCGATGCTCTCGATGCTGGCGACGGCACCTGATCCGCCCGACGTCGAGTCCGGGCCGCGATGATGATTGATGGAGAAAATCACATCATCCGCGTCGAGGGACTTGCCGTTGTGGAATTCGACGCCGTCGCGCAGGTTGAAGACCCAGATGGCGGCATCCGCCGAGGCTTCCCAACTTTCCGCGAGTTCCCCGACAATGCTCCCATCCGGGGCCACTTCCGTCAGGTTGTTGCGGCAGGTCCAGGACGTCATGATGTTGTGCGTATCGAGCAGAGCTGCCCCGTCGAGACTGTCCGACGTGGCACCGCCGCGCACCGCCGAGCGAAACAGCCCGCCGCGTCGGGGTTCCGATGCCCTCGCCTCTTCGGCGAGGATGCCGGCCGGGATGGCCGCAGCCATGCCCATGGCTGTCGCCCGCCGGATGAAGTCACGCCGGTCGACGCGACCCTCGGAAAAATCCCGCTTCAGTTCATCGAATGTCGTCACGGTTCAATCCCCCCAGTCTTGTTGCTTCAACAACCCTATTCGTCGTAGCAGCAAGGTCAAGGCAAGGCATCCGCGATCTCGGAGCGTCGAAGGCAGTTCCTGGCCGCGTGGACTCCGGGGTGGAATTCCGGATGGTGATACGAACCGCCGGGTTGCAGAGCGCCCAATGGGTCAACATTCTTCCCGTACCCGACTTCCACGCGCCGAGGAAGTTGGGTACAACGCCGAGATCTCACACAGGATCGCTGGTTCCGTTTGACGTGTGCGAGAAAGCACCTGCAATACAATGAGTTCGGTAGAGAGGCCGACGCAGGGGAATTGTCCCCACGGCTACAGACCATCGTTTCGCTGCATCACGCCTGCGCCCCGGGGAAACCGGTGGAGAACCCTGCCATGATCGCCGACAGTCTCGTCAACGGCCCTGCCCTCAAGGAGCGCATGGTGCGGCATCTTGCCGGGTTCAAGACACGGCAGATAGCTCCCGACGGGCGCAAGAGGGCTGCCGTGACCATGACCGTCGTCTCCGACCGCAAGGGTCAGGGCGCCTTCATCCTGACGCGCCGGGCAGCACGCATGAACCGCCATGCCGGACAGTGGGCACTTCCCGGAGGCCGCCTCGATCCCGGCGAGACGCCCGAGAAGGCGGCGCTCAGGGAACTCGCCGAGGAGGTGGGCCTCGATCTTGACGACAGCGCCGTGATGGGACGACTTGACGACTACCCGACCCGTTCAGGCTACCTCATCACGCCGGTTGTCGTCTGGGGAGGCGGCAAGGTCGAGCTCAAGGCCAATCCGCAGGAGGTCGCGGCCATCTACCGGATCCCCTTCACCTCGCTCTACAAGCCGGGATCCCCGGAATTCGTGACCATTCCCGAAAGCGACCGCCCGGTGATCCGCATGCCGATCGCCGGGACCAAGATCCACGCGCCGACCGCTGCCGTGATCTTCCAGTTCCGCGAAGTGGTGCTGGGCGGGCGGGCAACCCGGGTCGATCACCTCGAGCAGCCGGTGTTTGCCTGGCGCTGACTCGAGGCGGGTTTCAGCCACACCGACGTGTCGTGGAAGAGACCGCCGCCGATCGGGGCGCCGGGTTCCGCCGAGACCAGAAGATTGATGCCCACGCCTTCGTCGAACGCGCTGTTGGGCCAGACGCTCTCAACGATGACCGTGCCCGCCAGCTGATCGTCCACGACACGGGCCCGCAGCACGACGCTCCCCTTGTCATTGCCCAGGCGCACCCGCGAGCCATCCGCGATGCCGAGGGAGTGCGCATCATTGACATGAATCTGGGCCGTGGGTGTTTCTTCGCGCCGGATGGATGTCGGCGTTTCGGTGAAGCTCGAGTTGAGGTAGTTGCGGGCCGGCGCCGTCACGAGACGCAAGGGATGCCGGGTGTCGATGACATCCCAGAAATCGGGAAATTGCGGCATGGTATCCGGCACCCCGTGCGGACCGAAGACGTTGTGCCTGTGCGACCAGTCCGCACGGAAACGGAAGCGGCCATCGGCGTGACCGAATCCCCCGACGAAGTGGGCGCGCTCGAAGTCGGGCTGGACGTCCATCCATCTCCTGGCAACGAGGTCGTCCAGCGGCCCCCATCCCGATGCCCGCATCAGGTGATCGGCCAGTCCGGCAGGCGTCATGGAAAACCCGGGATGCTCGTCCGCCACCCCGAGACGACGGGCGAGATCGCAGATGACGTCATGGTTGCTGCGGCACTCTCCCGGCGCCGAAACCAGCCTGGGTCCCCACATGATGTGCTGATGTCCGCCCCCCTGGTAGATGTCGTCATGCTCGAGGAACATCGTGGCGGGCAGCACGATATCGGCCATCCTGGCAGTTTCAGTCATGAATTGCTCGTGCACGCAACAGAAGAGATCATCGCGTGCGAATCCCCGGTGCACGAGGCCGAGATCGGGAGCCACCGCCATCGGATTGGTGTTCTGGATCAGCATGGCCGTCACCGGAGGACCGTCGCCGAGATCGCGCCTGTCACCGACAAGCACCGGGCCGATGCGCGACTGGTCCAGGACGCGAACCGACGCATCCCTCCGGTCGATGCCCTCGATCATCGTGCGGTCCCAGTGGTAGATCTGGCCGTTGTTGTGAAAGGCGCCGCCACCTTCGTGACGCCACGAACCGGTCACCGAGGCGATGCAACTGGCGGCGTGCATGGAAACCGAACCGTTGCGCCCGCGGCAGAATCCGTAGCCCAGGCGCAGGTAGGTCTTCGGCGTTCGGCCCACCAGCCGTGCAAAGGTCTCGATCCTGTCGGCCGGCACGCCGCAGATCGCCTCGGCCCACTCAGGCGTCCGGGTCTCGAGGTGCTTCTCGAGACCCGCCGGTTCATCGGTGTACTGATCCATCCACTGCCGGTCGGCCATGCCGTCGCGGAACAGGACATGCATGACGCCGCAGGCCAGGGCTGCGTCCGTTCCGGGCTTCACGCACAGGAAGAGATCCGCCTTCTCGGCCGTGCCGGTCCGGTAGGTGTCGATCACCACGATGGCTGCGCCGCGTTCCTTGCGCGCGCGCATCGCGTGGGTCATGACATTGACCTGCGTGTTGACCGGATTGGTGCCCCAGATGACCACACAGTCGGACTTCGCCATCTCGCGCGGATCGGGCCCCATGAGCGCTCCGGTCCCGGCCATGTAGCCTGCCCAGGCCAGTGTCGTGCAGATGGTGTTGTGCTGTCCGCTGTAGCGCTTGACATGGCGCAGCCGATTGATGCCGTCACGCATCACCATGCCCATGGTTCCGGCGTAGTAGTATGGCCAGACCGTTTCGGGACCATGGCGGGCTTCCGCTTCGGCGAAACGGCTCGCCACCTCGTCCATCGCCTCATCCCA
Source organism: Alphaproteobacteria bacterium (assembly GCA_964291415.2). Lineage (GTDB taxonomy): Bacteria > Pseudomonadota > Alphaproteobacteria > SP197 > SP197 > SP197. The sequence continues at coordinate 345,738 of OZ219918.1, read as the reverse complement.
GGAGACAGGAACGAAATCCGTCGACCCCTTGTCCCCGGTGCGGCGCAGCGGTGTCGTCAGCCGCTGCGGGTGATGGATCCTCTCCGCATAGCGCGCCACCTTGGCGCAGATGACGCCGGCGGTGTAGCTGTTGTCCTTCGCTCCCCTCACCCTGCCGATCCGGTCCGGCGCGAGAACGTCGACTTCAAGGGCACACGTCGACGGGCAGTCGTGCGGGCACACGCTGTATCCCTTGTGGATCGGTTCGGGGGACAGCATGGGTCAGTCTCCCCGGATCTGCAGAAGCTGGCGGTGCAACACCGGTACCACACCTCCGGGGTTGAACGGAACATCAGCACGCTGAATCAACATACGTTCTCTCGCACGCGCTGTCACCGAACGAGCAGGCGCTCGTCGAGTCAGGATTCCGGGACCGCAGGATCAGGGGGGAATGCTATGCAGAAAACATGCTGAATCTGACAGCACTGCCTTGAAGTCCACCGGTGTTATAGGCGTGATTTCGTGTGGCAAATCAGTGATCGCAATGCCGGGCATCCGATTCGCCGCTACGACAATCCCGGCTGCCGACACGCCTTGCCGCCGATCAACCCGCGCCCGAGGGCGCGCCGCCAGCCAACGTCCGTCCTCCGGCATCCGTCAGGCGACCGCCGCCAGACCGTTCTTCGCCACCAGCGTCAGCAGCTTCAGCGACGCGCCCCGCGGACGCTTCTCACCGCGCTCCCACTGGCTCACCAGACCCGTCGTCACGTTGAGGTAACGCGCGAACACCGCCTGGCTCGCATGCTCGCGCAGCCGCAACGCGCGGATGTCCTCCGGCGTCATGTCCTCGACTGGCGTGAGGCACATCTCGTCGAACTTGCGCATGGTCCGTTTCGACATCAGGCCCGCCTCGGCCAGGCCGAGCGCGGCTTCGTGCACGGACGCCAGCGCCCCACTCCTGTATTGCTTGGTCATCGCATTGGGACTTACATCGGAAAGTCACATCACACTTTCCGATCAACAGCATTGCACTTGAGCGGGTCGATGATACGTTGCCCGTGTTGCTTCGGCAACCGGCCTCGGGGACTGGGGCCTCTGCGCGGGGAGGTTGCTGGGTTGCCGGGCCTGTGAACCGCGAATATCGCAGCACTGCACTTGAGCAATGCCAATGCATGGGCGACCTTCGGGTCGAGTCGACTAATCGACGTTCCCGCGTTGTCCACACATGAGACCCGGCCCATCACGCCGGGTCTCATTGTGACTTTCCAATATAATCCCCATTGCATTCCACCTCGATGATCGCTCCAGTGGCCTGCGCCGCCGCCAGGCCGGCTCCGTTCAACGACAGATACTCCGGTAGGTCGCCAGTTCGTCTCGGCGCAGGTTCTCCCGGTCGCTCTTGGCGAAACCGTACACGAAGAACGCCAGCTCCCCTCTGCGGAACAGCACGATCGTGCGGAACCCGCCGGAACGGCCACCGCCCTTGCGGGCGACCCGCTGCTTGATGACGCGCCACCGAAATCGGCGTCGATCAGACCGCTCCCGGCCCGGCGCACGGCCTCGCACAGCGCCGCATCTTCCAGCCCCTCGTGCTCGGCGAAACGAGCGAACGCCTTGGTCTTGAACGTCTGCGATCCGAACCTCGCGAACGCCCGTCTTAATGCGCTCTTTTGTAACACCCGGTGCGCCTCTTTCAATTCGCCCGGCGCACCCCGTCGTGCCGGGTCGCCTCGGCCGATCTTGTGGGGCCGCCACCGATCCCGGCGTTCCCATGTTGCCGCTGCCGAAATCCGCGAACTGGCGCAAGGCTTCCGTTCAGCGAGTGACCTCTTGCCATGATCACCCACCGTCGGGGCCTGTTCCGGGTGGGTATCGGAAGGGATTGATGTCGCGGTTCTTGTGACCGAGCCGAACGTCGAACGATCCAGCGCATGGAAGGGAGCACCGCTTCGTCGGACGGATAGACCCGTCGGGCATGAAGACGCAGTCCTCCCCGCGCTGCCCCGTCAGCCGGATGGGAACCGTTTCGCGGTCCGTTCTTACTCTCTCGAACCAGTTGAAGGCCGGTATCTGCCAGAAGTGGATCATGGACAGCCGGTGCCCCGCACCCAGCGACAAACTGAAGCCCTTGCCCTTCCCGTCGGGTGGAAGCCTGGCCGCACGATAGCCGACAGCAATCGCCGGACCCCATGGCTGCGACCACACGACTCGACCGGGGATCCGCTTCGCGGGATCAGTCTTCGGCTCGCCGATGACGTGCACGCGTTTTGATCCCGTGGTGGTCTCGTGGATCTCGACCGTCCCTCGTTTCCCTTCCTTGATACGTGCAGATAGTGGCACCGGCACTTGTACAGCGGCCAGTCGGGCTAAATGCCGATTGTACAACGGTTTTCATCGCCCGACCGCTTGAGCGCTCAGGACGCGCGGGAAGGACACCCTTAGGCGATTGGGATACTCGCCCCACGCAGCGCCACGGTGGAGGGCTCAGGCGTCAGCCAGGATCGCCAGTGCTTCCGCATGCCTTCGCGCATCGCCGGCGGCGAGGATGCGGCTGCCGGAGTCCATGGTCAGCGGAGCGCCCTGCCAGTCGCTCATGACGCCACCGGCACCCTCTATGACGGGTACCAGCGCAAGATAGTCCAGAGGGTCGAGCGCGACGTCGATGCCGAGGTCGGTACGTCCCGATGCGAGTTGGGCATAGGCCAGGCAGCTGCCGCCATAGACCGTCCAGCATACCGCCGCCTTGAGTCGTGCGAAGGCATCGCCATCGTCGGCACCGTAGAAGTCGGGATTGCTGGTCGACATCAGCGCGTCGGCGAGACCGCCGCAAGGACGCACTCTGACGGTCGCGCCATTGCGTATTGTCGGACGACCCCGGCAGCCGAGCCAACGTTCAGCGGTCGCCGGCATGTCGACAACGCCGATCAGCGGCACGCCATCCTCGACCAGCGCAATCAGCGTGCCGAACACCGGGATACCGGCGAGGAAGGGCAGCGTGCCGTCAATCGGGTCGATGACCCAAACCGGGCCATCCCTGGCCGCCGTGACACCGCGTTCCTCGCCGACGATGCCGTGATCCGGATAGGACATCGCGATCATCGCGCGCAGCCGGTCCTCGACGGCGCGGTCGACGTTGGTCACCGGACTGCCATCGGCCTTCGCTTCGGTCGAGAAACCGCCCCGATGCGCCTTGCGGATGATGGGACCGCTCGCATCGGCCAGCCGGCCGGCGAATTCGGCAAGTTCATCCACAAGAGCCTGCTCCACGCCGCCAGCCTCAGTATGACAGGACCTGGCTGAGGAACAGCCTGGTGCGTTCGTTCCTCGGGTTGTCGAAGAACTCCTTCGGCGGGTTCATCTCAACGATCTCGCCCTCATCCATGAAGACCACGTTGTCGGCCACCGAGCGGGCGAACCCCATCTCGTGGGTGACGCAGATCATGGTCATGCCGTCGCGCGCCAAATCCGTCATGACGTCGAGTACCTCGGCGATCATCTCCGGATCGAGCGCCGAGGTCGGTTCGTCGAACAGCATGATCACGGGGTTCATGCACAGTGCGCGGGCAATCGCGACACGTTGCTGCTGTCCGCCGGACAGTTGACTGGGATACTTGTCGGCCTGCTCCGGGATCTTGACCCTTTCAAGATAGCGCATGGCCGTCTCATATGCCTCCGACCTTGAGGCCTTGCGCACCAGCTTGGGCGCCAGCATGAGATTCTTGACGACCGTCATGTGGGGAAACAGATTGAAGTCCTGAAACACCATGCCGACCTCGCGACGCACGGCATCGATGTTCTTCACGTCATCGGTCAGCTCGTGCCCGTTTACCGTGATCGTGCCGCTGTTGTGTTCCTCAAGCCGGTTGATGCATCGGATCAGGGTCGACTTTCCCGATCCGGACGGACCGCACACGACAACGCGCTCCCCCTTCCTGATTGACAGATTGATGTCCTTGAGCGCCTGAAACGTACCGAAGAACTTGTTGACGTTCTCGAGGTGAATGATGTCATCACGGTCGCTGTCGTTCATGTCACACCTCTTCTCTCACGTACCGGCTCATGTACTTCTCCACCCAGCCGAAACTTCTCTGAATCATCCACGTCAGGATCAGATAGATGACCATCAGCGACATGAAGATCTCATAGGGCGCGTAGGTTTCGGCCACGATGGTTCGCGCAATGCCCGTCATGTCCAGGAGCGTGATTGTGCTGGCCAGGGCCGTGCTCTTCATCAGGCTGATGACATCATTGCTGTACGCCGGAAGAGCCAGGCGGATCGCGATGGGGGTCGTGATGTAGATGAACCTGTGCCGGGTGCTGAGCCCGAGTGCCGCTCCTGCTTCCTTCAGGCCACGGTCCACGCCCAGAACGCCGCCGCGCAGAATCTCCGACACGTAGGCGCCGGTATTCAGTGTCAAGGCGAGAATTGCACAGCCGAACGGTTCTCGCAAGATCGGCCAGAAAATGCTGTCGCGCACGAAATCCAGCTGAGGCAGGCCGTAATAGATGATGAAAATCTGCACCAGTATCGGAGTGCCGCGAAAGATGTAGATGTAGGCCATTGTCGGCGCCGCCAGATACCACCGGCCGCTGATTCGCATCAACAGCAGGATGATGGCGAGGGTCAGGCCCAGTGCCGCCGACAGGAAGAGCAATTGAAGCGTCAGCCCGATTCCCATGAGCATCTTGGGAATACTGTCCAGGATCAGCGCCATGTCGAAGCTCATCGCGCGATCTCCAGGTGCCGATTGGCATACTTTTCCAGGACCATGACGGCCAACGTGATGACCGTTGAGAATCCCAGATAGATCACGCCGACCACGATATACATGGTAAACGGCTTGTTCGTGGTTCCAATCGCCTGCGCGGCGACGAACAGAGTCTCTTCCAGCCCGATAATGGCAATCAGCGCGGTATCCTTGATCAGCGAGAGCATGTGATTGCCGAAGGGCGGCAGAGCCAGCCGCCACATCGCCGGAATACGCACATGGACGAATGTTTGAAATTTCGACAGACCGAGCGCCCGGGCTGCCTCGACCTGCCCTGGCGCGACACCGAGGAAAGCGCCGCGAAAGGTCTCCGTCGCGTAGGAGCCTACGATTAATGCAATGGCAAACGAACCGGCCCAAAATGGCGGAAGATCGACGAATTTTATCTCGGGATCGAAGATCTGGGCAATGGCGGTCAGGGTGATGGCGGAACCGAAGTAAATCAACAGGAGGACCAGGATCTCGGGCGTGCCGCGAAAGACCACCGTGTAGCCATTGGCAATCGCCTTGGCGGCGCGATTTCCCGAGAGTTTCGCGGCCGCGCCAATCAATCCGAACAGGATCGTCAGGATCAGCGCAACGACAAAAACCTCCGCGACAACGACAGAACCCCAGAAATAGTCATCCCACCAGCCATCTAGTGCATCCACGGCAATTCATCCCATTTGGCGCGATAGAACATCATTCAAGGGCGGGATATCAATTCGTCAGAAAAAATCCGCGATGGGAGCTGATGGAGACCCCCATCGCGGACATGACATCTGATCTGAACTGTGAATGCTGCGCCTGGTCAGTGGATGGCGAAGGGGAAATACTGCAGGGCGTATCTCTCCAGCGAACCGTCCTCGGTCAGCGTCTTGATGGCGTCATTCAGACGGGCCTTCAATTCGTCATTGCCCTTGCGAAGTCCAATGCCGACACCAATGCCGAAATACTTCTTCTCGTCAATCTGCGGGCTGACGAACTCAAAGCCCCCACCGTCCTCCTGGCTGAGGAATCTGAGGTAGGCCTTCATGGGATTGGTCATGATCATGTCGGTTCGGCCATTCACCAAATCGAGATACAGCGCCTCGTTTGAATCGTAGAGAACCACTTCTGCTTCCGGAAGTTCGTTTTCGAACCAGTCCGAATAGGTCGTTGCCCGTTCCAGGCCCACCTTGAGGCCGGCGAAGTTCTCGGGGATCGGATTGCCCGCATCGTCGAAAAGCTCCCATCCGGCATCTTTTCTGCCTACCAGGCGGCCGACCGAAATGCGGTACGTATCGGAGAAATCCATTTTCTTCAGGCGCTTTTCGGTGATCGACATGGATGCGATGATCAAATCGAACTTGTTGGCCAGGAGAGCCGGGATCATGCCGTCCCATTGCTGGCAGACAAACTCCAGATCGGCGCCGATAATGCCAGCGACACCCTTGGCAACATCGACGTCATAGCCCATGAGTTCGCCATCGGCATCCCTGAAGTTGAATGGTGCATAGGTGCATTCCATGCCGACGCGCAGCGTCTCCGCCGTGGCGGAATTGACCGCACCGAATGCAACGACGGCGAGTGCCGCCGCCAGCATCGAACGTATCTTCTTCATGGCAACTCCTCCTCATTGATTTGACTTGTTTGGCTATGGTTTCGGCCGCTCACTTTCAGGCAAGTTGGCCCGGGACATCGATCGGAACGCGGCTCATTGCAGTGGGCGAGCGACTCTCGCACGACGTCATTGTGCGGCCGTGTTCCAATGGCGTCAATGCAGGCGGACATGAACACAGATGCAGCGCTCCTGCAGCGCGGAGAGGGAATTCACGTGAATAGCAGCCGTCGACGAGGAACAAGCAGACCCCGGCGCGCGAATGCCCGTACACCGGCAATCTATCCCGCTACCACGTCAGCATGGGCATGATGCCGGCCGGCATGACGCCATGGCGCCGGCAGGCCTCATCCACCAGAGTCTGCGGCGGCACCCGCTCCGGTGCAATGCCCCAGAAATGCGCCGGCAGACCTCCGGTGATCCAGACTGCATCGATGCCACTGTCGCGCGCGCCGATGATGTCCGTCCCGATGCCGTCTCCCACGGCAAGGACGCGTTCCGGGAGCGCACCCGCCATCATGTCGAGACACCGACGGTAGACCGACGGAAAGGGTTTGCCCTCCTGGCGCATGGACCCACCACGGGCCACATAGGCCTCGGCGATCATGCCGGCACAGATCTCGCGTTCGTCGCCGCGCAGGACAAACCTGTCCGGGTTTGCCGACAGCATGGGCAGGCCGCGTTCGAGCGCCGGTTCGAGTTCAGGCATGATGTCGTCAAGGGTCTCGCCCGGGCGACGGATTCCGCAGCACAGCACAAAGTCCGCGTCATCGACAGACGTGCACCGTTCAAGGGCGAGCCCTTCAAGGAGGCGGGCGTCCCGCTCCGTTCCCAGGTGCCAGAACCCGGGACCAAGCGCCGCATACCAGGAGTCCTGGCGCTCCTCGAGGGCCAGACGCGTCGCCAGGCCGGCCGTCATGATGCCGTCCCAGGCGCAGTCGGGAACGCCCATCGCCTCCAGTTGCCGGGCAACGGCCTGCGGCAAGCGTGGCGCATTCGAGAGCAGCACGACATGACCGCCAAGGCGGCGGAATGCCACCAGTGCTTCAACAGCGGGAGCATGGGCGTCGACGCCGTTGTGCAGGCACCCCCACAGGTCCACAAGCAATCCGTCATAGCGTCCGACAAGCGAGGAAAGGCCGTGGATCAGCGGGATCGTCATCGGTTCCTTCGCCTCCGGCGTGAGGTGATTCCTGCCATCATGTCCTTCCCTTGCCAAGGTTGGGGTTGCCCGCAGAAGGGCGTATCGGCACAGTGTCACGTGAACGGCTGAGGTGACAGGCGTGTGACGGTTCTTGCCACAAGGCGGCTCGTTCTGCGCCCCCTTGCCAGGGGCGATCTCCCGGCACTCGAGGACCTGTTTGCGGACCGGGGGCACATGTGGGATCTCATGGACATCCCGGGACGCTCCAATGACCCCGGTGACCTCTCCCGGTACTACGTCGAACGGTCACTGTGGGCCTTCGAACACCATGATGTGGGCATGTGGGGCATCCGGGAGAAGGACCGGAGCGACGAGCCCATCATGGGCTACACGGGATTTGTCATCGACATCGGCGACGACATCGATCCTGCGAAGAAGCTGGAGGCAGGCTGGGCCATCGCCCGCCAGGCGGCCGGAAGGGGTCACGCGGCGGAAGCCACCGCAAGGATTGTCGAACATGCCTTCATCGATCTCGGCACACGCAGCATCCAGGCTATCACGAGCCCCCACAACCTCGCCTCGAGGCGCCTGATGTCGAGACTCGGGTTCACGTACGACAGCGACGTCGTTGCCTATCAGGGATCCCAGGTTCTCTACGTGATCAACCGGAAGGAGTGGCTGGCGGAATTCCGTTCCCCCGCGCACCAGGGCGGCATCAGCCGGGACGTGTCAAGGTGACGACCCGGACCATCCGCCCCGCCGGGACCAGGGGAATCTTCTCGTGGTGCCTCTTCGACTGGGCAAACTCTCCCACGCCCACGATCGTCATCACGTTCATCTTTGCTCCCTACTTTGCCCGCGCGATTGCCGGCAACGAGGCGGAGGGTCTTGCCCTGTGGAGCTGGGGCATCGCGGTGTCGGCATTCGTCATCGCCATCCTGGCGCCCGTGGCGGGCGCCATCGCGGATGCCGGCGGCCGCCGCAAGCCATGGGTCACTGGATTCAGTCTCGTCATGGTCGTGGCGACGGCGGCGCTGTGGTTCTGCGCGCCTGATGCGCGCTGGATCATTCCGGCCCTGGCTCTCGTCGCCGTGGTCAACATCGCCTTCGAGACGTCGACCGTCTTCTACAACGCGATGCTGCCGGACCTCGTCGACCCCTCACGCTTCGGCCGCCTGTCGGGATGGGCCTGGGGCTTGGGATACGCAGGAGGAATCGCCTGTCTCCTGCTGGTCCTCGGGCTGTTCGTTCTGGCCGATCCGCTGCCCTTCGGGCTGGATCGGGGCGAGGCGGAGCACATCCGCTTCGTCGCCGTCGTCACCGCGCTCTGGTTCATCGTCTTCAGCTGGCCGTTCTTCCTGTTCACGCCAGACAGGCCGGCAACCGGACGGGCTCCGGCAGAGGCCGTGCGCAACGGTATCAGGCAACTCGTGGACACGTTGCGGGAGTTTCGCCAGCACAAGACGATCATCCGGTTTCTCATCGCCCGCCTGCTCTATGTCGATGGTCTCAACACACTCTTTGCCCTGGGCGGTGTCTACGCGGCCACAATCTTCGCCCTGGACGAGGAATCGGTGTTGCTGTTCGCCATCCTGCTCAACATCACGGCGTGCGCAGGGGCCGTGGTCTTCGGATGGGTGGACGACCGGATCGGGGCGCGGCGGACCCTGCTTGTCGCACTCGCCGCCCTCATCGTGCTCAGTGTCGCCGTGCTGATCACCGAATCGACGCTCTGGTTCTGGATTCTGGGAGGCCTGCTCGGCATTTTCATCGGCCCGGTGCAGTCGGCAAGCCGGTCTCTCATGGCCCACCTCGCCCCGTCGCACATGACCGGCGAGATGTTCGGCCTGTTCGCGCTCTCCGGCAAGATCACCAGCTTCGCCGGGCCGCTTCTCGTCGGTGTGGTCACCTATGCGACGTCAAACCAGCGCCTCGGCATGGCTGTCATCGTCGTCCTGCTGGCAGCCGGCTGGCTGGTGCTGAGCACCCTGAAGGAGGAGGAGGGCCGCTCCTGAACCGGCTCCTTGACTACAGCCTCTCCCCGGTCATCAGCCGCGGCAGGCGGCCCGCCACCCCCATGGCATCCTTCATGAGCAGGCGCTTGACGGGTGTCATGGATCCGACGAGGGCAAGACCGAGGCCGCGGGCCAGCGCCACCGGAGGCGATCGCATGGCAAAGAGGCGGTTGAGACCGTGGGTCATGGCGACCAGCATCCACGTATCGACGCGACGCCGGCGGGCGTAGGCCGCCAGGACCGCGCCGGCGCCAGGGTCCAGCCCGAGACGCGCCATGTCGGCCAGAACCTCGGCCAGCACCGCCGCATCGCGGATGCCGAGATTGAACCCCTGGCCGGCGATGGGGTGGATGGCGTGGGCGGCATCGCCCACCAGGGCCAGCCGGCGGCCGGTCAACCGGTTGGCGACCACCAGGGAAAGCTGATGGTCGAGGACCGGTCCCGTGACGTCGAGCGGTCCCAGAAAGTCGCCAAACCGCCACGCCAGTTCCTCCGCGAACATGCTGTGATCGAGTTCGAGCACCCTTCTCGCAACGTCCTCGTTCTCGGTCCAGACGATGGAGGAGCGGTCTCCCGGCAGCGGCAAGATGGCAAAGGGACCTCCGGCAAGGAAACGCTCGTGGGCGATACCGTTGTGTGGTCGTGAATGACGGACCGTGGCGATGATGGCGGTCTGCCGGTAGTCGTGATGCCAGGCGTCGATGCCGGCCATGGCGCGCAACGGCGAACCGGCGCCGTCGCAGGCAACGACGAGACCGCAGCGGAGCGAGGCGCCATCATCAAGGCCCAGGGTTGCTCCCGCATCGTCGCATTCCATGGCGACAACGCGCGCGCATACCGGATGGACCCGCCCGGCGCGGCCCACCGCGCCATCCAGCGCCTGTCGGAGGACCCGGTTTTCCATGATCCATCCCATGGGATGTTCACCGACATCGCGATGGTCGTAGTGAAGGAAGAAGGGCGTGTGGCGATCGGAGACGCGGATATCCAGGATGGGCTGGGCGCGGGGGACGACGTCACGCCATGCATCCAGCCGTTCGAGAACGAGCTTCGAACCCCAGGAAATGGAGGATACGCGTCCGTCGAACGAGCCGTCGAGAATCGTCTGACGGGGTACCCTTTCCACCAGGGCCACCTTGAATCCAGCGTGTGCCGTGGCAAGGGCCGCCGTCATGCCGCTCATGCCACCGCCGACGACACAGATATCGAAACGCGATTCCATGGCTCCATTCAACATGACATCCCGTGCGACGTCATCACTGGCAGCACCGGCGCGACAATGGTAGCAAGCAGCAGGGGACACCCGTCTGAGAACATCAGGGGAGCCGGGCGATGATGTGGCACGACATGACGGCGCTGCAGCTTGGCAGGGAGATTGCCGGTGGCGCGATCGATCCCGTGGATCTCGCCGAACACTTTCTCGAGCGCATCGCGACACTCGATGCCGAAGGGCGGATCTTCATCCGCCTTTCCGAGGACCGCACCCGCGCGGAGGCACAGGCTGCCCGTCGCCGCCAGCGCCAGGGTGCGGGACGGGGACCTCTCGACGGCGTTCCGGTGTCCTGGAAGGATCTGGTGGATGTCGCCGGTGTCGAGACCACGATGGCGGCACGGGCCCTTGAGGGCCGCGTGCCCGAGCGCGACGGTGTCCTGCTGCAGCGCGCCACCCAGGCAGGCACCATCTTCCTTGGCAAGACCAATATGACAGAATTCGCCTTCTCCGGACTCGGCATCAACACGACCCATGGCACTCCGGCCAATGCCCACGACACGGCCGTCGAGCGCATTCCCGGAGGCTCTTCGTCCGGAGCCGGTGTCGCCGTTGCACGAGGACTCGGCCCGATCGCGATCGGCAGCGATACCGGAGGGTCGGTGCGCATTCCCGCTTCCCTCAATGGCGTGGTCGGTCTCAAGACCACCATCGGCGCACTCCCCATGGACGGCGTGATGCCACTGGCCTCGCTGTTCGACACCATCGGACCGCTTGCCGCGGACGTGGCCGATGCCACCGCCATGTGGTCGGTCCTCTCGGGCAGAACGATGGCTGACCTCAACGGCGCCCGGCTCAGAGGCAAGCGCCTGGTCGCGGTCGCCTCGCCGATGTGGCGCGGTATCGATGAGGGCATTGACCACGCCTGCCGGGAGGCCCTCTCGCGACTCGACGCTGCCGGCGCAGACGTCGAATGGCAGGATGTCGACGAGTTCGCGCGGGCGATTGAGGTCGCGGGCCGGCTGATCGCGACGGATGCCTGGTCGCGCTGGTCCGATGTGGTGAGCGACAGGCCGGATCAGATCTTTCCCTTCATGTTGCCCCGGTTCCTCTCCGGCAAGGCCCAGGTCGGGCACGAGGTTCTGGAGATCCTGCGTGAACTCGACTCCCTGGCCGACAGGCTCCACCGCAGGCTGGGCGGTTGCGATGCCCTGGTGGCCCCCACTGTCCGCATCAGTGCGCCGAAGATCGCCGATCTTCTTGAGGACGAGAAGGCGTACAGGGAAGCGAACGCCGCCATGCTCGCAAACACGACGCCGGGCAATCTGCTGAAGGTCTGCGCTGTCACCCTGCCATGCGGGACCGACGCGTCCGGCATGCCGGCAGGCCTGATGCTGATGCAACGGCCCGGCAGGGAGGAGGCCCTGCTGCGTCTCGCCAGAGCCGTCGAGGCTGCCGGAACGACACAGCTGCCTTCGTGACCCGCTTTCATCCACACGCCGCCGGCATCGTCCTGATGCTGGTGTCGCTGTTGCTGATCAACTCCTCCGACGCCCTGGCAAAGTGGACAATCCAGGATCTGCCGATCTTCCAGATCATGGTGTTCCAGGCCGGCGGCCTCGTGGTCATGGCGCTGCTGGTGTCGCGCCAGCCCAATCCGCTGCGCCTAATCCGGACCGCCGATCCGGGCTGGCAGATCGCCCGTTCCGCGTGCCAGTTCGCCATGGGCTACACGTTCTACAGCGGACTCAAGGTCCTCCAGTTCGCCGATCTCATCGCCATTCTCTTCGTCGGTCCCCTGATGATCACAGCCATGGCCCACGTGTTTCTCGGTGAACGTGCCGGATGGCATCGCTGGGGCGCCTGTGTCGTCGGTCTCGTCGGTGGTCTCATCATCGTGCGCCCCGGTTCGGGACTGATGGGATGGGGTGCCATCTGGCCGGTGCTGGCGGTCGTGATCTGGTCAGTCTACGTTGTCATCACTCGCAAGATATCCGTGAGAAACTCCACTGCAAACATGATGTTATGGTCATCGCTGATCACCCTTGGGGTGCTCGCGGCGATGATCCCGTGGTACTGGCAGTCACCGGTCGGCTGGCAATGGGTGGCGCTTGCGGTGATTGCCCTTCTCTCGTCAAGCAGCAACGGTCTCGTCATCAGGGCCTATACCCTGGCGCCGGCCTCGCTGCTGGCGCCCTTCATCTACACCGAGATTGTCGGCGCCACGTTCTATGGCTGGGTCTTCTGGCGCGAGTTTCCGGACACATGGACATGGGCGGGCGCCACAATCATCGTCCTTGCCGGTCTCTATGTCGCCCGCAGGGAATCCCTGGCGCGCCAGCGCGAAAGTTGACCAAAGCCGGGAGGAACACAGCTTAACAGACCATCAACAAAGAAGATTTTGATTTCAGGGGGTGATGTATGCGACACTCCCGACCAGCCGCGGTATGACAGCATGATCAGCGACAGACTTGAAACCCTGAAGGAATATCCATTCCGGCGCATGAACGCGCTCATCAAGGATATTCCCTTGCCTGACGGTGCCAGCGAGGCGATCGCGATGTGGATCGGCGAGCCGCGCCATGGTGTGCCGGAGATTGCACGCCAGCCGCTGGCTGATTCCTTCGCGGATTACGGCAGGTATCCCCCCGTGGAGGGCACACCAGGCCTGAGGCGCACCATGGCCGCCTGGCTCTCCCGACGCTATGGTCTCGCCGATGGCTTCATCGACTCCGATCGGAGCATCATCCCGGTCCAGGGAACCAGGGAAGGCCTCTTCATGATCGCGCTTGCAGCCGTGCCGACAACACGGGCGAACGGCACGCCGCTGGCGTTGATGCCCAATCCCTTCTATCCGCCCTACAAGGCGGGTGCCGTGGCAGCCGGAGCGCAACCGGTCTTCATGCCCTGCACCTCGAAGACCGGATTTCTGCCGGATCTCGACAGTCTCACCGATGATGTCCTCGACAGAACGGCCATCTTCTACCTCTGTTCACCTGCCAACCCTCAGGGCGCGGTGGCTGAGCCCGCCTATCTCCGGCGGGTTGTCAACCTTGCCAGGCGGCACGACTTCCTGCTTGTCTCGGACGAGTGCTATGCCGAGATCTGGGATCGCGCGCCACCGCCCGGCGTCATGCAGGTCTGTGCCGAAGACGGCGATCTGTCACATGTCGTCTGCTTCCATTCACTGTCCAAACGCTCCAGCATTCCCGGTCTGCGTCATGGCTTCGTGGCCGGCGACCCTGAATTCATCGCCGCCTACATGCGCCTGCGCAGGTACGCAGCGGCGGCAAGCCCGATGGCCGTCATAAGCACCGCCGAGGTGCTGTGGTCCGACGAGGCTCACGTCGAGGAGAACCGCCGACTCTACCGGGAGAAGATCGACATGGCCGAGCGCGTTCTCGGCAACCGTTTCGGATTCTTCAGGCCGCCCGGCGGTTTCTTCCTGTGGCTGGATGTCGGCAACGGTATCGAGGCCGCAAGGAAGCTGTGGGCCGAAGCCGGCGTCAAGGTTCTCCCTGGCGCCTACCTCGCGGAGGATCACGCCGATGGCACCAATGACGCGCTGCCCTACATCAGGGTGGCGCTGGTGGGCGATCACGACTCCACCCGGGAAGGTCTGACCCGTCTTGCGGAAACACTGGCAGAAGGGAGCTGAGTCATGGCCACACGACCGGCATCTTCCTTTCCCAACCTGCTTCCGGCGACAGCGATGGCGTGGATGAACCGGCGGCTGATAGAGGCCCTGGGCGTCGCCTGTCTCGCAGTCGCCGGCTGGTTCATCCTGGCTCTGGTAACGTTCGAGGCTGCCGATCCGTCACTCAATCACGTGACGGACGGACCCGTGCTCAACCTTGCCGGTGCCACAGGGGCCACCGTGGCCGAAGCAGTCCTCACGTTCACCGGCCTCGCCGGTCTCCTGCCGATCGTCGTGCTGCTTGCATGGGGGCGTTCCCTCATCGCCCGTCACCGGCTCACCTATCCGGTCTGGCGCGCGCTCGCGATCCTGGCGGCGACAGTCCTCGCCATGCCGGCTCTTGCGGCGACACCGGTGAGCGGATGGTTCGTTGCCGGTGCGGGCGGCATCGGCGGGACCCTGGCGGTGACCTGGGCTGCGCAGACGCTCGGAGTTTCTCTCGCCATGGCACAGCACTATGCCCTGGCTCTCCATGTGCCGGCATTGGCCGCTCTGGTATTCGCCGCGGCCTTGCCCTGGGCGGACGTCAGGCAGGTCTGGCGAGCGTGCCGCGCCACGGCGCGTGGTCTCGTGCGACTGAAACAGAAGATTGCGCTGTGGCGTGCCGGCGGCAGTGCGCGTGCAAGCCACGGCGATGCGGTTCCCGAGTTCCCGATACCGCGGGGAGATCTGTCGCGGCGCCCCGATCGCAAGAAGCCCCGCAAAAAGGGTTCCGGAACGGTGGTCGACCGAGGGAGATCCCCCGGCAAGCGGCGGACGGCGCCGCGCAAGGAGCAACGCCATGACGGCACCTTCCGGCTTCCTCCCCGCGAACTCCTGGTCAATGTCGATTCGTCGCGACGACGCGAGGTCAACCGGAGCGCACTGATCGAGAGGGCGCGGATGCTTGAAGAGGTGCTGTCGGACTTCGGCATTCGCGGTCACATCGAAGATGTGCGTGAGGGCCCGGTGGTGACACTCTACGAACTCGAACCCGATGCCGGCATACGCGCCAACCGCATCATAGGACTGGCCGACGACATCGCCCGGAACATGTCTGCGGTTTCGGCCCGCGTGGCCGTTGTTCCCGGGCGCACCGTACTCGGCATCGAACTTCCCAACGAAGACCGCGAGATGGTCGTTCTGCGCGAGCTGCTGGAGACCCGCGACTTCACCAGAACGGATGTCAGGCTGCCGATCGCCCTGGGCAAGCAGATTTCGGGCACCCCGGTGATCGAGGACCTCGCCAACATGCCTCATCTGCTGGTCGCCGGAACCACCGGGTCCGGCAAGTCGGTGGCGGTCAACGCGATGATCCTCTCCCTCCTCTACAGGCTGTCGCCGGACGAGTGCCGGCTCATCCTGATCGACCCGAAGATGCTGGAACTCTCGGTCTACGACGACATTCCGCACCTTCTCGCTCCGGTGGTCACCGAACCGCACAAGGCGGTCATGGCCCTCAAGTGGGTGGTCAGCGAAATGGAAAACCGCTACCGCGGCATGCAGAAGATCGGGGTGCGCAACATCGAGGGCTTCAATGCCCGCGTCGCCGCAGCGCTTGCTGAAGGCACTGCCCTGACGCGGACCGTGCAGACCGGTTTCGATGCCAGAACCGGTGATCCGTGTTTCGAGGAGGAGGTGATCGCCGACAGGCCCTTGCCCTTCATCGTCGTCGTGGTGGACGAGATGGCGGATCTCATGCTGGTCGCAGGGCGCGACATCGAGGGCGCCATCCAGCGCCTGTCGCAGATGGCCCGCGCCGCCGGCATCCACCTCATCATGGCCACCCAGCGGCCTTCGGTCGATGTCATCACCGGCACCATCAAGGCCAACTTCCCATGCCGCGTGTCGTTCAATGTCACCTCCAAGATCGACAGCCGCACGATCATCGGCGATCAGGGCGCCGAACAGCTGCTCGGCAAGGGTGACATGCTGTTCCTGCGCGGCGGTGGCCGGCTGACACGCATTCACGGACCCTTCGTCAGCGATGAAGAGGTGCGCGAGGTTGTCGCCTACCTGCGCACGCAAGGCACGCCCGAGTACCTTGACGCCGTCACGGAGGAACCCCTGGAGGTCGGCGACTCCCTGCCCGACCTGGCTGCCGGCGGAGCACCCGACAAGAACCGGGCGCTCTACGACCGCGCCGTTTTCATCGTCACGACGGAACAGAAGGCGTCGACAAGCTTCATCCAGCGCCACCTGCAGATCGGGTACAACCGCGCCGCCTCGATCATCGAACAGATGGAGAAGAACGGCGTGGTCAGTGCCGCCAATCACGTCGGAAAGCGCGAGGTTCTCGCGAATCCGCCGCCTGGCGATGACTAGAAGGCGGTCACGGCAGGCCCAACGCTGGCAAACGGGCATTTTCTTGCCCGCATCCCTTGTCTCCGGCAGCAGGCAGGCGCACAAGGGATGAGACGCCGGTAACCAGCGACCACCGCCATGTTCCAGATCTACCTGCCGATCGCGGAGATGTCCGTCGACATCTTTCTCCTGCTCGGCATGGGCGGCGCGGTCGGCTTTCTGTCGGGCCTGTTCGGGGTCGGCGGCGGATTTCTCATGACTCCCCTGCTCATCTTCATCGGTGTCCCGCCCCCCGTGGCCGTGGGGTCCGAGGTGAACCAGGTGGTGGCGGCTTCCGTTTCGGGTTTCATGGCGCACTGGCGGCGGCGCCAGGTCGACTTCAAGATGGGCGGCGTCCTCATCGCCGGCGGCGTGCTCGGTTCGATCTTCGGTGTGTGGCTGTTCGGCATCCTGCGCCAGATCGGCCAGATCGACCTCGTGATTTCGATCTCCTACGTCGTCATGCTGGGCGCCATCGGGACGCTGATGATGGTGGAAGCGGTGCGCACCATCCTGCGCCGGCGCAGCGGCACGAACGTGCGCCGCAAGGCCCATGTGCATCACTGGGGCCACGGCCTTCCCTTCAAGATGCGCTTCCGCACATCCAGGCTCTACATCAGCGCCGTGCTGCCGATCATGCTCGGGTTCGTCATCGGCATTCTCGCCGCCATCATGGGTGTGGGCGGTGGCTTCTTCCTGGTGCCGGCCATGATCTACCTGCTCGGCATGCCGGTCGGCGTTGTCATCGGCACATCGCTCTTCCAGATCACCTTCGTGACGGCCACCGCGACCTTCCTGCACGCCTCCAGCACGCAGACGGTCGATGTCATGCTGGCAGGCATCCTGACGCTGGGAGCCGTTTTCGGCGCCCAGTTCGGCACCAGGGTCGGGGCGGAGCTGCGCGGCGAGGAGTTGCGCGGACTT
Source organism: Alphaproteobacteria bacterium (assembly GCA_964291415.2). Lineage (GTDB taxonomy): Bacteria > Pseudomonadota > Alphaproteobacteria > SP197 > SP197 > SP197. The sequence continues at coordinate 328,099 of OZ219918.1, read as the reverse complement.
CTGGCTCTTGTCGTCCTGGGTGTGTGCGCGACCCTGCTGTGGCGCCTGGTGGCCGAACCCGCCAGTCTCTACTCCCTGTCGCCGACGGGGTTCCATTGAAACGCCTGGTGGCCCTTGCGCTCCTTGTGGCGGTCTCAGCGGGGTCCGGCAAGCCCGCCGCCCAGGAGATCATGGCGGGTCTGTCGCACCATGCAATCGGTATCACCGCCGACTTTGACGGAACCGAGATCCTGGTGTTCGGAGCGATCGAGAACGAAGGCGACATCGTCGTCGTCGTTCGCGGACCGCGCCGGGAGGTGGTGGTCCGCAAGAAGGCGCCGGTCTTCGGCATCTGGATCAATGCCCAGTCGGCCGTTTTCCGGTCCGTTCCCGGTTTCTACGGCGTTGCGTCGACGCGCCCGCTCGTGGAGATTGTCGATGCCGACATGCGCCGTGTCCTGGAAATCGGCATCGACGGACTGCGACTCGAACCTGCCGACATGGAACCCGCCGTGCGCGACGAATTCCGCGCGGCGCTGATCGAACTGAAGCAAGCCGAAGGGCTCTACCCGGTGGAACCGAGCACCGTCAGCCTCTCCGGCGGACGTCTGTTCCGGGCCACCATCGCCCTTCCGGCGGGTATCCCTGTGGGAACCTATGCCGCGGACACCTTCCTGATACGCGACGGCGAGGTGGTGGCGGCTCAGTCGTCCCCGCTGATCGTTTCCAAGGCAGGATTTGGCGCCGAACTCTACAACTTCGCCCACCGCGAGTCCGAGTTCTACGGCATCGCCGCCGTCATCGCTGCCGTCATCGCCGGCCTCACAGGCAACCTCCTGTTCCGGCGAACCTGATCATGACACAATCCGGGCCACGATGAGCGAGACAACGCCAAGGGACGCCGGGCGTCCCGGACATGTCGCCGGACAGGTCAAGTTCCTGGTCTGCGTCGACGCTTCGCCTCCGAGCCGGGTGGCGGTGCACTACGCCTGCCGCCGAGCCAAGAACACCCATGGCCGGGTCGCGCTTCTCCACGTCGTACAGCCCGTGGATTTCAGGCAGTGGTCCGGCGTCGAACACATGATGCGCGAGGAGCAGCTCGAGGCCGCGGAGGCACTGCTCAACGAGCTCGCGCAAGACGTCAACGACTGGGCAGGCGTCATGCCGGAACTCCTGGTGCGCGAAGGCCGCATTGGCGACGAGATCCTGGGTGCGGTCGATGACGACCCCACCATCGACCTCCTGTGCGTCGGATCGAACCCCGCGGAAGGCCGCGGCAAGCTGGTGTCCTGGCTTGCCGGACATCTCGCTGGCCGCCTCACCATCCCCCTTGTCATCATCCCGGGCACCATCTCCGACGAGGAGATCATCAACATCACGTGACGGCCCACGGTGGCCCGGGAAGCCGGTGATGACTGATCCGGTCCAGCAGTTCGCCCGGGTCGGCGCGTTGCCCCCCTGAACCAACGGCCTTACCGTGCCATCAACAACACTTCCGAATCCGATGGGAGCAACACGTCTCACCAAGAAGGGGAGGAGTTCATCATGTCAACCTGGAATCTGAACAGGCGCACACTCATGAAGACGGGGGCGGGCCTTGGCCTTGCAGCGGCCTTGCCGGGCATGACGGGACGCGCACGGGCCGATGATGCCGGAACGCTGCGCCTTCGCTCCGTTGTCGACATTCAGACCCTTGATCCCGCCAATACCTTTGCGGTCTTCGAATACAACGTGAATCTCGCGCAACTGCATGGGCTGATCGGATGGAAGAAGCACCTTTCGTGGGAATGGGAGCTCGATGCTGCCGCATCGATCGAACAGATCGACGATACCCACATCAACTTTGCACTGCGCAATGACCTCGGCTGGACCAACGGTTTCGGAGCCATGACCGCGGAGGATGTCAAGTTCTCCTTCGAACGTATCCTCGATCCCGCGCTCCAGTCGCCATACCAGGCTGACTGGGCACTGCTCGACCGCGTCGAGGTGACCGGTGAGCGAACGGGCACGATCATCATGAAGGCGCCTTTCGCGCCCTTGTGGAGTTCGACTCTTCCGGGGGTTTCCGGAGTCATCGTATGCAAGGCCGCTGTCGAGGCGCTGCCGGGCAAGCGTATCCAGACCGAAATGCCGGCAACTTCGGGCCCCTACAGGGTGACGAACTGGGTGCCGTCGCAGAGCCTGACACTGGGACGGAACGATCTGTGGAGCGGGCCCCGTCCGGACTTCGACGAAATCGTGTTCTATCCGGTACCTGACGACAAGACGGCCGAACTCGCCTTTGAGGCCGGGGAATTCGATCTTTGCAAGGCATCGATCAGCTCGGTGCCGCGTTATCGCGCAGAACCGCCGGAAGGCTCGGTCGTGATCGAACTCCCGGCGCTCGACTACTATTGGCTGGGCATGAATGTCGACCACCCGAACTTCCGGGATATCCGGGTGCGTCAGGCCGTTCAGTACGCGGTCAATGTTCCCGAGATCCTCGATGCCGCGTTCTTCGGCGTCGTGGACCGGGCTACGGGATTCCAGGCTGCAAACAGCCTGGGCCATCGCGAAAGCAACCTGATCTCCGACCGCGATGTCGAGAAGGCCCGGGCATTGCTGGACGAGGCCGGTGTCGGCGACATGTCGGTCACACTCACGATTCTCAACGCCACGGTGTGGACGACGATGGCCCAGGTGATCCAGGCGAATCTGGCGGAGGTCGGCATCGAGGTCGAAATCCTGGTGTACGATGACGGGACCTTCTGGACTCTCGGGCTTGAATCCGAGGGTGACACCTGGAAGGACATCCAGATGTATCTGCAGCTTTACAGCGGTCTTCCCGACCCATCGTTCCAGGCGCAGTGGTTCGTGCCCGAGCAGGTCGGCGTATGGAACTGGGAGAGGTGGAACAGCCCCGAATACGGCGAACTCAATCAGCTCCAGCTCTCGGAGTTCGATGAGGAGAAGCGTGCCGGGTACGTTCGGCGCATGCAGGAGTTGATGGAGGAGTCCGGCGCCTACGTCTTTCTCACCAATGGCCTGGCGGCCATTCTTGTGCGTGACGACATCGATCCGGTTTTGCGGCCTGACGGCACGAGTCTCTACCTGCCAGGCTTCACGAGAGCGAGCTAGGGCGACAGCAAGGAGCCCGAGCGACAGGGTATCGCCGCTGCCCCGTTCGTGCGGTGATGACAGGCAGGCGACCGATGGCCGGGCTCGAGTCGACAGGTGACACGCGCCCGCAATTGAACGTCGGGACTTGTCAAGTCCGGTTGCGGTTCGAGGACGTGCCGAGAGGTTTCCGGGGTCGTGGGGTGCAAGGCCACTGCCTGCAACCTTTCCAGCAGGTAGGCCAGGGGAAGGTGCTGTCGGCATGCCGGATCATCATGGCTCTCTCGTCGGGTCACCGGGATGGGCTCATGTTCTCGCCTCGGAGCCGCGCGCTCGTTGCCGCGATCATGGCGGGGGTCGTGCCGCAGCAGCCGCCGATGATGCTCGCTCCCAGTTCGACCCAGCGGCGGGCCTTGCGGGCGTAGTCCTCGGGCGTGACCTCTTCGGTGAAGACCCAGCGGCGACCGTTCCAGAACCCGGTGCGGTTGGGATATGCGCCCACAGGACCACTCCATTCGGAGCGGATGGCGGGAAGGATCGTCTCGATCTCGTCGATTTCGGAATGCATCGCGCAGATTGCCGCGACGCTGGAGAAGGCGATGCGGCGAACCGCTTCGGCTGCCGTCGTTCCGCTCCTGCTGACGTCGCTTTGTGGCGTGACGGCGGTCAGAACGGCCCTCCCCTCGCCGTCCACGGTGGCACTCAGTGAAGCGACGACGGGAAGATCGAACGCCAGCGCCCTGTCTACCCCAATCTCGATGTCGTCTGCAGTCGCACCCAGGAACTCGAGCAGAACAAGATCGACGCCGGCTTCGACCAGGATGGTGATCTGTTCATGGAAGTTGGCGCCCAGAAGGTCGGGGTCGTCTTCGCCCCAGGTGAACCTGCCGTCCATGCTCGGGTAGCGCATGGCGCCGTTTCCGTACGCCGAAACGGAGCCCGCCACGAGAACCTCGCGACCGTCGGCAGCGCTGGAAAGGGCATCACGCGCGATGGCAACGGAGGCGCGATTCCATGGCGCAATGGCGTCCTCGCGACCTATCTGGCGCAAGACATGCGGACCGGTCGAATAGGTGTTGGTCGTGATGACATCGGCACCGGATCGCACATAGTCCTCGTGGACGCCGCGTACGACATCCGGGTTGGTGACGCTACATTCCGCCCAGGAGGCATCCGAAGACTGCGGGGAACCCCGAGCCTCGAGTTCCGTTCCCGTTGCCCCGTCGAGCACAACGAGATCGCCATTGCGCAGTCGCTCCATCACCCCCATGTCAACCTCGTCTCCGGTCGATGTCCGTCAGGTCGACAGACGCTGCTCGCCCCTGATCTGGCGGTTGATACTCCTGGCACGGAGCATTCGGATCAAGTGTCTGCTTCTCGTGCACGATTCCCTCGGCGGCTCTTGCGCTCCGGACAGTTGTCTTGACACCGGCCCGGGCAGGTCCCTCGCTGTCGCCACCATCCCCGGCATCTCTGCCCTTGAACTCCCGTGGGCGAATCGCCACTATACAAACCAAGAGAACACACAAAACGGGCTCGAACCGTGTTCATCCAGACTGAAGACACACCCAACCCGCTGACCATGAAGTTCCTTCCCGGAAGGACCGTCATGGACTCGGGAACCGCGAACTTTCCGGATTCCGATTCCGCCGACATATCGCCGCTGGCTCGTCGTCTGTTTGACGTGGCCGGGGTGACCGGCGTGTTTCTCGGCCGGGATTTCATCTCCGTGACACGATCGCCGGAGAACGGCTGGCAGATGATGAAGCCGGTCCTTCTCGGGGTCATCATGGAACACTTCGTGACCGGTGCTCCCGTCATGTCCGTCCGCGTGGACGAGCCGGCGAGCGATGAAGCCGACAGCGAGGTCGTGGCGCAGATCAAGGAACTTCTCGATACCAGAGTGAGGCCTGCCGTTGCCCAGGACGGCGGCGACATCGTGTTCCATTCATACCGGAACGGGGTCGTCTCGCTGGCCATGCAGGGCGCCTGTCACGGCTGTCCAAGCTCGACAATGACCCTCAAGATGGGCATCGAGAATCTCCTGAAGCACTACATCCCCGATGTCGTGGAGGTCCGCCCGGTTCTCTAGTCGCCTCCGGGTCGACCTCAATCATTCTTCTTGCCTTCACGAAGGTCCGCGGATCCATGAGATTCCTTCCCACAGTCTGCCTGTGCCTGGCGTTCCTGGCGTCAAATCACGCCATCGCCGAGTCCGAGGGTGCCGCCACGACTGTGCCGCTCCCCTCCCAGCGTCCGGTCGCCCTGGCGGCGGTGACGGACATCGACGGCGCCGCCGCCTTCCTCGATGCGGCTCTGTCGACCGCCGGCCTCAGCATCGACGGGATCCGTCACCGGACTGCTTTCGTCCCCCGAGTCATGGTGAGTCGCATGCCCTCCGACATGCACCTCATCGACGATGTCGCCGCGCGCAAGAGGATCTTCCTGAAGGTCATGTTGCCGCTGATCCTCAAGGTCAACGAGGAGATCCTTGCCGAACGGCGCCGTCTCGAGCATCTCGATCGGTTGATCGCAAGAGGCGCCCGCCCGTCCCTGAACGATGTGGCATGGCTCGATTACATGGCCCAGTTCTACGGGGTCGAAAGCGGCAACATCGACGACCTTCTTCGCCGGGTCGACGTGGTGCCGGTTGCCATGGCCCTGGCCCAGTCGGCCATCGAATCGGGTTGGGGAACCTCGCGCTTCGCTCGCAACGGCAACGCCGTCTTCGGCCAGAAGTCGTGGAGCAGCCACGCCGGTCTCGTGCCCCGGAACCGCGACCCCGACAAGACCCACGTGGTCCGGTCGTTCCGCGACCTCAAGGCGGCGGTGGTTGCCTATGTCTGCAATCTCAACCGCCACCCTGCCTACGCGTCGTTTCGCGACCTGCGCGCCAGACTGCGGGAGAACGCGGAACCTCTCGACAGTCACGCACTCGCCAGCACGCTTGACCGCTATGCCGAGGAGCCGGACTACATCAGCCACGTGCACACGGTGATCGACCAGAACCGTCTCACCGATTTCGACACCGCACGCCTCGCCGCCCTGAAGGCCTGACCGCCGCCCACCGGTCGTCTTTGCCGCAAAACGCCGCGCCCCTCCCCGAAGGGGAACCCGGCGATCCTTGCAGCAGTCAGGCTGATGTCATCGGACAGCCCGTTGTGTGCGTGCCCCGAACGGCAGGGCCGCTCACTCCTCGCCACCTGGAACGAGAAACGGAATGCCCAGCCAGCGATAGCGTCCCTCGGTCGCCGGAAGGGTGCAGTTGACACGGCTGCGACCCGGCGGGAAGGGTCTGTCGAGGCGCACTTCGACACGCCTGTCGAGAATTTCGAGCGTGACCTCGCTGCCGTTTGACGGGAAGCACGCCAACCGGTCGAGAGCGCCGACGTATTCGGCGACCGTAAACCCGATGTGGGGCGGGTTGGGACTGTGGCGGCGGATGACCATGTCGAGCGGAAGGGAGCCCGCGACAGGCATGGGGAGCGCCTCGACGATGGTGCGGAATCTCTCCGGTGTGCCGAAGCGCTCGTTGAGGGCGAAGCGTGGCAGGGTGAACATGTTCGCCCCTTCGACGGCAACGCCCGAATGCTGACCGAAGGCGGCAACGTATCCGACATCGCGCAGCATGGCCGTCAGCTCCGCGCTGAATTCCCCGTAAGGATAGGCAAACAACTTCGGCACGAACCCCAGCTCGTTGATGAAATCCGATGTCATGCGCGCCAGGTCTTCCTCGATCCTGCCGCGATCCATGAACGCCATGTGGCCATGACCGGCACTCTGGGCGCCGATGGCGGCGCCGGCCTCGTGCATGGCCCGGATATCATCCCAGCTGATCGAGGACAGGGAGTTGTTCACCGCGTCGGTGTTGATGAAGACGGTGAAGGGGAATCCCCGGTCAAGAAATCGCGGCATGGCCTCGGTGAGGATGGACCGGTAGGTGTCGTCGACGGTGATGGCCACGGTCCTGTCGGGAAGTTCGCGCTCTCCGGCAAGGCCCCTGACAATGTCCTCGAGCGGCAGGACCTGGTATCCCCCCTCTTCGAGTATCGCCAGGTGCTGTTCAAACTGCTCGATGGTGACACTGGTGGAGGGATAGGCATCCTCGCCAAACCGGTGATAGACGACCACCACCGCGGACTGTGGTTCGTCCGCCACCACCGGCGACGGCACGACGCCCCCCGGGCATGCCATCGCGCCCCACCACATGACCCCTGTCAGGGCAAGTATCCGTGCATTTCGCATGGCAGTCTCCAGTATGCCTGCGCACACAAGGCGATCAACCGGCCGGTGCCGGTCAGGCCATGATGCCGGTACCGGCCTCGCTGTCCGACAGCACCGGCCAGCGGCGCGGATCGAACAACTGATAATGCCACCACTCGACATTGTACCAGTCGAACCCCGCCGCCGTCATGATGCCGAGGAGAAGGAGCCTGTTGGCTCGTTGCCCGGACGTGATGCCCGGCGCATCGTGACGCGCGTTCTCCGTCAGTTCATCCACGGGTCCGCCCATGTCAAGGCGCTCTCCAGCGCCGGTCTCGAGCGTGACATCGACGGCCACGCCACGGCTGTGGGGCGAGCCGCGTTCAGGATGGGCGAGGAATCTCTCATCCGGCGTATGGGACCACAGCGTCCATTGTGCCTCCGAGGGGCGGAAGGCATCGGTCACCACAAGACGCAGATCCTGCTCACCAGCGAAGTGAATGGCGCGTTCGAGACAAGCTGCCGCAGCCTCCACGAGGAAACAGCGCGGACGGACATAGATCGCCGCGCCCGTGAAGTTGTCCGGCCGGGCATAGACCAGTTCGAGCGTGACATCCCAGGAAGGGGGTGCGATCTCAACGAGACCTGCCGCCGCCATCGGTCAATCTCCAGAGTGCTCCCGTCACGATGGCACTTCACCGGAGCCTCCCGCAAGACGGTTCGACACCAACCGCCGGGATCGCCCATTGAACATCCTTCAAGCCATCTTGAAGGAATCCCGGGATGTCGGACGCATCGAACCTCAACATGCCTCGAGTTGTCCGGGAGATGCCGAACGATGATCGCCTACTGTATCTGCGCACGGCAATAGCCGGAGAGACTGATCCGCAACAATGTCGAGGGATGAGCAGCGCCTCTTCAGTACGAATTGCCGTGCCAGGCACGAGAACATGGTAGTCACGTACCCGCGGTCATCGAGCGCGATCTCGGAACTACCGGCCATGGTATCTTTCGCCCCCTCTTCGAGGCGGTATGCAAGGGCAAGGCCGGCCTGATGCTGCCGATCGAGGCATCGAGATTGCCTCACAACGGCCGGAAGTGGCATACCCTACTGGACTTCTGTGTCGTCGGTTTCGGCCTGGCGGGAGACCGGTATCGGCTGTGTACGACCCGGCGTTTGTCGATGACCGAACAGGCATCGGAGCTAAAGGCCAGTTCAACGTGATGGAGTATGCTCATGCCCTCATCGTGTCATGGCAATACCGGGGTCTGCCTGGTGCTCGGCGGTGCGCGCTCCGGCAAGAGCCTGTTTGCGGAGCATCAGATCGAGGCCACCGGGCTTGCCGCCTGCTACATCGCCACGGCTGAAGCCCGTGATGCGGAAATGGCGGAACGCATCCGCCGGCACCGGCAGCGGCGCGGCGATGGGTGGACGACCGTCGAGGAGCCCCTCCACCTGGCAGACGCTCTCGACAACGCGATGTCGCCCGAAACCGCCGTTCTCGTCGACTGCCTGACCCTATGGCTCGCCAATGTCATGGCATCCGGGCATTCTCCCGAACGGGATATCGACGGTCTCCTTCACGTGCTCGGCAAGGCCACCGGCCAGGTCGTCCTCGTCTCCAACGAGGTGGGGATGGGGATCGTCCCGGAAAACGCGCTTGCCCGCAGCTTCCGCGACGAGGCGGGAGTCATGCACCAGCGCATCGGCGCCATCGCCGGACGCGTCATCTTCGTGGCAGCCGGTCTTCCTCTCGTACTCAAGGGCCCCCCTCCGGACGCCCCGATGCCGGCCGCGGATTCCCGGGACAAGGGCCAAAGCGCGCACCGGTGATCAACCGCGCCGGCTTGTTCCGCCCCTGCACGCCTGCTAGGTTCGAAGTCCTGGAACGAGACGAGGGAAGCCGGTGCGGATCAGCGGATCCAAGGCCGGCACTGCCCCCGCAACTGTAACGGCGAGACACGGGACACGACATCCACTGGCACATGATGCCGGGAAGGAGTCCCTGGATCGATGACCCGGAGTCAGGAGATCTCCCCCGTTCCGGCACAACAGGCCAGCGCACCTCGGAGGGAGGGGCAGATGTCCATTCACGTATCACGCTGCCGCAGCGAAGCGGCATGTCCAGGCGATCGCTGACATGTTCGCCGCCAAGATTCCCGCCACCGTCCTCACCGGCTTCCTTGGATCCGGAAAGACGACCATGATCCGGCACCTGGTCGGCGCCGCATCCGGGCGTCGGCTCGCCTTCATCATCAACGAGTTCGGGGACCTCGGGGTGGACCGGGAACTGATCCGCGGCTGCGGACTGGAGACCTGTGCCGACGACGATATCGTCGAACTTGCCAACGGCTGCATCTGCTGCACTGTTGCCGATGACTTTCTGCCGACCATGCGTGCGCTGATCGAGCGCCCGGAGCCCCCGGAACACATCATCATCGAGACCTCCGGGCTCGCCCTGCCCAAGCCGCTGATCAAGGCCTTCACCTGGCCAGAGGTCAAGACGCGGGCAACCGTCGACGGCGTCATCGCGGTGATCGATGCAAGGGCCGTGGCGGACGGCCGATTCGCGGACGATCCGAAGGCCGTCGACCGCCTGCGCCGCGACGATGCCAACCTCGATCACGAAAGCCCCCTCGAGGAACTGTTCGAGGAACAGGTTCTGAGCGCCGACGTGGTCGTCCTCAACAAGACGGACCTGGTCGATGCCGCGCTACTGGAAACGGTGCGCCGGACCGTGGACTCTCACCGCAGACCCGGAACCAGGGTGATTGCGGCATCCGGTGGTGTCGTCGATCCCCTGGCCATGCTCGGCATCGGCGCCGCCGCGGAGGAGGATCTGGCCAACCGTCCCTCCCACCATGACGGAGAGGACGACGATCACGATCACGACGACTTCACGAGTTTCACCATCACCCTCGACGGCGTCACGGACCCCGAAGCCCTGGAGAGATCACTCATCGAGGCCGTGGAGCATCATGACATCCTGCGCATCAAGGGGTTCCTCCACGTTGCCGGCAAACCCATGCGCCACGTCATCCAGGGCGTGGGGCCACGGTTCGAAAGGTACTATGACCGGCCGTGGGAGCCGGACGAAGACAAGCGCAGCGAACTCGTCGTGATCGGTCTCAACGGGCTGGACCGGAACGCCATCGCCAGCGAAGTCGGTGGCCGGACAACCTGATGCACCTGCTGACCACGCAGCCGGGCGTTGTTCCGGATGGCACGGAAGCACTCGATCTCGGTCAGACCCCCGGTGACATCATCGTTCTTTCCGCCGCCGACACGGAACTCGCCATGCTGGCGGCAGCAGCCGCCCGGCGTCCTCCTGGTTCACCCGCGGTGCGCCTCGCCAACATCCTCCAGCTCGGCCACCACCTGTCGGTGGACACGTACGTCGAGGCCATCATCGTGCCGGCGCGCATGGTCATCGTGCGCCTGCTTGGCGGCGCCTCCTACTGGCGTTACGGCATCGATGAAATCGCCGCCGCTGCCAGACAGCACGGCATCGCGCTCGCCCTGCTGCCCGGAGATGACCGGCAGGACGGGGAGCTTCGCCGTCTCTCGACTGTCGGCGACGACGACTATGGCCGGTTGTGGAGCTACCTGATTCACGGCGGCAGGGAAAACGCCGACAACCTCCTCGTTCATGCTGCAGCGCTGGCCGGCCACGAAGAGGCGGCCGGAGCGCCCGTGATGTTTCCGCGGGCAGGATACTACTGGCCCGGCGAGGGGGACGTGGCCGGAGACACATTCCCCGGCCGCTGGACATCCGAAAGGGACGTGGCGCTCGTCCACTTCTACCGGGCCCTGGTCCAGGCCGGCGACACCCGCCCGGTCGACGCCCTCGTCCGTGCCCTGGCCGACGAAGGGCTCAACCCGCTGCCGCTCTACAGCCAGAGTCTCAAGGAGCCGGCGGCGGCCGTCCTTGTCGAGGAAACGCTGGCCGCCTTCCGGCCGGCGGTGATCGTCAACGCAACCGGCTTTGCGGTCTCGAGTCCGGGCGCCGATCGCGGTCCCTCGCCCTTCGACGGCGCCGGCTGCCCGATCCTCCAGGCCGTCCTCTCGGGCGAAGCCCGCGAGAAGTGGCAGGAACGCACGCGCGGCCTTGCCCCCCGCGACATCGCGATGAATGTGGCGCTCCCGGAAGTCGACGGACGCATTCTCGCCCGCGCCATCTCCTTCAAGGCCCCCGGACCGCGCCTTCCGGAAACCGAGATCAGTGTCGTGACCCATCAGCCGGTCGCCGACCGTGTCACCTGGACCGCGAGGCTGGCTGCCAGATGGGCACGCCTCCGGCGCACCCCTTCCCGGGACCGCCGTGTCGCCATCGTGCTCGCCAACTACCCTGGAAAGGACTCGCGTCTCGCCAACGGTGTCGGGCTCGACACCCCGGCCTCGGCAGCCACCATCATCCAGGCGATGAAGGACGCCGGATATCGTGTGGACGGCGTTCCCTTCGACGGCGCCGAGCTCATCGGAACACTGATGGCGGGGCCGACCAACCGGAGAGCCGGTCCCTCCCCGCGGCGATCGGATGTCACACTCTCCCTGGACTCCTACAGGGAGCGCTTCGAGGCCCTGCCTGAGGACATCCGCCGGAAGGTCCTGAACCGCTGGGGGGAACCGGAGGGCGATCCCTTCGTCTCGGAAGGCCTCTTCCATCTGGCCATTCATCGCTGGGACAATCTGGCGATCGGCATCCAGCCCACCCGGGGCTACGACATCGATCCTGCCGCGAGCTACCACGATCCGGACCTGGTTCCGCCCCATGCCTATCTCGCCTTCTACATGTGGTTGTCGGGGCCGTTCGATGCCCATGCGGTGATCCATCTCGGCAAGCACGGCAATCTGGAATGGCTCCCGGGCAAGGCGCTGGCGCTGTCGTCCACCTGCTTTCCCGAGGCAGCGTTCGCGCCACTCCCCCATCTCTACCCCTTCATCGTGAACGATCCCGGGGAGGGAACCCAGGCCAAGAGGCGAGCGTCGGCGGTGATCGTGGATCATCTCACGCCACCGCTTGCCAGGGCCGGCACCTACGGCGAACTCGAGACACTCGAACGACTTGTCGACGAGTACTTCGAAGCCTCACAGACCGATCCCAGACGTCTCGAGATCATCGCGACGGACATCCTGACGCTGCTCGCCAGCAGCGGCCTCGAGGAGGACTGCGGCATCACCGAGGCCGACGACATGCCGGCGAGGCTGACCAAGCTCGACGGCCGCCTGTGCGAGATCAAGGAGCTGCAGATCAGGGACGGCCTGCACATCTTCGGACGATCGCCGGAAGGTTCCCTTGCCAACTCCTCGCTGGTTGCCCTGGCGCGCGCGCCCCGGGGCGACGGGAAGGGTACGGAACAATCGATCACGCGCGCGCTCGCCCACGACCTCGCGCTCGGCTTCGATCCTCTCGACATGTCGCCTGCCGTTCCATGGGCAGGACCACGACCGGATGTCCTCGCCGGGCTCGACGGAGGGCCGTGGCGGACCACCGGCGATACGCTTGAACGCCTCGAGAGCCTCGCCCTTGCTCTCATCGACGGCACGATCTCCCCTGATCCATGCTGGCCTGCCACGGCGCGGGTGCTGGACGATGTCGAAAGACGCCTTCGCCCGGCGCTCCAGGCCTGCGGCACGCACGAGATCAACGGCCTGCTTGCCGGTCTCGAAGGCTCGTTCGTGGAGCCCGGACCCTCCGGCGCCCCGACGAGGGGCCGTCCGGAGGTTCTTCCCACGGGACGGAACTTCTATTCGGTCGACACGCGGTCGGTGCCCACACCTGCCGCCTGGCGGCTGGGATGGATGTCCGCCAGCCGGCTGGTGGAACGCCATCTCCAGGATCACGGTGAATGGCCGCGCGCCGTGGCACTGTCGGCGTGGGGGACCGCCACCATGAGGACCGGTGGCGACGACATCGCCCAGGCTCTGGCGCTGATGGGTGTCCAGCCGTCCTGGGATGCCGTCAGCGGTCGTGTCACAGGCTACGAAGTCATGCCCGCCGGAGTGCTCGGACGGCCCCGGGTCGATGTGACCCTGAGGGTATCCGGCTTCTTTCGTGACGCCTTCCCCTCCCTCATCGATCTCGTCGACACCGCCGCGCGGGCCGTTGCTGCGCTCGATGAACCGGCGGACGTCAACCCCCTGGCCGCGATGGTGCGCGACGAGACGGCAGGCGCCGGGGACACTGCTTTCAGGCGCGCCGCCGCAAGAGTCTTCGGATCGATGCCGGGCGCCTACGGCGCCGGTCTCCAGGCCTTGATCGACAGCGGCGCATGGGATGGACGGGACGATCTTGCCCGGGCCTACGTCGCATGGAGCGGATATGCCTACGGCGCCGGCGCCGAAGGCGAGGCCGCGCACTCTCTCCTCGAGACCCGGCTGCGGCACGTGGAGGCCGTCATCCACAACCAGGACAACAGAGAGCACGACCTTCTTGATTCGGACGACTACTACCAGTTCGAAGGCGGCCTTGCGGCGGCGGTACGGCGCGCCTCGGGTCGGCAGCCGACGGTCTATCACAACGATCACTCCCGTCCCGACAACCCGCGCATCGCCACGTTGAAGGAAGAGATCGCGCGCGTCGTGCGCGGCCGGGTCGTCAATCCGAAGTGGATCGCCGGAGTCATGCGCCATGGCTACAAGGGCGCCTTCGAAATGGCGGCCACGGTGGACTACCTCTTCGGCTTCGCCGCAACGACCGGCGCGGTGTCCGATCATCATTTTGACGCCATTGCCGACAAATGGCTGGACAACGAGGAGGTCCGCGCGTTCCTTGAAGAGGCTAACCCCGGAGCCTTGACGGATATCGCCGAACGCCTGCACGAGGCCTTCAGACGCGGTCTGTGGACACCGCGACGCAACAGCACGATCCACGCCCTCGAAACGCTCCTCACCGAAAGGGACATCCCATGACGACGTCCGACGACGACTCCATCAACCAGCGTCACCGGGAAAGGATGATCAAGCGCAAGGCCGCCCGTGATCGCATGATGGCGACCAAGACCGAGGAGCGCGGACTTCTCATCGTCCACACAGGCAAGGGAAAGGGAAAATCGACGGCGGCGTGGGGCATGGCCCTGCGCTGTCTGGGTCACGGCTATCGCATCGGCGTCGTGCAGTTCATCAAGGGGCGCGACACGATCGGTGAGCTGAAGGTGTTCCGCCGGTTTCCCGAACAGGTCACATGGAAGGTCATGGGCGAGGGGTTTACCTGGGAGACCCAGGACCGCGAGCGCGACACCGAGATGGCCAAGGCCGCCTGGCAGGCCTCCTGCGAGCTCATGGCCGATCCGGACATCCGCCTCGTCATCCTCGACGAACTCAACATTGCCCTGCGCTACGGCTATGTCGATGCCGACGATGTGCTCGACGCGCTCAACGCCCGCCGCGATGACCTCCATGTCGTGGTCACCGGGCGCAACGCCCCGGATGCGCTCATCGAGATTGCCGATCTCGTCACCGAGATGACTCTCGTCAAGCATCCCTTCCGCGAGGGCGTGCGCAGCCAGCCCGGCATCGAGTTCTAGGACAAGGGGAACATCCCGTCGTGGCGACACCAGCGGTGATGGTCCAGGGGACCGGTTCGGATGTCGGCAAGTCCCTGATCGTCACCGGTCTCGCCCGCAGCTTCACCCGGCGCGGCCTGAAGACCCTGCCCTTCAAGCCCCAGAACATGTCGAACAATGCCGGCGTGGCCGCCGATGGCGGCGAGATCGGCCGCGCCCAGATGCTTCAGGCGAGGGCCTGTGGCCACCCGGCCAGCGTTCACATGAATCCCGTGCTCCTCAAGCCCCAGTCCGACCGCACATCCCAGATCATTGTCCAGGGGCGCGTTCTCGGATCGAGCTCCGGGCGGGACTATCGCGGTCTTGCGGGCACACTCATGGAACCGGTCATGGAGAGTTTCCGGCACCTGGAAGCCGCGGCCGATCTCGTCCTCGTCGAGGGAGCGGGGTCGCCGGCGGAGGTCAACCTGCGAAAGGGCGACATTGCCAACATGGGCTTTGCCCTCGAGGCCGGGGTACCCGTCGTGCTTGTCGGAGACGTCGACCGCGGCGGCGTCATCGCCAGCATGGTCGGCACCATGGCGCTCCTCGACGATGACGAACGGCGCCTCGTGCTCGCCTGCTGCATCAACCGGTTCCGCGGAGATGTCTCGCTCTTCAATCCCGCAATCGACATCATCAGGCAACGTTCCGGCCTCGACTGTCTCGGGGTCATTCCCCACATTGCAGCGGCACGGCAACTGCCGGCCGAGGACGCGGTTGCCCTCGACCATCCGCATCCGCGACATGTACAGGGCACGGCGGACATCCGCATTGCCTGCCTGCGCTTCGACCGTATCGCCAATTTCGACGACCTCGATCCCCTGAAGTCCGAGCCGGATGTCGACGTCAGCATGATCGGACCGGGCGAGCCGCTTCCCGGGAACTGCGATCTCGTCATCCTGCCGGGCTCCAAGAGCACGCTGGCCGACCTTGTCTCGCTAAAGGCCAACGGCTGGGACATCGATCTTGCCGCCCATGTCCGGCGAGGCGGCTGGATCGTCGGACTGTGCGGGGGCTACCAGATGCTGGGACGCGAGGTCGCCGACCCCTCGGGCATCGAGGGACAACCGGGATCGGAACGCGGGCTCGGCCTGCTCGACATCACGACAACCCTGGCCGACACCAAGCAGCTGGCCGAAGTCCGTGGCCGCGACGCCATGACGGGAGAACCGATTGCCGGCTACGAGATGCACATGGGCGTGACAACAGGCCCGGACCTGGAGCGCCCCATGGTGGAACTGGAGACGGGTCCCGACGGCGCCGTCTCATGCTCGGGCCGCATCATGGGTTGCTACATGCACGGACTCTTCCGCTCGGATTCCTTCCGCCGCCGCTTCCTCGAACGTCTCGGCAATCGTCCGGCGAACAGCGTGGTCTTCGAAGAGGAAGTCGACAATGCCATCAACGCCGTGGCCGACGCCATCGAGTCCTCGACCGACATCGATCGCTGGCTGGCCATTGCCCGCACACGCTGAGAGGATCCACAGCGAGTCCCCGAGGCCACGCCGGCAGGCAGGCCGGTCCGCGGCAATCTCCCGGCATGCAGCGCAGCGCACCGTTCGCCGCCTTCCGCTCAGACCAGGCGAACGAAGGCTGATGCGATCACGAAGTCTGCAGGGTTCAGCCTGAGTGTATGCCCGGCCGACGATGAGCCCACGGTGCAATCCGCTCCAGAGCCGAGCCGATTCGCAACAACGCCGCTTCATCGCCATAGGGCGCGACGAACTGCACGCCGATCGGAACGCCGTCCCGGTTCCCGTGCAGCGGGACGGATGCCGCCGGGTTCCCCGACGCATTGAACGGAGCCGTGAACGCGATCGTGCGAATGACATCGCGCCATTGCGCTTCGCCGTCCTCACGCGACGGAGAGAGCAGACCGAGCGGCATGGGCGCCATCGGCATGGTGGGCGTGAGCAGAAGATCGAAATCGACGAAGAAACGCGCCACGAGGCGGCCCAGGGCGTGAATGCCGTTGAGGGCGGTGACGTAGTCGGCGCCGGTGCCGCGGTCGTTGCGGGCCATGCGGAGATTGTTCGGCTCCACGTCATCCTCGGTCATGGGGCGCTCAAGGAAGGAGTCCAGCAACTCTACAGTCTGGCGGGCGTTGCTGTAGATGATCTGCAGGTCCGCTTCGAGCATCCATCGGGGAATGGGAAGGGCGGCATCCTCGACCGCAAGGCCAAGATCACGGCAATGCGCGACCGCCGCGTCGACGGCCGCCAGGCAATCGGAATCGGTTTCCGCATCGAACCACGGCTCGCGGATGACGGCGACCTTCATGCCGGCGACGTCGCCGCCGACCTCCTCGACGAACGGCCGTTCCGGCCCTTGCGCCCAGTACGGCGCCCCGAGGTCGGGGCCTGCCGTGCAATCGAGCAGGAGCGCGCTGTCGCGCACCGTCCTCGACACCGCGTGCGCGACAGCAAGGCCGGACCAGCCTTCCCCGACATCGGGACCGATGGGGTTGCGGGCGCGAGTCGGCTTGAGGCCGAACAATCCGCAGCATGATGCCGGGATGCGGATCGAGCCGCCGCCATCGGACGCGTTCGCCATCGGAATCACGCCGGCCGCGACCAGAGCTGCCGCACCGCCTGACGATCCGCCTGCCGTGACGTCCGGATGCCAGGGATTGCGGGTGACGCCGTGAAGCGCGGATTCGGTCGTCGTCGAAAGCCCGAACTCCGGCGATGTCGTTCTCCCGAAGATGCTCAGGCCTGCCGCCTTGTAGCGGCGCACCAGTTCGGCATCGTGGTCCGCGATCGTGCCGTCAAGCGCACGACAGCCGTTGCTGTGCGGCTGGCCGGCGTAGTCCTCGTAGAGGTCCTTCAACAGGAAGGGGACGCCGTGCAGAGGACCGGCGGGCAGACCTTCCCGGACGCGGTCCCGGGCGTGGTCGAACCAGGGATAAACGAGCGCATTCAGTTTCGGGTTGACGCGCTCGGCGCGGGCAATCGCCTCTTCGAGCACTTCTGATGCGGTGAGTTCTCCAAGCGCAATGCGACCGGCGAGCTCCGTGGCATCAAGGTCGGCGTAGTCTTCAATCATCATCGAATCCCGTCACGAGGATCATCTGCGACATGAGCGATGGACAGCCATGTCGTTCGCAATGTAACGCACGCCGGCTCGTGGACACAGCAGGTGAGCACCGTGCCGACCACGTCCAAGGCCCTGTCGCGCTGCATGACATGGCTCGAGGTGATGGCGCACCGCAGTCCTCGCCTGCCTGATCGGAGGGAGTCGCCACCGGCTCTCGACGCCGGTACCGTGAGCAAGGCGGCGGGAACCTGCCAGTCCAATCGGTGAATCAAGCAGCGCAACGGCCATCAGACTCCGGAGGCAAGAATGCCGAAACTGACGACTTCGCTCTGCCACATGCTGGGCATCACGGCACCGATCCTGCAGGCGCCTGTCGCCTCGTCGACCGACCTCGCCGTCGCCGTGTCGCAGGCGGGCGGGCTCGGCATCCTGCCCATCACCTGGACCGAGACCGACGCGCTGCGCAAGACACTCGCGACCATGCGGGCACGAACGGCGATGCCCTTTGCCGCCAACATCGTGATCCCGCTGATGGAAGAGGTGCAGCAGGCCAATCTCGACCTCGCGCTTGAGGAAGGCGTCCCGGTTGTCTCGACGTTCTACGGCGACCCGGGTCCGCTGATCCCGCGTATCCACGATGCGGGCGCGCTCGCGATGCACACGGTTGGTTCGGCCGAAGAGGCCCGGCGCGTGGTCGACCAGGGGGTTGACGTCGTTGTCGCTCAGGGCATCGAAGCCGGCGGCCATGTCTGGGGAACCGTGGCCTCCATGGTCCTGGTGCCTGCGGTGGTCGATGCGGTGCCCGCCACGCCGGTCGTGGCGGCGGGCGGCATTGCGGACGGACGCGGCCTGGCGGCCATCCTCACCCTGGGCGCCCAGGCCGCCTGGATCGGCACCCGTCTGCTGCTCGCCCGGGAGTGCGATGCCCATCCGGCATGGCGCCAGCGTGTCGTGGCTGCGCACGAGACCGATACCGTGCTCTCCGAGGTCTTCGACGGCGGCTGGCCCGATGCGCCCCATCGCTGCCTTCTCAACGATACGCTGGAAGCCTGGCAGGCAGCCGGCGAATCACCCCCCGGCAAGCGGCCCAACGAAGGCGAGATCATCGGTCACGATGGCCTGGGCACGGCGATCGAGCGTTACAGCATCGAAAACCCGACCGCAGACACGACCGGTGCGGTGACCTCCATGGCACTCTACGCCGGGCAGAGTGCCGGCCTGGTACGCGGCGAAGAGACGGCAGCGGCGATCATGGCCAACATGGTGGAGGAGGCCGAATCGATCCTTGGGCGCCTCGGGGCAGGCTGAAGGCCGGCATCAGGCGACCTGGCCTCTGACCGGCCTCATCGTCGATATGCTCGTCCGTACTTCCCCCGGACAGATTGCAAGGCGACGCACGTGGGGTAGCGCGCGCGGCCCCTTCACCTCCGTCACCAGTCCCACTTGAGGTTCCTCAAACCGTCCTGTGCGGTTCTCTTGGTGGCGTCCAACACCTGCCCCACAGTGTCGGATGCGTCCTTTGCATGGGGAGCGACGACGCCGATCCCTTCTTCTACAGCCTCCTGGGTCCAGTCCGAGGATCTCTGTTGCCCCACTCGAACATGATCTGTCCCGAGGAAGAGCCCGACCAGAGCGAACGGCACCGAACGATGGAACACCACCGGGCCGATGAGGTGTTCGCTGGCGTGCCTGAGCGCCGGATACTCACAAGACCTTCAACAGAAACGTGGATGCCCATGTGACGCCTCGCCAGGATCTCCCAGCTGCTGCTCGACGACGGCAACTGCAGAACTTCTCTGCCGAGGGCCGCCGCGACCTGCTCATGACCGTCGAGCAATGCAAAGTGCGGTCATCCCTCCTGATCGCCAGCCAGATCCCTGCGGAAAGCTGGCCGAAAGTGATTGCGGAGCCGACATCTTCGAAGAGCTCATCGATTGCATCGTTCACAACGCTTGGTGCGTCAAGACTGCAGGCCGATCCCGGCGCAAGCGCAACAGGCTACCGCCTCCGGCTGGTGGCTGGCCCGGCGCCGGAGTGCCTGATGGACCCTCGAAACGCGCGGCGGCCGTGCCGCAGCGAATGGCCGGAAACCGCGGTCATCCGTGTGTTGAATGGGCGGAATGGCTCACTTAGGCTCGCACCCGACTGGCCAATGGCCTGCTGCCGAAACCGATAGCACACGCCCCTATTCGCTTGCAGGAGAGAGCAAAGACGACACTTCCCCGGCGGTCAAACACGCACGAGTCCGCCGTCAAGTCCGTAGCGATCAATCACCCATGAACCTCATATCCGAACTCCGCGCCGACGTGCTCTCGGGCAACCTCTTCCCTGCGCTGTCGGTCGGCCTGGTCGTGGGCGTGATCGGCTCGGCATACCTGATTTCCGTGGGAGCCCTCGTGTTCTCGGGTCCATTGGCGCCGTTTCTGTCCCAGGGCACGATCATGGTGCTGTTCGGCGGATTCCTCGTCTGCCTGTGGATCGCCCTGACCAGCGGCTACCGTGGCGCGCTCTCGATGACCGCGGTGCCGTCCTCGATGGTGTTGGTCGTGATCGCGTCAACGATCGATGTGGAGGGCGATACGCTCGCGCGCTTCGTGACCACGGCCACGGTCGTGATCATCGGAGCCATGGCGACGGGGATCTGCTTTCTTATGGTCGGGCATTTTCGGCTCGCCAACCTGATCCGCTTCATCCCCTATTCCGTGGCGGGCGGGTTCATTGCCGGGACGGGGGTACTGCTGTGCGTGGCCGCCCTGTCGCTGATGGGAGTGACGCCAGAGAGGCACATCCTTCCCGTTCTCATGGAGCCCGGTGCGCTGTGGAAATGGGCCCCCGGCGTGGCCTACGGTCTCGGCCTCGTCCTTGCCACCAAACGCTGGAGCAATCACTACATTCTGCCGGCGAGTTTCCTGCTCGCTGCCATGCTCTATCATCTGGTCCTGGTCGGCTTCGGGATCTCCGGAGACGAGGCCCGGGAGGCGGGTCTGCTGTTCGCCGGCACGGCTGAAGGAGGCCTGTGGCATCCCTTCGAGTCCGGCGATGCGACGCATGTGGATTGGGCCGCGGTCGCCGCTCAGATTCCCAACATTCTGACCCTGATCGTGGTGACTCTGATCACCGTGGCCATGCACCTGAGCGCCCTTGAACTTGCCACGAACCGCGAACTTGAGTGGAACAGGGAGTTCAAGGCGGCCGGCGGCGCCGGTGTGATCGCCGGTCTGGGCGCCGGTGCAGGTGGAAGCCTGGTCTTCACCTTTACGATTCTGAGCGACAGGTTCGGGGCGGAATCCCGGCTGACCGGTGTCGTGACCGCCCTGCTGTTCGGCTCTGTCGTGCTTTTGGGCGATTCACTCCTGAACCTGGTCCCCGTACCGCTCATCGCAGGAATGCTGCTTTTCCTCGGCCTTGGTCTGCTGGACGAGTGGATCGTGAAGGCCCGCAGGCAGTTGCCTTGGACAGAGTACGCAATTCTCCTGCTGATCGCCGCCACCATCGTATCCCTGGGATTCCTCGAGGGGGTGGGCGTCGGAATGCTGATCACCATGGTGTTCTTCGCCGTCAGCCTCAGCCGCGTGGACGTGATTGAAGCCAGTTACAACGCCCGTGATCGTCACAGCAACGCGAACCGCTCCATTCCCGATCGAGCCATACTGCGGCTGCAGGGAGAACGGATACAGGCGTACCAACTGCGTGGATACATCTTCTTCGGCAGCGTCGGCCCCCTGCTGGACCGCCTCAAGCAGTCTCTGGACAACACCCCCGGGCCGGCCTGCATCCTGCTGGATTTTGGCGCCGTGTCCGGATTCGATTTCTCGGCCATCAACGGGCTGTGCAGGTTCATGCATGTCGCGCAGGCCGTCGGAACGCGGGTGGTGCTGAGCGCAGCGTCGGAGAAACTCGAGAACGGACTCGAGCGCAATCTTCCCGCCGCCGTTCTCGAAAACCTGCTGTTCGAGCCGGACGCGGACCGTGCCCTGGAGCGCTGCGAGGATATCGTCCTTGCCACCTGGGCGTCGGACCCCGCCTCAGGCGGGAACCTGGGCGACGCCTTGCTGGAACGGGTTGTCGGCGACATGGAGAGCCATCTCGACAGACAGGTCGTGTTCGAAGATATGGTCGATGAACTCCGCGACTGGCTGGAACCTCGCGAGTACGACGCCGGCGAGGCCCTCGTATCGCTTGGCGAGCCGCAGAAGGGCATGCAGCTGCTGCTCAAGGGCCAGGCCTCCGCTTTCGATTCCACAGGCGCGCGGCTGTTTCAATGCGGGCCAGGCGATGCGGTCGAGCCGAGAGGCGCCTTCGGCGCGCATGCGGCCGAGACCTCCATGATTGCAGATCAGCCCTGCCGAACGATGATGCTGACCCCTGCCACCCGGCTGTGGCTGGAAGAGCATGAAGAGCAGCTGATCGTGAAGCTCTATCGATATCTCCTCACCTTCGAATCCCGAGGGCACGGACACTCGTGACGTGCTCACGCCCGGGCGTGGTGCATGCATGCCGCCGGAGCAGCTGAACTTCGGCTGAGATGCGCGAGGGCTCGCTCGAAGAGGCCCGATGCGTGGTCGATCAGGGGGTGGGCATCGTTGTCGCTCACGGCATCGAGGCCGGTGGCCATGTCTGGGGAACCGAGGATACCATGGTCAGGGTGCCTGCGGTGGTCGATGAGGCACCCGCCACGCCGGTCGTGGCAGCGGGCGGCATTGCGGACGGACGCGGCCTTGCGGCCATCCTCACCCGGGGCGCTCAGGCCGCCTGGACCGGCGCCCGACTGCTGCTCGCCCGGGAGGCGATGCCCATCCGGCATGGCGCAAGCGTGTCGTGGCTGCTCTAGAGAACGAGGCGGGAGGGCGTTCGGGCCCGTGCGGCGTCAGCGCCAGGGCAGGGCGTCCGCGGCCAGGACCTGCCGCACCAGGGCTACCTGTCCCGACACGCCCAGCTTCTTGTAGACCTGCTGGAACAACCAGCGCACGTAGCTCTCCCGCAAGTCCGTGGCGGCGGCGATCTTGCGCACCGACAGGCCCTCGGCCAGCAGCGCCGACACCCGGCTCTCCGACGGCGTCAGACCGAGCAGCGTCGCCACCCGCGCCGGGTCGATGCGCGAACCGCTCGCCGGGTCGACCACCAGCACCAGTACCGCCACCCGCTGTCCGCCAAAGTCCCTCTCACCGTCGCCTACCGGGCTGACGTGCACACCCAGACGCGACCGGCCCGAGGAACGCTGGACCGACATCGAACCGCCGGTCGGGGCCTCCCCACACACGTCTGGCAGCGCGCGCGCCAGCAACCGCCGCAGGCGGCTGCGGTCCGCCGGCAGCCACGCGTCCAGGACGCCGTCGCGGTCGCGCAGCCCGTCGCCGCGGCGCAGGATCTCGAGCGCCGGTGCGTTGGCCTCCAGCACGCGCCCGGCGCGGTCGAGTTGCACCACGCCGATGCGGTCGGTCGGAACTCCGATCGGAGTCCAGTCGTTCCCACTTTTCGCCATGTCGCGCCTCCCCACGCTGACCACCAACAAGGGGCCAACTACAACGCCACGGCCACGCAACTGCAGCTCGCAGCGCCGAATTCCCCCAAATCGATGAAGTTTGTAGGGGAACCCGAGGTCCGGAAAAATCCTTCAAAATTGAAGGTATCGAGAGTCCGAAAACGAGACGGAGGGGGCAACCTCAGGAGGGCTCGCACCCGCGCGGCGTCAGCGCCAGGGCAGGGCGTCCGCGGCCAGGACCTGCCGCACCAGGGCTACCTGTCCCGACACGCCCAACTTCTTGTAGACCCGCTGGAACAGCCAGCGCACGTAGCTCTCCCGCAAGTCCGTGGCGGCGGCGATCTCGCGCACCGACAGGCCCTCGGCCAGCAGCGCCGACACCCGGCTCTCAGACGGCGTCAGACCGAGCAGCGCCGCCACCCGCGCCGGTTCGATGCGCGAACCGCTCGTCGGGTCAACCACCAGCACCAGTACCGCCACCCGCCGCCGCCCGAAGTCTGACGTCCGCACGCCCACCGGGCTGACATGCAGTCCCAGGCGCGACCGGCGCGAGGGCCGTTGTACCGTCATCGAACCGCCGCTCGGGGGCTTGTCCCACAAGTCCGGCAGTGCGCGCGCCAGCAGCTGCCGCAGGCGGCTGCGGTCCGCCGGCAGACACGCGTCCAGGACGCCGTCGCGGTCGATGAGCCCGTCGCCGCGGCGCAGGATCTCGAGCGCCGGTGCGTTGGCCTCCAGCACGCGCCCGGCGCGGTCGAGCTGCACCACGCCGACGCGGTCCCGGTCCAGGAGGCCCGTCAGTCCGGCGCCCAGGGCATCGGCCGCAGCCAGCGCCTGCCTGATCACGACGCACCGGTGGATATGCGGCAGCAGACGCTCGAGCAGACGGAGTTGCGCGGACTCATAGCCGCCGCTGTCGACCGGGTCGCCGACACCCCAGAAGATGCGCAGGCCGTCCGGCTGTTCGAAGGACACGCTCAAGCCGTTCTGCCCGCGCATGAGCCGCCATCCCTCGTTGTATGCGACGGACGTCTTCAACTGGGTCTCGGTGTAAAGTTCGGAGGTATGGGTCATGAGGCCGTTGGGCAGCTCCCTGCGACGGAGCGGGCCTTCGTCGTGGGGGTAATAGACCTCGAAGTACTCGCGCGCCAGGTCTTCGCGCGCCTCGCCGCGGTGGAGAGATCGGACGAAGTGGATCTCGCCGGACCGTTCGCCGACCAACAGCATATTGCCCACGGCGCCGCAGGCCTCGTCGATCAGGGCGGCGGCGGCAGGCCATCGGGTGTCGTCGAGGGCGGCTTCGTGCAGCGCCGCGAGGATGCGCTCGAAGGCATCGTCCGAATTCACGCCGCTTCCTCCCATGGCGTTTCCGACGGGTTTCCCGAGAGGGAGCCGACCGAATGGAATCCACTGCGGGCGGATGACGGCGAGAACTCGACTGTCCGGACCGACTTGGGACAAGACAGGCGCAGACTACCCGGCATCAGCAGGGATGACACCCTTTAGGATTGCAGGTATCGGTCTGATAGGAGCACAGAAAACTCGGAGGAAGAGGCTTCCAGATGGCTCCCTCCACCGGCGATGCGCAGCACAGCCGGCCATGCCGCGGTGCGCGCTCGACAGGGAACGGCCCCCGGTCATATGCTCGTCGTCCTTCGTCCGGGATTCGGATGGCGCGACCGACGACGACAGGACCGGGGGCAACCTTGCAGGACAGCGTGCCGTCTCTCCTTCGTGACGGTTGCCGTCGGCGTGCCTCCCCGGCTCGCACCGGCAGGCTCGGGCACTTCCCCGGACAGGCTGCACGCGGCGGGGACGCCTGCCCATGTGCAGACACCCTTTCCGGAGACCGGCTCATGAGTTTGCTCCCTCTCGCCCCCGGCATCGGGTTTCTGCGGTGATCTCGCTCGAAGAGACGATGCGCCCGATGCTCGCCCGCGCGATCTCCGCGGGCGAACGCTGGCGGACCGGTGTGGCCTACAATCCGCTCTCGAACGCCATGGTCCAGGATCCCTATCCCGTCTATGCGGCGCTGCGCGCCCGCCGCGCGCCGCATCGCAGCCGGCTGATGAACGCCTGGCTGATCGCGCGCCACGCCGACGCCAACGCCATCCTGCGCGACCATCGCACCTTCGCCAACGACCCGCGCGTGGGCACGCTGACCCGCCGCCAGCAGGCCATGCTGCCGCCGGCGGACGAGTTCTCCATGCTGATCCTCGACCCGCCCGACCACACGAGGCTGCGGGCCCTGGTGAACAAGGCCTTCACGTCGCGGGCCGTCAACGCCCTGGAGACCCGCATCCGCGTGATCGCAGCCGCACTTCTGGACGCCGTCGACGACCCCGGCGCCTTCAACCTCATGACGACCTTCGCCCAGCCCCTGCCAATCATCGTGATCGCCGAAATGCTCGGCATTCCGGCCAGGGACCAGAATCGCTTCAAGCTCTGGTCGGCGCAGCGCGCGCGCCTGTTGGAGCCCACGGTGAGCTACCGCGAGCGCGCGGTCGCCCTGGACGCCTCGCGGGAGTTCGACGCGTATTTCCTGGATGTCATCGCGATGCGCCGGAGCGCTCCTCGCGACGACATCCTGAGCGCGCTGGCCCACGCCGAGGACGGCGGCGAGCGGCTGAGCGAGCGCGAGATGCTGAACCTCCTGCGCCTGCTGCTGATCGCCGGCAACGAGACCACCACCAACCTGATCGGCAACGGCCTTCTGGCGCTGCTCGCCAGCCCGGACCAGCTTGCCCGGCTCCGCGGCGACCCGGACCTCGTGCCCGCCGCGGTCGAGGAACTGCTGCGCTTCGACGCCCCGGTGCAGTTGACCTTCCGGCGCGCCCGCGCCGACCGCTCGATGAACGGGGCCGAGATCCGCGCGGGCGACAACGTTGCCGTCCTCCTGGGCGCCGCCAACCGGGACCCCGACGTGTTCGAGATGCCCGACCGGCTCGATGTCGGCCGCGCGCCCTGTCCCCACCTCTCGCTCGGACGCGGCATCCACCACTGCCTCGGCGCGCAGCTTGCGCGCCTGCAGGGGAGGATCGCGTTCGAGATGCTGCTGGAGCGTTTCAAGCGGATCGACCTCATGGGCTCCCGCCCGACGTTCCACCACGGCGTCGTGCTGCGCGGCCTCCGGTCCCTGCCGCTGCGCTGCTCCCGCGCCTGAGCCCATGGCAGCTCCCTGCTTGCCTTCCGGCGACGCGGCGTGTCCTCATGCTCGACGCAGGACGGTCGCGACTCCAAAACCGCGCACTGGCCTTGACCTTGTGTTGATCGCGCGGAATCAGCCCGGACCCGGAATCGAAAGCCCTCGACAGCATGAATGTGCTCCTCGGCTGCCTTGACGAGCGGGGCAGGACTTGAACCTGCACTCTTCAGAGCACGAGAAGGACGCAGAGGCCTGCGGCAAGCACGCAGGAGCGCACGTAGAGACGCAGGGCGGCATCGATATCGTCCGGTGTGCAGGCGGCACGGCCGTCGCCCATCCAGGCATCGTTCACCAGGGTGCCTGCGTAACGGCGTGGTCCGGCTATGGCGATGCCGAGGGCACCGGCGAAGGCTGCTTCGGGCCAGCCGGCGTTCGGTGACTTGTGGTGACGGGCATCACGCCACACCGCACGCCATGACCCCTGGGGATCCGCACCGGCCATCAGCATCGAGGCGCCGGCAACCACCATGGCGGACAGCCTGGCGGGCAGAAGGTTCAGCAGATCGTCGCATCGCGCCGAGGGCTGGCCGAAGGCGCGATGGCGCGAATCGCGATGACCGATCATGCTGTCGAGAGTGTTGACCGCCTTGCACACGAGGACGCCCGGCAGCCCGGCCACAACGTACCAGAACAGGGGTGCGACGACGCCGTCGGCGAAGTTCTCGGCACAACTCTCGATCGCCGCCCGGCTGACCCCGTGACTGTCCAGTTGACCGGTGTCGCGGCCGACGATGTGTCCCACCATGCGGCGCGCCTCTGCGAGCCCGTCGCGCCGCAGGGCCGTGGCGACCTTCCTCACATGATCATGGAGATCCCTCTGGGCCAGCATGATGGCCATGACGATGGCCTCCACAACCCAGCCCAGGGAGGCAAGCAGGAACCCCGCTGCCGCGGCAAGAAACACGATCGCCGCAAGCACGGCGAACCCCGCCACCCGTCGCCTGACGGAACTGCCATGATTGACATGTCTGTCGAGACCATCGATGAGGGATCCGAGAACCACGACAGGATGTTTCAGTCGTCCCCACAACCAGCGCGGGTCGCCGATCAGCCAGTCGAGGGCCACAGCCACGACGAGCACCGCCGGTATCGCGTTGTCGAAGATCATGAAGACTTGCGGCGGGCCAAGGCGCGTCCCCATGATAATCCAACCGGCAAGGGATGAAGACCATGAGTGACACCGCCATCATGCTGTGCGGTCACGGCAGCCGCGACGAGGCGGCCATCGCCGAATTCACGGACCTTGCCCATACCCTCTCTTCCAGATTCACGTGGCCCGTCGCTCACGGCTTTCTCGAGTTCGCAACACCGGTCATCCGCGAGGGTCTCGATCGCCTTCGCGTGGGTGGTGCGCGGGAGATTCTTGCTGTTCCCGGAATGCTGTTCGCCGCCGGTCATGTCAAGAACGACATCCCCGGAGTGCTCAACACGTGGTCCCGCGATACCGGGATCCAGGTGCGCTACGGGCGAGATCTCGGCCATGACATGAAGATGATCAAGGCTGCCGGCGAGAGGGTCGAGGAGGCCATCGAATCGGCGAATGCGACACACGGCCACGTTGGTGCCAGCGACACCCTGCTCATGGTGGTCGGACGGGGATCATCGGACCCCGATGCCAATGCCAACGTCGCCAGGGTCACCCGTCTTCTGACCGAAGGCCTCGGCCTGGGCTGGGGTGAGACAGCCTATTCGGGCGTCACCTTTCCGCTGGTCGCGCCGGCGCTCGATCATGTCGTCAGGCTGGGTTTCCGGCGCATCATCGTCTTCCCCTACTTTCTCTTCACCGGGGTTCTGGTCAGGCGAATCTACGATGCGGCAAGCAGCGCCGCATCACGCTATCCCGACACCTCGATCGTCCAGGCCGGCTATCTCAATGATCATCCCCTGGTGGTCGAGACCTTCGTTTCGCGCGTGGACGAGATCCTGAAGGGAACCGGCAACATGAACTGCCAGGCCTGCAAGTACCGAGAGCAGGTGCTCGGGTTCGAGGATGAGGTGGGCCTGCGCCAGGAAAGCCACCATCACCACGTCGAGGGGATCGGCACCGGCCACCATCATCACCATGGCGGGCACCACCACCCCTACCCCCACCGCGATCATCCCCTCGGTCCGGCATCCATGAAGGACTGATCAGGCCGCCCTCGAGGGACGATCGGCCGACTCACCCGGCGAGGTTGTCTTCAGCCATGGTCAACCATGGCCACCGGCTCAGGTAGCTCTCGCACTTCGTGCGGAAATGATGGGGCGTGGGGTTGTCCGGGTTGGGGCGCAGGATTCCCGAGAAGAGTTCGCGGAGACCCCTGGGGGCATGGAGCTCGATGTCGTTGTCACCCCGCAGGCGCACCCCGACGCAGGTGCAGGACACGACAAACCGGCCGATGCTGTCGGCGCTCCGGCGGGTTGCCGGCCATGGCCGGCCGAAACGGCCTTCGAACCAGAGGGGAACGCGGGCCTGGTTGCGCACCTGGTGCACGATGCCGAGGTCGGCGAAGAGGTCGTCGGCCCGTCGAATCACGGCATCCTCGGCCTCCCAGGACGTGTCGGGGTCCCAGTAGAAGATGTCGTGGTCACAGATGTTGGCCCCGGGAGGCTGGCCCGAGAGCGCATTCCAGACCGGGCCGAAGAGACAGCCCGCAACCAGCCAGGCCTGGTCCACGCCAAGGGCCGGAAGACGTTCCAGTATCGACCGGTTGGTGTCGTGAGCGAGTGCCAGCGCCAGGAACTCGTCGGAAAGGCTGTCCATTGTGTCGTGATGGCCCGTGGCGTTTCGGGACCAGACGGCAGCGGTGCTCAATCCCGGGAAACCGGCGATTTCTGCCTATCCGGCGGCCCTTTCCTCCATGTGGCGGACCAGCGCGCGGATATGGTCGATCGTGGTGCCGCAGCAGCCTCCGATGATGCTGACCCCGCTGTCGAGCCACGCCAGACAGGAGCGGGCAAACTCGTCGGGCGTCAGGGAGTCCGTGGTGAGGTGTGTTCGCGCGTCGAAGGTCCGGAGCGTTTCCGGATAGGCCATGACCGGCCCCTGCCAGCGGTTGGCCAGGCAATCGAGCGCCGGCCCGGTGACATCTGCCGTGGAGTGCATGATCCCGTAGACATCGCCGCCCCTTTCCATGAGCGCATCGATGATCTCCCCGAGCGCCGGCGGATTCGCCTCCTGCATGGACTTGGTGTCACACCAACCCAGAAGACTGCCGTCATCACCGTCGATGCAGCTGATGCCCACCCACACCGGCAACCCCGTCGCGACCGCAGCCTCCGCACAGCGGCCGGCACTGTCGATATCGGACATCATTTCCAGGACGAGAAGGTCCACGCCGGCCTCGGCGAGTGTCTCCGCCATCTCGACGAAGTTGCCGGCTTCCGCCTCCCCGTCCGGCAGATAGGCGGGATCCGCCTGGATGGATCCCTCCTTCCAGGCATGCGTGGTCGACATGGAGCCGGCCACGGCAACGGGCCGCGACGGCCCCACGGAGTCGACGGCTTCACGCGCCAGTTCGACAGCACGCCGGTTGATGGCGACGGTCTCGTCTGCCAGTCCGGCGCCGGCCAGCACATGCCGGCAGGTGGCGAAGGTGTTGGTGATCACCACGTCGCATCCCGCCTCGACATAGGCCTCGTGAACCTTTCTGACGATCTCGGGGTGGGTCTTGTTGGCGACTCCACACCAGGCGGCACTGTTCATGGCGCCACCCTGCCGGGCAATCTCGGTGCCGGTAGCGCCATCGAGAATGATCGTGTCTCCCGAACGCAGCTTCTCATCGAGTATCATGGCTTCCTCCTTCTTGCCCGACGGCCGACAACCATAGCAGTGCCGTCCTGCGGCGGCGTCCGACCGGGAAGGCAATGGTACACTACCTGGGGATCGTGACGGCGAGAATCCACACCGTCCAGTCGGATCTGGCCCACCGAATGTGCTGAACGTTCTTCCCGCGTCACCCGGGCATGGGCGGCGGCATCGCGGAGCCTGAGTTCAAGCGGATCGCCGGGTCGGCACACGAACCAGAATTCGTCCCGCATCAACCCTTGTTTCGAAGGTGCGAATGTCCCTGGTGGCAGGTGAGCTGAGCACGCGACCGGTGGGAATGTGAAACCGTGACTGATGGAGCGGGCACTCGACGGTCTCGCCTTCGACATACCCGTCTGTCAGCCTGGCGCGCATGTGCGAACAGTAGCAGTCCGTGGCGTGGATCCTGCCCTCGATCACGAAGAGCGCGATGGCACGTCCCGCCGCCTTGACCGGCTCCGGCAGCTCCGGATCAAGGTCGTCCTCGGCGAGAACATCGTGCCACTCGTCCGTCACGCCTGTAGATGCCGCATGCGACGGGCACGGGAGAGCTGGAATGCGACTGCGGCAACGTAGCCCCGGCGAACGTCGCGCACGTGGCCGGCCAGCATGGAGTTGAGTTTCGGGAGGGCATGAAACGGAATGAGGGGGACGGCGTGGTGGGCGGTGTGAAAGGGCATGTTCCATGACAGCCATCGCACCGGACGCCAGGTCAGGATTGTGCGGGAGTTCTCGAGCATGTCGGGACTGTGCGCGCAGGCCGTGTGCTCGGAAAGCCGGATGATCCGTTCGACCGGTTCCGCCGCGAGACGCGGGAGCAGCCAGTAGATGACCGCGAACCAGCTCTCCAGCCAGATCGAGACGACGCCCAGGGCGAGGTAGACACCCCAGAAGATCCAGGCCTGGAGGCGCACGCTGGCAAGCATGTGAGGCGGGAGGTAGCGACGTTCCGCGGGACTGAACCGCCCCAGGGGGTGGAACAGGAGGGATTTGAGGATTGCGGCGAAGTAGGGCAGCGCGGAGGCATAGAAGAGATACCCGGACAGGCGTTCGCCCATCGCAATCATCTGCGGGTCGCGTTCACGATCCTGCGTATAGGTGTGATGATCGGCATGCTGGAACCGGAAGGCCAATGGCATGAGGCCGAGGATCAGGCCACAAGACCAGTAGACGGATTCGTTCAGCCAGCGGCTTCGAAAGGCCGTCCTGTGGCAGCACTCGTGAAACGGCGCGAACAGGTGGACGATCATGATGCCGTGAAGGAAGATGGCGGGTGCCACCCAGAGCGTGTCCCGCGAAACCCAGACAAGAGTGCCCGTCGACACGATTGCCGTGGCATGCAGGAAGAGAAACAGGAGGCCGGGCCCGTTTCGCCTTGCCATCAGGGCTCGCACAGGCTTCCTGCCGAGAAGATGCACGATTCTCTCGGAGGAACTGATTGTGGTACGCGCCGGAAGGGCGCCGGCATCGCGGGAGAGAACGGTGTTCCGGATCACGGTGATGCCTAATCCAGACAATAGAATATGTTTTGCATACTGACAGAATACTGTAGATCGTGATTCCCGAGGTGTCCAGCATCGACACGGAACGGTGACACGCAATGGCTCGGTCTGCTTGACTGTCAACGGTCCAGACGACAACGGGAGCTCAAGTGCATGCGCAAGTCACGGACAACCACGACGGACGCGGCCCGGACGGCCTCCCGCTCGACGAGACGACAACCTCGAGGTCAGGGTGCCGCCCTGGTCTACGAGCATCTTCGCGACATGATCCTGCGCCTCGAACTGGCGCCAGGCACCAAGATCGACGAGACGCGCGTCGTCAACGAACTGCAGGTCTCCCGGACTCCGGTGCGCGAAGCGCTGGTCTGGCTGTCGTCCGATGGCCTGGTCACGATCCTGCCCAACCGCGGCGCGCTTGTCACACCCCTGGACGTCATGGAACTCACCCAGTACTTCGAGGCCCTGGAGCTTTCCCACAGGGCGGTCCAGCACTGGGCGGCAGCGCGCCGCACACCAACCGATCTCCGGAACATCCGGAACGCCATGCATGCCTATGAAACGGCCGCGGCCTCAAAGGACGCGATTGCCATGAGCAAGACCAACATGGAGTTTCACGAAGCGATCGCGGTAGCGGCCCGGAACGGGTTCTTCGAGACGATGATCGCACAATTGTCGGCCCAGGGGATGCGGCTGAGCTGGATCTGGTTCGACAGCTTTTCGCGCGACGACCCCCACAAGGACATCGAGCGGACGGTCGAGGAACACCGGACCATCTGCCAGGCGATCGAGAATCGCGACGTCGAGCAGGCGGAACATCTGGCATCCACCCATGTCGAGGCCTTTCGCGAACGTCTCTACGCCCAGTTGAGCAGCACGATGGGCAAGGTCGTACCGACGATCCCGGGCTGAACCACCATCGGGTGCAGGAGAATTCGACACGCATACACAGCGTATACATACTGGATGGCACGATCATCGACACCGACACGGACTGTGTTCACCTGAACAGGAACCGGGAAAACGACGATGCAGAGACCCACTGATACGGTTGTCCTGACACCGGACGACACGGCACTCCTTGCGAGTTCGACGCAGGCGATTGCCCGGAATCTCGCTCGATTGCGCGACCTCGTGCCCTGCATACTGGACATGTCCTCGCGGGAGGCGGCGCTCTCCTCGCATTACGGTCACACGCTGAAGGACAAGATCGAGCTCTACGAACTGGCACGCGACTTCGGTCTCAGCGATTTCGGTCTCTCCAACTTCTTCGACTTCCCATCGGTGACGGACCAGTTTCTCGACCACCTCGTCGACAACGCCATCAGTCTCGACGGGTTCCTGGCAACCATCGCCGTCGAGCCGGTGACCGACGGCGAGCCCCTTCCCATGGGTCCCGCCGCCCGTCGAACCCGGGAGTACGGGATCCCCAACGTGATCCTGCTCGTGGAGATTACTCCGTCTGTCATCGTGGGCATGGGACGAAGGCCAGACGATATCCTGCGCGATCTCGATGCCCATGTCCGCCACTACCGCGATGAGCTTCCGGTGGAAACGGAACGCACGGGACGCATCTATGTCAGGATCGGCGACGCCTTCGACGCCTTCGACGAGGATCCCGAGCACGTTCTCAAGGTGTTCAAGCTGATTGGCGCATTGCCCATCACCGGCATCCTCTTCGAGGACGTGCGCGGCACCCGTTTCATATTCGAATCAAATGAACTCATCCGGCTGATGCGTCACTACAATCCGGCTCCACGCAAGATCCTCGTTCATCCCCATTCGGGCAACGGCATGGAGGACGCGACGACGGTTGAAGCAGTTCTTGCAGGCGCCGATGGTGTCTGGTCCGGATTTACGCCCCAGGCCGCCCAGGGAGGCCACGGTTCCGTCCTGATGTTCCTCACCAACCTGATGCGCGCGCGCAACCTTCATGTCGTTCAGCAGTACAACACGCGTCGTCTCATGGTCACGGCGGAGAAGATGTGGCAGATCCATGATCATCACGGCATTCCGCCAAACACGCCGGTCGTGGGCGCCCGCGCCTATCACTACGTCGATCCCCTGTTCGAACAGACCGATCGTCCCCGGGATCTCCACCCGGAACTGATCGGGGTGGAGCCGCGGTATCAGATCACCCCCGGCTGGGCGCCACCGGGCGTGATCGCCGGACGGCTCCGGGAGCTCGGGTACGGTCCCGATGTCACGGAGGATCGACAGCTGCTGTCCATGATCCGGGCATGCATCAACGCCGAACTCGTCGAGGGCCGTCAGGAGAATTGCGACGAGCCCGGCCACCTGGCGCGTCTGGTCGACACGGCGCGCCACCGGATCGAGCAGGGTGAAGCCTGGATCGCCGACAGCCCGGATCCCTCGGCTCCGTTGACGGCCCGCTATCGCTAGGTTCCGCATGCATTGGCGCCACCCTGGTCCCATGCCTGGAACCGCACGTCGCCATACCGGGACGCTGACCGCACACACTGCGTTGACGCCAACCGAATGCGGTGTGTATCGTTTTTGTATGCAAACTCTGACTGACGGTCCCTGCCCGGACACAGTCAGGTTGCTTCGGCGAAGCGCACAACGAATGGGGTGAGAGGATGAGATCGAACGTTGCGTACGATGCCCATGATCTCTGGACCAAGGATCGCGATCACGTCGTCCATGGCTGGGCCGATTTCGGGACCTTTCACGAAACGGGTTCGGAAATTCTCGTCGAAGGCGAAGGGCCCTACGTCTGGGATGTCGACGGCAGGAAGCTCATCGACGGCATCGGCGGCGTGTGGTGCGTCAACGTCGGCTATGGCCGGTCGGAAATCGTCGATGCGATCGCCGAGCAGGCACGCCGCCTGCCCTACGCCAATCCGTTTCACAGCACGTCGACGCCGCCGGCAGCCCGGCTTGCCGCGAAACTTGTCGAACTGGCACCGGACAACATCGACCACGTGTTCTATGCGACAGGAGGATCGACCGCCAACGACTCGGCGCTGAGAATCGTCCAGCACTACTTCAATCACCTGGGGCAAGGCGAACGCAAGATCGTCATCAGCCGGCACAGCGCCTACCACGGCAGCACAGCCGTGTCGGCTGCCCTGTCGGGACTCGACTTCAACAAGGTCGGCTTCGACACACCCGAAGAGAACATCCGCTACGTCTCGGCCCCCTATGCCTATCGCCGGCCCGACGGCATGTCGCTCGAGGCGTTCTGCGATCACCTCGTGGAGGAGTTCAACGACACGGTCCTCGAGATCGGGCCGGAAAGGGTGGCCGCCTTCTTTGCCGAACCCATCATGGGAATGGGTGGGGTCATCGATCCTCCGCCGGGATACTTCCGGCGGATATCCGAGATCTGCAAGCGCCACGGCATCCTGGTCATTGCCGACGAGGTGGTCACCGGATTCTGTCGCCTGGGTGAGTTCTTTGCCTCCGATTCCCTGTTCGAGATGGCTCCCGACCTGATCAGTTGCGCGAAGGGTCTGACATCCGGCTACCTGCCGATGGGCGCGACGCTGATATCGCGCGAGGTCTTCGAGGTCATCGGCAAGCCCATCGAGGCAGGCGCCATGTTCACCCACGGCTTCACATACTCGGGCCATCCCGTGTGCTGCGCAGCGGCTCTCGCCAACATAGAACTGATGGAGACGATGGACCTGTGCGGCCACGTCCGGAAACTGGGGGCCTACTTCGAGGACGGAATCCGCTCGCTCATGGATCTGCCTATCGTGGGGGACGTCCGCGGCCACAAGTTCATGATGGGAATCGAAAGCGTCGCCGACAAGGAGACCAAGGAACTGCTGCCGTTCGAAGCCGACGTGGGACACCGCACATCGAACCATGCCAGGGAACTGGGCCTTATCCTGAGACCCCTGGCACATCTCAACATCCTGTCACCCTGCCTGATCCTGGAGCGCGACGAGATCGACCGTATTGTGCAGATCCTGCGCACGAGTCTGCTTCGCACACAGGACGACCTCGTGCGCGAAGGCTTCTGGTCCGGGTGACGGGAAGATTGGGATTCCATGACGAAGTCCGGCACCATGCAGGCCAGCTGAAGGGACACACGCGGAAGGTCTGTGCGGATGACGTTGTGGTCCACGAGTCACACCGGCCACTGGCAGGCCGGTGTCGACGTGCCGCCAGGGTGAGCGTGAGGCAGCCGCATTCAGGATGAATGCAGCCTTGAGTCAGACACCACCTGAGGCGGTCGGCACGGCCATCGAACTTCGTTCCGTGACAAAGGTCTTCCAGGCGGGTTCCGCAGAGTCCGTCACGGCCCTTGACGAGGTCTCGCTTGCCATCCGGGACAACGAGTTCTTTACCCTGCTCGGCCCATCGGGGTGTGGCAAGACAACGCTTCTTCGTCTGATTGCGGGGTTCGAACAGGTCACGCGGGGCGACATTCTGCTGTTCGGCAACGATGTGGCGCGTCTTCCTCCCTACAAGAGGCCGATCAACACGGTGTTTCAGCACTACGCGCTGTTTCCGCACATGACCGTAGCGGAGAACGTGGCGTTCGGACTGCGCATGCTGCGCCGCGACAAGGCCGAAATCAGGCGCACGGTCGAAAGCATGCTGACCCTCGTCAAGATGCCCGATCTCGGGGAACGCAAGTCAAGCCAGCTTTCCGGCGGACAACAACAGCGCGTTGCGCTCGCCAGGGCACTGGCGAACCATCCCCGGGTCCTGCTCCTCGACGAACCTCTCTCGGCGCTCGATCTCAAGCTCCGCCAGGAGATGCGCGTCGAGCTCAAGACCCTGCAGCGCGAGACCGGAATCACCTTCATCTTCGTGACGCACGATCAGGAGGAAGCGCTCACCATGAGCGACAGGATCGCCGTGCTCCGGGCCGGCCGGATCCAGCAGGTGGGCACGCCCGATGTGATCTACGAACACCCCGCCAACCCCTTCGTCGCCAACTTCATGGGCGAAACCAACCTGTTGCCGGCCGTCATCGGCGCCGCTGAACGCGACATGGTCCGCTGTCGTCTCGAAGGGGGCGCCGAGGTCCTCGCGCAGCCGGTCGGCGACAAGGCGGCGGGATGTCGGGTCACGCTGTCGCTCAGACCGGAACGGATCGTGCTGTCTGCCGATCCCGGACCCGGACTCGCCGGCCGGATCACGGACTGCCTCTATCGGGGAACCGATACAAGCTACCGCGTCACGCTGGAAAACGGACCGGAACTGCTCGTCTACGAGCAGAATGTCGCTGACCGGGGCAGCGGCATGTCGGTGGGAAGCAGCGTACGGGTTCTCATGGCACCGGGCGCAGCCCGGATCCTCGCCGGCTGAGTTCCCATGGCTGAACAGCACGATGCGGCGAACCGGGCGACGTGGATCGACCGCTTCAGCGGTCTCCCGACGGCGCGGCGCAGCCTGATCCTGCTCTCGCCGGCATTTGCTCTCATTGGCGCCTTCGGACTCGCTCCGCTCGGCTTGATCCTGGTCTACTCCTTTCTGGTTCCCGGCACCTACGGCGGCGTGGTCTGGGAATTCTCCCTTGATGCCTACATCCAGTTCCTGTTCGAACGCGACATCTTCGATGGAACGCTGGCGTTCAGTTCCTCCTACCTCCAGATCGGCGCCCGCTCCGTCATTCTTGCGGGCCTGGCGGTCGTTGGCTGCCTTTTGATCGGGTTCCCGACGGCCTACTTCATCGCGACGCGTCCACCCGGGTTGCGCAACATCCTGATCTTTCTGGTGACGGTTCCCTTCTGGACCAATCTTCTGGTGAGAACGTTTTCGATGATGCTGATTCTGCGGGATCAGGGCCCGCTCAACTCCATCCTCATGGGCATCGGCATCATCGAGCAGCCGCTCTCGTTGCTGTACACCGATTTCGCGATCGGTCTTGGCCTGCTCTACAGCTTCCTTCCCTTCATGGTGCTGCCGGTCTACGCCAGCCTGGAACGGATTGATTTCCGGCTCGTGGAGGCGGCCTATGACCTCTACGCCAATCGCTGGAGAGTGTTGCAGCGCATTCTGATCCCGCTCTCGCTCCCGGGAATCGCCGGCGGCTGTTTCCTGGTCTTCATCCCGTCACTGAGCTCGTTTCTGGCGCCTGACCTGCTCGGTGGCGGCAAGCACCTGATGATCGGCAATCTGATCGCGCAGCAGTTCGGGACCGCACGCAACTGGCCCTTCGGGTCGGCAGCGGCGATGATCCTCCTTTCCCTCGTGCTGATCGCCCTGATGATCTACGCCCGGCAGGCCGCCCGCCGGGACCAGGATGCGGTCTGACATGATGGCCGGTTCCCGACCCTACGATCTGAAGCGTTATCCGGGATTCGGGTTCATGGCTGCGGTCTGTCTGGGTCTTCTCTATCTTCCCTTGTTCGTTCTGGTGTTCTTTTCGTTCAACGAACGGCGCTCCGTCTCGAACTGGAGCGAGTTCAGCCTGGACTGGTATGCCAAGGCTCTCGCCAATGACGCGATCCGGCAAGCCGCGACGAATTCGTTCCTCGTCGCAACGGTCGCAACCATTGCCGCAACGATCCTGGCGACGGCGGCGGCACTGGCGACAACGAGGGTGCAGCGGTTCCGTGGCCTGACTGCCTGCTACGCCGTCATCAATTCACCGCTCATGGTGCCCGAGATCGTCACCGCCGTGGCCCTGCTTTCGTTTCTCAGCCTGATCGGACTGGAGCTTGGCGTCGGCAATGTCATGATCGCCCACACGGTCTTCTGCGTGCCGTTCGCCTACCTGCCCATCAGGGCCCGACTTCACGGCATGGACACCACCCTGGAGCAGGCTGCCGCCGATCTCTACGCGGATCCCGTGCAGACGTTCCGCCATGTCACGCTGCCGATGCTGATGCCCGGGATCGTCGCCGGCGCAGCCCTGGCCTTCGTCATCTCGCTCGACGATTTCATCATCACGCAGATGGTCGCGAGCGCCGGCGCCACGACGCTGCCCGTCTACATCTACAGCCAGGTCCGCATGGGCGTGACGCCCGAGGTCAACGCCGTGTCGTCCATGCTGCTCGGCGTCTCGATCGTCTTCGTCAGCATGGCAATCCTTCTGCGCAAGAAGGAGACGGCCTGACACGCGGGCCAGACGCGGCAATGTCGCGGACCTGACGACCGGCTTGTGTCCCCTGGATGATCCGGACTGAAGGACGTACCACGGACCAGATCATTTCCGAGCGCGCGAAAAGCACCGCGGAAACGATCCATTTGCCTTTCGCAACAGTGAGTTGTGAAGCTGACGTCGACATCGACGTGTTCAAGGACGCTCATGAAGAGCGCAAGCCGGTAGCGAGCTTTGACGAAGGCGCCGGAAGGATTGACGGCATCATTGCGGCGTCGGAAGCTTGACCGACGTTGACCCTGCAAATCTTCAAGATGTCGCGCCGTCGATTCGCGCACGGAGTGCGAAGGAGAGAACACGACATGAGGACTACAACCCGTCACCTGCGCAGCCTTGCTGCCGCGCTGCTTGTGGTGTGCGCGGCACCCGCCATGGGCAGCGACGACCGGGGCACGGCCGAGGAAGCCCAGGACATGGTGGCGCGTGCCATCGCCTACTATGACGAGGTAGGGGCCGATGCAGCCTTTGCCAGGTTCAACACCGACCCGGCGCCGGAGTTCCTGGATCGCGACCTCTATGTCTTCGTCTTTGGACCTGACAGCACGAAGTTGGTCCATAGCATCGACTCATCGTTGGTGGGGAGAACACTGGAGAGCTACACCGATGTCGACGGCAAGCGCTTCGGCGAGGAGATGCGGCAGACGGCATCGCCGGATGGAACCTGGGTCGACTACAAGTGGAAGGACCCGGTCACCGGAGAGGTCGAGCACAAGTCGAGCTGGATGGTGCTCCACGACGGCCACCTCTTCGGCGTGGGCATCTACGTTCGTTAAGTCGGATTCCCGGGCGCGGGCCTCGCCGACGCTCGCCAACGCCCGGGTCTACCGCGACGAGCAACGGGCCAGGGCCGACCTCGAGGCACTGGTCGAGACCTGCACGGTGAGCGTCGTGGCGCTGGACGCCGCGACCGCCGCGCCGCTCTCGCGCCCGACCCGGTGACGCTGCCAGGGAAAGTAGCGGCTGGGTTGTCGCAGTGTTCGATGGTATCCGCGGCTGAGCCCGGGGTGGCAGGAGGAATTCCCAACTCATTCGATCGTCAGAGCGCTCCCCATGATACCAAGAGATCCGGCACCGTTGACACGCGAGCCTCAATTTCCCATATTGCTAACAGAACTTCTTTGTTGCCGACCCCGTCGTGGGCGGCAGACCCTATGGCCACCATCCGGTGGCCATAGCCACTTTTGGCACCGAATGAGAATCTGCTTTATCGACGAAGCGGGAGACCTCGGACCG
This sequence comes from Alphaproteobacteria bacterium, assembly GCA_964291415.2. Classification (GTDB taxonomy): domain Bacteria; phylum Pseudomonadota; class Alphaproteobacteria; order SP197; family SP197; genus SP197. The sequence continues at coordinate 287,947 of OZ219918.1, read as the reverse complement.
CTGTCCGACCCGCCGCAGCCTAACGACCAACCCGTCCTGGTCGTCGGTGGACTCTTCGCGGAAGCCGCAAACCTCCTCGCCTTTACCGCTGATTTCCTCGACCTGAAGTATCGGTACTTCCCCAACTTGCCGTACCCATCGGCCAGATTCCTTGACAGGATCCTGCCGGAGATCAAGGGGGCGGATATCCGGAACAACGCGTTACGCGGCAACGCTCGTCAGCGACGTCACGCAGTCGGATTCCTGGACCGCATTTTCGGAATGCTGTGGCGCCACGACGTTCGGTTGGTCGCGCGCATCAGCGTGAAGGGCATCGGAATGCCCTTCGTTCCCACGTCCGTTTACACGGCTTCGATCCAAGGCATCTGCACCTACTTCGACCACTATCTGTCCCACGTGAACGAGGTCGGCGCATGCATCGCCGACAGCCGCAACAAGTTCAAGAACGTCAAGGTGTCCCACTCGATCTTCACCCAGAAGTTCAGCCAAACTGCCCGGGCGTACCCTCGGACCGTCGAACTTCCAACCTTCGGCCACAGCGACAACCACGCCGGCCTCCAAGTCTGCGATATCCTGTGCTCCGCGCTGCTCTATCCCGTTGCCTGCCACGCCTACTGCACAGGCCACGTGAGCAATGTTCACGTACAGCCCGCCGCAGGAGGCCTTCGGCAGCGCTATGGCGGCCAGTTGAAAGCGCTCCAGTACCACTATCTGGATACTACATATGACCGTTTTCGCGGTGGCATCGTCGTCTCCGACGCCATCGAACAACGCAGCGGCTCCTTGATGTTCCGCTGACACCGCTGACACGCGGCTTGAGTTGTGGCCTCCAACCCGGATCGCTCACCGAAGCTTTCGATGCGGACGGCAGCTATTTCTTCCGAGAGTGTTTCAAGAAAGCGGACATCTGTTCTCTATCCTCACTTCGCGTTTGTGACAAAACGCCTAGGGAAATCGCCAGTGATCAAGAGGCTTAGGGCCGTCCTGGAACGTCCGGTTTCCTCGCAACGAAGGAGCATTTTTTGGGACTTATATCGAGAAGTTGACAGCGTCATGCTGCCATCCTCTGATCGATTTCGCGGTTCACAGGCCCGGCAACCCGGCAACCTCCCCGCGCAGATGCCTCAGTCCCCGAGGCCAGAATGTTCGCCGCTGCATTGAGGTCGGCGTGATCCGCATGGCCGCACGCCACGCATTGAAACAGGTCCCGCGTCCTGCGTGATTGGGCGCTCGTGACGCCGCACGCTGCACAGGTCTGGCTGCTGTAGGCCGGGTTCACCGCGATGACGCGGTGAACCTTGTAGTCCAGCATTCTCCGGAACGACGACCAGCCCGTCTCCAGGATGACACGGTTGAGACCCGCCTTGGAGCGCACGTGACGTCCCGGCTCCTCCTTCGTGCCCCTGGCGCTGCGGGTCATGGTGCGGACCTTGAGATCCTCGACCACCACCGTTCCCGCCGCATCCGCCAACCGGCGGCTGACGTGGTGCTGCCAGTCATGGCGCTTCATGGCCATGTGCCGGGTGGTCTTCGCCAGACGCCGCCGCGTCTTCTCCCGCCGCCTGCTGCCACGGCGCTGCCGCGCCAGCTGCTTGGCGTAGCGCCGGGCACGGGCCTCGAGACGACGGCTCCTCTCCAGGCGCAGGATCTCCCCGTCCGAGGTCGCCACCTGGCCCGCATTCATGTCCACGCCGACGGCATGGCCGTTGTCGTCCCCTTCCGGCAGCGACACCGCATGGCACACCACAGCCTTCCAGCGTCCCTCCTCGCGCTTGAGGACCGCACTCACCGGCGTGCCCTGCGGCCAGGGATTGCCGCCCCGGCGGCGGATGGTCAGCCAGCCCAGGCCGGGGATGCGCAGGCGACTGCCCTCGACCCTGACGCCGGAGACCACGGAAAGGCTGTTGAAGTGCCGGCGTCCCTGGAACCGGGGGAACCCGGCCCCACCCTGCTTCACCCGCTGGAAGAAGCCCTTGAAGGCATGATCGAGGCGCTTGAGCGTCCCGCGCTGAATGGCCACCGGCACCGCTGCCATGTCCGGCAGCGCCTTGCGGCAAAGGGTCAGGGACTTCGCCTGATCGAAGTAGGTGAGCGACTTGCCGGTCTTGCGGTAGCAGTCGATCCGTTCTTCCAGCGCCGCGTTGTAGAGACAGCGCTGCGTGTCGAGCATGGCCTCCAGCCGCCGCCAGGTGCTGCGCTTCTCGGGCAGCAGGCGAAAGGTGATCTGTCGATAGGTGACAGAGGACGACATGCGGGGACTCCGGTATTGCGAGCACTGATTTACCACACGAATTCATATCGATAACACCATTGGATGTCAAGTCGATTCTGTCAAGTTGCGTATACAATCCCCCATTTTTTCGCACATCGGCGATTGTGATTTCCTCGCGCCAGTAATCCTCGGCGTATTCGGCGCACGCACCACAGCATTCCTCATCATTGAGTCGCAAGCGCCTGATCGTCTCGATTGCTTCCGCGGCGATCGCGGAAGGCGGTCCTTCGCCGGACAACACCTGGAAGGCGACCAACTCGAGCGCGAACCATTCGTCCTCGACCTCGAAAGAATCCAGAACGAAGGCGGCCTGACCCTTTCGAGGGGGCTTGTCCGGCTCGGACTTCGGCGCAAGGGCCAGCCCGGCCGAAACCATCGTTCCCGGGGCCTTGCGCGTTGAAAGGTCAAACTGTCCCGACTGGCCTTTCTCCCGGACCGGGTTAAGGTTACAGTCTGTATCCAAATCGTATTCAAAGGGAGGTCAATCATGTTGAGACAATTGCTTGGCGTGACGGGGGCCATCTTGCTGGTCGCCTCGCTCGGCGTCCCCGGGCCAGCGCCGAGGGAGAGGTCAACTTCTACACATGGGCGGACTACACCAGTCCCGAGCTCATCGAGAAGTTCGAAGCCGAGACCGGGATCACGGTCAACATCGATACGTTCGCAAGCAACGAAGACCTGCTCGCCAAGATGATGGCCGGAGCGACCGGCTATGACATCATCGTGCCGGGCGACTATCTCGTCGAGATCCTGATCAAGGAGGATCTGCTTCTGCGTGTCGAGCCCAACGAACTCCCCAACTTCAAGAACGTCGAGCCACGCTGGGTCGATGTCTACTGGGATCCAGGCCGCCACTACTCCATTCCCTGGATGTGGGGCACCACAAGCTTCAACGTGAACACGGACGTCTTTGACGGCGACATCCACACGCTGGCCGTCCTCTTCGATCCACCGGACGTGCTCAAGGGCCGCATCAACATGTTCCAGGACTCCGTGGAGGTCATCAACATGGCCTTGCGCTATCTCGGGTTCCCGCGCTGCAACTCAAATCCGGACGAAATGCGCCAGGTTCAGGAACTGCTTCTGCGGCAAAAGGAATGGGTGCGCTCCTACTCCATGGACCCGAAGGAACTGATCGTCTCGGGTGAGGTCGATGCGACGATGAACTGGGACGGATACGCCATCCGCACACGCGCTGAAAAGCCGTCAGTGGCGTTTGCGCATCCCCGGGAGGGCTATACCGGGTGGATGGACAACCTGGCCGTGCCCAGGGGCGCCGAGAACATCGAGAATGCCATGATCTTCATGGACTTCATGATGGTGCCGGAGAACATCGCCCTTGAATCGAACTATGTCGGGGTGAACGGGGGCATCATGGGCGCGGCGCAATACTTCGATCCCGAACTCGCCACGGCGCCGGAACTCAACGCTCCGGAAGGAACGCCGGATCCCGAGTTCGTGCCTGCCTGCGAAGACGATGTCGTGAGGCTCTACGACCAGGTGTGGACGAACGTCATGAAGTAGTTCGTCCCGTGTGGGACGGGAGCGTGAATGCGCTGTCGTCCCACACTTGATTTGCCGCCCTCGGACCCGGCGGCCAGGGCTGCTCCGCACGGCAGGACGACTGCATCGCCGCTGTGCCGGTGCTATTCCGGATAGAACGGAACGAGAATCCCGATCTCGGACATCCAGCGCAATGTCCTGTTCGAACTGCTGCGGCATGCGTACTCGAGCTCGATCAGGAGGCGCCCCGCCGCCGTCTCGTCCCAGAACCATCGGCCCAGGTCGGTGCTCGTGGTGAGTTCCCCCTCGAAGCTCTTGGCCTCGGTGTAGTAGGCCATCAGATCGTCAAGGGCAAAACGGAACGTCTGCGGAAGGGAGAGGCTCCTGACCGGATTGGCCGGTGGGTCCTTGGCGAGGAAACCCGTCAGGAAGCCAGCGAGATCGTCAAGCGGCACACCGCTGGCACCGACACTCGAGCGCCCGCGGCTGGCCACGGCCCTGGTGTAGAGAGACCGGATGGTACGGTCTTCCTGACCGATGCGGGCCAGCAAAGTGGCAGGGTCAGTTCGTTCGGCATCGGATTGCAGCTTCGGGGAACGGCACGACCAGCCAAGCTTCCCGTCGTAGTCGGAAACCGGTCCGGGGTAGTCGACCAGGACCGGTCCGCTGGGTTCCTTGAGGAGCTCGAGCGCGGCGCGCAGAACGTGCATCTGGAACGGCGCATCCATGGGCTCGCCGAAGGGCTTGCCGAGCTCGAACGGCACCCACAGCGCCCGCGGCGGGCGCATGGCTTCGACATGAGGGCGCACAAAGGCCAGCGTCACCGTCGTCAGTCCGTCTTCCTCGAGGTAATGGGCAAGCCCGCTCACGGCGCGCGTGCAGAACGGTCAAACGGGACAGAGCAGCACCGTGTCGACGCCCTCGGCCTTCATCTCACCGGCCGCCTTACGGGCGGCGCGTTCCATCTGGTCGGGCGGCGATCCGCCGAGGAACGAATAGTGTGTCGGCCCGATGGATCCGAGTTCGCCGGCCTCGACCAGTTCGCCAAGGCGATCAAACGGCAGGATCAGGTTGAGGTCCTGCTGAAAGCCGGTGCGGTCATGGTCGCCCGAGTGATGGCTCTGGATGAGATCCCGGTCATGCGTTCCAAGACGGCGGAAATCCCGGGCCGACAGACTGAAACGCTTGTCGTCGCGGCGATGAACGGCGGCCGTCGACACCAGGGCGATTCGGGACTCGGCGAGGGGTCTGGCCGGCGTCCAGGGTTCCGTCTCGTAGAGCGTCAGGGGCAGATCGATGACGTCATCGTAGGCCCAGGGCCACGACTTCATGCGATTGAGGTGAACCATCTGCTTGTCTCCCACATGCCGTCCGCTGACGCGGACCCCTGGCATGATGCTTGTCGGACCGTCCCTCGGCAACAGGTCCCGCAGGCCCCGCCGACACGACACCGTCGCGCTGCACGGGCTTGAAGTCTGCCGGGCCGCCCGGACCGGGCTGGTGGCGAGCGGCCGGCGAATTGCGATCCATGGCTGAAACCCGGTACACAAGGATCACGTTCTTCTTTGAGGACATGGCAGAATGGCCAGTGGGACTGGGCGCTCCCGGAATCAAGCCTTGTGCGAGGGGCAAATGCCTTCACGGCGTCCTGCCTGGCAAGGCCCGTGACGCCGGACTACATCATCGTCGGAGCCGGATCGTCGGGCTGCGCGCTGGCGGCGCGTCTGAGCGAGGATCCGGAGATACGGGTGCTGCTCCTCGAGGCCGGCGGCAGGGCGCGGCACTGGTCGATCGACATGCCGCTTGGCTACTATCTGAACTGGACCGAGCGGATCCTACAACTGGGCCTGGTGGTCGGAGCCCCAGGACAACATGGCGGGGCGGCGGATCTTCCAGCCCCGCGGCAAGGGTCTTGGTGGCTCGTCCGCCATCAACGGCATGGCGTTCCTGAGGGGGCACCCGATGGACTTCGACCGCTGGCAGGACGAAGGCGCCACGGGCTGGTCGTTCCGCGACGTGCTGCCCTTCTTCAAGCGGCTCGAAACACACGCCGGCGGCGAAACGGCCTTTCGCGGCGGAAGCGGACCGGTGCGCACGGGGCCCCTGTCGTTTCACCTGCCGATGAGCGATGCCTTCGTCGAGGCCGGACTCGAGGCGGGGTTTCGCCTCAGCGACGATTTCAACGGCGAGAATCAGGAAGGCATGGGCTGGTTCGATGCCTCGATCGCCGACGGCAGGCGCGTCAGCACCGCCAGTGCCTATCTCGAACCCGCGCGCCATCGTCCCAACCTCGATATCCGCACCCATGCCGAAGTTGTCGGAATCGAGATCGACGAGGACCGCGCCATCGGCGTCAGGATCAGACGGGGCCGTGACGTCGAAGTCGTCCACTGCTCCCGGGATATCATCCTGTCGGCCGGCCCCTTCGGGTCGCCGCACATCCTGATGCTGTCGGGCATCGGTCCGGCTTCCCACCTCTCGGACGTCGGAATCGCGGTGCGTCACGACCTGCCCGGCGTCGGACAGAACCTCCAGGAACACGTCGAGCTTCACATCCCGTTCGCGGGTCCCGTTCGCCATTCGCTCAACCGGTATGCGGGTCCGCTGTCCAAGGCTCTGGCCGGTGCCCGCTGGTTCCTGAACCGCAGCGGAATCTGCGCCACCAACGGCGTCTTCACCGGCGCCTTCACGAAGACCCGCGAAAGCGTGGCGCACCCGGACATCCAGTATCACTTCTTTCCGTTCTTTCTCCGCGACCACGACATCCCGTCCGATACCGGCGGTTTCACCATGTGTGTCGGGACCCTGCGGGAGCGCAGTCGCGGCGAAGTGAGACTCCGGTCCGCCGACCCCGCCATCCGGCCCGCCGTCGATTTCCGTTTCCTGAGTGAACCCTCGGACCTCGAAGACCTCAGGATCTGTGTCCGCCAGGCGCGCGACATTGCCATGCAGGCGGCCCTTGATCCCTATCGGACACGCGAAGAGGACACCTGGGCAAGCGCCCGGAGCGATGCCGACATCGACGAGGTGATCCGGCACAAGGCCGAAACCGGCTACCACCCCTGCTCCACCTGCAGGATGGGAACGGATGACCTTGCCGTGGTCGATCCCGAATGCCGGGTCCGCGGTCTTTCCGGCCTGAGGGTTGTCGACAGTTCGATCTTTCCATCCATCACCAGCGGCAATCTCAACGCGCCCTCGATCATGGTCGGCGAGAAGGCTGCCGACCTGATCAAGGCCGGCAGTTCCAACCAGCGAACCGCTCATGAAACGTCTCCGGGATGACGTCCGCCACGTCCTTCCCCACGCTTCAAGGCGGCTCCGGTCTGGACAGTTGCAACCGGTCTCTTCAGGGTGAGGCGGTGCGCCGGCCGCGCAGGTACTGCGATGCGAGGACCAGGCCCAGCAGCAACAGGCCGGCCGGATAGACGAGCTCCTTGGGAGGCAGATCGAGCTGCTCCACGTCGACGCCCGTCACGTAGTCGCCCCAGTCCATGCCTGCCTGTTCCGCCATGCCGTTCCAGGCAAGGTCGGTCACGACGAACGTGTCCTCGTCCTCCCTCGCCAGGTGGACACCGAAGGTCTCCGACGGTGTCGCCGCCTGTTCGTCCGGGGTCTCCAGCACGAACAGCTTGAAGCGATCGCCGTAGTCCGTTGCGCGCGTGACGTGGAGGCGGACCTGGCGGCCGGGCTCGGGCGTGAACTCGCCCGAGACGAAGGCATCGAATGCCACGGTCTCGAACGGCGGCGCCAGCTGGTCCATGAAGAAGCCGGGGCGAAAGAGCATGAAGCAGGCGACCGCCAGCAGGATCGACTCGTGCCAGCGTACCTTGATGAACATCCAGCCCTGGGTGAGGGAACTGAAGGCGAGGATGGCGAGCAGCGACATCACCGTCACCAGGGCACCATGCCAGATGCTCTCGACACCGATAAGCAGCAGTTCCGTGTTGAACAGGAACACCAGCGGTAGGATCGCGGTGCGAATGTCGTAGAGGAACGACTGCACACCGGTCTTCAGGGGATCTGCCCTGGAGATCGCCGAGGCGGCGAAGGCGGCGAGACAGACGGGAGGTGTCGAGTCCGCCAGCAGGCCGTAGTAGAAGACGTAGAGGTGAACGGCGATGAGCGGCAGAACGAGCCCTGCCGCACCCCCGAGTTCCACCAGCACGCCGGCCAGGAGGGAAGCGACGACCAGGTAGTTGGCGGTCGTCGGGAGCCCCATGCCGAGGATGATGCAGAGAATGGCGGTCAGCCCCAGCAGGATGTAGATATTGCCTCCGGCGATCGCCTCGACCACGCCGACCATGGCGTTGTTGAGGCCCGTCGACGACACGGCGCCGACGATGATGCCGGCCGCCGCCACGGCGATGGCGATCCCCACCATGTTGCGCGCGCCGGCAACCATCCCGAGGTAGATTTCGGTGAAGCCGTCGCGGACCGCCTCTGCCAGTGGCTGGCCGCGCCCGCGAACCGAGGCGACGATCCGGTGCGCCATGATGATCACCATGACCGAGAGGATCGAATAGAAGACGGCGCTGTGCGCACTCCAGCGCTCCACCATGAGCAGATAGACGAGAATGACGATGGGAACCAGGTGATGGATCCCGGCGACGAAGGTCGTGCCAAGCGGCGGAATCTCTGCCGAAGGAAGCCCCTTGAGACCGAGTTTCGCCGCCTCGAGATGGGAGATGTAGAGCAGCGCGACATAGCTGAGGACGGCCGGAATGGCTGCGGCCACGACCACGTCGAAATAGGAGATTCCGATGAACTCGGCGATGATGAAGGCGGCTGCGCCCATGATGGGTGGCATGATCTGGCCGTTGGTCGATGCAGCGACCTCGATGGCGCCCGCCTTCACCGCGGGCATGCCGATCCGTCTCATGACGGGAATGGTGAACGTGCCGGTGGTCACGACATTGGCGATCGACGAGCCGGAGATCATGCCCGTCATGCCCGACGCCAGAATTGCCGCCTTGGCGGGGCCTCCGCTGAAGCGTCCGACCATGGCGAAGGAAATGTGAAGGAAGTATCGCCCCGCCCCGGCCTTCTCGAGCAGCGCACCAAACAGAACGAACAGAAAGACGAAGCTGACCGAAACGCTGATGGGGATGCCAAAGACGGCCTCGCCCGTCAGCCACTGATAGCCGATCAGCCGTGTCAGGCTGAGCCCCTTGTGCGAGATGATGTCGGGCATCGACTGGCCGAAGATCGAATAGACCAGGAAAACGCCGCAGACGACGACCAGCGGGATGCCGATTGCGCGGCGCGTGGCGTCCAGCAAGAGCAGGATTCCGACACCGCCGAGGATGGCCTCGACCGGAATGCCATTCCAGACATAGAGCAGACCGTGACGGGAGACGAGGCCGTCCCACCCGAAGAAGAGATAGGAGGCGACGACCAGGCCGGTGATCGCCAGGACGATGTCCCAGGGCGGCAGTCCGCGCTCCCTCCAGCGCCGCGACACCGGGTAGATCAGGAAACACAGCAGCAATGCGAACGAGAGATGGAGCCCACGCGCCGGCACGTCGCCGATGACGGCGAAATCCAGCATGAAGGGAAAGGGTGAGGCGATCCACAGCTGATAGACGGACCACACGAAACAGAGAAGGCCGACGACCTGCGCCACGCCTGGACCAAGCCGACGTCCCTGGTACTCGAATGTTTCCGCAAGCCCTGCGGCTCCAGCCGGTTCCGATACCGGCTCGCTCTTCGTCACGGGCAAAACTGCAAGCAAACGGCCGGCAACCGCTGAGCGGTGCCGGCCGTTTCAGGCTCGAGGATTACATCCAGCCCTGTTCAGCGTAGTACTTGGCCGCGCCGGGATGGATCGGTGCGGACAGCCCGTTCACGATCATGTCTGCGGGATCGAGATTCCTGAAGGCAGGATGCAGCGACCTGAAGTCGTCCAGGTTCTCCATCACGGCTCGGGTGACCTCGTACACCACGTCCTCAGGCACGTTCTCGTGACTGACGAAGGTCGCCATCACGCCGAAGGTGGTCACGTCGTCGGTTGTGGTCTTGTACGTCCCCGCCGGAATGGTGGTGAAGGCATAGAAGGGGTTGTCGGCCACCAGCTGCTGCTCGACCTCACCGGTGAGATTGACGATGTAGGCATCGCATCCGTCGGTTGCCACGGACACGCCGGCATTGGGCACACCGACGGTGTAGCCATAGGCATCGATCTTGCCGTCACAGAGAGCCTGGGACTGCTCCGTCGAGGTCAGCTCCGTTGCCGCCGCAAAATCGTCGGTGGTCATGCCGTAGCCTTCCATCAGAACCTCGGTCGTGCCGCGCTGGCCCGAACCGGGATTGCCGATGTTCATGCGCATGCCCTTGGTGTCGGTGAAGGAACCGATATCGGTCCCGGCACTGGCGATGAGGTGGAAGGGTTCGCCGTGCACGGAGAAGACCGCGCGAAGGCCGGGACAGTTGGTGACCTTTTCGGAACTGCCGTTCACAGCGTGGAACTGCCAGTCGGACTGGGCCACGCCGAACTCGAGCTCGCCCTGGCAAATCTGGCCGATGTTGTAGGTGGAACCACCGGTGGAAGGCGCGGCACAGCGAATGCCGTGCTGGCGGCCTGACGACCGGCCCTCGGCGGCTTCCTTGTGGACCATGCGGCACACGGAGTTTCCGACCACGAAGTAGACGCCGGTCGGGCCACCCGTGCCAATCGAGATGAATGTCTTTTCGTCTGCGCTTGCCTCGTCAGAGGCGCTGAATCCAAGCCCGATCAGGGCCACTGCAGCCAGCGCGCATGTTGCAAGTTTTGGCAATGTCACAATATCTCCTCCCTTGAAGGGTTTCGTTCATAGACTGACTGATTCACGGTCTCACTTCAACGAGAAACCGGCGAGCGCCGAGAGCCACGTGGCCACAGTGACGTGGCCGCCGTTGCGCGACAGGACAGTCGATTGACTGCCAACGGCGCTCGCTCCCGGGACCTGCTGCGTGCGCATCAAGGCGATGGAGGACGGTGCCTCGGGTTGCCAAGTGCGCGTCGGGTTGACGGATGCGCCGGCGGCGGCCGTCATTGAGGCCGGCGATCCGTTCATCACATGTGATCGGTCGGACATCTTCCACGGGCCCGGAGACCACCCGGCGCCCGCGTGTCCCCACGAGCTCCTCCAGAAGACCGCGCCCGGTCATGAAGAAAACGACGCGACTGCTTCCTCGTGCGTCGAAGCCGTCGGAATAATCGTGTCAACGCCTGAGAGTTCCAGCGTGAGCCGTACCGGTTCGGACAGTCTGCACAGCGACACGGCAAGTTCCCTCGCCCGGATGTCTCTCGCGATGACGATCAGTGCGCCTATCCCGGCGGAGCTCAAGTAGCGCAGTTCTGACAAGTCGAGGACCACGTTCACGTCGGCCTCGCGGGCGTGGCGCAACACTTCCGTCCTGAAGAACGATGCGTTGACGCTGTCGACGCGGCCTTCGGCCCAGATCGTCATGATGTCGCCCGTGAGTTTACTCGTCAGATTCACCTTGCTTTTGCTCGTCAGACTCATGGAACTGTCGTCCCCCCTGTCGGATGAATTGTGGCTTGGCCCGCCAAGCGCGGCGACGGACAACCTGGCAAAGAAGGCCGCCGTTGGCTTGCGGTCCGGTCGTCCAGAGCCTTGACGACCCCGGCGTAGTTCCGCGGCGCCTCCGCCGCAACGCGCAGCGCGTCGGCCACCAGCGACACCGATCCGAACGGCACCCGCGCGACGACCTCGCCCGTCACTGGCTTCGTGACATCGCCCAAGGGCACCGCGTTGCCTGGAGCCCTGCGTCCGCCGACACGGTGGTGAGGCACATCAGCCATCGCACGACGTCCCGGCAGCCCCATGCGTGATGAGCGAAATCTCCACCACGGCAACCACGGGCGAGACAGGCGATGCGCCGGATTCCGGCGTCCCTCCGCTCCGCGATATCTTCGAAATCACACCCCGGGCCCTCCCCTGGATCGCGGCGGGCCTTGCGATCGATTCGTGAGGGCCCCGCTGAAAGTGGCGCAGACGATAGTCGGACTGTTTCCCTTCGCGCTTCCCCAAAACTGGGGAGAACGGGCGCTTTTTTTGGAGCGTCCCGGACGACCCCAAGTTCATCTGGCGGCGGGCTTCGTCAGCCCGGGGATCGGCTGACAAGGCGTCTGGTTTGTGATTCACACTGTCTGCCGGGAACGAGGTTCGGCAGACATGTCGAGAGCGCCTTCCCTTGACCTTCGGGTTTGGGTTCACGAGGCGGTGCCCGGAGGCTTGAGCCGCCGCCTCGCTGCCGCGCGCCTGGGTGTGAATGTCGCGGTTTCAGCCGCTGTCGCAGACGGGCACGCGATGCGGGCGAACAACACGGTCCCGGATATCAAGACCGCGAACGTCCAGGGTTTTCGCTTGTGGCTTGAAGGCATCGTCCCGTCGTCGGGCAGGGTGGCCTCATCGGCTGACGTCATCAGTAACTGTGCCCGGGATCTTCGTGTTCCGGGTGCAGATCTTGGTGATCGCCTGGAGGTACGTGGTCCCACGTACGATGCGACAACGATATCCGTCGGCTGGCGCCAACCTCCGTCTCGACAGAACCGTGTCCCCGCGCGGCAGGCGGCAACAGGTGACGAGACAACACCGGCTGATACCGTCTTCAAGGATTGTCGTGGCATGGCAACATGCCGATGCCCTACACTTGTTGTCGAAGTCGCGAGGGGTCACGCCATGGCTGTGGAACATCCCGGTCAGGTGATACGCCGCTGTCACTCCCGGTCGCTACGCGCGCGCTGCCGGCGGGTGACGGGACCCCGTTGCCGGGCCGATGACTAGGGGCGCCATCCGCATTGACAATTCTGTGTGCCGGAAAGCGATCCTGGCGGCACGCGGCCGTGTTGCAAGCCCGCAAGCGACGAAACGGCAGGGCGTGACGACAGGCGGCGGCGGAGCGGGATCGTTGCCGGTGGTCACGATGACGGGTGCGCCATGACGTCCCTTGCCGATTTCGAACCCTCCACGCCGGGGGATGTTCTCCACGAGTTCTTCCAGGAGAACGGCTATCTGGTGGTGAGCCGCCTTGCCCCGGACACGACGCAACGGGCCCTCGGCGAACTGGCGCCCCACATCGCCGCAGCACCCCTGGGACACGACGAGTTCCTGGGACGCCACACAAGGCGGCTCGGCGGCGTCCTTGCCCGATCGGCGGCGGCACGCGACCTCGTGCTGGCGCCCGTCGTCATGGATCTCGTCGAAAGGATGTTCACGCCCTACACGCCCAACTGGCAGCTCAACTTTTCCGGCATCATGCACCTCGAACCCGGAGCCGATGCCCAGGGACTGCACCGTGACGGCAGCATCTATCCGGTGCGCCACCCCTCTCCTCCCATGGTTATCGCCACCATGTGGGCGCTCACCGACTTCACCGCCGCAAACGGCGGGACGTGCATCGTTCCGGGCAGCCACCGGTGGGACCACGATCGCCTTGCGAGGACAGACGAGGTGGTTCCCGTCGAGATGCCGGCCGGTTCGGTGCTGCTCTACACGGGCGGTGTCTGGCATGGCGGCGGCACCAACCGTTCCAATGCCGTCAGGACCGGCCTTGCCCTGCAGTACAGCTGGAGCTGGCTGCGCCAGGAAGAAAACCAGTACCTGGCCAATCCTCCGGACGTCGCCCGGACTTACGACGAGAGGCTTGCCCGCCTCATCGGCTACGACTTCGGCGGCCCCTATCTCGGCTTCGTCAACGGTGACGACCCCCATCGTCTGCTCGAGCCACCGCGCGACGGCCTGCCACAGCGTTCACGCCGGGAGATCGATCTGCGCAGCCAGGCCATCGAGCCTGTGCGCCTCGGCGATATCGAGCCGGCGGCCGGTCCGGCAGCCGGGGGAGATGTGGCGAAGGGGTTCACCGGCCCGCACCTTTCGAACCTTCCAGAGAAGAGGTAACCGTCATGCCAGCCATCCGCCGTGTCCGGCCATCCGAACGCGTATTCAATCAGATCGGCGGCCCTCCAGGGACCATCGCCGTCTCGCGTGACGTCTCGACGAAGGAGAGCCAGTCGTTCGGAGCGTCGATCGGCCTCTTCGAGAACTGCGACATGGAGTGGACGGTTCTCTACGACGAGTACATGTACATCCTCGAGGGCACGCTCAGTCTCGAGACCCGCGAGGGAACGTTTGATCTTGAACCCGGTGACGGCATCTGGCTGCCCAACGGCACCTGGATGGTCTACCGCGCCGAATTCGCGAAGGCGGTGATCGTCGTCGAGCCCGTCAACTGGCGGGAAATCCACGGCTACGAATGACGCACGACGAGGGCGCTCGTCCGGTCGAGGCCCGGAAGAATCGTCAGGAGGTCTTCGCGTGCAAAGGCAACGCATCCGGCGGTCGGCGCACGATCGGCCGATGCCAGGTGCACGAAGATGGCGCTGCCGGCGCCCGCAAGCGGCGGATCGTCGTTGAATCCGACGATGATGACGAGGTCGTAGAGATGGTCACGGCGCCACATGACTTCGTGGCTTCCGGCAAAGGGCACGGAAACCGGCCTGTTGTAGTCGTCGTGCCGGGGGTCGTCGCACCACCCGTCCGTCGGCGTGATCGCCGATACCGGCAGCGAACACTCGGGCCGCACCTCCCGGTCGGGCCTGAAGAGCACCCTTCTGAGTGGCCACACTCCGGCCGGAGTGCCGCCGTCCCCCTCCACCTTTCGATCGACGATACCGGCAGAACCGAGCGCACAGCGAAACTCGCAGGCGCCAAAGCGCGCGCTTCCCTTCCCGTGCACCACGATATCAGTCACGCCGGCAATGTCCCTGTGGCAGCGCCATGAGCCTAGCAGGCAGACCGATCCTTGTCGTGACGGCCGACGCCCCCCTTGGCGAAGCCGTTGCAGAACAGCTGAACGTGATTCCCGGCATGACACCGGTCGTCTGTTCGGGGTCGAAAGATGCCCTCGATCATCTCGCGACTGACCGGTTCGCAGCTGTCATCGCCGATGACGACCTGGCGGACGACCGCGCCGATACCCTTCGGCAGACACTTGCCCGCATGGAAGGAACCATATTGGTCGTCAGGATCGGTTCTGGAATCTCCAACAACGCGATCACCAAGCCGTTCCGTCTCGGCACGTTGATGGCAAGAGTGAGGGAATTGATCGAGCACCCGGCACTCGCCCTGCCGGCGCCGGTGGAGGTCGGACCCTTCACCTTCCATCCCGAATCCCGTGCACTGGAGCACCGGGCAAGCGGCACGTCGAACCGCCTCACCGAGAAGGAGTCGCTCATTCTCATCGAACTTCTCCTCGCCGGGGATGTTCCGGTCGGTCGCAACGCCCTTCTCGAGAGAGTCTGGGGACACGACACGCGTATCAGGACCCACACCCTTGAGACCCATATCTGGCGGCTGCGCCGCAAACTCGGGGAGGACCGGTCACGTGCCCGAATTCTCCTCAACGTGCCAGGCGGCTATCGCCTGAAGACCTGAGCGTTCTATCTGCCTCGTCGCGTCACATGAACGGCCATCAGGCCACCGGCGGCAGCCGCAGCGAAGGTGAGGAGTCCATAGGACCAGGCGAAGACAGTCCAGCCTTCGCTGTCAACAAGGCCACCGGCCACGACGGGGGCCAGCAGAACGCCCAGGCTGCGCCCGGTCATCATGGGCGCAAACGCCGAAGGACCGGCACGTTCCCCGCCAAAGAGACGCGCAGGAACCGCGAACATGCACGTGGGTGGCGCTCCGGCCACGATGCCGTAGGCGGTGATGGCGATGAGCCCGGCGAGGCTGTCGAGGTAGGGACCGGCAATCCAGACAACGGCCTGGATCAGGGTGGCCCCGGTGAAGAGGAGTCCGAAGGATACCCCCTTGCGCAACAGCCATCCGGTCGCCAGGCAGCTCACCAGAACGCCTGCCACGGACACCGCATTGATGGCGGCCGCCTCGTCGGCGCCCACCTGGAACTGGCCGACCACGTAGTCGGGCAGCCAGGTCATGAAGGCGAGGTACTGGCCGGCCCAGGCGGCAAAGACGCCTGCCGCCAGCCACAGGGAGAACCGCTGGCGAAGCTGGCCTGCTCCCTTGTCCTGAACCTCGACGCGAAGAGCCCTTTCCACGCCGGCCCGACGGTAAAGGAGCCACAGGGCGAGGGCGAGGGTGAGGAAAAGCGACAACCACCACAGCGGTTGCCAGCCCAGGGAATCGAAGAAGAGGTAACCGGTCACAAGAGCCAGAATCTGGCCGACCGGCACCCAGACAGCGACGATGCCAGCCACCAGGGAAAGGTCCGCCGGCGCGGCCGAACGGTTGGCGATGGCGGCGCCGGCGATGGCGAACACGGTGTAGGCGAGACCCTCGATCGTGCGCGCCGCGAGATTGAGCCAGGCAACCTCGGGAAAGATGAGGGTGACCGCATTGCCTAGGAAGAAACAGGCGAGCGATCCTGCAAGCACGTGAATCGGATGCCGCCCGGTCAGGGTGCCGGCGGTCAACGAAAAGAAGATCCCGGCAAGGGCATAGACCGAGACGAGAGCGCCGGCGATGACGCGTCCGTAGCCGTAGGCCTCGATGAACAGGGGCAGCGACGGAGGCAGTTTCAGCATCTGGAATGCCGCGAAACTGGACACCGCCAGACCGAGCCAGATACCTCCCCAGTCACTTCTCCGGGGGGAACTCATGGACGCCCGTCGCCTGTAATCCCGTCAAGCGTGAAAAGAGCCTCGAATGAAATGCCCGATTGCGCAAACAGCTCCGCGCCGCCCCTGAGACGGTCGACCACCGTGATCACGCGCACCACCGTTGCTCCTGCCTCGCGAACCGCCTCGACGGCGGCCATGGTCGACTGTCCCGTCGTCATCGTGTCCTCGAGGAGGGCAACCCTGTCTCCTTCCTCGAGAAGACCTTCGATTCGACGTTGCGTACCGCGGGTCTTCGCCTTGTCGCGCACGTAGAAACCCCTGACGGGAACGTTCCGCCGCTGGCTCTCGCAGACCACCGCCGCGACGACGGGTATGGCAGCCGTCGCCATGCCTCCCACGGAATCGACACCGGCATCGGCCAGACGGTCGTTGATCATGTGTCCTATGGCGCTGGCCCCGAGAGGATGCATCGTCACCCGGCGAAGATCGATGTAGAGGGCAGACCGCTCGCCGGACGCAAGTTCAAAATCGCCTCCGTTCATCACGGCGAGCTCGCGGATCAGCCGCAGGACTGTCTCCCGGTTCCCGGACATCCCATGTCTCCCGGCGTGGTCAAGGGGACCGCGACCATATACCCTTGGCAGGAACCATGAAACGACCGTCCATACCAACGTGAGGCAGCCATGCCATCGGCACTTGAGTTCATGGTCAGGTTCCGTGGAGTGCGCGGCAGCATCGCCTGCAGCGATCCCGGAACCCGGCGCTATGGCGGCAACACGTCCTGCCTCGAGGTCCGCTGCGCCAACAGGCTCCTCATCTTCGATGCCGGAACCGGGCTCGGGTCCCTGTCCGATTCTCTTGGCGAGGGACCGGTCGATGCGGATCTCTTCCTCACGCACACCCACCTCGACCATGTCTGTGGCGTGGCCCTCTTCAACGCTCTCAATCACCCCGAAACACGCCTGACGGTGTGGGCCGGCCACATCGAATCGCCCCGGGTTCTCGAGAACGTGGTGCGTCACTTCCTGGAAGATCCGCAAACGCCGGTGACCGCGGACTCGCTTCGCGCCACCATCACGTGGAAGACCTTCCGCGCCGGTGACGTCCTCGCACCCCACGCGGGACTGAAGATCGCCACCGCGCCCCTCAACCATCCCAACGGCGCCTGCGGCTACCGCGTCGAACATGATGGCAGGGCGCTGTGCTACGTGACCGACACCGAGCATGTGGTGGGGGCGCCGGACCGCAACATCCTCGACCTCATCGCCGGGTGTGATCTGATGATTTACGATTCATCCTACACCGACGAGGAGTTTCCGGCCTTCGTGAACTGGGGTCACTCGACATGGCAGGAAGGCGTGCGACTCGCCGATGCCGCCTCGGTGAAAACCTTCGTTGCCTTTCACCATGACCCCTCGCACGACGATGACCGCATGGATGCGATCGCCGCCGAGATCGAGCAGCGGCGCCCCGGGTCCGTCGTTGCGCGCGAAGGTCTGGTGCTCATCCCTTGACCGGCTATGCCCGGCGCCTGGGAATGGCGCTTGCGACGGTGACGGGACTGGACCGTCAGGGGTACTTCATTCCGTGCCGTCATGCCGGCAACTTCCCCGCCATCGCGGGCTATCAGGCGGTCGACCGGCTGTTCGCCTCACATGTCGATTCCTTCTGCGACATCGTCACCGGGCTCGAGCAGTTCCGTGATGACCTGAAGGCCATCGGTCATGACAATCCGGCTCCCGGAGCGCGCTGGAGCCAGGACTGGTTTCCGCGGCTGGACGCTGCCGTTCTCTATGCCATGGTGCGTATGCGGAAGCCCTCGCGCATCGTCGAAATCGGTTCTGGACACAGCACCCGTTTCATGGCCCGCGCCATTGCCGACGGCGCCCTGAACACCCGCCTTGTCGCCATCGACCCCGAACCGCGGGCCCCCCTTCCCGCCCAAGGCGTCACGTGGATGAAATCCATGCTTCACGACGCCGATCCCGCTGTCGTGGAAGATCTGGGAAAGGGCGATATGCTGTTCATCGACTCAAGCCATGTCGCCATGCCGGGAAGCGACGTGGACGAAATCTTCAACCGGATCGTGCCCGACCTCCCCGTTGGGGTCATCGTCCATGTCCACGACATCTTTCTGCCCTTCGACTACCCGCGCGCCTGGGACTGGCGCGCCTACAATGAGCAACTCGTGGTGGCGCCCATGCTGACCGGAGGATCCTGGACGCCGCTCTTTGCCAGCCACTACATGACCCGGCGGCATCCGGAGCGCCTCTCTTCGGGTGTTCTGGGAGACATCCCGCTTGCGACGGGCGCTCTCGAGACCAGCCTGTGGATGACCCGGTCATGAAGGCCACTGCCGCCAGGCTTCGGACCCTGCTCTTCGGCGAACCGGTGGAAGGCCACCTGCCCGAGCGTGTCAGGAACCAGATAGCCCGCGACCAGGCCGACAGCGAGGTGCTGATCGGTTGGGTCCAGATGATCGGCATCATCCTCTTCGCCGTGCTTTACACGATCTCGCCCAAGACATTCCCCGAAGACACCATGCTCGAGCCGGTGCCCTGGGCGCTCGGCACTTATTTCCTGTTCACGGTGACACGCCTCTTCCTTGCTCATGCCAGGCGCCTGCCCAACTGGATGATCGTCATGTCGATCGTGGTCGACATCGCCGTCCTGCTGGTGACGATCTGGAGTTTCCACCTGCAGTACGCCCAGCCCCCGGGCTTCTCCCTGCAGGTGCCGACCATGCTCTATCTCTTCGTTCTGATCGCGCTGCGCACCCTGCGCTTTGATCCGCGCTACGTCCTGATGGCGGGCGCCACGGCCATTGTCGGATGGCTGGCGCTGCTCTTCTATGCGCTCTACGTGGCGCCGGTTCCCAGCGAGGTCACGCGCGACTACGTCCACTACCTCTACACCAGCGATATCCTGATCGGCGGCGAGGTCGACAAGATTCTGACCTTCCTCCTCGTCACCGGCATTCTCGTCATCGCGCTCACCCGGGCGCACAAGCAGCTCATCCGCTCGGTGGCGGTCAGCGAGGCGGCGAAGGATCTCACCCGCTTCTTCGCTCCGGAAGTCGCCGACCGAATCACCCACTCCGAGGATGTGGTGGCAGCCGGAGAAGGTGTCCTGCGGGATGCCGCGATCCTGTTCGTGGACCTGCGGGGATTCACCGCGCTGTCCGGCCGTGTCGGCCCGGGCCAGACGCTTTCCATGCTGTCGCGCTACCAGCATCTCGTCGTGTCGACGGCCCGCAAACATGGCGGCACCATCGACAAGTTTATGGGCGATGGCGTGATGATCACCTTTGGCGCCACGGCGCCGAGCGAGAACTTCGCGGCTGATGCCATCGTGGCGGCGCTCGACATCGATCACCAGATGAATGCCTGGAACCAGCGCCGACAATCGCGCGATCAGCGCCTCCTGGCGTGGGGCATGGGCCTTGCCACAGGGACCGTGATCTTTGGCACCGTCGGTGACGAAACCCGGCTCGAGTACACGGTGATCGGCGAAGCGGTCAATCTTGCCGCCAAGCTCGAAAAGCACTGCAAGGTTGAGGGTTCGTCACTCGTTGCGACCCGTGCCGCCCTTGATCTGGCGCAGCAACAGGGGTTGACCGGACATTCACTGGAGGTTGTCGCCGCGTGCGATGTCGAGGGAGTGGCCGCACCGATGGACATCGCCGTCCTCAACACGTGAAGGGGGTACGACACATGAAAGACAAGGTGGCACTGATCACCGGAGGCAACTCGGGAATCGGCCGGGGAATCGCGAAGAGATTCGCTGCCGAGGGGGCACGAATCGCCATTGTCGGGCGCAACGAGAAAAGGGGAAAGCGCGTGCTGGGCGAGCTTGAGGCGGCGGGCGCCGAAGCCGAATTCTGGCCTTGCGAACTCTCCTCGGAAGACGCCAGCGCCGCCATGGTTGCGGGCGTGGTGGATCGGTTCGGCGGCATCGATGTTGTCGTCAACAACGCCGGGGTCGGCGGCCGGCGCGCCGGAGTCGGGGACGACGATCCACCGGGAGTGCGCTGGCAGAAACTGCGTGGTCCCAACCTCGATGCTCCCTGGTTCGTCAGCTCGCACGCGCTGCCGCATCTGGCTCGCCGGCGCGGCAGTATCGTGTGCATCAGTTCGACGGCGACCTGGCATGGCAACTGGGGGACCTACGGGATTGCAAAGGCCGGCGTGGAGGCGCTGGTGCGGAGCTTCGCGGCGGAAGGAGCGCGCCTCGGCGTACGCTGCAATGGTGTCTCACCCGGCTGGATCACCACCGAACGAGACGCCGAGGAACCGCCTTCGGGCGGGGACGGGTGGTTTCTCCCGCCGTCGGCCCTGGGACGCATGGGCACCCCGGCCGAGATCGCCGCGGCGGTCCTCTTTCTTGCCAGCGACGAAGCGAGTTTCGTCACCGGGCAGACACTCATCGTCGACGGCGGCCTGATGATCCTCGACTATCCCTCCATGACGATGCTGGAGAAGGCCGGTGCCGGCATGATGTCAGGTACGGGCACCGGCGAACCGGTGGGTGCGTGAATGTTCTTCACGGGTGATGTCATTTCCGTCGCCGGCATGGAGGGCGACCGGCTGCAACTCTTCCTGATGTCTCTCGGCGTCATGGCCGTCAGCATCTGGTTCCTGTTTCTCAATCCCAGGGTGCCGGTGCCAGGGAGAGCGCCCGGCGTCATCCGCTTCCTGCTGGAGTTCACCAACGACTGGCTGCTCATCTGGGCCACTCCGGCCGGATGCTTCTTTCTCCCGATCAGTTCCGTGCTGGCGCTGGCCTGCCTCGAGGGAGGCCTGGCCTTCTGGCACTGGCCCGTTGCGGTCGCCATGTTTGCCGCGCTTCTCGTCTGGCGCCTGCGCTGACGGATCTTCGGACCCTCGCCTTCCTCTTGCCATGATGGGACAATGAAACAGGAAACCGGGCAGATCACGGGGAGGCATCGTTGAACGAGGACTTTGCCGCACCGGGCAAGGCGCGGGTCGACCCCGGCCTGTTGCGCGGCCTCATGAAGAAGTCCGACATGGCGGGCGGCCTCCAGCTGGCAAGCCATCTCGCGGCGATCGCCTGTACCGGAACCGGACTGTGGCTGACCTGGGGAAGCTGGTGGGGCGTGCCCCTCTTCGCCGTGCACGGCATGCTCGTCAACTGGCTCTACGCGGCTCAGCACGAGGCGAGCCATGACACGGTCTTCCGCCGCCGGTGGATGAACGAGTGGCTTGGCCGCATAACCGGATTCATCCTGATCTATCCGCGCGACCACGATCGCTGGCAGCACCTGTGTCACCATCGCCATACCCAGGACCCTGAACGGGATTCGGAACTCGTCTTCGAGAACTCCGGGCGCTTCGCAGGCTGGTTCAGTCTCAGCGGACTCTCGTTCTGGCGGGGCCTCGTCGCCAATCTCATTGGCCACGCCGTGACCGGGCGCAAGCAGCCTCGATTCGAGTACTACCTCGATGAGCAGATGGAGCGCCGCGTCGTCGCCGAGGCTCGCTGGCATCTCGCCGGCTACACACTCATCGCCGCGCTCTCCCTATGGACCGGCTCGTGGGCAGCCGTCACGATGTGGCTGGCTCCGATGATGGTCATGTCCTTCACACACCAGATCCAGAACATCATCGAGCACACCGGCATGCCGTTCACCAGCGACACCTGGACGAACACCCGCACGGTACGCACGAATCCTCTCATGCGCTGGCTGGCGTGGCAGATGGTCTACCATACGGCCCACCACACCTACCCAGGCGTTCCCTTTCACCGCCTTGCCGCACTTCACCAGGCAATCATCGCGGCGCGCGGCGAGGAACCGGTGACCTCGACCTACTTCGAGCAATTCGCAAGAACCCTGGGCGAACCGTTCCGGCGCCCCGCCTGATGGCGCCAGGCACCCTCTTCCTCGTCGTCGGCCCAAGCGGGGCGGGCAAGGACACGCTCATCAATGGTGCGCGGTGCCGCCTGCAGGCGGACGCACGGTTCGTCTTTGCCCGGCGCACTGTCACCCGCCCGGGCCATGCCCCGGGCGAGACCGCGATGGCTCCCGAGGACTTCGAAGCGGAGAGACGGCGAGGCGCGTTCGCCCTCTCGTGGCGCGCCCATGGCCTCGCCTACGGCGTGCCCCGGGACATCTCGAAGGCGCTGGCAGAGGGCCGCTGCGTCATCGCCAACGTCTCGCGCAGCGTCATTACCGAAGCCCGCAGGGCCTTTCCAAGGGTCCGCGTCATCCATGTCGATGCGCCCTCCACGCTGCTGATGCAGCGGCTTGCCCGAAGGCGCCGGGAACCAGCGGGCGAGCAGGAGGAACGGATCCAGCGCGCCGTCCCGGTCGAGGGGGACGATGTGGAGTCCCTGGTCAACGACGGTCCGGTCGATCACGCCGTCGACGCCATGGTTCGGATCCTGCGCCGCGGCTGACGCCCGCAAGCCGAACACCGGCGCCGCTGCAATGCGCTCTCATTCGAACAGCGGACAACCAACTCCTCCACCTCTTCTCGAGCGCTCCCGGAGTTGTGCTGTACTCAGGTCTTGACGCTCTGCATCCGCATGTGTCCAGTGGGGACAGTCCTGCGCAGACATGTGAAGCTGTTGAAGGACGAACGGGGAGGAAACCCATCATGTACAAACTGTTCTATGCACAGGGCAGTGCCGCCCAGGGGGTTCGGGTGATCCTGGAAGAAATCGGCAAGCCCTACGAACTGATCCAGTCGACGATCAACATGGACGCGCCACGCCCGCCGGAACAGCTGGCAGTCAACCCCAACGGCTGGGTACCGGTTCTCTTGTGGGACGACAAGGGCATGTACGAGTGCGCCGCGATCACGGTGTTCCTGTGCGATCGTCATCCCGAGGCAAACCTGGCGCCCGGGTTCGACGAGCCGGAACGTGCACGGTACCTGCAGACGCTGGTGTACTTTTCGAACACCGTGCAGATGGCCTTCCAGACCTTCTATTATCCGGATCGTTTCGTCGATGCGCCCGCTGACGAATCAAGTGCCCGAAGACGAGGCATCAGGCGACTGCGCCAGACGTGGAACGTGATCGACGATCAGATTGGCGACCATGCATGGGTCCTGGGCGAACGGTTCAGCGCGGTCGATATCTACCTCTTCATGCTGACCACCTGGCTTGCTCCGTCGCTCGGCCATCCAACGACGGCGGAATTCCCCAACGTCAGGCGGATTGCCGACGCCGTCATGTCCCGGCCAAGCGTCCAGCTTGTCTACGCGGAATGGATTGCCGCCCAGAAGGACCAGGGGTCTTAAAGGTACGATATTGACGCTCTGTCGGAATCGCCTTCAGGGTCGTCAACCGCTCTGGTGATGTGGCGCTGAAGGTGTTCCGCGTGTAGGAGGGGGACGCCATGCCCGCGCTCGACCGAATCACCATCGAAGGCTTCAAGAGCATCAGGTGTCTCGAATTGCGTCTCGGCCGGATCAACGTGCTGATCGGACCCAACGGATCGGGCAAATCGAATGTCTTCGGCGCCATGGCGCTGTTGCGCACCACCCTTCGTGACGACAGTGAAGTGGACGACCATGTCGTACGCTCGGGTGGAGCGGACAAGATCCTGCACTTTGGAGCCAAGAACACAGAGAGAATCAGTTTCGAAATAAAATTCAATGAGATACATAGGGTGTACAGACAAGAGTTGATTGCAGTTGCAGGCGACAGGCTTGTTGCACGAAGGCTTCCTGTTGTGGGGGACCAGAACTGGAGTTTTCCCAAGACTCTACTCGCCGTAGTCCGTCAGTTCCGTTGCTACCATTTTCAGGATACCGGCCCGTTGTCTCCGATGAAGAAAACGACCGATCTGAACGACAACCGCCACCTGAAGGCGGATGGATCGAACGTCGCCGCCGTTCTGTATCGCCTGCGCCAAAAGCACCCCGATGCGTACCGCATGATCCGACGCACGGTGCGGCTCGCTGCACCGTTCTTCGACGATTTTGAACTGGAACCCTTGGCGTTGAATGAAGACACCATCCGTCTTGAATGGCGGCATCGGAAGTCGGACGCCTATTTCGACGCGTCGTCCCTTTCTGACGGAACCTTGAGATTCATCGCCCTCGCGACGCTGCTGTTCCTGCCCGCGACGCTCCGCCCGTCCGTCATCCTCATGGACGAACCGGAACTCGGCTTGCACCCCTACGCAGTCACGCTTCTGGCATCGCTCGTCAAACAAGCATCCGTAGAGACTCAGGTCATTCTCGCCACACAGTCGCCCTTGTTGCTCGATCACTTCGACCCGGAAGACGTGCTTGTGGCTGATCGGGAGGACGGGGCGACCAAGCTGACGAGGCTGGAACCGGAGAGGCTGAGGGACTGGCTGAACGAGTACAGCCTCGGGCAACTTTGGGAGAAGAATGAATTCGGTGGGCGTCCCACCCCCGAGGCATGACACGTCTCCTCGTCCACGTCGAAGGTCAGACTGAAGAGAGTTTCGTCAACGAGGTTCTCGCGCCGCACCTCTATGACCGCGGCTTTTCGTTGGTCGGGGCGCGGTTGATGGGAAACGCGCGCCAGCGCGACCACCGAGGGGGCATCAGAGGCTGGCCCTCTGCGCGACGGGACATCGTGCGCCATCTCCACGAGGATCAGGACCGCATCGTCACCACGATGGTGGATTACTACGGCCTTCCGCAGAGCGGTGGTGGAGCGTGGCCGGGACGTGCGGAAGCGTCACAGCGTCCCTTTGCCGACAGAGCCTCGTCGATTCAGGACGCCCTGTTGGCAGACATCGCCGGAGAAATGGGCGGCGGCTTCGACACGCGCCGATTCGTTCCGTATGTGATGATGCACGAGTACGAGGCGCTGCTGTTCAGCGACTGCGAAAGGTTCGGCACTGGAATCGAGCGGCCGGACCTGACTCCGCGGTTGCAGGACATCAGGAACACCTTCCCGACGCCGGAAGAGATCGATGAGTCGCCGGAAGGAGCGCCGTCGAAGCGGATCATGGCTCTGATTGACGGATATGAGAAACCACTTCTGGGTATTCTCGCCGCACTGGAAATCGGCCTGCAGCGCATGTGCACGCAATGCCCTCACTTTTCCGACTGGCTCAACCGGTTGGAGAGTCTTCATCCAACAGGAGAAGGGGGTTGAATGACGGTCACTCCCCACCGACACAGTTCAAGGTGTATGACCGCGATTCCGTCAACCGGGCGAGCGCACAGCAGGCTCGTTTCACGCACGGCGCCCTCGACGGCGCCGGAACCTCCTCGGTGTGCTCCGTGACCTCAGTCCCGGTGGCATGGCGCGCCCCTTCGACATGAGATGAGGGAGACATCATGACCAGGAACCAACCCAACATCGTGATCATCATGGCCGACTTCATGAGCGCCCTGGCGCTGCCCATGTACGGCGACGGCACGATCAGGGCGCCCCACATGAAGCGGCTCGGCGAGGAGGGCATCGTCTTCGAGAATGCGTACTGCAACGCTCCCCTGTGCGGACCGTCCCGCGCTTCGTTCCTGACAGGGCTCCTGCCCTCGAAGGTCGGTGTTTACGACAACGGCAGCGAGCTTCCGGCGAGTGTTCCCACCTTTGCCCACCACCTGCGCCTGGCGGGCTACCAGACCATTCTTTCCGGAAAGATGCACTTCGTGGGCCCCGATCAGCTGCACGGCTTCGAGGAGCGCTTGACGACCGACGTGGTGCCGTCGGATTTCGGCTGGGGCCCGCCACCCGGAGGCGCGCGCTGGGAGGACGAGGGATTTCCCGACTATCCGAATCTCGACGAAGTGATCGAGGCGGGCCCCTGCGTGCGCTGCCTGGGAATCGACTTTGACGACGAGGTGACCTTCACCTCCGTCAACAGGATCTACCAGCTGGCCCGCGAGGAGGCCGACCGGCCCTTCCTGATGACCGTCTCGTTCATCCAGCCCCACCCTCCCTTCGCCTCGCCGGCCGAGTACTGGAATCGTTACGACGACGGGAACATCCCCATGCCGGCGGTCGCGCCGATCCCGGTCGATGATCATGACGAACTGAGTCGCTATCTCCACGAGTACGGCGGCATGGGGCAGGCCGGCGTGACCGACGATCATGTGCGCCGGGCACGTCACGCCTACTACGCGATGCTCAGTCACATCGACGACAGGATCGGCCAGATCCTCGGCGCGCTCGAGGCCTCACGCCTCGATAGCGACACCGTCGTCATCATCACCGCCGACCACGGCAACATGCTGGGAGAGCGCGGCCTCTGGGGGTTGCGCACCTTCTTCGAGTGGGCAGAACGGGTGCCTCTCGTGTTCCACTGTCCCGCTGCCTTTGCTGCGAAACGGGTGCGGACTCCCGTCTCGCTCGTCGACATGCTCCCGACGCTGGCGGAGCTTGCCGGCGACGAGGAGACCGGCAGCATCGCAGGTCCGGTCGACGGCAGGAGCCTCGCGCACGTTCTGCGCGGAAACGACGCGGGCGCCCCGCGCGATGTGCTCGCGGAGTACTGCGGCGAGGGCGTGCCGGCACCGTGGTTCATGATCAGGCGCGGCCGCCACAAGTTCGTTCACTGCGAGACGACGGCCCCCCTGCTGTTCGATCTCGCCAGGGACCCCGAAGAGCGTCGCGACCTGGCGCAGGATGCCGCCCATGCCGCGACACGGGAGGACCTGCATCAGGAGATCCTGAGGCAGTGGGACGTGGCCGACCTGCCGGGCCTCGTGGAAGAGAGCGTCCGGCGGCGCACGACGATCTTCGAGGCCAACAGGCACGGCCGCCCGCCGGTGTGGGACTACGCCGTCACCAGCGATCCCTTCCACACCTACCAGCGCAGCTATCGCGAGGCATGGCAGAGGACGGAGGAACGCGCCCTCCTCCGATAGCGGCCCGTCCTGCAGGAACGGCGTTGCGGACCGGAAGGCGAAGGAGACGACGATGCGTGTTGCCGGATGGGGGGTGTTGGCGTGCCTGGTCCTGGCGTTCGCGCCGCAATCGGGATCGGGCGATGAACTGCGCATTGCGGCCTGGAACCTGGAACACCTGGACGACAGCGACGGCGCCGGCTGCGTCGGGCGCAGCGCTGCCGACTACGCGGTCCTCGCCGGGCGGGTCGCCGAACTGGACGCCGATATCGTCGCCTTCCAGGAGGTGGAAAATGTGGCAGCGGCGCACCGGGTGTTTCCGGCATCCGACTGGCAGGTCGAAGTGTCGCGGCGTCCGCCGGCGGAGAACGGCCCGGCCTGCTGGGACAGACCTCAGGCACGGCTCGGACACCTGGCGACGGGGTTCGCGATCAGGCACGGCGTCCAATACCGTCGCAACGGAGACCTGACAACGCTGGGCGCCGGCGACGCGTTCCAGCGATGGGCGACCGACATCGTCGTGACGTCGCAAGACCGGGAACTGCGCCTGCTCTCGGTCCATCTCAAGACCGGGTGCTGGGGCGCCGGTCAGGACGGCGACAGCGGGAGCGCGGAAACCTGCGCGACGCTGCGCGGCCAGATCGAGGAGTTGAAGGCGTGGGCCGACACCCGCCGGGCCCAGGCTCAGCCCTTCGTCATCCTGGGAGATTTCAACCGCCGCCTGACGCTCGCCGACGACTGGGCGTGGCGGCTGCTCTCGCCAGCCTCGGCGCCTCTGCTGCTGTTGACGAAGGACGTGCCGTTCCGCTGCGATCCACGCTTTCCGGCGTTCATTGATCACATGGTGGCCGGAGGCGGCGCGCAGGCGATGCTGGCGCCGGGATCCTTCCGCGAAGAGCCACGGCGCGATCCGCATCCCGACCATTGCGCCATGTCGGCGGTGTTCCGGTTCGGCGACTAGGCCCGCGCTCGGGCCGGTTCTCGTCCCGGTCCATCGCAGCCCGTTCGTCGACCGGTGCCGTTCGCCGGCAGCTGTCCTGAAGTTTCGGGCTCGCGTTGGGGTTTCGATCGGGATTCCGGTACTGTTGGCGTATCGTCGGCTTCGAACCGATCGAGGGAGGCCCATGGAGGCGGACCGTTACGTCAGGATCGATGAAGGACTCGTCAGCCGCAGGATATTCTTCGACCCGGATATCTACCAGGTAGAGCTGGAGCGCGTGTTCGCACGCTGCTGGCTCTTCCTCGGTCATGAATCGCAAGTCCCCAGGCCCGGGGACTACATGGCGGCCTACATGGGTGAGGATCCCGTTCTCGTGTGTCGCGGAGAAGACGGGATCATCCGGGCGTTTCTGAACTCGTGCCGTCATCGAGGCATGAAGGTCTGTCGGGCGGACCGCGGCAATGCCCGCCAGTTCACCTGCAGCTTTCATGGCTGGACCTACTCCAACACCGGTCGGCTCAAGGGCGTACCTCTGGAAAAGGAGGCCTACGGCGATCGCCTTGACAGGGAGCGGTGGGGTCTGCTCGAGGTCCCGAACCTGGCGATCTACGGAGGCATGATCTTCGGCAACTGGGACGCCGGAGCCGGGAGTCTCGACGACTTCCTGGGAGATCTCCGCTGGTACCTGGATGTCATGATCGAACGCCAGGTCGGAGGAATCGAGTTCATTCCCGGCATCCAGCGCTATTCCCTCAACGCCAACTGGAAGATCGCCAGCGAGAACTTTGCGGGCGACACCTATCATCTTCCCTATTCGCACGGGTCGATGTTCAAGCTCGACATCCGGCAGATCAATCCGGCCAATCCGAACTTCCGCGGCAAGGAGGCCCGGTACTACAACATCGGCCTCGACAACGGCCATGGCATGACGGGAGTCGTCTTCGACGGCGAGCGCTACGAGGTCGACCGGGAACTCGCCAAACCTACGGGCCGGAAGTGGTCGACTATGTCGAGGAGTGTCAGCAGCGACTGATCAGGGCCTTTCCGAAACGCCAGGCCGGTGTCTACGCGCCCTCGTTCAGCAACATGTTCCCCAATCTTTCGTTCAATGACTTCAGCGCGTTGCGGCCGATCGGATTCTACCTGTGGCTTCCAAAGGGCCCCGATCGTCTGGAGGCCTGGAACTGGTGCGCGGTCGATCGGGATGCGCCGAAGGTCATCAAGGACCTCGCGCGTGTCGACTACACGCGCATCCAGGCAGTCAGCGGTATCGCCGCGCAGGACGATACCGAGAATTTCGAGCAGGTGACCGAGGCGACGCGGGGCGTCGTGGGACAGAGGCTCGACTTCAACTACCAGATGAACGTCGGGCAACCGTTGCTGGACGGACCTGAGGGATGTCCCGGACGGTTTTCGCCGTACATCTCGGAGACCAACCAGCTGAACTTCTATCGGCACTGGGCGACTCTTGTGAACTCGCCCTGGTCTGGAACGTCCCATGGTCAGCGTCGCGCTGCAGCACCGCGTTGAACAGTTCCTCTATCGCGAAGTTCGCCTGCTGAGCGAGCTTCGCCTGGAAGAATGGCTCGATCTCTTCACCGACGACGCGCGCTACTGGATGCCGGCGCGCGAAACGGTCGACGGGCAGCCCGACGCTGTTTCCGCCGACGGCGAGATGGCGTACTTCGACGACGACAAGGCGTTCCTCGCCGCCCGCATCGAACGCCTGCGTTCGTCGCTTGCCCATGCGGAACAGCCACCCTCGCGGATGCGCTACTTCATCTCGAATGTCGAGATCCGCGAAGCGAACGATGACGGGCTCGACGTCAGGTGCAATCTCCTCGTCTACCAGTCGCGCCTCGAGCGCACGGAGGTCATGTACGTCGGACGCCGCGAAGACCGGCTCCGCCGCCATGGCCAGCATTGGCGTATCGCGCGTCGCAAGGTCATTCTCGACCAGACTCTGGTGCCGCGGACCATGTCGACGTTCTTCTAGGTCCGCGTTCGTGACGCTCGCGCGCAGTCTTGGGAAAGGTGCTGTCATGACATCGGATTCGAGCTTGCCGGCGGTAGCGGTACTGGGTCTTGGCAAGATGGGAAGCGCGTTTGCCGACCGGCTGATCATGCAGGGACTTGACGTGAGCGTGTGGAATCGTCGTCCCGACCGGGCGCGTCCCTACGGCGACCGGGCGGCTCCCACCATTGCCGAAGCGGTGCGTCGCGGGACAGTCGTCCTGACATGCCTGCGCGACCACGCCGCCACTGTCGCCAGCGTGAAGAACGCGGCAGTGGCAGAAGCACTTGGCGGGAACACGCTGGTCGTCCTTTCGAGCATGACCGCAAAAGATTCGCGCGGTCTGGACGCATGGGCTGGACGACATGGCATCGCCTACCTGGAAGCCCAGATCCAGGACTATCCCTCGGCGGTGCGCACGGGCAATGCGACCATCCTGTGTTCCGGCCCCACGCCGGTATTCGAGACCGCGCGTCCTGCACTGAGCGCCGCTTCGGCGCGCCTCCTTCATGTTTCCGAAGCGCCGGGCGGTGCGACCACTCTGGTCGCCGGCCAACTCGCCTTCGCCCTGCACGCCTATGTCGGAGCCCTGCACGGCGCTGCGATGTGCAGGGCAGCCGACATGGACCCCTCGGTGTTCCTGAGGCTCATGGTGTCGGACTACATGCGTGAAGGCCCCTTGTCGGCCGATCTCGAGAAGATGGTGGCGTCGGCCACGACCAGGAGTTACGGCGAGGACGTGGGAGCAACGCTGGATGTCTGGAGGCTCTCACTTGAACAAGTCATCGAGGAGAGCCGGAAAGCGGGTCTCGATACGGGCCACCTGGATGCCATTCATGTCCTTCTTTCCCGTGCAATCACCGACGGCCACGGCGGACACGACTTCGAGGCCGTCACCGAAGCCATGGTTCCGGCGCCATGATCACCACCGTTCTCGCGATATCGACCGACGGTCGAAATCGGAGTGCTGGCACGCGCGAATCATGTGCGTGTCATTCGGCTGCTCGGGGTGCTCGATCACGATGCTCCGTCCCGGGACACGACGTGACCGGTATCAGTCGATCGTCTCTCCGCCGTCGACAACGTGAACGGAACCGGTGACGAATCGTGCGAGGTCCGAGCACAGGTAGAGGACCGGTCCGGCAAGCTCGCGCGGGTCCGCAATTCGCCTGAGAGCCGTCGCGTCTTCCTTGAGGATTGCGTAACCCTCCTCGACCGAATCGGCGAGGGTGAGCGCCATCTCGCGCAGCATGTCGGTGTCGACACCGCCGGGACAGACGGCATTGACGCGGACGTCAGGTGCGAGTTCCAGCGCGTGAGCCTTGGTAAGGTTGATGACTCCGGCCTTGGCCGCGCCGTAGACCGAAGATCCGGGCGCGCCAACCAGAGCAAAGACCGACGAGAAGTTCACGATCGAGCCCTTCGCTTCCCTGAGGTGGGGAGCCGCGAACTGGGTCATGAAGTAGACGGCCTTGAGGTTGGTATCGAGGGTCCGGTTCCAGCTCTCCTCCGTCGTCGTGCCGAGCTCCGTGACATCACCCCAGCCTGCGTTGTTGATGAGCACGTCGAGTCCGTCGAGGCCCGCGACGGCCGACTCCACGATTCGTCTGCAGTCGGCAACATGGGCAACCGAACCTGGCGCCGCGACGACGCGGTCTCCGGCGCCGATCTCGGCAACGGCCCTGGCGGTGCTCTCCTCCGTGCTGCCATTGAGGGCGACCCGCGCGCCGGACTCCAGGAACATCTCCACGATGGCACGTCCGATTCCACGCGAACCGCCCGTCACCAGGACGCGCCTGTCGCCAAAGTCAATCTGCATGAGCCCTGCTCCTCGAGACCAGCGGCAAGAATGTCATGGCCGGCATGAACCACCGGCACACGCGGAGTCAAGGGTTCCATCAGACCTCGCCAGCCAGGATATCCTCATAGTCCTTGACCCACAGTCGGTCATAGCCGCCGTCGCCTCCGGGCAGATAGCTGCGCCAGCCGAGCAGACGCTGGGCTCGGCGGGGAAGCCCGAGCGCGCGCTCCCTCGTGACGGCCAGGGGATGCGCCTCCTCCGGCGTCAGCCAGCCGGCGTTGAAACTCATCTGCACGGCATAGCGCCACATGTCCTTCGTCCTGTTGTGGCCACCACCGTGAAACATGTAGCCGGAGTAGAAGAGAACGGAGCCAGCCTCCATTTCTGCCGGCACCGTTTCGGCAGGATCGGGGCGCCGTTCCCTTTCGTTCCAGCGATGGCTGCCGGGAATGACTCGCGTCGCGCCCATCTCCTCGGTAACGGTGTGAAAGGGAAAGAGCGTGTTGAAGCTCAATTCCGGCATCTTCGGCCAGGCCCACTCGCAGACGCGTTGCCACAGATCGTTGTCGCGGTGAAGCTCCTGGGCGGATTCGCCAGGGCCAATGCCGATGAACTGTGCCGTGTTCATCCAGTAGTCGGTCCCGACCTCTTCCAGGAAGGAATCGGCGACCTCCTTGACGAGCGGGTTCAGCATGATCTCGATGAAGGCGTCACTGTGCTGGGCAAGACTCGCAAAGCGGATCGTGTTGCGGCCCCAGAAGATCTCGTTCTCCTCGCCGGGGATGGTCGGTCCCGGCCCGTGCCCTTCCCGCTTGCCGGCGAGTTCATCCCAGCAACGCTTCACCATGGATCGATCGAAGATGTCCTCGACCACGACCGCGCCGGCCTCGATCAACGCCTCGAGGATCGCAACCTTGCCGGCGCTCGCCGGCAGACGTGAGAGTTCCATGCTCGGCACTCCTTGGATTGGGATCAACCCAACAACGCTCGGGACACCGCAGCGGCAGGTCCACCGCTGGATGCCGGCCTGCACCTCGTCCCACGAAGACTCCACCACCCGAGGTGATACGACGCAAGTTTGCGGGGCTACGCCTCCTTGCCGCATGACCCATGGTGCTCCATGGATGCTCGGATGTCCTCAGCACGCAGACCGGAAAGCCGAGGTCTCCATCGGGTGCAGACCGCCTCGACGGCATGGACATGCCGGAGACCCGACAACCAAGAAACTTCATCTTTCAATATCAGGGGGTTCGGGATCTTCCGTCATGCGCCAATTCGTCCAGTGTCCGTTCTGATCTCATGGCCTCTTCCAGTTATTGCCGCCGGCATCGCCTGGAGACCGGGGAACCGCACTGATGGCGAGACTGACGCAAGCCGGGTGGGCGCTTGCATCCAGTGTGGGCGTCCACATACTCCCACAGATGCGCCACGCCATGCTGAAGCCTGGGTGCGGCGGCAAGCGCATGCGAAGGAGAACGTTCGATGACAGTCCCCGCAACGCTCGATACCGTTGCCGTCGTCGGCAATGGCCTCATGGGCCACGGCATGGCCCAGATTTTTGCAGCTGCGGGCCACCGGGTCGTCATGATCGGCCGGCGCGAGGAGAGCCTCGCCGCAGCGACAATCAGGATTGCGAAGAGCCTCGCCGCCTTCGAAACGCAAGGGCTCGTCACGTCCAGCGAAGTGAGCGCAGCACTCGGACGCATCCGCACCTCGATCAAACTCGAGGACGCGGCGGATGCGCAACTCGTCCTCGAGGCGGTTCCAGCCGATCGGCGCGTGCAGGACGAAGTGTACGGACGGCTTGACGACGTCTGCGCCCCGTCGGCGGTCCTCGCTTCCGGGAGCGGACAGCCTGCCAGCGAACTCGTGTCGAATGTCACACACCGTGGTCGTGTGGTCGCCGCCCATTTCTGGTATCCGCCGCAGCTCGTTCCCCTCGTCGAAGTCTGCGCCGGGCCGGAGACCGACCCGGACGTGGCACCGTGGCTCTGCGATGTCCTGCGGGCAGCCGGAAAGGAACCTGTGATCGTCGACAAGGAGGTTCCGGGCTTCATTGGCAACCGACTTCAGTACGCGATTCTGCGCGAAGCCTGGGCACTGTGGGCGGAGGGGGTGGCATCGGCCGAGGCGATCGACATGGTGGTCAAGGCATCCATCGGGCGACGTCTTGCGATCACCGGACCCATCGAGTCGGCCGATCTCGGAGGCCTTGATACGCTGCACGCATTCGGAGCCTACCTCATTCCGCACCTGAAGACGGGATCCCAACCCGCTTCGGCGATTGCCGAGCTGGTTGATGCGGGACATCGCGGTTTGCCATCGGGGCGGGGCGTGTACGACTGGAGCGACCGCGACGGCTCGGCGCTGCTCAGGGAACGCGAAGAGGAGCTGTTCCGTCACCTCGCCCGGGACAAGGTCAAGGGGCCATGAAAGCCAGATGTTGAGGTTCTGTCGGGATTTTGCGCAGATTGAATCTGCGTGCCGTGCCGTGGAGTTCTGAACGGACGGGCGCTGAAGACGACCAGCATCAACCGGGAGCACCACTCCCTAGCTTGCGCGAACAGGACGGCAGCGCACACAATGGAGCGATGCCAAGCGCAGGACGCCCGGTTGATGATTCATAAGGAAGGAGGGTAGCCATGATTCCCGGACTTCAAGGAATAGACCATATCCACGTGTATGTGCCCGACCGGCCGCAGGCAGAGGAATGGTACCGTGAGGTTCTGGGATTCGAGCGCGTGGCAGCGCTTGAGAACTGGGCCGCCGGCGGGGGGCCGCTCACCATCCAGGATGCTGACGGCAGCGTCCATCTGGCGATGTTCGAGCGTGAAATGCCGCACAATCACGCAACAATCGCATTCAAGGTCGATGGCAAGGGGCTGCTCAGTTGGCAACACCATCTCAGCGATGTGCTCGACGTGACGATCGACCTTGTGGACCACGATTCATCGTGGTCGATCTACTTCAGCGATCCCTACGGCAATCCGTTCGAGATCACGAGCTACGAGTACGAGTGGATCTCGGAACAACGTAATGCACAGCGAGGAGCGACCCGGTAGAGCGCTTCCGGTCAGTTGCTCGCTGTCGCGTACGTGCCGACGCCCGGTTCGACGCGCACAACGGGGCCCCTGACGTCGAGTTCGCGGGCAAAGCGGTGTCCCGAAGCCACCGCATGGACGATCGCGCCCGGCGCATGGAGATCGCCGATGGTCCGGACTTCTGCGATGCCGGCGGCCTCAACGTCGTCGGAACGTTCGGCAAGCGCCCGCTCGAGATCGTCGACCGGTGCG
Source organism: Alphaproteobacteria bacterium (assembly GCA_964291415.2). Lineage (GTDB taxonomy): Bacteria > Pseudomonadota > Alphaproteobacteria > SP197 > SP197 > SP197. The sequence goes on along the minus strand of OZ219918.1, from coordinate 252,733 downwards.
CGTGAACCGACAACGATCAGGGTATCGCAGGCCAGTTTGCGCAATGGTCCGCCGTAGACGCAGGCGAGTTCCGCGCCGCGGTCATCGACCGCGACAAGACGATGGGCCGTCACGACGTCGATCCCGCACTCCAAGAGGCGCACCATGATCCTGTGCTGTTCACCGGTGTAGTCTGTCCAGGGCGAGACGACCGGAGCGGATGTGGCGAGGCTGACCTGGTGGCCGTCGCGAGCCAGTTTCTCGGCGATCACGCCGCCCATGTAGTAGGGATCGAGATCGAGCACGAACACGGCGCCCGATGGCGTGCGGCCGTCCATGACGTCATCGGGCGTCATGACCTCAACCGCGACCTCCGGTTCGCCGCCGTCTGGGCTTTCCGGCAAATGAGTCGTCCAGCGCGCTCCGGTGGCCAGCACCACCCTGCTGGCGCCGAATTCCACGACATCGGCGGCGGCAAGGCGGCTTTCGCGATAGATCTCGACATGGCGCATGGTCTCGAGGCGACCGAGCCGCCAGGCGCTGACGCGGCCCCAGGCGGCAAGGCCCGGCAAGCGGCTTTCCCGCAGCACCCTTCCGCCAAGGTCCCTGCCCGCCTCGGCCAGAGTCACCCGATATCCGCGCTGGCCGAGGGCACGGGCGCATTCCAGGCCAGCCGGTCCCGCTCCCACCACGAGGACACCGTCATCGCTGCCCCGTGCCGGGATCTTCTCGGGATGCCAGCCACGGCGCCATTCCTCGCCCATGGTCGGGTTCTGGGTGCAGCGGATCGGCACGCCCTCGGCATAGGTCGCCACGCAGACGTTGCAGCCGATGCACTCGCGAATCTCGTCGATCCGGCCTTCCTCGATCTTCCTGGGCAGGAACGGATCGGCGATGGAGGGCCGCGCCGCGCCGATCAGGTCGAGGATGCCTTCGCGGACCTGGCGCACCATGGTGTCGGGCGAGGTGAAGCGACCGACACCGACGACCGGCTTGCCGGTTTTCGTCTTGACGTAGCGGATGAAGGGTTCTTGGTACGCCTCCTCGGCAAAGCGTGATGTCACGCCGTCGTCGGTGAAGCCCAGCTTGACGTCCCACAGGTCGGGCAAGTCGCCGATCAGGTCCAGGAGAGCCTCGCCCTCCACCTCGCCCCGGAAGCCCCTCACACCCATGTTCTCTTCGGCGGTGAGGCGCACGGCGACCGCGCAGTCATCGCCGACGGCGTCCCGGGTGATCTCGATCATCTCGCGCAGCAGGCGCGCGCGGTTCTCGAAGGCGCCGCCATAGCTGTCGGTCCGCTTATTGTAGCGTGACAGCAGAAACTGGAACGGCAGGTATCCCATGCCGGCATAGACGTAGACGATGTCGAACCCTGCCGAGCGCGCCCTCTTCGCAGCGTCGCGTTGCCACGAAAGAAGGTGAGCGATGTCGGACCTGTCCATCGTGCGCGGCTGGACCGGGTGGGTGATCCAGACCGGCTCGCCGATCCCCGAGGGAGACAGCGGTGCCTCGCGCGTCACCTTGTTGGCGACCACGCCACCGCCGTGCCACAGCTCGACGCCGGCCAGCGCACCGTGGGCGTGAACCGCATCGACCATGATGGCCTGGGCCTTGACGTCGGCGTCGTTCCACAGGCTCGAGAACGGATAGTGCCGATCATCGGACGTCGGATGGATCGAACAGTAGCCCGTGCACACGACTGCCCAGCCACCCTCGGCCTTGACCGCGCGAATCCCGGCGCGCGTGTTGGCCATGGCGCACCCGGTGCCCGTCGCGTGGGGAACCTGGTAGAAGCGGTTCTTCGCCGTGACCGGTCCGATCGCTACCGGTTCGAAAAGGATGTCGTAGCGAGAATCGCGTGTCGTCAGCGGTTCGTTATGCGATGTCATGACAGCCCCACTGCACCCGGGATCATTGGACGACAACGGTGATCACCGTTCATCAAGAGGCAAGACCAACGTACGATGTCGAGTCCTGGAATGCAGGGAAAGGAACTTGCTGAGGAACCGCGCGACATCGTGGCGTGCCGCAAGGAGGAGATTCCGCGAACCGACGCCCGGAGAGTCGTCCGGATACTGTTGTCCGCATCGTCCTTGCATCGCCTTGCCAAGCCTCTACAATGTGTGATCACAGTTTCGAATTGATCGTATCATTGCCCCACGCGGGCGGTCCTGCGACTGAAGAGGAGACACCCATGTCGAAAATCGACTATCTGACTGACTTGTTCGTCAAGCGGCGCATTTCGCGACGCGAGTTTGGCGGCCGCATGGCCGCTGCCGGAGTCGGCGCTTCGGTCCTTCCGGGGCTGATCACGAGCGCCGCCAGGGCGCAGTCGCCGAAAAAGGGCGGCCGTCTCACGGTTGGAGTCGAGGCCGCGCAGAACGTCGATTCGCTCGATCCGACAGGGTTCTACTCGACCTCCGATATCCTGCGCGGATTCTCGGTCTATGACCTCATGGTCAACCGCGGACCCGATCTGCGTCCCGTTCCCTGGCTCGCCACGGGTTGGGACGTCAACGACGACGCGACGGAGTGGACCTTCGAACTGCGCAAGGGCGTCACTTTTCACAGCGGCAAGACCTTCAACGCCGACGACGTCATCTTCTCCTTTGCCCGCCACCTGACGGAGGATTCGGAATCGCCCGCCAAGGCCTATCTGGGACAGATCGTCGAGATGACGAAGGACGGCGATCACGTCGTCAAGTTCAGGTTGTCGTCGCCCAATGCGGACTTTCCGATCGTCCTGAGCGATACGCGCGTTCACGTCTCCCAGGAAGGCTGGACCGACTTCACGAACAACACCTCCGGCACGGGACCGTTCAAGGTCAAGGACTTCCAGGCCGGCTTGAGCTACATCTTCGAGCGCAACAATGACTATTGGGGTGATGACGGACCCTGGGTCGACGAATTCGAGACGGTGGCGATCGGTGATCCGACGGCGCGGACCAACGCGCTGCTGTCCGACGACATCAACGTGCTGCTCTATCTCGATCCCAAGGCGGTCGGCCTGATCGACCAGCGCGACGACGTCAGGGTTCTGAACGCGAAGAGCGCCTCCTTCCTCAACATCGCCATGATGCTCGACCGCGAGCCGACGAGCGATCCCGACTTCCGCCTGGCGATGAAGTACGCCATCGACCGCGAGGCGATCGTCAACAACGTGATGAAGGGTTTCGCCCATGTCGGCAACGATCACCCGGTCTCGCCGATCGATCCCTACTACTGCGACGCCATCGAACAGCGCGCCTATGATCCGGACAAGGCCAGGTTCCATTTCCAGAAGACCGGGCTCGAGGGCACGCCCATCGATTTCTATGCCTCCGACGTGCCGGGCCAGGGTGGCCTTGCCGCAGGCCAGGTCTTCCAGGAATCGGCGCGGGCAGCGGGCATCGACATCAACCTGATCCAGCCGCCGGCGGATACCTATTGGCAGACCGCGTGGCTGGTGAAGCCCATGTGCGTTTCCGGTTGGGACGCGCGACCCGTGCCCGACCTCATCCTGTCGATCGCCTTTGCAGGCGGCGCCTCGTACAACGAGACGGCATGGAACAACCCGGACTTCGACCGGATCATGGTCGAAGCGCGTGGTGTCACCGACTTCGACCTGCGCAGCGAGATGTATTGCGAGCTGCAACGCATGCTCCAGGACGACGGAGGCCATATCACCATGGCGTTCGCCGACTACATGGATGCCGCCAGATCCGAAGTCCAGGGTGTCGACCCGCACCCGTCCGGGCCGCTCGGTTTCTACCAGATTGCGCGTACCGCCTGGATCGAGCGCGCCGAGAGCTGAGGCTGACCGCTCCTCTTCACCTGTAACGGCCACCGCGGGGCGTCGCTTCCGCGGTGGCCGTTCCATGATAGTCTGGAGGCGTTAGGAAGCGGGGGCGGGCCAGGCACAATCCATGAACATCCTCAGCGTCATCGTGCAGCGTTTGGGGCTGGGCATTGTGACCGTGCTGATCGTCTCGCTCCTGGTCTTTGTCGGCACCGAGATCCTGCCCGGTGATGTCGCCCATGCCATCCTTGGCCAGGGGGCGACTCCGGAACTGGTCGCCAACATCCGGGAACGGCTGGGCCTCGATGAACCCGCCCACCTGCGCTACCTCGCCTGGCTGGGTGAACTGTTGCGTGGCGATCTCGGCACTTCGCTGGCCAACGGGGCGATCCTGAACGATGTCATCGGCGAGCGCATCGGCAACACGGTTCTGCTGGCAGCCGTCACGGCGGCAATCGCCGTGCCGCTCTCCATCGTGCTCGGCCTGGTCGCCTCGACACGACCCGACAGCGCGATTGACCGGCTGATCTCGACCTCGACCCTGGCGCTCATTTCCGTACCCGATTTCCTGATTGCGGTCCTCCTGGTATCCCTGTTCGCCGTTCAGCTCGGCTGGCTGCCGGCGATCGCCAATCTGAACCGCGTCGACGGCTTCCTCGAGTACGCGCGGGTTCTGGCCCTGCCGGTGACCGCGCTCTCCTTCACCGTCATGGCCCACATGGCGCGGATGACGCGCAGCGCCGTCCTGAACGTGCTGACCTCGTCGCCGATCGAAATGGCGATCCTCAAGGGCGTGCCGAAGTGGCGGATCATCCTGGTTCATGCGCTGCCCAACGCCATTGCACCGATCATCAACGTCATCGCGCTCAACCTCGCCTACCTCATCACCGGCATCGTCGTGATCGAATCCATGTTCAACTTTCCAGGCGTTGGCAGGCTGATGGTCGAGGGCGTGACGACGCGCGACATCCCGCTGGTGCAGGCCGCGGCGATGATCTTCTGCTCGACCTATGTCGTGCTGAACCTGGCTGCCGACATCGTCTCGCTGATCGCCAATCCGCGCGTCAGGCATCCCAAGTAGATGGTCGAACGCATCGCCATGGCGCTTCGCGAAGCCAGGCGCGATCTGACACCGACGGCCACGGTGTGCCTGGCGATCATCACTCTGGTCCTGCTTGCCGCGATCCTGGCGCCATTCCTGGCGCCCTACAGGGAAGGCGAGATCCTGACCACCGGCAGCTTCGTGTCGCCGGGCGGGGGCTTGCTGCTGGGCAGCGACTATCTGGGGCGCGACCTCTTTTCCCGGCTGTTCTACGGTCTCAGGCTGACCGTCGTCGTTTCCTTCATGATCGCTTTCCTGGCTTTCCTCGTCGGCTGCAGCCTGGGCTTCCTGGCCGCCGTCCTCGGAGGCCGGTTCGACATGCTGATCAGCCGTCTGGTCGATGCCCTCATCGCCTTCCCGGCGATCATGCTGGCGCTGATCGTCCTCACGGCGCTCGGCCCGTCGATCCCGGTTCTTGTGGTCACCATCGCCTTCATCGATTCGACCCGGGTCTTCCGGGTGGCCCGGGCACTCGGCGTCGATATCGTGGTCCAGGACTACATCGAGGCAGCGACCGTGCGTGGCGAGCGGTTCGGCTGGCTGATGTGGCATGAAATCCTGCCCAACGCCCTGGTCCCGCTGGCGGCGGAATTCGGCATCCGCTTCACCTACGCGATCCTCTTCATCTCCGCGCTGAGCTTCCTCGGCCTTGGCGTCCAGCCGCCGCAGGCGGATCTCGGCGTCCTGATTCGGGAGAACATGCAGGGCCTCCTCTACGGCACATTCTCGCCGCTCTATCCCGCACTCTGCATCGCCGCGATCACGGTCAGCATCAATCTCCTGGTCGACTGGTATCTGCGCCGCAACGACGCCAGCTCGCCGGAAGATCTCCAGTGATGACCGGCAACGTCATCGATGTGCGCAACCTGTCGGTCGATGCCGTCGCCAAACGCGGCGAGCGCACACCGATCGTCCAGGATGTCTCCTTCTCGGTCGCTCCCGGAAGGGTGGTGGCGCTGATCGGCGAGTCCGGTTCGGGAAAGACGACCATCTCGCTTGCCTGTCTGGGCTATACCCGCCCGGGCTGCGCATTCAAGGGCGGCGAGATCCTGCTTGACGGCAGTGACGTCTTGCGGTTCGACCTCGCCAGGCGCCAGCAGATTCGCGGCGTCGACATCTCCTATGTCGCGCAGAGTGCCGCCGCGTCGTTCAACAGCTCGCTCTCGATCAACCACCAGGTCACCGAGATCCCGCTGATCCGGAACCTGATGAGCCGGGATGACGCGACCCGCAAGGCAGCCGCGCTCTATGGCGAACTCGACCTGCCGTCGCCGGAGACAATCGGCCGACGCTATCCCCACCAGGTCAGCGGCGGCCAGTTGCAACGCCTGATGGCGGCCATGGCGATGATGTGCAGCCCGAAGCTGCTGATCCTGGACGAGCCGACCACCGCACTCGACGTCACGACCCAGATCGAAGTGTTGCAGGCGTTCAAGAACCTGGTTCGCGAGAACCAGACCTCGGCCATCTATGTCAGCCATGACCTTGCCGTCGTTGCCCAGATTGCCGACGAGATTCTGGTGCTCAAAGACGGCCGAATGGTCGAGTACGGTTCCACGGAAACGATCATCACCGTTCCTCGGCAGGACTACACCAGGCAATTGATCTCCGCCGCCCATGTCATGCCGACCGAGGTCAAGCAGAGAGCCTCGAGAGGCGACGGTGCGCCCCTGCTCTCGGTCAACGGTGTCCTGGCCGGGTATGGCCGCCAGCGGGAGGTGCCGGCCCTGCGCGACGTTTCCCTCGACGTGCGTGTCGCGGAAACCGTTGGCGTCATCGGTGAATCCGGTTCGGGAAAGTCGACGCTCGGCCGCGTCATCAGTGGCCTCATGACGCCCTGGAAAGGCGAGACCCTGCTCAGGGGCGAGCCGCTTGCCGCATCGCTGAAGCAACGCACACGCGACGAGCTGCGCGATATCCAGATCGTCTTCCAGATGGCCGATGTGGCGCTCAATCCGCGTCACACCGTCGCAAAGATCCTGGGCCGGCCGCTGGCATTCTATTTCGGCGCGGATCGCAGGGCGATCGAGAGCCGGGTCGACGAACTCCTGGAACTGGTCGGTCTCGATCCCGCCTTCGGACGGCGCCTTCCGCGCGAGCTTTCAGGCGGTCAGAAGCAGCGGGTCAACCTGGCCCGGGCCCTTGCCGCCGATCCCCAGCTCATCATCTGCGACGAGATCACATCGGCTCTCGACACGGTGGTCGCCGAGGCCATTCTGGACCTTCTCGTGTCCCTGCAGGACCGGTTGAACGTGGCCTACATCTTCATCTCCCACGATATCTCGACGATCGCGCGCATCGCCGACAGGGTGGCGGTCATGCGTGACGGCGAAATCGTCGAGGCAGGACCGACAGCCGAGGTGCTGCGGCCGCCTCACCATGACTACACCGATCTCCTGGTGAGGTCCGTTCCCGACCTCAAGGTCGGCTGGCTCGAGACCGTCATGGAACACCGGCGGCGGACCGGCCAGCAGGCGGCCGGAAACTGATGCAGCGCGGCGGAAATTCACGATCCGCGCGAAGCGACATGTCGCTCAGCGACCAGATCTATCAGCAGCTCAAGTGGTCGCTGATCGTCGGCGAACACGGACCTGACAGCGCTCTCTCGATCCGCACGGTCGCCGAGAGGATGGGCACAAGCATGATGCCGGTACGCGAAGCGCTCAAGCGCCTGGCATCGGAACGCGCTCTCATCGCCTCCGCGAACCGCTCGTTCCGCGTTCCCAGGCACGATCCTGAGCGGGTCTCCGACCTCTTTTTCCTGCGCGCCAACCTGGAAGGCGCGGCGACCGAACTCGCCACGCCGCGCATGACCCCGGCCGAGATCGACCAGCTGGAAGAGCTCGCACACCAGACAAACAGGGACATCGAGAGCGGAGTCAGGGGAGACTATCTCGCCAACAACTACAGGTTCCATTTCACCATCTACGCCGGCGCCGGCAATCCGGAGCTGACGTCGATCATCGAGGGATTGTGGGCGCAGTCGGGACCCTACCTCGCCGATGTCGTAGGGGTGCTGGAGACGACCGAGGACTGGCGCCTGCTTCACGCACGCATTGCCGAAGCCATTCGGGCCCGCAACGCCAGGCTCGCCCGCGACCTGGTCGAACAGGACATCGGCTGGGGCACGAAGGTCTACAATCAACTGGCCGACAGCGGCACTTCGGTCAGCCAGAGCGCTCCGACGAAACAGAGCGCGTGATTGCGTCATCCATCAGATTGATGAGAGAAGCCGCGTAACTGCGCGGCACGAGGATCTCGATCTCGCTGATCGACCGTGGCATCACGATGGCCGGGTGCCTGGCGAGATGGGTGGCGCTGGCTGTTCCTTCGACAGCGCCGACATCGATCGGACAGAACTGCGTGACGACTTGTTCGGCGTCCTCTCCGTGCAGCCGGAACAGCCTCCACGCGTCGCTTTCGTCAAACACTGCGAACGGCTGCCCGGGATCGATCGTCAGGTCTGTCGGGCCCTTCGGATCCTTGTCCAGGACGAGCCAATCTGTCGGGCCGAGCATCATCACCGTCCTTGACCCGTCAAACACGCCTTCGTTGATCCGTGACGGCAGCTTCGGTCCGTCCATGACATTGCTGCCTCGCCGGGTGCCGAGGAGTCGATGAACCGACAGCGGTGCGATTTCCGACAAGGCCGTCATGCGCGCATCCTGGCGCCATCGGCGTCGTAGAAAGGCAATTCGTTGATCTCGACCGCGACATCGAGGCCGGCGACGGGCGAGACGGCACGGAGTTCGCTGTCGCCGGGGCTGACTGATCCCTGCAGCATGGCCAATGCGATCGGCTGGCCGAGAGTCGGACTGGCGACGGATGCGGTGACGTGGCCGAGAGCCCGGGACCGGGCCGCACCGGCAACGAGAATCGCGCCGCGGGGGATGGGCGTGCGCCGGTCCGCCGAAACGAGCCCGATCAGACGCTGACGAAGGGAGTGCTGGCGCGCAAGCGCGTGACCCAGGAACCCTGTGTCACGCTTGATCATGCGGCCCAGACCCAGGTCGGCCGGTGTCGTGCGGCCGTCGAACTCGCTGCCGGCGCAGTGGCCTTTTTCGATACGCATGACATCAAGGGCCTCGACGCCGTAGGGCGCGATGCCGAAGGGCGCACCGGCCTCCACCACCGCATCCCACAGCCGGTCGCCGTGCCGTGCGCCGACATAGACCTCAAAGCCCAGCTCCCCGGAATAGCTGATTCGGAAGACGCGTGCGCGAACGCCGTCGAACCTGGTTTCCCGACAACCCAGGAACGGCAGCGCCTCGGGCGAGACGTCGAGTTCCGGTGTGACGGCGGCGAGAACATCACGCGCGCGCGGTCCGGCTATGGCAAGACTGGCCCACTGTTCGCCGACATCGACGAGGAGGACGTCGAGCTCCGGCCATTCGACCTGTCGCAGGCGCTCGAGATGACGCCAGACGTCGTCGGCATGGGCCGTCGATGCGGTGACGTGCCAGCGATCGGCGGCCAATCGGGCCACGGTGCCGTCATCGCGCACGACCCCGTCCTCGCGCAACATCAGCGCATAACGGCAGCGTCCCTCGGCAAGGGTGGAGAGTCGGCCGGCATAGGCGCGATCGAGGAAGACCCCGGCATCGGGGCCCATGATCTCGAACTTGCCCAGGGTGGACATGTCGACGAACCCGACCGCGTTGCGCACGGTCCGCACTTCACGCTCGATCGCGGCATCCACCGTTTCTCCGTCGCGCGGAAAGCATTTCGGGTAGTGCCAGGCTCCCGCGAGTTCCATCAGCGCGCCGTTGGACAGATGACGGCGGTGGAACGGGGTCTGGCGGGTCGGGAACAGGCGCTCGCCCCTGGCGTGTCCGACAAGCGCGCCCAGCGTCACCGGCGTGTAGGGCGGGCGAAATGTCGTGTGGCCGATCCTTTCAGCCGACTGGCCGGTCGCTTCGGCAACCATGTCGATCGTCATGACGTTGCCGAGCTTGCCCTGATCCGTTCCCATGCCGGACGTCGTGTAGCGCTTCAGGTGCTCGATGGCGCCGTATCCCTCGTCGACCGCCCGCATCACATCGAGGGCCGTGACGTCGTTCTGCAGATCGACGAAGGCTCTGCGCTGCTGCCTGACGTCGAGGGTCGGGCAGGAGGGACCGTTCGGCTTTCCCGACAACGTCCCTGTCTTGGCGTCAGACACCGGGATCCGGAGCGCCGGGACTTCCCGGTCCAACGCCTCGAGCACCGCCCCGGCCACTCTGGTACCGTTGGCGAGACATGCGGCAAGACCCGTGACGCCGGCTGCGGCGCCCGCGATTGCCACGTCGTCTCCGGGTGCCGCGGCCGAAGTGGCGGCGTTCGGTTCCTCGTGGCGCATGGTGCCGCCGCGATGACCCAGCAAGTGGAGCGTCTGGGACCAGCCACCCGCGACACACAGGAGATCGGCTTCGATGACACTGGATCGCCGGGCTCCGTCAGCAGGCCCGACATCGATGCGGCGGAGCCGGTGACGGCCGGCGGTCGAGACGATCCGGTGGCCAGCCAGCACGTCGACATCGCGGATCATGCTGAGCGCCGCTTCACCGATCAGGTCACGGGGCCGCGTATCGATGACGGCCTTCACGTCGATTCCCGCCTCGCGGAGATGCTGGAGGACGCCGTAGCCGGAGTCGTTGTTGGTATGGATCACCGCGCGTTTGCCGGGCACAACGGCGTATCGGTGGATGTAGGCCACGGCGGCCGAGGCCAGCATGATGCCGGGCCGGTCGTTCCCGGGGAAGCAAAGAGGCCGCTCGATCGCCCCGGTCGCCAGCACGACATGGCGTGGCCGAACGAGCCAGAGCCGCTCGGCAACGCCGTCTGCGCCACGTCTGCGCTCGACCAGGGTCACCAGTCGATGATCTCCCAGCCACACGGCGCACGTCTCCGGCAACACCGTCGCACGCGGTGAAGCAGCGACGTCCGCGGCGATCTGCTGCGCCCATGCGTTGCCTGCCTCGCCGTCGATGCGCTGCGTCGTGCCGGTCAGGGAACCGCCGGGTCTTGGTCGCTCGTCGCACAGCACGAAACGCAGCCCGGCCTGGGCGAACACACGTGCAGCCGCGAGCCCCGCCGGGCCAGCACCGACGACGAGGACATCACAATGGCGGTGCCGATGCTCGTAGAGATCGGGGTCATGGCCTTCCGGGGCACGCCCCAGGCCGGCGGCACGGCGAATCAGCCGCTCGTAGAGACGTGGCCAGGCTGCGCGGGGGGCCATGAACGTCTTGTAGTAGAACCCGGCGCCAAGCAGGGGTGTTGCGAGGCCCGCCACGGCGCCCGCGTCATGATCCACGGACGGCCAGCAGTTCTGCGACCGTGCGACGAGCCCATCGTGGAGAACGACCTCCGTGGCCTTGAGGTTGGGTGTGCGCGACGGACCTTCGCCGATTGCGACGACGGCATTGGGCTCCTCGGGGCCGTCGGTCATGATGCCGCGCGGCCGGTGATACTTGAGGCTGCGCGCCACCACGTCGACGCCGTTGGCCATCAGGGCCGAAGCCAGGGTATCGCCCTCGTACCCGGACAGGGTCCGGCCATTGAAGGTGAAGGCCAGCGACCGCGCGCGGTCGATCAGTCCGCCCTCCGCCAGACGGCGGGTCTGGCCTCCGCCGGTCACGGCGGGGGCTCCATTGGGCGGCTATCGGCAATCTCCTGGGTCACCGTGTGCCTGGAGACGACGATCCATTGCCGGCAGCCAAAGCCGTGGAACCACAGTTCCTCGCGCCACCCCTTTGGGTTGTCATGGGAGTAGAGGGCGCGGCGCCAGGCCGCCGCGTCCGCATCCAGTGCCGGCAAGGGTCGCGCGGGGCCGCCATAGCTGAATTCGCTCTCGTCGCGTTCGCCGCACCACGGGCAGGGAATGATCAGCATGGCGCGAAGTCAGTGGAGCCAGGTGTAGGGACCGGCGCCGCCTTCATCGAGCAGGGCGCCGGTCGTGAACCGATCGAGACCCAGCGGCCGGATCAGGGGGTGGACCTCGCCGGTCGCCACCGTATGGGCCATGCACCAGCCGGCGGCCGGTGTCGCCTTGAAGCCGGAGTATCCCCAGCCGGCGTTGAGATAGAGGCCGCCGACCGGCGTCGGACCGACGATCGCGCTGCCGTCGGCGGAGACATCGGCAATGCCGCCCCAGGCACGCAGCAGGCGCACACGGCTCAGGAAGGGCAGGATATGCACGAGCCTGGACGCGGTCTCGCCGATCCTGACGACGCTGCCGCGCTGGGCATAGCTCGCCAGCGGTTCCAGGTTGCCACCCATGACGATTTCGCCCTTGTCCGTCTGGCTGGCATAGGCGAAGCCGATGTTCATGTTGGTGACGCGGTTGAGAACCGGCTTCAAGGGCTCCGAGACGAAGGCCTGTACGGCATAGGTCTCGATCGGCAGGTCGATCCCCGCCATGGCCGCAAGCCGGCTGGAATGGCCGGCGACGGAAACGACGACAGTATCGGCCCGGATCATGCCGCGACTCGTCTCGACGCCGGCGATGTGTCCATGCTCAAGCTTCAGACCGGTCACCTCGCAATTCTGCACGATGTCGACGCCCAGCCCGTGAGCGCCCCTGGCGTACCCCCAGGCGACGGCGTCATGGCGCGCCGTCCCGGCGCCGTCCTGGACGAGGCCGCCGAGCACCGGGACCGGTGGGTCGGGGCCAATGTCGAGGGCGGGCTCCAGGTCGCGCAGGGCCTGGGGACCGACAACGCGGGCCTGAATCCCCTTGAGGCTCAGCATGTTGGCGCGGCGCATGAAGAGGTCGAGCTGGCTGTCCGTATGGGCAAGGTCCAGGTATCCGCGCGGGCTGAACATGACATTGAAATTGAGTTCGCGCGACAGGTCCGGCCACATGGAGAGCGCATGGCCGAAGAACTCCAGGTTGCCCGGCAGCAGATAGTCCGCCCGCACGATGGTCGTGTTGCGCCCGGTGTTGCCACCGCCCAGCCAGCCCTTCTCGATGACCACGACATCGCTGACACCATGCTCCCTGGCCAGGTAGTAGGCGGTCGCCAGACCGTGCCCTCCGCCGCCTATGATCGCGACGTCGTATCGTGGCCGGGGATCGGCCCGGCCGAACACGGGCCCCGAACGGGGACCAAGACCGAGAGCAGAGGCCGCCAGGTGAAAGAAGGAGTAGTGGGCCATGGCACGTATCGGCAATCTGCTCGGTCCCGACCTTTCCTGTCAATCTGTGATCACAGTCTGGACGGGCGGCGGGGGATGCACATGAGGGAGGCTCGACATTCGTTCGGGGATCCGGGAGTGCCTGGCTTTGCTGCGGGCACGTCGGAGCGGACAAGGACCGGCGACTGCCCGCCCCATGTTCATGGCGGCCCGCCCTGCGAAGGCGTGACGTCGAGCACCAGCGGTACGTGGTCACTCAAGCCTGAACCGATCCAGTCCTCGTATCGACCGACGTCCAGGTCGAAGGGACGCCTCGTCCATTCCTGCGGCATGAACACGTAGTCGATGTGGTAGGTCGGAGAGTCGATTGTCCGGCTGCGCCAGTAGAATGTCGGTTCCGGCTCGTCACCGGCCTCGACACCGCGTGAGACATGGTAGGCGCTGACCAGTCCGAGGCGCGCCAGGCTGCGGACTTCGTTGGCGTGGTTCATCCGCCATCCGGGACGGTCCCACAGAACGTGATTGTTGAAATCGCCCGCAACGACCGAGGGGGCCGACCGCAGGAACCTGCGATAGCGCTGAAGCGCCTGCTGAACGTATCCGGGATTGTCCTTTCGCCAATCGCCTTCGCTGGCGTTCTGTGCCCAGACGCCGAGAAGGTGGAGAGGCCCGTCCATCCCTGGAAGCCCGTGCGCAGCGACAGGCGCCATCCAGTGCAGGTTGCCGTCTTGGCGGCGTCGACTGAAATCGAGACGGGTCGTGCCGAATCCTGCCACCAAGAGTCCCTTGTGCGGATTCCTGCCGACCCAGACCAGGGACGCTTCCGCCAGGGCCGGATTCCGGTCAACAAGACGTTCCGGCGCGCCCGCTTCCGGAATCACGGCAAGGTCCGGGCGCAAGGCCATCAGGGCATCGATCTTGCGATGCAGCGCCATCCTGCAGTTCCACGCGACTATGCGCATCCCGATCGCCAACCATTGCCCGCAAATGCCTGGTTACCGGACTTCAGGGGGTCAAGCGAGTTCTTCACCTCCGAATTCAACGTCTGACTTTTGCGCATTGTGGCAACGTGCCATCGCTCTCCCATCAGGGTAAGAAAGCTACGTACATGGTTGGCTGCGACGCAAGAAGTGGGGGCGTCCGTTCACTTTTTTGGATACTCCCCGTTGCAACTCTCCGGCGCAGAAAGCAGGAAGAAGCCGCCTTCCAGCTGGCAAGCCCTGCATGCACGAGTGTACCCTTTCCGCCATTCGCAATAGTTTCCATGAAGTAGCCATGTCCAAAGAACGAATGCATGCAAGGTCCTTGTTGGTCGGACTGGTGCGCAAGGTGCTCGTAAGAACTTTCGACATTACCGCAATCCGGGATCCGGCCGGCGACGGAAGAATGCACGAGTCTGACGGACGCCTTGTGAGAGAATCTGCGCTGCCGAAGCTTGCCTCCATGCTGCTGACGAGCGCTATCGTTGTAGGCGCCTGCGATCAGGACCCCTGGCAGTTCAACTGCGAGGATGGCGGGAGATCCGCCTTTGTCATCGCCAAGCTCTTCGTTGAGGACAGAATCCCTTCCTCGTTCGCGGCCGAATTCGCTAAGATTGTCGACCCTGGCGTGTCTGAGTTCAGGGACCAGGCAGATCCTCCCGAGACGTGCATGTGGACCGTGATGTCTTACGTGGACGTCCAGAGCGGCTCCGGCTCGGTGTCGCGAATGCACTACATCGCCAAGATCAGATACTCGACACGAACGGACTCATGGCGACTGGAAGAGCTCGACATCGAGGAAGTACCGTACTTCTGATTTATGTGTTGGCAGTTCCACGCGACTATGCGCATCCCGATCGCCGAACATTGCCCGCAAATACGTGGCTACCGGATTTCAGGGGGGCAAGCGAGTTCTTTACCTCCGAACTCATCGCCCGTCTCCGTTGAACCACGTTCAGCGGCCGGGGAGGATCTCCCGTCAACACGTCACCTCGAAGTAGTTCATCCCGCCGCTCTCTGTTCGACGGTCGCGAAAAGCTACGTCGATACCATCCCGCGTCGCGAGAGTTTCGTGCTGAAACGGTCGCGTCTGGTCAGTGAACAGTTCGATGCAATCTGCAACGAGATTCGCGATATGACAGACGGAAGCGAGATTTAATGAGCGGGCTGGATGTCCGGGAACGTCCCGGGAACCGACTTGCGCTGATCTCGGTCGGCACAGCCGGAAGGGATCGAGTTGTTTGCATGTGTCGTCCAGCAAGAACGCCCCGATACATGGGACTTCGGGCGAAATGGTCGAGTACCAACCAAGAGCATGACCTAGCCCCGGTTGAACAATTCGTTACCCCGATGGTTGGACGGCAGGCCTCTTATCCACTCCAGAGCGCCGTTGAAATGAAACTGCTCATCGGGGATATCGCCGAGCACGGATCGATATCGCTCCCGCGTGGTTTCAGCCTCTGATTTGTCGCGGCTTAGATTGACAACATTTATGTCCTCTGCTGGCAGGTCCTTCAACGCTTCGGTAAACAAGGTCCTTGCGGCCACGTCCGTCGCCGGAAACGAATAGCCAATGAACGTGACTTCGTGAGCTATCTCCAGGCTTGCAAGCGCATGCGACCAGACAAGCCGAAGGACCGGTTGTTCGACGAGGCTGGACTTTGACAGGACAGGCGGGACCATGACCGGTTCGGGTTCGAGGTTCCCGGCTACTTGCGGATACCGGAGACTGTTGTTGGACCACTCGTGATGATGCGTGATGGTGTCGATTGCCACCGGGTTCGCATAGCCGAGCTTCGGCCGCCAATTGATCGATCCGTGAAGCTTGAGCAGCCGCAAAGCCGAGTTACGTTCCAGTTCGTCGAAACTAGCCATGGTGTCCAGTGATGACTGGCAGAAGAATCCGTAACCCCAGTAAGGGTTCCAACTCTTGGTCTGCGCCAGCGCCTCGTCGAGGAAGTCGTCGTAGTTGAACGTGATGCAGCAGCAGCGATGCGTCTCACAGAAGTTCGCGAAGCGTTTCAGGTCTTCGCGATGGATGTCCCCATTTCGAGCTTCATGGAGACGGTCAACGAACGTTCTCTTCAGCTCCGAAAGGAGGTATCCATATTCGTTCGCTGCGTTGCCAGCGTTCTCGGCATAGTCGTACGGCATCAAGGCATCGAGTCGCGTCATCAAACGCTCAATATCGATGTAACCGCTCGGATGGAGGCTTCGTTCCCACTCCAGCAACCGGCTCGCATTGGGCAGACCTCGGACTTTGTTTTCAAGGGCATCGTTGTTGAAATTGTCAACGAGCAGCGGCGCGCCGGGGACCAAGGCGCGGCTGAAGCCGGCTCCGGTGACAACAACATGATTGCGGGGGACGCTTTGTGCTGTGGCCGCCTGCCCCGCAGAGGGCTCCTGTGAAGCCATCAGGACGCGGAACGGAACCGCTGTTCGGCTTGCTGCCTCTCCCACTTCCACGCCTCTTCGCGCGTGGTCGGCCCACCCACCTGTTCGATATGGCCCGTCGGCCACCGGCGGCGGTGCTCTTGCTCGCGGCGCGCCAAGTCGATCGTGAAACCGCAGTGCACGACCCTGCCTCCCACCTTGAAACGGTATCTGAAGGTAGTCTCGGCCACCATGACGCGTCCTCCTTGGCCCAGCACTATGAATGCGGCACTGGCGTCCGGTCAACGCCGTTCACGCCACCCTGCCCCAAGAGCGCGACGGGCTCTGAGGATGCTTTGCGGAATGCCCGGAGAGTCCCGCTGAACGCAGCTACTGAACCTTTGCGAAATGCCTGCGTGGAGTACTGCGACGCGATCAAACTGCTGACCAACACTGCCCAGTACTGTGATCACAGTCTTGACGGGTGGCGGACCGGCTACCTAGGCTGGCAGTCGTGGAAGGTCGGTGCTTTGTGAATGCGTCACGACGGGCCTTTCGGGGAAAGGACGATGGCCGACCCGATCTGCTGGCTTGACATAGTTGAACCGGAGCATGCCGACGGCCTTCTCGCCGAGATCTCTGATGAGATCCGACGTCCCGCGGGTTCGGTGCACCGTCTCTGCAAGGCTGTGTCAGTGCACCCGAAACCAGTCTGCCGGTCCGATGGCCACTGCCGCGGCAACGTCCTGCCCGAAGGGTGTCTGGCACCGGTCGTGCGGCTTGCCAGCTGCGACGACGCCCGGACCCGTCAAGGCGCCGATCTTCGCCATCCCGTTGGCGATGTTGCCAGGGCGGATGCGACGGCGGCGGACAGGAAATCGGATGTCCTGGGGTCAGCGCCATGAACCGCCGGCCGGAGCAAAGGCACCCGCCCGGGATTGGGCGGCTTGAGCCCGACCTCGAAGAGATGCGACGTGACGGCTACGCCGCTATCGACCTGCTGGTTGAACACCTCGCCACGCTCTCGGACCGTTCGGTCGGCCAGGTCGGTTCCGCGGGCGAGATGGCGGAACTCTTTTCGGCCGATCCACCCGACAAGGGACGCCCGTTCGCGGAGGTCCTGTCACATGCAAGGGACGGTGTTTTCGCCAACAGCCTGCTTTGCAATCACCCGCGCTATTTCGCCTTCGTACCCGGTCCCAGCAACTTCTATGGCGTGCTGGGCGACGTCTTGGCGTCCGGTTTCAATGTCTTTACCGGCACCTGGCTCGAAAGCTCCGGACCGGCTGCCCTTGAACTCTCCCTGATCGACTGGTTGTGCCAGACGGTCGGCCTGCCGCCACAATCGGGGGGTCTGTTTGTCAGTGGTGGTTCGGTGGCCAATCTGACCGGTCTGGCGGTCGCGCGCCGCCACAGGCTCGATGATCGAACGGACGACGCTGTCATCTATTGTTCCGATCAGGTGCACGCGTCCGTCGACAAGGCGCTCTACCTGCTCGGCTTCGGATCGCATCAACTGCACCGGATCGGGAGCGACAGCGATTTCAGGCTCGATCCCGATCATCTTCGCCAGGCCGTCGCCAGGGATCGCGCCCAGGGAAAACGGCCGTTCTGTGTCGTTGCCAATGCAGGTTCGACCAACACCGGTGCCGTCGATCCATTGGCTCCCCTGGCCGACATCTGCAATGAGGAGGAGATGTGGTTTCATGTCGACGGCGCCTACGGAGCGAGTGCGGCACTCGGCCGCCGATCCGGGGACCTGCTGGCGGACCTCGGTCGTGCCGACTCCCTGGTCCTCGATCCCCACAAGTGGATGTTCCAGCCGTTCGAAATCGGCGCCGTCCTGGTTCGTGACAAGACCCTGTTGGCCGAGGCATTCCGTACTTCGGCCGACTACATGCAGGACGCGAAGCCAACCGGGCAGGAGATCAACTTCTGCGACTACGGCATCCAGTTGAGCCGCGGATTCCGGGCCCTCAAGCTCTGGGTGAGCCTTCAGTGCCTGGGACTGGACGCCATCAGGGAGGCGGTCGACAAGGGCATTGTCCTTGCAGAGATGGCGGCCCGGGAAGTCGAGCGCGATGACCGGTTCGAGGTAACCTCACCGGCCTGTCTGGGCATTGTCACCTTTCGCTATGTAGGCAACGGACTGCACGGGCGAGCGAGGCTCGAGGAGATCAACGCGGCGATACCGCGCGAGATCATGGCGACTGGCGAGGCCGTCGTCTCGTCGACCATTCTGGATGGTCGCATGGTGCTGCGCATGTGCGTCATCAATCCCCGAACCAGCGAAGACGACATCCGCCGTACCGTCGCCATGCTCGCCGATGCGGGCGATCGCCTGACGCGCCCTGGAACCCGGAACTGATGCAATCGGGGGAACGTCCAACGACGTGGCCGGCGTCCTGCAATGGCATCCTTGCGGCCACCGGGCTGACGATTCAGCCGAACTCCCCCCGGGCAAGGTTTCCCGATGCCCCGGCTTCCGGGTTTCCTGCCGGAAAGCGACATGAAAGAGGAGACGATCCATGACGGCCTGGATCACCATGATCGAGGATTCGAAGGCCTCGCCCAAGCTGAAGGCCACTCTCGAAAAGGCCCGCGGCCCCTCCGGCCGGGTGGACAACGTCATGCGCGTCCATTCGCTTCGGCCGCACACCATGATGGGCCATTGGGAGCTCTACATGAGCGTCCTGCACAACGATGGAAACGAGCTCCCCATGTGGTTTCAGGAGGTGATCGCCTCCTGGGTCAGCATTCTCAACCGTTGCGACTATTCCCTCGCCAACCACTTCGCCAATGCACGCCACCTCATCGCGGATGACGAACGTGCCGACGCCATCCTGGCAGCGCTCAGGGCCGGACGTCCGGAGACTGCCTTCGAGACGGCTCATCTCGCCATGCTCCGCTATGCCGAGAAACTGACCCTCGAACCCGGCGCCATGGTCGAAAGCGACCTTGCAGCCATGCGGGAATGCGGCGTTGACGACGGCGCAATTCTTGAAGTCAACCAGATCTGCGGCTACTTCAACTACGTCAACCGCCTGCTGAACGGGCTTGGCGTGACCCTCCAGGGCGACGTGGTGGGATTCTACGTCTCACCCGAGAAAGCAGCCGGTGAGACGACAGGAGAGACCTGACATGGGTTACGCCGCACACAAGGAGATCGACACCTCTGTCATACCGATCATCGATATCGATCCGCTGCGCGACGGTTCCGCAGAGTTCGGTGTTGCCAGGGAAATCCACGAAGCAAGCCGGGATGTCGGATTTCTCTACATCCGCAATCACGGGATCGCTCCGGAGCTGATCGCCGAAGCGCATCGCATGGGATTGGCCTTCTTCCGGCAGGACGACGAGATCAAGCGGGCAGTCTCCATCAACAAGGACCACCGGGGCTACCTGAGACCCGGCGCCTCGAAAATGGATGATGACGCCATTGCGGATCTCAAGGAGAGTTTCGTGTGGGGTCATGACTTCCCCCTCTCGCAACGAAACCGGCCCTTGCAGGGTGTCAACCAGTGGCCCGCGTCGATGCCGGGCCTGCGTCCAGTTCTGGAACGCTATCTCGTGGCCGCCAGCGACGTTGCCCGGCATGTCCTGCGCGGTTGCGCCCTGGGGCTTGACCTGCCGGACGACACCTTTCTTCAGACCACCTCCAGGCCGCTCAGCCGGGCGTCACTGACCTACTATCCGCCTCAACCCGACACACTGGGTCCGGAGGTCTTTGGTGTGTCCCCGCACACCGATTTCGGAGTTCTGACCGTGCTTCGCCAGGACGAGGTCGGAGGTCTCCACGTGCAGGATTACGAAGGCGAATGGGTCGCCGCACCTCCCGTTCCGGACACGCTTGTCGTCAATGTGGGTGACCTGCTGGAGCGGTGGAGCAACCGAAAGCTGCGTTCGACACCGCACCGGGTGATCAACAGGTCGGGACGCGAGAGACTGTCGATCGTTCTGGCTTTCGATCCCGACTTCGACACCCTGATCGATCCGTCGGTTTCGTGCACGGAGGGCGAGGTTCCGGGTCACGACCCGATTGCCTGCGGCGACTATCTGGTATCGCGGATGGCCAGGGCATTCACCTATGGCGATGGACCGTCATGAACGGCCTCCGCGACGGAACGCGCAGCCTCTCCCCTGATTGACGGGACGTGCGGCAGGGCGGCATTCCCTGACCTCCCGGGGCGTCATCCCGGTGCTGGACCCGCCTTCGGGATGCGGTGCGACATCGGCATCTGAGTCCGCAAGAAGTCTTCCGGGAGTCCGTGCGAGCCGCGATCCCGACAAGGCGCCCCTACTCGTCATCCAGCTTCGCCGGAGGGGTCCAGTATCGAAACTGGGGTCTCCAGTCGTCTTCGTCCATGCCGGCGAGAGCCAGCAGGTTCCACAGGGAGCAGTAGAGGTCACCGGGACCGAAGACAACGCTGTTCCTGCGCAGCACCGGTCTCCAGAGCGCTCGTAGAGGACCGCCCCTGGCATGTTGTCCCCGCCATCCAACACGGTCTGCTCGCGGATGTAGGATCCGCCGCCGTGAGAAGCGAGACGGAAGCGCCAATTCCTGGAGTTGGCGAAGTCACGCTGGAGGCTGGGTGGATCCCGCGACAGCAGCACCACGGACATAACAGATTCCAGGTGTGCCAGAACGCCGTTGAAGCCATCCGCCCACAGGGTGCAGAAGCGGCATCCCTGGCCCATGTTGTGGATGGCAAGCAGGTGCTGCCTGTCCGCGAAGAGCTCGAGCAGCGTGACGTCACCACTCAGGGTCGCGAAGCGGTAGTCCGGCACCGGCTTCGGCTCTGCCGCCTTGCGCAACCTGTTCAGTCTCGCCGTGAGATCGAAGATCTCCCGCTCGAGTTCGGCAATTTCTTGCTCGGACATGATGATCTCCATTGAACGACATGCGGACTGTAAGGCTTCGTGCTGCTTCGGCAATCGCAGATGGATCGTCAGCCTGATGCCACAACGAGACAGGGTGCTGTTGCTCTTCACGGGCAGACGGGTGATCCTGGCGATCACCGTCTCTCCCGTTCGGCGGCACTCCGGAGCGCAACCCGCCAGCATCGTCTGTCCCGTCCGGTGACGGCATGGATCAACCTGCAGAGGTGACGATTTCGTCAGTTTTCCATGGACGTTCGCGGGCGCCGTTTCCGGCGCCGGTTGCACGGTGATATGGTTGCACCTCTCCTTCAGGACGGCAGCCTGGTGAAGATTACCCTCAATCTGAATGATCAGGTTCTGCGTCAGGCTCGCGATCTGGCTGCCCGAGACGGGATCACGCTCACGAGATTTGTCGAGGACGCTCTGCGGGAGCGCCTCGCAACGGTGCAGCGCAGCAAGGACCGGTTCCGCATGCAGCTGAAAACCGTCAAGGGGGACCGGCCGCCCAATGTGGACGTCAGCGACCGGAACGCTCTCTGCGACGTGATGGACCAACCGGAGAGGTGGTCGCCGCGGACGTCCTGATTGCGCCCGTCGGACCGGGAATGCATGGCACGAGGCGCCACCCCCTGAAGGTTCTCCTGGTCTCCGGATTGGGTTGCACGACTTTTTGCGAACTTGCCGGGCGCGGCGCTCGCCTTCCATAATGAATCCGTGCAGCCATGGTGTGAAGGTGAGTGGCTTGGACATGCGCGCGCCAGACCCCACAGAGACCCTTGATTGGGTCATGACGACCCGGCGGGCGCCGTGACGGAGGCGTTTCCTCTCATCGAGGCGGCGGGGCCGCCGTTCGAGCGCGGGGTGGCGATCGGGCGCCAGGGCGGCGACAGGATCGCGAGGAGCATTGCCCTCTACGACCGGCTGCTTGACGCCGACTGGGAGGATGTCCGCCGCATCGCCATCAGATACCTGCCGCGTCTCGAGGCCTTCGATTCGGCCGTCGTCGAGGAAATGCGCGGCATGGCGGCGGGGGCGGAGCGGACGATCGGTGACATTGTCGCCCTCAACGCCCGGACCGAACTCATTCATGATTTCGGCGGCATCGCCGGTCCCGACGGCTGCACCGGCGCCGTCGCCCTGCCGGAAGCAACGGCCAACGGGCACCTTCTCCACGGTCAGAACTGGGACTGGTTCGATGCCTGCAAGGACACGGCCGTGGTCCTGCGCATCGAACGCGAGGACGGCCTGCGGCTGCTGATCTTCGTGGAGGCGGGAATCGTCGCCCGCGCCGGCATGAACAGCCACGGGATCGCCGTCACCGGCAATTTCCTGGCCTGTCCCGGATCTCCCCCGCAAGACGCCGTGCCGATCCCGTTCATCCGCCGCCGGATTCTCGAATCGGCCGGGCTCGCGGTGGCCCTGGGCTGCGTTCTCAATGCAAGGCGATCCTTCCCCGCCAACCTGATGATCTCCGACGCGGCGGGCGAGGCCGTGGACCTCGAGACGACACCCCAGGAAGTTTTCTGGGAGAAGCCCGGGCGCGGGCTCCTTGTTCACGCCAATCATTTCCGCACCGCCGCGGCGCGGGCCCGGGTGATCGACACGGGCCTTGCCCAGGCGCCCAGTTCGATCTACCGCGACAGCCGGGTGGAGCGGCGTCTCAGCCAGAGCCTTGGCCACATCACGTGCGCCGACGTGGAGGAGGCCTTCGCCGATACATGGGGAGCGCCGTCGGCCGTTCTCGCCTCCCCCGGCGCCGACAGCCAGGGGGACATGGAGCCCTCGTCAACCGTCGCCACGGTGATCATGGATACGACGGAGCGCGTCATGCGCGTCGCCCGCGCCCCTTATGCCGGCAGGATCGTCTTCAGCGAATACCGCCTCGACGGCTGATCAGCGATAGGGATCGGCGGCGTCGCGCAATCCGTCGCCGAGAAAGTTGAAGGCGAGAACGACAATGATGACGGGCACGACCGGCAGCATGAGCCAGGGGTAGAGCGCCACGATGTTGATGTTCTGGGCCTCGTTCAGGAGAACGCCCCAGCTCGTGATCGGCGGCCTCAGGCCCAGGCCCAGGAAGGAGAGCGCCGTCTCGCCGAGGATCATGCCGGGAACGGACAGGGTCGCCGAGGCAATGAGATGGCTGGTGAAACCGGGAAGCAGGTGACGGAAGATCACCCGTGACGGCTTCGCACCCATGAGCACGGCGGCCGTGGCAAAGTCCTCCTCCCGCAGGGCCAGCAGTTTGGAACGCACGGCCCGCGCCAGACCGGTCCAGTCGAAGAGACCGAGAATGATGGTGATGCCGAAGTAGACCAGGACCGGACTCCAGGTGATCGGCAGGGCCGCCGACAACGCCATCCACAAGGGCAGTTCCGGGAAGCTGCGAATGATCTCGATCGTGCGCTGGACAAGGCTGTCGACCCAGCCGCCGTAGTAGCCCGAAAGGCCACCCAGGACGATGCCCAGAAGGAAGCTGATGGCGATGCCGATGAGGCCCACGGTGAGCGAAATCCGGGCGCCCATGAGGATTCTCGACAGCAGGTCGCGTCCCAGCCTGTCGGTCCCCAGCAGGAAGAGCGTGCCGCCCTCGGCCGGACAGACGACGTGGAAGCGCATCTCGACCATGCCCCAGAACGTGTACGCATCGCCCAGGCAGAAGAACCGCAGGCGTTCGATCCGGGTCCGGTCCGGGGTGTAGACCCGCTGCAGGTTGGACATGTCGAGGTGGTAGTCGTAGCCGTAGACGAAGGGTCCGACGAACCGGCCTTCGTGAAACAGCCGCACCATCTGCGGCGGCGCATAGATGTGATCGGTGTTGCGCGTATGCAGATTGTAGGGGGCGAGAATCTCCGAAATGGCGATGGAAAGGAACGTCGCCAGAAGAATGATGCCGGAGATGACGGCGAGGCGGTGGCGGCGGAACTTCCACCACATCAGCGTCCACTGGTTGGCGAGATAGAAGCGCTCCAGTTCCGGCGTCAGCCTGTCGACGTCATGAGGGTCCCACGGCCGGGTGTCGGTCCAGTGATCGCCCTGGCCGGGTGCGCCGCGCATCACCGGTTCCCGCTCGCGCCCAGCCGGATGCGCGGATCGAGCAGCGCCAGCAGCAGATCGGAGACCAGCACCCCGAGGACGGTCAGCAGTGCCAGGCACATCAGGAACGAGCCGGCGAGATACATGTCCTGGGTCTGCAGGGCACGCAGCAGAATGGGGCCGGTGGTGGGGAGCGACAGCACCACCGACACGATGACCGCTCCGGAGATGACCTGGGGAAGCAGGTTGCCGATATCCGCGATGAACGGATTGAGGGCCATGCGCAGCGGGTAGCGGACGAGCACTCTCGTCGGATGCAGCCCCTTCGCCTTCGCCGTGACGACGTACTGTTTGTGGAGTTCGTCAAGCAGATTGGCGCGCAGGCGGCGGATCATGCCCGCCGTGCCGGAGGTGCCGATCACCACCACCGGAATCCACAGGTGTTCCAGGATCGAGAGGAACTTGCCCCAGGTCCACGGCTGATCGATGTAGACGGGATCCATGAGGCCGCCGATCGACGTCCCGAACCACACGTTGCCGAGGAACAGCAGCACCAGGGCCAGCAGGAAATTGGGCGTGGCCAGACCCAGAAATCCGAGGAAGGTGAGACCGTGATCGCCCCAGGAGTACTGGTGGGTCGCCGAGTAGATGCCGATGGGAAAGGCGACGACCCAGGTGAAGATGATGGTCGCGCCGGAAACAATGATGGTGAGCCAGAGACTCTCGCCTATGACCTCGGCCACCGGCTTGTTGTATTCGAAGCTGATTCCCATGTCGCCCTGGACAAGGTCGGCGACCCAGATCACGTACTGCTGCCACATGGGCCGGTCGAGGCCGAACTCCTGGCGGTAGATGCCGATCTGTTCCATGCAGCCCGATTCACCCTGGGCCTCGCATTCGGCGATCATGGTCGACAGGAAGTCGCCGGGCGGCAGCTGGATGATGATGAAGGTGATGAGGCTGATGCCGATCAGCGTCGGCACCATGATGATGAGCCGGTGGACGGTGAAGGCGATCATGGCCGGCCGTCGTCGCCATCGACGAAGAAGAACGTGTCGGGTTGCCACACGCCGAGCTGGGCTCCGGGATCCCAGTTGTAGATGGCTTCCTCCGGCACGTTCCTCATCCGGTTCGAGACGGCTAGGGGCTGGAGGATTCCGGCAACCAGACCGATGGAGTAGACGCCGTCGCAGTAGATCTCCAGCATCTCGTCCCAGATGCTCCGGCGCTCGTCGGAGGTCCGGCTGGCGCGCCAGGCCAGATAGAGATCCATGAGGCGGCGCGGCGCCTCCATGTCGATGGGCTCCCCGGCGGCGCCTCCGGTTTCGTGGTACTGGCCCCACCGCGGCCACATCAGCAGCTGCTGGGTGGTGGGGGCGAACTCGCCGGGGCTCATGTCGGCCGCGGGCACGCCGTTCTCGTTGCCGAACCACATGGCCATCACGGTCTTTCCGGCGAATATGCGGTTGCGCAGGACCTCGCGCTGCAGGGGCTTGGGATAGAGCTTGATTCCGGCCGCTGCCCATGAATCGTGGATCAGTTCGAGTATGTCGGTTTCTTCGGGGTTCTCGCCCGCGGTCTCGACGATGACTTCCAGCGGTCTGCCATCGGGAAGCAGACGCATGCCGTCGTCGTCGACGAGCCCCATGTCGTCGAGCAGCCGGTTGGCCTCCTCGAGATCGAACCGGGCCCATGCATCCCGGAACTCGGAGCGGTGGAGAGGCGATGCGGGAAGAACCGTGTTCTGCCCTTCGATGCCGAGACCGAAGTAGATGACCTGGTTGATCTCCCGGCGGTTGATGGCCAGCGAAAGGGCCCGCCGGAAGCGGAGGTCCCGCAGCACCGTGCGCCACACCGGATCGGCCACGTTGAGATTGGGATAGAGCGCGAGCTGGCTTCCTCTCGCCGTCTGCCACAGCCGCACCCGGTAGTCGTTGTGCTCCTCTCCTTCCTTCAGGAAGGTGTAGTCGTTGAAGGCAAGTCCCCGTACCTGAAGGTCGGCTTCTCCCGCCCACGTCTTGAGGGGGATGAGCTTGCTGTCGACGACGGTCATGACGACGCGGTCGATGTAGGGGAGCTGCCGGCCCCGGGCGTCCACCTTGTGAAAGAAGGGATTGCGCTCGGCGATGAACCGCTGCGCCGGCGCCTCGTTGGTGATGGCCCATGGCTGCAGCGTGGGAAGGTCGGGATTGTCGAAGCGATAGAGGTTGTCGTGGGCGTTGTGGAGCGATGCCCAGCCGGGCTTGCCGGCCTCGGCGGCCTGGCGCGCAATCGCCTCGACATCACCATGATCCACGTGGAACTGCTTCATGTAGTGCGCCGGACGGTAGATGAAGAGCGGCGCCGCGCCGGCCAGCGCCGGCAGGAAATCGGGGTTGGGAGCGGGCCAGGTGTAGCGCACGGTCTCGTCGCCGATGACTTCGAAGACAGGCAAGGCGCCGCCGGCGCGCATGACAGTCGGCGGGCCCGACGGAGAGAGCTCCGGGTTGCCCGCAACATCCTCCCACCAGTAGCGAAAATCCTCGGAGGTGAAGGGATGACCGTCCGACCATCGGTGGCCGCGGCGCAGGCGGAAGGTGAAGATGCGCCCGTCCTCGACAGTGAAGGATTCGAGGAGATCCGGCACCAGGGTGAAGGTTGCGTCGTATCCGACGAGCCGGGCGTAGCCGAAGACCGCGAGAATACGCGTGTCCTTGCTGCGGGCGATCAGCATGTTCCAGTCGCCGCCGTAGTCGCCGGTTTCCCGGCCGTCGTCGACGACGAGAGGGTCATCCGGCAGACGCTCGCGAAGGGGCGGCAGATCGCCGGCAGCGACCCGTTCCGCAAGCCAGGGCACCTCGGACGCCAGGGCCGGCATGGCAAGAAACGCCACGAGGAGCGCCGCGACGGCACGCCCGCTCATGAGCGGACGTCCCCCGGCGCTGCCGTGGCCCGCACCCAGTGATTGTCGCCGACGCGCACGATCCCGAGACCACCGGTCTCCGTGAAGGGCTCGGGCCATTCCGCCGGAACGGAGGCGCGTCCTTCCATGAGGAGCGACAGGTCAAGCTGGCGTTCAGGGTCGGGCTCCGGAACCGCGGCGAGCAGGGCCCTTGTGTAGGGATGCACCGGATTGCCGAAGAGTTCCTCGCGGTTCGCCTGCTCGACGAGGCGCCCGGCGCACATCACGGCAATGCGGTCGGCCATGTAGTCGACCACGGCGAGATTGTGCGAAATGAAGATGTAGGTGAGCCCCATCTCCCGTTGCAGGTCCTTCAGCAGGTTGAGAACCTGCGCCTGGATCGAGACGTCGAGAGCAGAGACCGGCTCATCGCAGATCAGCAGCTCCGGTTCGAGGGCAAGGGCCCGGGCGATGCCGATCCGCTGGCGTTGCCCGCCCGAAAAACTGTGCGGATAGCGGCGCAGGTGGCGGACATCCAGGCCGACGACATTGATGAGGTCCTTGACCCTGTCGGCGCGCGCTTCGGCGTTGCCCACACCGTGAATCAGCAGCGGTTCGACGATGATGTCGAACACCGTCATGCGCGGATTGAGCGATCCGAAGGGGTCCTGGAAGATGAACTGCACCTTCCTGCGGTAGGCGAAGAGGTCCGCGTCCTTCAGGGCAAAGACGTCCCGTGGCTCGCCGTCGTCAAAGTAGGTGATGGTCCCCGCATCGGGATCCAGCGCCTTCAGTATGAGCTTGCTTGTCGTGGTCTTGCCGCATCCCGACTCGCCGACCAGACCAAGGCACTCGCCGCGCCGCACCTCGAAACTGACGTCGTTGACCGCAACATGGGGGGGTCTGGCGGGGGACAGCAGCCCGGACTTGCGGGTGGTGAATGTCTTGGTCAGCCCCTCCACCGAAAGCAGCGCTTCGCCGGTGTCCCTGCGAGCTCCCGCCCGGCCCATGGAAGCAACGTTCGCCATCGGTATCTCGCGCAGCGGGACCAGTCGCTCCCCGGGGCGAAGACCGAAGCGGGGCACGGCCGCCAGCAGTCCCTTGAGATAGGGATGGCGGGCCCGATGGAAGATGTCGTCGAGGGAGCCCCGCTCCATGATCCTGCCGTGGTACATGACCACGATGTCCTCGGCGACGTTGGCGACGACGCCCAGATCATGGGTGATCATCAGCACCGCCATGGACAGTTCGGCCTTGAGGTCGTTCACCAGCTTGAGGATCTGCGCCTGGACGGTGACATCGAGAGCGGTGGTGGGTTCGTCGGCGATCAGCAACGCCGGACGACAGACCAGCGCCATGGCGATCATGGCGCGCTGGCGCAGGCCGCCCGAGAGTTCGAAGGGGTAGCTGTTGAAGGCGGCGCGCGCGTCCGGAAAACCGGCGAGACGCAGCATGTCGATGGTCAGTTCACGGCCTTCGGCCCTTGAGCAGCGGCGGTGGAGATGGAGGGCTTCGCCGACCTGGTCACCCACCGTGTGCAACGGCGAGAGGGACGTCATGGGCTCCTGGAAGATCACCGATATGCGGCCGCCACGAATGGCTCTCATCGCCCGGCCATTCTCCTCGAGGGAGACGATGTCGACCGGCGCTCCATCACGGTTGTGAGGATCGTGAAACAGGATGCGGCCCGACGTGATCTCGGCTGCGCGCGGCAGAATGCGCATGATCGCCTGGGAAATCACGGTCTTGCCGGAGCCCGATTCACCGACCAGAGCAAGGGTGCGCGCCGGCCACATGGTGAGCGACGCCCCCTTGACAGCCTCGACGGTGCCGTCGCCGACCCGGAAGCGGATGTGGAGATCGCTGACCTCGATGAGAGGGGTCACGACGACATCCCCTCGCCCTCTTCCGCCGCGTGGACGAACCCCATGGCTGCCAGGTTGGCGAGGGTGACCGGGTTGAGCGTCAGTCCGCGCTCGCGGGCGACCCGGGCGGCCTCGCCGACGACATCATCGAATCCTTCAAGAGAGGAATCGATCTTGATGGTCCGGCGGCCCTCGCGAAGGGTGAGCTCCATCCAGCCTCCGGGGGACTTTACAATGACTTTCCGCCGTGGGCGGGTCTGGAAGTAGGCGAGATTGATGGCTGTCAGATTCTTCCAGGAGACCGTGGCGCCAAGGGGCCCCGCGGCTCTGATCCCTTCCGGCGAGAACTCATAGACGGTCAGGTGGCGCAGCAGGGTTCTGAGGCCGAACGCCACGAACAGCGCCCCCACCGCCACCAGGATCCACGCCAGCACGGCAGTCACGTCCACAAGCAGCGGCGGCGCGAGACACACCACGGCCCCGAACGCCGCGCGCGCATAGTCGGCTGCGATGCTCCGGGTGTCATAGCGCAGGACTCCGGGCTCATTCATGGATCCGCTCTCCCGGCGGCGTCAAACACCGTGCCGGCGGAAAGCCAGCGGCACGCCGGGTGCCGCGCAACGGTCTGGACGAACCGGTCGATGAAGGCATGGCATGCCACGTCGTGGACGAGATGATGGGTCATCAGTCCGGTGGCCTCCGCAGGGTCCGCGGCGCCGCGGCGGCGGCTCTCGAGATGCCGGATAGATGCCTCAAGGCAGGCCTCGTCGCCGGCGAACCGGCTCCCGGCCTTCCAGTCGATGATATCGATGTGAACGTTGTTGACGACGAGACCGTGCTCTCGTGCGCCTCTCCGTGGACCGAGTGTCGACAGACCAAGAAATCCGCTCCCGGCAAGGATGGAGAGAACCGCCTCGTCGATCCTGTTCCACGGGGGCACCATGACCTCGATCAGGGACGACGGGAAGGTTGTGCGAAGCACGTTGCGCGACCGTATCAGGGCTTGCCGGAGACCGGAAGGCAGGGCCCCGGCGCAGAGCTCCATTCTGCGCCCCCTGCCCTCGCTGTGGTCGGCATGGGCGACGCCGTGCTGCAACACATGGATGTCGCCCACCCCGGCGATGAGTGAAGCGACGTCGGGCGTCAGCCAGTCCGGCACCACGGCCATGGCAAGGGGTACGCCCAGACCCTGCCGCAGATGAAGGAGCTTCTTCAGTTTCGCGGCATCGGCCCCGGCATCGTCGTCGCGCCACCAGAACGTCGCCGTTTGCCCGGCTTGCGCCCATGCGTCGAGCTCCCGCGCCAGGGCCGTCCAGTCAGCCATGGCGCAGCCACTCACGGATCAACCTGGCACTCTCGCGGGCGCCATCGAGGCCGATGTCCTCCATGTTGCCGGGCCCGAGATCGAAGGCTTCATCGACAGCCCTGGCCATGCCTCGGGGCGTCAGCGCCGTGTCATCGAGGACCACGGCAAGCCGGCGACGGCGCAAGTGCTCGGCGCGCTCCTTCTGTTCGGTTTCGCCGGCCCCCGACCATGGCGCCACGACGGCCCGGGCGCGGGCGCCAAGGAGCTCCGCCACCGTGTTGTAGCCGCCCTGCGATACCGAAACGGCGCAGCGGTGAAGAAGCTCGGGAAAGTCGGGCCGGTTGGCTTCGATGACCATGCGCTGATCATCGCGCGGAACGATGCCGCTGTCGCCGACGAGCAGGCGCCATCGTCTCCGGCATGCCCGTTTCGAATGGGGCGCCGCCGCCATGGCTGCCTCGAAGAGCCCCCTTCCAACGGCCCCGCCACCAGCAGACACCACGACTTCGTCCCGCCCGGGTCCGCAATCGCTGACGGACGGCGGCACGTCGGCAACGTAGCCCGTGTAGTGGAGCCGGTGGTCGAGAGCTCCCGCATGTCGGAAGGTCTCCCCGAACGGCACGAAGCGCTCGGCTCCGTGCACCATCACGTGATTGCAGTGCTGCAGCGCCAGGTCGCGCATCGCGTCGTGGCGTTCGGGCCTCGACGGACGCTGAAGAATGTCCCGCACCGAACTGACCACCACCGTGTCTGGACGATGACGGCGGGCGGCATCGATGAGGGCCAGCACTTCCGGTGTGAACGTGCGCCGGCCAAACGGCCATGTCTCGGTGACGATTAGGCGCGCATCCAGATGGCGGACCAGGTCTTCGAGGCGCCGGCCGCGCTCGTCGAAACAGGCCTCGTCCACCCGCCTCCCGGCGTCGTCAACCAGCGTCGAGAATCCCTCATCGCCGGCACGGATCGCAGGCAACTGGACGAGACGGGCCTTTCCCGTATCGAGGGTCGCCACGGGCATGCCTCCCGACGCGATCACCGACGCCGTGCCGCTCTCGGCCAGCACCGACGCGATGCGCGCCACGCGCTTGAGATGGCCACTCCCCAGGAGATGCTGAACCCAGAAGAGAACCGGTCCCTTCATCATGCTCCTCCCGTCGCGATGACGGGGGGATCGTCGGGAACGAGCGCCGCGTTGTCGTCCACGGTGAGCATCAGCAGTCCATACCGCGGCATCCTGACCGGTGGTGCGCCCGTGAAGTCCCAGCCGGTGGCCGCCGAGAGGGCGGCGCGCATCACGCCGCGGTGTGTGACGGCAATCGTGTCGCGGCCGTCTGCCGCGAGATCCCGGACAAGATCGAGGAGTCGGTCACGGACCTCCCGGGGGCTTTCGCCGTCAGGGGGGCGAAAGTCCAAACCCGCTGCCTCGTTGGTGGCCATGGCCGACGGATCGGCATGGCGCAGGCTGTCGAGTGTCTGGCCTTCCCAGTCTCCCCAGTCCATTTCGCGCAGCCTGGGGTCGACCTCCGGATCTCGAAGACCTGTCAGCGCGGCCGTTTCCAGCGCTCTCAGCAACGGGCTCGATAGCCGCCGCCAGCCGTACAGAATTTCGGGCAGCCGCCAGGTCCTGGCTGCAGCCCGGCCTACCCTCGAGAGGTGTATGTCGCTCAGCCCCTGGAGTCTGCCCGCCTCGTTCCAGGTTGTCGGCGCATGTCTGAGAAGCGCGAACTTCACGGCCGCATCTCCAGCACCCGGGCGAGAATGCGCCGGGCCGCATCGCTCGAGTGATGCCGCAGGACATGGCGTCGTCCGGCATCGCCCATGGACCGGCGCAGGACGGGATCGGCGAGCAGGCTGGAGACGGCACGCGCCAGCGCCGCCGCATCGCCTGCCGGTGCCAGAAGGCCGCTATCGCCATGGTTGACGATCTCGCCGACCCCCGGCGCATCACCGGCGGCCACCGGGCATCCGCAGGCCTGGGCGAGAAGGATCGCCATGCCGTAGGCCTCGTTGATGGCGGGCCATACGAAGAGGTCGCATCCTGCCATGATCCGGCGGATGGACCCCTCGTCGCGGACCCCGGCGAAGACGACGCGTCCGGCAAGGAGGCGTTCGACCTCGCCGCGTGACGGGCCGTCGCCGATGACGAGAAACTGCATGTCGTCGCGGTTCAGCGCGTCAAGGGTCCGGGCCAGGACCCGGTAGGATTCGAGCTTGTCGCCGGGGCGCATCATGGCCACGGTGACGGCGATGACGCGGTCGCGATCGAGACCGAATTCCCGGGCGGTGGCGAGACGCGCCTCCTTCCTCCCGATGGGCACGTCCGCAGCGTCGATGAAAGGGGGCAGACGCACGATCTTCCGGCGCGGCAGACCGGCGGCGAGGAGACCCCGTTCGTCCTTCAGCGTGATGGCCAGCAGGGCATCGGCGCGCTCGATGGCCGCCCGGGCATGGGCCCAGGGGCGCCGCCACCGGCCGTTCGCCCGGGCGGGGGATATCGAAGGTTCGGCAACGATGTAGGCAATTCCGAGGGCATCGGCGATGGCCGGTCCGAGGTGATCCGGCGCCTTGTGGTAGAGATGATAGGTGAACCACACCCTGGGCGGACGGGCCTGCCAGCGCATGAGAAGGCGTTCCCTTTCGCGGACCGCCGCGTCCAGGATCGCCTCCTGGCGTTCCTCGTCGCCCGCCTCCCACGAGCGCAGCGTCGAGGCGATTTCGACGTCGTGTCCGAGCTCATCCAGAAGGCGCAGGAACTGCCGCGCCATCGTTCGATCGCCCGAGGGCCGTTCGTGGTCCGGCGCTTTCATGGGCGCATAGAAGGCTATTCGCATGCCACCCCGCTCGACGCGAAGAGATCGACAAGCCTGTCGACGCCGCTCTCCATGGAAAAGTCCGTTCTCACGCGATCCTCGCCGTTGCGACCCATGCGGTCGCGCAGCTGGGGATTGCGGACAAGGTGGCACAGCCGATCAGCCAGCGCCGGGGCATCGTCCGGGGGAACCAGGCAGCCGTTGACGCCGTCGCTCACCAGCTCGCCGACCGCCGAGACGTCCGTTATGACCACCGCCAGGGCCTGGCTCTGCGCCTCCAGAAGAACGTTGGGAAGTCCGTCACGGTCCCCGTCACGGGCGATGAGGGGCGCCAGGACGAAGAGATCGCCTTCCCTGAGAACTTCAAGGACCTCGTCCTGTCGTCTGGCGCCTAGCCACGTGATCCGTTTGTCCAGTCCCCTCCGGGCGGCCGCTTCGACAAGGGAGGAGAGCAGCGGACCTTCGCCGACATGGGTGAGGCGCCAGTGAAGATCGTCAGGCAGCAGGGCCAGCGCGGCAAGGAGCGTGCCGTACCCCTTCTTCTCGACGGCCCGTCCCACCGTGACGAGCCGCACGGGATCGTCCGGATTGCTGCCGTCGCGGATCGCCGGGGAACGAACCGGCGATGGCCACCGCGCCTGATCTATCCCGTGATAGGCGAGTGAAACACGTCGTCCCGGGACCAGCGACTCGAGCCAGTCGCGGTTCGCCGCCGTACAGGTCACCAGCCAGGAGCAGCCGGATATCTTGTCCGCAAGATCGCGGCGGGGCGTGGTGTAGATGTCCCTCGCGTGGGCCGACGCCGACCACGAGAGCCCGGTCATCATCGCCGCATAGCGGGTCACGGATGCCGGGGTGTGGAGAAAATGGGCATGGAGATGGCTCACGGCGGGTGCGATCTCCGTGGCGACGACACAGGCCTGGCCGAAGCGCCGCACCCGGTTGCGGGTCGGGTCCCGCCACAGATCGGCCAACCAGTGCCGTCTCGCAAGGGCGTAGCCGGGCAGTTTCCGGGCCCGCCTCCAGGCCTTCCACGTCCGCACCGGTTCCTCGTGAAGATATTCCGGCAACCAGGTGACCGGCGCCCGCACGGCATCGTGGATTGCGTGGCGTTTCTCTGTCGATGGATGGCGCAGGGAGACGATCCGGATGTCGAGTCCGCGCTGCTCCAGGGCCAGGATCTCCTGGGCGATGAAGGTCTCGGAGAGTCGGGGCCAGCCCTTCACCACGAAGGCAACGTTGCCGGGCACGAGTCAGCAACATCCAGCGGGAGCGCCGGTATCGGGCGCGGCGCCGGCGAAGTAGTCTCTTGCGGACATCGGACATCTGGACACGTCCGTCATGAACAGCCCTTCCCTGTCGTCACCCGGGGAAACCCCCGGACGGCGCACCATAGTACGCAATCTTGTCTTGCTGTTCGCGGGCAATGCCGTGCTTGGCGCCCAGATGCCCATGCTCATCATCATGGGGGGACTTGCCGGAGCCTACGTGGCGCCGGTGCCCAGCCTCGCCACCGTCGCCATTTCCCTGCAGATGCTGAGCGCCATGGTCACGGCCACCCCCATTTCCCTGATCATGGGGCGATTCGGGCGCCGCGTGGGGTTTCTGGGCGGTGCGGGGTGCGCCATGGCCGGAGGCTGGCTGGGGGCGGTGGCGCTCTTCGAACGGGATTTCATCTATCTCTGCCTCGCCCACGTGTGCTTTGGCGCCATGCAGAGCAGTCTGTGGTACTTCCGCTTCGCCGCCGCCGATGCCGTTCACGGGCCCTGGAAACCCAGGGCGATCGCCATCATCACCGGCGCGGGTCTGATTGCCGCGCTGCTCGGCCCGGAAATCCTGATCCACACCCGCGATCACTTCTTCCCCGTGCCCTTCGCCGGCGCCTACGCGGCCATCGTGATCATCTGTCTTGTCGGGTGTCTTCCGGTCGCCTTTCTCGATCTTGCGAAACCCCCGCCGCGTTCACGGACAACGGCCCGGCCGCTGGGCCGGATCCTTGGCAGCCCGCCGGTGTTGACCGCCATCATCTGCGCCGCCGCCGCCCACGCCATGATGGTGTTCGTGATGACGCCCACCACCCTCGCGATGGCTGACTGCGGGCTGTCGACCGATCAGTCCGCCGACGTGGTGCGCTGGCACGTCGTCGCCATGTTCGGCCCGAGCTTCTTCACCGGATCGCTGATCGCGCGCTGGGGATCGCGCCGTGTCATTGCCATCGGTCTTGCCCTGCTGGCGGCGGCGGCCCTGGCCGCGTGGTCGGGTGTGGCGCTGGAGAATTTCTATCTTGCCCTCATCCTGCTCGGGGTCGGCTGGAACTTCGGCTTCATCGGATCGACAAGCCTGCTCGCCGAGCATGTCCGGCCCGAGGATCAGTCCCGGGTCCAGGGATTGAACGAGACTCTCATCGCTCTCGCCGCTGCCGTGGCGTCCTTTGCCTCGGGCGCGTTGACCGTGACCCTGGGCTGGTCGACATTCATCCTCACGTCGATACCGCTCTTCCTCATACCGGCGCTGTGGCTCGCACGAAGTGCTCTCGTCCACCGCCGCGCCGCCAGCTGACGGTCAACCCTGCTGGCGCAAAGCGTGGTGGCGGTGCCCTCGGTTTTCGGCGAGGTGCATCCCGACCAGCCGGTTGACATTCTCCAGGCCGTCGAGGAGTCCCGGGACCACGACCTGGGCGGGACGGCGCTGTTGCGGAAGCTGGCGAATCGCCGTCGCCATCGCATCGGCCCGGGCGGCCGCCTCCTCGGTCAGCATGGAGACGAGACCGAGTTCGCGGGCGCGACTGGCCCGGATGATCTGCTCGCGGCGCGGCGCCTGTCTCGGGACGATGAGCGCCGGCTTGTCGAACGACAGGATCTCGCAGAACGTGTTGTAGCCCCCCATGGCCACCACCCCCGCCGCCCGCGCCATCAGCGACTCGAGGTGGGTTTCGAAGGTGATGGCCGATACCCGTTCAAGGCGGTCGATTCGGGTCTGAAAGTCGGTCTTGACCTCGGGCTGCATGAATGGCCCGAACACGACCAGAGCCGGCAGTTCGGGCGCCATGGCGCTTTCATAGGCCGCCAGCACCCGATCGACCAGGAGATCGCCATCACCTCCGCCACCGGTGGTGACGAGCACAAAGGGCTCTTCGATGGATGCCGGCAGCGCCGCCTCCGGACTCAGCTCGGGCACCGTGCGCCTGAGATATCCGGTGTAGACCACCTTGCGGCGCACCGAGTCCGGCAATTCGATCTCGGCAAGCGGGTCATGGATCTGGGGCAGTCCATAGACCCAGATCTCGTCGTAGAGAGCGCTCAGGGCCGGCACGGCGTTCTTGCGTTCCCATTCCGGCTTGAGGAGTTCGGGGTCATCCATGACGTCACGCAGACCGAGGATGATCCTGGTGCCGCGCTCCTTGAGCATGTCGATCGTCTCGCGGACCTCGCCCCGCAATCCGAGGGGCTCCTTGTCGACAAGGAAGATGTCGGGATCGAAGATGTCGGCGGTGTGCCGCATGATGGAAGAGCGCAACGCCATGGTCTGCTCGATGCCGAGCATCGGATTGAGCGGCGAGTACTCCCCGTTGCGCAGCTTGATGACGCCAGGAACGCGCACGAAGTCCACCCGGGCACGGAAATCGAAACTGCCGATGATGGGAAGGCCCGAGAGGATGAGGACGGCCAGGTTGTCGACGGCTCCCACCATGGCATGGGCGATGGCCCGGCACCGGCGCAAATGCCCCAGTCCGAAACTGTCATGACTGTAGATCAGGACGCGCGGGCGCCCCGGCACCTTGCTCATGAGACAACCCAAGTGTTGCCAAAAAACGGCGCGCATCCTGCCACACTCGCCGTCCTGTCGTCACCGGCTGAATGCCTGCACACTCGCAGAGCCTTGATCCGACGCCATGCGAACCTAGAATCCCCGGGTACGGATCGCCGGCCGGGACCATGGAATCCACAGTCTACAAGTTCATCTTCCGGTACTCGCGCAAGGAGCAGATATTCATCCTGCTCTTTACGCTGTTCTCCCTGCCGTTCTATTACGCCTCCCTCGACATTCCCAAGCTCATCGTCAACCACGTGCTGGCGGACCCGGACTCCCTTTCTTCCGGTTCGGCGGATCTTCGCCCTGTCGTCATCCTCGGCATTCCCCTGGGCGAGATGGAACGCCTGGCGCTGCTGGCCCTCTACTGCGGTCTCTTCCTGGCCCTTGTGCTCGCCAACGGCGGCTTCAAGTACGTCATCAATGTCTACAAGGGCCTTCTGGGGGAGCGCATGCTGCGGCGGCTGCGCTACCAGCTCTACAGCCGAATCCTGCGCTTTCCCTCTCCTCACTTCCGCCGCGTGAGTTCCGGCGAACTGATCCCCATGGTGACACAGGAAGTCGAGCCTCTCGGCGGCTTCATCGGCGATGCGCTTGCCCTGCCGATGTACCAGGGTGGCCTCCTCGTCACCGCTCTCTTCTTCATCTTCATGCAGGACCCCCTGATGGGCCTCGCCTCGGTGGCGCTCTACCCCATGCAGGGCTGGATCATTCCGAAACTCCAGCGCCAGGTGAATCTCCTTGCCAAGGAGCGCGTCCAGGAAGTGCGCAAGGTCTCGGAGCGCATCTCGGAAACCGTTCAGGGAGTCGAGGAGCTGCACGCCAGCGGCATGGCGCGCTGGGAGGCGGCCGAGTTTACCGCGCGCATGGGACG
Organism: Alphaproteobacteria bacterium; assembly: GCA_964291415.2. Taxonomy (GTDB): domain Bacteria; phylum Pseudomonadota; class Alphaproteobacteria; order SP197; family SP197; genus SP197. The sequence continues at coordinate 214,940 of OZ219918.1, read as the reverse complement.
GATCTTCGACATCCGCTACCAGATCTACCGCAAGAAGTTCTTCATCAAGTTCCTGAACAACTTCCTGGCGCAGATCACGCCATTCTTCTTCTACGCCATCGGCGGCTGGTTCGTGATCGACGGCTCGCTCACCCTTGGTGGCCTGGTTGCCGTCCTGGCCGCCTACAAGGACCTGCCGCCTCCCTGGAAGGAACTGCTCAATCACTACCAGATCCGCGAGGACGCCAGGATCAAGTACGACCAGGTGGTCACCCAGTTTGCGCCGGCCGGCATGAGAAGCGACGCCGTCGTCTTCGACGACCGCGAGATCACGCCGTTTGCGGGGAGTCTGGCGGCAACCAACGTGAAGTACGTCGAGGACGATGACACCCTCATCGATGGTCTCAATCTCGACATTCCGCTCGGCAGTCACGTCGCTATCACCGGCGATGCGGTGAGCGGACGGGACAGGATCGCGGCACTGATGGCCCGCCTCATCGACACCAGCCAGGGCCGTCTCGCCTACGGCGCTGAAGACGCCGGTGATCTTCCGGAGATCACTCTGGGACGGCGGATCGGCTATGTCGGACCCGCGACGTCACTCTTCTCCGCATCGCTCCTCGACAATCTCCTCTACGGGCTGCGCCAGACCCCGCAAACGCCCCGGAGTGTCCCGCAAGCGATGGAAGGTGTGGTGGCCCGTCAGGCGCGGGAGCGCCAGTTGACGGCCAACAGTCCTGATGACGTCGAGGACGACTGGGTCAACCTTGGCCTGGCGGGTGTGGACACGAGGTCCGGCCTGGGCGATGCGGTGCGTCACGCCCTGGCGGTCGCCGATTTCGAGGATGACGTCTACCGCATGGGATTGAGGCGCCAGCTTGATCCCGCAACGAGCCCCCGGGAGGCGGAAAGGCTTCTCGAGGCACGGCGTATTCTCGAGGAGCGCTTCGCGTCCGACACTCTTGCCGGACTGGTCGAGCCCTTCGATCGTGACACCTACAACACCAATGCGACGGTCGGCGAGAACCTGCTCTTTGGCACCCCCGTCGGCGACACCTTCGACCTTGATCGCCTGCCGGAAAACGAACACGTCATGTCCCTCCTCGCCGATGCCGGGCTGACGGATGAATTCCTGACCATGGGCTGCGAGGTGGCCCGTACCATGGTCGAGCTCTTTGCCGACCTGCCGGCGGACCACGAGTTCTTCCCCCAGTTCTCCTTCATTTCTCCGGACGATCTTCCCGGATACCGCGCACTGCTCGCAAAGGTGGAGCGCAGCGGGGAACAGGGCCTCGATGACGAGGAACGCCTGCAGTTCCTCTCGCTTCCTTTCCGTCTCGCCCCCGCACGCCATCGTCTCGGACTGATCGATGACGCCATGCAGGTGCGGCTTCTCGAGGTTCGTCACGCCTTTGCCAGGGGCCTGCCCGAAGACCTGAAGGGCGCCATCTCGTTCTTCGACCGGGCAGAGTACAATCCCGCGCTGTCACTCCAGGACAACATCCTCTTCGGCAAGGTCGCCTGGGGTGTGGCCGGGTCCCAGACGAAGGTGGGAAACCTCATGGCCGACGTCATCGGCGACCTTGAACTTCGCCCGCTGGTGATCGAACTCGGTCTTGAGACAGAGGTCGGTATCGGCGGCGCCCGGCTCACGCCGGCACAACGGCAGAAAGCGGCCATCGCCCGGGCCGTCCTCAAGCACCCGGCCATCATGGTCCTGTCGGAAGCGACAGCCGTGCTCGACGGAGCCTCCCAGGCCACAGTCATGAACAATCTTCGCGAGGAGTTTCGCGCCAGGACCCTGATCTGGGTGGTCCACAGGCCGAGCGATGCGTCCCGGTTCGACCAGGTTCTCGTCATGAAGTTCGGCAAGCTGGCCGAAAGGGGTACCTTCGGGGAGCTCATGGAACGCGACAACTCGGTTCTCGCCGGTCTGGTAGCACATGAATGACATGAGGAGGACATGACTGATGAGTCTGCAAGAGGAAGTCGACCTGTTGCGCACCATCCCGCTCTTCTCGAGGATCGAGCCGAGTCGGCTCAAGCTCCTTGCCTTCACGGCGCAGCGCCTGACGTTCGCCCCGGGGGATCTGCTGTGCCGCCAGGGTGACGAGGGCGATGCCGCCTACATCATCATCACCGGCGACGCCGATGTCCTCGTCGAATCGGAGTCCGGGCCCGTGAAGGTGGCGACGCTGGGCCCCAACGATCTCCTGGGCGAGAACGCGATCCTGTGCGACGTGCCGCGGACGGCAACGGTGAAGGCCGTGACGAAGGTGGAAACGCTGATGATCTCCAAGGAGCTCTTCTTCCAGCTGATCAACCAGTTCCCGTCGATCTCGATCGAGATCATGCGCGAACTCGCCCGCCGGGTGGAGAAGACGACGACCATGCTGCGCGACGCCATGGCCACCCGGGCCGGCACCTAGAAGGGTGAGCCGGCTCGACAGCGCCATCCGCCGCCTCCAGGCCCAGCGTCTGTGCCTCGACGAGGCCGCCCGCCTCGTCGCCGGACGGCCCGGTCACATCCTTGAAATCGGGCTCGGCAACGGCCGCACCTACGACCACCTGCGCTGTCTCCTTCCGGAGCGGGAGATCTACTGTTTCGACCGCCGGATCGCCGCCCATCCGGACTGCGTTCCCGACGACGGCCACATGTTTCTGGGCGACCTTGCGGAGACACTTCCCCTTGCCGCGCAACGTCTCGGACCGGCGGCCGTCCTCGCCCATGCCGATATCGGCTCAGGCGATCGCCAGGCGAGCCTCGATCTCGCCAGCTGGCTCGCCGAAGCCTTGCCGCCCCTTCTCGCCGGCGGCGCCATCGTCATTGGCGATCAACCCCTCCCCAACGCCGCCTGGACCGCACTCGATCTCCCCGCAGCCGTCGCCCAGGGCCGTTACCACATGTACCGGGCGACACCCTGAGCACCACTTGAGGGATCCGGGACTATGCGAGGGAGTACCACGTGCCGCGGCCGGCGCCATGACGTTCAAGGTGTCCGGCCTCGGTCAGCGTGCGAAAGTGGCCTTTGACGGTATTGCGACTTGAGCCGGTCGCCCTGGCAGCTTCGGCAACGGTTGTGCGGCCGTGTTCGCGGGCCAGTTCCAGAATCTGCACCGACAGTTCCGGTAGATCCCCCAGAATGAGCCGCTCGCGCTCGAGCTTTCGCTCCAGTCGATCCTTGTGTTGTTTCAGCGACTTCAGAAAGTAGAGAACCCATGGTTGCCAGTCAGGTTGGTCAGTGCGGATGGTTCCCTGGGTCCGGCGCAAGGCCAGATAATAGGATTCCCTGGTTCGCTCGATGACGCTTTCCAGGGAGCCGTAGGGCACATAGCCGTAACCCGCCCGCAAGAGCAGGAGCGTCGTCACGATACGCGACAAGCGCCCGTTGCCGTCCTGGAAGGGGTGGACTTCCAGAAACACGACCACGAACACGGCAATCGCCAGGAGCGGGTGGATCTCTCGAGCGTTTGAGTTCTGGCCGATCCAATCGACCAGTTCGGCCATCAGACGAGGCGTGTCGAACGGCGAAGCCGTCCGAAACACCACGCCCAGGTTTTCTCCATCCGGGCCGAAGGCTTCGAGGTGATTGGGGAGGGTCTTGTACTCCCCGCGATGGTGCTCGTCCTTGACGGAGTGCTTCAGCAGATCACGATGGAGCTGTTTGATGTGGTTCTCGGTGATATCGATCGCTTCCCAGTTCGAGAAGACCATTTCCATGGCGTCGGCGTAACCGGCAACTTCCTGCTCGTCTCTGGTCGCAAAGGACTTGATCTCGATATTCGAAAACAGCTTTTCGACCTCGCGATCGGTCAATTTCGCGCCTTCGATGCGTGTCGAGGATCCGATGCTCTCGATGGTGGCGACACGCTTGAGGTTGGTCAACCGATCAGGCGCGATGCGTCCGAGCGCCCGCCAAGCACCCTTGAACTCGTCGATTTCAGAGATCAGCGACAGGATCTCGTTGGTGACCTCCAAGGTGGAGGTGTCGATGGCGGCGCCCATTGTCCCATCCAATTCCATCCAATTCGAGAATGCCGCATCGACATCCAATTGTCCATCCAATTCCATCCGATCAAAAGGGGCGCGTCGCAACGAGGTTGGAGAAGTACTCCAACTGTGAACCGACGTACCCCAGGTGCTGGCGGTGAATACCCCCACTGACACCGGACGGGCGTCCTGACTTCACGACAGGCCGCAGTCGACTTGCAGCGTGTCCATTCCGGAAGTCACCGCCCGTGTCGCCTTCGATGTCGAGAACGGACCGCCGAACACCTCATTCACGGCCATCCTGGAACAGGTCACAGCCAACCGCCACACAACGAACGGGACTGATCTGCTGCATGCGGGGCTCAAGCCAAGGTTCACCAGGCTATGCGGTCACAGTACCGGACGTGACCATCGCGATGCTTACAGGCGGTGCTCCCGGCGCAGCCAGTTGAGGAGGTCGATGCGGGTGATCACTCCGAGAAAGGCGTCGTTGTCGACGACGATCGCCGTCAGGTCACGGCGGAAGATGGTCATCAGCGTATCGATGTCGGCGGTCGCCTCGACGGTTTCCGGGCTCACCGACATCGCCGATGCCACGTGATCCGTGAAGGCGCCATGACGGCGGTGAATGGCCCACAGGATGTCGGATTCATCGATGATGCCGACCACGTTGTCGTCCGCCAGGACCGGCAACTGGCTGATGTCGTAGAGTTTCATGCGTGACAGCGCGTCGGCGAGCGTATCGTCCGGTGCCGTCGTGACGGAGGCCCGGTCGGCATGGGGGCGGGCGATGAGATCGCGCAGGTCGCCGAAGCTCTCGCGCTCGAGAAATCCCTGATCAAGCATCCAGTAGTCGTTGTACATCTTGGAGAGGTACTTGTTGCCGCTGTCGCAGACCAGTGTCACCACGTTCTTCTCCTCGTCCTGTTCACGGCAGTAGGCCAGTGCGCCCGCCAGCAGGGTGCCCGACGACGAGCCCGCCAGGATGCCTTCATCCACGAGGAGCTTGCGCGCCGCGGCAAAGGCCTCGGCATCCGCCACCTTGTAGGCCTTCGAGACAAGGGAAAGGTCGCTCACCTCGGGAATGAAATCCTCGCCGATCCCCTCGACAAGCCAGGATCCCAGCGGTCCCGGCGTGCCCGTGTTGACCTTGTCGGCCAGCACCGATCCGAGGGGATCGGCGAGGATCATCTCGACATGCGGCGCCCGCCGGGCGAAGAAGCGGCCGATCCCGGTGATGGTGCCGCCGGATCCCACGCCACAGACAACGGCATCCACCTTGTGGTCCATCTGCTCCCAGATCTCCGGGCCCGTTCCCTCTTCGTGGGCCAGCGGATTCGCCGGATTGCCGAACTGGTTGACGAAGAAGCTGTTGGGGGTCTCGTCGGCCAGACGGCTGGCGAGGTCCTGGTAGTACTCCGGGTGCCCCCTCGTGACGTCCGATCGCGTCAGGCGGATTTCCGCTCCCATGGCCTGCAGGTTGAAGATCTTCTCCTGGCTCATCTTGTCGGGTATCACGAGAAGCAGGCGATAGCCCTTCTGGCGCGCCACGAGGGCAAGGCCGATGCCGGTGTTCCCCGCCGTCGCTTCGATCAGCGTGCCGCCCGGTCCGATGGCTCCGGATCGTTCGGCGGCCTCCACCATGGACAGCGCCGGGCGATCCTTGATCGATCCCCCCGGATTCTGGTTTTCCAGCTTCAGGAAGAGACGGCAGGGACCGGTGTCGAAGGATCTCACCTCGACCATCGGCGTGTTGCCGACGGTCTCGAGAATGTTCGTGCTTGCTGCCATGGTGCATCTTCCGGTAGAGCCGACAATCAGTGCTTGTACAACAGGCGATCCTCCATGACACGAAAGCCGTCGGTGCCCGCCTCATGACCCATCCACAGAACTATCGCGTCTACGGCGTCCTGCTGCGCAACCGCCAGGTCCTCGTCGCCGCCGAATACGTCGGCGGGCTCTTCGTGTGGAAGTATCCAGGCGGTGGCGTCGATCATGGCGAGACCGCGCATGCGGCACTCAGAAGGGAGTTCCGGGAAGAGACCGGCATGGAAATCCGGATCATGCGGGAACTCCATGATCCGGGAACCCTGATCAGCCCGTGGACACGAGCGCCCTACACGCCCATCTACTACCTCGTCGAGTCGGACGATTCTCCGTGCGTGCCCGCCGGCGAGGAGATCGACATGCAGTTCATGGAGCCGGACGCGGTGTTCGCCAGCACCCTCGTCGCCGGGCCTGAGAGGGCGGCCCTTGCCGCCGCCCTGGAGGATTACGACGGATCCTGATCGGACTCGGGGTCGAGATAACGCACCAGTTCCGGCAGTTCCGGGGTGTCGAGAACCGAGTCCGTGGGCCCGGTGAGGAGAATGCGTCCGCCGTCCATGAAGGCAACCGAGTCGGCAATTCGCCGGGCATCCGCGGGATCATGGGTGACCATCACCAGGGTCAGCCCGGACTCCCTCCTCAGCCTTGACACGAGATCGAGCATGGCGCGCCGCAATGCCGGTCCGAGAGCCGCGAAGGGCTCGTCCAGGAGCAGCACGGGGCGTTTCATCACCAGCGCCCTTGCAAGGGCGACCCGCTGGCGCTCGCCACCGGAGAGTTCGCCGGGCCGCCGGTGCGCCATGGTCTCGAGCTCCACGCGGGAGAGGGCCTCATGGGCCGTTCGCCGGTCCGTTGCCGTCAGTCTCAGGCCGGGATGAAGGCCAAGGGCGACGTTGTCGAGAGCCGAAAGGTGGGCAAAGAGATTGTGCTCCTGGAAGAGCGTGGTGATCGGTCTCGATGCGGGCGGAAGATCCGTCACCGCCGTTCCATCGACCAGAACGCGCCCCTCGAGCGGCCTTTCGAACCCGGCGGCCAGAGACAGCAGCGTGCTCTTGCCGGCGCCGCTGGCGCCGATGAGCGCCAGCAACTCGCCGCGGCGCACCGCAAGGTCGGCGGCGAGAGTCCAGCCGCCCTGGCCGAACGTGATGCCGTCGAGTTCAAGTCCGGGCGGCGACACGGCCTAGGCCCTCGATGACAACGAAGATGGCAAGGCACACCAGCACGAGAAACAGCGCGATCACGGCAGCCTCATCCATGCGGTAGCTGCCCAGTGCCCGGTAGAGAAGCAGGGCAAGGGTTGCCTCTCGCTCGGTTCCAAAGAGCGCGATTGCGGTGAGATCGCCTGCGGCCAGCGCCGTCGCCAGGGCCAGTGCCGTCGCCAGCGGGCGCAGCGCCAGGGGACCCTCGAGCCAGACAATCCGGCGCATGCCTGCAAGACCGAGGCTGGCGCACAACCGGTCATGGTGGGCCGCAGTCCGGCGCAGGACCGGAGAGACGAGCCGCAGCACGTAGGGGACGCAGACCAGTCCGTTGATCAGGGCGGCAAGCGGCAGGGCCCAGTCGAACACCCGGACATGCCCGAGGAGGAGAACGAAGAGGCCGGCACCCAGCACCACCGGTGACACGATCAGGGTCTGGCTGCCGGCAATCTCGAGGACATCGGCCAGACGGCGGCGGTGGCGGCGCATGGCCAGATCGCAGGTGGTGGCGCCAAGCAGGAGGCCGACGGTGACGGCAACGACACCGGCGCCAAGTCCGACCACGACACTGCGCAACGCCGCAAGCCAGACATCCTGGCGGGCGAGAACGTCCGCCAGTGGCCCGGCCAGGCCGGAAATCGCGACCGCGGCCAGCGGCGCGCCAACCCAGAAGATGCCGGCGGCGATCAGGAGGGCATCGCCGATGCGGCCCAGCCGGTCATGGGAATCGGGGCGCCTCGTGACCCTGCCCGCCCCTGCCTCACTCAGGGAAAAGCGGGCGAAACGGAAGAGGACGATGGCGATGGTGCCGCAGATCACGACCTGGAGCACGGCGAGGAAGACGGCACGGACGATGTCGAAGTCCAGCCTCAGCGCCTGGTAGATCGCCACTTCGAGCGTGGCGGCCCCCGGACCGCCGCCAAGCGCGAGAACGACGGTGAAGCTGGAGAATGTGAGGAGAAAGGCGAGCATGGCGATACCAGGCAGAACTTCGGCAATGCGGGGCCACTCGATCAACCGGAAGATCGGCCACGAGGTCATGCCGAGCTGCGCTGCCAGCCGCCATGTCTCCCCGGGAATGGACTCCCAGACCGGCAGCAGCAGGCGCACGGCAAGAGGTATGTTGAAGAAGGTGTGGGCAATGAGAATGCCCTCGAGCCCGTAGATCGGTCCGAACCGCTCCAATCCTGCCGTTTCCAGCGCGGTGTTGACGGCGCCGTTCTGTCCCCACACGGCCACCACCCCGAACACGGCAACGATGGCAGGCAGGACCAGCGGGATGCCGAAGAGGCGGATCACGATGCCGCGTCCCGGGAAGGAAGGACGGCGCGCCAGGGCCCTGGCAACAGGAACGGCGAACACAAGGGAAAGCACCGTGGAGAGTGTCGCCTGGAGAACCGTGAAGGCGAGCACGTGAAGCGCATAGCGATCGAACAGGCGTCCCGTTTCTCCCAGAGGCGCCGCTTCGAGAAGCGCCACGAGTGCCAGCACCGCCAGACCCGGAGAGGCGACGAGCGCCAGCACTCCGGGCCATAGCAGGGGCCGCAAACCGACCATCACTCTCCGATGGCCGCCTCCAGCCACTCGTCGATCCATTGCCTGCGCATGGCGCCGGCCTCATCCGGCGACAGCAGCAGTGACACGGCAGGCGCCGGCAGTTCACGGAAGACGTCGGGAAGATCGTCACCGAGATCGATCACCGGGTACATCCAGTTGCCGGTCGGGATGGCACCCTGGAACTCCGGCGTGGCAATGAAGCTCAGAAAGTCGCGGGCGAGGTCTTCCTGGTCCGTGCCCTCGACCATGGCCGCCACCTCGATCTGCATGTAGTGGCCTTCCTCGAACATGGCGGCACGGTATCGCGTCTCGCCCTCGACAAGCTGGTGATAGGCAGGAGAGGTGGTGTAGCTCAGCACCATCGGCGCCTCGCCCTCCAGGAACAAACCGTAGGCCTCGCTCCAGCCTGCCGTGACCGTGAGAACACGTGACGACAGCCTGCGCCAGGCGTCAGCCGCGGAATCGCCAAAGACAGCCTTCATCCACAGCATGAGGCCCAGCCCCGGGGTGCTGGTACGGGGATCCTGGATGATGAGATCGGCGCCGTTGCCGCCCGACACCAGGTCATCGAGTGATGCCGGTGGCTGAGGCAGCGCCTGGTCATCGTAGATCACGGCGAAGTACCCGTAGTCGAAGGGAACGAAGACGGGATCGTCCCATGGAACGGGCAGATCGAACTCCAGGCCGGCAAGGCCATGCGGGCGGACAAGGCCGAGGTCGCGGGTTTCGGCCATCAGGTTGGTGTCGAGCCCGAGCACCACGTCCGCGTCTCCGCCTGACCCCTCGAGGCGCAGCCTCGACAGCAGGATCGCGGCGTCATCGACCGCCGTCCAGCGGATGGTGCACTCGCAGCGGGCCTCGAAGGCCTCCTCGATCTGCGGTCCCGGGCCCCACTCGCTGACAAAGGACTCATATGTGTAGATATCAAGTGTTTCGGCCCGCGCTGACACGATGGTGAGCAGGGCGGCCGACAGAAAGGTCGCTGTTCTTGACATGGTTCCTCCTTCGGCGCCGGTGCCGGGGAGGGTGTCTTTCTGGTGGGAAAAGACCGTCGCCTCAATCCCTACGCCGGCATGATCCGGATCAGGTTCAACGGGTCGATGCGTCTCGGCATCTCTCAGCTCCCAAGGAGCTCCCCGTGAGTGACTGGAACCACCCTAGACCAGGAACCGACGATCCGCAAGACAAGGATCAGCGGCGACAGAAGCGGCCAATTGATGTGCTACGAAAACCGGACAGTTCTACTTGCTGGCGACAGACAAGGATCAGCGGCGTCGGATCTCGAACGTGTAGACGCCGGCATCCATGGACGTGGCGAGCAGAGCATGGCCGGTGGTGTCGGCAAAGGCCTCGAAGTCCTTCTGCGAACCGGGATCGGTGGCATGAACGACGAGGACATCCCCGCTCGCCATCTCCTTGAGGCGCTTGCGCGCCTTGAGCACGGGCAAGGGACAGGCGAGCCCCCGCACATCGAGTTCCTGTTTCATGGCCGCAACGATACCCGCCAGGGACCCGGTTCTCCAGCCCCGGCGCCCGTGCGTGCCGGACGGCGGGGGGAAGCTCCTTCTCCAGACAGGGGGTCGCGTGGTATGGGTCGGCCTGGAGCAATCTCCGGGATCACTCCTGATGGACACCCGTCACGTCCTGCCATGACTGCTGCCTCTCAGGATCGGCGTCCCGCCGCCCGGCAGCTGCCCCACGAAGCCGACACGCTCGCGCCCGACGGTGCGGAGGTCCGCATCCTGTGCTCCCTTGCCGGCGGCAGTGGCGCACATTTCCGCCTGGCGCCGGGCAGCGTGTCGCGCGCCGGTCGCCACCGGAGCGTGGAAGAAATCTGGTACATCCTCGAGGGCCGCGGCGAGATGTGGCGCCGCACGGACGAACAGGAGGAGGTCGTCGCGCTGACACCCGGTCTCTGCCTGACCATCCCGCTCGGCACGTCCTTCCAGTTCCGCGCCGGCCGTGAGGCGGCACTTTCGGCCTTCGCGGTGACCATGCCGCCATGGCCGCAAGACTCGGATGACGAGTGGACCGAGGTGGAGCCCTGCTGGCCGGTGCGCCTGTGAGCGTCACGACGTCCGCTGCTTCGGCGCACTGATCGAACATCCCGCCGCGCCACACCGTGTTGCGCAATCCGCAAACCCGATACCCTGCAATGCCCCTGCGACATCCGCGAGAGTCAGGACAAGAGGTGTCCGACAGAGAACGATGTCCGCAAAAGTCACCTGAACACCGGCATACCCCCTGCCCTGGGAATGCGGCAGCGAGTTATCCGATCACCACGGGGGTTCGATGGAGCCGTCAGGACCTTTTTCCGGGACCATCAGGCGCAGTTCCTTCGGCATTCTTGCCATCCATTCACCGTCGAACGGAAGATGCGGCAGTTGTTCCTGGCCAGACGCATGACCAGTTCCGCCTGCTGTCTGTCCCGAGACCTCCTCAGGGAAGCACGGTCCGGTCTGTTGGAAAGCCACGACTTGTGCAGAGCCCAGCAACGAGGATCCGGCACCCTCATCGGGACCGGAAACCCGCGCTCGTCCAGAACCACCGTCTCCACGGCGGGCGCGTTGACGAGCCATTGCAGACCAAATATGGGCGCAGGCTCAACATCCCCTTCCTCGAGAGGTTCGGCTCCGGGCATGCGTCGATGTATCGATCTGGGCTGCGGCCTTATGAATTCGACCATGTAGCCCTCATCGTTGATCAACCGGAAGTCTCCGGCGGCCCGCGGACGGAATGTCCTGTCTACCCTCTTCTGGATCAGGGCAATCAGGCCTGTCCGCTTCCCGTCCTCCGAGACAAGCTGCAGCCTGTTGCGGTCATCGACCAACAGATCGAGGTCCCCCGTGGCGGTGGAGTCCCTGCTGAACATGACACCGGCAAGCGCCTCATAGGCATAGAGTGCAATCGTGCCGACCGTCCGGATACTGTCCGTCCGATAGGACTGCAGTGCACGCAGAGTCCGGGCAGCCATGAGCGGAAGCCGTCCCGCACCCAGTGCGCGGAGAACACTGGCCTGGATACGGATCTCTTCGTTCAACGCCTTCAGTCTCTCCGCATTGGCCTTCTTTCCTTCGGTGAACGCAGCGAAGATTCTCTCCGTTTCCGGCGAGCGAGGGCCAAGGGATTTCACAACTCCGACTCTTCTTCTATAGAGATAGTGTCTTTCGTTCCTCGTCTCCCAGTTCATCGAGCCCAGGAAACTGTGCCGCCGCAGGCTCTCGGTTTCCGACCAGGCATTCCAGAGCTGAACCATGTCGATCCGCTCTCTGGCCACCCTTGATCCGAGTTCGCTGAATTTCATCATTTGGTAAAGAAGAGTTCGATCTGACAGGTTTCATTACCAATGTTCATATTTTCAATTGGTTGCAATGTCAACAATAGACATCTGCTTTCTGATCGCCCTCAGACCGAAGATGCGGGGTCATGTTGCCAGCTTCGGCTGTTCGGTGCCTTGTCTCTCCGGTGACATCCCGGATGGCTGCGACCCTGCCCTCAGAGGCAAGGTGGCTGACGTCCGTTTGGCCGCGGAGGAATGGCCAGCGGCCATGCGCAGCCGTCCATCGCCATCGGGCGGAATCAACCATAGCAGTTCGGGGATCGGGAGCGTGGACCTGCACGAGAGGCGGCTCTTCCCCGTACGTCAGGCTGCTGTTTCGCCGCCTGCGTGGCTTCCCCCAAAAGAGGATCGGGGGACGGCATGGCGCCATCCCCCGATCGCGTCAAACAGGGGGCGGTGGGTCACCGCCCCCTGGAATTGGTTGCTTGCCCGTCAGTCGAGCATGGCGTCATGGCGCCCTCGATGATCGAGGGCCTTGTCCATGCCGACGTCCTTGTAGTGTTGGACCGCCGCATCGTACTCGGAATTCTCCGAACGAATCTGCCAGACGTGCCAGATCACCCAGATGGCGACGCCAGCAAGGACGAGGAGCCATTCGATTCCCGGGAAGGGATAGATGGCGCCCAGAGACGCAACATCGGACCAGCTTTCAACATTGGTAGACATGGTTTCCTGTCTCCTTTCCGGAACCGCTCAGCTCTTCGCGAGATCGCGGTCGATGTCTTCCATCGCCGTGTCACGATAGGCGTGGTACGGGAAGGCATCCCCGTAGTCATGGGTATCGAGACCGGCAAGTTCGACTTCGCGCGGCACACGCAACCAGCCCAGGCCATCGAGAACCTTGGCCAGCACCCAGCAGGGCAGGAAGCCAAGACCCCAGAACATCAGCACGGCGCCAAGGAACTGGCCGAGCGGATTGATGGATGCCACACCGTCGGTGTTGCCGAACCAGCCCGTCGCTTCGTAGGCGACGTTGGAGGGATAACCCCAGAGCATGAAGCCCGCGATCACCGTCCCGGCGAAGCCGGCGTAGCCGTGCACGGCCACGGCGCCCACCGCATCGTCGATCTTGAACCTTCTCTCCACCCAGTGGTGCATCTTGTAGGCGATCCACACACCGACCATGGCGATGACCATCGACTCGATCGGATGATAGAGATCGTTGCCGGCAGAGGCGCAGATGACGCCTGCAAGACCGCCCGAATAGCTCCAGAACGGCTGCCCCCTCGAGACCAGATAGCCTGCCAGGAGACCGCCCGAGAGCGACATCAGGAAGTTGAAGGTAATGGCGGAAAGCGATGTCGGGGTCAGGTAGATGTTGGTTGCCGTGAAGAAGGCTGCTCCCTCGGCTCCCATGACATCAGCGGTGTAGTCGATGATGGGAATGTTGCACGCGGCATAGAATCCCCAGAACCCGGTATAGATCAGGAACAGCCCGACCGTGACGAGCCAGGGATTGTTCTGGGGTATGTTGCGCGGCGTCCCGTCGGCCGCGAACTTGCCGAGTCTGGGACCCAGCACGACCAGGATGCCCAGCGCCGAGCCACCGGCAATGCCGTGCACCACCGAGGATGCGTAGGCATCGTGATAGCCCCACAGCTGCACCATCCAGCCATTCCAGCTCCAGCCCCAGGCGGCATCGATAATCCATGTCACCGAACCGACAAGAACGACCACGAGCAGGAACGCCTGGGTCTTGATGCGTTCGATGACGGCACCGGAGACGATGGACGCGGTGGTCCATGAGAACAGCAGGAAGGCTGCCCAGAAGACCCCGTTGATGCGGGCCCAGAACATGGTGTCATCCGACGTCAGGCTCGCGGCCTGAACGGTGACCGCACCGCCCATGTGGGTGCCCATGAGTTCGGACCACGGCACGGCCCAAGGCGCATCCGATAATCCGCCCATCAGCGGGAAGTAGGGGAAGGCGAAGTAGATCCACCATCCGAAATAGAAGAACGTGATGGTGACCAGCGGGATCAGCATCGTGTTCTTCATCAGCGTGTGTTGAAGATTCTTGCGGCGCGAGGCGCCGACCTCATAGACACAGAACCCTACGTGGATCAGGAACATGATGACGACCGTGACCCAGTAGTAGAATTCCGTGAAGATGACGGTAAGCGAAGCTAGTTGATCAGTCATCTCCCTGGATCCTCCCAGAAGTGATCAACAAGGGCTCAAGATCCCTTGCATCAAGACCCCGGAAGTGTAGGACATTTGTCGACCGCCGGAAAGCCGGGACCTGATTGCATCACCAGACCGGATCACATGCCCCATGAACCGACCGACGACGACGATGCCGGGCAGGGCGACGCCCGGCGACCTGCTCGCCAGACTCGAGGAGCTCGGCATCCCCAGCACGACCCACGAACATGAACCCGTCCATACCGTGGCCGACAACCGCGCGTTGCGCGGCAGCCTCCCTGGACTCCACTGCAAGACACTGTTCTTCAAGGACAAGAAGGCGCGGCTGTGGCTCGCGGTGGTCGAGGAGTCACGCGAACTCGACCTCAAGGCCCTCGCCGGACTCATCGGCTCGGCCCGCCTGAGCTTCGCCCGCCCCGAAAGGGTGCGCGACATTCTCGGTGTCGAGCCCGGGGCCGTGACGCCCCTTGCGCTCGTCAATGACACGGGCGAGGAGATCGGCGTCTACATCGATCGCGCCCTCATGGAAACGGACCTCGTCAACCTGCACCCGCTCGTCAACAACCGGACGACGGCCCTCCATCCGCGTGATCTACTGCGCTTCCTTTCGGCCTGCGGATACGACCCCAGGGTCATCGATCTCGCCCCCGCCACGAGAACCTGAAACCGGGCTCTTCAGTACGTGTGTCCGGCGAGAACCAGTCCGGTGGCCTCGGCGGTGGCGAGCGTGAGGGCGCGCAGATCCTCGGGTTCCAGGTTGTGGAGATTGGTCTTGCCGGTGCAGCGGGCCATCATCGACGCCTCGCCCACCGCGGATTTCAGAATGTTGGCAACCGCCCGGGAGCACTCGTCGGCCGTAACGTCGGGGGCGAACGTAAGCCGGTGGGTCTCGTCAAACTCGGCTCCGGCCGCCAGGGCCACGGTCATGCCCATGACCAGCGACTTCGCACCCATGCCAATGAGCTTGGCGGCATCGGTTCCGGAACGCAGACCGCCGAACCAGAGGATGTCGATCTCCTCTTCCATGTTGAGCCGACGCAGGCAGGCGATGGTGTCGCGCATGAGCGTGAGGTCGGGCGCGCCGGTGAGTTCCGGCCAGTCGCGTCCGGTGGCGGTGTTGCCGTTGACCAGGAGGACGTCGAGGTCCTGATCGAGGGCAAACCCGATGGCATCCTCGAGAGCGCTCCCGTGGGAGACGGCGAGGCCGAGGATCTGGTCCTCGCGAAACCGCCGGATCCTCGTTGGCGCCTCGAAGCGGGGACCGATGACGTGAATGAGGCCCGCGGCGTCCTCCTGCGGCGGAATCTGCCCCTCCACCACCAGCTGCAACCACGCCACATCGTCGGCGACCGGCTGCATGCCGATGTAGCCTGCCGCCGCTTCCGCGATTCCCCGGCCGACCCCCCGCTTCACATCCGCCGGTGCGTTGTCGAAGCCGGTCACGAAGAAGGGTTGCGCCACCTCCATGCGTCCGGACCCCAGATCCGTCGCCACCTTGCAGGCCTCGCGATAGGGGTCGATCACCAGTCTCGACAGATTGGCCGGCAGGAACACCAGGTCGTCGACAGTGGCCGGACGGTCCCCGGGAAACGGATTGTCACGCGGCCGCAGGCGCTTGGCCAGCATGCCGGACTGGCGCGCCGTATCCTCGCGCTTCATCCGCGCCATCAGGAAGATGTCCTCCCGGTTGACGACAGAGTAGTCGGCCGAGCCCGTCTCGGCGTCGCAGCGATAGCATCGCGCCGCCTCGTTGCGCGCCTCCTCCCAGGTGTAGGTCGACTCGATTTCCGGGAATGCGACCGGATTGTCGCCGACGCCGTGGAACGGCGGATGGTGCAGGCCGAAGAGTTCCCACTTGAGATCCTGGGCCACCTGCACACGCCGCGTCCGCCACGGCGTACGATAGGGAACGGGATCGTCGATGCCGTCGAGCCACGCCTTGATGTAGTAGGCCAGCCGCTGGCCATGGCTCATGGCCATGACGATGGTGGAGCCCCCGAAAGCTCCGTCACCGGCGGCGAAGATCTGCGGATCATCGGTCCGCATGGTCTCCCAGTCGGTCCGCACGCGATCGCCGGACATGAGGTTGCGGGTGGCGGGGTCGTCGCAGGCGCCGTACTGGCCGACCGCGGCGATGACCATGCCGCACATGATGTCGTGCTCGGATCCCTCGACCGTGACGGGCCGACGACGGCCGTCTGCATCAGGTTCGCCGGCCGTGGTGCGCACGCAACGCAGTCTCAGGCGATCCTCGTTGTCGGCAAGAACGCCGACCTGCTGCGTGTTGTAGATGAACTCGATGCCTTCCTCGATGGCGCCCTCGAGTTCGATCTTTCGCGCCGGGATGTCCTCCGGGCCGCGCCGGTAGATGACCGTGACCTCCTCGCACCCCGGAAGGCGCAGGGCGGCCCGGCAGGCATCCATGGCGACATCGCCGCCGCCAACGACGACGACTTTCGCCGGCATTGCCGGGCGTTCTCCGGCGTTGACCCGGCGCAGGAACTCGACGCCGTCGATCACGCGGCCGTCATCCTCACCGGGGATCCCCATGGTCTTGCCCCACCAGGAACCGATGGTGAGCCCCACCGCAGCGTGGCGTTTCTTGAGGTCGGCGAGCGTGATGTCCCGGCCCAGGGCAACGTTCGTGTGGATGGCGAGTCCGGGACAGCGGGCCTGCAGCCGCTCCATGTCTTCGTTCAGGGTGCCGGCGGGCAGGCGAAACGCCGGAATGCCCCAGATCATCATGCCGCCTGGACGGTCGGTCATCTCATAGACATCGACCCTGAATCCGGCGACGGCAAGGTCGTGGGCCGCCACCAGTCCGGCCGGCCCGGCTCCGACGATGCCGATACTCTCTTCACGGGTGACCTCAGCCGCCGGCGGCACCCACTCGGCCCCGAGCTTGTCCATGACGAAGCGCTTGAGATTGCGGATCTGCACGGGTCCGTCGCTTGCCGTACGCCGGCACGCCGGTTCACAGGGTGCGTCGCAGACGCGCCCGCAGATCGAACTGAACGGGTTGGTCGCCGTGATGGCCTCGAAGGCCTCGGCAAACCTGCCTTCCCAGATGTGGGCGATGTAGGATGGCGCGTCCGTGCCGACCGGGCAGGCGATCTGGCAGGGAGCGGGCACGAAGTGCCGGTCCGCGGTGTCGTCCGCGAGTTCTTCCGGCAGGAGGTTGGCGTCCGTCATCGAAGAGCCCGTTCCATCGCCGCATCGATTTCGGGAAGCCCCGCATTCCGGCGTTCGGGACAGAGGGGAAGGCCGGTGATCTCGGCCGCCTCGGGCGTGAGAGCCACGAGATCGTCGCGGCAGGGGCCGCGTACGTCATCGTATCCCAGTCCCCATGTGACGGCCGCAATCTGCCAGCGCACGCTCTCCAGGAAGGTGTAGATGTGCTGCGCCTCGATTTCGGGCTTGTAGCGCTTCTCGTGCTCGGGATCCTGGGTGGCGATACCGGTCACGCACTGGCCGACATGACACTGCATGCAGGCAATGCAGCCGCCGGCAATGATGGCGGCGGTCCCCAGCGCCACGGCGTCGGCGCCCAGGCACATGGCCTTGACGGCATCGACCCCGTCTCTCAGCCCGCCCATGAGGACAATCTCGATGTCCTGGCGGCGGCCGATGGATGCAAGAGCGCGTTCCGCCTCGCAGATGGCAGAGATGGTCGGGATGCCGACATACTCCATCACCTCGGCGCCACCGGCGCCGGTCGAGCCCTGCATGCCGTCGAGTTCGACGAAGTCGAAGCCGTCCTTGACGGCGATCTTGATGTCGTCGTGAATGCGACCCGCCCCCAGCTTGACGCTCACCGGCAGACGGTAGCCCGTCGCCTCGCGCAACTCCTCGACCTTGATGACGAGATCGTCGGCACCGAGGATGTCGGGATGGCGTGACGGCGAACGAAGGTCGATGCCGGCCGGGATGCCGCGGATCTCGGCCAGTTCCTTCGTCACCTTCTTGGCCATGAGCTGACCGCCGAAGCCCGGCTTGGCGCCCTGGGAAATGTAGATCTCCAGGCCATCCGCCCGGTTCATGTCGTGGATGTTCCAGCCCAGACGGCCACCGAGCATCTGGAAGATGAGCTGACCTGCCGCATCGCGCTGGGCGTCGCTCATGCCGCCTTCCCCGGTGTTCTCGGCGATTCCCGCCATGCCCGAGGCAATGGCGACCGCCTGCTTGGCGGAACGGGAAAGAGCGCCGTAGCTCATCGGAGCAATGAGGACAGGCATCGTCAGGTCAAGGGGTTTGGCGCCGTTCTTGCCGCCGATCAGCGTGTGCATCCGGACCCTGGAGACCGGATCGTCGCCGACTGCATCCGGAATGACATCCCTGGCGAAGGCAAGGTCGGAAAGGTGCGGCAGTTCGCGGGCGCCGCCGTATCCCCTCACCCGGTAGCGTCCGATCTGGGACTTGATGTAGACGTCTTCCTGGACCTTGTGATTCCAGTAGTCGCTGTCGCCGGAAAAGTTGAAGTAGGGAATCGAGCGCACCTGCCGCTCCGGGGTGCCGTAGCGCAGTTTCTTTCCGGCATTCACGATCTTGCGGAAGCTGCCCCGGAAGGGAATCTCGTAGCGGTCGAGAAAGGCCCGGATGTCGTCGATCTCGTCTCCCGCGGTATCGGTCTCCATGGCGTCGGACCCCAGTGACACCAGATCGCCGCCAAGGAAGATCTCGCCTCCCGTCATGTCCTCGCCGAGACGCTCGCCTGATTCGCCGAGAATGATCATGCGCCCGCCATACATCATGTAGCCGGCCATGAAGTTGGCATTGCCGCAGCACAGCAGCGTCCCCTTCTTCATGACCTGTCCGGCCCGCGACCCCATGTTGCCCCGGATCACCACTTCCGCGCCGCGGATCGCCACCCCGGCTATGGCGCCGGCGTTGCCGCCGACGACGACGGATCCACGGTACATGTTGTCTGCCAGCCCCCAGCCGGCATTGCGTTCGATGTGAAAGCGCGGCGTGTCGGTCAGTCCGGCGCAGAAGTATCCGGCCGATCCACGGACGTGGATGTCAACCGGGTGGATGACGCCGACACCGATGTGGTGGCGAGCGTCGGGATTGAGAACCTCGATGGTCTCGCCCCGTGCCGCCGCCTCGCGAATGCTCTCGTTGGCTTCGCGGGTCGACAGGTCCTTCAGATCGATCGTGACCATGTTCTGTAGCTTCCCGGAGGCGGTTCACGGGTGTCGAGCGCGCGGCCCGGGAACAGGCGATTGAGCGAGACCTCTTCAGAGGCAATGGCAATGATGTCGTCGTTCTCGAACATGATCATCGGCTTGGCGGCAAGCCGGTCCTTCGCGTAGCCGATCTCGTCGCGGGTCGACACGAGGAAGGAGAATGTCCCGTCCATGTCGTCAATGGACGAGGCCAGGGAGTCCTTCAAGGGAATCCCCTGGTTCATCTTGTCGGCGAGATAGACGGCAATGAGCTCGCTGTCGTTGTCCGTCGCGAACGCGAACCCGCGGCGCTCGAGACGACGGCGCATCTTCCAGTAGTTCGTGATCTGTCCGTTGTGGACGATCGCGACATCGGCGAACCCGGTCGCCCAGAAGGGGTGCGAGGCCTCCGGCTTGACATCCGATTCGGTGGCAAGGCGCACGTGTCCCAGGCCGTGCGAACCCCTGAACATATGGACGTCGTAGGTGTCATCGACATCATGGGCGCCGCCCACGTCCTTCACGATCTCCAGGCTCTCGCCGATCGACACCACCTTGGCGGCGTGTTCCACGGCGTACGAGAACTTCTGCAGGTCACCGCTGAAACGCACCACGACACGGTAGCTGCCGGCGATGCGCTCTTCCTCGATGACCTCGGCGCCGTGTTCGTCGAAGACCGTCTTGAGGGCGGCGATGGCGTCGCCCGCCTCGTTGTCGGAACCGACATGGAACCGCAGCTTCAGCTGTCCGTCCTCGCCGCTCTCGTATAGGGCGAACCCCGTGGAGTCCGGTCCCCGGTGCTGACAGCCGTCGAGCATGTCGATCAGCGCCGTCCCGGTATCGATTCCACTGTCTCCATTCTTCAACAGGATACCGGCAATTCCGCACATGGCCTGTTTCCTCTGATGAAACGAAGTTTCCTGCTATTGATGCTTATAGCCGCTTCTCGGCGTCAATGCAAACCCTGATCTGATCGGCGAAATCCGTCCCGAGGCCGATGGAGTCGACATGCGTACGCCCCCTGCGGACAAGCCCCGGCGTGTCCTTGACGTGGGTTCCTGTCCGGCAGTGATGCGGACAAGGATGCCGCGACGTTGGAGAGCCCCGACACCCTTTCAGGGGTGCTCCCCGGCTTGCTCCGATACGACGGCCTGGGGCCCGATCAGCCGTTCCTGCAGGTCGCGTTGCTCATCCGTCAGACAGCATTCGGCCGCGGCACCCTGTACGATCGGCGTTGAGGATCCGTCATCCTTCAGAATGTCCGAGTGGAAAGCGCGCCCTCATGGTGAAGGGCTCCTGGCGCGACGCCTGGTGGACGAGGGAGATGGAATCAAGGCACCACGGCCGCCCGATGAGATGGCCGAGCCTGCGCCCCAGTGAGTCGGCGATACGTGCGCTGAGACCATCATCGAGGCGCCGGGTCAGCGTCATGTGAAAGAGGAATTCGTCGAGAACGAATGGATAGCCCCAGCGGTCGAGCAACGCTTCCTGGCGCGCCGACAGGCCTTGCGCGACACGGCGTTCCCTTTCCCCTTCGGTCAACGGCGCGCGGAAGTGGTCGAGTACCGTCACGCACGCCGCGGCGAGGTCGTGCATGGCCGGACATGGTTCACGAAGCACGAGCGCAAGAAACCCGTCGACAGTGGCGAGATCCAGCGGCGGAGCGCTGAATGCGGCAAGGTCCCTGGCAAGGGCGGCGGTGGCTGTGGCGAGCTCGTCCCCTGACGCGCCCGGGGCGAGAGCAAACGGAGCCTTCAGCGTGGCATGGAACCCGTACGCTGCGGGAATGCGGACGATGTCGCGGTGAAGGTC
The DNA here is from genome assembly GCA_964291415.2 of Alphaproteobacteria bacterium. GTDB lineage: Bacteria > Pseudomonadota > Alphaproteobacteria > SP197 > SP197 > SP197. The sequence continues at coordinate 193,925 of OZ219918.1, read as the reverse complement.
TTCCGGGATGCCGGCGGCGGCCTCGCCGCCCAGCCAGTCCGCAGCGAATCGCGCCAGTTCCGACGTGGTTGCGGGCGTGTAGTAGACGGCGAATCTGCCGTTCACCGTCCCTGGCCGTCACCGGCAAGCTTGGTGAAGAGGAGCGAGGCCGAATCGAGGACGTCATCCGGCAGGGACGCCTCCGACAACGTCACCGCCAGGGCCGTCGACAGCCGCCAGGAGCGGGGTAGCGCAATGTTCGCCGCCGCCGCTGCGCTCTCGATGCGACCGACGAGGCCGGCCTGATGTCCGTCATCGGCAAGCGACAGGCTGATTCCGGTCGCATTCCCGAGGCCTTCGAGGATGATGCTCTCTCCGAACAGGTCCTCGAGACACACGTCATGTCCGGACCAGCCGAGGGCTTCGTCGAGGAGAACAATCGAGCTGTCTCCCTCGTCAAGGAGTTCCCTCACCAGTCCATGCCGGCGAAGACGTGCGGCGTCGGTGCCGTCGAAGAGGATGAGAGGACGACGGTTCTCGGCCATGAGAAGTGATGCCAGGTAGCCGCACACGGCCGCACCGCCGCAGGGCACCACGTCGACGGAACTGCCCAGCGCGCTCCTTCCCGTCCGGCCACATTGTCGCGACAGCGCCTCCAGGTAGCACGCATCGCTGACCTGTTCGACAAGCAGCGATCGATCCTGTTCCGCAAGGGAATCGAACATCGCATATCCGGCAGCCGCCTTGAGCGCGAACACCGTTTCCGGATGGGCGGGCCACGAACCCTTGAGGATGCGGGCATGGCCCGTGTCGTCCTCGAACACCGGACGCACCCGGTCGAGGTGATCGCCGTCGATAAGGAACGGTGAGTGAGTCGTGTAGATGACCTGGTTCTGCGAGGACAGACGCTCGAAGAACACCAGCAGTTCACGTTGCGCCGTCGGGTGAAGGCTGAGACCGGGCTCGTCCAGCAGTACGATGGCATCCCCCATGCTGCCCTCGGACTCCGCTGCAAAGACGAGGAAGAACGAGAGGAACCACTGGAAGCCCTTGCCGCGGGATTCCAGTTCGATCTCCACATCCTCCAGTGAATCGTCGGCAACCCTGATGCGGAAATAGTCTCCGTCGACGTGATAGCGGATGCGATGGCGCCGCTGCGACCACAGCTCGCTACAGCGACGGCTGATGTCGACCGACGCGGCATTGAGCCGGATCGCCCGCTCCTCCATCTGGCGTTGCATGTCCTCGCCCGATGCCCTGCTGCCCGGGGCGGCGAGTGCCGCGATATCCTGCGGATCAAGGCCCGCATGACGGAAGAGCGCCAGCGCGGTTCGAAAACGCGGCTCCGGATCCTCGCGTTCAAGGCCGCGCAACATCTCGGGCAGCCAGATGGCGCTGTCGAGCACCCCGTAGTTCTCGAAGTAGACGAGGCGCGGCAGTTCGCGTTCCACCAGGGCGTTGACGTGATCGATCACCCTGCTTCCGAAGGGCATCCGCAGCATCGTGGTGACGATCGCGCCAAGAGCGCCGAGGCGTTCATCATCGAGCCCGGAAATCTCGCCGTCGATTTCGGTGAGCAGGGCGCGGCCGGTGGCGCTTGTGACGTCATCGAGTCCGGCGAACCGGCCGTGCCACGCGCTGGACCATGCAGCCAGGCGCGGCGAGTCGTCCGAAAGCGCGAGATCCTCGAGGGTCTCCATGAGAGGGTCTGGCCGTGCCGGTTTGGCTCCGATCTGCGGCATGTAGGAAAAACCGAGGGAGCCATCGTAGTGGCGCGTGACGGTGACCGTCTCGGGCACGTCCCGGTCCGGGCCCAGCAGGGTCGCGATATCGCTCTTCTGCTGTTCCGGAATTTCGAACTCTATGGAACAGACAGGCCACTCCGCACCCGCAGAACCGGCAAGGACGTAGTCGCGCGTGTAGCGGTCACGTGGAAACTCACGCTGGGCATCATAGGTTTCCGCCGTGCCCGGATTGAACTTGTTGAGCGCCTTCAGAAGGGACGTCTTTCCCGACTCGTTGCGTCCGACAAGGACCGTGACCGGATCGAGTGGCACCCAGCCGCTGTCCTCGATGTTGCGATAGTTGCGAACCCGAAAGCGCAGCGCCTTCATGTCTGGTCTCCCGATGCGGCGGCAAGGGATATGCGCGCCGAGGCTTCCCCGGCGACGGACGAACCCAGGATCACGCTGCCGCCATGACGCCTGAGGAGAGCGATGGCCAGCGCCAGCTCGTGGGAGGTACCCGACGGCCTGAACGTGCGCTCCGTGAACCGCGGAAGGGGAGCGCCTCCGGTGATGGTGACATGCACCTGGTCATCACCGGCCGTGGTGAAGACGCGAATGGCGCTGTGGCCCCGTCCCGATTCCCGGGAGGCCCTGAGGACACGTTCGATGAGGGCCGTCAGGGCCAGTACGATATCGGACGCCACCCCCCTGACATCACCGACATCGGCAAGTTCCGTCATGACGGGAATCCGGTGGCCTGCCCTGATCGCCTCGAGTGCTTCCCTGACGCACGCGTTGATACTGGCCGTCGACGCAGGCGCCGTCTCCCCGGCAAGAGTCCATAGACGCTGGCCCAGTGCCGACAGTTCACCGGTTTCGTCTCGCAAGGTGGCGAGATGACCGTCCATGGCCTCCACTTCCCGGTGAAGGGGGGCATCGTCATTGAGTGACCGGTCGAGCCCGGCCTCCGCGATGGCGTTTCCAAGCCTCTGGCGAGACTCTCTGAGCGCATTGGTGTGCGAAGCGAGACGTTGCGCCCGCATCGCCACCGCTGCCGCCGTACCGCGGATGAACAGTGTCCCCCTTACGGGATCGGCTTTCCGATGCGGCGGCTCACTGCGACGGCGTCCGCGAATGCCGAGCAGAACCCAGAACAGCACCAGGGCGCCAAGGGCGGCAACCGTACCATCGTCATAGTTGCGTACGACCAGCGCCCGACGGGCACGCTCGATCTCCAGGGACATGACAAGTTGCTCGGCCACACCGGTCACCCTGTCGGCAGCCAGCTCCTGATGCAGCTCGTCCAGAGCGTGCCTTTCGGTCACCAGCCTGTCTGCTGCCGCAACGAGTGTCACATCGCCACGGGAGCGCACGGCCTCAAGGGTCGGAGCGGGTCCGGTCCCGGCGAGATATCGGTCCATGTCCTCCGCGAGTCCGGCCAGATCCGGTGTCTCGTCGGCCGCCATGTCCACCGCTGACTTCCAGGCATCCGTTGCTTCGAAGAGCGCCGCTTCCGCATCACGGATGGCATCGATCGCGCGCTTTCTCTGTTGCAGCTCCGCCCCCAATGCGTCGGCCTCCCCGGCGAGGTCGGGAACGGATTCGAGGGTCGCCACCAGCCGTGCTGTCGTCTCCAGGGCGCTTTCGACCGCCGACGCTCCTGTTTCCTGGACTCCGTCGCGAATCTCCGTTGCCATCACGACCGCATCGGCGAACACAGCGTCGTCGCTTTGCCTTGCCAGCATGTTGAGTACACCGGCCGTGGCGATGAGCAGCACGGAAACGATCAGGGCAAAGACGGTGGTGCCTCTGCTCATTGCTGCACCTCCCCGTCCTGTCGAACCGCCGGTGATCTTGGCCCATGACCCGGGATTGCGTCGGCCGCCGTGTCCATTTCGCCGTGGCCCTGGTAGGCCCCACGATTCACGCAATCGGGAGGTCGGGTCAAGTCCCGCCTTCGTTCGATCTCTTGCGCAAGACCTCAGTGGCGGGCTGCCGGCGGCCGAATTCCGTCCAGACCGTTGTCCGGGACTTGCAGGCTCCGGGCAACCTGTTCCAGTCTCTTGCACATCTCAAGACGTGGAGGAACGGGCATGCGTATGACCATCCTGACGGCGGTTGTCTCTCTTGTGCTGGGGTCCGTGGCCTGGTCAAGCGACGACATCGTCAGCCTCGAGGAGGCCGAGAGGCTGAGCCAGGAGCGCCATGTGTTCATGAAGGAACTGGGCAAATCCATGCGGACCATCAAGGGCTTCCTCTCCGGCCGCAACGATGCGGAGGAGGCGCTGGCGGCAACCGGTGTCCTGAAGGAAGCAGCCACTGCCATTCCACCGCTCTTCCCGCCGGGGACCGGCGTGGATGCCCTGCCCCGGACCGGTGCTCTCGATGCCATCTGGGAGAACTGGTCGGACTTCGAGATGGCGGCGCAGCTCCTGGGAGAGCGGGCGGCCATGCTCGAGATGGCGCTGACGTCGGGAGGTGACGACGCCCAGGCCGCGGCCTTCATGGCCCTTGGGCGCGACGGGTGCGGCGGCTGTCACTCGGTTTTCCGCGCCGAGGATCACTGAACGTCTATCCGGCGGCCTCCAGGATCCCGAGCACGACCGAAGCGGCCACGGCGAGTGCGACGAGGGCAAGGAGATCCGGGACGAGACGCGGGGCGTCACGCTCCGGAGGAAGGTGCTTGCGGCCCGTCACCATGGGAACGATGAGGTTGTCGCGCTTGTAGAGCCAGTGGAACCCGACAGCCGCGACGTGGAGGGCGACAAGGACGAGCAGGATGTCGACCGTGACGGCGTGAACGCCCGAAGCGTTGCGTGCCGCTTCGTAGCTCACGACATGCGACAGCGGCCCTTCGTTCCATCCGTCGACATCCACCGCAAAGAGCCCGGACACCGTGTGGATGACGAGAACGAACAGCATCAGGACAACGGACAGACCTCCGAGGGGATTGTGGCCGGTGTCGTGGCCGGGCCGGCGCTCGCCAAGGGACCGGACATGCACCATGACCTCGCCCGGGGGCCGCAGAAAGTGGCGAAACCGGGCGGTATCGCTGCCCACGAACCCCCAGATGATCCGCGCCACGACAAGGATCAGCAAGGCCTGGCCGGCAATGATGTGGATATCGAACCTGCCACGGTCGCCGCTGACGTAGCAGACGATGAAGAGGACGACGAGAACCCAGTGAAACACCCGCGTCGGGCGATCCCAGACGCGCACCGGGCGGCCGGGCTCCGGGTTCGCGCCCGTCACGCCGATGGGCGCTCCGATGTCACCCGGAAGAGCCAGGTCCTGTGCCGGATCTCCGGTTCGCCCCCGGGCATGGACTGGAATGGGTCGCTCACCCACTCCCGCTGCCATGATCCGGCTTGTGCGAGTTCATCGAACTTCTCGATGAACCCCGGTGGTGTCTGGTCGTGGCGCAACGTGAAGCAGACAAGCCCTTCGGGCTTCACGATGCGGATGATCTCGTCAAAGGAGGTCGGTGGCGCATGGCCGGGCGTGAAGACACCCGAACTGAGAACGGCATCATAGGCGTCGTCGGGATAGTCCAGCGCCTCGCCGAGAATGCCGGTGCGCACCTCGCGGTAGACACCGCGGTCCCTCGCAACCTTCAGCATGCCCGTCGAGAGATCCATGGCGTCGACGTGGGTGAATCCCGCCCGCGCCGCCGCCAGTCCGACCATGCCGCTTCCGGCGCCGGCATCAAGGATCCTCGCGTCGTCGCCAAGATGGGGACGCACGGCGTCGACGATGTACTCGTGACCGCGGTAGTTCAGTGCTCCTGGTATTGTCGCATCGTATGTTTCGGCCCAGGAATCATAGATTCCGCGCAGTTCGTCGAGGTTCCCGCACTCGTAGACCTTCTGCAGAATGTCGAGCTTCACCATGTCCTGCCCCTCTCGCGGGATACTGTACACCGCCCCTCGACCATAGCACGATTGCGCCGTTTTCTCGGCCTCCAGGACCCGGACCATGCACGAACCAGTCATCTCAGTGTCGCGCCGCACCCGGCGCACGCCGTTCTCGTCACGTATCGAGGCACAGGGTGTCGGCGGGTTCACCGTCTACAACCACATGCTCCTGCCGACGTTCTTCCGCGGACTCGAGGAGGACTACCATCACCTCAAGCGGCATGTGCAGGTCTGGGACGTCACCTGCGAGCAGCAGGTCGAGGTGGTGGGCCCGGATGCGGCCCGCCTCGTTCAGCTGATGACGCCGCGCGACCTTTCCCGGCTGGCTCCGGGCCGGTGCGCCTATGCACCGCTGGTGGACGAGACGGGAGGCATGATCAACGACCCGGTCATCTTGAGGCTGGCGGAGGACCGTTTCTGGATTTCCCTCGCCGATTCCGATGTCGCGCTGTGGGGCAAGGGCCTGGCCCTTGGCATGGGTCTCGACGCGCGTGTCTTCGAGCCGGGTGTCGGACCCATCGCCGTGCAGGGTCCCAAGGCCGACGACCTCCTCTCGAGAGTGCTCGGCGATCAGGTGCGCGACATCCGCTTCTTCGGCTTTGCGGTGCTGCCCTTTGCCGACCATACATTCGTGGTGGCGCGTTCGGGATGGTCCAAGCAGGGCGGATTCGAGATCTACATCGACGATTCGGCCAGCGGACAGGCCCTGTGGGATGCGCTGTTCGCCGTCGGCGGCGACCTCCATGTGGGGCCGGGCTGCCCGAATCTCATCGAGCGCATCGAGGGTGCCCTCCTCTCGCACGGCAACGACATGACGCTTGAGAACAATCCCTTCGAGTGTGCACTCGAGCGTTTCGTGAATCTCGAGTCACCCGTGGAGTTCATCGGCCGCGACGCCCTGGAACGCGTCCGCGACTCGGGCGGTCCGGCGAGGATCATCCGCGGCGTCAGGTTCGAAGGGCGAGCGGCGCCGGCCTGCATCGACCCCTGGCCCGTGCTGCGCTCCGGCGCACCGGCGGGGCAGGTGACATCCGCGGCCTTCTCGCCCGACCTTGCCGCCAACATCGCCCTCGCCATGATGGAACGCGACGCCTGGGATGCGGGAACGCGCGTGACGGTCACGACGCCTGACGGCGAGCGTGACGGAGAGGTCACGGACCTGCCGTTCATAGGGCGATGAACTCCGGGTCACCGGAGCTTCCCGGAACGCACTCTCCACGGCACGCGGACTATCGCGCATTCGCGACGCTTGACGTCGTCCTTGCCGCAGACTGCCGGTTGTCCTTCGATCGGCTCGGAACAAGGCCCCGCACCGGAGAATTGCGGTGTCCCGTCACGTCAATGCGACCGGCCAGGTCTGCGTCTTGTGGCTGGTTCGAAGGTGCGCCAGGAAGAGCGCGAACAGCTCGCGTTCGCACGTGACATCCATCTTCAAGTAGAGCCTCTTGCGCAGGTTCTTGACCGTGCCTTCGCTGATGCCGAGCACGTCCGCAATGTGCACGTTGCCGAGACCGGAAAAGGCAAGGCAACAGATCTGGTGCTCCCGTCGGCTCAACAAACCTTCACCGAAATTCGCCAATGCGCTGTCAAGACCGTCGGTCTGATGCGAATCCGCGCCAAACACCACGATCCATGCCGATGGTGCCAGGGGGAAGCAATCGAGTTTGGTCACCGTCGCCGGACCGATTCTTGTCGACACGATCCCGATATCGGATGCGGCGTGACACCGCACCGCTTCGATGGTGGCGTCTTCGTGCCGCGGAACTTCCCGCAACGAGTCGGTCGCATAGGCGATCCGTCCTGAAGGCTCGACAATGGCCACTGCGCTGGAGTCGAAGCCGGTGTGATTCATCGCCAAGGCAAAAAGCAACTGTCGCCTGTGAGCGACATGAAAACGCCTGAGCGCCGGGAACAGGCGTGACAGGAATTCGACTTCGGCGCGGCGGTAGACATCGCCGCGCTGAACGAAGACACCGATGGCCGAACCCTTCAGGGCGGGAAACAAGAGCCCCACTTCGTCTGCATAGCCCGTGACGCTGTAGAAGTTGGTGTAATAGCCGCCCTCATCATAGTCCGGTGGCTGGACGTCGTGCAGCCGGCGCAGACCTGCCCGATGGGTCATGAGCCAATCGCGATAGAAGGGATCGTAGGGACAGAACCTGCGATAGAGGCGGCGAAGGCGCTCTGACGTATGTTCGTCAATGAAGCATTCGGGTCGACCACCTGCAGGGTAATGAATGACCTGAGAGTGGTCGGATGCCATTGTCTCGAGCATCCCGTGCATGACGTCACTGTAGAATGATCTGGTTCCGATCGAACCGGCAACCTCCATCAGCATGTCCGTGACGGCCTGCATGGAACAATCATAGTGCTGATTGCCGTGTGTCCCAAGTGGGACAATTGAACCGTGCCGTCTGCCAAACCGATACTGGTCGCCAATCGTGGGTCCGGAACCCACACCGACATGCGAAGACGATCAAAGGAGGCTACCGTGAAACATCCCCTTGTTGCGCTGAACCGCCGCAACGTGTTGGCCGGGTTGACGGCAGCGGGCGTCGTTCCAACGTTCCACCTTGCCTCGACCAGCCAGGGCGTGCGGGCCGATGACGGCCAGGCCACCTACTTCGGATGGGCCGGCTACGATGACGAGAATCTCTGGCAGGCCTATGTCGAACAGGAAGGCGGTGCTCCGAACTTCACGTTCTGGGGCGACGAGGAAGAGGGCATCGCCAAGATGCGCGCGGGCTTTGCCCCCGACGTGGTGTTCCCCTGCAACTACAGCATCAAGAAGTGGGTCGATTCGGGCCTGCTCCAGCCTGTCGATGTCTCTCGCCTCGCCAACTGGGGCGACATCATCCCGGCATTGAAGGACGTTCCGGGAAGCACCATCGACGGCGACCACTACTGGGTGCCGGTGGACTGGGGTCTCACCTCAATTCTCTATCGAACCGATCTCGCGCCGGAATATGTCGACGACGAATCCTGGATGATTCTCTGGGACCCCAAATACAGGGGACAGGTGGCGGCATTCGACAGTCTCGTTGATGGCGTTGTCATCGCCGGAATCGTCGCGGGTCTCGACAACCCATTTGACTATTCCACGCAGGACGCACTCGACACGATCCGTCCCTATCTCGAGGATTTGACCGCCAATCTGCGCTACTACTCGAATGACTACACGGGCATGGAGCAGGGTCTGGCCAGCGGCGAACTGATCGCCGCCACGACCTGGAACGAGTCGGTCGTCCGCCTCAAGAGCCAGGGTCTTCCGGTCGCCTTCATGAATCCGAAGGAAGGCGCCATGACCTGGGTTTGTGGCCTGTCGATTGCGACGGACAGTCCATACCCGGACAAGGCCCATGCGTTGATCAACGCCTTTCTCGATCCGCGCTCGCGCGCATACGAGATGGAGGTGTTCGGTTACGGTGCCGCCACGCAGTCGGCCTTCGACCTCGTGAGCGAAGATGTGCTTACGGCACTCGGACTGTCGAAGAATCCCCAGGAGATTCTCGCGGCGGGGATCTACCAGCAGCCGATTCAGGGCGAGTCCGACCTCCAGTTCCTTTTCGAGGAAGTCAAGGCGGGACTGTAGCGTGCCCCGGGGTGGTGGTCACCCAAGGCTGCCGCCCCGTTGAACCTGGACGGGAACCGACGACATGACGCAACGTGACCCACGGTACGACATACTGTTCGAGGAGGTCCGGATCGGGCCGGTCACGGCCCCCAATCGCTTCGTTCAGGTGCCTCACTGCACCGGTGTGAGCGACCTGGCGCCGGAAGCTGTTGCCCGCATGCGCGCGATCAAGGCGGAAGGCGGCTGGGGTATCGTTTCGACCGAACTCGCAGAGGTCGGACCCGAATCCGAGTTCTGGCCGTATCCGTCCCTCCATCTCTGGAATGACAACCATATCGCCCCGATTGCCAGGATTGCCGACGCCATTCATCTCCACGGCGCCCTTGCCGCGGTCGAACTGGGACACCTTGGGCTGGCTTCCGGAAACCGGGCGAACCGTCTCGCCGTTCTGGCACCGGCATCACATCTCACGCTCGAGTCGGTGGAACCGTTCCAGTCGCGGGCCATGGACGCTGGCGACATCCGGCGTGTGCGCGAACAGCACCGGGCCGCCGCCCGGCGCGCACGTTCCGCCGGCTTCGATGTTGTTTACGCCTACGCAAGTCATGGTCTGTCGATCTTCAGCCAGTTCCTGCAGCGGCGTTTCAACGACAGGAGAGACGAGTACGGTGGTTCTCTGGAGAATCGTGCGCGGTTGCTGCGCGAGGCTCTCGAGGACATGAAGGAAGACATCGGCGATGGCTGCGCCGTGGCGTTGCGCTTTGCCGTCAACGAGATCGACAACGATCCCGTCCAGGGCCGTGAACTGGTGGAGATGCTCAAGGACATCCCGGATCTGTGGGATGTCAACATTTCCGAATGGCCGGCGGATTCCCAGACATCCCGCTTTGCGAAGGAGGGCTTCCAGGAGCAGGACACGGCGTTCGTCAAATCGGTCGTCGACAAGCCGGTGGTCGGCGTCGGGCGCTTCACGTCGCCCGACACCATGGTGTCGCAGGTTCGGCGGGGCATCGTTGACCTTGTGGGGGCGGCACGTCCGTCAATCGCCGATCCGTTCTTGCCTCGCAAGATCCGGGAGGGGCGATCCGATGACATTCGCGAGTGCATCGGCTGCAACGTCTGCGTCTCGGGCGAGTTTTCCTATTCGCCCATTCGCTGCACGCAGAACCCGACGATGATGGAGGAGTTGCGGCGCGGATGGCATCCCGAGAACCTGCCGTCAGCAGGTTCGGACGATACGATCCTCGTCATTGGAGGAGGACCTGCAGGCCTTGAGTGCGCCCACGTCCTCGCCCGCCGTGGCTACACGGTCACGGTCGCCGAGGCACGCGAGGAGATGGGCGGACGCGTGCTGCGGGAAAGCGCTCTTCCCGGGCTGGGCGAATGGTCGCGAGTCGCCGATCACCGCGTCCACGGACTGCAGCAAATGGCCAACGCCGAACTCTACTCCGCCAGCGCCCTGGATGCCGAGACGGCACTCTCCTTCGGCGCGCAGCACATCGTCGTGGCGACAGGCGCGACCTGGCGGCGCGACGGCCGCGGCCGATGGTCGGCCGAACCCTTGGCGGTTTCTGCCGGTGCTCAGGTTCTGACGCCCGACGACATCATGGACGGCATGGTTCCGACCGGGCGGGTCGTCGTCTACGACGAGGACGGCACGTATCTCGGCAACGTCATTGCGGAGCTGCTCAAGTCGATCGGGCTCGATGTCACGCTGGTGACACCGGCATCGGAAATCGCTCCCTTCCTGGCCCTGACGATGGAACAGCACGTCGTTGCCGCTCGCATGGTCGAGCTCGACATTCCGGTCGTGCGCCTGAAATCCATGAACAGGATCGCCGATGATCACGTCGTTCTCGACTGCGTTCACGGGGGCGAAGGCCTCGACCTGCCGGCCTCGTCGGTCGTGTTGCTGACATCGCGCGCACCCGATGACTCGCTCTATCGGGACCTGTGCGCCAATGTGCCGCGGGATGCTCCGGTCACAATCTCGAAAATCGGCGATTGCGATGCGCCGCATCTGATTGCGGGCGCGGTCCACGCCGGGCATGGTTGGGCCCGCGCCCTGGACAATCCAACCGGGATGACGCCGCCGCCCCTGCCCCAACCATGGGATGAATAGCCAGCATGACCGAGCAGCCCGTCGGCGAACGAGGGTCCTTCCGGACAAACCACCTGGAATCGCCGACCCTGCCGTCGCGCTACTACACCGATAACGACATCTACCGGCGCGAGCTTCACGCCGTCCACTGCAAGAGCTGGTGCTATGTCGGACATGTCAGCGACATTCCCGGCCCCGGGGACTACTTTACCGACAGCATCGCAGGACAGCCGATCGTCGTGCTGCGCGATCAAGGCGGTCAGGTCCGGGCATACTTCAACGTCTGTCAGCACCGGGGCCATGAACTGCTCAAGGGACGCGGTTCACTCAAGGTCGGCATCACCTGTCCCTATCACGCGTGGTTCTACGGCCTTGACGGCACGCTGCGGAACGCACCGCACACCGAGTCGCTCGCGAACTTCGATCGTGGGCAATTCTCCCTGCGGAGAATCAACGTCGCCGAGAGCGCGGGCCTGCTGTTCGTCAATCTCGATTCCGGATGCGAACCGTTCGAGACGACGATGGGCCGGTTCGGCGGGACAATCACGCGGCATCTGCCGGACATCGAGAACTTCGTCGCGGTGGAACGTCTCCACTACGATATCGAAGCGAACTGGAAAGTCGTCGTCGACAACTTCGCGGAGGCCTATCACATTCCTGTCGCGCACCCGGAACTTGCCCGGGTGCTGGACGAAGGCCTTGACGATTTCGTCCAGGAGGAACGGTTCTCCTATTTCCTCTATCGCAGCCGGACGGGGTTCGAGGGTCTCGAGATCGAGGCCGGCTCCCCCTACGTCGCGTGGATGGCCTGGCCAACGCTGAACATGTTGAGCTTGCCGGGTTCCAGAAACCTGCTGGTGCTGCGAATGCTCCCGAACGGTGTCGGCCGATGCGCGGAACGCGTGGACATCTATGCCCCCGAGGGGCCCGTCGATCCCAAGCTTCTTGCCGTGAAGAGCCTGTTCATGGATCACTTCAACCAGCAGGATATCGCCATCGTCGAAAGCGTCCAGCGAGGCCTGTCGAGCCTGGGCTACGATCAGGGACGCTATGTTTGCGACCCTGAGGACTCGTGGTTCTCCGAGGTTCCGCTGCATACCTTCCATTCACAGGTGCTCGAAGCTCTGGAACGCCACGGCGGCTGAACGCGCCTGGACTGCCGCGTCACAGACCTTGCGGTTTGCGCTTTCCCGAATTCTGCGCCCGAGAATGGCCATTGACCCCGAATTTTCGGCGGGCACGGCAATGAGCACTGCCTTCGGGATGCGCCTCTCAAGTGCGGGATCGTGCGGCGAGCTGGGTCTCGGCCCGGGCGAACGGACACGAACGGCGTTGCTGATCGCCCCTTCAGCCGGGGCATTGATTCCCCTGATTGGAATCAATGGCGTCACGTGATGGCATGTCCCGGTGGGTTGTGTCGCTCACCACGCCGGACGGACAGCGCGACGCAGAGGTCGCGACTCTGCCGTTCATCGGGTGTCGGGTTCCGGATCACCGAGGCTTTCGAGAAGACCGGCCAGAAGGCGCGCCCTGGGAACCAGGGAGGAGACGAGGATGTGCTCGTCGTGCGTATGGGCGCCGTCGCCGCACAACCCGAGGCCGTCGAGCGTGGGAATGCCGAGCGCACCGGTGAAGTTGCCGTCGCTGCCGCCGCCGAAGCTGCCATGGCCCGGTACGAAGCCGATTGCTCCGGCGATCTTCTCGGCGCGGGAATAGAGAGCGAGCGTTTCCGCTCCCGGTTCGAAGAGCGGCCGCACCGGTCCGGGCTCCACGGTGATCGTGACGTCCGCGTTGACCGGCTTCAGGGAGGACATGGTGGCGGCAATGGAATCGAAGGCCTCGCGGGTGGGAAAGACCGCCAGAACCTCGGCACGGCACTCTATCGGAACGACGTTGACGAACGTGCCGCCGTTGACGATGCCGACACTCATCGTGGTCCCGGTGCGGTGGTCCGACTTCGTCTCGATGGCGTGAATCTGGTGGGCCATTTCACGGATGGCGCTCGCACCCCGGGCGAGGGTCGCCCCGGCATGGGAGGGTCTGCCCCTGGTGGTCACGACGTAGCGCGCGATGCCGTGACGTCCGGTCACCAGCCGGCCCTGCTTGGCAGGTTCCGGAACCAGGACATACTGGTGGCGCCGCGCCTCGTCCTCTATGCGCTGCCGGGTCGTCGGGCTGCCCACCTCCTCGTTGGGAATGAACATGAAGGTCACCGGAAGAACGGGCGTACGGCCGGCGCGCAACAGCTGCTTCATGGCATAGCAGGCGGCATACATGCCGCCCTTCATGTCGTAGATGCCCGGACCGTAGAGCCGGTCCCCGTCGCGGCGGAACGGGAGTGGGCCGGCCAGAGTGCCGACGCCGTGCACGGTATCGAGATGGCCGAGAACCAGAATGCCCTTGTCCTCGCTTGCGCCTTCCACGCGGGCGACGAGCAGGTCGCCGTACCCGTCGCCTCCCGGTTCCCGGCTGATGGCCGCTCCCAGCGACACCATCTCGGCTTCTGCGAGGTCCATCATGGCATTGACGCCCTCGGGCACGTCGGTGGGGCTCTCGACGAGCACCCATGTGCCGAGGCCCTCCAGCATCTCGTCGGTGTCGAATTCCGGTTCGTTTCTCATGGGCAGTCTGCCACCACGTCGATGAATCGCTCCCAGAAGAGACCAGCATCCACGGCCACCGCAACCTCGGCGTTGGGACAACCCAGAGGATCCCGCTGACGACGCAGGGTCAATGGACACAAGTGGCGAAGGTCGCACACCGTCATGCCCGTGGTATGGGCCCCCTCCCTTTCGATTCTCACCTCCATGGCCTCGAATCGCAAAATGTCGGGATCGCAAAGCGCCGCCACGGCAAGGGGATCATGCATCGATGCCCCGGCGAGCCCATAGCGTTCCTCGAGCCGTTCGCTGAAGTAGTCGAGGAGATCGGCCACCACCTGGCCCGTGCGGTTGCCGAGGCTTCGCAGATGCCGCCGCCGCTCTGGCGTTGCCGCCACCTGGCGGGTGACATTGAGCCCCACCATGCGAATCGGAATGCCGCTGGCGAAGACGATGTCGGCAGCCTTCGGATCGGCCTGGATGTTGTACTCGGCAACCGGGGTGGCGTTGCCCAGACCGGTCGATCCTCCCATGATGCTGATTCCGGCGAGGGCCGTCCGTGTTCCCGGAAAGGACGTCAGGGCTTGAGCGATGTTGGTGAGCGGGCCGGTGGCGACGAGATGGAGTCCCCTGGTGGCGGCAGCAGTACGGGCCACGAAGTCCGCAGCCGGTTCGTCGATGGGGCGGACCGCCGGTGACGGCAGGTCGTGTCCATCCATTCCCGTCATGCCATGGACTCCGGCTTCATGGACAAAGGCGCCCTCCAGGGGCGCGGCAGCACCGACGGCGACGGGAACATCGACGAGTCTGGCGAGTTCCAGGATCCGGCAGGTGTTGGCCGTGGTATCGGCGACGGTCGCGTTGCCGAAGACCGTGGTCACTCCCCGCAGATCGAGCCGCTGCCCGGCCATGAGGATGGCCATGGCGTCGTCATGGCCCGTGTCGCAGTCGAGGAGCGCCGGGATCATGCGTCACTCGATCGCGGGCAGTGTGTCCACCGGCACGGTGTAGTTCACCGGCATGCGTCCGCCGTCGGGATAGATGACCTGGCCCGTGACATAGGCTGCATCGTCGCTTGCCAGGAACGAGACGACGGAGGCGACCTCGTCCGCTGCGCCCAGTCGACCCAGCGGCGTGCGCGACAGGATCATCCGGTAGGCCTCGTCGCTGGAAAGGACGGCGCCTCGCGCCATGTCGGTGAGGATGGTGCCGGGCCCCACGGCATTGCACCTGACATTGCGGCTTGCCAGGGCGACGGAGAAGATCCTCGTCAGCTGGTTGATCCCCGCCTTCGAGACGCCGTAGGCGACACTGTTGGGAATGGCAAGCTCGGCCTGGACCGACGACATGTTGACGATGGCGCCGCCGGATGCCTGCTCCACCATGACGCGCGCAGCGGCTTGTGAACCAAACAGGACTCCCTTGAGATTGACGCCGAGGATGCGGTCGAAATCCTCCTCCTCGATGTCCAGAACGCCGGCGCTGAAGCCCACGCCGGCATTGTTGACCATGATGTCGAGGCGGTCGTGCGTCTCGACGGCGCACCGGACCAGGGCGTCGACGTCCTCGCGGCGCGACACGTCCGTGGTCATGGCGACGGCGCCCAGTGCCTCTGCCTCTTCGGCGACCTTCGCCCCCTGGATATCCCCCATGACGACCAGAGCACCCTCTCCCGCAAGCCGGCTGGCGCAGGCGAGCCCGATTCCCTGGGCCGCCCCGGTCACCACCGCAACCTTGCCCTCATGTCGCATCACGTTGTCCTCGTCATGTCAGGGAGTGACCACGATCTTGCCATGGGCCCGGCGGCCGGCGAGGTCGGCGAGTGCTTGCGGCGCCTCCGCGAGCGTGTAGGTCCTCGAGACCAGCGGGCGCAGCGTGCCTTCGGAGATCCACCCGAAGATCCGCTCGAACGAGTGCCTGAGGAGTGCGGGCTGGCGTTCGCGGTAGTTGGACCAGTGAACGCCGATGACGGAGATGTTCTTGACCAGCAGGATGTTGGCAGGAGCCTGGGGGATGCGTCCCGAGGCAAATCCGATGGTCAGCAGTCGCCCTTCCCAGGCAATGCAGCGCAATGACTGGTCGAAGACGTCACCACCCACGGGATCAAAGATGACGTCGGCGCCGCCCTTCGTGATTTCCTTGACTTCGTTGCGGAACTCACCGGCGCGATAGTCGATGACATGGTCCGCACCGTGACGGCGTGCCGTCTCCAGCTTGTCGGCACTGCTCGCCGTGGCGATGACGAGGGCGCCCATGGCCTTGCCCACCTCGACCGCGGCGAGGCCGACGCCGCCGGACGCTCCGTGCACGAGGAGACTCTCGCCCGGTTGAAGCATGCCCCGCACCTCGAGGCCGATGTGCGCCGTGCCGTAGACGATGGGAATGGCGGCGGCTGTCACGGCATCGATTCCGGCGGGACGCCGCATCGCCTGAGAGGCCTTGCACACCACCTGCTCGGCGAAACCACCGACGCCGGGCATGCCGATGACCGCGTCGCCTGGTCTGAAGTCCTCAACCCCGGACCCGGCCTTGAGGACCGTGCCGGCCACTTCCATGCCCGGCGTGAAGGGGTGTTCGGGTTTCACCTGGTACGTGCCCTGGATGATGAGGGTGTCGGCGAAATTGACTCCACAGCCTTCGACACGGACGACGATTTCCCCGGGACCGGGCTCAGGTTCGGGCACATCGCCCACGACGAGGTTTTCGGGTCCCCCCCACGCGCGGCACAGCAAGGCTTTCAACGTTGAATCTCCCGGTTCTTCGTCATCAAGGTACGTTCCCTCTCGTGCCATGCAAATGGGCGATCAGCGCCAGCAGCGCAAGGACGAACATGATGACAATCACCGGCATCGGGCTATCCGTCAGGGTGTGGCCGACGATTGTCATGGCCGTGGCGCCCAGGCCCATCTGCATGGCGCCGGAGAGGCCGGATGCCGTACCGGCGCGGCCGGGCTCGACGCTGACGATGCCGGCGAAGCCGTTGGGCATGCTGAAGCCGTTGCCCAGGGACATCACGCCGGCCAGCACGAAGAAGTGGATCAGCCCGAACCAGCCGGAAACGAAAAGGACCATCATCACGAGAGCCGCCGCGGACGACAGCGAGGCCCCGATGGTGATCTTCCGGTCGATGCCGACTCGCCGGCCGATGCGCCCGGAGATGACGTTGCCGGTCATGTAGCTGCCTGGAACCAGCATGAACAAGAGGGCGTACTCAGACGGACTTCGGCCGTAGATGTCCACCGCCACCGCCGATGCGCCTCCCAGGAATGTGAAGAACGCTGCCGTGGTAAAGGAGACCTGCAGGGCGTAGCCCAGGAACAGGCGCTTGCCGAGGAGGCGCGCCCAATCCCTCGTCATGTCCCGAATCGAGGTGCGGGACGTGCGCCTCGTGTTGGTTTCGCTCAGGACAACGATGCAGACCCCGGTGACGAGAAGACCGATGGCCAGTGCCAGCAGCATGACCGACTGCCAGCCATACCACTCGTAGAGGTAGCCGCCGGCGATGGCGCCGATCATCGGAGCGACAATCATGCACGCCGTGACATAGGCGAGCATCTGCGCCGATCCCTCGCGATCGTGGATGTCCCTGATGATGGCGCGCGCCAGCACGATCCCGGCACTGCCGCCCAACGCCTGGAACGCCCGGCCGATGATGAGCGCCCCGATGTCCCAGGCCACCAGGCAAAAGAGTGTGCCGCCGACATAGACCACGAGCCCTGCGATGAGGACCGGGCGGCGGCCGAACCGGTCGGAGAGGGGGCCATAGACGAGTTGCCCCGCCACAATGCCGATCAGGTAGACCGAAAGAGACATCTGGGTGACGGAAAAATCCGTGTGGAAGTCGCTGGCGAGGCCCGGCATCGCCGGGACCAGGACCTGCAGCGCCAGGGGACCGATCGACGAGATCATCACCAGGACAAGCAGGGACGGCCTGCGCCGGGGAGGCTGGCGCATCGTTCGATCCGGGTCCTGTTTCCAGTGGGAGGGTTTCGCCGCGACGCTCCTCATACCATGGCACAGGCCCCGCCGCTTTCGAACAGGCGTTTGAGGCGTCGGCGGTCACTCGTCCCTTGTCGCGGGCGTCATGCCGAAGAGGCGGACCAACTCCACTTCGCCTCCGGCTGTCACGCGGATCTCGCGCGGGCGTCCGGAACGTTCCAGCCAGTCCAGTTCGAACAGCCGGGCGGCGAGACCGGCGCCGAGGGCTCCTGCCAGGTGCGGGCGGCGTTCGCTCCAGTCAAGGCATGCGCGGGCAAAGAGGCGGCGCTTCGCCCGGGCGCCATCGACGTCGACCCCGAGGCGCTGCATGAACATCTCACCCGGTTTTGTCAGCCAATAGTCGCGGCCCGTTGATTCGAGCCAGCCGTTCGAAAGCAAGGCGTCGGTGATGCCGACACCGAGTCCGCCAGCCACATGGTCATAGCACAGACGCGCCTCTCGAATTGCGTCGGATTTTTCAGGCACCGGAGGCCTGGGAAGAGGCGCACCGAGGCTTTCGAGCGCGGAGAGCGCCGCAGCGATGTCGGTGGAAGCCATGCTGTAGTAGCGATGTCGCCCGTGCCTCTCGACAGCCAGAAGTCCCGCTGCAACCAGCTTCGCGAGGTGCTGGCTTGCCGAAGCCGGCGATGCTGACGCCAGGCGCGCAAGCTCGGTTGCCGTCAATGCCCGCCCGCCAAGGAGGGCTCCAAGCATCGTTGCCCGGATCGGAGAGCCGATCATCGACCCGACGTTCACCATCGATGTCTTGACATTCATACTTTATTGTCACATAAAATGTACATGTCAGACCACCTGAGATTGAGATGGCGAACTGGACCACCGACGAACTCGAATCCTATCTCGAAGAGCGCTACGTGTCGCTTCAGGACATCGCGGAGAGGACAGGACTGGCAGACGACCGTCTTGAGGACCTGATTGCCACCGGATGCATGCCGGGCGCCAGCTACGAGCGTCGCCAGCGCGAGGAGTTATGGGCCCACATCAACGGCGACGCCGACACGGTGTCGCTGAAGACCGTCTCCCGCCATTTCGCGGCGGACGTCATCACCTGGGTCCTGTCGATCGCGCCTCGCCTCGAAGGAACGTCTCCCCGGCACCTCGCTCCGGTACTCAGGGAGGAGCTTCGCACCGGATTCCTCGACGGCCTCGTTCGCCATGGCGCCGCCGCCATCACCTACGGGGGCTTCATGGCTGAAGACGGCGCCATCGACAGGGCGGGCTTCGACCACCACTTCGAAACCTATGTCTGGACCAACTGGCGTGCCGGGACATGGGGCATCTGTGTCCATGATTCCTGGGACATCCGGAACATTGCCCGCAAGACTGTCGCCGTCGAACGTCTGAAACGGCTCACGCACGACGGGACGAGAACCTCCTATTCGCCGGCAGAAGCCCGCGAGATCCGCGACGCCATGGCGGAATACGATGACATCGTTCCGCCTTTCTCGCCGCACGACCGGCACGAGGCCAGCCGCGCCCGCCTCGTGGACACGCTCGCCGACGCCGTGTCGTATGTTCCGGCAGCATCACAACCAGCCGGATGACCGGCGCGACCGCCCTGGTCGTCCCCGCCCCGTCCCATCCTCATCGGTTCCGCCGGGCCGCAGGAGGAGGTCCAGTGGACTGAAGGGTTCGGCGAAGACTTTCCGGCATTGCCGGCCCGGCGCACCGCAGGGTGACTTGGTTCCGGAGAACCGGCATAGTGCCCGCAATGGCTTGCCGGAAGCCGGTCCGGTTGTCGGTGAGGGCCGTTCAATCAGAAGACTGTCAACGAGGAGTACAACATGATCAGAACCCGTTCCCGTAGTCTGCTGCTTGCCGCGATGGTGGCCGGCGGCAGTGTGGTGCTATCCGGTGCGTCGGCAGAAGAGTGGTCTCTCAGCGAGGCCGCAAAGCCCTACGAAGGGGTGACCATTCGCGTCATCGGGGAAGCCCTTCCCCCTCTCGAGTCCCTGGACCAGCAGAAGGCGGCCTTCGAAGCGGAGACAGGCATCATGGTCGAGGTCGAACAGCATGCCTTCGACCAGGTCATCCAGAAGACGTCGGCCGATTTCATTGGCGGCACCGGTTTCTATGACGCGGTGCTCAACCCTCTGATGCGGGTGCCGACTCTCGTGGTCAACGGCTGGGCTCTGCCTCTGGAAACCTATCTCAACGATCCGGCCCTTGCCGATCCGGAATTCGCCGTGGTCGACCAGGTGCTGAGCCAGGACTGGCTCAACGCGTCACTGGCCCACGAAGGTACGCTCTACGGTGTGCCTTTCTCGGCGCACACGATCTATCTCAACTGGCGCTATGACGTGTTTGAGCACCCCGATGAGCAGGCTGCATTCAAGGAAGAGTACGGTTATGACCTTCCCTCACCGCCCGTCACGCTCGACGAGCTTCGCGACACGGCAATGTTCTTCACCCGTGAATCGGGTGACATGCTGGCCGGCGAGACCCTGGAGCAGCCCTTCTACGGCCTCACCCTTTCGGGCAAGCGCCATGTCTCGATGCTCTATAACTTCTACAACATTCTCTATGCTTACGATGGTCTCGTCATCGACAGTGCCTCAGGCCCCGAGTACGGACCCGTTGTGATCAACAACGAGAAGGGCGTCGAGGCCCTGACCTTCTACAGGGACCTGCTGCTTGAGACATGCCCGCCCGGATCGCTGACCTACACTTGGGACGAGCAGCTCGCCGCCATCCAGAGCGGCATCGCTGCCCAGACCCTGTTGTGGGCCGATGCGTCATATGCCATGGCGCACGACGAAGAGCAGTCGACTGTCGCCGGCAGAATCGCGTTCAGCGGCACACCCATCGGTGCCCGCAAGATCGTCAACCTGCACCAGTGGGGCATGTTCATACCGACAAGCTCGAAGAATCCGGAAGCGGCCGCTCTCTTCCTGCAGTGGACTCAGCGGCCAGACGTGCAGGCGAAGCTGATGTCGACGGGCAGTATCTCGCTCACCGAATCGGCCTATCACGAGGAGTTCGTGAGGGCACTCGATTATGCCGCCACCAACCACTACATGCTGAGCGGCCGAGTTCCCGAGTATGACGGGCAGCCGGCCCTGCGCAGCAGCGGCGCGGCCGATGGAGTTCCGGCGAGTTACGTCGATGCCGTCGACCCGGTGACGGGCGAAACACAACCGGTGATTTTCAAGCTGGAGAACTTCCCCGAGTACGCCACTCTCGAAGAGATCCTCATGAAGCATCTGAGTGCTGTCCTGGCAGGGCAGATGGAGCCCAAGGAGGGCCTTGATGCCGCGGTCGAGGAGATCTACGCCGAGATTCCGGCACTCGCCGAGTACCAGTAAAGTGATATCAGGCCGGCTCCCGGACCCTTCGCAACGGGTTCGGGAGCCGGCCTGTCAGTATCAATGACCCGGGATCACGTGATCGGTATCGATCAGGGTACCTCCGGAACCAAGGCTGTCCTGCTCGATGACAAGGGGAGCATACTTGCGCAGACCACAAGGGCATTGCCGGCAACCCATCCGGCGCCCGGTCTGGTGGAGCAGGATGCCGAAGCCATGGTGGCGAACGTTCTTGACTGCGCCCGGGAACTTCTCGACATCACCACTGTTCCGGCCTCGGCCATCGCCGGGTTGGGCATCGACAATCACACCGAATCCCTGGTGCTGTGGGAACGGGACACCGGCCGTCCCGTTCATCCTGTGATCGTCTGGCAATGTCGCCGCAGCACCGGTGTCACGGCGGATATCGACACACCGGACAACCGCCGGTTCATTCGTGACAGGACCGGGCTTGATCTCGATCCGACCTTCACCGCAACCAAGTTGCGCTGGGTCATGCGACACGAGCCGGAGATCGCAAGGGCGCTGGCACGTGGAGAGGTGTTGTGGGGCACGGTTGACAGCTGGCTCCTGTGGCGCCTGAGCGATGGCGCCCTTCATGCCACCGACTACAGCAATGCCTCCCGCACCATGCTCTTCAACATCGGCTCACTGGCATGGGACAGCGATCTCCTCGCGCTCTTCGACATCGACCCCGGCGCCATGCCGCGGGTGGTCCCTTCTGGATGCATGATGGGAACATGCGCGACGAGGCACTTCGGCGCGGAGGTCCCTCTGACAGCCGCCATGGGTGACCAGCAGGCTTCCCTGTTCGGTCATGGCTGTCTGAATGAAGGCGCCGTGAAGAGCACGTACGGCACCGGAGCATTCGTGTGGATGAACGGTGGCCACGAGCGCCGGTCTTCGGCTGTGGCAGGAGGTCTCGAGACCATTGCCTGGCATCTCGACCGGCCAACCTATGCGCTTGAGGGATTCGTGATGTATGCCGGCGCCATCCTCGACTGGCTCGTCAACCGCCTCAGGTTGTGCGGCGACGCCGGCGAGGTCATCGAGCGGGCTCAAGGCGCCGACACGACGTCGGGCGTCATGCTCGTCCCTGCCTTCCAGGGACTGGCGTCACCCTGGTGGGATCCACGGGCCCGCGCCGCCGTGATGGGCCTCGATGCCTCGAGCGATGACAGCGACGTCTGCCTGGCTGCTCTTGAGGCCATCTGCTTCCAGGTAAAGCGCGTCCTCGACGACATGAAGACCGACGGCACCGTTCGCGTGGATGGCGGTCTGGCACGAAGTGACCACTTCCTCCAGCTGCAGGCCGACATTCTCGCGCGCCCCGTCATCCGGTCCGCACGCCCTGAACTCACGGCCTACGGCGTCGCCCGCATGGCAGGAGTCGGTGCCGGCCTGTGGGCCGGGGACGCGACGGAATCACCTGAGGATGACACCCACTTCGAACCGCAGGAAGCCATGCGGTCGTGCCGGGAGGATCGTTACCAGGCGTGGTGCCGGGCCGTGGAACTCTGTCTCGAGGTCAGAAAATGACGGAATGGACGTGTCTCGTTCTGGGCGACGATTTCACCCCGGCAGCGCTTTTCGAGCGTGTCCTCGGCAACCGACTCGCAGCTGACGGGATATCCGTTTCGTTTCGCTGCATCGACATCGAGAGCAACGACGTCACGGCATACCGCTCCGGCGAGGTGTCCGAGGCGTTCGGCGATGTCGACGAGATCGCGCGTCATGTCGCCGACTGCCAGTTTCTTGTCACCACTTTCGCGCCGGTGACGGCCGACCTGATCGACCAAGCGCCCCGGCTTGTTGCCATCTGTTGTGGCAGGGGCGGTCCGATCAACATCAACCTTGCCGCCGCCAGCGAACGCGGGATCCCGGTGCTCCATGCTCCTGGTCGCAACGAGGAAGCTGTCGCCGAATTCGTCATTGCCGGCATGATCAACCTCATGCGCAGGATCCCCCTGGCGCTGGACTGGGTGCGCCAGGGGTCATGGACAACACCGCTGGAGGACACCTTCGAGAAACCGAGTGGCCCGGAATTGTCCCGGCAGACGCTGGGCCTCGTCGGCGCCGGCCGGATCGGCTGTCTGGTGGCCCGTCTCGCCCGGGCCTTCGGCGCCCGGGTGATGGCGACGGACCCCTTCGTCGACCCGGCCAGCCTGGCGGCAGCCGGAGCCGAAGCAGTACCACTGGACCGCCTTCTTGCCGAAAGCACCATCGTCTCCATTCACGCGCGCCTTGCCGGTGGAAGCCGGCCTTTGCTGGGCAAGAGCGAGTTCGCCGCCATGGCGAAGCGCCCCTGGCTTGTCAATACCGCACGGGCAACGGCTCTTGACTACGATGCACTCCTGGCAGCACTGGGCGATGACCGGATCGCTGGCGCCCTGATCGATGTCTATCCCGATGAGCCGCTGCCGCCGGACAGCCCACTGTTCGATGTGACCCCGGACCGGCTTCTCCTCACACCCCACGTTGCCGGCATTTCGAGTGATGTTCCGGCGCGCACGGCGGCCATGCTGGCCGATGGTCTGGCGCGCCTGCTGACAGGCGCGCCACCCCTCCATGTCGCCAACCCGGATGCTCTCTCAACCGCATTCCGACGCCTTGATCCAGGACCATGACGCGCATCGCGCCTGCCGACCTCGACGTTGGCGAATGTCCCGCGAGTCCCTGACGTCTACGCCGGCCGGCGACTTGATGACGTGCCCGGAGGCCGTTGCCTTCAGCTGCGAGGTCCGGGACCGACGAGACGCTCGCCGCCATCGACGATGAGGGCGTGTCCGGTGATGTAGGAAGAACGGTCGGAAACGAGAAAGACAATGGCGTCGGCAATCTCCCCAACCGTTCCGAAGCGGCCCAGCGGCACGCGCGTGGCAACAACCTCCTCGAGCGCCTCCCTGCCGCCGAGCTGGCGCTGGTATGCGTCGTTGAACGGCGTGTCGATCCAGCCCGGACACAGCGCATTCACGCGAATTCCGTGCGGCGCGAGGTCAAGCGCCATCTGTTCCGCCATCATGACCACGGCAGCCTTGGTGGTGATGTAACCGGTCATGCCGTAGTCCGGGAACACACCGGCGTTGGATGAGGTCAAGAGGATCGAGCCACCAGCATCCTGCATGTGCGGCAGGGCGCATGTCACCGCGACGTAGTGCGCATGCACATTGTACCGGTAGGAGCGGTCGAGGTCGGCCGCAATAAGGTCGCCGACACCTCCCTCGATCTGGATACCGGCGTGGCTGTGAAGGATATCGATGCGGCCATGGTCGGCCGCCACCTGGTTCATGAGCAATGCGAGGGCCTCGTCATCACCCGCATCGACGGCGAGAGAGGTCGCCGCGCCACCGGCTTTTTGAATGCGCTCAGCAGTTCCGGCGGCCCGCTCGGCGACGAGATCCGTGGCGATGACGAAGGCTCCCTCGGCGGCCATGGCCTCGGCGCCGGCCCGGCCTATACCGGAACCTGCCGCCGTGACGACGGCGATCCTGTCGTCGAGAATCATGATCAGAACCTCTTCTGGAAGAGACGGCGGCGTTCGTACACCTCGGCCGCGCTCTCGATCAGTTCGGCGATGCGATGTGCTCCGTAGGTCTGCCGGTAATGACGGGCGAGTTCGATCAGTTCCGCCCGGCTCCGCGCCCGCCCCGGGCGCAACTTCTCGTAGGTGGCGAAGATCTCTTCGTCGGGGACACCGACAAGCTCGGCGCCTCGCTCGAAATTGTCCGCCAGCCGGTCGCGGCCGGCACCGCGGGCGACGGTGCCCTGGTGGCGAAGCACGGCGGGGCGGATGCCCACATCACTCTCATCCACCGTACCGGCGAGCACGTTGGCGAGTGTCAGTTCTTCAAGAGGCCGACCACCCGTTGTCGCAAGCACCCCTGCCGGTTTTTCGTCTGACCGGCCTCCCTCATTCATGGAACGTCACCCTCAGCTCCTCCGGTTCTGCGTCCGCCTTCACCATGGCCGTTTCCAGCGCATAGATGAGCGATGTCTGCACATGAAAGCGGGCACCAAGGGCCTCCCCCTTGTAGGGGATGCTGACCGGTTCCGGACGTTCGCCGCGAGCATAGCAGGCCGCGTTGTGGCCCATACGCCGGTAGTGCCCGAGTCCGGTGATCGGTGCCTGGGAGAAAAGCTCCAGGTTCATATGAGGATAGTCGTCAGCAGTGTGGATGACCGCGGTCCCCTTGGCCTGGATTCCGATCCCGATCCCCGAAGCGGAAAGGCGTGCCGCGGTAAGACCGAGAAACGATGTGTCGGCCGTGTGCCACGCCCGCACGACCCGCGCCCTGCCACCGCCTTCCTGAACACCGGTGAGCAGCGCCTCCATCACGTCGGACAGGTACAGGCCCGAGGTTGTTTGATGCAGCTTGCGGCCGAAGGCCGGACTGACGGCAATGACCACCTCGTCCCGGGACGTGCCGCCAGCGGCGGGCCCGATCGCTTGCAGGTGATACCGACGCCTCTCTCTCGCCTCGTGGCGTTCCGCCGACTCGAAGATCTCCCGTTTCGTGAGAAGACTGCGGATGCCGGCGATCTCGTCGCGGCGCTCGGCGGTCAGCCGGTGCCCGGTTCCGGGGCCGCTGTAGTCGTTGGGGTGGGTGACGGCACTGACCACGCGTCCGTCACGAATAACCGCCGCCGTCTGCAGGTAGTCGCCGCTCACCCGGTAGCGCAGCAAGAGCAGAAGATTCTCGGCCACATCAACAAAACCGGTGCGTCCCAGGGCGGCGATGATGTCGAGAAGCGTGATGCCCTTTCGGGCGATCGTCTCCGAGATGACACCAATCTCGCTCAGCCGGAAGGTGTCAGTGTCACGTGAACCACTCGCCTGGACCACACTGGTCTTCTGCGCCTCACCAACATCACCGAGACCAAGGTCGCGAAAAACGGCGTCGAGAGCATCGACGGCACGCCGGCGCAGGGCCATGACATGACCCTCGGGGACGTGATGGATGCCGCCGTCGAGTTCGAAGTCACGCTGTACGGCAAGGAAATCCTCGATCTCCTCGGCATTGAACAGGGAGGCCGCAAAGGAGTTGTCATAGGCCGGGATGGACCCGAACCCGGAACACAGGAAGTCCGTTCCCGACATGAGATGGGGCATGATCTTGGCGCCGACCCGGATTTCCGATTCACTGATCCGTGTGTCGTTGCCCGACGCGCACTCGAGATCGAGCAGTGCGGCGAGCACGTTCTCCGCCAGGATCTCGCGCATGCCACCTGTCATCGACCCGGTGACCGGAGCACCATCGATGCCACCGTTCTGGGTTCCCTGGACACCGATTGCCCGCTGCACACACAGGCAGCGGGCCTCGAGATAAAGCAGCGAGCGCGTGTCGTGAAATCCCATGAGCAGTTCCGCGCCGCCGCCGGAAGTACACCGCGCCTTGATGCCGCGCGATGTATAGGCGGCAATCAGGAAGGCCTTCGACCAAGGCGTGTCGTCGCCGTCGACGAACGATCCCTCAGTCCCATAGACGGAGACCGTCTCGGCATAGGATGTCAGGCCGGCCATGCCCAGCTTGAGCTCCTCGGCTTCCTCGCAGGCACACTGGAACAGCGTACCCGGCTTTCCGACCGCCGCACCGATGAGGCAGGCAAGGGCGTTGGACCACGAATTGCGCGCCACGCGCATGGTGGTCTCGATCTCATCGAACCCCATGGCAGCCGCGGTGGCGGCGTCCGCCGCGAGCTGAACCGGGTCGTCCTTGGCGTTGGTAACGTGGGCCTGGTTGCCGGGCATCCTGCGGGTCCGCAGCTTGGCCTGGGCAAAGGAAAGTTCCAGGGTGTTCATGCTGTCGAGGACATCGCACAGCTTGGCCGGCGTCATCCCGCGGGCCAGCCGCACCAGTTCGTCCCTTGCCACGTTGACATCGACAAGACGTCTCGCGAAATCCCCGCTGTCGATCGCCATCGCCTCGCCGGCGACTTCCGGGTCGATATGGTGGCGGGCGATGAAGGTATCGATCATGTCGAACGCTCCTTCCGCCACGCCATCCATCTCGACGACACGGCCGTCCCTCACCACGAGGGACGGCTTCGGATCGGTGGGGCTGTTGGTGGCACAGAAGCCGTCCTCGGGACTGTCCGGCGTGAAGCGGTCGTACCTCAGCGGCCTGTCGTCCCACACATCGTAGCGCTTCCACCGGTTGCCGGACGTCCCCTGCATCATCACCTCTTCTTCGGTCATCGCAATCGGACGGACCATAGCGGAATTGGCCATTTTCACCAATAGAACAGCGGCCGTGGCGGTTGCCATATCGATGATGTGTCTGGCAAGTTGCCGGTCCGGAGTAGGACCGACACCGTCATGATCGATTTCATCTTCATGCTCACCCGGCACGACCAGACCATCGTCGATTGCCTCGATGTCTTCGACGGTATCCGCGACCTCGGTCTTGGTCACGTGGGATTCAAGGATGTCGGGGTCGACAAGACCACTCTGGAAACACTCAACCGGTCCATCAGGGAATCCGGCGCGATCAGCTACATGGAGGTGGTCAGCACCTCACGTGAGGCCTCGCTCGAATCGGCGAGAACAGCGCGGGCGCTCGGTGTGGACCGCCTGCTCGGCGGCACCGATGTCGAAGACACTCTGGAGATACTTGACGGCAGCGGCATCGCTTACCTGCCGTTCCCCGGCCGTCCGGAAGGACATCCCACGAGACTTGGCGGAACTGCCAGAATGATCGAGGAGGACTGCCGACGCTTCGCCGACATGGGATGTGCCGGTGTCGATCTCCTCGCCTATCGCGCTACCGAGTGCGACCCCCTCGACCTGGTGCGGGCCGCCCGCGCGGGCACTCCGGGCGAGGTCGTGGTCGCCGGCAGCATCGACTCTTCGGAGCGTATCCTGGCAGTGGCCGAGGCCGGAGGCGATGCATTCACCATTGGCACGGCAGCACTCGAGGGCGCATTCTCGCCACGCAAGGGGGCGCTGACATCGCAACTCCGTGACGTCCTCGATGCATGCAGGGGGGCCGGTGGCTGACGCTTCACCGGGAGAATCGCCATGGCGAAGGTGCTGCTTGAGAACGTTTCGAAGGTCTACGGTGACGTGGTCGCCGTCCGCGAGATCGATCTCGAGATCGATCACAACGAGTTTGTCGTTCTCGTCGGACCTTCGGGGTGCGGCAAGTCGACCACCCTGCGCATGATTGCCGGACTGGAGGAAATCTCGAGCGGCAGCATCCACATAGGCGACAGGGTGGTGAACGACGAACCGCCGCGCATGCGCAACGTGGCCATGGTATTCCAGAACTACGCTCTCTATCCCCACATGTCCGTGCGGGAGAACCTGGCATTCGGTCTGACACTCGCGCGCGTGCCGCGCCGGGAGATCGATCTCAAGGTGGCGGAAGCCGCCGACATTCTCGGTCTTGACGAACTTCTCGACCGTCAGCCGGCCCAACTTTCCGGCGGCGAGCGTCAGCGTGTTGCCATGGGACGGGCCATCGTTCGTCATCCGGACGTGTTCCTGTTCGACGAGCCGCTCTCCAACCTCGACGCCCAGTTGCGCACCCAGATGCGCACCGAGATCAAGCGCCTGCACAGGAAGGTGGAGACCACGGTGGTCTACGTCACCCACGATCAGGTCGAGGCCATGACGCTGGCCGACCGCGTCGTCATCATGCGTGCCGGCAAGGTCGAGCAGATCGGCGCCCCGGACGACATCTTCCACTATCCGGCCAACACCTTCGTTGCCAGGTTCATCGGATCACCGCCCATGAACATGTTCGACGGCGTCGTCGCCGACACCGACGACGGCAGGATCCTCCGGGTGGATTCAGACTGGCAGTTGCCGGTTCCCGGGCACCTGGCGGCGCATGTGGAAACGGGCCACGAAGTCGTGATCGGTCTGCGGGCAGACGACATCTCCCCCCAAGGCCACGGTATCCCGCCACGAGAGGGCGCGGTCTTCGAAAGCGTCGTCAACATCGTTGAGCCTCTGGGCAGCGAAACTCTGCTCTTCGTGAACTTCGGCCCCAGCGAGGCCATCGCCAAGATGGTGCGTCCCCGGACAGTGCGAGAAGGCGAGACGCTTTCCTTCGACGTCAACCTCGAGGAATTGAAGCTCTTCGACCGGTCGTCCGGCCGGGCCATCGAGGGAATTCGCGCATGACACGCAAGACATCATGGGGTGGCTGGCAGTGGCTCGTGCCGATGATGGCCTTTCTTCTCATCATCGAACTGTGGCCGTTTCTCGTCATGCTCGACCAGTCCGTCCACCATCTCAGCTACACCCAACCCGGAAAGAACGGTCAGTTCATCGGTCTCGACAACTACCGCAAGGCGGTCTTCGACGACGATCTCTTCCACGGTGTCAGCGTGACGCTGCTCTACATGCTGATCGCGCTGCCCGTGGAATTCGTCGCCGGCCTCGCACTCGCGGTGCTGATCTCCTACCACATGGTGCTGAAGCGCATCGTCATGCCGCTGTTGCTGATTCCCATGGTCCTGGCGCCCGTGGTGGTCGGTCTCGTCGCCCGTCTCAATCTCAATCCGGACTTCGGCCTTCTCGGCATCATGCTGAGGGAAATGGGTATCGCGCCCGAGGGGTTGCTGGGAACACCGTTCAACGCCTTCCTGACCATCGTTGCGGTCGATGTCTGGCAGTGGACTCCCTTCGTCACCATGATCTTCCTGGCCGCCATCATCGGCATGCCGCGCGAACCGTATGAGGCCGCGGTGGTCGACGGCGCCTCGCGCTGGCACATGTTCCGGCGGATCACCCTGCCGATGCTGCAACCGATCATCGGCGTGGTTCTCCTGCTGCGTCTCACGGATGCCTTCAAGGTCTTCGATCAGGTGTTCATCATGACCGGTGGCGGGCCGGGTGCGGCCACGGAGCTCCTCACCATCTTCGCCTACAAGGTGAATTTCGCGTTCTGGAATCTCGGCTATGGCTCGGCCGTGGTGGCACTGCTGTTCTTCATCAGCTTCGTCATGACGTTCACGGTCATGAAGCTGATCAACCGCATGTCGGGCGGCAAGGCATGAGCGTACTGACCCGCAAGAAAGGAGTACGCCTTCTCGACCGGCTGGAACTTGCCGTCATTTGGGTGGTGACGGCGGCCGCACTGGCTCCCTTCCTGTGGCTCATGGTGACGGCGTTCAAGCATCGTACCGATGTCATGTCGCCGGTGCCGAAGATCCTGTTCTCACCCACCCTGAGCAACTTTCACGAGGCATTTGTCATCGGTCCGTTCACGACCAATCTCATCAACTCCCTGGTGACGGCGAGCGCGAGCACGTTGCTGTGCCTGGTTCTCGGACTCCCGGCGGCCTATGCCTTCTCGCGGTTCCGGGTCTATGGCGAAAAGCACGTCTACTTCTACGTGCTGACCACGCGCATGGCACCGGGCATCGCACTCGTGCTGCCCCTCTACATGTTCTTCCAGTCGATCGGACTGCTCGGAACACTGACCGCCGTCACCGTCGCCCAGACCACGTTCAATCTAGCCCTCGTCGTCTACCTGATGCGCAACTTCTTCAACGACATACCACGCGAACTCGACGAGGCGGCGCTGACCGAGGGAGCCGGAGAATGGCAGGTCTTCACGCGCATCATTCTGCCACTGGCGCGCCCGGGAATTGCCGTGACCGCCATGATCTCCTTCCTTTTCGCATGGAACGAGTTTCTCTTCGCCTTCATGATCGGCGGTACCGGTGCGCAGACCCTGCCTGCAGCGTTTCCCGGTCTTGTCACACCGCACGGCACCTACTGGGGGCAACTGGCGGCCGCGTCGGTGGTGGTGTCGATCCCGGTGCTCATCATGATCTGGTTCATCCAGCGCCACCTCACGCGCGGGCTGACCTTCGGCGCGGTGAAGTGATGCTGGAGTTCGGCGACATGGTGTTCTACAGCATCGCAGGGCTGGTTCTGATCGTCCTCCTGTGGCTGAGATTCATCGAGCCACACGTCGATCTCTGGGGTGCTCTCGTGGTGTGGATCGCCTGGACCGCCTTTCTCATCAGCCGGTTCATGAAGGGACGGGGCACCTCGCCCTGATCCCCCCTTGTGGTGCGACACCACCAATCTCCTGGCAATCCTGCCGTGGCAGCGCTCCCGTGAAGACCCGTGCCCGTGTCGGCGGTGGCGGCGCTTGACACCGGATCCGCTCGGGCTGTCCGGACGCATCAGTGTTCGAGCGCGCCGTCCTGGCGACGGAATCGGCATAGCATGCCCTGTTGGCGTCTGACCGGAACGTGATCCTCATCAGCCGGAACCCGACGGCCAGAACGGGACTCCTGCAACACCGTGCTTCCCGGGGACTTCAGGCAACGGAAAACGGACCAGGCCGGATCACTCCTGCGGGCCAAGTGGTAGCGCAGCGGTCGTTCAGGCAGCCAGTCGTCGGGGCAGTTGCCCATCGAGGGCACGGATGTGATCGAGTCCCATGCCGCAACAGCCACCGATCACCTGCACCCCGTTGTCGGTCCATCGCCTGGCGGTCGCCACCCACTCGTCGATCGTGTGCGGGTTCTCGCTGTTGCGATCCGCGAATGCCTGTACGTAGTCCTTGCGCCCCGCCTCGGGATAGGCACCGAGCGTGCCTTTCCACTTCGAGCGTACCACCGGTATGGCCTGGTCCGTGTCCTCGATTGTCGAATGGAAGATGCACAGGACGTCGGCATCAAGGGGAAGTCGCGCGTCCAGCTCCTCGGAAAGCAGGCTATCGGACATGTAGCCGGAGCGGGGCTCCGCCTCTCCCTCGTTGACGTGACACTTGAAGCCGGCCCAGTAGGGTATGCCGGCATCCGTGACCGCTTCCAGAACCCACTCGCGCTGGATCTCGTTGCCCGTCGCTTCCGCGATCAGAAGGTCTACCCCGGCATCGACGAGAATGGCCACCTGCTCGGCCACATTGCGTCGTGCCTGCACCTCCGTGATGAGGCTGCGTGACCGCAGTCCCGATCCCCCGGAGGAAGGAGCTGACTTTCTGAACCACTGGTACTCGGACTCGCTCCAGGCGCCGAAGTTCGAAACCGAGCCGGCGATGTACACCGGCCGGTCGGCGACACGTTCCCGCGCCTGTTGCGCCAACTGCACGGCGCGGATGTTCAGTTCGATCACGAGGTCGCCGAGACCCGCCGATTCGTAGTTGTGGCGGGCCGCGGAATAGGTGTTCGTGGTGATCACGTCGGCGCCGGCGCGAATGTAGTCCTCGTGCATCTTCTGCACCGTGGAGGGGTGGGTGTGGTTGCCGATTGCCGCCCAGCAATAGGGGTCCATGGGCACGCCCGTCGCCTGGAGCTGGGTGCCGACCGCCCCATCGAGAATGATGACCTCCCTGTCGCGCAATCTCGCCTTCAAGCTGCTGTAGTCCGCCATCTGCGCCTCCGTGTGCCGGTTCCGGTCGAGAACGTCACTATGCACGGGCTCGCGGGGTGTCGCCAGAAGCATGTGCTGCCCGTCGTGGAAACGTTCGGCTTGCGATCAGGCGCAATTCAAAGGCTGCGGACGATACCCGTCACAGATTTCCGGAATGGTGTCGAGACACGTCCCGGCCGACCGGAAAGCGACGTCCTCGCACGGCTGGCAGGCGACATCACACGTCGGCAACGGTCGTACCGTGCCCATGCCCCGCGTCCATGATCCGTTGACAGACCTCCCCGACAGCGGAACGGCAGGAGCGGGTCACTCGGTTCATCGATCACCTCGCGGAACGATGACTGCTGCAGGTCATCTTCCAGCCCGCACACGTCGACGTGGACCAGTCCGGCGGGAACGCGGAGACGTCACGCGGGAGGCATCGTCTGCGCAGAGGCACGCTTTCTGCTACATATCCACACATGAAAGTGACCGTAGACGTCGACGACGAACTGCTGCGGGCCGTCAAGTCCCATGCGGCAGGCGAGTCCATGACGCTGAAGGCCGCATTCGAGCAGGCGCTTCGGCAACTTCTCGCAGATCCCGCTGCCGCCGGTGGAGGTACGCCACCAATCCCGGTGTTCGACGGGCAAGGCGTGCAGCCGGACGTTGATCTGACGAAAGGTGTCGCGCTTCGGAACATCATGGACGCAGATCCCTGAAGCCCCAGGTCCTCGTATCCGCCTTCAGCGCACTGCCGCGACCGTTGGACCGAGGCGGCGGCGGGACGGGGCAGGATCGGTCTTTTCGAACTGTCACTGAGTAACGTGCTCCGCGTGTTGACACACCCCCGGGAGCGTCCATCCGCCGGCGCCGGACGAGGCGGCATTAGTCTGCGTCGATAGCGTGCTCGCACAGCCGGGATGGGGACGCTGCGACCCGCCGGTGGCCGCGGGCGCCTTCTCCACGACATCGCGGGGAGCTTTGGCTGACTGGCGCGCATGAAGGAATACGGTCGCGAAGGGGCGACACGCGACCGGGGTTTCGTGATCTTTTCCGGCTGCGTGTGCGCAACCTTCCGGATGGCCGCATCAAGGCAGCCCTGTTGGTTCGGTGCGGATCAAAGGCCGCAATCGCGATTTCGGGAGTGAGCCTGAGGGAGTTGCCGCCGGGTTGATCTCTTGTAGTGTGCCCCCTTTGGTGTCGTGCGATCAGGATGCAGACCGGTTGCCGAAAGGACGATGCGCGTCGTCGCCACCCACTGCCCTTCTCTCCGGAGTATTGCGCGGTTGCCGGAATCCC
Source organism: Alphaproteobacteria bacterium (assembly GCA_964291415.2). Lineage (GTDB taxonomy): Bacteria > Pseudomonadota > Alphaproteobacteria > SP197 > SP197 > SP197. The sequence continues at coordinate 160,104 of OZ219918.1, read as the reverse complement.
CATTGCTGAGGAAGTGTCCTGATGAAGTCCCATGCCCGTGTCGTCATTGTGGGTGGCGGTGTCGTCGGCTGCGCAATCGCCTGGCACCTGGTGCGCGCCGGCTGCCGTGACGTCCTGCTGCTCGAGCGTGCCGACCTGACGGCGGGATCGACATGGCATGCCGCCGCCAACATCCATGCCATGCACGCCAACGCCAGTCTGGCCCGCCTGCAGGACTATTCGCTGAGGCTCTATGACAGCCTCGAGGAGGAAACCGGGCAGTCCTGCGGTCTGCATCGCTGTGGCGGCCTCTATCTCGCCACCAGCACGGACCGCCTCGACGAACTGAAGATCCAGCGGGCGCGGGCGCGCTATCTCGGCCAGGACTTCGAGATCATCGGCCTCGACGACATCCGCAGGCTCAATCCCCTGGTCGACACCAGCCGGATTCTGGGTGGCATGTGGGGGGCGACCGACGGCCATGTCGATCCTTCCGGCGTGACCCATGCCTTTGCCAAAGGCGTGCGCCAGGCTGGCGGCGTCATCGCGAGAAACACGCCGGTGACCGGCTTCACGCGCCGCCGCGACGGCGACTGGGACGTCACCACGCCCGCGGGCACGGTCGTCGCCGAAACGGTCGTCAACGCCGCGGGACTGTGGGCGAGGGAGGTCGCCGCCATGGCCGGCTACACGCTGCCGCTCGTTCCCATGGAGCACCAGTACGTCGTCACCGACGACATCGCCGAAGTCGCCGCCGTGGACGGCGAAATCCCGCTGACCCGCGACCAGGACAGCGAATTCTACATGCGCCAGGAAGGCAAGGGCATGCTGATCGGCTGCTATGAGCGCGACGGTGTCCACTGGGCCGTTGACGGCACGCCGGACGACTTCGGCATGGAGCTCCTGCCCGACGACATCGACCGCATCTCCGCCAACATGGAGGCTGCCATCGGCATCGTTCCCTGCCTCGGATCCGCCGGGGTGAAGCGGGTCGTCAATGGCCCGATGATGTGGTCGCCCGACGGCGCGGCCCTCGTCGGTCCCGTCCCGGGCAAGAAGGGTCACTTTGTCGCCGCCGGCATGATCCCGGGATTCTCCCAGAGCGCCGGCGTCGGCTGGGCACTGGCCGAGTGGATTCTCGAAGGCGTGCCGCCGCTGGACATGATGCCGCTCGATGTCACCCGCTTCGGCGACTGGGCAGACCGGAACTTTGTCCTGGCACGCTCGGCAGAGACCTACTCGAAGCGGTTCGCCATCGGCTGGCCGGAGGAGGAACGCGAGTCGGGACGACCGGTGATGACATCTCCGGTGCACGACCTGCTGGCACGGAGCGGCGCGGTCTTCGGAGCCGCCTTCGGTCTCGAGCGCTCCTTGTGGTTTGCCGATCCCGGAGAGGAGGCGCGCGACATTCCCTCCTTCCGGCGGCCCAACTGGTTCACCGCCGTGGGCCGTGAATGCCGGGCTCTGCGCCGGACTGTCGGCATGATCGAGATCACCGGCTTCGCCCGCTACGAGGTCGAGGGTCCGGAGGCGACCGCCTTCCTCGATCAGCTGCTGACCTGCCGGCTTCCGCGAAAGCACGGACGCACGGTCCTGGCGCCCATGCTCAATGCCGCCGGCGGGATCATCGGCGACTTCACCGTGACGCGACTTTCGGATACGGCGTTCTGGCTGGTCGGCTCGGGTGCTGCCGAGGCCTTCCACCTGCGCCACTTCGCGGACTTCCTGTCCCGTCACGACGTCACACTGCGAAGCGTCACCGCGGACTACGGCGGCTTTGCCATTGCCGGGCCCAACGCCCGGACACTCCTCGGGCGCCTTGCGCATGAGGACGTCTCGAATGCCGCATTCCCGTTCCTGGCGGCGCGCGACATGGAGATCGCCGGTCTGCCGGCCTTCGTCATGCGCATCGCCTTCACGGGCGATCTCGGATACGAAATCCACGTGGGGCGCGACGACTTGCGGTCCCTCCATGGCGCCCTCATGGCAGAGGGCAAGGATCTCGACCTGATCCCCTGCGGAGCAAGGGCCCTCGATTCCCTGCGGCTCGAGAAGGGCTACGGACGCTGGGGTGCGGAATTCACCGCCGACACGACGCCCTTCGAAGCGGGACTCGGGCGCTTCGTTGCCATGGACAAGGGTGACTTCATCGGCCGTGACGCGCTTCGCAAGGCGCACAACCAGGGGCCCCGCTACCAGCTTGCGACCCTCCTCGTCGATGCCGACGATGCCGACGCCTGGGGAAACGAGCCGGTCCTGATGAACGGCGAGGTGGTGGGAACGGTATCCTCGGGGGGCTTCGGTCATCATGTGGGACAATCGATCGCGCTGGCTTATCTCGATCCCGGGATCGACCCCGCATCGCCGCTCCGCGTCGAGATTCTCGGCGAACTGCGACAGGCGCGCATTGCCCCGAAGGCGCCGTTCGACCCCGACAACAAGCGTCTCCTTGGCTGACCCTTGGATCATCGGGCGACAGTGATCTAGGATGATGCCGTCGGAACGGGAAAGACCCATGAGTGACGCGATCAGAATTGAATACTGCCGCTCCTGAAACTATGAGCCACGAGCGCTCCGTGCGAGGGATCAGCTCATCAGTGCAGGTGCAGGCGACGTCGAGATCTTTGGAGGACGAACCGGGTCCTTCGAGATCACCAGGGGAGATGAGGTCCTGTTCTCGAAGCTCGACCTCGGCCGCTTCCCCGAAGACGACGAGATTCCCGCGCTCGTGGCCTGAAGCGGCCACCGTGCCGAAGTTGCCGGGGACACCTGCTTCATGACCGATGGGACCGACCGGATACCGGAGTCGGCTGAGGTCGTTGTGATCGGTGGCGGAATCATCGGCGTGTCGACGGCCTACTTCCTGGCCAGGCGGAACATCCCCGTCGTCCTCTTCGAGAAGGGCCGGATTGCCGGAGAACAGTCGAGCCGCAACTGGGGTTTCGTGCGCCAGCAGGGACGGGCGCCCGAGGAATTGCCGCTCATTGTCGAGTCCTTGCGAATCTGGCGGGGTATCGAAGCCGACATCGGCGATCACGTCGGGTTTCACCAGAACGGCGTTCTCTATACCGCAAGGAACGACGATGACATTGCTGCCTTCGAGGCGTTTGTCGATCACGCCAAGGAGTTCCAGATTGGCTCGAAGGTGCTGTCGGCAGCGGAGCTGAAGGCGCTGGTTCCCGACATGAAGGGGGCGTTCAAGGCGGCCCTCCACACGCCGACGGACGGCCGCGCGGAACCGCGCCTTGCGGTCCCCGCGCTGGCCAGGGCCACGGAACGCCTTGGCGGACGCATCGTCACCGGATGTGCGGTCCGGGGTCTCGATCTCAAGCGCGGCCGCGTGGCCGGCGTGGTGACGGAGCACGGCATCACGGCCACCTCGACCGTGGTGCTCGCCGGAGGCATCTGGTCGTCGCTCTTCTGTGGCAACCACGATATCGCCCTTCCCCAGCTTCGCATCCAGAACAACGTGATGAGGACCACGCCGGCGCCGTCCGTGTTCGAAGGCGCGATCTGGGCCAACGATCTCGCATTGAGACGGCGTGAGGACGGCGGCTACTCGGTGGCTCACGGCTACCAGGCCGACTTCCATCTTGGCCCCGATGCGCTGCGCTGGATGAGCGACTTCATGCCCGCGTGGCGCCACGAGAAGAATGCCCTGAAGTTTCGCCTGTCGCGCCACAGCCTGCGGGACATGGTGACCCGCAGGCGATGGACTCTCGACGACACGAGCCCCTTTGAGGCCACCCGCGTGATGAACCCGAAGCCCTACCGGAACGTGATCATCGAGACCTTCTCCAACCTGTTGCGCACCTTTCCGGCTCTTTCCGACATCGGCATCGAGGAAACCTGGGCCGGCCTGATCGATGTCACCCCCGACGCCATCCCCGTGATCTCCACGGTGGACGGCATTCCCGGATTCCATATCTCCACCGGGTTCAGCGGCCATGGCTTCGGCATTGGTCCGGGAGCGGGCCGCGTGACGGCCGAACTCGTGACGGGCCAGACTCCCTCCGTGGATCTGACACCCTTCCGTTTTCGCCGCTTTGCTGACGGCATGCCCAATCCCTTCGGCGGCGCCGGATAAGCAGCCACCGCTGTTCCCGAACGCGTCCGTCTCCCGGTCTCGGCCCTTCCTGGGATGGTGCGGTTGGCTCGCGACCACGAAGGCACAGGCGATGCGCTCCCGATCCAGGGCGAACGTCTCGGGGAAGGGCCGTGTACCGCACGATCACAGCCCCTTTCCGCATCGCGTGGTGTCGGCCCCTTCAAGGCCGAAATCCAACGCGTTACACTCCCGTGCCGAATGGCCGGGCATGGTCCTGTGTCGGCTGAAGTCCGCGACGGACCACCCTTCTTTGAACTTCATCCGGACTGCCGTGGGAAATCCCGGCTCCGGACCATCCTTCAAGTCGGCGGCGCGAGGCGTGTGCAATGGACTACGATTTCGATCTTGGTGCGTACTCCCGGCCGATCACCGTGCGCAATCGTCAGGGGCAGATCTGGTTCGACCGTGGCCTGGTGTGGCTCTACGGCTTCAATCACGAGGAAGCCATCTTCTGCTTTCGCGAAGCGCAGCGGGCCGATCCGGATTGTGCCATGGCGTTCTGGGGAGAGGCCTACGCCGCCGGTCCCTTCATCAATCTGCCATGGTGCTGGAAGAGCGAGGCCGAAGCGAGGGACTCGCTCGACACCTGCCGTGCCGCCACCGCGGCGGCGATGGCAAGGAGGGACGGCACGACACCGGTCGAACGGGCTCTCATCGAGGCCCTTCCCGCGCGCTACCAGAAGGGCCACATCGTGCCGATGGAGGAGTTTTCCCTCTGGAACGACGCCTTCGCCGACCGGATGCGCGACACCCATCGCCGCTTTCCCGACGACGCGGACGTCGTCGCCCTCTTCGCGGAGGCCCTGATCACCCGCACGCCCTGGAAGCTCTGGGATCTCGATACCGGCGAGCCGGCCAGCGGCGCCGACACCCTCGAGGCTCAGGCCGTGCTGGAAGCCGCCATGCGCAAACGCGGCGAGGACGGTGAGGCGCCACATCCCGGGGTGTTGCACATGTACATCCACGTGGTGGAGATGTCGCGCACCCCCGAGCTGGGCGGAACCGCAGCCGACAGTCTGCACCACCTGTCACCCGACAACGGCCACCTCAACCACATGCCGTGCCACGTCTACCTGCAGTGCGGTCGCTACGCAGACGCCGTCACGGTGAGCCGCAAGGCCGTGCGGGCGGGGGCCAAGTACGCGCGCCGGGTGGGACCCTACAACTTCTACACGACCGCGCGCTGCCATGATCTCCACGCCATGATGAGCGCGGCGATGATGCTGGGGGACCGCGGCAGCGCCATGGAAGCAGCGCGGGAAATGTCCCGTACGGTCACGCCTGACCTGCTCCGCCAGGACAGTCCCCACCTGGTCGAGACCCTCGATGACTACTGTTCCTCGGCGGTCCATGTGCCGGTGCGTTTCGGGATGTGGCGCGACATCGTGGACCTTCCCATGCCCGCCCATCCGGAACTCTACGTGGTGACCACCCTGATGCACCACTACGCGAAGGGGGTGGCGCACGCAGCTCTCGGCAACTTCGATGCGGCACAGGAGCAACTGGACAATCTGATTTCAGGGTGCAACGACCTCTCCGACACCCGTCTCTTCTTCAACGACACGGCGGTCAACATCATGGCGATCGCCCGGGACATGCTCTGCGGCGAACTGGCCTATCACCGGGGAGACCACGAGACGGGTTTCGCCCACCTTCGGGAAGCCGTGCGTCGCAGCGACCTGCTGGCCTACAGCGAACCCTGGCCCTGGATGCATCCGCCGCGCCACGCCCTGGGCGCGCTGTTGCTGGAAAGGGGATGTGTGGAGGAAGCCGAAGCGGTCTACCGGCGCGATCTCGGACTCGACGATGAAGGCAGGCGCTGCCTGCAGAATCGCGGCAACGTGTGGGGGCTGCACGGCTACCACGAGTGCCTGAAGCGCCTTGGCCGGGATACGGAGGCAGCGGAACTGGCGCCGCTCCTGGCGGCCGCCCTTGCCCGGAGCGACACCGCGATCGAGTCGTCATGCCATTGCCGCAAACAGGTGCTGCCGCTCTCCCGGCGGCCGTCATCTCAAGCCGGAGACTGAGCGATGACAACATGTGCCCTCGCCCCTGGTGCCGCGTCGCCGCTCTCCCGGCGGCCGTCATGACCGATGCGCCCGTGAACAAGGCGACCTCACCCTCTTCGGCCGCGCAGGACGCCGCAATCGTCGATGACCTGGTTTCCCGGGCAAGGAGGGCGCAGCAGCGTTTCGAGGCGCAAGCCCCCCAGGAACGCTACGACAAGGCCGCCAAGGCAGCGGCCTGGGCGCTCCTGGAGCCGGGCCGCAACCGGGTGCTCGCGGAACTCGCGGTTCGGACGACGGGCCTGGGACTTCGCCGACGCCGACCACGGGAGACTTCTCGAAACCGTGGACGGGCCATCGTTGCACGCGTTCTGGAACATGCGGGAGCCGGTCACTCGGTGGGGCTCCATACCTCGTGCGATGACCGCGCCATCGAACTGGGACGTGTGCTTCCGGTCTGCCGCGTCATCGTCAACCAGGCCCACGCCATCGCCACCGGCGGTTCCTTCGACAACGGTCTCCCGTTCTCGCTCTCCATGGGCTGCGGCAGTTGGGGCGGCAATTCCATCGACGAAAACCTCCACTGGAAGCACTTTCTCAACGTCACCAGGGTGGTCCGGACCATTTCTCCGGACGAGCCTTCGCTCGAGGACGTGTTCGCGGACTACTGGGCCGGGTGCGGCCGATGACTGCGGGGGCAGAACCTCCGTCAGGCACGATCCGCGACTGGATCGAGCGGCACGCCCGCCAGACACCCGACAAGGTCAGCCACCTCTTTGCCGACGGATCACCCGATCTCACATGGAGCGGTCTCTTGGGAGGGGAGCGGAGGCGGCTTTGGGTTTTCCGTGCCCGGATCCGCGATGCGCGCGCGAACGCGTCTCTCCCCAGTCACAGCGTTGCAGCGGTTTCCGACTTTGTGGTGCGCAGCATTTCAGCGACGAGAGTCGGCGAAAACACCTGGTCCTCCACAAACTCCTGAAAGCGCACGACCGTACTCCACATTCCTTGACGCACTATCGCGCGACGCAGTGTGTAATCCCAGATTGGTGGACGCCATCTCACAGGAGACAGGAACGCCCTTGTGACCTCCGCGCCTCCATCTCTTGGACACATCCTGACACGTGCTGTTCCGGTGCCGACAGCGTCGTCTTCAGGCCTGTTGTCGCACAGTGTCGCGGAAATCGCTGTCCTCCGTGACACCTGATCGGAATCCGCGTCTCGGTTGTGCGCATCGGCCTCTTCCACCTGCGAGAGCTGGCATGAGGCCGGAGAGCCGCGCCGACCACAGGCAGGGTGCAAACTGGAACGAGCGGCCCTGTGTGGGCGACATCCGGAGAAGGGCACCGAACCGGACAGGGCGACCAGTCAACGGAGTCCCGGCAGCGGGCGCCGCCGGACACACCATTCGCGAAGCGCGAACAGCATGTGCCGCACAGTTCGCGAATACTCCAGTTCGTTTGCGCAACAGCCGTTGGTGATGCCCGTCCGCTGTGACTAGAGTCCGGTCCGGTGCACGCATCTGACAGGGAGACCCCGGACATGGAACGCGTCGTCCTCACCCGCCCCACTGACCAGGCTCAATGCGTCCGCGGTTGCCCTGGGAGGAAGCGGCTACGGCCCGGCGGACGATCGGCGACGGTGCGTCCACCAAGCGGCCGGTCCCGGAAAGCGAACGATGGCGGTTGGCGCCAAACCCTCCTCACCGCATCCAGCATTGGCTGGCAAGTCCGGCACAAGGCTGGACCAGCGATCGCTCGCCGTCGGAGAGGGGTCACGCCGCCATGCAGCTGACCTCAACAGACCGGAACACCCTCGGCGTCCAGTTCATCATCATCGCGTGTTCGACTGTTGGCGGCGGCGCATTCGGTCTTGCCATGAGCGGTCCGGGCAATCCCCTTTTCCCGGTATCGGTCTTGATCGGGATGTACAATGGTTTCCTCATAAGCCTGATCGTTACCGGGTTCGAAATGCACCTCTTCAGGGCTGCGGCGGGTCATTGGCTCAATCGCTCGCCGTTTATCGTCAGCCTTGTGTTGCGCACCTTGATCTATCTGATCGTCTTTGCACTCGTGATCCAGTCGAGCTTCCTCGTCTTCGATGTTGAGCCGGAGGGATGGGGCTGGCTGGGAAGAGACTTCATCATCGCTATAGGAGCTTCGTTCGCCGCAGGCATCACATTCAACTTCATTGTGAGAATCGACCGGATGCTGGGTCGCGGAGTGCTGATCAGGTTGATCACCGGCTACTATCACCACCCCCGGGTCGAAGAACGGGTGTTCATGTTCATCGACCTCGTGGATTCAACCGCGACGGCCGAGCGGATCGGCCATGTCGCGTTCCACCGCCTGCTGAACGATGTCATTTGCGATGCCACCGAACCGATATTGGCTGCGCAGGGCGACATTCATGACTATGTCGGCGACGAGATCATTGTGACGTGGACGACAGGTCGCGGGCTCGGACGAGGACGTTGCGTGCAGTGTTTCGATCACATCCGCCGCGTCCTGGAAGAGCGTCGCGACGCATACGTGAAGGCCTACGGCGCCGAGCCCCGAATTCGAGCTGCCCTCCACATGGGAAATGTCGTGGTGGGAGAAGTCGGACTGGCGAAACGGAACATCGTCTACCTCGGCGATACGGTGAACACGACGGCGCGAATCGAAGCCGCCTGCAGGAAACTCGGCAGAGATCTTCTCATTTCGGCTGACGTTGTCGACCGCCTTGCCGGCGCCACGGAGTTCGAATTCACCGATATGGGACCGATTGACCTGCGCGGCCGATCCGAACCGGTGAGGCTCTACAGCCTGGCGACGTAGCAGGAGTTGTGTTCCCGGGCTCCCGGAGAGCCGGCGCGTCGCACGGACGCGGCGAGCCGGTTGTCAGGAGAGCGCGGTCCAGGAACTCCGGCGCCGGACCGGCGTTGAACTTCGCCAGCGCCGCCTCGGCTCCCATCTCGTCGTAGTAGGCGATGGCCCGCGCCACCATGTCCTGCGCCCCCTCGGCGGTGCCCAGCTCATTGCTTGTCGCAGCGGGCGCCGCGAACGCCAGCAACAGCGCGGCGGCAAGTCCCCGAAGGCGGTGGATCGAGATCCACTCGCGATGCCGTTTCAATCGTCCTGGTCCGTGAGCGGTCCCGGCTTCACCCCGATTGGGAGGAACCGCCGCGGCATCTCCCTCGCGACGACGGGCATGAGCAGCGATGGAGGGACGAACAAGGCCGGGACGACGCGCTGGCGACGGTCCACTCTTTGGAGTGCTGGAGGTGAGAGCGCTTCTCGATGGAGTGTTGGCCCGCGGGACGTCACCGGGGGCACGGTCCCGGCGGGCCTCCTGCCCCCACCGCTTGGGCACATCCTGACAGGTGTTGTTCCGGTGCCGACAGCGTCGTCTTCAGGCCTGTTGTCGCACAGTGTCGCGGAAATCGCTGTCCTCCGTGACAACTGATCGGAATCCGCGTCTCGGTTGTGTGCATCGGCCTCTTCCACCTGCGAGAGCTGGCATGAGGCTGGAGAGCCGCGCCAACCACAGGCAGGGTGCAAACTGGAACGAGCGGCCCTGTGTGGGCGACATCCGGAGAAGGGCACCGAACCGGACAGGGCGACCAGTCAACGGAGTCCCGGCAGCGGGCGCCGCCGGCACCTCGCAAAGGCATGGGCCAAGTGCGGTTTCCTTGCACCTCGCCTGTCCGAAAGTCGCCGCGCTCTCCGTCCACAGTGGGCATAACTTCTTGATATGAAATGACCCTGATGCGCTTCTGGTGAACCCTGTTTGGTATGTCGGATGACGATCTGGTAGTGTTTCCAGCACGGACTAGACTGGAAGATGTTTCCAATCTGCGGAAAGCCGCGCGTGCGGACGTGTCGGTGGGCGGTTCATTTCGCGTAATCGACGGTCGTTCTTCATGATGCCGGGTCCCTTCACTCCATCGGCTGTTTCCCAATCGATCAGCCTTCCGGTCCACCGTCCGAATTGCAGGTTCGTGGCTCCGATACGGTGAGTGCTGAATCGATGTCGAATGGAAAGGAAGAGGTCGAACTCAAGGTCGAAGGTGTCAACAAGACCTTCGGTCCGGTTCGTGCCGTCCGCGATTGCCACTTGACTGTCAGGCGCGGCGAAATGGTGGCTCTCCTCGGGCCCAGCGGATGCGGAAAGACCACGCTTCTGAACGTCATTGCCGGGTTCGAAGCGTGCGACAGCGGCGACCTTTGGCTGCGGGGAGTATCACTTCGCGACATTCCTCCCAATCACCGCAACATCGGAATCGTGTTCCAGAGTTATGCCCTGTTCCCGCACATGACCACCGCCGGCAACATCGGTTACGGGCTGCGCATTCGTCGAATGCCGTCGAACGTCATCAGGGAGCGGGTCGCGGAGGTTGTCAGTCTCCTGAAACTCGACGGGCTGGAGGACCGATACCCTTCGGAACTGAGCGGCGGGCAACAACAGCGCGTGGCTGTCGCGCGCGCACTCGCAGTCAGGCCGGTCATGCTGCTCCTCGACGAGGCCCTGAGCGCCCTTGACAAGAACTTGCGGGAACAGATGCAGGTGGAACTCTCGATCCTGCTTCGTCAACTCGGAATCACGACCATCATCGTCACCCACGATCAGCGGGAGGCCTTCACGATCGCCGACCGGATCGCTGTCATGAGCGACGGGCAGATACTCCAGATCGGCACCCCGCAGGAGATCTATTCGGATCCGAAATCTTCCTTTGTCCTGGAGTTCGTCGGTTCCGCCAATGTCCTCAAGGGCGTCATGGAAACTGCCGGCTCCGAGAGCGTTGTCCGGGCGGACTGTGGACTGGTCCTGTCCGTGCCCTCGTCGCTCTCTTTGAGTCGTGGACAACGGGTCAACATCTACGTTCGGGCCGAGGACATCGTGCTGTCCTCCCAGCCGACACCGGTGCACGCGAACAATCCCGGAATCGTATCGCTTGCGCGCTTCATGGGAGCCACCCAACGGCATGCCATAGACCTGGGCAACGAACAGGTCGTACTCGACAGCCGGTCAAACGAGGCCTCGGCGCGGTTCGAGGTCGGCAACCAGGTCTTCATCGATATTGCACCTGATCGTTGCTACGTGCTCCCGGCCGACCAGGCGCCCTGAGCCATGGCGACCCAAGCAGCGGTGGCTCAGGGCGCGACGAGACCAGGATTCCTGAGCCGTTGGCTGTTTCTTCAGCAGCATCGATTTGCGTGGTTCCTGCTCATTCCGGCGCTGACCATCCTGATTCCGCTCTTTCTGTTTCCGCTGGCTGTCCTGCTGCGCAACAGCTTCAACTGGGACGAGCCCGGCGCCCTCATGGTCGAGGATTTCATCATTGACAACTACGTCAGAATCCTGACCGACACCTACTATGCCAGCCTGTTCGGCAACAGCATTCTTGTCGCCGTCGGAGTGGCCTTGCTGACCCTCGCCATCGGCTACCCGTTTGCCTTCTTTCTGGTGAGGTGGGCGGGAGAGAGGCGCAATCTCCTGCTGTGGATCATCTACACCCCGCTGATTGTCAGCGTCATCACGCGCGTTTTCGGCTGGATGATCATCACCGCGGACAGTGGCCTCATCAACAACCTGTTGCAGGCGGCGGGTCTGACCGACGGGCCCGTGCACATCCTGTTCGAGGTCAGCGGCATGGTCATCGGCATGGTCCACCGGTACCTCCCACTCATGATTCTGCCCCTTGCCAACTCCATCGCGAAAATCGACATGCGGGTTCTTCTGGCATCCACGAGTCTCGGCGCGGGCGCATCGGCAACATTTGCGAAGGTGGTCATTCCCCTGAGCCTGCCCGGCATCATCGCCGGGCTGCAGCTCGTCATCGCTGTCGTGCTGAGCGATTTTGTCCTGCCGATACTGCTCGGCACGCCGCGGTTCCGGATGTTGGCGCCAGCAATCTACGACGAAGCGATCGCGAACGTGCGCTGGGCCAATTCAGCGACCATGGCCATCCTCATGGTTGTCGTGGTCGTTCTGATCCTCCTGTCGATGAACCTGATTTTGCGCCGTGTTGCGCCATGGGCGAAGAGTTTCTGACGGGCAAGCGGCGGGCCTTCACGGACATGACGAGAACAGCTTCCCCCTTCCTGATCGCATATGTCGGACTGGTGACGGTCTTTCTTCTGGGTCCGATCGCCGTCGCCATTGTCCTGTCGTTCAGCAATGTCTCGCAGCTCGTGTTCCCGCCACCGGGCTGGAGCCTGGAGTGGTACGAGGTGGCTTGGGACAATCGCAAGTTCGTCGATGGTTTTGTGGTGAGCACGATCATCGCGACCATCAGCAGCGCCATGGCCGGCGTGGCCGGAACGCTGGCAGGCATCTCGATCAACAACTACCGGTTCTTCGGGCGATCGGCGGTTCAGTCCCTGGTCATCATGCCGTTGATCATTCCCGCGGTGGTCATCGGACTCGGCCTGCTTCAAACCCTGGCGCCGGTGGGCATTCGGCCCGGAATCCTGGCTGCCTCGCTCGGCCACAGCATCATCGGCATTCCCTACGTCGTCTACCTGGTTCTGGCGGCCCTGTCTGGTTACGACATCCGGCTTGAGCACGCGGCGCAGTCTCTGGGAGCCTCGCGTCTCAGGACATTTCTTGACATCACGTTCCCTGCTGTCCGGCCCGGGATGATCGCAGGCGTCGCGTTCGCCTTTCTGATGTCGTTCGACAATGTCGCCATGTCGATTTTCCTCGCTCGCGGAGATCCTCTGCCCCTGCGTCTGATGCAGCATATCCAGTACTATGCCGACCCCAGTGTTGCAGCCGTATCGACCGTGCTGGTCGTCATTTCCCTCGTCGGACTTCTCCTGTTCGGGCGCATGTTGCGCAAACGCGACGTGGCAAATCTGGCCTGAAACAGAACGTGGCCACGCGTGGCGCGTCAGGGACTTCGGTCGGGAGCGAAGGCGTCGAACAGATGCAATCTTGGATGCCGATTCAGCCGGGCATGCTCGCATATGGACCGAATGCCGTCCCGGTCGCGATCACACGTCGCGCGGATGACGGGAACATCCGTGCGCAACTCCCGTGCCCGCATTCACAAGGCACTCCGCCCGCGGAAATCAGGGATCAAACGCCAGCCAGGCCAGCAACGCGGGCCGCTCTCCCGCTGCCTCGAGATGCCAGGCAGCGGGAGAGCGGCAGGACCGGGTCAGAAACGGGTCGGTGGCAAGGCCCGGCCCGCCTTCAACGTCAACTTGCGATTTCACGCGCCCAACGATCGGTCCATTCAGCCTGTCTGCTCGCCACATAGGCGTAATCATACAGAAAATGGCTGCTGGCATCCCGGATCATCAGTCGGGCGAACTCCTCATCGAGTTCAACATTGCTGTTGGCAGGCGTCAGAGGTATCGCGGAACAAATCGCCTTCTGCACCTCGCGTTCAAGCGTGTAGTTGACGTAGGTCTTGGCCAGATCCATCTGATGACTGCCCTTGGCAATCACCAGATCGTATGGCTGCGACGGCACTCCTTCCTTGGGGGTCGCTCGCGCAATGAAGTCGTTCTTCGCGATGGCCAACCCGATCCGGGCGCTGTACTGAGGTGCGATGGCCGCTTCGCGCCGCTCCATGAGCTGCGTGACCTGGTTCGGGTCTCCGAAGAAACTCCGCACGTGCGGTTTCAGTTCCGCCACCTTCGGGAATATCTCGTCAACAGTTTCCTCGCTGCCGCCCATGGCGCGAGCGAGAGTAACCAGGAGAACCGCGACCATGCCGTTCAACGGTGCCGTCGGCAGCATGAGCTTTCCGCTGACTTCAGGGCGCCAAAGGTCGAGCCACGAATCCACTGGCCCATCGACGGCATCCTTGTCATAGACAAGATCGATCGCATCGAAGACCATTGCCACGCCATACCCGCCAGGTGCCAGGGTTCCCGGTATGCACTCCGACAGCAGCGGCACATCGGCCTCCGAAAGCACCTCGACCAGGCCGGACTTGCCCGCCCGGACCGTCGGATCCCGTGTCAAGAAGCCGATATCGTAAATCGGGTCGCTTGGATCTGCCTGCCATTTGCTGATAATCAGGCCAGGCTGATCCTGTTCGTATTCGACCGACCCGTATCCGGCATCCTCGAACGTTTCTCCGATGATTGACTCCAGGGCGGCATAGGGGCCCCCGTAGTGAGTCACCCGAAGGGGATCTGCCGCCATTGAAGGTGTCAACAAAGTGCCGGATGCAAAGGTCGCTGCGGCCCCTCCGATAGCGCCGGCCTTCAGGAAATCTCGTCTTGAAGAATGTGAATTCACGATACGCCTCCCGTTCTTGATAGTGCTTGAACAGCTCATCTTGCGCCCGACCGGTTTCGGTGGGCACCAACAGGACAACGGAAAGACGGTACTACAGCAGCGGACACAGAACAAAGTGATTCCGGCAGCGACGGCGCATCGCCGCGTATGCGGCCCTCCTTCATCAGCCTCTCCCCGGCATGTGCGGAGCCGGTCAACCAGGACTGAACCTTGCAGCGCAGGATTGCGACAATTGCACCGGTCAGGCAGACAACGAAGGCATGGCCACGGCCTTTGCCGCAGGTGACGTCGTCTGCACGAAGCAGCCGGTTCCCGGCGCGGGTCGTCGGGCGTCGCGCTGCATCGAGGCGGTGCCGGAGAGCCGCCCGTCATGGCAGCAAGCGCACGACATCCGGCAAATCGTCACCATGGGACGGCGCGTGTTCGTCCTGATCAGACCGGCGCGGCCTGTTTACAAGACGGCCCAGCTTGCATACCTTGTTTCCGGGCGCCGTGGCACGGGCATGAAAGGAAATCGGGGGATGGGTGATTTCATCGATCGGCTCAAGTCGCATGCGGGAGAAAACTGGACAGCCTACGTGCGCCACCCATGGCTGGAAGGGATGTACCACGGAGATTTGAGCGTGGAGCGCTTCCAGTTTTTCCTGGTCCAGGATCTTCCCTACCTTGCAGATTTTTCCCGGGTTTATTTCATGGGGTTTGCCAAACTGAGCGCCCGCGATTTGAGACATTTCAGGCCCTTTCTCAAGCTCATCGCGGACTATGACGAAGGAAATGTCGAAGAGGACTGGCTGGCGGAGATCGGCTGCAATGATTTCTCGTCAGACCGGTGGGCCGCGCTGAAGGCGCGTGAGGGCTACATGAACCACCTTGTGCGCACGGCGCATGAAGGGTCCGCGTTCGCGGTTTTCACATCGACGTTGCCGTGTTGCGTGGGTTTCGCGGAGATCGGCGACTGGATGAAGGACAGGGATACCTCCAGTCATCATGCCGTCTATCGAAAATGGATTGATCACTACCGCCGGCCGTTCCAGAGAAAGCAGGTCAATGCCCTGGTCGAGGCGCTCGAAACCTGCGCCGGAAATCTGAACGAAACCGAACTGGAAGAATTGGAGCGGATTTTCCTGCGTAGCGTTCAGCATCAGATTCATGTCTTCGACGCTGCGTGGAAAATGAACGATCCCTGGCCCGGCCCCGGAACCTACGCCGGATAGGGCGGCACGAGACCGGAAACGCTGGAGGATACGTGACCACCGTCATCCTTCGAAACATAGACTGCATCTATACATGTGATGACGAGAACCGCGCTTTCCGCCGGGGGTACATCCTGGTCAGGGATTGCCGGATTGCCGAAATCGGCCACGAACCGTGGCGCGGACAGCACGCTGACATTTCCCTCGATCTGACCGGTTGCGTGGCCATACCGGGGCTTGTCAACACCCACCATCACTTTTTCCAGTCGATCGCGCGCGGCATTCCGGCCACACAGCGGGCGTCTGCCATCGACTGGCTGGCAGGCCTGTATCCGCTTTGGGCCGAGCTTGATCCGGAAGCCCTGTACTGGGCGAGCATGGCTGCCACGGCGGAACTGCTTCTGACAGGCGCCACCACAACCGCGGATCATTCCTACCTCATGCCCGCCGAAGACGGCGATTTCGTGGGGTCTCAGGTGAACGCTGCCGCTGATTCGGGAATTCGCCTGCATCTGGTTCGAGGTTCGATGCCGACCATGGAGGGCGATCTTGCCACCCGGCTGTTGCCGGTCATGGGCAAACGGCTCCGTCGTCTGCAGGACCGGGAAGAAGAACTGATCCCCGCCATCGAGGACACCATCCGCATCCACCACGATTCAGGCCGCCATTCCATGCTGCGCATCGCTCTGGGACCGACGGGGGTCAGTTATGATCGGCCGGATTTCATGCGAAAAATGGCCGAAATCGCTGAATCGGCCAATTGTGGTCTTCACACACATTATCTCCCGCGCCAGCTCGAACGCACCCTTTCACGGCAAAAGACCGGCAAGGAGCCTCTCGATGTTCTGGCCGAAAGCGGTTGGCTCAGGCCGGGAACCTGGTTCGCACATTGTACCGAACTGGAGGATGACGAGATTCGCGCTTTCGCTGAGAACGGATGCGGCGTTGCGCATTGTCCCCGGACCATTGTTCGTCTGGGCTATCGGGTTCCGCGAATTGCCGCCATGCAACGAAAGGGAGTCACGGTCGGCATTGGTGTCGACGGCGCGTCCAGCAACGACAGCGGTTCCATGCTCAACGAAGTGCGGCTCGGACTCCTCCTGCACCGGGTCAACACGCCCGACGATGTGGATCCTCTCGTCGAGTGGATGACGCCATATCAGGCGCTTCTCATGGCTACGAGGAATGGCGCGGCCATTCTGGGTCGAAACGACATCGGCCACCTTGCTCCCGACATGTCCGCCGATATCGCGGCCTTCAATCTTGGAGGCGTATCCTACGTTGGCGCCTCCAGCGATCCTCTCGCGGCCCTGTTGATGTGTGGCTCCGAATCAAAAGCACAACTCACGATGGTCAATGGGCGGATCGTTGTCGAGAACGGCAAGCTCGCGAGCTTCGACGAGGACGACATCGCGAGCAAGGCAGGCGCAGCCGGAAGGCGCATGCTGAGCGCCGCGGAACGCAACACCGGCATCGATTTCAGTCGCCCCACCGGCGAAGGCCCTCGCATTCAGATGACCCGGCAGGGGTAGCCATTTCCGGTTCGCAAGCCGGATGCCGGGGAGGAAGGCCCGCGACCGACCCGGACAACACGGGCATATGGTCCCTCATCGAAAACGCCGGCCGGTTCACGAGGATGCTCCTGCCGGCTTCATCGTCGGTGGAGAGTCGGCCTTGTCGACCTGAAACGTGCGGATCATGGCGTCCCGGGGACGGTGTTGCCGCCCTTGCCTTCGCGACCCCTAGGGAGTTTGATTGCTTCCCATCTCCCCGGGGAGTCCGGGCCGGAGAGGATCAAGGCGTGCAACGGAACGATCAGGTGTCCGGCAACTTCAGCGGATTCAGATCAGCGGCGGAAGGACGGCAACAGGCATGCTGAAGCATCGCGTTGCCATCATCACCGGCGCGGCGCGGGGCATCGGCCAAAGCATGGCGCTGCATTTCGCACGGCTTGGCGCGAACGTTGTCGCGACAGACCGCCTGAGCTGCGAAGAGACAGTTCGCCAGGTGAGAGATGCATCCGGGGAGGCCATCGGCCTGATCGGCGACGTGACCTCGGCCCGTGATGCCTCGGATATCATCGAATCGTCCCTCGAAGCGTTTGGACATGTCGACACGCTCGTCAACAACGCCGCGATTTACGGCGGCATTCGCATCAGGGGATTCGAGGACATCCCGGAAGATGAATGGGACAGGGTCATGTCCGTCAACGTCAAGGGTGTCTGGCAAATGTGTCGTGCGGTCGCCCCGCACATGCGATCCCGAGGCCATGGCCGCATCATCAATGTCTCCAGCAACGTGATCTTCATGGGCAAGCCCGGCTTCCTTCACTATGTTGCCTCCAAGGGTGCCGTATGGGCATTGACGAACGCCCTTTCCCGGGAACTTTCCGGGACCGGAATCACGGTGAACGGATTGGCGCCGGGATACACCACCACCGAGGCAACGCGCTCGATGGCCAGCCCGGAAATCGTGAATGAGCTGGAAACCGACATTCTCCGGTCCCAGAGCGTACAGCGGCTCATCGAACCATCGGATCTGGTCGGCGTCGCGGCCTTTCTGGCCTCGGAAACGGCAACCTTCGTGACCGGCCAGACCATTGTCGTCGATGGCGGTACGATCACGCGCTGACGAACGGCCGTGTGACACCGGTTGTTCTGTGCCCACGGAAACCGGCCATCGGACAGAACCGCCCTGACCGACGTCCGACATGCTGACTGCGCGGCAGTGCAGCAGGAGGTTTGGCGGCCGGTTCGGAGAGATCGCAGGAGTTCTCGAGAGCGCCGCCGATCATCGAAAGACGGCCATCCGACAAGACGCCCCGGGACCTGGTTCGCCTCGCCGACATGGGCCGGCATCGAAGATCCGGGCAACTCAGCCGGCCACACGGCAGCGGACCCGCTTCGTTGCGATCGAGGCCCATAGTTCCTAGCGTGTGCAGGTCACGAAGACGGGAGGCCTGCATGAGGCGAGAGGCGAGAACATCGCCCTCCGGGAAGTGGATGATGCACTCCACGCCCACCCCGATGTCATCGAGGCGGCGTTCGCCAGACCCTGCCGGGACTACGGCCAACGCATCGAGGTCGCCGTCTGCCTCGCGAAGGACGCGACGGTGACCATCGAGGAACTCACCACCCACTGTCGCGCCAGGCTCGGCGCCTTCCGGGCTCCCGATCGCATCCATGTCCTTGCTGACCTGCCCAGGGGCCCGTCCGGCAAGGTCCAGCGCACCAGGCTCTCCGGGATGCTGTGAAACCGCCATGCCGGCAAGACGCCACGGAATGTGCGCCAGGCCGGAAGCGATCAGTGGCCCGGTCCAGGGACAAGCCTGCCCTCGTCATCGATGAGGACAACTCTGGCGGGTCTTTCGGCGCCCCATCTCCACATCACAAGATTGATGTCGTCAGCATCGGCGCCGGTCGCAAAACTCTGAACCTTCATGCCCGCATAGCCGGCAGCGATCAGCCGGTCAGCCAGAGTCTGCGATGCGGGGACGGCGCCGAAGAGCATGTCAGCTTCCCAACCAGGGCACACAAGGTCGTTCCAGCCAATGCTCAGGGCCTGACGCGTCTCTTCGTTGAGCGCATCGAAAACAGGTTCGACATCCACGTTGTAGGCGCAAAGCGTGAGTGGTTGCATGGGGCGACCGAGCGGCTGTGCCTCGCGGACTGCGGCGAGAGGAGTAAGAGACGTGTAGAGTGCCGCAACGCCACGTCGGTTGAAACGACCACCATGACGGCGTGCGCCTTCACCGGACAGGGGCGCCCATGACCATAGTGGGTTGTGCGCCCGGTACACCACGCCCTGAAAGCGCATCAGTGACGCACGAACTCAGGCGTAGCCACCTGCCATGATCCGGTCGAGATAGGCATGCACATGATCGGCACGGCCCTGGCGCAGCAGCTGATCGGGGGTGACACCTCCGAATCCCGGCAGCGGCTCGGCGCGGAACCATGCATAGGCGGCAAGCGGCGAACCGGTCATGGCTTCAACACGGTTGAGAATCTCCAGCATCTGGCGCAGGCGGCTCTGGGTCTTCCGTGCCCGGATCCGCGATTCGCGTGCGAATGCGTCTCTCCCGAGTCCCAGCGTGGCAGCAATTTCCGACTTTGTGGTGCGCAGCGTTTCAGCGACGAGAGTCGGAGAGAACACCTGATCTTCCATGAACTCCTGAAAACGCATGGCCGTTCTCCACGTTTCTTGACGCATTATAGCGCGATGTCATGTGTCATTCCAGACTGACAGGTGTCACGTGCTCCCAATTTCACAAGGGGCCGCAACGTTCTCCTGATCGACGTGCCTCCACCTCCTGGTCACATCCTGACAGATGATGTTCCGGTACCAACAGCTTCGATTTCGAGCCTGCCGCACAGTGCAGCGGCAATCGGTGCCATGACCTCGGCGATACGGTGAACGCGACGACGCGAATCGAAGCCGCCCGCAGGAAACTTGTCAGAGGCCTTCTCGCTTCGGCAGACGTTGTCGACCGCCTTGCCGGCTCCACGAAGTTCGAATTCACCGATATGGGACCGATTGACCTGCGCGGCCGATCCGAACACAGCCTGGCGCCATGGCGGGAGTTGTGTTCCCGGGGCACCTGGGGAACCTGCAGCCTCGGCCGGTCGCACGGGACCGGATCCGGCTCGTTGCGGACGGGGCACGTGGCCCATACTGTGTGCCGGTTGCAGCAGACGGGAGCACTGCATGAGGCGAATCACTCTGGCGTGCGCCGTTCTCCTCGCGGCTTCCGGTACGGTGACTGCCGACGATTCCGGCGAATTCTCCGCCATCAGCCTGTGCCAGCCCGCCTACGTCGAGGTAGGCGATACGGCAGCCGGCCCGTCCCGCTGCGACGTGGAGATCGCGGACCCGCGGACAGGCCGTTCGAAGCCGGCCACAAGGGTACGGCGCTCGGCCTGACGTGGATCGGCGGCGGAGACATCGTTGCCGTGTCCGAGTTGACCCTGCCGAACGGCAGGCTGTACGTGCTCTCGCGCCGGAGCGGGACGTCCGGAAGTCACGGCATGATCGGTGTCGACGGCGCCTATCGGGGCCTCGTGGCCGAATGCGACTACGGTGCACAAGCGAGCGACGCCGACGAGGGCTGGATCGAGATCCACTCCCGATGCCGTTTCAATCGTCCCGGTCCGTGAGCGGTGCCGGTTCCACCCCGACCGGGAGGAGCCGCCGCGCCGGTTCCCTCGCGAGCGGCGGGCACGAGCAACGAAGGAGGGAGGGCGAGACCGACACGTCGGCGGCGACGGTCCGCCTGACAGGGCGCCGAAGTTGAGAGCGCTCCTCGATGGAGTGTCGGCCCGCGGGGCTTCACCGGGGGCGCGTTCCCGACGGGCCTCCTGCGGTCATGTCGCACCAAGGCGGGAACATCGGCCAGGATCGTCGTCGCCGTGGGACGGCTGTGCCCGGCCCCGGATTTCTCCAGCTGGCAGAGCAATGGGGCGCGATGCTTCTGATACCGACCGTTGGCGGGTCGAAGAACCACTGAGATTCTGTCTTGCGGGGAGTGAACAGTGAGCAGATTCCTGATTGCGGCTGCCGGCTTGCTTGCCGCCTTGATGACCTGGCAGACGGTCCAGGCCCAGGACGACGGAGCCCTGGCTATACTGATCCCCGGGGGCGGCACGTACAGCAGACCGATTTCAACCGATTCGGCCAAGGCCCAGGCCTTTTTCGACCAGGGTCTGCGCATGGCCTGGAGTTTCTACTTTCCCGAGTCCATGGCCTCATACCAGGAAGCGTCTCGTCACGACCCGGACCATCCCATGCCATACTTCGGCCTCGCCCATGCCGCGGGGCCCAATCCCAACAGTCGCTATGCCGGTCTGCCGGACGATCCTCAAGGTGCCGGCCTCGAGGCCATCCGCAATGCGCTCGAGCGCATCGACAACGGCAGCGAGCGGGAGCGGGACATGATCAACGCGCTGTTCGTGCTCTACAACAGGGACGCCGTCGCGGATGACCGGGAACGGGACCAGGCCTATCTGAACGCCATGCGCGAACTGCACCACAAGTATCCGGACGATGCGGATATCGCGTCCATGTTCGGCGAAGCGTACATGAACACCAGAAGCTGGGATTACTGGGAGCCCGACGGTTCACCCAGGGCCGGCACCGCTGAAGCACGCGCTGCGTTCGAAGCCGCCATGGCGGTTGAACACGACCATCCCGGCGCCAATCATCTCTACATCCATCTGATGGAGGCCTCCGGCGAACCGGAACTGGCCATGCCTTCGGCCCTGAAGCTGGAAGGAACCGTGCCGATTTCGGGCCATATGGTGCATATGCCCGGCCACATCTACCTGCGTGTCGGCGAGTACGAAAAGGCCATCGACGCCAACGAACGGTCCCAGGTCGTCGATGAGCAGTTCGCCGAAATCTGGGGCGACAACAACTTTCCGACGAATGGCACCTATGCGCTGTCGCACAGGTCCCACGCGCCGCATGCGCTGGATTTCGTACGCTACGCCAACATGCTGCAAGGCAACTACGCCGCCTCGTTCGAAGCCGCCCGGCGCAGTGTGGCGGGTGTCGGCCGGGTTGCCGAAGCGGTGCGTGGCGGCGAAAAGCGGGTGGTGCAATCCTGGATAGTGGACAAGGTCTTCGGCAAGTGGGACCGCATCCTGGAAGGCGAACAAAGCCACTCCGGCACGCCGTATCTCGACGGCATGTGGAGCTATGTGCTCGGCAGTGCCTATGTGGCTGACGGTCAAATCGACATGGCCGAGGCCGAACTGGCCAACATTCAGGCTCAGGCCCGGGTCGATGGTGTCGACGACACCGGAGTCGGACCCACGCCCGCGTCACAGGTGCTCAAACTGGCCGCCCAAGCGCTGCAGGGCGAGATCGCCGAAGCCCGGGGCAACCTCGATGCAGCCATCACTCACTTTCAGGCGGCGGTGAAACTGCAGGACGCCAGCAACTACACCGAGCCGCCCGACTGGTCCCAGTCCATGCGCCTCTACCTGGGCGCGGCGCTGCTCGACGCCGGGCGCGCGAAAGAAGCGGAAGCCGTCTATCGCGAGGATCTGGAATGGAACCAGCAGAATGGCTGGTCAACTTTCGGTCTGGCGCAGGCGCTCGAGGCGCAGGGCAAGGTGCAGGATGCCATCATCGTGACGCGGCAGTTCGAATCGTTCTGGCGCAACGCCGATATCGAACTTGAGCGCTCCCGGTTGTAACGGCTTCCTGCGGGCGCCGCCTGCTCACCGTCACCGGCGCGTCCCACGGCCAGTCCGTGAGCCACCCCTGTCAGGCGAGGAAACGGTCGAGGACGTTGCGGGTGACCTGGCAGACGGCGGGATCGGCGAGACGCAGGCCATTGACCCACTCGCAGGTGGCGGCGGTGAAGACCTCGCCGGCACCTTTGGGGAAGGTGACGATCATGCCACTGCCTCGCGTCACCTTCTCCAGCGCCTCGGGTGTTTCCCCGCCATGGACCATGCGGGCGAGAAAGCGCCTGTCGTGGTCGGCGATGTAGAGATCCTCTCCCCACAGTCCGAAGTCGGCCTCGACGGTGGTGGCGGGACCCAGCGCCAGGATCTCGAGGTCACCGGGTATGTCCTCGCCTGGAACCGGAGACGGGAGTCCATCGCGGATCACGTGATCGAGGCCGTCGACCTCGTAACCGAAGATCCTGCTGTCGGCGCCGAGGATGTCGCCGTAGCCGAGACAGCAACCGGCAACGGCCCAGTGGTCGGGGCGATAGACCGTGAATCCGCCCGCTCCGCGGCCGGCGCAGTGGCCGAGGCCGGCGTAGATTCCCTTCGAACCGTTGACCCCGAAGGTGCGGGATCCGGGCCAGTTCACCTCGGGCGATTCCCATGAAGTCGTGGCGAGATGTTCCTGTGACGTGCCGATGACGGGGTCTTCATCGACCGCGACGTACTTGTAGCAGACCTGGGTTCGGCCTTCGTCTTCCAGCCTGATCTGCCAGAAGAAGTTCCCGGCGAAGCGGGCCACCCTGCCGCCCGCCTCGACAAAGCGATCGATGGCGTCTCGCATGGGACGACTCCAGTATTCGTCATGCCCGACGATGACGACGCAGCGGTGGCGGGCCAGCAGATCGGGCTCATCATGGATGTCATGGAGCGCCGCCACGTCCACCTCGTGGCCTTCCGCCTCGAGCCAGCGCGCCATGTGGCGCTCGTAGCTTGCCCACCCGGCCGACGCGTACTTCTTGGAATAGCCGTGTGACCATGCCCATTCCATGTAGGGATAGCGCGCCGCCGTGCCCTGGGGCAGTGGCGTCGCCGGAAGGGTCCGCGGCGCTCCCGAAGGCAGCCTCGCGAAGCCGCGCGACCACGGCCGCTGAAGACTCAAATGTGTCGAGAACCGGTCGCCGGAGGCGCCGGAGAGTCCCTCGTAGGCGTTCGAGCCGCCCCACTCGTTGTAGGCAACCCAGGTGGGCGTCGCCGCAAGCAACAGCAGCGGTGCACCCGCTCCACGCCGGGGACTCCCGATGAGGACGACGTGATCATAGGTGACCACCTCGCCGCCGCGCCGCGCCGTGAGCGTCATGATGTAGCCGCCGGGACGCCAGGTGGCGGGAATGGTCATGCGCCAGGCAACCGGCCAGCCGCAGCCAGTGGCAGAGGCGTCATCAGGAGTCGCATGCCAGCGGCCGGCAAGATCCGCTTCGTGATGAACCGGAATGGTCTCCAGGCCGTCCCTCGCGATGTCGAGATCGAAGGTGTCGGCGTTGGTCGAAACATGGAGTTCGATGACCTCGCCCACGCGGCAGGAAGGGCGCGACGTATAGGCCCAGATCTGCAGGACGGACGGATCGTCGCTCGCCGCGTCGTACCACGTATCGACGATGTGGCGGGGCCGTCTTGTCGTGCGGGGCACGTGCATGGCGGTCATGGTGCAGTGGCCGTCACCCGCTTGCAATGACCCTTGAGACGGCGATAAATCAGACAAGGTTTGGCGAGAGGCGGGTGCCATGGCTGACATCTGGACTGATGGACTCGGACGCAACGACGCCAACCACGTAGCGCTCTCTCCCGTGTCGTTCCTCAACCGGACAGCTGCGGTATGGCCGGACCGGATCGCCGTGATCCACGGTCCGCTGAAGAGGACATGGCGTGACACGGCCCGGCGATGCCGCAGGCTGGCCTCGGCACTGCAAGGGCGTGGCGTGGCCAGGGGCGATACCGTGGCCATCATGGCGCCCAATCTGCCGGAATTCGTCGAAGCGAGCCTTGCCGTGCCGATGACGGGCGCCGTCATCAATTCCCTCAACATCCGTCTCGACGCAGCCGCCATCCGCTTCATCCTCGAACACGGTGAAGCGAGCGTTCTCATCACCGACAGGGCCTTGTCACCAACGGTGAGCGAGGCCATTGCCGGTCTCGAACACCGGTTGCTCGTCGTCGACATCGACGATCCCCAGGCCGATGGCCGAGGGCAGCTTCTCGGTGACCTGACCTACGAGGAGCTGCTCGCCGAAGGAGAGGAAACGGGTCAATGGACGGGACCCGACGACGAATGGCAACCGATTGCGCTGAACTACACCTCAGGCACCACCGGCAACCCCAAGGGTGTCGTCTACCACCACCGCGGCGCCTATCTGAACGCTCTCGGCAACGCCATCACCTGGTCGATGCCGCACCACCCCGTCTATCTGTGGACCCTGCCGATGTTCCACTGCAACGGCTGGTGTTTCCCATGGACGGTGACCGCCATGGCGGGAACACATGTCTGCCTGCGCGCACTCTCGGCCGAATCAATACTGGGCGCCATCGGCGAGCACGGGGTGACGCACCTGTGCGGCGCGCCTGTCGTCATGAACATGATGCTGGCCGGCCCGGACGCCCTGTGGCAGGGCATTCGTCACCAGGTGAAGATGATGACAGCGGGTGCCGCACCCCGGCCGCCGTCCTCGAACGCATGGCGGCGCGCGGCATCGACATCACCCACGTCTACGGCCTGACCGAGACCTATGGACCGGCCACCGTGTGCGCCTGGCATCCCGAGTGGGATGACCTGCCGGCCGCCGGACAGGCGGACCGGAAGGCCCGCCAGGGTGTGACCTACGCCGTTCAGGAGGCGATGATGGTCGCCGAGCCCCGGACCATGGAACCCGTGCCGGCGGATGGCGAGACCATGGGCGAGATCATGATGCGCGGCAACATCACCATGTCCGGCTATCTCAAGAATCCCGGGGCAAGCACGGAAGCCTTCCGCGGCGGATGGTTCCACACCGGCGACCTGGCGGTTACCCATCCTGATGGCTATGTCGAGATCAGGGATCGCAGCAAGGACATCATCATTTCAGGCGGAGAGAACATCTCGACCATCGAGGTGGAGGGCGTTCTCTATCGCCATCCGGCCGTGGCCGAGGCGGCGGTGGTGGCGCGCCCCGATGACAAGTGGGGCGAAACACCGTGCGCCTTTGTCACGCTCAAACCCGACATGACGGTCACCGCTGACGAACTGATTGTCTTCTGCCGGGACAACCTGGCGCACTTCAAGTGCCCGAAGCACGTGGTGTTCGGCGAACTGCCGAAGACCTCCACCGGCAAGGTACAGAAGTTCGTCCTGAGGGAACGGGCCGCGTCCCGCTGACACGCCGGAGAACCCCATGACGGCCATTGCGATTGCCGTCGTCCTTGTGGTGTTCGTGGCGGCGCTTCTCCAGGCGGCGACAGGCATGGGATTCGGCATCATCGCCGGGCCGATCCTGCTGGTCGCCATGGGCGATACGGCAGCCATCCAGGTGACCATCGTGCTCTCGACCATTCCATCGCTGATACTGGTCCGCAGGTCACTCGATGAGGCCGATCCGGTCCTGCTCAAGCACCTCCTCGGCGGTGCCGCCGCCGGGCTAATCGTGGGCTCCCTGCTCTTCGCCACGGCAACGGTGGCCGATCTGACGTGGGGAGCAGCCGCGGCGGTGCTGGCCATGGCCGTCCTTTCGACAGGGTTTCACGAACGCCGGGTCATGGTCCGAGGGAGCAGCGTCACGGGCCGCCTGCTGACCGGCCTGATGAGCGGCGCGATGACGGCGACGCTTGCCATGCCCGGCCCTCCTGTTGCCGCCTGGGCATCGGCCACCGGACTGAAGAAGGCACGAACGCGCGCCACCCTGCTCATCGTCGCCCTCGTCTGCTATCCGGCAGCCCTGGCCCTGCAGGGCCTCGTTGACGGGATCCCGGAGCGGGTCGTGGACGAATGCCTGTGGCTGGCGCTGCCCGTTGTCGCCGGGACCTTCCTGGGTCAAGCGATTGCGGGACGCGTACCGGAACGACTCTTCCGCCGACTCGTCACGGTGCTGCTTGTGCTCGTCGCCCTCGCCCTGGTGGTCCGCTGACGACACTGGAAGAGAACATGACGCACCCCGGAGGACTCGAACCCCCAACCACCTGATCCATAGTCAGCCTTCGGCCCGAAGTGCAGCTTTGAATTGGCGGTGCGACAGCCACCAGAGGTCAGGGAAGCACCGGTCACCACGACCCCAATAGGAGGGATCGAAAGATGAGGTGAATGATAGTCCGTCTTGATCCGCCGCAGAGTTGTGTATATTGTTACACAATGAAGAAGGTCGTGGAACGCAACAGTGGCAAGCTCATTCGCATGCTCCGGAAGGACGGCTGGGTACACGTTGCCACCAGGGGCAGCCACTGGCAGTTCACACACCCCGAGAAATCGGGACGGGTGACCGTTCCGCACCCGAACAGGGATATCCCGCGTGGAACGGTGGCGTCGATCTACCGGCAGGCGGGCTGGAACACGTAAGAGGAAAAACCGATGCGCTACGTATCCTTCATCCACCAGGACGACGCCGGTTACGGTGTCAGTTTCCCCGATTTCCCGGGCTGCGTGTCCGTAGGCGACTCGGTCGACGACGCCGTCCACCATGGCTGCGAAGCACTCGCGTTCCACGTCGAGGGTCTTCGCAACGACGGCGAACGGATTCCACCTCCCCGCTCAATCGATGCTATCAAGGCCGATCCGGAACTCGCCGACTGGCGCAAAGGGGCCGATCTGGTGCTGATCCCGCTCCTCCTGGACCGCGGTTCATCGCGGCGGATCAATATCTCCCTCGACCGCGGCCTGCTCGAAGCCATCGACGATGAAGCCAGACAACGCCGCATGACCCGTTCGGCCTTCCTTGCAACGGCAGCCCGGCATGAAATCGAAGGTACGTGACCAGTATGCTTCCTGGACCGGCAGGTGACGCGTGCCAGAGGAGATGACGACAGTGAGGAAGCCCGCACCGAGAAGCGGAACGGGATGCCAGCTTTCTGCAACCCATTGAAGGATTGGCGCACCCCGGAGGACTCGAACCCCCAACCTCCTGATCCGTAGTCAGGTGCTCTATCCAGTTGAGCTAGGGGTGCGCTGGCTCACGTGCCTAGGTAGCCGACGACATCGCCGGGTGCAAGTCCCGATGAGGGGGATGCGTCACTGGTTGAGATGGCGGCCCATCTTCATGAACTTGTCGCGGCGCCCGGCGACGAGGGCATCGCCATCGAGAGGATCGAGCTCCTCCAGCGCAACGGAAATCGCCTCCGCGGTCGTGCGTATGGCAGCATCGGGGTCGCGGTGGGCGCCGCCGAGCGGTTCCTTCACCACCTGGTCGATGATCTTCAGTCCCTCCAGGTCGGTGGCGGTCAGTTTCAGCGCATTGGCAGCCGTTTCGGCCTCGTCGCTGCTGCGCCACAGGATGGAGGCGCATCCCTCCGGAGAGATAACGGAATAGACAGCGTGTTCGAGCATCAACACGCGATCCGCCACGGCAATGGCGATGGCGCCCCCGGAGCCGCCCTCGCCGATCACCACGGACACCAAGGGCACCTGGATGGTCAGGCAGGTCTCGATGCAACGGGCAATCGCTTCCGCCTGCCCCCTCTCTTCGGCGCCGATTCCCGGGTAGGCGCCGGCCGTGTCGACAAAGGTGATCACGGGAAGGCCAAAGCGGTCCGCCAGGCGCATCAGCCGGGCGGCCTTGCGATAGCCCTCGGGCCGCGCCATGCCGAAGTTGTGCCGGACCCTGCTGTCGGTGTCGTTGCCCTTCTCGTGGCCCATGACCACCACCCGACGCCCGTTGAAGGTGCCGAGCCCCGCCAGCATGGCAGGATCCTCGCCGTAGAGACGGTCTCCGGCGAACGGCACGAAGTCCTCGATCAGGGACGAGATGAAGACAGACGTGTGAGGACGCGCCGGATGCCGGGCGACCTGGGTCTTCTGCCACGGGCTGAGCTTGCCGTAGGTCTGGACGAGGAGACGGTCGAGCTTTGTCTCCAGGCGATTGACCTCTTCGACAATGTTGACGCCGTCATCGACCGACAGCCGGCGGAGCTCCTCGATCTTGCGCTCGAGTTCGACGATCGGCCGCTCGAATTCCAGTGCCAGACGCATGATGGTGGCAATACTGTCCCTATTCGGCGGAACTGATCTGCTCGGCCTTGCGCACCATGACCTCGGCCTGCTTGATCGACGCGATATCGATCAGCTTGCCGTCCAGGGAGACCGCTCCCTGGCCTTCCCTCTGCGCCTTGTCCATGGCCTCGAGAATGCGCCGTGCCTGGGTGACTTCCTTTTCGGAAGGACTGTTCACCTCGTTGGCGAGGGGAATCTGCCCCGGATGAATGGCCCACTTGCCCTCGCATCCCAGGGCTGCTGCCCGGTTGGCCTGGGCGCGATAGCCGTCGGCATCCCGGAAGTCGCCGAAGGGTCCGTCGATGGGTCTGAGGCCCCGTGCCCGGGCCGCCACCACCATGCGGGAAATGGCGAAGTGCCACATGTCTCCCCAGTGATAGTCCCGCGGGGCGTCGCCCTCGGCGTCGGTCAGCACACCGTAAAGGGGATTGGGACCGCCGATGGTTGTCATGCGGGCACGCGTCGAGGCGGCATAGTCGGCCACCCCGAAATGCAGGCTCTCGTTGCGCCCGCTGGCGCCGGCGATCGCCTCGACGTTGGACATGCCGAGGGCCGTCTCGATGATGAGTTCGAAACCGATCCGTTTCGAACGCGACATCGCGTCCTCGACCTGGGTGACGAGCATGTCGACGGCATAGACATCGGCCGGCGTTCCGACCTTGGGGATCATGATGAGATCCAGCCGGCCATTCGTCTGCTCGATCACGTCGACGACGTCACGGTACATGTAGTGCGTGTCGAGCCCGTTGATCCGCACGGACAGGGTCTTGGAACCCCAGTCGAGGTCGTTGACGGCCTCGATCACGTTCTTCCTGGCCTGCGGCTTGTCGTCCGGTGCAACCGCATCCTCGAGATCGAGAAAGACGACGTCGGCAGCGCCGGCTGCCGCCTTGGCGAAGAGTTCCGTGCGGCTTCCAGGAACCGCGAGCTCGCTGCGGTTGAGCCGCGCCGGAGCGGCATCGATGATGGTGAAACTCATGATCCGGTTCTCCCCCCGGGGTGAATGAGTGGCACGAGTCCATGCCTTGCGCCAGCGGTGACTGTCAAGCGAGAGGGTGGTGCCCGGCCAGGGCGGACTTGAGGCGCTCCTCGAGCACGTGGGTGTAGATCTGCGTGGTGGAAATGTCGGCATGACCCAGCATGGTCTGGACGGAACGCAGGTCCGCTCCGTTGTCCAGCAGATGGCTGGCGAAGGCATGGCGCAGCACGTGGGGAGAGACCGCAGCCGGCTCAAGGCACGAGTCCAGGGCCAGTTTCTTCAGGATCCTGCCCGCAGACTGGCGCGTCAGATGACCGGATGCGCCGCGGGACGGAAACAGCCATGGTGAGGGACGCGGACGGACGGCAAGCCAGCTCCTGACCGTTCGCAGTGCCCTCTCGCCAATGGGCACGAGACGCTCACGCCCGCCCTTGCCGCGCACGATGATGAAGGGCGCGTCGCGCTCGATCGCACTGGCGGGCAGGGACACGAGCTCGGAGACACGCAGACCGGTCGCGTAGAGCAGTTCCACCAGCGCCGCCCGGCGCAGGTCTTCCGGACGCTCGCCGCTGTGAGCGGTCTCCAGCAATCGGCTGACCTGGTCCTGGGACAGCACTTTCGGCAGGGCCTGTCCGGACCGGGGCGACTCCAGCTTTGCCGCCGGATCATCGCCGCGCAGTTTCTCGCTGGCGAGGAAACGGTAGAACTGGCGGGCAGCCGACATGCGCCGCGCCGCGGTCCCGGCGCTGGCGCCGCGGCGACGCAGTGCGCCGAGCCAGCGGCGAATGTCGTCGGATGACGCGTCCTGAAGGGAAACGGGCGCCAGGAATCCTGCGAGATCCGCGAGGTCCCGGCGATAGGCCTCGACCGTGTTGCCGGACGCGCCACGCTCGACCACCATCATCTCGAGGAAGAGGCCGACGGCGTCCGCCGCCCCCTGGCTCGCCTTCGTCACCGTCGCACCGTGCGGGCCATGATTGCGGAGACTCCCTTCCGGCCCGTCAGACTGCGTTCGCGAAAGCGATCTCGAGAGCAAGGAGCCTCGCCTCGCGTTCCAGGCCGAGAGATTTCAGGGCGCTGATCACGGCAGCCGCACTCCGGATGTCGACACGGGAAGGATCCTGCGACGCCAGGAGGATGGTGGAGAGCAGCAGCGCCTCGCCGAGACGGCCATCACTGGATGCCGCGGAGAGCGCCACGACAAGTCCGGCATCGCCGGTATTCTCACGTGGCACAAGCTGCCTGTCACCGAACGCGGCGACAAGGATATCGTGCATGATCGGCTCGCCAATCCGGTCGCCAAGGGCCGCCAGGAGGACAAGGTAGAGTTCTCCAAGTCGACGGGCGCGTTCGGGTGCGACCCCGACGACCGTGCGCCACCAGGTGTGCATCGCGGTGCCGTCATCGACGAGGTCATCGCCCATCCACAACCGGAGCAGCGGCCAGAAGACGGCCGCCTCCGCCGCCGCCGCGTGGTCGAGGAGCGCACGCTGTTCGATGAGCGGCCACCATCTGGCGGCGTCCTCTGCCGCCCCCGCCGCCAGCAGCGTGAGGACCGCCTGGGTGGAGAACCAGCCGAGCTCGTGGCCCGGAGTGAACGCTGCAACCTCGGTGGCCGCCACCATGGCCACGGCCCGGAACACCCAGGGCTCCGGCGTCCTTGCGCCGTGCTGGACGAACGTGGTGATGAGCCTCGCCTTGTCGTCGGCCAGCGCCGCGCCTTTCAGGTCCTGAAACATCCGTGCCCGGGAGAGGGGATCGGCGTGCGTGTCGTCGGACGGACCGGCAGCCAGGTAGAGGGAAGCCAGATCGGCCGGCTCCATGAAGCCACGGGCCGTTGCCCGCTCCGCGGCGGCCAGCCGCAGGGCGACGGGAAGTCCGGCCTGATCCGCGATCGCCCGCAAGACCGGCAACGATGCGTGTTCCAGGAAGTCGATGGAGACCTCTGCCGCTCCGGCAAGGACCATGGCAAACATGAGAGGCGTGACGTTGCCGAGCGTGACGAGATCCGCCGGTGTGGATGTCGCAAGCGCCCTGTCCAGCACCAGGAGTCGGGGATCGATGTCAACGCCGGCATCCTGGAGCACGGTCAGACTCAGTTCCGCGGCGGCGTGGGCGCCCTCGAGACGCTGACAGAACACCAGCGCGGTGGCCAGATAGAGGTCATCGTCCTCGTCAAGCTGCGCGCGGACTTCCCGGCACGCCTGCCCGCCGTCACCGGCAAGGAGGAGGACGTCGATCTTTCCCCTGCTGCCGGCTCCCTGCAGGGCCCGGCGCCCGGCACGCTGCATGAGATCGGCGGCATCGTCGGTGAGGCCCAGGGCGATCAGGGTCTCGATCCTCAGCCCCAGCCAGTCGTCCACGGCATCGGCCGGGGGATCGGCCGTGGTCAGCAGCAGACGCCGCGCCAGTTCCGGCACTCTCTGCGTTCCGGATTCGAGCATGCCCATGAGAGAGACGATGAAGGCGCCGTCACTCTTCTGCCACAGGTTCCGGGAGAACCCGCCTGTCGTCTCGTCGATCGTCCCCACACGACCGGTATCGAGGGCCGGAAGGGTATCCACCTCGAGCCCGTCCGCCGCCAGTTCTTCAAGCTGCTGCAAGGTCACCGGTGGCGCCTCGACGATGTCTTCGGCCACTTCCTCCGAGTCAATCGCCCCTGAATCGATGATGTCGGATTCGACAGGCTCGAGGGGAATGACGTCGAATTCGATGGGCTCGAGGGGAATGATGTCAAGGGGCTCGGCGTCCTGACCGCTTGCACCGGCCGTGGCCAGGACGGTGGCTGCAACAAGGCCGGCGCCGAGAAGACGCCTAGTCGTCGAACCTGTCATCGGGAACATCCTCGACAATCGTGCGCATCGGGGACTGGATGTCCCAGACGGCCAGGTAGCCGGCTCCGGCCGCGACAGCGAGGAGGACCACCAGGATAAGGAAGCGCTTGATCAATCGCATGGCTGAGCGCAGTCGTGGAACGTTGAACACATTGGTCAGTACAATCTATACGTCTATGGCAGGGGTGCGGCAATTGTTGCCGCCGGAGATGGCATCGTGAAGGCAGACCGCCCGATCGTCCTTGTCGGGATGATGGGCGCAGGAAAAACGAGCGTTGGCAGGCGCCTGGCAGAAAGGCTCGGTCTGCCCTTCAGGGATTCGGACGAGGAGATCGAGAAGGCGGCTGGAACCTCGGTGGCGGACATTTTCGAGCGGTCCGGCGAGGAGCAGTTTCGCTGCGCCGAGCACCGCGTCATCAGGCTCCTGCTGCAATCCGGTCCGGCGGTCATCGCCACCGGTGGCGGAGCTCTCATGAACGAGGCGACGCGTCGCCACATTCTCGAGGAAGCCGACACCGTGTGGCTGCGTGCCGACCCCGACATCCTCCTGCGGCGTGTCGGCGCCGGCCACACGCGCCCCCTGCTCTCCCGGGGAAATCCCCTGGCCATCCTCGGGAAGCTGATCGAAGAGAGATCTCCGGTCTATGCTCTGGCGTCAATGGTCGTCGACAGTGGTATCGATGACGAGGATGTGGTGGCCGGAAACATCATCCAGGCCCTGAAGAGGCACCAGGCACGATGACAGACCCTGCAGTGATCCGTGTTCCGCTCGGCGAGCGGGCGTACGACATCGTCGTCGGCCATGGCCTTCTTGAGGACGCCGGACAGCGCATCGCCACCGCCTGTGGTCCGGGCCGCGTTGCGGTCATCACCGACGAGACCGTCGCTGGTCTTCACCTCGACACTCTCGAAAGGTCCCTCGGGCGGGCCGGGATACGCTGCCACAGCGTGATCGTGCCGCCGGGGGAGAAGACAAAGTCGTTCCGTCACCTCGAGGACCTGCTTGACGATCTCCTCGGCGCGGGGATCGAGCGAGTGGACGGCGTGGCGGCGCTTGGCGGCGGGGTCATCGGCGACCTGGCCGGGCTGTCGGCAAGCCTGCTTCGCCGCGGCGTCGCTCTCGTCCAGATCCCCACCACGCTGCTCGCCCAGGTGGACAGCTCCGTCGGCGGGAAGACCGGAATCGACACGCGTCACGGCAAGAACCTCGTCGGCACGTTCCACCAGCCTCGCCTCGTTCTCGCCGACACAGGCGTGCTGGCGACGCTGCCGCCACGCGAACGACGCGCCGGCTATGCCGAGGTGGTGAAGTACGGGCTTCTCGGCAACCGGTCCTTCTTCGAATGGCTCGAGGATCACGGCGAGTCGGTTCTGTCCGGCAGCGCGTTCCACCTGCAGCATGCCGTCGTGGAAAGCTGTGCCGCCAAGGCGGCGATCGTCGCCCGGGACGAAAGGGAGGGCGCGGAGAGAGCGCTTCTCAATCTCGGCCACACATTTGGCCATGCCCTGGAAACAGCCTGCGGCTACGACGGCCGCCTGCTCCACGGCGAGGCGGTGGCCATCGGCATGACCATGGCTTTCGATCTTTCCGTCAGCCTCGGACTGTGCCCGGCCGCCGACGCCGCCCGCGTGCGCCGTCACCTTGCCCGCACCGGACTGCCCGTTCACCCCGCCGAACTCGGGATCGGAACACTCGATGCCGGGGAGCTGGTCCGCCACATGGCTCAGGACAAGAAGGTGGCCGGGGGAAGGGTCGCGTTCATCCTCGTCAGCGGCATCGGCGAGGCCTTCCTGACCCGCGATGTCGCCCTCGACACGGTCGCGGAATTCCTGACGTCGACGCTGGCCCGGACACCATGATCGTGCCCGACCTGGCGTCCCGTGGCACGGTTCACTCAGGCAAGGACGTCCGGCACCCAGATGTAGCCGTCGGGATCCAGGATGAAGGCTTCGCGCGTGCCGTGGGACTTGGTGGTCGCCGGTTCCAGGATGGTGGCGCCAAGCTCGCCGGCAGCCTGACAGGCCGCATCCGGGTCGCGGCCGTGGAGACGCAGCTCGGCGCCGACTCCCCGCCGGTGACCGGCGCCAAGGCTGGCGTGGAGCGCGTGACCGTCATAGGTGTGGTCGGCATGCACCATCCACGTGGCCCCGCCAAAGGCAAAGGACGCGAAGTCCACACAGACATACTCCGCCGTCGCTCCCAGCACACGGGTGTGGAACGGCACGACACCCTCGACATCACGCGAAAGAAGATTGACGGTCAGTCCGCTGAGCCGCCTGGCATAGTCGGCGGGGGACATCCACCAGTCTTCGGGGTTGCTGAGAACGGACAAGACGATGTTCCCTTCCATTGGTGACGATCCATCGTTGCCGGTCATTGACCGGCGGGCAACCCGCCGTCTTGCGGTTGAGGTGCACCGCAGGACGGAAGCGGACACACTCAAGGCGCATCTTGCGGATGGCACACGATGACTAATCTCCTGGAAGTCTACTTCGTCCTGATCGTGGTTTTTCTCGTCTTTTCGGCCGTGTTTTCAGGTTCCGAAACGGCGCTGACCGCGGCCAACCGATCCAGAATTCATGGCCTCAGGCTTGCCGGAAACCGAAGGGCGGCGCAGGCGACCGATCTGATGGAGGATCGCGAACACCTGATCAGCGCCATTCTGATCGGAAACAATCTCTTCAACATCGCCGTGGCCTCGATGGCCACCTACGTCTTCACGGAACTGGTGGGCGAGGCCGGCGTTGCCTATGCCATCGCCGCCATGACCGTCCTGGTGGTGATCTTCGCCGAAATCATGCCCAAGACCTACGCCATCCGGAATGCCGAGTTCGTCGCCCTCACCGTCGCCCCCTTCATGAGGGGCGTCGTGTGGCTGGCCCAGCCGCTCACCTGGGCCCTCCAGGGGGTGGTCCAGATCATGTTCCGTCTCGCCGGAGCCCGGGATTCCCGTGACGAGACGATTCCCTCGGACGAGGAGCTGCGCAGCATCCTCGATCTCTACCGGCACGAAGGCGGGCTGGTGAAGGACCAGCATGCCATGCTCGACGGCGTCCTTGATCTCTCGGATGTCGTCATCGGGGAAGTCATGACCCACCGGCGCTCCATGGAGACCATCAACGCCGACGAGCCCCTTGAGAACATCATCGAGGCGGCTTTGGCGAGTTCCCACACACGCATCCCCCTGTGGCGCGACGATCCCGACAACATCGTCGGCATCCTGCACGCCAAGAATCTTGCTCGGGCACTCTACCGCCACCGCGACAGGGGCGTCTTCGACATCACGGAGGTCGCCACCGAACCGTGGTTCGCGCCGGACACCACGTCGCTGAGCGAGCAGCTGGCCGTGTTCCGCGAGCGTCATCTCCACTTCGCAGTCGTCGTTGACCAGTACGGCGGCATCATGGGGGTCGTCACGCTCGAGGACATCCTCGAGGAGATCGTCGGCGACATCGAGGATGAGCACGATGTCCGGGAGGTCGATGCAAAGATCGGCGAGGACGGAATCCTGATGTTGAACGGCGCTGCCACCATCCGCGACCTCAACCGGGAGTTCGACTGGAATCTTCCGGAGGACGGCGCCATCACCATTGCCGGCCTGGTCATTCAGGAGGCCCAGCAGATTCCCGAAGCCGGACAGGTCTTCGAGTTCCACAACTTTCGCTTCGAGGTGCTTGAGCGCCAACGCAACCAGATCGTCCAACTGCGCGTGACACCCCCCTCCGGCGACACCGGCGACGACTGAACGGAGCGGATTCTTGGCCCTTGTCGATGCGCTGGTACCGGTCCTCGTTCCGGTCCTGGCGACGATCCTTGTCGGCGTCGCCTGGGCTCGCTGGGGAAAGCCCGTCGACCCCGAGCGGCTGACGCCGCTCATCCTCAACGTCGGCACGCCCTGCCTCGTGTTCTCGACGCTCTCGACACTCGTGGTGCCGGCCCTGGAACTCGGGATCATGGTCTTCGCGACCCTGCTCATGATCGGCGCCTTCCTGGTTTCCGGACGCCTGCTGATCAGGCTCACGGCCCTGCCCGCAGGTGTCTTCCTGCCACCGGTGGTGTTCGGCAATCTCGGCAATCTCGGTCTGCCGCTCAATCTCTTTGCCTTCGGCGATGCCGGCCTCGAACTCGCTCTCATCATGTTTGCCACGCAATCGGTGCTCTTCTTCACCGTCCACTTCTGGCTGATGTCGGGCCGTGCCTCGCCCGGCATGTTCGCAAAGACGCCCCACGTCTATGCCATCGCCGTGGCGCTGGCCTTCACCCTTTCCGGAACCGCACCGCCGACATGGCTTACCAACACCACCGATCTCATCGGCGGACTGACCATTCCGATGCTGCTGATCATGCTCGGCACGTCGCTGGCCCGGTTCAGGGTATCCACAATCGCCCGCCCACTGGTGCTGGCGCTCCTGCGCGTTGTCGCGGGGCTGGGCGTGGCGTGGGCCCTGATCGCCATCCTCGGCCTTGAGGGAACGGCGCGCGGCGTGATGGTGATCTGCTGCGTGATGCCCGGAGCCGTCTTCAACTACCTTGCGGCAATGCGCTACGACCGTTCGCCGGACGAGGTGGCAAGCTATGTCGTCGTATCGACGCTTGCGGTCCTCTGCCTGTTGCCGGTCATCATCCCGCTGGCCTGGTGGATGTCGGGAGTGGCCCCCTGAGGCCCTTGCAATACGTGTCGGGCGCCGTCAGTGTTGCAACGCACAATGGACGGTGACCAAGGCATGCCAGCACCGGAACCTGAGACCCGGAAGCTCATTCACAGACGCCAGATTCTCTGTGAGGCTTTCGAACGCGACGACGGGTTGTGGGACCTCGAGGCCAGCCTGAGCGACACCAAGACCTACCCGATACCCAACAGGGACCGCGGCACGATCGAGCCCGGCGACCCGATCCACGGCATGTGGCTGTGCCTCACCGTGGATGGCGGGCTCCAGATCCGGGATGTTGCCGTCCGGATGGAAAAGACACCCTTCGCCATCTGCCCTGCCGTCGAGCCCGACTACGGCGGGCTCGTGGGCGTCAAGATCGGACCGGGCTGGAATCGCCGGGTGCGCGAACTGTTCGGCGGCACCCGGGGCTGCACGCACATCGCCGAAATGCTGGGCCGGCTCGGAACCGTCGCCATGCAGGCGATGTATGGCCGCCGCCGTTCGGGAAAGCCCGTCGACAAGACGAAAAAGCCCTGGGTGATCGACGGCTGCCACGCCTGGGCTGCCGACGGACCGGTGGTCGCAAGGGAGTTTCCCGACTGGTACACGGGCAAGGGTTCATGACGGCCTGCGATTCGCGTGGCCTGGCGCGCATCGGCGTCATCACGCCCTATTCCAACACCAATCTCGAGGCTGACCTCGCTCTGCTGCGTCCGCCCGGTGTGTCCTTCCACGTGGCGCGCGCCGGAGGCTACGACCTCGACCGCATTCCCGATTCAGACGAAATGCGCCGCTTCGCCCGCGCCGGGCTGAGTGACGTTCTCGGGCTCATCATGGCCGCCCGCCCCGACATCCTTCTCTACGGCTGCACCTCGGCCACGCTTTCCTCCGGGCCTGCCTTGGATCGCGACTTCCGCCTCGCCATCGAGGCCGAAGCCGGCGTTCCCGCCGTGACGGCCGCCGGCGCGCTTGTCAGCGCCCTCGAGGAACTCGAAGCCCGGCGCATCGCCTTTGCTTCCCCATACACGAGGGCACTCAATCTCGAAGGGGCGGCATTCCTCAGTGACGCCGGCTTCGAGGTGGTCAACACCGCCGATGTCGGCCGGGACCTCGGAAGCTATGGTCAAAGCGACCTCTCGCCGGCGGAGGTTCTCGAACTGGGTCTGCGGGCCAGCCACGCGGATGCCGATGCCATCGTCCTTTCCTGCACCGACTTGCGCGCCGTCGAGATCATCGACGAACTCGAGCGCCGCACCGGCCGGGCGGTCGTGACAAGCAATCAGGCCATGGTGCACGCGGCGCTCGCTCGCCTGGGGCTTCCTTCACGTGTGCCCGGCTGCCTGGCTCAGCGGGTTTCACCGGGAGCGCGCGCGTCGATTGCCAGCGCGTGAATGTCGCTCGCCATGTCCTCGGCAAGCGCGCGGTAGACCAGCCGCTGCCGGGCGACGCGGCCAAGGCCGGCAAAGGCCGGCGAGACGATGCGCACCCGGAAATGGCTTTCGCCTTCCTCGCGTGCGCCGGCATGGCCGGCATGAAGGTGCGATTCGTCGATGACCTCGAGTTCGTCCGGCTCGAGCGCTCGCGTCAACTTGTCAACGATGGTCGCGCGAACCCGCATGGTGTCATCTCTCCTTCGCTCTCCGGGACACTTGACCATCCGTCAGGCCAACGCAACCTCCATGACCTGCCATCCATTGGCGGCAAGGCCGAACCCGGTGGCCTCCCCTTCGCGCATCATTCTATACTGGAGCCATGTCGCGACGATCGGCCAGGCCGGACACCACCTCGAAGCCCTGCTCCCGCCTGGGCTGTGAACGACCGGGCGAGTACCGCGCCCCCCTGGGGCCCGACAGGACCGACAGTTTCCAGTACCTGTGCCTGGAACACGTTCGCGAGTTCAACCGCTCCTGGAACTTCTTCGAAGGCTGGTCCAAGGAGGCCATAGAAGCATGGCAGCACGCGGACCTCTCCTGGCACCGGCCGACGTGGCCGACCTCGACGCCGCATCACCTCCACAGGGTGTGGACCGGTGACGGCGTGCGGGACGTCTTCGGCATCGCCGGGGACGGGAGGTGCGATCCGGCATCGGCGC
Organism: Alphaproteobacteria bacterium; assembly: GCA_964291415.2. Lineage (GTDB taxonomy): Bacteria > Pseudomonadota > Alphaproteobacteria > SP197 > SP197 > SP197. The sequence goes on along the minus strand of OZ219918.1, from coordinate 120,618 downwards.
GCCAGGCAACCATGTCGGAGAGTGAACGCAAAGCGCGTTCCATTCTCGATGTCGGACCCGACGCTGACGCAGCCGCCATCCGCAGACGATTCAAGAAGGCGGTGAAGGCATGCCATCCGGACGTCAACGGCGGCAGCGGCAAGGCGAATGGCCGGCTGCGCGACGTCATCTGGGCCTACCAGCACCTCACCGGCCAAGCGCCCGACTGAAGGCTGTCCCGCCGGCGGGTGTCCTGCCGGCCATGGTCCCTTGCGCCCCATCCCGCGGCCATGCCATTGTTGGCCCATCCGGATCCCGGTGGCGACGAGGTGGTCACCCGTCCTTGGATGGAGTATCCGGACCGGCAGACAATCAAGACGTGTGAGACCGTGAAGAATCCCAGCGAAACAAGCCTGCTTCCGCAGGGCGCCCCCGACATGACCGTCAAGATCGCTTCGGCTTTCGGCCTCGACACCACCATGGAGGTGCCGGGCTATTCGGAGCGTGGCGAACACGTTCCGGATGTCGATGATTCCTATGTCTTCGATCCGCAGACCACACTGGCCATTCTCGCCGGCTTCGCCCACAACCGCAGGGTGATGATCCAGGGCTACCACGGCACCGGAAAGTCCACCCATATCGAACAGGTGGCGGCGCGTCTCAACTGGCCGTGCATCCGGGTCAACCTGGACAGCCACATCTCCCGGATCGATCTCATCGGCAAGGACGCCATCATCCTGCGCGACGGCATGCAGGTCACCGAGTTCCGCGAGGGCATCCTGCCCTGGGCGATCCAGAATCCGGTCGCCCTGGTCTTTGACGAGTATGACGCCGGCCGTCCCGACGTGATGTTCGTGATCCAGCGCGTGCTCGAGGTCCAGGGCAAGATGACGCTGCTCGACCAGAACAGGGTGATCGTCCCCCATCCCTCCTTCCGCCTGTTTTCGACGGCCAATACCGTCGGTCTCGGCGACACCACGGGGCTCTATCACGGTACCCAGCAGATCAACCAGGGACAGATGGACCGGTGGTCCATCGTCTCGACGCTGAACTACCTCGAGCACGAGGAAGAAGAGAAGATCGTGCTCTCCAAGGTGCCGCACTACGCCACGACGCGGGGCCGGGAGACCATCGGCCAGATGGTGGCCGTCGCCGAACTGACGCGCGGCGCCTTCGTCGCCGGCGACATCTCGACCGTCATGTCGCCCAGGACGGTGATCACCTGGGCGGAGAACGCGGACATCTTCGACGACATCGGCTTCGCCTTTCGGCTGACCTTCCTCAACAAGTGCGACGAAACCGAGCGTTCGCAGGTCGCGGAATTCTATCAGCGCTGCTTCGGATCCGAGATCAGCGAGGCCGTCGTCGCCGGAACCGCAGCGCAGTAGACCGGCAGAGGCTCCGGAGGACGTCCCCTGGCACAGGACAGCAACCCGGCAGAACCCTTCCGAAGGGTCGTTGCGGGCACCATGCGCGCCATGGCCCGTGAACCGGAACTCGAGGTGAGTTTCGGCGTCAGGGAGTCTGGCGCCAGCGGCAAGACGGCGCGGCTGACGCAGGTGCCGCGGGAGCTCGACCGTCACGCCGTCGCCATGGCGCGCGGCGAAGCCGATGCCCTGGCGCTCAAGCTGCGCCATCACGACACCCGGACCCATGCCCGCCGCAGGCCGGCAAGCGAACTGGGCCGCTCCATTTTCGATGAGGTCGAGGAGGCGCGCTGCGAGTCCATCGGAGCGATGCGCATGAAGGGTGTGGCCGACAACATCCAGACAGTGCTCGAGGAGCGTTGCCGGACCAGAGGGCTGCACCGCATCGAGCAGCGCGAGGATGCGCCGCTGGCCGACGTGATCGGCCTTCTCGTGCGCGAGAGACTGACCGGCGTGGCGCCACCGCCCTCGGCAACGCGGGCCACCCGGCTCATGCGCGGCTGGCTCAACGACAAGATCGGCCATGAACTGGACTCGCTTCACGAGGTCGTCGGTGACCAGGCGGCCTTTGCCGAAGCGCTGCGCACGCTCATCCGCCATCTCGATCTGCCCGATGAAGAGGCGGACGCCGCGCCCGAGGACCAGGACGACAGCGACGAGGCCGATCCCGAACAGGCGGAGGCCGAGGGGGAGAGCGAATCCAGCGCCGAGGCCAGCGCCGAAGAAGAGATGTCCGAGGACTCCATGGAGGCCGATTCCCGGGAGTCGGAGGATGAGGAGATGGTGTCGGCCAGCACCGACGACACCGATCCCGCCGGCGAGATGGAACGTGCCGACGATCCCTTGAACCTGGCCAGCAACCGGTTTCTCTACCGCGCCTTCACCCAGGAGTTCGACGAGATCATCGACGCCACGGATCTGTGTGATCCGGAGGAGCTGGCACGGTTGAGGTCCCAGCTCGACCAGCAGATCGCCCATCTGCGCGGCGTCACGTCACGGCTCGCCAACCGCCTGCAGCGCAAGCTCATGTCGCAGCAGAACAGGGCCTGGGAGTTCGATCTCGAGGAGGGGCTTCTGGATTCGGCGAGACTGTCCCGGGTGGTTGTCGATCCCCTGATGCCGCTCTCCTTCAAGATCGAACACGAGACCGAGTTCCGCGACACGGTGGTGTCGCTCCTCATCGACAATTCCGGTTCCATGCGCGGCCGGCCGATCGGCATCGCCGCGATGAGCGCCGACATCCTGGCGCAGACCCTGGAACGCTGCGGCGTCAAGGTCGAGATCCTCGGATTCACCACCCGCACCTGGAAGGGCGGACGCAGTCGCGAGAAGTGGCTGGCATCCGGCAAGCCCGCCACGCCCGGCCGTCTCAATGACCTTCGCCACATCATCTACAAGTCCGCGGACATGCCCTGGCGGCGGGCCCGTCGGAGTCTGGGCCTGATGCTGCGCGAGGGTCTGCTCAAGGAGAACATCGATGGCGAGGCGCTGCTGTGGGCCCACGAACGGCTGATGGGGCGACCCGAACAGCGGCGCATCCTCATGGTGATTTCCGACGGCGCCCCGGTGGATGATTCCACGCTTTCGGTCAATTCAGGCAACTATCTCGAACGTCACCTGCGCGAGGTCATCGACAAGATCGAGGGGCTCTCGCCGGTGGAGCTGATCGCCATCGGCATCGGGCACGACGTGACGCGCTACTATCGCCGCGCCGTCACGCTTACCGATGTCGAACAGCTCGGCGGCACCGTGCTCGGCGAACTCGCGTCCCTCTTCGACGAGGAAACGCCGGCCACCCGTTCCCGTTCCCGTCAATCCGGAACGGCACGGTCTCGGCCGGCGGCTGGCGGTGCCACGTACCGCCCCATGAGCACCCGGTAGGGCACCAGGAGCGCCAGGGCCATTGACGCCTTGACGGCGTAGTCGCCGACACCGTAGCTCACCCAGTCGAGTCCCCATTCGGGGAAGAAGACGCCGAACAGCAGCCAGAAGAAGATGAGGGTGTCCACGGCAGAGGCCACCGCCGAGGAGATCAGAGGCGCCCGCCACCAGGCCGACCGCCGCAGCAGGCGGAAGATGAGGATGTCGAGGAGCTGTGCCGTGAGAAAGGCGGAGCCCGACGCCACCGCGGTCAGCAGTGCCTTCTCCGAGAACATCTGCGGCATGGCAAAGGGCGTCCAGTCCGAAAGGACGGCGGACATGATGACGCCGACGGCAAATCCCCACAGCACCACGCGGGCCGCGCGCGCCGGCCCGAACGCGCGGTTGGAGAGATCCGTCACGAGAAACGAGACAGGGTAGGTGAAAGCGGCCCAGGTCAGCCAGTCGTTGATCGGAGCGTGAACCAGCAGGTTCGAGACGACCACGACCGCCGACATCGCACCGATGGCGACGGCCGGGCGTGTCATGGCGGGAGAGTCAGGCGCTGGCGTTCCGGCGCGCCGCCGCCTTCGCGACGCGGCGCTTGAGCTTCAGTGCCGGACCGGCCAGCCGGCTGTCGCGTTCCTGCATCAGGAATGCGTCGATGCCACCGTGCTTCTCGACGGTACGCAGGGCGCTTGCGGAAATGCGCAGGCGCACCCGTTCACCGAGCGTCTCGGACCACAGGCTGGCCCTCACCAGGTTCGGCCGGAACACCCGCTTGGACTTGTTCTCGGCGTGGCTGCGGTTGTTTCCCGACATGACGGACTTGCCGGTCAGGGAACATGTGCGCGACATCTCTTCGGCTCCGGAACTCAGATAAGCGACGCCGTACCTATAGCGCCATCGGCTCCGGGTCAACTCCTGCGACCGCGGCGCATTCAGCGCCCGATCACGTCTTCCATGACCCGCAAGACATTTTCACCGAGAATCTTGCGGATGTCGTCCTCGCGATAGCCGCGTCGCACCAGGGCCTCGGTCAGGACGGGGAGCCTGGAGCAGTCTTCGAGTTCCACGAGGTCGAAACGGACGGCGCCATGGTCGGTACCGATACCGACATGATCGACGCCGGCCACCCCGATCGCGTGATCGATGTGGCGGAGCAGGTCGTCGAGCGACGGAAACGGGATCCCCGCATCGACCAGCACGTTGTAGCCCGCGGCGCCGTCGCCGCCCGTCATCGCCATCAGGTCCGAGATTGCCGACGTCGAGCCCGATGCGCTCTGTCGCCGATTGGCGCCGCCGCGTCCGGCGCGACGGTCGGCCACATCCTCAAGCCCCTGCCAGTACCTCCGTGAAATGTACTCGGGCCATGCCGTCACGCAGACGATGCCGCCGTTGTCCGCAACGGCCCGGAGCATGTCGTCGGACATGTTGCGGGGATGATCCACCAGGGCCCGCATCGACGAGTGCGAGGCCATGACCGGCGCTTTCGTCATCTCGATCACGTCCCGGAACACCGTGTCGGAGGCATGCGAGACATCGACCATCATGCCCATCCGGTTCATCTCCGCGACGACGTCGCGGCCGAACGGGCTCAATCCGCCGTGCCGCGCCGCATCGGTCGCGGAATCGGCCCAGCCATGCGTGTTGAAATGGGTCAACGACATGTAGCGCACGCCCAGATCGAAGTACTGGCGCAGAACCCGCAGATCGTCGTCGATCGCATGTCCGCCCTCGATCGCGATGATCACCGCGAGCTTGCCCGCCGCGGCGATGCGCCGCACGTCCGAAGCCCCAAGGGCCACCTCGACGTCATCCGGATAGAACCGGCAGATCTCCTTCACGCCGTCGATCATGTCGAGAGCGCGGCGTATCGCTGTCCCTTCCGCGACATGGTGGAAGCCGACGCAGCAGGCAAAGAAGGATGCCGTGAGGTTGCCCCGCCTCATGAGCGGCAAATCCATGTAGCCGTTGCCGGTCTCGACGCCGAGGTCCTCGTCAAGGTCGATCCAGCGCACCACCGTGTCGACGTGGGTGTCGATCACGATCGACGATGCGTGGATGCGGCGTGCCTCGTGACTGATGTCCATCCCTTGTCCTCCCGGGCGTCGCCACAGACGACGCCCATCGTACCAGCAACACCGCCGAGATCGAGGCCGCCCGGACCAATGAGGTACGACGCGGATGACTGACGGCATTCGGCCAAAGCCGGCGCAACCCCGATCAGGTGTTGTCGAGGATCTTTCTTGCGGCGGTCCGCAGCGGCAGGCGTCCACTGGCAACGTCGGCGGCAAGGGTACGCGACGCATGACCGTCTCCATCACCTGACATCAGCCGCGCCAGGGTGAGATCGGCCACCTCGTTCCTGATGGCCTCGACCGCCTGCCTGCGGCGTTCCTCATCGAGGTGAGGGCCGGCGGCGTCGAACCACTCGTCCATGGCGGCCCTTACGTCATCGAGACCGTCCCCGGTGAGTGCCGAACAGGACATCACGCGCGTCGTCCAGAAGCTGCGTCCGGGACGCATGAGCGAGAGCGCCTGACGGAAATCCGTCACCATGTGACGCGCCATGCCGGCGAGGTCGCCATCGGCCTTGTTGACGATGACGAGGTCGGCAAGCTCCATGATCCCGCGCTTGACGCCCTGCAGGCCGTCGCCGGCGCCGGGCGCGAGGAGAACGACGAACATGTCGGTCATGGCCGCCGCCGCCACCTCCGACTGGCCGACGCCGACGGTCTCGACAATCACGAGATCATGGCCTGCCGCCTCGACCAGCCGGATGACGTCCCGCGTGCGCCGCGCCACCCCGCCGAGCGTGCCGCGCGACGGCGACGAACGGATGAAGGCCAGCGGATGGCGCGACAGGCGCTCCATCCTGGTTCTGTCGCCGAGGATGGAACCGCCGCTCCTCATCGAGGACGGATCGATGGTGATGACGGCAACCCGCCAGCCGTCATCGAGGGCCTTCAGGCCGAAGGCCTCGATGAACGTGGACTTGCCGACACCAGGGGCGCCGGAAATGCCGATGCGCCGTCGTGCCGGCGTCACCTGCGCAAGACTCTCGAGCAGGCGCGCAGCCCTCTCCTCATCTTCGGCGCGCGTCGACTCGACAAGCGTGATGGCACGCCCGAGCGCCCGGCGGTCACCGAATCTCAGGGCCTCGGCGTTCAAGATGTCAGGCCGCCCGGCGCTGCGAACGGATCAGATCGAGGACATGTGCCGCCGCATCCGGAATATGGGTTCCGGGGCCGAAGATGGCCGACACTCCGGCTTCGCGGAGCATGGCGTGGTCCTGTGGCGGCACCACGCCGCCGACCACGACCTGAATGTCCGTTGCGGAGAGATCTGCCAGGGCAGCGACAAGCTGCGGCACCAGGGTCCGGTGACCTGCCGCCTGGGTGGAGACGCCGATGACATGAACATCGCTTTCGACGGCCTGTTGCGCCGCTTCTGCGGGAGTCTGGAAGAGAGGGCCGATGTCGACGTCGAAACCGAGATCGGCAAAGGCGCTGGCAATGATGCGGGCGCCCCGGTCATGGCCGTCCTGGCCGAGCTTGGCGACAAGCATGCGCGGCTGCCGCCCCTCCTCGGCGGAGAAGGCGTCGATACGTGCCTTCACCTCGCTAAACTCCTCCGCTCCCTGCCAGGCAGCGCCATAGACTCCGGAGACCGGCCGCAGCACCGCGCTGTGCCGGGTGAAGACGCCTTCCAGGGCATCAGAGATTTCGCCGAGCGTGGCCCGCACCCGTGCCGCGGCAATGGAAAGTTCAAGGAGATTCCCGTCTCCGGCGGCACCGGCGGCAAGCGCATCGAGAGCCGTCTTCACCGCCCCGTCATCACGGCTCCGGCGCACCTCCTCGAGGCGCCGGATCTGGGCATCGCGCACCACGGTGTTGTCGATCTCGCGAATCTCGACTTCCGGCTCCGCTTCGTTCCGGTAGTGGTTGACACCCACCACCGTGTCGTCGCCGCGCTCGATGCGTGCCTGGCGGCGCGCCGCGCTTTCCTCGATGCGCAGCTTCGGCAGGCCGACCTCGATGGCGCGGGTCATGCCGCCCATCTCCTCGACCTCGTCGATCAACCGCGACGCGGCCTCGACGAGAGAGGCGGTGAGCGATTCGACGAAGTAGCTGCCGCCGAGAGGATCGACGACATGGGGAATGCCGGTTTCACCGGCGAGAATCAGCTGCGTGTTGCGGGCGATGCGGGACGCCTCGTCGCCGGGGAGCGCCAGGGCCTCGTCAAAGCTGTTGGTGTGGAGGCTCTGGGTGCCTCCGAGCACGGCCGCCATGGCCTCGACGGTGGTGCGCACGATGTTGTTGAAGGGATCCTGTTCGGTCAGCGAAACGCCGCTGGTCTGGCAGTGGGTGCGCAGCATCAGGGATCGCGGGTCCTCGGGGTTGAAGGGCTCCATGAGCCGTGCCCACAACAGCCTCGCCGCACGAAGCTTGGCGATCTCCATGAAGAAGTTCATGCCGATGCCGAAGAAGAAGGAAAGCCGGGGCGCGAAGGTGTCGATGTCAAGACCGCGGTCACGGGCGGCACGCACGTATTCGACCCCGTCGGCAAGGGTGTAGGCAAGCTCCTGGACCGCCGTCGCCCCCGCTTCCTGCATGTGATAGCCGCTGATGGAAATCGAGTTGAAGCGGGGCATCGACGCCGCGCTCCAGGCAATGATGTCGGCGACGATGCGCATGCTGGGCGCCGGCGGATAGATGTAGGTGTTGCGGACCATGAACTCCTTGAGGATGTCGTTCTGGATGGTCCCGGTCAGGCGGTCCGGGGCGACGCCCTGCTCCTCTGCCGCCACGACGAACATGGCGAGCACCGGCAGGACAGCCCCGTTCATGGTCATGGAGACGGACATCCCGTCGAGGGGAATGCCGTCGAACAGGATCTTCATGTCCTCGACGGTGTCGATGGCCACACCCGCCTTGCCGACGTCACCGGCCACCCTGGGGTGGTCGCTGTCATAGCCGCGGTGGGTGGCCAGATCGAAGGCCACCGACAGTCCCTTCTGCCCCCCGGCCAGGGCCTGTCGATAGAAGGCGTTGGATTCGCCGGCGGTCGAGAACCCCGCGTACTGACGGATGGTCCAGGGCCTGTTGGCGTACATCGTCGCACGCACGCCACGCACGTAGGGAAAGAGCCCGGGCAGGGTGGCGGAATGGCCAAGGGTCTCGAGGTCCGCCTCGGTGTAGAGCGGCTTGACGGCAATGCCCTCGGCCGTCTCCCTGACGAGATCCTCGGCAGAACCGCCCTTGAGTTCCTTCGCGGCCTGGGAGCGCCAGGCTTCTGGAAACTCCGTCATGGTGAACCGCTTCCTTCGCACCTGCACAAAGTATTGGTCCGCCGACCGGACACGTCAACGCGTGCTCAGGTTTGCGCCCGCCTGAGCGTGGTCTATAGTCGCTGCCCTGCCCTTGAGGACATGCACGATGGATGAACTGAACTACCCCGATCTCCCCAACGATCTCGAAGCGTTCTGGATGCCGTTCACCTCGAACAGGGAGTACAAGTCGTCCCCCCGACTTCTGGCCAGCGCCCGGGACATGCACTACATGACGCCCGGTGGCCGGAAGATCCTCGACGGCACCGCGGGCCTGTGGTGCTGCAACGCCGGTCATGGACGCACCCGCATCGCCGAGGCCATCAAGGCCCAGGCGGACAAGATGGACTTCGCGCCGACCTTCCAGATGGGCCACCCCGCTCCCTTCGAACTCGCCAAGCGTCTTGCCGATCTGTCGCCTGGCGACCTCGATCACGTGTTCTTCACCAATTCGGGATCGGAATCCGCGGACACCGCGCTGAAGATCGCGCTGGCCTACCACAACGTCAGGGGCAAGGGATCGAAGGTCCGCCTGATCGGCCGCGAGCGCGGCTATCACGGGGTCAATTTCGGCGGCACGTCCGTCGGCGGAATCGTCAAGAACAGGCAGTTCTACGGCGGCCTGATCTCCGGCGTCGACCACATCCGCCATACCCACGATTACGAACACCAGGCCTGGTCGAAGGGGCAGCCCGAGTGGGGCGCCCACCTTGCCGACGATCTCGAGCGCCTCGTGGCACTCCACGACTCATCGACGATCGCCGCGGTCATCGTCGAACCGGTGGCCGGGTCCACCGGTGTCCTGGTGCCGCCGAAGGGTTACCTGAAGCGTCTGCGGGAGATCTGCGACAAGCACGACATCCTGCTCATCTTCGACGAGGTCATCACAGGCTTCGGGCGCCTGGGCGCCAGCTTTGCCAGCGAGCGCTTCGGCGTGATTCCCGACATGATGACGACGGCCAAGGGGCTCACCAACGCGACCGTTCCCATGGGTGCCGTGCTGTGTTCCAGGAAGGTCCACGACGCCTTCATGGCGGGGTCGTCGGCCGGTATCGAGCTGTTCCACGGCTACACCTATTCAGGACACCCGCTGGCCGCCGCGGCGGGCATTGCGACCCTTGATCTCTATCGCGACGAGGGGCTCTTCGAGAGGGCCCGGGATCTTGCCGGCTACTGGCAGGACGGCCTGTGGTCCCTCAAGGGCGGTCACCACGTGATCGATCTGAGGAACATCGGCATCATGGCCGGGATCGAACTCGAACCGAGGCCCGGTCAGCCAACCGCACGGGCCATGGAGACGTTCCAGAAGTGTTTCGATGACGGCGTGCTCATTCGCGTGACCGGCGACACCATCGCACTCTCGCCGCCGCTCATCGCGGAACACAGCCACGTCGACCAGATCTTCGAGACCATCGGTTCAACCCTCAAGACGGTCGCCTGAACCGTCCGCGTTGCGTTACGACTTGTTCCGGGAAATCCGGTCAAGCTGGTTCTGCAGGCTGTCGATACGCTCCTGGAGGGCGCGGATGTCCTCGTCGCGGTCCGGCGCCTCGTCTGTCGCCTGGTCGCCTTCGGGATAGAACATTTCCATGGTGCGGCGCATCATGGCCATGTTGTTCCGGACCATGCCGTCAACGGCATCCGTCGGCGAGGGAAACATCTGGTCGAAGGTGCGCGAGACCATGTCGCGCACCTGTTCCTGGTTTTTCGCCAGGCTCTCCATGCTGAGTTCGAGATAGCGCGGCACGAAGGTCTGCATGCTGTCGCCGTAGAACCCGATCAGCTGCTTGAGGAAGCTGATCGGCAGCAGGTTGGCCCCCTTGGACTCTTCCTCGACGATGATCTGCGTCAGCACCGCACGGGTAATGTCCTCGCCGCTCTTCGCATCCTGAACCACGAAGTCGGCGCCTTCCTTCACGATATCGGCGAGCTGGTCGAGGGTGATGTAGCTGCTGGTCGCCGTGTTGTAGAGTCGCCTGTTGGCATACTTCTTGATGACGATCGTATCCCCTGTGTGCCGGTTTCTGGCTTTCGCCATCGTCTTCGGGCCTTCCTCCTGGAGGATGTCAGTATGACCCCGAGTGTGGTCTGCGGCCAGTCTTTGTTGCACTGCGGCATGGCCGCCTGGCGCAAAAGGTGCCATCATCGCCGCCATGAAGGACAAGCAGGATCTCGAGGATCTGGCCCGGGACTTCGTCGAGCTCTGGCAGGAACACCTCGCCGCGACGCTGTCCGACCCGGCGCTGGCCAAGTGGGCCACCATGTGGCTTGCGGGAATGCCGCATGACGCGACGGGGACCGCGGCCATTGGCGATGCACCTGACTCTCTCGGCGAGCGTCTTGACGACCTCGCCGGCCGCATCGCTCGCTGCGAGGAACGGCTTGATCTCCTGGAACAGCAGTGTTGCCCCGCAGGCGGAACGGCTGAGCCACGCCCTTCACGACGTTGACGCCGATGCCTTCGCCGCAGCCGTCGGCGCCGAAGCCGGCCGACGGCTCGGAGCCTTCATCGGCGGCGTGCGCGCCTACCACGAGCACCCCTGGAGACGCTCCGGCCGCTCTCTCGATGTCCTGTGGCGCAGCGGGTCGACGTCGCTTCTCGACTACGGCGGGTCCGGGCTGCCGCTTCTCCTTGTCCCCTCCCTCATCAACCGTTCCTACATCCTCGACCTTGGCCCCGAAGAGGGTTTCTGTTCATGGCTGCGCGCGCACGGTGCAAGACCGCTTCTGCTCGACTGGGGTGAACCCGGCGACACGGAAGCCCGTTTCGACCTCGACGCCTACATCGCCGAGCGGCTCCTTCCGGCACTCGAGGCCGCCACGGCCGTCACCGGCGCCGCGGTGCCGCTTCTCGGCTACTGCATGGGCGGGCTCATCGCCCTTTCAGGCGCCCTCGCCCGTCCGGACCGCGTCAAGGGCCTTGCCCTCCTTGCCACGCCCTGGGACTTCCATGCCGGCGCTCTCTCCTGGAACGCTCCGCTGGCCGCCGTGGCCGCGCTCGCGGCCCGTCCCTCGGCTCCGCCGGTCCCGGTGGACGTCGTCCAGGCGCTCTTTGCCTCCATCCAGCCCGGCAACGTGGAAACCAAGTTCCGCGCCTTCGCCCGCCTCGATCCCGACAGCGATCGGGCCCGCACCTTCGTGGCCCTGGAGGACTGGCTCAACGACGGTGTCCCGCTTGCCGCAGGTGTTGCCGCCGACTGCCTCCACGGCTGGTACCGCGACAACCTGCCGGCCAGGGGAAGCTGGATCTCCCTGGGCCGGACCATCGATCCTGCCGCGCTCGATTCTCCCGTCCTCATCGCCCTCCCCGCACGCGACCGCATCGTTCCTCCGGAATCCGCGCGATCCCTGGCAGACCTCATCCCCCACGCCACCAGGATCGAACCCAAGGCCGGTCACGTCGGCATGGTTGCCGGCCGCCGTTCCCTCTCCACACTGTGGCAGCCGGTACTCTCCTGGCTCACCTCCCTGGAGTGAATCGTCCCGACACTGAAGACAGTTCCAGCCACGCCAAATCGCTGGCGTCTTCAGTCATGTCGCCAACCCTGGTCTACGACGGAATCCTGTCCCGTCGGACAGCCGCTCGCCCAGGTGTTTCCAAGGACGATGAAGCGAGCGAACCCGTTCCTGGAATTGAAGATCTCCGCCTTGCCACGGCGAGCCGGTTGCACGGGGCGCGGCCAGTCAACGATGACGGATGAAACGCTGAATCGTGTTGCCGCCAGATACCTCTAAGGTCAAATGTTGTTCGTACTGTATTGACATCTTATGAGATGTCCATTAGTTGTCTCCTATGAGGCTGGTTCTGGACACCAACGTGATCGTGGCGGCGTTCCGCAGCCTCAATGGAGCAAGCAACCTGCTGTTGCAATTCGTTGACCGGGGCATGGTGACGCCGCTTTGTTCCACGGCGCTGTTTCTGGAGTATGAGGCGGTGCTGAGCCGGGAGGAAGTACGGAAGGCAACGGGTCACGGTCTGGCGGATGTCGCAACGGTCATGAGCGCACTCGCGGCCGTGTCCGATGGCGTCGACATCTCGTTTCGGATACGGCCCATCCTGGCCGATGCTGCGGACGAGATGGTGCTTGAGGCTGCCCTAAACGGAGAAGCCGACGCCATCGTGACGCATAACGTCAGGGATTTCCGATTGGCGCTCGATCTGGGCGTCACCATTGCAACACCGGGAGAGATCGTCAGGAGATTGAAGACATGACGCAGACCCAACGCTACAAGTACCCGCTCCAACTGCCGCAGTCGCTCAAGGAGACGGCGGCACGTCTTGCCATGGAGGACGGTGTGTCGCTTAACCAGTGGATCGTTTCGGCGGTCGCACAGAAGATCGGGGCCGTGGAGACGGCTGACGATTTCCTGAAAGCGCGTGCCGGCATGGCAAAGCGCGGCGATCTGACAAGGCTTCTCGACCGTGCGCCGGATGCGCCACCGACTCCGGAGGACGCCATCAAGGACTGACCGGACGGAGACCGCCACGAGCCGCGCCACCCTCTACGCCCGCAATTCGTTCAACTGCCAGAGGGTGCGCTGACGGCGTGCCACCTGTCCGTCTTCGTCTTCGGAGACGAGCGGTGCGCGGCGCTGGCGCATGTGCCATTCCACGTATCAGGCCAGCCTCGCCGTCTCGAGGTCGCCAGGATGGTGTATCGCATCGACGACGAACGACAGGACTCAGGCGCTCGCTACCTGGTGGTGCGGAGCCTCGACGCACAGGCTCCAGATCTTCTCGAACATGGTCGCCTCCGGGCAGTCGCTCCTGATCCTCAGGGCGTCCAGCACAAGACTGGCCACCGTCTTGGGACCGACAGGCTCTGCCCGCCCCCTCTCCGTCAGCACCTTCGTTCCCGACCGGCTCTTCTCCTCCCCCATTGAGTGGAGTCGAGGCCGCCTGAGCCCCGGGATGCAGCGGGACCTGTCACGGAAGACTGCGGCCGCAAGCTTCGAATGCCCATGCAACCCGCCGGCGGAAGTGGGACCTCTTGCGACCGGCCAAGGGCGGCGGCGCCTGTACCGGGCTTGACGACTTGGTTGGCGGGACGGGCTCTTCGCGAACATCGCGCGCCAGGTGAACGGGCGGTGCGACGAGGCCACCTTGGCGTCCCGGGCCCGGCAAACAGCGAAGACCTGTCGTCGTCAGGAGCGACCAAATCACCCTCTCGGAGGCTGGCATGGTCCTGACAGAACCTGAAGGCAGGAACAGGCGCAACGCAACGATGCAAGCGATAAACCGCGCATCAGCCACATTCGGTTGATAAGGTAAGGACAGTTCCTTACGATGTCGCAGGCCACGCAAGAGGAGTGTCGGACATGCCAATCATCCACGAAGTGGCCACGATGACCGCGAAGGGGCAAATCACGGTACCGAAGCCGATCCGCCAGGCACTCGGTGCCGACACCGGAACCAAAGTGACGTTCGAACTCCACGAAAACGGACAGGTCGTCGTGAGTCGCGCTGATGTCGAGCACGAAGATCCAGCCATCAGGGCATTTCTCGATCTGATCGAGAAAGAGATCGAGGCAGGTCGAGGGATGGAGGAGATCCCTGACGACGTCGCGCAGGAGATGCTGGAACACGCCGAACTGGACATCGATCTCGATGAGCCCATCGAGGGCGATGTGGACCTGTAGTGGAAAGACACGGATGGAGACTGCTGTTCTACACGGAGTTCAGCAGGCAGCGCGGCAGACTCAAGGATGCAGCCGAGCGCGCCCGGCGAAGGGACCCTGGAAGGGCTGTATCCAATTCGAACGTCAAGCTGTTGCGAGCAGTCGACCGGGCGATCCTGGAGGTTATCCCGCAAGATCCATCCCGGCCCGAGTACCGACAAGGGAAGTACGCTCGGGAGAGACTACCGACACTGGCGACGCGCCAAGATCGGCAGGAGATTCAGGCTGTTCTTCCGCTACGATGCCAAGGCGAAGGTAATCGTCTATGCCTGGATCAATGACGAAAACACGTTGCGGTCCTCCGGGAGCAAGACCGATCCGTACGCGGTGTTCACCAGAATGCTCGCGCAGGGGAACCCACCCGACGACTGGGCGTCGTTGATCGCAAGTTCGGCGCAGAACCCGTCACCGGAACAGTAACGGCGCCCGCACATCGGGCATAAGTCACACCCGATCAGTTCTGCGCTCGCTCGCCGGGCATCAGCCGCTTCCCCGACGCGGCCTCGACCGCCTCGAGGAGGAACTGGCCCGGCTACACAGACGGATCAAGACACCTCTCCGAAACCACATGTTCTACCGCCGTTGCAGATCAGTCGCATTGTCCGTATTGGTTCGACGTTCGATTTCCCATCGGGGCGACCGTCATGAGATTGAGACGTCTTGCCGTGTCCGTCGTTTGTGACAGGCCTCGCCGGAACCACGGCTCAAGCAGACATCGCCCATGCGACATACGAGGCTTTTCTGCACTGCGCCAGGGGGCCTGGCGTTGCGGTCGGCGACAACGTTTCGCGGATGTCCCCTGCCGACAGAGCGAGGCATGCCGCTTCGGCGATTCCATGGTCAGCGACGGTGCGGGCATCATGAACTCCTGCCCACCGAATGAGGGGCTGATCGGCCACGTCAACACCTCTTGCAACAGCAGATCGGACACCAGATGCCCACGACGCTGATCCGGAACGCCGCCTGGCTTGTCGCATGGGACCGGACGGCGGGCCGGCACGCCTATCTCCGCGACGCCGACCTCGCCTTTGTCGATGACCGCATCGTGCACGTGGGTCCAGGCTTTGCCGGCGATGCCGACCGGGAAATCGACGGACGCGGGCTCTTTGTCCTGCCCGGCCTGATCGACCTTCACGCCCATCCCTCATCCGAGCCGGCCTACAGGGGCGTGCGCGAGGAGCACGGCGTGCCCGAGATGTACATGACCGGGCTCTACGAGCGCAGCTGCGCCTTTCGTACCGACGATGACGGCGCCTCGGCCGCGGCCGAGGTGGCGTTCTCGGAACTTCTGTGCTCCGGCGTCACCTCTCTGGTGGACGTGTCGCACGCCTATCCGGGCTGGATCGACCTCATCGCGAGGAGCGGGCTCAGAGCCTGGGTTGCGCCCTGGTACGGCTCCGCCTCGTGGCGAATGGAGGCCGGCCACAGGCTGGGCTTCGTGTGGGACGAGGCGAACGGCGTTCGCGGCATGACCGAAGCCGAGGCGCTTATGTCCGAGGCCGAGGCGCACCCGTGCGGCCGGCTCTCGGGCATGTATTCACCCGGCACCATCGACACCTGCACCGAAGATCTCCTGCGCGACACCGTTGCCGCGGCCCGCTCAAGCGGCCGCCCCTACACCACCCACATCGCGCAGTCGGTCGTCGAGTTCAACCTCATGGTCGAGCGCCACGGCATGACCCCCGTGCAATGGGCGAAAGCGATCGGCTTCCTGACGCCCGGCGCGCTTCTGGCGCACGCCATCTTCATCGACGATCACTCCTGGCTCCACTGGCGCACCCGGCGCGATCTCTCGATCCTCGCCGAGACCGGCGTCACGGTGGCCCACTGCCCCACCCCGTTTTGCCGCTACGGCCAGGTGCTGGAGGACTTCGGACGCTACCTGAAGGCCGGCGTGGCTATGGGCATCGGCACGGACACCCTGCCCCACAATTTCCTGGAGGAGATGCGCAAGGCGGCCGTACTGGCGCGCATTGCGGCCGGCGACATCGCTGCCCTCGGTCTCGCCGACATCCTCGATGCAGCCACCGTCGGCGGGGCGAACGCCCTGGGCCGCGACGATCTCGGCCGCCTCGCGCCCGGCGCCAGGGCCGACATCGTGATCGCCGATCTCGCCAATCACCACATGCGGCCCGTGCGCGATCCCCTGCGCAGCCTGGTCTTCTCGGCAGCGGACCGTGCGGTGAAGGATGTCTTTGTGGACGGCCGTCAGGTCGTGGCCGACGGCAGGGTCACGACGCTCGATCCCGAGGCGGCGCACGATCGCCTGCAGGAGGCCCAGGCCCGCATGCTGGCCGGCGGTCCGAAGCGCGATTTCGCCGGGCGCAGTGCCGCAACGATCGCGCCCCTCAGCTTGCCGACCATGGGTGCGGACCGCTGATGCCGTGTCCCGCTATAGCGCGCCGATAGTCGTTCCGCCTGGCAAGGATCGACCCGCCTGTTGCCAGGAGGCGTGTCGGCCCCGTCGTGTTTGACGAGGGCCTTGATGGACCTGACGCGTAACCAGGCACCTTGAGGGCGCCAATTGTCTACCGTTGAGCCACCGTCATGGGCCGGCGTCACGTCCGAAGTCGCGCCAGTGTCCTGCGCCATAAGGGTCGCTTCATGGCCAGTTGCAGCCGTCAGCGTTGGCAAGGTTTCCTCTCCTGCCAAGCGACACACCGGAAAACCGGGGTTATCATCGAGACATCGGCAATCGATTGATCATAGGCAAGACTTCCATGACCAGGATCTCAGAGTTCATCGAAGCAATGCCAAAGGTGGAACTGCATATCCACATTGAGGGAACGATCGAACCTGACTTGCTGTTCTCCATCGCTGAGCGGAATGGCGTCCGATTGCCGTACGAGCGGGCCGGTGACGTCCTGTTCGCCCAGAAGGCGAACGGACGCAACGGAGATGGGGAAGCAGGCCTGATCAGCTTCATTGAGTGCCTGGACGTTTGTCGTTCGGTTTTGCGTACAGGTCGAGACTACGAGGAAATTGCGTACAGGTGCCTCAAGAAGTGCCATGGCGAGAACATCGTGTATGCCGAGATCATGTTCGATCCGCAACAGGGACTGCGCCAGGGCGTCAGTCTCGATGCGCTGCTCGAAGGGTTGTTTTCGGGCGCACGGACTGCACAGGACGAGTTCGGAATCGAAACACAATGGATCATGTGTTTCCAACGCGATCAAAGCCTGGATGACGCCTGCGCTATCCTGGATAACGTCCATCCATACAGGGAAGACATCGTTGGAGTCGGTCTCGACAACCCGGAGATAGACGACTTTCCGAATACGTTCTCACCCCTTTTTTCTAGGGCGAGGGAGCAAGGCTACAGGCTCACCTCTCATTGTGACGTGCACCAGCCAAACTCTCTCCGGCATATTCGCGACTGCATTGAAGCTCTGGGCGTAGAACGCATCGACCACGGGTTAAACGCGATCGAAGATGATGATCTCGTATCACTCCTCGTGGACAAGGGGATCGCGTTGACAGGGTGCCCTACACGGTATGTGTTCGAGGATGAGACTGCATCTGCCGGCAATCTGGATATGTTGATCAGATTGATGGATCGCGGGGTCATGATAACGATCAACTCTGATGATCCGGAACAGTTTGGTTCAGGGTGGTTGAACAGGACACTGATTGAGGCCCAGAGAAACGGGAACCTGTCGACTGAGACCCTGATCAAGCTCATGCGCAACGGTTATCAATCGGCCTGGATGACAAACCAGCAGAGGTCTTCCCATCTGCGGCAGTTTGACGAGGCTTGCGGTGCATTTGACTGGAATGCTTGACGTTGGAAATGGGCGCCGTACCGATGACACACCACTTTCACGTCACATGTGAATCGCGCGGACGGCGTCAGCTTCAGGTCACAAACCGACCATCCGAGGTGAGCGCCGCTATGGTCGCGACCCGGAGCGCAACCTATCTGAGTGAATCGAAAGGGATGCCCAAGGCGTCTGGCTTGTGATTCACGCTGTCTGCCGGGAACGAGGCCGGCAGACATGTCGAAGGTGCTTTCCCTTGATCTCCGGGTTTGGGTTCTTGAGGCGCGGGCCGGGAGCTTGAGCCACCGCGTTGCGGCGACGCGCTTTCGCGTGAGTGCGGCGAGTGTCAGCCGTGGGCGCTCTCAGGCAGGTGCTGATGGTGCCCCTTTCCCGGGAGCGCTGGGCGGAGACCGTCTTTCCGGCCGCATCGAAGCGCCTTGTGCCGTGATCCTCGGTGTGCCGGATCTCCCCCTTGCCGGGTGCAGTTCCGGGCAGTCACGCTCCGAATGACGTTCCGGCAATCGCGCGCGTGGCGCGTCGATGGCAAACTCGCGCCACCAGAGTGGAGGGTGGCCATGCCGGCAGATGTCTTCAGGCAGGTCAGGGCGGAGCGAGGACCCCGGTTGCGTTGCAAGGGCTGGAAGCAGGAATCGCTGCTGCGCATGCTGGAGAACAACCTCGAGAACGCGGAAGACCCGTCACGCCTGATCGTCTACGGCGGAATCGCCAAGGCGGCGCGGAACTGGGAAAGCTACCATGCGATCGTCGACACCCTGAAGAATCTCGAGGATGACGAGACCCTCGCCATCCAGGCGGGCATGCCGGTGGCGGTTTTCCGGACGCACAGGCTGGCGCCGCGTGTCGTCATGGCGCTCTCCAATGTCATCCAGGCCGACTGGGAGAAGTTCTACGACCTCATGGACCGCAACCTGACGACCTTCTCGTCCTACACCGCCGGCCCGTGGGAGTACATCGGAAGCCAGGGCGTGGTGGAAGGGACCTTCGAGACCCTTGCCTGCATTGCCGACAACCGGTGGGACGGCGACCTCGCCGGCCGAATCTTCTTCACCGCGGGCCTCGGCGGCATGGGCCGTTCCCAGCCCCGGGCCATGACCATGCATGGCGGTGTCTCGGTCACTGTCGAGGTCAGGAAGGACGTCGTGGAGCAACGTCTGCGGGACGGCTGGGTCGATGTCGAGGCAGACGACCTCGTGTCGGCCATCGAACTGGCCCGCAGGGCGGCCGAGGCAAGGGAACCCCTTTCGATCGTCCTCTGCGGCAACATGGTGGACGTCTGCGAAGAGGCCCTCTCGAAGGGCTGGTTTCCCGATATCGTGACGGAGATGTGCCCGTTTCACGATCCCCTGGCCGTCATTCCCTCCGGTCTCTCGCCGGACCGCGCCGCCGGCGTTCGCGCGCAATCCCGCACGATCTATCTGGAGTACGCCCGGGAGTCGATCAAGCGCATCGTGGGAGCCATGAACCGCTTCCGCGACCACGGCTGCGAAGTCTTCGAGTTCGGCACCTTTGCCCGAAAGGAGGCCTTCGATGCCGGCATGGACCAGGACGAGGCCTTCGGCTATCCGGGCTTTGTCTCCGCGTACTGGCGTCCCCGGATCTTCGAACTCGGCAGGGGCCCCTTTCGCTGGACCTGCATATCGGGATCGACGGCGGATCGCGACCGGCTCGATGACCTGGCGCTGGAGATGTTTCCCGAGTGTCCCGTCACGCAGCGCTGGATTCCGCTTGCACGCAAGCACCTCCCCGTCGAAGGGCTTCCCGCGCGGGTCTGCTTCATGGGTTTCGGGCAGAGGAAGGACTTCGCCCTGGCCGTCAACCGGCTGGTTGGCCGTGGAGACGTCGAGGGGCCGATCGCCTTCTCCAGGGACAATCTGGATGCGGGATCCATCGCCAATCCGGCCATGGAGACCGAGACCATGAAGGACGGTTCCGACGCATTTCGGACTGGCCGTTCCTCAACGCCCTGCTCAACACCGCGGCCATGGCCGATCTCGTCTCCATACAGGCCAACGGCACGATGGGTGTGTCCCATCACACGGGCGTCACGATCATCGCCGACGGCACCGCGGAGAGCGCCCTGCGCATCGAGGCGGCCATGACCACCGACGGCGGTATCGGCATCGTCCGCTATGCCCAGTCCGGATACGACACCGCACGCCGGGTCGCCGAAGGAAAGGGACCGCTCACGTCCGAAACCATCAAGGTGCCTTTGTGGTGGTCGGAGCATGCGACCTTCGGTCCCGAAGGCTGACGGCCGGGGAGACATGATGCGGGGCGACGTCATCCCTGGCGAGCCTCGCCGACCCGCCCGCGAGACACCGCAATCCCGCTCCACGTGACGGACCGGCGCCCTGTCGCATCTCGACTCGATCGCCGGACCTGTGGCACAAGGGATCGCCAGCCATGAGTGGAGATTCCCGTCATGACCGATGTCGTGATTGTTGCCGCAGCGAGAACACCCGTCGGCTCCTTCAACGGCGCCCTTGCCAGCCAGGATGCCCACGACCTGGGCCAGGTCGCCATCACCGGCGCCCTGGAACGTGCGCGCGTGGAACCGGGCGACGTCGAGGAGGTCATCATGGGCCAGATCCTGCAGGCCGGCGAGGGCCAGAACCCCGCCAGGCAGGCATCGATCGGCGCCGGCATCCCGGTCGAGAGCCCCGCCTGGAGTCTCAACCAGTTGTGCGGCTCGGGCCTGCGTGCGGTGGCCGTCGGCGCCCAGCAGATTGCCGGGGGCGATGCAGGCATCGTCGTGGCCGGCGGCCAGGAAAGCATGAGCCGGGCTCCCCACTGCATCCATCTGCGCAACGGCACCAAGATGGGCGATGCCGGCATGATCGACACCATGATCAGGGACGGGTTGTGGGACGCCTTCAACGGCTACCACATGGGTGTGACCGCGGAAAACGTGGCCCGGCGCTGGCAGATCACCCGGGAAGACCAGGATGCCTTCGCCGTCACGAGCCAGAATCGCGCCGAGGCGGCGCAGAAGGCAGGCAGGCTCGCCGACGAAATCGTCCCGGTCACCATCACCACGCGAAAGGGGGAGACCGTCGTTGCCGAGGACGAGTACATCCGCCACGGCGTCGAGATCAGCCACCTCGCCAAGCTGCGCCCCGCCTTCGAGAAGGAAGGCACGGTAACGGCAGGCAATGCGAGCGGCATCAACGATGGCGCTGCCGCCATCGTCCTGATGAGCGCCGCCGAGGCTGAACGGCGCGGACTGCGTCCCATGGCGACCATTCGCTCCTGGGCCCATGCCGGCGTCGATCCCGCCATCATGGGCAGCGGCCCCATACCGGCCAGCCGCAAGGCGCTCGCGAAGGCCGGATGGGAGGCCGGAGATCTCGATCTCGTGGAGGCCAACGAGGCCTTCGCGGCGCAGGCCTGTGCCGTCAACAAGGACCTGGGGTTCGACACGGAGAAGGTCAACGTCAACGGCGGCGCCATCGCCATCGGCCATCCCATCGGGGCATCGGGAGCGCGCGTGCTCACCGCCCTGCTCCACGAAATGCAGCGGCGCGACGCCAGGAAGGGCCTCGCGACACTGTGCATCGGCGGCGGCATGGGAATTGCCATGTGCGTCGAGCGCTGAAGCGCAGCAGATCGGGAGACCATGTCATCATGAGCAGGAACGCTCTCGTCACCGGCGGCACGCGCGGTATCGGCGCCGCCATCGCCGAAGCCCTCGCCGCCGCCGGCTACACGGTCGCCGTGAGCTATTCCGGCAACGTCGAGGCTGCCCGGGACTTCACCGCGCGGACCGACATTCCGTCATTCCGCTGGGATGTCTCGGACCACGATGCCTGCCAGGAGGGCGTGGCCCTCGTCGAGGAGCAGATCGGCGGTATCGAGGTCCTGGTCAACAACGCCGGCACGTCGCGCGACGGGTTCCTTCACAAGATGGCGGACGAGGACTGGTCGAGGGTCGTGGATGTCAACCTGAGTTCATGTTTTCACATGTGCCGCGCGGTCATCGGCGGCATGCGCAGCCGCGGGTTCGGACGGATCGTCAACATCAGTTCCGTCAACGGCCAGGCCGGTATGCTGGGACTGTCGAACTATTCGGCCGCCAAGGCGGGCATGCTCGGCCTGACGAAGGCACTGGCCCGCGAGAATGCTTCGAAGGGGATCACCGTCAATGCCGTCGCGCCGGGCTATGTCGACACCGATCTCATTGCCCATGTCAGCGAAGCGATGATGCAGCGCATCGTCTCCGGCATCCCCGTGGGCCGGGTGGCGCAGCCGGAGGAAGTGGCGCGCTGTGTCCTGTTTCTCGCCGCCGACGACGCCGGTTTCATCACCGGTTCGACCCTCTCCGTCAACGGTGGCGCCCACATGGCCTGAGCGGGCGCCGCCCGGTTCAGGTCAACAGGACTCTTCCGGGACCGGCCGGGAACATCAGGTCCCCGGCGCAGCGTCAGTGCGGGGCGATTTCCCCCGCACCCCACCAGTAGATGCAGCAGAACAGGAAGAGCCAGACGACATCGACGAAGTGCCAGTACCAGGCGGCCGCCTCGAACCCGAAGTGCTGCTGCGGGGTGAAGTGGCCCTTGCAGGCCCGGACCAGGCAGACACTGAGGAAGATGGTGCCGACGATGACGTGGAATCCATGGAAGCCGGTGGCCATGAAGAAGGTGGAACCGTAGATCCCGCCGCTGAAGGGGAACGGCGCCTCGACATATTCGACGATCTGGAAGGCCGTGAAGGTGATGCCGAGCACCACCGTGACCCACAGGCCGGCGATCAGCTGATCGCGCTTTCCTTCCCTCAAGGCATGGTGAGCCCATGTGACGGTGGTGCCCGAAGTCAGCAGCACCAGCGTGTTGATGAAGGGAAGATCCCAGGGATCAAACGTGAGGACATTCTCGGGCGGCCATATGCCGCCCATCTGGATGGTGGGAAAGAGGGCGGCGTTGAAGTAGGCCCAGAACCAGGCAAGGAAGAACATCACCTCCGAGGCGATGAACAGCGCCATGCCGTAGCGCAGTCCGATCTGCACCACCGGGGTGTGCGCCTTCTCGACCTGGGCCTCGCTCACCACGTCGCGCCACCAGAAGAACATGGTCGACAGGGCAAGCGCCAGTCCCGGAAAGATCATCCACCACCGTCCCGGGTTGTCGAACATGCCGATCATCCC
Source organism: Alphaproteobacteria bacterium (assembly GCA_964291415.2). Taxonomy (GTDB): domain Bacteria; phylum Pseudomonadota; class Alphaproteobacteria; order SP197; family SP197; genus SP197. Next base: position 97,422 of record OZ219918.1, on the reverse strand, counting down.
GGCGGCCAGCACGAAGGCGGAGAAGGCGCCAAGCGCGGGCCAGGGACTGGGATTGACCAGATGGTAGGGATGCGTGGATGAATGATCGGCCATCAGGTCTCTCCTCGTAACGATACGGCCGGAATCCGGCCACCGGTCATGGTGTGCATGGCCAGCGGATCCGGAAGCAGGGCCTCGGCCATCCTGTCGCTGGCAAAGAACGTATAGGACAGTGTGATGCTGCGGACCTCAGCGGTCAGCGGATCTTTCAGCATTTCCGGATCGACGAAGAACGTGACCGGCATGGCGACACGCTCACCGGGCTTGAGTGTCTGCTCGACGAAGCAGAAGCAGTCGATCTTGGCGAAGTACTCGCCGATCTTCAAAGGCGTGACATTGAAGGTCGAGACTCCGGTAATCTCCCGGCCCGTGGGATTGAACGCCTCGTAGAAGACCGTGACCTGCTCACCCGTCGGCGTCCGGACCTCCTTCAGCAGCGGGCGGAATTCCCAGAAGAGTCCGCGCGCCGTATCGGCATTGAACCGTACCGTGACGAGTGTCGGATCCCCGCTGAACCCGGGGGCGGCATTCGCCGTGGTGGGCGTGCCGCCGAACCCCGTCACCTGACAGAACAGGCGGTAGAGCGGCACCGCCGCCACGGTCAGCGCCGTCATCAGGGCGATGCCGGCGACAATCCCTGCGACGGTCGTTCGCTTGCTCATCACTCAGCCGCCCATCCTGACGATCGAGACGCCATAGATGACGAGGATGAACGCGGCGAGAACGAGGGCGATCACGATACTGCGGCGTCGGCGCTGCGTCTTGATGCGTTCGGCTTCGCTCATGACACATAGATCCCGTGATCGATGCCAAGGAGAGCGAAGAGCGCTGCAAGGTAGAGAATGGAGTACCTGAACATCCAGCGCGCCGATGCCTCGCTGCGGCGCACCAGGAGGGCAACGCCACCACACGCGAAAATGACCGACAAGCCGGCGGCGCCAGCACCATAGAGGGCGCCGGCACTGCCAAGGAACCAGGGGGTCATCGACACCGGAATCATGAGAACGCTGTAGGCAAGGATCTGCCAGCGCGTCGCCGTGGCGCCGGACGTGACCGGCAGCATCGGAATGCCGGCGCGGCGGTAGTCATCCGATCGATAGAGGGCCAGCGACCAGAAATGCGGCGGAGTCCACATGAAGATGATGGCGAAGAGGGCGACTGATGCGGCCGACACGCTGCCGGTGACGGCGGCTTCGCCGATGACCGGAGGAAAGGCGCCGGCGGCGCCCCCGATGACGATGTTCCAGGGTGTCCGGCGCTTGAGCCACACCGTGTAGACAAAGACATAGAAGGCGATGGCGAGGGTCAGCAGACCGGCGGCCATCCAGTTGACCGCCACGCCCATCATCATGACCGAGGCAATCGCCAGCGTCGTGCCGAACTCCAGGGCGGTCGTCCCGGCGATCCGGCCGCTTGGTATGGGTCGATGCCACGTCCTGTGCATCAGGGCGTCGATATCCTGCTCGTACCACATGTTGATGCACCCGGCGGCACCGGCGCCCAGCGCGATGCACAGGAGCGCCACCGCGGCAAGGAACGGGTGGAGGCTTCCCTCGGCAACGACGAGACCGATGGCGCCGGTGAACACCACCAGCGACATCACCCGCGGCTTGAGGAGCGCAAGATAGTCGCCCGGAGACGCGGCGAGCGTGCCGGCCGGATGCGCTGCCTGGATATCCGTGGTCAGGGTCTCACCCCTTCGTCAGTGGCCCGCCCTGGCCGGGGCACCCATGTAGGGAGGATCCTCGAATGTATGGAAAGGCGGCGGCGAGGACACCGTCCACTCCAGTGTCGTCGCCCCTTCGCCCCAGGGGTTGTCGGGACAGCGCACGCGGTTGGCCACGAAGACGTAGTAGAGCACGTAGAGGAACACCAGCATGCCGGCCGCCGTGATGTAGGATCCGATGGACGACACGAGATTCCATCCGGCATAGACATCCGGAAAGTCCGGGATTCTCCGCGGCATGCCCGCCATTCCGAGGAAGTGCTGCGGGAAGAAGGTGACGTTGACGCCGATCAGCGTGAGCCAGAAATGCAGCTTGCCGGCCCATTCGGGATACTGGTATCCGGTCATCTTGCCGATCCAGTAATAGAAGCCGCCGAAGAGGGCGAACACGGCGCCAAGCGACAGCACGTAGTGGAAGTGCGCCACCACGAAGTAGGTGTCGTGCATGGCCGTATCGATACCGGCATTGGCCAGCAGGACGCCCGTCACGCCGCCTAACGTGAACAGGAAGATGAAGCCGATGGCCCACAGCATCGGGGTCCTGAACTCGATGGAACCACCCCACATGGTGGCCAGCCAGCTGAAGATCTTGATGCCCGTGGGCACGGCGATGATCATCGTTGCAATGATGAAATAGGCCTTCGTGTCCAGCCCCATGCCCACCGTGTACATGTGATGGGCCCAGACGATGAATCCGACGAAGCCGATGGCGACCATGGCGTAGGCCATGCCCAGGTAGCCGAAGATGGGCTTGCGCGAGAAGGTCGAGATGATGTGGCTGACGATACCGAAGCCCGGCAGGATGAGGATGTAGACCTCCGGATGGCCGAAGAACCAGAACAGGTGCTGGTAGAGGATGGGATCGCCGCCCAGGGCAGGGTCAAAGAAACCGGTGCCGAAGTTGCGATCCGTCAGGAGCATGGTGATGGCGCCGGCCAGGACCGGCAGTGACAGCACGAGCAGGAAGGCGGTCACAAGCACCGCCCACACGAAGAGCGGCATGCGGTGAAGCGTCATGCCCGGTGCACGCATGTTGAAGATGGTGGTGATGAAGTTGATCGCCCCCAGAATCGACGACGCACCTGCAAGGTGGATCGACAGGATGAGGCAGTCGATCGCCAGGTTCCCCTGGTTGCCGTAGGTCGACAGCGGCGCATAGATCGTCCAGCCGACACCGGTGCCCCCGCCGATGAACACCGACCCCACGAGCAGAATTCCTGACGGGATGAGCAGCCAGAAACTGATGTTGTTCATGCGCGGGAACGCCATGTCGGGCGCACCGATCATCAACGGCACCATCCAGTTGCCGAACCCGCCGATGAACACCGGCATGATCATGAAGAAGATCATGATCAGTCCGTGACTCGTGATCAGAACGTTGTAGAGGTGATAGTCGCCGCCCAGGATGCCGTCGCCGGGATAGGCCAGTTCGATGCGGATGAGCATCGACATCAGGAAGCCGATCAGGCCGAACACGAACCCGTAGACGATGTACATCGTCCCGATGTCCTTGTGGTTCGTGGAATAGAGGTAGCGCAGGAACCCTGTGGGCTGGTGCGCGTGGTGGTCTTCGACTGCTTGGGCTTGACTCATCTCATCGGTGTCCTTGCAGGGCTTCGCCTCATAGGAATGTTCAGTTCTGCGCGACGGTCACGACGGCGTCATCGGCCGTCCCGCGACTCGCCAGCTGCTCGTTCGCCCATGTCCCGAACTCGGCCTCGGACACGGCCTCGACCATGATCGGCATGTAGCCGTGGTTGAGACCGCAGAGCTCCGAACACTGTCCGTAGTACATGCCCGGCTGCTCGAGCTTCATCCAGATCTCGTTGAGGCGTCCCGGAACGGCGTCCATCTTGACCCCGGCCGCCGGCAGGGCCCAGGCGTGGATGACGTCTTCGGATGTGATCTGCAGCCTGATGTACTTGTCGACCGGCACCACGACCGTCGCATCGGTGGCAAGCAGCCGCGGCTGGCCTTCCGCCAGTTCGTCATCACCCAGGATGTAGGCATCGAACTCCAGGCCATCGTAGTCCGGGTACTCGTAGGACCAGTACCACTGGTGGCCCGTGATCTTGATGGTGAGGTCGGGCTCCGCCACGGGCAGGGTTTCCTGATCATAGAGAAGGCGCAGGGAGGGAATGGCAATCACGATCAGGATAAGTGCTGGAATCCCGGTCCAGATCACCTCGAGAAGAGTGTTGTGGGTGGTGCCGGAAGGATGCGGATTGGCGGCACGGCGGTAGCGGACGAGGATATAGGCCATGAGCAGCAGCACGAAGGCCGAGATGACCATCATCACCGGAAACAGGAAGATGTCGTAGAACCAGTGGATGTCCTCCATGCTCGGCGACGCCGCCGGCTGGAATCCCCACTGCCAGTCCTCCGAGAGACCCACTGTCTCCTGGGCCAGGGCTGGCGCTGCATGCACGGCGACCACCAGGACCGCCACCATGAGGAATGGTGTCAATGTCACTCTCCTCCTGACATTCACCCCGCAGGCAGACCGGTCCGATCCACCGGTTCGGGCGAGGCGGACCATACACGACCCGCAATCCGCTTCACAAGCCTGCAGGACCCGAATCTCCCTTGACGTGTGATCGGTCATGGAGAACGTCAACACCCGCGCTTGCCAGCCTCGCGGAAGGCGATGCGCCGGCGTCCGGCGGGGTCCTGTCAAACAGCCCCTGGCCGGAGAGGATCTGCACTTCTGGCACCTGTTCCCCAACATGGGTCTGGCCCGGTTCGCCGGCCCGGGGAATCTCTCCCTGTCGCAATGGTTCCCGCTCGGCCCGAACCGGGCCTGGCGCAAGATCGTGCAGCTCGACGTGGCCGAGCCGACCGATCCGGACATGCTGGCGCGTCAGGAGAAAAGGACGGTCCGGGCCCGGGATGTCCTTCAGCCGGAAGACATGGCCTTCATTGAATCGGTGCACGAGGGCATGTCGCAACGCTGCTTCGAGCATGGCTGGTACATGATCGATTCGGAGCACGAGGAAGTGTCCGAAGTCATGGTGCGGCACTTTCACGATCCCTACCTTGCCCACATGGGTGACTCCAGCGCTGCGTGAACCGACAAGGACGGGCCCTGCGCTCAACGCGACGCCCGGTATCGGCGGGCTTGTGGCTGCGTCGTTCCCGCTTCGGGGCGGCGCGGCGGCTGTCGTTCATGCCCTGGCCACGGCCTCGGAAACATCAATCGGTCAGCGCGGCAGTTGGCGCAAACGGGGCGCAGTCGCTATAAGGAAGCGTTCCGGTGGAGGCCCCCAGGGATGAATGCGTCAGCCGATGACCTCTTCTTCCAGAGAAGCGGCATGGAGAGAAACCGGGTCACCGGCATCGTCGGCGATGCGCTCAACGGCGCCGATGACGGCGAACTCTTCATGGAATTCGGTCAGTCCGAAACCCTCGTGTTCGACGACGGGCGGCTGAAGCAGGCCGGCTACGACGTCGTCCAGGGCATGGGCTTGAGGCGCATTGTCGACGATGTGACCGCCTATGCCCACACCACGGAGCTTTCCGAAGCCGCGCTCAAGCGTGCCGCCAGGACTGTGCGCGAGATCGATGGACGCCAGGCGGACGTCGCTGTCGCGCCGGCGCGCACCAACCGTCATCTCTACGGAGAGGACAACCCCGTCTCGGAGATGCCCTTCGGCGACAAGGTGACGCTGCTCGAGGACATCGACGCCTGGCTTCGCTCCAGGGACGAGAGAGTCCACCAGGTGACGGCAGCCCTGATGTCAAGCTGGCAGGTGGTCTCCATCCTGCGCGCCGACGGCAACATGGTGACGGATGTCCGCCCCCTGGTCTCGGTCCGGATCAGCTGCGTCGTGAGCTCGGGCGACCGCATGGAAGCCGGCTCGCACGGCACGGGCGGCCGCCTGCCCTATCACGAGTTCATTGGCCGGGAGCAATGGAAGGATCATGCCGACGAGGCCTTGCGCATCGCCCTCGTCAACCTCGAATCCGTCGATGCTCCGGCCGGCGAGATGCCTGTTGTCCTCGGTCCCGGCTGGCCGGCCGTCATGCTGCACGAGGCTGTCGGACACGGCCTCGAGGGCGACTTCAACCGCAAGAAGACGTCAGCATTCTCCGGTCTCATGGGTGAGCGGGTGGCTGCCCCGGGAGTCACGGTGATCGACGACGGGACAATCGCCGGCAGACGAGGTTCGCTCACCATCGATGACGAGGGCACGCCCACCGAACGGACGGTGCTGATCGAGGACGGAATCCTGAAGAACTACATGACGGATCGCATGAATGCCCACCTGATGGGCGCGGCGACAACCGGCAACGGACGGCGCGAAAGCCATGCCCACCAGCCCATGCCGCGGATGACCAACACCTGCATGCTGTCAGGCGACATCGACCCCGACGAGATCATCGAGTCGGTTCCCAACGGTCTCTACGCGGTCAATTTTTCCGGCGGGCAGGTCGATATCGTCAACGGCACCTTTGTCTTCACCGCATCGGAGGCCTACCTCATCGAAAACGGCAAGGTGGGCCCTTCGGTCAAGGGCGCGACGCTGATCGGCGACGGACCGTCCGCCCTCAAGCACGTCAAGGCGCTTGGCAACGACATGCGGCTCGACCCGGGTATCGGGACGTGCGGCAAGAACGGCCAGAGCGTGCCGGTCGGCGTCGGTCAGCCAACCATGCTGATCGAAGGCCTCACCGTTGGCGGCACGCGGGCCGGATAGTCAGACCACCGAGGCGGCGATCGCCTGGACCTCGACCTTGAGCGCCGGCGTGGCCAGGGCCGTGACGAACACCAGTGTCGAGGCCGGAGCGGCCTCTCCGAGAGCCTGCTGGCGCGCCTGGCGCACGGGCGCGAGGTTCTCCTCGCCGACAACATAGGTCGTCATTGACACGAGATTGTCCGCCGTCATGCCTTCCGCCGCGAGGATCGCCAGGATGTTCGCAAAGCACCAGCGTGCCTGTTCGCCGACATCATCGGGAATGGCGCCGTCGGGCGTGATGCCGATCTGCCCCGCGACATGCAGTTGCTTCATGCCATCGGGAATCACGACTCCGTGGCTGTAGTTCGACAGGGGTGGCGCAACACCCTGGGGATTGAATCGTCTCAGCACGGCCGTGGCGCTCCCTTCATGGGCAAAATCAGAACGAGAACTCGCTGAACACCGGATCGATACTGCCGCCCCAGGCGTTCTCCCATCGATCCAGCAGGACCTCCGCCGGGGTTCTTCCCGACATCGCAATCTCCATCAGCGAATCGAGAAAATGCACCTCGTCGAGGCTGCCGTCGTAGTAGCGCCGCCGGTAGAGACCCTCGCAGGAGATTTCCAGCATGGTGCGGGCGACATCCTGGACGGTGCCCGACCTGAACGGTGCCCTCAGCCCGAGCCGCGGCACGTCGGCCTTCATCTGCACCTGCTCTTCCCAGGTCCAGTCCCGCACCATCTCCCAGGCCGCATCGAGTTGCGAATCCACATAGAGCAGCCCGGTCCACAGGGCGGGGAGAGCACAGATGCGCCGCCAGCTGGCGCCATCGGCGCCACGCACTTCCATGTACCGCTTGATCCGGACGTCCGGGAACAGTGTGGTCAGGTGATCTTCCCAGTCGGAGACCGTCGGGACTTCGCCTGGCAGGGCGGGCAGGCGGCCCTCCATGAAATCACGGAACGACTGGCCCGAGGCGTCGATGTAGCGCCCGTCGCGCAGCACGAAGTACATCGGCACATCGAGAGCGTAGTCGACGTATCGCTCGAAGCCGAACCCGTCCTCGGTGACGAACTTCAGCAAGCCGCTGCGGTCGTTGTCGGTGTCGGTCCAGATGTGGGCGCGCATCGACAGGTAGCCGTTCGGCTGTCCCTCGCTGAAGGGCGAGTTGGCGAACAGCGCGGTCGCCACCGCCTGCAGCGCCTGGGCGACCCTGAACTTCCGCACCATGTCCGCCTCGGAGCCGAAATCCAGATTGGCCTGGATGGTGCAGGTGCCGACCATCATGTCGAGGCCCATGGTCCCGACCTTCTGCATGTATTCCCGCATGATCCGGTAACGGCCCTTGGGCATCCAGGGCACGTCCTGCCGGCGGTCGAGGGGTCTCAACCCAAGGCCGAGGAAGATGATGCCGAGCTCCTCGGCGACTTCCTGGCACTGGTCAAGGTGGGCATTCACCTCGCGACAGGATTCATGGAGCGTCTTCAGCGGCGCGCCGGAGAGTTCCACCTGCCCGCCCGGTTCCAGGGACACGTGCTGGTTGTCCTTCTTCAAGCCGATGACATGGTCGCCCTCCATGAGCGGCTGCCAGCCGAAACGCTGCAACTCCTCGAGGATGACGCGGATGCCGTTGGGAGCGTCGTAGGAGAGAGGCGCGCGGGTGGCAGCGTCGTAGGCGAACTTCTCGTGCTCCGTGCCGACCCGCCACTCCTCGGGCGGCTTGCATCCCGATTCCAGGACTTCGACGAGCTGGTTGCGGGACGTGACCGGCGTGGCGTTCTGTGCGGAGGGTATGGACACGGTCGATAAGGCTCCCTGGGCGCCTCGAATGGCGGCGCGCACGATATCCCGCGCACACGGCCCTTGCAAAGAAGGCTGGCGGCAGACAATGTCGGCGCGCGCCATCCCGGGAGTCGCCTGAATGAGCCGGCGTCCGTTCTTCAGGGAGTGGGTCAACGCACGGGCGCCCGTCGAGTGGCGACCGTGGCTGCAACTGGCGCGCGTCGACAGGCCCGCTGGCTTCTGGCTCCTGATGTGGCCCTGCTGGTGGGCGGTTGCCCTGGCTTCGCCTGGATGGCCGGACTGGACGCTCCTTGGCCTCTTCGCCGCCGGAGCCGTGGTGATGCGGTCCGCCGGCTGCATCGTCAACGACATCGTCGACCGGCGGATCGACGCCCGGGTTGAGCGGACCCGCGACCGTCCCCTCGCCAGTGGCGCCGTGACGCTGCCAGGCGCCCTGGTCTTCCTTGGCCTGCTGCTTGCCGCAGGATTGATCGTGCTTCTCCAGCTCAACCAGGCAGCGATCATCACTGGGCTCGCCTCCCTTGGCCTGGTGGTCATCTATCCCTTCATGAAACGCGTCACCTACTGGCCGCAGCTCTTTCTCGGCCTCGCCTTCAGCTGGGGGGCCCTGGTGGGCTGGGTCGCGGTCAGGGGCGCGCTCTCACCGGAACCCCTGGTGCTTTACCTCGCCGCCATCGCATGGACGATCGGTTACGACACGATCTATGCCCACCAGGACAAGACGGATGACGAGCGGGTCGGCGTGAAGTCGACGGCCCTTGCCTTCGGCGAGAGCTCGAAACCCCTCACCGGTCTCTTCTACGGCGTCTTCGTTGCCGGGGCAGCCCTGGCCGGTTACCTGACAGGGACCGGGTGGCCCTTCCTGGTGGTCCTCGCCGTCGCCGCCGCCGATCTGGCAAGGCAGCTCGTCACCGTCGATCTCGATGACCCGGCCTCCTGCCACAGGGCCTTTTCCGCCAACAACCGGATTGGCCTCCTGGTCTTTGCCGGACTTGTCCTGGGGCGCCTCGTTCCGGTCACGCCGTGACGGACTTCAGCGAGTCGCGCACCATGGACTGGAAGAAGTGCACGTGGTGCTCACTGAATTCGGGGTGATCCCTGTCGACGACGAACCGTCCCTGGTGGTAGCCGAGCGAGTGGAGACCCTGCTGGACGTTCTCGCAGAGCCGGACATCCTCGACCACGAGGACGGTGCGGATGTAGTCCATGAACCGCCTCTCGAGTTCGGAGGGCTCGCGGGACGTGAAGTAGAAGTCCCATCTCTCGCGGGTGGTTTCGGGGCCGGTGGGCAGAACCTGGAACATCGCCAGATGGGGGCTGCCCGGGTACATGAGGGGGATTGCGGTGGGCCAGATATAGCCGAAGAGGGCTTCGGGCTGTTCAACGTCCGCCGCTTCGAGGCGATAGGCCGTGTTGTCGAGATCCCTGGCGGTGATCCTGTGGCTGAAGGTGATGCCGTCATCGGACCATGCGGCCTGGCCGTCATAGTCGACGAGTTCCATCAGCGAGCGGTGATTGACATCGCAGTGGTAGCACTCGTGATTGTTGTCGATGGGACTTATATCGAGAAGTTGACAGCGTCATGCTGCCATCCTCCGATCGATTTCGCGGTTCACAGGCCCGGCAACCCGGCAACCTCCCCGCGCAGATGCCCCAGTCCCCGAGGCCAGAATGTTCGCCGCTGCATTGAGCATCCATGTTTCGGTGCAAGGTTTTTGTGAGCGTGCGTGAAGATGTTTCCCTGGTCTGTCCCCATGCGGTCTGACGTTCCGACATTGCGGTGTCTACGCCCCGTGGCCAGGGAGACGTTGAGTTCGCCCGGCAGCATGAGTGGGGTGTTCGCCATTGATTGCGGTAACGTTACCCGGCATGAGGGTGCCGGGCATTGTGACCACAGTCAGAACGTTACCGCGCACAATGGGGCTCCAGGTGTCATGTGTCATGTGTCCGTCCGTAGCCGCGCGGAGGCTCGATCTCCTCGAGGGCCTCGATGTCGGCCTCGACGATGATCTGCAGGCGCTCTCCATAGGCTGTGTCGTGCAGCGAGTCCGGGAGCCTGTCGAGACAGTCCCGATAGTGCTCCTGCAGTGCGCCGAGTTCGGCCACCGCATCGCACCAGCGTTGGGCCCGCGAGCGTCGGTCACGGAGCTTGCGGGTGCGCACGGGAGACATGCCGGCCTTGAGCCGTTCCCGATAACGGCGCTGCTTCTCTGCAGGCGTGAGGGCCATGAGGGAGTCTCCTTCACGCCGGTGAGCGTGCCGGTGCTTCAGGCGGCAGCGCTGTTCCCGCAACAGGACGTTCGCCAGCGCGATGAGTTTGCGCATCACGGCAACGATCGCCACCTTGTGGGCCTTGCCGGCGGCCTTGAGGCGTTGGAACACGATGGCGAGATCCTGATTGTAGCGTGACGCCGAAGTCGCGGCCATGAACAGGAGATCGCGTGGCCTGCGGCGCCCGCCGCGAATGTGCCGGGCGCCGTGGTGCTGGCCGCTGTCGTCGGCAACCGGCGCCACCCCGATCAACGCTGCCGCCTGGCGACCCTCGAGACTGCCGAGTTCGGGCATCCAGCAAAGAAGGGCCGCGGCGGTCACCGGACCGACGCCGGGGATCGAGATCAGGATGCTGTACCGCTCGGCCTGTTCGGGATCACCGGCGATCAGCGCTTCGATCGCCGCATCCAGTGCGGCAATCCTTTCGTCGAGATCGGCGATCGTGGCCCGTGTGAGGGTCTCGCCCTCGCCGTCCACCTCACCCGCCACCTGCCTCAGCATGGTCCGCGTATCGACATGCCTGGCGCGCACCACCAGGAGATCCTCCAAGCGGTTGAGGAAGGCCTCCTGAGGGGCCACCGGCTCAAGATCGTCGCCCAGCGCCGTCCCCAGCCTGGCCAGCATCAACGCGTCGACGCGGTCGGTCTTGGCCAGATGGCCCATCACCTCGGCGAAGCGCCGGGCCCGCAACGGGTTGATCACGATGACCTCGAAGCCCCGGTCATGAAGACACTGGTGAACCCTGCGGTGATAGCGGCCCGTCGCCTCCATCACCACCCGGCTCACCTCGAGACCCCGAAGCCACGCACCCAGCGCCCGCCAGCTCGTGGCGTCGTTGGCAAAACGACGCGTCTGCCCGCCGCGCAGATGTCCAGGCTGGCCTTGCCGACATCGATCCCTGCCACTACCTTAACCATCGTCCCTTGCTCCTCGCCTTGTGATGATACGGTCCAAGCCCAGGCATCCATTCAGGACGCGAGGGACGTCAAGGGAGGCCGGCCGACCAAGCTCAATGACGGCTCTACAAAGCCAGGTCGGCTCCGACCGACCTCCGCGGGGATCGTGAGATCTCCGCACCCCGCTCCCCTGTGCGCCCTCGCGCAGGGGAGCGGAATCTCTCTGAAACCATAGACCGGACAGCTCCTACACAACCGCAGTTGTCCACACTTTCCCAATCCCAACCGCTGTGGATGACGTGATCACGGGAATGAAACCCGGTCATACAAGGTCGGCATGATCCGCATGGCCGCACGCCACGCATTGAAAGAGATCCCGCGTCCTGCGTGATTGGGCGCTTGCGACGCCGCACGCTGCACAGGTCTGGCTGGTCCAGGCCGGGTTCACCGCGATGACGCGGCGCGCCTTGTAGTCCAGCATTCTCCGGAACGACGACCAGCCCGTCTCCAGGATGACGCCTTGGAGCGCACGTGGCGTCCCGGCTCCTCCTTCGTGCCCCTGACGCTGCGGGTCATGTTGCGGACCTTCAGATCCTCGACCACCACCGTGCCGGCCGCATCCGCCAGGCGGCGGCTGACATGGTGCTGCCAGTCATGGCGCTTCATCGCCATGCGCCGGGTGGTCTTCGACAGACGCCGCCGCGTCTTCTCCCGGCGTCTGCTGCCACGGCGCTGCCGCGCCAGCTGCCTGGCATAGCGCCGGGCGCGGGCCTCAAGACGCCGGCTCCTCTCCAGGCGCAGGATCTCCCCGTCCGAGGTCGCCACCTGGCCCGCATTCATGTCCACGCCGACGGCATGGCCGTTGTCGTCCGGTTCCGGCAGAGACACCGCATGGCATACCACCGCCTTCCAGCGTCCCTCCTCGCGCTTGAGAACCGCGCTCACCGGCGTGCCCTGCGGCCAGGGATTGCCGCCCCGGCGGCGAATGGTGAGCCAGCCCAGGCCGGGGATGCGCAGACGGTTGCCCTCGACCCTGACGCCGGAGACCACGGACAGGCTGTTGAAATGCCGGCGTCCCTGGAACCGGGGGAACCCGGCCCCACCTTGGCTCACCCGCTGGAAGAACCCCTTGAAGGCATGATCGAGGCGCTTGAGCGTCCCTCGCTGGATGGCCACCGGCATCGCAGCCATGTCCGGCAGAACCTTCCGGCACAAGGTCAGGGACTTTGCCTGATCGAAGTAGGTGAGTGACTTCCCGGTCTTCCGGTAGCAGTCGATCCGTTCCTCGAGCGCCGCGTTGTAGAGACAGCGCTGCGCGTCGAGCATGGCGTCCAGCCGCCGCCAGGTGCTGCGCTTCTCGGGCAGCAGGCGAAAGGTGATCTGTCGATAGGTGACAGAGGACGACATGCGGGGACTCCGGTGTTGCGGACACTGATTTACTTCGCGAAATCATGCCGATAACACCACTGGATGTCAAGTCGATTCTGTCAAGTTACGTATGTAATCCCCTTGTCGATCACCGTCTTCCAGTTCGCCGCCACGTCGACTTCCCAGCGACAGGCGCGCACCAGGTCCGGCAACCGCGGACAGGCGCGGCGCATGTTCTCGAGAAAGCGCCCCGCCTGGTCGATGAGGGGGATCGCACCGGCATCGAGGTTGACGAAGAGAAAGCCGCCATAGTCCTCGAGCCGCACAGGCTTGAGGTCGGCGTTCGCGTCAGTCCACTCCCTCAGGGGCTCGCATCCCCGGCCGTTGCGAAAGCGGCCGTTCGCGTCGTAGGTCCACTGGTGGTAGGGGCAGGTGATGAAGGCCGTGTTGCCGCAGCCCTCGAGCAGCGGATGAGCGCGGTGGCTGCACACGTTGTGAAAGGCGCGCAACACCCCGTCGTGACCCCTGATGACGAGAACATTCTGATCGGCAATCCTGCCGGTGAGGTAGTCGCCGCGTCGGGGGAGATCGCTGACATGTCCAAGATACCACCAGCTGCGGTAGAAGATCGCCTCGTGCTCGAGGCGCCAGATGGCGGGATCGCGGTACCAGCTCGAGGGCAGCGTGGTCGAGTGCTCGGCAGAGACGTCAAAGCCGCCGGCATCGAGCGTGCTTGTCATGGGCCCTGCTCCTCTTCCTTGGCAGGCAGGCTGACGTCGAAGAGCGCGCCACCGCCTGGCCTCTCGAGGCAGACTGCGTCGCCACCGTAGCGTCTCGCGATGCGCCGCACCAGATAGAGACCGAGACCGGCACCCGTGCCATCAGCGGCGAAGGAGCGGAACGGCTCGAAGATGCTCTCCCTCATGGATTCGCTCACCCCGGGGCCCCTGTCGGCGACACGAAGGCGCACCCCTGGTCCGTCAGCCGCGACTTCGACGCTCACTGGACTTCCCGCGGCATGACGCCGAGCATTGCCGAGAAGGTTGCGCACGAGGTGACGGACCAGGTGTTCCTCGGCCTCGATCACGGCCGTGCCGCCAGTGAACGCGACCTCGAAGCGTGCCGCCTCCTCGGCGGCGAGTGCGCCAAGATCGATCTCGTCGAGACGGGCCGGTCCCTCCTCGATCTCGAGGCGGCTGCCGAGCAGGATTTGGTCAATCAGCTGATCGAGCTCCGCAATGTCGCGCTCGATCCTGGCGACCAGTTGTGGATCCGCTGTGTCGGCGAGCAATCCTGTGGCCATGGCGATCCTCGCCAGCGGAGATCGCAGTTCATGGGATGCTGCCGCCAGGGTGTTGCGCTGGGCCTCCACAAGGTCCTCGATACGCCCGGCGGCGTGGTTGAAGCTCGTCGCGAGGGCGGCGATCTCGTCCCTGCCCTCGACCTTGACACGCGCCTGTAGGTCCCCTGAACCCAGGGCCTCGACCCTGGACTTCAGCCGCTCGAGACGGCCGGCGAGGCGGCGCGACAGGGGCCAGGCGCCGATGGCGGCAGCCAGCGCGAGAAGCCCGGGAACGACGATGAATCCGGCTCCGGAGACACCATCCTTCGACCAGACGACCTCCATGGTCCGTCCGTCGGAAAGCATGATGGCGTGCCGGCGGTGCCGCCTCTCCTCCCCGGAGCCGGAACGCCCCAGGATGGCACCGTCGGGAGCCAGCAGGACGAGGTTGACGTCGAAGTGCTCCGCCAGGCGGGCGAGATGGGCGTCGATTTGGTGGCGTGGCGCTCCGACAGGCGGCAGCGTCTCCTGGAGATAGGACCCCATGCCCCGGGTGAAATCGCCCGCCCGGTGTTCATCGGGGATGAACCACCATGCCAGCGCGGTCAGCACGCCAAAGAGGACGATGATCGAAAGAAACGTGAGATAGACCTGGAAGAAGAGGCGCCGCCTCACCCTTCTGCGTCCCGGTGGTCGGTGAACAGATACCCGGCGCCGCGCAACGTGACGATCCGTCGCGGATTGCCCGGGTCATCCTCGATCGCCGCCCTGATTCTCGAGACATGCACATCGATGCTCCGGTCGAAGGCCTCGAGAGACGTGCCCCTCACCCTTTCCATGAGCTGATCACGGCTCAGCACGCGTCCCGCATTCCCTGCCAGGGCGACGAGGAGGTCGAACTGATGACCCGTCAGCGCCCGTTCCTCGCCGCCGAGGGTCACGGTTCGTGTCGACCGGTCGATCACCAGGCGGCCGAACCGCATGATGTCGGGAGTCGACGTGCGCCGGCGCAGGATGGCGCGCAGGCGTGCCAGAAGCTCGCGCGGATTGAAGGGCTTGGCGAGATAGTCGTCGGCACCGATCTCGAGGCCGACGATACGATCCTCCTCCGCGCCGCGGGCTGTCAGCATCAGGACGGGAACGTCCGAGCGCGCCCGGATGGCCCGGCACACATCGAGTCCGTCGGCATCGGGTAGCATGAGATCGAGGATGACCGCATCGAATCCGCCCCTTGCGGCGGCGGCAAGGCCCCTGGCAGCGCTGGCGTGATGTTCCAGGGTCATGCCCGCCCGGGCAAGATAGACCGTCACCATCGAGGCAAGATCACGGTCGTCCTCGATCATCAGCAGGTGTGTCATGGACGCTCGTGGCGTTGCATGTACTGGACGAGTTCGCGGCGCTGTTCGGGTGTGAGGACATCCGCCATATCGGCAAGGGCGGTGACGAGACGCCTGCTGGCCTGATCCAGGGTCTCCAGCTTCGCCAGGCGCAGCTCCTCCAGGGCCTGGCGGTCAACGGTCTCCGCCCCGAGGGTGGCGAGCAGGGTCTGCCGGCTCTCCCGGAAGAGGCCGCGCAGTTCCTTCATGTCGGCAACCGCCTCGCCGACAATGCCTTTCACCTCGGCACGCTGGTCGTCGCTGGCATCGACCTTGTCCAGCATGCGATCGATGCGTTTTTCCGCAAATCGTTCAATCCCGTGGCCGTGGAACGAGAACGCGACGGCACCTGCGGCCACGATAACGGCCAGGGCGATGGCTCCGGCGATCCACCAGCGGCGGCGGCGGGGTTTCCCAGTCATGTCGGTCATGGGTCGGGCCTTCTTTCAGTGATGAAACACATCATGGGCGCCGCCGATGTCCCGAATGTTGCGCGCGTGTAAAGTTGTGTTGCCGGACCGGGACCTACATGCGCATGCGCGAACCGGATGGATCGAAGAGCGGTGCGTCGACAATGGTGGCGCGGCGCATGTCGCCCAGGATCTCGATCTGGAACTCGGTCCCGGTCTCGGTCATGTCGACCGGCACAAAACCCAGCGCCACGGACTTCTCCACGTGGTGGGCGTATCCCCCCGACGTGACGAAACCGACGACGTTGCCGTCCTTCCACACCGGCTCATCGGCGACGCAGTCGGCATCGGCGGCATCGACAACGAACGTCACCAGCCGTCGGCCGGGTCCTTCCGCGGCTTCCCTCAAGGCCGCATCGCGGCCGGGGAAGTCCTCCTTGTCGAAGGCGATGAAGCGATCGAGACCGGTCTCGGCGGCGGTGTAGTCGGGCCGGTACTCGCGCAGCCACGAACCGAAGGACTTCTCCAGGCGGAGACTCATCATGGCGCGCATGCCGAAGGGCACGAGGCCGAGACCGGTGCTCTCGCCCTCGAGAGTCTCGAAGAGGGCGCGCTGGAGGACGGGCGGCACGTAGATCTCGTAGCCGAGATCCCCGGTGTAGGTCACCCGCTGCACGGTGGCCTCGACCATGCCGATGGCGATGCTGCGGACGGAACGGAACGGCATGGCGTTGCCTGAGACATCGGCATCGGTGGTGCGCTGCAGCAGTTCCCGTGCCCGCGGCCCGGCGATCTGGAAGCCGACGAGATCGCGCGAGATGTTGGTGACCGTCACCCCGTGCTCGGGCAGGAGGTCGAGAAAGAGGCGCATGTGGGCATCCTGCGCGGCATAGCTCGCCTGCACCCTGAAGCTCTCCGGCCCGTCCCTGGCGATGGTGAAGTCTCCCGCCAGACGGCCACGGTGGTTGAGCAGCGGCGACAGCGTGAGCCGTCCTTCCTTCGGAACGCGCCCGGCCATGATGCGGTCGAGCCAGGCTGCGGCACCCTCTCCCTCGACGCGGAACTTCGAAAAGTTGTGGATCTCGTTGATGCCCACGCCCTCGCGAACGCCGCGGCATTCGCGGGCCGTCGCGGCGAAGGCGTTGGAGCGGCGGAAACTCGGCGTCTCGTAGAGCGCCTCGCCTGGCGGTGCGAAGTAGTTGACATGTTCCATGCCGAAGGCGCTGCCGAAGACGGCCCGCCGCTCCTTCCAGATGCCGTGGGCCGGCGTCGTATGGAAGGGCCGGCCGGCGGGAAGTTCCTCGTTGGGATAGGCGATGGCAAAGCGCCGCTGATAGTTCTCGCGGGTCTTCGCGCGGGTCCAGGCGGACGTCGTCCAGTCTCCGAAACGCGCCACATCCATGGCGAAGATGTCCCGCGACGGCTCGCCTTCGATCATCCACTCCGCCAGGGCCAGCCCGACGCCTCCGGCCTGGCTGAACCCGGCCATGACGGCGCAGCAGGCCCAGTATCCGGGAACGCCCGGAACCCTCCCGAGAAGGGGATTGCCATCGGGAGCGAAGGTGAAGGGACCGTTGATGATGCGCTTGATTCCGGCGGACTGAAGCACGGGATACCGCTGGTAGGCGGTTTCCAGGGGCCCGGCGATGCGGTCGACGTCATCGGCGAGAAGCTCGTGTCCGAAATCCCAGGACGTGCCGTCGACGGCCCAGTGCCGGCAGGCCTGCTCGTAGATGCCGATGACGAGACCCCGGCCTTCCTGCCGGAGGTAGCTTTCTCCTGCCGGATCCATGACATGGGGAAGTTCCTTGCCGTGCCCGTAGACCTCCTCGATGTCGCCGGTGACGAGGTACTGGTGCTCGAGCGGGTGGAGAGGCAGGCGGACACCCGCCATCATGCCCACTTCGCGGGCCCACAGTCCGGCAGCGTTGACGACATGTTCGGCAACGACGGATCCCTTCTCGGTGACGACATCCCAGTGGCCGTCGTTTCTCTGGTTCAGTTCGAGCACGCGGTTGTGGAGCGAGATGTCGGCCCCGGCCATCCTCGCCGCACGGGCATAGGCATGAGTCGTGCCTGAAGGGTCGAGGTGTCCGTCGAGGGGATCCCAGAGCGCCCCGAGAAGTCCGTCGGTATTGATGATGGGGGTGTAGTCGGCGATCTCGCCGGGGCCGACGATTTCGGTTTCGAGCCCCATGTGACGGTGCTTGGCCCGTTCGGCCTTGAGGAAATCCATCCTGTCGGGTGATTCGGCGATGGTCAGGCCACCGACATGGTGGAGGCCGCAGGACAGGCCGGTGATCTCCTCGAGTTCGCGATAGAGGCGGATGGTGTAGCCCTGCAGGGCCGCCATGTTGGGGTCCGCGTTCAGCGTGTGGAACCCACCCGCCGCATGCCACGTCGAGCCCGATGTCAGATCCGAGCGCTCGATGAGCATGACATCGGTCCAGCCGAACTTCGTCAGGTGATAGAGGACACTGCACCCGACAACGCCGCCGCCGATGACGGCTACGCGCGCATGGGACTGCATCGGCTGCTATCCCAGAACGGTGAAGGAACTGTTCCGGTTGATCTCCCGGTTGCGCGAGAAGAAGGAGATGTCGACATCGCGATCGATGTGCGGGAGATGGAAGCTCACCGGATCGACGTCATGGTCCTGGCCGTCCTCGCAGGCCGCGATCAGGGTCGCCATCATCTCGCCGGCGATGGGCGCGTTCTTGAACTGGTTGCCGCTGGTGCCGATCGCCAGGTAGAAGCCGCCGAGGTCCGACTTGTCGTAGATGGGTCCCCAGTCCTCGGTGACATCGTAGAGATCGACCGCGCCCCTTGCCGCGGAACCCGGAATCTTCAGTTCCGGGAAACGCTGCGCCTGGCGCATGACGAGGGTCGTCCACATGCCCGTGAACTCCTGGAGATAGTCATCCGGGTCAACCCATTCCTTGTCGTCGCAGGACGGATCCTCGCTGCCGATGAGAATGTGATTGCCCGTCTCGGGGCGGCAATAGGTGCCGATCTCGCTGTCCGAAAAGACGTGGCTGACGCTGGAATCGTAGTTGTCCGGCGCCGGGACATGGGCGACCTCGTGGCGCAGGGCGCGGGTCGTGATGCGCATGGTGCCGGCAAGGCCCGCCATCTCGTTGACCTTCGACGAGTGAGGGCCGGCGACGTTGACCACCACGGGCGCATCGATCTCCTCGCCACCGTCGAGGGTGACACCCGTCACACGGCCGTTGTCGCGGCGGATGGCGGTCACGGTGGTGTTGAATCGGAACGTCGCGCCGCGTTTTTCCGCGGCCCTCTGGACGTTGTGACCGGCAAGCTGCGGATCCGAGATGTACCCGCCGCACGGGAAATGGACAGCGCCGGCGACCTCGCGGCCAAGGGACTCGCCGAAATCCGGGTCATCCGTGCGGCGCGGTTCCCCGAAGCACGCCGTCGAGACGGACGGCATGCGCTGGCGGACCTCCTCGGGCGTGAGTTCCTGGTAAGGGCAGCCGATCTCGTCCATGACCTTGAGGATGTTCTCGAGGAAGTTGTTCTGCCGCGTCTTCATGATCATGCAGCCGACGTCGTGGTATCGCGCCATGCCGCGTTCATCGACGACCCCGCAGTAGTTCTCCCAGTCGGACCAGTAGAAGTGGCTCTCGTAGGCAACGGCCGATCCGTGCACCGTGGAGTAGTAGGGGCGGACGATCGCGCAGGAATTGGCGGTCGAGCCGTAGCTCGCCGCCGGCAGACGGTCGATGGCCAGAACATTCATGCCCCTGGCGGCCAGTTCACGCGCCACGCTGGCACCGATGATTCCCGCTCCGATCACGATGGCGTCCCGTGTGTCGGCCATGGCTTCAGGTCTCCCTTGTTCTTGCGATCACCCTCCGGGAACCACCGGAGGCATGGGTCTCCATACCACCGCTTGACGGTCTCCCGCCACCCCGGACCTGGCGTCGGCGCAGCCCGACGCAAGGGAGGGTTGCGCAACGTCACGGAGCATGCTTGATGGTCGCCATGCACGACACCCGGACAACGGATGCCCACCTGCTGCCGGAGCGCGGACAGGAATGGCGCGAGCGTCTGGATCTCGGCAGGCTCGCCCGCCTGAGAAGCGAAATCGCGCGGGCCGACTGCGGAGCCGGTCTTTTCTATGACCCGGTCAACATCCGCTACGCCACCGGCACCTCGAACATGCAGGTCTACGCCCTTCACAATCCCTGCCGGTATGTCCTCGTGCCGGTGGAGGGGCCCGTCACGCTCTTCGAGTTCAAGGGCTGCGGGCATCTCTCCGGGAACTGCGTTGCCGTGAACGAGGTCCGCAACGCCGTCCCGTGGTACTTCAGTGTCTCAGGTCCCAGAACCGGAGAGAATGCCGGAGTCTGGGCAGCGCAGATCCTCGACCTGGTGGCGGCGCATGGCGCCGGCAACCGGCGCATTGCCATTGACCGTGCCGATCCTCAAGGACTGGACCTCCTGCGGGAGGCCGGATGCACGATCGTCGACGGGCGGGAGGTGGCGGAGCGCGCGCGCCGCATCAAGACGCCTGAAGAAGTCGATGCCCTGCGCGACGCGGTTGTCGTCTGCCAGAGAGGCATCGCGGGCATGATGGAGGCGACCGAGCCCGGCATGACCGAGAACGCGATCTGGTCGGTCCTGCACGAGACGAACATCCGATTGGGCGGGGAGTGGATCGAGACAAGGCTCTTCAGTTCCGGCCCGCGCACCAACCCCTGGTATCAGGAGGCATCGAATCGCCGTGTCGAGGCAGGCGACATGGTGAGCCTGGATTCCGATCTCATCGGTCCGATGGGATATTCGGCAGACATCTCGCGCAGCTGGATCGTCGACGGCAAGCCGCCGACCGGGGAGCAAAAGACGCTCTACGGCCTTGCCTTCGAACAGGTGATGCGAAACCAGGAGCTCTTCCGCCCCGGAGCGACATTCGACGAGATCGCCGAAAGGGCCTACGCCCTGCCGGGGAGCTTCTCGGAGTACCAGATTCCGGCCGTCGCCCACGGCGTCGGTCTCGTCAACGAGTACCCGATCGTCCTCCACGCCTCCCGCCACAGGGAGGCCGGTCACAACGGCATGGTCGAGGCCGGCATGGTCTTCTGCATCGAAAGCTACGCCGGCAAGCCCGGCGGGAAGGAGGGAGTCAAGCTCGAACAGCAGGTTCTCGTGACCGACGATGGCGTCGAGCTCCTCTCCGACATGCCCTTCGAGACAGCGTTGCTGTAGTCCGGCGCCAAGCAACAGAGGACCATCGCTCCCGACGACCCGCCTGCCAAAGGGTTTCAGGCATCGAGCATGGGCATGCGAATGCCATGTCTGCGCGCGGCATCTTTCGCCAGCTCGTAGCCGGCATCGGCGTGGCGGACAATCCCCATGCCCGGATCCACGGCGAGGCAGCGCTCGATCTTGCGTTCGGCGAGGTCTGTGCCGTCGGCCAGAACCACCAGTCCGGCATGGGTCGCATAGCCGATGCCCACGCCGCCGCCGTTGTGGACCGCCACGTAGGTTGCGCCGCAGGCGGTGTTGAGGAGGGCGTTGAGGATGGGCCAGTCGGCCACCGCATCGCTGCCGTCCATCATGCCTTCCGTTTCCCTGTTCGGTGACGCGACGGAGCCGGTGTCAAGATGGTCGCGGCTCATCGCCACAGGCCCGGCAAGCTCGCCCGAGCGCACCATGTCGTTGAGCAGCTTTCCGAAGCGGGCACGCTGGCCGAATCCCAGGTATCCGAGGCGCGCCGGCAGGCCTTCGATGGGCTGGTGTTCGGACGCAAGGCGCACCCAGTTGGCGAACACCTCGTCATCGCCAAACTCGTCAAGGGCGACCTCTTCGGTCTTGCGCAGGTCGCTTTCCTCTCCCGACAGGCAGATCCAGCGGAACGGTCCCCGCCCGACGCAAAACAGCGGGCGGATGAACGCTTCCACGAACCCCGGGAAGGCGAAGGCGTCCTTGTAGCCGTGGTTGTAGGCTTCCTGGCGGATGTTGTTGCCGTAGTCGAACACCATGGCGCCGCGTCTCTGGTATTCGACCATGGCGCGGACCTGGCGGACCGCCGTCGAGCGGGCCCGTTCGATGTAGGTGGCGGGATCCTTCTGGCGCAGCTCCAGCGCCTCGGCGAGCGCCATGCCGCCGGGAACATAACCTTCCAGCATGTCGTGGGCCGACGTCTGGTCCGTCACGATGTCGAAGGGAACATTCTGTTCAAGGTACCCGTTCAGGACATCGGACATGTTGCCGTGAAGGGCGAAGGCGCGTGCCTCACCCCGCTCGGCACAGTCCCTCGCCCTCTGCAACGCAATGGCCGGATCATCCAGGACCTCGTGGACGAAGCCCAGTTCGAGGCGGCGGGCTATTCTTTCCGGATCAATCTCGACACCGATACTCACACCGCCGTTGAGCGTGATGCAGTGCGGCATGATGCCACTGAACATGCCGAGACCGCCGGTGATCGTGACGCGCCCTTTCAGCGTGCCGCCGAACTTCATCTTGGCAAGCGTGGCGAAGGTCTCGTAGGTCCCCTGGACGATGCCCTGGGACCCGATGTTGCACCATGAGCCCGCCGTCATCTGCCCGTACATCATGAGGCCCTTGGCCTCGAGTTCGTTGAAGTGCTCGAGCGTGCTCCAGTGAGGCACCAGCATGGAATTCGAGATCAGCACACGAGGCGCCCACTCGTGGGTCGGCCAGATGGCGACCGGTTTGCCCGACTGCACGACAAGGGTTTCGTCGCCTTCGAGGGTCTCGAGCATCTCGACGATGCGGAAATAGGAGTCCCAGTCGCGCGCCGCCTTGCCACGACCGCCGTAGACGATGAGCCGCTTCCAGTCCTCGGCCACTTCCAGGTTGTTCATCAGCAACCGGTAAGCGGTCTCCTGGGGCCAGCCCTTGGTGTTGAGTTCCAGCCCTCGCGGAGCCAGAACAGGCGCATTGGGCGCGTGTCGCATGACGTGATCTCTCATTCATTCCGCTGGCGCAGGATGTGCAACTTCGGCGGCGAAGATCAAGGGCGTTCGCCCGGGGGAAGCGCATCAACGTCGCTGTCACCTTCCGTCTCGTCGAAGGCAAGGGCCCACTTGTCGCCGGCATGCCGCAGGGGGATTGGGGATACCGGCGGAACTCGACCAACCAGCGAATGCCGCGGGCCGCATGATTCCCGATACCGACCGGAACTTCGATCGACTCGCAGCATCTGGCGCAAGCGACACCCGCGCAACCTGGTCACGCCATCCCGACGGTCTGCCTTTCCATCCGGAAGGGACCACGAGTTATGCCGCTCTCGTGCTGGCTTCGACGGGGTACCGCTTGACCTCGAGGTAAACCGCCGGACGCCTGGGGTACCGTTGGAGGCCCTGCCACGCCAGCCTGAACTCCCTCGTCGAAGCCGTTCAGCGCCGCCACGACAGGGCGCTTCTCGGACTGTCAGCGCTCGTTCACTCTTGCCGGATTCTCTTCGAAACGCACCGGCATAGTCTCGTGGTAGGCCCTGTCGGCACCAGGGGGCGCGGCCGCCCTGGAATCCATCAGAAAAGCCAATCGGGAAGCGCGGTCGCCAGGGATGGCATGAACCAGACCGCAGCGACGCCAAGGGCCTGCAGGCCGATGAACGGGAGGACGCCGCTGTAGATCGCGCCTGTGGTGACTTCCGGCGGCGCCGCGCCGCGCAGGTAGAAGAGGGAGAAGCCGAAGGGCGGCGTCAGGAAGCTCGTCTGCAGGTTGATGGCGATGAGGACCGAGAGCCAGATCGGATCATGCCCCATGAGAATGAGCGCCGGCGCGACGATGGGAAGCAGGATCACCGAGATTTCGACAAAGTCGAGAATGAAGCCCAAGAGGAAGATCAGGATCATGACGAAGACGAGAGCGCCGTCGGCGCCGCCGGGCATGAGAGACAGCAGCTCCTCGATCCGGTCATCGCCGCCGAGGCCACGGAACACCAGGGCGAAAACGCTGGCGCCGATGATGGTGCCGAAGATCATGGCGCTGATCGTCAGCGTGCCGGTCGCGGCCCCGCCGAGGTGGCCCGAGCGTCCGGTGACAAGAAAGGAGCGGCCGAGCACGGGGAGAGCGATGGCGGCAAGGGCGATTCCGAGGGCGCCGAGGGCCCAGTCGCCGACTTCGAGATCGTGCCGCTGCAGGCGCACGGGCGCCAGCCCGGCGAGGAGCGCCAGGGTCAGAAACGCACCTCCGGCGATGAAGATCCAGCGCTTCAGACGGGCGCTTCCCAAACGGAAGGCCGCCAGCAGGACCGCGCCGATGGCCCCGACCGACGCCGCCTCGGTCGGGGTGGCGACACCGCCGAGAATGGACCCCAGAACGGCGACGATCAGGAGAATGGGCGGCAGGAGCACCTTCAGAATGTCACCTGCGGCTCCCCGTGGTTCGGCAAGCGGCGGCGCGGCGGATGGCCTGAGCCGGGCAACGCCCAGGATGAAGACGATGTAGAGTGCGACAAGCACCAGTCCGGGAAGCAGGGTGGCGGCAAAGGTCTGGCCAACGCTGATGGTGCTGACCGTGAACGAGCCCTTTTCGAACTGCGCCTGCTGGTAGGCGTTGGACATGACATCGGAGAGAATGATGAGCAGGGTCGACGGAGGAATGATCTGTCCCAGCGTGCCGGCCGTGGTCACGGTCCCCGCCGCCAGTCTCGTGTCGTAACCGGCGCGCAGCATCGTCGGCAGCGCGATCAGTCCGATGGCGACGACCGTGGCGCCGACGATTCCGGTCGAGGCGGCGAGCAGCGCGCCGATCAGGACCACCGAAACGGCAAGGCCGCCGTGCACCGTTCCAAACAGTGTGCCCATCCTGGTGAGCAGATCTTCGGCGATGCGGCTCTTCTCGAGCACGGCACCCATGAAGATGAACATCGGAATGGCGATCAGCACCGAATTGGTCATGATTCCGTAGATTCGCTGGGCCAGGGCACCGAGCAGTCCGCTGTCAAATTGCCCGGTCAGCCCGCCGATGAGGGCAAACGCGAACGCCACGCCGAACAGTGTGAAGGTGACCGGATATCCCGCCAGGATCGCGCCCATCAGGACGGCGACCATGAGGAGGTCGAGCGATTCCGCGATGATCACCCGGTCCTCGCCTTGCTGCCCCCGAGGCGCAATCGGAGGACATCACGCAGAAGACAGGACAGACCCTGCAGGAAGAGCAGGACGCAAAAGGCGGGGATCAGCGTCTTGAGCAGGAACGTCGCCGGAATGCCGCCAACCGAGATCGCGCCGTCGAGATTCTTCCAGCTGTTCGCCACGAAGGGCAGCGTGAACCAGGCAATGGCGGCGACACCGGGCAACAGGGCGAGCATGGCGCCAAGAACATCGATGCGCGCCCGGCCTGAGAGCGACAGGCGGGAATAGAAGATGTCGACGCGGACATGACCGTTGACGAGGAGCGTGTAACCCGCGCCGAGCATGAAGATCATGCAGTGAAGATAGAGAACGCCCTCGTCGAGGAAGATGAAGCTGATGCCGAAGACATAGCGCAGCAGGACGATGACAAACTGAAGAGCCACCATGGCCACCGCGCACCATCGGATGACGAGACCCGTGGTCCTGTTGATCCGGTCGAGGAGATCGGCGAGAGCTTCCATGGCGTCCCGGATCGGCAACCGGACGCCCGATGGCGTCCGGTTGCCTGGGCCGTCAGTAGGTGTAGTCGAGAGCGCGCGCGTTCATCTGCGCGTTGTCGGCATGAACCATGTACGCTGCCACGCTCTCCCTGTAGGCGAGAAAGCTCTCGACGATACGCCGCACGAGATCATCCTGGTCGTCGCGCAGTTCGGCCATGACCTCCCCGGCGGCGTTACCCATCGCGACGATCACGCTTTCGGGAAGCATTCGCGGCACCACGCCGTGGTCGTTCACGAGGCTCTCGAGCGCCAGGGCGTGCTTCGTGAGATACTCCGTCCAGACATCGTTGTAGAGCGACTTGCACGCCGCCTCGACGGCGAGCTGCAGGCCGGGCTCGAGTGCGTTGTAAGACTCGAGGTTGATGACGCACTCCTCGGCCGAGGAGGGCTCGCCCACACCCGGCCAGTAGTAGTTCCGGGCGATCTGGTAGTATCCAAGGGCCGAGTCCGTCCACGGACCGACGAATTCGCCGGCATCGAGGGCGCCCGACTGCATCGCCTGGAACATGTCCCTGCCGCCCATGGCCTGGACCGCCATACCGAGCTTCGCACACATCTCGGAGGCAAGGCCGGTGGTGCGGTAGCGCAGACCGCGAAGGTCGTCGACGGACCCGATCTCGTCACGAAACCAACCCGCCCACTGCGGACCGGAGTTGCCGGCAAGGAAGGGCTTGAGATTGAACCGGGCGTACATCTCGTCATAGAGCGACTGGCCCTGGCCGTGGACGAGCCAGCCCACCTGCTCGTCGGCACGCAGGCCGAATGGCTGCGACCCGAAGAGCAGGATGCCCTTCGACTTCGAACCCCAGTAGGCGGGCACGGCGTGGTAGAGGTCGGCGGTGCCCTCCGACACCGCATCGAAGACACCGCGTCCCGGCACGAGTTCGCCTGCGGCATGAAGTTCGACGGTCAGCCTGCCGCCGCTCAGCTCCGTGATCCTGTCAGCCAGCATCTGCGCGGCCACACCCGGGCCCGGCAGGTTTCTTGGCCAGGCCGTCACCATGGTCCACTGGGTGATCCCCTGGGCGACGGCCGGAGCCGCGAGGGGCGCGGCAGCGGCGCCGAGCGCCGCCGTGGCGGCTGTCCGGATGAATGTTCTTCTTTTCATCGCGTCATGGTCCTCCTGTTGGATGGGTCTTCCATGTTGGTACTGTGGCACAGTCCCCACAGAGCGGAAACATGTCCGCTGGCGCGTCTTGCCTCGTGGTGGCAAGGAGTCAGCCGGCGCACCGATCATCAAGGAGTCGCATGGTTCGGCGACGGTCGCGACCTACTGGATGTCGCTGGCGATGACCGCGTGTGCGTAGGTCAGGCAGGCGCGGATATCTTCCAGCTCCAGGTCGGGATAATCGTCCAGGATGTCTTCCGGCGTCACGCCCTGAGCCAGCAGGCTCAGGACGAGTTCCACCGGGATCCGCATGTCACGGATGATGGGTTTGCCGCCGAGGACATCGGGGCGAGCCGTGATGCGCCCAAGCAGAGCGCTACGTTCCGTCATGCTTCCTCCCTGCAGTTCGAAGTCCCGTTCGGCTGTACACATATCTGCGATAGGTTGATGAGCGAAGCGCCAGGCCATCGGCCCCGCGGCACACATGTCGTTCGCCGCCCAGAAACCTGTTGCGTCGACGGCGCCGTTGATGACGATTCGGACAGCCAGACCGAGCCTGCCATGCACCGCCTTCTCGCAGGAGCGCTTGTCACCACAGCGATCGCGCTCCTTTCCGGCCCCGCCATCGCGCCTGCGGGCGCAGAAGAGGTTTACGCCCTCTCGATGCACGGCGACGAGGTCTTTCCCGACGGCCCTCGGGCCCACCTTCCCTGGGTCGATCCGGAGGCGCGCAAGGGCGGGGACCTGAGCCTTGCCGTCGTCGGCACGTTCGACAGCATGAATCCCTACATCATCCAGGGACTTCCCGCGAGCGGCCTCAAGGCGCTTGTCTTTCAGTCGCTGCTCTATCGATCTCCCGACGAGCCGTTCACGCTCTACCCTCAGGTGGCACGGGCCATCGACATCGCCGATGACCGGACGAGAATCGTCTTCCACCTGGATCCGCGCGCCCGTTTCCATGATGGAACGCAAGTGACGGCCGATGACGTGCTCTTCACCTTCGACGCCCTGCTCAACGACGGCCGTCCCCACACGCAGACCTATTTCTCGGGTGTCACGAGCGCCCGCAAACTTGGCCCGCTTGCCGTTTCCTTCGATCTCAGGGGGGACAACTGGGAACTTCCCCTTCTCCTGGGTCTCATGCCGGTCCTTTCGAAGAGGTACTTCGAGACCGTGGCATTCACCGGGACCAGCCTCGAGATCCCGGTCGGGACAGGCCCCTATCGGGTCGACACCATCGATCCGGGACATCGCGTCATCTACCGGCGTGATCCGGACTACTGGGGCCGTGACCTGCCGCAAAGCGTCGGCCGCTACAATTTCGACACGATCACGTACACCTGGTACCGGGATTCCAACGTCGCGCACCAGGCGTTCCTGGCCGGCGATGCCAACATACGCTTCGAGGGCGACAGCAGGCGCTGGGTCACCGGCTATGATGTCCCGGCGCGTGACGACGGCCGCATCATCATGGCCTCCGTTGCAAGTGGGCGCCCGTCAGGTCTCTACGCCGTCGCGTGGAACCACAGAAGGGCGCCATTCGACGATGTCCGGGTGCGCGACGCCCTGGGGCTCGCCCTTGATTTCGACTGGATCAACGAGAACCTGCTCCACGGCCAGTACACGCGCACGACAAGTCTCTTCGACAGCTCCACACTCCGGGCACGTGGCGTCGCAGCGGGAGGGGAACGCGCCCTTCTCGAACCGTGGCGGGACCAACTGGAATCCATCGTATTCGAAGAGCCCTGGTCACCGGCCGAAGGCACCCTGCGCCAGCGCCTGAAGGAGGCGACCCGCCTGCTGCAGGAGGCGGGTTACGTCCTGCGCGACGGTGTCCTGGTCAGTGAAGCGACGGGTGAGCCGCTCACCTTTGAACTGCTGCTCAACGACCCCCGGGAGGAACGGATCTTCCTTGCCTGGTTCGCCAACCTCGAGCGTCTCGGCATTCGTCCGGTCATGCGGACGGTCGATGCCGCGCAGCACCGCAACCGCATGCGGCAGTTCGACTTTGACGCCCTCGTCTGGCGCTGGGGTGTCTCGCTGTCACCGGGCAATGAGCAGTGGATCTATTGGGGAAGCAATGCAGCGGATGACGAGGGAAGCCGGAACTACGCCGGCATCCGCAGTCCGGTGCTTGATTCGATCATCTCGTCTCTCTCGGACGCCCGATCAAGGGAAGACCTCGAAGCCGCCGCCCGGGCACTCGACCGCGTCCTGATGTGGGGCCGCCATGTCCTTCCCCTCTACCATCGCACGGAGGATCTCGTGGCCTACTGGTCTTCGCTCAGGCGGCCGCAACGACCGGTACTTTACGGCAGCGACATCTGGGCCTGGTGGCATGAACCGCCCTGACCCCGTCCTCCGCCGGACGATGGCCCCCTGTCATCCGGGAACCGGACATGAACGGCACTGACACGCGTCACCCTTCTGCCTGGCGGCCGGATGACTTTGCTTCGCCGGACGAACTCTGCGTGGACCTCACCGGTCGCGACATCGCCATCCTTGAAGCCGCCATCGCCCCATGGCGCGACGGCGGCGGGACCCTGCCCGACCCTGTCTGCCGCGAGGACGTATGTCTGACCGGTCTGGACGGGATCATGAGTGGCCTCGCGACTGAACTGATGGATGGCCGCGGCATGGCCGTCGTGCGCGGCTTCCCGGTCAGGGACCACGACGAGCACACCATCGCACTCGTGTACCGTGCATTCTGCTGCCGCATGGGCCGCTTGCTCAGCCAGAGCAAGCGGCGGGAGCGCATCGGCTTCGTCGCCTACCGCCCGGAGCGGATCCTTGAACTCAGAGGCTACGAGAGGGCTGGCCGGCAGGTCCTGCATACCGACATGGAAGCCGTTCTCGGCATGCTGTGCGTACGCAGAGCCAGCGAGGGCGGAGAATCGAGGCTGGCGAGCGCGTTCACCATCCACGACGAAATCCGGGCGTCCCGGGCCGACCTTCTCGAGCCGCTCCTGAAGGGGTTTCCGGTCGGCTGGGGGGAAGAACCTCCTGACCGGCCCACCAAGGGCTACAGCGACTACGACGTTCCGGTCCTCTCCTGGAACGACGGGCGGATCTCGGTCTGCCACCTGCCTCCCCAGATCCGCGAGGCGGCGGAGCTTGCCGGCACCTTGCTGACCGGCGCCGCGGAGGAAGCCCTCGACCTCTTCACCCGCACGTGCGAACGCGAGGACATCGTCCTGACACTCGCTCTGAACGAGGGGGAGGCCTACTTCATCAACAACTACAACACGCTGCACGCCCGAAACGCCTTCACGGATGACCCTGGAGAGGGCCGCGGGCGCCTTATGCTGCGCGCCTGGCTCGACATGCCGCAGCCCTACCCGATCTCACGGGGCCTGAGGCTCTACTATGACGACCTCAGATCGGCATACGGCGAGGACCTGTCGCCCGCCGACATGTCCAGGTGTTGACTCTGGACACGCGAGACCGCGCGGACGGCATGCCGTTGTCTCACGAAGCGTGTTCTTCCCGGCGGATCCCGCTCGCCATGTCGAGAAAGGCCCTGGCGAGATCCGCTTCCGTCACGGTGCCGAGCATGGCGGCCGGCTCGTCGGCCGTCACCACCGGAATGCTGGCGTCACCTGTCCGGCGGATACGTTCCATGGCGTCGCGAATGGACATGCCCGCCGTGAGCACGAGCCCGGTCGGAAGCACGAGTTCGGCGATGGTCGTCGCCTGCCTGGAACTTTCAACCAGATCATCAAATCTCACCCTGCCGACGATGATTCCGCGACCATCGAGCACATAGGCCTCGTGATGATGGGTCTCGACGAGGCGTGCCATGGCCGCTTCGGGCGTCGTGTCGGGTTCGAGTGCCGTGAAGTCGCGGCTGACATGGGGGTCGATCAGCATGTTGCCGGCCATCACCTGATCACGGCCGAGTGACAGGTCGAACCCGCGCTGGCGCAACTGGACGTCGAAGATGGACCGGCCGAACATCCGGTAGCAGACGACATTGGAGAAGACCACGCTCACCATGGTTGCCGTGGTGAGGTCATAGTTGCGTGTCAGTTCGAAGACGATGAGGATCGTGGCAAGTGGCGCACCGATGACGGCGCTGGCCACCGCCATCATGCCGCAGATCGCGTAGACGGAGACATCGGAGCGAAGGTCTCCGAACACCAGGAAGGCGGCATCGCCGGCAAGGGCGCCAAAGAAGATGCCGACGAACAGGGCCGGGCTGAAGACGCCTCCGGCGAAACCGCACCCCAGGCACAGCGCCGTCGCCAGGATCTTGGCAACGAGAAGCGTGGCCAGTTCGGTTGAACCGAAGGCGCCGTCGACGACGGCCAGCCTCATGGTGTCCGTTCCGGTTCCCAGGATCCCGGGAAGCCACAGGGCGGCGATGCCCAGAACCGCACCCGCCGCCATGGGCTTGAGACAGGAAGGGATCGGCAGGCGCTCTCCGAGCGTCTGGCTGACGAGAATCGCCCTCATGTAGGCGACGGCGACAAGGGCGGCGAGGATGCCGATGATGATGAAGCCCGGGTATTCGCCCACATGACCGATGCTGACGGGAGCCACCTCGAAGAGAGGCGGGTGGGCAAAGACGACCGTCACGATGACGTGGCTTGCCGTGGCCGCCACGGTGACCGGAGCAAAGGCGCGCAGGGAATAGTGCCGGAGAATCACCTCGTGAGCGAAGATGATCCCGGCGATGGGCGCATTGAACGCCGCTGCGATGGCGGACGCCACACCACAGGCGACCCCCACCCTGATCGTCCACGTACTCACCGCGCCGTTGAAACCGACGAGAGACCCCAAGGTGGCCCCGAGATGGACCAGGGGGCCGTAGTGTCCGACCGAGGCGCCCGTTCCGAGAGACAGCAGGCTTGCCGCGGCCGACAGGAAACCCGACCGGGGCGCCATCCGGCTGTCGGTGACATGCACTGCCTCGATGACATCCTGGGGCCCGCCTGCTCTCTTCCCCGGAATCTTCCGGGTGACCAGCCCGACCACGAGGCCACCGAGCGCAGGCACGGCGATGGTAGCGACGACGAGCCAGTCGGTGCCCGCGGCCGCGGCCCGTCTGTCCGACGAAATGAGGAACCAGTCGTTCATCAGTTCGATGGCCTGGAGAAAGACGACGGTTGCCAGCGACGCCAGCACCCCCGTCACAAGCCCGAGCACCGTGACCGAGACAATGCGTACGATGAGACCCGTTCCGGAGACCATTACCGCTGGTCCGGGCGTACACTCATGGCCGCATCCCCAGGCTGTCTGAAACGCCGCGGTACTATCGACGCCACGGCCAACGAGTTCAATTCACGCTCCGCAATGGTCTCCGGCAGGCCGTTGACCGGCAGCTTCAACTCCGGTCGTTCTGCTTTCCGGGATTTCTCCTGGTGTCGAACGATCCCTCAAGGCTTTGGCTCACATGCCGTACAGTGCTTCCCCCGGGTGTCGTGTCGATACAGGACAGGGCCTCCTGGCCCTGCAGGGGAGGCAACGCAATCACGTGCAGCACAATGATCCAGCCTTGCAGGTGCGTCGTTTCCCTGCGCATGCGCGGTGGATGCATCAATTGCGTCTCGTGACATTGCTGGCGTTTATCGCAGGCAGCGTTGCGGGTCTTGCCACGCCTGGCGGTTTTCCCTTTGTTGCTTTGGCCATCGGCTCGGATGATTCCTCCCAGATCGCCGTCTCTTCATTCGACACGGGCGTGTCCGAAGACGCGATGATTCTGGCCACACGCCTTCACCAGGCGATGACCGATGACTTGATGATGGACAATCCGAGGCTTCAGGAACTGGGCCGGACAATCGATCTCGTCCTGACGCAGATCCGGAATCGTCATCCTCGCATGAACGAGATTTCCGCTCGGCGGCGGTACGCGCCTGCCCGGTTCATTCTCCATCTGGAAGGCGACCTTCTCGATGCCGTCATCGAGCGCTGGCAGAACGGGACTGGTGAGCCCCTGCCGCGGACCGGTCATGCGGCCTTCGATGAACTCAATGCCGGGATCGGCCTTCACAGGGCCAAGGCCTATCCTCGTTCCTCCATGGTCATCGTGTCTTGCAGCAAGCTCGTCAACATGCGTGCAGCCCGGGAGGCTTATGCGGCCATCGACGGTGTCCGGGACGTGGAGCTCGACTGGTTTCTGGGAGACGGCCCCGACATCCTGGCGGCCAAGGATGGTGATACGTGGCATGTGGCGATGCGCAACGCCTGGGGCGACTGCCCCTCGGGGTGCATGCACGAGGAAACGTTCTACTTCATCGTGAGGTCCGGGCATCTCGAGCAGGTGGAGGGAAACGAAGCTCGGAACATTCGACAGTTTCGGGAACTCCTTCCGGCTCCGGAATAGACCGGCCGTTAGCCCCCTCGCGGCACCATCCTGACCTCTCCGGGAGGCCATGATAGGCTCGGCGTTCGCCCGCAGCGTTCTCGAACGGAGAGGGGCTCATCATGCGCGTTCGCAACGGCCGCGAGTTTCTGAGCATACCAGGCCCCACCACCGTCCCGGACCGGGTGCTTGCCGCCATGCACCGTCCGGCCGTCGACATCTACGACGGCGAGTTGCTGGAGGTCACCCGGAACTGCCTGGAAGGCCTGCGCGCGGTGCTGAAAACCGAGGGGCAGGCCTACATCTACGCCGCCAACGGTCACGGCGCCTGGGAAGCGGCCCTCACCAACTGCCTGAGCGCAGGCGACAAGGTTCTCGTCCTGGAGAGCGGTCTCTTTGCCGTCACCTGGGGAGGCATGGCCGAAGTGCTGGGGCTCGAGGTCGAGGTCCTGCCCGGACGTCCGCGAAGGGCTGTTGACGCGGAAGCCCTCGAACAAAGGCTCCGCAACGACACAGCGAACAGCATCAAGGCGGTTCTCACGGTGCAGATCGACACCGCCTCCGGCGTCGTCAACGACATTCCGGCGATTCGCGGAGCCATGGACATGGCTGGCCACGACGCCCTTCTCATGGTCGACACCATTGCTTCACTGTGCTCCATGCCCTTCGAGATGGACGCCTGGGGCGTCGATGTCGCGGTGGCCGGATCGCAAAAGGGGCTGATGGTCCCTCCGGGCCTGGGGTTCAACGGTGTCGGCAGCAGGGCCAGGGAACGCCGCGCACACGCCGACCTCGTCACCCACTATTGGGACTGGGAGTTTCGCGACGGGCCCGAGCACTACATGAAGTACTGCGGCACGGCGCCCGAACATCTCCTCTTCGGCCTGGACGAATCCCTGAAGATGCTCTTCGAGGAGGGACTTCCAAACGTCATCGAACGGCACCGCCTGCTCGCCGAGACGGTCAGAACAGCCGTGGCCCGGTGGTGCCGTGGAGATGCCCTCGAGTTCAACATCACCGAGCCTGGCGAGCGCGCGAACTCCGTCACCACCGTGCGCGCAAACGGTATCGACCCGGCGCCCCTGATCGCCTTCTGCCGTGATGTCTGCGGCGTCACCATAGGCATCGGCATCGGGCCCGAACTCTCGGGCAGTGCCTTTCGCATCGCCCACATGGGTCATGTCAATGCCCCGATGGTGCTCGGGACACTCTCGGTGATCGAAACCGCCATGACAGCGCTGAAGGTGGACCACGGTGAAGGCGGCGTGGACGAAGCCATCCGTTTCCTCGGCACGTCGCTCGAAGGGTCCGTCCAGGACCCGACCGGATCACCCGTTCCAGGCCAGCGTTGCTGCGATGCCTGATTGGCAAGGACGATCGATCCCCTGAGCGGCGGCAGGGCGATCCCGGTGGTCGAGTTTCAGCGAATGGCGCCGGCCGGAAGCATCATCCGCGCCTCACCGGCACAGCCCTGAGCCGCCGCCAGCAGGCGCAGGCGTTCGTGGAGCGTCTCGCGCGGAACATTGCAGATCTGGAAATGCCGCCCGGTATCGGCAAAGCCCGTGCGCGCATGCAGCGTTCGGTGGTTGTCGAACATGACGAAATCGCCGGGTTGAAGGGCGCGGCGCACCTGGTATTCAGGCGCCATCATCAGCCGGGTGAGATGGTGGTAGGCCGCGTAGTATGGCTCCACGAGGTCAGCGGGAAGATCCAGCGGACCCGATGACCGGGTGTGAATTCTCACGCCGCAGACGTCGCCCTGGCTGTCGAGCGCGATCATCGGCGCACGCACCTGCTGGTTCAGCGTTCCTTCGTGTATCCGGACGAAGTTCTGTTCATGCCGGACCAGCAGAGAGTAGGCATCCGGATCCTCCTCTTTCAGCGCCGCAGCAATCCGGAAGCCGTCGACAAGAACGGTGTCGCCCCCCTCGCTCGCCTGGCGCACGCAACCAAGGATCATCAGCCCGGGAGGCGCATAGCGATACGCCTCGTCGGTATGCGGCGGAACCGGTCTCGTGGTGTTGCCGGCGGTGCGGACGCTTGCCTTCGGCGTCAGGTCGAAGATCCGGCTGTAGGCCGACTCCCCGAGGCCGCCAACCAGCGATGCCACGTCCTCGACGGCTCCCGGCCGGCACGGACCATTCGTGATGAAGGCGCAACCACAATCGCGCAATGCCCGGAAAAGGGCGAGACGATTGCTGTCCGAATCCCGCACATCGGCAAAATCGAATGCGGGTGGCTGGCCGGGAGTCTGGCTGTCCCACAGGACCGGATGAAAGCGGCGATTCTCCCTTGCGGGAGCATCATACCGGTTCTCGTGAAGCCAGCGGCCCGTGTAGCGGGAGACATGGCCATCCGGTTCCCACTCCACAACGAGGTCGCCGCGGGCATCGATCCGCACGCCGCGGGGATGCACATCCAGCGGAACGTCGCACGGCACCATCCAGCGGTTGCTCGAATAGCAATCGCCGCACGTCGGGCAATGGCAGCAGTCGCGAAGCCAGATGTGGTGAAAGAAACTCTCCGAACCGTCCCGCCAGCGCAGGATCAATCCGCGCCCGCCGCGGGAAAGTCCGCTGATGCGTAACGGGTCTGCGGACATGGTGCAGGGACCGGAATGCGCGATGGTGTCCATGACCACTCCATTCGCTTGGCCCAAGTCTGCAACAATACGCTCATGACCGGTCCACACATCCTTCCCGAAAAGGTATGTTCGCCATGCTGTTGAGGGTATGGTGTCTCCCGCTTTCCAAGGCAGCAGGCGTAACGGTCCCTCCCCTACCATGCCGCGCCGGCCCGATATCACGCTCAACCAGCTGCGGGGCTTTGTCGCCGTAGCCAGGCACGGGAGCGTGACCGGAGCCGCAAACGCCCTGTCGGTGCCTCAGCCAGCCGTCAGCCGCCTCGTGAAACGCCTTGAATCCCTCGCCGCCACGCCACTGCTGATCCGTTCCGGCCACGGCGTTGCCCTGACCACCGCCGGACAGCACTTCCTCGAGAATGCCGAACAGGTTCTCCGCTTCCATGACCGCGCTCTCGATCAACTCCAGACATTGCGGGAAACACTTGTCGGCGAAGTCCGGCTCGCCGCTCCCGACAGTGTCGGCGCCGTCATCTTCGCACCGCTCGTCAAGCAGTTCCGGGGACTCCACAGGAACGCTGCCGTGCGCACCATCACCGCCCACAGTTCCGGCATTCCCAGCATGCTGGACACCAACGCTGCCGATCTTGGCATCGTCGCCGACACCCATCCGCGGCCGGCCGGCAACGTCGAGGTCCTGTTCACCGAGGAGTTCTACCTTGTCGGGCCAGCGGGCGCGCCGGAGACGCGGCAGCCGACGATACCACTGTCCGACGTGGCGCGGCTGCCGCTCATCCTCAACGGCCTTCCCGGCGGCTTCCGGTCGGTGACGGACAAGGCCTTTGCATCCAGCGGCCTCACGCCCGATGTCGTCATGGAGATAGACACGAACGGTCCGCTGATCGACCTCGTCGAGGCTGGCGAGGGCTTCGCCATCCTGCCCTTCAGCATCGTCCGCAGACATTCCGCGACCCTGGCCGCCTCCAGGATCGTTGAGCCCGTCATGGCGAGGACGCTCTCGCTTGCCGTCGCCAGGAACCGGCCGGTGTCCGTTGCCTGGCGTGAGGCCGCACGGCTTGTCCGGTTGGTGATCACGGCCGAATCCCGCCATGTGCGATGGATCATCAAGCCCTGATCATCCTGCGGTTGTCGGGCACGACGAAATCACCGGGTTTGAAGACGCGCCACACCCGGCTTTTCGGCGTCAACGGCCGCCGGATTGCCGCCGTGCCGGAGACGGCTCCCGCATTGTCCACCTCGACCGTTCGAGGGGGCTTGGTCTGGCGTACGGATTTGTGTTCTAATTCGCGCGGCTTGTTGGGAGGATCGCCGGGCGTCTTCGCGTCCGCGGCCTGGATTGTGACAGGGGGGTACCATGAGGAACACACGCGAATTTGACGCGATCGGATGGCTTCATCCGGGGCGCGCCACGGGCTCGGTCGCCGTGGCCGCGGCTGCCGCTCTCCTGTGCGGGCTCCTGCAGACGCCGCCGGCGCGGGCGATCGAGTTCGGCGACGGGGAACTCCAGGGGAGCCTGGGCACCACGATCACCCACGGCGTCACGATTCGCGTCGAGGATCGCGACCCCGAGCTGGCCGCCGACACCAACGG
This sequence comes from Alphaproteobacteria bacterium, assembly GCA_964291415.2. Taxonomy (GTDB): domain Bacteria; phylum Pseudomonadota; class Alphaproteobacteria; order SP197; family SP197; genus SP197. The sequence continues at coordinate 60,339 of OZ219918.1, read as the reverse complement.
CAACGACGGCGACCTCAACTACGACCGGGGCATCGTCTCCAACACGTCGAAGTTCACCACCGACCTCGATGTCCGCCGCGGCGCGTTCGGCGCGTTCGTCCGGGCCACCGGGTTCATTGACTTCGAAAACGAGCGCGGGACGCGGGAGCGCACTCCGCTGAGCGACGAGGCAAAGGAACTGGTGGGCCAGGACTTCGAGGTGCTCGACGCCTACGTCACCGGATCCTTCGACATTGACGACGCGATCGTCGACGCGCGGCTCGGCCGCCACGTGCTCAACTGGGGCGAGAGCACCTTCATTCCCAACGGCGTCAACGCCGTGAACCACTTCGACGTGAGCAAGCTGAGGCAGCCGGGCTCGGAGTTGCGCGAGGCGCTGTTGCCGGTCGGGCTGGCGTCGCTCTCCGTGTCGCCGACCGACGACCTGACGCTGGAGGCCTTCTACCAGCTCGAATGGGAGGAGACGCGGATCGACCCGGTCGGCAGCTACTTCTCGAGCGTGGACTATGCGGGAGCGGGAGCTAACCGGGCGGTGATTGAAGACCCCCGGCTCGTCATCCCCGGAGTCCAGTTGGGTGACGAAGGCGTAACCTCCGAAGACCGCCTTTACGCGGCATTCCAAATCGCGGCGGATCCTCACTTCATGAACGTGCCCCGCGGCCCTGACCGGACTCCTGACGACACCGGACAGTGGGGGTTGGCGATGCGCTACTTCGCGGCGGATCTCAACGACACCGAATTCGGCTTCTACGCCATGAATTACCATAGCCGCCTGCCCACGGTCGCCGCCCAGACCGCTCCCTTGGAGGCCGTGAACGCGGGCCTCGCGGCCGCCGGAGCGGCTGGAGCAGCCGCCCCTGGGGCTGTCAGAACCCTCGTCGGTCAGGCCTTGGCTGCCGCGGGATGCCCCTCTCCCATGGCGAGTGCAGCATGCGGCGGCATTGCCAAGAATACCCAGGACTACGCGAGCGCTGTTGCTCCTCTGGTCGCGGCGCAGGCCGGTATTGACGCATACGGCCAGCAAGGAACCTATTTTCTTGACTATCCCGAGGACATCCAGCTCTTTGGCCTGAGCTTCAACACCCTGCTCGGCACTTCGGGCTGGGCGCTGCAGGGCGAGTACTCATTCCGCCGCGATGCACCGTTGCAGAGAGCGGAGCGGAAGGTGATTGAGGACGGTCTGGCACCCATCAACACGGCACTGGGACTGGCGGGCGCTGCGGGAGCAGCCCAAGCCCGGGCAGCCGCGCTGCAGGCCGCCGGAGATTTGGCTGGAGCACAAGCTGCCGCGCACGCGGCACAACAGGCGGGAGCTAACCTCCAGGCCTTCCTGAGCGGCTACGCTCCAAGCGCGGTCCAGGGGTATGTCAGGCACGACGTCAGCCAACTCCAGGCCACCGCCACGAAGGTGTTTGGGCCCGCCATGGGCGCGGACGCCGTCGTCTTCGTGACCGAGGCCGCCGTGATGCACGTGCACGGCATGCCGGACAAGGCCGTCACGCCCCTGGAGAGCCCTGCCGGCGGTACGCTCGCCGAGGGTGAGGCCGACGCCGATGCCACCTCCTGGGGCTACAGGCTCGCGGCGCGGCTCGACTACAACAACGCCGTCGGGTCGATCAATCTCTACCCGTACATGCAGTTCCTGCACGATGTCAGCGGCAACAGTCCCGCGCCCAGCGGTCCGTTCGTCGAGGACCGGACTGCTGTCACGCTCGGCTTGCGTGCCGACTACCTGAGCAGTTGGCAGGCCAACGTGAGCTATACGCGCCTCGCGGGCGAGGGTAACGAACTGAGCGACCGCGACTTCGTCACCGCCTCCGTCAAGTACTCGTTCTGAGGGTCCGACGCCATGAACGCCACGAAAGCCATTTACTGCACGAAACCGTCCACGCTCCGTCTGGGTGCCGCCTTCATCCTCGGTTGCACCCTGGCGCTTCCCGCCTCGGCCGAACTTGCCGCCGACCAGATCGCGCGGCTCGGCGCCGACCTCACGCCACTGGGCGGGGAAAGGGCCGGCAACGCCGATGGGACCATCCCGGAGTGGACCGGCGGCATCACCGCGCCGCCGGCGGGCTACAGCGTCGGCGAGCATCACCGCGACCCCTATCCCGATGACCAGCCTCTGTTCGTCATCACAGCCGAGAACCTCGACGAGCACCGCGACCGGCTTTCGGTCGGGCACCAGCGCATGCTGGAGACCTATCCGAGCTTCTCCATGACGATCTATCCCACCCGGCGCAGCGCCTCCGTGCCGGAGCGGATCTACGACGCCACGCGTACCGCCGCAGCCACCGCAAGGCTGGTCGACGGCGGCAACGGCGTCGGCGATGCCGTGATCGGCATTCCCTTCCCGATTCCGTCCAGCGGCCTCGAGGTGATCTGGAATCACCTGCTGCGCTACCGGGGCGAGACGCTGTCGTGCATCGTCGGACAGGCCGCCGTCACCCGCGGCGGCGACTACACGGTGGTCAAACAGAGCCTTGAGGCTGAACTGCGCTACTCGCTACCCGGCATGACGCTCGAAGAGCTCGGCAACACGATGATCTACTACAAGAACAAGACCCTCGCGCCGGCCCGGCTCGCGGGCGACATCGTGCTGATCCACGAGACCATGAACCAGGTTCGCGAACCCCGCAGCGCATGGGTCTACAATCCAGGCCAGCGCCGGGTGCGTCGCGCGCCGAACATCGCCTACGACAATCCCGGAACCACCTCGGATGGACTGCGCACCGCGGACCAGCTCGACATGTTCAATGGCGCGGTCGATCGCTACGACTGGGAACTCGTCGGCAAGCGCGAGATGTACGTGCCCTACAACTCGTACCGGTTGCACGCCGGCGACCTCTCCTTCGACGACATCCTCAAGCCGCTTCACGTCAATCCGGAACTCCTGCGCTACGAGCTGCACCGGGTCTGGGTCGTGGAGGCCACGCTGAAGGATGGTGCCACGCACATCTACAAGCGGCGCACCTTCTACGTGGACGAGGATTCCTGGCAGATTCTGGTCGCCGATATCTACGACAACCGCGATCAGCTCTGGCGAGTGTCGGAAGGCCACCTCATCAACTACTATGAGAAGCCGCTGATGTGGCCAACCCTGGAGTTGCACACCGACCTCCAGGCGGGGCGCTACCTCGCGTTCGGCCTCGACAACGAGTACCGGATGTGCACCTGGGATTCTGACCTGACCTCCCGGAATTTCACGCCCGCGGCGTTGCGCAGCGAAGGGCGGTGACGAGTCCGGCGTCGGCCGCCTGAGCCTCGACATTCCCGACGCCGCTCTTCCCCCAGGGTCATGATGACCCCGAGACCGACGCCGTGGCGGCGGCCGGTGGCCGCGGGATTTGCGTCGGTCATGCTCCTGCTCGCGCTTCTTGCGCCGTCTGCCGCGAAGGCCGGGGAGGCAGTGAAGGCGCCGCTGGCGGTCGAAGGCCTGCTGCTCGACGGCGCGGCGGCCGGCGCGCGGCTCGTGGTGGTGGGTGAGCGCGGCCATATCCTGGTCTCCACCAACGACGGCGCAAGCTGGACCCAGGCCGAGGTCCCCACCCGCGTCCTGCTCACGGCGGTTCACATGCACGACGAGCGCACCGGCTGGGCCGTCGGACACGACGCGGTCATCCTGCGCACCGTCGACGGCGGCGAAACCTGGTCCGTGGTGCACCGGGCACCGGAGGAGGAGCTTCCCCTGCTCGACGTCTGGTTTCGCGACGAACGCGCCGGCTTCGCGGTCGGGGCCTATGGTTACTTCCTCGCCACCGACGACGGCGGCGAAACCTGGTCCCGTCGTTCCGTCAGCGAGGACGACTTCCACCTGAACGCGCTGATACCCGTGGCCGCCGACGACACCGGCACGCAGCCGACCGCATCCCGGCGCCTGTACATCGCCGCGGAGGCAGGGGTCGTCTACCGCTCCGACGACGGCGGCACGACCTGGCGCGAACTTCCCTCACCCTACGCCGGATCGTGGTTCGGCGGGATTGCGCTCGACCAGGACCAGGTGCTGCTGACCGGGCTCAGGGGCCACCTGTTCCGGTCGGCAGACGGCGGCGAGACCTGGACGCAACTCGCCACCGGAACCCAGGCGTTGCTGACCGGAGCCACCCGGCTGCCATCGGGTGCGATCGTCGTGACGGGCCTGGAAGGGAGCGTGCTCACCAGCCGCGACGAAGGTCGCAGTGTGTCGACCGCAACGCTTCCCTTGCGCGAGGGGATATCGGCAGTGCTGCCGCTTGCGGACGGCGGCGTGCTGCTGATCGGTGAATTCGGCGTCCGGCGTCTGGCGGACTGACCCCCGGGGAACCTGCGTGACTTCCCACATAGAACGACTGCTCTTCGCCCGACGGCCCCTCGTGCTGGCGGCATTCCTGCTGGCCACCCTGGCCATGGGGTGGCTCGCGTCGGGCCTGCGGGTCGACGCCGGCTTCACCAAGCTGGTCCCGGTCAAGCACGAGTACATGCAAACCTTCCTCGAGTACCGCGAGGAGTTCGGCGGCGCGGATCGGGTGCTGATCGCGGTCATGGCGCGGGACGGCGACATGTTCACACCCGGTTTCTTCGCCGCGTTGCGCAAGGTGACAGACGAGATGTTCTTCCTTCCCGGTGTCGACCGGGCCCAGGTCTTCTCCATCCTGACGCCGAACGTGCGCTACATCGAGGTGGTGGAGGACGGCATCGCCGCCGGCAACGTCCTGCCGCCGGACTTCGAGCCGACCGAGGCCGGCTTCGCCCGGGTGCGGGAGAACATCATCAAGGCCGGCATCGTCGGTCGCCTGGTGGCGAACGACTTCACCGGCGCCATCGTCGCCGCCAAGCTTCAGGAGTTCCATCCCAACAGCGGCGAGCGGCTCGACTACATCGAGGTGGCGCACGAACTGGAGCGCATCCGCCGCGAGGCCAGCGCAGACGCGGCCGTGGATGTTCACGTCGACCTGCACATCATAGGATTCGCGAAGATGGTCGGCGACATCGCCGATGGCGCGGTCCGGGTCATGGCATTCTTCGGACTGGCATTCCTCATCACCGCGCTCTTCGTTTACGCCTACACGCGGTCGGTCCGGTTGACTGCGCCGCCGCTCGCCTGCTCCCTCATCGCTGTGGTCTGGCAGCTCGGCGGACTCACCGCGCTGGGTTACGGCGTCGATCCGATGTCGATCCTGGTGCCGTTCCTCGTCTTTGCAATCGGGGTGAGCCACGGCGTCCAGATGGTGAGCTCGGTCCGCGCGGAGGTGGCTGATGGCGCCACGGGCCTGGACGCCGCGCGGGCGAGCTTCCGCCGCCTGCTGTTGCCCGGCACCGTGGCGCTCGCTTCCGATTCGGCGGGGTTCATCACCATCTCGCACATCGAGGTGCAGGTCATCCGGGAAATCGCGGTCACCGCAAGTCTGGGAGTGGCCGCCATCATCCTGACGAACCTGGCGCTGCTGCCGGTGTTGCTCTCCTACGTTGAGCCGGACGAGAAGCATCGCCGCGCGGCCCGGGCGCGCGACGGCCTGCTGCGGCCGGTCTGGATGCGGATCGCGCGACTGGCTCATCGCCGGCCTGCAGCGATGGTAATCGTCGCAGCCGCAGTGCTGCTGGCGGTTGGCTGGGAGTACGCCCGGCAGGTCCGGGTGGGCGACGAGCACCAGGGAGTGCCGGAACTGCGGGCCGATTCGGTGTACAACCTCGACTCGGCTGTCATCACCGATCGCTTCGAGATCGGCGTGGACGTGCTGACGGTGATCTCCGAGACGGTGACCGAAGGCTGCATCGACTACGAGGTGATGCGCACCCTCGACGACTTCGAATGGCGGCTGCGCAGCGTGGACGGCGTCCAGTCGGTGCTGGGGCTTGCCGGTGTCGCCCGGACCATCAACGCAAGCTGGAACGAGGGCAGCCTCAAGTGGCGCACCCTGCCCCGCAACCACTACATGCTCGTGCAGGCCGTCTCCCCGGTGCCGACGAGCAGTGGCCTGCTCAATCTGGACTGCAGCGTGATGCCGGTGTCGGTCTTCACCACCGACCACAAGGCCGAGACCATCAAGCGCGTGGTCGACGCGGTGAAGGAGTTCGATGCCGCGAACACCAACGAGCGCATCACCTTCCGGCTCGCCTCCGGCAACGTCGGGGTCATGGCGGCGACCAACGAGGAGGTGGAAGCGTCACAGTTCCCCATCCTCGCCTACGTCTACGCTGCGGTCATCGCGCTGTGCCTGGTGTCCTTCCGTTCCCTGGCGGCAACAGCGTGCATCGTCGTGCCGCTCGCCGTGGTCTCTCTCCTGGCCTACGCGCTCATGGCGCTGCTCGAGATCGGCCTCAAGGTCTCCACCCTGCCGGTTGTGGCTCTCGGGGTGGGAATTGGAGTGGACTACGGGATCTACATCTACGGACGGCTGCGAACCCACCTCGCCGAGGGTCTCGACTTCGCCGCGGCCTACGAGCGGGCGCTGGCCACCAGCGGGGCGGGTGTCGTGTTGACCGGCCTCACCCTGGCGGCGGGCGTTGCCACATGGACCGTGGCGCCGCTGAAGTTCCAGGCCGACATGGGCACGGTGCTCACGTTCATGTTCCTGGTCAACATGGTCGGCGCCGTCGTCCTGCTGCCGGCGCTGGGTGCCTGGCTGTTTCGGCCGGGCAAGGCGAAGACCCCCTGAGCGTCCGTCGACGCCGCCCCCCCCGTATCCGCTCTGAACGGGAGTTCCCCCGTCCCCCCGGAGGGGAAGCGCTGAAGCTCCTTGCGCACGTGTCGCCGGAACAACGCTCTTGGCGGCTTCCCCGATTCCCGACGCCCTTGCGTTCTCCCAGGGGGATCCCCTGTCAAGCAGCGGTTGCGGCGCTGCCTGCAGCATGGTGACATCTCCTCCAGAGCAGTCGGTCGGCGCCAGGTTCTTCAGATTCGGGAGATCACCATGACACTGTACCAGGAAACCGCCTCGACACCGGCCAGGGTCCGAAATCTTCCCGGACCGGGTGGCCTCCCGCTGATCGGCAACCTCCACCAGATCCGGTTCTCGAGACTGCATCTGCATCTCGAGAAATGGGCGGACCGTTACGGTCCGATCTACCGGGTCCGTATCGGACCCTCCGATGTCGTCGTGGTGTCGGACCGGGCGACGATTCAGCGACTCCTCGTCCAGCGCCCGCAGGCGTTCCGGCGCACGAGGGCGCTGGAAGCGGTCGCCACGGAAATGAGGCTGAAGGGCGTCTTTGCCGCTGAAGGCGACGACTGGCGGCGTCAGCGCCGGATCGTTGCCGCCGCGCTCAATCGTGCGCATCTCGAGGATTTCTTCCCACGCCTGGTCATGACGGCCGAACGCTTGCGGCGGCACTGGCAACAGGCAGCCGTTCGAGGGGACACAATCGATCTCTGCAGCGATCTCATGCGTTTCACCGTCGACGTCACCATCGGCCTTGCCTTCGGTATCGATGCCAACACGCTGGAGACCCCGGGGCCTGTGATCCAGCGTCATCTCGACAAGGTGTTCCCCGTGCTGCATCGCCGGGTCAATGCGCCCTTTCCCTATTGGCGCTATGTGCCGATGCCTTCGGACCGGACGCTCGCCCGGGCGCTCGACCGTCTCGAGGAGGAGGTCAACGCCATGGTCCGCACCGCCAGGGAGCGCATGGCGGAGAAGCCCGAGCCGACCAATTTCATCGAAGCCATTCTTGCTGCCCTGGAGGATGAGGGGTCGGGGTTCACCGATGCAGACATCTTTGCCAACGCCGGGACACTGCTGCTGGCCGGGGAGGACACGACGGCCAACTCCACCGGCTGGGCCGTTCACTACTTCATGCAGTATCCGGAACACTTCGACCGGGCACGCCAGGAGGTCGACAGACTCATCGCACCGGCTGAAGCCATCGAAACCCTGGAACAGACGAAGCAGCTTCCATTCATCGATGCCTTCAACAACGAGGCCATGCGCCTCAAGCCGGTGGCGCCGCTTCACGTCCTGGAACCGGTCAGCGACGTCGAACTCATGGGCTGCCACGTTCCTCGAGGCACGCCGATCATGATGCTGGTCCGCCGCGAAGCCACGCGCGAGGAGCATTTCGCGGATGCCCGCCGTTTCGACCCCGAACGCTGGCTCTCAAGGGACAAGCCTTCACCCCATGATCCGCGCGCCTTCCTGCCGTTCGGCGCCGGCCCGCGGCTCTGTCCGGGCCGCAACATCGCTCTCACCCAGATCCGCACGGTGCTCGCCATGCTGGTGCGGAACTTCGACATCCACCCGGCCAGTGACGGCGTCGAGGAGCGCCTCGCCTTCACGATGTTCCCGGCCAATCTTCGCGTGCGGCTGGCGCCCCGGCACAAGGGGAACGGCGAGACGCGCCCGAACGCCTGACACAAACGGACGTTTTTTTTGGGAATTATACGCCTAACTAGCCAGATGGCGCTTCGTGCTTCTCCACTCGCCCGCCGATAACCAGCGGAGGCTTCGGCGGATTGACTGCCGCAGGCGGTGACTGCTTGGCGTTTGCCGAGGATGGGCTAGGTGTGGGTGCTTTGGGCGTGTTGCTCACTGACTAGGCTTCTTCCGCTCGTAGGCTTTCTGGATCCGGACAGACGGGTCCGGCTTCTTGACGGCCGAGAAGATCGCCTGGGCCGCTCGCTCCGGAGTGGCGTCGATCTTCGGCATGGGCTTCGGTGGCCGACCGCGCGGCCGAGGTTCTGGCTTGTCCGTCATGCCGCCATCCTATGGCACGACCTACGGCTAGGCAACTGATCTAATAGTGGTTGACTCCCACCAACCGCACACCCACGCTTTCACCATCGCCAAACCAACCATGGGACGCCCTGTGTCGGGCTGCCCGTGAATACAACACCGCCTCGTGCGGAAATCAGCGGGAACCTTGAACCCATGGTTGTTTGGCGACCGGCCCGGCATCCCGCCGGGTCGCAAACCGAGCGGCAATGACCATGGGGTAACACACGACAGGAGATTGACGACAAGGGTGTCTTGCCCAGCCCGCCGCTCGCCAGCGAGTGGAGTGCAAGATGTCCAATGGTAGAGGTCCCAACGAGCAAACCGTCATTGTGATCGTTTTGGTGGCGATCTTTGTCGCGATCGGCGGTGTCATTGCCATGTGTGCCAAGACCGCCGAGAGCCGGGCAAGTTGCGATGCGGACGACGCCAAATGGGCCGCCAAGGTCATCATAGAGCGCCATGCCAAAGGCCAGTTATACGCTCCTGATGAGGCGGATTTCGCCTTCGAGAAACCAGTTCGCAAGAGTGGCGACAGATACGAACTCGTATCGCACCTTGACACCCTCAACATGTATGGTGGCCCGCTCCGACTCTACTTCTACGGCATCGCCCAATGCGTGGAGGGCGGAGAAGAACGTCGCTGGAGGATCACGGAGTTCTCGTTCTACTAGCTGTTGGAGTGATCGCTAGAGATGACGCAAGACGATGATGGAATCGCCGGGCTTCAAGCCGATCTCACTGCGTTGAAGGCTCTCGTCCTTCTCATGTTCGGAGAGCTCATGCAACGAAACCCGGAAGTGGCGTGCGAGATTCTCGATTGCCTCCCTACGCACCCGACGGGCGTTGCTTTCACGAGCCCTGAGATGGAGGCGATTGCAATCGCGTGCGATGATATTCGCGATCATATCCGCGCTGGGACTGTCGGGGATCTCGGCCCTGATAGCGGCGAGACATGATTCGTGGGTTGACTCGGAACTAGACATGCCAAAGCCCTCTCGGCTACGGTTGTTGCCGAGAGGGTTCTCGCCTGATTGTGCGCTCCGCCAGTTGCCGCTGGTCGGAGCGCTGTTACTTCTACCTTCGGGCTCCCGAAGGCAATCCATTGTCCGCGATCAAGTCGCTGTAACGAAGCCGCTTGCCGACCATGCCACGGGCCAGCGCGGTCATCTGTGCCAGCGTGTCGAGATCGCGGATGTTGTTGCGACCGGCGAACTCCCGGACGTAGCGGTCGAGGTGCTTGGCACTGATCTTGTGGAACGTGCCGTGATAGCCGCGTTTCAACAGGCTCCAGAACGACTCGATGCCGTTCGTGTGCGCCATGCCGCGGACAAACTCGCCAGTGCTGTGACTGACCGACTCGTGGTTCTCCATGCCCCGATAGGCGCCGTGCTCGTCGGTGTAGATCATCGCGCCGTCAGCGGCACGGTCCTTCACGAAGCCCTGAAGCGTCTCCCTGTTGGTTGCCGGAACCACGGCGGCGCTGACGTGCCTGGAGCCGCGATCCTTGACGCCGGCGACAGTGGTCTTGCCGACGGCACCACGGCCGGCGCGCAGTTTTTTGTTGCCGTGCTTGTTCTTCTCGCGGCCGCCGAAGTGCGACTCGTCCATCTCGACGGGTCCGGGGAACGGCAGGTTCACGCCGTCGTCAAAGGCTTCGCGGATGCGGTGCATGAGGTGCCAGGCCGTCGCCTGACGCATACCGAGATCCCGGTAGACCTTCATGCTGGCCGTGCCCTTGATGCCCGTCGTCGCCAGGTAGAGCGCGATCGCCCACTTCTGCAATCCGAGCTTGCTTGACTGCATGACCGTGCCCTTGCGGACGGAGAAGTGATTGCGGCAGTCGCGGCAACGGTAGGGCATGGGCTTGCGGCTGGTGACCGACACGGTGTTGGTCGAACCGCAGTCCGGGCAGAACCGGCCCTCGGGCCATCTCTGCGCCTCGAACCACGCCTCGGCGCTTGCGTCGTCGGGGAACATCCCGAGCAACTGGACAACGGTCATCCCTTCTCTGTGCGACCGTCCCGGACCTTTCTGCGCCATCTCACGACTCCGTGTGATATGGCTAGTATAATGGTGATTATCCAGCCGGTGTCAAGCGCTTTGGCTAGTTAGGCGTATAATTCCCTTTTCTTTGGGGGATTATATACTGAACTTGACAAGCGCAACGAGAATCCCTATATTCCGGTCAGTTAGACACGGAGTCGGGACATGGCACAGAAAGCACCGGGCAAGTCACACCGCGAAGGTATCTCGATCATCGAGTTGACCGATATGTTCCCCGACGAGGCATCGGCGGTGAGGTGGTTCGAGGATACGCGCTGGCCGAACGGTGAACGCCATTGCGGTCACTGCGGATCGACCGAGACCAGGGAAGTGCCGAGCGCCAAGCCGATGCCCTACTGGTGCAAGTCGTGCCGTTCCTACTTCTCCGTCCGCACCGGCTCGATGTTGCAGGGTTCCCGCTTGCCGCTCCGCAAGTGGGTGTTCGCCGTCTACATCTACATGACGAACCTCAAGGGCGTGAGCAGCATGAAGCTCCACCGCGATCTCAAAGTCACGCAGAAGACCGCATGGTTCATGCTTCACCGGCTCCGGGATGCTTGGGAAGATGGCGACTCCGACGCGTTCACCGGCCCGGTCGAAGCCGACGAGACATTCATCGGCGGTAAGCGCAAGAACATGCCCAAGAGCAAGCGCACGGAACTGCGCGGACGCGGCGCGGTCGGCAAAGAGACGATCGTCGGCGTGAAGGATCGGGCCACCAATCGCGTCTCCGCTCAGCGCGTCAACAAGACCGACTCTCTGACGGTCTCGAATGTCGTGGTCGCCAAGGCCGAGTTCGGCGCCAAGCTGTTCACCGATGAGGCCAGTGCCTACAACATTCTCGATCCGTACTACGACCGTGAAGCCGTGAACCACTCCGCCGGCGAATATGTGCGTGGGATGGCCCATACCAACGGCATCGAGTCTTTCTGGTCCATGCTCAAGCGCGGCTATCAGGGCACCTATCACAAGATGAGCCCGAAGCACCTTGCGCGGTACATCAGCGAGTTTTCCGGTCGTCACAATGTGCGCGACGCCGACACCATCGACCAGATGGAAGCCGCGTTCACACACATGATCGGCAAGCATCTGGCCTATCGCGCCTTGATCGAGGACAACGGATTGTCTTCTGGGGCGCGTTCCTGTTAGCCTGATCCCAGATTCGAAACAGGCGCCCCGGCAAGGGCGCCCGTTTCCCCGCATCGCTGCTTTGGAGGCCGTGCGGGATGCTGCAACAATTTCTACAGCATAGGGTCATGCGGCCTCCGATTCAAGGAGGCCCGAATGGCTCAGACATCCCTTCTACAACGCATTCTCACGACCTGCCGAGGCCGAGAATTCAACACCGTTGATGACCTCGCCACCGAGATCCCCGACGCCAGTCCTCACGTGATCGAGACCACCGTGATAGGCGCGATCCGCCGGGGACTGCTTCACGGATTGGTCAACGAACAGCGGCTCATGGACGGTTCATTCATCACGGTCAGCGGCATCCGCGGCTGACGCGTTTTCGGCATGGGGCGGGGATTCCGGTTCCCGCCCCTGTCTTTCGACCGTCTCGGCTTGAACCCGACGCATCGCCAAGGTGAGCAAGTCCGGGCCCTTCGTCTGTTCCGTCATGTCTGTCTCCATGTGGTCAGCGTACCGCACCGAACGCCGCTGACAAGTCGGACCGCTCCAGCGTGCCGCCCGCCGCTTCATGGTAACGGCCCACGAAGATGCCGGTGAGCCTACCGTCATCGCCTCCGGTTTCGCGGAACGTGTTGCCGGTGACGGCGATGGTGTAGTGGAGGTCTCGGTCAGCCCACTGCGGAACCGGCGCACCGTCTATTGAAATGATCGTCAGATCCGTGAACGCCGCCGTTCCCGCCATGTTCGTGAGATCAACGGCGATTCCCGCGTCGCCTGCCATGGGTAGGGCGTTCGACGTGAAGCCAACCAGGGCGCCATACCAGTTCACGGTGCCGGACAGTTGCGGGTTGGAGGCGAGATTGGTTCGCGGTGTGGTTCCATACGCCCATGGCTCCGCATAACCGTTGCGGCTTGCGACGCCGAACGCGCCATGCTCATTGCCCACGAACAAGTGTTCCGATGTGCTGGACCATGGCCCGAGATCGTTGGGATCGTTGCTGTTCCGCAAGGGTCCGTAGAGTGCCCGCACAGCCTCACGGTCGATCGGGTAGAGCAAGGACGCAGGCTGTCGGATGCCCTGGGCATTGTCATAGACCCTGCTGCCAGTCTCCATGATCGTGTCGAAGTGTTCCGGCACATGCCCACCGATCCCGAGCGAGTGCACGAATTCGTGGGCTATCAGGATCACGGCCTTGCGCTCGTCTGTGTATGCCGGGAAGTCGCCGCGTGACAGAAGCATGTACTCGCCCCACGACGTGCCAGCGGCGTCGCTGTCGTAGAACTCGCTTTCCGGCGTGAACTCGACATGAATCGTGTTCGGCAGTTCGCTGCCGGCCCCGAAATAGCGCCCGTCCGCATTCACCGTGTCCTTGAGGCTGAAGCCCGGCAGTGGCGTTCCGACGCTCAGTTTGGCATTCTCCGGCAGGGCGGCGTTCACCAACTGGACGGCCGCGAGGACGCGCCGACGTTCTGCCGCGGTTGAAGCGCCGATAACGCGCACTTCATAACCTGGCAACCGGCGGCTCAAGCCCGAATAGGATCCTTCGATCGATGACAAATAGTCGCGTAGAGCCGAACCGCCCGCGCCGTCACTGATTGTGCCGTACCGCACTTCGACATCCGGGAAGCCGGGAATCGTCAGCTTTGGCAACCGTTCCAGTGCAGCCCCTTGATCTACGCCGACGCGAAGCAGGTTGCCTGTCCGATAGATGGGAGATCGCTTCGCATCAGACGCTGGGATGCCGAGGTGTATCCGGTACTCGTTGTTCGATGCACTGGGCGGCAAACCGACCGTCGGTTGCTCCGTCGAACTTGAACTGCCGCCACCGCCGCCACAAGCGGCGAGAAACAGCATTCCTGCGGCGATCACCGATGAAGTTAACGTGTTTCTGATATTCATGGAGCCTCCCCTCCGGTGTGCCAGCCCAGCGGGTGCCGGGCCGTTGCAACGTCACACGGATTGGTGAAGCCCCGCCTATTCGCCAAGCATGGGGAGCTACCCCTTGCCGGTCTGAGGGCTGTTCTATTCGGCGGGCGACCCGACTCGCGGGTCCGTGTAACGTTGCAGGATGGAGGCTAGGGCGAGATGCCGCCGCTTGTCAAACTCAGTATATAATCCCCTTTTTTTCGGCTGGCCTCTGGACGACAGGGGTCTTTTGACCTTGAGATAGCGTGCGAACTGCCTGTCGGCAGTCCGCAAGGATCCGCATTCGGCATCAAGGTGCAACGCCATGCTGGGCTGGTTCCGTTCAGAAAGCCGTCTTCTCTGGGTCATCGTCGCTCTTGTCCTCGCCGCCGGATGGAGCACAACGGGTCTCGTCTTCCGTCTCATCGAGGAGGCCGGCGCCCTCGAGGTCGTGTTCTACCGCGGTCTTGCTCTCGCTTCGGCCATCACGTCCTTCGTCGCGTTCAGATACCGCATCAACACGCTTCGCGCCTTCAGGGCCATCGGCTGGCCAGGCGTCATCGGCGGCGCCGGTCTCGGATTCGCCTCGGTCACGTTCATCATGGCAATCGATCACACGACCATTGCCAACATCAGCTTCCTGGTTGCCACCGCACCGTTCATCGTCGGTGCGCTCGCCTGGATCGTGATGCGGGAATCGATGGGCCGGCGCACCGTCCTGGCATCCGCTATCGCCATGGGGGGCGTCGCCCTCATGGTCTGGGAAGGATTTGCCGGCGGCAGTTGGGAGGGCAATCTTCTGGCCCTTGCCTGCGCCCTGCTTGCGTCATTCTATGTCGTCGCCTGTCGCTTTGGCCGGGGACGGGACATGGTGCCGACCGTTGCCGTCTCGGGCATGATGGCGGCCGCGGCCGCAGCGCTGACAGCCGACCACCTTTCCATCTCGTTCCACGATCTGGCGCTGTGCCTGATCCAGGGCGTCTTCATCAGCGCCGTGTGCAACGGCCTCTTCACGCTTGCCGCACGACACCTGCCCGCTGCCGAACTGACCCTGCTCTCCATGGTCGAATCGGTCCTGTCCCCCTTCTGGGTCTTCCTCTTCCTGAGCGAAGTCCCGACTCTCCTGACCATCATCGGCGGCGCTGTCATCATGGCAGCCATCTCGTTCCACGCCTTCCTGCCCGTTAGAAACCGTTCACGTGATGACGCCGCACCGTCGGTGACACAGTTGAAGCGCCATTCGAAACCGCCCTGAACCCGTCAGCACTGCCGGCATCCATGAGTCCGATGCCCCCTGGCGCATCGGTCTTCAGGTTTCTCCGGCCAGCTGAAGGTCCACCCGGTTGACGACCGCCGGAGGCCGGCGCCCTGCCAGGCTCTCGATGAGGTTGGTGGCCGCCAGATCACCCATCTTTTCGCGGGTCTCGACGGTCCCCGTGCCGACATGCGGGGTGACGATGACCTGGGGCAGCGACAGGAGCGGGTCGTCCGGCGCAGGCGGTTCGGGATCGGTCACGTCGAGAGCAGCTCCGGCAATGGTGCCCGAGGCCAGCGCCCGGCGCAGTGCTGCCGTATCGACGACAGGACCACGTGACGTGTTGATCACGAAAGCGGACCGCTTCATGCACGCCAGCGACTCCTCGCCGATCAGCCCCCTGGTGGTCTGCGACAGGTTGACGTGGACGCTGACGAAGTCCGCTTCAGCGAGAAGGGTTGCCAGGGGCACCTGTTCCCAGGGACCCTCGGCGATGTCGCGGACATCGCTCGCCACCACGCGCATGTTGAAGGCCAGCGCCCGTTCGGCCACAGCCCTGCCAATGCGGCCGAATCCGACGAGCCCGAGGGTCTTGCCGGAGATGTCATGGGCAAGGGGAAATGACGCCGTTCCCCAGTGACCGCCACGCACGAACCCCGAGGCTTCGTCCAGGCGGCGTGCCAGGGCGAGAATGAGCAGCATGACGAGTTCCGCCACCGCATCACTGAGAATGCCCGGCGTGTTGCAGACTCTCACGCCGCACCTCGTCGCCAGCGCCACGTTGACGTTGTCGTATCCGACACCGAAGTTGCTCACCACCCTCAAGCGCTCCGACGCCCTTTCGAGACAACCGTCGGGAATGCCCTGCATGGCGGAACACAGGACCCCGTCATGACTGGCCAGCGCCTCCTGGAATGCTTCCTCCCCCGCCTCGCCCGGATTCATGACCGTGACATCGCCCGCCTCCGCAAGGCGTTCCATCGTCCGTTGCGCCAGCGGCATGGCAATGAGCATGCGTGGTCTCTTCATGCCTCGTCCTCGCTCCACCGTACGGCAAGAATAGGGCCATCCGTTCGGATGATGAATGCCCGGGCAAACCTCTCTTTCATGCGGTCGCCAGCCGCACCAGGATCGGAACGAACCAGCCGGCGTTCTTGGGGCCGGAGGGAGACCGATTGGTGTCGTTCTTTGTCGGCACATCGAGACAACCGGCAAACTGTCAAGGTATGGGACAGGAACGCGATCGGCCGCCTCGATAACCTGAGGTCTGGCCCGGCAACCGGCTGGAAATTCTTCGCAGCGACCTACTTGGGTAACGTGGCGCTCGGGTCAACAAGCAATGGCGCACCTGTTTCCCTCGGCGTGATGGCTACGCCTGGGGAATCGAGATAGTTGACCGTCACTAGATGCCACATCGAGCATGACCGTTGACCGAGAAGAACGGGACTGGCAAGTGGTCGATCTCTCTGACGTCGCTTCAGAACACGACTCGCTGTGGTCGGCACAGAATGTGAAGGGAACTAGTGTTCCGTGCCATGGCCTCCGTTGGGCGTATGATGGCGAGTGCGATGGCACGACCTGTTTCGGTTCTGGATCTGACGGCGGAAGAGGAAGCGGAGCTTCACCGTCGTGTTCGTGCGCCGACGACCGCGGCGCGCGATGTCGTGCGGGCGCGCATCGTGCTGTTGCGCAGCACGGGGATGAAGCAGAGCGACGTGGCGCGGGCGGTGGGGGTGTCGACGACGTCGGTCAACAAGTGGTCGCAACGCTTCGAGCTGCTGGGGCTGGACGGCCTTGCGGACCGTCCGGGGCGAGGCGTCAAGGCGTCCATTGCGCCGGCGGTGGTCGAGGCGGTGGTGGCCAAGGCCGGCCAGAAGGCGCCGGGCATGCGGCGGCGCAGCACGCGCACCACGGCGACCGAGGTCGGCATCTCGGCGTCGAGCGTGGCTCGCATCTGGCGCGAACACGGCCTCAAGCCGCACCTCAGGCGCACGTTCAAGCTGTCGAACGATCCGCAGTTCGAGGCCAGGTTCTGGGATGTCGTGGGGCTGTACCTCGATCCACCGGAGAGGTCCATCGTGCTGTGCTGCGACGAGAAGTCGCAGATCCAGGCGTTGGAACGCACGCAACCCGGGCTGCCGCTCGGCGTCGGCCACATCCGCACCGCGACCCACGACTATGTCCGGCACGGCACCATCACGCTGTTCGCGGCGATGAACTATCTCGACGGCAAGCTGATCCAGCGCCTCGAGGCCAAGCACACGCATGTCGAGTGGTTGCGCTTCCTCAAGCAGATCGACCGGGAGACGCCGGACGGCTTGACGATCCACGTCATTGCCGACAACTACGCCACGCACAAGCATGGCAAGGTCAGGGCATGGCTCGCCCGTCACCCGCGCTTCGAAATGCACTTCACGCCAACGTCGGGGTCGTGGCTCAATCTGGTCGAACGCTTCTTCGCCGACCTGACCGCCGTCATACGCGATGGCAGCTTCGCCAGCGTCGCCGAGCTGCGGCGCGAGATCGTGCGCCACCTGGACGCGCACAACGAGAATCCGCGGCCCTACAAATGGACCGCCAGGAGCGAAGACATCCTGGCCAAGATCAGGCGTGCCAGAGAGCGACTCGAACAGATCCGGGAGCCCAGACATTAATTCAATCCATTCTTGGCACAGGACACTAGATGCGGTGCTGGCCAAGAAGCTCTAGCAAACGGTGGCGGACTGGTTCGATCTTGACTAGTTCGGATAGCAAGAACTCCACATTGTCAGCGCAGTCCGCCCGCCGTGCCTGCACAATGTCGTCGTAGTCGATTTCCAACAGTTCGCAGAACTCCCGGCCAGTCATCGCCTCGTCTAAGTCGATGCGTCTCTTGAAGCCTTCCCATATCGCCTGACGATCTTCCTGGTTGAATGCGCAGAAGTGTGCCCGGACTCGATACTGGATGTGCTGAGCGTTGCGCTCGATGAACCTGCGCATTGCTTGACGTTCGGCGTCGGCCTTCTTGGTGTCGAAAACATGTCCGTCCTTCAACTCGATAATGTGGCAAGTTTGCGCACCGGCGCGGCGTTTGAACACCATGAAATCGGGCTCGGACCCTGCGAAGCTTAAGGTTTGGCTCCGCTTGATCTGCCGCTTGGAGGCGAGAAGTACGCCGTCAGGCATGATCTCCTGCTCCAGGAAGGCATCCAGGTCGGGGATATCAGGAACTGCTGCAACGATCATTGCTTCAAGTTCCGAACCCGACGAGATCACGGTGGACTGAATCTTGCTGGCCAACTCGCCCAGTGCTTCGTTGCCGAACAGTCGGACATAGGAACCAGACGTGTTCCTCGGATTTGCATCGCTAAGGCGGGCCATGGACCTAGCCGTTCAGGTCGCAGCCGAGGAACTTGCGTTGCCAGTTCATCGCCGCCTGCAGAACCGAGAATGACCCGGCAGCTGGATCGATCACATAGTCACCTTCATGGCTCACGGCGGCCATGAGTTGGCCTTGCAGGTCCACGGGTTTCGAGTGCGGATGTTCGCGCTGAGACACCTGCTCCTGGATCACGTCGGGAATGTTGTGAATCTTCCATACGCCCTTGGCCTTGCGCGGCTGCTTCTGCAGCACGATGCAATACTCAGCCCTGCGGCGTGTACGGTAGCCCATACCGAATGTACCCTTGTCCCATGTCACAAGGTCCACGATGTCGAGGGTGGTTTCTCGTATCCAAGGGCGTACACCTTGGCATAGGTGGAATTTGTCTACCCATAGGAACAGGTGACCGGAAGGGATCAGAACCCGGTCGATGCCATGGATGAATCGGCCTATGACGTCTTCCGGCATTTGCATTAGTGCGGCCCTTTTCTGACCGCGCTGCTTGCCCTCGTTGCCATAGGCGAGCTTGTCCAGTACTCCCCGATACTGTGGATCGAAAAAGGCAACCGGTATCATGCTCGAAGGAATCTTCGCCAGAAACTCTAGTCCATCCATTTTGAGCCGCGTGTTCGGTTCCAGATCCGGCGGAAGATCGATGGCCGGCGCACTGATTGTGCGCTCGCCCGAGTAAACTGTTTCGGCTGGTGGATCGGAGGAAGCATGAGTCTGCTCGGTTCGTTGTATCGCTTCCCGAGGCATCGCTCATTCCCTATTCAACCGCTGGTTCCTTGATAACCGACCGGCATGTGATTGTCGCATGCCCTGTGGTCCATGACCGAAAACCTATCCCCAGTGACGGAACGCATGACGCCCGTGATCCTCCACAAGTGCCGAATTGCACGGGCGATCCCGAGTGACCCCCTGTCACCTCAACGGTCCGACCGGTTCATGTGCGTTGGGTTAAGGACCATGTTTCATTCGGCATCGCTTGGCCTGATATCGTCACTTGGAAGCGGGTTTGACGGTCGAATCCGCAGGATTGTGGCGGTCCGTGTCGGCCTCAATTGCGTCGCCTGAACGGGCCCATTGGGCGCCCATTTCGCCGGTCGAGCCGTAGCCGCTCCAGATCCTGAACCCGAGAAGCTGGCGCAGGCGCTCCGGTGCCTCATCCACGATGCGGGTGCGGGTGCCGAGCGTGAAGTTCATGAGTGTCCGCATCTGGGGTGCGGCATAGAGCGTCGGCATCCCGTAGCGTGTCTCGTTCGAGGTGTTGGGACCCGCCGAATGCCAGGTCCGGCCCTCCCAGATCGCGATCGTGCCCGCCGGTCCCTCGGCGGCGATCGAGGGCACCACCTGAGGCACGGACTGGTCCGGCTGACTGCCGGTCATGTGGCTCCCCGGCACCAGGCGGGTAGCGCCGTTGGCTTCCGTGAAGTCCGAGACGAAGAGCATGTTCTGGGCGACCATAGGGGCCGCGATCGGTCGAGTTGCCTTCCTGAGTGGTCCCTGAACCGCTCCCTCGCGGGTGATCGTGCCGCCGGGCTGATGACGCTCTCCCGGCATCACGGGCGGCGGCATCCACCACTGGTCCGTGTGGAGCGCCATCGCCGGATTGCCCGGACGGGTGAGGTGCGCTGACGATTCGCTCAGCAGGTACCCGGGGCCCAGCAGGTGCTCGAGAATCGGCCGGGTGTCGGGATGATCGACCGCACGCAGGAAGTCCTCGCCCTTGTTGACGAGCATGAGGATCCACTGGTTGTCGCTGTCGGCGGCGTTGACCCTGTCGGCAAAGACATGATCGCCCATTCCCGCCTCGGTTTCGGCGAGCTCCTCGAGGCGTTCGCGCATGACCCGCAGCGTGTCGCCGGCCACGGCCTCGGCAATCATGCAGTACCCCCACCGGTCCATGTCACGCTTGAGCCGTGACGGGTCTCGCGTCGGTCCAGGGAGGTCCCTTTCGTCCCAGAAGATGTCGCGCTCGTCGCTCACTGGTTCCTCCCGGAGCCTTCCCGGTCTCTTTGGCCATTGTCATGGCCGGCTCCGGCGCCGGTCAAGGGACACAGGACCGGCAACGATGCACGGGAACGTGTCGACACCGGTCTGGCGGCAGTGCAGGATTTCGTGATCGTGGCGCGGAGCATTCCATCATGAAGGTCGGTTTCATCGGGCTGGGCAATGTGGGAGGCAAGCTCGCGGGAAGCCTCCAGCGCAACGGGTTCGAACTCGTGGTGAGGGATCTCGATCGCGATGCCGCCCACCCATTCGTCGAGAACGGCGCCGCCTGGGCAGAGAGCCCTGAATACATGGCCCGCACGTGCGACGTCGTGATCACGTGCCTGCCCTCTCCAGCAGCCTCGACGAGCGTCATGGAGGCGGAGGACGGCATCCTCGCCGGCCTTCGCCCGGAAAGCATCTGGGCGGAAATGAGCACCACCGACGAAGCGGAAGTCCGCCGCCTCGCAGCGCTTGTCGAGGCTGCGGGCGGTGACGCGGTGGACTGTCCCGTCTCCGGTGGATGCCACAGGGCTGCGACAGGCAACATTGCCATCTTCGCCGGCTGCGAGCGCCGCGTCTTCGAGCGCATGCTGCCTCTGCTCAAGGCGATGGGCCGGCGCATCCTTCATACCGGCCCGCTGGGTTCCGCATCCATCCTCAAGGTGGTCACCAACTACCTGGCCACGGCCAATCTCGTCTCCCTCTCTGAGGCTCTCGTCACCTCGAAGATGGCCGGCATGGACCTTTCCACCACCTACGAGGCGATCCGCATTTCCTCGGGCAACTCGTTCGTCCACGAGACCGAGAGCCAGGTGATCCTCAACGGCAGCCGCGACATCAACTTCACGATGGACCTCGTGTCGAAGGATATCGGAATCTTCCGGACTATCGCCGAACGGGCCGGGGTCCCTGTCGAGGTCGCGCCGAAGCTGGTCGAGATCTTCCAGGATGGCGAGGCGCGTTACGGCCCGAGGGAATGGTCGCCCAACATCATCCGCAGGCTCGAGGAAGCCTGCGGCGTCTCGGTTCTTGCCCCCGGATTTCCGGCGGAGATGATCGACGACGAACCGGAAGAACCCGGCCAGGAAGTCGTTCCGAGAGGAGAAACCACATGAGCACCATCATTGCCAATCCCGACCTCACTGTCGGCCCGGATCAGCGGGAAGCATGGGTCACGTCCAGCAACCGGCGTCGGGGGTTCCACAATCTGTGGCGCCTGACGCGCTATGGCCTCTTCCTGAGGAGCCCGAACATTCTGACACTCAACCGCCGGATCGACCGGCGGATCGGCGACATGCCCGAGGTCCGGCGCCTGACAGGCACCACCTACTTTTCCGCCATGGTGGTGCTGCGACACGACGAGCTCGTGTTCGAGCACTACGCGCCCGACTTCGGTCCCGACCGGCCCCACACGGTCATGTCCATCTCGAAGACGGCCATGAACCTGCTGATCGGCCGCCTCGTCGAGGAGGGGCGTCTCGACATGCGCTCACGCGTCGGCGAGCACCTGCCGGAGATCGGCAGCGGCTACGCGGACGCGACCGTCCAGGACGTCATGGACATGAACATCGTCAACGACTACGCGGAAGACTATTCCGATCCGATGACCACTGCCCTCCTCGACCATGGAGCCGCCATGGGCTGGCGGTTGCCGGCTGATGACGGGGCAGAACCCGTCAACCGGTCATTTCTCTGCAGCATTGCAAGCGATGACCTCGCCAACCGTTCCGGCGAGCCGCAGTACAAGTCGGCGAACACCGATGTCGTCGGCTGGGTCGCCGAACGTGTCACGAAGACGCCTCTCAGATATCACTTCATCGACATCGTCGAGGGTGCGGGCATGGAGGACACGTTCTGGCTGTCGTGCGACCGCGACGGCGTGCCCAACCTCAACGGCGGAGTGTCGATGAGCGCCCGCGACCTGGCGCGCTATGGTCTCATCTTCGTTCGCGGCGGCCGGGGCATCCACGGCGAAAAGGTCGGCAGCGAGGCCTTCATCAACGCAACCCGCGCGCAGACCGGTCCGCGCTACGCGCCACCGGCCGACCACATCACCTACGGCAACCAGATGCGCACCAACGGCCGCTGGATCGGACACGGCGGCTGGGGTGGCCAGTTTCTCTTCGTTGATCCCGACAGCGGCACCGTGGTGGCGTTCTTCAGTGTCCTCGAGGACGACAGTGCCGCCGATTTCTCCTACCAGCTCGAAACCATCGCCATGGCCGAGGCCATCTCGCTGATGGATCCGGTCTGACCATCCGAGTCCTCAACCACGGCGGCCAGACATCGAAAGCCTGCAGTCCTGAACCCGGCCAAGCTGATTCCGCGCCACGAAGGGGCACGTGTGATCCGGGTCCCCAGCAGGGCGGGAGATTTCCTTGCGGATGATCATTGGAGGGACTGCTTCCCGTCGTGTTCCGTTTGGCGCATCGCCACCTTGACGATGCCCGCTTCGGCCCTGAGATCCCCGGCGAGCCCCGACGCGCGCAATGCAGATGGTTGAACAAACTTCCCCGATGCGCTGCGCGCCCAAGGTGTCAGCGTGTCAGATCAGGCCGGCTGCACCGCGTCTTGCCGGACTCCTGTTCCCACGATGACTGTTCCGGCGCTATTCGTATCGGTCCGGTACGGTGTAAACACGGCGAATGCCGCTGCTTGAGGAGGGACTTATGCCCGAGACCCTGACCCTGACGCCGGGAGCGCTGTCACTTACCGACATCGAGCGCCTTCTGTCGGGTGGGCTTGCCGTGGCCGTCGAGGAGCAGGCCTGGGCCGAGGTCGAGCGTTCGGCAAGGCTCGTACTCGATGTTGCCGCGGGCGACGCCAGGGTCTACGGCATCAACACCGGATTCGGCAGCCTCGCGCGGACAGCGATCTCGCGCGACCGCATCAACGACCTGCAAAGACGCATCGTCCTCAGCCATGCGGCCGGCACCGGTGCGCCCCTGCCCGACTCCATCGTGCGACTGGTTCTCGCACTCAAGATCAACGCGCTCGCCCTTGGCCTTTCCGGGTGCCAGCGCACGACAATCGAGGCGCTTGTCCGGCTCTACAACCACGATGCGCTCCCTGTCATTCCGGCCAAGGGATCGGTTGGCGCGTCCGGCGACCTGGCCCCTCTGGCCCATCTCAGCGCCGTTCTCCTTGGCTACGGCCAGGTCCGCATGGCTGGCGAGACAGTCCCCGCCTCCACGGCGCTCGAGCGTGTCGGCCTCGAGCCGGTGACGCTTGCCGCCAAGGAGGGTCTGGCACTGCTCAACGGAACGCAGGTCTCGGCGGCGCTGGCGCTTGATGGCCTGATCCGGGCAAAACGCAACTTTGCGGCGGCCGTCGTGGCCGGCGCGCTTTCGGTTGATGCGTCCCTGGGCGCCGACACGCCCTTCGACCCGCGCATTTCCGCGGCACGCGGGCAGGTCGGGCAGACCAGGGTCGCAGGCGTCTACCACACCCTCCTGAGCGGCAGCGAAATCCGCAAGTCGCACGAGGATTGCGATCGGGTGCAGGACCCCTATTCGCTGAGGTGTCAGCCTCAGGTCATGGGCGCCTGTCTCGATCATCTGCGATCGGTCGGCGATGTGCTGGTCCGCGAGGCCAACGCGGTGACCGACAATCCACTGGTGTTCTGCGACGAGGGTGACGTCCTTTCGGGCGGAAACTTCCATGCCCAGCCGGTGGCCATGGCAGCCGATATCCTCGCCCTGGTGCTGGCCGAGATCGGATCGATGTCCGAACGGCGCACGGCGCTGCTCACGAACGGCAGCATGAGTTCGCTGCCGCCTTTCCTGGTCGAGGACAGCGGCGTCAACTCCGGCTTCATGATCGCCCATGTCACCGCTGCCGCACTTGCCGCCGAGAACAAGCAACGAGCGGCGCCAGCCTCCATCGACAGCATGCCGACTTCGGCCAACCAGGAGGATCACGTGTCCATGGCAACCCATGCGGCGCGCCGACTCGCCGGCATGAACGACAACCTCGCCGATATCATCGCCGTCGAACTGCTGGCAGCGGCCCAGGGGATCGATTTCCGCCAGCCGCTCTGGACCTCCACGACGTTGGCGCGGGCGCACGAACTGGTCCGACAGCAGGTGCCCTTCTGGGACGAGGACCGTCTGATGGCGCCGGACATCGAGGCGGTCTCGGCGATGGTGCGCGACGGCGCCTTTGCCGAACTGGTTGCATCGGCACTCGATTAGACCTCGCGATGTTTCGGTCTCCAGGGTCGGTGCATCGTTCCATGCACCCTGTGATGTGAGCACTCTGTTCGGAACGGCTTGTTTCGCAACCGTGTTTGAGCAAACAGCCATCACCCGTTTCCTGGACCACGCCACCGGCCTCATCGACCGCTACAAGATTCTGGTTAGTGACGGCCGGAGCGCCGTCGCTAAGCAGGTTTGAACGAAGGCCGCGCGGGCTCGTTCTTTCCATGGATAAAGTGTGAAGGAAGCGTCGATTACGGACGCGCGAAGCGGCGTGTTGTACGGCTCCTGACAGCGACGTTCGGCCCACGGCGCGGCGTGCCGAGCCTGTGGGACACGGACGGTCGGCCTGACGTGGGGCGCCGACACGCTGTTGGCGGCGATCCGGCGCCACGAGGGCGCGGAGCCGTGTGGCGGTGCGTACACCGCAGGCTCGGGCATGCCGGGCCCGTCATGGCGTTGGCTCCGGCGTGGGAGGCCCACGTTGGCGCAGCAGGGCGTCGACCAACGCGCGTTTGTCGGGAGAGAGACGCTTGCGGCCGAAGTCGAGAACGAGCCGCAAGGGGGCGCCGCAGTGGGCGCAGACCCTGACGTTCTCGCCGGTGGCGTTGTCGGTGATATCGGGCGTGGCGCCGGTGGATGAGCGCACGGCGTCGAGGGTCCTGGCGCGGCACCCGTTGGCGAGGATGCCGAAGTGGCGGATGCGGTGCAGTCCTCTGGGCAGGCGATGGAGGAGGAAGCGC
This sequence comes from Alphaproteobacteria bacterium, assembly GCA_964291415.2. Classification (GTDB taxonomy): domain Bacteria; phylum Pseudomonadota; class Alphaproteobacteria; order SP197; family SP197; genus SP197. The sequence goes on along the minus strand of OZ219918.1, from coordinate 35,022 downwards.
CTGATGAAGGCGTCGGTCCCGAGAGTCATGGTGCCGTAGGAGGGCTTCTCCCCGGCCTTCGCGACCGGCTTGCGGTGACGCATGGTGACGGTGTCGCCGTCGAAGGCGAGGATACGGGCATCCGAGATGGCGATCCGGTGGGTGTACCTGGAGAGGTAGCGGATGACGGCGTCGGGCCCGTTGAAGGGCCGCTTGGCGTAGACGTTCCACGCGATCGTGCGCGCTTCGCGCAGCACGGCCTCGAGGGCTTTGCGGTCGGCGAGGTGGGCGATGGAGCCGTGGAAGGCGAGATCGGCCTTCGCCAGGTTCTCGAGGAAGCGGTTGCGGAAGAAGCGTGCCAGGACGCGCACGGGTGCGAAGAAGTGAGGGGAGCCTGTCTTCCACGCGCCGGTGGTGACGTCGAAGCCGCCGTTGGGGACGAGGCAGTGGAGGTGGGGATGCCATTCCATCTTCTGGTTCCAGGTGTGCAGCACGGCGGTGCCGCCGACATGGGCGGCGAAGCGGCGGGGATCGGCGCTGATGGTCTTGATGGTGTCGGCGGCGGTGCGGAACAGGATGGCGAACGCGGTCTTTCGGTTCTGGAAGGCGATCCTGGCGATGGATGGCGGCAGGGTGAAGACGACGTGGAAGTAGGGCACGGGCAGCACATCGCCGACCTGCCTCGTCATCCATGCCCGCGCCGCAGCGCCCTGGCAGGAGGGGCAGTGACGGTTGCCGCACGCATGCCAGGCGACATGGAAGCGCTCGCAGTGCGGGCACTGGTAGAGGTGACCACCGAGTTCCGCCGTGCGGCAGCGCGCGATGCTCGAGAGCACGTCACGCGAGAGCGCGTCGAGACGTCCCGCGTGGCGTTCGCGGAAGCCGGGCCCGGCGTGGCGCATGATGTCTGCCACGCCGGGGCTGGGAAGGGCCAAGGATCAGGCGGTCAGGAACCTCCCCACCGGATGGTCGAGGGAACGGAACATCACGGACGTGGTGCGGGCATAGACCCTGGTGGACTCCGGGGACTTGTGTCCCAGGACATCCTGCACGACACTCTGCGACGCACCCCCTTCGAGAAGGTGTGTCGCGGCCGCGTGCCGCAGGCAATGGAAGGTGAGCCCGCGATCAAGTCCGAGTTGGTCGCGGGCCTTCCTGAAGGCGCCGTGCAGGGCGCTCGCGGTGATCGGCTCATCGGGCGTCTTGCGGTAGAAGAGCCAGCTTGTGGGACGCGGCCAGGTGGTCCTCCAGTAGCGCTCCAGTTCCCCGAGCACGGCCTCGGGCAGGTAGGCCATGCGCTCGCGGTTGCCCTTGCCCTTGCGGATGCGCAGGAGGCACTCGTTGCGCCGGATGTCCGGGATCTGCAGCGACACCACCTCGGAGACACGCAGCGCCGAGCCGTAGGCCACAAGGGTCGCCATGCGGTAGCGCATGTCTGTCATCGCCTGGATCAGGTGCTCCACATCCTCTTCCGGCATCGTCCGGGGCAAGCGATCGGGGACATGGCGAAAGCGCAGAGTCGCGACCTTCTCCGGCTGACCGAGAACAGTGTCGTAGAACAGACGCAACGCCGCCACGGTGACATTGGTCGTGCGCGGCGACAGACCACCGTCAATCAGCATCAGAACCCAGTCCCTGATCGCGTCGTCCGTCTGCACGTCCAGCTGATGTCCGGTGTGGCGGTCGAACTTCGCAATCTCGCGCAGATAGTGCTTCTGCGTGACAGGCGACAGCCCCTTCATCGTCATCACGTCGAGCGTCTTCTGGCGAAGAGGGGATACTTCCCTTGCCTTCATCTCTCACTCCCTGGTTGATCGTCCTCCCGAACAGTCGGGAGACCAGGAAGTGTGAATCCCCTCTTAGATCATCGGAACAGCAAGGACCCCGCTCCCTCCACACCATTCACGTCGATCACGCGCCACGGAACCCGATCACAGCACCCATGGCCGCGAAGCGGCCCTTCGTTCAAGTGCCACGGAAAACCTGATGGCGCTGCTGGAGAATTGGAAGCAGGTTATCGTCCTGACGCCATCATCGACCGAATCGACGCCCGCACTGGCAAGCTTGACGCACGTGACGCTGCAACCCGTTTTCCAGAGTTGAGCGTTGTTGCCAACTGCGATGGAAGCGATGATGTCCGGTCCGATGGCAGTTCATGTGAATCGATACTCAGGGAGAAGAGAACACGCCATGACCGACTGGAAGGATTGCCCGGCGGTAGAGCGCAACCCTCGCAAGATCAGTGGCGCCTGGGCTTTCACAGGAACCCGGGTGCCGGTTTATGCGCTCTTCGAGAACCTTGAGAGCGGTGCCACCGTCAATGACTTCCTGGAGTGGTTTCCCGAGGTCAAGGAGTGGCAGGTAACAGCCGTTCTCAGGCACGAAACGGAGTCTCTCAAGGAGACCGTCGCGGCGTGAAGGTCCTGTTTGATCACGAAACCCCGGCGCCCCTTCGACGCTATCTGACTGACTATGCAGTAGACAGAAGAGAAGGGGTTGGAGCAGCTGGAGAACGGGGAACTGTCACACAGGGCCGCCTGCGGCTTGCTTGCTGCATGAAGACGCTGGTGTCGTCGACGATTGCTTTGCCGGCGGCGCGTGATCGGCGGAGAGCGCCTTCCCGCACCGGGTCCCCTGCCTGAACCGTTTCCGGATCCATCGCTCGGCGCGCGGCCCCTATCCGGCGGGCTCTGTGCAGGGGCGGGTGCTTCGGTTTCGTGGTCCGGTACGTCGGTCCATGCGCCTTGTCCTGTTCGCCAGGACTGTCAAGGGATGGACTCGAGGTGGCCGACGCAGTCCTTGGTTCGAACAGCATGGGGTTGAGACAGTGGACTTCACCGCGGTCAGGTGGTTGTCTGGACCCTGGGACAACAGGGATGCCGATCATGGCGTCGTTCGTATCGCGAATTCTCAAAGGCCTCACCGGGCAGTCGGGCGGTGAGGAGAAGCAACCCGCCGGAAGCGACGAGGCCGAGGCCTACGAAGGGTTTCTCATTCACCCGGCGCCGGAACGCGAGGGACAGCAATGGCGAATCGCAGGCACCATCATCCAGCAACGCGAAGAAGGCGACCGGGAGCGCACCTTCACCCGCGCCGACACGTTCGCGACGCATGAGGATGCCGTGACCAATTCGGTTCGCAAGGCAAAGCAGATCATCGACGAGAGGGGCTCGAAACTCTTCGCCGACGGCGAGGCCACCGGCCGGGCCTGATTCCTCCCGGCGGCTCCTCAATCCCTGGCGCGGGCGCGCTCCCGCAGGTAGAGAAAGAGCGGCAGTCCGAGCGAGACGCCCACGCAGATGGTTCCGAGCACGGGCGCCCAAAGCCCCTTCATGCCGACACGCCGCCCTTCGGCAGCCACAAAGCCGAACAGGGCGACGGCGGCAACGATCACGTCTGCGCCGAAGAATGCGCCTATGCGCGTGGACAGCAGCTCGGTGACGAAGAGCGGGAAATCGAGCCCGTGGTCGAATAGCCAGGGCAGGAAGAATCCGTAGGGAACAACCACGCCCACCACGCAAAGAACCAGGTAGAACTTCGCCATCGCATCGCTCCTTCCGTTGTGGGCAGCCAAATCAAGAGAACGTGGCCTGTCACGGAAGATGCCCCCCTTTGGTGCGGGTGTCTGCATTGTCGAGGTGAAGCAGGCTTGCACGAAGGGCTATGCCCTGCTCTCGATCTGCGGGAAGGGAGTCGCAGCCCGTCCCCTTGACGGAGCCGGCAGGGACCACGCCCCTTTGCCCATGGCGAAGGGGCGTGGTCCTGTTCGGAGATCAGCTGTAGCGGTACGGCTTGCCCGCCTGCGCCATGACCTCGTTGTACTGACAGAAGATACCGACGACGCGGGCAGAACGCTCGCTGGTCGCGGCAATCTCGTCCCAGAACTGGCGGCCTCGGCCTAGGCCCATTCGTCATCCGGGATGGTGGTCAGTGACATCTTGGTGCCCTGTGTCCGCAGATGGGCCTCGCCCACCCGCCGACTGATCGCCTCGACAAGGAGGACGTAGCGCTGCAGGAACAGGGGCGTCACGCCCTCGTCACGTGATCCATGAACAATGGGGCCGTCTACTGCTCGAGTACGCGCAAGGGGCCGGAAATCATGTCGATGACGACGCAGCCTCCGGACGAACGGGAAAAGTGCGAGCTTCCGGGCGGCATGCTGATGCAGTCACCCTCGACGTAGGTCGTTCCGTCGCAATCGGTCAGGGTTCCCTGGAGCATGGCAAACTCCTCGAAATCGGTATGCTCGTGCAGCGCCGAGCAGCCGCCCGCCTCGAAGCTGATGAGATAGAACCCCTCCCCGGTCTCGGCATTCGCCCGCACCGGCAGCCACTGGATCGCGGCGGAATCATCGGGCAGCGAGGGATAGGGTACAAAGCCGCCGTCGCGCCAGTTCACGATCGTGCGGCCCTCGCGCATGGTCTCCAGTTCATCGTCTCCCTCCATCGTGGAGATCGGGCCCTTGACGCCGGCAAGCAGGGTGCAGCCCTTGGGCGAGTGCGTGCGATGGCGGGTTCCCGGCGCATAGCTCACGCAATCGCCTTCCCGCAGCACGGTGCCGTCACCGTCGACGAGTTCGCCCTCGAGCATGATGAAATCTTCCCCGGCACTGTGGAGGTGCAATGCCGCACCGCAGCCGGGCTCGACCTTCATGAGAAAGTAGCCGACGTCGCGTCCGGGTTCGGCGCGGATGGGGCACCAGGAGAGGCCAGGTTCCGCTCCGTCCAGTCCGGGATAGGGTTGCCACTCGCAGGTCTTCCAGTTGACGATCCTGCGGCCTTCGAGATTCCAGGTCTGCATCATTGGCTCCTCTTTCTGTTGCGGGCCATCACGCATGCCATTTCGAACATCAGGTTGGCGACATTGACGAAGGTGATGCCGATCGGGTCGTGCGGCGGAGACACCTCGCAGACGTCTCCGCCAACGGCGTTGAGTCCGGTGAAGCTGCGCAGGATGACCTGCATGTCGCGCATGGAGATGCCGCCTGGCTCCGGAACCCCGGTTCCCGGGCAGTCCCGCGGGTCGAGGCCGTCGATGTCGATGGTCAGATAGCAGGGCCGGTCGCCAAGAACGCTGCGGGCAAGGTCGATGAAACTCTCCCGTCCCATCGCCTCGTACTCGTCCATCGGCACCATGGTCATGCCGACCTCGTTGCCGTAGTCGATGTCGTCATCGCCGTAGCGGGTGCCGCGCAGGCCGACCTGGATGGTCCTCGCCGGATCGATCAGCCCTTCCTCGACGGCGCGGCGGACAAAGGTGGCGTGGTTGATCTTCGTTCCCATGAAACTGTCGAAGGTGTCGGCATGGGCATCGACATGGAAGAGACCGAGCGGCTCGTCACGAGCAATGGCGCGCAGGATGGGAAGCGGCACCGTGTGGTCGCCGCCGATGGAAAGGGGCCAGGCGCCGGCCTCATGGATCCCGGCGAAGAAGGCCTGGATCATGTCGCAGCTTTCCTCGACCTTGAGGGGATGGGTCGGCGCGTCCCCGACGTCGGCGATGTTGCACAGGTCGAAGGGCGCCACCCTGGTGGCCGGATTGACCGCCCGGATGAGCCGGCTCGCCTCGCGCACCGCTGCCGGACCGTGGCGGGCCCCGGACCGAAAGGTGACACCGGTATCGAACGGCACGCCCGCAAGGGCAATGTCGAGACGGCTGGAGACCGGGTGCCGCTGGGCGCGCATGAAGCTCGCAGGCTCCTGGTAGCGCGGGACAATCCCCGAATCAAAAGGCTTGAACGATCCTTCGCCCGACATGATGACCTGCATTCCGGTTAAATGATCCGCCGCGCCATTCTGGCAGACCGCCCGCAGTCGTAAAGGCCAATCTGGGCTTGCCAACGGCGCCTGTCGCCATTAGGTAGTGGCGCCGACGCCTCACGCCTTCACCTTGTCGTGATGGTGGCCGGTGGTTCGGCAGTGGCGTCTCCTGCGGTCCCTCATTCGCGATGCAGCCTCCTGGAGGTCTCGGTTCATGGCCCTGAAGATTCGCCTGTCACGTGGCGGCGCCAAGAAGCGCCCGATGTACAGGATCGTCGTCGCCGATTCGCGTTCACCGCGCGACGGCCGTTTCATCGAACGTGTCGGCGTCTACCGGCCGCTGCTGTCTGCCGATGATCCCGAGCGCGTCATCATGGATCAGGACCGGATTCGCTACTGGCTCGGGCAGGGCGCCAAGCCCACGGACCGGGTCGCGGTCTTTCTCGGAAAGGCCGAAATCATTCCCATGCCGGAGCGCCGCGGGGGCAGCGCCGGCGAAGTGACGGACGATGCGGAAGGGGACAACTCCTGACACCCACCCGGACTGGGTCTGTCTGGCCGTCATAGGGGCGCCGAAGGGACTTCGGGGCGCCGTCCGTCTTTCTTGCTTTGCCGAGGATCCGGCAGCCATTGGCAACTACAACCCGATGCATGCGGGGCCCGGCGGCCGCACCCTCGATCTCACCGTCCTTGAGCACCCCCGGCGCGGCCACCTGGTGGTGGCCATCAATGGAGTCACGGACCGGCAAGCCGCCGCAGCCCTCACCGGCACCCGCCTCCTCGTTCCGCGTTCGCGCATGCCGGAGGTGTCTGCCAACGAGTTCTATCACCACGACCTGATCGGTCTCGCCGCCTTCCATGTCGATGGCTCGCCGCTTGGCCAGGTGTGCGCCATGCACGACTGGGGGGCCGGCGATACCATGGAGATCAGCGGTGAGACCCCCGGGAGCGACTTCCTGGTGCCCTTCACCGAGAGCAATGTACCGGTGGTCGACCTGGAGCGCGGCCGGATCATCGTCGATCCGCCCGACGGCATTCTCGTCAGACAGGAGGGATGATCATGGCCGCACCATGGACCGCCACCATCCTCACCCTGTTTCCCGAGATGTTTCCCGGCCCGCTGGGCGCCTCCCTGCCGGGTCATGCGCTGAAATCGGGCCTTTGGGCGTTGGAAACAGTGGACATTCGCCAATATGCGTGTAGTAAGCACGGCACCGTCGACGATGCGCCTTTCGGCGGCGGCAACGGCATGGTCATGCGGCCCGATGTCCTGGCGCGGGCCATCGACTCAACGGCCACTGGAGGTGAAGACGAAACACTGATCCTTCTCACGCCCCGCGGCGTGCCGCTGACCCAGGAACGCGTGCGCCGGCTCTGCAGGCAACGGCGTCTGGTCGTCGTTTGCGGACGTTTCGAAGGGGTGGACGAGCGCGTGGTCCAGGCACGCGGCCTCGAGGAGATTTCGATCGGTGATTATGTCCTGTCGGGAGGCGAACCGGCAGCCATCGTGCTGGTGGACGCCTGCGTGCGACTTCTCGAGGGAGTGGTCCATGCCCCCGAAGGGCTTCTTGACGAGAGTTTCGAGACCGGCCTGCTCGAGTATCCGCACTACACGCGGCCTGGCACCTGGGAAGGCCGCGCGGTGCCGGAAGTCCTGCTGTCGGGGCACCATGGAAAGGTGCGCCAGTGGCGGCATGACAAGGCCGAACAGACAACCCGGGAGCGCAGGCCTGACCTCTGGTCCCGATACCAGGAATCAAGAGAATAAGGGCTGACGCAGGCCAGCGGAGGACAAGAAGGATGAACGTTCTGGAGACGATGGAACAGGAGCAGGTCGCAAAGCTCCTGGAGACGAAGGAGATTCCCGAATTCGCGCCCGGGGATACCGTGCGCGTCGCCTTGCGCGTTGTCGAGGGAACACGCGAACGCATCCAGAACTACGAAGGTGTATGCATCGCGCGCAAGAACCGCGGCCTGAACTCCTCCTTCACGGTCCGCAAGATCTCCTACGGCGAGGGTGTCGAGCAGGTGTTTCCGCTCTATTCGCAGCGCATTGCGTCGATCACCGTGGTGCGGCGCGGCGCCGTGCGGCGGGCAAAGCTCTACTACCTGCGTGGACGCACCGGCAAGGCGGCGCGCATCCCCGAGAAGCGCGACGACAGGGCGAAGGCAGCCAAGAAGTCCTGACCCCGGGCTCGTCGCGGAACCCCTTGACGCCAGATGACCGCATCATTCGACCATGAACGCACCGAAGACACTCTACGACAAGATCTGGGACAGCCATGCCGTCGCCGACATGGGCGACGGCACGACCCTGCTCTATGTCGACCGCCATCTCGTCCACGAGGTGACCAGCCCCCAGGCCTTTGAGGGATTGCGCCAGAGCGGCCGGCGGGTCCGGCGGCCTCAAGCGACGCTGGCCGTTGCCGACCACAACGTGCCGACAACGGACCGCAGTCAGGGGATCGACGACGAGGAAAGCCGGATCCAGGTCGATACCCTGGCAGAGAACTGCGAGCACTTCGGCATCACTCTCTTCGGGATGGACGATCCGCGCCAGGGGATCGTTCACATCGTCGGACCCGAACAGGGACTCACCCAGCCCGGCATGACGATCGTCTGTGGTGACAGCCACACCGCCACCCACGGCGCCTTCGGCGCTCTCGCATTCGGCATCGGCACCTCCGAAGTGGAACATGTCCTCGCCACGCAGACGCTGGTCCAGAGGCGTTCCCGCAACATGCGCATCACGGTCAAGGGCGCGCCGGGCCCCGGCGTGACGGCCAAGGATCTCATTCTTGGAATCATCGGTGCCGTGGGCACGGCCGGCGGCACCGGACATGTCATCGAGTATGCCGGTCCGGCGATCAGCGCCCTTTCGATGGCCGGGCGCATGACGGTGTGCAACATGTCGATCGAGGCCGGGGCCCGCGCCGGCCTGATCGCACCGGACGACAAGACCGTCGCCTGGCTCGAGGGAAGGCCCTTCTCGCCATCGGGCGAGGACTGGAACCGGGCCGTGGCCTGGTGGGCAACCCTGGTGTCGGATCCAGGCGCCGCCTACGACCGTGAGGTGGTGATCCAGGCAGGCGACATCGAACCGCAGGTCACCTGGGGAACCAGTCCCGAGGACGTCCTGCCGATCTCCGGCGTCGTCCCCGACCCCGGAGAGGTCGAGGACGATGAGCGGCGCGCGGCAATGGAGCGCTCCCTCGACTACATGGGTCTCGAACCCGGGACCCGGCTGAAGGACATCCCCATCGACCGGGTCTTCATCGGCTCCTGTACCAATGGCCGCATCGAGGATTTGCGCGCCGTGGCCGACGTCGTGGAGGGCCGCAAGGTGGCGCACGGCGTGCACGCGATGGTGGTGCCGGGATCCGGGCTGGTGAAGCGGCAGGCAGAAGACGAGGGAATCGACCGCATCCTCACGGAGGCGGGTTTCGACTGGCGCGAGGCCGGGTGTTCGATGTGCCTGGCGATGAATGCCGACCGGCTGCTTGCCGGCGAGCGCTGCGCCTCCACCTCCAACCGCAATTTCGAGGGGCGCCAGGGACGTGGCGGTCGCACCCATCTGGTCAGTCCGGCCATGGCCGCGGCCGCGGCCATACGCGGCACCCTTACCGACGTCCGCGCGCTCGGGGAATAGGACCATGGAACGGTTCACCACGCTGACCGGGATCGCCGCGCCGCTGCCGATGATCAATGTCGACACCGACAAGATCATCCCCAAGCAGTACCTCAAGACCATCCGCAGAACCGGGCTCGGCCGTCATCTCTTTGACGAGATGCGTCACGATACTGAAGGTCGCGAACGTCCTGAATTCGTCCTGAACCAAGACCCGTGGCGCCAGGCGTCCATTCTCGTGACGGAGGACAACTTCGGCTGCGGGTCGAGCCGCGAGCATGCGCCATGGGCCCTTCTCGATTTTGGCATCCGCTGCATCATCGCTCCGAGTTTCGCCGAGATCTTCTTCGGCAACTGCGTCAACAACGGCATTCTCGCCATCACCCTGCCGCACGAGGACGTGCGCCGGCTGATGGACGATGCGCGGTCCGGGCACAACGCGCGGCTCAGCGTCGACCTCGAGAGCCAGACCGTGACACGTCCCGACGGCAGCCGGATCGCCTTTGCCATCGACGAATCGGTGAAGCACCGACTCCTCAACGGGCTCGATCCGATCGGCATCAGCCTCGCCAGGGAGGCCGACATCGCCGCCTTCGAGGAGCGCCGCGCCGCTCTGCAGCCATGGCTCTGACAGGGGAGCGGGGACGATGACCTCAAACAGGTCGTTGCTGCTGTTGCCCGGCGACGGGATCGGACCGGAGGTCATGGACGCCACGAGGCGCGTGATCGACTGGTTCGACCGGGAAAACCGTCTCAACGTCGACATCGCCGAAGCCCTCGTCGGAGGCGCCAGCATTGATGCCCACGGCACGCCGCTGACCGAGGACACCCTGGAGCGGGCGAAGTCGGTTGACGCCGTTCTCTTCGGCGCCGTCGGCGGTCCGCGCTGGGACGAGCTCGACTTTTCCGTGCGGCCCGAGCGGGCTCTCCTGGGCTTGCGCAAGGAGATGGAGCTCTTCGCCAACCTGCGCCCGGCGGTGGTCTACCCCGCCCTCTCCCACGCCTCGTCGCTCAAGCCCGACATCGTCTCGGGCCTCGACATCATGATCGTGCGCGAACTGACCGGCGGCATCTACTTCGGCGAGCCGCGCGGCATCGAGGATGCCGGTGGCGGCGAGCGCCGCGGGGTCAACACCCTCGTCTACACGACTGCCGAGATCCTGCGCGTCGGACGCGTGGCCTTCGAACTCGCCCGCAAGCGGGGCGGCCGGGTGTGCTCGGTCGACAAGTCCAATGTCCTGGAATCGACGCTGCTGTGGCGCCAGGAGATGACCCGCCTGGGGGCCGAGGAGTATCCGGACGTGGAACTCTCCCACATGCTGGCCGACAACGCGGCCATGCAGCTTGTCCGCGACCCCCGCCAGTTCGATGTCATGGTGACGACGAACATGTTCGGCGACATCCTGTCGGACTGCGCCGCCATGCTGACGGGATCGCTTGGCATGCTGCCCTCAGCCTCACTGGGCGCGCGCTCCGGCGACAGGATTCCGGCGCTCTATGAACCGGTGCACGGGACCGCCCCGGACATTTCCGGCACCAACCGGGCCAATCCGCTCGCCATGCTCTCGAGCTTTGCCATGATGCTGCGCTACAGCTTCGATCTGCAGGACGAGGCAGCTCTCGTGGATGCGTCCATCGGCGCCGTCCTGGAGAGCGGACTGAGAACGGCCGACATCATGGAGGACGGGGCCCGCCAGGCGACGACCACGGCCATGGCGGAAGCCGTCGTCGCGGAAATCGAGAGACGGGCCTGAACCATGAGCTACCGCGTTGCCGTCGTCGGCGCCACCGGCGCCGTCGGCCACGAAATGCTGCAGACGCTCGCCGAACGGGAGTTCCCGGTCGACGAGGTGGCTGCGGTCGCCTCGTCCCGCTCGACCGGCAAGGAAGTCTCCTTCGGCGACGCCACCCTCACCTGCCGGGATCTCGAGACCTTCGACTTCCACGGCTGGAATGTCGCCCTCTTCTCACCCGGAGGTGAGGTCTCCGGCCGCTATGCGCCAGGGGCGACCGAAGCAGGCGCCATGGTCATCGACAACACGTCGCGCTTTCGCTACGACGACGATGTGCCGCTCGTCGTCCCGGAGGTGAACGCCCATCACCTCGACATGGCGCCGCGCCGCAACATCGTCGCCAACCCGAACTGCTCGACAATCCAGATGGTGGTCGCCCTCAAGCCGCTGCACGACCTCGTCCCCATCCGGCGCATCGTCGTTTCCACCTACCAGGCCACGGGCGGCGCCGGGAAGAAGGGGATGGACGAGCTCTACGAGCAGACCAGGAAGCGGTACTGGAACGAACCTCACGCGCCGGACGTGTTCCAGAAGGACATCGCCTTCAACTGCATCCCGCACATCGACTCGTTCATGGAGGATGGCTCGACAAGAGAGGAGTGGAAGATGGTGGCCGAGACCGCGAAGATTCTCGATCCCGCCATCAGGGTCCATGCCACCTGCGTGCGCGTGCCCGTGTTCATCGGCCACGCGGAGGCGATCAACGTCGAGTTTGCCGGGCCGCTCGACGAGGATGACGCCCGCGAGCAATTGCGCGAGGCCGACGGTGTCCTTGTCATCGACGACCGTGAACCAGGCGGCTACATGACCCCGCGCGAGTGCGCCGGCGAGGATGCCGTCTACGTCAGCCGCATCCGCAAGGACCCGACCATCGAGAACGGTCTGTCGATGTGGGTGGTCTCCGACAACCTGCGCAAGGGCGCCGCACTCAACGCCGTGCAGATCGCCGAGGAACTCGACCGCCGCCACCTCCTGTAACGCCGGCGACGGGGACCATCGTTCCGCCGCCACCCGACAAGGTGTTCCGGGTCATCACGCCTGTGCCAATTGTGCGCGGAGAAGATCGAAGGATCGTGTGGCCCTCCGGTACGGAGTCACAGACGGCCGGTGACGGTGGCCGGAGTCACTGAGGTCAGTCGAACAGGGCGACGCCTTCGTACCGGGCGACGTGGTGCTGGTCGCTGTCGTCGACACACACATAGGCACACTGGCGCGGCTCTGCTCGAGGGCGGCCTTGCCAATGGCCGCTCCGTCCGCATTGACCCGGAGTGCGCGGATCGTCGAGAGTACGGCCTGCAAAGTCCCAACCGATCCGCAGCTCAGAGTTCACAGCGATGTCGCGTCTCATCTCTTTCCTGGCCGGCCTCGTCTTTCTGGCGCCGGCCGCACCGGCCCAGGACCTGGAGCCGATTACGGTCGCCGTCGGTCTCTCGATGCCGCCCTATGTGATTGCCGACGAACGGCGCGGCATGGAATACGACATCGTCCGCGAGGCGCTGGCGGACGCCGGATACGCCATGGAGCCCGTCTTCATGGAACTGGGTGCCGTTCCGGAGGCGCTGGCACGAGGCGAGGTTGACGCGGCCATGACCGTCAGCCCGGACGCGAACCCGGGCGCAGCCCTGTCGGAAGTCGCGATCGTCTACCGCAACCAGGCAATGACGCTGGCGGAGCGCGGCATCGCCATCGACACCATCGAGGATCTGGCGGACCACTCGGTCATGGCGTTCCAGAACGCGCGGCTTTACCTGCCCGATCCCTATCGCGCTGTTGCCGACGGCAATCCCGCCTACAGCGAGGTCGCCGAACAGTACCGTCAGAACCTGGCCCTGTTCACGGGCGAGGTCGATGTCGTCGTGGCCGACATCAACATCTTCAACTGGTTCACGGACGACCCGAGGGTCACCTCGATGGCCGACGCCCGGCAGCCGGTGACCCGGCACGCGATCTTCCCGCCCACGTCCTACCGCGTCGGCTTTCGCGACGAGGCGACGCGCGATGCCTTCGACGTCGCGCTCGCGGCGCTGCGGGCCTCCGGCCGCTACGACGCCATCGTCGAGAGCTACGGCGGGACTCCATGACGGCAACCCTCGATGCGCCGCTTCGATCGAGCCCGGGGCCGGGAACCATCAACCCGCAAGCGCCCCTCATCAAGGGCGACGGCCTGGTGGCGGCGACCTTTCGCCACCTCGCCAGCCGCAATCTCGATCCCCGGCCCACACCATGCACATCATCCATGAACATGCCCTCCTCTCCTCGAGGGATCATCGCCTGGAGACGGAGGGATGGCCGGAGCACCACGCACACGTGGGGCACGCCACGCATGGTCTGATTGCCGCGTACTCTTGATCGTTCCTTCAAGGGGGCCGGTACGATTCGAAGTCCTGGCCAACGTCACACCCTGCCATGCGTCCAACCGAGGCTGCTGCGATGCACATGTCAATTGGAGTCGTTCTGTTCCCGGACTTCGAGATACTGGACGCCTTCGGTCCCGTTGAGATGCTGGGAATGCACCCGGAATCGTTTCAGCTGCGCATGGTTGCCGAAGCGCGGGGAATGGTCTCCAGTGTTCAGGGTCCCAGGTGCCTGGCGGAGGATGCGTTTGATGACGACGTTGCCTACGACGCGATCCTTGTTCCAGGCGGACAAGGGACACGGCGGGAAGTCAACAATCGTTCGATGATTGAATGGCTCCGGCTTCGGGCCGGACAAGCGCAGTTCGTCACATCGGTCTGCACGGGCGCTGCGCTGCTTGCGAAGGCGGGGGTCCTGGACGGACGAATGGCCACCACCAACAAGATGAACTTCGACTGGGTGGCCTCTCAGGGACCGAACGTGCTGTGGCAACGTGAAGCGCGGTGGGTCGAAGACGGCAACATCTTCACGGCATCGGGTGTATCAGCCGGGATGGACATGGCCCTGGCGTTCATCTCCCGGACCCTCGGGGAAACGGCAGCGGAAGATGCCGCGCTCTGGGCCGAATACACGCGGCACCGGGACGCCGCCGTCGACCCGTTCGCGAAGGTCTGGCGTACCCGCCGGGAGGACCGGGGGTGAAGAGCCCGCAGACATGATTCCCGTCCTTGTGCGTGATGCGGTTCCCGGCGACATCCTGGCGATTGCCGACATCCTGATGCGCTCGTCGCGCCTGGCCTACACCTTCATGCCGTGGACCCACAGCGACGACGACTTCACCGAGTTTGTTCGCGCGTCCTTCGACGATTGGGACGCGGCGCGCATCGCCGAGGCGCGCTGCCGGGCGATCGGCTTTCACTGCCTCCGCGAGGATGTCGTCGATCAGCTGTTTGTCGCGCCCGAGGCCCAGAGGCACGGGGTCGGATCGAGGTTGTTGCGCGACGTGATGGCTCTCAGGCCGGCCGGGTTCACGCTGCGCACCTTCCGCGCCAACCGGGGAGCGCGTGACTTCTATGAAGCCTGCGGCCTTGTCGCGATCAGTTTCGGCCACAGCGAAGAGGAGAACGAGCCCGACGTCACCTATCGCTGGAGCCCGTCCTCCCTGACCTGAAAGCGGTGTTTGCATTCTGGCAAGGCAGCTGTTCGGGCAGGACGACGTGGCGCCGGCCTCCTGATGGCGAATGTGGGACGCTTCTTGGAAGCGAATCAGGGAGCGTCGATGAGCGTCACGTCGACGGGCTGGCTGGGGTTCACGATTTCGTCGCGGCCGGAGACGAGGGCGAGTTCTTCGGCATGGCATTGCGCCGTCTTTCTCATGATGCCGTGGGTTGTGGCGAGGGCATGGGCCAGCGCATCGGGAAGCGCCGCTCCCCGCAGGGTCGCCGCCGTGAACACCGCGGCGACAAGGTCGCCGGCGCCATCGACCGGGACGTCGAGGCGTTCGACGCTGGCCTGGCAGGCGCAGTGACGGTCAACGGCGATGACGGGAATTGTCCGGGGAAACCCGGCGCGGGCCTCGAGCGAGGTGACGAGGACCGTGTCGGGGCCCATCTCCTGGACGGCGCGGGCCGCCTCGAGGGCATCGCTGATCGTGTTGACCGGCCGTCCGGCGAGGAACTCGAGCTCCATGTGATTGGGAAAGAGAATGTCGGCCTTCGGCACGATGTGATCCTTGAGGTACTCGGGCACGCCGGGCTCGACAAAGAAACCGTCCTCGTTGCCCATCACCGGATCGCAGGCATAGAGGGCGCCGGGGTTGGCCTGGCGCAGCACGTCGAGGGCGTGAAGCACGGTGTCACCGAGTTCCGGCGAACCGATGAATCCCGTCAGCAGGGCTTGGCACTGGCCGAGGCCGCGGCGCGCGACGCCATCGATGACGCGCGTCACCCAGGCGGGTTCGAGAGCGCGCCCCTCGTAGTCCTGCCAGCCCAGGTGATTGGAGAACACCACCGTCGGCACGGCGTCGACCTCGAAGCCCAGAAGCTGCAGGGGCAGCACCGCCGCGTTGAGACCGACATGGCCCCGCGCGACGTGGGACTGGATCGTCAGGATATCCATGGCTTCCTTCGCCCCGCCGACCGCCCGACGCGCACTGTTGGACAAGGCACGAGTGATAAGCCGTGCCGCCTTCGTGTGCAACGCGGGATGGTCCGCGGCAGTGAACAGAAAGACTTGCGCCGTCATGGAAAACCGGTCAGGCGGATGTCACCATGGAGACCATGACGGGAGTTGACCGCCGTGCAGGAAACCTTCGATTACGTGATTGTCGGCGCCGGTTCGGCAGGGTGCACGCTTGCCAACCGTCTGTCTGCCGACAATGTCACCCGTGTGCTCGTGGTGGAAGCCGGGGGATGGGACCGCGATCCCCTGATTCACATTCCGCTGGGATGGGGCAAGATCCTGCAGAACCGCCTGCACGACTGGATGTACTTCTATGAACCCGCGGAGGGGTTTGGCGGCCGCAGCGTGGAGTGCGCCAGGGGCAAGGTCGTCGGAGGATCGTCTTCCGTCAACGCCATGGCGCATGTCCGGGGGAATCCACACGACTACGACACCTGGGCAGCCGGCGGACTGCCCGGCTGGTCCTGGGCCAACATGCTTCCCTACTTCAAGCGCCAGGAGAACTGGGAGCAAGGCGCCAACACCTGGCGCGGCGCCGGTGGCCCCCTCCATGTCCAGTTCTGCAAGTACCAGGATCCGCTTGTCGAGGCCTTCGGCGAAGCCGGCCGCGAAGCCGGGCATTCCTGGACCGAGGACTACAACGCCGCGCACCAGGACGGCTTCGGCCGCCTGCAGATGACCATACGCCGCGGCCGCCGCGCGAGCGCCGCGTCGGCCTACCTGCGCCCGGCGCTCTCCAGGCGTGGACTGAGCGTGGTCGTGAACACCCAGGCCACGCGCATTCTCTTCGAGGGCGCAAGGGCCGTGGGCGTGGAAGTGATCCAGGGCGGACGGACGCGCACCATCCGGGCCAAACGCGAAGTCATCGTCTCGTGCGGGGTCATCAACTCGCCAAAGCTCCTCATGCATTCCGGCATCGGCGATGCCCATGCGTTGCGTGACCGAAACATCCCGGTCCTCGTCGACCTGCCCGGTGTCGGCAGCAACCTGCAGGACCATGTCTCGACGATCCTTCTCTACAGGCGACGGGAACCCGGCCCCTTCGCCAGGGCCATGCGCTATGACCGCATCGCGCTTGCCATGCTGCAGGCCCGGTTCCTCGGCAGCGGTTTCGCCAGCGACGTTCCAGGGGGCATCACCGCCTTCCTCAAGACCGACGCCGCGCTGCCGGCGCCCAACATCCAGCTCCTCTTCACGGCAGCACCACTCGGCGTCGGTCCGTGGTGGCTGAAGCCCTTCACGGATGGCTTTGCCTGCCGCATCGTGCTGCTGCACCCCCGGAGCAGGGGGCGGATCACACTCGCCGACGACAACCCTGCCGGGAAGGTGCTCCTGCAGTCGAACTTCCTTGCCAGGGAAAACGACTGGAAGGCGATGCGCCGGGGTATCGAGCTTGCCCGCGACGTCGCCTCGCAACCTGCTCTCAGAACTTTCATCGATGCCGAAACCGCTCCGGGAGACGGGGATGTGGACGACCACATTCGATCGACCGCCATCACGGTGCATCATCCTCTGGGCACCTGCTCGATGGGACGTGACGGCGATCCGGCGGCGGTCGTCAGCCCGGCCCTGGAGGTCCATGGAACCACAGGCCTGAGGGTCGTCGATGCTTCCGTCATGCCCCGCCTCGTGAGCGGCAACATCAACGCTGCCGTCGTCGCCGTGGCGGAGCGTGCAGCCGACCTCATTCTGGGCAAGCCGCCCCTCGCTCCGGCCGCGGAGGTCGTTGCGGACGGCGAAGCGCATCCTGTAGGCTTGACACGCTGATCCGGTTCCCCGGTCCACAGGGAAACGGATTGACCTCACAAGGGAGATCCCCATGAAACAATCCGGAAGAAAGTTCATTGCCGGACTCGCGGCGGGCGCCGTCATGGCGTTCGGCGTGGTCCAGGCCAGTCTGGCCGACGACGTCACGAGCATTGCGGTTCTGGTTCCTGAACAGGGCACGGACTTCGGCTGGAACCAGCAGGGTGTCGATGCCGCACGCGCCGTCGCCGACATGCACGGCCTCGAGTTCATGCCGGCAGAGGGCCTGGGCTACGGCGACGTCCGTCCGACACTGCGCGAACTCGCCGAGGACGGCGCCAGCCTGATGATCGCCCATGCCAGCGGATACAACACGGCAGCCCCGGAAATCGCTGCCGAGACCGGTGTGCCGGTGGCCATCGTCGACAGCCCCGATGCCGTCCAGGAGGGGCTGGTGGCGGATTACACGCTGCACGGTCACGAAGGCGCATGGCTCGCCGGGGCCATGGCCGCGATGATGAGCCGTTCGGGAACCGTGGGCATCGTCGTGTCCGGTGAACCGCCGTCGTGGAACTCCCAGTCCGCCGGGTTTGCCATGGGCGCCCGCGCCACCAATCCCGACATCAACATAATCTATGCCGTCATCGGGCCGGCCGCCTACGGCGATGTCGCCGGTGGACGCCGTGTCACGGAGACGGTGATTGCCGCAGGCGCGGACATCATCTTCGGACAGGGCAACGGTTCCAGTTTCGGCATGATCCAGGCTGTCGAAACAACCGCGGCCGCCGACGGAGGCAAGGTGTGGTTCATCGACGTGATCGGCGACAAGACGTCGCAGGCCGCCAGCCACCTCCTCAGTTCCGTCCTGTGGAACATGGTTCCGGTCTATTCCGCCATGGTCGAGGACCTCAAGGCGGGCACCTTCGGCACCGTGGGATACAAGATCCAGCTGGCCGATGACTCCGTCCAGCTGCTGAAGACCGACAACATTCCGGACGATGTCTGGGCGTCGATCATGGCCAAGCGTGACGAAATCCTCTCCGGCATGATGATCGATCTCATCACGGACGCCCAGGAGGTCCGGGCATTGATGACGTCAATCGATATCGGCGAGGGCTGAACCGGACGCCACGCCAAGAGTCACAACGCCAGGAGCGTCGACGGGTGGAACCTGAACCCGTCGGCGCGCCTGACGGCGATTCCGCCCTCACACTTCACGACATCACCAAGCGATTCCCCGGCGTTCTCGCGAACGACCGGGTGTCGCTGGTCTTCCGGCGCGGCGAGATTCATGCCCTCCTGGGCGAGAACGGCGCCGGCAAATCCACACTCATCGGCATCGTTTCCGGCATGGTGCGCCCCGACTCCGGCTCCATCGAGGTCGCCGGCCGGCCGGTGCGAATCGCGTCGCCTTCTGCCGCCCTGCGCCTGGGTATCGGCACGGTCTATCAGCACGTCCTGCTCGTCCCGAGCCTGAGCGTCCTCGAGAACCTGATGCTGGGAAACCCGTGGTGGCGCACCCTCGACCGTGCCGCTACCTCCAGGCGATTCGCCGAACTGGCCGAACTGCTCTCCGTCAGGGTGTCGCCGGATGCCCTGGTGGGCAGGCTCTCCCTGGGGGAACAGCAGCAGGTCGAGATCATGCGCGCCCTGTGGCACGGCGAACTGATCCTTTTCCTCGATGAACCGACGTCGATGCTGACACCCCAGGGCGTCGACGACCTCGGTGTCGTCATGCGCCGGTTGCGCGACCATGGTGTCGCCATCGTCTTCATCACCCACAAGCTGAAGGAGGCCAGCGATCTCGCCGATCGCATATCGGTGCTGCGCCAGGGGCGCGTTGTCGGCGAGGTAGAGCCTGCCGAGTTGGGCACGATGTCGCCGGACGCGATCATTGAACGCGTAGTCGCCATGATGTTCGGACGTGGCGGAAAGGCGGAAGACCTCCGGGCCACCCTGGTCGGCGACGCCACGGAACCGCAGAGCCGACAGCACGCCGATGCCGGGGCGGAGCCGCTCCTCGCGCTCCGCGGCGGGCACACGGCCGGAGAGCGAGGCGAGTGCGCTCTCGACGGCGCGGACCTCGAGGTCAGGCCCGGAGAAATCATGGGCATTGCCGGTGTCGACGGCAATGGCCAGAAACACCTGGCCGAGGTTCTTGCCGGCCAGCGCATGATGACAACCGGCTCGATCTCGCTGGCCGGAAGGGAGATAGGACATCTCGGCGTTGCCGGCCGCCGCCGCCTCGGCGTGCGCTACATCACCGACGAACGCCTTGGCGAGGGAACGGCACCCCGTCACTCGCTGGCCATCAACCTCGTCATCAAGGAGATCGGCTCGCCGCAATTCTGGAGAGGCGGAATCACCTTGTGGAGGCGTATTCACGATCATGCCCGGCACATGATCAGGACCTACAGCATCGTGGCGCCGTCGGAACGGGCTCCCCTTGCCGGCCTGTCGGGAGGCAACATCCAGAAGGTCCTGCTGGCCAGGGAGTGGACCGGCGATGCCCGGCTTCTTGTCGTCTCCAAGCCGACCTACGGGCTGGACCTTCAGAACACGCGCCGGGCGCGGGACTGGATCAAGAGCATCGGCGGCAACGCGGATTCCGCCATTGTCGTCATCTCCAATGAACTCGAGGAACTGATCGACGTGTCGCATCGCATCGCCGTGATGGAGCGCGGCCGCATTGCCGGCATCGTGAGGAACCGGCCTGGTGCCACGACAGCCATCGGCCGCCTGATGGCGGGGGTCGAGGCTGCCTGAGATGAACCGGCAGCACCCTCTCGTTTCGTGGCTTCACGGGATGGTCTCCGTGCTGCTGCCGGTCGTTCTCGCGCTTGCCGTCGGAGGCATCCTGCTGCTGGCGCTCGGCAAGGACCCCCTCGCCTACTACGGCTACGTCGTCAAACGGGGGCTGTTGAGCCCGACGGGGCTCGAGGCCTCACTCACCCGCACTGCGCCCCTGCTGTTGATCGCTGCCGGACTGATCGTGGCCTTTCGCAGCGGTCTGTGGAACCTGGGCGTGGACGGCCAACTCCTGCTCGCCGCCGTGGTGACGGCGGCCCTGGCGCCCGAACTCGCGGACGGACTGCCGCCGGTCCTGATGATTGCCGTGTGCTTTGCCGTGGCCATGGCCGTTGGCGCTGCCTGGTCGCTCATTCCCGCTCTCCTCAAGGCGCAGTTCGGCGTCAACGAGATCATCTCGACCCTGATGATGAGCTTTCTGGGTGTCAGTCTCGCCAACGTTCTCATCAAGATCCCGTTCAACGATCCGCTGACCACCGTGCCGCAGACCGCCACCCTTGCCGTCGAGGACCGCCTGGCGCGGCTGGCGGATACCACCATCCACTGGGGGGTGCTGCTGGCGCTCGTCGTGGTGGTTGCCGTCCACCACGCGATGACGATGACGGCGCTCGGGATGAGACTGCAGATTGTCGGGGCCAACATGAAGACGGCCGTCCACGCAGGCCTGCGGTTGCGGCTTCTCGTGGTCGTCGCCTTCGCCATCAGTGCAGGCCTGGCGGGCCTGGCCGGCGCCGTCGACGTTCTCGGCGTCCACGGCACCATCCGCGCCGACTGGAACCCGGCCTACGGCATTGTCGTCATCCCCCTGGTCTTCCTGGCGCGCTTCAACGGCTATGCCGTCATCGCCTTCGTCTTCGTCTTCGCCGTCCTCGTCATCGGTGGCGAAAGCGCCGCCCGGCGGCTGGACGTTCCGACATACTTCGTGCTGGTTCTGGTAGGCCTGGTGATGCTGTTTCTGGCCGTCACGGAGTTCCTGGACCACCGCCGGCGCCTGACGGCAGGGGACTGAAACCCGTGGACGGACTGCTCAGCGAAGCCTTCATCGCCTCCCTCTTCTTCGGCGCCGTCACGGCCGGAGTGCCGCTGCTTCTTGCCGGACTGGGCGAGCAGGTGTCCGAAAAGGCAGGCGTCCTCAACATCGGCCTCGAGGGCATGATGCTGGCCGGCGCCTTCGCCGGATTTGCCGCCGCCTACGCCACGGACTCGTTCCTTGCCGGGTTCTGCGCCGGCATCCTGGCAGGCATGGCCGTGGCGCTCATCATGGCCGTGCTGTGTGTCGTTCTGGGCATGAACCAGATCGTCGTCGGCATCGCCATCACGCTTGGCGCCGAGGGCGTCACCGCCCTCCTGCATCACGTCCTGTATTCCCGCTCCTATCCACGGCTGTCCCGGGTCGAGACCTGGACCATTCCCGGTCTGGCGGACATCCCCTACATCGGCCCGGCGTTCTTCGACCGGAACGCCCTCATCTACCTTGCCTTCGCACTGACCTTCTTCATGATCTGGGTGTTCAGACGCACCCAGGCCGGGCTCAACCTGCAGGCGGCCGGCGATGCCCCGGCCGCCCTGGATGCGGCGGGCGTGAGCGTGACGGTGACCCGTTTCGTATCGGTGCTGGTGACCGGATGCCTGGGCGGTCTGGGGGGAGCCTACATGGCGACCGTTGGCGGCGGCCTCTTCCTGCCGTTCATGACCGGCGGTGCCGGTTTCATTGCCATCGTCCTTGCCATGCTGGCCCGCGGCAATCCCTTGTGGGTCCTCTTCGGCGCCTTCCTGTTCGGCGCCAGCCTTGCTCTCACCACGGCCCTGCAGGTCATCGGCGTCAACATTCCCACCGACGTCATCCAGATGCTGCCCTTCGCCATGGTGATCGTTGTTCTGTTACTGTTTGCCAGACACAGCTACCTGCCGCCGGCGTTGGGGCTTCCCTATCAGCGCGGAGCGCGCTGACGACATCACCTGCCAAGGAGGGTCAACTCATGGCCGATACCAAAGTCCACCTTCTCGATGGCGGAACCCTGGTGATTGACGGGTTCCACGCCTTCTGGAACCGGGGGCCGGGAGGCGAACTCCGGTTTCCCTGCTATGCCGTCCTCGTCGAACATGACGACGGCCTCTATCTCTTCGACACCGGCTACGACTACGACCACGTCATGAAGGTGCTGCCCTTCGAGAAGCCGTTGCAGACACCCGAGCAGACCATTCCGGGAGCCCTCGATCTCGTCGGTATGAAACCGTCGGACATCAACTACGTCATCAATTCGCACTACCACTTCGATCACTGCGGCGGAAACCGGCACCTCTCGACAGCCTGCACGGTGTGCCATGCGAAGGAACTCGAAGCCTGCGAGCACCATCAGCCCTTCGAGCACCTGGGGTATTCGGATCTCGGCTTCACAAAAAGCGAGGGCGGCGATGCGGAGAGTTCAGTCGGCGGCTCCGGGGATCCGGAACTCGACATCTACACGCCGAAGTTCGAGACCCTGACCGGCGATCAGGAGCTCGCCAAGGGCCTGTGGCTCTTCGAGACCCCCGGCCACACGGCGGGCCACTACTCGATGATGGTCGAACTGGCCAACCGGCGGCCGATGCTCTTCACGGCCGATGCGTGCTACAGCCAGAAGAACATGGACCTGATGTGCATCTCGAGTTTCCACCTCGATCCGACGGCCAGCCTGCAGTCCATGCAGCGTCTCAAGGACCTGGCAGAGACCCATGACGCCGAACTCTTCTACTCCCACGATCCGGAGAGCTTCGTCGACTACGTGAAGGCGCCCGACGGCTACTACTCCTGATTGTCGATCACGGCCAGGGCCGCCTCGACTCCCTTGCCGGCCTCGGCGGGAAAGCCAAGTTTGCGCATGGCGCCAGCCATGGCGGCCACGGCGATGAGAGCATAGGCCGGTTCCGCCGTCGGGCCCATGTGGCCGATGCGCATGAGCTTGCCGGCGGTCGCACCCCGGCCCAGGGAAAAGACCACGCCATAGTCCCGCCGCGCGACATCGAAGATGTCGGTGTCCTTGAGGCCTTCCGGAACCTCGATGGCCGTGGTGGTCGGCGACGCGATGTCCTCGCGGGCCGCCCACAGCGTTGCGCCGCTGGCCTTGAGGCCTTCGCGGCAGGCCCTGGCGGTGAGAGCGTGGCGCCGCCAGACCTCTTGCGGACCCTCGCGGAAGTAGTGGTCCACGGCCTCCGCCAGCCCGCAGACCTCGGCCGTGGAGGGGGTGAACGGGAAGGGCGCCGAACGGCTCCAGGCGTTCCGCCAGTCGAGGTAGCTCAGCGCCGAGGCGCGCGGCGCGGCGGAATTGCGTTCCATCTTCTCCCAGGCCGCCTGCGACACCGCGACGAAGGTGATCCCCGGCGTGCCGCCCAGGCACTTTCCCGGACCGGTGATGAAGATGTCCGCATGGCAGTCCGCGGGGTGGATATCCATGCCGCCGAACGAGGACACCGCATCGACAATGAGGAGCGCCCCGTGATCGGCCACCAGGCGGCCGATGTCGACGATGGGGTTGAGGGTGCCGGACGGGGTGTCGTGATGGACGACGGAGACCACCGAGATCTCCGGGTGATCACGGAGCGCAGTCTCGACAGCCGCCGGGCTGATGGCGTCGTTGAACGGCACCTCGATCTCGACCATCGACTTGTGGTAGCGCGCGGACCAGTAGCCGAACCCCTTGCCGTAGACACCCGATGCGAGGTTGAGCACGACATTGTCGGCCGAGATCAGCGAGGCGGCCGCAGCCTCGATGGCGACCGCCGGTTCGGCCTGCAGGATGAGGGCCGGCTCGTCCTGGCGCATGGCGCGACCGCACTCGAGTGCGGTCTCCTCATAGAACGCCTGGAACGAAGGATCGAAGTCGTAGCCGATCGGCCGTGCCATGGCCTGAAGCACATTGGGGTAGCTCTGCACCGGCCCGGCGCTCAAAGTCAGAACCGGAGGTTTTGTCGCCGTCATGTCCATTCCCCGTCACGTCACTGTTGCGGCTCTCATGATATACGCCCTTGTCGCATGCCGACACGACAACGCCATCCGCATCGCGCTGGCCAACGTCACGGACGGCGACATCCGCTGCGTCGCCGTGCTGGCGCACTTCGTGACCGTGGATCTTCCCGTCATCCCCGCCGGCGGCACCTACCGGTTCACCCTCGTCGATACTCCTGACGGCGGCCTGGCGATGGCACGCCATGACACAGGGCCGATGATGCTGGAGAACCTGCTCTGCGGCATGCACGAAGACTGGAGCCGGAGCGTCGGCAACACCGATCTCGCCGCCGTTTCCGGACGTGAACGGCAATTCAGGTGTTCAGCCGACGGGGACCGCCTCGCCTGCCGCGCTCCGTGAGAAGGATTGACTTGCCACCTACCAGCGCACCATGCCGGCATCCGCCGTCAGGGCCTGACCGGTAATCCAGTGCGCTTCCTCGGACGCAAGGAAGGCGATGGCCGGGACGATGTCCCCGGGCACCCCGCGTCCCTTGATCGCCTGCAGCATGTCGACGAACTCGAAGGCGTTGACATGATCGGTCTTGCGCACGCCTTCGGTGTCGGTGAGGCCGGGACACACGCAGTTGACAGTGATCTTGTGGACGCCCAGCTCGGTCGCAAGCGCTCGTGAAAATGTCAGCACGCCTCCCTTCGAGGCGACGTAGTGCGCCATGTTCGGCGTCCCGACAAAAATCGAATTGGAGCTGACCGAGACGATCCGGCCGTAGCCGTTCTGGCGCATGGCGTCCGACGAGGCGCGGCACATAAGGTAGAGCCCGTCGAGATTGACTCGCAGCACGCGGCGCCATTCCTCGAAGGTGAGATCGTCCCAGGCGACGAACGGCACCTGGGCAGCAGCATTCACAAGGACGTCGATCTTGCCGCATCTCTCCAGCACCTCCCGGTGGAGAGCAGCGACCGAGTCCGGTTCGGCGATGTCGCATTGAAGGGCCAGGGCGGACCCTCCGGCCTCGTCGGCCTTGGCAGCAGCGCCGCTGCCGTCGATGTCCACAAAGACCGTGGTGGCTCCTTCGCTCGCCAGCCTGGCGGCGGCAGCCGCACCGATCCCGCTCGCCGCTCCGGTCACGATCGCCACACGTCCCTCGAATCGTCTCACCGTTCCATCTCCCTGATCCTGATCATCATGTCATGCTCCATCCGTTTCGGCCTTGTCAAACATCGCCCGCACGCCATGACCACGAGGCCTCATGCGCCGGCTGGCGACAAGAGGCAAACAGCGAGTCCGATCCGTGCCGTTTGCAATCTCCATGGGGAACACGGCGACCGATCGAACCTGAGCACATGACCCCGCCGGCACATGTGGCTAAGGTCAGCCGAGTCCTCAACATGGCGACTTGAGAATCATGACAATCACCATCGAACTCTATGACTTTGCAGCCGAGTTCCGGTATCCTGCACAATACGTCGATGTCGTGGAAGAGTTCGACGGCCTTCTGCACGGGCACCGGACGGGCCGGTTGCGCGAGAAGCAGTATCTGGGTGCATTGAAGAAACTCGTCGAGCAACATCCCTGGTTCATCGACGGCCACGTGCACATTGGGAACGTCCTTCACGAGCATGGCGAGTTCAAGCGTGCTCTTCTGGCTTACGAACGTGGATACGCCTTGGGCACGGCCGCGCTGCCGGCCGGATTCACGGACCACATCCCGTGGGGACATCTCGACAACCGCCCGTTCCTGCGCTCGGCTCACGGTATCGCTCTCAGCCAATCGAAGCTGGGCCGCCACGCAGAGAGCATAGAGATGCTGGAAAAGATGCTGATGTGGAACCCGGAGGATGGCCAGGGAGTTCGCTTTCTGATGGGTTCAGAGTACCTGCGTGTGGGCGAAGATGAGAAGGCGATGTCCTATTTTGATGCGGGAATGGGGTACCCGCCCTATTGCTACGAGCGGGCGCTGCTGCTGCTGCGTCAGGAGCGGTACGTGGAGGCGGCAACCAGCCTGCGGTTGGGGTTCGTCAACAACGGCTACATCGCCGAGGCCCTCTGCGGCAATGCACAGCCCACTTCGATCGGCATCTGGCATGGCAGCAGTTGGAGCGAGCCGGAACTGGCGATCGACTACGCATTGGACCAAGGCAGGCTGTGGCATAAAACCCGCAACGCGATTGCATTCCTGAGATGGCTGCACATGCATCCCAGAGTCATGGCGGAACGAGCCGACATTCTCCAATGGAGTGAGGCCCTGTTGTGGGAGCAGGATGCCACCCGTCGCGAATCGTTCAGCGACAGGGAGACGGCAGCGCGGTTGGCGATCGACGATCGATTGTCCAAGGAGATCGTGATCGAGCGTACCGACCGGTTCGGACAAACGGTGCTTCCCTGGCTGCATTCAGAAGGCAGGATGCGATACTGACAGACGCCATGAGAGGCATGCCGGCATCGAAGAGCATCACTCGACCGATGAACCCCTCGGTGCTGTGAATCGAAGCGACGCGCCCGGCACTTCATACGTTGCCGCTCCGCAGGGGAAGTACAGGCAGGGTTCTGTCAACCGCGTCATGTTCCGCCTGAGCAACAGGTGGAACGTCCCGTACTGCTGGAACACCGGCGAAATGCCTCACACCGATACGACACCAGCTTCAATCGCCTGCCTTCACAGCTTGAAACCAGGATCACGGATCGAGTGAACTTGAAACAGAACGGACGGGCTTGGGCGCACGCCCCGCTGAACAGGATTTAGCCTTAAGTAAACTTTCATCACTCGACACCGCTGTTGATCCGCTATAGGTCGTGCGGACAAAGGTTCCCCCCCGATGACAAGAGTGCCATGGGCGCTCTCTCCAGCAATGGAGTAGTCGGGGGGGTCGCATTGCGGGCCACCGGACATGTTCGTAGTAGTGCACTGCACCGTTCCCGCTCAGCATCGAAGATCCTCGCAGCGAACGCCATCATCCCTCTGGCACAGAAGTCAACTGCTCGCCGGTCCGGAAAGCAGTTCGCTGCGCACTGCCGGTTCGATGCAATCATGCCGATAGTCGTCAAGCTTGGTCAGCACAGGAAACGGTCGGCGCATTCCGACGCTCGTTAGCACCAGATGACGGGTTCCTCGCGAACCGAAATCGAAATTGCCGGACTCATCCAGGAACAGGTAGGAGCAGTCGCCCATTGAAACACCTTATCTCATCTTCCGGCATTCCAGAGAAACGCCCATCATGAATCGCGTCAGCCGCAGAAAACAACGAAACCAAGGACCCGGCGCCAGAACGGTCTGAACCATGGTCAAGGATCCCGGGCCCCAGAACTGCTCAGTCATGATGTGGACGGTCGCTACGGCCGCTGGTGATCCCGAAGTGCCTGTCCGAAGGCCTCGAAGAGGGCCCGGTTGACGGGATTGGTCTCTGGGTCGTACTCGGCGTGCCACTGCACTCCCAGAGCGAAGCCCGGCGCGTCGGCAATGCGGATCGCCTCGATCGTGTCGTCTTCCGCCACACCCTCGACGATCACGCGGTCTCCCGGCTCCACGATGCACTGACCGTGGAGCGAATTGACGCGTATGGTCTGCCGGCCGAGGATCTCCTCAAACACGCCTCCCGCTGTGAAACGGACCTCGTGCCTGTCGGCAAACACGACGTCCGGATCGGGATGAACCTCCCCGTTTTCCAGACGGGGGGCCCGGTGATTCATCCGCCCCGGCAGATCACCGATTTCGGGGTGAAGAACGCTCCCGAAGGCCACGCCGAGTTCCTGGATGCCGCGGCACACGCCAAAGATCGGCACGCCCCTTTCAACACAGGCCTGCGCCACGGACAACGCCACCGTGTCCCGTTCCCGGTCGTAGGGTTCGTGGTCCGGATGAGGATCGACATTGAAACAGGAGGGGTGAACGTTGGCGCGCGCCCCGGTGAGCAGGATTCCGTCAACGGCATCAATCAGCGAGGCGACATCGGTGATGTCGGGCGTTCCGGCGAACATCAAGGGCAGGGCCCCGGCGACTTCCGCCACGGCAGAGAGATTCTTCTCCCCGGTCATCTGGGTCACATAGTGATCACTGACGAGATACCTGGAGCCGATGACGCCGACGCGGGGTCTCGACATCGTTGGTCTGGTTCCTCCTTGTTGCGCCAATGGTCGGCCCGGGGGCGAGAGGCGTTCGTAAGGCGGGAACGGACAT
Source organism: Alphaproteobacteria bacterium (assembly GCA_964291415.2). Lineage (GTDB taxonomy): Bacteria > Pseudomonadota > Alphaproteobacteria > SP197 > SP197 > SP197. The sequence continues at coordinate 6,652 of OZ219918.1, read as the reverse complement.
GTGTCCACCTGATCTTCAAGGATCAGCGAATGATCAGTTCACAACCAACCCGATCCACCACCATAAGCCCCGGCATCGCCCTCCCGGCATTCGCGCCACCAAACCGTCACGATCTCCCGCTCTCGACACGTGGTCAACATCAGGGGCGGTCGACAGCCTCGTACTGCGGGTGGCCGCCTTCATGTTGTCCACAAGTGATCCATTCAGACTGCGCTGCTTCGATGTTCGGGCGCGCGGGTGGAACGCAAGCGTAACGGCAAGAGGGTTCTGCCGGGAGGGATGGGCCGACACGCGGACGGCTGCCGGATCATCCGCCGAATCCGCCCCGGTCCTGATTTCGATACCCTTGCTTTCAGGGAAAGACGACATCGAGACCAGCGGCCAAGGACGGTGTCGATGCCGGCGAGCAGCAGATCGAGCTTGGCCGACCCGATCCGGCGAACGCGTGCTTCGAGAAGCAACCGGTCGAGTGCGACGATCTGTGTCGCGTTCGCGACGGAATCTCTTGGCAGGCCTGCCATCGCGGCGGTCAACAGCACGTTTCCCGGTGCCTCCGCCCACCGAAGACTGCTCGTGAGCGGGATGCCAACCGGCTCCGGTTCAGAGCATCCCCCTGGACGACGATAACCGGCCGACGAATACCCGGCCCCTAGCCTGCGGGCTCGGGCAACCCGGCCCAGCACACATCACCCTGGGAGATCACCATTCGCTGTCGGCGAGCACCCGCTTGCCGGCGGCGGCGTGGAAGACGTCATCATTGTCGTCAATCTCGTCACATACCCGGTTCATGGCGTCGGTAACCTCGTCATGCATATGGCGCGCGAGATACTCGTCGAGCGCTGCGGCGTACACTTCGCTTCGGGACCGCCGTCCCAGCAAGGCCAATCGTTCGGCGCGTTCGAAAATGTGGTCAGGAATGGATACTGCCGTTCTCACACCCGTAGCATAACTCCCTTCCACGGCCGGTGGTCACGGGCGTTCCGGACGAAGTTCCCTGCAAGTCCGCACAGAGAGCGGACACCGGAGAACGGGTAGCCTCGATTGACGATGCGCGGGGCGCAACGCACACCGACCGGCAGTCCCTGGGAAAGAACCGAGCGCACTGCAGGAAGGCAGCTGGCCTGACCTGGATTCAACCGGCGTCAGGCAATCTCCGAGGCGAAACGGTTCTCTGTCTCGGTGAGACTCTCGTCGATGATTCCGACCATGGAATCAATCTCGTCCCTGGTGATGACCAGCGGCGGACCGAGATGGATTTCACCCCAGACACGGGTCAGCAGACCGCGGTCGCGGATGCGTGCCGCAAGATCCTTCGTGAAGGCGTGAGTCGCGCCCCACGCCTTGCGTGTCGTCCTGTCCTTCACGAGGTCGACGGAGCACATGAGCCCGATGCCCCGCACGTCACCAACCGTGGGATGGGATTCAAGGGTTTGCAGACCCTCCATGAGGTAGGCGCCGCTCTGGGCGCTGCGTTCCACGAGATTCTCGTCCTCGATGATCTGGATGTTCCGCAGGGCGGCAGCGGATGCCACCGCGTGCCCGCCGAATGTGAGCAGATGCTCGATGGGCTTTCCTTCTCCGGTGAACCCCTCGAAGACCTCCTCGCGCGCCATCACGCCGGCTATCGGCGCATACCCGCTCGACAGGCCCTTGGCGATGGTCATCAGGTCGGGCACAACGCCGAAGTGCTCGCCGGCGAACATCTTGCCGGTCCGTCCGAAGCCGTTGATCACCTCGTCCATGATCAGGAAAACGCCGTGCCGGTCGCAGATGTCGCGCAGCATCTGCCAGTAGCGGGGCGACGGCACGTGGTTGCCGTTGGAGGTCGATACCGGTTCGCCGATCACCGCGGCAACGGTCTCAGGTCCCTGGTTCTCGATTTCCTGTTCGACATAGCGCGCGCACATCAGATCGCCGTCTTCGCCCGTCAGACCAAAGTCGTTGCGGTAGCGGTTGGGCGAGGGCACATGGCTGACGCCGTACATGAAGGGGCCATGATACTTCTCGACACGTGACGCGGTGAGGCTCAGCGCGCCGTGGGTCATGCCGTGGTAGGAACCGCGCCGGGCGATGATCTTGTAGCGCCTCGGGAACCCGCGCATAGCCTGCGCCTGGCGGGCAATCTTGATCGCCGTTTCCACGGCCTCGGAACCGCCCGAGACGAGGAAGACGCGCGACAGGTCACCTGGCGTGATATCGGAGAGTTTCCCGGCAAGGCGGACCGCCATATCGTTGCTGCAGGTCGACGCAGCCGTATAGGCGACACGCCCGGCCTGCTCTGCCATGACCTCACCGATCTCCCGCCGCCCGTGGCCGGCGTTGACGACGAAGAGTCCGGATAGGCCGTCAAGACAGGCCCGGCCGCGCACATCCCAGAGCGTTGATCCCTCGCCGCGGGTGAACACCCGCATGCCTTCCTGCTCCGTCAGTTCTTCCCAGTTCTCTTCGGAACCGTGGAACCAGAGGTGGCGCGCCGCCGCCTTCTCCACCTCATGCATCGTCTCCGGGAGTCCGTGTTCGGCCATGATCAAGTCCCTTCTTCCTGCCCTTCAGGCGCGGTCGTACCGTGCACTGTCAGCACAACCCTACAGCAGTCGCACCGTACGCGGAACGCCGCACGTCATGCGCCCCTGAGCGTAACCGGTGGCTCGTTTCGAATCCCTGCGATGGACATTGGCCGCCATTGCCTTTCTCCCAGGCGACCATGGACGAGCCATCCGCGCCGAACGCAATGGGCGACAAGGCCTGGTGCGAACCGGAAGCGACGGCGGTGGGCACAGACGCGCCGACTTCGGACGCACGGAGAGGGTGAGCTGAGGAGGGAGAGGCTACGTCTTCGGGGCGAACGGATTGACGACAACGAGGCTGTCGATCCGACGGCCGCCCCGGTAATCTTCAGTAAAGGGCGTTTCGCAATGCGCTCGGTTCCTGGGCATACATCGGAACATTGGTGGCGAACACTACCGTCACCGCGCGTTGGCTTCCTCCCGGTCGAAGACGTTGTCGGCAGGGATGGGTAGCGCACGGGCGCGCATTCGTTCGATAGCGCGCGACCTGCGTTCGTCGCTGGCAACGGCGAGGCGTTCGGGGCTTGCGGACACGATCTCAAGGTGGTCGCCTGCCTTCAGGCCGAGATCATTCACCAAAGTTCTGGGCAGGCGCACCGCAAGACTGTTGCCCCATTTCGAAACGCGCATGGATATCCTCCAGCGATACACTCACGTCTGTTGATATCCTGAGTGTTTTCCAGTCGGCTTCAAGCCGACCTTCTTTCTGCAGCCTGCGTGTCCGCAGGCTTTCCATGGCATGGCGCCGGCCTCGTTTCGCGGACGCATTGACCTGCGACGCTCCTAACAGCCAACACGCCGGGTTGTTCATCACCACAGGGAGTACCCCCTTCTTGCGCCGAAACATGAATGCTTGCGTCATCTGCCTTGCCCATATCAAACGATATGGGTAGTATGGGCCGATGAAGACGACGCTGGACATCCACGATGAACTGTTGGCGAGGGCCAAGCGTCACGCCAGGGAAACGGGACGCCCTCTGCGCGCTGTGATCGAGGACGGACTTCGCCGCGCACTCGCGCCTGGGGCACCTGACCGCGGATACAAGCTGCCCGATCTCAGAACGGGGGATCCGGATGCGAGCGATCCGCTGGAACAGTATTCCTGGCCAGAGTTGCGCGACGTGATCTACGGCGATCCCGGAACGCGGTGATCGCCGTTGACACCAATCTGCTGGTCCATGCGCACCGGCGTGAATCGCGGCTCGGTGACGCGGCGCACGCGGTCATGACCCGACTTGCCGAAGGAGAACGCGCCTGGGCCATTCCATGGCCATGCTGCTACGAATTCCTGAGCGTCGTGACGAACCGTCGCATCTGGAAGGACGAAGCGACCACGCCGGATCACGCGTGGCGCCAGTTCCAGGCCTGGGCGGCGTCGCCGTCGAGTCGCATGATCGGCGAGACCGACGATTTCCTGGAGATCCTGCAAAGGTTCGTGAACCGGCCTCACGTCGTCGGAGGAGTGGTTCACGATGCGCGCATCGCGGCGGTGTGCGTTGCGCACGGCGTTGAGGCGTTGCTTACGCGAGACCGCGACTTCGCCCTGTTTCCGGAATTGCCCACGCATGACCCCTTCGCGGTTGGCCAGCGCTTGCGTTCGACACGTGGATCAGATCGGGACCGATGAGGCCACTCGGCACTCTCAATCGATCAAGATCAGGCTGGCCCCGATTCGAGGTGTGAGCGCCCATCCGGAACCCATCGAGCTTGATTGCGAACCGTTGCATGCCAGGCGCAGGCACCATCAGTCGACAGACACGTGGAGGACGGATTCGAGTGCAGTCATGAGGCTCCTCCCGGCGCGTTTGGCAGGAGCCTCCGGTGACCGGTCCGGAATCAACCGGTCGTGTTCCCGCGGGACGGAACCGGTGTCAGCGGCTGTCGGCGGCCGAAGTAGCGCATGTGAATCTCGTCGCTGAAGAGTTGATCGGGCTCCGTCTCGTAACTCAGCGTCAACATGCGGCGCGACGGCGCGCTGCGGACCGGTGCGACCCGGTGGAGCGCGCGGTAACCGTTGAAGATTGTCAGCGTACCCGGCGGCACATCGAGTTCCCGCACGAGCGACGAGCGGCCGGCCACCAGGTCGTCGATGAGGGAGGCAAGGTCCGGGCGATGCCGGATGTCGGGAATGTACTCGAAGGCGCCGCCGGAACCCGCCTGGCGAAGCATGATGGTGACCGCACCGTCATTGGTATCGAAGTGCCATCCCAACTCGTCGCCGCACGCGTACTCGCTCACCATGCACGACGCGATGGCATCCGCGTTGCGGTAGTAGGGACGCCGTTCCAGCACCTCCGACACGAACCGCGTGAGCCCGTCCCACAGGAAGAGGCGGTGCGGCGGCGATTCGAAGGGCATCTGGTCGAAGCCTGCGCAGACAAGGCTGACCCGGGTCTCCTCGCCCATGCCGGGCGGAAAGGCGTTGCGGTGGTCCAGCCGCCGGAACCCCTCGCGACACAGCCTGTCGGCCTCTTCTTCCATGGCCGCGACTCCGTTGCTGTGAAGGAAGCCGGGCATGGTGAAGACACCGTCGGCTGCGAGGCGGCGGCGTCCCTCGCGCACGAGTGCGACCGCCTCGGGACTCGCGATATCCGCGATCGGATAGCGATCGAGATCGACGAGATCTCCCACCATCGCATGGTCCGCGCTAGACGACGGCGCGGCCACTGCCGATCCTCGGGGACGGACGTCCGCCGTCTGAAAACACCATGACGGCCAGAATCTCGTCGGGGCGCGGCGCATCCGCGACCATGACCGTCATCGTGTCGAGCTCGTTGAATGACCAGATCTCGTCCTTGTGGGCGAGCGGCACGTCGATGGCGGCGCCGGCCGACGACACCTTGGCCACCGACGGGATGAGCGCTTCGCCTCCGCCACAGGCGGCGCGCATGGGCTTGCCCAGCTTGGGATGGAGGATGCCGGCGGCGTGCTCGACCTCGCCATGGACACCGACGATGGCCGCCTTGCCGTAGGCGACGGGCGCGCGGCGGAGCATGTCCACGGCAGCGGCGGCAAAGGCTTCGCCGAATGCCAGGCCGATGTCGGCGAGATCGGAAAGGTCGGCCATGAAGCGCCCTGCCGCCGGGTTGTCAAGGACGGCGATGGCGGCAACCCGCGTCACCGGCTCCGGGGCGGCGTGACCGGCTTCCGCGTGAACCGTCTCGGTGATGAAGAGAGACTTGCGGCAGTTCATGGCTCACCCTCCCCCGCTGCCTCGAGCGCGCGGCGCACCGCCACCAGGCGCCGGGCCCTCGCCGCCGCAAGCGAGGCTGCTTCGCCCCGATCGTAGGCGTAGATGCCCTCTCCCGTCTTCAGCCCGAGCCGGCCTGCGGCGATCTTCTCTGCCGCCCACGGGCTGACATCGCCGCGGCTGCAGAGATCGCGGTTGAGATAGCCTGCCACGGAGCCATAGATGTCGAGCCCGGCCATGTCGAGGAGGCTCATCGGGCCGACGACCGCCAGCTTGTAGCCGATCCCCCAGCTGACACAGGTATCGAGGTCTTCCGCATCGACCACGCCGCGCTCGACAAGGTCGAGGGCCTCGCGCATGACGGCGTAGAGAATGCGGTTCTCGACAAAGCCCGGAACATCGCGCTTCACGCGCACCGGGATGAGATTGAGGCGGCGCACGGTCGCCATCATCCATTCGACCGTGTCGGCCGACGTCTCGTCACCGGCAACGACCTCGACGACGGGGATGATGTGGGGTGGATTGGACCAGTGCATGCCCACCACCCGCCCGGGGGAGGGCAGGCCCTCCTGGAGCCTGGTGATGGGGATCCCCGACGTATCCGATGCGAGAACACAACCCCCGGACACCAGGCCGGCAATCTCCGCCAGAACCGCGCGCTTGAGATCGACCTCTTCGGGCACGTTCTCGATGACGAGATCAGCATCGGCGACTGCTTCCTCGAGGCTGCCCGTCAACACGACATCGCTCGCCGAGCCTTCTGCGGAAACGTCGAGATCGTCGAGCACGCCGGAGATGGCAGGCAGTTTCAGGCGCGTTGCCTCGATGGCCCCGGCGCTCGCATCGTGGCCCCTGACGGTCATGCCGGAGCGCGCCAGCACCGCGGCAATGCCGG
>OZ219917.1:0-1242011 GCA_964291415.2 Alphaproteobacteria bacterium | reverse complement strand
GCTGGACGAGGATTCCGAGCCCGCTCCCGGGGACTTCGCGGTGACGGCGGCGGGCGACGCGGTGTCGGTCACCGGCGTCGACGTGAGCGGCCGCACGGTCGCGCTGACCCTGGCCTCGGCGGTCGGCGAGGGCGAGGCGGTCACGGTGAGCTACACGAAGGGCACGAACCCGATCCGGCGCGCCGGCGGCGCGGGGGATCCGGCGGAGAGCTTCACGGGACAGATGGTCACGAACATCGCGGTGAAGTCGCCGACGCTGAAGAGCGCCGTGGTGCACCAGACGACGCTGACGCTGCTCTACGACGAGGCTCTGGACCAGGGCTCCGTGCCGGCGACCGGGGACTTCGCGGTGACGGTGGCGGGGAGCGGCCGGTCGGTGACCGGCGTCGAGGTGACCCACAGCGCGGTCGTGCTGACCCTGGCGGCCCCGGCGGTCACCGCGGGCCAGAGTGTCACGGTGAGCTACACGAGGGGCGCGAACCCGATCCGGGACACCGACGCGAACCGCTACGAGGCGGCGGGCTTCTCCGGGGTCGCGGCCGACAACCGCACGTCGTCCGACACCACGGCGCCGGGGCTGCTTGCCGCCACCGTGCAGGGGCACGTGCTGACCCTGACCTACGACGAGACGCTGGCTCCGTCCCGCACGCCGGCGGCGAGCCGATTCCAGGTCGACATGGAGGTCAACTCCCCCGAGGGGACCACCTCCATCCCGGCGACGGTGACCGCCATCACCGTGGCCGGCCGGACGATGACCCTGACCCTGGGCCAGGTGGTGACGAAGGGTCAGAACGTGACCCTGGACTACGACACCTTCACGGGCGTGGCTGGCGACCACCCGATCCAGGACCTTGCGGGCAACGTGGCGGCGGACATCGAGGCCATGGCTGTGACCTACGGACCGCCGCCGGCCGAAGTGCTGCCCGTGCTCCAGTCGGCGTGGGTGGACAGCACGGTGCTGACCCTGGACTACGGCGAGCCGCTGAACCAGGGCTCCGTGCCGGCGACCGGGGACTTCACGGTGACGGCGGCGGGCAATGCGCTCTCCGTCACCGGCGTCGACGTCAGCGGCAGCACGGTGGTGCTGACCCTGGCCGCGCCGGCGAACGAGGGCGAGACGGTCACGGTCAGCTACGTCGCGGACGCGACGAAGCCGATCCAGCGCGCCGACGGCATGGGGGAGCCGGCGGAGAGCTTCACGAACCGGGCGGTCACCAACGTCACGGAGACGCCCGCGCTCGCGTCCGCTTTGGTGGACGGCCGGGTGCTGACGCTGACCTTCGACGAGGCGCTGGACGAGGCTTCCGAGCCTGCCCCGGCTGACTTCGCGGTGACGGCGGCGGGTGCCGATCTGTCCGTCACCGGCGTCGACGTGAGCGGCAGCACGGTGGTGCTGACCCTGGCCTCGGCGGTCGGCGGGGACGAGACGGTCACGGTGAGCTACACCAGGGGCGCGAACCCGATCCGGCGTGCCGACCGCACGGGGAGCCCGGCGGTGAGCTTCACGGACCATCCGGTCATGAACGTCACGGAGACGCCCGTGCTCCGGTCGGCGTCGGTGGACGGCACGGCGCTGACCCTGGACTACGGCGAGCCGCTGGACGAGGCTTCCGGGCCTGCCCCGGACGACTTCGCAGTGACGGCGGCGGAGAATGCGCTGACCGTCACCGGCGTCGAGGTGAGGCGCAGCACGGTCGTGCTGACCCTGGCCTCGGCGGTCGGCGAGGGCCAGACGGTCACGATGAGCTACACCGCGGAGGCGACGAGGCCGATCCGGCGCGCCGACCGCACGGGGAGCCCGGCGGAGAGCTTCACGGACCATGCGGTCACCAACGTCACGGGGGAGACGCCGGTGCTGGAGCGCGCCGTGGTGCACGCGACGACGCTGACGCTGCTCTACGACGTGATGCTGGACCCGGGCTCCGTCCCGGCAGCGATGGACTTCACGGTGACGGTGGCGGGGAGCGACCGGTCGGTCTCCGGCGTCGCCATGACCCACAGCGCGGTCGTGCTGACCCTGGCCTCGGAGGTCACCGCGGGCCAGCGGGTCACGGTGAGCTACACCAGGGGCGAGAACCCGATCCGGGACACCCACGCGAACCGGTACGAGGCTCCGGACTTCTCCCGGGTGGCGGTCGACAACCGCACGTCCGACACGAGGCCGCCGAGGCTGTTCAGCGCCACCGTGCAGGAGAGCGTGCTGACGCTCGTCTACGACGAGGCGCTGGACCAGGGCTCCGTGCCGGCGGCCGGGGACTTCACGGTGACGGTGGAGGGGAGCGAACGGTCGGTCGCCGGCGGCGTCGAGGTGACCGGCAGCGCGGTCGTGCTGACCGTGGCCTCGGCGGTCAGCGAGGGCGAGACGGTCACGGTGAGCTACATGAAGGGCACGAACCCGATCCAGGACATCGCGGGCAACGAGGCGGCGGGCATCGAGGACAGGGCCGTGACCTACGGACCGCCTCCGGCCTTCATCCCGCGCTCGCCGGGCGGCGGCGCGTCGGAGCCGGCGGAGGGCACGCCTGTGGCGTCTGCGGGTGCGGACATGGCGGTCGAGCCGGGAGCGTCGGTGACGCTGGACGGCTCGGGGAGCACGGACCCGGACGGGGACGCGCTGAGCCATGCGTGGACGCAGGTCTCGGGGGCGTCGGTGACGCTCTCGGGGGCGGCCACGGCGCGGGCGACGTTCACGGCGCCGGCGGAGTCGGGCGCGATGGTGTTCCGCCTGACGGTGACGGACCCGGGGGGTCTGGCCGGCAGCGACGAGGTGACGGTGACGGTGCGCGACACGGCGCCGGTCTTCGGGGCGCCGATGGCATCCCTGGTGCTGACGGTTGGCGAGGCGATGGAGCCTGCGGTGCTGCCGGCGGCGACGGGGGGCAACGGCGAGCTGAGCTACGCCCTGACCTCGGATCCCGCGGGCCTGGCGGGTCTCGACATCGACGCGGCGACGCGGAGGCTGTCGGGGACGCCGGCGGCGGTGGGAGACTGGGTCTTCACCTGGCGGGCGGACGACGCGGACGCCAACCGGGCGGACACGGATGCGGCGATCCTGACGTTCCAGGTGACGGTGGCGGACGCCCGCACGGCGCTGGTGAAGCGCTCGGTGCGGCGCACGCTGGCGGCGGTGGCGCGGCGGGCTCTGTCGAGCGCGCTCGACAACATCGCGGCGCGGTTTGCGGCCTCGGTGCCGGCGAGCGGTCTGACGCTGGCCGGCGAGACGGTGCCGTTCGGGGTGTCCGGGGCGGGTCCTGCGGATGTGGGGCGGAGGTGTGTGCCCGACGTCCCGGGCCGCCTCGGGCAGACGGACGCCGGCGAGGTCTGCGCCCCGGTGCGCAGCCGGGGCGTCGAGGCCGAAGAGCTCATGCAGGCGAGCGCGTTCTCGCTGACGCTGGGTGAGGCCGAGGGTTCGGATGCACCGCTGTGGGCGGTGTGGGGCCGCGGCGATCTCGGGACCTTCGCGGGGCGCCCGGAAGGGATGCGCTACGAGGGCGAGCTGCGCACGGGCTGGCTGGGCATCGACGCCCGGTCGGGACCGTGGGTGGCGGGTCTGGCGGTGAGCCACGGCACGGGCGAGGCGGACTACCGCTTCGACGGCGCGGCGGGCTCCGGCGAGGGCCGCCTGGAGACCGATCTGACGGCGCTCTACCCCTACGGGCGGTGGACGCTGTCGGAGGACCTGGAACTGCACGGCGTTCTGGGCGCCGGCCGCGGCGAGGCGCGGCACCGCCTGGAGGGCGGCGAGGCCGAGACCAGCGACCTTGTGATGTGGATGGGCTCGGCGGGACTGCGCCATGCGCTTCCGGCCCTGGCCGGCATCGACCTTGCGGTGCGGGCGGACGCCAGCCTGGCGCGCCTGGAGACCGACGACGGCCCGGACTATGTGGACGGCCTGACGGCGGACAGCTGGCGCCTGCGCACGGGCCTGGAGGCGTCGCGGCGCATTGCGCTGGACGGCGACACGGCGCTGGTGCCCTTCGTCGAGGCGGCGGCGCGGCGCGACGGCGGCGACGGTCTGGCCGGGAGCGGCCTGGAGACCGTGGGCGGCGTGCGCTACACGGCGCCGCGGTTCCATGTGGAGGCGCGGGGCCGCTGGCTGGCGGCGCACTCCGAGGAGGGCGCCGAGGAGCGCGGCGTGAGCGTGACGGCGCGTGTCGGTCCGGGAGCGCAGGGCCGCGGCCTGTCGCTGATGCTGAGCCCGCACTGGGGGGCCGGCACGGGCGCCGCCGAGGCGCTGTGGGGCGCCGAGCTGCCGACGGTGGGCGAGGCGTCGGGTGGCGCCATGGCGCTGGACGCGCGCATCGGCTACGGCCTGGGCGTGACGCCCTACGGGTTGCTGACGCCGTTTGCGGAGACCGGCGTGGCCGGCGGCGACAGCCGGCGGCTGCGGCTGGGGACGCGCTTCGAGGCGGAGCGCCTGCATGTCGAGTTTGCGGGCGAGCGCCGCGAGGGCGCCGGGACCGAGCACCTGCTCAGGCTTGACGTGCGTCTGCGCTTCTGAGCCGGCGCGGATCCAACGTGACAAGAGGGATGCTTGCGATGAACTCCAGGACAGTGATGACCGCGGCCGTGGTGGCCGCGGCCGTGGCCCTCGCCGCCTGCGGCGGCGGCGGGGGCTCCTCCTCGCCCGGCGAGCCGGGCGCGGGGTCGGGTCTGTCGGGCTCGGCCAACGAGGACGTGGCCCGCCTCGGCGGCGTGCTCGAGCGTGCCGACACGCTGCTGATGACCGGCTCGCGCACGCACGCGTCCCTGATGGCCGAGGGCGGGGCGGCGATCGAGGACTCCAGCGTCGAGGGCGTCACCTGCGCCGGCGGCCGCTGCGTTGCGGCGGACGGCACGGCGACCACGGTGGCGGACCTGTTCGACGCCTCCGCCTCGGGCGCCATGGGCCCCGAGACGATCGAGGCGAGCCTCGGCACGCGTGGCGGGTTCGCCACGGCGACGACGCGGGAGAGCCTCGAGGTCCTCAGCGCCTCTCCGGAGGTGACGAGCTGGGGGTTCTGGGGCGAACACGGCTTCGCGGTGCTGGCGCTGGGCGAAGGCCCGCTGGCGGCGACGATCGAGGGGACGGCGTACACCGGCGACTTCTCCCTGGCCCGGGCCTACGTGGCGGGCGACGCCACGGGCACGAACCCCGCCGGCACGGGGAGCGCGACGTGGCGAGGCATCGCCGAGGCGAGCCCGACGGGGACCTTCGAGCGGCTCATGGGCACGGCGACGGTGACCATCGCCGATCTCTCGCAGCCGCGGGTCGATGTCGGCATCGACGTGGCCGGCCACACCATCGGCGACTGGACCGGCATGGCGCTTGCCGGCGGCCGCTTCGCCGCGGGCGTCGCCGGGACCGACCACCTCTCCGGAGCCTTCCACGGGCCGGCGCACGAGGAGGCCTGGGGCGTCTTCGACACCACCGGCTACATCGGCGCCTTCGGAGCAAGAAGGACGCCATAAGGATGAGGCGCGCGTACCGGGACTGGGTCCCGGTACGCGCGGGGCTCAGGCATCGACGACAGGCACGTGCCGGTCCCGGCTGTAGCGGGGCCCGCAACGAAGGGACGAGGAAGGCGCGTACAGCTTCGCCGTCCTGGCGCTCGGCGCGGAACCGTTGTCGGCGGATATCGTGGGGACCGCTTGCAGCGGCGAACTTCGCGTCGGCCCCGGCGCGGGTGGCGGGCGACGCCACAGACACCACCCCGGCGGGCACGGCGAGCGCAACCTGGACGGGCTTCGCCGAGGCGAACCCGATGACTGCGCCAGCGCGGCTCAAGGGTACCGCGACGGCGACGATCGCGGACCCTTCGCGGCCCGGAGCGGGGGCACCATCGGTGTGCCGGACTGGGTCGACATGGGCTCGCGAACGCGCGTTTCTCCTCGAAGACCGCCGACAGCGACTACCTGGGAGACGGCTTCCACGGCCCGGGAGTGCGAGGCCGCAACGTTCCCGCCATGCAGCGCCTGTTCCTGTCGAGCAAAATCCGGTACCAGGGGGTCGGAATCGCCCGTCTACGGATGCGCCCGGTACCCGTCATCCTCGGCAGGGTCGGCCCGGGTCTCCGGTTCCTTGCCGGCATAGGCGTCAAGCTCGATCACGTTGCGGTCGGGATCGCGGATGAAGACCGCCTGCAGGTCCCTGAACGAGAACTGGCCACTGAGTGGAATGCCGCTCTCCGCAAGGAACGCCTTGGCGGCGTCGAGCGAGGCCACCTTGAACGAGACGTGGGTGATGCCCGGATACTTCTCGTCCACATCCATCAGGATGTTGGTGCCGTTCATGGAGTTTGACGGACCGAGCAGGTTCAGCACGACGCCCGAGGGATGCTGCATGATGATGGGGTGGCCCTTCTCGAAGCCCGCGTCGGCAAGGGTCTTGAAGCCGAGGCGTTCGTAGAACGCAATCGACACGGCCCTGTCGCTGACCCGGATGCCGATGTGGTCCACCTTCTCGATGTCGAGCATGTTCAACACACTCCCGTGGCTCCGGCCCGCACGGTAGAATTCCGAAGTTGTGGCCGCAAGACCCGACGCCGCGGGCGCGGCTCGAAGGGAAAGGGCATGTGACATGGCGTTTCTCGAACAGGTTGCCATCTTTCTCGCCGCGGCCGTGGTCGTCGTCCCGCTTGCCAAGCGGGCCGGTATGGGTTCGGTTCTCGGCTACATGCTGGCGGGCCTGATCGTCGGTCCCTGGGCGCTGGACCTTGTCGACGACGAGCAGGAGATCCTTCATTTCGCCGAACTCGGAGTCGTCCTGCTGCTGTTCGTCATCGGCCTCGAACTGCAGCCGCTGCGTCTATGGGCCATGCGCCGGGCGGTGTTCGGGTTGGGCGGAGGGCAGTTCGCGCTGACCGCGGTAGCGCTCGCCGGTCTCGCCCTGGCGTTGGGACTGCCGATCGAGGCCGCCGTGGTTGCCGGACTCGCCCTGTCACTGTCGTCAACCGCCTTCGCACTGCAGGCGCTCGCCGAGCGCAACGAACTCACGACCCGCCACGGCCGCCTGTCGTTCTCGATCCTGCTGTTCCAGGACCTCGCGGTGATCCCCATTCTGGCCCTTCTGCCCCTTCTGGCGCCCGCGTCCGGAAGCGCCGCGGAGGGAGCTCTCTGGCTCGATATCGCCAAGGCGGTCGGCATGATCGCGCTGATGGTGCTCGGTGGCCGCTATCTCCTGCGTCACGCGCTGCGGCTTGTGGCGCGGTTCGGCACGCACGAGGTGTTCACCGCCACGGCCCTGCTCACGGTCGTCGGCGTGGCCCTGCTGATGGAGCTCGTCGGCCTCTCGATGGCCCTCGGCGCGTTCCTGGCCGGCGTGCTGCTCGCCGATTCCGAGTATCGGCACGAACTCGAAGCCGATATCGAGCCCTTCAAGGGGCTGCTTCTCGGCCTGTTCTTCATGGCAGTCGGAATGACTGTCAACATCGGCCTGGTGATCGAAACGCCGCTTGCCGTGCTGGGTCTCGCGCTCGGTCTGATGGTGGTCAAGATGCTCTGCCTGATTGCCGTCGTGCGTATCGAAACGACGAACTGGCGCACGATCCGCGGCACCACCGTGGCGCTCTCGCAGGGAGGCGAGTTCGCCTTCGTCATCCTCGCGCTTGGCGTGTCTTCCGTGCTGATGGACGGGCGCACCGCCGACATGCTGATCGTTGCAGTGACACTCTCGATGGCGGCAACGCCGCTGGCTCTCAGGGCGAGCGACTGGCTGAACAACCGACTGGAGCCGAAGGTGGAACCGGCGTACGAGCAGCACATCGAGGAAGAGAACCGGGTCATCATCGCCGGGTTCGGCAGGGTCGGCCAGATTGTGGGCCGCATCCTGCGCGTGCGCCGCATCGGCTTCACCGCTCTCGAGACGAGCGCGGACCAGGTCGACTTCGTGCGCCGCTTCGGCAGCGAGGTCTACTACGGCGACGCGAGCCGCGTCGAATTGCTGCGCGCAGCGAATGCCGACAAGGCGGTTCTCTTCGTGCTTGCGATCGAGGATGTCGAGCAATCGCTCGTGACGGCGCGCGCCGTGCGCAGACACTTCCCGCACCTCACGATCTTCGCACGAGCGCGCAACCGCCAGCACGCCCATGCGTTGATGGACCTCGGCATCACGCACATCGTGCGGGACACCTTTCATTCGAGCCTCGAGCTCGCCCACGCGATCCTGAAGGAACTGGGACTCGACGACGTCGAAAGCCGGCGCACCGTCAACACCTTCCGCGACCACGACACCGAACGCCTGCTCCGCCAGCGCGCGATCGCGCACGACACGGACCGCATGGCCGAAGAGGCGAAGCACTGGACCCGAGAGCTCGAAGAGATGTTCGCCGAGGATGAACGAAGCGCCGCCGAGGAGGGACGCAGGAGCCCGTCGGCGGGACGAGGCGACTCTTTGTGAGATCGGGCGATAGCGCGAAAGGACACCAGCCTGCGCGACGCCCGCGGCCATGACCGCTTCGCCTTCTCGCGACCAGCGCCTGCAGGCAATCACGTGGGTGGCTCAGAGAGTGCAAGTGGGGGCATGCGAGGTCCGACGCGTGACAGCATCACGTACCGGACGATATGGATGGGTCGGCGCGCGAAGCCCGGATTCCGGGGTCTTGTCGAGCACCCGTTGCGAGGCGCGCCGCTCCGATCGGGCAGCGCTTGCCCTGCTCCCGTTGCGGATCGTCTCGTGTGGCACGTCGATGCGCCGCGTCAGTTCGGCCTGAGAGAGGCCGAGCCACCGCCGGACCCGACGCGCGCATCGCGCCATGTCCTGCATGGTCTCATCTCCCCGCTCCTGCGCCGCGATCTCCGCCTCGTGCACTCCGCCCTGGCTGGATCGACCCTCCCCCGGGCAGGTTGGAGGGATCGTCGGGATCAATCCGGATGCGGGCTGTGCCCATGGCTCGCGACCTCCTCGCCATTGGCCTTGCGGGCCGAGTTGATGCGAACGGTCGAACGCCACACCGTGTAGACCACGACACAGGCCCGACGTTCGAGCGTGCCGGGCAGCCGGCAAGCGGTCCTCGACACAGCCCCGCCGCCGGTCCTGCGAGACAGTCGGATGCCCGTTTCTGGCCAGGCTCTTGATCGATCAACGCGAGCGGGTCGGTGCGGAACATGCTTCACGCGCGAATGCGTCGCGGCGTTGCATGGAACCGAATGACCATCGGGCCGGCGGCCACCTCGCGGCTTGTGTGATACGGTTCCTGACTGCCAAGGTCGCTTTCCGCCGGTTCGAGGGGCAGGACATGGACCAGGACGCTCTACGCTATCACGCAGCCGGCAGGCCGGGGAAACTGGCGATCCGCCCGACCAAGCCGCTGGCCAACCAACGCGATCTTGCGCTGGCCTATTCCCCGGGCGTCGCAGAGGCGAGCAGCGCGATCGCCGAACGACCTGAAGATGCGGCGCGCTACACGGCCCGGGCCAACCTGGTTGCGGTCGTCACCAACGGCTCGGCCGTGCTCGGTCTCGGCAACATCGGGGCGCTGGCGGCAAAACCGGTCATGGAAGGCAAAGCTGTCCTTTTCAAGAAATTTGCCGATATCGACGTGTTCGACATCGAGATCGACGAGAGCGATCCGGACGCGCTGGCCGACACGATCCGGCGGCTCGAGCCGGCCTTCGGCGCCATCAATCTGGAAGACATCAAGGCGCCCGACTGCTTCCGGGTCGAGAACCGGCTGAGGGCGGAAATGAACATTCCCGTCTTCCATGACGACCAGCACGGCACCGCCATCGTCGTCGCCGCCGCCGTCGTCAACGGCATGCATCTTCTGGGCAAGGATCTCAGCCGGGTCAAGCTGGTCTCGACCGGCGGCGGCGCTGCCGGCATCGCCTGTCTGAACCTGCTTCTGGACCTCGGCCTGCAGCGCGAGAACGTTTGGCTGATCGACATCGATGGGCTTGTCCACACGGGGCGTCACGCGGAGCCGCACAAGGCCGCCTTCGCCCAGGACACCTGCTCGCGAACCCTGGACGATGCGATCGACGGCGCAGAGATCTTTCTCGGCCTTTCCGGGCCGAACGTGCTGAGTTCCGAGCAGTGCCGGCGCATGGGACCGGAACCGATGGTCATGGCGCTGGCCAACCCGGTGCCGGAGATCATGCCCGAAGAGGTCCGCACCGTGCGCCCGGACGCCATCGTCTGCACCGGGCGGACCGATTATCCGAACCAGGTCAACAACGTCCTGTGCTTTCCATTCATTTTTCGCGGCGCGCTCGATGTCGGCGCGACGGCCATCAACCGGAAGATGGAACTTGCCTGCGTTACCGCGCTGGCCGAACTGGCGCGCGCGGGCATTACCGACGAGGTCGCCCGGGCCTATGGCGAGGATCGGCTGAAGTTCGGCCGCGACTACCTCTTGCCTCGGCCCTTCGATCCGCGGCTTCTCGGCGCGATCGCACCGGCCGTCGCCGGGGCGGCGATGGACAGCGGCGTCGCGACGCGCCCGCTCGAGAATCTCGATGCCTACCGTACCCGGCTTTCCAGTTTCGTTTACCGAACCAGCTTCCTGATGCGGCCGATCTTCGACAGCGCCCGGGCGGCGCCGCGCAAGGTGATCTTTGCCGAGGGCGAGGACCGGCGGGTACTCCGGGCAATCCAGAACATCCTCGATGAGGGCATCGCGGCGCCCGTCGCCACCGGGCGGGCAAGCCGGATCGCTGCCCTGTGCGCCGAGATGGGCCTGCGCGTGGCGCCCGACCGGGACTTCGAAGTGTTCGACCATGATGACGAGGAGCTGATCGAGCGCTATGGCGCAAGACTCCACAGTCTGCGCGCCCGCGACGGAATCGGCCCGGAGGCCGCCCGCAAGCTGTTCCGGACCAGCGACACTCTGGCCGCGGCAATGCACGTCCGCGAGGGTGGAGCGGCCTGCCTGATCTGCGGCACCTCGGGTCACTATTCGACCCATCTGGAACATGTCGACCAGATACTGGGAACCCGGGCGGAAACCGTTACGGCCCTGGTGCCGCTGATCATGGATTCCGGCACCGTCTTCATCGCCGACGGCTACGTGAACTACGAACCGGATGCGGAAGCAATTGCCGGGATCTGCCGCGCGGCGGCGGCGCAGGTCCACGCCTTCGGCCAGGTCCCGCGGGTCGCGCTGATCAGCCATGCCAATTTCGGTGCTCATTCCAGCCCGAGCGCGGCCCGGATGCGCCGTGCGACCGAAATCCTTGCCGAGACGCAAGCCGATTTCGAATTCGAGGGCGAGATGCAGCTCAACCTGGCCTTCGACAAGGCAGCGCGCGATCGCTTCCTGCCCGAAGCGCGGCTCACCGACCGCGCCAACATCCTGGTGTTTCCGGGGATGGACGCAGCCAATGCGGCGATCCACGCGCTGTCGGCCCTTGGCAACGCCCAGCCGATCGGCCCGATTCTGCTCGGCTATGGCGGCGCAGCCCATATCGTCACACCGAACGCCACCGCACGGGGCCTGCTCAACGTCGCCGCCATCGCGAGTGCCGGAAAGGTCTGATCAAGAGACCGGGCCGAATTGCGGCGTTGCAAGGCCGCTACCGCGACGCGCAGGATTCCAACCAGCCCTTGACCGTCCATCCCGGTCTGGCCCGCCAGAACGCCAAGACCGACCCGCCGCTGACCACTATCACGTCGCGCACATACCTGCGTCTCATTCTTCGGAGCGTTCGCGAGCACCGCGCCCGTCATCACATGACGTCCGCAAAGCAATCACACGAAACGGCCGGCCAACAGACCCGCCATCGTGGCTGGCGGGATCTCCGTCACCACAGGCCCTCCGCCGTGCCTTCGAAGATGCAGTCGTTCAGAAAGATGCGCTGGCCGTAGAGGTTGCGCTCGACTTCGGTCAGTGCGGCCTCCTCACACATGTCATCCCACGCGTCCCGGATGGTGCCGACCTGCCGGGCGATGACGTCCTTCGCCGCTTTCTCGCCACGCCGGAATCTGGGCGCAGCCTCAAGGCAGGTCGCAAGCATGCTCGTCCGATTTCAGCACCGCCTGGCTGGCCACAATGCCTGAACGGCTGTGCAGGCAGATACAACAGGCCGGCGTCAGGGCCAGGTGTTCACCGTCCCGGAAGCCCGCATGGTTGGTTCACCACGCCCCGGACGTACCGCCGTCCTCGATGACCGCGATCGTGAAAGCGATCTTCTTCTCCGTCTCGCCAGCTCCTTGCGGTCGCTCGCGCGAGAAGCGAGGGGACGCGTGGCGATGACCCGAACGGTCGTTCGAGGCATCGTCACACGATCCGTGCAACACGTCGGTCGGCGACGCCGCCCTACCCTGCCTGCTGGGCGGATGCCTCAGGCAAGGGTGGATTCAAGCTGCGCGATGAGTTTCTTCTTGTCTTCAGGGTCGAGCTTGCCGATTTCGGCGTTGAGCAGGCCAATGTTGGGGCGTTGATTCCACCAGTCAACGGCCTCGCCGCCATGCAGAGCCCAACGCCCCACCATGCCGCGGGTCACCTCGTTGCTCGGTCCCATGACCCAGCCAGCCTTGGAGTCCCGCAGAAGGCGCTCGATCTCGAGGTTGCGACTGAACCCTGAACCGCCGAACAGCCGGAACATGCGCTCGGTGACCTCGCTGGCGGCGCGGGCCGCCACTTCCTTCACTTTCAAGCCCCACAGGATGTACGGGGAGCGGGGTCGCGCATCGGGATCCTCCTCGTACAGGGCCCAGTCGCCGTTGTCGGTAGCCCGGTCCAGTTGTTGGCAGAAGCCGAAGAGGAACATGCGCGCGGCCTGGGCGTCCACCAGGCTGGTTCCGTAGACGTCATGCGTGGTCGGATAGTCTGCAACGCACTGACCGAAGTTGGCGTGACGGCGCCGGGTTGTATAGCGCTTGGCGACGTCCAGCGCCCCCATGGCCACTCCGCAGTAGAGGGCGCCGTACATGATCATCCCCACCGCGTTGACGGCCTCGTCGTTGGAGGCAGCGCCGTCGCCCGGCGGACCGACCATGCGGTCCTCGGGCAGCACCACGTCGAAGTCGACAGGACCGGAACTGGTAGCCCGCATGCCCATGACGTCCCAAAGTCCCGGGTTGGGCTTCATCTCGTCCTCGTAGACGAGGAAGACCGAGAGGTCGGAATAGTCCCCGTCAAAGCCGGGGCTTGTCGTCTGGGTCGTCATCCAGCGGGCCTCGCCGCAGGAGGTGGTGAACGCCGAACTCTTCCTGACATGCCAGCCGCCGTCGACCTTCTCGACGCCGGAGATCTTGGGATACCAGAAGTGGCCGCCCGTCTCCGGATCGGTATAGGAGGCCGAGCCGATCATGACGTCGGTGTCGATGCGGGCAAGGAGCTCCTGTATGGCCCGATTGCCTCCGGCCCGGAACAGAAGCGCCGCGAGACCGGCCATGTGCATCATGAAGATCACCCCGGTCGATGGACAGCCGTAGCGGGTAATGGTCTCGCCGATCATCGCGAGGCCCGTGTGATTCTCGCCACGGCCGCCCCACTTTTCGGGCACGATGCAACCGAGCAGCCGCAGCTCGGCCAGAGCCTTCACGCTCTCCCAGGGGTAGGCGCCCGACTCGTCGCACGTGGCCGCGTTGGGACGAAGGACATCGTGGCACACTTCAATGAGCTGGCGCTGGAGCTTCTTCTGCTCATCGGTGAGGAACCACTGGGGGTCGAATTCGTAGTCCAGGCCATAGTAGGGCTCTCCACCCCAGAGCTTCGTGTTGTCCACCGTTTCCTCCAGATTTGGTCGATTTCCTTGTTGCGCCCTGCCCGGATCTCATCCTTCGTTGCCGTGACTCGCGGCCAGCAGCAAGGCAAACCCGACACCAACGTCCCCCGGAATGCGATTGGGCTGACGGAATGGAATGGTCCGCACGTCCGGCGCCTGCAACTCTTCAACTCGCGTGACGGAAGCCTCGCCGGTCGCCGGGGACCATGTGGGCCGTGTTTCCCTGACGGGTCCTGTGCCGCCCGTGCTCCTCATCGGACTTTCCGAACACGGCCGGATTGTCGGTCAGCGGATGAAGTTGTGCACGAAATCGCCGCCCAGGCCCACCTTTTCGAAGTGATCCCGGCACATCTCGATCAGCCCGATGTTGTCCTCGATCGAGAGGATGTTCTCGTCGTCGTCCATGTAGATCAGCGAACCGCCGACATAGAAGTACGTGATCATTTCCTCGCAGTCGGCATCAACGGTCAGCGTGTGCACCTCGCCCGGAGCCTCGTAGATGTACGAGCCCTGCTTCGCTCTCCAGGTGTGCTCCTTGTAGTGCCACTCGCCCTTGATCACGAAGCCGTGCACCGCTGCGGTGTGGCGATGGCGACCAAGGGTCGCGGGCCCGTGGATCTTGAGAAGCTCGCTGTGGGCGCCGGTCACCATGTCAAACATCAACGGGCGGAAGAAGATGTTCGGCTCGATCTCGACCCACATCCTCTCGTCGCTGGTATCCCAGACCACCATCTCGGGTTTCTGCCCGAGGTGGGCGAGGACCGGCTCGTCGAAACCGATGAAAGCTCCGGGCTCCGTCACGATTGCATCCATCCCTCGTGTCTCCTCGTGTGTGTTGTCCAGCATGCCGTCCACGATCGATTGGGTCCAGTTATCCTCGCGTTCCGACGACATGGCGGGGCCATGAATCATGGTGCAACGGGCCCCGAGTGACGGCACCTGTCTCCCGTTGCCGTGGTCCGGCGGCCTCCATTTGCGGCGGGTTGACGCGAGCCTCACGGGTCGGTCGTGGCGGTGCACGAACTGTCAACACTGCCGGGCCGGGCGCCCTCATCATGCGGCCCCGGCGCGATCTTCGACTGCGAACTGAAGGGAGGCCGCGAGGCAGGTGTGAAACTCATCGAGGCATTGCGGCTCCTTGCTCGTCGTGCCAGCGTCGGAGACGCCTTGTCGCCGGTCACCCATCCGGCCTCCACAACCCGCCAGCAGATGGAGGCGGCCGGCGTCTCCGAAGCACCGGTACGTCTCTCCATCGGGCTTGAGGACCCGGAACACCATGACCCGCCGCACCGGGATCGACACCGCTCGCGCGACTTCCCGATCTTCGCCTACGCCAGCCTCACGAGTGGCTTCTCGATCATGACGGCGCCTATGCAGCCGGTGTCGGAGCGGGATGCGTGGACGCTGCCCGGGGGCAGGCTCACCGCGTCGCCGGTACGGTAGGTCGTGCCATCGGGGTCGGTGGCCATTCCATCCAGCACGATGAACTCCTCCCAGCCCTTGTGCTCGTGGAGCCTGGAACTGGCGCCCGGCGCGAACCTGACGAGCGACAGGCCCTGGCTCGTCTCCGGGTCGGCGCGCACGTTGCACCAGTCGATCTGATCCGCGGTCTCGGGCAGGCCGGGGTAGCGTTCGTAGGCGGCTGTCTTCCAGTTGACAATCCTGCGTCCGGACTTCAGGGCCGCAACCTCCCCCACACCCTCGACCACGTCGACCGGCGCCTCGCTCCAGACCATCAGCGTGCAGCCTTCAGGGCTGTCCGTGTGGTGGCGCGTGCCAGGATCGTAGGTTGCCACGTCGCCCTCGACGAGGACTGTGCCGTCACCGTCCACCAGTGCGCCATCGAGAATGACGAAGGACTCCCGGCACGTGTGAACGTGCAGCCCGACTCCGCCGCCCGGCGCCACCTTCATCAGGTAGGTGCCGTCGCCGCATCCGGACACGGAGCGGATCGGGTGCCACGTCAGGCCTGTCTCCCCTCCCCCCAGGACGGGAAAGGGCTGCCAGTTGCAGGTCTTCCAGTTGACGACCACGCGGCCGTCGAGGTTCCAGTCCGGAATCATGGCGTCCCGCTCCGGTCTTCCACCACCAAGCGGGTCAACCTGACCTGCTCCTGTTCGAAAGTCCAGTGGCTTCATGGCCCAGCCTTGTCGATTGGCACCCCGGAATTCCATTGAATCAACATGTTGCGATGCTGTGCGCCGGCATGACAACGCCGATCATGCTGGTCACCGTCTTTCCCGCGCTGCTCGCTGCAACGCACATCACGGGGTGCAGCATGCCGGCGTTCACCAGAGCACCTGTGACGACAGCCTGTGCGCGGGAATGGCGATTGCGTTGAGTTCCAGGCCGAGATCGAACAGGCTGTCGCGATCTCGGTCTGTCCTGTGGGGGGCGCAGGGCCTTGAGGGTGGAGAGGCGGAGATTTCAGTCTGGCCGATTCGGGTTAGCATCTTCGAAACCGGCATTGCCCCACCCATGGCGGCCATGCGGGCCGTGAGGAAGGAGACACCATGCTTGGCCACGAAACGAGATCGGTTCGCATCGATGTCCTGCGGACCTACATGCAACGTCTCCTGGAAGCGGTGGGGTTCGACCGGGAGGCTGCGGCCGTCGTGGCGGACGTGCATCTTGAATCAGATTTGAGGGGTGTGGGCGTGCAGGGCTTCAATCACCTGATCAACAGCCACCTGCAGTACTACCGGAAGGGCGAGGCCGACCCGGTCGCAAGACCTGTCATCGTCAGGGGAAAGGCCTGCTTTGCGCTCATAGACGGAAACTCGGGCCCGGGTCCGCTGGCCGGGCTTCTGGCGGCCGAGGTCGCGGCCGCCAAGGCGAAAGTCGCCGGATGCGCGGTTGTCGGGGTCAGAAACAGCCATGACCTGTTTCATGCGGGCTTGTACGCGGAGCGCATGGCAAACCGGGATGTGGTCGGCATGGTGTTCAGCGACGACGTCGTGCCCGTCGTCCACCCGGTCGGAGGCGTCGAGCCCGTCATCGGAAGCAACCCGATGGCGTTCTCGGTGCCGACCGGAAGCACGCCGTTTCTGGCCGATTTCACACCCTGCGCAACGCTGCCCACCTACGTGCGCTATTCCCGGCGCTACCGGGGCAGACTCCCCGACGGGGTGGCTCACGACAGGTCCGGGCGTTCCACGGGCGATCCCGACCTGGTGTGCGACGGCCTCAACTACGCCCGCGATACCGGCGCTATCGACCCGGGCGGACACAAGGGCTACGGTCTGCTGCTGCTGATCGATTTCCTCTCGGGCGCCCTGGTCGGTTGTGACATGGGCGTGGACCACGTGGAAAAGGAGGGGGCCCTCAAGGGTCACCTGTTCATCGCGATCGACCCGGAGATGTTTGGCAGCATCGAGAGCTTCAAGCGCTCCGTGGGTCAGCGCCTCGGAGCGGTCAAGTCCTCCAGGAAGGCTCCCGGCGTGACGGAAATCAGGTATCCCGGTGAGGGCAGCGCCACGCGTCGGAGGCGTGCGCTCGAAGAGGGCGAGGTGCGGATCGACCGCCACTGCTGGGAGGACGGTCTGGAGATTGGCAGGCAGCTCGGCGTAGCGCCGCCGTAGGCTCGTCTGTCGGTCCGTCATGCCGCCAGGAATGAGAGGAGAGACACGTGAGCAGATTCGATACCATCGTTCGGGGAGGTATGGTGGCGACGTCAGCCGCCGTCGTCAGGTGTGACATCGGCATTCGCGATGGCCGCATCGCGGCGCTGGCAGATTCACTGGAAGGCGCCGATCATGTGATCGATGCCGAGGGGCGAACGGTGACCCCCGGTGGCGTTGACAGTCACTGTCACATCGATCAGCCCAGCAGGAATGGATCGGTATGCGCCGACGACTTCCTTACCGGCACACGCTCGGCGCTGGCCGGCGGCACGACCACGGTGATTCCCTTTGCGTTGCAGTTCAGGGGCCAGAGTCTCAGGGAGGCCGTGAACGAGTATCGCGGGCGCGCCGAGAACCGAGCGGTCACCGACTACGCGATTCACATGATCGTCGTTGATCCCAACGAACACGTCCTGGGCCAGGAAATGCCGGGACTGATCCGGGACGGCTACACCTCCTTCAAGATTTACATGACGTACGACGGCCTCATGCTGAATGACCGCGAGATCCTGGACGTGCTGGCGCTGGCGCGCCGTGAACGGGCTTTCGTGATGGTGCATGCCGAAAATGGCGATTGCATCAGCTGGCTGACCGATCGGCTGGAGCAGTCGGGAAAGATTGCTCCGAAGTACCATGCCCATTCGCGTCCGCGGCCTGTCGAGCGCGAAGGCACGCACCGGGCCATCACCCTGGCCGAACTCCTGGATGTGCCGATACTGCTGGTGCACGTTTCCGCTCGTGATGTGGTGGACGAAATCCACAGGGCCCGGGCCCGGGGTCTCAAGCTGTTTGCGGAAACCTGTCCGCAGTACCTGTTCCTTACCGAGGATGACCTCGACAAGCCCGGCTTCGAGGGCGCCAAGTGCGTCTGCAGCCCACCGCCCCGGGACAAGGCCAACCAGCAGGTGATCTGGGATGGACTTCGCAACGGAACCTTCGACGTGTTTTCGTCCGATCATGCCCCGACCCGTTTCGAGGGTCCCGGCGGAAAGAAGATGCACGGTGAAGACGCCTCGTTTCGCTGGATCCCGAACGGTGTACCGGGCCTTGAGACCCGCATGCCGCTTCTCTTCTCGGAGGGAGTCGGCAAGAACATCATCAACCTCGAGCGATTCGTGGAACTGACAGCCACGACACCCGCCAAGCTGTACGGGCTGTATCCGCAGAAGGGCACGATAGCAGTCGGTTGCGACGCCGACATCGTCATCTGGGATGATTTGCGAGAGGTGACGATCAGCAACGACCTGCTTCACCACAACGTCGACTACACGCCGTACGAGGGAATGAACATCACGGGATGGCCGGCGATCACGCTGTCGCGCGGTGACGTGGTCTGGGCGGACGGCGAGATACTGGCCGAGCCGGGGCGGGGCGAGTTTCTACCCTGCGAGTATCCGGAGTCCGCTGTACCGCTCGGCCGTCCCGTCGCTCAAATCTGACGGGCCGACCTTCGCATCCATCCTGCGATGTCCTCTGACCCGGGGTCCGCTGCAAGCGCTCGCCACTGTGTCGTGGATGAGGCGTCTGGCTGGCGACGCAGGGCGTGATCAGCCTGGCCCGCGAACGCCGCACAACCGCCTCGACCAGCTCCTGCCCTGGAACCCGTGGCTGTACCGGATTGCGGCAAGAGATGATCCTGAGTGAACCTGATGAAGGCCGCGACCTGTCCCCTCTTCAACACCTGGCAAACACCTTGACAGCTTTGGGATGTCGCTCCATCTTTCGGGGCACCCACTGGCGATAGGGTTATATCAGGGCCGCAGTTCCGTCTTCACGGAGGAACGCATGGCCCAGGTCGCTTTTTCCCTTGCCGATTCTGCACCCGGCAACGATCGGGCGATTGTCCCCTGTCGGCGGTGCGGGTGTTTTCTCCGATATGTACGCCCCTCGAGGATTCCATGCCAGGCGCGCAGGCGCCTTCAGGCGGCTTTCATTTCGCGCACCTCAACGGGGCGAATTGCGGGGAACCCTGCCCTTGACGAGCGAGGCGGGCGATGAGCGACAAGACGGACCGACTGAAGACGACACCGCTGCATCCCGAGTTTGGCGTAGAGGTGCACGATGTCGATTTGCGCGACGTCACGGCGGATCGCATCTACCCGGCAATCCGTGCCCTGTTTGAGCGGCATTCGCTTTTGCTGTTCGCGGAACAGCACCTCGACGACCGGGAGCACCTCGCCTTCGGTCGGCTGTTCGGGCCCATCGAAGACCGCTCCAACAGGCGCATGGATGGCGAGCCGCGCATATCCTACGGCGTCAGCAACGAGACCGGGGATGGCGGCGTCTATGATGAAGACGACCTGCGCCTGCTCGGCTTGAAAGCCAACATGCTGTGGCACACCGACAGCACCTTCCTGCCGACGCCGGCACTGGCCAACGTGCTGCAGGCGCGAGTCGTGCCGCAGAAGGGCGGTGCCACCGAATTCGTTTCGACCAGGGCCGGGTTCGGGGCGCTCGAGCCAGCCATGCAGCAGCGGCTGCGCGGCATGACATGTCGCCATCGCTACAGTCACTCACGGGCCCGCATCGATCCGGACCTGGCCAAGCTGGACCTCTTCACCATGTGGCCGGATACCGAATGGCGCGCGGTGTGGCGCAACCCGGTGACCGGCGCCGAGGCGGTCTATGTCGCTTCGCATGCCTTTGCGGCGAGCGGCATGGACGACGACGAGGGCCAGAAGTTCATCGACGACCTGATCGAACGCATGACCGGGCCGGGCCATGTCTATGCCCATCACTGGCGTCCGGGAGACGTGCTGGTTTGGGACGAGCGCGCCACTCTGCACCGCGGCACACCCTGGCCCTACGATCAGGCACGAACGCTGGTGAGCTGTTGCATCTCGGCCGGTGATGCCGATGGCTTGTCCGCGACGCGTCCATGAAACAGCACACCCCCCGGCAGCTGTTGTCAGCGCAGGCAGGCGAGCCCCTGGCCCTGCGCAACCTGCGCCTCCCCCAGGGAACGGCGCCGACGGCCGGCCTGCCTCAGGTCGGCGACGGCCTGCTGGGCGCCGACATGGTGATTGCCGAAGGGCGCATCGACTGGCTTGGTCCGCCTGCCAGCCGCGACGACCTGCCGGACGGCCCCGATATGGCGAGAGCCATGGCCTGGCCGGGGCCGGTCGATTGCCACACCCACCTGGACAAGGCGCTGGTGTGGCAGCGCTCGCCGAATGCGGACGGCACGTTCGACGGCGCCTCGGCCAGCGCCAGTCGGGATGCGGCCGCCTATCACTGCGCAGACGATATCCGGCAAAGGGCCGACTTTGCACTCAACACGGCCTTCGCCCACGGCACCACGGCAATCCGCAGCCATGTGGATTCCGGCCGTTCCTCGTTCGCACTGGCGTTTGCCACCCTCTGTGAACTGGCCGATGACTGGCGCGATCGGATTGCGCTCCAGGTCTGCCCTTTTGTGAGCATAGACGAGGACCCCGACTGGGTCCGCGAAGTGGCGGAACGGGCGCGCCACGATCATTCAGGCATCCTGAGCGTCTTCGTGCCTGCGAATGTGGAACTCGATCGCGCGCTCGACGACGTCATGGCGATCGCCGGGCGTTACGGCCTGGAGCTCGACTTGCACGCCGATGAGGTTCTCGATCCGGAATCCAGGGGCCTCGACGCGATCGCCAGAGCGGTGTTGCGCAACGGGTTCGATCGACCGGTGCTGGTCGGACATTGCTGCGCCCTGTCGGTGCAACCGCCACAGACGCTCGAGCGCACGCTCGAGCGGGTGGCAAGGGCCGGAATCGGCGTCGTCTCGCTGCCGCTTTGCAATGCCTATCTCATGGATCGCCGGGCCGGCGAAACGCCGCGCTATCGCGGCTGCGCTCCGGTGCACGAAATGCGCAAGCACGGCATTCCGGTGGCCATCGCCTCGGACAACGTACGCGACGCGTTCTACGCCTACGGCGATCACGATATCCCGGAACTCTTTCGTGACGCCGTGCGCATGATGCAGCTCGATCATCCGCTCGGCGACTGGGCGATGGCCGTGACGACGACCGCGGCAGACCTCATGGGTCTGTCCGGTCGCGGCAGGCTGGAGCCAGGCGCGCCGGCCGATCTCATCCTCTTCACGGCGCGCAACTGGAGCGAGTTCGTTTCCCGTCCGCTCTCGGATCGAATCGTCCTGCGCGGCGGACACCCGATCGATACGACCCCGCCTGACTATCAACACCTGGACGACATGAAGGGAATGCGGATATGAGCCGCATCGAGGCGCTCACGGAAAGAATCGACGACATCCCGATCACCACGCGTGCGAACGTGGTCCGCGGGAAGAGCCGCGATTCATTCTGGTATTCGCCGGTTCTCAAGGAGAAGCTCAAGGACGTCACGGCAGAGGCCGTCGTCTCGCCGCGCAACGAGGAGGAACTGCTGCGGGTCCTGGCCGCATGCTGGGAACTGGACATTCCGGTCACCCCGCGCGGCGGCGGCACCGGAAACTACGCCCAGGCCGTGCCTCTTGCGGGCGGCGTCGTGCTGGACATGAAATCGATGAACCGAATCAAGTCGATTGGCGAAGGCGTTCTCGTTGTCGAACCGGGTGCCGTGTTGAACAGGATTGAGGCGGAAACGCTCGAACACAGCGGGCAGGAGCTGCGCATGCATCCCTCGACGCGCGAGACCGCGACCATCGGCGGCTTCGTTGCCGGAGGGTCTGGCGGCGTCGGATCGATCCGCTGGGGCATGCTGCGTGAACCCGGCAACCTCTTGCGCCTGCGCCTTGCGACCCTCGAGGAAGAACCTCGTCTGATCGACCTGACCGGCGATGACATTGCGATCGTCCATCATTCCTACGGCGTGAACGGCATCATCACCGAGGTCGAACTACCCCTGGCGCCGGCCCAGAACTGGGTCGAACTGCTGGTCTCCTTCGACGACTGGATGACCGCGGTGCGGGCGGGATGGGCGGTTGCCCATCATGAAGGTCTGTGGCTGAAACAACTCGCGGCAATTCAGGTGCCGGCTCCCTACAGGTACTTCACGCGCCATCGCAAGTTCCTGCGGGAGGGCGACAGCCTGCTGTGCATCCTCGCCGCGCCCAACGCCGTAGGGCCGCTGCTCGACCTGTTGCAGAACGATGGTGGACGCATCGCCTTTCGCTCTGACAGGGCGGGCGACGAGGACAGGAAGGGCCTGCCGCATCTCTATCACCTGACCTGGAACCACACGACTCTGCTGGCGCTGAAGAACAACCCCGCGATGACCTATCTGCAGGTCGGCACGCCGGAGGAGGATCCGCTGGGCGCGGTGGAGGACATCGCGCAGCGCTTTCCAGGCGAAATCATCGGTCACGTCGAATACGTACGGGCCGCGGGCCGTCTCTATGCGAGCCTGCTGCCGCTTTACCGTTACAGCAGCGAGGCACGCCTTGTGGAGGTCATTGGGAGCCTCGAGGCCATGGGCTGCCCCTGCTACAACCCGCATGTCTACACCTACGAGGAAGGCAATCACTGCGATGCGGACCAGGCGCGGCTCGATCTGAAGCGACGCACCGATCCGAAGGGGCTCCTGAACCCCGGCAAGATGATTGGCTGGGAACACCCCGACTACTCCTATGATCCGACCGGCAGCTACGAATACGCCGGCCTGCGCGGGACTGCGCCATGAGAAGCCTCAATCCCGCGGCGATCCAGCCGCCCTTTGCGGACTACTCCCACGGCGTCGAGGTCAGGGCCCGGCACTTGGTGGTGACCTCTGGCCAGCTTGGCATAGGGCCGGACGGAACCATCCCCGAAACGGCCGAAGCACAGGCCAGGTTCTGCTTCGAGAACATCGACGCGATACTGGCTGAAGCTGGCGTCGCCCGCGAGCACATCGTGCGGCTCAACGCCTACGTGACCGACCGCGCCCATATGGCCGGCTACATGGCAGCCCGTGACGCCTATCTGGCAAGGAGACCGGACAAGCCGGCCTCCACGCTCATGATCGTCTCGGGATTCAGCCGGCCGGAGTTTCTTGTCGAAGTCGAAGCCATCGCCGCCAAGGAGGACAAGGATGCCGAGCAGACGTTTCTGGCGTGAGATGCCAACCACCGAATTCGACGGCGATACCTCCGAATGGATCGCCGTCCTGCCGCTTGCCGCAATCGAGCAGCACGGGCCGCATCTGCCGGTCGGCGTCGATGCCCTGATCGCCGAGGGCATGGTCGAACGCTGCGCCGCCGCCCTGCCGCCGGACAGTCCCGTCACCTTCCTGCCGCTGGAGGAGATCTGCAAGTCCAACGAACACCTTGGATTTCCCGGGACGCTGACTCTGGACTGGGACACGACGGTCCGCAGCTGGCTCGAAATCGGCGAGTCCGTCGCGCGGGCTGGCGTCCGGAAGATCGTTCTTGTCACCAGCCATGGAGGCAACGTCCACCCGATGGAGATTGTCGCGCGCGAACTGCGGGTCAGACACGCCATGCTCGTTGTCACCACGAGCTGGTCGCGCCTCGGCACGTGGCAGGAAATCTACGACTACGGCCCGGTCTTCACGGATATCCATGGCGGCAACAGCGAAACCTCGGTGATGCTGGCGCTGCGCCCCGATCTGGTTGACATGTCCAAGGCCGAAGACTTCGCCAGCACGCAGTCGGACATGAAGGCGCGCCACCGACGGGTCGGCTATCACGGATCGGAGGCGAACGTTGCCTGGATGTCCCACGACCTGAATCCCGAAGGTGTCGTGGGCGACGCCACAGCCGCATGCGCCGACAAGGGCGAACGGGACGTCGCGTCCATGGTTGCCGGCTTCTGCGAACTGATGAAGGAAGTCGAGGCAACCGCGCCACCGCAGTCGAGGGCTTGAATCGGGGAGTCGACATGGAAACGATGGTCGCTATCGCGCAAACCTGTCTGACAGCCCATCTGGGAGCCTGGCTGCTGCTCGGCGTCCGGGACAACATCGTCCATCCCTCGATGAACGGCACGGGCACGAAGGAGGTGCTGGAACTCACGCGACTCAGGGAGGAGTATCCCGAGGACTACAGGCTGATCGAGGGCCGGCGTGTCACCAACCATGCCCTGCAACGGGCGATCTTTGTCTTCATCGTTTGCTTCGAGGTGCTGGTCTGTCTTGTGTTGTGGGGCGCCACCCTCTGGATGGCGCTTGCCCTCGGCGGACTTGCGGATCTGGAGCAGGCCAGGATCGCCGCTCTGGTCGGCACGCTCGGATTCACCTCGATCTGGTCCGGGTTCCTGATCGTGGGCAATCACTTTGCCTACTGGTACTGCCATCAGTGGTCCCAGAACACGCACTTTCAGATGGTGCTGTGGGGCATCGGCACCATGGTGTTCCTTGCCATTCCTCAATAGAGCACCAATGCCGTCAGGCTTCGGACCCCGTGGTCATCTCGCAGGCCTGTGACGTGGTATCGCAATGCCGTACTCCCGCAACGTGCTTTCCACGCTCGGCCGTCGAAGTCGAACTCTTCCGTCATTCAGCAGATAGGAAAACACGTACCCCAGGCCCAGAATCAACACGCCGATGAGGAAGCAATAGATGATGGCGCGGTCGGGATACTGATCCTTGAGATACCCGATATAGAGGGGACCACATACCCCTGCTGCCGCCCAGGCCGTCAACATCACTCCGTAGACTGACGACATTCTCCGCACCCCGAACACATCCAGAATGAACGACGGCATCGTCGCAAAACCACCGCCAAAGCAGAGAAGGATGTAGCAGACAAGGATCGAGAAAATCCAGGGATCACGCTCGGTCATCAAGATTCCGAAGACAATCATCTGACTGGCAAGCAATATCCTGAACACGCGCACACGGCCAATTCGATCCGAGAGCAACCCCCAGAAAAGTCGTCCGACTCCGTTGCAGATCGAACTTGCGGCAATCAGGGTCGCGCCATATTCGGCGAGAGTTTCCGGCTCCACTGACGGATCGGCAATCCCCCAGACGTCCTGGAGCAAGGGTGACTGAAAGCTGATGACGGCAATCCCCGCGGCAATATTGAAGAAAAAGACAATCCACATCACGGCGAATTCACCCGAACGCAGGCAGCGCGCCGTCGAACCAGGGTCTTCCTCCAGTTCACCTGTCGTCCCGCTGCCACGGAAACGCCTCGTGAATTCCGGCGGTGGATCCCTCAAAGCCCAGCTGCACGGAAGCAACACGGCGGCAAACACCACTCCAAGCCATATGAAGACAAGCGGCAAGTCGCCCTTCGTCTCCACCACCAGCAAGGGTGCAAGTCCCTTGCTCAGGACGACCGCTCCTATCCCGAAGCCCATGACGACAATGCCGGTGGCCAATCCCTTGCGATCCGGAAACCACTTGGCAACCGTGGCCACGGGCGTGACGTAGCCGAGCCCGATGCCGGCACCCCCTATGACGCCGTAGCCAAGATAGAAGAGCAGCAGGCTCTCAATGTGCAGTGCGAACCCCGCCAGGACATAGCCTCCCGAGAACATCACGCTCCCGGCGAGCGCCAGTCGGCGGGGACCGAACTTCGGCAATAGCATGCCTGCGCCTGCAGCGGACATGCCGAGCGAAAAAATGGTGATGCTGAACGCCACCGCCGTGTCCGTAAACGACCAGCCCAGCTGTCTGACCAGGAGTGTCTGAAAGAAGCTCCATGCGTAGACTGTGCCCAGACAAACCTGAAGCAGCGTACAGCAAAGGATCGCAACTACACGTGATTGTGTCATTTCTGACTACTCGTCTCTGCGATCCGACGCGGACTGCCGTTTCGTTCCATGACCGTCTGTCACTCGCGAAAAATGCAGAATCAGCCGTGCCAGATCGCCGGCTTCGTCATTGCGCGCCAGCAACCTCTCACGCGTGGCGCCGTCAGCCGATTGTTCTCTCGCGAGCCCGACCGCGAAGCTCAGAAGTCCGTCAACCGGCTTGGCAGCAAAATTGACGAACCAAATCGCGGCAAAGACACCGACAACAAAAATCATGCACATGAGGTAGACTTGCTGACCGATTGCTCTCTGAATCTTCAAGGCGATCAACCCGGTGTCCATGCCTATGTGCACCGTGCCAGCCACGCCCGCCAGGATCGGGCTCGCCACTTCAATGAAGTCGCCCATACCGGGCAAGCTGCGTTCCACCGTCGTCGTGCTGGTCACGTCACCAGCCCTGATTTCCTCCGGAATGCCCGGGACGAAGGTATGGGCAAGGATCTCGCCGGTTTCGCTGACAATGTAGATGTAGCTTACCCCCTGAATCTCGATGAACTGATCAATAAGGGACTGCAAGGCAGTCAGGTTGCTGTTCAACAGGATGTCGACACTGGCATCCGCAATCGTCTTCGCAATTCCCTTGCTGTTCGCCTCGTATTCCTTGGACAAATGTGTATCGACCGCATAAATGCTAAGCCAGGATGTCGACACGCCGATCACACCGAACAGAAAGAAAACGCCAAAGAGTGTCCTTCGGAAGAGTTTCGGTATTTTCATGTCACGCAAACCTCTCCTGCCAGTTGTGGAGCGGCACAAAGCGACCTTCATCGACTACGGTGTAGTAGACCTTTTGCAAGCCTTGACGCCTCTCCGGTCCGAACGACACCGCCTCGCCAATCCCCAGGTCATAGTCCGTTATGCTGAACACGGCATCCTCCAGCGCCCCACGTTCCGGCATTTCGCCGAGGCGTCCCAGAATTTCGACCATCATCTTGGCATCAAGGAAGCCCTCTAGACTTACAAAGCTGTGTGAAAACGGCGTGTAGCTTTCCGTCAACAATTCCTGCGGCGCGGAAGGATCATGGCGCGCCATCAATTCCTGGTACTGCCTGACTGCCGGAATCGACGTATCGTGGTAGCTGGGCACGACCTGCGAATTCACCAGCAGAGCGGTGTAACGCTCGCCGTCGTCGCGCCCCTGTGTGATGAGATTGAGCAGATTCTCGCTCCCGACAAAGGACACATTGGCTATAGGCACCTGCAACCCAAGGTCCACGGCATCTCGGAGAAACGCAGCGCATGCGGCGTACGCTCCGATGCAAATGACGGCATCGGGGCGTGATGCCTTGAGAATCTCCACCTGATCTCGCATGACGCCGGTAAACTTCGAGCCCCGCCTGTAGGTCGCCTCGCCGACAATCTGCTCTCCATACTGCTTGAGCGCCCGGCGCACACCCGCCCAGCCGCTGCGGCCGTAGGCGTCGGCCTGATAGAAGACCGCAATGCGTCTGCGGCCGATGTTGACGAAGTTCTGGACAAGGCCGGCTGTCTCTTGGCGATAGGAGGCGCGCAGATTGAAGGCGAAGGGGCCATAGGGCGGCTCCCGCTGGGGCTGCGCGCCGGTGAAAGGAAAGAACAGGTAGATCTGTTTCTCCTGGAACTTCTTGAGCATGGGAAGGACACGCGTGACCGTCGGTGTGCCGACATAGCCGAACAAGGCGAAGACGTCGTCCTCCAGCATGAGAGTCAGCGTGTTCTTGACCGCCGGGTTGGGTTGATAGCCGTCGTCGTAGGTCTTCAGGACGACCTTCCTGCCTCCGACGCCACCGTGCCGGTTGACATGCTCGAAGTAGGCGCTCGCTCCGCGAAACAGCTCTATGCCGAGACCACGGGACGGCCCTGAGAATGCGGCAGACATTCCCAGCACGATCTCACTGTCGGTGACTCCAGATGACGTCGCCGCGCCAAGCGATTTCGCACCGAGCCCCATCAGGCATCCGGCAAGACCGTACCGGAGAACGTGCCGTCTCGTCGCTGGCGTCATGTGATGTGCTCCCGGCCGTTGTCCCGCATATCCGTGATTCCATCACCGCCCGCTTCCGACGGCGATTCCGTACGCGGCATGACAATCATGTCGATGAATTCACCCGGTTCAGGCCCCTCTCTGATCCCACCCCCGTGCCGACACATGACATTGTTTGAGAGACCAAGGCCCAACGCAGTGCCCCGCTCCGGCGGCCTGGCGGCAACAAAGGGATTGAGCATCCTGTCGATGGTGTCGGGCGGAACGCCGCCTGCGTTGTCCGTGATGTGAATCTCCATGCGCTTTCCGGAACGCCGGGCGACGAGAGCGAGTGATGGATCGCACCTGGTTCCGTCGCTACTTTCTTCGGTTTAGCGACGTTTTTCAACCGTCGCCGAACGAGCGCTTCCGACCGGGTTCGGAGAACTGCGACACACATCCCGAAAGATGGCGTCGAGCAAGACCATCATTGAATCGAAGCCCTTGATGATCTCGCGCTGAATGTCCGGATCGCTGGCCGGGGCCGTAGAGTGCGAGCCATACAGGCCTGTCGAACAACACGTCGATGTCGATTGCCCGTTGGCCGCGCCTGCCTTGCCCTATGCCGAGGATGTGATGCACTGACCCGCTTTCCGTCGTTCGGACCAAGGATCGTCAGAAAGTCCCGGCCGGTCTCTCGATGACCAACCGGAGAGCCATGGAAGCATGGCGGCCTGATGCCGTCGCAGACGCGACGACGGCGGCAGCTGGTGGCCGATCTGTGGCGGACCTGGCAGGTTGCGCTGAAGGCGGACGCCTCGACCGGTCCCGCCGTCTGCCACAGGTCCTCCCTTCGAGGAAGCGCACCCGGAACGTCCTGGAGATCCGTGTGCGTTACCGCTGTCGCCGCATACGAGGGCTGGCGGATCAGTCGGATGTCTTGCGAGGAGAGGCTCCCGTTGCGCATCAAGACGAAAAGTACCGGTGTTCGTTTCCCGCACTGCCTTGCTCACTGCTTATGCCTCGGCCTGTTCTTGCAGAATGAGACGATCTCAGGCGGCGGCTTCGCCCACCGCACTCTTGAAACAGTCCAAATCTGATATCCGGGAACAACGACATCGGGGTCGTCAAATG
The DNA here is from genome assembly GCA_964291415.2 of Alphaproteobacteria bacterium. Classification (GTDB taxonomy): domain Bacteria; phylum Pseudomonadota; class Alphaproteobacteria; order SP197; family SP197; genus SP197. The sequence continues at coordinate 1,212,972 of OZ219917.1, read as the reverse complement.
ACCCCGCCTTCACATGGACGACCTTGTCATTGCGAGATGAACTCGTGAAGACAGGTGATCCGCAAACCCTGCAGAAGAATCGCGCAACCTCTCCCCCACTCTCTCCAGACGTTGTGAACGAGGAGAGTGAAGAACCTTCAAGACTGAACGCCGACTTCTCAACCCGCACACCGACATTGAACGCACTGCCATTCGCGCGTCGACAATCTCGACAATGGCAGTAGTTGGCGTCTCCAATCTTTCCATCGATGCGGAATCGAATGCTGCCGCAAAGACACCCGCCACGCGTCATCTCGTCCGGTTTCATGTGAATCACTCCAATCACGCGGCTCGGCTGAAGGCCCGCCCTTTTGCCAGCCTCCCCAGACACACTGAAGACCGGTCAATCGTGTTCGGCTGGATCCCGCGTTCTACCATGCCTGGTCCCCGTGTTCCGACAGGCCGACCTGAATGCCTGGGGACTGGAAGGGAGATAGCGAGTCAATCCTGGCCACGCATGCCTCCCGCCCGACGTCGTCAGGGACCGGGGGAACCGGTTCGGCGTTCCAGCCCCGATCTGAACACAACTGCGAGGAACGCCAGGACCATGCCGAGCCCCGCGATCACCAGGAACGTTGCGCCGCCGCCGACGAGGCTTAACGAGAATCCGATCCACAACGCGGCCAGCATTCCCGCTCCCTTGTCGAGCAGGGCGGAGGCACTCACGACGCGTGCCATCAGGTGGTCGGGCGTGTGCGAGGCCCTGGCCGAGAGGTAGAGCACAAGCAGGAATCCTTCGCCGGCTCCGATGAGGAAGGCGCCAGAAGTAAGGAAATGAAGGCCCCCCTGGGCAACGAGCGCCGCGCCGGCCGAAAACACGATCAGACAACAGGCCGGGATGTTCCCGCTCCTCAACCTGAGATAGCCGGAACACAACGTCCCCAACACTGAACCGGCCGCATAGGAAGACACGGCGTAGGACGCCGCGAGGGCATCGCTGGCATCACCTCCGGAACCCACGTAGACAAGTCCCAGGACAACGCCGTATCCGACGGCACCGTAGGCGGTCCAGATCAACTGCATGGTGCGCAGGCGCGCATGACCCAGGAAGAACACCAGGCCCTCGCGGATATCGCGCAGGAGGCTGCCGTTGCTTGAAGAGACGTCGGCCGGTGAGTCGATCCTGACGAAAAGGATCGCAAGGGCGAATGCGGCGAGAAACGCGGATACGAGCGACAGTGCCTCGACGGCTCCAACCATCGCCACGGTGAAGCCGGCGACGGCGGGTCCGGCGATCCAGGCAACCGACTCGGTGGCCTCCGTCCATCCGTAGGCGCCTTCAAGTTCGGTCTTCTCGACGAGCTGCGGCACGATCGCCGACCGCGCCGCATTCGAGACCGACGACAGGGTTCCGAACGGTACGGCAGCCGCAAACAGGGCGATGAGAACAGGTCCGTTCAGAAGGTGGACGATGACGACAAGGAGAAGCAGGAGGGCACGGCCGAGATCGGCCAGGATCATCAGCCGCTTTCGGTCGCGCCGATCGAGGATGGCGCCGAATGGAAGATGAAACACGAAGTACGGCACCATCTCCAGGACGACAACGAACGACACAAGGGTTGCAGATCCGGTGAGGTCAAGAACGATCAGGGGAATGATGACATCGCCTGCGGCTTCCGCGGCGTTCAGGACGCATTGCGCAAGCACGAAGACCCGGAAACGAGCGTTTCTCTCGATGAGGCGAAACATCATGAAGCAACGGCAGGCGCCGTTCCGATCACAAGCATGTTCGCCGCAGGGGAAATGGAGGCATGAAGCAGACCGGCGATGCGACGCAAGCACCGGGGTCGGCTTGTTGGCAGAGCCGCGCCGACGCTTGCCTCTCGTCCGGATCGATCCTGGCACGACCGCTGGCAACGGCGCCAATGAGGAGAATCACAGTGCGCATCGGACCTGCAAGTCTGAGGTTCGTGAGACAACGTCCACCAGGAGAGAGGTACCGTCGTCAGAACCTGTAACGCAGAGACAGCCGGACGCCGTGGCTCTCGAGCCTCGCCTTGGTCGGCGCGAGATCAAGCGGCAATGGCGCCCGGCTTCCGTCGCGCCAGACGACCCGGCCCGGCCCGCGCGGCGTGCGGACCTCGCCGAGGTCCGTGTAGCGCCAGGCCAGATCGAGGCTGACGCGCTCGTCGAGCGCCAGTGCGACCCCGGCCGTCGCCATCCACGCCAGTCCGGTCCGGCTGCCGCCCGGCACGATGGTCGTCGTCGCCGGAAACGTCATGGTCGTTTGCCCGATCCTGGTGTGCACGGCGCCGATTCCCGCACCGATGAAGGGCGCAAAGGGGCCGAATTCGGGCGCCCCCAGGGCGGTGAGATCAACGAAACCGGCGATCATCCCGGAGAGAGACGACAGGTCTGCCGATACGTCCTGCCGGCGCTCCGGCGCCAGGAAGTTCGCGCGGCCCTCGAAGGAGTAGCCGGGCCGGTACTCGGCCAGCACCTCGAACCGGACCGCCCCGGTATCGTAGCCCAGTCCGAGTTCCACCGAGGGCACCGTCCCGAAGTCTCCCGTCGAACGATAGGGCGCACCATCGCCTCCGGTTCCGCAGCCGTAGAGCGCCGCCGGAGTGGCCGTGGAGCAATCGGTGTCGGTAAAGTCTGCCGTCTCCCGCCTGTCGAGGCCGATGCCGCCGCGCAGATAGTAGTCTCCGGCAAGGGCGAGTTCGCACACCAGACACAGTCCGGCCGCGAGGGCCATTGTCGCGAACGTCGAAAGACGCGAATGTCCGCCGGGTGTCATCCCGAGGAATGACCGAGTCGTGGCAACACCATTGGGGAAGCGCGTTTGCCAGGGTTGCTCGACATGACCGACGGATACCACGGACCACGCCCGAAACCCAAGACCCTCCGGATCTCGGTCATGGTTGCCGACGTCCTCCCTGAATCCCTCGATCGGAACCGTCGGCGCTCCCCGATGATTGACTCCTCGCACCGCGGGGACAAGACGGCCTGGGAACGCCGGAGACATGCCCGGGCGGCAGTGCCGTGGACGTCAGCGGCCTGCAGCTCTTCTGCATGCGCGATTGACAGGGTGGGATCTGCCAGAGGCGTGTTCGTCTTCTCCAGCGGCAACGACGCGTCGGTCGATTGTATCGCGTCGTCCTTCGTGTACCATCGGTATCCATGGACGTGGCGGCCGTCATCTTCATCACCCTGGGCATCATGATCGTCGGGTTCGGGCTGCTTTCGCTCGCCAACATTCTCAACATGAGCTTTACGGAACACCAGCGCGAGCATGCGGATATCACCAACCCGCGCTTCAGGCTCTCGATGGCGAAGTTCATGGTCACAGGCTTCGTGATCATCGCCATCGGCGGTGTCTTCGCCCTCCTTGCCTGAAGCCCTCACCTGTCGTCCAGGCGGCCACTGCCTCGTGCGTGGCGGACAAGCGCATCGTCGGTATCGAACCAAGCAAGCGCCTCCTCGTGCCAGACATGCAGGGCGGGTGGCAGGGAATCGGGGTCGTCGAAGGTCCCCGTAAAGAAGTGGATTTCACCGGGGACCTCGTCCGATTCGTAGGTCAACGGTGTGCCGCAGGAAGCGCAGAACCCTCGCCTGACGCCGGGCGAGGATTCATGGATGGCCCGATGGCCGGCGGTGAAGGTCACGGACGACGCGGCCGCCCCGACAAAGGCGGAAACGGGAGCGCCGGTGGCGCGCCGGCAACTCCGGCAGTGACAGTAGGCCGTCCACAGCGGCGGCGCATCGATGCGATACCGCACGGCGCCGCACAGGCACCCTCCGCTGACCGGCGACATCGATCAGACGGTCCGTGACAGGACCTGCGGCAGTCCGCGCACGCTGATCCGCCAGAGAAGGCGGGCGTTCTCCTGCGACGTGGCAAAGGCGATGGGGCTCGCCGCATGCATCGTCTGCAGGGTATCCCAGATGACGAGATCGCCCGGGCGATAGTGGTGACGATAGATATGCTCCTCGCGCAACGCATGGGCCTTCAGCGAATCGAGCAACGCACCGGCCTCCCTAGAGGCCATGTCCCTGATGGCGTAGGCTCCGTGACCGATTGCGTAGAGTGTCTTCCTGCCGGTGACCGGATGGCGCATCACCAGTGGGTGATGGACCGGCGGCACCCGGCGGTCCTGGTCGTCGTTGATGATCGGATTGACCGTGGCTTCGCCCGCAAGGCGGCGGCCACGTCCGTACTTGTGCGCCACCTCGAGGGAGTCGATCCTCTCCCTGGTGGCGGCGTCGAGGGAATCATAGGCCCCCGCCATGTCGCAGAACTGCGTTTCGCCACCTGCACGGGGCGCCAGGATCGAATAGAGCATGGTGGCGCTCGCCGGCACCTCCTCGTAGGACTGGTCGGTGTGACAGACCAATAGTGACAATCACACATATATCAAACAACCTTACGCTTCCGCCTTCTCTCCATGCTGCTGTAACTACGTGATAAACATGACCCCGTCAACCCCTGACGACGACACAAGGCGTATACAAGAAGACATTTCTGTCGTCTCATAGTTGCAGTTGCGGAAAAATTCCGTAGCATTGCCAGCATGGCCCAGGTACCGCACAACACCCGCCATCCACGTCAAAGCCGCACAATGGGGACACATGGAACCCATGGTGTTGTTGGACCGTTGAATCTCCCGATTTCCCGGTCCGACACGCCGTCACGGCTTCCCTGTGTCGTTCCGTCAGCCGGCGCATGAGCCCATGATGGAGGCGAAGGATCCGCGCCGCAAGGCGCGCACCATCATGGCCACGGACAGCGAGTGGGCGCGGATCGACGAGAACGCGAAGGCTCTCGACATGCCCAAGTCCCGCTACGTCGTGCAGCGGGCCCTGGCCACAACGCCACCACGACCGGAGGGCCTGCCGGCCGACCTGCAGTGGCGCCTTGCCCACCGCCTCATGGTGCTCGCCCGCATCGAGCAATACCGCTTCGAGCGCGCCGGCGAGGGCGAGGCCTGGCGGGCGATCGGCGACGAGGTCGAGGCGTTGCTGGAAGCCGAGGCCCGCATGGACGGGACGGAGCCGGGCACATGAGACGCCACCAGCAGTTCAGCGTCAGCTGCCGGCCGAGCGACTGGGCGGAGATCGGCCGGCGGGCGAAGGAGGCGAAGATGACGATCTCGCGCTTTTTCGTCGCCTGTGCTCTGGAGGACGAGGACGACATGCGCCTGACGCTCACGGAAGCGGAGCAGCGCGACCTCCTCAACCGGGTGAACCGGACCCTGCTTCTTCTCGAGGACCTGATGGAACCCCTGCCGGGGAGCGACGTCACGGCCATGGAAGCTCTGTCGTTCCTCTATCTCGCCGCCCGGGACTTCCAGGCGCAGCGCGATGCCGGGAGAGAAGGACCGTGACGGGCCGGCGCGTCGAGGAGAGGGCCACCATGCACTCGATCTCGTGCAGCCGTCTCGAGCGCGAGCGCATCCGCGCCATTGCGGACCGCGAGGGCGTCTCGATGTCGAAGCTCCTTGTCGATCGCGCGCTCAACCGCAACCCGCCGTCGAAGGTGAGGAACCCGCCCCGCCTCGTCCTCGGCCCGGAAGAACAGCGAACCCTGCTGGAGACCGTCAAGGCCACCGCCGAGACCGTCCGGGCGCTGGAGGGGACGGACGGGACGCCGGGCTTCGCCGAGACCCTGAGGGTGCTCTTCGAGGTCAGGCTCGACGCGATGACCCGCACCGGCCATCACGGGACGATGGTCCGCCTGCTCGAACAGGTCCTGCAGGACAGCCGCGCCGCCAGGATCGAGGAAGAGGTGTACGCGCGCAACCGCACCTGAAGCCACCAGCGGATCCCGCGGCCGGGCCGCTGCCACGGCCGCCGGGTATCCCAGGCGCGACACGGCATCCGGCATGGCCTGCCTCACGGTTCTTGTGACGCGGCGGCCACCGGCTGAGAGTGCGGGACGGCGGGCCGTCCATGCCGCGGAAAGACCGATCGCTGCAGCACGATGCGTGTCGCGCCTGAGAGCGCCACGAAAGCCCGTAGAGAGGCGTTTCGCGGCGAGGCGCCGATGATCGCCCGTCAATCACCCTCGGCCGCCCCGGCCATCGCACTCGGCGGTGGGCGGCGGCGGGCGGCGACACCGCGTGGCCTGCGGGGCTCTCCGTCTCTCGAGGCGGGCGAGGGCGGTGAAGGTGGATCAGGCGACGTCGCGGCCAGCCGGCGGCGCATCGCTCACCACGGGCAGGTTGCGGAACTCCCAGCGCACGTCGCCGGGAACCGTGAACTCCATGAGGCTGGCGACGTGGTCCCGGAAGGCGATGAAGTCCTTGCGGGGCCAGGTCTTCTCTTCCCAGCGGACGCCGTCGAGGTGCACCCGACCGGCCTGCCATGGCCTCTTCCCTGGCGGAATGGCGGGGTCGACGGGGCAGCGCACCAGGACGGTGCCGACATGGACGTCGGCCAACTGATCCGGCAGGGTGTCGTCGCCCTCGAAGGCGCCGCCGTTGGTCCAGGAGGTGTCGACCGCGTCGACGAGGATGATGTACCCCTCGCGGATCGTGCGCTGGAGGTATGCCGGGCGAGGTCGGTCGTTCATGGTTCCCTCCTTGTGCCGTTCGGCGAGCGCCTCTGCGAAGCCTGACGCAGCCCCGGGATGGCGGTCCGGGATTCGGCGACGTCGCGGTCGGGCGAGGTGGCGTCGCTCGCCACGGGCAGGTTGCGTGATTGCGGGCGCTCGTCGCCGGGAACCGTGAACTCCATGAGACTGGCGACGTGATCCCGGAAGGCGATGAAGTCCTCGACCGGCCAGGTCTTTTCCTCCCAGCGGACGCCGTCGAGGTGGGCCCTGCCGGCCTGCCACGGTCTCTCGTCAAGCGGCATGGCGGAATCGCCCGCGCGGTGGACCAGCACGGTGCCGACATCGATGCCGTCCAGGTAGCCCGGCAGCCTCGTGCCTCCGACAAATGCTTCGGCGTGCGGCCACTTCGTGTCGACCGCTCGCACCAGGATCAGACACCCTGCGCGGGTCACGCCCGGGCAGCGCGATGGCGGCGGCCCGCTATCCCAGTCAGCGGACCCGGCTCGCGGTCGCCTGGGCTCGCAGTCCAACAGAGACGACAGAATGGTCATGAGGCGATGCTCCTGGTGGGTGAGGCTGTCCTTGCCCCCTCCTTCGCGGTTCGCGTCTGTTGCAGCATGGCGCGCCGGCGCATCGTACGCTCCTGGAAGGTCATGAGCCAGCGTGCTGCCGTGACCGGGGTGACGTCGAGGGCGTCCCGAAACCATGGTCCGTCAGCTCGATCAGGCGATCCGGGAGAACTGCGCCGCCCGGCGCGTGGAAGAGGTCCCGGGAGCGCAACCGGCCTACAGTCGCCAGCTGAACCCGCGGTCACGGCTCTTGCGTTCGGCCTGCCGGGCCTCGTGACGGGCCACCACATCCTTCATGGCCTGCCGTTCGCCCTCGGTGGCGCCGGCGCTTTCCGGGTTCTCCCGCAGCCATGCCACCACCTCGCCGGCCTCGGGAAGATCGAGCGGGTTCCGTCCTGCAGCCTGCGCTTCGGCCTCCACACGTTCCCACGCCAGACGCCTTTCGATGAAAGCCAGGCGGGCCTCCGCCATGTCCTTCGACGCCGCGAGCCACTCCGCTGCCGCCCGGCGCGCCGTGGCGCTCGAATCCGGGTTCTCCGCAAGGCGGCCCGCGCGGGCCGCGAGGTCCCGCCAGCCGGGGTCGTCGAGCGCGTGGCGCCCCTGCGACTTCGCGGCAGTGTCATGAGCCCGGCAGGCATTCTGCCAGTCCCGATACGCCTCGTGGGTCTCGAGGCGCCGGCGGGCCAGGGCCGTCGCCTCCTCGAGACGGCGGCGGTCTTGCGTGCCGAGATCGCGATTCCGTGCCGCCGCGTCCGCCAGGACGATCACGTGACCGAGGCGGCCATGGGCGAGGTGCGTCTCCCAGTCCTCCAGCCGGCGCCGGGCGTCGTCGGCCTGCCGGCGCGCCCGGTTGGCCGCCTGACGGGCCCGCTCGCGCCGCGCCTCGCGTTCCCGTTCGTCCTCGACGATGGGCGGCGGGGGCGGTGCGGCGTCTTTCGTCACCGGTTCGGGCGTCACCGGCGCGCCCGGCCGGGCGCCGTCGATCGAAGGCTCCGCGGTCTCCGCGGCTGCCGTCAGGGATTCCTCCCGGGCCAGGCGTTCATGGCGGCCGATGGCACGATCGAGACGGGACTTCAGCGCCGCGGGCAGGGCGGGATCGGCAGCGAGCACGCGGCCAGCGCCGATCATCGCCTCCGCCGGGTCGGCGGGGTGGCGCCCCTGCCACGCGGCAAGCCATGCGTCGGCCCGCCGGCGGGCTCGTGCGCGGGCATCGAAGGCCTCGACGGTTGCGGCAATCCGGTCCCGGCTGCCGCCGGCCAGGGCAGGATCCGCAAGGATCCGCCGCGCGTGATCGACGGCGCCGGACGCCTCGCCGTGGTCGTGGACCGACAGCCCTGCCTCGCCGGCGCGTCGTTCCAGGGCGTGCCAGCGCGCCTCCCAGGCCGCGGCATGGTCGTCCGTCGCCTGCCGGGCAAGGACGCGGTCGTCACCGGCCAGCAGCGACTCGGCACGGGCGGCGAGTCCGGCGAGATCCGGCGCCTCGGTCATGCCCGTCAGCTCACGCGCCGCAGCCAGGCCCGACTCCGCCGCGAAGCGCCAGGCGGCGTAGCCGGCGGCATCCGTTCCCTCGCCGACCCGGAGCGCCGGCCGGCGCTCGAGGGCGTCGGCCAGGCGCGCCTCGACATGCGCGACCGCCCGGGCGCTCTCGCGGGCCCACTCCGCGGAGGCCCAGGCCGCCACCCGTTCATCGGGTGATTCCCTCATGGCGGCCAGCGTCTTCAGCTGCGCAAGCGCCGCAGGCTCGTCTGGCGCAAGGTCCGGGTTCCATGCGCGCTTCCAGCGGCCGACCGCCAGGGGTTCCACGCCGAGGTCCGCGACGCTCTCCTTCTCGGGCACGCGCCGGGCGATCGCGCCCTCGTCGAGGCTCTCGCCCACCGCCTCCAGCGCGGTCAGCACCTCGCCCGTGTTCTCCTCCAGGGTCTCGGCCAATTGCTCGCGGTTGTCGGTGACGATGATCGCCTCGTCACGGGCCCGGCTGATCTCGACGTAGAAGGTCTGCTGGTTGGCCAGCTGCCCGTGGCCCGAATCGAGAACCGCGATCACCTTGTCGCGGGTGAGGCCCTGGGCCGCGTGCACCGTCGTCGCATAGGCGTGCGCGATGTGGCGCAGCCGCGGATCGTCGAGTTCCATCTCGAGGCGCCGGCCTTCGTCGGTCTTGAGGACGAGTGACGTCTTCCCGATCCTCTCGACCGTCGCGGTGGCGCCGTTGACGAGGCCGCTCGGGTTGTGGTTGCGGGTCCAGCGGATGCGGTCGCCGGCCTCGAGATCGATTGCGTCGCTCTCGAAGACGTCGTAGCGGTAGCGGACATCCGAATCGGGCTTCACGTGGCGGGCCTTGCCGTCCGAGTGGCCGAGCAGGAGACGCTCGCCGTCGATGCTCGAGATGGGGCAGATGTCGCCCGACCTCACCCGGTAGTGGCGGAGGTCGTTGTGGAAGACCACCACGTCGCCCTCGCGGTAGTTGCGGATCTCGCGCTTCTGGGCCCGGGTCATGGAGAGGTTGACGAGCGTGGGGAGCGTGACGCGGCGCCCGCGGAGCACGCCCTCTTCGCGGAGGCCGTCCCTGACGGTGGCATTGATCTCCCGGCGCAGCACGTGGGTGGGGGCCATCAGCGCCGTCTCGGCGCGATCGTCGGCCGAGAGCGCCAGCCAGATGCGCGCCGCACTGGTTCCGAGGTCCTCGTGGTCGACCTCGAGGACGTCGGCGCCGAGCTTCGTCAGGGCTGCGCCGGGCTTGCCGGCAATGGCGTCCAGAACCGCGGCCTTGAGGCCCGGGCTGCGCTGGCGGCGGATGTCGTCCATGACCGCGGTCGCCATCCCCGCCTGCTGCAGCTGGCGGAAGGGCTGGCCCGCCTCGACGGCGCGCAGCTGCCGGCTGTCGCCCACCATCACCAGCCTGGCCGCGCCGAGGTGATCGGCGATCCTCATGAGCGATCTCGTCTGCGCGGTGCTGGCGAGCGACATCTCGTCCACCACCAGCACCTTGCCGGCGAAGGACCCCGCCGTCTCTGGCGAGAGATCGCCGTGGCGCACCAGGAACCCCTGCAGGGTCCGGGTGGCGATGCCGGCCTCCCGCGCAAGCGTCCGGGCGGCGCTCGACGAGGGCGCCAGACCGACGATGGTCTCGGCACCGGCGAGGTCGACGACCTCGCGCAGCATCGTCGTCTTCCCCGTGCCTGCAAACCCCTGCACGCCGACGATTGAATCGCCCTCGCCCAGGATGAGACGGAGAGCCTCTTGCTGACCCGGCGTGAGGGTGGCGCCCGCGAGCTTCTGCTCGACGGCTTCGGCCGGCACGATCGCCGCCGTGGCGCCCACACCCTCCTTCATGCGGCGCACGACCTCGCGCTCGGCCTTGAGCGCCCGGTCCGTGACGAGGGAGGGTCCGCCGCGCGAGCGGATGGCGTCGACGAGATGGCCGTCACGGCGCAGCCGGTCGATGGCGCTCATGATCTCCGCCATGTCGTGACGGCCCGGTGCGTGGGCGAGGGCGCCCGCCACCAGGTCGTGGACGGCGATGACCGACTGGCGTTCCTCGAGGTGTTCGGCAACCCGCGCCACAACCTCCAGGGCCGACGGTGCCGGGGGCGGCGCGGAGCGCGTCAGGCGCCGGCGCCTGAGGTCGATGCCCAGATATTCGGCACGCTCGCGCCACATGCCGGTCAGGATCTCCCGGTGGGGCTCGTTCTTGCGCCGCCGCGTCGCCAGCGTCGCCGCCTGGGCCGTCGCCGCGTTGTAGTCCCAGCCCTTCTCCTCGACGTGCTCGACGATCTCCTTCCTGCGCGTCGAAAAGGCGTCGAGCGTCTCCTTCTCCCAGCCGGCGATCTCGAACCCCGGCACCGGCCCGATCATCGTCTCCTCGAGCTCGTAGCCGAGATCCATCAATCGCCGCGCCAGCTCGCCCCGATAGTGGGCGCCGATCAGCAGGCGCCGGGAGTGGAGCCCGCCGGTGTCGAGGCTGCGCCAGGACCCGTCCGGGCCGCGGGTCATGTTGGCCACCACGCTGTGCGTGTGGAGCTGGGGATCGAGGTTGCGGCTGGCCAGATGCCGGAAGGTGCCCGCCACCATGCCCTGGGCCCGCCGGCGCTCGCGTCTGCCCGTCGCCGGGTTGTGAACCCGCGTCACCAGGAAGTCCCGCTCGATCATGTCGAGGGTGCTGCGCACCGCCTCGTCGTGAGCCCTGATGACCCGTTCGTCTCCCCTCACCAGGGCCTGCAGCGACACCGACTTCGGCGCCGAGAACGTGATGTCGACGCCCGGGCGGTGCTGGTGCTCGCCGTCCCGCGCCCGGCCCAGGCGCTGGCCGGTGCCGGGAACATGGCCGGCGAGGATGGATTCGAAGATCTTCGGCTTGACGTGGCGGCCGAGACCGAGAGCCCGGGCCGCGGCGCCGTGCCAGAAGCTCGCCCGGCGGTGCTCGGGAGAGTTCCTGGCGTAGTATCCCTCCTGTTCGAAGTAGTGCACCGTCGCCGAAGCGGACGTGATGGCGGTGACGGTGGCGACCATGGTCCGCATTGTAGCGCACCGCGCCGCTTCGGGTAGCGCCCTCAGACACGAAGGAAACGCCGATGACGTCCGACGACGGAGAAGACCGCCGCACCGCCGAAAGGCTCAGACGCCGAGAGCAGCGCCAGCAGAGACCCGAGGCATCGATGGATCCCGCCACCCTGAGAGCGCTCTTCGAAAAACACGAGGGCGAGATGGCGCGGATCGTCGGTCAGGCGGAAGCGGTCCTCGCGGAGAAGATCGACGCTCTCGCCGCAACCCAGGGTGCGGCGGCCGAGAGCCTGGCCCGCGAGATCGAACGGGAACGCAAGGGGAGCGGCGAAACGAAGGAGGCCACGGCTCTGCAGCGATTCGCCGATGAACAGCGCGCCGCGATGAAGGAGCTGTCGGCGGGCATCAAGCGAAGTCTGGAGGATCTCACGCGATCCCTCGACGAGCGCGAGGGCGCGGTCTTTGCCGGCATCGATCGCGTCGCCGAGAGGGTGACGCCGGGAGCCGAGGCGCTCGACGAGTTGCGGCAGACCGCCGCCGGCGCAACCGCCGTCGCCCGGGACGTGGCGGCGATCAAGGACGCCGCGGTCGGCAGCCGCCGTGCCCTCGACGAGGCGGCGGCCGTCAGGGAGACCGTGGCCGACAACACCAGGGCCATGAACGACGTAGCGACGATGCGGCCGGTGCTGGGCGCAGTGGCGAACAGTTACGGCACGTGGAACGCGGTCGCGCGGCGGTGGTTCTGGATCGCATTGACCCTGTTGATCGTCTTCGGTCTCGCGTGCGGTACGACTGGCGTCGCCCTGCAGAGGGAGACCGCCATCTGGCCGACGAAGGCCGAAATCGAGATCCGGGAACGCGACGCGTTCTGGGAGCGCCATGGCATGCAGGTCATGCACTGCATTAATGTGGCGCGAGCCTATGACCGGGGCATGGCCTGTTCGATTCTGGATCCGGATCCATGAAACGCTGCCAGTCTTGCGAAGACCGGCTCAGGGGTCACCCGGCTCGGAGAGGAGAATCGGGTCGAGGATGCCGTCGACGTGCCGGCCCCCCTGGTAGATGAGTGTGCCAAGCCGAAGCCCGTCCCGGGTGACGGCCATCTCGCCGTGGATGACGTCATCCACGTACGGCACCAGCGCTTCGACGCCATCGGGCCAGATGATGGTCCAGGTGCCCGTGCGCATCCCTTTCTCAAACGTCCCAGTCTCGCTGTACTCGTCCGGATCGCGACGTTCCCACCGGCCATGCCGGCGACCGTTCTCGTAAGTCATCACGTGGAACCCGTTGCCCTTGGCGGAAAAGTCGAAGACCCACCGGCCATGGGGCGTGCCGTCCGCGAAGGCCTCCCCGATCACGCCGCCATCGGCATGCAGGGTCGTCCACCCGCCGTCCTTCATCCCTGCGACGAGTCGGCCCGCCGAGCGGTTGCCGTGAGCGTCCACCAGCATGCCATCGCCCTCCGCCTTGCGATCGCGACAGCCGCCCGACCACGCGATCGGCGGCGCATAGTGATACGGCGACAGGGCGCCACGGAAGTGGCATTCCTGATGCCCCTTGACATCGACCGGGTTCCAGCAGTCCCAAACCATGCGCTCGATATGGGTCTGGTCGCACAGGGGCTCGAACTCTTCAGCGCCCGAGGGGCTGACGGTTCCAGCTGACATTGCCAGTACGACGCAAGCCGTCGCTCCGGTCTTCTTCAATAGATCCGATACCGAAGCCATCTCAATGTACGCCACCGCAGTGTATCCTCCGTTGGCCCATGGTAATGGAAACTGACGCACCATGTGCAGGGAACGCAATGGAACGTATTTGTTCGATGCTGGTTCGACCACATACTCGGCTGCCACCATGAAAACTCTTGACGAGATCACCGATCTTCCCATTCCGCTTGCAGGTGCCGTCTTGGTCGAATCCGCTCGCTTGAGCGGTGTGCCCTGCTTCCGAGGTGCGCGTCTTGCGGCCCAACAGTTCTTCGATTGGATTGAGGATGGCACCCAACTGGATCAGCTCCTGTACGACACTTGGTTCCATCACAGGGCGGCTACCACGGTCCTGCGTGCAGGAGCGTCAGTCGCTTGCGTCACCCCTCAGCTTGCCATGCACGAACCGACCAAGTACCCTTGTTGGTCAAGCGGGCAGCTGTGGACTCCGAGGACAAGGGGGAAGGTATGTCAAACAATCCATATGGGCCGGGCCGTCCCAAACGATGGAAAAAGGGCGAAACCAGCATTCCACCGAACACCGCTGGTGAGTATCGAATTCGCGACAAGGAGTCCGGTGAAGTGAAGTATGTCGGGGAGACGAAAGATCTCCAGAAACGCCTGAACCAGCATACGCGGAGACCAAAGAAGAAATGAGCAAGGACAAGAGCGACCGCTTTGATCCGGACAAACATGAAGTTACCTACAAGGAGGCAAAACCCGGTTCTTCGTCCAAGGCTCGACGGGCGCACGAAAAAAAGACGATTGCCCGACATAAACCATCATGGAACAAAAATCAGGGCGGCGGTGGCCGAAAATAGCACTTGAGGCTATTTCGGCAGCCTAACCAAAACTACCCCATTTGAGCATTATCGCGAGATTGCACTATGCAATGGTCCCAAGATACGCGTATTTTTGTGGACACCAGCAGCCTCATGGAGAAGGAAGCGGAAGCTGCTTTCCATACTCGACTGATACCGATCGTGAGGCAGCACGGTATTCGGCCAATCATTGTAGCACGGTCGGTAGCGGAAGAGCTCAATCGACTAGTAAATCGATCCGATGAACTGGTCGCTCGTCAAGCACGAGCGGCTACAGTGATGGTAAAGAATTTAGTCAACACCGGCGACGCCGAGCTAATTGGTAGCAATGACGACGATCCTCATGCCGATAATCAGTTTCAGGCAATGTTCACTAAGTTCCGCTGTCAATACCCGCTGGTTATCATCGCCCAAGACCGTGGCCTCGTGCGAGACCTGCTTTCCCTAAACGTCAGCAATGCCGTGAAAGGCATTCAAGAGATAAGGGCCATTCGGATCAATCGAATAGGAGATATCATGGGCTGGGCTTTGGATCCCACTGAACCCGACGGACTCAAGTGGCACCCGCTCCACAGCAATTCGCCGACTGGGAGGGACGATTCGAGAGAGACTGTATTGCGGAAGGTCGATTCAGGACAATACACCGCGCCTTTTAGCCCGTTTCCAACCTATCATCGCCATGTCTTGCTCGACGAAACAACTATCAACACGACGTCACACACTCGAGAGGGTGACATAGTAAAGGACAAGGAAGGCAAGAGTATACAATTGCTGACTAAAGTAGGGGCGGGCGGAGAAGGTACGGTCTACGAGACAAGTCAGGATGGACTAGTGTGCAAAATCTACCATTCTGATCGCCTCAAAACATACATCATCGATAAACTGGATTTGATGGTAACACGGCAAATCAGCCACTCAGCTATTTGCTGGCCTTTTTCGCAGGCATACAACCCTCACGGCGAGATGGTCGGTTATCTGATGCCGAGAGCTGAAGGGAGAGCGCTTCAGCCTACGTTTTTCATACCACCGCTCTTGCGGAGGAATTGTCCTGATTGGACTCGCATACATTTGGTGAACCTATCAGCAGCAATTTTGGATGCCGTTGCCTACTTGCATTCTCTAAACGTCCTGCTCGGAGACATCAACCCCAGGAACATTCTGGTACAGGACGACTCAACGATATTTTTGGTAGATTGCGATAGTTATCAGGTGGAAGGTTACCCTTGCCCCGTGGGTATGCCTCCATATCTTTCTCCTGAGTTGTACAAAGAGCGGTTAAGCTCCATCTTGAGAACGGAGAGAGACGAAGCTTTTGCTGTTGCTACCCTCGTATTTATGCTCCTGCATCCGGGTAAGCCTCCTTATTCTCATGAAGGAGGAGCCGATCCATCGCGAAATGTCTTGAGGCGTCACTTCCCCTACCCTCGCGGCGGCAAGGGTGCACAGGGTGTGCCACCTGGCGCGTGGCGGTTCATGTTCAGTCACCTTCCCCGCTACATGAAAGACACATTCCATGAAGTATTCACTGACGGAAGGTACCTGCATGTGGGAGAGTGGCAAGAGCTGATGTCACGCTATAGCAGCGATCTTCGAAACGGATACGTGTCGGAAGACCCGTTTCCAAAGGAATTCAAAAGACCCAGCCGACAGCAAATTGAGGCGGGTATTGGCTTCTCCCGGCGGTGCACGGTATGCGGTGAAGAGTTTGGTACATATGACGAAGGCGAAGTAGTGTGCCGGAGATGCTCTTGACAGAAACTATGCGAAGCACGAACAAGTTGTGAGCATTGGTGGTGCTGCAGCGCTTATGCATAGCATTCGCAACTGAGGCTGAAGGAGAATTCCATGGGAACCGAACTGATGGTTCGTGGGCAAGATCTGGTAGAGAACCCCACACCACGTGTGCCTGTAGTACTGTGTTTGGATACAAGCCGTTCGATGATGGGCGACAAAGTAATCGAGCTAAGGCGCGGAGTGAATCGCTTTTACTCCTCACTATTCGAGGACGATGTGGCTCGGTATTCTGCAGAGGTGGGTATTGTAACTTTTGGCAATGGCGGCGTTCAGTTGCTTGCCAACTTCGGGCCTGTGGAAAGGAAGCCGGACATGGCTATGGAAGCCGACGGTGTCACACCAATGGGTGAGGCGGTCAATGAGACGATTCGAATTCTTGGAAAGCGCAAGCAGGAGTACAAGGATAAGGGAGTTGACTATTATCAACCATGGTTGGTTCTCATGACGGATGGTATGCCGACTGACGACATTGAATATGCAGTGGATCGTGTAGTCCGCATGGTAAACGGAAAGGAGTTGTCAGTGTTCGCCGTGGGAATCGGAGACGACGCGGACATGGACACCTTAGCAAAGTTTAGCCCGGCTCGGGCACCCCTGCGGCTTCGGGGACTGGAGTTCGAGAAGTTTTTCGAGTGGTTGAGCGCGAGTGTTCAGCGGGTTTCTGGCAGCACACCTGGTCAGCGCGTGCCTCTCGATACCGATGGTATCAAGGGCTGGGCTGAAATCTAAAGATGACGCATAACTGGTCGGGTCGGACTTTACGCCGCTGGACCGGCGCGGCCATGTCGTCTGCGGGCCGGGGTCATCGTCTTTGCGGCTTACCATGTCAGGACGCTTCCAGCGTGTCGTTGGATGGCGGCATGGCAATCGTCGTGGTTTCTGACGGGGCCGGATCGGCGAAGCACTCGGAGCATGGTGCTGCTGCAGCTGTCGAGGCTACAAGCAAAGTACTTAGAGACTCTGCACCCTGGATTGATCCCGCCAGCATTCGGGAGCGAATACTTGTTGTATGTCAAGAAGAGATCGCCCAGCGTGCGCGTGGATTGGGAAGCCCTCCCAGTGAGCTTGCCGCAACTCTTGCATTCGTTGCAGTTTCCGGGGACGTCTTTTTTTCGGGGAATCTTGGCGATGGGGTTGTAGTGGTCTCCCACGGCGGTAGCGCGAATGTCCTGATCGGACCGATGCGCGGTGAATATGCAAATGAGACAGTGTTTCTGACATCAGAGAGAACAAGCAAACACCTTCGTATTGTTAGGGAGAAGTTAGGGAATTACGATGGCTTTGCCGCTATGTCGGACGGTTCCGCAGAAAGTCTATACCAGCGTCGAAATGGTATGTTGGCTCCTGCCCTGTCTCATGTTTTTTCGTGGTCCAGGGAAGAATCATCTAGCCGAATTGAGAATGCAATTCGTGAGACGGTTATGCCTCTACTCCATAGCCGTACCGGAGACGATTGTTCTTTGGGAGTATTGCGGTATGTTAATGTAGCGTTGGATGATCTGTCTGGAAAGGCCGAGACTCTGCAAATGGAGCTTCTCGAAATGAGGAACGCGCGTGGACTTCGAAATCGTCTCAAGGTCCTGGAAGGTTGCCAGAAGGATTTGGATATCCGCGAAATTTCGGAATTCTCGGCGCTCTCTGAATCGACAGTCCGCAAACATCGTAGGGCGATTCAATCGCTTTTTGTTCAAGGGAGATAGACTGAACTAGCCCGCATTCCCACTAGTGGTGCTGGTTTGCTCCAGTTTATGACCGGAACGTGACTGGAACGCCCTTCCTGGTCGTCACGATTCTCGCCTCCATGCGCCGTGCGGCGTCCCTGACTTCGGAGTTGCCAACTTAGGCATATCCGAACTTCGTGACAAGCTACACGGATGGGAGAACGCCAGACTTCCCGGTAAAGTCTCCGAAGAGTGAGGGTGCGAAGCGACAAGTAGCGTTCTTCATTCGTTGCGGGCTCCTCTACTGTAGTTGTTGGCGACGGTAAGGAAGTGTAAGCGTTTGGCGTGACCGCCCTTGTGGCGGGTTGGTTCTGAGCCGCAGCCAGCCTCCCAACATCAGGACTTCCGATGACGCAGGACCATACCGCCGCCAAAGGCCAGTTCAACATCCCAGGCTGCCGCCTCCGGCGCCGTCACCTCGTAACCGGTCACTTTGCGACGGTCTTGAGTCGCTGATCACTGGCGATATCGCTTGGCGTTTTGTTCCAAGCGAAGGGAGATTGTCATGTCGGGCACCGATGTTGTTCGCTCACGGTTGCCGAGGAAGGGCGCTGCCCGGTGGCGCGAGATCTGTGAGGAGTACGAGCGTTTCCTCGGCACCCAGGCCGAGTTCTGCCGCCTTCACGGCATCTCGTGCAGTTCGTTGCGCTACTGGCGGCTGAAGCGGGAGACGACCTTTGTCGAGGTGACGCCTCCGGAGGCGGCGGCCTGGGATGTTGAACTAGACTATGTCAGTGTGTTTCACCGGAGTTAGGCGAATGCGCCAGAGTCATCAACGCCGTAATCCCAGGTGCCCACCTCTACATCTGGTAGCCCTCATCAAGGGAACTTCATCGACTATGCGCACTTTCTGACCGTCGCTAACAGTCGTCGACACCATAGACGATATAGCGGTCTCCAGCATGTCGGGGCGTGTTGGCAAGGCACATGATGTCCTTGATCAAGTCGCCTGTCTTGGTATGCGAATCACGTTTGAAGTCCCAGTGGTCGCCCTCCTTTCCGGTGGCGATCAGGCCTCCAATGATTTCGGAAAGGTCTGTCATTTTCGTTCCCGCATTGGCATAGTTCTCAATGCGTCCAGGCAGATCCTGGTCTGCTGACCGTCAGCGCTCTCACCTCCAAGAGAATGGATCATGTCGCACGACCCTGGACTTTACGCCTGCGCCCCTTCGATTTTGTCGCGTCGGTCAACGGAGCGAGCAGTCTCTCGTAGAGCATGAACAGGTATTCAACACGTTCCCGCTCGGATGCGAACCCCGAGCGCCGGTAGAGCCGATCCACCGCACGATCGAGCTTCTGATGTGCCCGGCGAAGGTTCGGCGCCATCAGGTCCGGATCGTAGAGGTCGGCGAGCGTTGCGCCCGAATGGGCAGCGCGTGCATCCAGGACAGCTTGGGCGAGTGGCTCTAACTTCGACAAGTCCCTTCCCTTGGGCGGCGGCGGGAACGTGTTGTAGACGAGACCGATGGAATAGCGGTAATCGCTCTTCAGGCGCCCGCCGATGTGGCGCAGCCACGCCATATGCATGGCCGAGGTCAGCAGCGCGAAGTTCGACAAAGTTGCGTTGCTCAAGATGCGAACGAGGTTGCTGGGTATCGTAGGCGGCTCCAACCAGCCGATGGGAGCATACTCCCGTCGCTCCGAACTGACCTCCGGAATCACTAGAAACGGAGCCGTGGGAACGACGTTGATCTGCCAGAGCGTCGGGGTTTCGGCCAGCTTGAGTGTGGACTTGCGTTGGCTTCGTTGCCGAAAGGCCCGAACGGCGGCGATCCGCTCCCGCACGCGCGGCAGTCGCGCCAGAACTGCCGGCGGAGCGTCGTGCAGCGCCAGAATCCACCGCTCTCCACCCTGCAAGTATTCCCGCGCGCCGATGAACGGTCGAATCCAGGGCGCGGCTTCCGGCTCCACCTCCAGAAACGCGCCACGTTCCGCTGCATCGAATATGTACTTGCCGCCATCGATGGGCTGTGAGCCAGTCAGAAGCTGCGGCATACCGTTGATCGGTGCACTTTCCTCCCGGACCACCAAATGCGGGTCCGACAACCCGCCCGCGTCGAACAGGTACGGCGACAGCGCCGAATGGCTGCTCTCTTCCGGATCACCGTTGATATCGGGATAGCTGAAAAGCCGCTTCTCTGCTCGTGCAGCGTTCCGCCGGTCGAGGCCGAGAATGACGACATGCACATGCGCCTTGCCGCGCGCGTCCGATCCCCACGCGAAAGTCCGGTGCGCGAAGGCGATCTCCAGCTTGCAGCGTCCGAACAGGACCGGCCATAGCTGCGCGACTTGCTCGCCCTGCGTGATCGAGTTGGTCGCGACGAAGCCAACCCGAGCGCAGCTGCCCTTCAGATACTCTCCCGCCTTGATGAACCACGCGGCGACGTAATCGAGCGTGCCACCGCCCTTGCCGAGCGCCGCGATTCCACGCACCTGCGCACGCTGCTCTGCCGTCTGGTACTTCGAACCCACGAACGGCGGATTGCCGAGCACGAAGGAGCAGTCGTCCGACGGCAGCAGACCCGACCAATCTGTTTCCAGCGCGTCGCCGTAGACGATATGCGGCGACTTCTCTAGCGGGATACGAACGAAGGTCTGACCGAACTCAAGGCTCAGCCGGTTGTTCATGATGTGGTCCATCATCCACAGCACGGTCTCCGCGATGCGGGTCGGGAACTCGCCAAGCTCGATCCCGTAGAACTGATCCACGTCCACTACTGACTGCCATGCCGCATCGAGTACCGCCTGATCGGTCGCGGCGGTCGCGTCCCGTATCTCCCGGATGACCTCGATTTCCAGCAACCGCAATTCCCGGTACGCGATGATGAGGAAATTGCCGCAGCCGCAGGCCGGGTCGAAGAACGTCAGATTGCCAAGCTTTGCCTGGAACTGGTGGAGTGCAGCAAGCCGGCCACGGCGGCGCTTGCGTACCTGCTCAAACTCAGCACGCAGGTCGTCCATGAACAGCGGCTCGATCACCTTGAGTATGTTCTTCTCGGTCGTGTAATGCGCCCCCTGGGCTCGGCGTTCCGCCGGGTCCATGACCGACTGGAACAGCGCGCCGAAGATCGCGGGCGAGATGTTCGACCAGTCGAAGCGGCAGGCGTCGAGCAATGCCCCGCGCATTGCCGCGTTGAACGAGAACGTCCGCAGGTGCCCCTTCAAGAGATCACCGTTGACGTAGGGGAAGCGCGCAAGGTCCTCGTCAAGAGTCGCCGCTCGCTCGTCCTCCGGAGTGTCGAGCACTTCGAACAGTTGCGCGAGCCACGGTCCGAGATCGGCCCCGTCTTCGCTGGTGCGTGTCTCGATGAAGTCGAGAAAGATATCGCGCGGTTCGAAGATCCCGGTGTCGTCGGCGAACATGCAGAACACGACTCGCACCAGGAAGCGTTCCAGATCGTGACCCCGGTGTCCGGCATCGGCGAGCGCATCGTGCAGCCGTCCGACCAGTTCCGCGGCCTCAATGTTCGCCGGGTCCTGGTCGCGGAACGTCCGGCGCTGCACGCCGAGGATGAAGCCGAACGATTCGACATGGGCGGGCAGATCCGCGAGCGCGAAGGCGACGGCTTCCCGTTCGTCAAGATCGTGAAGCTCGAAGGTCTGGAAGTCGCTCACCAGGATGTAACGAGGGCGCTCGTGTTCCGGCAGCGCGTCGAAGTAGTCCCCGGCCTGTTCGTAAGCCTTGCGGAGATCGCGCCCGGCGCTTTTCTGTTCGACGAGCAGCACGCCCGGCCAGAACAGGTCGATGAAACCCGAACTGTTGTCGAGCTTCTTAACATGCTCCTCGTAGCGCCCGACACTCCGACGCCGCACCCCGAACACGTCGAAAAAGGCGTTGTAGAAACTCTGCGTCTCCCCCTTCTCGTAAGCCGCGTCCTTCCAGTCCTCGGCAAAGGCGGCGGCGCGAGCGCGAACCTCGTTCCACGACAGGCGCATCAGGCTATACCGCCCGCTCTGCGCCGCGCCCCGGACGGCGTGCCGTTGGCCGAAACCTGATGAAGGACAGCCGCCCGGACAGTGCCCCGGTCGTCCGCCCCGGCGCGAGTCTCGATCATGCCTGTAGCGCGCCTGCGTGTCGCGCTTCGGCAGTCCGACCTTGGCGCACCTGCGCAAGCTCGAAGCTCGCCTGCATCCGCATCCAGTACTCGGCAGTTCCCCAGCCGATATCCACCAGCGCCAGCGCCATGTTCGCCGACACACCCGCTTTGCCGTTCATCAGGCGCGACAGCATTCCGCGCTCGCAGCCACGCCGTGCCGCCGTTTCGGTTGCGTTCCGACCCACATCGTCCATGCTCTCGCGGATGAGTTCGCCAAGGTGCGGTGGGTTCCGGGTGGGGCCGATTCGATCGCCTGCAATCTCGCTCATGGTCAGGGGTCCTTTCCAGTCAGCAACAGTCGACCAGGTCTACGTCCACTGTCGTGCCGCCCTCGAAGCGGAACACCGCTCGCACCCGGTCACCTGGCACCCGGCTCCAGTCGGTTCAGTGTCCTCGAGGCGGACAGTCCGTGACTCCGTCGGCATTCCTGCGGAGGCATCGCACCGTTCACCTGCGGACGTCCGCAAGTCTACGCAAGGTCGCTGTCTTCGGGCAGCCGACCATGATCGTCGAGATCCTCGTATCACTACCATCCGAGTAGCATCAAGAGTCTCCAGGACATGCCTGGCAGACAAAGAATGCGGTGACCGACAAAACATGGCGCAACCGGGGCGGGGATGTCGAGCAGGCAACCGGCCTCGCACACCAACAAGACACCGCTGTCCGAAGTCATCCGGCCATTGGCGCAACGACCGGTGAACCAGCGCCGTCCAAAGCTTCAAACTTGCGGTCCTTCGGCGTACACTCCGTAAGCATGGAGTAAATCCTCAATCAGGCCACAACTCAGTGGAAACCCGAATAATTCCCCATGGGGCGCAATACAATGCACGCTCAAACGCGGGTAAGGAACACGAACCATGACGCTACGACCAGATTACGGAACGCGATTGAAAAAGGACGGCTACGACAGCCCGCACATGGAACACTACTTCTACGGATTCCCAATATGGGGATTCGATGCACTCGGCCGCCCGGGTCAGTATTCGCTAATGGTCGACGCGATGTATGCAGGTGAACGTCATGCTCTCTCCCTGGATTTTGGCCCGGCGCCACTGGCGCTGATTCTCGCGGCGTTGCCAGAGCATGTTCGTCGGAGTATCGAATCACAGATGGATCAAGAGCCGAACACGCCTAAACAGTTCACGTTTCCCCAGGCAGTCCATTGCGAATCCGTCTCCGCGACACTGGGAGAACCACAGCGCGGGGCTCTGGAGTGTTTCGTACCGTTGAACGTTCGGGATATGAAAATCAAACCTGTATCTTGAAGTACAACGAAGGGCGAGGCTGTCGAATACTGTGAGTGTTTTGCCACTATGTGTGCAGCGGGGTACTTCAAACCCGTTAGCGGTAGCATCGGGATCTCGAGGATAGCACGACAAAATCCAGTCTCATCGACTGAAGTGCCAAAAGCCGGATCACCAAATCGAGCGAGATGACGTTGCACAAATTATATTCTTCAATCGGTAACAATGGACTCGACTTTGAACGATGCGCCTTGTGCGCCGGATCGTCCGACTTGCAAGCGAGCCATATCATTCCAAGATTCGTCTTCGAATGGTTGCGGAGAACTTCCGCAACAGGCCATATTCGGTCATCCGAATCCCCCAATCGGCGAGTCCAGGATGGTCTTAAACCTCGAATGTTGTGCAGGGATTGCGAGCAGCTGTTCTCTTCCTGGGAGAAAGAGTTCGCCGAGAGCTGTTTCGCTCCTCTCAACAGCGGAAGCGTTCGCCGCATCAGTTATGGTCCATGGATGCTGAAGTTCGCGACCTCCGTATCATGGAGGGTATTGAGATTGTATACATCCAGTGGCTACCTCGACGAATTTCCCGACCATATCAAGGCGAACGTCAACGGTGCCCTCAGACAGTGGTCGCAGTTCCTTCTGGGACATGAGACCAATCCTGGACCTCCCGAACAACATATGTTTGTAACTGATATAGTTGCAGGCACCTCGATTGCCAATTTACCACGCAACATCAGCCGATATCTCGCTCGCGCAGTCGATGTTGATGTTGCTCACGATCGAGAGTCGGCGATGTCATATGCGAAGATGGGGAGATTTGTCCTGTTTGGATTCATTGGGATGAGTTACCCACGCCGCTGGAAGGGAACGAAGCTTCACGTTCGGCACGGACAGTTAGGACAACACGACATCGAGTTGCCGTCGGATGTGCGCGACTTCATGTTCGGACGCGCCCGACTGGCGGCAGACGGCTACTCGCAGATTTCGGAACGACAACTGCAAAGGATTAGGGAGTCTTACATGGAAAACCTCGATCGTGCTGCTCAGAGCGAAACTCTGCGCGCGATGCAGGGCGATGTTTCGATGTTCGGGAAGAGCGCGTTTGAGGCCACGCAAAGAAACCATGGCTATGTGGTAAAGAGCGAAGAATAGAACGCTCGGGCGCACCGCTGGAAGTACTAGAAACAGGCTTCCATTCCGAGAGTGAGTTCGACTCACTCGAACTCGACCCTGCTTTCGCATTTGACATCGTAGCATCCGGCTTCTGTGCCGTCGTGCAACCGGCCGTTGGTACAATCGTGCAAAGCCCTCCACCCCGGTACGTACGCGCATTGATAGAAGCAATACTTGAACAGCGGTCCGAAGGACATTCATGACGCGACTCGCGATCCACGCTCAGTTGATACCGAAGAAGAATCATGCACCGGTGTCGCAGTTGACGGTCTTGAACGAGAGCGTTAGCCGCTGAAGTGTGCTATTTCTCCGAACGCCAAGTCCATGGTTGAGCGCATGGCATCACCACGCGTTGAACCACTTCTCAACCATTCCGCATCGCATACGAACGAAATTGGATTAAATCGACTCAGGATCCCCCACCCGATTCCATGATCTCTGTCATGGCTTTCCCGACCCGCTCCGCCGCCGCTTCGACGTCCCGGTCAGCAACGTGTGCGTATCGCAGAGTCATCGAAACCTTCCGATGACCAAGCAGACGCGCCACCGTCGGCAGCGGAATACCCTGCATGACGGCATAGCTGGCGAATGTGTGACGAAGGTCGTGAAGACGCACATCCTCGATCCCGGCACGTGTTCGAACGAGTTGCCAGAATGCGTGATTCTGCGAAACGGGCTGTGCCGGATCGTTCGTCGAGGGAAAGACATACGGACTGCCGGTGCGTGGCTGGCGCTCGATTATCTCTCGTGCCTTGCGGCTGAGATACACCGTTCTCGGACCTGTCTTGCTGTCGCTGAGATCGAGCGTACCGACACCGACTTCCTGCCATTTCAAGGTTCGGATCTCGCCATGTCGACAACCGGTGCAGGCGAGCAGACGGACGATGTCTGCCTGCGCTGCACGTGACGGATTTTCTGCAGCGCAACGGTCCAGTTCAGCGTGCAGGCGACGAATTTCGATGCGGGAAAGGAACCGGTTGAGCCTGCGCACCGGATTACGGCGGATGCGGCTTGCAGGATTGGTTTCAATATGGCCGTGGGCCTTGGCGTGGTTCATGATCTGACGCAAGGCGTCGAGCGCGCGGTTGGCCCCACCAGGCGCAGTGACGCTGTAGCGGTCAAACCAGAGGTGAACGGATCGCCGGTCGATCCGGTCGAGTGGCACGTCACCGAATGTCGGCAACAACTGGCTTGCAAGTATGGTGTCGGCAGTGCGGCGGGAAGAGGGCTTTCGACGTTCGTAGCATTCTGATCGCCAGACGCCGGCAACGAACTCCCGAAACAAGGGAACCTTTGCGACCGTTTCCCGGGCTTCAATTCCGTCGGACTGGATGGCAAAGCACTCGGCGCGCGCGTTTTCGACCGTCATCAGCATCGTCTGACCGAGGGTGCGGCGTTTCGAGGATCCACCGCCACTATCGAGATAGATGAACGCCCGCTGCCCGGACGGCCGGATACGCACACCGAGACCAGCCATCCTTGTGTCCCAGACCGTGTACTCGGCTGCCTCCTGACGCAACCGTGCAACGTTGCGATCACTGAGGCGCATCCTACGAGGCATGGTTCAGTCCTCCCCGGCAAGGATGGGTGCGAGAGCTTCGGCAGCCTCGTGGATGGTTGCATCGGCAAGGTGCGTGTACTTCAGCGTGGTCGCCGGATCGTTGTGGCCGAGAAGCCTGCCGATGGTGAGGATCGTCTCGCCATGAGCGAGGGCCACCGACGCATGACTGTGGCGAAGATCATGACAATGGACATCGTCGATTGCCGCCTCGCCTCGGACTCCCCACCAGAATGCGTCAAGCGCGCTCTCCGACAGATGGCGGTTCTTGAGGGGAGAAGGAAACGCCCATGGCCCTGACCGCGGCAGGCCATCGAGGATGCGACGTGCGGCGGACGACAGCCACACCGTGCGCGGTCCGGTCTTGGAGTCCGAGAGGTGAAGTTTGCCCTCGCGGTATTCGGACCAGCTGAGCGTCAGAATTTCCGATTTGCGGCATCCCGTCAGGAGAAGAAGTCGCACGATGGATACCTGAAGAAGATGGCGCTCATGATGCAGGTCGAGAACCCGGCTCAACCGGCGTATCTCGTCGGAAGTCAGGAATCGTTCACGGCCCCGCCTGCGATAGCGCCTGATCCCGCTGCAGGGGTTGGATCCCTCGGGGCGGTAGCCGTAGACCTCGGCCTGTCTGAGGATGACCGAGAGCACCGGTGCCGAGCGATCGGCAGCCACCGGTGTCGAGTGAAGCGAGGCGAACCACTTCTGAACATCAGGACGCGTGATGGCGGCAATGGCCATGCCCTTGAACCAGGGCAAGATCTGGTTTCTGTAGTATCCGAGATTGACCCTGAGTGTGCGTGGCTTCCAGTGGCGCCCGTAGCGGCGGAAGACTTCCTCGGCTACGACCTCGAAGGCAATGTGGTCGATTGCCTCCGCTTCTTCGCCAAGCAATCTCGCTGCCAACAAGGCCTTGGCCCTTGAACGCGCGCACGACAGGGTGATGTCGTCGGCGTCACCGATGGCATGCCAGACCCTCCTACCGTCCACCTGACGGTGCAGGAAGAAACGCTTGCGCCCCGAAGACAGGATCCGAACACCGAAACCCTTGAGGTCCCTGTCGCGGATGTCACGGGTCTTCCCGCCCGGCTTGAGGGTGTCGACGCGATGTTGCGTAAGGCGGCTCGTCGCCATGGTTTCTCTCCCTTCCCTGTTGCACCTTGGGCACGGAAACGCCTTGTTCCGGCGTCCCAGGCGTGAAGTTGTGAGAGAGAAAACGTCGTTGTTTCAGTATGTTGAAATTTAGTTCAGCACCGAAGGTGCGTGGTCGGTGTGCCACAGGGCGGCGCCGTTGCGGATCTTGGCGTCCCTGTCCCGCTCTTCGGTGTTGCCCACGGTCATGAGTTCGGGATAGCCATCCATGCGCATGTGGTCGAGGACATGGGGGATGGGATCGCCCCACAGCCTGCCGAACCGGAGAAACCGGTCCTTGTCGAGATCCTGGTCCCTGATGACGATCACGCGATGGGCATGAAGCGCGTCCACCAGGGTACGCATGACCGGCTCGGCGAAATCGTCGGCAAGCCGGACTCCGTGAATCTCCGCTCCGAAGGCCGCATCGAGCGGTGTCAACGTCACCATGGAAGCCTCCAGGACGGAAAGCTATCGTGAAGTGACGCCGACGACAATGTCAGCGCCGGCGATGCGTCGTTTCGAGCGCCTCGATGACAGCGTCGCTCCTCGCGAGAGTTCCGAAGACGCCACCGGACGAGCGGATGAGGTCGATGGCCGCATCGTGTCGCCGCTGGCTTGCCGCGGCCGTGCAGTCTTCGACGACCACGCACTCGATGCCGCGATCCAGGGCCTCGCGCAGGGTCGACGTGACACAGCAATCGGTGGTGAGCCCGACCAGGATCGCCGCCCGGATGTCCCGCGCCCGAAGGTCGGCGTCGATCGCGGTCGTTGCGAAGACCCCGTAGCTTGCCTTGTCGAACACGTCCTCGCCGGGCGACGGAGCGAGTTCGTCGATGATGTTCCACCCCTCCTCGCCCCGGACGAGCGCCCGGCCCAGAGGTCCGGTGCTGCCGATGGCCTCGTTGGCGGCGCCGCCAACCTTCCAGGGCTGCAGGTCCGAGAGATCCGGAGCATAGCCCTCGCGCGTGTGAATGATCGTGAGCCCGCACCGGCGCGCCGCGCCGAGGATACGGCGAATCGGCTCGACAGGTTGTCTCAGGCGCGCCAGGTCGGCTCCGAGACGGTGCATGTAGCCATTCTCCGCACAGAAATCCCGCTGCATGTCGATGACGAGAAGCGCCGTGCGTGATGGCTCAAGGCCGCCCCCCTGTGGAAAAGGCAGCGGATTGCCGGCAATGACCGGCATGGTCACGACCGGCAGACGGGTGGCGGAAAGAAACCTGCCGGCGTCATGAGCCGGTTCTCCTGACTCTCGAGGGCGCCGAGTTCGGCGCTGCGGGCCAGGTAGTCCTGCCAGTCGGGATCCGCCTGCATCGCCTTCCGACGCGCCTCGCGGTCACCGGCATTCTCGTAGACCCAGATATGGACAAACTGGTTGGGATTGCCGGTCTCGGTGACCAGCCATGCCAGGGGCTGTCCAAGGTGTCTCGTCTGCGGTTCCTTGCCGAACGCCTCATAGAGTTCCATGTGTCTTTTGAGCATGCCGGGACGGCAGGTGTAGGTTCGCACGTCAAGCAGCATCATGCGCCTCCTTGTTCTGGCTTCGCCGGTGTTCCTCCACCAGGCTCTCGATGATCGGGACGAAATGCGAAAATCCGGGCGTCTTCATGCCGGGCCGCTTCCCGGCGTCATCCAGGAGGCGTACGGCGATGATGTCGCCGAGGTGCGGGTGTCGGGCAAACTGCCCGGCCTCGTGTGCCTCCATCGGGCCGCCCTGGAGGGAAAGCGAATGGCGCGACGCGTCGCTCAACCTCTCCAGGTAACCACGCCTGGTAGCCGAGAGGTAGCGCTTGGCCGCCACATGGTGGCGTATGCAGTCGGTCACGACGGCGGGAAAGAAACGCTCCACCAGTCGGGCGCCGGCCACCTCGTGGTGACGGTCCCGGATGTCGGTCATGGAGAACATCCCGGAATCGCCTGCCACATGGCCGATGTCGTGAAGCAGCGCTCCGACGATGACCGCCTCCTTCCTGCCGCTTCTCTGGGCAACGGTGGCGCTCTGCAGCATGTGTTCGGCGATCGTCACGTCCTCGCCAAGGTACTCGACGGCCGCCACGTCTTCGAAGATGGCAGCCAGGCAATCGATGATCGCCTGGGCCATCAGACCGGCGTCCGCGATGTTGCCTGCATCATCGCCTCGTGTGTCGAGCGCAGCCCGTCCATGTCCGCATAGCAGCCCTGGAGCCAGCGGTTGCCGGCGCCTGTCCACGCCGTACGGCCGTGAAGAACGCGGGTGTTGTCGACAACAAAGCACTCGCCGGGTTCCAGGCGGAACGAAATCGCCATCATCGGGTCGTCGACGATGTCGCCAAGGTGCCGGTAGGCCGCATACCACGTGGCCATGCGCTCGAAGGGCACATCCCTCACGGCCGCCAGGGACCGGTTGTTGAAACGCACGCACCTGAGTTCTCCGTCCGGCGCCAGTTCGATCAGCGGACGGCGGGCGGCGAGCGAGACGCCATCCTCGCCGTCAAAGGCGAAGCGTGCACAGTGATCGGCAAGCACATCGAAGTGATCCGGATTCTCGTCCTGCAGGCGGCGAACGGCGGCAAATCCGTCGATGACCATGCTGTCGCCGCCGGCAAGCGAACTCTCGAGACAGTAAAGCAGTTGAATCGTCGGCACCGGGTCCCGGTAGGGGTTGTCGGTATGGGCCTGAAGGGCGAGTCCGGTATAGGCAAGATTCACCGGGTTCACCTGGGTGCGAACGTCGAAGTGACGGCCATAGTTGGTCTCCCTCACGTGACCGAAGAGATCGACGATGCGAAAGAGCGCTCCGGGCGCCGCCGGCCCGTTGATCACCCGCGCCACACCATAGCGCCGGACGTGGCCAAGCCAGTCGCGCAGCGCAGCGCCGCGCATCTCAAGATCCCCAAGGTCCGCGACCGGCGCCTCGCCCAGCCGGGCGCCGGTCCACATGGTGATTGCCGGATCCGTCCAGCCACGCCCGTCAACTCCCGTCCGGTCGTAGGCATTCCGCTCGAGCCAGGACAAGTCGAAGGCGATCGTCCTCATCTCCGGGGCGAAGTTGACCATGAGTGTGGTGTTGCTGACGGCCGCGGAGGCAATGCGGAGATTGGACGGGATGGCGCCCAGTGCAATCAGCCTCTGACCATTGCCGGGGTCACGGGTCTCGGGATCGGCCGCATTGTCGCGCAGCCAGATGGCGTGAAAGCGCCTGGACCCCAGGATCAGGAATGTCCCGGAGGCATCGACACTGACATCCGTCATGACACGTAACCGGCGTGACATTCCCGGGCAAGGCGGCCGATGGCGTCTTCCATTGCGGCAATCGTACGGGTGATGTCCTCGTCGTCGATGGCCGTGGAAACGTAGATCTTGGAATCCGCCTTGAGAACGCCATTCTCCATGAGGAGAGCGTTGAATCGCTTCAGCATCGCGGCGTTGGCAGCCAGCATGTCGCGGTGATTGCTGACGGCGCCATGGGTGAAGACGACATCGAACAGAGGAGGTTCGCCGACCACCCGGGCATCGATCCCGTTGTCAGCCAGGATCCTCTCGAGGGCCGCCATCAGGCGGCGGCCCGTGTCGAAGAGTCGCTCAAAGACGCCGGGACGCGACAGGACGCCGAGCGTTGCAAGGCCGGCCATGGCCGCCACGGGATTGCCGGAGAGCGTGCCGACCTGCGGCACGAACCGCCCGGCGCCGGCCTGCTCGCTGTCAAAGGCGGCCATGATGTCCTCGCGTCCTGCAATGGCTGCAAGCGGGAAGCCGCCCCCGATCACCTTGCCGAGCGTACAGAGGTCCGGAACGACTCCGTAGTATTCCTGGGCGCCGCCCATGCCCAGCCGGAATCCCGTGACCACCTCGTCGAACACGAGGAGCACATCGTGTTCTCGCGTCAGGTTCCGCAAGGCGGCAAGGAAATCCGGTTGCGGCGGGATGAGGCGCTGCATCGGCTCGAGGAACACCGCCGCGATCTCGGATCCGTACTCCCTCAAGAGACTTTCCACCGCACCTGCATCGTTGAACGGCGCCACAAGGATCGTGTCCCTCACCGTGTCGGGAATGCCCGCGGAATCGGGAATCGGGCGGGGAGAGTTTCCGGACGTTTTCGGCGCGAGGCTCATCAGTGCGTAGTCGCTGTAGCCGTGGTAGCCGCCCTCGAACTTGAGAATTTTCGGGCGTCCCGTATGGGCACGGGCAAGGCGCATGGCAAAGGCGTCGGCTTCCGAGCCCGTACTCGTGAAACGAACCTTTTCGGCGGCCGGCACGGCGTCGATGATGGCTTCGGCGAGGGCGATGCCCTCGGGATTGCTGGCAAAGAACGTCGTCCCCGTTTCGAGCTGGCTGCGCACCGCGCTCGTGACCTCGGGATGGGCATGCCCGATGAGCATGGGGCCCGAGCCGATGAGATAGTCGATGTACTCGCGGCCTTCATCGTCCCACACGCGGCTGCCGCTGCCCCGGGCAATGACGAGATCTCCGGAGACGTTGCCGAACGTACCACCGGGAAGAGCCCTCGCGGCTCTCTGGCGGATAGACGACTGCGCAAGCTGTGCCATGCCTGCCACCGCGATCGTGTCGAACTTCAGGGCGCACGATATCCGCCATTCCGTGCTACACAAGAGGCGCACTTTTGAGTGCTAACCCACGGAAAATACACACGTATTTTCTTTCGTTTTGTGCAACACTTGGGCGAAAAGGCGGCCCCATTCTTCCCCCAGTGCCACAGAACACCGGAGGAAACAACCATGGCCACGCTACACCTCACCCAGCACCGCGTCGATACGCTCAAGCCAAAGAAAGTCATCCTGGACGTGAGGGACACCGAACTGAAGGGATTTGGCCTGCGCATCATGCCCTCGGGCGCCAGACGCTACTTCATTCAGTCTCAGCACGAGGGCCGGAGAATCTGGAAGACCCTCGACGATGCCGGAGCCGTGACCATGGCGCAGGCTCGTGAACGGGCACGCGCGATGCTGGCTGCGTACCGGAACGGCGACTCTGCGGATCCCTGGACAGATAAGGACGCACTCTTCGAGACTGTCGCCGAGGAAGTCCTTGACCACTACAAGCGGCGCTGGAAGCCCGGCACCCTCACGGCCAACCGGATCTATCTCAAGAGGCAGATCCTGCCCTTCTTCGCCGACCGCATCATCAGCGACATCACCCAGCAGGACGTCGCAACCTGGTTCCGGTCGCTGCATGCAACGCCAGCGGCGGCCAACCGCTCCCTACCGATCCTGTCCGTCATCATGCAGAAGGCCGAAATCTGGGACTACAGGCCGGAGAACAGCAACCCCTGCGTCGGTATCCGCCGCTACCGCGAGACCTTACGCGAACGGTTTCTCCGGCCGGAGGAGTACCGCAGTCTTGCCGCCGTTCTGGCACGCCACCAATCAAGACGTCCGTTGCATACCGCCGCCGTGCAGATGCTTCTCCTGACCGGCTGCCGCAAGGGTGAGATCATCATGCTCAGGTGGAGGGATTACCGTGAAGGCCGATTGTTCCTGCCGGACAGCAAGACCGGCCCGCGCACGGTCTGGCTGGCGCAAGCCGCGCGCGATGTCCTCGACAACCTGCCGCGGAAGTCCACATGGGTCTTTTCGGCAACAAAGCCGAAACGGCATCATCTCGACGAATTCTGGCGGCAAATCCGTGCGGAAGCCGGATTGAACGGCGTCCGCCTGCACGATCTGCGCCACTCCTATGCCAGCGTCGCGCTCCAGAATGGCGAGACCATTCTTGCGATCGGCAAACTCCTTGGCCACGCCAGGGCGTCCTCGACCCTGCGCTACACGCATCTCACCGACGAAACGATTCGACAGGCCATCAATCTCTTCGCGCCGGTTCTGTCGGAGGGTCTGGCATGAGAACCAGGGCGAGAAAGGTCAGGTTGACGGAGGCTGTTGTCGAAAGACTCCGTCCCCGTGAGGTCGAGTACACCGTCTGGGACACCTCTCTCGCCGGCTTTGGTGTGCGGGTCCGGTCCTCGGGCCATCGCAGCTATGTCTGGCAGGAATTCAGGAACGGACGCCCGGCGCGAACAACCATCGGATCCGCGGCACTAAAGTCCATCGATGAGGCGCGTCGAGACTGCCTGACCCTCATGCTCCAGGAACGATCCGGCGATCGCAAGCCCGACAGGGTTGTCCCGCTCTTTTCCGCCTTCGCCACAGGGCCATGGAAGGAAGCGGTCCTCGACCACTGCACACCTCAACGGCGTGCATACCTTGCCCGGGAACTGAAGAGGCAGTTGCTGCCGTCATTCGGTTCCCTGCGGCTCGATCACATCGGACCGCGACATGTTGAGAAGTGGTTCGATGCCTACAGCAAGGTTGCACCGGGCGGCGCCAACATGGTGCTGCAAACGTTGCGCCGCATCATGAAGTTCGCCGTTGCGAGCGGCCACATCAGCAGCGACCCGACGCGAAGCGTGAAGCGAAACAGGCGCCCGCCGCTGACGCGGTTCCTGTCGAGGCAGGAAATCGCCTGCCTCTACCAGACACTGGACAGAATGGTCGCGACGCGTCCCACGTACCAACCTCAGGCCGACATGATCCGCCTGCTCCTGCTGACCGGATGCCGACGCGGCGAGATCACCAGACTGCGGTGGCGCGAGGTCCACGGCGCCTCACTCAGGCTGATCGATGCAAAGACCGGGCCCCGCGAAGTCTGGCTATCGGCCGCCGCCCAGGAGATTGTCGAGCGTCAGCCAAGGGCGAGCAGCGTCTGGGTCTTTCCCTCGCCGCGCGATCCTGCGCGGCCACGCTCATGCGAGATCGGGCTCTGGTACAGGGCCCGCAACGAGGCCGGGATCGAGGATGTTCGTCTCCACGATCTGCGACATTATTGCCGGATCCGTCTTACTCCGGAATCGACGGCGGAGACGGGCGGGGAGCGTGCTCGAAGGGACCTTGATTCCGGGATAATCACAGGCTGTTCAGGAATGCCAACACGTCATCGTCGGGCCGGTAACGCGTGTGCGGCACATGTGAAGGTTGAGTGTGCGCCATGGCCTTTTCCTTCAGTTTCAGGTCGGCGTGCAGATAGACGTACGTGGTCTCGACGGATTCATGACCGAGCCACAATGCAATGACCGCGCGGTCGACACCGCTGTGAAGGAGTTCCATGGCGCACGAATGGCGCAATGAATGGGCGCTGACACGTTTCCTGGCGAGCGAGGGACATCGAGCCCGCGCGGTCGTCACGTGCTTGCCCAGGAGGTAGGCGAGGCTGTCATGGCTCAGCGGGCCGCCGCGCTGATTGGGGAACACGGGGTCGCGCGGCTCGCCGCGGCGTTCGGCCAGCCACGCCCGGAGTGCCTTCGCCGCATCCTTGCGCAGCGGCGTGCACCGCTCCTTTCGTCCCTTGCCGTGACACCGCACGTGGGCGCCGGCGCCGAGCTGAACATCCTCGCATCGCAGTCCGGTGAGCTCCGAGGCGCGCAGTCCGGTCTGGACTGCCACGAGCAGCAAGGCGCGGTCGCGGCGTCCGCTGCGGGATCGCGGGTCCGGCGCCGCGAGGAGCGCCTCGACTTCGGGGCGCTCGAGCCAGGTCACGGGGCGGCGGGTGTAGCGCTTGTCCGGGATGGCCAGGACCCTCTGGGCCAGGGCGGCGTGGCGGGGTTCCTGCAAGGCGACGAAGCGGAAGAACGAACGGATGGCGGCAAGGCGGGTGTTGCGGGTCCGCGCATCGTTGCCGCGTTCGGTCTCGAGATGGCCGAGGAAGTCGCCGAGCAGCTCGGTGTCGAAGTCGGCGAGCGCCATCGCCGAGGGCGGTGTGTTCAACACGCGCTGGGCGTAGAGCACCAGGAGGCGGAACGTCGAACGGTAGCTGGCGATGGTGTGCGGGCTGGCCTGGCGCTGTCGCATGAGACGCTCGGTGAAGAACAGCGCGAGCAGCCGCGGGAAGTCTGCCGCATCGCTCATGACGGCGCCCTGCGGTCGAGACGTCGGGCGGCCAGATGCAGCAACTCCGGCGTGGCGGTGAGATACCAGTAGGTATCGCTCACATGGGCATGGCCGAGCCAGGTCGCGAGTTGCGGGATGTGACGTTCGACATCGACTTCGTTGCGATACCACCCAAGCAGCGTGTTCACGGCGAACCGGTGGCGCAGGTCATGCAGGCGCGGACCGGTGCCGTGCGACGACGAGGGAGCACGCAGACCGACCTGCTTCGACAGCTTTGCGAAGGTCCAGCGCAACGCCCACTCGGTGATCCGGGTGCCGCGTTCGGCAAGGAAGAAGGCCGGGACGAGAGGACGAAGACAGAGGCGGTCGCGATGTCGTGCATAGCGGCGCAGCGCCCGTGCGGTCGAGGCATGCATCGGCAGATAGCGCGACTTGCCGAACTTGCTGTCACGCACACTCAGCACCCCGTCGGTGAGGTCGACATCGTCACGGTCGAGGTTCACCACCTCGCTCACCCGCATCCCGGTGACGGACAACAGCGCCAGCATCGTGGCATAGGTCAGGGGCCTCAGTCCGGTGATGCCGGAGAGCGCTCGCGCCGCGGCGATGAGCGCGGCGACTTCTGCGTCGCGGTACAGATAGGGGGTGCGGCGGCGATACTGCCCAGACAACAGCCCCTGCGGCGGGACCTCGTGACGTGGGTCAACACCGTGGGCGTAGCGGGCGAAGCCGCGCACCATGCTCAGACGGCCCGCCCACTGGGCGGGCCGTGCATCGCGCGGCTCGGTGGCCCATTGCAGCGCGCACTCGGTGGTGATGAAGGGGATCTCGTCTTGCACGGTGAACGCGACGAAGCGCTTCAACAGCCGGCCGGGCAGCACCAGCCGGTTGCCGAGCGCACGGCGCGTTGCGAGGTACTCCTCGAGCAGCAGTGCGAGGTCATTCATGATGCACCTCCAGGCCACGCCGGCGCGAGCGTGCGGAGCGCTTCAAGGTCCACCTTGGCGTAGATCCACGTGGTGTCGGGTGAGGTATGGCGCAGGACCTGCCCAATCTCTTCCAGCGAGGCGCCGTGGCGCAGCATCGTGGTAGCCAGGGAATGACGCAGCAGATGCGCGCCCTTGAACGGCGGATCGATGCCGGCCCGGGCCAACGCCCGCTGCACGACATTGATGACCGCGACCGCTCCGGCGAACCCCACATGCGGTGCGTGAAGGCGCACGAACACGTGCCGGGTGGGGCACTGCGGGCGCCCGTCGCGCAGCCAGGCGACCAGGGCCTCGCCGACCTCACGGGGCAGCGGCAGCGCCTCGCGCCGCGGGCCCTTGCCGGTCACGCTCACGACGCCTGTGTCCCAATCGAGATCGCCGAGCGTCATCGCGGCCACTTCACCGGCGCGCAACCCCAGCCGCGCAAGGAGCAGCACGATGGCACGGTCGCGCCGTCCGGCGGCGGTGCGCGCATCGCAGCTGCGGATGACCGCCTCCACCTGCTCGGGCGCGAGCGACTTCGGCACGCCTGAGAGCCGCCAGCTCGCCACGGCAAGGAGCGCGCCGGCGAGATCGACGGGAATGTCCCCACGCTGATGGAGGTGGCGCAGGAAGCTGCGCAGCGCGGTGACGACGAGCTTGACGCGCGATCGGGACAAGCGCCGGGACTGGCGCACGATGAACCGGTTGACGTCGCGTACGGTGAGCGTCTCAAGCGCCACGGCCCGCGTGGCAAAGCGTTCGGCAAGGAAGGCGTGGACGATGGGCAGGTAGGTCTCCACCGTCGCCCGGCTCACGCCCCGCTCGTTGACGAGGAAGCGCTCGTAGCGGCGTTCGACCGACGCGAACGGGTTCGAGACCTGCGGGGATGGCGCAGCGAAAGGAATCCGCCCATCCGTGCGCAGATGGCTCAGCAACTGCCGGGTGGTCACAGCCTCGCCGCGTTGCACGCATCGCGGTCCGCGGGTCACAAGGAACGCTTCGATGCGCAGCTCATCGAGCGCTTCGACCCCCAGGCCCCGGTGCTCGAGCCAGCGGCTGAGATTGCGCACCAGCCGCAGCTTGCTCACCGCCGTCGGCCGAGCGTAGCCCTGGGCCTTGAGCCGGGTGGCGAACCGCTCGAGATCGCCGGCCAGTGGACCGACACGCAACCACCGCTGGCTGGTTCGGCTGGGAAAGTAAAACTCTGTCGACATCGGCCTTCTCCATTGCGCTGACGACATTGCCAGCACGAGAAGACCACCGGATTACTCCGGAACTTCAACCATCATGACCCTGCACAACATACTGAAGTCACACCAATCTCAGATGTTCATGCCAGACGAGCCGGAATAAGACGGATCCGGCAATAATGACGCTTATTCCGGTTCCGGAGTAAGAGGCACACATTTGCCTCCCAGGCAGTCATGAGTGGCGTTCCGCTGCCGATCGTAGCGAAACTCCTGGGTCACAGCCGTTTATCCATGACGCTTCGCTATGCGCATGTTCTGGACAGAGAAGTGGCAGCTGCTGCCGAACGGACTGGCACGGCCATTGCCCAGCTATGTGCTCAGTAGACTATGTGAATCGACCGTACACCAGGAATAAGTTACTCGTGGCGATTGCACACATGGGTAACATTGGCACGCAGAGCCAATAGCTCCCGCGTGCAATGCAATGCGTTCTGCCCTCTTGTCCGGCCACTGTTTCCCAGTATTTGTTGATAAGAAGCTCGGCGGTGCGCATCATGGAAGGATCCGGATGTGTGAACGTGTCACCGGCAACCAGATTCTCGAACAGGAACTTCCACTGAGTAAAGTCACTGGCATGTCTTGTTAGAGTTGAGTGAACCAATGTAGGTTCTTCTTGGCAACCACAGAAGCGGCTTCGAGGTCTGCCTCCAGGATCCCGTCGTGTCCGTCATAAAAAACGCCTCTCGAAAGGTGCGTCAGGCTAGTCGCGCTAGAACGCCGCAACCGGCTGTTCCGCTGACACTCGACGTCAAGAACGTTGCCACACGTCCGTCTTATCTTGCGCCGTAGACCGTTTGCACTTAGCGGCTGACCTGTGCATACATGAGGTGGCGTTCCACGCCAGCACAGACGACTTCATTTGGACGCAAGACCAAGCGCAATCATAACCGTACGCAGAAAGTCAATCGCTCCGCAGCCTCACTTCCAATACCAACTTCCAGCAGTTGCTGGTCGTCCGCGAATGCTACTGCAACGTTTTCATACGCTGTCCTTCTTCGGACAGTCCCTCTCCAGTCAATACTTCTAACCAACCTGCCCTCTTCGCCACGCCGCGCTTATGGCGATGCCACTTTTCCCACGAAGTCCGCATTCCCGCAATGCCTGCGATGCTGTAGTACGAGCCGTCTCCCAGCACTACAATCCCTTGTGCCCCTATTGCCCTCGCCGCTTCATCCATTAACTTGTGCTTTTGGATTTGCTTGGGCATTTCTTCAAGATTGCCAGTCCATACACCCAGGAGCTGACTTGTTTCTTCCAATTCACCCAGTTTTGCCCAATGCAACGCTCCCGACACTGTAGGTGCAAATGGATACTCGACCTCTCTCAACTTCTCCACTAGTATTGTGAATTCAGGCTGTGTATCGACACGGGCTGGAGGGGCAGTGTATTCCACTTCTCTGTATTTTTCCACATCTGCTGATGTGACTGCCACCTCAACTGGCTCGGCATCGCCTTCAATTCGATTCGGCGTTTCTTCTTTGCGCCCCGCCGTCATATGAAATGCAAAATATGCCGCAGCGGCTACAATAGTAATGGCTATCGCCAATCCCACCGTCATCCACGAATACACTTCATTCGCTTCAGACACCAACACCACACCCACACCCACAATCAAGCAACCTGTCGCAATCCGATTGTACATCTTCTCTTGCATTAATTCACCACATCCTTATAGTCGTGTTGTAGTCTTCTTCCTTCCAACCAACCTATCGTGACGTAGGTTGAGCCACAAGCCCGGTCCAACCCATTCCGGCCGCGAGGGCTTGTTCTGGGTTAGTGGGTTGTACAATCGAGACACCCACCACAATTCCCAAACCAACAAAAACAAGAAACTCAGCCAACATCTGACCCTTGTCCCTAAGGCCAATTCCCTCGAGCAACCGAGAAAGGGCAAACACCCTTATCCTCTTTCGCCCCAATCGGGTCCATAATATGACAGCGCCCAGTGCCGTGTACGCAATTGCCCACACGTCGAATGATGGCATCTCGAACATGTTGGGCTCCACTAGAAGCCTTGACTCTTGGACGTATGCAACCATTTTTTCACTATATCCAAATGATCAAGAGTAGCACTTAGTTTGTCTCTAACTTCGCGAGCTCGCTCTTCGTTCATCTGAAACC
Organism: Alphaproteobacteria bacterium; assembly: GCA_964291415.2. Classification (GTDB taxonomy): domain Bacteria; phylum Pseudomonadota; class Alphaproteobacteria; order SP197; family SP197; genus SP197. The sequence goes on along the minus strand of OZ219917.1, from coordinate 1,173,905 downwards.
ACAACACTTGATTCTCAGAGTCGGTATCGACATATGCGACGACCACCGGAACGGCATACAGTATGGTTCCGTCGGAAACTTGTACTCGCGCATCCAATGTAAGTTCAAATTCGATCAACGTCGGTAGTGCGCTATTTTGTAGTTGCGCTATGTCCTTTTCTTTCTTGATCTCCGAACGGCATTCGATGATCAGGTCCGCAAACTTCTTGATGCCGCGAACCTCCTTCTCGGTTAACGCACTACTCTTGAGGCCAGCATCTATGAAGTCTTGGGATGCGATCGATGAGCCACCAATTGAGCCTACCATCATTACAACAGCCATTCGCACTTGATCGGCGTATTCTTCGGCTACACCCGTTTCTGACACCAGGCTGCGTGCATCTCCGTACAACCCCATTGCTCGGGGAGCACGAGCCCAGTCCAAGAGCCTATGGTGCTCTTGCTCTTCAAGTCTGGCGACAATTGCCAACCCGGATCGTAGCTTATCCAAAATGCTTCTTGAAAGATCGAAGGCTGAGGCGATTTCGGACATTGGGAGTTTCTTTCGTGCGATTGGGCTGCAGCGTGCATCGTCGGGCGAGATCGCTACAACTTTGTTGGCGATCCTGCTTTGCGGAGCGGCGAAGCGTTCGTAACAGCGTTACAACGAAGCTTCAACGTGCTCGATGCGCCCAGTTCAGCCTGTCCAACATCAGTGGCTGCTTGCGATTCCACGTCTCTGCGAGTGATTGCTGTCATTCCCCTCTCGACCCGCCTTCGACAACGCTGTAGTCCCATACGTTAGGTCAATGGTATCTGCTTTATCTTTCTAGGGCTAGGATCGTGTCCCGCCGGGTGGTGTAAGAGCCTGGCGTCCAGCTCGGTATCCGGCGTGTTGGGCCGGGATGCTCAGGCTGCCACGGCGGGCAGCATGAGATTGATATTGTCGCTCACGGGAGCGATCGATTCCAGCGTCATGTATCGGCGTCCGACACTCCATTCGTCGTTCTGCTCGAGAAGGATCGCGCCGACCAGGCGGGTGATGGCGTTCTCGTTGGGGAAGATGCCGACGACGTTGGTGCGGCGCTTGATCTCGGCGTTGAGACGTTCGAGGGGATTCGTGGAGTGCAACTTCTGACGGTGCTCCCTGGGGAAGGTCATGTAGGCCAGCACATCCTCTTCGGCCTCGTCCATGAGCGCGGCGAGCTTCGGCACCTTGGGCCGGAGCTGGTCGGCGATGAGGCGCCACTGGGACTTGGCGTCCGCGGCGTTGTTCTGGGCGAAGGCGGTGGCGATGAAGGCCGAGACGACGCCCCGGCCCTGCTTGCCGGCATGGGCCAAGAGGTTGCGGGTGAAGTGCACGCGGCATCGTTGCCAGGTGGCGCCGAGGATGCGGGTGACCGCGGCCTTGAGACCCTTGTGGTCGTCGGAGATCACCAGCTTGACACCCCGGAGCCCGCGGCGCGCCAAGGAACGCAGGAAGTCGGTCCAGAAGGTCTCGGCCTCCGAGGCGCCGACCGCCATGCCCAGGACCTCGCGGCGGCCCTGGTCGTTGACCGCCACGGCGATGGTCACCGCGACCGAGACGATGCGCCCGGCCTCGCGGACCTTCACATAGGTGGCATCCAGCCACAGGTAGGGCCAGTCGCCCTCCAGGGGCCGCTCAAGGAAGCCGCCGATCTTGTCGTCGATCTCGCCGCACAGCCGGGAGACCTGGCTCTTGGAGATGCCGCTCATGCCCATGGCCTGCACCAGGTCATCAACCGATCGCGTCGACACGCCCTGGATGTAGGCCTCCTGGATCACCGCCGTCAGAGCCTTCTCCGCCGTCCGCCGCGGCTCCAGGAAGCCGGGGAAGTAGCTCCCCTTTCTCAACTTCGGGATCTTCAGCTCCACTGTGCCCGCGCGGGTCTCCCACAACCGGTCGCGGTAGCCGTTTCTCTGGTTGATCCGCTCCGGTGTGCGCTCGCCATGCGCGGCGCCCGTCAGACCCTCCACTTCCAGGGCCATCAGGCGCCCGGCCGCGAACTCGATCATCTCGCGCAGAAGATCGCTGTCAGAGCTCTTCTCCAACAGGGCCTGCAGGGTCATCATGTCGTTGGTGGTCATCGTGGTACTCCTCCGGTCAGGTGGATTGTGCAAACCCAACCTTAACCGGAACCGCGATGGCCGCCGTTGTGGATAACTGGCCCCCCGCCGCCTGACTCGTGGTGGTCGCTGCGGCGGGCCAGTTACCCACAACTTCCAGCGGAGCCAGAACTCCTACACCACGCGGTGGGACACAACCAGGGCTAGTGTAGCCTTGCCTCTAGCCGACTAGCCCGGATCTTGCATGAAGAGTGTGCCGCCGTATCCGTTTTTGTGTTATGATTCAGTTTGTTGGTGAGAATCAGGCACAGGAGCACGGCGGTCAACATGATCCACTAAGTCCCGCTCTTCAATTCCAAGGCCAACTACGCTGTTCCGATCAGCTCATAATTGGTGGGCGCTGCCTTCAAGGACACCTGGACGCTGTCGGACGCGGACGTGAAGTGGATCAAGCTGATCAAGGTGAAGCGCCCGGCGCTCTGTCGCATGTTGCTGGCCTCCATGACGAGCCATCTTGTGAAGTGGCGATGATGGCGCTCTGTGATCGAGCCGTACGGCGATGACACGCTTGCAGCCGGGGAACTTGCAACAGCAAAGGCGACGCTGGCTTGGAGTGGCACGGCTGAACTCCGCCCGACACAGGTCGGTGCTGGAGCTCGACAAAAGCTGGCGGCTGTATGGCTTGGCCCGACCAAAGTCCGATCTTCGGCGACACTCAGCAGTGCCTCCATGTCATGCTGCCCAACCGCGGCGCTCAATAAAGGCCAGGGTCGAAGCCCTAGCGACACAAACGAACGTACTCATCACAGTTCAAGCTGCTGATAGGCGCTCAACGAAGGCCAGGATTGACACCCCGGCGACACTGCCACTCACGGCGAATTGCGGTCAGTTAGGGGCAACCGCGTCCCACTTCAGTCATCGGAATGACGAGAAGGTTACCATAATGCCTCATGCTGGCCTTGTAGCAGTGTGAGCGTTGTCGGTCCAGACGCCATTGTCGGTGGATCAGCGTACACTGTGTCGTGGACAGTAGACGACGTGCTCGCTCACGAAGACTGGAATGACGGGTTGGTGCGTCAAAGCGACGCCGCTCCGATAGCTCTGGTGGGATCCGCCGAACCCCTGCGCTGGTATCGCACGCTCTGCCACGCGACGTGGACACCAAGGGGCGGCCAGGATTCTTTGCGCCAGGGTTTCCAGACGTCGAGCAGCGCGTCGATACCTGCGGCATCCAGAGGTTGTCGCCAAGCAGGCCAGACAAATCGTCGCTCTTCGCTATCCATGACCTTCCGCCACCCGCGCTGCCGCTCGTCAGGGTTGAGGTGGTGATTGGGCCGACGGTCCACTCCCCAGCCTCGGAGCGGAAACTCCGCCAGGCCGAAGAACGCCAGCAACTCGACGACGGGTTCGATCCACTTGTCCGACATGTCGGCGAGCGAACCCACCCGTGTGCAGTCGAATCCCAGACCGTTTCCCCTGACGCGTTCTCCCAGACCCAAAAGGGAGTCTTGCAGGAGCCCTCTCGACACTGGCGTTGCTTCGTTGTGCACCTTGAGCAGTCGTTCATGAATCGAGAATCCCCTGGGGACAGGAGGGTCGAACGGGGCATGGGCGACCTCACCGTTCCGATCGATGCTCAAGTCAGTCATGGTCGAGGAGAGCGTCCAGGCATGCGGGTGGCCGCGCGCCGCGCACGCACGTTCAACAAACTGTTCAACCGGCACGTTTCGCCCCAGTTCGCCCGCGTCACCCCACTCCTTGGCGATCGGCAGGTCGTACAGAAACGCTTCGTCAGGCCAGGATTCGACCAGTGCGTCGACTGGGTTGAGTTCGGCTGACGAGAGCACCGCCACGGGCGCATCCTCTGCGGTCCAATGCAGCCGGATGCGGCGATCGAGCACCGTAGCGCCGATTCCTGCGAGCCAGCCATTGACCCAAGATGCGGGAAGCCCTGGGCAGTTGAACGTGTGCATCAGGAGTCCTTCGGTGTTCCATCCACTCCGGCCAAGACGGCGTGATCGGCCCGGATGACGATGGCTTCCAGGAGTGACAGTCCCCACGGCCCAAATTGCGCCTGCAGCTTCCGGAAGCGGCCAGGCTGCTCCCAGTCGATCATCGCGAGATCCGCGCTTGCCGTCACCGATACTCCTGACACGACGGCGCTCACGGTGCAGGCCGTACCATCGGTCGCCGGCGGCACCAGCGGGCGGCCCTTTCCGTGATGGCTGATCACCAGATGCACCAGCAGGTCGCGTTGAAGCGGGGTGCCCCACTCGGGTGTCGACGCCAACCATGCACGCACCAGCCGAGCGGAGAGCTCCTCGTGACGTCCTCCTATGGGCCAGCCGGACGAAAGCCGCATCCTTTCCCAGCGGTGACTTGGAACGTCCGATTTCGCGAGCGGCGGACCATTCTCGCGCCGCGGGTCGAGCCACCGCTGAAATCGCGCATCGGCCTTGCCGATGTCGTGCAGTTTCGCGGCATGCTCGACCACTTCCCGTAAACTATCGGGCAGGCCAATCCGTTCGGCCACCCTGCTTGCGCGAGCCCCGACAGTGTGACCATGCTGATCCAGTTCGATCGCGACATGACACAAAGAACGTTCGTCAAACTCATCGTTCAATGTCTCGTCACGCGGCTGTTCGACCATCAGGCGAGGTACTTCGTCGCAAGGTCTGAGAACCTGCGGGCGAAGGCTGCCGACAAACCCGGTCCACTCTGCCTCCTGCCATCCCTCCGGCACCGGCGCGTTCCTGAGTGCGGCAAGGATGTCCGTGATCGCTTCCGACCGTTCCGTCTCGTCGATTTCGCGACCGTCGGCGGTGATCCCCAGGGCGGTGTCTACGAGTCCACCGATATCCACGCCGCACAGGCGCCGGATGGCGACGGCATCAAGCGGCAGACCCAAGCCAGCGAGCGAGGCATCAACGACGGGGCCGCAGGCTCCCGGATTCCACCCGAACCGGTCCATGTGTCCCGCGTCACTGGCGATGACGATCCGGTCCCCGGGACGCAGGTCGCCTGCGGACACTGCCTCTACCGTGACGCCGTCCGAGGCCAGCCGGCGGATCACTCCTTCGCTCAGCGCTTCGCGCGCTCTTGTGAATGACACCTCGATGGTTTCGCGGTCCGTGGCTCGCGGCCACAACCGCCTGCCGGAATCCGGGACATGCGCACGCCAGAACACGGTCACCGAAAGCCGCGGGCTGGCGATGCCGACGAAATAGGGTTCCACCGGTGCCTCGTCCTCGGGAGGCTCTGTCGTTTTCGTCCATTCCCACAACAGGCCGGGAAGGACCTCCGGCGCACGGCCTGGATGGTCGAGCGGTGGTCCCAGTACCGAGGCCATGGACCGTGGAGAGAGTCCGATGGTTCCGGCTCCGCCGCCGGCATGCGACTTCTGCAACCGCTCGAGCACAATGGCTGGCTCCCGTCCGTACGCCGGCCAGTCGTCGAAGTCCGTGTCGGATGCGCTTGCCCTGCGAGACCCGGATGGCAGGACATGAACGTAGGTTGCACGCGCATGCGGGAACCGCCCGAGTCGATTCAGGCGGCCCAGCCGTTGCGTGAGCGCACGCACGCTGCACCCCTCCGTGACGAGGTATTCAGCGTCGATGTCGGCTCCCGCTTCCAGGGTCTGCGTCGCCACGACGATCAGGTGATGCCGGCGCGGTGCGTCGGCGGGACGCGCCGTGGCCATCCCGTGTTCCGGATCAAGCACGCGGGCACGAAGCCGCGCTGCCTCGCGTTCGCGCGCGAGTCCCGTGAGAAGCAGGATCTCCGCATCCGGAAGCGCATGGCGCAAGCGATCGAGCGTCTCGCGCGCCGTCGTCGGGGTGTTGGCGAACACGAGACTTGCAGCCAGCGCGGGCGCCCGCTGCACGAGCGCTACAGCCGCCCCGGCAAGGCGTTTTGCCGTCCTTCCGTCAACCACATCCACGTCGAGCGGTTTCACAGCGTCCAGTCGTCGGCGGACCTCCGGGTGCGTCTCGTCTTCGCCATCCAGTTCGAACCTGTCGTCTTGCGCGACATCCCCGGTGGCCGTCAACGCAACAACCGTTGGCCGGGCCCGGTTCGCACCGAGCAGGTCCCGCGCTGCGGGACTGCAGGCGGCAAGGGCAGGGATCAGTGTTCTCAGGTGTACCCCGGGATGCGCCTCGTCCAGCAGCACCAGGCTGTCGGTACCGGCCATCGCGGCGTCGACGGACGGCCGACTGGACCCGTAACCCCGGAACAGAAGGCGAGAGCCGTACGTTGCCAGCGTGCACAGGATGACGGTCGGCCGCGCCGGGTCCGTGGGAGCGCGCGAGGCGATGCCGCCCCGAAGGCTGATCACGTCCAGCGGGGCGCGGCGGGATCGACCCACAGTGAACGAAGCCGTTCAGCGACGCGCCTGGCAACATCGCACCCGGCGGCATCCATCCCCGCGCCGACAGGATCGTGGAGCGCGCGTGCCATGTCTCTCGCGTGCCCGGCCGTCGAGTCCACGAGGAGGTGCCGGTTAACGACCCACCAGACTCGCGTTGGCGCACTGCGACGCGCCGGCACGCGGTCCGCCTGGGTCGACAGCCACCACACCGCGATATCGAGGCAGGCCGTCTTGCCGAGACCGGTCGGTATGCCGATCACCGGCGGCCACCGCTCGCTCTCCACGACGCAGTCGGCAAGGCGCGCCTGCCAGGGGAACGGATCGCGCCCGTTGATGGCTCGGTAGAATTCGGTGAATGTGGGCGACGGAGGAATCCGCTGCGCGGTGACCGACCGTACTCCGCTGCCGGATGTGGGCGTTGTGTCAGCCATCAATCGGCACGCAGAGGCCGAAACCGCGCTGCCGCCCGGCGCCGACAACGACTGGCCCGCTCACGGGCTCCGCGAAGCGGAACTCGGCGTGAGAATACGGGAGCGCGGGCCGCTCGGGCCGGTTGACTTCCGACGGCGCAAGATCGATCGCGCCGGGAAGAAGCGGCGCGCGCGACGACTGGAAGGCAACCGGATCGGGCAGGCCGGCGTGACGGCACCATCGGGCCGCTTCCGGGAGGCCGGGAACGCCCCTCCTTTCGTGGATCACGGGGAACGCCGTGACCCAGGTCGACGACGGTCCACGCCAGCGCTGCGGATTGGCGGCCCAGAGGCGTTCTTCATCCCCGCGCGGTTCCACGGATACTTCGATGCCTCGACCGACGAGCACGTCGATGGCAAACGCCGCATCGCGGGCCTTGCGTTGCTGTTCGCGGTCGACTCCCGGCGGCAGCCACAGGGCGAGACCATGAATGCGGCCGCGCGAGCGCGGCATGCCGATGTCCGGCAGCGCCAGGTAGCGGGCGAGATCGTATCCCCTTTCCTTGAATCCATGACCGTGCAGCACGGCGGGCGGATCGCCGTACATGCGCTGATGACGGTCGAGAAGGGCGGCCTTGAAGAGCGCGGTCAACGAGGAAATCCGCCTGCCGGTGAGGGCCGGGCTCAGGCGCAGCCAGGCCACCACGTCTCCGCTCTCCACAGCATCGCAACCGCCAGGCGACCGGTACGTCTGCCAATGGAGAAGTTGAGGGAACTGGGAGCGGGTCACCGATGCCCCCCGCTCCTGCCAGACGTCGAACATGCGGTCCAGCACGGCGACATCGCCCGGCCGAGGGACGCGGATGCGCAGGTTGCCTTCAGGATCCGGAACGCAGACCTCGCTCTCGGCATCGCGCGGCATCTCGGTCGCCACGCGGATGCGGACGGGGGAGTCGGATGTGCCCAGGTATCCCACGCGCGCGGCGCGATGGATCAGCGACTTGAAGGTCCTTTCGTCCGGCGGTTCCACATTCCACCGGTACACCACGAGAGGGTTGCGCAGGGCGACCCGCACGCCCGGTCGCTGGAGGGCTGCCTCTCGTGCGGGATACTCCTGGTACGCGGCCTTGGCGGGACGACTGCGCTGCGCTGCGACAAAGCGCGGACGGAGCTTCTGATGGCAGGGTTCGCGCTGGGCGTGAATCGCCGGTGCGGGAAGTTCTTCGAGCCAGATCAGTTCGTGACCGTCCGTCATCCGTGACGCCTGCCGGGTCCCGTCGGCCGCCACCAGGGCGGCGAAGAGCCGTGCCGGCGACGGTGGCCACTCTCCCCGGGTCAGCCCTCCGGTGAGCGCGGTGCCGTCCGGGTCGCCGCGGAAGGTCCCGTGCAGGAACTCGACGCTGATCGCCAGCATCAGTCGAGTTCGGGCCAGGTCGAGCGAATCGCCGCGCTGAGGTTCTTCTTCGGAGTCAGCACTGTCGCGGGAAATCCCCAACCGTCGAGCGGCACCTCCCGGGATGCGGCATGTTCCCTGGCCGCTTCGAGAAGTGCCAGCGTCGTCTCGGCCCCACCGAGATCGATCGTCTCGTCGCCCGTAGCACCAAGCCACGTCGCGGTGGTCGACCGGGGTCGAAGCTCGGCGCCGGAACGCAGGGCGAATCCCCTGCCGAAAGCGAGCTGGTGGGCGTGCAGCCCGAGCGCCACCAGCAAAGCCCGAGCGGCCGCGTCCGCCCCGCCGGACTCGCCCCCCAGACTGACGCGCCGGAGCTGGGCAAAGGACACCGTCGCGCGCTGCGTCACGCGCGCGAAGGAGACCGCCGCCGGTCGGGCGTCGGCTCCCGAGACGGCCACCTGCCCGTGACCGATCTCGGAGAGCCTCTCACTCTTCGCACCCGCAATTCTCGCGCCCTTGCCGACCTCCCATGCCGTGCGATCGTCAGGATTGGAGGTCACGACGTCGTTGGTGTTGAGATTGAGAGCGTCTCCCTTCAGCCCGAGCATCCTTGTCTGGGTCGCGGCGGGCCGCCAGCCGACAATCTCGGACACCCACGCGCGTGCGTGCCTGGTGTTTTGCCGCTTCTTGCCGAGGTGGGACTGCCAGAACCCATAGAGCAGCGCCTGCGGGAACCATGACATCAAGGGCCCGCAGGTCTCGGCCGTTGCGCCGAAGATCGCCCGGCCGACCTCGGTCTTGAGAAAATCCTCTCCTTCCAGTTGCGAGTCGCGAAGATAGGCGTCCGCATTGCGGTGCGGGAACTGGAGACTCGACAGGGACCGGGGCAGGTGCACGGGAAGACGGGGCAGCGTCGAGAGGTCGAGAACGAACTCCGGAATCGACGTCGACTCGCGGCTCCGTCTCAGGGCTTCCTCGAGCCTGTTCGCCTGCGACGGCACGTTGTCGATGACGATGACCTGTGTCGGCTCGCCGTCGTCGGGAGAGGCCCACCGCCGGTCGAACTGATAGGCTCCGTATTCGTAAACCGCCGGCTTGATCGCGCCGCCGGGACCGGCGAGAGGTTCGAGATCGCTGTCGATGCGAATGCCGTCGTCGAACGAGTCGTCGGCACATCCCGAAAGAAGCGCTGCAAGATCCAGCCGCCGCGGCATTTGAATTCCTTCACACCCTTGGTTTGGGTTCCACGGATACTTCGGATTTTCGCCATGTGAATGTCAAGGGGTGGGCCAGGCGTTCGCCTGCTGGTGACCAAGTCGGCCGTGCGTCAACCGGCACACTGGGCTCTGGGCCTCTCCAATGCTCTACGCGACGGCACGCTCGGCTGGGCGGCAGTCGGCGTCGTCCACACCTGCGCAGAGGACGGCATCATCGCCGGCGTGTCGCCGCTTGGGACCAGCCATGCACTCCACCCGACCGGCCCCGGCGCAAAGGGAATGCTGCGGTGACGCTCGCCCAGCCTCTGCGGGTGGAAGAGGGCGATGCCCGGCTCTCGGTCCCGGCAGGTCGCACCAAGAACGGCGGAAGAGGCGGAGGTCCGTTCGTTCAGAACTGCTGGACGAAGCGCAGTTCGCCCGACGTGCGGCGGTAGTCGTGGAGCTGGGCGTTGCTGTCGCGGGTCTCGTGGACAAGTGCCAACTCCGGGCTGAAGCCGATGAGCGTGAAGGCCCGATTGTGGGTGCTGAGCCTGTAGGACCGGGTACGGTCCTCACGCGGGCCACCATCGGCGACGAAGGGGAACCAGCCCGGCTCGTAGTCGGTCCAGCGCACCTCCGCACTGCCGCCGACCGTGAAGCCCAGCGGCAGGGCCACGCTGACGCCTGTGCCGAGCCACCGGCCGCGGTGGCGCTCGCGCCGGAACTTCGGCCGCTGCTGCGCATAGCCGCCGGACAACTCGGCCCGCACCGTCGGCGTGACAACCCACGCACCGCGCAGGGTTGCATCCCAGACCGGGCCATCCAGGTGGGTCCGGGTGCGGTAGCGTCGGTCGTGCCAGGATGCCCGGGCAGAAGTGGTCAGGCGAGGACTCAACCGGTGGGTCACTTCCAGGCGAGCGCCCAGCTCGCGGTAGTTGGGCGCGGTGCCGGACCAGTTCTGCCGGCCGCTCGCCAGCAGGCTCGCGTCCGTCGCCTCGCCGAGAAGCCAGCGCGGGCCGAGATGGAGAGCGACGAAGTGCTGGTCGAAGACGGAACGCTCGTACTCCCGCCGCGAGGCCTGCGCGCCGGCACGGACGCGAATCCGGTCGGAGACCGGCACTTGGTACTCCGCGCCGCCCCAGAAGGAAAGGCCAATGCCGGACGTGGTCAGCTCCTCGGTATCCCGCTCGAAGGGCAAGCCGTAGATGTAGATGATGCGTTCGTCCGAACCGCCGCTGATATTGCTGTCGGGTGCCACCGCGACACCCAAATTGAAGCTCCAGCGATCGCGCGCGCGGATTTCGGCGAGAAAAAGGCCCACGTTCTCCTTGACCGCCTCGGGCACGTCGCCTGCCAGTACGTGCTCAAAGTGCCGTCGGGCCAGCCCGTCCTCACGTTTCAGGAAGAAGGCGCGGGCCAGCTCCAGGCGCACACGCACGAGGCCCGGCCGTCCCACCAGCAACGTGTGGAAGGCGGCGATGGCCTCGTCCAGCAGGGCATCGCGGTCCGCCTCGGCGAGACCGGGCCGCTGCGCGGCACCGGTCGCCGCCATGCCGTAGAGAAACAGCGTCCCAGCCTCCACCGTCCCGCCTCCAACCAAGGTCCGCAAGAGGCCTAACGCCTCCTCGAAGCGACCCGCCTCTGCAAGCGCCCGCGCATCGGCCTCGATGACGGCGGGGGATGGAAGGACGTCGTCGGCCACACTCCAGATTGGAGCGATCAGAAGCAGGACGCAGGATGCCGCGAGGACGCGGAGAAACGGAGGGAGAAGCATCGTGCGGGCCTCAATCGTAGGGAGCGCAGCAAAGCGGGAGGATGACTGTAGATCGCGGCTGGAACAATGCTCGGCGGCCGGTCCGAGGGACGATGCAAATCGGGATAGGGGAGAGCCTCGCGGCTCCGCCCCTCCCACACCACCGTGCGTACGGGTCCGTACACGGCGGTTCGATGGATTTGCGCGGTAGCATGGCTCGCAAGGGTCGCGAGGCCAAGCTTGGTGAAAGAGGCGTGGGGCAGCGCGTAGCAGCGCGCAGGGCTGGCGCTGATTCGCCATGGGCCGTGGGCAAGGACCTGGCGGCTCAAACCGCCGGCAGTGCCCACGGCCCATGGCGGCGCAGCGCCGCATAGCGGGTGCGTCCGCGCTTCCACAGTCGCAGATGATGGCGCGGAGCCTCCGTCGGACCCATTGGTCGAGGCGGCGCAGCACCGAGGGAGTCTCGCAGAAGCCGAAGTAGCCCCGCCACCCGATGAGGTAGCGGGAGAGTTCCGCGACAAGACGAACAGGGCTGGCACTCTTGGTGCAGCGCGTCATCTCCCGGACCCGTGTCTTGACCCGGGCGAGCGCCTGCGGCGCGATCCGCCGCTTCGTTGCCCGCGCAGCGGTAAAGCTGAAGCCCAGGAAGGCCCGCGCCGACGGGCAATCTACCACGCTCTTATCTGCATTGACCTTCAGCTTCAGCCGCCGGGCGAGGAACCTCGTCACGCTTGCCATGACCCGCTCGCACGCCGGCCGGGACCCCACGTAGATGCTGCAGCTGTCGGCGTAGCACACGAAGCGTGGCCACGCTTCTCCGGTTCCTTGTCCAGAACGTCGAGCATCCAATTCGACAGCAAGGGCGAGAATGGACCACCCTGCGGCGTCTTCTTGGTGCTTGGACCGACCACCGCCTTCCAGAACCCCCGCGGTCAGGAAGCCGCAGATGAGCCTGAGCAGGCATCTGTCGGCCACGCACTTGGCCACCAGTCCCATCAGGATGTCGTGATTCACCCGGTCGAAGGACCACCCGACACACTACCCACCTCCGTGAGCTTCCGGTCTCGGTCAGGATTACGCGCGAGGCGCATCCCTATCAGGGCCAGTCGCTTGAAGTCCTGAAGCAGATTCGCCGGCAGGACGGCGTCCTGCTTCTTCTCCTTCTTGGTCCTGACGGCAGCCGCCGTCTTGTTCCCGTCGAGTGGACGGATGCCGTGCCCGGCGATGCCACCGGACAACCGGGGACCGGTCATCAACTCACAGCCGGACCGCACGATCTGTTGCACTTGCGATCTCTCGTCGATGCTCTGCTCGCTCGTTCTGAAGCGGAGCCCTGTCATGCAACTGAACCTGATCTTTCCGGGAACCCGGGAACCGCACGAGGAGCTGTGGACAGCCCTCGACGAGGAGACACGCCGCGTCGTGCTCGAACGGCTGGCCGAGGTCATCGCCAAGGCGGCACCGGAGAAGCCCCAGGCGGAGAGCATCGACCATGACTGATGGCAAGATCTGTGCTGCACATCGGCAACGCCGTGCCCTCGTGTACGTCCGCCAGTCCTCGCCGTCCCAGGTCGAGAACAACCGCGAGTCGACCCGGCGCCAGTACGCCCTGGCCGATCGCGCCCGTGATCTGGGGTGGCACTCCGACCGGATCACGATCGTCGACGAGGACCTCGGCCTCTCGGGCGCCACTGCCGAAGGACGCAGCGGCTTCGCGCGCATGACCGCCGAAGTGGCCCTCGGCCAGGTCGGGCTCCTGCTCGGGCTCGAGGTGTCGAGACTCGCCCGCAACAACGCCGACTGGTACAGACTGCTTGACCTGTGCGGATTGACCGACACCCTGATCGGCGACGCCGACGGCATCTATCATCCCGGCCTGTTCAACGACAGACTCGTCCTGGGACTGAAGGGCACCATGAGCGAGGCGGAGCTTCATATCCTGCGAGCACGGCTCGATGGCGGAATCCGCAACAAGGCGGCGCGCGGTGAGCTCTACCGAGGACAGCCCATCGGATACATCCGGGGCGAGGCCGGCGCCGAGATCCTTCTCGACCCCAATGAGGAGGTTCAGGCCGCGATCCGCGCCGTGTTCGAACGATTCGCCGAGTTCGGATCGGCACGCCGGGTGTGGCGCTGGTTCGTGATGGAGAAGCTGCACTTTCCCCACCGCTTCCACCGCCATGCCGAGCTTCGCTGGGAACCGCCCGCCTATCACACCATCCATGAAGTGCTGACCAATCCGGTCTATGCCGGCGCCTACGCTTACGGCAAGTCGCGGCGTGAGCGCCATGTCGACGAGAACGGCATCGTGCGCACGCGCATCCGCAGGCTGCCCCGCTCCGAATGGCAGGTACTGATCCACGACCATCATCCCGCCTATATCGACTGGTCCACCCACGAAGCCATTCTCGAGCGCCTGTCGCGCAACACCCGGCCGCTGTCGCATGGCGCGGGCAAGGGAGCGGTGCGTGAGGGAACGGCCTTGCTGCAGGGTCTCGGCATCTGTGGCGAGTGCGGGCGCCGCCTGGCGACCCACTACACCGGCCGGACCTCCTCGCCCGGATATCATTGCAGGGGCAAGGAGCTGGTCGAGGCGCGGCGCTCCCTGTGCTTGCATGTGGGGGCCGTGCAGATCGACCAGGCGGTCGCCAAGGCCGTCCTGGAGGCGATCCGACCGGCCGGCATCAAGGCCGCCTTGCAGGCGGTCGAGCGCATCGAGGCGGACTACGATCAGGCGCTCAAGCAATGGGGGCTCACCGTCGAGCGAGCACGTTACGAGGCCGAGAAGGCCGAGCGCCGGTATCGCGCTGTCGAGCCCGAACATCGTCTCGTCGCCCGCGGGCTGGAACGGGAATGGGAGCAGTGTCTGAACGCACTCGAAGAAGCGCAGAATGAGATGGAGCGGCGTCATCGCGACCGGCCGCGCCAACTCGATGCCGCCGAGCGCGATTCGCTCCTGGCCCTCGGCGAGGATCTCCAGCGCGCCTGGGATGCGCCCACGACGACGGCTCGCGACAGGAAGGAGCTGCTGCGCACGGTGCTCGATGAGGTCATCGTTCTTGCCCCGCGCGGCGAGTATCATATCCACCTGACACTGCGCTGGCGGACCGGGTTGTTGACCGAGATCGAACTCGAGCGCCCGCGCAAACGACGGGCGGCGGTCCGCACCGACGACGACATCATCGATCTGGTCCGCCGCCTCGCTCAGTTCCATTCCGATGCGGTGATCGCCGCCATACTCAATCGCCAGGGCAAGACAACCGCCTACGGGCATCCCTTCAATGTCCATCGCGTCGGCAATCTCCGCCGGCACTGGAGCATTCCGTGCTTCGATCCAGCGACCGCGGCCACCGATGGCGAGCTGGTCAACATCGCCCAGGCGGCGAAGATACTCGGCATCGCAACCTCGACGGTGCATCGATGGCTCAATGACGGCTTCATCGACGGTGAGCAAGTCACGCCGGGAGCCCCGTGGCGCATCCGCATCACGGACGCGTTCCGTCCCAGGCTCATGGAAGAGGCGCCGCCCGGCTACGTCCCGATGATCGAGGCCATGCAGCGTCTCGGTGTGACCCGTCAGACCGTGTTGCAACGTGTAAAGCGTGGCGAACTCGACGCCATCCATGTCCGCGCCGGAAGAAAAAAGGCTCTACGTATCAGGGTTGTAGACGATAAGCCGGACCTCTTCGGTCACTCCGCATAAGCTGGGGGGCAGTATGACAATGCTTCCAAGAACTTCTCCAGATCGAGATCAACCACATGAACGTAGCCCGCGAGGATGTGCTCCCGCGCGCGCTCTACCGCCTGATGGGCCAAGCGTCCGGGTCGGAACCCATGGCTCGCCTCCGAGAAGCTTGCGTCCCAGTCTCTCTGGAGCACTTGCATTGCCGCCTGCTGGATCAAGCGGTCGAGCACCGTCGGCACACCGAGAGGGCGAAGGCCTCCCGATGCCTTCGGTATCTCGACATGCCGTACCGGCCGCGGTTCGTAGGTGCCGTCAAGAAGCCGGGACCTGCTCTCGGGCCGGTGGTCCTTCAGATAAGCGCCCAACTCCTCGACGGTCATGCCGTCGATGCCGGGCGCTCCCTTGTTGCGCCGGACACGCGCCAGCGCCTTCTTCACAATGCCGGGCTGCAGGGCCGCCTCCATCGTCGGTCCCCGCCCGACCGCGGGTGTTCGGGTTCGGCACGCGCCATGCGGGCTTCGGTTCCTCGGTCTCCGGCGCTCCGGGCTTCACCCTTTACTTCCGGCTCCAAGGCCAGTTCCAACTGGATGCTCTGCCGCATGGTCCGCATGAGCCTGCCGTCCTACTAGCCCTGTCCACCGTTCAGGCCTTCGCCGGCACGCCGGTTACTATGCCCTCTGCTGACTTCTGCACCGCGATCACGGCCCTTGCGGAGCCGCTCAGTCCGGCGCTTCCGGACGCGGCGCAGACCTCCCGAGGTAAAACCAATCGCTTTCACCGCACATCCGCCGGATTCACCACTCCGGCCCTTGATGGCCCTGGACTTCGCGATCATCTGCCCGCTCGTCCGGCCGGGAAGGCCTCGGATCCGGTTCTTGTCCACCCGCTCACGGCTTTGCTTCACGCTTCCTTCAGACCCTGCCTCACGACAACGTCCTTGCGCTTCGCTAATCCTTCGCCGCCATCGGGCTGGATGGAGGACTTCCACCTCCAAGCTGCCAGTCATGCTCGGCACACAGAAAAAGGGCGGCGACCGAAGTCGCCGCCCCACAACAAGTTCGAAGTGCGGCTACTCGTCGAGGTGAGCGCCGAACGCGCCGAGGATGTGGCCGACGGAGCCATGGGTTCCCATAAACGAACCCGTGGCCAGTGTCGGCACACCGTTGTCACCCGCCGCGCGGAGACCGCCTGACCAATTGCCGGCTTCCGCTCCGTCAACGCCACCGATGGTCCAAACCACCATGTTACCGTTCGTGTCGTCGCTGGTGTCGAATGCACCGGTCGCACTAAGCGGAGTTTCGCCGAGCGCAACGCTCCACTCCATCATCTCGCCACCGGCCATGAAGTTGTTGACCATACCGGAGATCGTTCCCGCCGCAGTCTCGGTTCCCCAATCGGCGGTCAGGGTCGCCTCGGCCGTCCAATGGCCGCCGGAGGCGGCGGAGAGGCTCGGCTGGATGGCGTACTTGCCGGCTGCCGAACCACTGTAGGTCGCCGTGTCACCCAGAGCGCTGATGTCGGTGGGCGCCGCCAATGTTTGGTCCTCAGTGGCCGTGGCGTCTGTCACGCCGTGGAACACGCCAGCCTCGACGCCTTCGTCGGCGGTGCCCTTGTTCAGCCACCAGCCGAAGTAGGCGAAGTGCGGGTCGGCCATCATGGCCTTGGCTTCGGAATCCGGATCAAAGATCCACGCACTCGTCGCCGAGCCGTCCGCACCCACGAGCCTGACACCCGCTGACGATTCTATCGACGCGCAAGTGGTCGGAGTAGCCGCCGTGCAGCGGTACTCACCCATAGCTCCGTTGAACATGCCCCTAACCCGAACAACATCAGTGGCTGATTCAGGATCGGGATCGTGATCCATTCGACCGGTGTGCTTGAATTCCGATCCATTTGAAGAAATCAGTCCTACGTGAGCGTCTGCGTCGGCATCGGCATTAAGGCGCAGAACATCGCCATCTAGCGCATGCACGTCACCGAACGGCACCGGCTTCGGCTTCGCGATGTCGGTGTAGACGACCACGGTAGTGCTGGCGCCAGGATTTGTGGTAGCGTCGGCAGCAATGGCGTCGGTGAGCATCGTGCCCTGCCAAACCGGACCCAGCATGGGCTCGGCGGACTTCATCGTGTCGTCGCCGGCAACGCCCGGAGCCAAAGGAGTAGTAGCCCCGCTCTCAATTGTGAAGGAGGCCATTCCGCCGCCGTATTCGTCGGCAACAGTGATTTGCTCGAGCGTGAAGACGAAGTTGGTGGTGTCGCCAATACCGGCAAACAACGCTCTGGCGGCCGCGGCCGCGGCCTTCGCGTCAGCCGTTTCCTTCTCTTCGTTTATCTCCCGGAGCTGTTCCTGAAGATCCTCAAGCTCCATCTGAAGATCCGCGATGGTGGCGCTTGGATCGGCGGTGTCGTCGATCCCGAGTTGCTGGCGCAGATCCGCGATCAGACCCTGAAGCCGTTCGACCTCCAACGCCTCGGCGGACGTGCAACTGCCGTCCGCATTGTAGCGGCCGCCGGCATCAGCGCACATCTCCTGCGGTGTCTGCATCATCGACTCGTCGGTCGATCCGCCGCCACCGCCGCACGCAGCAAGCCCGCCCGACAGGGCCACGGCTGCCGCAAGTGCGGAAAGTTTGTTCAATCTGCTCATCGTTTACATTTCTCCCTTGCAAGGATGATACGTGGCCCGATCGAATCGGGTAGGCAAACAAAACCATCTAACCCCGTCAGGGGACAACCAGTCAAGAGGCGATCCTTGAGGCCATGTTGCAAAAAGGACACACCCCTCGGGACAGAAAGTCCATTCGTCTGGCTCACCAGCGAAGCGCCTCTTGTGATGTGCGTGCGGCCAACATTCGGATCCCTCAACCGCATGTGAAGTGTAACCTCCGCAATCTCCTGTCGTCAACACGGCCTGTGCAGCTCCCCGAATCACCGGCCGAAGTCGTCGACACCGGCACAGGACTCGCGACAACCGGCAGGGCATACGAGGTTTCGAGGCTCCTGGACGGACGCTCGCTTCCCTGACCAATGTGTCGACTTTCGGGCGGGTCTCGACAGTCGCGTGCACATCGGTGTGACGCGTCGACATCGTGACGCGTCGACCGGCCGGATGAGCACGGTCACGATTGTCCGGTCATTCTCCTGCGAAGCACCGCACGGATCCTGTCGGTGACGTCCGTTCCTTCCGCTGCCAGCCTGCCGGGTGTGCCGAACCTGCCTCCTCCATGGCGCACAGCGTCCCCAGGGATCTCATGGCCCAGTGGGTTTCCTCCTTGCGCCGGCGGTAGTCCTCGTCTTCGAACCCCATGACCTCGATCATGAAATCGACGCTGTCCCTGCCTTCCCAGCCCTCGGGGCGGGCCCGGATGACGAAGTCGGGAAGGCACGGGCCGTGCTCCGTGTTGGTCTCGAACAGCGGCTTTTCCAGACTGAACGTCACCGTGTCGAATTCCCGTTCAGGATTCCGAGGGTCTTCCTCAGCGTGCCGAATGCCTGCCGCTCCGCGTTGGATTCCACCGGAATCGGACAGTTCATGGCGACGATCGGCTGGGCATGGCCGGCAAGGCAGGCCCAGGCGGCCGCGCCGTCCTCGAGACCCACGACGCCTATGAAAAGGTAGGGCGGGCTCACCGGGTTTCCGCCGATCACCGGCCGCGTGACACGGGAGACGACGTCGAGGCGCGTGCCCCTGGCGCCGGTGACGCCATGGTCGTCCACATCCCATACGGCTCCGCAGAGGAACCCCTGGGGCCTGTGGCCTTCCGCCCAGGTCTCCGCGAGGCTCTGCATCCTGTCGCCGACAAGGTCCATCCGCCACATGCGCCGATAGGGGAAAGGAGATCCTCCAGCGCAACGCCGGGCGCGATCTCGAATCCCTTCGCGGCCCGCCTGATCCGGCTCCACCATTGCTTCGCATTCGCCGCTTCGGCATCGGGATAGCGGTTGAGCCCGGCATGCACCATCAGTTCGAACAGTCTCTGGCGCAGCTTCGGGGACCGGTTTCCATAGCCCGCACCGCGGCGGTCCGCCGCGGCGTCCGGTTCCGCGATCCTCGGGTCGTCCGGCTCGATCGCAAGCACCGTGAAGAACCTGTCGCCGGGCGGCTCCACCGGCGCCCGGAATTCCGGGTCCCCGCCCCGGTGCGCGACGGAGACGCGAGAGTAGACGCAGCCTTCGGCATGCGCCACGTGCGGGGCGGGCAACCGGCGCCAGAAGTAGCGGCCCATGCGGCGGCATGGTCCGTTGACCGGCGGCCTGCCTCGCTTGCCCCGGCAGTCGCACGCCAGCCACAGGCGTTCCGCGTGCGCCCGAAGCAGGATCTCGAGGAAGGCCGCCTCGAGATGCTCGCTGCGATCTCCGGCGGCCACCCTGCGAAGGGCCTCTTCCTGCTCGTCGCGTCAGCGCAACTGCAAAGGAGAGATCGTGGTGGACAAGGTGAAGCGCCATCGTCACCGCCTCTTCGGTTGCGGGCTCGCTCGACATG
Source organism: Alphaproteobacteria bacterium (assembly GCA_964291415.2). Classification (GTDB taxonomy): domain Bacteria; phylum Pseudomonadota; class Alphaproteobacteria; order SP197; family SP197; genus SP197. The sequence goes on along the minus strand of OZ219917.1, from coordinate 1,154,549 downwards.
GTGTGGTCGGTGTCCATGCCGGTTCGAGCACCGCCGCGAACGGATCCTTCCCTGTTCTGAGGACAGCAGGTCGTGATTGGGAACCGTGGGCTATGCACGCTAGTCTTGCCCACGGGGGACACGGACGCCATCCCTTTCGTCGCGGTTGCCACCATTCGCGACGGCATGACGGACCGGCGGCGTGTCCCCCTCGCCGCTCCGGGCGTTCCGATGCGCCGTGGACGTTCAGCGAGGCGTTCTGACGTTTTTCCCTGCGGGCCCGCAGACGGTATGATGAGCGCCCTTCCGCCCACGCCATCCTTGAGGATCATGCGCGACGCCCTTGAGACGCCTTTCCGCCCCTTGACGGGGTTCGCTCCACCTCCGGTGATCGCGTGGTCAGGGGTGCGGCGCCACGACGACGAACCATGGTTGCGTCGGTCCGCAACCTGACATCGGCGTCGGCCACGGCCGACTACCTGCGCCGCGACGGCGGCTACTACACGGCCGCCGGCCGGGAGAGCGACGAAGGGCGGGCGAAGAACGCGGAACACCGCAACGGCAGTTTCTGGCACGGCAAAGGCGCGATGGCCCTGGGGCTGCGGCCCGACCTTCACGTCGCCGCCGGCAAGTTCGAGTCGCTGCTGGCCGGCCACGTGATCGGCACAGGCATCCGCCTCGGCCGCAAGCGCGCCGGCGCCCATGAACACCGCCCGGGTCTGGACATCACCTTTTCGGCGCCGAAATCGGTGTCGCTGGCGGCCCTCCTGCCGACCAGGCGCCACCCCCACGGCGACCGCGGCGTGGTGCACGCCCATGACGAGGCGGTGCGCGCAACGCTGGACTGGATCGAGGCGAACCTCCTGGAGACCCGCGGCTGGGATTTCGCCACGCGAAAGCGTCCGCGGATCAAGGCACCCCACATGGTCGCGGCGACCTTCCGCCACGTCGCCAGCCGCAATCTCGATCCCCAGCTCCATACCCACGCCGTGATCGCCAACATGACGCGCGACAAGCAGGGGCGCTGGCGCAGCATCGAGGCCACTCTCCTCCACCGCCATGCCCGGCAGATCGGCGCCTACTACCGCAACGAACTGTCGCGCAGGCTGCTGGAACGGGGCTATGACGTCGAGCCCGCCATGTCGGGACGGATGCCAAGCTTCGAGATCGCGGGTTACGACCGGAAGCTGCGCAACGCGTTCTCGACGCGCCGGGCTGAGATCCTGGACTACATGCGCGAGCGAGGCTGGGACCACAGCCAGGCCTCGGCGCAGATGGCGACGCTGGCAACGCGCCGGCGCAAGGACGAGCCGCTGCGGGCGATGCTGGAGACGGTCTGGGCGGAGCGGGCTCAGGCGCTTGGCCTCGGAGCCGACCTCGCGGCAGCCCGGCCTCGCCGACCGGTGCGGAGGGCGAAGGATCTGTCGGCCCTGGAGATCGTGGCCCGCGCGGCGGAACGCCTCGAGGAGCGGCAATCGGTGTTTGCGGCGCAGGACCTCGAAACGCTGGCGCTGGCGCATTCGCCGGGGCGCCATACGCTTGACGAGATCAGGCAGGCGGTCGGGCAGCTGGTGCGCGACGGCCACCTGGTCGAGGCCGCGTTGCGGCGCGCCGACCGCGCCTTCGTCACCGACCGGACGCTGAAGGCGGAGCGTGCGGTGATCGCCATGATGAAGGCCGGTATCGACCAGGCCGGGACGCTGGCCCGCGACGACGATGTCGCGACGCGGCTGGCGGGATCGGGCCTGACCGAGGGGCAGCGAGACGCGGTGCGGTCCATTCTCCTGTCGGAGGACCTGATCGTCGGCGTGCAGGGCCGCGCCGGGACCGGCAAGACCACCATGCTGCGCGAAGTCCGCGACCTCGCCGGGGAGCGGCGGATCATCGGCCTTGCGCCCTCGGCTGCCGCGTCGCGCGTGCTGGAGCGCGAAGCGGGACTCCATGCGCGCACGCTGCAATGGTTCCTCACGCGTTGCCGGGTTGCGGATGTCGAGAACCCCGGTCCGGATATCGACAAGCTGCGCGCGCTCTTTGCCGGCTCGGTGGTGGTGCTGGACGAGGCATCGATGGTGTCGACGGAGCAGATGCGCTCCCTGATGCGCATTGCGCAGAATCTCGACATCGCGCGCCTGGTGCTGGTGGGCGACACCGGCCAGCTCCGCCCGGTCGATGCCGGCCAGCCGTTCCGGCAACTGCAGCAGGCCGGGATGACGACCGCGCTGATGAGCGACATCCGCCGCCAGCGCAGCCCGGATCTCAAGGCGGCGGTCCTGGCGGTCCTGGAGGGCGAACCCGGCACCGCGGTCCGTCTTCTCGGTACAGGCCTGGTCGAGGTCGATCACGACGACCTCGCGGAGAAGGCGGCACGCGCCTGGCTGGAACTGGATGCGGAAGCCCGCTCGCGCACGTTGCTCATGGCGCCGACCCACGCCTTGCGCGCGGAGATCAACAGAGAAGTCCGCGAGGGTCTCAGCGCCGAAGGCGTGCTGCGCGGACCGGTTCTCACCATCGAACGCCTGGTCGGACTCGGCATGACGCGCGCCGAGAAGGCGGACGTGCGCAACTACGGGGAGGGCGACGTGGTGGTGTTCCACCAGGACCTCGTGAACTATCGGGTGAAGGCCGACGACGCCTGCACGGTGATCGGTGTCGAGGGCGACCACGTGCTGCTCTCCCATCCCGACGGCACGACCCGCCGGATCGCACCGCAGGGGTCCATCCGCTACCGGCTGGAGGTCTATGAGCCCCGCACAATCGAACTCCGGGCCGGCGACCGCATCCGCTGGACGCGCAACGACAAGGCGCGCGCCCTGGTGAACGGCGAGCAGGCGGAGATCGTGGCGATCACCGGCGATCGGGTGCGGCTGCGGACCGCCGATGGCGGCATGCTCTCCCTCAAACACGAGGATCCGCAGCTGCGCCATATCGACCATGCCTGGAGTTCGACGGTTCACGGAGCGCAGGGCAGTACGGCCGACGGGGTCATCGCGGTTCTGGATTCCGGTCACGGTCTGCTGACCGATCAGGCGACCTTCTATGTCGAGATCAGTCGTGCCCGCGACAGCGTCATGGTGCTGACCGACAACGGCGAACAGTTGATCGAGACGCTGGAAGCGAACACCGGGGAGAGGGCAACGGCGCTGGAGGCGATCGGCGTCGCGCCCGATGCGCTCCGGGTTTCTCTCCCGGAAAAGCCGATGCGGCGGCGCCCGCAAGCAGAGACGGCGTCGGCGGCGAGACGAGACGACGACAACGCTGGCGCGCTCCCGGGCGACGGCCGGCCGCCGCCGAAGGAGACAGGCGGCCGGGACGGCGGGGAAGACGGGGCGGCCCGGAACCGTCTTCACGACATCGAGACGGCTGGCCGGCGCGATGCCGCGATCGCCGCCTTCAATGCCTCCTGGCGCTCGGTGGAGGACGCCCCGGGCGAACGGCCGCGTCCCGATGTTCCCGGCTACGATCGGCTGCTGAAGAGCGCCCGGGCCCTCTTGAAGGATCCGGCGCTGCCTGCCGCAGTCCGGCAACGCGCGACGGCCCTGGTGGACGCCGACAGCGCCTGGCGCCGAATGGACGGGCGCATCGACGCTCTGCACCGCGAGGCCAACAGGCTTCTTCATGTGCGCCGTTCCCTGATCGAACGGGCTGCCCGCGAGACCTGCCCCGTGGTGGAGACGGCCGGCTACGCGGACTGGATCGCGGCCGTCTCAGGCCTCGAGGCCGCCTGGCAGGACATGAACGACAACCGTGACGCCCGGACCTTCCTTGCCGCCCGGTCGACGAGTTCCGGGGTGATCACGACATGTCTCGGGACATTCCGGGTGGCTCGGGAGTGTGACGATGCCTCATCCCGGTTCGAGGCGCTGCGCCGGGCAGTCCACGAACGCGCCGCCGCCCGGAACACGATCGCGTTCCACGTCGACGGTCATGACGAACTCGTCCGGCAGGCACGCTTGCTGGCGGCATTGAAGAATGTACCCGCGCACACGCGCGCCTCCGCGCGCGAGGTCATCGCCCGCGACGCGGAAGCCCGGGCTCGCCAGGACAGGGTTCTGGCACTGGCCGCGGAGGCCGTCAGGCTGCTCGACGGCCACCGCCACCTAGCGGCTCAGGACACGGAGCGGCCGGCAGCGGAGCTGGGCGGCTATCCGGCATGGCGGGACCGCTGGCTGAAGGCCCGCCGGCAATGGCGGGCGATGCTGCGCAGGCCCGACCTGTGGCAACCCCATCTCGACCGGAACGCGGGCGAGGTGAACGAGCGCCTCGCGCGCTGCGAACGGCTTGCCGCGACCGATGCCGCCTGGGCACGGTTCGTGGCGGCTCACCGCAGGGTCGAGGCGCGGGCGCGGGCCGAAGAGCGGAGTCCCTTCGGCATGGCGGGCTGGCACGGCCTTGTCACGCAGGCGAGGGTTCTTGTGCTGCGCGACGACCTTCCCGACGCCGCCGCCCTTCTGGCGCGCAGCGTTCTGGCAAGCGATGCGCAAGGCCAGGCGTGCCGCGACGCCATCGACCGGTTCCTCGATGATGCGCGGGAACACGCCCGGCGCTGGCGCGTCCTTGACGCCGAAGCGCGGGAGCGCTCCCGCAGGGGCCGCGATACCGTCATCACCGACCTCGACGGCTACCGCCCGCTCGCCGTCGACGGGCGCGAACTCGCCGCAACGGGCCGCGCCCTGCTCGATAGCGAACGTTACGGTCCTCATCTCGATCATGACCCCGCTGCCGTCAGACGAATAACGCGGGCGCTGGAACGACTGGAACGAATGAGGCCGTTCGACCGGTTCCTCGAATTGAACAGGGACCTGAAGGCACTTCGCCGGCGGGCGCGGCGCGATGGCGTCCTGACCTTTCATGCGGAGGGTTATGGCGCGGTCATTGACGACGTGCGCGAGCTGGCCGGCGACCGCGAGCTTCCCGCCGGGGCGCGACGCCGGCTGAAGTCGGTCCTCGAGGAGCACGCCAGGTGCACGCACGAATGCGCCCGGATAGAGGAGCGGGTGCGGGAGATGGACGTCCTTGACCGCGAGCATCGCTCCCTCGCGGAGAGGGCCCGTCAGGACAACGTGCCGATCACCCTGCTGGACGACTGGCCGCGATGGCAGAAGAAGGCCGCGACGTGGCATGGCAAGGCGCAGGACCTGCTGGACCTGGATCGTTTCGCGCGGCACCTCCTTTCTCAGCCCGCCTCGCGGGAGCGTGTCGAGACCGGACTCGCGGACGTGGCAGAGAGGCTCGCCGCCCCTGGCCATGACCGGAACCGCATCACGGCCATGGTGCGCGAAGAAGCCGCCCGGCTCTACGCCCGCCCGCCCGGCGGTGCGTTCGCGATCGCCTGGCGCGGACAGGATCAGCTGGTCACCGGCGACCGGCTCCGACGCCGACTGGCCCAAGACGGGTCCGTGCGGGAACTGGTGGTGGTGTGGCCGGGCGACAGCGGCGGACAACGGTCAACGGACACACTCCTCGTCCAGCGCGTCGGCACGGAGCGGGATGTCGACGGCTCACGGAAGGGACGGGTCGAACGCGTGGAATGCCGGGATCTGACACGCGATCAGGTGCACCGCGCCACCTGGAGCGACGAGAGGCTGCGCGATGCCGCGGCGGCGCGCGAGCGGTCCGTGCCTGACGCCGCGCATCGCATCGCCTGCAACCAGAATGTCGTTGCCGGCGACCAGCTCCGCTGGACCATGATGCCCGATCCTTCCACCGGGACTCCCGGCCACGATGACATCGATCCCGGTGTTCCCGTCGGACCACGACACTGTGAAGGCGTCCTTGTCCGGATCGTCGCGGGCAAGACCCGCGCCGAGGATCTCTGCATCCTGGAGGTGCGGCGCGTCAACGGACGGGAGAAGGTCCATGAGGTGGAGATGGAGCGCCGTCAACTCTCCGGGCGCGGCTGCTATCGGGCGCTTTGGACCGACGAGAACGAGCGCTCCCGCACGATGCGCGAGCAGACCGACGAACTCAGGGAACGGCGGTGCATCCTGAACCGCCGGGGACCTCACTGGTCCATGTGATCCTGTTCGGCGCGGCCCGGCCTCCGCGCCCAGTCCTCGATCCACCTGGCGCGCTTTTCGCCAAACATCTCCCGAAGCCTGGCACGCGCTTCGGCGGAACGGCCCTGTCGCGTCATCGCCCGAACGCGTTCCCGCAGGAGATGCCGGACATCGTCCTCGATTCCGGACAGCGTCTGCGGACTGCGTGAAATCGCCCGGGCAAGGCGCTCGACCGCCTTGGCCACGTTGCGCTGCTCCCTTTCGTCAAGGACCAGCGGAATCGTTCTCTCCGACAGCGGGTTCACGTTCAGCGCGCAGTGCGTGAACCATGCCGAAGGGCTCATGCCGGACCGTTCGGCGCCCCTGGCGATCATCGCCCATTCGTCGTCCGTGCAGGAGATCGAATGCGACATGCCCTTCTGTTGCCGGCGCGGTTTCCTCATTCCGCTTCCTCCGGTTCGGTCAGTCGCAGGAAGCGCACAACGTCGCTCATCAACACGCCGATCCCGGCAGTCTTCGACTCGTCCAGCATGATGTGTCCGGCGCGCCAGATGATCTCGATGTCGGCGTAGAGCCGGCGCTGTTGGTCGGGCGGTATGGCCAGCGCATGGCCGGGCGGCTGAACCGGCTCGGGCGTTCCTTCCTCGTCGGCCTTGAGGCAGCACAGCACGCCGAAACGCGAGACCGGCATGTTCGCCTTGCGAGCTCGTCTGCCGATCGTCCGCCATTTCTCGGGCGCGCAGTAGATGCAATGTCGACGCGCGCGCTTCATGGCGTCATCCCGGTCAACCCAGCACCGTCTCGCCTTCGAGCCACTCATCGACCTCGCTGACGATCTCTTGCCATGCCGCGCCCATGTCGGCCTTGTCGAGACGCAGCCTCTCGATGCACTCCAGGACCAGCACGGCGCGCGCCACCCTCCGCTGTACCCGGGTCGGCAGGGCCGTACCGGTATCGTCCGGCGGACGAGATGGCACGGTCAGGAGAACCCACAAGACATAGTCCGAGATCGACAGGCCGGCTGCGGCGGCGGCCTCCCGGATGCGTTGCCATTCGCTGTCGGTTGCCATCACGCAACGAGCCCTGCGCTTCTCGCCTGTCGATCTTCCAGCCATGGGAACCTCCCGTATCGTGAGTGCATGGAGTGCGAAACAACCCCTCAGAGTCCATGCAACGGGCCGAAAATCGGAAAAATGAGAGGGATAAACCCATATGAATCACCAATGAGACCAGGCCGGGCAGGGCGACTTTCCACAAGCTCCTTGACAGTTCACTCGTGCCCTGTATGCTACCGGCTAGAGCCAAAAATTCCTTGTCATGCCATTCCCTTTTTCCATCGCTGAGGCGACCAAATCCCCGGATGCCACAATCCGTCGTGCCAATATGGCTGTTGCATGGACGTTCTTCCAACGTTTGCATGGTTTGACAAGCGCACAACTAGTTGTTAGATAACGATGAAAAGAGAGACCATGCAATGCCGTTGAGTGAATGTCCTAGGCAAAATAGGTCATTTCGGTTTGCTACACAAGAGGAAACCCGATTCCGCAGCCCTCGATGACGTCCCTTCCCCTTGCCCTTTACGACGCCTTCAGCGACACCTGCTTCGGGGGAAGCCAGGCGGCCGTCGTCTCCGGCGCCGGTGTCCTGGACGAGGCCACCATGGCACGTGTCGCCGGCGAACTCGGGTACCCCGCCGTGTGTTTCGTTGCTGCCGCAAGCAGGGAGCGCGTCGAGGCGCGATTCCGCTCGACCGTCATGGAGCTCCCGATGTGCGGTCATGGCACCATCGCCCTCATGACGCGCCTGGTCGAACAGGAAATCGTCACCGTGCCCTCCAGGGTGGACCTGCTTCTTCCCCGCTCCCGGGCGCGCGTCACCGTCTCGTCCGCTTCGGACGGCAGGCCGCTGATCATGCTGGAGGTCTCTCCGCCATCGTTTCGCCAAGACGATATCGACCGGGATCGCCTCGCCGGTCTCCTTGGTCTCGAGCCGGACATCATCGCCCCGGACCATCCCCTGGAAACCGTGTGCGGCGACTTCGTGCATCTCGTCGTGCCGCTTCCCGGTCTCGATGCCATGGAGCGTGTCCGTCCCGATTTTCCGGGACTCGTGGCCCTGTGCCACGACCACGGAATCGAGACCGTGGCACTCTTCACGACTGAAACCCTGGATCCGGCGTCGACGCTCCACGTCCGCGACTTCTGCCCCGCCGTCGGGGTCGCCGAGTCCGCTGCCGCGGGAACCACCAACGCCGCCCTTGCCAGCTACCTGGTACGCCACCGCATCGTATCGCCGGACTCGAGCGCCCGTGTTGATGTCAGGGCCGAACAGGGTGTCGAGATCGGCCGGACAAGCAGGATTGTCTCGCGCGCCGTCATCGAGGACGATGCCGTCACACGTCTTGAGGTCGGTGGCGTGGCCACCAGGACCGTCGAGGGTGTGCTCCATCTGCCGCCATGACCGACAGCAATCTCTCCGCTTCCAGGGTCTTCGCCGCCGCCTTCGCCCGCCACGGGGTCGACACCATCTTCGGCCAGTCGATTCCCTCGGCATTCTTCCTGGCGACCCCGGAGTTCGGCATCCGCCAGATGACCTATCGCACCGAGAACGCCGGTGCCGTGATGGCCGATGCCTACGCCCGGATTTCCCGCAAGGTCGGTGTCGTCGCCGCTCAGAACGGACCGGCGGCGACACTGCTGGTGGCCGGGCTGGCCGAGGCATTGACGGCATCCTCTCCGGTGGTGGCCCTGGTCCAGGACACTCCCCCCTTGTGGCGGGACCGCAATGCCTTCCAGGAACTCGATCATCCCGAACTGTTCAAGGGCTGCGCCAAGTGGGTGCGCAGGATCGAGGACACCCGGCGCATCGACGACTACGTCGACATGGCCTTCCGGCAGGCTGCCGGCGGACGTCCCGGCCCGGCCGTTCTCCTGGCGCCGGTCAATGTCATGGAAGCGCCCAAGGCGGCAAGTTCCGGTCGCCGGCAATCTCTGGGCCAGGTACCCCTCGACAGGCCCGTCGCCAACCGGGACGCAATCGCCCGGGCGGCGCGTCTGATCGCCGGCGCCGAGAGGCCGGTCGTCTGGGCCGGGGGCGGCGTGCATCTTTCCGGCGCCGCCGACATCCTCGCCACGCTTCAGGAGAAGGCCCATCTTCCGGTGGCCACCACGACCATGGGAAAGGGGGCGGTGGATGACGCGCACCCCCTCACGATCGGTGTGGTCGGGTACTACATGGGCAAGGGTTCCGCCACACATCGGCTCGCCCCGCTGATCAGCGAGGCGGATGTCGTCGTGGCCGTCGGCAACCGCACCAACCAGAACGGCACGGATTCCTGGCAGCTGCTGTCGCCGGACACGACGCTCATTCACATCGACATCGATCCCCAGGAAATCGGCCGCACCTATGAGGCGGTGCGTCTCGTCGGCGATGCCCGCGAGACGCTCGCCGCCCTCTCAGCTGACCTGCTCGCCGGCGATCTCGCCCCGAGGGCCCGCTGCCGGCCTGCCCTTGAAGCCCGAATCGCCGAAGCGCGACACAGTCATCGCGAGGAGACCACTCCTCTTGCCGCCTCGGCGGCACGGCCAGTGAGGCCCGAACGCCTGATGGCCGAACTCGACCGGCAGTTGTCGGAGGACCACATCCTGGTGGCGGATGCGAGCTACGCCTCGATCTGGCTGTGCAACAACCTTGCCAGCCGGCGGCCCGGCCAGCGCTTCCTCACGCCGCGGGGCATGGCCGGGCTGGGCTGGGGCCTGCCCATGGCGATCGGCGCCAGGCTGGCCAGGCCCTCGGCACCGGTGTTCGCCCTCGTTGGCGACGGCGGTTTCGCCCACGTCTGGGCCGAACTCGAAACGGCGAGACGGCTTGGCGCCCATGTCGTCGTCACCGTGCTCAACAACGAAACCCTCGGCTACCAGAAGCACGCCGAGCTTCATCGCTACAACGCCCACACCGACGCCGTCGCCTTCACCAGCGTCGATCACGCGGCCATTGCCGACGCCACCGGTTGCCGGGGCGTGCGCATCACCGACCCTGCGGACTACGCACCGGCCCTGGCCGAAGCCTTCGCCCTGACAGACCGGGTGACCACAGTGATCGATGTTCTCACCGAACCCGAGGCCTTCCCGCCCATCACTGCCTTCGGAGAAGGTCCGCTCGCCTGACTGAATCACGGGATTCCGCGCGATTCCGGCAACGCTTGCCGGCGGCATGACAACATCCGTATTCTCAACCTCGGGCCATGGGGTCATCCAGACACATGAGGCACCGTTCCCCCGGCGACGGAACGACAGACCCGGGCGGCGGTTACCGGAACGCGCCCGTCACCGCGATCGGTCTGTGGCTGTTCGCCACCATCCTCTTCATGGGGCAGATGGCTGCCCTGAAGTGGCTCTCCACGGACTACCATTTCTCGCAGATCCTGTTCATGCGCTCGGTGGTCGTGGTGGCCGGCACCACGCTCCTGCTGTTGCGCGGTCCGGGCCTCGGCACTCCGTTCAGGACCCGGCGCTGGCGCATGCATGTCCTGAGATTCCTCTGCTTCTTCGCCGCGCTCAGCTGCTTCATCGAGGCGGTACGCCACATCTCGCTTCCCGACGCCACGGCGGTCGCCTTTGCCTCGCCCCTGCTGATGACGGCACTCAGCGTGCCGCTCCTCGGAGAGCGGGTCGGCCCGCGCCGCTGGGCCGCGGTCGGCATCGGACTGTGCGGAGTCCTCGTCATCGTCAATCCGTCCACGGGCATTTTCCAGATCGCGGCGCTGTGGGCGCTCTGCTCGGCCCTCGCCTATGCCCTTGCCATCATCGTCACGAGGATCGTGAGCCGGACCGAAGATGCGACCACCACGGTCTTCCTGCTGAACGGCATCTATGTGCTTTCCATGCCCGTGTTCGCTCCATTCGAGTGGATCGTGCCCTCGGGCGAGGCCCTTTTCCTGATGGTCGCGTGCGGGGTCACGGTCATGATCGCCCAGCTTACAGCGGTCCGGGCCTGTGCCCTGGCTCCACCCCAGGTCCTGGCGCCCTTCGACTACACGGCCATGATCTGGGCCGTCGTGTTCGGCTATCTCATCTGGGGCGATCTGCCCGACTGGACCGTGGTCATCGGCGCCGCCGTCCTGGTCATGAGCGGCCTCTACGTGTTGTGGCGCGAGGCCCAGGTCCAGAAACGAGGGCCTGTCGTCAACTCCGCCAAAGGACTAGGTTCTGCGGACCGGCAAGATGGGAGGGCATCATGACAAGGAGCGTTCGCACGCGGACCGACGGTCACATCCTGGAGATCACCCTCGACAACCCGAAGGCCAACGCCATCGGGGCGGCGACCAGCCGCGACATGAACGATGCCTTCGAGCGGTTCCACGAGGACCCGGGCCTGCGCGTCGCCATCCTGACCGGTGCGGGTGACCGGTTCTTCTGCACCGGCTGGGACCTCAACGAGGGCGCCGAGGACGAGCCCGACCGGAGTTACGGGCGCTGGGGTTTCGGAGGGCTGTCACGCAATTTCGATCTCGAGAAGCCCGTCATCATGGCCGTCAACGGCTACTGCGTGGCCGGCGGATTCGAACTTGCCCTGGCCGGTGACATTCTCGTGGCGTCCCGGAATGCCGTCTTCTTCCTCTCGGAGGTCAATGTCGGGCTGACCACCGGCGCGGCGAGTGTGCCGCGCCTGCTCTCCAGGCTGCCGCGCAGCGTCGCCCTCGAGATGCTCTACACCGGCCGGCGGATGGACGCCCAGGAAGCCTTCGACCTGCGCCTGGTGAGCCGGCTGACCCCGGAGGGCGAGGTCATGGATGCGGCCAGGGACATCGCCCGGGACATCGCCGCCGCTGCTCCGCTGTCGGTGCGCGCGGAAAAGCAGATGGTCAACATGGCCGGCGATCTGCCGCCCCGGGAAGCGGCGCGACTCGACTCTGAGGGCCGTTTCACCATGATTTCCCGGGTTCTGGAATCAGAGGATGCCAAGGAAGGAGCCCGTGCCTTCATCGAAAAGCGTCCGCCCGTGTGGAAGGGTCGCTGAAGCGGCATTTGCCGCCAGCCTCGAGCCGGACTAAACAAGGACAAGGTTCAAGGGAGGAAGAAGATGCTCGTCGTCGTGTCGCCTGCCAAGGCCCTCAACTTCGAAGACCCTGATCCCGGGATCGCCTGGACCAGGCCGCTGCTGATGGCCCAGACCCGCGAACTGATGAAGACCGCGCGCACACTCAGTGCCGTCGATCTTGCGGGCCTCATGGGACTCTCGGAGAAACTCGCCGATCTCAACCGTGACCGCTTTCGCGCGTTCCGCCTCGAACACACGCCGGATAATGCGAAACAGGCTGTCCTCGCCTTCGCCGGCGACACCTACCGCGGACTCGACGCCACCAGCCTGTCAGCCGACGATCTCGACCACGCGCAGACGCATCTGCGCATCATTTCCGGCCTCTACGGCTTGCTGCGGCCGCTGGATCTCATCCAGCCCTATCGCCTGGAAATGGGAACACGGCTCAACACGCCCCGGGGTCACAGTCTCTACGATTTCTGGGGCGACAGGATTGCCCGCGCCCTCAATCGGGATCTCAAGCACATGGAGTCGCCCGTTGTCCTCAATGCGGCGTCGAAGGAGTACTTCGGCGCCATCCCTGCGGACCGGTTGAAGGCTCCCGTCATCACGCCGGTGTTCAAGGAGATGAGAAAGGGCGTGGCGCGGACCCTGGGATTCACCGCCAAGGTGGCGCGAGGCATGATAGCGCGCCACGTCATCCGCAACCGGATCGACAGCATCGAGGATCTCAAGTCCTTCGATGCCGACGGCTACCGCTTCGATCCCGGTTCATCGACTGCGTCGACCTTCGTCTTCATCCGGGAACCCCGGCCGAACTGAAGCGGAGTTCCGGAGACGCGTCATTTCCCCGGGGCGCCCAGCAGCTTCGTGGCGACGGCAAGGAGGCCCGGCCAGTTGTCGGCCCAGCAGCACCCGTGATCGTAGCCGGGCACGACGATAACCCGGCTTTGCGACATCACCGGCATGCGGGCAAGGTAGCTGTCGATGACCTCCCGCCCCACGGTCGTGTCGAGCTCTCCGAGAAAGTGAACCTGGGGAATGTCCCGGACCACGTCCGCCACGTCGGCCGCGTTGAGGGAACCGGTGAGTGCGGACACGCCCTGCGAGACCGTCCATCGCCTGTGATCGAGATTGCCGCCAATGGTGATGATGCCGGTGACGTCGTTTCGTCGGGCCGCGACAAGAATGGCCAGCTGGGCGCCTCCCGAGTACCCGACCAGGCGAAGCCTGTCGGCGCCGGCCCGGCGCTTGAGGGTATCGAGGGCAGCATCGATGGCTTCGACGACATCCTCCCCGTAGCGCGCCAGGGACCAGTAGCGTTGATGGCAACCCGCGATTTGTGCGGCGTCGAGGTAGTGGCAGGGCCGCGCCAGATAGGCCGCATCGCCGGGATCCCTCACCGCCAGTTTGAGAACACGCCCGGTGCGGGGCGTGGGATCGGCTGCCAGTTCCGTGCGCGAGATCCAGGACCGGCCGTCTCCCTCGATGTAGACCGTCAGATCACCCGTGCCGCGCCACACGAAGGGTCTGTACGTCAGGAGGCTGAATCGGCCCGCTTCCAGCCAGGAACCGGCCCAGCCATGGAGACGTGCCAGCGAATCGGCCGCGGCCTTCGTGGCCGACTCGCCGGCCGCCGCGGCTCCGCAGGCAAGAAGAGAAAGGACGACCGGGAAAGCGAGAACGGCTGCCCTCATGTGCCCAGAGGCGGCACCACACCTGTGGTCTCGACAATCAGGCGATAGTGCTCGGTGCGCCGGTGGGCGGCAAAGTTGAAGACATTGGCCTTGATGTATGCGCCCGCATCGAGGTCACAGTCGGCCACGATCAATTCGTCATCGAGACTGCTGGCCTGCGCCGCGATTTCACCATTGGGGGTGACGATGGCGCTGGAACCCATCATGTGGACTCCATCCTCGAGGCCTGCCTTCGCCACGCCGACCACCCATGTTCCGTTCTGGTAGGCGCCGGCCTGCATGGTCAGCAGATTGTGATGGATGCGCAGGTGCGGCGGCTCGAAGGCCTGGCCATTGAGTGTCGGCGTGTTGTAGCCGATGAGGACCAGCTCGACTCCCTGAAGGCCCAGGACGCGGAAGGCCTCGGGCCAGCGCCGGTCGTTGCAGATCAGCATGCCGATCCGCCCGCCCATGGTGTCCCATACCCTGAACCCGAGGTTGCCGACGTCAAAGTAGCGCTTCTCGAGATGCTGGAACTGGCGATCGGGATCGTTCTCCGCATGGCCTGGAAGGTGGATCTTGCGGTACCTGGCGACAATCCTGCCGTCCGGGTTCACCAGGATCGCCGTGTTGAACCGGCCATCCTCGGCGATTTCGGCATAGCCCAGGTGAAAGCCGATACCGAGTTCGCGCGCCGTCTCGAAGAGCGGCAGGGTCTCGGGCCCCGGCATGGACGTCTCGTAGAAGCCCGCCAGTTCCTCCTCGTCCTCGATCAGCCAGCGCGGAAAGAACGTCGTCAGCGCCAGTTCCGGAAAGACCACCAGCCGGCACCCTCTCGCATGGGCCTGACGCATGAGATCCACCATGCGGGCCACGGTCCTCGACCGCGGATCCGAGCGCGGAACCGGTCCCATCTGGGCGCCGCCCACTGTCATGATTCGCCTGCTCAAGGGGGAGATCCTCCTTCCTGCCGGGTCTGGGATGTTGCCAGGGCATTGAGCGCCAGCGCCGTTGCCGCCCGCGTTGGCTCGATGACCGGCAGCTCAAGCCTTGCCTCGAGGCGGGCGTGGTAGCGTGCCATGCCGGCACAGCCCATGATGATCACGCCGGCGCCGTGATCGTCCCTCAGTGACATGCCGGCCCGGGTCATGCGTTCGAGAACCAGGTCCTCTGCCGAGAGCTCCGTCACGGCAAGGTCGATGGCCATGTCACCGGCCAGATGATCGGAAAGCCCCAGGGAAGCGACATGGCGCCGGTGCCGGGGAAGAGCCACCGGCAGGATCGAGATGATGCCGAAGCGCTCACCTGTTGCCATGGCCGCCGCGTAGGCCGAGCCACCGATGCCGAAGACCGGCCGGCTGCGCACCTCCCGGGCGGCGTGGAGGCCCGGATCGCTGAAGCAGGCAATGACATAGGCGTCAGCCTCTTCCTCTTCGATCGCGCGGACGACGAGTCCCGAGACCTCGGCGATGTGGCGGTCGGTCTCGACACCGGGCGGGCCGTCGTCGAGGGTGATGCAGTCGATGACGGGCCCACCGGCGAAACGGAAGATCTCGAGAGCCTGTGACATCGCCGCGGTGACGTCGCGGCTGCTGTTGGGATTGATGACGAGAATGCGCCGTGCCATGGCTCAGACGGGCCTGACGAACCTGCCGTCCCCGGGACGGGAAAGGACATTCCGTCCATCGAAAATCCTGTGACCGCGCAACCAGGTCTCGCAGACCCGTCCCGAAAGCTCCCTGCCGTGATAGGGCGTCCAGGGTGCCAACCGGCAGTGAAGTGAGGCATCGTCGTGGCGGCAGTCACCGCGCTCGATGACAGCGAAATCGGCGTCGGCCCCTTCACGGATGGCGCCTTTCGCCGGCCACAGGCCGAAGTGCCGGGCCGGGCCCTCGCACAGCATGGAGGCGACAAGACCGGGATCATGGCCGCGCTTTTCCGCCTCGCTCAACATGACGGCGAGGAGGCACTCGACCCCGGGGGCACCCGGCGCCGCCGCGAAGATATCGTCATCGGACTTGCGTTCGAGAGGCCATGAACAGTGATCGGAGGAGACGAATGCCGCGTCTCCCGCTGCCACGCGCAGCCAGATTGCCTCCTTCTCGTCGGGCCTGATGGGCGGGTTGACCTTGCCCCTCGCACCCATGGCCAGCACGTCCGCCTCGTCGAACGTCAGATAGTGGATGCAGGTCTCCGCCGTCACCTGGTAGCCCTGATCCCGGTACTGGCGCGCCATGTCGAATCCGCGGGCCAGCGAGGAATGGACGATGTGGGCCCGGGCGCCTGTCGCGGCCCCGAGTTCCAGAATGACGGCGTTGGCGAGGAGTTCCGCGAGCGGCGGCCGGCTCGGATGATGGCAACCGGCGTCCCGGCGCCCTTCGTCCCTGAATGCGCCGATGGCGTGATCGACCACTTCCTGGTCTTCGTTGTGAACCGCCACCGTGAGGCCGGTGTCGGCAATGGCCGCAAAGGCCCGCGCCATCTGGTCATGGGGAATCCGCGGAAACCGGTGAGGATTGGATTCATAGGTCGACATCTTGAATGCGCACACGCCGCCGTCGGCAAGGCGGGCGATCTCGTCGGTCTCGACCACCTTCTTCACGGATCCGTAGAGCGCCACATCGACGTGGGCCACACGGTTGGCGGTGGCAATCTTGGCGTCGAGCAGATCGCGGCTCCACACCGGATCGGGCTCGTCGAAGGGCATGTCGACAATGGTCGTCACGCCACCCGCGGCGGCGCTCCTGGTCAGATCCTCGAGGCCGTCGAACCCGGCGATCGAGCCGGCATGGGTCTGACCGTCCACGACCCCGGGAAACACCAGCTTTCCCCTGTGATCGACCGTCTGCCGGGCAGCAGGGGGCTCGTTCGAACCGGTCGCGGCGATGACACCGTCGACCACACCGGCCCAGCCGCTGTCCACCACGCCCGCTGGCGTCACGAGATCGCCCCTGATGACGAGTTCCATCGTCATCGGTCCCCGCTCTCCGCCGCTTCGTCGCACATGCGATGGACGTGCCACGGCCGTGACATGAAGCAGACGCAGAGGTCGGCCACGACGGGCTCGAGGGCCTTCACGGCCTTGCGCCGTTCGCCCGTTGCCGCATTGAGGCGTTCCATGGCGCGGTTGATCCGTGCTGCGAGGGCGTCGATGTCGATGGTCGTGAACCGCCGGTTCTCGTAGACCATGCGTCCGTTGATCATCACGTGGTCGACCGATCCGCCGTCGTCGGCATAGACCAGCTGGTTGAGCGGATCGTTGAGCGGAAGCCAGGCGAGATCTCCCAGGTCGATGAAGGCGAGATCCGCCAGGTATCCAGGCGCGATCCGTCCTGTGCGGCCGTCGAGGCCCATGGCGCGGGCGCCACCCAGGGTGGTCATGCGGAAGGCTTCTTCGGCCGACACCCATCGGGAGAGATCGTGTGTCATGACCCGTGACACGAAGGTGGCAAGGCGCATCGCCTCGAACATGTTCTGGTTGTCCGAAGAGTTGGAGCCGTCCGAACCCACGGCAACGTTGAGTCCGGCTTGAAGCATGCGGCGCACCGCGGCAAGACCCGACCCCAGCCGCAGATTGCTGCCCGGGTTGTGGACCACGGAGGCGCCGCGATCGGCGAGGAGACGCATCTCGTCGTCATCGAGCCAGACACCGTGTGCCGCGGTGAACCGCTCGTTCACCAGTCCGATCCTGTCGACGTGGCGGGTGAGCGACATGCCATAGGTCTCATGACCGAGAACCGACTGGAACTTCGACTCGGCCATGTGCATGTGAACGGGCAGGGAGTACTCCCTGACGAGATCACGGCAGGCCTCGAGAAACTCATCCGTGCAATGCATCGGTATCGTCGGGGCGAGGCCCGGGCGCACCATGTCGCCGGCAGGGGACCAGTCCCGGACGATGTCGCGGCAGGCGTCGATCGACACCTGCCAGGGTTCGGGAGTCCAGGCTTTCACGGTATCCCGCAGCCCGGGCTCGAGAGCCTCGCCAAGACCCGGCACAAGGTCGTGGAAACCGATGTCCGCCACCATGGGCGCGACCACGGCGCGCATGCCGGCATCCTCGTAGGCCCTGGCCACCTCGCGGATGCCGTCAGGACTGGGGTGCGGCAGTTCAAGTGTCAGGTCATAGGTGGCCGTGCACCCCCGACGGATCATCTCCGCGGCATTGAGCAGCGTGGCGAGGTACATGTCCTCGGCGGTGCGTTGCCCGCTGATCCACACACCGGCATTGAGCAACAGTTCCAGCGACCATCGATCACCTCGGCCCTTGCCGAGGCTGCCATGACCGTGGGTGTGACCGTTGACGAGTCCGGGAATGACCAGATGGCCGGACACATCCCTCACCGGCACGCCGTCGGGACCGGCGGTTCCTGACGGCATCACGTCACGGACGGTGCCGTCATCGACGTATATGTCACGAAACGGCGCATCCCGGTTATCGGCATCGAGGATGCGCGCACCTCTCAGGATCACGGTCATGAGGACGTTCCGGCGGAAGCAATGACACGGGCCAGATGATCGGCCCAGCAATCCTCGGGCTGCCACCCCAGGACCTCCCTAGACGGCCGCAGGTCGAAGGCGCTGGCGCGCGGATGGCGCCGGTAGAGATCCGCATCACCGATCGCCGGCCGGCGACCGCATGTCCGCTCGATGGCGTCGGCGGTCTTCAGGGCCGAGCAGGTATCCGGGCCTGTGACATAGAAGCTGCCGCTCCGGATGCCGCGCACTTCAAGGGCCGCGCGGAAGGCCCGGGCCGCATCGTCGGGTGACACGAAGGCCCTGGTGATGGCCAGCGGTTCGCGCAGGATCCGCCATCCTGCTCCGCTGGCGGCGGGCGGCGGCTCGGTGCCATCGGCCTCGCTGGCCGTCTGCGCCATGGACCACGTGATGTCGGGCTGGGCAACAAGGCTCGGTCTCAGCGCGAGGACCTCGAGGTGTCCGCGGCCAACGAAGGCCCGGGCGAATTCCTCCGCCACCTTCTTCGTCATGCCGTAGGCCTGGCGGGGCAGGAGTTCGGTGTCTACCGGCAACGGCAGCACGCCAGGCGGATTGTCGGCGCCAATTCCCAGGGCGGCCACGCTCGAGGCCAGGACCACGCGCGAGATGCCAAGTTCTTCGGATGCCTGCAGAACGTTCCACGTGCCGCGCAGGTTGACGTCCACGTAAGCTTCTTCCTCCTCGACGACGCCATCATCGAGAGCCGCAAGGTGAACCACCGCCTGGCACCCCCGCAACGCTCCCCGCACAGCATCGATGTCGCGCACGTCACACAAGCACGCCTCGCCGTCACCGGCTTCGATGTCGATGACGGCGACGTCGCAGACCGGTGCGAGATGCCTCACCACGTAGCGACCAAGGCGGCCGCTGCCGCCCGTGACCGCCACGCGGGAATAGGGAAAACCGCTCACGAAGGACTCTCCCGTCAAGCACCATTCCCATCCTGTACGTCCTGCCGCAGACGTGTCAAAGGTAGCCCATGACCCGCCCCCGGCACCGGTTCCCGACTTGGCCTCGACTGCCAGCACAAGGCCCGCCAGGTCGATCTCGTGCGAACCGACCGCGAAGTCTGCAAACACCAGGTATCGCCGTTCAATTGTCACAGACGGACATTCAAGCTCCAGAAGTACGCGACGTTCCAAATCGTGCTGGATTGGTGCTCAGACATGATTTCGAGCTCGTCCGCCCGGAGCGTTCTCACGTTGCTCCATCTCTGTACTTTCCACGCATCCAAGGCCTCCCGCTCGGCCCCAACGCACTCTTCGTCGGTAGCCCCGTTGCGTAACGAGGCTGCATACCGGCCACAGGCCCGCCGAGGACACAATCTCCGCGCGGGCCTCCTCCTTGCGGAACGACCAACGCTACGGGCCCGGGCCAGCGCTGCAACGGCGTCCCTTCCCGCGGCCCGTCCACCATCCCGGCCAATCCACCACACACTCAATGTGAAAGAAGCCACGGACTCCTATCAAACCAAACAGGAACCCAACGGGAGTAGCGAAACCATGCTGTCGGCGGGTGTGGAGCATTGAACTGCCTGTCGTCCCGGAAACAGGCTTGGGATCGCACGGCGTTCGCAACGGGTCGGGACCGCTCCGGCACTTCGGATCGCGATTGCGAAGGCGGGCGGTATGAGGCACCTCGGCTACCCTTCGCCGGCCAGCGAGCCACGGGACCTTGGCATGCTCATCTGCAATATTCGCTACGCAGCGAATATTCCCATTTTCTTGAAGATCATCTAGAATGCGTATATTTGCTGTACAGCAAATTAAGAAAGAATGGTGATGCTCGACTCGGACGCAGTGGAGGGACGGTTGCTTGAAGGGTTCCTGGAGGCCCTGCAGGAGCTGCCCGGGGTGCAGGCGGAGCTCAGTGGGATCGAACAACCGGATGGCCCCGATCGAGGACATGACGCACAGGTTGACCTCCGAACGGACGGGAAGGCGGCCACCTTGCTGATACAGGTGAAGAAGGAGGTATATCCCCGTGACGTGCGGCAGGTGCTATGGACGTTCCGGGAACCTGCACGTGGATGGCTTGAGCCAGCAGAAGGGCGGCTGGCAGTGATCGTCTTGATTGCCCAATCGATTTCACCTGGAGCCAAGGAACTACTGAGGAACGAGCGGGTTGGCTACTACGACAGTGGCGGCAGCCTGTTTCTTCCAGCCGTCAACATCTACGTGTATGTGGACAAGCCGCCTCCGAAAAGCCTGTCGCGGTCCATCCGTTCCGTGTTTTCCGGCCGTCGTGCACAAGTGTTGCACGCGGTCCTGCTGCGACATCGCGAGTGGTTCGGAGTGAAGGACATCGCCAACCAGGCCCGGGTATCGCCCGCGACCGCCTCGCAGGTGCTGACGGAGCTGGAAAAACTCGATTGGGTGGTGTCGCGTGGACAGGGGCCGGGAAAGGAACGCCATCTGCAAGAGCCGGGCGCCTTGCTGGATGCATGGGTGAACCAGCAGGCGGTGATGCGGCCATTGTCCATGCGGCGTTACTTCGTGCCGTCGGCGCGCGCGGAAGGGCTGGTGGAGAAGTTCGCCGAGGTCTGCGCCGAGAGCAGGGCGGAGTACGCGATCACTCACGAGGCGGCAGGGCAACGGTACGCGCCATTCCTGTCGACTATCTCCCAAGTGCGTTGTCGGCTGCTGGACGGACCGGGAGCAGACCGGGCTCTCGGCGCACTGGATGCCCGGGTCGTTGACCAAGGCGCGAACCTGGCGGTCATCGAGGTCAGGTCGCCGGGTGAGTTGCTGTTTCGCGAGTCCGTGAACGGGATCTGGCTGGCAGGCGCCGTGCAGGTTTATCTCGACCTGATGCGCAGCGAGGGCCGCGCCAGGGAAATGGCCAAGCACTTGCGGCAGGAGAGGATCGGTTTCTGATGGTGAAGCCCGCGACGTTCGATGGTTACAGCGATCAATACACCCTCGAGTGCGAACGCGTCCTCGTAACCCTGCTGCGCGGACTGGGCGCGTGGAAGGAGTCGTTGTTTCTGGTGGGTGGACTGACTCCCCGATACCTGGTGGCGGCTAGGCCGCCGGATGTGCCGGCGCACGCCGGCACGCTCGACGTGGATGTTGTCATCGACCTGCAGATCCTGGCCGATACCGCGGGCTATCGCACGCTTGAGGAGAACCTGCGAGCGATGGGGTTCGAGCGGTCGACGAACGAAAGAGGCCAAAGGCTCTCATGGCGGTGGCAGACTCGCACCGAAAGCGGCGCGCTCATGGTGGTCGAACTGCTCGCCGACGCGCCGGAGATTCCGGTATGTGCGTCCACCATGAGTACCAGTATGCCGGGTTCCTGTTCCATTGCCTCGACGAGCCGTCGTGCGGGCACCTCTGCGAGTTCGAACTCTCGAACGAGGCGTTCGCCGGCCCGCATGGCGCCCTCGAACCGGGAGTGCCGCTCGAGGGCAAGCGCGCGACGCGTGAGCGGTACATCGCGACCCATCCGCGACCGCGAACCGCAACCTCAACGTGTTGGCGCGTTCTGACGTGTCTGGCGCAAATTCGGGCGTGATGGTAAGCCTCGTCGCACTGGCACGCGCAAACAGGAAGGGGTGACGATCATGCCGACGACGATGGCTCCGGAACCGGGTTCACGGGCTACTTCGAATCCTGGCACAGAGCCTTCGTGGAAGGTGTCGGGACGCCGGCCACGACCGTCAGCTGGCTGTTCGGCGCCGGCAAGCCGGTCGGGTGGCGGTGTGAGGCGGGAGTAGGTCATGTCTATCTATCGCACTGTCCATGACCGTTTTCGGGATCTCGTCGTCGAGAACGCCGGCTTCGAAACGCTGGCCGAGGGGTTCAGGTTCACCGAAGGACCGTCATGGCATCCGGCGGAACGTCATGTGACGTTCACCGACATTCCGTCGAACCGCATTCACCGCTGGCACGCCTCGTCCGGTACGGTCGAAGTCCTGCGCGAACCCAGCAACATGACCAACGGCACCTGCTACGACACCCGTGGCCGGCTGCTGATGTGCGAACACGCCTCCAGCCGAGTTTGCCGGCTCGAGCACAACGGCGAGTCGACCTTGCTGGCGGACAGCTGGCAGGGCCGCGAACTGAACAGCCCCAATGACATCGTCGTCGACGATCACGGCGGCATCTGGTTCACCGATCCCCTCTACGGCCGGGAGAGCGGCACTGGCGTTGTGCGCGAGCCGGACCTGCCTTTCCGCGGCGTCTTCCGGATCGACCCCTCGGGCGATCTTCACCTCGTCGACGAAGACTACGATGGACCGAACGGCTTGTGCTTCTCACCCGACAGGTCGCGCCTCTACGTCAACGACAGCGAACGCCAGCACATCAGGGTCTACGAGATCGACGCCGAGGGCAGCGCCTCCGGCGGCATGGTCTTCGCCGAGACGCGGGACGACGACGGCACGCTTGGAAGCGGCTCACCGGACGGCATGAAGGTCGATGCCATGGGCAATGTCTGGTGCGGCGGGCCGGGCGGAATTCATGTCTTCGACGCCAACGCCACCCTGCTCGGCGTCATCCTGACTCCCCGGTTTCCGGCCAATTTCTGCTTTGGGGGCGACGACATGCGCGATCTCTTCGTCACCGCGGAAACGACCTTCCTGCGCCTGCGTGTCGGACATCCCGGACATCCGACGTTCCGGCCATGACGCCCTTTCGCAACCACCAGTAGATCTCGCAATGCAACGTGCCTCGACAACAGGAATGGAAGCCCTGAAACGGCTGTCAGAGCATTGCTCGAGGTCAAGGCGTAGCCCGGTGCCGGGTATGGGTTGGTTGCGATCTTCGGGTCAATCCTTCCCGAGACGCTCGCTTGCGAGGGCTGCAGCTGAGAACCGCGAGTTGCAGGCACGGATGGCTGCGCCAACCGCCTGTGAGCCTGCCGGACACGCATAACTGGCTTTGGGGTCAGTGGCGGGCCCGGATAGATCAGATCGACGGACGAGTCATTGAGATCCCTCAGATCATGAAGGCTATCCTGGATCCATATGGTCCGGTCTTCCGGTTCGAGCCGCCATTCTCTTCGGACAGGCGGACTGGTCTTGTGCCAGCACACGCCGCTTTCTTCTCGATGTCCCACCAACACCGTGACAGAAAAGACGCGGGACTGGTTCCTCAATCCGAGAGATCGAGGCGGCGCTCGATACGTTCCAGACGTGCATGGATGGCGGCAATCGAGCCGTCCTGAGCAACCTCAGGCCTGCAGGAAGCTGACCATGTGACCCTTCAGGCTGCGCATGTCGGTCTCAAGACTCTGCAGACGGCCTTCGATTGTCGAAAGCCTTGACTGGATAGCCTTGAGATGTTCGAGGATCAGTTCGTTGGTGACGTTCTCGGCCATCGTTTGAGTCCCGTGCCGCCCTCGACGGGTTCACGGTCGACAGTAGTCTCAACGCCCGGCGCTGGCAAACGCATCCGATCCCGGTCAATCCATCTTCCTGCGGCGCAGGGGGATCCGTGTCGGCAGACCGCGGTAGCACCTGGTCGAAGTCCGGCGGAAACCGGGGGCCGGAAACACGGGAGCAGGCAGCGGCCTGACGAGTGCCCCGGGATGGGTTGAGAAGCGGATGAACCCCAGGATCACGATTCAGGGAAGGTCGACGGTGCCGACGCCGAATCACCAAGTGTTCCTATCGCGTTCTCCACGCTTCGTGCTGGTGGGACCACAAGTTGAAGACATGCATCAGAAGAGTGACGTCGCGAACGATCATCGAACCGGCTTTCGCGCGAACTCGTTCGCCTCCATCTCGTCAACCAGCTGATTGAGCCGGTCGGAATCGTATCCGGGCTTGAAGCCGAAGGCATGGGACTCCACCTCGAATGGAGGCACCCGGGGCGATGTGCTCCGCATCCCGAGACCGATGCGCAACGCATCGTTCACGACAGCATTCATGCTCTTGTTCGTGCGCCGCATCTCCTGTTGCAGGAGCTGCTCGACATCCGGGTCAACGGTCAGTGTGGTTCGCATGGATGACATCATGATGGTCTCAATGATGATGTCGAGATGTCATTCTTGCCTGGTGTCCGGGGCGACTGCCGTCGTCTGTGATCGATTGCGCAAACCGCAGCGCTCTGCATGGTCTCTCCCGTCTGATGCCAGCCCTACCCAATGGTTCCGATGATCAGGGACGGGTGCGCGGGATGACGAGGGCGTCGACCGCCTGGCAACCCTGTGGGTGGACGATGAGGGGATTGATGTCGAGTTCGCCAAGGCAGTCTCCCAGGGTGGTGGCGATGACGGAGAGCCGGGCGACGGCGTCGATGAGGGCGTCCACGTCCGCGGCCTCGCCGCCTCTTGTGCCATCGAGGAGTGGCCGGCAGGCGAGCTGATCGATGGCGCGGCGCGCGCTCGCCCGCCCTGCGGGAGGAAGAAGGAACCTGCGGTCCGCGTGCGTCTCGATCAGGATCCCTCCCGCGGCAATCATGACCAGGGGCCCGAACTGGTTGTCGATGACGATGCCCGCCGCCATTTCCACGCCGCGGGGAGCCATCGCCTCCATCAGCACCCGCGGTCCCAGCCTTCCCGCGAGGTCATGCCAACCCCGGACGGCATCGTCTTCGTTGTCGATTGCGAGGATGACGCCGGAGACATCGGTCTTGTGCAGCACGCCAGCGGTGGCCGTCTTGAGAACCACGGGCCAGCCGATCTCGGCCGCCGCGGCGGCGCACCCGTCAGCCGATGCCACCATCCGCCTCGCCGGCGCGTCGATGCCGAAGCTTTCGAGGAGAGCGAGACCCTCGTTTTCATCGAGCGCCTCGGCCCCGGCAAGGCGTCGGCGCCAGCGCTCGATCACCGGCTCGCCGGGGAGGGGCGCCATGTCGCCAGGAGAA
Organism: Alphaproteobacteria bacterium; assembly: GCA_964291415.2. Classification (GTDB taxonomy): domain Bacteria; phylum Pseudomonadota; class Alphaproteobacteria; order SP197; family SP197; genus SP197. The sequence goes on along the minus strand of OZ219917.1, from coordinate 1,129,550 downwards.
TCATCCACCCGGTCCCTCCTCTGCATGGCAAGGCGGACCGCGGCGAGGAAGGTCTCGGTGCCGTCGATGACGAGAACCGGGCTCGCCGCCGTCCTCCTCGTCATCTCCGGATCCATGGCCCGGCTCCAGTGCTGGCAGAAGAAGACAGGCTTCGCCGTCTCCCGCTCGATCTTCTCGCAGAGTTCGAGGTAGATGGAACCGCCGGTTTCAAGGCCCCCGAGGTCCGCGAAGATTCCCGTCATGGCCGACGCCGGGTCATCGGCGAGCGCCGTCATGGAGCCCGTGTAGACATCCTGCCAGTCCCGGCCCGAGCCCCATACGTCTGTCGGATTCACCGGTTCAAGGCCGTACTCCAGGAGGCCGGAGAGCGTCTTCACCGTGTCGTCGCCGATTTCGGCGAAGGGAACGTCCATCCTTGCGGCAAGATCGAGCAGCATGCCGCGGGCGCCGCCCGAATCCATGATGCCTGAGAGGCCCCCCGGAGCGATCTCCTTGTGGTGCGCGAAGAGGCGGCTGGCGGCGGCGAGTTCATTCCAGGTATCGACCCGCAGCACGCCGTAGTGGTCGAAGACCGCTTCGTAGGCGGCATCGTTTCCGGCGAGCGCCCCGGAATGACTGCGCGCCAGTTCGGCGCTGCGGTCGGTCCGGCCCACCTTGATCGCCACCACCGGAACGTCCGCCCTGGCCGCCCTGTCGAGGGCCGCCCGGAAGGAGTCGGGATCGCGCACCGTCTCGAGGAAGAGCGCGATGACCCGCGTACTCTCCTTGTCGAGCGCGTAATCGATGTAATCGGCCGCTGTCACCGTAAGTTCCTGACCCGCCGAGATACACAGGTTGTGGCGATGTCTCGGATCGACGAACTGCAGTGTGAGAAAGCAGGTGCCCGAATGGCTGATGAGGGTGATGTGACCCGGATCGAACCAGCCGTCTTCCGGCACGTTCATCCACGTGACCCGGGCTCCGATCGAGTAGTTCACGTATCCCATGCAGTTGGCGCCGATGACGAGAAGTCCCGCCTCTTTCGCGATCCCCTGCAGGCGATCCTTGAGATTCGATCCGGCCGTGTCTCCCTCGAGATAGGCGCTGCCGAAGATGGTTACGGAACGGACGCCTGCCTCGACCGCATCGACGAGGGCCGCCTCGATGCGGGCGTTCGCGACCGAGAGAACGGCATGCTCGACACCTCCCGGAACATCGCCGAGCGAGGGATAGCAGTCGATGTCGTCAATCCTGTCGTAGCGCGGATTGACCGCATGAATCCTGCCCCTGTAGTGCGGGCTGGCGAGGTTGCGCAACGTGGCATAGCCGAACGAATCAGGACGCGCCGAGGCGCCCACCAGGGCGATGGAGCGCGGTTCGAGAAGGGGGCGCAGGCGGTGTTCCGTCATGGCGGCGAACGTACCCTGCATCGTCGGGTCAAACCAGTTAGCATGACGCCGTTCAACCCCCGGAGGAGAGCGGCGATGGTGGATGCCGCCCGACGCCCGCCGAGTGTGGACACGATACTGGGAATGCCGGCCATGGCCGGCGTTCAGGATGCCTTCGGGCGGCGCCTGGTGAAGGACGCCGTGCGCGACATCGTCCGCCGCCATGCCGACCTCGACTGGTCGACCGGCAAAGGCCCTGCCCTCGTCGAGGCCTTCTGCCGGTCACGCATGGAATCGGGTCCGCGCCGGGTCTTCAATCTCACCGGCACGGTCCTTCACACCAATCTCGGACGCGCACCTCTGGCGGCCCCGGCCATCGAAGCGATGATGCGTGTCGCTTCGGGCGCTTCAGCGCTGGAATACGATCTCGCAAGCGGCCGCCGGGGAAACCGTGGAGGCGACGTCGGACTCCGTCTTCAACGCCTGACTGGGGCCGAGAGCGCCCTTGTCGTGAACAATAATGCAGCCGCCGTCATGCTGCTTCTCAACACCCTGGCCCTGAGGCGCCAGGTTCCCGTCTCCCGGGGCGAGCTGGTGGAGATCGGCGGCGCCTTTCGCATGCCGGCCATCATGGCAAGGGCCGGCGCCCGGCTGGTCGAGGTGGGGGCCACGAACCGAACGCACCTTGCCGACTACGAGGAAGCGCTCGGCCCGGGGACCGGCCTGTTGCTCAAGGTCCACACGAGCAACTACGTCATCAAGGGGTTCACATCGGCAGTGGAGGAAACCGAGCTCGCGCGCCTCGCCAGGGCCCATGGCGTGCCCTTCGCCGTCGACCTGGGCAGTGGAGCGCTGGTCGACTTCAGCCGCTGGGGTCTGCCGAGGGAGCCGGTGGTGGCCGAGGTCGTGGCACATGGGGCGGATCTCGTGACATTCAGCGGTGACAAGCTACTGGGAGGCCCCCAGGCCGGCATCGTTGTCGGGCGCGCCGATCTTGTCCGCCGCATGGCGGCCAACCCGATGATGCGGGCGATGCGTCCCGACAAGATGACGCTGGCGGCACTCGATGCGACGCTGGCTCTCTACGAGGATCCCGACAGCCTGCACCGGACGCTTCCGGGCTTGAGCCTGCTGACACGATCCGCTGCGGACATCGCGCGCGATGCGAGGGACCTCGAGAGTGATCTCGCCAGTGCCCTGGCGCCCGACTTCACGACCGAGGTGGTTCCCCTGGAAAGCCAGATCGGCAGCGGGGCACAGCCTGTCACCACCCTCGCCAGTGCCGGCTTGGCCATCCGTCCGGCAGTCTCCAGGCGCAGTTCGGATCGGAACCTGCGTGAGCTTGCGGCCGCCCTGCGCCGACTGCCGCGTCCCGTCATCGGATCCATCAGGGGCCGCACCCTCTTCCTTGACCTGCGCTGCCTCGACGACAAGGACACGTTCCGCGCGGGATTGCGGGATCTGGAACGTCCATGATCATCGCCACGGCCGGTCACGTGGACCACGGCAAGACGTCGCTGGTGGCAGCATTGACCGGCGTCGACACCGACCGGCTGGCGGAAGAAAAGCGGCGCGGTCTCACCATCGACCTGGGATACGCTTGGCTCGATCTGCCGTGCGGGCGGCGCGTCGGCTTCATCGACGTACCGGGCCATGAGCGATTCGTGCGGAACATGGTGGCCGGACTCTCCCGGGTGGACCTCGGTCTTCTTGCTGTCGCGGCCGACGACGGAATCATGCCGCAGACGGTCGAGCATGTGGCTGTGCTCTCCCTTCTCGGCGTTCGGCAAATGGTGATCGCCATCACCAAGGCCGACCGCGCCGCTGATGAACGGATCGAGCGCACCGCCCTTGCGGCTGAAGCGCTGGCGCGCGATCACGGCATCGATGTCAGGGCCATGATTGCCACGTCCGTGTCCGACCAGAGAGGCCTCACCGTACTGCGCCGTCACCTCGGACGGGCTGCACGGGCCGTGCCAGAACCATCACCGGAAGGCGGTTTCAGGCTCGCTGTCGACAGATCCTTCATCATGAAGGGGGCCGGGCTGGTGGTGACCGGAACTGTCTGCGCAGGGGACGTGCACACCGGCGACTCCCTCACCGTGCTGCCTGCAGGACTCGGCACGCGGGCACGGGCCCTTCACGGCCAGGCCCGCCCGGCAGAACAGGCCGTCACCGGCGAACGGGCGTCCATCAATCTCGCCGGCCTCGGCCGCAACGATGTCCGTCGCGGGGACTGGATCGTGACGCCGGACATCCTGGCGCCTTCGCACCGGGTCGACGCGATGGTGACGATCCTGGAAAGCGAACGCAGTGCGTTCAACCATTGGCAGGCCGTGCATGTTCACCACGGAACCGGTCATGTGACCGGGCGCATCGCCCTTCTCGAGGATTCCGCGATTGCCCCGGGCGGCAGCGGGCTGGCGCAACTGCGCCTCGACGGGCCGCTGGTGCCGGCCTGGAACGACCGCCTTCTCCTGCGTGACATTTCGGCGAGGCGGACAATCGGCGGAGCGCGGGTGCTCGACGCCGCAGGACCGGCAAGGGGGCGGGCCCGCCCCGAACGCCTGGCACGCCTGAGAGCAGTCGATCGCAACGATCACGAAGAAGCGCTGGGCGCCCTTGTCGACGTCGCGGCCACCGGGTTCGATCCGGCGGCCTTTTTCTCGTCACGCAATCTGAAACCCGGTGCCTGCCCGCTTCCCGGACATGTACGCCGGTTCACCCGGAACGGTCGCGAACACGTGATCGACGAGCGTCGCTGGAACGAACTCGCCACCCACGTGCTCGACGTCGTCGACGGTGATCACGCACGCCGGCAGGACCGGCTTGGGCCTGAGGCCCGGGAACTCCAGGGGCGGGTTCCCGGATCCGCCGATTCCGTTCTCGTGGGCGCGGTCATCGACGACCTCTGCCGCAACGGCGCCCTGATGCGGCGCGGGGTCGTGGTCCACCGTCCGGGACGCAAGGTGGAACCGGCAGCAAGGGACCGGGCCCTGTGGACCAGGGCCGAGGCGGCCATCGAGGTCGCGTCGGGCTCGCCGCCATCGCTTCACCCCCTTGCCGCCACCCTGGACACGACGCCGGACGACCTGCGCCGGTTTCTTGAACGGATGGCCGCCTTTGGCCTTGTGGTGAGAATCGCGCGCAACCGTTATCTCACGCCGCGGCAGGTCGCCGAGGCGGAGTCCGCCGTGCATGACCTTCTGCGGGAGAACCCGGATGGCGTCGGCGTGGGCGATCTTCGAGACGCCCTGGGTATCGGGCGCAATCATGCGGTGGACTTGCTGGAATACCTGGATCACACGGGCGTCACGTGGCGCCGTGGCACGTTGAGATTTGCACCTGCACTCAAGGGCGATCCGGGACGGTTTTCCAGAACGGCTCGAGCTCCGTGAACGCGCGCCATCTGGCCCTCGCATCGCTTTCGAGGTGTCCGCTCCGTGCCGCCCACCAGCCGGCAACGAGGCCCCTGGCGCGGGCAAGGGAGCGCTTGCCGGAAGCCGACCTGGTACAGCACCTGATCAGGTCGTTGGCCACGACCGCATCGTTGGCCGCGCCCAGCGCATCCTGCAGAGCAGAGAGCGCCTGGAGCCAGGGCTCCGTGCCCTGGAAGACCGGGCCGACAAACTGGATGGCATAGCGCAGGCGCTTGATGCGCAGGCGGAGCTGATGACGCGTGACGGCATTCAGGCTATCGAAACCCTCGCCGTCGGAGAGGACCTGCGTATAGACGTGGCTCAAGGCCCCGCTGACATGGGCCTTTGCCGGGTCATCAAGAACCGGAACTCCGGCACACCAGCCGCGCTCAACGATCCACTGGCCCAGCGTCAGGACAGCGCTCGTGTAACGTGGCGAACCAAGGGTCAGCGCAAGCCGGCGGCAGGCCTCCTGTCTGCGGTGTCCTATGCACTCTTCGAGACGGGCGAGGTCATCGTCACCGGGAAAGGCCTCGCGCAGCGGAGCCAGGGTGACCAGGCTCAAGACGTCGAGATCGCGCACGGCAGCAAGGCTGGCGGCAATCCACTTCACTTCCGCGACAAAGCGCGCCCGGCTGCCGTCGTCGAGCCAGGGCGCGAACAGCTCCAAAGCGGCTCTCAGCCGGCGCAGGGCCACACGCATCTGGTGCACGCCCTCGATATCGCGGCCGTCAAGGGCCGCCGCCTGGTTGTTCATCCAGTGCCCGTAGCAGCGTCCCATCGTCAGGGCGATGGCGTCGTCGAGACTCGTTCCGGGATCAAGGGCGAAGGCGCCGACCTTGCTCCAGGCCGGCGGCAGCCCACCGCCGAGGGCATAGCCGCGCTGGGACTTCGTGAAGGCCTCGATGGCCAGGGGCGTCTGGCGATGCATCCCGAGCGCCAGGCTGTAGAGATCGCCGATTCCGCCTTCCATGAGTTCGAGCTCGATCTCGCTCAGTGGCTCCCGGGCTCCCGACGCTTCCACAAAGCCGTTGTCGATCGCCACCTCGACTCTCGATCCCCTGCCCTCATCCTCCAGCATCAAAACCCGGCGGTTGATCATGGTGCGGAACGCCGGGACGAGATCACCATCGCCAATGTCCGCATAACCTGAACCGGCGGCCTGGCGCAGCAGGGCGGCGCATGGTCGCGGCCCGGCGACCGGATCCTCCCGTTCGAGGCGAAACGCGGTGTGTCCGGCCGGATCGAACATCTTGGCGGTCTGCACGAAGGAATCGCCGTGACGCCGCACGCGCAGTGCAATGCCGTCCCGTTGCAGACGGCCGCCCGCCGTGTCGAAATAGCGTGAATCGATGCAGCGCTCACCGAGATCCCGCGCCCTCTCGAGTGGCGGCAGGTTGAGAAGCGATCCTGCGGCCTCCGGCGAGACGGCGAACTTGAGCTCGATCTCCGGCGCCCAGCTGTTTTGCGCAGCGGTCTTCATGGCGGCATCTCGTCGTACCGTGCGAGGTGATCGGAGAAGTCGTACCAGGGCGCCCCTGAACCAACGTAGACATGATCATCGGCCCGGCGCCCCGGGTCGCTGTCCAGAGAACCGAAGGGAATCACCGCAACCATGCGCCCCTGGTCATGGCGGGGCATGACGGAACCGCAGCGGGCGCAGAAAGACTGGGCAAAGTATCGCGCACCCGGCAGGTGCCAGATCCTGAGGTGGTCTTCGCCACGCGTGAACCGCAAATCGGCGATGTCAAGAAAGCCGTTGGTCGTGTGGGCCGCGGCCCGTGCCTTGCGGCACCGCGAGCAGTGACAGTTGTGCACCCGCGTGAAACGCGACGGCGCCTCGTAGGCGATGGCGTTGCAAAGGCAGCTGCCGTGAAGGACATCCGCCTCCGGCGCCGCCCGCGCCGGCATGTCGATGACCGGGCCGTCCGTGCCTTCGTCCCAGATGTCGTGACGCGGCAAATCATCGGCGATGATGTGCCACGGCGCCTGAAAGGCGGCGAAGATGTGCGCTTCGGGTCTGGCGCCGGGATCACCATCAAGGCCACCCACCGGCATCTCCGGATCGCCGGGAACCGGCACCACCGACCCGCACCGGGAACAAAAGGCGCGATAGCCCCCGGGAGACGACTCAAAGAAGCCGGTATGGTCCTCGCCGGAAAGGAAGGTCACGGACTCCGGATCCACCGCGGCATAGGTGGCAAACGGCGCCCCGTGAACCTTGCGGCACATGGTGCAGTGGCAATGGGTCATCCTGGTGAGCTGGCCGTCGATACGCCAGCGCACTGAACCGCACAGACAGCTCCCCGTGACCATGGCCGTATCTCCTTCTCCTGCGGTCAGGCGCCCTCGATGATCCTGCGCGCATCTCTCACGACGCGGCCGTAACCATCGAGCAGGGCCGCAACGTCGTCGCAAAGGGCAGCGAAGGTGAGGCCGATCTCCCGCGATGCCTCCATGTCTCCGGTCGTGTAGACGTTCATGCCGAAGTCCTTGCCTGCCTTGCGGCACGCTTCGGCAACGTGGCTGCGGTCGTGCGCGTCGTCGGCGCCGAACACACCCTTGCGTCCCCGCGCCATGTTGAGATCCGCCGGCCCGAGAAAGATCCCGTCCACGCAGTCGAGGGCCAGTATGGCATCGACACCCTCGAGAGCACCGACGGTCTCCACCATGGGAAAGCAGCGCACACGGGCGTTCTCGGCAGCATAGAAGGCCTCGTTGCCACCACCGTAGCCGAAGGTCCTGCCGCCTCCGACACTGCGGTCGCCCATGGGGGGAAACTTGGTGAAGGCCGTTACCTCGCGTGCATGTTCGAGGTTGTCGATGTGGGGGATGATGACGCCGGTCGCTCCGGAGTCGAGCGGGTTCTGGACAGCGATGCGCGTCGGTTCGGCAACCCGGACAAAGGACTGAAGGCCCGCTTCGCGAGCCAGCAGGATCAGCCGGTCGACATCGCTGCGATCGAAGACGCCGTGCTCCATGTCAAGGGTGATGCCATGGCACCCGTGGATCCTGGCCGCTTCGACGGCGGCCGCATTGGCGCTCGCAAGCCACAATGTATAGGTGACCGGTGAACGGTTCATGATGTCCTTCCCGATGATCCCTTTCGAGGGATCGCAACCTTGAACGGTTTTGGCCATAGTGGCGCAAGATGCTCAGGCAATTCAATGGAGTGAACGCCATGACTGCCGTCGCCATGGAAGATGATCGCCCGATCCTCACCGACGGGGGCATGGGGGAAGCCCTTGCCGGCATGGGATTGCGCCAGCCCGGCTCACCCTTCTGGTCGGGGCGCGCACTCATCGAGGCGCCCGATGCCGTCCTTGGGCTGCACCGCGATTTCATCCGGGCCGGCGCCGATCTCATCATCACCAACACCTACGGCGTCGTGCGGTCCTTCATGGCGGAGATCGGAATCGAGGAACGGTTCCGCGAACTCAATCTCAAGGCTCTCGATCTCGCCCGGCAGGCCGTCGACGCCGAGAATCGCGACGTCCTGATCGCCGGCTCGCTGCCGCCGCTGTCGGACAGCTACCTCCCCGATGAGGTCGAATCCGACGAGATCCTGGCGGAGCGCTATGCCGAACAGGCGGGCATCCTTGCCGACGGCGTCGACCTCTTCATCTGCGAAACACTGACCACGGTGGCCGAGACCCGTGCCGCCGCGGCAGCGGCGGCGGCCACCGGCAAGCCCGTGTGGATTGGCTGGTCGCTCCACGAAGAACGGGAGGCCTCGCTCAAGGACGGCACCAGCGTCGCGGAGGCTTCCCGCAGTGTCGCCGACCTGCCGGTCAGCGCCTTCATCGCCAACTGCTGCACACCGGAGGCGGTGACGCGGGCCCTGCCCGAACTGATGGCCACCGGCCGTCCGACCGGCGGCTACGCCAACACCTTCGCTCCGATACAACCCGGCAACACGTCGGTGGGCCACCGCCATGACCTCGATCCCGAATCCTACCGCGACCACGTCGCCCGGTGGCTCGCCGGTGGCGCCCGCATCGTCGGCGGCTGCTGCGGCACCCTGCCCCGCCACATCGCACTGCTGAGATCCCTGATCGACGACGGCCCACCCTGACAGGTCGGTCTCCCCGCTCTATTGCAAGGCTACGTCAGGCATGGGCGTATAGGCATGATTGCCGTCCGCCATGGCCGCCTCGCGGCCGCCGAGCGCGGCGATCTTGCGCGCCTGGTCGGCGAAACAGCGCCGGTTGACCGCTTCGCAGTCCACGATGGCATGGAGGCGCGCCTCGCAGGCAGCTCGCGTGGCTTCATGGGCAGGATGCCGGCCAAGATCGGCGGATTCGATGGGATCGTCGACCATGTCGAAGAGCTGCGGCGGGTACCCCGGGTAGGCGATGTACTTCCAGTTCCGCCAGCGCATCATGAACATGCCGGTGACGGCGCCGCGCTCGTGGTACTCCGAGAGGACGGCCCGGTCATGGTGACCGCCGGCCGCAAGATCCTGCAGGGCGACGCCATCGAGGCCATTGGCGCTCTCCAGTCCGTGGGCCTTCAGGATGGTGGGCTGAAGGTCGATGTGGGAGGCCGGCGAGTTGGAGCGCCGTCCCGCCGGCATGCCGGGTCCGGCGGCGATGAGGGGGACTGCCGACGACTCCTCGTACATGTTCATCTTCGCCCACATGCCGTGGTTGCCGAGCATTTCGCCGTGATCGGACACATAGATCACGAGGGTGTCGTCGGCCTCGCCTGACGCCTCGAGGGCGGCGAGCACGCGTCCGACATTGTCATCGAGGAAGGAAACATAGCCGTAGTAGGCATGCCGCGCCTCGATGACGTGGTCATCGTCCCGGAAGTGCCGATCATAGTCCCAGATCGCCTGGCAGACATCGAGAACCGGATGGTCCGGCCGCTCTCCCGGTGCGCGCAGACGCGGCATGTCGACCTCTTGCCTGTCATAGAGATCATGGAACATGTCGGGGGCCACGATGGGGTGGTGCGGCGCCACGAATGAACAGAAAAGCGTCCACGGCTGGTCGGTCGCCGGAGCGACCTCGTCAAGCCATGCGCAGGCGAGCTCGGTGACCTTGCGGTCGTAGCGCGTGTAGCGCGATTCCCCGCGGCCGATGTCGAGGGCGAAGTCCGCGTTGCTGGCATAGGGTTCGAGGCCGTCGCGCACCATGGACGAGGTGAAGCCGGTCCCGTTCAGTATGTGGACCGGGATCACCTCCTCGGTGAAGCCGTTGTCGTCGTCGCTCGAACGGAAGTGGAGCTTGCCGATGGACACCACCCGCCGTCCCTCCTCCTGGAGCCGGTGTCCCCAGCCCCCGGGTGATCCGTCGTAGGGCTCGGCGCTCGACCATGTGCCAAGCTGGTGGACCCAGCGGCCGGTCTGCATGGCGGCGCGGGCCGAAACACAGATGGGCCCCGCCGCGTAGGCGACATCGAAGACAGTGCCGCGGCGGGCCAGAGCATCGATGTTGGGCGTGAGAACCAGGGGATGCCCGTAGCACCCCGCCGCATCGCGCCAGTGCTGGTCCGAACAGATGACAAGTACGTTGCTGGCCATGGTCCCGCTCCCCGATCGTTCCGCTTGAGTCTCGACGCCCTCGTGGTCAAATGACCACCACTCCGCTACCACAGCCCTCCCGACTCGTGAAGACGCTTCCCGCCAACCTGCGCCTCCAGCGCACGACCCCGGTCTTCACCGACGAGACGGTGCCGTCCGGCCTGCTCAGGGCTCACCGCACGAAGGCGGGAACCTGGGGCCGGATCGTCGTCCTGGAGGGACGTCTGCTTTACCGGATCCACACCGCGCCCGCCGAGGAACACATCCTTGACCCGGACACCCCCGGCATCGTCGAGCCCGAAGTGGAGCACGAGATCGCGCCCCTGGGAAAGGCAAGGTTCCGCGTCGAATTCTTCCGCTGACCCCGTGACTGGCACGGTGGAGACGGACGACAGCGTGGCGTTACTACGGGCGGGTCAGCGAGGATAACGACGGTCTGTGCAGTGAACCGCATCTGCTCATCGAACGTCCCCGCCCTGGAAGGGCGTGAGCGCTGTGAATCAATGCAGGACGGGGCCATTTCGATCCGTTGAAGAGTGCGTCGAGAGTCCAGCAGACCCAGAAGTCCTTCTCCGCATTTTGGGGTGTGGCCCCCAGCCGCAGCGCCGTCATCGTGAACAGGTCGCGAAGAGTTTCGTTGTCGGCCGCCATGATGCGATCATAGGAGGGGTTCACGATGCGCTCTTCTGTTCGTTCAGCATGGGACGCAAGAGAGTCTGCATCCATGCCGGTAACGTCGATAGCCCCTCTGTCAGATCATCGCGAAGTCTCTTGCCTTGTTTCGGATCATGGAGAAGCGCAGTCAGGCGCCGCGTTGTTGCCCGATCATCGTCCACTTGTGCAATCGTATCCCGCAGCCAGTGCAGTGCCTGCACGACACGCATGGCCGGCCTTCCGGCCCAGTAGAGCTTGCTGGCGGCCGTCGGCATGAACGTGATGTCGAGCCGGCCGAGAGAGACCGATTTCAGTCGGGAATCCGTATGCACGACGATTCTGGCCGGAACGGCATTGGTGAACCCAAGGTCGTTCGCCGCGGTCATGCCGTCGACGAGCACGCGGATTTGATCTCTCCGGGCGATTGCAGCGATGACCTCTCGAGGATCCGGCGGGCTATTCTTCCGGGTGAGGCTGTTGAGCGAAGGCCTGTCGTAGAGGCCACGGTCGATGCGACGCAAAGTCCCGGCGCTGGTCAGGCGTTGCAATGCCTTGTCCACGGCGCCGCGCGCACCGAGATCGAGGAAATCGCGCGGTGTCCAAACGCCCTGCGACACGCCCTGATCGACCCTTGTCAGGATATCGGTCTTCAGATGAGAGGCGTTTCTGCCCATGTCCGAAATCTGTAGCATGATTTCGGACAAATTGGAAGCTCGAGTCCGAAAAATGTATGCAGTTTTCGGACCATTCAGTCATCGGAATTCGAACCAGGGCTGGCCACCGGATCGTATCAGGACGACAGGTGTCGACCTGGAAAGGAGTGCCGGCACCGACGGCAAGGGCGCGCGGCGGCCTTGGTGAGGCTTGCCGCGCATTGTGTTGGTTGAAGCGCTCAAGCTCTCACGAGGCCGCGTTTGGCGAGGTCGCGGAAGGCGGAAATCGTGTGGCGGATGCCGTTCTCGAGGGGAACGGCGGGCCAGTCGCCTACGAGGGCGCGCAGGGCGCTGTCGTCCTGGTCCATCGGGAGATCGATCCGGGTATCGGCGACACTGATCCGGGCGCCGGGAACGAGCCGGTTGATGATGGCGGCGATCTCAGGAGTTGAGGCCTTCTCACCACCGAGGTTGCAGACGTGGTGGCCGGAGACGGTGGCGTCCGCGCAGGCGATGAAGGCGTCGGCCACTTCGTGAACGTGCTGCATCATCATCGTCGTATCGTAGGCGATCTGGTAGGGCTGGCCACTGGCCGCCGCCAGCATCGCCTTCGTCGGCGACGACGTCATGCCCTGATCGCGTCCCGGGCCATAGACCGTGTGCGGCCTGACGCCAATGCTGGCAACCTGCCAGTCCTGCCAGTAGATCGCCGCCACGCCCTCGTTGGCGCGCTTGTAGACTCCGTAGAGGGTGTTGGGTCCCTGCCTCCCCGCAGCCGGCAGGGAAGCCACCGAACTGGCATAGACCACGTGACGGACACCGGCCTTGCGGGCCGCCTCGAAGAGGGCGGCATGTCCTGCCACGTTGACGGTGGCGCCGGCCACCGGATCTGCCGCACAGAAGGGAATCTGCAGTGCGGCAAGGTGGATGATCGCCCGGGGACGCAGGCGCATGACGGCATCATCCAGCGCGGGCGCATCGCAGATGTCGACGCTCAGCCAGGCAACGGCGTGAGCCGTCCGTTCGTCCATCGCCAGGCAGAGGCGGCGGCGGTCGTCGATGCGGTCGAGTGCGACCACCTCGCGGCCCGCCTGGCTGAGCCGCGCCACGATCCAGGCGCCGATACACCCGGCCGCACCCGTGACGAGAAGGGGCCCCTCTGCCATCGGTCAGGCAGCGAGTGTCATGGCGGCCTCAAGCCCCTCGAGAACCGCTTCTTCGGCCGTCCGCGGCGAAAGGGCATCACCGATCATGTGAAGACCACGCTGCCCCTCGTTCTCGAGTTCTTCGTGCAGAGTCGCCACGCGGCGGTGTCCCTGGGCCAGCACCAAGGTATCGACCTCGTCGGCAATGAGCGGTTCGCCATTGGTCATGTGCTGGAAGTAGACCACATCTCCGTCGGCGCCGAACAGCCGTGCGTAGGCACGGGTTTCGACGCCGAGCCCATCCAGGACGCCGATCCAGTGATCCCTGAGATAGGACTGGAGATTCTGGCCGGGTTGCGTGCCCTGGCAGTAGAGGCGGACATGGCAGCCCTGGCGCGCCAGCAACTCGGCCACACCCATTCCGGTCCAGTCGCAGCGCCAGTCGGCGATGACAACCCGTGAACCGACATTGGCCTCACCCCTGATCACCGACCACGCATCGATTCCCTGCACGTCCCCCTCGAGAGAGGGCCGGTAGGGGACCGCCCCTGTCGCCACGATCACGGCGTCGGCCGCAAGGCGCCTGATACTGCCTGCGCTCGCAACGCTTCCCTTCACCACCGTGACACCGGCCTCCGCCACCTCGCGGGAGAGATTGGTGATGATGCCGCCGAACTCGGCACGCCCCGGGAGCATCTGCGCGAGACGGGCCTGTCCGCCGAGTTCGCTTTCCTTTTCGAAGAGCGTCACGTCGTGCCCGCACTCGGCGGCCGTGGCGGCCGCCTTCATGCCCCCCGGGCCTCCTCCGGCCACGACAACCTTCAGCGTCGATGCCGACGGTGTCCTGACGTGGGGGAACCGGCGCTCGCGACCGGTCTCGGGGTGCTGGATGCACGAGACAACGGCACCCATGTGGCGGTGACCGATGCAGGCCTGGTTGCAGGCGATGCAGGCGCGGATCGAGTCGGCCTTGCCCGTGGCCGCCTTCCGGGCGAAATGGGGGTCGGCGATGAGGGCTCTCACCAGGCAGACCATGTCTGCCGCACCCGAGGCGATCACCTGCTCGGCCGCATGGGGCTGGTTGATGCGCCCGCCCAGCATGGTCGGCACACCGAGGTCCCGCCGCAGGTCTGCGGCCGCCTCGGAGAGGTAGGCTGGTTCCACCGCCATGGGCGGCACGATGTGGATGGCGCCGCCGACGGACGCGCCCGATCCGCCGATCACGTTGACGTAGTCGACCAGGCCATCATGCGCCAGGCTCCGCGCCACCTGCCGTGATTCCTCGGGCGACAGCCCGCCATGGTCGAGTTCGTCGACCGAGATGCGCATGCCCACCACCAGGTCGCTGCCGACAGCGTCGCGGATGGCTCCGAGCGACTCGTCAAGGAAGCGCATGCGGTTCTCGAAACTGCCGCCATAGGCATCCTCGCGCCGATTGGTCCGAGGGTTGACGAACTGTGCCGGCAGGTAGCCCATGGAGACCATGTACTCGACTCCGTCGAGACCGGCCTCGGCCATGCGCCGGGCGCCGTCGCCATAGGCTTTCACGATGTCGCGGATAAGGGTGAGGGACATCGGCGCGGGCATGACGTGATGGCGTTCATCGGGCACTTCCGATGGCGCCCAGGCAGCCAGCAGCGCGCCGTTCTTCCGGTTGGCGACCGCGCGGCCAGGGTGGAAGAGCTGGCCGAACATGCGGGCGCCGTAGCGGTGTGCGGCATCGGCCAGCATCTTCAGGTCGGGAATGGCATCGTCATCGCTCACGGCCAGCAGGTTGTGACGCACCTCGTAGCTCTCGTGGACAGTGTGGGCCTCGGTGATGATGAGGCCGACCCCTCCCTGGGCACGGGCCTCGTGATAGGCGACGAGGTCGGCCATGGTTCCGGGCTGGCGGCCCTGGCTGGTGCCATGGGGGCCGAAGACCACTCGGTTGGCAATCTCCAGGCCGCCCAGTTCGATGGGCCGGAAGAGGTTGGGAAACGACATTCCGGATCAGATTCCGGACGCCGCCTGGAGACCTTCCAGGACGGCCTCCTCGGCTGTCCTGGGAGCCAGCGCGTCACCGACGAGGTGGCACTCCATGCCCATGTCGGTCAACTCTTCCCACAATCCTGCCTCGCGTTTGTGGGGAGTGGCGAGCACAAGGGTCTCGACATCGTCGCAGATGATCGGCTGGCCGCTCGTGACATGCTGCATGAACACGCTGTCCTCGTCGCACCCGTAGAGGCGGGCGTACGTGATGACGTCGACGCCGAGCTTGTGAAGCTCGCCCATCCAGCCGTCCCGCACCATCATCGGCAGGTGCTCCCCGACCATGGGGCCGTTGACGGCAAGACGCACGGAGCAACCGTCACGCGCCAGCTTTTCCGCCACGCCGGGTCCGATCCAGTTGGCATGCCAGTCGTAGACCACAACCCTGGTTCCGACATTGGCCGTCCCGGCGGCCACCGACCAGGCCCCGACGACGTGCGCCTGGTCCATGCCCTCGAGTTCGGGGCGCTCCTCGACCGCGCCGGTGGCACAGATCACGACGTCCGGCTTCAGCGGCATCAGCGATTCGGGCGTCGCCCTGACGCCTCTTCTGATGTCGACCCCGTGGATCGCGCACTCGCGCACGAGGTTCGTGACGATTCCGCCGAACTCGGCCCTGCCCGGCAGGGCCTGGGCGAGCAGCGCCTGGCCTCCCGCCTGGCGCGCCGCCTCGAGGAGGATGACCTCGTGGCCGCGTTCGGCCGCCACCGCCGCGGCCTTGAGACCCGCCGGTCCGCCGCCGGCGACGATGACCCTGCGCGGCCGCGCCGCCCGGTGCCTGGTGCCGTAGGTGAGTTCCCGCCCGGTCTCGGGGAACTGGATGCAGGAGATGGCAAAGCCTTTCAGGCGATGGCCGATACAGGCCTGATCGCAGCCGATGCAGGCGCGGATGTCGTCGACCCTGTTCTCGAAGGCCTTCTTCACGAAGTCCGGATCGGCGATGTGACCTCGCACGATGCCGACCATGTCGGCTCCGCCCCTTGCGAGAATGTCCTCGGCGACCTGCGGTTGGTTGATGCGTCCGGCCACCAGCACCGGCATGCGCTTCACCACCTCCTTCAGCGCGGCCGACTTCTCTCCCGGATAGCCCGCCTGGAAGTGCATGTGGGGAATGATGTGCTGCCAGCCCGTGTAGGTCGCTGTCGAGCCCAACACGACATTGAGGTAGTCGAGGACACCATCGGCATCGAGGGCGGCCGCGGCTTCGCGGGTCTCCGCAATGGTGAGCCCTTCCTCGTCCATTTCATCGGCTGAGATCCGCAAACCGACAATGAGATCGTCCCCGACCTGGGAACGGATGGCGGCGGCGACCTCGCGCACGAATCGCATGCGGTTGGCGAAGCTGCCGCCATACTCGTCGTCACGCCGGTTGAGCCGGGGGTTGAGAAACTGGCTGGCGAGATATCCCATCGACGAAATGATCTCGATTCCGTCGAGTCCTGCTTCGGCCATGCGCGCCGCACCGTCACCGTGGGCCTTGACGATGTCGCGGATCAGGTCGCGCGTGAGCGGCGCCGGGACGGTCTTGTACATCTCGTCGGGCACCGCCGAGGGCGCCCAGGCCGTCATCTTCGTGCCGTCGATGGAGGCTGCGGCAACCCTGCCGGGGTGAAACACCTGGCCGATCACACGCACGCCGTGATCGCGGCCCAGGCGCGCCAGTCGGGTAAGGCCCGGCAGGCAGTCATCGCTCGTCGCCCAGGCGCGCCCCAGCGGCATGTAGGTCTCGTGGACACAATGGACCTCGGTCATGACCATGCCGACGCCACCCTTCATGCGCGCTTCGTGATAGGCGAGCATGGCATCGCCGATGCGGCCGCCTTCCGAAAGCGCCGTGTTGTGGCCGGGCACGAAGACCCTGTTCCTGATTTCCCTTCCCCTCAGCTCCATCGGTGCGAAGAGATGCGGGAAAACGGGATGGGTCACGTCATGGTCTCCACCACGAGTCGTGCAAAATGCTGGTGCGAAGAATCCCAGCATGGCGCCAGCACACCCCCGTCGAAGGCCGGCGACTGCCGCCCTTTCTGCATCCACTCGATGGCGTTGATGTCTTCCCGGTTGAGCTCGTCCCACATGTCGTAGACCCCCTGGCGCGCCACCTCCCATTCGGGATCGTGGGCCGCATCGCCGATGAGGAAGACGTGCAGGTGCTCGATCGTGTGGTCCGGCGCCACGGGGAACACCTGGAAGACCGTCAGCTGATCGGGCCATATCTGGTAGCAGCAGCTCGGGAAGAGATGGTAGGCCACCTCGAGGCGTTCGAGTCCGGGCGCCAGACCGGGATAGTACGGCAGGCCCACACCACGTCCGGCCTCCGGCTGATCGAACGTGCTCTCCATATGGAGGAGCTTCTCCTCCCAACCGAATCCCTTACGTCCCTCGGACGGGGCAAAGGCATCGAGACGCGGATGAATGGCGAAGACATGGTAGGTGTCGAAGTAGTTCTCGAAGACGAGTTTCCAGTTGGCCCTGAACTCCCAGGTCAGGGTTCTCGCCAGGCGCAGCGCGTCGAGATCGTGACCGGCAAGGCGGCGCGCCAGTGGCCCGATGTAGTCTGCGAATGGCTCGGCGTGGCCGTCCAGATTGATGAAGATCGCCCGGTGAAAGCGCGCCAGGCGGATCTCCACCAGCCCCGGGCCTGACTCAGGCCTGTCGTGGCGGCCGACACCGTCGAAGTGCGGACGCTGCACCAGGGCGCCGTCGAGCCCGTATGACCAGGCGTGGTAGGGGCAGGTGATGTGCCTGCGGTGACGGCACGGGTGCTCAACCAGGATGGCGCCCCGGTGGCGGCAGACATTGTGAAAGGCCCTGACCATGCCGTCGTGGCCATGCACCAGAACCACCGGGCGGTTCCCCACCGTGGTCGGGAAGATGTCGCCGGGATCGGGGATGTTGTCGAGCGAGCCGGCATACATCCAGGAGCGGGCAAAGAGACGTTCGTTCTCCAGTTCCAGCCACGCCGGATCGGTATAGCAGGCGTTGGGGAGGCAGGACCCTCCCGCGCCGGGCGGTCTGCGGAGATTGTCGGCAACCTCCTCGGTGATGTAGCGGTCCAGCATCAGGGCGCGCTCCCACTTCGATTCATCATCAGTTCCACGACCTTCCTGGAGAACATGTGGGTGGCGGGATCCCAGAATGACGAAAGCGAGCCGCCGTCGAACCCCGGCGAGTCGCGTCCCCTCTGCATCGATTCGAGGACGGCGATGTCCTCGCGGTTGAGAGCATCCCAGGTCTCGAGAACCCGGCCCCGAACCCTGTCGCAGGTCTCCGTCATGGCATCTGGATCGAAGAGGAAGTGAATGGTCTCCCGGGTCCTCCCCGGGGCCTCCGGTTCCGCCACCAGAACGGCGATGTGATCGGGCCACAGATTGATGTCGCATGTGGGGATCACGGTGAAGGAGCGGCCCTCCTCGTGAAGGGCGTCAGGCAGCCCGCGGAACCGAGGCAGGCCCAAGCCCCGGCCTTCCTCCGGGCGCGCAATCACATGCCAGGTCATCGTCAGGTGCGGGGCGATGAAGGTCATCGGGTTGCTGGTTTCCAAGGGCGCGAAGGCGCACAGCGCCGGGTGGATGGCGAACTTGTGATAGACGTCGATGAAGTTTTCGTGGACGTGCTTCCAGTTGGCGGCGATGTCGAAGACCAGGCTGCCACCCCATGCCAGGGTTGTCGCGCGCCATCCCGCGAGGTGTTCGTCGACCGGCGCCATGTGGCGGTCGAGAGGTTCGGCGCGGCCATCGATGTTGACGAACAGCATGCCGCGCCAGCTTTCGCAGCGCACTCTGGCAAGGCTGGCGCGTTGGTCCGGAGCCGTGTCGTGACACCCGCCACCGTGGAAGTGGGGACGGGTGCGGATCCGGCCATCGAGACCATAGCTCCACCCGTGGTAGGGACAGGTCAGGGCTCCCAGTCTCCTGCGGCACTCCGTGACGATGACCGCACCCCGGTGCCGGCAGACATTGTGGAAGGCGGCGATACCGCCGTCGTGGCCCCGCACAAGAACGAGCGGACAGCCGGCGACCTGCACCGGCAGGCAATCGCCGGCCTCGGGAATTCGGCTCTCGAATCCCGCCAGCATCCACATCGACCACATCAGGCGCGTGCGCTCAAGCTCAAGCCATTCCCGGCTCGTGTACGCCACGTTGGGAAGCGCACCCCCGGCATGCAGGCGCTGCAGAGCCTCTTCCCCCAGCATGCCGGAAACAAGATCCCGGGAGTTATCCTGCATCGCCGCCATCCCGCTTCACCAGGCAAATCTGCCAGATTCGCCCGGTGCCTGCCATAGCTCCTTCGAGACGATTCGCGTTGCGCACCGCATGCATCGCCCTGCTGTCATGCCCGTCCGGTCTCCTTGCCGGTTCCGCGTGCCGCGTTGTAGCTTCTCATGCGTTGAGAGGGGTTCGAGGGATCACGCGGCGACAAGGGGAATTGCGGCCATGGCCGTGCGGCGGCCCGAGGACCGTCCCGTATCACCGGATGAGGAGGATGAGCGATGATGGTTCTTCGCGTGATGGCGATCCTGACGATGTTTGCCGGCTGCGCCTTGGCAGCAGGCAGCGGCACAACGGGCAGCACAGCAACGTTGTCTGACGCCATTGACCTCGTCGAGTCCGGCGACTACGAGGAGGCGCTCGTTCTCCTGGAGGATCTCAATCGCAGGGAATCCGGCAATCCGGATACTCTGAACATGCTGGGTTACGCATCTCGCCAGATCGGCAGGTTTGACGACGCTTTCACATGGTACGGGATGGCTCTGGACATCGATCCGCTGCATCGAGGGGCCAATGAGTACCTGGGAGAACTCCTGCTTGAAGTCGGCGACGTCGCAAAGGCAAGGGAGCGCCTTGCAGCCCTCGACATCGCATGCCCGGATGGCTGCGAGGAACGCGACGAACTCGCCGAGGCAATTGCCGTCGCCACGCAATAGCGCCCGGGACAGGCGAATCATCCTGTCGCGGGACTCCTCGCGTTTCGGACTGTGATCCCATTCCGTCTCCAGAGCAGGCCCACATAGACAGACACATCACGCGGACCCGACGGCTTGCTCTGGAAGTCAGGAGAACATTGGGTCTGATCGCCTGCAATCCGGTCCCGCCGGCAGCACCGCCCTGACGCCTTGCCTTGAAACGGTTCGAAGGGCCGTCACCCAAGCGGATCCGCCAGACGCGTCGTTCATGCGACTTGCACACCGCCGCATCGTGTCGCATAGAATGGGACCGGAACACCCGACGCGGGTGCTTTGTGAACGACAAACTAGGGGGACACACATGATGGACCTGTCAAGGAAACTCCTGTCGGCCGTCACCGCCGGCGCGTTGCTTACCGGTGTTGCGGCGACAGCGAGCGCCCAGTCAATTCCCGAGACGGATGAGCCGATCAAGCTTGCGATGAACGAGTGGACGGGCCAGCACGTCAGCACGACGGTGGCCGGCGAGGCGCTCAAGCGCATGGGCTACAACGTCGAATACGTGACCGCGGGATACTATCCGCAGGTTTCGGCCGTTGCGGACGGCGACATTCACGCGACCCTGGAGATCTGGAGTTCCAACATCGGCGAGGGCTGGGACGAGCACTTCGATTCCGGCGCGGTCGAGATCGTGGCGCTGTCCGGTCTGAAGCCGCAGGAGGCGTGGTTTGTTCCGGGATACGTCGTCGACATGTGTCCGGGTCTGCCGAGCTGGGAGGCGCTCAACGACTGCGCCGACATGTTTGCGACGCCCGAGACGATGCCGTCTGGACGTTTTCTGGACTATCCGGCGGAATGGGGCGACAAGAATGCGCCGCGCATTGCCGCGCTGGGGCTTGACTTCGTGAACATCCCGTCGGGCGGCGAGGGTGCGATCATTGCCGAGATCAAGTCGGCCTACGAGCGCCAGGCGCCGCTGATCACCATGTTCTGGGAACCGCACTGGATGCACGCCCAGTACGACCTGCAGCGTATCTATCTGCCCGAGTACTTCGAGGGGTGCGAGACCGACGCGTCGCTGGGCATCAACCCCGACGCCACCCATGACTGCGACTGGGCGGGCGCCGAGATCTGGAAGGTTGCCAATCCGGGTCTCAAGGACAGCCACCCCGGCGCCTGGGGACTGATCGAGGCCTATTCGATCACCAACCTCGAGCAGGCGCAGATGATGTCGGAGATCGACGACAAGGGCCGCGACCTCATCGAGGTCATCAACGAGTGGCTCGACAACAACTCCGAGACGCTCCAGGGCTGGATCGACCACGCGACGATGTAAGCACTCCCTCTCAAGGGGAACCAACCGAAAGGCCGGACGGCAACGTCCGGCCTTTCTTCGTCCAATGCCGCAGTTCCGGGAGACTCGCCGCGCACGCTGCGGCAGGAGGCTTCGGATCAGGGTAGCGCAAACCCCGCCGCCAGTTCGGTGAGTTCCCGCTTGAAGGGAATGTCCTCGGGCTCCGCGCCCAGTTCACGGGCGAAGCGGTGGCCTTCGTAGACCGCCGCGGCGATGGTGGCGGGGCCGTGACAGTCGCCGATGCGGTGGAGAGAGGCAACGCCGGCGTCCGACAGCCGCTCCTCGTCGCCGGCAAGCTCACGGTAGAGCCCATCGTCGGGCAGGCGCGACGTCACCATCACGACCGAGGCGGCGGCAATCTCGCGATGCCGTCCGGTGAAGACACAGGCAAGCGTGGCCACACCGTCGCCGACAGCCGCGAGTTTGGCGTTCACCTCGATGCCGACGCCGAGTTCGATCAGGCGCGCCTGGATGCGGTGCTGCTCCAGCGTCAAGGTGGTCCACGACGACACGACGGGATCGGGCGTCACCAGCGTTACCTCGACTCCGCCGCCGCGCAGCTTCTCTGCGATCACGCCACCCATGTAGTAGTGGTCATCGTCGTAGACCAGGACAGGGCCGTCCGGCGTCGCGCCGGACATGACGTCGTCGGGCGTGAACACGCCCGCCCCGGAGAGGCCGGGGATCGGGAACTGGTGCGCCCGGCCAAAACCGTCCTTGCGCCAGAGCGCGCCGGTCGCAACGGCGATGCGGTCAGCGCCAAACTCGAGCACCTGTGCGGCCGTCAGCCGGCTGGCGGGATAGACCTCGACGTTGGCCATCTGCCGGATCTGGTGCACCCGGTGGTCGCGCACCCGCCCCCAGGCCGAGAGACCCGGCAAGCGGCTTTCCCGGGCGACCCGGCCGCCCAGTTCCTCGTCCGCTTCGGCCAGGGTCACGTCGTAGCCGCGTTGACCCGCAGCGCGCGCCGCTTCGAGACCCGCAGGGCCCGCGCCGATGACGAGCACCTTGTCGTCGCCCGCTTTCAGCGGGATGCGCTCCGGATGCCAGCCCTTGCGCCACTCCTCGCCTTTGGTCGGGTTCTGGGTGCAGCGCATGGGCGACAACATGTGGTCCCAGCCAACGCAGATGTTGCAGCCGATGCACTCCCTCAAGTCCTCGATCCGGCCCTCCTCGATCTTCCTCGGCAGGAAGGGGTCGGCAATCGAGGGACGGGCTGCGCCGATCATGTCGAGCACGCCGTTCTTCACGAGAGACACCATGCGGTCGGGCGTGGTGTAGCGACCAACGGCCACCACGGGCTTGGTGGTGACCTGCTTGACGAAGGAGATGAAGGGTTCCTGGAATCCCTCTTCCGCGAAGCGGCTGGTGATGCTGTCGTTCTCCCATTCGGCCACGTTGACGTCCCAGAGATCGGGCAGTTCGGCCAGCATCTCGACAATCTCCCGCCCCTCCTTGTCGAATTCCATGCCTTCGGCGCCGCGCCTCTCGTCGACAGCGAAGCGCGCGACCACGCCCATCGTGTCTCCGACCGCCTCCTTCGCGTCCTCGATGATCTCGCGGAACAGGCGGACCCGGTTCTCCAGCCTGCCGCCGTACTCGTCGGTGCGGCGGTTGTAGCGCGCCAGCATGAACTGGCCGGCGAGCGAGAGGTTGTGGGCGGCATAGCAGCAGACGATGTCGAAGCCGGCCCGTCTGGCGCGTTTCACGGCATCCAGATGCCAGCGTCGGTAGTTCCTGATGTCGGTCCTGTCCATGGCGCGGGCCTGCACCGGCGCGTTGCCGACCACGGGCATGTGGGAGGGGAAGAGCGGCACCTCGCGGCTGTAGGCCGCCGGTGCGAACTTGCCGTTGTGGGTCAGCTCGATCAGTGCGAGAGAGCCGTGTTCGTGGACCGCGTCGCACATGCGCGCGTGGTACGGGATATCCTGGTCCGACCACAGACGACCCTCGGTGGCGCCAGTGACGTCGGCCGAGGGGTGGATGTCGATCTGTTCGGTCGACACCACGGCCCAGCCGCCCTCGGCCTTGACACCGCGCATCGCCGCCATGCTGGACGGAAAGGTGCGCCCCATGCCGTTGCAATGGGGCACCTGATAGAAGCGGTTCCTCGCCGTAACGGGTCCGATCTCCACGGGCTCGAAGAGAATGTCGTAACGGGGATCACGGGACATGGTCGTCTCCCAAACCGGATACGGCCAGTCCGGCGACAGTTCCACTCAGCTCGCGTCTGAAGGGCGGGCTGTCGACCGAATGGGCCCGCGTGCATTCCTCCCGCATGAGCGGACGAGGATCATGAAGGATCCGACGCGATTGGCAAGGCGGCGGTCGGGCGGCGTGCCGTCCGATGCCCATGGCTGTACATTTCGCCTGCAGCAGAGCATACAAGGCCGCATCGGTCGCACCGGTGACACGAAGCGGATCCCTGATTTTGCCGTTCGACCCCGCCTCCACCATCCTCGCAATCCCGCTTGCGACCGCCGGACCCGAGGGCCGCGCCAGGAACCGTCCGGCCTTCAGGCCCGGGAGGCCGTAATGTCCATCGCCCAGCCCTCGCTTGCGCTGCGCCTGTTCCTGCTGATGATGGTTGCCGTCCCCGCGTCCGTCTTTCTCGTCTTTCTGCGGGTTGCCACCGAGGGAGGAGTTCCCTTCCTCGGCTTCGTGTTCTGGCAGTGCCTCGCCGGTGCGGTGATGACCGGAGCCGCCCTCCTTGCGAGGCGACAGTCCGTGCCGCTGACCGTGCCACACCTGCGCTACTACACGGTGTCGGCGCTCTTCGGGCTCGTGATCCCCTATGCCGCCATGACCCTGGCCTCGCCTCACCTGCCTGTCGGCGTCATGAGTCTCGCAATGGCGATCGAGCCGGCCCTCACCTACCTGGTCGCACTCGTGCTGCTGCTCGAGAGATACCGCTGGATTCGCTTTGTCGGTCTCCTGATCGGTGTCGCAGGCCTGATGCTCACCGTGTTGCCGGAAACCAGCCTGCCGTCGCGGGCCATGGTCCCCTGGGTTGCGGTCGCGCTGGTCGTCCCCGTCGGCTGGGCACTCTGGGCCAACTGGATGGCCCGTGACTGGCCACCCGAGACAGAATCGCTGGCGATCTCGTTTGCCATGATGGCCGGGGGCGCGGCAATCCTGCTGGCGCCTGTCGTCTGGCTGGACCAGTTCTGGTGGTTCGATGCCGAACGCCTGCATCTCTGGTGGCTCGTCCCGCTTTTCGGCGCGCTGAACGTCTGGCTCTGGATCGCATCGTTCGAGACCATCCGCATTGCCGGGCCCGTGTTCTATGCCACCTGGACCTTCGCTGCCACGCCGATGATCATCGGTGCGGGAATCGTCGTCTTTGGCGAGCAGCACAGCGCGTGGATCTGGACGGCCTTCGCCCTTCTCCTCCTGAGCCTGTGCCTCGTCAACGTCAGGAACGGTCAGGCATCATCGACGGTGTCGACGTTCAGGACTTGACGTCCTGCGTCTGCGTCGCGGCAGCCTGGACGAACGGGACATGCGAGAGGCAGTCGGGCTCTTGACGTCACGCGTGGCAATTCAATTCCGACAGGGACGACGAAGGCCCGAAACCGCCGGTGCGGCCACCTGGCTTCGGACAATGGCCGGTTTCCCGGCGCGGGCGCGCGATGGTGCCGGAGGTCAGTTGCCGTAGACCTGTGCCGGCAGCCACAGGATGATCTGCGGGAAGGCGATGCAGATGAAGAGACCGAGCGCCTGGAGCAACAGGAAGGGGACGGCGGACCTGAAGATCGTGCCCATGCCGATCTCCGGTGGCGCGACACTCTTGAGATAGAAGAGCGCATAGCCGAATGGCGGTGACAGGAACGACATCTGCATGTTGACGATGTAGACGACGCCGAACCACAGGCGCAGCGCCTCATTCGCCTTGTCGGGATCGGTGATCCCGTGTGTCGGACCGGGCAGGCCGAAGAGGCCGTTGAACTCCATCTGCAGGAGAATGGGCATGAAGATCGGCACGGCCAGCAGGAGGATGCCGACCCAGTCGAGAAACATCCCGAGGATGACCAGGATGATCATCATGATGAGCAGGATGCCGTACGGGCCCAGACCCGTGCCGATCAGAACGTCGGCCACGAACTGCTGCCCGCCCTGGAGGATGTAGAAGCCGACGAAGATGCTGGCGCCGAAGATGATCCACAGCACCATCGCCGAGGCCTTCAGCGTCGTGAGCGCGCCCTCCCTGATGTTCGCCCACGACAGGCGGCGGTGCATCGCCGCGACAAAGAGAGCGCCGAACGTGCCAATTCCGGCGGCCTCGACGGGTGTCGCGACGCCGGTGAAGATCACGCCGAGAACCAGGACGATCAGGAGAACGGGCGTGATGATGCTGCGCAGGAGGAGCAGCTTTTCCCTGAAACTGACGCGTTCCTCGACCGGCAGGGCCGGACCTGCCGCCGGATCGATGTAGCAGCGCGTGGTGACATAGATCACATAGAGACCGGAGAGCAGGAGTCCGGGAAAGATCGCGCCGATGAAGAGGTCGCCCACCGATTGCTGCGCCACCACCGCGAACAGGATGGCAAGGATCGAAGGCGGAATGAGAATGCCGAGCGTGCCGCCGGCCAGGATGGAACCGCAGGCGAGATGGGGGTCGTAGCGCCGCTTCAGCATGGCCGGAAGCGCCAGGATGCCCATGGCCACCTCCGCCGCGCCGATCACGCCGACCATGGCGGCCAGGATCGTCGAGGAAACGATCGTTGCCGATGCAAGGCCGCCCCTCAAGCCGCCGAGCAGCTTGTAGACGACATCGAACAGCTCCTGGATGATGCCCGCCCGCTCCAGCATCACGGCCATGAAGATGAACAGTGGAATGGCCGACAACTGATAGTCGGTCATGAACGGGAAGATGCGGGATGGCAGGATGTTGAGTTCGTTGACCGAACCGAAGACGAACAGGAACACGCAACCCAGCCCGCCGGTCACGAACGCCAGCGGAAGCCCCGCCATCAGCAGCACGCCCAGCGAGCCGAACATCAGCACGGTGAGCCACAGGAGATCCATTTCCAGGCCCATGGTTCAGTCCGCCCGGGATCGCGAAAGAAAGATCACGTTGCGCATCAGTCCGGCGATACCCTGCAACAGGATCAGGATTCCGCCGATCATGATGGCGAACTTCACCGGCCAGTACTGGATTGCCCACTCGGTGAACGACACCTCCATGACCTCGACGGCGTCCATGGCGAAAAAGAACCCCGTCACGATCAGGGTGACGACAAAGATGAAGAAGGCGAGCGACGTCACGATATCGATCCAGGCGCGGGTGCGAACGGAAAACCGGGCATAGACCACGTCGACCCTGACGTGCTTGCCGTCCCGCAGTGTCGCCGCTCCGGACAGGAGGTACTGCGCGCCGAACATCAGGAACATGGCCTCGTGGGCCCAGTTCGTCGGCGAATTGAAGACGTAGCGCGCGATGACTTCGTAGTAGTAGACGAACACCGCCAGCACGATCCAGTAGGCGACGAAGGTGCCGGACCAGTCGCTGATCTTCTCGATCGTCCGGATGACCGGGCTGGAGACGAGGCTGCGCTCATCGCTGACATCGTCCCTTTGCAGGATGTCGATGTCCCCGGAATCGGCGAGACCGGTTTCGCGTGCCTCGGCTTCCCGAACCAGGTGCCGAAGGCGCCAGGCGTCGAAGAGCAGAAGCACAACGATCAACCAGAACACGGAGCCGACGAAGGCCCGCCATTCGTCCTCCGTCAGGGACGCGGCTTCGGCCTCAATACGGACCGCCTCGTGTTCCTCGACGGCCGCGGCAAGACGGTCCTCGGCACCCTCGGTCTGACGGTCGACGTCCTTCTGGCGCTGGGTAATGGTGAACTCCGCGATGCGAAGCTCGTTGTCGAAGAGCGACCGGGCATTCCGGGCGTCCGATGAATAGCCGTTGCCCATCAGGAGCAGCACGAAGAGTAGCAGGAAGACCAGGCCGGCGCGGACGGACCTGAGGTAAAAGCGATGCAGTCCGACAATTCCGCCCCAGAACCAGAACATCCACGCGATCGGCGCGGAAATCCTGCGGTGCGGCGCCCGCGCCGCCCGACGCACCAGGACCATCGCGACCAGCGGGAAGAGCGCCAGCCCCGCCCAGTAAACGACATGGGGCAGCGTCAGCGTGAGGCTCGGCAGGGCGAGCCACTGCGGCACCGCGCCGTGAAGCAGCGCCGCAACCGGATACAGCACAGGCTCCATGGCGCTCAGGGTGTCCGGAAAAGGTTCGGGTCGCCGGGTTCCGCTCCGTCATGGAGCGGAACCCGGCAGGTGGCTACGAAGGTATCACAGGTCCAGTGTGTGGCCGGCGATCATCTCGGGCGTGACGTATCCCAGACTGCCGGACATCATGTAGTCCAGCTGGATCTTGAACACGCGGGCGGCATCCTTGTCCTTGTTGGCCCACTGGAACCAGCGGGGCACCGCGTAGTTGGTGAACTCCTCGACATCGTCCTGGGAAAGCCGGGTCACCACGGTTCCGGCCTCCTCGAACTTGGCCCAGGCCTCCTGGTCGGCCTTCTGGATACCGGCGTGATGATGGTCGGAATAGACGCAGACCTCCATCTCGACGAACTGCTTCATCTGGTCGGAAAGCGCGTTCCAGTGATCCATGCCGACGGTGAGATCCATGAGGTCGACAGGCTGGTAGAGCGACATGAAGCCCGGAGGCCCCATGGAGATGTAGTTCGTCGCCTTGTGGAAACCCAGCGCATAGTTGATCGCCGGTCCGACATAGTCCGCCACGTCGATGGTGCCCTTGTCGAGGGCGGGGAAGATCTCCGAGCCGGGAAGCAGCGTGGTCTTGGCGCCGACGTCCTGGAAGACTTCGGCCACCATGCCTCCGGGAAGCCGCATCTTGCGCCCTCTGAAATCGTCGATCGACAGGATCGGAACCTTGGAGTGGATGATGTTCGGACCATGGTGGATATGGCCGACATAGAACATGTCGTGCCTGGCGAAGATCTCCCGCGCGATCTCCCTGCCGCCGAGCGCGAGATAGAAGACATCCCATTCGTGGGGATTGCGCAGGCCGAGCGGATAGGAGCTCAGGAACACCGATGCCGGGATACGGCCCGCCCAGTAGAGCGTGAACGGGTTCATGGCCTCGATCACACCGTTCTTGACGGCGTCGAACAGCTGGAAGTCGCCGACGACATCCTTGGCGCCGAAGGGTTGAAAGGCGAGTTCGCCGCCGGTCTTCTCGATGATCGTGCCGCACCAGTGCTTGAAGATGTCGAGACCGATGCCGCCGGGCCACGAGGTCTGGATGCGCCAGGTCGTCGTCTCGGCTGCGCGCGCATCGCGGATATAGGGTGTGGCGAGCCCACTGGCGCCCGCTGCGGCGGCGCCTGCGGCAAGGACGCCATGCCTGAGAAACCTGCGGCGTCCTTGTGCAACACTTTCCTTGACAGTCTCCTGTCCTGTTGGGGTGGTTTTCATGGGAGTGTCCTTCCGGTCAGATTGAAACATCGTTCGCCGAATACGGCCCGGATATTCAGGAAAACCACAGTGTCGAAACCCGGGCGCAGCGTTGTTTTTCCGCCTCCTGACTCTTATCCCGCGGGGACTTCCGATGTCAATGGTCACCGACCCTGGATGCCGGCAACATCAGCCAGAGCACATCATCGACTTTCTCCCTAATATTAGGGTGTTTTCTCTCAATGCCCGCTGTCTCGAGGACACGCTCGGTAACCCTCCATTCCCCGGATACAACCCTGACCCGGGAGACAGCCGCGCCGGGCCACCCGATCAACTCTGGCAAACGGCACGCCGCGTGGACCTGAGGTCCGTCACCCTTCTCCTCTTGACCGTGTGCCTCGTCAACGTCCGGAACGACGGGCTGGATGGGCGCTTTGTGAAACAAGGGGGCTGGTGGCGTCTTCGAGCGCGTTTTCCATGAAGCGCGATTGAGCGACCGCGGAAAGGGGAGCCGGCGCGTTCCACGGCGGCGCGGCTGCCGGTCAGCCGCGCCTTCAACTTTCCCAGTCCTGGCGGACAGCCCGTTGAAGGCTTATGTCCGAAACTCCAGCGCAGGTCACCGGTGTTCCGGGCCCAAGGTCGAAGAAGGTTGCTGGACGCAAGTGTCATGCGATGCAATAGGTGCAGCAACCGGCGCATCGCGAAGACTGAAGTCGCAAGGAGTGCAACATGACACGGAATTGGTTGAACCTGACGGTGGCGGTCTTGTTTGCCGTCCTTCTCACCGGTTGCATGACCACGCAGGCGGGAATCAGCGATCAGGTTCGGGGCTACACGCTCGCGAGCGTCGACGTCACGGTGGACGAGAACGTCCGTACAGGAGTCTTCGAGAGACTCGACGACATCGACGACAAGGAATTTGCACAGCAGTTCGAACAGCAGCTCGAAACCGCGATGTACGGTACGCTGGAATCCTCATTTTCCGGTGATCAGCCGGTCCACATGTCGGTTCACGTGGACGAAATGAACATCGCCAGCGACGCCGGCCGGGCTCTTCTCGGCAGCGAGAGTTACATCGGCGCGACGGTGAGCGTCCTGGACGCCACCACAGGTGATGTCATTGCTGAACGTTACTTCCGGGAACAGGAGAAGGATGTTTCCTTCACCGGAAACCTCGGGATACTAATCGAGATCACCAAGAACGTGATCGATGCCGGAAGCAACGACATGCTGGATGACGCGGCGCAGGAGTTAGCCGAGGCTGTGAAGGTCTGGCTCGACACCTGATCCGCGCTGCTGGACGAGGCGCACAATTCACGGGTGGCGCGAGTGCCTGGATTCAGCACTGTGATCGCCATCCGGTCGCTCATTCACATGGACCGCACTGAGCCGATTCGCGTGCGGCACGGTCCCACGTGTTGCCGGGGCTGCACCCCCTGCCCCGGGTTCGTCGGTGTCCAGAAAATGCGGGTGGATCCCGGTCATTCAGGCCCGGCCCGACCGGTGGTTTCCGGGATGATGGGGGGATCGGCCTTACCCCGTGGTGTGACTCGGATGATCACGCCCGCGAGCCGATGATCGAGCGCACGCGGAAGATGTCGCCGATCTTCATGGTGCCCCGGGCGTGAGTAGCGATGACATCAAGGCGTAGCCGTGCGTGCCAAGGTGATCGCACTCCGCTCCAGCGCCGCGAGGCGGAGTTCCGTTTCCGGCGTGACGCTCGACCGGCATGCAGCCGGGCTCAGTATGTGCCCTCGCGGGCGAGCAGGGCCCGCTTGCGTTCCACGCCCCAGCGGTAGCCGCCGAGCGTGCTGTCGTTGCGGATCACGCGGTGGCAGGGAATGGCGACGGCGATCGGGTTGGCGGCGCATGCGCGCGCGACTGCTCGCGCAGCGTTCGGCGAGCCGACACGATCGGCGATCTCGCTGTAGCTGGCGGTCTTGCCGGCCGGTACATCGCGAAGCGCCAGCCAGACGCGCCGCTGAAACGTCGTCCCGCGGATGTCGAGCGGCAAATCGAGACCGGATTGAGGGGTTTCGACAAGACCGACGATCCGAGCGACGAGGAATTCGAACTCCCTGTCTGCCCCGATCAATTCAGCCCGCGGAAAACGGTCTTCCAACTCGTTCGCCAAGGCTGCCGGATCGTCACCAAGCAGGACCGCGCAAACTCCCTTGGCCGTCGCGGCCACCAGGATCGAGCCCAGCGAACACTCGCCGACGGCAAACCGGATCGTTTCACCCGCGCCACCGCCCCGGAATACCGCGGGAGCCATTCCGAGCATCTTCGGCGACGCCGCGTAGAACCGGCCGCTTGAGTTGAAGCCGGAGTCGTAGATGGCTTCTGTGACCGTTCGCGACGTGCGCAGCGCCTCGCGGGTCCTGTCCGCGCGATAGGCGGCGGCATAGGCCCGCGGCGTGAAACCCGTGACGGCCTTGAACACCCGGTGGAAGTGGAACCGGCTCATGCCGGCTGCCTGCGCGAGCGAGTCGAGATCCGGCACCTCTTCCGCCGTCTCGACGAGGCGGCACGCGGCCGCCACCGACCGCGCGTGCCGTTCGGCGAGGGACGGCTCGTTCGGGCGGCAGCGCCGGCATGGCCGGAAACCATCGGCCTCGGCATCCCCACAGGACGCGTGGAAGCGTACGTTCTCGCGCCGCGGGCGGCGTGCCGCACAGCCGGGACGGCAATAGACGCCGGTCGTCGTGACGCAGTAGACGAACTCCCCAACGGCGGCATGATTGCGGTTTGCGACGGCCGCCCAACGCTCGTCGTCGCTGCTGAACTGCCTTGCCATCGACGTTCGCATTGTCTGACCATCGGCCATGTTATCTCCTCCCCGGGTCATCTGGGTACTGGCCGCCCCTGCGAGCCGCGCATTGCGATGGTGGATACCCTGACCGGTCCAGCACGGCCGCGCAGCCCGAATCTTGCTCTCGAATTTTCCTGCGCAAGGTTGGTGTGATGGGTTGGAAAGGTCTGCGGGGCGACGTCCTTCGAGCTTGCCTCGCACGACGAAGTCAGACCCTGCGTATTCGATCCTGAACCGGGAGCCGCCGTCCGGCCGTTCACTCGGATTGACCGGAGCGGGATGATCCGGAAGGGGGGTGGCCCCACGTGTCGCCGAGCCTGTAGCCCTCGGGCCAGGGGTCGTCGGGGTCGAGAAGGTGCTGGTGAATCCCGGTGATCCAGGCCCGTCCGGTGACTTCCGGGATGATGGCGGGAATCGACCCCACCCGCGTGGTGCGGACGATCCTGCCCTCGAACCGCGAGTCGATGATCGAGCGGGCACGAAAGATGTCGCCGGTCTCCATGATGCCCCGGGCATGCAGCAGGGCCATGCGGGCCGACACGGCGGTGCCGGTGGGCGACCTGTCGATCTTGCCGGGCCTGATGGCGACGGCCTGGCGCGATTCGATGATGCCGTCGGTCCTGTCGAGAGGTCCGGCAAGGAGGCAGAACGAAAGGCGGTCCCTCTCTGCCAGCTGCGGGTGACTAAAGCCGATCCGGTCGTTGGCGGCCTCGAGTATCCGCATGCCGCAACCGGCCAGACGTCCCGCTTCGGATGCGGCGATGGACAATCCAAGTTCCGCTGCGTCGACGACCACGAAACTGTCGCCCCCGAAGGCGGTATCCACGGTCAGGCAACCGATGCCTGGAACCTCCAGACGGATGTCCGTCTGAACCGCGAACGAAGGCAGGTTCTCGAGGGTGATGGACTGTGCCCTGCCTTCACGGCAGGCGGCACGAATCCGTACCAGCCCGCCTGGCGCTTCGAGAATGAAGGTGGTCTCGGGCTCCTGCATTGCGATGATGCCCGTCTCCAGGAGGACCGTTGCCACGCAGATGGTGTTCGATCCCGACATCGGCGGCAGGTCCGCAGGCTCCATGATGACGAAACCCATGCGGGCCTCGGGATGTTTCGCCGGCACCAGGAGGTTGACGTGACGGAACACTCCGCCGCGGGGCTCGTTGAGAAGGAACGTCCAGAGCCTGCGATCACGGGCGAGAAACTCTGCCTGCTCGCGCAGCGTGTCGCCGGGCGGCGGCTCGACACCGCCAACGACGACATCCCCGACCTCGCCTTCCGCATGCGCCGATACGACGTGGACGGTCCGTATGCTCCGCATCTTCTCTCCCGTGACACGATCACCGGATGGAGGGTGACCCTCGCTCCTTCGTGGCGTCAAGTTGGCAGATGCCGGAAAAGGGGCGGCATGGCAGGATGGGAGCCGCTGAACCGAGGAGTGTGCGGATGACCGAGGATATCCTGCTTCAGGAAGCCCGAGACCGGATCGCCGCATGCCGGGCGAAGATATCACGGCTCGACGAGGACTCCCTCGATCTCCTTTTCCGGGAGGCCCGCACCCACAACGCGTGGCAGGACAGGGAGGTGAGCGACCAACAGTTGCACGAGATATGGGATATCATGAAGTTCGGCGCCACCAGCGCCAACACCTTGCCGGCGCGCATTGTCTTCGTCCGTTCGCCACAGGCGAAGGCGAAACTGGGAGCGTGCCTGTCGCCGGGCAATGTGAAGAAGACGATAGCGGCGCCGGCCACCGCACTGCTTGCCCACGACACCCGCTTCTTCGACGGATTCGAGAGACTGTTCCCCATCTATCCGGAGATGGCGGACCAGTGGGCCGACGATCCCGATGCAGCGCGTTCCTTCGCCCGCCACCAGGGCACGCTGCAGGGCGCCTACCTCATTCTTGCCATCCGTGCCGTGGGCCTCGACGCCGGGCCGATGCTGGGATTCGACGGCAAGAAGGTGGACGCGGCCTTTCTTGCCGGCACGGCCTGGGAGTCGAACTTCCTGTGCAACATCGGATACGGCGCCCTGGAGGGGATTCTCGGACCGCGCTTCTACCGCTACAGCTTTGACGAGGCCTGCCGTATCGTGTGACCGTCGCTGCCTTCCTCCATGAAGGCGCGTGCCATGCTTTCGAGCCGGAAGACATGCGGGTCCTTGATCTCCAGGTCCCGCAAGGCCGCTGCCAGATCGTTGAGATAGTCGATGTTGGCGCCGCTTGGGCCGGCGGCCTGGCAGATCTGCCTCACCATCTCCTCATCGCCAGCCGGACCGAGCCAGGCATGGTTGCCGACAGCGGCGATGTAGACGATGGCGTCGACGACACCCCCGTCGCGGAACGTCAGCCTGACCGCATGACGCTCGTAGCCGTTCTTCTCGCGATGGTCGAGGTTGCGGAAGACCGTCTCCACCACGTCCCTGTCGACGAGATAGGCCATGCCATCACAGGAGGCCCGTGGCGCGGCAACCAGGGTGACGACGCGTCCGGGGGCATGGGGCAGGCCGCGGTGGTCGTGTGAACCCTGCCAGAAACGCCGCGTCCACCCTGCAAGACGGGCCACACGGCTCGTCCGGAAGGACATGGCGGGTCGCCAGATAAGCGACCCGTACCCGAATATCCAGATGCCGGACATCACGGGAGAGGCGGCGCTGAAGGTCTTGCTGCACCGGCAGACACGGAGACCGGCGGACTGCCGGACTCCCTTGCCATTTGCAAAGTCGCGCCGGGTTCGCTTGAATGCCCGGGGTGGAAACGGGATTCGGGAATGCTGACACTGGTGGTAAGGCGGCTCGCCATCGGCATTGGAACCCTGCTGGGCGTTTCCATCATCATCTTCATCGCCACGGAGATCCTTCCCGGTGATGTCGCCACCGCCATTCTCGGCCAGTCAGCAACCGAGGAAAACACCGCGGCGATCCGCGCGCAACTCGGCCTCGACCGACCTCCCCATGAACGTTACCTCGACTGGCTGGTGGGATTCGTCCAGGGCGACCTCGGCACGTCGCTCGGAAATCGACGGCCCATCGCACCGCAAGTGGGTTTCCGTCTCGAGAACACGCTGTTCCTGGCGGCACTCGCTGCGATCATCGCCATTCCGCTTTCGGTGTCCCTGGGTCTGATCTCCGCCATTCGCCAGGATACACCTCTCGACAGGGGCATATCTGTCGGCAGCCTGATGGCGATCTCCGTGCCGGAGTTCTTCATTGGCTACGTCCTGATCATCCTGTTCGCGGTTACCTTCCAGTGGTTTCCGAGTCTCTCCAACGTGAGTGACCAGATGTCCCTGTGGATGCGCATCGAGTCCGTGGCGCTCCCTGTGGTGACGCTCACCCTCGTCACCCTGGCTCACATGATGCGCATGACCCGCGCCGCGGTCATTGCGGTCATGTCGAGTTCCTACATCGAGATGGCGCACCTCAAGGGTGTGCGCTACTGGCGCATTGTCGTCCAGCATGCCCTGCCCAACGTGTGGTCGCCGATCATCACGGTGATCATGCTCAACATGGCCTATCTCATCGTTGGCGTGGTCGTCGTGGAGGTCGTCTTCACCTATCCGGGCATGGGCCAGTACATGGTGGATTCCGTCTCGAAGCGGGACGTTCCGGTGGTCCAGGCCTGCGTCATGATCTTCGCCAGTGTCTGGATCCTGCTCACGCTCATTGCGGATATCTCGTCGATTCTCTCCAATCCGCGTCTCAGGCATCCCAAGTAGGAGGCGGGTCATGGTCACGACATCGGAAACGGCACAATGGATCCGCCCGACCAAGATGATGGTCGTCAAACAGTTCCTCAGGGGCATGCCGCTGACGGCGCGTGTCGGTCTGGCCATCATCATGATCAACCTCTTCGTGGTGGTTTTCGCGCCCTGGCTCGCCCCCTACGGCGAGACGGAACTCGTGACCGATGTCTGGGCTCCGCCATCGGCCGAGCACTGGCTGGGAGGCGATCACATCGGCAGGGACATGCTTTCGCGCATCATCTATGGCGCCCGCACGACCATTGCCATTGCCTTCGTGGCCACCGTGCTTGCCTTCTTCATGGGTATCGTCACCGGCTTTGCGGCGGCCGTGCTGGGGGGTATCTTCGACAGTATCCTGTCGCGTTTCGTGGAAACGCTGATGGCCATTCCCACACTCCTCATGGCACTCGTGGTCATCTCCGTTCTCGGCTCCGATCTTGTCGTTCTCGTGGCTGTCATTGCCGTGCTGGACTCCACCCGCGTGTTCCGGCTGTCGCGGGCCATCGCGATGGACGTGGCGGTCATGGAGTATGTCGAGGCGGCCAGACTGCGCGGCGAGCGCCTGTGGTGGATCATGACCCGCGAGATCCTGCCCAACACCACCTTGCCGCTCATCGCGGAGTTCGGCCTGCGCTTTGTCTTTGCCTTCCTCTTCATCGCCGCCCTGAGTTTCCTGGGCCTGGGCATCCAGCCACCCCTGGCGGACTGGGGCGGCATGGTGCGGGAAAGCTCGTCAGCCATCATCTACGGCATCGTCGCCCCGCTCTATCCGGCCGGCGCCATTGCCATCCTTGCCGTGGGCACCAACCTCCTGGTCGACTACGTGCTGGCCTGGGCGAACCGGTCCGCGGCCACTGAATTCGAGGTATAGTCACGTGAACCAGCAAACGGCCCGCACCGGCTTTGGCGAAACTCTGCTGGAGATGCAGGCACTGCGTGTCGAGGCGCTGGGAGCGGACGGCAATCCGTTCCGCATCGTCAACGACATTGACATCAACCTGAGGCGGGGCGAGGTCCTGGGCCTGATCGGAGAATCAGGCGCCGGCAAGTCAACCATCGGTCTCGCCTCCATGTGTTTCGCCCGCCCGGGCTGCCTGATCACCAGTGGCAAGATTCTCTTTGCCGGCACCGACCTGCGCCAGCAGGACGAGGACGACGTGCGTCAGATCAGGGGCGTGCGGGCGGCCTACATCGCGCAAAGCGCCGCAGCCGCCTTCAATCCGGCCAAGCAGCTGAATGATCAGGTGACGGAAGCGGCGGTGCGCCACAGCGTCATGTCGCAGTCCAATGCGACGAAACGCGCCGAGGAACTCTATGCCAGGCTCGATCTTCCCGATCCGGCGCGCATCGGAAGACGCTATCCCCACCAGGTTTCGGGTGGCCAGCTGCAGCGCGTCATGTCGGCCATGGCCATGACCTGCGGACCGGATCTCCTGGTTCTCGACGAGCCGACCACGGCCCTCGACGTGACCACGCAGATCGAGGTGCTGGCCACGGTGCGCGACCTCATCCGCAACAACAACACGGCGGCACTCTACATCACCCATGACCTTGCCGTGGTGGCGCAGGTTGCCGACCGCATCATGGTGTTGCGTTATGGCGACCTGATCGAGCAGGGGGATACCGCCAAGATCCTCCACGACCCTGACGAACCCTACACCAAGGAACTGATTTCGGCGCGCACCGAGGACATCAACACCAAGATCTTCACCGGCATGCCCGAGAACCCGGTTCTCGCCATCAAGGACGTCACGGCCACCTATGATGGCCAGGTCGACGTCCTGAAGGATGTCGGCGTCGAGATCGGACGGGGCGAAACCGTCGCCATCGTCGGAGAATCGGGGAGCGGGAAGTCCACCCTCGCCCGGGTCGTGACGGGGCTCCTGCCGCCGCGCGACGGGCACGTCGAGTTCGACGGCAAGAAGCTGTCGCTCGCCCTGAAGGAGCGCAACAAGGAAGAACTGCGCAAGATCCAGATGATCTACCAGATGCCCGATGTCGCCATCAATCCGAGGCAGCGCGTCTCGGAGATCATCGGCCGTCCCCTCACATTCTACTTCGGTCTCACCGGCAAGGAACGCGAGGAACGGATCTTCGCCCTGCTCGAGGAAATCGATCTCGACCGGGAGTTCGCGGACCGCTTCCCGGGCCAGCTTTCGGGCGGACAGAAGCAGCGGGTCTGCATCGCCCGGGCCCTTGCTGCCGACCCCGAACTCATCATCTGCGACGAGGTGACCTCGGCCCTCGACCAGGTGGTGGCCGCGGGCATCCTGAAACTGCTTGATCGCCTGCAGCAGGACAAGGGCCTTGCCTACATGTTCATCACCCACGATCTCGGTATCGTGCGCAACATCGCCGACCGGACCGTGGTGATGTACCAGGGCGAGGTGGTGGAACAGGGAACCACGGAACAGATCTTCACGCCGCCGCAGAAAGAGGCCTACACGCGCAAGCTCATCGCCTCGACCCCGGAAATGCGCACCGACTGGCTCGACGAGGTGCTGCGCGAACGCGGCGACCTCTTTGATATCGACGCCGCCGCCCACACCTGACTTCGAGTACCGTGCCGAAACGAGGGCACGAGCGGGTTCGACACTTCAGTGTTCGGCAATGTCGGCCGCGTGTTTGCGGATATGGCTCCGGCTGATCAGACCGCGCAGGGGTTCCGGCGGCATCCAGCCGGGTGCGGGGATCCGTCGCTGATCGCGCAGCAGTTCCGAGTCCCGGCCGACCACGAGATCGGCGAGGAGTGTACCGGCCATGGTGCCGCGCGATATCCCCGCACCGTTGCAGCCGATCGATGCCCACAGCCTGTCGCCGATGGCGCCGAAGACGTGGCCCTCGTTGCGCGTGATGCCGACGCACCCTCCCCAGGTGTGCTCGATGTCGATGTCCGCAATCGCCGGCCAGCGCCTGCGGATCGAATCGACATGACGCAAGCGTGCCGCCTCCAGCCTCGTCGGCTGTGACGCGGCAGCTGGACCGTATGCCAGTGTGTTGCGAATGAGCAGCCGCCCGTCAGGCGTGCGCTGGATCGTCGAACCGCCTCTCGCCGCCGGAAGCAGGCCAAATCCGCCGCGGTCGCCGCCTGCGGCCCCGGCCTCGTCAGGCGTCATGGGCCGGGTCAGGCTGGCGTAGAGAACGAGGGGCGCCATCGCGTGGCGGGCGACGCCAAGGGACGGCGAATAGACGTTCGTGCAGAGAAGAACCCCGTCGGCGACAACCTCTCCCTGTGGCGTCACCAGCCTGTGCGGTCCATTCTTGTGATGTTCCAGCACGGGAGACTCCTCGCGGAGTGCGACGTTGGCCGGCAGGGTATCGGCAAGGCCCCGGCACAGGGCAGCAGGGTTGACCAGCGCCGTGCCTTCGACCTTGAGGCCGGCGTTGTAGAATCGTGTTCCGGTGAGCGCCTCCACCCCGTCACGGTCGAGAGCCTCGTGGCGGATTCCGAGGGCATCATTGCCCTGGCGCTGGAGAAGAAGACCCTCCTCCCCGGCACGCGAGACGGCAACCCAGAGCTTGCCCCAATCGCGCCAGTGACAGGCAATCCGGTGTTGCCGCACCAGGTTCTTCAGGATGTCCCTGCCGCCGGTGCCGAGCCGGGCCGCTGCCCTTGTCCGCTCCAGATCGGCAAACGGCAGCCGATGCGGCATGAAGTGGGACTCCAGGACGAAGCCGGAGTTTCTCCCCGACGCGCCGAAACCCACCCGTTCCGCCTCGATCAGGGCAATCGTCTCGTCGGGCAGGTGGCAAGCGAGCGTGCGCGCCGCCGCAAGTCCGGTGAAGCCGGCGCCGACCACGGCCCAGGGGACACGCAACACGCCCTCAACCCGCCGCGCGACGGCGGGTGCGGGAAGGATGTTGTACCAGCCATTGGTGGCTGCATGTGCTGGCGGCTTCAACGGTTCATGCCCAGTTCCTCAAGATACCTTGGCCACAATCGAGCGCATCGTCACGTGCCGAACCCTCGCCGAAGAGGGCCCGGCGAGGACGCGGTTCCATGGTAGCGTGTTGTCTCACCGGTGCATCCCGGCTAATGGAGTGGCAACCGGAATCTGTGGATGCCTCTATCAGGATGATTGGCAGCACGACCCTCAACAGGATCGCGGTGATTGGACGGGGAACCGCTGGATCCCTGGCAGCCGCCAGTGTGACGAACCAGCTGCAGGGCATCGACCACGAACTGCATCACATCCATGACCCCGGCATCCCGATCAGCGGCGTGGGCGAAGGAAGCTGGCCCAGCCTGGTCGACGAGTTGCGGAAACTGACGAACCTGCCGCACGAAACCGTCCAGCAGCGCCTGAATGGAACCCGCAAGTACGGCGTCGCCTTCGAGGGATGGGGCCGGCTTCAACGAGACTTCACCCACTACTTCACCCCGCAACAGGTGTCCTATGCCTATCACTTGTCTGCCGATGTGATGGCGGACCTGCTGCAGGAAGGCACAAAGGCGCGTCATGTCGACGCCAGGGTGCTCGGGATCACCAGGGTCGACGGCGGTGCGCAGGTGAACTTCGAGGGCATGGGACCGGAACGCTACGACCTCGTCTTCGATGCCCGCGGATTTCCAGGAGAACTGGACGCAGACCAGCACATCGAAATCCCCTTCATTCCGACCAATACGGCGATCATCCGTCGCGCACCGGCCACCATTCGCGAAAGGCCCGGGGAAACGGTCCGGCAACCGACCTACACCCGTGCGGTGGCCCGTCCGCACGGCTGGGTATTCGTGATTCCGCTGACGGTCCACACGTCCTACGGATACATCTTCAATCGCAACCTCTCCAGCGTCGACGAGGTCAATGCGGACTTTGACGTTCTCCTGGAAGCCGACGGCGTCACGGAGTTCGAACCGCGCGCCGTCATCCCCTTCCCGAACTTTGTTCATCGCCGGATCTATGACGGGGCTGTCGCCCGCATCGGCAACGCGGCGGCCTTCATGGAACCCCTCGAGGCAACGGCGATCGTCTCCGCACAATTGCAGATCGGCATGGTGCTCCACATCCGTCTCGGTCGCGCACCGGAGTATCTCGAGCGCGATGCTCCGGTGGTCAATCGCTTCCTTGTCAGCACCGTCCTGCGATACGGACTCTTTGTCGGCTGGCACTATTCCTGCGGCTCACGGCATGACACGCCTTTCTGGCGATACGCCCGCGGTCATGCCTGGCCTCAACACCGCAAGGCCGCCGCCCCGGAGGTTGTCGGATGCTCCGCACTCAGCAAGTTCGACGACATGATCGGCCTGCTGAACCAGCCGGTCATCGCCAGGGAGGACTGGCACCGGATGTGCGCTGTCCCCCTTACCAGTTACGCCCAGGTGTCCCAGGGTCTCGGCATCGTCTAACCGCTGGTCAGCCTTGACCTTCCCCGGGCGGACATGCATAGCTTCGTTATCTATGCCGCGATCACGTCAACTGGGGCAGGCCTTGTTGGCTCGATTCCATGGGGAGGTTGTGCCCCGCCGTGTTCAACAATCCATTTGATTCCTTTCACAACACCGTTGCCGAAGCGAAGGAAGAACGTGAGCAGCTCGACCAGTTGCTGACCGTTTCCACGCCGCGGGAACGGCTCGTTGTCGGCATCATCGCCCTCGTCGTGGCGCTCCTTGCCGCATGGCTCTTTCTTGGCAGCATCTCACACAGTCGGGCAGTGGACGGGATCGTGGCCGAGCCCGCCAGCGGTGACAGTCTGCAATTGTTCGTCTGGGCGGGACACGACAACACGGCAACTGTCGGGCCCGGCCTGCCGGCAACGGTCGAACTGACCATGGCCGACGGCAGCGCTCCTGCGCTCAAGGGGGAGATTGTGTCGGTTTCCGCCGTCTTCCCCGTCCAGGGTCTCGCGGTGCCGGTTTCCATGTACCTTGTTGACGTCGCGATCGATCGGACTCTCGAAACGCCCATCCCCGCCGGCATCAGGTGCCGGATCGTCATCGAACTCGCCAGGCAGTCCCCGTTCTCCCTGTTGGGCATGAGGCCATCCTGAGATGCCGGTACGCGCCTCCCGGGAGGCTGGAAGCCGGACGGCATCCGAGGTCCGGCGACGAAGAGTCGCCACTCCGGTCGTCTTGCAGATGCACGCGTCCGAGTGCGGTGCTGCCTGCCTCGGCAGCGTCCTCGGCCACTTCGGGCGATGGGTTCCGCTGACCGAACTCAGGGAAAAGTGCGAGGTGAGCCGGGACGGCAGCAGCGCCGCCAGCATTCTGAGAGCCTCGCGACAGTACGGTCTTGAATGCAGCGGACTGAGCCTCAGGGCCGAACAGCTCAGGAAACTGCAGCTACCCCTGATTCTGTTCTGGCAGTTCAGCCACTTCGTTGTTCTCGAAGGTTTCGACGAACACGGCTACTACCTCAATGATCCGGCTACGGGGCGCCGCCGGGTAACCGCCGAAGAGTTTGCCGCCGGCTACAGCGGTGTCGCCCTGCGGTTTGCGCGTGGCGATGAGTTTGTTCCCGGCGGCACACGCAAGAGCCTTTACGCACAACTCGGCGCCGTCGTCAGCGGACTGTGGAGTTCGCTTGCCGGAGTGGCGGCCTGCGCGCTCATGCTGACACTGCTGTCGCTGGTTGTGCCGGCAGTCCTTGGCGCCTTCGTCGACCATGTCCTGTTGAACCAGGGAACCTGGATTGGCCTTGTGGCCGCGCTCATCGGCGGCGGTGTGCTCGTCTACCTGCTGACCCTGCTCAAGCACAGGTTTCTCAAGCGGCTCGCCATCCGCATATCGGTAACCGGCTACAGCCGTGGACTGACGAAGCTGCTGCGCCTGCCCGTCGAGTTCTTCGAACACCGGCTTGCCGGCGACCTGACGGACCGGGTGTCATCCTTCGACCGGGTGGCGAAAACCCTGACAGAGCAGTTTCTGGTGCTCATCATCGACATGGCCACGAGCGCCGTGCTGTTCGCGGTGTTGCTCGCCTACGATCCCGTGCTGGCACTGGTCGTGCTGTCGCTGGCTCTCATCCATGCGGGACTCGCCCACGTCTTCAATATCCGGCGCGCCGTGCGCAGCCAGGCCATGCGGCGCGAACAGGGACTTCTGCTCGGCATCGGCATGCAGATGCTCAACCATGCCGACAACCTGCGCATGACCGGGTCCGACGACCGGTTCTTTGCACGCTGGGGCGGTCATCAGGCCCGCGAACTTCGTGCGCGCCAGGCCCACTTCGAACTGGGTGCGCTCAATGGCGCCCTGCCGGACCTGATCGCCGCTCTGCGCAGCGCGACAATCCTGTTGATCGGCGGCACCATGGTCATGACCGGCTCCATGACCCTGGGGACACTGGTCGCCTTCTACATCCTGGCGGAGATGTTTCTCGCGCCTGTCGGG
The DNA here is from genome assembly GCA_964291415.2 of Alphaproteobacteria bacterium. GTDB lineage: Bacteria > Pseudomonadota > Alphaproteobacteria > SP197 > SP197 > SP197. The sequence goes on along the minus strand of OZ219917.1, from coordinate 1,087,175 downwards.
CGATTCCTGGAGTTCGCCGACAGGCGGCAGGCTCTCGAAACCGACTTGCAGAGGCTGGAAGACGTTGCCAGGGCCACGGAGGATCCCGTGTTCAGCCGCCGGGAACCGGACCGGGTTTCCATCACGACGTTCAACAGGCGCCTCCAGCTTGCAGGAAAGGTCGAACTGAGAAACGTCACCTTCGGTTTCAACAGGAGCCGGCCACCCCTGATTTCTGACTTCAACCTCATCCTGAATCCCGGGCAGCGGGTCGCTCTGGTGGGAGCCAGCGGTTCCGGCAAGTCGACCCTGGCGCATCTGGTTGCGGGACTCTATCAACCCTGGTCGGGTGAGATCCTGTTTGACGGCCACCCTCGCCAGGAGATTCCCGAGGAGGTGCTGCGGCGGTCCATTTCCATGGTGAACCAGGAAACCGTGCTCTTTTCCGCAACCTTGCGCGACAACATCACCCTGTGGAACCCGGCCGTTCCGGATGAGGTCATCGTCGATGCGACAAGGGACGCCTGCATCCATGAGGACATTCTGAAACGCCCTCTCGGGTACGCCACCCTTGTCGAGGAGGGCGGCATGAACTTCAGCGGCGGCCAGCGCCAGCGGTTGGAGATTGCCCGTGCCCTGGTGGGTCATCCGACCGTGCTCGTGCTCGACGAGGCAACCAGCGCCCTTGACGCGGCAACGGAAGAGTATGTCGACGATGCCTTGCGTCGGCGTGGCGTCACGTGCCTGATCGTGGCGCACCGGTTGAGCGCGGTGCGTGACTGCGACGAGATCATCGTGCTCGACGGGGGCCGTGAAGTGGAGCGGGGCACCCACGACGAACTGATCGCCAATGCCGATGGCGTCTACTCGCGACTGACCAGGTCAGGCTGATGCGCGATCAGTCGCCTCCATACACATCGATTGCCGAACTCGCGCAACGCGCCGGCAAGCCCTGTCCCTGCGCCGGTAACCTGCCGGTGCCGCTCGATGAACCCGATCACGTGTGGTTCATTGCCAGGGGCAGCGTCGATCTCTTCCTGGTGGAATTCAGGGACGGAGTGGAGCAGGCGTCACCACAACACCTGCTTCGCCGCGAGGCAGGTGAACTGTTGCCCGGTGTCGCGCCGGATTCTGAAGGCGACGGCAAGGAGACGACACTTGGCCTGCTGGCGAAGGGACTGCCGGACACCCTTCTGATGCGTCTGCCGGTGTCCCTGCTCCACGAAGTCGATCCGGCTGAACTGGCGCAACAGACGGACACGTGGTTGCAGGCCATCACCGAAACCCTGTCGCGATTCGTCGGCAGCATTCCATACGCCACTGCCCTCGCCGAACCCGGTGTGACCCGGTCCCTGGAGTCCTGCATTCTTTCCGTACGCCAGGGCGTTGTGTGGGTATCCATTCCCTCGCACGGCGCCGGTCTCTACATGGACATGATCGAACCGGAGGAAGGCGGTCGCGGCGAAACCCTGGTGCCGCTGACCCGGACAAGCTGGCTCACCTTCCATGCAGGGGTCACCGTGTCCGGCACATCGAGCCGGTCACTGGCCGAACAGGGCACCCTGTTGCCGGCACTGGCCACGTTTCATGCTGCCGCTCTCGCGCTTGAGCGGCTCAACCGGCAACTGGCGGTGGTCGATGAGGCAAACCTGGAACGCGCGCGGATCGCCAGCCGGCGCACGGCCGAGCGCGACGCGCGCCAGAAGCTGTTCAACATGTACGACATGCCGATCGGCGAGGACATCGGCGACACGGCACTTGCGGACGCACTGAAGATCATCGGCCGCCACCAGGGAATCGATTTCAGGATCCCGCCACGCCACGCCTCCGGTTCCGCGCCCGCTCTCACGGACATTCTCGATGCGTCCGGCGTCCGTGCCCGCCGCCTCAGGATCTCCCCGGACAATGCATGGTGGCGTGGAGACAGCAGCGCAATTCTGGCATTCCGGTCCGACGACGACAGGCCTGTCGTCCTGCTGCCGGGATTGTTCGGGCACTATCGTGAGGTCGACCCGGCGAGCGGACGCAGCGTCCGGATCGCAGGCGAGCGCGCCGGCGGCTGAAGGCTGAAGCCTGGATGTTCTATCGGCCATTGCCGTCAAGGTCCGTCAAGCCGGCCGATCTCCTGGACATCGCCTTCAAGGGGTCGGGCGCCGATCTTGCCCGGCTCTTGGCAACCGGGTTCTTCGGCGGCCTGATCAAGCTGTTGCCGGTGCTGGCGCTTGGTTTTGTGGCTCACCAGGCCACGGCCGGCGGAACCGTCGGCATCCTCTATGTCGTGGCTGTGACACTGGCGGGATTCGGTCTTCTGGGCGCTTTGCTTCAGCTGTTGCAAAGCACGATTCTGATGCGCCTGGAAGGACGTTCGGCATCGCGGGTCGAAGCAGCCTTCTGGGACCGCCTCATGCGCCTTCCGCCCGCTGTCCTGCGTCGCCAGCCAACCGGTGACCTGGCGATGTCGGGCATGACATTCCAGAATGTTCGTGACGGCTTGCAGGGAGTCGTGTCCGACAGCCTGCTGTCAATCCTGTTTCTCGTTCCGGTTCTCGGGATCACCTTCTTCTACGATACCTCTCTGGGTCTTGTCGTTCTCGCTTTCAGCCTCCTCTCGCTTCTCGTGACCGTCGTGCTGGGGCTGCGCCAGCTCGTACCCCAGGGACGAATGATCAGCGCGGCCAGACGCGTGACCGGACGGCTGTTCCAGATCATCGGCGGCATCGCCAAGCTGCGTGTGGAAAGTGCGGAAGGATCGGCTTTCGCCATATGGGCCGGGGACTATCGCCAGCAAAAGCGCGCGGAGCTCGAAGTCCACCGTATCGAGGAGCACGTCCGTGCCTTTGGCGCCGCTCTTCCGTTCTTCGCCGGAGCGGTGCTGCTGTTTGCGGTGGCGGCATTCGAAACGCGGACGCTTCCGGTCGGCGATTTCCTCGTCGTCTTCATGGTGTTCATCGCGTCTCAATCGGCTGTGGCCCGTCTTGGTGAATCGGTCGGCGCCGTGGCTGCCCTGGTGCCGGCATTCAGGCAGATGCGCCCCTTGCTTGCCGCGGTTCCCGAAGCCGGGGAAGAGGGTGCGCTGGTCGAGCGTCTCGGCGGCGAGATCCTGTTCGACCATGTGTCATTCCGATACGAACCCGAAGGGCCCCTGGTTCTCGATGATGTCACAATCCATGTCCGTCCCGGCGAATTCGTCGCGATTGCCGGTGAATCCGGTGCCGGAAAGAGCACGCTCTTCCAGTTGGCGCTTGGTATCGACCAGCCGACGTCCGGGGCCGTCTACTACGACGGACGGGACCTCAAGCACCTCAATCTCAAGCAGGTGCGCCGCAAGATAGGCACCGTACCCCAGGCGGTGCGGCTGCACCCCCAGGACATCTGGGACAACATTGTCGCGCACCACGAGGGAGTGGGGCCTGCAGAGGTCTGGGAGGCTGCCCGGGCGGCCGGAATAGAAAGCGGAATCAAGGCCATGCCCATGGGAATGATGACGATGGTCGGGGGCAGCGGTTCGGTTCTCTCCGGCGGAGAGAGCCAGCGTGTCACCATTGCCCGCTCCCTCATCGGCGACCGGCGAATCATGCTCCTCGACGAGGCAACCAACTGGCTCGACAACGACAGCCAGGCCGAGGTCATGCAGAACCTCGCCCTTCTGACCACAACGAGACTTGTCATCGCGCACCGGTTGTCGACGCTGGAGAAGGCTGACTGCATCCATGTGCTGAAAGCCGGGAAGATTGTGGAGAGCGGCTCCTTCAGCGAACTCATGGACATCGATGGCGTCTTCCGGAATCTGGTCAGACGCCAGATCGCCTGACCCGTGAAGCGGACCGTTGACATGGCATTCGGGCCGGCCCAACCTTGTTTTGCGACCTGCCGCAATGAGCGCCCTTCCCCATGATTCCCTGCTTTCGACGATCCGTCCGCGAGCGTCGAGTGTGGTCGTGTCCGACACGGTGGTGAGGGACAGCCGTGGAGAGATGGCACATGACGGCTGAACGTTATGCGGAACGGGTGCTCGCCAACCGCTGGCTGGTCATCCTCGTTGCGCCCATCCTGGTCGCTCTTGCCTCCGTCGGCATGCTCCTGCTGGAATTCTCCGCCGACTACCGCATTTTCTTTGATGACGACAATCCGCAGCTTCTGGCGCTGGAAGACCTGGAAGACACCTATGGAAAGAACGAGAATGTCGTCTTCCTGATTGTTCCCGACGACGGCGATGCGACCTCCACCGAGGCGCTCTCTGCCGCCGTCTGGCTGACCGAGGCTGCCTGGCAGACACCCTGGTCACGGCGCGTCGACTCCCTGGCCAACTTCCAGTACACGACGGCCGACGGCGATGACCTGGTGGTTCAGGACCTGGTCGATCCGCAGGAACTGACGCGGGTTGAAGCACGGTCACGCATCCGTGACATTGCCCTCCTCGACCCCCGCATCGCCGGCAGCATGCTGGCCCGCAATGGCGATGTCAGCGTTGTCAATGTCACTCTGGAAATGCCTGAAGGCGACCAGCTGGAAGCCGTGGCCGAAGTGGCGCAATTCGCCCGAACGATAGCCGCCGAGGCAGAGACGCGTTTCCCCGGCGTTGATCTTCGCATCGTCGGTACGGTGATGGTCAACCAGACCTTTCTCGAGGCTTCGGTTGAAAGCCAGATGATCTTCCTGCCGGCCAGCCTCCTTCTCATGGCCTTGATTCTCGGCATTCTCGTCCGGGGCTGGCCGGGCGTGGTGACCACCGGCCTTGTCATCATCTTTTCCATACTGGCCTCCATGGGCCTGGGGGCCTGGATCGGCCTGGAGTTTTCTCCGCCCATCGCCCCGGCGCCAACCATCATCCTCATGATTGTCGTGGCCAACTGCGTTCACCTGCTGGTTGCCCTGCAGCAACGTCTGCGCGCGGGCGATTCGAAACACGATGCCATCGTCGAAGCCATCAGGCTCAACCTGCACCCGATCTTCCTTGCGAGCCTCACGACCGCCCTTGGATTCCTGGGCATGAACTTTTCCGAGGTGCCCCCCTATCGTGAACTCGGCTGCTTTGTCGCCATCGGAATCGTCACGTCCTTCATCCTGTCCGTGACCTTTCTTCCGGCCATGCTGTCGCTGCTCCCCGTTCGCGCGCCAAGGAACAGGCGGCCGCAGGCGCCGACAATGCACCACCTGGCCGACGTTGTGATCAAGCACGGAAAGCTGATCATCCTTGGATGGCTGGTGCTCGTCATTGCGATGATCCTCGCGATCCCGCGAAACGAGCTCAACGATGTCCTGGTCCACTTCTTCGACGAGAGTGTCGAGTTCCGCCAGGACACGGACTTCATGGACGAGCGGCTGAGCGGCAACACCCTGCTCGAGTATTCGCTGGAAGCTCCCGCCGAAGGCGGCGTCACGGACCCGGCGTTCCTCACCGATGTCGCCGCGTTCGCCGACTGGTACCGCGACCAGCCGCGAGTGCGCCACGTCGCCGTCATCACCGATACCTTCCGGCGTCTCAACCAGACCATGCATGGTGACGACCCTGATGCCTACCGCCTCCCCGAAAGCCGGGAGCTGGCCGCACAGTACCTGCTGCTCTACGAGCTCTCCCTGCCTCAGGGCCTGGACGTGAACAACCAGATCGACTGGTCAAAGTCGGCAACACGCGTATCGGTCCAGGCCCAGTCTCTCGGCTCTCAGGAACTGCTTGAACTGAACGCACGGGCCAGGGCCTGGCTGAGCGACAACGCACCCAACGTGGCCGGCGTCAACAGCACCGGACCGGCGGTGCTGTTCGCCTGGATCGGTCAACGCAATATCCGGGCCATGCTGGTCGGAACCATGGTCGTGCTGCTCGCGATTTCCGCCATACTCCTCTTCGCCCTCAGATCCTTGCGACTGGGCCTGATCAGCATCATTCCCAACCTGCTCCCGGCCGTGCTGGGTTTCGGCGTCTGGGGATTGACGGTGGGGCAGGTGGGACTCTCCCTGTCGGTCGTCGTGGCCATGACGGTCGGTATCGTTGTCGACGATACGGTGCACTTTCTCAGCAAGTACCGCAAAGCGCGCCTCGACCATGGCAAGGACAGCGGGGAGTCCGTGCGCTACGCCTTCGACACTGCCGGCCGCGCCGTCTTCACGACGACTCTCGTCCTGGTGGCCGGCTTCTTGATCTTCGCCTTCTCTCCCTTCATTCCCACCGCACAGGTGGGGATCCTGACGGCGTTGATCATCGCCTTTGCACTCCTTGCCGACCTGACGCTCCTGCCCGCACTGTTGCGGATGGTTGACCGCGGCAACAACACGAACGGAAATGCTTGACCCGGCAAATCCGGCCTGTACACTTTTTCAATGAGGATTCCGGCATACTCGCCGGCACAATTAAGGTAGATCAGTGGAGAGTGGCCATGAGAAACGGCAATGAGATGTTGCAGCAGATTGTCGACAAATCCGCTGTCGACGCCGGTTTCAGGCAAGAGCTTCTTGCAGATCCGAAAGGGACCATCTGCAACGAACTTGGAATCACGATTCCAGACTCGATGAACGTCGTGGTTCATCAGAGTGACATGCAGACGGTGCATGTTGCACTGCCGCCCGACCCGAACATTACCGAAGAGCAGCTCGAAGCGGTCTCGGCCGGTCTGTGCTGCTGCTGGTAACTGCCGTTGTCGGCGCGCCGTGACGGCGGCGCGCCCTCAAGAACCTGCGAGGATTGCCCCGGTTCGATCCGGATCGGGGGCCGTTGTGTTCGGCGTCAGAGTGACACGGCGCCCGACAAGCACCATGAAGACATAGGCCTTGGCCTTGCAGAGCCGGTTCGCCGAAATGACCAGCTTGACATGGTGGATGCCTCGCAGCAGCACGTAGCGTCCGGACCGTGCGAACAGGTGTTCCGGTTTCGAGACCCAGCCTGCCAGCGCTTCCAGCTTGCCGGGCACGACAATGTCCTCGTGACTCAGGGCGTCCAGGAACGGCGCCCAGTCGGTCAGGCCATCGAGCCAGTACCGTGAATCCTTGGTGTACCTCTGCCGGACGATCGGCGTCAGACCGAGGGCGGGGCCCAGCCCCTCTTCCGTCACGTCAATGTTCACCCCGGTCCTGACGATGTTCACGCGTTCCATGAAACGTGCCATGACCGCATCGACGGCCGCGGCTTCGCCTGGCCACCCCGCCTTGTCCAGGTAGGTTTCGATCTGCCGGCGGTTTGCGAACCCCATGATGGCCAGCCGGACGGCGCGTGAGCGGGACGGGAACATCCCGAACGAGTCCATGCGCGTATCCTCCGGCTGCGCCAGGTAGGCCTGCGAGAGTGCCTTGCGCTGGCCTGCACCCATCGTCCAGCCGTGACTCGAAACAAGGGCATCGCCCACCAGCAGGACATCATCGACCTGGCCGCCCGCGCCGACGATCGGTCGTTCACCGGGCCTCAGGAACAAGGCCGGACGCGAAGGCGTACCGCCTTCAGCCGAGCCGATGTCGTACTCCAGCATCACCTTGCGGCCGACAATGTCGCGCAAGGGTGAGACCCCGCCTTCCATGTGATCGAAGAGTCGCATGAGTGTGCCGAGGGTATCATCGGTCCTGTGAACCCGGGCGCGCTCCCGGAAGAACTCCGCCGATCTGGTTCCACTCGCCATGGATACGCCTAGATCCGCCTGTGGCTCCGGCACATGCAGCGGCAGTTCAAAACCGAAGGGAAGCGCGCCCATCGTGATGGGAAGGGTTCGGGCGCATGCCAGGACACGATCCCATTCAGCGTCATCGATGAGGGTCGGCGACACCCTGTTCCGGAAGTGACCGAGCAGGTCGCCCATGGTCCCGCCCTCCTGGGCCAGAAGGTCCTGGGTCAGTGCGATGGCCTTGTCTGTGTCCATGACACTCCCTCAGGCAATGACAGGCGCGGTGTTGAGGTCGGATTCACCAGGCGGATGCGCCCGGTATCCCAGGCTGACAGGCACCTCGTAGAGACGGCCCGGGGCAAAGCGTTCCCAGAAGTGGCGCATCCCCGGCACGATGACACGGACAACCGGCATTCCGATGTCGGGGCGGGTCTGGTCAAGCACCAGGAACTCCATGCCCCTGGCTTCCACAAGCGCGCGGCAGCTTTCCACATCGTCGCGCGTATCCGCCGAGTCTGCGATGGAAGGCTGCGACGCCCTGCCAGCCGTCCCCTCGGTTGCCGGCGCCAGCCACGGGCATCCGGCAAGGCGCGCGGTTCTCCACCATGACAGCACAAACGGGTCATCGATCGTCGGCCGGCCGTCGCGGCTTCCGGGCCGCGGCAGCCACGTCAGACACTGGTTCAGTTCGCACACCGCCCGCAGGGCGGCCAGTCGCGGAACGGCATGGGTCCCGGCGCCGTAGATGATGTCCTCGCTGGCGGCGTCGACTCTGCGAGAGAGTGCCACGAAGGTTGGGATACCGAAATCGGACGTGATGTCGAGCATCCACACTTCCCTCCCGTGGCGGGCGTAGACGGCCGTTGCATCGAGAAGGTACGGGTCATCGAAGGCGCAGGGATCGACCGCCGGCATGTTGAGCCGGTTGTACCACCAGATGGCGAAGGCATCGCGTTCGACGAGTTCATAGAAGCCTTGCAGGATGGCCTCTTCCAGGGTGTTGCCGGCAGCGCAACCGTTGGAATCGGCGATCAGGTCCGCCGGACCACGCTCCTCGGCCGCCATGCTGTAAAGCATCGACGTCGGCAGATAGCGATGTCGCCGCTGGGTCAGCGACCACACCGGAGTCCAGTCGACCGCCGCGTCAGGGTCGAAGCGGGCCGGCACGATGTTGTAGGGGTGACCCTTCTCGTTGATGTCTTTTGCGTTGTCGAGCTGGTTGTCGCTGAACAACTGCACGTCGTTGGGGTGAATCGCGCTTTCGTTCCCGTCGAACCCGTTGAATGTCCTGCGAATGCGGATCTCGTCACCTGACCGGGTTCCGCTATGGCGCTCGATCGCCTCGCAAAGGGCAGAGACCCTGGATTGCACCGGCGTGCTCCCCTTGCCGGCGCTCTTGCTGCGAAGACTGCGCCTGAGGGAGGCCAGGCTGCGGCTCCTCATGCCCAGGTTGCTTCCGGCCCAGTCGACATGAAGCCACGGGTCGCTTTCATCGGTGGTACGCGACAGCCAGGTCACGACACCACTGACCGGACTGACCAGGTGCCGGTAGGTCGCCAGGGTCGCTTCCGGCGCCACGCAGCGTGCACCGCCACTGGTCCGAACAGCCTTTGGACTTGCGTTCAGGCACACCGGTACCGGCGCACGGTCGGATCTGTGCAACCCATCGTCTCCACAGGCGCGGCACTGCGGCCGGCGCATGACCCGATGCCGTGAAACAGCAAAGTCGCCGGTATCGACGGCGATCACTTCATCATGGACGGCAGCCGTCTCGCCAAGGACCAGCCACTTGACGATCTCTGCGGCAATCAGCCTCAACAATCCGTCCCGCACCACGCCTTCCGAGGCAAATGGTCTGAAGGCGGCGTCCTCTCCGGCCACATTGCGAAGGAACGCGTGGACTTCCTGGTGGCTGCGCATGCGGCTGGCCAGACATTCCCAGCAGGGCCCCTGGCGCCGGAAGACGGGACCGAAGAGCGCCTGCACGCCATGGGGCCGCGCAAGCATCCACGGCTCGTCCGCCTCGCGCTGTCTCCGGTTCACCTCCTCGAGGCGCGGTTCCAGATAATCGTTGCAGACAACAATCCTGAGACTGGCCTTCCCCTCGGCTCCCGAAACGGCACCGCACACGGCAAGGCAGGCGGCCAGTTCTCCCTCATCTCCCTCGACCACAACCCGCGAGAGCGCCAGCTGTTCCTCGACCCAGCGTGGGGATGCACCAAGCGACGTCCACCAGGCCGCCCGCTGCCGGTCCATCGCATGTTCGCCTGAAACAACGTAGCCCTTTTCGGAAAGCGAGGAGATGGTGGAACGAACGTCGCGGGCGTCGTGGATCCCGTCGAGAGCCGCGATGATGCCATCCTCCTCGCGCCGTCCGTCGAGAAGAGGCATCAGATCGCAGCACAGTCTGCCATGCAGCAGGGTGTTGAAGGATTCGGAGACCAGCAGCGCCCGATCGTCACCAATCGCGCGGAACTCAAGGTGCGGAGTGAGCAAGGGTGTCCTGACGGAACCCCGATCCCCGGGAGTCCACCTGGTCAGGATCCCCTGTGGGGTCGTGCCTGCGGTCACGGTGCTGTCGTCCACACCCGCGAACGTCCCCGGAAACGACTCGATTCCAGGGATCCTGCATGCGCCGGAACCCGTCTGTCGAGCAGGGCCGCCGGCGCAAGGCAGGAACTCGCCCGCATGGCCGGCAACATGAAGAACCGGCAGGCGTCAGGTGCCCAAACGCGCCCCTTCCCCTTCATCGTCCCTCGAGGATGTTGATCATGTGCCCCAGGGCCTCGATGCAGAACGCGGAAGTCACGGACTCGGAACCGTGACCGATCTGCCCGATCGCACCCCACCGCAGCGACTGATCGCCAAACGCCAGATACTCCGGCCAGCTGCCATCGTCCCGTTGCGCATCGACGAAGCGTTCCACCTGGCGCGTCACGTCAATGGCTTCAAGACCCCCGATGGTGTGAAGCGCCGTGACGGCCTGGGAGGTCTGCAGGAGATTGCCGCATCCCCCCTCGTCATCGCAGAGCGCCAGGATGCGTTCAACGAGAACCGGGCGCAGTCCCTCAAGGGCCGGGGCGGCCCGGACCATGGCGCGGCCGATCGCGTAGTAGGCCGTGATCGTGTCGGGATACCACTTGGACGCGTTCTCAAGCCGGTCTTCGACGACCTTGTTCTCCAGCCAGTGCCGGGCTTCCCTGGTCGCGGGGTGACAGCCAAGGCAGGCGATGACATTCGCATTGACAACGGGGTCGGCCTCGATACGGAAGTCCGACGCGACATCGGGTTCGTCTTCCGACAGCAGCCAGGTCTGGAAAAGGCCATCGGCGTCGCGGTTCGCCAGCATGTGCGGAACATTCCTGCCCAGAGCGATCCACGAATGACCGGAGAGGGCAAGGGAGCACAGCGACGTGCTGTCCAGATCCGCGGGAAGGTGGCGGTAGTAGCGCCACAGCCCCGGGTACTCCATGGAGTGGACGAGATATCTCCTGGTCGCCGCGCGGATGGAACTGGCCCGCTCTTCAGTGCACGCCTCGAGGGCGAGTGCGCACAGCGCCGAGATGAAGGGCGGCCGTTCAAAGTGCCGCGGTATCGCCGGATCGGCGATGTTGAACCGGATGCAGTGCCATGCCCCCCGTTCGTCCATGGTCGTCTCGAGAAACGCGAGACCCCGGCGGATGCTCTGCCGGCCCTCTCCTGCAAGCGCCCGGGGAGAGGCCGTGGTTCCGCGGCGTCTCGCCGGGTCAGGGGCAGCGGCGCGCGCGGGCGGCGCCGGATCATGGAGTGTCCTGCGGAGGAACTCCAACGATCCGGCGCCGGTCTTCGCTTCCTCGCGCTCAGCCCTGGAGTACCTGTCCAGCGGTGGCAGCACCACGTGGGTGGCCGTGCACGACTCTTCGTGCACATGGATTTCCTGATCTGCGTCGAGGGTCACACCGAGTTCCGATTCGATGGTCTCCCTGGGATGTGCCAGGAGACGCTGGCGAAAGTCCCTGTCAGAGCCGGCCCGCGCCGCGAGCTTGTCTGTCGCGTCGATGGGGCTCTGCAGGGGATATCCAGTATCGCGGGCCATGTGACATGCGGGATGCGTCAGCCGGACTCGTCCGCGGGCGCTTCGCCATCGGCCAGAGAAGGGAGCGACGCGACGGCATGACCTGCCCTTGACGTCACGTCGGCCATGGCGGCTTCAAGGGCATCGTATCCCGCCATGCCGCAGGAGCGCGCGATGACGGCCCTGACCCTTTCCGGCACGGCGTCGTCCACAACACCCCCCTCAATCACCAGGCGCTGGATTCCATTCAGGTTGCGCCAGAGAGCGGCGGCTTCACACAGATCATCGGCGGCCGCGGCCGCAAGCAGTCCCTTTTCCCTGGCACGCCGGAAGACCGAACCGGCCGCAGGCGCGGGTTCCTCCATGGCGAGGGTCAGCTGCAGGATGAGCGCCGCCTCTTCGATGTCGGCAGGATCATCGGTGCCCGCGCCCTTCGGAACGTGAAGCTCCCGTCTTGCTGCCGCGATTCGCTCGCCAAGGTCCGTTTCGCCGCCGGTGAACACGCACCGCGCACGGGCGAGGCGCGCAAGGTCCTCACCCGGCTCACTGTGGCACGCGACAAACTCCTCGAGGGACCACACGTCCTTCCCCGCGTCGCCGGCCCCTGCGGGTGCGAACAGCAGGCTGTCCTGCGCGAGTTCCCCAAGAGCGTCGCGGAACTCCCGACAGAGCGTTTCGTGACTGGCCCTGGAATCCCCGTCGCGGACGAACATGACCTCCATCGGGGTGTCCGGCGCCACCTCCCGGGTGGCAAGGTCGCCCTGAACCAGCGCGGCGATGCCGCCATCGAAAGGCGCGCCGGTGCGCTCGGTCGTGTCGATCACGACAGCCTGGAGAATCGCGGCGATCGCCGCTTCGGCGATGCTGGCCAGTGCCCCGCCTGCCTCCACCGGCGTGAGGTTGCCCCGCAACGTGTGCATGCCGACCTGGAAGGCCTTGCGGTTCGACCAGCCGCGGACGAGTTCCACGAGGTCTCCGGCATCCTGAACCGGTGTTTCGGCAATTTCCTCCTTCATGTCGGCGACCCCGAACTCGTGGGTCCAGTAGAGGCGTGTCAGGCCCTGCCGGGCGATTGTCTCGGCCCCGGCGTCGGGGCCGAATCCCTTCGGGAGATCAAGATCGGTGAACTCCTTGCTGCGCAACTCGTCGAGAAGATCCGGCTGACGTTCTATCCAGCCGGCAAGCCGCGGCGCCGCGGCGTAGATTTCAACGATTGCGTCAAAGGACTCCGGTCGCGTGGCGGACACCGGGCTGTCGTAGGCACTCCAGTCGTCGATGTGCGGATAGAACCGCGCCCGCCACTCGTCGACCAGCGGATCCATCGTCTCGAACCAGCGTTTCGGTCGCACGGCCAGCCCGAACATCTTGCCGTAGCTCCCGGGCAGCTGCGGCGACTCGTCGGCGCCACGGAACTGCAGGAGGGGATAGCGGCGCCCCCAGACGGCATGATGATCCGCATGACGCTGCATGTTGAAGAACATCCAGTTGCTGAACCTGTAGTCCACACTCCACGAATGCCGGGGCAGGATCTTCTCGAAACGCCCTCCGGCCACACGCACGCGCCGCAACCCATAGTGCTGGATGTAGTTGGACACTTTCATCGAGAAGACAACGCCGAGACAGAGCGCCATGTAGACCGGAATCGCCCATGGTCCGCCCAACGCGAAGACGACGGCATACCAGAACGCCGTCGCCAGGCCATAGCGCCAGAACGGGTTGCTGCGGTGCCAGACCGGCAGTCCCTTGCGCGCCAGACGCTCGCGCGCCACACGCCACGAACCGAGAAGGTTGTTGGCAACCTCGCGAGGGAAGTAGTGCCACAGGCTTTCACCCCTTGGAGCCGATCCCACATCCAGCGGTGTTCCGACAAAGGCATGGTGAATGTAGACATGTTCCGTGGCGTACTGCGGATAGGAAGCCGAAGCGAGCAGGAACTCGCCGAGGCGGCGTTCCCATTGCCGTCGGCGATGGATGAGCTCGTGGCCGACGATGAAGACCGCCTGGGCCTCCATGGCCAGGACGAACACCATCAACGCGCCTTCCAAGTCGGTCAGGTGGCCGGAAACAAGAATCTGCCAGGCCGTGAAGACAAAGGTTGCAGGCCACAGAACGGCCCACAGCCAGACCGGGAGATTGTGCCAGAAAAGGCGCCGCTCGGGTGTCTTCGCCGGATCCATGTTCCGCCCGTCCATGCCGAAGGCAAGGTCGAGCGGGCCGGCGAGCCCGAAGAAAACGAAGGGGGCAAGGATCCACCAGCCTCCCAGCAACGCCGCCACGATGATGAGGGGGAAGATGGTGATGGGAAGAAAATGGGGAAGAGCATTCCAGAACGTCGGTTGAATCACGTTCGTCTCGGCAACGCCCACGCCTCCCGGTTCGGTCCCGATTGTTGCCATGACTGGCGCCCTCATTCGAAGGAGTACCCCGTCATTGTGTGCCCCAGCGACTACCCGTCAAGCGGTGCAACGGCGGCCTGCGGTTCGGTGCCGCTGATTCAGACCTCAACCGTAGACAGCGACCGGCGGTCCCGTGTGCTCCTCATCGGGAACCACTCCGGTTCCGGGACACCCCGTGGGCGCCAGGAACCCGCCGCGATTGCGTACCCCCTGGCCGGGCACGGGATCACGAGCCAGGTGGGCATGGGCCGGCCAGCTGGCCATGCGGTACGGCTGTGGCGTGGAGGCGGCGAGGTGAACCGCAGCGGTGTCGGCGAGCGCGCTGCCGCCAACATCCTCGATGTGCATCCTCCAGCCAACGTCCATGGCGAGATCGCGGATGCGCCGCGCCCGCGTCAGGCCGCCGAGGCGGTTGGGCTTGACCTTGATGCCGGCGAAGGCGCCGGCACGCCAGGCCAGGAGATGATCCCTGACGTCATGCAGGCATTCGTCCAGCAACACCGGCTGGCGGACCTTGCGTGCCACCATGGCGCACTCCTCGAGGGTCTCGCAGGGCTGCTCCACCCATGCCATGGACGGGACGGTGTTCAGCACCTCGAAAGCAATCGCAGGCGTCCACGCCCGGTTGATGTCCCAGGTGATCTGTTCCCCTGCCACCCGGGCATCTTCGATGGCTTCGATCCGCTCGATGTCGGCTGCCGCATCATGTCCGCCCAGCTTGGCCGAGTGGGTACGGTATCCTTCCCTGCGGGCCCGTTCGATTCCCGCCACCATGGCCGCTGGCGTGCCGGTGGGAATCGATGAGTTGATCTCGACCGCAGCGGGCTCCTCTGCGCCGAAGAGTCGCCACAGCGGCTCACCCGTCGCCTTGCCTACAAGATCCCAGCAGGCCATGTCGATGGGCGACTTGGCGTAGAGGTGACCGGGGAGACAGGCGTCCATCGCCCGGTTGACGGTTTCGACAGCGCGCGGGTCCCGTCCCAGCAGAGAGGGTGCCAGCACCTCGAGCGAGGCCCTCAGCCCCTGGCCGTGGGCCGGAAGGTATGTATGGCCCCAGGGACACCCCTCGCCCCACCCTTCGAGACCGCAGTCGGTGTCAATTCTGACAAACGTGCTGTCAAGGCGTTCGGTCACAAGTCGCCCGCCCGAGAGGCCGTACGATTCCTTCAGTGGCAGATCGATCCGGTAGACGCTGATGCGCCTGATCTTCATGTTCCGCCCCCCGCAACCCACGGGCTCCGACCGCCCGCGGGGCGCCGTTGCGATGGAGGCCAGGTGGCCCCTGCCAACGCCATCGTAGCCGAAGGACCAGCGAGACCGGAACAGCGCGATGAAACTCCGGATGACGCTGGCCGGACGCGGCCGCAAGGCTCTACAATGGCGTCCGGAAAACCAAGAGGGCGGAGACCGACGATGATCTTTCGCCAGCTCTACCATCAGGATTCGGGCACCTACACCTATCTGCTGGGCGGACGCGCCGGCGGCGAGGCGCTCATCATCGACCCGGTCGAGGAGCGGGTGGAGCGCTACCTCGCGCTGCTGGACGAACTCGACCTCACGCTTGCCAAGGTGCTCGATACCCATGTCCACGCCGACCACATCAGCGGCATGGCGGAACTGCGCGACCGCACCCGCTGCGTCACCGTGATGGGCCGGGAGGCGCCGGTGGACGTGGTCTCGATGCGCGTCGGCGACGGCGACCTGATCGAGATCGAGGGCGTGAGCCTGAGCGCGCTCTACACGCCGGGGCACACCGCGGAGTCCTACAGCTTTGTGATGGAGGACCGCGTCTTCACCGGCGACACGTTGCTGATCCGGGGCACAGGCCGCACCGACTTCCAGAACGGCGACGCGCTGCAGCAGTACGACTCGCTCTTCGGAAAGTTGCTGACCCTGCCCGACGAGACCCTGGTCTACCCCGGCCACGACTACAAGGGCGACACGGTGAGCACCATCGGCGAGGAAAGGCGCTTCAATCCCCGCCTCCAGGTCGCCTCGCCCGCAGAGTACGCGGTGCTGATGGACGGCCTGAATCTCGCCGACCCCAAGATGATGGACGTGGCCGTGCCCGCGAACCTGAGCGTTGGCCGCGGCCAGGAGGACGAGGCACATCCTGAGTGCGCGATGAGCGCACGCGAAGTGATGCACGGCCACCGGCCCGACGACATCCTCGTCGACCTGCGCGAGGCCGGCGAGCGGGCCCGCGAGGGCACCATCCCCGGCTCGGTGCATGCGCCCTACGATCGTCTCGCGGAGATGATCGAGCCTGGCGGAGCGCTGCGCGCGCTCGCCGGCCGTCCCGGCCACCGGCTGGTCTACTACTGCGCTTTCGGCGAGCGCTCGGCGATGGCGGTGGAGAGCTCGCGCCAGAGTGGCGTCGGCAATGTCTGCCACATGATCGGCGGCATCGCCGCCTGGCGCGAGGCCGGCGGCAAGGTCGAGACGAACTGAACCCGGCCCCGGTGCATCGCGGACGCGCGACGCCCCGACTCCTTCACTTGGCAGACTCGCTCAGGCTGCACGAAACGGCCGCGGCTGGTGGCTGAGTGTCACCCTACGGTACCAACCCGCCATCAACCCGTCGCGGCCGACCGGGAGGTGCTGTTGGGGTCACGCAAAGGCACTTCTGTAGTCGAAGTCGTAGCCGAAGGCGCGGGGGCCGACGAGTTCAAGTCCGCGCCGCGTGGTCAGGATGGCCGGAACGGGAAGGGCGACGACGGCGATTCTCTGACCATAGCGCAGGGTCTCGGTGCCTACGGCCTCACCCGATTCGACATCCATGAGACAGATGATGTCGGGCGTCATCACCACCGGCACACCGTCGTGACGGCCAATCAGGTACTCGTTCTGGAAGTCGACCTCGAAGGTGCCCGCTCCCTCCAGCACGGCGCGGCCTCTCAGGAACCCCTCGCTGGTGCGCCGCCTGACGTCGTTCACCTTGCCGGTGAAGAGCCACCGTCCCCCCTCGCTGTCGATCACGGCCGCCACGGGATCGGCGAGTTGTTCCTGCGCATTATGAACTGCGCGGCCGATCCTGATCGCCCGGCTCACGGAACCGTGAATGGCAAAGGCCTTCACCTCGCTGCCACTGCGCGGCGCCTCGGCTGTCGGCGCGGTCGAACCCAGCGCCGTGGTGACCACACGTGACAGTCGCTCCATCCACTGCCAGCTCGCCGCACGGGCGACGATGACGGTGTTGTCACGCACGTCGCCCAGCGCCATGGGAAACACGGCAAGATCGTGGATGGCGAAGCTCGTCATCTGGGCTTCCGGAAACGCGCGGCCCATGGTGTCGGCATCGACCACCGGCAGGTCCAGGGCAGCGCCGACCAGAAAGGGTTCGATTCCGTTGCCGCCGCCGATCTCGACGGCCATGACCGCCTGGAAGCGGCGTCCCAGCCAGTCCTCGAGCGACCGCACCGGCACCGCCGAGAGTTCGGGGTCGGCGAGACGCTCCTGGCCGGCAAGCGGCGCTCCCATGGTCGCGACCACGGCAACGAGATCGTCGTCGCCGAGCTCTCCGGGATCGACGAGATTGATGGTGACACCGTCACGATAGAGCGCCTGGAGATTGAGCCAGCCGTCATAGGGACTGCCTCCACCACCGGAGCCCAGGATCCAGGCGCCGGTAGCCAGCGGCGTAATGTCGTCTTCATGAAGTGTGCGCATCTCTGCCGGGTGTTCCCTTGTCGCGGTTGCTCCAAGATGGCGGCCTGAACCAACAATGACTCAACGGTCATCAACGATGTTGACCGGCCCGTTGCCAGGGACGGGACGAAGCATTTCATTCTCCGGCATGCCGACCCGCCATCTACCCGCTACGGCCGCCCGGGAGGTTCTGTTGGGGTGAAGGGCGGGCATCAGGCGAAGGCACTCCTGTAGTCGAAGTCATAGCCGAAGGCGCGGGGGCCGACGAGTTCAAGCCCGCGCCGCGTGGTCAGGATGGCCGGAACGGGAAGGGCAACGACGGCGATTCTCTGACCATAGCGCAGGGTCTCGGTGCCCACGGCCTCACCCGATTCGACATCCATGAGACAGATGATGTCGGGCGTCATCACCACCGGCACACCGTCGTGACGGCCGGTCAGGTACTCGTTCTGAAAGTCGACCTCGAAAGCTCCCGTTCCTTCCAGCACGGCGCGGCCCCTCAAGAACCCCTCGCTGGTGCGTCGCCTGACATCGTTCACCTTGCCAGTGAAGAGCAACCGCCCACCCTCGCTGTCGATCACGGCCGCCACGGGGTCGGCGAGTTGTTCCTGCGCATTGTGAACGGCGCGGCCGATCCTGATCGCCCGGCTCACGGAACCGTGAATGGCGAAAGCCTTGACCTCGCGGCCGCTGCGCGGCGCCTTGGCGGTCGGCGCGGTCGAGCCAAGCGCCGTGGTGACGGCCCGTGACAGTCGTTCCATCCACTGCCAGCTTGCCGCACGGGCGACGATGACGGTGTTGTCACGCACATCGCCCAGCGCCAGGGGAAACATGGCAAGATCGTGAATGGCGAAGCTGGTCATCTGGGCTTCCGGGAAGGCCCGGCCCATGGCGTCGGCGTCGACCACCGGCAGGTCCAGGGTGGCGCCGACCAGAAAAGGCTCGATCCCGTTGCCGCCGCCGATCTCGACGGCCATGACCGCCTGGAAGCGGCGTCCCAGCCAGTCCTCGAGCGCTCGCACGGGCGCCGCCGAGAGCTCGGGGTCGGCGAGACGCTCCTGGCCGGCCAGCGGCGCTCCCATGGTCGAGACCACGGCAACGAGATCGTCATCGCCGAGCTCTCCGGGATCGACGAGATCGATGGCGACACCATCACGGTAGAGTGCAGTGAGATTGAGCCAACCGTCATAGGGACTGCCTCCACCGCCGGAACCCAGGATCCAGGCGCCGGTGGCCAGCGGCGTGATGTCGTCTTCGTGAAGTGTGCGCATGCCTGCCGGGTGTTCCCGTGTCACGGTTATTCTATGATGGCGGCTCAGAACCATGAATGACACAACTCTCATCCACGATATTGCCTGGCTCGTGGCCTGGGACGGGACGAAGCATGTCTATTTGCGGCATGCCGACCTTGCCTTCGCGAACGGCAGCATCACCCATGTGGGCAAGGGCCGGGACGCTCCGGCAGGGCGACGCATCGACGGCTCGGGACTCCTCGTCATGCCCGGCCTCGTCAACATCCACACCCATGCCCAGAGCGAGGCGATGCGCAAGGGAATCACCGACGAGACACATTCCCCGGGCTTCTGGCACAGCTCGCTCTACGAACACCTGCCGGTCTTCAATCCCACGGACGAAGAAGGGCGTGAAGCCTGTCTCAAGGTGGCGCTCGCCGAATTGCTGCTGTCGGGTGTCACCACGGCGGTCGATCTCTCCATGCCCTACGACGGCTGGCTCGACGCCCTTGCGGCGAGCGGCATCCGCGGAGTCGCCGCCCCGATGTTCCGCGATGCGCGCTGGTCGACGGCGGACGGACACAGCCTTGACTACGACTGGACACCCGGTGCCGGCGCCCGGGGCCTGGAACGGGCGCTGACCGTCATCGAGCTGGCGCGCCAGCATCCCTCGGGCCGGCTTTCGGGCATGGTTGCCCCCTCCCAGGTCGACACCTGTACCGAGGAAACCCTGCGCGACAGCCACGCTGCCGCCAGGGAACGCAACCTCCCGTGGACAATACACGCCGCGCAATCCGTCACCGAATTCCACGAGATGCAACGGCGCCACGGCGCATCGCCGATCCAGTGGATGCACGACATCGGGGTGCTCGATGAACGAAGCACGATCGCCCATTGCATCTTCCTCGACCATCACCCGTGGCTGCACTGGACCACACGCCGGGATCTCGATCTGATGCGCGACAGCGGCGCCGCCGTGGCCCACTGTCCGACCGTGTTTTCGCGCCGCGGCATCGCTCTCAACACCATCGGCGGCTACTTGCGGCACGGGGTGGCCCTGGGGATGGGTACGGACACCTATCCGCACAACATGCTGGACGAGATGCGCACGGCCGCCGCCGCTGCCCGCCACGTGGCCGGCAGCGTCGCCGATCTCGACTACAGCGACATCTTTCATGCCGCCACGGTCGGCGGCGCCGCAGCCCTCGGGCGCGATGACCTGGGGAGGATCAGCGTCGGGGCCAAGGCGGACCTGGTGGCGATCGATCTCGCCCACCCGTCGATGCGGCCGGTCCGCGAACCCTTGCGTACGCTCATCGTCGTCGCCGCCGAACGTGCGGTCAGGGATGTCTGGGTGGACGGAGAACGTGTGGTGGCCGATGGAAAGATCGTGACAGTCGACCTTGCGGCCGAACTGGATCGCCTGGAAGCAGGACAGAAGGCGATGATGGCCGCGGTGCCACAGATTGACTGGGCGGGACGCACGGTCGATGCTCTTGCTCCGATGATGCTGGATACCGTTGACGATGTTGACCGACCCTGAGGAGGCGCGCCTTGGTACGCATAACTGACCTCAACCCGGACATGGCGGAGTTTCTGACTGAGTTCACCAGTCCCGATGTGCCAGGCTCACCATGGACGGAGCCGGCGCCACCATCCATGCGACGGGTGTCGCTCGTATCCTCGGCCGGACTGCGGCTGCGCGGCGACCAGGCGTTCAGCGAAGGCTCGGCGGACTACCGGAGTATTCCTGTCGAGGGCGCGGCAGATGTCGTTCAGGACCATGTTTCGGTCTCACACGACCGGACCGGCTTTCAGGAAGACATCAATGTCGTCTTCCCGTTGCAAAGGCTCCTGGAGATCGCCGATGAAGGCGCGATTGGATCGGTGGCGAAGACCCATTACTCGTTCATGGGAGCGACCGATCCCCTCGCCATGGAAAGTTCGGCGCGCCACCTTGCCGGCAGGATGAAGGCGGAGGGAGTCAACACGGTCATCCTCGCCCCCGTATGACCCCTTTGCACGTGCGCCGTGAGCGGACTGGCAAAGTTCATGGAGGACGAGGGACTGGCGACGGCACTCATCGCACTGGTGCGACGCCAGGCCGAAGAGGTGAGGCCGCCACGCTCCCTCTGGGTGCCGTTTCCGCTGGGCAGGCCCTTCGGTGCTGCAGGCAATGCGTCGTTCCAGCGGCGCGTCCTCATGGCTCTCTTCGATCTCTTCGCCAGGCCCGCCGGACCCGTGCTGGAGGACTTCACCGACGAGGCGCCGCCTGAGGGGGAGGACCGGGATGTTCTCGACCGCCTTGTCGTCAACCGCGACGGCCCGCTCATCGAGGAAGTTGACGGCCTGCGCGCGTGGTACGAAACAAGCGTCGCACGGCGCGGCCGCACCACACTGGGTGGATCGGGCATGGACGCCCCCGGTGCCGCCCGGCTGCTCACCGCCTGGCTCAATGGCGACACCATGGCTGAGGGCGCCGAAATCGACCAGCTCCGCCTCGCTTCGGAAGACCTGAAGACCTACTACATGGAGTCTGCCGCAGGGCACACCGGCGCCACGGATACCGGAGCCGTGACCAACTGGTTCTGGACAGCGACAGCGGCCGGCCGGATCATTCAGGATGTTCGCTCGAAGTGTCTCGCCAGCGACGATGCGGCGCTTCGCGACGCCGGATCCTACATGTTCGTGCCCGAATACGTGGACGGCTGAGCACGCGGCTCGAGCGAGAGGGCGGCGCTCCCCGAACCGGTCACCCGTCCGATCAGCGCGGCGCCGGTCTCGCCAGCTTCGTGCAGGAGGGCGATCGCCTCGTCCGCCCTGTCCTCCGGAAGGCCGGCGACAAGCCCTCCGGCTGTCTGCGGATCGAAGAGAATCGGGTCGGCCGCATCGGCATCGAGGATGCCTTTCAACGCTGCAACGTTGCCGGGATGAAGCGTGCTGGTCCGGCCCCGCGCGAGGAGTTCCACCGCCCCGGCATAGGCAGGGACCCTGCCAATCTCGATGGTGACCCCTGAGGCCCGCGCCATATCCCACAGGTGTCCGGCAAGCCCGAAGCCGGTTACGTCCGTCATCGACCGGGCGCCGGCGTTGGCGAGAAGGCGTGCAGCCGGTCCGTTGCTGCGCTGCATTGCGTCAAGAATTGTTCCGATCCATGCACCCTCGGCCTCGCCACGCATGTTGGCAGCCAGCAGCGCCCCGGTGCCAAGCGGCCTGGTCAGCAGAAGAACGTCGCCCTCTTCGAGGCCCGACAGGTGAATGAGTGCCGATTCGTCGGCATGGCCGGTGACGGCCAGACCCAGGGCGGCACGGTCCGACTCGCCGGTATGGCCGCCCACCAGGGCGCAGCCTTCATCGCGAAGGATCGAAAGGATCCCCTCGAGCATGTGCACCAGGTCGTCTTCCATGGCATCGGCATCGCCGGGCACCAGACCAACGAGCGCCATGGCGGCATGAGGTTCGGCTCCCATGGCGTGGATATCGGAAAGCGCGTGGACGGCCGCAATGCGGCCAAACAGCCAGGGATCGTCCACGAACGCCGGGAACTGATCGACCGTCTGCACCATCACACTGCCCGGGACCGGTGCGAGAACGGCCGCGTCGTCGGCTGCGTCGAGACCAACCAGGACACCGGGCATGGCAGGAACATCAAGTCGGGCCAAAGCCCGTTCCAGAACCCGCGACGGCACCTTGGCGCCGCACCCGCCGCACCGCATGGGATGGGTTTCAGCCATCCCCGGCAAGTCCTGATAGCGGCGCATCCACCGCCGGTCGATGCGATCCTTCCACCACCACGCCCAGCGCCCGGACATCGCGACTGGTCCTCGTGAAGCCACCGCGTGCCCGCTGCCGGTCGAGACAATCGCCAGCGTGCGTTGCTGGGGTCTGTAGGGAACCGGTTCCCGACCCTCCGCAAGGCGCCTGAGTGTGCTGTCCAGAACCGGTCCCTGGCGCACGGCGTGGACGCCGTTCTTGGGCAGCTCCCTGGGTGCAAAGCTGGCGATGTCACCAACGGCGAACACGCAGGCATGGGATGTCGAGCGCAGGCAACCGTCAACGGCGACGAACCCATTCCCGTCGACGGCTAGTCCGGTCCGGCGAATCCACTCCGGCGCCGCGGCCCCGGTGGCGAGGACAGTGACATCACTTTCCAGAACGGAGCCGTCGGCCAGACGGACTTCTCCATCCTCAAGCGCGACGACAGGCGCATTCAGACAAACGCCGATTCCGGCCTCGGCGAGGACCCGGCCAAGCCGTCTGCCGGTGCGGGCTGCGTGATCTGTCAGCAAGGCCGCATCCGCGGTCACGACCCTGAAGACGAGCGATGCCGGATCGCAACCGGCCTCGACCATGTGGTTGGTGAGTCGGCGATGGAGGGCCAGGGTGACTTCGACTCCGGCGGCACCACCACCGACCATCGTCACCCGGTAGGGCCCTGTGGCCGCACATGCCGCCGCCTCCACGTCCGTCCAGCGTTCGAGAAAGCGGTCGACCGGCTTGACCGGCAGACCATGCGTCCCTGCTCCGGCGATTCCATCGCTCGCCGGGCGGGAACCGATGTCGAGCGAGACGACATCGAAACCAAGGGGCGGACGGTCCTCGAAGTGCACCTGGCGCGCTTCGGGATCAAGGCCGGTCGCGGCAGCATGGATCAGCCGGGTTCCGGCCCGCGCGGCAAGGGGCACAAGATCGATATGTGCCTCGGCCCAGGTGTAGTGACCCGCGAGATATCCGGGGATCATTCCAGAATAGGGCGTCGCGACATCCCGCGTGACCAGGGTGAGGCGCACGCCGGCCACGGGTGTCATGAGGGCACTGCGCAAAACCTCGACATGGGCATGGCCGCCGCCGATCAGAACGATGTCCATGAGTCCCCGCGATGGCGGAAGGGGGCGGGAGTCGAACCCACCAGGCACGCCTTGCGCCCCTCACCGGTTTTGAAGACCGGGCGGTCCACCGGAACCGATCCCCCTCCATGTGTTCGCCCGGCGATTCGCGGTGGGCCGCCGCCGTCAAACGAGAGCCAGCTCTTCACCGTGCGAACGCTTCCGTTTCCTTTTCGGTCTCGACTCGATGCGTTCGAGTTCCCACGTGATGACGTTCCTGACCCCATTCAGTCCCCGGGATACCACCACCTGCTGGGACGCTCGCATGGCGCCCGAGCCCAGGTAGACACTGCCCACCAGTTCCAGAACACCACCCCTGACGCTCAACCGCCATCCCTTGCCGGACTTCGGACTCAGGAGAACACTCTGGCTGTCGTGCACGACCGCTGCCCGGACATCCGGGTGAAGGTGGAAGCGCAGCGAAAACCGTTCACCGCCAGGACCGTCGAGAACATCCTCTCCCTTCAGCACATGGCCATCTGCAGCGAGGGCGAGCGTGCGGTGATGGGTCAGGCGGAACGGCGCATGATAGCCATCTTGACTCATGACGAGGGTTGCATTGCCCTGCTGTTCGCGTCGCTCCACCCTCACGTCGCGCGGTCCCCGGCCGAGGCATCCATCCTTTCTGAACTCCGCCAGGCTTCGATCGTCCACCGTGATGGTCGAGTGGGCCGCGGTCTCGCGGGCAGCCTGTTGCCAGTCGCTGTCCGGGCCATGCCAGGAGCCCATCGAGACTATCAGCCGTTCCCTGCCGTAGCTCATCTCGAAGGCAAGGGGGGCGGCATGGGCCCGTGCGGTCCATTCGGCCGCCGGTGGCCAGGCTGCATCGACGAGAACGACGGTGCTGCCCGCTTCGAGACGTTCGAAGCCCGTGTACGGTGTGCGCCGCAACGGCCGTCCGGTGGCCTGACCGATGGCCAGCACATTGTCGATCAGATGGGGCGATTCCTCCCGTGACCCGTTGAACAGCGCCAGTCCGCCATCTCCGTGTCGATAGAAACGGAGCATCGGAGCGGCACGATCGATGGTCTGCTGGAGCCAGCCGGGAACAGGCTGGCGGCCCTGGATCAAGGCCAGGCGAATGTCCACGAGATCGCGCAGCAGGAGATACTGGATGCTGGGATTGCGTTCTCGCTGGCCGCCATCCGGCAACATCTGGTGATCCAGTTCCTGCTTGAGCAGGCGCATGACCTGGGGCATGCGCCGCGCCGACCCCGGCAGGGTGATCCCGGCGAAGATGAGGGCACGCAGAACCGCGATCCTGCCCAGGCCCGGAGAACCGCGCGTCGCCACGCGGGCAAGGTGCCGCGTCTGTTCCGTGAGGCTCCTGAAGAACTGCTGGCGGAACCGGGGATCGGCATCGCCGATGAGAAATCCGTGGTGTGTCAGCCACGAGGCAAGGCGCCGTCCCAGAATGTCGGGACGCCAGGCAAAGCGGTTCCAGGACCCGCAATCCGACATCCACCCGGCGAGGGCGGTCTGGGCGATCTGGCGGGCGTGCCCTCCCGCTTCCTGGAGGTCACGCAACCATGTGAAGCCGTGCAGTTCCTCGAGCCAGCCGTTCCAGGCTCCCGGAGGATACCATTCGGGCGGCCCCAGCCGGTGATCGAAGACGAATGTCTGGTTTGCCAGTTTCCAGTGCCCCTCGCTGATGGCGTGACCCCTTCCGGCATCTCCTGGCCACGGATCGTTGAGGCTCTGCAGAAGATTGTCCGGTACTTCCCGCGCCAGAAAGAAGCGATAGAGCCGGCTGGTAAAGAGGGCGGAACGAAGGCCTTCCAGCGGATCGGACACGAAACGTGGTTCACTCGCCTGATGCACCACCGCTAGACCCGGAGCGCCTGGATGTTGTCGGCATAGAGTTCGGGACCGCCGGAAAAGACGGCCGTGCCGGCCACCAGGACGTCGGCGCCGGCCGCCACAGCGAGGCGCGCGGTGGCTGGAGTGATGCCACCGTCGACCACGAGATCGATGTCATGTCCCCCGGTGTCAATCATCGCCCTCAGTTCCGCGATCTTCGGCAGGACACCCTTGATGAACGTCTGTCCGGCGTATCCCGGATTGACGGTCATGACAAGGATGAGATCAACCTGATCGAGGAGCGATGCGACGGCAACGGCGGGAGTCTGGGGATTGAGGGAAACACCGGCACTGATGCCTGAGTCGCGGATGACCTGCAGCGTGCGATGGACATGCGGAGACGCCTCGACATGCACGGTCACCATGTCGCTGCCGGCACTGATGAAATCCCCGATGAGATGATCAGGAGCGCTCACCATCAGGTGAACGTCGAAGGGCTTCGTGCTGCATCCCCGCAACGCCGCGATGATCGGAGCGCCCAGTGTCAGGTTGGGCACGAAGTGACCGTCCATCACGTCGATGTGGATACGGTCACACCCGGCATCGTCAATGGCGCGGATTTCCTGGCCGAGCCTGGAAAAGTCGGCCGACAGGATGGAAGGAGCAATGCGGAGAGACTGCTTCACACGATTGAGGTACCAGCTTCACCCGACTGTCGCAAGCGCATGACGAAAAAGCCGTCAAGCCCCCCCTCGTGGGCGAGGTGCGTGGGCAGAATCCTCAGGCATCCCTCCTCAGTCAGGGCCTCCGCCAGGCCGGGAACCTCGTCGGGATGGACGGCATCGATGTGGCAGCCCGGCTCCAGGTCACGCAGGTGGGCTTCGCCTTCCTCCGGCTCCAGGGAACATACCGCGTAGACGAGGACCCCCTGCCGTGAAAGGTTGGCGAGGGCATTGGCAATCATCTGCCGCTGCAGGCGGGCGAGACGGCGGACGTCCTCCCGGTTCCTGATCCACGGTATGTCAGGATGCCGCCGTATGGTGCCGGTGCCACTGCACGGCGCATCGAGCAGCACGGCGTCGAACGGCGTCGCCGAACGCCAGGTGGAGGCATCTGCGATACGGGTCTCGATGGTGCAGCCGAGGCGCTCCATGTTGGCCTGCAATCTTTCCATGCGTGGCCCGGAGATATCGACAGCCGTGACACGGGCCCCGGCGAGCGCAAGCTGCGCCGTCTTGCCGCCCGGCGCCGCACACAGGTCAAGAACCCGCTTTCCGGCAACGTCGCCAAGCAGGCGGGCCGGAAACGAGGCCGCCGTGTCCTGGACCCACCAGCGTCCGCATTCAAACCCGGGAAGATCCCTGACGGCGCCGCCTGAAGGTACCCTGATGCTGCCGGTCGAAAGGATGCGCCCGCCCAGCCGTGTCGCCCATGCTTCAGCATCGTCCACCACGGTGACATCGAGCTCCGGACGGTCCAGGTTCGCCTTTGCAATGGCGGACGCGGTCGTGCCTCCCCAGGCGTCCAGCCATGACCGGTAGAGCCAGGAAGGAGTGTTCAACGCCGGTGGATCCTGACTGGCGACCATATTCGTTCCGTCTCTCTGCAGTCTCCGAAGAACCGCGTTGACGAGAGGCGCCATGCCCTTGGCGCGGGCGTGGGCAAGGCGTACCGAACTGTCGATGGCAGCATGGGGCGCAAATCCGAGAAACAGAAGTTGGGCAATGCCAAGGCGCAGGATGGCGCGCACGTTGCGCGCGCGCGCCGGCAGCGGGCGCTCGAGGCTGGCGGCGATCAGCGCATCGATCTGGCCCAGTCGGCGGCAGGTCTCCGTGGTCACTGTATGAACCAGCGCACGGTCGCGGAATTCGAGGAGGTCGAACCGCCTGTCCCGCTCCAGCGCACGATCGAGCGGACACCGGTCCTCGAGACATGCCACGATGGCATCAAGAGCCACCAGCCGCGGGAGGCCGGCTCGTCGCCGGTCAGCCGGCGGGCCGGCCATCACACGGCAACCGCCGGCGCCAGTTCCTCCAGGCGGGCATCAATCGCCCCGGAACGCGGCAGTGCCGGCATGGCACCCGGTTCCAGACAGGCAAGGGCGCCGGCGACGCAGGCACGGCGCAAGGCCCGGGGGAGCGGCATGTCCATGTCGAGAGCCGCGGCGAGGGTGCCGCAAAAGGCGTCACCGGCCCCGACGGTGTCAACCGGCCGGATCGCGAGACTGCCGATTCTCCAGGTCTCTCCGGGGCCAACGGCGACTGCACCGCGCTCACCCAGTGTCACCACGGTCGTCACGCCATCGCGACTCGCCAGGTGGTGTGCAAGATCGACCGGCGCCATGCCGTCCAGGCCCGTTTCCCTCGCCACGGCTGCCGCCTCGACCTCGTTGACGATCAGGAAATCAAGCGCATCGCAATCAACCGGACCCGCCGGTGCGGCATTGAGAATGACACGCATACCTGCGTCCCGGGCCCGGCGGGCCAGGGCGACGCACTCGTCAACCGGCACTTCACGCTGCAGCAGCAGGGTCGTCGCGGCGTTCAGCACACCATCCCCGACACATGCCTGCCGGGCCTCGCGGTTGGCCCCGCTCGATACGACAATCTGGTTGGCGCCTTCGTGATCGACCGTGACAATTGCCAGCGCCGTCGGCCGTGTCGCCGTGGCGACAAGAGTCATGTCGATGCCTTCGCCGGTCATGACGGCGATCAGTTCGCGTCCAAACTCGTCCGGCCCGACACAGCCCGCCATGGCCACGTCTCCACCGGCGCGGGCGGCGGCCACGGCCTGATTCGCTCCCTTGCCGCCAGGGGCCGTGGCGTGTTCCGGTGTCAGCACGGTCTCCCCCGGCTCCGGCAGGTGCTCCACCTGAAGAATGAAGTCCATGTTGAGCGAGCCGAAGACGACAATCACCGGTTCACACTCCCTCGTCAGGGGAACGGGAGGGAGGCGCGTTCAGCAATCGAGGGTGTGGTCGCGCTCCCACTGGGTCAGGTGACGCGTGTAGTCGAGCCATTCCCGCTTCTTCATGGACAGGAAGGCATTGACGGTCTCGTCGCCGAGGTAGTCACGCAGCATCGTGTTGGATTCGGCCACCCGAACCGCGTCGAGGAGATTGAGCGGCAGGCGCTCGACATCCAGCGATTCGGGATCGGTCTCGTACATGTTGACATCAAGACGCTTGCCGGGATCCACCTCGCCGGCAATGCCGTCAAGTCCGGCGGCGAGCAGGGCGGCCTGGGCGAGATAGGGGTTGGTCGCCCCGTCCATCAGGCGGAACTCGAACCGCCCCTCGTCGGGAATCCGCACCATGTGCGTGCGGTTGTTGCCCGTGTAGGAGACCGTGTTGGGCGACCATGTCGCTCCCGATGCCGTGACCTGGGCGTTGATCCGCTTGTAGCTGTTGACCACCGGATTGAAGATCGCGGTCAGCGCCCGCGCATGCTTGAGCACGCCCCCGAGGAAGTGGTAGCCCATCCGGGAGATGCCGAGTTCCCCGTCCGGATCGTGGAACAGGTTGGTGTCGCCCCCTGAATCCCACATGCTGGCATGGGTATGACAGCCGTTTCCGGTGATGTTCGAGAACGGCTTGGGCATGAACGTGGCTCGCAGCCCGTGGTTCTCGGCGATCGATTTCACCATGAACTTGAAGAAAGTGTGGCGGTCGGCGGTCACCAGGACGTCGTCGTAGTCCCAGTTCATCTCGAACTGGCCGTTGGCGTCTTCGTGGTCGTTCTGGTAGGGACCCCAGCCCAGCGACAGCATGGCGTCGCAGATTTCGGCGATGACGTCATAGCGGCGCATGAGCGCCTGCTGGTCGTAGCAAGGCTTGTCCATGATGTCGCGGGAATCGTGGATGTCGCTGCCGTCGGCGTTGATCAGGTGGAACTCGCACTCCACACCGGTCCGGAACCGCATGCCCTGATCCCCGGCACGCGCAATCATGCGCCGCAACACGTTGCGCGGACCATGGTCGACCTCGTTGCCGTCCATCATGAGGTTGCCCGCCATCCAGCCGACCTCCGGCTTCCAGGGGAGCTGGATGAGAGACCCGGGATCGGGCACGGCAAACATGTCCGGATGTGCCGGCGTCATGTCGAGGTGAGTGGCGAACCCGGCGAACCCGGCGCCGTCGGCCACCATGCCATCGATCGCGGCGGCCGGCACCAGCTTGGAGCGAGCCACCCCAGCAAGGTCCGAAAAGCTGATCAGGAAGTACCTGATACCCTTCTCGCGGGCGATCTTCGATACGGCGACCATGGCACTCAGTCCTCCCGGGATGCGTTGCGGAGCGGCACTCTATCGCCGGGCCCGGCGGAAGTCCAAGCGGTTGCCGCGGAGAGCCGGAGCCTTCTTAACCTGCGACAGTTGATGTGAACCGCACGTGAATGAACAGGGACTTGCACATGAAAGTTGACGGACCTCCATGCAGTCAACACATCGGTCCGATGTGCTCAAGATTCTCGGGCAATGTGAGGGGCTTCACAGGGGGGCATGCCTTTCGCCTACTCAGCATTGCGGCTGCAAATCCGTACTTGATAGCAAATTCAACGAGTGCTATCACTTGGGCGACGCTTCTGGTTTGCCACCAAGGAGTCAGCCATGGCGCAAATCACCATCCGGCAAATCCCCGACGAGGTCCACCGGGCGCTGAAAGCACAGGCCCGGGCCGAGGGGAAGAGCGCCGAGGCGCTGGCGAGGAACATCCTGCGGCGCGGGCTGTTCCCCGCCGACCGCGCGCGCCCGGGCGACCTGCTCCGGTCCATCTGGAAGGACGCCCACTTCGCTGACGTATCTTTTGAGCGCGATCGTGCACCGATCGACCCGGCTTCGTTCGAATGATCCTGCTGGACACGAACGTGGTCTCTGAAACCATGAGACCGGAACCGGATCCAGGAGTCATGGAATGGTTGAACCAACAGGATCTGGAGTCGCTCTGGCTGTCGGTGATCACCGTCATGGAACTCCGGTTCGGCGCTGCCCTGTTGGCGCCGGGCGCGCGTCGGCAAATTCTCGAGAACGGCATCGATGAAACTGTGGACCGGGTGTTCAGGGGCCGAATCAAGCACCTCGACGAACCGGCGGTTCGGGCTTTCGCGGACCGGGCGGCGACCGCCCAGCGCAACGGTCGGCGGGTCGGATTCGCCGACGCGGCGATCGCGGCAATCGCAGTCGCCGCCGGGTTCCACGTCGCCACCCGCGACACGGCCCCCTTTCTTGACATGGGCGCCGAAGTGATCAACCCCTGGAGTTGAA
The DNA here is from genome assembly GCA_964291415.2 of Alphaproteobacteria bacterium. GTDB lineage: Bacteria > Pseudomonadota > Alphaproteobacteria > SP197 > SP197 > SP197. The sequence continues at coordinate 1,056,335 of OZ219917.1, read as the reverse complement.
CCCGGCGGGTTGACGCCAGGTTCGACCGGCCTTTGCGCACCGGAACACTGCCAGTCGATCCGGTGCGCGCTCCAGAGGGGTCCACCCCGGGCGGTCACTCCGAGGTTACGCCGCAGGGATTGCTTTGGGGCGTTCGCCTGATCGCAGGTCAGACTGGCCGACAGCACCAGGTGGGCGGCTCACCCGTCTTTCGGTTGCCGGAGAGAACCGGGCCTTCTACCGTCCGCAGCCATCACGGTGGAGGCGTTGCGGATGACGACGTTTGCCGACATGGCCAGTGTGCGGTTCCACGAGACGGCGGATGCGCGGTTCCGGGTGCTGCAGGGCGGCAGCGGACCCGACATCGTCTGGGTTCCCGGAGGGGACAGTCCGGCACATTACTGGGCCGAGCAGTTCGAGTTCTTCTGCCATGACCTCAGATCGACGGCCTACGATCCACGTGGCGCGGGGGAGACCACGAGCACGCCGCCACCCTGGTCGATGAAGCAGTTCGGTGACGACTGCGCCGGCATCATCGAGGCCTTCTGTTCGCCACCCGTCATCCTTGCCGGACTGTCCATGGGTTCGCTCATTACCCAGCAGGTCGCCATCGATCACCCCCATCTGGTCCGTCTTGCCATCGTCATGGGGACGTCGGCCAGAATAACCGGCTTCACGCGCGACTGGATGGCGGCGGAAATTCAGGCCCGGATCAACGGCACCCTGGCCATGCCTGCTGACTTTGCCGCCTGCCACTACGCTGCCTTCGCCTATCCTGCGAATGCCCTGGAGGACGATGCCCTGTGGGAACGGATCAAGGCTGCCTACACGCCCCGTTTCGCCGACCGTGACCCGCAGATGCTGGTCGCCCAATGGCAGGCGTGCCTTGACTACGACGTGACGGCCGCCCTCGCCGACTGTCCCGTGCCCATTCATGCGGTTGCCTTCTCGGAGGATATCCAGACGCCGCCGCGCCTCGTCCGGCGCGTGGCCGAGGCGGCGCGACACGGCCACTACCACGAACTACCCGGTCTCGGACACGTGTCGCTCAACCGCCATGCTCCGCGGACCGTCAACGCATTTCTCGCCTCGCTCATCGCCGAACACGGTTGAACCGGAGAGCTTTCCCGCTCGCGGCCATCCTCCCGTGATGCGGAACGGTCTCCAGGGTCTCGCCTGCGGCTGACTGATTGACTGGTCAGTCAGTTTCAGGTGGACAAGGCGGTTCCGGACTGACACAGTTGCTTCCGAGTGCAACGGAGGATCTTGTGCCATGTTCAGGAAACACCGCCATGCCCTCTTCGCCGTGACAGCCCTTTTCACGGCCTGCACGGTTCCCTCGAGCGGCCACGCCGAGATCCTGACCTACACCTTTCCGGTATGCGGAGCGCCCAACAGCTACGAGCCCGGCTGGGTGCCCCACGGCGATCCCACGGTCAATGGCGAGATGACGCTGACCATCGATGCGGAAAAGGGGTTGTTGTCACTGGAACCGTCACAGGAACTGCTCGACAGCATCCGCTACCCCACAATCCACGCGCATCTCTACGATCTGCAACATCGATACAGCAACTCCGACCTCGGCCAGTCGACCATCTGCTGGGCCTACTACAACACCGAAGGGGCACGGGGCGGAACCTGCGCCCACGACGATTATGACTGCCAGTCCCTGACCGGCGTGACCGACTGGCCCTGGGACGCCTACGGCTACTACGTCGAATGGTACCGGGACTACATCCGAACGGTCGCCTCGGAGAACGCCGACGGCTGGTGGCTGATGCTGCACTTTGCCGGTGGCCACTTCGCGACCGACGAGAAGGGCCATCTGATCGAGTGGGACGGCTCGCCTTTCATGGAATCGTCGTTCTACGGCCTCAACCAGATCCGGACCGACTGCAACGCGCGTATCGGCCGCACGCTCGCCAATCGTGACTTCGGCCATGGCGACAGGTGCAACAAGATGCTGGAAGGCGTGATGGCAGACGACTACTTCCTTGACGCCAATGGCATTGCCTGGGTCGATGAAGACGGCGCCCTCACCGAGGAAGCCATTGCGATGGGCTATGACCTCGAAACCGAGTATCTCTTCTTCAACTACCGTGACAACGGGCAGTCCGATCGCTGGGGTGGCCCCGACGGCGGTGCGGGCGGCTTCCTGACCGGGGACAGTGAGGGCCGTTGTCTCGCATGGCCACCGGACTCCTATGGCCAGATGCCGGATCCGAACGATGACATGGAAAGCGCACAGCTCACCGCGCAGTAGGGCGTCCCTGCCCTATCCTGTCACTGGAGCCATGCTGTGGCAGGTCCAACGATGAGCTCCTGCGATGGCGTGCGCGGCGCATGTCGTCAGTGGGCGTCCTGTGGAAAGACTGAAGATCCTGCCAGCGGCAGACGGGAGCAAACACCATGACAACATGGACAAGATCCGTGCAAGCGATGCTGGCTCTGCTGCTGTTTCTTGCAGCTACTTCGCTCGCAACGCTTGCGTCCGCCCAGGACAACCCCGACTTGCCCGAGAATGCGACGCGCTTCACCCGCGGTGAACTCTATGCGTATCTCGCCGGCAACACCCAGGTCTGGGACCCGAACGGTGGGGCCCATTATGCAGAGGACGGAACCCTTCAGACCCTGTGGGACGGTGCGCGCGACAGCGGAACATGGTCGACTACGGAGCACGGTGAACTGTGCTGGCACATCGACAGTTGGGGCGAGCTTCCTTGCGAGGCCTACTATCACAGCGCCGGAGCCATCATGTACGCCTACCAGGGTGACTCGGGACCCGCTCCCGAGCTCCAGGAAGGCAACACCCTTGATTACCTGCAGGCCGGTGTCGAAGCGCCGGATTCCGCCGAAGACATCGATCCGAACTTTGCCCTGGAGCTCTTCACGCCGGAGGAGACCCTCGCACTGGTCTCGGACAAGACCGCGATCCTCGACGCCGACGCCTATGGCGCGGTCTACCACGCGCCCGATTTCGCCCTGACGACCGTGTGGAACGGCGTTCACCAGACCGGCACCTGGAGCATCGATGACGAAGGAGGGGTCTGCTGGCACGTCGTCGCCTGGGGTGAGGAGCCGTGCCGGTACCACTTCTTCAAGGACGACGTCCTCATGGTCCTTTACAAGGAACTGTCTTTCCGGGCCGCAGAGTTCGTGGACGGCAACACGACAGGCGGCCCGTGACCCCAGCGGGAAGGCCCCCGCTTGTCGTCTGCTGCATCGGGTACGGGAACCGGAGCGTGAGTTCACTGTGGCACAGGGCCAGGACGGATTCGTGCTGCCCTCCGTCCGGTGTCAGCCAGCATCTCCGCGCCGGCGACCGGTTCTCCCGGAAGATCGGTTCCCCGTTGACACCGACATGACCCGACCGCGAGAGGCTGGCGACTCGTCGAACGCCGTTCCGCGCCCCGTCAGCGGCCGGTGAATCGGGGAGGTCTCTTCTCCCGTGCCGCGGCCATGCCTTCGCGGGCATCGTCGGTGGAAAAACACGCCACCGTCTCACGCTTGAGCCTGGCGGAATCGAGCGTGCCCCGCGAGATGTCCGTGATCGCCTGCGAGGTGATGGCAAGAGACAGCGGGGAGAGGGACGCAAGGTGCCCGGCGAACGCCTTCACCGTGTCGGCAAAGTCGTCGCGGGCGCACAACTGGTCGAGATACCCGGTCTCGAGGAGGCGCCGGGCGGGCATGTCGCAAGACGCAAGGAAAAGCTGACGCGCGGTTCCGGGGCCCAGCTTCTCGATGAAACGGCGCAGACCCGATTCATGGAAGACGAGCCCATAGCGCGCCGGTGGCATGACCAGCCTCATGCCCTCGACGCCGATGCGGAAATCGCAAGCCAGGGCAAGATCGGCGGCCGCACCGTAGACGTTGCCGTTGAGCGCCGCGACGGTCACCGGGCGCAGCTCCTCGATGCGGTCGGCAAGGCGCTCCACGGGATTGTCGGTCCAGTCCCGGGTCAGGATGTCGCCGAGGTCGACTCCGGCCGAGAACGTCCTGCTACCCGTGCCCGTGATCACGATCACCCTGAGCGAGGTGTCGGCATCAAGGGCATCGAGGTCGCCGATCAGATCGTCGACCTCGGACATTTTCAGCAGATTGTGCTTGTCCGGCCGATCGAGCGTCAGTGTGACGATGGCGCCCTCGACGGAGACATGCCAGGCCTTGTCCGCGCTCATCCGGAGAACTCCAGGGTGACGATCACCGGAACATGATCGCTTGGCTGGTCGTGTCCGCGCATGTGACGCAGTGTCTCGCAACTCCGCAGCGACGACACCAAGGGCCGGGGTCACCCAGACGTGATCGAGGCGCCGGCCATGGTCCCTTGCGGACCAGTCCCGGCCACTCCTGTAGGGCCACCAGGAATAGAGCTTCTCGGAGGCCGGCACGAAATGTCGGGCACTGTCGGTCCAGTCATGGGACGCGTAGAGACGCCCCAGTGCAGCCACCTCCACCGGGGTGTGGGAGACGGCGCGAATGAGCTTCTTGTGCGACCACACGTCGTTTTCCAGTGGCGCGATGTTGAAGTCGCCGACAAGAATTCGTCGCGAGCCCGTTTCCTGCTCTCCGACGATCCACTTCGTCACCTCCTCCAGGAAGTCGAGCTTGTGGGCGAACAGCTCGTTGATCTCCGGATCCGGAATGGCGCCGCCTGCCGGCACGTAGATGTTGTCGAGCTGGAGGCCGTCGGGAAATGTCACCTGGACGTGGCGACCATCGTCCCTGCCGCACCACGACAGCACGCGGCTGGCGGCAAAGGGGTGGCGGCTCAGGATCGCCACACCGTTGCGGCCCTTGAACCCGGCAATCATGGCGTGCGGCCAGCCCGCTTCCGCGAACGCGTCGCCGGGAAAGGTGGCGTCGGCCGTTCTGGTTTCCTGGAGACACAGCACGTCCGGCCGGTACTTGTCCAGAAACCCCAGCACCTGCTCGATCCGCAGACGGACCGAGTTGATGTTCCAGGTGGCGATAGTGAAGCGCGTCATGACGGCGCGCAAACTAGCCGGGGCGCAGCACATCGTCCACGCCGTTGCTGCCAATTTCGGCGTTGCATGGGCCGCCTTTCCACTCTAATGGTCCGCCCGCCCCGAGATCGGAGATCCGTCATGGACATGCGACCGGCACTCCTCGCCAGCCTCGTCCTTCTCGCCGCCGGAACGCTGCCCTCTCCGGCACAGGATGTCACGCTCACCCTGCACCATTTCCTGTCGCCCCAGTCCAACACCCACAAGACCTTTCTGGCACCCTGGGCAGAAAGGGTGGAGGAGCAGTCCGGGGGCCGCATCGCCATCGAGATCTACCCGTCGATGACGCTGGGCGGCAAACCGCCCCAGCTCTTCGATCAGGCGCGCACGGGCATTGCTGACATCATCTGGACCCTGCCCGGCTACACCCCCGGCCGCTTTCCCGTTGCCGAGGTCTTCGAACTGCCCTTCGTCGCCGGTTCCGCCGAAGCGACGAGTCAGGCGGTCATGGACTTCCATGATGACCATCTCGTCGAGGAGTTCGATGGGGTGAAGCCCCTCATCCTCCATGCCCACGCTCCTGGCGTCATTCACACGCGCTCGACACCGGTTGCCTCGATCGAGGATTTCGCCGGGCTCAGGTTGCGGGCACCGTCCCGCCAGATCAACGCAGCACTGGGGGCTCTGGGGGCCGTCCCGGTGGGGATGCCCGTGCCGGAGGTGCCCGAGGCCGTCTCCAGGGGCGTTGTCGAGGGCGCCCTCGTTCCGTACGAGGTCACCCTCGCCCTGCGTCTGCCGGAACTCACCCGTCATCACACCGAAAGCGGTCTCTACACCGCGGTGTTCCTCCTGGCGATGAACCGGGACGTCTACGACGGCCTGCCCGATGCCCTCAAGCAGGTGATCGACGACAACTCGGGGGTGGAGGCGGCGCGCCGGGCAGGCGCCATCTGGGATGCGAACGAGATCGAGGCGCGCAGGATCGTGGCCGATGGCGGCGGCAACATCATCGTTCTCGATGCCGCCGAACAGGAGCGCTGGCGCCAGGCCACGCAGCCGATAATCGATGCCTGGGTCGCAGCCATGGACGAGTCGGGCCTCGACGGCCAGGCGCTCCTGGACGAGGCGAAGAGTCTCGTCGACCACTACGGGGAATGACCCCGGCCTTCCCTTGACACGCCTTCTCCACCGCCTGGCCGCGGCCTGGGCCCTTGTCGGTGCCGCCGCCCTGATGGCCGTCGCCCTGGTGTCGGTTTTTTCCATCGCCGGCAGAAATCTCGGCTGGGGGCCGGTTCCCGGCGATACGGAACTGGTGGCGTTGGGAAGCGCGCTCGCCTTCTTTGCCGGTCTGCCCTGGTGCCAGGTACAGCGTGGTCATGTCACCGTCGCCCTGGCGCGGCGTTGGCTGGCGCCACGCGCCGTCGCCTGGCTCGATGCCGCAGCAGCGTGCCTCCTGGTGGTGGTGGCGCTGCTGCTCGCCTGGCGCATGTACCTGGGAGGCGAGGATCTGAGAGCGTGGCAGGAATCGACAATGGTCCTCGGACTCGCCCTGTGGTGGCTGTTTCCGGCGATCGTCTTCTCCCTGGTGTTGCTCGCTGCCGTCAGTCTCGTCAGCGTCTCCCACGCCGACCGGTGACAGCCCACGCGCCCACCGTTCCGGCTGGCCCGCTGCCGGTGCAACAGGCCGGGTTCGGCCCGGTCGTGACGAACGGCTGGCGAGGTGACCCTTGAGCGGTGTCGAGACCGGCCTTGCCATGTTGGCCGGCCTGCTCGGACTGATCGTTCTCAGGGTCCCGGTGGGACTTGCCATGCTGGTCACCGGTGGTGTCGCCTATGCCGTCGTGCGTGGTGTCGACCCCTTGTTCTTTCACCTGCAGACGACGCCCTTCTTTCTCGCCTCCACCCACAGTCTGGCCGTCATCCCGCTCTTTCTCCTGATGGGCCAGTTCGCCACGCAGTCGGGCATGAACCTGGCCCTCTTCGCTGCGGCGCGCGCCTGGATGGGCCACCGGCGCGGCGGTCTCGCTCTCGCCTCCGTCACCGGCGCAGCGGGGTTCGGCGCCATCTGCGGTTCGTCACTCGCCACGGCCGCCACGATGGGCCAGGCAGCCTGGCCGGAAATGCGTCGTGCCGGCTACGCCGGGTCCTTCGCCACCGCGACACTGGCTGCCGGCGGCACGCTGGGCATTCTCATTCCGCCGAGTTTCGTGCTGGTGATCTACGCCATCCTGAGCGAACAGCTGATCGGCGACATGTTCCTTGCAGCACTCCTTCCCGGTCTCCTCGCGGTGTTGGGGTTTGTCGTTGCCATCCAGGTGTCGGTCTGGCTCCGGCCTTCGATCGCGCCCCTCGAGGCCCGTGCCGACCGTCAAGACAGGCGGCGGGCCCTGGCCAGCGTATGGGTGGTCGTTGGTGTCTTCGTGGTGGTGATCGGCGGTATCTACATCGGCTGGTTCACGCCTGTCGAAGGGGCATCGGTGGGGGCTGTTGCGACGTTCTTCCTGGCCCTGGCACGCGGCATGCGAATGCGGGGCCTCGTGACCGCGCTGCTGGCCACAGGGCAGACTTCGGCGATGATCTTTCTCATTCTCCTGGGCGCCGAACTCTTCAGTGCCGGTCTTGCCTTCACCCGGCTGCCCCAGGAACTGGGCGCCTGGCTGACAGGAGCCGGCACCGGGCCCTGGCTCGTGGTCTTCCTGATGCTGCTCTTCTATCTCGCCGCCGGCTGTTTCATGGATTCGCTCTCCGTCATCCTGCTGACCATGCCGGTGTTCCTGCCCATCCTCCTGGCGCTGGATCTCGGAATGACGGCCGACGACACGGCCATCTGGTTCGGCATTCTCGCCCTTGTGGTCATTGAACTCGGCCTCATCACCCCTCCTGTCGGCATGAACGTCTACGTCATCCACGGCCTCGCAAGGAGCGTGGCGCTCAGCGACACCTTTCGCGGTCTCATTCCCTTCATTGCCATCGAACTGGTGCGCATCGGCCTCCTCTTCGCCATCCCCGATCTGGTGCTCTGGCTTCCCCGCCTGGGCTCCTGACATATCGGGAGGCAGGCCGGGGCATGCCTGCGCCGGCGCCTTGACCGTTATGAGCGCATGCATCACTGTGCCTTATGGCGCAGATCAGGAGACATTCACGGCAAAGGATCCTGTTTCTGCTGAAGACGCAGGGACCGATGTCGGCATCGACCCTTGCTTCGCATCTGGACATCAGCACCGTCGCCGTTCGCCAGCACCTCAGGCGTCTGCATACGGATCGCCTGACCGACTACCGGGAATCCTGGTCAGGCGTCGGTCGTCCGGCACGGATCTGGGCCCTCACGTCGCGAGGGAACGGCGAGTTTCCGGACAACCATCTCGATCTTTCCGAAGCCCTCCTTCGTGGCATCCGCAAGGTCTTCGGCGCGTCGGGGTTGAGAAAGCTGATCACGGCCTATCGCCGTGAGACGACGGAGAGGTACCGTTCCTTCATCGAGCCCGGCAGTTCCACGGAGGACCGCCTCGCCGTCCTCGCCGATCAGCGCACAGCCGACGGTTTCATGGCGGAGTGGCACCGGGAAGATGGCGGCAGCCACATCTTCATCGAGAGCCACTGTTCCATCGCAGCTGCCGCGCGCACGTGCGGCGAACTGTGCACGGCGGAACTCTTCATGTTCCAGAACATCCTCGGCCGCAAGGTGAAGGTCGAACGCATTGACCACCTGTTGTCCGGGAGTGATCGCTGCTGCTACCGGATCACTCCCGCCACGGACCACAGGTCCTGACGGCAACGGGACAGACCTGACTCAGGCCGACCCCGACTGCAGACGATGAGGGCGGGTGGCTGCAGATTCCATGTCGCGCCGTGCGCGGTCGAGGCGACCCTGCAGGTCGACGGCGTCCGTCGACCCGGTGAGCCTGACAAGTCGTTCAGCAAAGGCGCCGGACGGATCCAGGGACGCGTCGCCTAGGGCGCACTCTCTGAACGCACGGACGCAGAGCAGCAGGTTCCTCGCAGCGGAAAGGTCAGAGGAAAGCGACGTCGTGCCGAAGAGCCAGTCCGGCAGATCGATCAACTCCCCGTCCACTGCAAGCACGTCGATTGCGGACCCGGAACGGGCACGGGCAATGGCCCGGTCGACCTCGTCGCCAAGGGACTCCGTCGCCGCGACAACCCTGGCGCCGGCCAGAGCGAACCTGTTCACCGCGGACGCATCCGCGTCGCAGAGTTCCTGCAGTCTCCCGAGACTCGACGTCCGCGTGTCGGCACCGCCCGGCGGAACAAGGACCAGCCTGACCTGAAACAGGGAGCCTGCGTTGGTGGTGACCGTCAACGCAGTCATCAGGCGTTGCACCAGCTTGTCAGTCCATGCCCGCGCACCGAGCGGTCTCGGCCCGTCGGAGCGTGCCTCCGGATCGTCGTGGTGGTGAACGATGGCAAGATCGATCGCCGCTCCGAAGGACGGCGTGCGTCTGCCGTAACGTCCCGCTGCCAGAATGGCCAGCGCGCCGCCCGGCAAGCACCCGTGCCGCTCGCCGAACCGGGCAACCGAGCGGCAGAAGAGCTGACTGATGACCACATCGCGCAGGTTGGCAAGGTCGTTCAGGACTCCTGCGGGATCGCAGTCGCCTTCGATGAGACGGACTGCCAGGCGAAACTCGCGATCATGAAACCAGCGACGGACCCGATCGAGCAGATCCTCCTCATGCTCCGCCATCTGGAGGTTGGTTGCGAGGTCTTCATCGAGAAGGGGCTTCGTGGGTAGCGGTTCGCTGAATTCGCTGGCGAGGGCGTAGTCAAGGAGAACCGGAGTCGCGCCGAGCATGGCAGCAAGGCGTGGAGACGTTGCCATGATACCCGCCACGAGATCGATGAGATGCGGATGACGCTCCAGGAGGGAAAAGATCCGCACGCCGGCGGGCAGGTGGCAGAGAAAGTCATGAAATGCCCGAAAGGCCCTGTCAGGATCCCCTGTCGCTGCCAGTCCGGCCAGCAGACGCGGGAGCAGCGATTCGACAAGTTCCCGTGACCGTTCGTGACGCAGGGCACGAACCTCGCCGGTGCGCCAGGCACCGAGACGGGCGGCCATCCCGGCGCAGTCCACAAACCCCATGCCCTGCAATGCGGCGACCAGCTCTCCTCCCTGGGCCGCAGGCGCCGGCCGGGCCTCGTCGTCCGATTCGAAGAAGCGGCTGTAGTGACATTCGACCGACTGCAGGACATCCTTGAGATGATCGGCGAACGCGGTGCTGTCACGATATGCGAGGAACGTTGAGATGTGATCGAGCCTTCCCGGGGTGCCGGGAACCTCGTGTGTCTGCGCATTGTCGATCATCTGCAGGCGATGCTCGACGCGGCGCAGTTCGCCGTACGCCTCTGTGAGGTCCATGCGAGTCTGGCGATCGATGAGCGCCGCCTCACAGAGGGCTTCAAGGGCATCGCAGGTTGCCCGCCTGCGCAGGTCGGGGTTGCGACCACCAAAGATCAGCTGGTGTGCCTGAGTGAGAAATTCGATCTCCCGAATGCCGCCGCGGCCGAGCTTGAGGTTGTGACCAGGGACCCGGACTACGTCTCCACCTCTCGACACATGAATCTTCCTCCGGATCGAGTGAATGTCCCTGATCGCCTCGAAATCCAGATGGCGGCGCCACACGAAGGGCCTGAGCCGTGCCAGGAAGGCCTCGCCCGCTTCCAGATCACCGGCGACCGGACGCGCCTTGATCATCGCCGAGCGTTCCCAGTTCTGACCAAGACTCTCGTAGTAGAGTTCCGCGGAATCAACCGACATGGCGAGCGGCGTGGCGCGAGGGTCGGGGCGCAGTCTGAAATCCGTCCTCAAGGCGAAACCGTCGGCCGTGGGTTCCTGGAGCAGCCTGATGAAACTCCTGACGAGACGCACCGAGACCGCAAGAGAATCGGGGCCAAAGCGGGCAAACCGCTCATCGTCCCACAGCGCTATGAGATCGATGTCGCTTGAGTAGTTCAGCTCGCGACCTCCGAGCTTGCCCAGAGCAAGAACGATGAAGCCACTCTCCCTCGCAGGATCGTCGCTCCGGGCGTCACCACCCGGGATGCCGGCGAGCAGGTGGGCCGTGGCGACACGGCAGGCGGTTTCGGCGTATTCGGAGAGGGCTTGAGTGACCTCCCGCCAACGCCACAAACGGGATATGTCGCCCAGCGCCACCGCCACCGCGATCATGGCCCGCGCATGGCGGAGCCGGCGCGCGAGGTCGTTTCCTGCCCCATCCCGGGCGAGCCCTGCGAGAGCGGCTCGCACGCTGGCCTCGGGACCTTCGCTCGCCCAGAGCGAGACGACTCCCGGATGCCGCACGAGACAGCGAGCCAGGTAGGGGCTGTTGCCGAGCACGGCATCGAGAAGGGCACTTCCGGTGGCATCACGGCTCAACTCATGCGACACTTCCCTGACTTCGGGCAGGAGATCGCAGGCAGCCAGCCAGCGTTCCCGCCGCACGATTGCCTGTTCCCTGTCGTATGGCTCCGGCAGGGTGGTGATCTTTTCAAGGGTCCGGAAGGTCATGTCGGCACCAGCAAGCACTTCGTCAACCGTGGTCAGACTGGCCGGTGCGGTCAAGTGGCTCCCGTGCGGTATGCCGCAATTGTAGGCCGTCGCCTGCTGCGGACCCTCATCCACGGTCTGGGGATTCTCGCAGGACTGGTCGTTCTGGTGCTCCTGGGTCTTGCCTGGAGGCTCCAGGACGGACCGATCGTTCTCGGTCCGGCAACGCCCTGGGTGATGGGGATGATCGAAAGGAGCGTCCCGGACTTCTCCTTTCGGGCATCCGATGCCGCTCTTTCCGGAGGCGATTGGCGGACAACCTACGGCCTCAGTCTTTCTGACGTCCAGGTCCTCGACAACGAAGGTGGAATCGTCTTCGAGTCACGCAACATCGACCTTGACATGTCCCTGCCGTCACTGATCGAGGCGGAGTTGCGGCCTGTTGGCATCACGATCGACGGGGCCAGGATCTTGTTGGTCCGGGAAATCAACGGCACCATCAACTATGCGCTGGCCGACTCGCTGACAGAAGCATCGCCGGAAGCCTCCTTTCTCGATTGGTTTCTCCACGCCGGTTCCAAGCCGCCCCTGGACCGGTTGCACCATGTCCGGTTCGATGGAGCCGACATCTCCCTTGAAGACTTGGGCAGCGGTCATTCCTGGGATGCGCCCGAGTCCTTTCTTGTCATCGCGCGCGACGACGACGCCATGCGCATCAACCTCGAGACCGTTCTCATCTCCGAAGCCGGGTCGCTTCCCCTCGAACTCGCCGCGGTTCACCAGCGAGGAACGTCGCGCATCGACGTGTCCGGCGAGTTGATGAATCTCGACCTCGCATCGCTTCCGGGAATCACGCCTTCGCTGGGTGATCTCTCCGGTTCGATGCTGTTGCTTGACGTCTCTTTCCAACTTGCCCTCGACGATGAACTGGAGCTGGCGGAGGGATCTTTCGTTCTCGGCACCGGGGGCGGACGTCTCGCCATGCCGGGCGTCTTTGGGCATCCGGTCGAGCTGGGTCCCACGACGCTGGCGGGACGCCTCCTGCCCGCCTTCGGGGGGCTGGAGATCAGCCACCTTGTGGCAGGCATCGAGGAGGGCAGCCTCGAGGCGGACCTGACACTGAACGGCTGGACCGATGACTCCACCATCGAATGGGCCCTCGCCGTCGCCGACCTGCCGGTCGACCATCTTTCCCGGTACTGGCCCGTCGTCGCCGCGCCGCCGGCCCGGCACTGGATCGTCAACAACCTCTCGAACGGCGTCATCAGACAAGGCACACTGGGAATGCGCTCCACGCTTGGCGACCTCGCTTCGGGTGACCCCTCGACGGCAGGCCTGGACATCACGGTCGATGTCGACGGTGTCACGATCGACTATCTGCGTGGTATGCCATCCCTGGCAGACGTCGACGGCGATGTCTCAATTGCCGGAGACGCGGTCGCCATCGAAACGTCCGGCGGCAGCATCGGCGCGATCACGGCCGGTCGGGGTCTCGTCACACTGGACGGATTCGATGGCGTGCTGGAAATCCGCGTCGATCTCACCGGCCCGATCCGGGACGTACTGACCGTCACCGCCCATGAACCGCTGTCCTTTTCGTCACATGAACGGTTTGATCCCGACACGATCAGCGGATCGCTGTCCGGCACCCTGGACGTCACCGTCGCTGACCTGGTCGCGCCCGGAACAGACGACATTGGCTATCAGTTTGCAGGCAGCCTTGACGGTCTCGGCCTTCCCGTCGCCGGCTATCGGGTCACTGGAGGCAATGGCACATTCTCCTTTACGGAGCCCGGTCTGATTGACGTCAACGGAGACCTGCAGCTCAACGGCGTGCCGATGGCTGGCGCCTGGCAGCTGGCCCTCGCCGGCGACGAAGAGGTACGCGAGAGGCTGGAGATCACCGCCCGCATGGATGAGATTCACCGTACCGCGCTCGGACTTGTCGATCCCTTCGCGTCCACCGGGGATGTAGACGTCACCGCCACGCGAACCGTTTCTGGGAACGGTGCGATCACATGGCGCATGGATGCGGACCTTCGGCATCTCGCCTTCGGCCCTCACTCCCTGTCGGCGCCAAGTCTGCAGGCGAACCTGGATCCGCCCACCTTCTTGCAAACGTGGAAGACGGCACTTTCGCGATCCGCGCGCTCGATGTCCAGGCGGGAAACATCGTGGCCCGTGCAGCCGGCACCGTCGCGCCGCATTCCGTCCATCTTGATGTGGAAAAGCTGGCGTTCGGTCGTACGGATGTCACTGGCACGCTCCACATCTCACCGGACGGCCTCTATTCCATCACGGTCGATGCGGGATCGATCGACATGGTCCCGCTGGGCGACAACGACGGAACGAACGGGATCATGCCTCGCCTCAAGATCGCGGGCACGGTCAACCGCCTGTGGACGAAGGACGACCGGCTGGTGCGCAACCTTGTCATCGACGCCGACTATGACGGCGACAGGTTCGAAAGCCTCAATGCCGCCGGAGAGATCGAGGGTGGATCGCTGGTGGCCCTGCAGATCTGGCGGGTGTCACAGGATGAACGCCGGTTCGACTACCGCGCCGAGAACATGGGCGACACCGTGCGAGCGTTTGTCGGAATGAACAACATCGACGGGGGTGAACTGGTGATCAAGGGCTGGTTCGATGAATCACGCACTCCGTCGGTTGTCATCGGTACCGTCAAGGCCGACCGCTTCGCCGTGCATGACGCGCCCGTCCTGGCGCACCTCTTTGCCGCCGCTTCCCTGCCCGGTCTGGCAGACCTCCTGGGCAACGAAGGCCTCGTTTTCGATGCGGCCCTGCTTCCCTTCCGCCAGGAAGGCGAACACCTCACCGTTTCGGATGGACGTCTCTACGGACGGGGGATCAGAATTCTCCTCGATGGCCACATCCGCTCCGATCAGGAACAGGTCAGTTTCGCCGGCACAATGGTGCCGACGAACCCCCTCAACACCGTGTTCGAGGACATCCCCCTGCTGGGCGACATCATCACCGGGACCGAAGACGACGGCGGCATCTTTGCCTTCACCTTCAACGTTGACGGACCGGCCGACGATCCGGACGTCCGTGTCAATCCTCTCTCTATCCTCGCACCTGGCATTCTGCGCAAGCTCTTTACCGAGTCGCCGGGTGACAAATAGCCCCCTGACCGGGAACGCGCGCGATGCACCCTGCCAATGCGCAGGTCCGTCGCCTGCCCTCAGGGGTCAGGAGTCAGGCACGATGAGTGCGTGACGCTTGCGGCCGGCGGAGAGCTTGACCGCGCCGTCATTGAGATCGGTACGGGTTATCTTCAGAAACTCGTCGGAAATGACCGCGTCGTTGAGGCGGGCGCCGCCACCCCGGATGAGTCGGCGGGCATCCGAGCGGGTCGCGGCGAGACCTACGCGATGGAACGCCTCGAAGGCCACCAACCCGTCATCGAAACAGGCCTGCGGAAGCGTCGTCACGGGCAGGCCCCGCGACATTCCTCCCTCCTCGAAGGTGCTTCGGGCGGTCGCTGCGCAGCGACGCGCCTCGGCCTCCCCGTGACACAGGCGGGTTGCCTCGTTGGCGAGAACCTTCTTGGCCTCGTTGATCTCCGCACCCTCGAGACTCTCGAGACGGACGATTTCGTCCAATTCAAGATCGGTAAACAGGCGAAGAAAGCGGCCGACGTCACCGTCCTCGGTGTTCCTCCAGAACTGCCAGAAATCCCAGGGCGAACGCATGCCCGCGTCGAGCCACACGGCGCCCTTTGCCGTCTTGCCCATCTTGGCGCCCGTTGCTGTCGTGATGAGCGGCGTCGTCAGGCCGAAGAGCGGTGCATCCACGAGGCGGCGTCCAAGTTCGACACCGTTGACGATGTTGCCCCACTGGTCAGATCCGCCCATCTGCAGCGTACATCCGAAACGCCGCTGCAGTTCCACGAAATCGTAGGCCTGGAGGATCATGTAGTTGAACTCGAGAAACGACAGGGGCTGTTCGCGTTCCAGCCTGGACTTCACCGAATCCATCGACAGCATGCGGTTGACCGAAAAATGGCGCCCGACGGTGCGCAGGAACGGAACGTAGAGAAGCTCCGAAAGCCATTCGTCATTGTCGACCATCACCGCATCCGTGGTTCCGTCGCCGAACGAAAGGTACCTCGAGAACACTTTCCTGATGCTCGCCTTGTTGGCGGCGATCGCCGCGTCGTCGAGCAGTGGCCGCACCTCGTCGCGAAACGAGGGATCGCCGACCTTCGTGGTCCCTCCACCCATGAGAACGATGGGCTTGTGACCGCAACGCTGCAGGTGCCGCAGCAGCATGATCGGGACCATGCTGCCGACGTGGAGACTGGGCGCCGTGCAATCGAAACCGATGTAGCCGACCACCGTGCCGGCCGCGGCCTTCTCGTCGAGGGCCTGCGTGTCGGTGCACTGGTGCATGAACCCGCGGTCGATGATCGTCCGCAGGAATTCGGAGGCGGGACTGTTCATGATGGCGCAATCTGCCGCCGCTCACCGGATAAGGCAAGCGTCACATTGCGGGCGACGGGAGCACCGGAATAGACTGGCGCCGTAACGGTCGCCCGGGGGGCTCGAGGCTGTTGAAGAGAGCCATCGGACTGATGAGCGGCACCTCTCTCGACGGGATCGACGCCGCGCTCATCGAGACTGACGGCATGACGACCGTGCGCCGCGGTGTGGCCCTGACATGTCCCTTCGACACCGCTCTTCGCAGCGCTCTCAAGGCCTGTCTCGGCGGTGGCGGCGATGTTCCGGCCACGGCGCACCACCTCACGTTGATGGCCCGAGGGGCTGTCGATCGCCTGCTCGACAGAGCCGGCATGCAGCCGGGCGACATCGATGTAATCGGCTTTCACGGGCAGACCATCGCCCACCGGCCTGCCGAAGGGCTGACGTGGCAGATCGGCAACGGCGCCCTCCTGGCCGAGGCCACCGGTATCGATGTCATCTGCGACTTTCGCAGCCGGGACATGGCGTCGGGTGGCGAGGGAGCGCCGTTGGCGCCCCTCTACCATGCTGTCCTCTCTGCCGCCCTGGGCCAGTCTCCCGTCTGCGTCCTCAATGTCGGTGGCGTGGCGAACGCGACGTGGATTGGCGACGGGAAGCTGATCGCCTTCGATACCGGACCCGGGGGAGCCCTGCTTGACGACTGGATCCTGGCGCGGACCGGGGAACCTTTCGACAGGGACGGAGGTCTCGCTGCCCGGGGACAGTCCCATCGCGACCGAGTGGCGGCCGTCTTCGACACCAACGCGTGGTTTGATCGTCCGCCTCCCCGGTCTCTGGACCGTGATTCGATCGCCATCGACATCGCCGATTTGTCTGCGGCGGACGGCGCCGCCACTCTCGTCGACCTCACGACCGGGGCCGTGGAACGGGCCCGCCGCTTCATGCCGCGCGACCCGGTGCTCTGGATCGTCTGCGGCGGCGGCCGTCACAACCGACATCTCATCGCCGAATTGCAGCACCGCCTCCCTGCGGAAGTGAGGGTGGCCGAAGATGTCGGCTGGGACGGAGACAGCCTCGAAGCCGAGGCCTTCGCCTACCTTGCCGTGCGCTCCCTTGCCGGTCTGCCGCTCAGCCAGCCGTCGACCACCGGTTGCCGCGAACCGGTCACGGGGGGTGCATTTCATCGTGGCCGGAGGGCATGATCACGGACCAGCCCCCTTACGGCCTCCATGTCGTTCTCGAAGAAATGTCCCGCGCCTTCGATCATCTCGAAACGCAGTGATCGCGTGAGAGAGACCAGGGTTCCGGCCAGTGCCGCCACATCATCGGGAGCGACGACGGTGTCGGCATTGCCCTGGATGACGAGACCATCGGCAGGGACCTCTTCGAGGAACGACCAGTCGCGCGTGGTCGCGTCGGGAGCCACCAGCACGAACCGGCCGATGTCGCGGCGCCTCGCCAGGACCCTGGCGGCGACCCAGGCTCCAAAGGAGAATCCGGCGATCCACGTCGCCGATGACTGGGGGTGCCGGCGCTGCATCCAGTCGACGACGGCCAGCGCGTCCTCGACCTCTCCATCGCCGCCGTCATGCTCCCCACAACTGCGTCCGACACCCCGGAAGTTGAAGCGAATCGCGTGGCATCCGGCCTCGACGAGACTGCGGAAGATGGCGTAGGCCACCTTGTTGTTCATGGTGCCGCCATGAAGCGGATGGGGATGAAGGACGACAGCCACCGGGCAGGCGGGATCGGCCGCGCCGGCAAGACGGGCTTCGAGCCGGCCCCGGGGACCGGGGACGAAGAGTTCAGGCATGGTGTCCTCCTTCGCGGCGCACCGGATATACTTGACTCCTGAGGTCGGCTATCTATCTCTCAGTGCCGGCCCTTCGAAGACGGGCATCAAGTCCCGTCACACACAAGAATAGCTGGAAGGCACCATGTTCAAGACCCTCAAGCAGGACCTGCGCGCACCCTTCGGGCGCGACCCTGCCGTGCGCAATCTGCTGGAAGTGGTGCTGTGCTATCCCGGTTTTCATGCCCTCGCCGTCTACAGGATCAGCCACTGGCTGTGGATCCGCGGCTTCAAGCTGCCCGGACGGTTCATCTCCCACGTCGGCCGATTCCTGAGCGGTATCGAGATCCATCCAGGCGCTACCATCGGGCGCGGATTCTTCATTGACCACGGCATGGGCGTCGTGATTGGCGAAACCTCCGAAATCGGCGATGACGTCACACTTTATCACGGCGTCACGCTCGGCGGGACGACCTGGAATCAGGGCAAGCGGCATCCGACGCTGGCCGACAATGTCGTCGTCGGCGCCGGCGCCAAGATTCTCGGACCTGTCGTCGTCGGCAAGGGCGCCCTGATCGGTTCCAATGCCGTTGTCGTCAAGGACGTCGCTCCGGGAACCACGGTTGTCGGAATCCCTGCACGCGCCGTCGACTCCGGCGCCCAAAGGCGCGACTCGTTCTTCGCCGCCTACGGTGTTTCCTCGGCCGACATGCCCGACCCGGTCAGCAAGGCGCTGAAGAGCGTTCTTGACCACATCGACGATCTCGAGTCACGCCTTGCCCGGATCGAGGACCCCGGAGACCCTGCCGGCACCCGGAATCCGCAACCTCCTCAAGACAGTCCGGCGGCAGCCGGCGACGATGGCAACACCCGGGCTGGCGATCCATGAAGCTTGGATCCCGGGGACGCTATGCCGTGATGGCCATGGTCGACCTTGGCCTCAACGCCGGAGCACACCCTGTTCGTCTTGCGGACGTCTCCCGCCGGCAGGAAATCCCGCTCTCCTACCTTGAGCAACTGTTCGCCCGGTTGCGCCGACACGGGATCGTCAACAGCGTCCGTGGACCCGGTGGGGGATACCTGCTTGCCCATCCTGCCCACCACATCTCGATCATGGACGTGGTGGCGGCGGTGGATGAATCGACACGGATCACGCGGTGCCGCAACGAAGGCCCTTCAAGAGGCTGCATGGCGAACCGGACCCGCTGTCACACCCACGACCTGTGGGCCGGACTTGGCGACCACATTGAAACCTACCTGGATGGCGTCACCCTCGAGGACATGTGCCGGGGACCGCAGCGTCCCGCGACCCACTATCTCGATCACAACGCCACGTCACCCTTGCGTGTGGAAGCACGCAAGGCGGCCTCCCGGGCGATGGCGTGCGCCGGCAATGCCTCTTCGGTTCACCGCCATGGCCGCCGTGCCCGGGCGCTCATCGAGGACGCCCGTGAGACCGTGGCGTCATATGTCGGGTGCAGCCCCCTTGAGGTGATCTTCACCTCGGGCGGAACGGAGGCCAACAATCTGGCGCTCCTCGGCCCGGACTTGAGGCGCGTCCTGATCTCGGCCGTCGAGCATCCGTCGGTGGCCAAGGCCGTCCGCGGTACCGTCACCATTCCCGTCGACCACCAAGGATGCGTCGATCTGGCAGTTCTCGAGGCCGAGCTTGACCATGATGCCGGTCCGGCCCTGGTCTCGGTGATGGCAGCCAACAACGAAACCGGAGTCGTGCAGCCTCTGGCCGATGTCATGCATATCGCCCGCCGGCACGGCGCCCTGGTTCACTGTGATGCCGTGCAGGCCGCCGGACGCTACTGCGGCGCCTGGCAGGAGGCGGACCTCGTCAGTCTTTCGGCACACAAGTTCGGTGGCATGGCCGGTGCCGGAGCGCTGATCGTGCGGGATGGTGTTCCCCTTGCCGCCCGTTCACGGGGTGGCGGCCAGGAATACGGATTGCGCGCCGGCACCGAGTCGCTCGCCGCCATTGCTGCCTTCGGCGCGGCCGTGACTGCCGCATCCGGTGACGATGCGACACGCTTGCGGCAGCTTCGCGACGACATGGAGGCGCGCATGCTGGATGCCGTGCCGGACGCCGTGGTGTTCTCGGGTGAGACCAGACGCCTCGACAACACGCTGGCCATCGCCCACCCTGAAATCGATGCCGAGACCATGGTGATGAGCTTCGATCTGGATTCTGTCGCGATCAGCGCCGGAGCCGCGTGCTCCTCCGGCAGGATGGAACCCTCCGCTGTCATCGAGGCCATGGGGTTTCCGTCACTCAGCCGCCACGCGGTGCGCCTCAGCCTCGGTTGGTCGAGTACTGCGCAAGACTGCGACGCCGCGGTGAGAGCATGGAAGGCCGCCGATGTCCGGCACCGGACACGAAGGCAGGCAGCGCGATGACACCCCTGTATCTCGACTGCAACGCCACCACGCCGGTGGACCCCGTGGTCGTCGATGCCATGATGCCCTGGTTCCACGAGCAGTTCGGCAATCCCCACTCGGTCAACCACGCTTTCGGGACCGATGCCGCTGCTGCGGTCGAGGACGCCCGCCGGTCCATCGCCCGTCTCGTCGGCGCCGATGCGCGGGAGATCATCTTCACGTCCGGAGCCACGGAGTCCAACAACCTGGCAATCAAGGGTGCGGCCCGGTTCGAGAGGCGAATGAAGGGACGCCGCAACCGGATCATCACCGTGGCCAGCGAGCACAAGTGCGTTCTCGAGAGCGTGAAGGCACTTGCCGCGGAAGGGTTCACCACGGACGTGCTGCCGGTCGGGAGCGATGGCATGGTGGATACCCAACGCCTCGCACACGCTCTCGATGATGACGTCATCCTGGTATCGGTGATGGCAGCCAACAACGAAATCGGCACCCTGCAGCCCCTCGCCGACATCGGCGCCATGGCCCGCGCCTGCGGCGCCCTCTTCCATTGCGACGCGGCCCAGGCCGCCGGACGGATTCCGCTCGATGTCAACACGGCAGCCATCGATCTGATGAGTCTCTCCGGCCACAAGGTCTACGGACCGAAGGGCATCGGCGTCCTCTTCGTGCGCCGCCGGCCGCGGGCACGCATCGAACCTCTGTTTTCCGGTGGCGGCCAGGAACGCACCCTGCGTTCGGGCACCGTGCCGGCGCCCCTGGCAATAGGCTTCGGCAAGGCAGCGAGCCTTGCGGCGGCCAGCCAGGACGGGGAAGCGGCAAGGCTCAACACCCTGGCGCACGCCCTCATCGAAGGCCTCCCCGGAACCTCCCTCAACGGACCGCCGCTCGAGAACCGCCTGCCAGGCAATCTCAATCTCGCCATCGAGGGCGTCGATGCCGGACACCTGATATCCCAGGTTCCCGAACTCGCCTTCTCCACCGGGTCGGCCTGCACGTCTGCCGTTGTCGAGCCCTCCTACGTGCTGCGCGCCATCGGCCTCACGCCTGAACAAGCCGCCTCATCCATCCGCCTCGGCATCGGCCGCTTCACCACACCCGACGACATCGCCTTCGCCATCGAGCGCCTCACCCACGCCATCGACCGCTGCCGGCGCCAAGCCTGAGAACTGATCTCTTCCCGTCGACTGGATCATCGCCGGGTCATGGGACGAGCAAGCCATCAACATACGAGAATCGAGACCGGACCGGTCGACGATGACAGATCAGGAGGATGTGGCGCTTCATGCCTGTCGCGGTGTTGGCAGGCACGTGTACACCAATGACCCTCTCGCACTGCGCGCCGACGCCACGACCCTCTTCCTGGCGACCGGGTTTGCGGAGACCCCTCTGATCCTGACGCTTCTGCTGGATGCCGGCGCGGATCTCGCTGCCCGGACCGATTTCGGCGAAACCGCTCTGGATGCATGGCAGAGGAATTCGGCGCTCGAAGGGACGGATGTACGGCGACAACTGCTTGAGCGGCAGAGCAGGTAGTTGATGCTCGGCAATGGAGAACTTTGCGTGTGAAGGAATGGCGGGACGAGCGGCTCGGCATGTCGACCGCGCACCCTGGTCTCGCCGGCCGTCCGGCTGTCGCCAAGCGCTCGACGGAGGAGCGGGCGAACGCGGGCCTGGGCGCACCGACTGACGAGGATCACGCCGCCCTCGACATCCGTTACACCGAGAAGTTCGGCTTCCCCTTCACGATCGAGCTGTGCGACCTTGGCAAGATCGACATCCTGGCACTCTTCGAACTCCGGATCGAAGAGAGTACGAGACCGAGATTGCCGAGTCGTGCGCCCAAGTCGAGTGGATTGCAGGGTCACGCCCGAAGGAGATATTGCCGACATGACGCCCCCGGATACGCCGACAACCGGGCGCAGCTATTACGCGCCCCGAGGCGGACTTCCGCCGCAATCCGCCATGATGACGGGCCGGGCCATCTTCACCGAAGCCTATGCGGTGATACCGCGTGGCGTCTTCAGCGACATCGTCGCCAGCCTGCTGCCGGATTGGGAAGACACGAGAGCCTGGGTCATCGCCCGGCCGCTGTCCGGCTTCGCCGAGACGTTCTCGCAGTATGTGATGGAGGTGGCGCCCGGCGGCGGCAGCCACCGCCCGGAACCGGAACACGAGGCGGAAGGCGTGATCTTTGTCACCGGCGGAAGGCTGGACATCATGCTGGATCGCACGACCCGCACACTGGGCCCTGGCGGCTATGCCTATCTTCCGCCATGCGCATCATGGGCGGTGTCCAACACCGGGGACGAACCCGCCCGATTCCACTGGATTCGCAAACGTTACGAACAGGTCGAGGGGCTCAAGGCGCCGGATCCGGTGTTCGCCAACGAGCAGGACATCCTGCCCACACCGATGCCGGACACGGATGGCCGCTGGGCGACGACGCGCTTCGTCGATCCGAACGACCTGCGCCACGACATGCATGTCAACATCGTCACCTTCGAGCCCGGGGGCCTGATCCCCTTTGAGGAGACCCACGTCATGGAGCACGGGCTTTACGTGCTCGAAGGCAAGGCGGTCTACAAGCTCAACAGCGACTGGATCGAGGTCGAGGCCGGCGACTTCATGTGGTTGCGCGCGTTTTGTCCGCAAGCCTGCTATGCAGGTGGCCCCGGGCGGTTCCGTTACCTGCTCTACAAGGACGTGAACCGGCACGCCTGCCTCGCGGGACCGAGGCCGGCCGAATGACCCGAGAGACCGTCATCCAGTCACTGACGGCGAAGCCTGCGTGCTGCGCGGAGAGGCGTTCGAGGCCGCTGACGCCACACACGTGCCTTTCAACCGCAAGGCGCAGGATGGAGCAGGACTGACGGTCGCCGTTGTCCGGCAGTTCGACTTTCGGTTCTCTCGACTGCCACCAGTTCCATTCAACGGATGGGTCGGGCGTAACCGCCGATCTTCGAGGTCTTGTAACCAGCCGCCACCAGCGCCTCGGCAAACGTCACGGCGCTCGCCACACCGTCGATGACGGGGATGCCGAAGCGTCCGGAGAGATAGGTCGTCATTTCGGTCATGCCTGCGCAACCGAGCACGATGGCCTCGGCGCCATCGTCCCGCATCGCGGATTCGATCTGTTCGGCGACCCTCTCGACGACTGCGGGGTCGCCGCGTTCGAGGTCGAGGACCGGAACCTCGGACGCCCGCACCCGGGCGCAGCGCGCCGCCAGCCCATATCGCTGGAGATTGGCCTCGATTCCGGGGACGGAACGCCCAAGGGTGGTGACGACCGAGAAACGGCAGCAGAGAAAGCTCGCGGCGTGAAACGCCGCCTCACCGATGCCTATGACGGGCACGTCGACGGCAGCGCGCGAAGCATCGAGACCGGTGTCGTCGAAGCACGTGATGACGATCGCGTCGACACCCGGACACTGCTTCTCGATCTGGTCCAGCAGCCCCGGGAGGCTCATGGCGACGTCGTAGAATCCCTGTATGCTCGGCGGGTTGTCAGCGGACGTGGCCGGGATGATCTCGGTGTCGGGGCGTGCGACCCTGCGGGCAGCGGCCACCGCCTTGTCGGTCATCGACGCGGTGCTGTTGGGGTTGACCAGCAGGAGGCGCATCGCCGTCATAGTTCGCCGCCGAGATAGAGCCTCTTGACGCGCTCGTCAGCGAGCAGTTCCTTCGACACGCCTTCAATCGCAACCCTGCCTGTGCTGAGCGCGTAGGCGCGGTGCGAGATGCTGAGTGCCATGCGCGAATTCTGCTCGACCAGCAACACCGAGACGTTCTCGTCGCGGCTGATGGCGACGATCGAGCGGGCGATATCCTGCACAAGCTTGGGCGCCATGCCGAGCGAGGGTTCGTCGAGCAGCAGCAGCCGTGGCCGCGCCATCAGGGCGCGGCCGATCACCATCATTTGCTGCTCGCCGCCCGAGAGCGTACCGGCGGCCTGGCCGTAGCGCTCCTTCAGCCGTGGAAAGCGTTCGAGGATGCCGTCCAGCGTCTGCCTGATGGCCACGTTGTCCGAACGGGTGAACGCGCCCATCAGGAGATTGTCCTTGACGGACATGTAGGGGAAGACGCGGCGGCCCTCGGGCACCATGGCAATGCCGCGCTCGACGATCTCGAAGGCCGGACGGCCGGTGATGTCCTCGTTCTCGAATCGGATCGAGCCCGAGCGTATCGCCGCCAGGCCCGTGATGGCGCGCAGAATTGACGACTTGCCTGCGCCGTTGGCGCCAATCAGGGCGACGGTCTCGCCCTTTTCGAGGTCGATCGAGACACCTTTCAGCGCGTAGACATGATCGTAGAAGAGTTCGACGTCATTGAACTCCAGCATCTTGCTCATGGCTCAGATCCCGATCGCGTCGTCTTCGCTGCCGAGATAGGCCTCGATGACCCTCTCGTTGGCCTGAATCTCGGCTGGCGTGCCCTCGGCAATCATCTCGCCGAAATTCAGCACCACGATGCGGTCCGAGATCGACATCACGGCCGACATGTCGTGCTCGACCAGAAGGACCGTGACCCCGCGGTCGTCACGGACCTTGCGCACCAACTGGACCATGCTCATGGTTTCATCGTGATTCATGCCGGCGAAGGGCTCGTCGAGCAACAGGAGCTTCGGGTCGGTGGCGAGTCCGATGGCGACGCCGAGTGCCCGCAGATGCCCATGCGGCAGGTTCGAGGCAAGTTCGTTGCGGATGTTCGAAAGGCCGAGGAAGTCAATCAGCTCGTCAGCATGCCTGCCAAAGGCATGCACATCGGCGCGGGCCGCCCTCGATCCCCAGAAGTAGCCCGCCAACGATGCCCTGGCACGCAGGTGCTGGGCGACGATGACACTCTCGCGCACGGTCATGTTCTTGAAGATCGTCGTCTCCTGAAAGGTCCGCACAACGCCCTTGCGGGCCACCACATGGGGCTTGAGGTTCGAGATTCGCTCGCCCTTGAAGCGTACCTCGCCCGAGGTCGTCCGCAGGAAGGACGAGATCATCTTGAAGAGCGTGGACTTGCCCGCACCGTTCGGGCCAATCACCGAGACGATTTCGTTCTCGGCGACGTCGAAGGTGATGTTGTGGTTGGCCGTCAGCCCGCCGAAGCGCTTGGAGACGTCCCTGACTTCAAGGAGGCTGCTCATCCCCGGACCCGCCACACCTTGTCGAGCCGGATGCTGAGCAGGCCGTTCGGCAGCACCAGCATCAGGAGTATCAGCAGACTCGCGTAGATCAGCAGCTGGTACTTGCCGGACTCGAACAGGAGGTCCCAGCCGAAGTAGAGCACGAGGGTGCCGAGCATCGGCCCGAAGACATAGCCGAGACCGCCGAGGAAACAATTGAGCATGAAGTTGATCGAGTCGGCGACCTGGAAACTGGACGGATAGACCGACTGGGCAATCGCCCCGAACATTGCGCCACCGATTCCGCCCAGAAAGGACGATATGGCGAAGACGATGACGCGGATATAGGCGATGTTGATGCCGATCGACGAGGCGAGCTCCTCGTTCTGCTGCATCGAGCGGCAGATGTGGCCAAGCCGCGAGTTGACCAACCGGTACATCGCCGCGAACGTCAGCACCATCAGAACGCAGGCCGTGTAATAGAATGCCGGCCTCGAGTTCTCCATGGTCGCGAAGTCGGGGATCAGCGTCAGTCCGAGAATCGAGACCTCGCCCGGCAGCGGAATCGAGGTGATGCCCTTGGCGCCGTTGGTGATCGGCAGCGCCAGCGCGGCGAGCGTCACGACCTGGGTCAACACCAGCGAGATCATCGCGAAGTAGACGCCCTTGAGGCGCAGGATCGGCAGGCCTATCAGCACCGCGACGCCAGCGGCGAAGAACCCCGCGATGGGCAGCGACAGCCAGAAGGAGACGCCTGCCTTGGTCACGAGAATGGCCGAGACATAGGCGCCGATCAGCGCGAAGGCGCCCTGGCCGATGTTGATCCGGCCAATGTAGAACATCAGCCAGACCCCGGCGCTGGCGATGCTGAGCAACGCGACCGAGGTCAGCGTGTAGTAGAAGTCGACGCGCCCGGAGGCAGCAATCAAGAGAGGAATCGCCACGAAGACCGCGAGAAGAAAGACGGCGACGCCGACAAGCGTCTTCCCGTCGATGCCGTGCCGGACACTCGTGGATCCGGAGCCGTCCACAGTGCTCATCCCTTCAACCCCAGGGTTTTCCCATCAGACCCTGCGGGCGGATGGCCAGAAAGATCATCAGCGAGATGAAGATTACGAGATAGGTGATGTCGCCGTACTGCGAGAGTACCGCCAGTCCGATCGCTTCAAGGAAGCCGAGGATGATGCCGCCTGCGATCGCACCCGAGATGACGCCGGCGCCGCCGATCATGACCATCATGAAGGCCTTGATCGAGGTCGGTCCGCCCATGCCAAGGTTGACGCCGGTGATCGTCACCAGAAGCCCGCCCACCAACCCCGCCAACATGGCGCCGAGTCGCGAATCCGATCATCGAGTAGCGCGCGGCGTTGACGCCCATCAGCTGCGCTGCGGTGCGGTCCTGCGCCAACGCCCGCAGAGCTCGCCCGGTCTTGGTGAACTGCATGTACGAGATGAAGGCGACGATCGAGAGATCGCCAGGAAACAAATCAGGATCCGGTCGTAGGGCATGATGACCCGGAAATCCCAGTTGAGGACGCCGTCGACTATCTTGGGAACGCCGCGCTGCTTTTCGCCGAACACCAGCAAGATGATCGCATCGAACAGGAAGGCAATCGCCGCTGCGAGGAGCATCGTGCTCTCTTCGCGCGCGGATCGTCGAAGCACCGGAGCGAAGAGAAAGCGCTCGACAAGGGCACCCACGATCGCCAGCGTGACGCAGGACATCGTCAGCGCCAGGACGAACGGCAAACCGAACTGTCCGTAGAACGTGTAGGTGACAAAACCTCCCAGCACGTACATCTGCCCGTGGGCGAAATTGAGCACGTTCATCAACGCAAAAATCAGCGTCAGCCCGAGGGCGATCATCGCGTACTGGGCGCCAAGATAGATGCCGTTGGCCAGAATCTGTTCCATGGCTCACTTTGCTACGGGTCGGCTGCCCCGCACCGCGCACGAGCCCGGGGCAGCCGACTGCGGACAGGCGGGTCACCTGTCCCGGGAGGAACTCAGTCCACCTCGGCCACGAACAGCGTCTCGAACGCGCCGTCGCGATAAACGTTGACCACCAGCGGGACCGAGACCTGACGCTTCTGGCCAAACGAGGACATGCCAACATACTTCAACACGGCATCGCCCACCATGAACGGGTTGGGCGCCTCGAAGTCGTCCATGGCCGCCTTGAAGACCTCGACGTCGTCGATCGCCTCCGGGTGGGCCTTGATCGTCTCGAGGATGTACTCGAGGGCGTAGACCTTGGTGTTCGATTCGTCGTTGTATTCGCCGAACATCTCGGTGTAGCGGTCCACGAACTCCCTCATCGCGTCCGAGGCGATCTCAGGCGTCGACGCGCCGCCGACCGAGATGAAGCCGTTGGCGAGATCGCCTGCGCCCTCGCGCAGCACGGTCGCGTCCTGCGCGGTCTCCGTCGAGATCAGGCCCTCGTAGCCGAGTTCGCGCGCCGACCGGATGAGCTGCGGGGCGTGAGCCGGCGAGACGCCCGAGAGCACCAGCAGGTCGGGCTGGGTTTGGATGACCGGGGTGATCACCGGGGTGAAGTCGGAGGTGTCAACCTGGTAGGTGACGTTGTCCGATACCACTTCCATCCCCAGTTCGTTCGCGGCCATGACACCGCCGTCGCGCTGGCTGAGCGGGTCCGATTCGTTGGCCGCGACAAAGGCCACGGTCTTCACGCCCTCGTTCTCCACAAGGTACTTGTAGATGGCCGGTCCGGACTGGTAGTTGGCCACCATTCCGAGAACCGCGTTTGAGGCCGGCGGACTGTAGAGCTCCTTCGGGAACGCATAGGGGAAGTAGACGATGCCGTTCGCTTCCGCGACCGGACGCACCGCGGCGGCACCGTCATCGACATTCGGCCCGACGACGTAGCGGATTCCTTCCTGTGCCATTTTTTCCATGCCGGCGATGGCACGCTTCGGGTCCTTCTGATCGTCGAATGTGACGATCTCGATGTCGTAGACCTTGCCGCCGATCTCGACACCACCGGTCTCGTTGATCCAGGCAGCGCGGGTTTCCATGGAGCGGACGTTCGAGATGCCCCAGGCGGCCGCCGGGCCGCTGGTGACGCCGACAAAGCCGATCTTCAGCGTGTCGTTCTCAGCGTAAGCCGCGGTGGCGAGCGTCAGCGACGTCAGCGCCACGGCAGCAGTTTTGAGTACGGTGAATCTGCGCATGAGTGTAGTCCTTCCTTTCCAGTGTCGCATTCGGGTTTCACCCGAACCTGAACAGGGTTATTCAATTGATCGTTAACAATCTCGTCAACAGAAAAGGCGTATTCTGTCGACAATTTCAACAACCTGGTCGGTGCGACTGCCCGGAGAGTCCCATATTCAGGGAGTCGCAAGGTATAATGACGTCGATGGACAAAGTGGAAATGCACCCGGAGCGGGACGGCTGGAGCGAGCAGCAGATCGTTGAGCGCATCTACGAAGCCGTGATGGAGCAGCGGCTCGCGCCGCGCACGAAGCTCAGCGAGTCGATGCTGTGCAAGGCGTTCGGCGTTGGACGGATGCGTGTCCGCCGCGCGCTGCTGCTGCTCGCCAGCCAGGGAATCGTCGACCTGCATTCGAATCGCGGTGCGTTCGTCGCCAGCCCCGACGCCAAGGAAGCGCGCGACGTCTTCAACGCCAGGATGATGCTCGAGCCAAGCATTGTGCGCCAGTTGGCAAGCGGCGCGCGGTCGGCCGACCTTGATGCGCTGGCGCGCCACATTGAGCGCGAGGAGGAAGCACGACGCGGAGGCGAAAGGCGCGAGGCGATCCGGCTTTCCGGTGAGTTCCACGTGCGGCTGGCGACGGCTACCGGCAACGATGTCGTGACCCGGATGATGCGAGAACTGGTGACACGGACCTCGGTGATCATTGGGTTGTTTGGCAGTTCAGGAGCCTCGAATTGCCCGGAGCACGAGCACGCCGACATTCTCGGCGCTCTCGAGTCCAAGGACGGCGACCGGGCGGAGACGCTGATTCGAACACATCTCGCACTGATCGAGGCGAACCTCGACCTCTCGCCTGCGGGATCGAACTCGACCGACCTGGCCACGATCCTCGGCGCGCGGTAGGCGACGACTCGACAGGGGGACCGGATGAGACCCGGTCCACACCGTGCCGAGTTCCGGGACTCAGTTCGGTGGCCGCAGGCCAGCATCGGTCTCGGGCTCTCGGCGGTTGGGTCAAAGGCTTACCCGCGGCGGCAGGGCAGCGGCGCAATCCTGCACCGCAAAAGCTCCAGGGAAGACTCTTTCCTCCGGGAACCGGCGGAATTCCACGCTCCCATAGCGACAGCCTGCCGAGGTGCAGGTGACGAAAGCGGACCATCGATCGGGACGTGGCATGTCCGCGCCGGTTTTCCGGCGTCCTTCCTGGTGCTTGAGATCACCGCTGAACCGAACTGCGATTGTCAATCTGACAATCGACGCATGTGCAACACGGGCATGTCAGCAACCCCCCGGGAAGGCGAGATCCATGGAGAGCCGTTGCGATCAGGCCACGCGCAACGCAATCCGGTGCACGGAGTTGTTGAGATAGCCTCTCGGGTTCCAGTCGACTGCGAAGAGCTGCACGTCGCCAGCACTGTCGGTCGCTCGTGACCAGACCTTGCAGTACCCGGCCTGGGGGACGGCGATCCTGCGGCGCCAGTTCTGCCAGGCGCCCGGGTTGACCGGCCCTTCGAGCTCGGCCGTCACCCAGCTCCTGCCGAGATCGATGGAGATGTCCACCGCGGAAACGGTCCGGTCGCCCGACCAGGCACGACCGCGCACCTCGGTTTCGCGGGTGACCACGGCACCGTGTTCCGGCGAGGTCACCAGGGACTTCACCGGCATGCGCGCGATGATGTCGAAATCCTCTTCCGGCACCTCTTCACCCGGAGCGACCGGGTAGCGCGGCGCCCGGTAGGAGGTGCCGGTCATCTTCGGTCCGTCATGCACCTGGTCGCGGATCTCGACGCGGTGCAGCCACTTCCGGGAACAGGCACCCGGCGAACCCGGCACCACGAGGCGGCGCGGTGCGCCATTGTGCCTGTGCAGCGGTCCGCCGTTCATGGCGAAGGCGATGAGCACGTTTCCGGTCATGGCCTTGGCAATCGGCACACCGCGCGAGATCGGCAGCTTGCCCTCGTCGCCGGAAACAAGCGTGTCCGCGCTGTAGACGGCCTCCGGCTTCACGCCGACCCACTTCAGCACGTCGGCGAGATTGATGAGGGGTCGGCCCTGGATGAGGCGCTGCCAGTTCTCGGCGATGGTCGGGAGCGGCGAAAGTGCGCAGTTTTCGGTCGGAACTGACACTCGATGCGCTCGCCTGAAGAAGAAATCCGGTGGATATCGGATGCCTGTCCGGTTTCGTCCGCCTCAAGGCACGGGCGCAGAAAGAACTGGCGGGCAATTGCAACATCCCTGCTCTGTGGGCGAGGCGATGTCCACAGCCATTGATGGCGCTCCGGGACCGGAAGGCCGCAACGCCCGACGCGGATCCGTCGGCCGAGGCCGCGCCCGTCGCTACCAGTCCGAAGCCGGGTCAGCCGGCGTCAGTCGCCGGGCGCAACGCCCCGCCGCTGCCACTTTGCGAGCCGGGCCCGCATCGCGGGCAGGAGGATCAGCACCACGGAGAACAGCAGCAGGCCGGCGGTCATCGGTCGATCCCACATGAAACTGATGCCGTCGGTCAGATTCATGGCGCGCGCGAAATTGTCCTCCAGAAGCTGCCCCAGAATGAACCCGATGAGCAATGGCGCCAGGGGGAAGCCGGCGAAACGCATGATCGTCGCCGCAATTCCCATCCCGGTCAGCAGCAGGAGCTCGGTCGCATTGTTCTGGCCGATATAGCTGCCCATCATGGTGAAGAACAGGATGAACGGGATCAGGTAGTTTCGGGGAACCTGCAGCAGTTTCGCGATGTAGGGAATGAGCGGAAGATTGATGATTAGCAGCACCACATTGCCGATATACATCGAAATGATCACGGCCCAGAAAATCGACGGATTGTCCGCCATGAGCCTGGGACCCGGTGCGACATTGAGGGCGATCAGCGCGCCCATCAGGATCGCGGTTGTGCCGGAGCCCGGAATCCCCAATGTCAGGAGAGGGACGAACGATCCCGTGCAGGCCGCGTTGTTGGCGGTCTCCGGGGCCGCGAGGCCCTTGATCGACCCTTTGCCGAATTTGGCCTGGTCCTCGCCCTTGGCGATGTTGCGTTCGACGGCGTAGCCGAGAAAGGACGCAATCGTTGCCCCCGCCCCCGGCATCACGCCGACAAAGAACCCCTGGAGCGACTGGCGACCTATGACCGGCGCGATTTCCCTGGCTTCGGAGCGCGAGATGCGCAGGTTCTCTATGGCGCCTCCATTTCCGCTGCCCCGCTTCGAGCGCTTCGGGTCGAGAACCAGATACAGGGCTTCCGGCAGGGCGAACAGCGCCATGGCGAGCGTGATGAAGCTGATTCCACTCTGAAGGTCCTGGATGCCCATGGTGAAACGCGGTGCGTTGAACAGCGCGCTCTCGCCCAGGGTCGCCAGCATCACGCCCAGCACGGTCATCATCAGCGCCTTGGCGATCTGTCCGGTGCCTGCGAAGGCCGCAACGGCGGCCAAGCCGACAATCATGAGGGCGAAGTATTCCGCCGAATGGAATAGCAAGGCGACGGTTGCGAGGCCGGGCGCAAATCCCATCAGGAGAAGGGCGCCCACCGTGCCGCCGGCAAAGGACGCGATGGCGGCGATGGTCAGCGCCTTGCCGGCCTGCCCCTGGCGCGCCAGGGGGTATCCGTCAAAAGACGAGGCGACGGTACCGGCGACTCCCGGCGCGTTGATCAGAATGGACGAGGTGGAGCCGCCGAAGATGGCGCCGTAATAGACCCCGGCAAGCAGGATCAGCGCCGCCGACGGATCCCCGATCTTGATGGCGATCGGGATCATGATCGCGATGATCGACATCGGACCAAGACCCGGAAGCATGCCGATCAGTGTGCCAATCAGGCAGCCGGCCACCACCATGAGCAGGTTTTGAAAGGAGAACGCCGTCTCAAGACCGCTCAGGATTCCCTCAAGCATCGGCCGGGCTCCTCAGAAAAACCACGGCAGGGGGCGAAGGAAAATGCCCAACACCTCCTGCACCAGATACCAGATGAACAACGAGGCAAACAGCGACACGGGAACCAGGACGAGATACCGCCGTTCGCCCAGGACCGTGGCGCCCGCGGCGAGGAACAGCGTCGTCGCGGCGACAAACCCGATGGGCCGCAGCAACAGTGCATACGCCGCCATCAGGGCCAGCAGGGAAACCGCCTGGCCGAGCTTGTACTGCCGGATGTTCCGTACGTCGATATCATCGGGATCCACCTCTGGCCGGGAAGCCGGCCCGGACTGGATGGCCACGACCAGCCCCGTCAGGACACCGATCACGCTCAGCCATTTGGGCAGGGTGTTGGGCAGGAACACCATGTTACGCTCGAAGGGCAAGAGTGCCTCTTCCATGGTCACGAAGGCGGTGTATCCGTAAGCCAGGCAAACCACGACGAATATCCCGGCAATAGCGCGTTCCAATGTCATGGCGCCGTCCGATCCTTTCCGTACGCCGGGAGGAAACGGCCGACCGGGCGTTCCGGGACGGCGCTCCCGGCAGGCTGGCCTAGTTCCCCAGGAAACCGAGCCTCTGCATCAGTTCCTTGATCACCTTCTCCTGGTTCTCGAGGAAGGCCGTGAAGTCCTCGCCGGAATTGTGGATGTCCACCCAACCGTTGCGGTCGCGCACGGCCTCCCATTCCGGGGTGCCGTACATGGCGGCGATGGCCTTGCGGTACAGCGCCGCCATGTCTTCCGGCAATCCCGGTGCGCCGAAGAAGCCGCGCCAGTTGACGAAGGTTGCATCGACGCCCTGTTCCCTGAGCGTCGGCGCATCCGCGAACGCCGCCACGCGCTCGCTGGAGGTCACCGCAAGAATTCGCATCTCGCCGGCCTTGACAAGCTCGACAGCTTCGGAGAATCCGGTCGAACCCGCCTGGACCTCGCCGGACAGGATCGCCGCATTCAACTTGCCGCCGGCGTCATAGGGAATGTACTTCATCCTGGTCGGATCAGCGCCGGCGGCGTCGAAGGCCAGGGCGGCAACCAGGTGGTCCAAGCCGCCCGGTACGGAGCCGCCGCCGATCGATACGCTGCGCGGATCTTCCTTGAACGCCGCGACGAGCGCAGGAAAATCTTCGTAGGCGCTGTTCTTGCCGGTGACGAACGCCGCGTAGTCGCCGATCGTGCTGGCAATCATGGTCAGGTCGCGAAAATTGTGCGGGAAACGCCCGATCAGCGATCGTATGATGATCGGCGTCGAGTTGACCATCAGAGTGCCGTGGTTCGATTCGGCGTTCTCGATCAGGTAGCCGATGGCCTTGCCGCCACCACCGCCCGACAAGTTTTCATAGGATGCGTTGCCGATGATGCCGGACTTCGTGAGGGCCTCTCCGGTGCCGCGGGCCGTACCGTCCCAGCCGCCGCCGGCACCGCCCGGTATCAGGAAGTGAATACTGTCGAGTACTTTGTCGGCGCCCTGTGCGGGTACCCACGAACTGGCCGCGATCACGGCCGCGGCGAGGACGGCCAAGCCTGTGCGCCGGGTGGGAGTTGTTTTCATCGGTCACCACTCCTGTTTGCTGGTTCGAGGACGTTCCACTTCGAATGCCGCTTTCCTTCGGGGGAGCGACATTGCTCGCTGGCTATGAGCTAATTCACCTTCCGGAAGACCCTCGTTGCCTTGGTGAGAATAGTGCAGCTGCGGGCTTCCGCGCGTCCCCAACATTGGGGAGAATTGGACCAATTCTGGTGTGCGGGATGCGGTGTCTGCTCAAACGACAATGCGTCAATCACATCAACCATCACCGCATCGGCGAGCCGGACACGCCCCAACGGTGGCGCGCGACGCCGATCGAACAGACCGCCATTGCAAGGCGGCAGACCAATGGAAACGTCGTCGGCATCGATAGCGCAGCACGCGCCCCGTGATCAGGTCACGCGCAGTGCGATCCGGTGCACGGAGTTGTTGAGATAGCCTTTCGGGTTCCAGTCGATGGCGAACGGCTGCACGTCGCCCTCACTGTCGCTCGCCCGTGACCAGACCTCGTAGTACCCGGCCTGGGGAAAGGCGATCCTGCGGCGCCAGTTCTGCCAGGCGCCCGGGTTGACCGGCGCGTCGAGTTCGGCCGTCATCCAGGTCCTGCCGAGATCGATGGAGATGTGGACTGCGGAAACGGTCCGGTCGCCCGACCAGGCGTGTCCGCGCACGTCGATCTCGCGGGTGACTGTTGCGCCATGTTGCGGTGACGTCACCAGGGATTTGACCGGCATGCGCTCGATGATGTCGAAATCCTCTTCCGGCACCCTTTCGCCCGGAGCGACCGGGTAGCGCGGCACCCGGTAGGAGGTGCCGGTCATCTTCGGTCCGTCATGCACCTGGTCGCGGATCTCGACGCGGCGCAGCCACTTCTGGGAACAGGCACCCGGCCAGCCCGGCACCACGAGGCGGAGCGGTGCGCCATTGTGCCTGTGCAGCGGTCCGCCGTTCATGGCAAAGGCAATGAGTACATTGCCCGTCATGGCCTTGGCGATCGGCACACCGCGAGAGATCGGCAGCTTGCCCTCGTCGCCGGAAACAAGCGTGTCCGCGCTGTAGTGCGCGGTGTAGACGGCACCTGGCCGCACACCGACCTTCTTCAGCACGTCGGCGAGCCTGACGCCGGTCCATTCCGAGCAGGCGACGGCGCCCGTGGTCCACTGTTCGCCCCCCACCGGAGGGTCGAAGAAGGCCCGGCCGTTGCCGCCGCATTCGATGGTAAGCGCCATGGTCACCACTTCGAACCGTCCGCGAAGCTCGTCGATCGAAAACACTGCGGGGCTGTTCACCAGCCCTTCCACGGCGAGCGTCCAGCCGGCGGCATCGACATCTTCCGGAGGCAGGCCGTTATTGCGGATGAAGTGCCGGCTGGTGGGAGTGATCGCATCGTCGAGCAGATGCGCCGGCGTCTCGGCATTGAGCGGCAGGTCATTCAAGAGCGTGAGCCCGTTCTTGCCGGCCAGAGCGTCGTCGCTGGCAAGGGCGGTCGGCATGACGGAATGAAAGGGGATCGTCATGCCGAACAGCCCGGCGCCGGCGACGAAGCCCCGCCGGCTTACACCCGCAGCCGCTTCGAAAACCTGCCAGCGCGGTTCTTCCTGTGCATGGTGAGAATCCCTCGGCATGTCGTCCTCCTGTCGTGCAGGACCGTTCGTCGTCTGCGTGCGGCGGTCTCAGTAGCCCTTCTGGGGATCGGCGAGATTGATGAGAGGGCGGCCCTGGAGGAGGCGTTGCCAGTTCTCGGCAATGGCCGGGAGCGAGCCGTCAAGACGGCCGGCGGACTCGTGGGGTGTGACCGTGACCTTCGGATGGGACCAGAAGGGGTGGTCCCGGGGCAACGGCTCGGTGCGGAAGACGTCGAGAGTGGCGCCCGACAGGTGGCCGCTCTCGATGGCGGCGAGGAGGTCCTCTTCGACGACGGTGGCGCCACGGCCGATGTTGATGAAATGAGCACCCGTCTTCATGGCAGCGATGGTGGTGGCGTCGACGAGGTCTCTCGTTTCCCGGGTCAGCGGGAGCGTCGAGACGCAGTAGTCGAGATCGCCCAGGAACCTGGCAAGAGTGTCCCGGCCGTTGAGGCACGTCACGCCTTCAAGGACATGGGCGCTCTTCGCCCAGCCCGACACCCTGAAACGGAGACCGGCGAGGGCCCGGGCGATGGCGCTGCCAGTCGAGCCGAGGCCCATGACACCGACATGCACGTCCCTCGCGAGACGGGGAAGGTGCTGGCGCCACACGCGCGTTCTCTGCTGCTCGCGGTAGAGCGGCTCCATCCTGAGGTCGCGCAGGATGTGGAGGATGACGTATTCCACCATGGCGCCGATCAGGCCTGGATCCTTCAGGCGGACGACGTCGACGCCTGCAGGCATGGCCGGATGATCGAGCAGGTCGCCGGCTCCGTGACCGAGATAGACGATGCAGCGAAGATTGGGAAAGGAACCCAGGAGCTCGCCGGAGATGTCGTCGTAGTCGATGGCGATCATCGTCACGTCACCCGGATCGGCGCAATCGGGCCAGACGCGAAAGTCCATGCCCGGCACCAGGGCGAGAAGCTCCTGGCGCCATGCGACGGCATCCTCGTACCGGCTGACAAGAAGGAAGGCCCGGCTCATTCCGCTAGGGAGGCGAGAGCCCGGGCAGCGACCGAGGCCATGGCGAAGCTGCCGGGAGAGTCGGCGCCCTTCAGATCGTTCATGATCGCGTTCGCCCGGGCGACGCGGGCCTGGTTGTCCCTGATCCAGCGGGTCGTCGCCGAAGCTGCGGGCTCGCCTGTGGCCAGGACAGCGAGGCTGATGCGGCGCTGCTTGAGGTAGCTGTCCTCGACGAGAGCCTGCTGAGCAAGGCGATCCCAGCGATTGTCCACCGGCAGGCGCGCCAGCGCATCGCGCATCCAGTCGGCGCCGAAGGTCTCCCCGACCTCGAAGAAGACCGTGGCGGCATCGATCACGTCGATCTCCCTGACATTGGCCGTCTCGATGACGTCGCATGCCGATGCGAGCGTACGCAGGTTCGCCACCGGCGCGGCAATGTCGTCGGGCACTCCTTCCTTGACGAAGCGCCTGTAGGCCCGGCTGATCGACTTCCGGCGCCGCTTGCTGACCAGATCGGGAAGATTGTCCTTCAGCGCCATGACCTGTGGGCGGAAGGCGCGGGTCGTTTCTCCGATCGCCATCGGGTGCTGGCGGTGATGGAGCATCCACACCGTGACCCGCTCGATGAGGAGAATGGTCTCGTTCAGCATTGCCGACTGGACATGGGCGGGAACCTGGTTGTCGAGAGTCTCGATGCCGATCCAGATATCGCGCAGCGAGAAGGAATCGCGGACCACCCTGTAGGCGCGGGCGATATCGGCAAGATCGTGGCCCGTTTCCTCCGCCAGGCGGCGCACGAAGGTGATGCCGGCGCGATTGATGATGGAATTGGTGGTGACCGTGGCGACAATCTCGCGGCGCAGCCTGTGATCGAGGATTCGCTCGCGGTGCGATCTTCTCAGCGGAACCGGGAAGTAGGTGACCAGATCATCCTGCAGGTCCGGGTCGTCGGGCAGATCCGAACCGAGGAGTTCCGCATAGAGGTCCATCTTGGCCCAGGCCAGCAGCACCGACAGCTCCGGGCGGGTGAATTGGCGACCCCTGGAACGCCATTCGCCCAGTTCCTCATCGTCGGGCAGGCCTTCGACCCTGCGGTCCAGAAGCCCCTTGTGCTCAAGCACCCGCATCAGGCGCACCAGTTCCTCGGTCAGCGCCGGCCCCTGGGTCTCGGCGACCGACAACGCCTGGGTCTGCAGGTAGTTGCTGCGCAGCACGAGGCCGGCCACCTCGCCGGTCATCCGTTCGAGGAGGCGGTCACGCTGCTTGACCGTCATGTCGCCCGCCTCGACGACATCGCCCAGCAGGATCTTGATGTTGACCTCGTGGTCCGAACAGTCGACACCGCCGGAATTGTCGATGGCATCCGTGTTGATACGGCCACCGGCGAGCGCGTACTCGATGCGGCCCGCCTGGGTGGCGCCGAGATTGCCGCCCTCGCCCACCACCCGGGCTCCTACCTGTCGGCCGTTGACGCGCACACCGTCGTTGGCCCGGTCGCCGACACTGGCATGGCTTTCCTGGGCCGCCTTGATGTAGGTGCCGATACCTCCGTTCCACAACAGTTCGACATCGGCTTTCAGCATGGCGTGGATGAGTTCCGCGGGCGTCAGCGTCTCCTCGGTGATACCGAGCGCCTTGCGACTCTGGGGCGACAGGCTGACCGACTTGGCGCTGCGCTCATAGATGGCGCCGCCTTCGCTCAGGCAGGCCGTGTCGTAGTCGGCCCAGGTCGACCGGGGAAGGTCGAACAGGCGTTTGCGTTCCTCCCAGCTCGTCTCGGCGTCCGGGTCCGGATCGATGAAGATGTGCATGTGATTGAAAGCGCCGATGAGGCGAATGTGACGGGACAGCAGCATGCCGTTGCCGAACACGTCACCCATCATGTCGCCGACGCCGATCACCGTGAAATCCTCGCACTCGACATCCTTGCCGATCTCGCGGAAGTGCCGGCGGACAGCCTCCCAGGCTCCCTTGGCCGTGATCGCCATCGCCTTGTGGTCGTAGCCCGCCGATCCTCCCGATGCAAAGGCGTCACCGAGCCAGTGGCCATAGCCGGCGGCCACATCATTGGCGATATCCGAGAAGGTTGCCGTGCCCTTGTCGGCGGCAACCACCAGGTAGGGGTCATCGTCGTCGCGCCGGACCAGGCGCTCCCTCGTGACAACATGGCCACCGGAAATGTTGTCGGTGATATCAAGCATGGCGGCCATGAACATCCGGTAGCAGGCGACACCCTCGGCCTGCATGGCGTCACGACCCGCGCTGGCGGGGGGCGGCCTCTTGACGACAAAGCCTCCCTTGGACCCGACCGGCACGATCACCGCATTCTTCACCACCTGCGCCTTCACCAGGCCCAGGACCTCGGTGCGGAAGTCCTCGAACCGGTCGGACCAGCGAATGCCGCCTCTCGCCACCGGTCCGCCGCGCAGGTGAACCGCCTCGACCCTGGTCGAATAGACAAAGATCTCCCGCCAGGGCCGGGGTTCCGGCAGACCGTGAATTGCCTGACTGTCGAACTTGAAGGAAACACACGACCTGACGGCGCCGGCGCCATCCGTCTGGTAGAAGTTGGTGCGCAGCGTGGCTTCGATCAGATTGAGATAGCGGCGCAGAATGCGGTCCTGGTCCAGCGACACGACGCCATCGAGCGCTTCGAGAATGCGCTCGCGCAGGGTGATGCCGCGCACGTGGGCCCGTGCCTGCCTGTCGGGGTCGAATCGCGTTTCGAAGAAATCAACGAGAAGGCTCGCGATGGCCGGATTGGCCGCCATGGTCTGCTCGACGTAGGCCTGACTGAAGGGCGCGTTGATCTGCATGAGGAACTTGGCGTAGGCGCGAAGGATGACCACCTGCCGCCAGTCGAGGCCGACGAGCACGAGATTGTTGAAGTCGTCGTCCTCGATCTCGCCGGTCCACACCCGCGCAAAGGTCTCGTGGAAGCGCTGGCGCACCTCCGCCACGTCGACCCGCCAACCGTGTTCGAGCTGGACCCGGAAATCGTGAATCCAGATGACTGTCCCGTCGTCCGGGCGAATCTCGTAGGGCGCTTCCTCGATGACCACCAGGCCCATGTGCTCGAGCATGGGCATGATCCCCGACAGCGGCACCGCCGTCCCGCCGTGATAGACCTTGAAGTGGAGATCGCCTTCGGCGGCGTCGACGCGGCGATAGAGGTTCATCGCGATGTCGTCGTCGCCCATGGCCTCCATGCGCTGGATGTCGGCGACCGCAAGGCGGGTGCTGAACATCTCCTTGTAGCCGCCCGGGATTCCCGGACGATAGCGGTGGAAGAGCACGGTCCCCCGGCCCTCGCCAAACTCCTCGGTCAGCGCATCGTGGAGGTCGTCGTCCCAGGTCCGTGACGCCGCGGTAAGGCGCCTCTCGATGGCATCCGGTTCACCTTCCACCCTGTCCTTGTCCGGGGTGTGGACGATGAACTGCGCCCGGGCCATCGGTGCATCGGAGACCTGCGTCTGAACGTCCACCGAACTGCCGTTGAGCTCCTCGAGGAGGATGGCCTCCATCCTGCGGCGCAGATCGGTGGAATAGCGTTCACGGGGAATGTAGACGAGGCAGGAGACAAACTGGCCGT
The DNA here is from genome assembly GCA_964291415.2 of Alphaproteobacteria bacterium. Lineage (GTDB taxonomy): Bacteria > Pseudomonadota > Alphaproteobacteria > SP197 > SP197 > SP197. The sequence continues at coordinate 1,016,361 of OZ219917.1, read as the reverse complement.
AGGAATCCCGTCTCAGGAAGAGACGGATGCGCTGGCGATGCTCGAGGTGGAGGATGCCCCGGGAGAAGGACTCCAGGGCGTCGACATCGATCTGGAACAGTTCGTCACGCGGAAACGTATCGAGGATATGTTCCAGGGCCTTGGCGTTGTGGCTGCCCGGAGTCGCTCCCGAGCGCTCCATCACCATCGCAACCTTCCGGCGCAACAGGGGGATCTGGGTTGGCGACGTGTTGTAGGCAGTCGACGTCAGCAGACCGAGGAAGCGGTACTCACCGACGACCTCGCCCGAGTCGTCGAAGCGGCGCAGGCCGATGTAGTCCATGAAGACCGGCCGGTGGACGTCCGAGCGCGTCCATGCCTTGGAAATGATGAAGAGCTCCGGGCTTTCCAGGTACTGCACGAAGTGTTCGGGCAGTGCCTGTTCGTGACGCTTGCGGCTTTCCTCGGTGACCTCGCGCAGGATACCGCGATTCTCCCCCTCGACGATGCGGGCAAAGACCTTGCCGTCACGCCGATCGAAACGGTATTCCCGGTAGCCAAGGAAGGTGAAATGGTCGTCGAGCAGCCATTTCAGAAAGGCAAGTCCTTCCTCGAGCTCGCCCGCAGGCACGGACGGGGGCGCCGTCTCGAGTGCCGCCATGTGCCGTTCCAGACAGGCGACCATGGGACGCCAGTCCTCGACCGCGGCACGCACCTGACCAAGGACGTGGTGCAGTCGTTCGACAATCTCCCGGTGGCGTTCCTCAGGCTGCTGGGTGATTTCGACGTGCAGGACCGATTCGCTCGGACCGTCTCCAATCCCTGTCTGGACGCCGTCATCGTCGCGGGTGACGTGCACCACCGGGTGTATGAGCAGGAGTACCGGGATCCCGAGCACATTGAGTGCGGCGACAACGGAATCCACGAGAAAGGGCATGTCGTCGTTGACAATCTCGATCACCGTGTGAGTCGACTGCCAACCATCTTCCTCCGGATCCGGATCGAACACGCGGACCTTCGCCCCGCCGGCGCGGCGGTGGCGGAAGAACTGCCACAGGGACGCGACCTCCCCGTAGAGGTTCTCAGTCGATATGCCTTCGACGTCTTCGTAGATGACGCCGCCCAGGAAGATCTCGGCGAATCGGGCTGCGTGATCGGCTTCTTCCGCGAAACCGTTCCGGACCAGGCGGACCACCTCGTCAATACGTTCGGTCAACTGGTGGTGATCCCGCAGTTGCATGATGACCCCCTTCGTTGCCAGCCTATCAGCCCGCGCCGTCACAGCAAATCACGGACGGTGGCACGCTGTCGAACACTCTGGTAGACAGATCACGTCGGCATCGGCACCCGTAGCTCAGCTGGATAGAGCACAGGATTCCTAATCCTGGGGTCGCAGGTTCGAGTCCTGCCGGGTGCGCCAACTCGTGCCTGGACCGGTTCCGCCAATCAGATCCCGGAGGCCTTCAGGGCGGTGTGATCATGCCGCGGAGCACCGTGACGGCCCAGCGATGGCTCTCGTAGGTGAGCGACGAAGTCAGTTCCCGGGGCTCAATCCAGTCCGGCACATGATCGGCTTCTGCCGGAGACGATGGCCTGCTGGCGACATCCATGACGAAGAAATGGCAATGCTTGTTGACCGGCGGCTTGGCAAAGCGGTGATTGTGATACTGCCATGCCCGGCACAGCGAACGGGCGGCGAGAACACGGTAGCCCGTTTCCTCGGCAACTTCCCGGCAGAGCGCATCCTCCTCGCCCTCTTCCTCCTCAAGGCCGCCACCGGGAAGCACCACCCGGTCACCATCCCGCCGGCAGGCGAGGATTCGTCCTTCGTGATCCGTTGCCAGCCCGTATACGCTCGCCCGTTCCTCGTAGGCGATGCCAGGCAGGCAGGTTCCCATCTGGGGTATGGCGGTGGTGTGCGACATGAGGATCACCTTGGCGATTGATCGATTGCGACAGGCCCGATCCACGTCAATAGTATGGCTGTGACTGTGGAACTGGAAGAATGTCATGAGTGACACCACGGATGACGGGGTCCCCGAGGCTCGCAAGCTCGCCTGGGGAGCGGTTTTCCGCCACCGCTATGCCGGTGTGGCGACATTCATGCGCCAGGAGTTGCGGGAAGATCCCGAAACCTGGGGCGACATCGACATCGGCATCGCCGGCGTTCCCTTCGACGGGGCGGTGACAAACCGTCCCGGAGCCCGCCACGGCCCGCGGGCCCTGCGTGAACAGTCCACCCTCATGGGCCGCATCAACCACGAGACCGGCGTGCGTCCCTACGACACGGCACGGGTTGCCGATATCGGCGATGTCATGATCGAGGGAGTCTATGCACTCGAACGCGCCATGGGTGACATCGAAGCGTTCTACGACCGCGTGGCGGCGGCCGGCGTGATGCCGCTCTCTGCCGGCGGAGACCATTCCATCACCCTGCCGATCATGCGGGCGCTGAAGCACTCCCTCGGGCAACCGGTGGGGCTGGTCCACTTTGACGCCCACTGTGACACCGGCCCTGAACTGTTCGGTCACAAGCACCACCACGGCGGTCCCTTCAGGGTTGCCGTGGAGGACGGCGCCCTTGACCCGAAGCGGACCATCCAGATCGGCATCCGCGGGCCTGCGGAGGTCCTTTGGGACTTCAGCTACGAGAGTGGCATGACGGTCATTCATATCGAGGAGCTCTATGCGATGGGAATCGAGGCCGTCATCGCCCGGGCGCGCGAGGTTGTCGGCGATGGCCCGGTCTATGTGAGTTTCGATGTCGACGGACTCGACCCCGTCTACGCACCGGGGACGGGCACGCCCGAGGTCGGCGGCTACACGACAAGGGAAGCCCAGCAGATGTTGCGCGGGCTGATGGGCATCAACATCATCGGCGCTGACGTCGTCGAGGTCTCGCCCCCCTTCGACAGCGCATCCATCACCTCACTCAACGGCGCACAGATGATGTGGGAGCTGCTCTGCCTCATGTCTGATCGCGTGGGACGGCGGGAGAGTTCTGACGGTTGAACCTGGGGCCGGACACACCATGTTTTGTTCCGGTAATGTTCCGAAGGCGGTCCCCTGTGATGCCAGGTACCAGACAGCGCTTCATCGAGGCGTCAGACACGGAATGGGAAAGGGTGACGGAACTGGCCCGCCTCGCCGGTGAATCCGTCAGCCGCTTCCTCATCAGGAAGGCGACGGCACGCGAGGCGGTGCCGGTGGCGGTCCTGCGGCGGGCGATGCGCGAGATTCTCATCCTCTCCAGTCTCGAGGAATACCGCACGCGGGAACTCGGGGCGGGAGAACGCTTCGACCAAGTCGCCCAAGCGGTGGATACCTGGCTGGAGAAGGAAGACGATCTCGCTCACCTGGTCGACCCGGGCGCGGCCAACAGGTGGCGCGCGCGGTAGCCGGCGGATACGAGAATCTGCTTGCCCGCCAGCTGTACCCGTACCAGACTGTGAGGGTCTGATCAGCCATCCCGACAGGGCAGTCCTGACCTTGCACACATTCCGAACACGCCTCATTTTGCCTGCAGCCGGCGCTGTCCTGCTGGCGGGATTCCTTGCCGCCTGCGGCGGAGCGGACATTTCTCACGAAGGTGTCGAGGACACCATTACGACGCCCCAGGGCCGCTTCGAACCGGACATCGACGATCCCGATCGCGAGACCATCTTCGGCAGCGGCGGCCTCAATTCCCTGTTGTCCGGCAGCGCAAGCGAGAGTCCGGGCGGGGGACTCGGGGTCAACGCCTTCCTGTGGCGCGCCTCGCTCGACACACTGGCTTTCCTGCCACCAATTTCTGCTGATCCCTTCGGCGGTGTCATCATCTACGACTGGTACAGGCCGCCCGAATCGCCGCAAGAGCGGCTCAAGGTGGCGGTCTACATACTTGACACCAGACTGACAGCCTCGGCCCTGCGTGTTGCCGTCAACCGGCAGGTCCAGGGTGCCGACGGATGGCAGGATGCAGTCACCTCCGAAGACACGGCCACAGCACTCGAAAACGCCATACTGACGCAGGCACGGCTGTTGCGCATTGCCTGGCTTGGCGAGTGAGCGGATCACGGACGATCCCTCCGGGGGCGCCAGGGATGGAGATCTACGACTTCCAGGAGGCCGAAACCCGCTGGCGACAGGTCTGGGAGCAAAGGCAGACCTTTGTCGCCGTCGAGGATGACGAGCGTCCCAAGGCCTATGTCCTCGAGATGTTTCCCTATCCCAGCGGCCGCATTCACATGGGGCATGTGCGCAACTACGCCATGGGAGATCTCGTCGCCCGCTACAAGCGGGCCCGGGGATTCAACGTCCTGCATCCCATGGGTTGGGACGCCTTTGGCCTGCCGGCGGAAAATGCCGCCATGGAGAAAGGCGTCCATCCGCGCGAGTGGACCCTTGCCAACATCGCCACCATGCGCCGGCAGCTTCAGTCCATGGGTCTGTCCCTGGACTGGTCGCGTGAAATCACCACCTGCCTCCCTGAGTACTACCGGCACCAGCAGGAACTCTTTCTCGACTTTCTCGAAGCCGGACTCGTCGACCGCCGGGACACCATGGTCAACTGGGATCCGGTCGATCTCACCGTTCTCGCCAACGAGCAGGTGATCGACGGCAGGGGATGGCGATCCGGCGCCCTCGTTGAAAAGCGCCGCCGCAACCAGTGGGTACTGAGAATCACGGAGTTTGCCGACGAGCTGACGGATGCCCTGGAGGGACTGGAACGCTGGCCGGACAAGGTCCGCATCATGCAGTCCAACTGGATCGGCCGCTCCGAGGGCCTCAGAATGCTGTTCTCCGTCAAGGGACGCGACGACAGGCTTGAGGTCTTCACGACCCGCCATGACACCATCTTCGGCGCCAGTTTCATGGCCATTTCCCCGGAACACCCGTGGAATGCGGACCTTGTCCACTCGGTACCCGGGCTGGAGGACTTCATCGAGGAGTGCCGACGCACGGCAACCGGCGAGGAAGCCATTGAACGGGCCGACAAGCAGGGCATCGACACCGGCCTCGTCGCAATCCACCCCTTCGATGGCCGGGAACTCCCCGTCTTCGTCGCGAATTTCGTGCTGATGGACTATGGTTCGGGTGCGATTTTCGGTTGTCCTGCCCATGACCAGCGCGATCTCGAGTTCGCCAATGCCTATGGTCTGGACGTGATCCCCGTGGTCGTGCCCCGGGAGTGTGATGCCGCCGGTTTCCAGGTCACGTCCGAGGCCTTCATCGGCGATGGCATGCTCGCCAATTCGGCGTTTCTTGACGGTCTTTCCGTCGCCGAAGCCAAGGAGGCGGTTGCCTCGAGAATGGAAGCGGATGGCACCGGACGCCGCGAGATCAACTACAGGCTGCGGGACTGGGGCGTGTCGCGCCAGCGTTACTGGGGGTGTCCCATTCCGGTGATCCACTGCCCTGCCTGCGGCATGATCCCGGTACCCAAGGGCGACCTGCCGGTCCGGCTTCCCGACGACATCGAACTCGGACGTCCGGGCAATCCGCTCGATCACCACCCCACCTGGAAGTACGTCACCTGTCCACGCTGCCACGCCCGGGCGATGCGCGACACCGACACCCTTGATACCTTTGTCGATTCGAGCTGGTACTTTCTGCGTTTCTGCTCGCCCCATGCCGCTACACCGGCCTCACGCACCGCAATCGACTACTGGATGCCGGTCGACCAGTACATCGGCGGCATCGAGCATGCCGTGCTGCATCTCCTCTACTCGCGCTTCTTCACACGTGCTCTCAGGCGCTGCGGCTATCTCGACTTCGACGAGCCGTTCACCGGTCTCTTCACGCAAGGCATGGTGGGGCACGAGACCTACCGGCTGGCGGATGGCTTGTATCTCGAACCGCGGGAAGTCATCAGGGATGATGATGGTGCCGTGCGCTCCCGCGAGACCGGCGAGGCCGTCACCGTCGGGCGTTCGGAAAAGATGTCCAAGTCCCGCAAGAACGTGGTCGACCCGGAGAGCATCATTCGCGACTACGGCGCCGATACGGCCCGCTGGTTCATGCTGTCGGATTCGCCGCCGGACCGTGGCCTCGAATGGACAGACAGCGGCATCGCCGGAGCCCACCGGTTCGTTCAGCGCATTGCCCGCATGACGAGCGAGATGCTGGACGGACTGCCACCACCGGGAACACCGGTGCCGGCGGTCGAGGGGGAAGTCCTCGAACTGCGCCGTGCCGTCCACAGGACGATTGCCGGCATCACCGGCGATATCGAAAAGTTCCACTTCAATCGGGCAGTGGCGCGGATTCACGAGTTGGCCAACGCCATTGCCGGCGTCCAGGTGACGCAGCCGGGTGAGTCGGCGGCCTTGCGCGAGGCTCTCGAGATGCTCGCGCGCCTGATCGGGCCGATGATGCCCCACCTTGCCGAGGAGATGTGGAATCGCCTTGGCCACGACACTCTGATCGCCGACACGCCCTGGCCCGAGGCCGATCCGGATCTCGCCACCACGGAAACGGTGACCATCCCCGTCCAGGTCAACGGCAGGCTGAGGGCGCGGCTCGACATGCCCCGGGATGCGGCCAATGACAATGTCGAATCGGCGGCGCTCGGCGAGGAAAACGTCAGGCGCGCCATTGGCGACCGGCCCATCCGCAAGGTGATCGTGGTCCCCAACCGCGTCGTCAACATCGTGGTCTGAGAGGATGGATCCCTCACGCCGCAGATTTCTCGCGTGCATGCCGTTGGCGGCCCTCGTCCCGGCCTGTGGCTTCAAGCCACTCATGGCCGAACGTGAGGACTCGCCATCGATCCAGGCGATGCTGGCGGCGATCCAGGTCAATCGCATCGGTGATGGCCGGGACCGTCGTCTCGGGCAGATCATGCGCAACGAACTCATTGACCGGTTCTCCACGAGCGGCGGCCTGCAACCCCCGCTCTTCGTTCTCGATGTCACCCTTACCCAGCGCTTCTCGCCGCTGATCATCGAGAGTTCGAACACCGTGACCCGGTCGAACCTTGTCATGACGGCGGTGTTCTCGCTGCGCGACCTCGAGAGCGGAGAGGTGCTCTACCAGTCGACGGCACGGTCCACCGGCAGTCACGACGTGGTCGTTTCCGAGTATTCTTCCCAGGTGGCACGGCAAGATACGTCACGCAAGGCGGTAAGGGACCTTGCCAACACCATCACCTATCTCCTGTCATTCCACTTTGACCGTGATCACCAGGCTGCCGGATCCTGACCCATGACCGACGTGAATCAGTCCTCCTTGCGATGGACTCGTCGGTCTCTGGTGGCGGACACCTGAACCATGGTGAAGATTCCGAAGCGAGAGATTGACAGTTTCTGCCGCGCTCCCGGCAATGTCATCCGGGCGGTGCTGATCTACGGACCGGACCAGGGGCTTGTCCGCGAGCGCAGCAATCTCCTGCTTGGCGGCGTGGTTGACGATCCCCGCGACCCCTTCCGGGTCTGCGACCTCACCGGAGAAGAGGCGGCAAAGGACCCGGCACGCCTCATGGAGGAAGCCGTGTCCCTCTCCATGACCGGTGGCCGCAGGGTCGTGAGGGTGCGCGGTGTGGCGGACAGTTTCGCCCCGACCATGGCAGAAGTGCTGAAGCTGCCGACGGGCGATACCCTGATCCTTGTCGAGGCCGGCGAACTCGCCGCCCGCTCCAAGCTGCGCGCGGCCTTCGAGAAGGCGAAGGACGCCGCCGCCCTGGCATGTTATCGCGACGAGGGGCGGGATCTCGAGGCCGTTATCGCCGACGAACTCTCCAGGCAGGGCATCACCGCCGACGGCGATGCACGACGCCTTCTCGCATCCTGCCTTGGCGGCGACCGGATGCAGACCCGCAACGAGATCGCCAAGCTTGCTCTCTACGTCGGTCCTGGCCAAAGGGCGACGGCAAGGGACGTCGAGAACACCGTGGCCGACAGTTCCTTTCTCTCCCTTGACCGCATTGCGCATAGTGTCTCGTCAGGGAATCTTGACGACCTCGACCGCAGTCTCGAGAGGGCGCTGGCCAACCGGGAATCGCCCGACACCATCCTTGGCGCCGTGCGCCGCCACCTCACCCAGCTCGAACTCTTCCTCGGACTGAAGGGGCGAGGCGTCAACGAGGCCCAGGCGATGAAGTCGGCGGGAGTGCGCCACTTCCGCGCCGAGGACGCCTTGAAAGATGCGGGGCGGCGATGGAATGCGCCTCTTGTTCAACGCGCCCGCGACCACCTCTTCGATGCCGAGGCGCGATGCCGCCTGACCGGCATGCCTGACGCCACCATCTGCCGGCGGACGCTGTTCGACATCGCCAGAGTGGCGGCCGGGAGCGCATCACGGAGACACTGATGGCCGATCTCAAGCAGCAACTACTCGACTGGATCGAGGAAGACCGCCGGACACTGGAGGGTTTCTTCAGCGACTTCGTCGCCACGCCGACGCCCAATCCACCCGGCGATACACGCAAGGCGGTGGCGCACATCCGCCGGTTTCTGGATGAACACGGTCTGGCGCACCGGGTGATCGACCCCGAACCGATGTTTCCGAATGTCGTCGCCAGTTTCGATGGCTCCGGCGAGGGACGCCACCTCGTGCTCAACGGTCACATCGACGTGTTTCCGGCCACGCCCGAGCCATGGACCCACGGGTCGCCGTGGTCGGGCGCCGTCAAGGACGGCGCCGTGTGGGGCCGCGGCTCGGCAGACATGAAGTGCGGCACGTCTGCATCGATCTTCACCTACATGTACCTCTCCAGACTCCGCGAACATCTGGGCGGCCGCCTGACCCTGACGTGCGTCTCCGACGAGGAGACATTCGGTCCCTGGGGTGCGCGCTATCTGATGGAACATCACCCGGAAGTCCACGGTGACTGTTGCCTCAACGGCGAACCATCGAGTCCCTACTCAATCCGCTTTGCCGAGAAGGGACCGTGGTGGGTGACATTCCATGTCACGACCAGGGGTGCCCACGGCGCCTACACCCATGCCGGCGACAGCGCCAGCCTGGTGGCGATGGACTTCTGCCGGGATCTTCAGGCGGCGATCGATGCCATCCGCGTCGATCCTCCCCACAACATCGGCCGTGCCATCGACGATGCGCGCGACACGCTCGACCGGGCCATGGGAGAGGGAGCCCATGCCATCATCCAGAAGGTCACCTGCAACATCGGCGTCATCGAATCCGGTCTCAAGGTCAACGTGATTCCCGGTTCCGCGACGATCGAGGCCGACTTCCGCCTTCCTGTCGGGTGCGACAAGGAGACCGTGCAGCGTGTCGTGGAGGGGGTTCTGGCACGCTGGCCCCAGGTCACGATGGAGGAACAGAACTACATGGGTCCCTCCTGGTGCGATCCCCATGGAGACATGGTCGGCATTCTCCAGGACAACGTCGAGGCCCTGGCGGGGCATCGGCCCCAGCCCATCGTCAGCCTCGGAGGAACCGATGCGAGGCTGTGGCGCTACCGGGGGATCAACGCCTATGTCTACGGTCCCTTCCCCACGGGCATGGGCCAGCGTGACGAACACGTCCCCCTCGACGATTTCTTCCACGTCATACGCAGCCACGCCCTCTCCGCTTTCGATTACCTCGACGGCGCGCGTTCGTGACCCGCGCTTCAGTCCATGGCGAAGAGATGGCTGTGTTCACCGAGAACGTCAGTGAAGGCCTCGCAGAAACCCCGGAGATCGCTGTCGGTCATGGGCAGGCACAGAAGCAGTGAGTTGCGCCAGGTCATGCGCTGACCCCGTGCGAGGAGTTCGTGGAAGAGGAGTTGTGACTTGAGGTCGTCGTCTCTTTCGGCGTCGTGCTCGTTTCTCAACGGTCCTTCGCAACAGTGGATCTGCATGATGGAGCCAAGGCCGGTCACCACCATGGGCAGGCGATGGCGGCGAATGATGGCGTTCAGATCCTCCCGGAATGCGTCGCCCCGGGCATTGAACGTCCCGGCGATCTCCGGCGTGTAGATCCGCGTCATCGCCGTCGCTCCGGCGGCGTGGGTGATGACGTTGTTGTTGAAGGTGCCGGCATGGGCCACTGCCTCAGGCGATCTGGGATCGAAATGCGCCATGATGTCGGCGCGTCCACCAAAGGCGCCGAAGGCGGCGCCACCGCCGATGTACTTGCCCAGGGTCGTCATGTCGGGTGTCACGCCGAGAACTTCCTGGAGCCCGCCGCCCGAGAGCCGGCTTGTCACGACCTCGTCGAAGATGAGGATCACGCCGTGACGGTGGGTGACGTCCCGCAAGGCCTCGAGGAAATCCCTGTCTGCCGGGATCATGCCGCCCGATCCCTGTATCGGCTCGATGACGACGCAGGCGAGGTCATCGGCATGACGTTCGACAAGGTCGACGGTCGCCTGCGTGTTGTTGAAGGGTGCCATGACATAGTCGAAGGGCGCGTTGATGGGGGACCCGCCGTGACTGAACAGGAAGACGCCGCCGTGATAGGCGCCCTCGAACACCATCACCTTCGATCGTCCGGAGACCACCCGGGAGATGCTGATGGCCATCATGTTGGCCTCGGTGCCCGAGTTGGTGAACCGGATCCTGTCGATGGACGGGAAGCGATTGACCAGTTCGGCGGCAAGAATGCGCTCGTAGCGGTTGGGACCGCCGAGCACCCAGCCGTCCGAGACCGCACGTCCTATGGCGGCGGCGATGTCGGGATTGGAATGTCCGAAGAGTCCGGCGCCGAACTCGCCGACAAAGTTCGTGTATCTGTTCTGGTCGATGTCCTCGACATACTGGCCTTCACCCCTGGCGATGGTCAGCGGGAAGGGAGGATGGAAAATTGAAGTGCGGGTGTTGCCGCCCGGCATGTAGTCGGCGGCCTTCAGGTCTTCTTCCCGGCTTCGCGGATTGCGCGCGGCATACCTGGAAAAGGAGTCCGCAACCGCCTTTTCGAGATCGGCTTTCCGGGCCGTGTTGCTGCGTGTCACCATGGCGTCCCTCCTCCGGCCTCTTTCGGCAGACTGATGTGGATCTGTCTACACTGGCACAGCCTCAATCCATCCTCACCACCTTTCGACGAGACGGGAGCGGAGCGCGGCGAATCGTGACGGCTACGGCAGGTTGCCGGGACCGGGTGGTCCTGCAGCGGAGCGAAAGAAGATGACCAGGAGAAGGCTGATCACCGGGGGCCGGACGTCCCCGACGCAACGCCCACCAGGCAGATGCTGGACAGGTTCGTGCCGGACCGGCCGGTCTACCTCGATGCGTGCGACTTTCACTCGTCATGGGTGAACTCCGCGGCCCTTGCCGAAGTCGGAATCGACAACAACACACCGGACCCGGTTGGTGGAAAGATCGTGCGCTTGAACCGCACGACGGGCAGGCGTCACCGCATCGATGCAGCCGGTCCACCTGGACCCCGCGATACTCGATCACTGGCTCGAGGTGTTGGGCCCCGAGCGCGCCAGTCGCGGCTTCGCCTGGCCGTTGTATCTCGCTGCCGGAGCCGCTCTTGCCTTTGGCACCGACGCGCCTACCGCACCCCATGAAGCGCTGCCGAACATGTACCTGGCATCCACGCGAAAGTCGCCCTCCGACGACACCCTCCCGGCACTCAGGCCCGACTGGGCACTGCCGGTGGAACAGACCATCGTGCACGGAACGCGCGAATCGGCCTGGGCGGCGTGGCTGTAGAACCGCACCGGTATGCCGAAATCCGGTCTGGCCGCCGATCTCGTCGTGCTCGACCGCGATGTACTTGCCGGCGAACCGTCAGTCCTGCTCCAGGCCGGTGATGATGAACGGAGTCATCGTCCATTCCAGCTGATCCAGATCACCCGGACGGGCAGTTCCTGTTCGTGTCATGTGAGAAATGAGGCGGATGCAAACCTGCTGGTCGCTGTGGTGGCTTGCAGCCCCCGTTCGGCCATTTTGGCAAGAGCGCCGGCGAGGCACCGGAAAAGGAGTTGCCTCCTGCTCGCCTGTCGGGACCAATCCCCCCAGGCGGAGTGCGTCTCGCCGAAGCCCTTGATGTTTGCTATGTATCCGCTGGCTCGCCGGAGATCCCCATGTCCACCATGTTCCCGAATCTCTTTTCGCCGCTTTCCATCAGGGATGTGACCTTCAGGAACCGGATCTTTTCCACCGGTCACATGACGACGCTCGTCACCGGCTACAAGCCCAACGAGGAACTTGCGGCCTACCACGAGTCCCGCGCCAGGGGCGGGGCCGGGCTGGTGATCATCGAGGTGGCGCTGATCCACGGCTCGGCGGTCTACACATCCCACACCATCACGGCCCACACCGATGACTGCATCCCCGGCTACCGGAACATTGCACGCCGCGTGCACCGTCATGACTGCCGTGTCTTCGGGCAGCTCTTTCATCCGGGCCGCGAGATATTCGATTCGATCGATGGCAGTGCGCCGGTCGCCTGGGCGCCGTCCTCGGTGCCCAACGAACGCTTTCACATCATGCCCCGAGCCATGCCGCGCGCCATGATCCACGACGTGATCGACGGCTATGGCGACGCCGCCGTCCGGCTCCGGGAAGGCGGACTCGACGGCGTCGAGATTGTCGCCAGCCACGGATATCTGCCGGCGCAGTTTCTCAATCCCCGGGTCAACGTGCGCGAGGACGAGTACGGCGGAACCCTGGAGAACCGCGTGCGTTTTCTGAGGGACGTCGTCGCCAACATCCGCGCCAAGGTGGGCAGCGACTATGTCGTGGGCCTGAGGATCACCGGCGACGAGCATTCCCATGACGGTCCCGACGTGGAGACGGTGACCGCAGCCATCGGCATGCTCGATTCAGGCGGCGGCCTCGACTACTTCAATGTCATCGCCGGTTCGTCGTCGTCGCTCGGCGGTTCCGTTCACATCGTACCGCCGATGTTCATCGACAATGCCTACGTGGCGCCCTATGCCGCCACCATCCGCCAGAAGGTGTCGGTTCCGGTGTTCGTGGCCGGCAGGATCAACCAGCCTCACCAGGCCGAGGAAGTTGTCGCCAGCGGTCAGGCCGACATGGTGGGCATGACGCGGGCACAGATCTGTGACCCGCAGCTGGCCAACAAGGCCCGGGAGGGCCGTGTCGACGACATCCGCGCCTGCATTGCGTGCAACCAGGCCTGCATCGGTCACATGCACATGGGGGTCGGCATCTCGTGCATCCAGCATCCCGAATCAGGCCGCGAGCTCGTCTACGGCGAACGCAAGCCGGCCGCCGGCGTGAAGAAGGTCCTGGTGGCGGGAGGCGGACCCGGTGGCATGAAGGCGGCAGCGGTGGCCGCGGAGCGCGGCCATCGGGTGACACTCTTTGAAGCAACAGACCGCCTGGGCGGACAGACGCTGCTGGCGCAGTCATTGCCCGGCCGCGCCGAATTCGGCGGCATCGTCACCAATCTCTCCAGGGAAATGGAGCTGGCCGGCGTCGAGGTCATCCGGAACCGCAAGGTGACACGCGAACTGGTGGACAAGGAGGCTCCCGACGTGGTCGTCGTCGCCACCGGAGCCGTGCCGGCGCCGGTCGACGTCGAGGGAGGCGACGAGGCCCATGTCGTCGAGGCCTGGTCCGTAGTCAAGGGCGAGGCGAATGTAGGCGGCAACGTGGTGATCGCCGACTGGCGGTGCGACTGGATCGGCCTCGGCCTTGCCGAACACCTCGCGCGCAACGGCTGCAACGTCACCCTGGCGGTCGACGGGTACATGCCCGGCCAGACGATCCAGATGTACGTCCGCGACCACTGGGCCGGCATCCTCCAGAAACTGGGAGTGAAGGTCATTCCCTATGCCCGCCTCTTCGGCGCCGATGCCGACAGTGTCTACCTGCAACACGCCACCAGTGGTGAGGCGATGATCGTCGAGGACGTCGACACGCTCGTCACAGCTCTCGGCCATCATTCCGTGACCGACCTTGCCGATGAGCTGGAGGACTGGACGGGAGAGCTTCACCTTGTCGGGGATTGCCTTGCCCCCAGAACCGCCGAGGAGGCTGTTCTCGAGGGGCTCAAGGCAGCTGCGGAGATCTGAGCGATGTCACTTCCCGATGAAGCTGGAGAGGTTCTCGATTTCTGGTTCAACCAGTTGACGCCGGAGGAGTGGTTCCAACCCGGCGATGACCTCGATGAGACCATTGCCCGGAGGTTCGGCGGATTGCACGCCCGCCTGGGACGGGAGGGTGTCCCGCCATCATGGCGCGCCACGCCGCGCGGACGGCTTGCCGCCATCATCGTGCTCGACCAGTTTCCGCGGAACATCTACCGCGGCAAGGCCGCCGCCTTCTCGACGGATGACGCGGCTCTGGCACTGGCGACGGAAACGGTCGACGGCGGACATGCCGACGGGCTTGAAGCCGTTGAACGCAAGTTTGTCTACCTTCCGTTCGAACATTCCGAGGATCCCGCCGTCCAGGACCGGAGCGTCCGTCTCTTCGCCACCCTGGATGATCCTCGTTCGCTGCATTTCGCGGAAGCCCATCGCGACGTCATCAGGCGATACGGCCGTTTCCCTCACCGCAACAGGATGCTGGGACGGGTCTCGACAGCCGACGAGGAGGCCTATCTGGCCGAACCCGGTGCCGGATTCGGCTGGCTTCCGCCCGATGATCCAGGCGAACGGAATGCCTCCTGATGTCGACGGGCGTTCTTGACGAACTGGTGGCCGTCGCAGAGAGAGCCGGCTCCGTCATCATGGATCACCATGGCCGCGCCGGCGCGCGGCTGAAGGCGGACCGATCCCCGGTCACGGACGCCGACGAGGCTGCCGAGGCCCTGATCGTCGCGGCCCTCAACCGGCTCACGCCGGGCATTCCGGTGATCGCCGAGGAGATGATGGCCGGCCGGACGCCGGCCGGGGAGGCGGGGACGCAATTCTGGCTCGTCGATCCTCTGGACGGAACGAAGGAGTTTCTTGGCGGCAACGGCGAATTCACCGTCAACATCGCGCTCGTCGAGAAACGCCGGGTGACGCTGGCCGTTGTCGGCGCTCCCGCAAGGGACCTCATCTATGCCAGCGACGGCACGCGGTCCTGGTGTCGACGGACCGGCGGAGAAATGGTCGCCATTCACAGCAGACAACCACCCGAAGGAGGCATGACCGCAGCCATGAGTCGCTCGCACAGGGACAGGGCCTCCGAGGCCTTTCTGGAATCCCTGCCCGTCACCGACGAGATCATCGGCGGCAGTTCGCTCAAGTTCTGCCTCCTGGCCGAAGGCAGGGCCGATGTCTACCCGCGCTTCGGCCGCACCATGGAGTGGGATACCGCGGCCGGCCACGGCATCCTCGAGGCCGCCGGAGGTGCGGTGACGGAACCGGATGGAAGCGCGTTCCTCTATGGCAAGCCGGGGTTCGTCAACCCGCCCTTCGTGGCGTGGGGCAGCGCGCCGTCATGAATCTCGCCGTCCTGGAACAACTCAAGGCGATCACCGGGCCGGCCGGCTGGCTTGCCGAGGCGCACGACATCGCGCCCTATCTCCGCGACTGGCGCAAGAAGTGGTCGGGCGCCGCGCCGATCGTCATGCGCCCGGCCAGCGTGGAAGAAGTCTCGGCAATCGTCAGCACCTGCGCCGACGCCGGCATCGGAATCGTGCCGCAGGCAGGCAACACGGGCCTGGTGGGGGGCGGCATCCCCGACAACAGCGGCCAGGAGGTCATTCTCAGCGTCAATCGCATGACGAGGGTGCGTGGCATCGATCCGCAGAACAACACCATCACGGTCGACGCGGGCTGCATTCTCCAGGACGTCCAGCAGGCGGCGCGCGACGCTGACCGGCTCTACCCGCTCAGCCTTGCCGCCGAGGGAAGCTGCCGCGTGGGCGGCACGCTTTCGACCAATGCCGGCGGCACCAACGTCCTGCGCTACGGCAATGCCAGGGACCATGTTCTCGGTCTCGAAGTCGTGCTCGCCGACGGGCGCATCTGGAACGGTCTCAAGGGCCTGCGCAAGGACAACACAGGGTACGACCTCAAGCAGCTCTTCCTCGGTACCGAGGGAACCCTCGGCATCATCACCGCCGCGGTCCTGAAGCTCTGGCCGCTGCCGCGCGACGAAGTCACCGCATGGCTCGGGCTGGCCGGTCCCCGCGAGGCCCTGGCCATGCTTCAGCGCCTCCAGGACGGCACCGGTGGCCAGGTGACGGGGTTCGAGTACATGTCGGCAAGCGCCCTTGAGATGACCTTCTCGCAACTTCCCGTCAACCGGTCACCGTTCCCGACCGAGTACCCCGCCTGCGTCCTCATGGAAGCCGCTTCGGGCGCGCCGGATGGCGACTTGCGGAGGGTGGTCGAGGACGAACTGGCCAGGGGAATCGACGAGGGGCTGCTGGCCGATGCCATCATCGCGGAGTCGACAGCACAGGCCCGGGCATTCTGGCAGATACGCGAGGACATGCCGCAGGCCCAGACGATGATGAGCGGCAGCATCAGTCACGATGTCGCCGTTCCCGCAGGTTCCATTGCCGACTATCTCGAACAGGTCAGCGATGAGATTGCCGCCAGGGTGCCCGAGGCCCGGCTCGTCCCCTACGGGCATCTCGGTGACGGCAACATGCATGTCAACCTCTGTGCCGCGAACCCCGATGACGGCGACGCACTCCTCTCGCGCGCCGAAGACGTCAACGACATCGTTGAATCGCTCGCCGTCGCCTGCGGTGGCTCGTTCAGCGCCGAACACGGGATCGGCCGGCTGCGCATGCGTCAGCTGGATACCTACAAGGATGCCACCGAACTTGCCCTCATGGCGACGCTCAAGCGGGCCCTCGATCCTGCCAACACGCTCAATCCCGGAAAGGTGATCACGCCGGATCGCCCTGCATGAGGTCCCTTCGGGACCAGGAGTGCCGCCGGCGACTGAATGCACCGGCAGCAGGGGTGATCCCGGTGATCAGCCCTTGCCGCGCCACGGGATGAGCCACTGCTCCAGGCGGCGCATGATGAGCTCGATGATGTAGCCGATAATGCCGATCAGGATGATGCCGATCACCACGGTGTCGGTTTGCAGGAAGTTCTTGGCAATCATGATCATCGAGCCAAGCCCCTTGTCGGCGGCCACCAGTTCGGCGGCAACGACCGTGCCCCAGCACACCCCCATGGATGTTCTCAGCCCGGTGAAGATCTCCGGCAGGGCGTTGGGGAGGATCACGTGGCGCAGGATCTGCAGCTTCGAGGCGCCCAGCGAGTAGGCCGCGTGGACCTTGGTGATGCGCACGCTTGACACGCCGGAGCGTGCGGCGATCGTCATAATGAAGAGCGAGGCGAGGAACAGCAGGAAGATCTTCGCGAACTCGTCGATGCCGAACCACAGGATGATGAGCGGAATCAGCGCCAGGGGCGGGATCGGGCGCATGAACTCGACCACGGGATCGAAGAGGCCCCTGCCGATGGAGGAAAGTCCCATGGCGAACCCGAGAGGAATGCCGACCAGCGCTCCGTAGAACACCCCGGACAACACCCGGTAGACGCTGATTCCCACATGGTCGAGCAGAGCCGTGTTGCGGAATCCCTCGCCAACGATCTTGATCAGGCGTTCCCAGGTCCCGGAAATCGACGGCCAGTAGAAGGGCTCGACGAGGTCGAAGACGGATGCAATCACCCACGCCACGATGAGAACCGCCAGGGTCAGCATCGAATAGAACCGGCCCGAGTTGACGGCTGCGGCGTCGCCGAACTTGACGGTCTTCTGGCGGGTGAACGAATTGTCCGACAGGCCGAGCCAGATCGCCAGGCCGGAAGGCTTTTGCCGTGACATGAATCCCCTCCCTTCTGACGGACCTAAGCGTTCTCGCCCATGATCTCTTCCTCCATGTCCCAGATCATGGAGAGGACTTCCTCACGGACCGACACGAACTCGGCGCCGGCCTTGACGTCCCGCGCCGGCTTCTCGAGCGCCTCGTCGGCGAACGGCAGGCGAAACTCCTTCTCGATGCGCCCCGGCCGGGGCGCCATGACGATCAGGCGCTCGCCGAGAAAGAGGGCCTCCTCCACCGAGTGGGTGATGAGAAGGATGGTCTTTCCGGTCTCCTTCCACAGTCTGAGCACCAGGCCCTGCATCTTCTCGCGGGTCAGCGCGTCGAGTGCGCCCAGCGGCTCGTCCATGAGAATGACGTCGGGATCGTTGGCAAGGCAGCGGGCCAGCGCCACACGCTGCTGCATGCCACCCGAGAGCTGGTAAACCGGCTTGTCGGCAAACTCCACGAGACCGACGATACCCAGCAGGCGCTCTACGGTGTCGGCCGTCTCCGCGCGGTCCCTGCCGCACATTCTCGGTCCGAAGGAGATGTTCTGGGCCACGGAGAGCCATTCGAACAGCGCTCCCTGCTGGAACACCATGCCACGCTCGGCGCCTGGCCCCTTCACCGGCGTGCCGGCAATGCGAACCTCGCCCCTGGTGGGGGAAAGGAAGCCCGCGATGATGTTGAGGAGGGTTGTCTTGCCACACCCTGATGGTCCGAGAACGCTCAGGATCTCGCCCTTGGCGATGTCAAGAGACACGTCGTTGAGCGCGTCGACCTCGGAATCGGGCAGGGTGTAGACCATGGAGATCCGGTCGATCGCAATCTCCGCCGTTTCTGCCATCCGGACCCCCTCAGGTCCGCCACAACCGGCCATGCCGCCTGTAGCGGGATGGGAACCAGGCAACGCCATGCTGCCCGGTTCCCGGATTTCTCAAAGGAAACTGTCGTCGACGAATGGTGAATAGTCGTCGAGACTCGTTTCCATGTTGCCCGCCCCGACCATGACGTCGGCGACACCCTTGGTCATGGCCTGTACGCCACCACCAAGCCAGTTGGCTCCCTTCTGGTCGGCGGCGCTCGGGAAACCGAAGTTGGCGAGCATCGACGCGGTGGCATCCTCGTCCATGCCCGCGGCACCGGCGATGGTCGCCAGGGCAGTGCCCGGATCAGCCTTGTAGGCGTTGTTGGCCTCCTCGGTGACATCCATGAAGGCCTGCACCAGGTCGGGATGCTCGCTGGCAAAGTCCTCGGTCACCGTGACGATGTCGAAGGTGTTGATGCCGACCGCTTCCTGTTCGGCTCCGGTCATCAGCGGGAAGCCGACTTCCTTCATGCGGTCGATGGCGCCACCGAAGGCACAACCCATGACGACGTCGCCACGAATCAGGGCAACGGCGGCATCGGCCGGGTTCATCTGCACCAGGTCAACCTTCGATGCGTCCACACCGAGATGTTCAAGGGTGCGCAGCAGCTTGTAGTGGGTGACATTGCCGATGGGTGTCGCCACCTTCATGCCTTCGAGTTCGGTGGCATTGTCCTGGGTGATGCCGGCATCCTCGCGAATGATGCACAGATCGTTCTCGGCATAGGTCACGGCAATTCCCACCAGCTTCAGCGGAGCACCGTTGGAGACACCGACCACGAACGGTACAAAACCCTGGCTGTAGGCGATCTGCACGTCACCGGAAACCATGGCCTGGGTCATCTCGTTGCCGTTGCCGAAGGCGCGCCATTCGACATCGACGCCCATCGCCTCGTCATAGGTCCTTTTCGACCTGGGCCACCTGGTTGGCGGTCGGCCATTCGAGGAAATAGGCCACCGTTACCGTATCACCATGATCGGCGAACGCCGGGGCGGCGAAGGTAAGGGCCATCGTGGCGCCGGCAATGGCGCCTGTAATCCTGCCTGGAATCATGTGGAGCCTCCTTGTCTGCCCTCAAACGGAGCGTTGTTTGATGCACCATCCCCTTCCCGTACCAATTGGCCAAGGGGCACTGTCACTCTACGCATACAGGGTGCCGTTGCTCAACTACGGATTTGCCGGGGATGCAGTCCGCGGAACCACCGTTCGACATCCTGCGCCGTGTCAACGTCCCCCAGGGTCGCGATCAGGGCCACAGGACAAGTCGACGGGATGTTCTCCAGCGTGTCGGCCAGGGCATGGCGCGTGGACCAGCGGATTGCCGAGAAGATTCCGGCGTCGCGCAGTTCCGGCACTAGCCCGACAAGCCAGTAACCGCCGTCGTGCGCCGGCCCGAAGACCGCGTCGTGGCGTTCAAGGGCCCTGAAGGCGCGGCGTGATGTGCTGGCGACGCAACCCGGGAATGTCCGTACCGACCATCACGACAGGTCCCGGCGGCATGGCGGCAAAGACGTTGTGCATCCTCTCGCCAAGGTCACGGCCGGACTGAGCCATCGTCGCGAGTCCGCGAAAACGGTGCCGGCGCCGTTTCCCTGCCGAGGGAGCGACCGCAACCACGGTCGACCATGGTCCTCCGGCCACGCGCCGGAGCGTTCGGCGGAGCAGGAGCCTGTAGACCGCAAGGGCGAGGCGCTCGCCACAGGCCTCGGCCAGGCGGGTCTTGACCTCGCCGGCGACTGCCGGTCGGGCCATCACCACGACACTGCGCGTTGCCCTCATCCGTACATCCTCGCGATCAGCGACGGCGGCACACCGCAGAAGTAACAGGCCAGGCAGAGGGCGTTCCGCACCACGCGGATGCCGTATCCTGTCCGACGGTAGCGGACGGCGCTGGTGCGTGCATCGCAATCCAGGGTGACCAGACGCCGGCGGCCAATGCGCCGCACCATGTCGACGTCTTCCATGATCGCCATGGGCCTGAAACCGCCCAGTGACTCGTAGAAGTCCACGGAGATCAGCAGGCCCTGGTCTCCATAGGGCAACCCGAGGAGACGGCTTCTGCTCCGGGCACCCCACTCGACGCATCGGGCCCATGGCGCCGGATCGTCGAGTCGAAGGCGAAACACGCCGGCTCGCCGACCAGCGTCGGGACCGGACACCAGATCAGCGACGGCCTCTCGCCAGGCCGATCCGGGAACCGTGTCAGCGTGAAGAAACAGCAACCAGTCGCCCCTTGCCGCGGCGGCGCCGGCCGCCATCTGGATGCCGCGGCCGCGCGGTGCCGACATCACTGTCGCACCCCTCGAGCGCGCGACGTCGGCTGTGCCGTCGGTCGACCCTCCATCGACGACAATGATCTCGCCCGGAGCAGCGCCACCGCGGGTGAGCCGGTCGATGACGTTCCCCAGACCTGCCGCGGCATCGAGAGCGGGAATGATGACGGAAAGCCTCTTCATCGGCGTCATCATAACGCATTCGGGCTCTTGCCGGAGACATGCATGTTCTGGTATTGTTCTCTTCATGTCCGACATTCGCCAACACAAGGGCCGTGGAGCCGTGACCAACCGGACCGGCCGCTTTGAAGTCCTGCAGCGCGAAGCCTTCGATGACGGCTGGAGCACCGTCGAGGAGGACCTTCCCCCCTTGCGGACCGAAGTGGCTGTCGATTCGAGCCGCAGCATCATCACCCGCAACACGTCGCCGGATATCCCCTTCGAACACTCGATCAATCCCTATCGCGGATGCGAACATGGGTGCATCTACTGCTATGCGCGGCCATCGCATGCCTGGCTCGGTCTTTCTCCCGGCCTTGATTTCGAGACGAAGCTCGTGATGAAACCGGACGCCGCCCTTCTGCTGCGCCGGCACCTCGCGCGCCCTTCGTACCGGCCGAAGGTCATCTCCCTTGGCAGCAACACCGATCCCTACCAGCCGATCGAGCGCCGTTACCGCATCACGCGCCAGATCCTCGAGGTTCTCGGCGAATGCCGGCACCCGTGCGGCATCGTCACCAAGTCGGCCCTCATCGAGCGGGATCTCGACGTGCTGGCTCCCATGGCGCAGATGAATCTCGTCCGTGTTTTCATTTCCATCACGACGCTCGATCGCGCCCTTGCGAGACGCATGGAACCCCGCGCGCCGACGCCTTCAGTGCGCCTCAGGGTCATCGAGAGCCTGAGCGCGGCGGGAATCCCCACCGGGGTCATGGTGGCGCCGGTCATTCCGGGACTGAATGACCATGAGATCGAGGCCATCATCAGGGACGCCGCCGCCGCCGGTGCAAGAAGCGCCGGTCATGTCCTGCTGCGTCTGCCGCTCGAGATCAGGGACCTGTTCCAGGAATGGCTGGCTGCCTGCGAGCCGGGCCGGGCGAAACGGGTCATGGCGCTCATCAGACAATGCCGCGGCGGCAGGGACTACGATTCCGGATGGGGCCGGCGAATGACGGGAACCGGTCCGGTTGCGGACCTCGTGTCACGCAGGATCTCCATGGCGTGCAAGCGACATGGTCTCGATCGCCGTTCGTGGTCTCTCGACACGACACAGTTCATTCACCCACCCGCCGATCCCCGGCAGCCCTCGTTCTTGTGAGACCGGGTGAAACGTGGCTTCCCTGCCTCATGGCCCGCCCATTCCGTGATAAGGTTTTCCCATGGATCACGGTGACCAGCTGACCGACATCACGATCGTCGTGACTGCCGCACTCGCCTGTGGTCTGCTGCTGGGACGGTTCCGCCAACCGGCCATCGTCGGCTACATCGTCGCCGGTGTCGTTCTCGGCCCGTCGGTGATGGGGTTCGTCGAGGACCGGGAACAGATCAATTTCCTTGCCGAACTCGGCGTGCTGCTCCTCCTGTTCAGCATCGGCATGGAACTCGACATCTCGAATTTCCGGTCCGTCATCAGGTTCTCCTTCATCGCCGCCGGCCTGCAGATCGCCATTGCGACAGCCGTCATCCTGCTCTGCTCCTGGCCACTGGGATGGCCGTGGGAGCTGAGTGTTCTGGTGGGATTTGGCGTGGCGCTTTCGTCGACGGCCGTCACCATCAAGCTCCTCGAGGATGTCGGCGAAGTCGACAGCGAGACCGGCCGCCGGGCCATCGGAATTCTCATCGCCCAGGACCTGGCGTTCATTCCGATGATGCTGTTCGTGTCGGCCATGGGTGCGGAAGAGGACATCACGTTCAACGCGATCATGCCGGTGATCGGCTCTGTCCTGATTCTCCTGGTCCTGCTGTGGTTCCTCGCCCGCAGGCGCGGCATCAACTTTCCCGTCGAGGCCCTGGCCCGCGGGCAGGCGGACCTCATCGCCGTCGGCGTCATGGCCCTGTGCTTCGGGGCGGCCGCGATCAGCGGCCTCTTCGGCATTTCGACGGCCTATGGCGCCTTCCTGGCCGGCCTGGTGCTCGGCGCCAGCACGGACCGGGCCACCCTTCTGCGCGTCACCCTGCCCCTCCAGGGCGTTCTGCTCATGGTGTTCTTCCTGTCGATCGGCCTCCTGATCGACCTCACGTTCATCCTCGAGAATCTCGAGGCCATCCTCCTCATGCTTCTTCTCGTCACCCTGGGCAAGACGGCTATGAACGTTGGCATCCTGAGGCTCCTGAAGGAGCCATGGCCGCGCGCCTGGCTGGGCGGTGTGGCCCTGGGACAGATCGGGGAGTTCTCCTTCGTCCTGGTGGCCCTCGGCCTGTCGACGGGAGCCATCGATCAGGAGGGATACCGCCTGTTCATCGCCGTCATCGCGCTCAGCCTCATCATCTCGCCGGTGTGGCTCAACAGCGCCCGCAGGATCCAGACTCTCGCCTCCAACGCCGAAACGCTGCGCGAGCTCGTGGCGCGGCTCTATCCCTTTGTCGCCGTCGGCGCGGACCGCGGCATCGCGTGGGTGCGCAGGACGCATGCCTCGGTCCGTCGCCGCAAGCGTTCTCCGGCGCTCCAGGACAGGAGGACCGATGGGACCGGTTCCTGATCTTGTCCGGGAGGGACGGTTGCCGCAGCCCGTCGCCGGCGTCGACGAAGCCGGCCGCGGGTCGTGGGCCGGGCCGGTGATCGCGGCCGCGGTGATCCTCGATCCGCGAAAGATTCCGGATGGCCTCGATGATTCGAAGAAACTCTCGCCCGTACGCCGCACGGACCTCATGGCCCGGCTGCTGGCTGTGGCCTGGATCGGTGTCGGCCATGCCAGTGTCAGGGAGGTCGACCGGCTCAACATTCTTGAAGCCACCATGCTCGCCATGGCGCGGGCCGTGGACGCGCTGCCGGTAGCGCCGGCGCACACCCTCATCGACGGCAACCGGATCCCGAAGCTTGCCTGTCCCGCTACAGCTGTTGTCAGGGGCGACGCCACGTGCCTCTCGATCGCGGCGGCTTCGATCGTCGCCAAGGTGACACGGGACCGGATCATGTCCGGTCTCTCGCCCGACTTTCCGCACTATGGCTGGCAACGCAATGCCGGTTACGGAACGCGCGAGCACGCCCGAGCACTCGAACGCCACGGGGTCACGCCCCATCACCGCCGCTCGTTCTCTCCCGTCGCCCGCGCGGCAGCATCGACGTGATCGATGATCTTCCAGGTCATGGCGGGCAGCGCCAGCGCGGAAAGCGCCTCCCTTGCGTGCCAGCGGTCATCACCGGACACCGCAACACCCCGCAGAGCGGCGATGCGGAAGGTGACGGTGAGGTGAGTGAAGGCGTGCTCCACAGTCCCGCCAAGGAGCGACCAGTTGCCCGGCCAGGGTGCATGAGCCAGCGCCTCCCGAAAAGTCCAGGCATCGTCGCGCCAGGGTGTCGACGGGACCTCCAGCATGTCTCGCAGGAGGGATTGCCCTTCGCGCCTGGTCAGCATGACGCGGCCATCGGCACTTTCCAGCCAGAAGGCGATCGCCTGGCGCCGGGGGCGCCGCTTGCGGGCACTCCGGCGCGGCAGGCTGTCGACAAGACCACGCTGCCTCGCCCTGCATTCCCCACCGAGGGGGCACGCGTTGCAGCGCGGGGCGCGGGGCGTGCACACCATGGAACCGAGATCCATGAGGGCCTGAGCGAAGTCGCCGGGGCGGTCATGCGGCACCATGTCCGACACGGCCTTTGCGACCGTTCTCTTCAGGCGGTGGGCGGGCTCGTCAACGGCAAGATAACGGGCCATCACCCGTTCGACGTTGCCATCGACCGCGGCCTCCGCCTGGCCGAAGGCGATCGCCGCGATCGCCCCGGCGGTGTAGGCTCCTATGCCCGGAAGCCTCTTCAGTTCCTCCGCGGTCCCGGGAAACCGCCCGGCGTGGTCGCGCACGATCATGCGGGCACACTCGTGAAGTCTCGCGGCGCGGGCGTAGTAGCCAAGACCCGCCCACATGGCGAGGATGTCGTCCCGGTCCGCCCCGGCCAGGGCGGCAAGCGTCGGCCAGCGTTCGAGGAAGCGGAGATAGTAGGGAATGACAGCCGGCACCGTGGTCTGCTGCAGCATGATCTCGGCAAGCCAGACGCGGTAGGGATCGCCCACGCTCCCGGTGCGCCACGGCAGGTTCCTGGCGTGGCGGTCGTACCACGCCAGCAGGCGGTCACCGGGGTTCATCGCGAGCCGTCCACACGGTCATCACGGCATGTCTGAAGGCAGGCACCGGGCGCGCAGTACAAAGGGACGGTTCGTCCATCTGGGAAGGATCCTGCCGCAGGCTGCGGGACGCGCCTTCAGGCGCAAGGGCTTTGCCCGCGCCCGCGTCTTCACCGACTGGGCTGATATCGTCGATCACGACACCGCCGAGAACAGCCGCCCGGCCAGGATCTCGGGCAGCACCCTCACCGTCACCGTCACACCGTCCCACGCGCCCACGATGCAGATGCAGGAGCCGGTCATTCTCGATCGCATCAACACCTACCTCGGCACCGCAAACGATCCCGTCATCGACCGCATCAGGCTGCAGCAGGGCTACATCAATGCTCCCCAGCCAGCCGGGCGGCGGGCGCAACGGATCCTGGATGCCGCGGAGACGGCCCATCTCGAACGTCTTGTCGCTCCCGTCCAGGATCCTGCGCTCAGAAAGGCCCTTCTCGATCTGGGACGCGCCGTCATGGCATCGCAACCCGCGCCCACCGCCGCACAAGGCAAGAAGCTGAAAGGTGGTAGCGCTGAAGGGGCCTGAACCCCCGACCAAGGGCCCATGTTCCCCCTGTTCCGCCGACTGAACCACTCGGCCCCGTCAGCCAGCGGACTCGCTTGAACCCACCTTCCTGTGGACCGCGACAGTGGAGGCGATTCCGGCAGGACCCAGCGCTCAGAATCCGGCGCGGATCTCCTCGAAGAGTGCGATGTGCCGCTGCTTCAAATCAACCGGCACGAACTGGTAGGTGTGCGAACCCGCCAGCGACTCCTCGGGCGTTTCGAGCCCGTTTCGAGCCAGGGTTTCCGGAGCGACAAGGCCGTAGCTGTTCTTGTTGGCCGCGCCCAGAGCGTAAGCCTCGATCATGAAGGCACCGGCTTCGGGTGAACTGTTCGCGTTGATGAAGTCGTACACCAGTTCTTCGTCAGTGCCCTGACGGTTGGCGCGCGAGAGTCCGCAGACATACGAGATCAGGCCTTCCTTGGGCTGGGCCCACTTGAACGGAATGCCCGACTCCATGAGCGGCGGAATCGCGGCGGACCAGGCGTAGGAAAGCACGACCTCGCCCGACGTGATGCCCTGAAGGGCTGACGTCTGCTCGTTCCAGTAGAACCGCACGAGATCGCGCTGCTTGCGCATCAGGTCTTCGACCTTCTTGAGATCGTCGCCATCGGGCGTATAGGGATTGTCGGTGATGCCGGCGGCAAGCGCAGCGACCGGCACCACGGCGTCTGTGGAATCCCAGATGGCCATGCGGCCGGAGTAGGCCTCGTCGAAGAACAGTCCCCAGGACTCGGTTTCCGGGGTGATGTCGGTCAGGTCCGTGCGGTAGACGAAGGACGTGAAGCCATAGTAGGTCGGCGTATAGTAGCGCTCTCCGTTGTCGAAGGCGGCCGCAGGGTTGCGGATCGATTCAAAGGTGTCTTCGAGATAGATCAGACGCGACTCGTCGAGTGGCTGCAGACCCACGCGCATCCAGTTGGGCATCACGTCAATGCAGGGGCACACGACATCTGCCTCGAAGCCGGCCCGCAGTTTCTCGATGGCTTCGTACTCGTCGCCGTAGAAGGATGTCGAGGGCTCGCCCCACTTTTCGGCATAGTCCGGGAAAAGCTCCGGCACTTCGAAGCCTCCCCAGGTGAAGTACATCAGGTCCTCGCCCGACTGCGCGGCAGCGGGGCGCGCAATCACCGGGACGGCCAGGGGAACAACTCCGGCAAGGGCGGCAATCTCGCCTATCTCGCGTCGGGTTGCCTTGCCTTGCGCGATGCGGTCGATGGTGCGTACGAGTTTCATGTTCTCCTCCCCGGTCAAATTGAGGTATCTGCCCACACGAGGCCAGATGTTCCGGTCATCATAGTGCTGCGAACGTGGACGGGGTTTCAAGCAACGGGTGACCGGTCAGCGTCACAGACGACAGGATTCCGCCGTGGTGTCGCCCGCTGCAAGACCAGGTCAATTCCCGTCACCACAGTCTGGCAGGCAGGGAAACCCGAAGCAGCCCCCGAAACACAGGGGGCGCCAATGCCGCGCCCGCCGGCATCCACGCGGCACCGAAGTCTGCAGGCCGCCACCAACAGCGGGGGATCTGAATCGGCCTGGACGCAATGTCCCGCGGCGGGGCCTGCCACCGGACATGCGTGCCCCGGCACGTCGTCACAGGACGCCTTGCGCCGTCATCGCATGGGATAAGGTACGGACACGGGGAAGTGGTAGCGGAGGAGGGACTTGAACCCCCGACCCAGGGATTATGATTCCCCTGCTCTACCAACTGAGCTACTCCGCCCCGGAAGGCCCGGTGCATATAGAATCCGCACCCGGCAAAGTCAAGGCGCGCGCTGCGGCGTGAACCGGCATGGCAAGCGCTGCATGCCGTTGATGAACAGGCCGTGATGAGGACGCGCGCCATCGAGATCGACGTCGAGATCGGGCAGGGTTTCGAAGAGAACCCTGAACAGGTGGTGCATCTCGCGACGGGCGAGGTGAATGCCGAGACAGTGGTGCGGACCGCCACCGCCAAAGCCGACATGATCGTTGGGGAAGCGGCGGATGTCGAAGCGCTCCGGCTGCGCGAAGACGGTCTCGTCCCGGTTGGCCGATATGTACCAGAAGACGACCTGGTCACCGGCAGCGATCGGCTGGCCGGCGATCACGGCGTCGCGTTCCACGCGGCGACCGAAGTGAACGACCGGACTGGCGTAGCGCACGATCTCCTCGATCGCCGTTCCGGCGAGTTCCTCGTAGTTCTCCCGCCAGTCGCGCCACTGTGCCGGATGGGAGGCGAGAAGGTGCATGCCCTGGGCCAGTGAACTCGACGTGGTTTCGATGCCCGCGGTGATGAGAAGCTGAAAGTAGATGCCGATGTCGCGGTCAGCGAGCCTGGCGCCATCGACCTTCGCCGCGACCAGGCGGCTGACGAGATCGTCACCGGGTGCCCGCCGGCGCTGGCGGGCAAGGTCCTCACCGTAGAGATTGAGGAGACGGAATGCCCTCAGCGACTCCGCGGCCTCGACGGGATCGAGCGCCTTCAGGGTGAGTCGTGCGAGTTCATCGCGATCGCGCCCGGCCGGCACCGACAGCATGTCGCAGATCACCGTCAGGGGCATGCGATTGGCGATGTCCACGGCGAAGTCGCAGCAACCGCGCTCGCTGACGTCGCCAACCACGGAGCGGGCCGCGGCATCCATGTCCCGTTCCATGCCCTCCAGGAACCGCGGCGTGAACACCTTCGCCAGAATGCGCCGGAGAGCCGGATGCAGCGGCGCGTCTCGGTTCAGCATGCCGCCGATCTCGTAGGCCAGTTCCGGCCCCTCCGCCACCATTCCGGTGCCATGCTGCGACCGGAAGAGCGATGTCTGGCGTGACACGTCGCGGCACTCGGCGTGGCGCGTGAGCGACCAGAAGGAGACGCTGCCGTCCGGCATGGTCTGACGGGCGACCGGCCGTTCGCGGCGGAACCGGGCGAACACCGCCATCCTGTCAGGGCGCCTCCAGAACCGGGGATCCGCCAGCTGGATCGTGTCGAGGGAGTCCGTCATGACTGGCGATGATGACCCCTTCGTTCTCGCGCGGGCAAGGAATAGCGTCGCTGTTGGCCCTGGAGGGCCCATCGTCACCTCGTCTGCGGACCCCGGTTTCTCCAGGGTCTGCCGGTCGTGTCAGAACGGCGCTTCCAGGGCGCCGCTTGCGGTCAGGTTGTCGCCTGGACCCGGCTCGAGACGCGCGGGATGACCTCCTCGCCGATCAGGCGGAAGCTCCGCATGATGTCCTCGTGAGCGACGCCATCGATTCTCATGAGAATCTCGTCGATACCCATGGCCTCGAGCCGCTCGATGCGCCGGACGAAGTCATCAGGCGTGCCGATCATGATCGACGGCGTCTCGGTGAGGAGATAGTCGAAGTCGTCCCGGTGATCGACGAGCAGTTTCAGCTTGTCGTCGAGATACTCGTAGGACTGCTGCCTGCCGAGAGGGACGTAGATGTCGACGAGGAACTGGTAGTAGCCCATGGCGACATCGTGGGCAATGCGGCAGGCTTCCTCGCGCGTCTCGGCACAGAAGGCCGTCGCGACATAGAGGCCCATGTGCTCCGTGCGCCGTGGCGCCATGGCCGTCCCCTTCGCAAGGCCGGCGCGATACCCGTCGATACAGTCCTGCAGGTATCCGAATCCAAAGTAGCTCTCGAAGCACAGGGCGCCGATACCGCGCTCGCCAGCCGCCACGTGGGACTGCACGCTGGAGGCCGCCACCGACAGCGGGGGGTGGGGTTTCTGCACCGGCTTGGGCACGATTTCCCGTGGCGGGATCTTCCACACGGGACCGTCGTGTTCCAGGACGTCGTCACAGAACGCCTTGACGACAACCTCGATGGAGTCCGCCCACTGCTGGCGCGTGGTGGCGGGGTCGACACCGAAGGCCTCGAGGGTATGGACATTGTTCGACCGCGCCGTCGCCAGCTCCGCCCGCCCCCTCGAGACGATATCGAGGGTAGCCAGCCTCTCGGCGACCAGGATCGGGTGGTTCCACGCCAGCAGCACCGCGCACATGACGCGCAGCCTGATGGTCTCCGTATGCTGGGCCACCGCGGCGTAGAGAACCTCGGGCGCGGCCACGGCAAAGCGCGGCGGGGAGAAATGCTGTTCGGACGTTCCCCAGCAGGAGAACCCGAGGCTGTCGGCGAGCGCCGCCTCCTCGATCATCTCCCAATAGCGCTGGGCGACGTCGACACCCTCCATCAACTCC
The DNA here is from genome assembly GCA_964291415.2 of Alphaproteobacteria bacterium. Taxonomy (GTDB): domain Bacteria; phylum Pseudomonadota; class Alphaproteobacteria; order SP197; family SP197; genus SP197. The sequence goes on along the minus strand of OZ219917.1, from coordinate 986,562 downwards.
GCTTCCTGCAAAAGGCCGACCAGCATGGATTTCCTCAATTCACAGTTTTTCCGGGCGATACTACCGTAATTCGTCAATCTGGCTTGCGTCAACGTCTATTTTCGTCATAAAGTGTTCCCTCCATACCGGCAGGGCAATGACGATGGACCTCTACCGCGGCATGAATGCCGAAGAGCTGGAGTACCAGTACGAGCTGCGCAGCAAGGAGGCCGATTTCGATGCCATCGTGGCGCGCTGGCTCGAGCGCAGCGCGGCACTTCGCGATTCCCGTGACGTGGCGATCGATCTCGCCTACGGAAGCGGCGAACGCGACAAGCTCGACCTCTTTCGTGCCGCCGCGGACGGCCCGCTCCTCGTCTACATCCACGGCGGCTACTGGCAGCGCGGCGACAAGGACATGTACAGCTTCGTCGCCGAGGCGTTCCTGGACGCCGGGGTCAATGTCGCGATGATCAACTACACGCTCACGCCGGCATGCCGTCTCGGCGACATCGCGCCCCAGGTGCGGCGGTGCCTCGCCTGGCTGTGGCACAATGCCATCGACCTCGGGTTCGATCGCGAGCGCCTTTCGGTCATGGGACATTCGGCCGGCGGGCACCTGACGGCGATGATGATGGCGACGGACTGGCCAGGCTTCGACTCGGCCCTGCCGGGTGACCTCGTCCGGGCCGCCCTGCCGATCTCGGGGATTTTCGAACTCGAACCCCTGGTTCACACGTCGATCAATGCCGGACCGCGGATGGATGTCGCCGAGGCAAGGCGCGAGAGTCCCCTGTTCATGGAGATGTTCTCCAACACGCCCCATCTCGTCATCGCCGGTGGCGACGAAACCCCGGAATTCACCCGCCAGTCGGATGCCTACTGCGCCCGGTTCCGCACGGAGCAGCGAACCATGGAACGTTACGACGTTCCCGGTGAAAACCACTTTGGCGAACTCGAGCGCCTGGCGGAGTCCACGAGCGAAGTGTTCTCGCGCTCGCTGAAGCTTGTCGATCGCTAGGGTGGGGACGCCCTTGGTGCCGGGCGCCTTTCTCAGGCAGGCACCGGCACTCGATCCGGCCGACCGCTCCATCGTCGAACACCTTCAGGAGGACGGAAGGCGGTCCTTCGCACAGATTGCCAGGGCGACGGGCCTCACCGAGAAGACCGTGCGCAGTCGGATGAGGCACCTGCTTCATTCCGAAGTCATCCAGATCGCCGCCGTGACCGATCCGCGCGCCCTTGGATATCACAGCTCCGCCCTCCTCGGCCTTGTCCTCGACCCTGCCGTACCGGCCTCGCGGACGGCCGGGAAACTGCTGTCCGTCGCCGTCATCGACTACGTCGTGGTGGCCACGGGCCGCTACGGCCTCTTCGCCGAAGTCATCTGCCACGACCGCCGTGAACTGCAGGACGTGATCGAGAACCGGATCGGCAGAATCATCGGGATCCGCGCCATCGAGAGCTTTCCCTACCTGTCGCTCCACTATCAGCTGGCAAACTTCGGCGCGGCGCGGCGCAAGTCCCTGCAGGAAGCAGGCGTGGTCCCGCGCGCCCTCGGCGCAACGGACCGCGACATCGTCAAGGCACTGTCGGAAGACGGGCGCATGCCGCTGCAGGCCGTGGCCGACAGGCTCGGCATCTCGGAATCCCAGGTTCGCAACAGGTTCAACGCCATGGCAGCGGACGGCGTCATCAGCGTCATTGCCATCGTCAACCCGATGAGCCTGGGCTACGGAACCGTCGCCTGGGTCGCCGTGCGTGTTGGCGGCGGCGTTCCGGCGCGCGACGTCGCCGACAACCTCTCAGGTCTCTCGCATGTCACCTATGTCGCGATCTGTGCCGGACGATTCGATATCTTCACGGAGATTGCCTGCCGCGACGAGGCGGAACTCCTCGCCGTCGTCGACGATGACATCCGGCCCCTCGACGGCGTCATGTCGATCGAGGTCTCGATCTACCAGCACCTGCACTACAAGCGGCTGACACCCACCGCGCGCTCCCGAACCTGAGCACGTGCCTTGAGCTCCGGTCAGGCACCCGCGCCGTCGTGCTGCTCCAGATCGTCGGTGATGACGTGCCATCCGGCCTTGGACCCGACAAAGATATGGGCCTCAGGTCTGATACCGGGATCATCCTCGAGGATGCCGAGAGGCACGATGGCGCGGTCGCCATCGACCTGGGGCATCTTTGATCCGCAGAGTTCGCAAAAGACCTGGGTGTAGCGTCGGGCGTCTGGTACGCGGAAGCTCTTCAGGTGTTCGACGCCTTGCGTGAACTGCAGGTGCCGGGGATCGATCAGGGCGTTCGAGGAGTGGGCCGCGGCTCGTCCCCGCCGACAGCGGCCGCAATGGCAGTGCCAGGCTGACCTGTAGGGACCGGTCGTCTCGAAGGCGACGCGGCCGCACATGCACCAGCCCCGCACGACCCCCGGTGGCGGTGGCGGCACCGGATCCTCCTCGACCCTCGGATAGCCGGTCTCCAGCGGGTAGTCGTCATGACGGGGCAGATCTCCCGTCACCTCGTGCCAGGGCGCGCCATGAGGTACGAAGATGTTGCAGTCCGACGGCTTGCCGTCGTCATGGCAGCCACCGGGAGCCACGAAGTGTTGGTCGTCCGCCTCGCCGGCATAGGGAACCACCGAGCCGCACACGCCGCAGAACTTCCGGACCAGCATGTGGGACGAACGGTAGGCGACCGTGATGTCCTCGCCGCCGGTCATGCAAATCTCGCTTGCGTGGAGGAACCAGTATGTTCCGAAGGCCGTGCCATGGGCCTTGCGGCACAGCTTGCAGTGGCAGTTGAACGCCTGGAACGGCTCGGCCGCGAGTTCCCAGGTGACGCCGCCGCACAGGCACCGTCCGGAGTTCATGTCGTCATCCTCCAATTCAGATTGTCCATGCTTCGCTGAACGGTCTCAGTTCCACCTCGTTGCTCCATGCCGAAGGCGGCTGGAGATGCACCCACCAGTATGTGTCGGCCACGCCATCAGGATCGGCCAGGGCGGCCGGATCATCATAGACCTTTTGCATGACCGGCACGTCGAGATCGCAGTCGAGTCTCATGTGAACGACATGGACGCCGTCCCGTGCATGGGCCTTCGCCAGGCACTGCGCCAGGGCCCTCAGGCCGAACTTGCCGATGGCATAGAGCGGGTGGGTGGCGGAACCGCGAAAGGCCGCGGTGGCGCTGGAAAACATGATGGTGCCGCTCCCCTTCTCGCGCATCGCCGGCAGCACCGAGCGGGCCGCCGCGAAGGCACCCATCACCTCCACCTGGAACACCTCCTCGAGCTGGGCGTAGGTCATGTCCAGGGGATCGCAACGGACGAAGTCTCCACGGGCGTTGTAGATGAGGACCTCGATGGCGCCCATCTCCTCTGCAACCCGCGCCATGGCGTCCTCCACGGAGACCGGACGGGTGGCGTCTGCGGCGAAGAAGCGCACGTCCACAGCGCCGTTGGCAGCCCGTGCGTGCTCCAGGGCAGCCTCGCTCCCGTGGCGCGTGCGCGACACGAGAGCAATGTCGCAGCCGCCGGCGGCGAAACGCGCGCTGAGTGAGCGGCCAAGGCCCTCACCGGCTCCGACAATGGCACAGACTGGACGGTCGCTCATCACGTGGATCATGGCACAAACCGTGGCGGCATGACACACCGGAGAATTGTGTGAATCGGTCCCTTGCCAGAAAGTCATTTCCTGCTGGTTTGACTGCTTCGACCTGCCCTATCATGCGGACGATCCGAGGATCGCACCGCGATCGGGATGTGACTGCCGGAGGATTCGTGACGGCGATGGAGCTTCCAGTCCTTGACGCGGCGGAACCGGCGCCTGCTGTCGTGGCCGCCCTGCGCTCCGCCGGCGCGGCGGTCGTGACCGGCCTTCTCGATGTCGAAGCCGTGGACCGTTGTGCAGCGGAAATGCGGCCCGAATTCGACCAGCGCGGGCGCCAGCAGGAGAACGACTTCAACGGTTACCGCACCCTGCGCATCTCGAGTGTGCTGGGCTACGCGCCTGCCGCCGCCGGGATGATTGGCCATCCACTGGTGCTGGATGTGGCTGATGCCATCCTTCTTCCGCATTGCCTTGCCTACCGTATCGGCAGCGCGACGGGGATCGAGATTCTTCCCGGCGAGGGCGACCAGGTTCTCCACCGCGACGACACGATCTACCCGGTCCGCATTCCGGGCATGGAGTTCCAGATCGGCGTGATGTGGGCAATCGACGACTTCACCCAGGAGAACGGCGCCACCCGTGTTGCCCTGGGAAGCCACCGCCTCACCGACTACGGAGACCCCGCCCTCTCGTCCGTCGTGCAGGCGTCGATGCCCAAGGGATCGGCCCTCTTCTACATGGGTTCCCTGTGGCACGGCGGCGGGGCCAACCGGTCGAACGGATCGCGCATGGGTCTCATCAACACATACGCGCTGGGCTGGCTCAGACAGGAGGTGAACCAGTACCTCGCCGTGCCGCCGGAGGTCGCGGCGCGTTACGACAGGACCATCCGCCGGCTCCTGGGCTACGCCAAGCACGGCGACATTCTCGGCTACGGACACCGCATCGGCGCATCGCGCATCATGGGTGGGCCCGAGGGCGAACTCGATAACGGTCTCGACGTCTGGGTCTGGGACTGACGAGCGCCTCGATTGCCCGCCGATCGCGATGCGCGTGGTTGTCGGGTCGTTGCGATTTGGCAATGATGCCGGTTGGCAGCGGCACTGTTTCTTGATCGATGGTGACAATCGAAGCACTACTTGGTGACCTGAGGGCCAACGCGGAACGTCCCTTCCGTGAAGCGCGGGCGGCGCCTCCCGGCATCTATTCCAGCGAGGCGTTCCTGGCCCTGGAAAAGGAGCGGGTCTTCGCAAGTGAATGGATCTGTGCCGGCCGCGCCGACGCCATTCCCGAACGGGGCGACTATCTCACCTTCAGGCTCGTCGATGAGCCGATCTTCATCGTGCGCGACCACGCCGGGGAAATCTCGGCCTTCTCGAATGTCTGCCGGCACCGGATGAGCCTGCTCCTTGCCGGACGCGGCAACCGCAAGGTCATCGCCTGCCCCTACCATGCGTGGTCCTACGGCCTCGACGGCCGCCTGCGCCACGCACCGTGGATGGAGGAGAGCCCGGCCTTCGACAAGCGCGACTACTGCCTGCCCCGCGTTCGCTGCGATGTCTGGGACGGCTGGATCTACGTCACGCTGGATCCCGACATTCCGCCTCCCAAGGACCTCTTTCGACCGGTAGAGGAGATCGTCACGGGCCGCTACCGCTTCGCCGACTACACCGAGACCTTCCGGGAAGAGCATGTCTGGGACACGAACTGGAAGATTCTCGCCGAGAACTTCATGGAGAGCTATCACCTCTTCCAGCTCCACCGCGGGACCATCGGCAACCAGTCGAAGATCGAGGAGATGGACATGCCGGCCGGGGACGCGGTGTTCAACTATCACTGGATCACCAAGGAATCCGACTTTCCGCTCGCCAACGCCCATCCCGACTGCACCTATCTCGAGGCCGAGTGGCGACGGACCACGGCGCTGATCACCATCTACCCCAGCCACATGATCACCCTGACCCCGGGATACTTCTGGTACCTGTCGCTGCAGCCGGAAAGCGCCGGCCGGGTGAGGATTCTCTATGGCGGCGGCATGGCGCCCGACTTCATCAACGACCCGAAGGGAGCCGAGCACGTCGCCGAGGCCAAGAGGATTCTCGATGCCGTCAACGAGGAGGACCGGGTGGGAACCGAAGCCGTGTTCGACGGCACCAGGGCCTCTCTGGCACGCCCTGGACACCTGAGTTATCTGGAACGCCCCAACTTCGAATTCTGCCAGTACCTTGCGCGACGCATCGCCGGCAGCAACGCCCTGCCGGAAGGATCCGATTCCTTCAGAGGAGGCTGACATGTTTGTTCGCACTCTTGACGAGCGTCGCCGTGCCGGCGCCGAAAAGGTCCTGTCCGAGGGCAGGGTCCGCTCGACACGCTTTCTCACCATCCCCGACGGCATGGGTTTCACCCTGTCGAACGTGCGGGTCGCGGGCGGCATGTCCAGTGTCCTGTGGTACAGGCACCACTGGGAAGCGAACTACATCGTTTCCGGCACGGGCACGGTGCGTGACCTTGAACGGGACCGGAGCTGGCCGCTGGCCCCAGGCACGCTCTACACGGTTGGACCAACCGATCGTCATCTGGTCGACCCCGACGACGACCTGCACGTTGTCAGCGTCTTCAATCCGCCCCTTGTCGGGGACGAGGCGCACGACAGCGACGGCGCCTACCCGCCGACCGGACCCATTCCCGAGGGCAGGGAGTGCATGTTCGTGAGGACCGTCGACGAACTCGCTGGCCAGGGTCGCCAGCTCGTGGTTGCCGGCGGCAGCGCAACGACGGTCCGCATGCTGTTGCGCGCCGATGGTGTCGGGTTCTCCCTCAGCGACGTCCGCCTTGCCGCCAGCAGTCGCAATGTCCTGTGGTACAAGCACCACTGGGAGGCAAACTACGTTCTCGAGGGCACAGGAGAGGTGACAAACCTTGGCTCCGGAGAGACCTGGCAGATGGAGCCGGGAATGATGTACTGCGTCGGTCCCGAAGACCGCCACAGCATGCATGCCCTGAGCGATCTGCACCTGCTGTCCGTCTTCTGCCCGGCTCTGACAGGGGACGAACAGCACGATGCCGATGGCACCCTGGCCGCCAGCGGCGATGCGGTGCCTCCCGGCCCGGGCTGACAGGAGTCAGGCAGCGAGAGGGCGTGATCCTTTCAGCGTCACGCGATACATGACCCGTTCTTGCGCACCGTAGTCCCTGGCGGCGTAGTGCATCGTGCAACGGTTGTCCCAAAATGCCACGTCACCCTCCGACCAGGTCCAGCGCACCTGGAAAGATGACTGCTCCGAATGCTCGAGAAGAAGGTTCAGCAGTCCGCGGCCCTCGATATCCGGCAATCCGAGAATCTTCCTGGTGAAGCCGCGATTGACGTAGAGCGCGCGGCGTCCTGATTCGGGATGGCGCACCACCACGGGATGAACGCATCCGGGATAGTCGCGCTTGAGCGCCCGCAGACGTTCAGGGCCATCCGCGCCGCCGGATTCGAGGAGGTAGGGGGTGAAGGTCGGGACACCGTCGTGGAAGGCGTGAAGGCCGTCAACGGCCCTCTTGAGACGCTCGGACAGGGCATCCCATGCGGCGTACATCGACATGAAAAGCGTGTCGCCGCCAACGAACGGCAGGGATTCGGCCTGCAGCATCGAGGCGGCCGGCGGTGTTTCGTCGAACGTGACGTCGCTGTGCCAGGTGGCGTTGAAGATTGCGTCACCCTTTCCGTCGCGGGTGGCCGTGACCATCACGTCCGGGTTGTCGGGGTGACGTTCAAGCCCGGGGTGCAGCGGCTCGATGTCGCCGAAACGCGAGGCTGCTTGCACCAGTTCGTCAGGTGACAACCCCTGGCGCGGAAAGAACAGGACCTTGTGTTCGAGCCAGGCCTCGCGCAGGGCGTTGACCGTGCCGTCGTCAAGGCGCCTGAGATCGACCCCGGAGATCTCCGCGCCGATATGACCGGTCAGGGGACGGATGTTGCCCACCACCACCATGTCCGGCTCCTTTTTCTGTGGCCCGGTGCCTCCTCTCAGGCGGCGTCATGCCGCCAGGGGACGGGCGCCCTTCAGGGTCACGCGATGCATGATCCGGTCGTGGAGACCGTAGTCGAAGGCAGCGTAGTGCATGGTAGAGCGGTTGTCCCAGATCGCGACATCGCCTCTCGACCAGGACCACCGCACCTGGAATGAGGCCTGTTCGCAATGCTCGATCAGGAGGTTCAGCAGTCCACGGCTCTCGATATCCGGCAGGCCGAGGATCCGCTGGGTGAAGGCACGGTTGACGAAGAGCGCCCGGCGGCCTGTCTCGGGGTGACGCACCACGACCGGGTGAACGCATCCGGCGTGCTCACGCTTGAGATTCTCCAGACGCCGGGGCCCGTCCGGCGTACCCGGATCGAGGAGATAGGAGGTGAAGTTGGGAATCCCGTCGTGGAACGCCTCCAGACCCTCGATGGCCGTCTTCAGACGCTGTGACAGGGCGTCGAAGGCCGCCTCCATCGACGTGAAGAGTGTGTCGCCGCCGACAGGAGGCAGGGTTCTGGCGTACAGAATCGAGGCTGCTGGCGGCGTCTCGTCGAACGTGACGTCACTGTGCCAGATGGCGTTGTACTTGCCTCCGCCCTCCCCCTTGCGGCTTGCCGCGATCATCACCGCGGCGTTGTCGGGGTGGCGTTCGAGCCCGGAGTGCGGAGGGTCGATCTCGCCAAAGCAGGACGCCACGCGCACAAGGTCATCGGCCGACAAGTCCTGTCGTGGAAAGAACAGGACCTTGTGTTCGAGCCATGTCTCGCGCAGGGCGGCGGCCCTGGCACCGTCGAGGTGTCCGAGATCGATCCCGGAGATCTCCGCGCCGATGTGACCGGTCAGGGGCCGGATGTTGCCTGTGACCACCATGTCCGTTCCTCCCGTCAGGAGCAGGAGTCGGCGCTCCTGTGCCGTGGCATGGAACTCCGTCCCCGCTCTCTTTCGATCCAGCCGCCGCCGAGAAGGCGGCTGCCGTCATACATGACGCAGGCCTGGCCCGGGGCGATGGCCTCGGCGGGCCGGGCGAGCTCGACCCTGGCGCGGTTGTCCCCGAGGGGCAACACCCGCGCCGGCAGGCGCTCCTGGCGGGAGCGCAACTGGACGTGGCACGTCACGCCGTCCCGAGGTAAGGCCCCCTGACCGATCCAGTTGACGTCGCGCATGGTGAGAGACGACGATTCAAGGGCCTCGCGGGGACCGACGACCACCTGGCGGCGTTCCGGATCCAGCGATACGACGAAGAGCGGCTCGCCCGTCGCAATGCCGAGCCGCCGTCTCTGCCCGACGGTGTAGTGGGCGATCCCGTCATGGTGTCCCAGAACGCGGCCGGAAAGATCGACGATCGTGCCAGCCTCCATGGCGCCGGGGCGCAGGCGGTCCACGACCTCCGTGTAGCGTCCCTGTGGCACGAAGCAGATGTCCTGGCTGTCCGGCTTGGCAGACACCGGCAGTCCGAACCGCCTGGCGCAGGCCCGTACCTCGTCCTTGGACATGTCGCCGAGCGGAAACCGCAGGTCCTGCAGCTGGCGCCGGGTTGTCCGGAAGAGAAAGTAGCTCTGGTCGCGGCCGGATTCGGCGCCGCAGTGGAGTTCCGGTCCCTCATGCCCCTCCAGGCGCCGGACGTAGTGTCCGGTTGCCAGGCAATCACCACCGAGTTCCCGCGCCGTCGTCAGCAGGTCGGAGAACTTGACTCCCTGGTTGCAGAGCACACAAGGGACCGGCGTTTCTCCGCCAAGGTAGCTGTCGGCGAACGCCTCCATCACGGACGACCGGAACCGCTCCTGGTAGTCGAGAACGTAGTGCGGAATGTCGAGCATCGCGGCCACGCGGCGGGCATCGCGGATGTCAGCTCCGGCACAGCAGGCGCCAGGGCGGGAGGCCGTCCTGCCCTGATCGTAGAGTTGCAGCGTCACGCCGATGGTCTCGTGGCCCTCGGCCTTGAGGAGGGCGGCGACCACCGAACTGTCGACCCCTCCGGACATGGCAACAACGGCGCGGCTGCCCGTGGAACGGCCCGGTGTCATGGCAGACCTGTCACTCGAAGAGCATGTTGCGGGTTTCAAGGGGCAGCGTCACCGTCAGTCCGTCGAGCTCCTCAGTCAGCAGGATCTGGCATCCCAGTCGGGAGGTGCGGGTCAGGCCGAAAGCAAGATCGAGCATGTCCTCCTCGTCCTCGCTCGGGTCCTCGAGGCGCTCGAAATCCTCCGCGTCGACAATGACGTGGCACGTGGAACAGGCAAGGGAACCCTCGCAGGCGCCCTCGATGTCGATATCGTACTGCCGTGCGATCTCGAGAAGGGAGAGTCCTTCCGGCGCATCGATCTCGACACGCTCCCCACTTCGCACAATGAAGGTCATTCTCGGCATCAAACCCATCCGCACACCGCCGGATTCAAGTCTAGTGCCATAGCCCGCGCGACGGAACAAGGGGCGCGACTTGATCAGCGGTAACGGCCATCGTCGTCATCAATGTCATTGTCCGGCTGCGGCGATTCGACAGGTGCATCAAGGAAGCCTTGGACGATCTCGGCGCCCGGCCGTGACAGACCTTGCGCCGTGTCACGCTGCCGAGCATCCGCTCGGCCATCATCGGTTCCTCGCTGATCTCGTTCTCGTTCGACGCGATCACGGAGACTTTCTTCCTGACCGATCGCGGCCGCCGAGTGCAAGGCTGTCGTGGCGAACACGAGGATCCGCCTGACTGTGTGAAAGCGAGTCCCCGGGTGGAACCGGCAGACGTGAGCAAGCCGCTTCCCTTGCGCAAATCTCCTCCCGTACACTCCGACGCGTGAACTCCGCCCGCGCCCTCTCGACCGCGGGCGCTATCAGTGGAGAACGGATGGACAGGAACGCCGTCGCGGGCAGCGAGCCCGCAGGACAGCCTGTGCCGACTCCCCGCCGTCAGCGGACGGGCCTCGCCGCGGTCATCGCCGCAATGGCGGCCGTGGCAACGTTCTACAGCTATTCCGGACAGCTCCTCTCGTTCGTTCTCGAGGACAGGGACGTCAGCGGATCGCTCATCGGTCTGAGCGGTGCCGTGCAGATGGCCGGCATCTTCATCATCATGCCGGTCCTGCCGTTCCTCATAAGGCGTCTGGGTCCGGCGCGGCTGATGATGGCCGGCGCCGTGCTGGCACTGGGCGCCATCACGCTCATGGCCTTCTTCGTCGACGTCTGGCTCTGGTTTCCCCTGCGCCTGGCGCTCGGCGCCTCGCAATCGATGATGTGGACCACCGGGGAAACGTGGCTCAACCATGAATCCGACGACCGCAACCGTGGCCGGACCATCAGCATCTTCATGTTCTCCATCGCCTCCGGCTTCGCCGCCGGTCCCTTCCTGCTGGCCGAGACAGGGACGGTGGGCACGCTGCCGTTCGTCACCGCGGCAATCATGGTCGCCTTCGTCATGATGCCCCTCCTCCTCTCCTTCGGCGTGCGAATTGCACCGGACGACCGTCCCTCGGCACGGCTCCACCAGTATGTCCGCCTTGCACCCGTGCCGATGATAGGGAACCTCATGTTCGGCATGGTCGGAAGCGCACTGATGGCGCTCCTGGCGGTCTATGGCCTGAGGCTCGGTCTTGGCGAGGCGCTTTCGGCACGCATGCTGGGATGGCAAGGATGGGGCGGCGCCCTCGTGACCTTCCTTCTCGCCTGGCTCGCCTCCCGGATCGACCGCACGCTTCTTCTGACGTGCTTTACCGTGGCCGGGGCGCTGGCTTCGCTCGTCCTGCCGTGGATTCCCGAACTGCGTGGTGTTCCAACTCCCGGATTGCCCTGGATCGACGATGTCGGCGGCCTGCTCTTCATCACCTACCTCATGGTCTTCGGAGGGATTCGCTCGGCTCACTACGGCATCGCTGTAATGCTCTTGGGCGATCGCTTTCGCGGCGCGGACCTGCCGTCCGCGACCACGGTGTTCGGGATCATGTTCTGTTCGGGTTCCATCCTGGGTCCGGCTCTCGCAGGCCTTGCGATGGACCTGTGGGATCCCCACGGCCTCGCTGCCATGGTGTTCGTTTTTCATCTTCTGCTTCTGCCCCTGACCCTCGTGGCCTGGCGGCGAAAGCGAAGCCCGCCGAACCCGCAGTGCAGTTGATCGGTATGTGCTCCCGAAGTAGGCTTCACCTCAAAACGCGGAGGGAGCGATACTGCACCCTGCTGTGTAGTGACTAACGGCACTTCTTCAACAACGAAATACAGGGTGGATCATGTCAAGGAAAACCAAACTCAAGGGGCTTGTTGCAGCATGTGCGCTCGGCGCAGCCACCAGCCTTGCCGCAGTTCAGGCGAATGCCAGCGAACTCAGTTTGCTGACATGGGTCTCCTACGCTGACGAGAGCTTCACATCGGACTGGCAGGAAGCAACAGGCTGTGAACTCAAACCCACACTGGTCGGCTCGAATGACGAGATTATTGCGAAGATCGCTGCTGGCGACCGGTACGACCTGGTATCGCCGTCAGTCGATACCACGACGATCCTCTGGAAACTGGGGAAGATCGCGCCCATCGACACCAGCAAGCTGGAACACTTCCAGGATCTCTACGAGAATCTTCAGATCAACCCGGGCATCACCCTGGAAGACGGAACGGTCATTGCGCAGCCCAACGCGTGGGGATCGATCCCGATGATGTATCGAACGGACAAGGTGGACGAGGAACTTGATTCGATCGCCGTGATCTTCGACGAGAAGTATGCAGGCAGGATCAGCCTGTGGGATGACAAGTCGAACATCTATCCCGTTGCGCGCTATCTCTTCGGCACTGACGTCAATGTCTTCGATCTCTCGGACGAACAACTGGCCGAAGTCCAGCAGAAACTCATTGATCAGAAGAAGCTGCTGCGGACCTACTGGTCACAGGCCGGCGATCACATCAACCTCGCCGCCAACGGCGAGATCTGGATTTCGAACACGTGGGGCGGATACCAGTCTGCCGAACTGCAGGCCAAGGGAATTCCCATGGTGGAGTACCTGCCCAAGGAACTCGCTGACGGCTGGATGGACGGCTGGCAGATCACGACGGACGCCCAGGACATGGAGTGCGTCTACCAGTGGCTCAACTTTGCTGCGAGCCCTGAGGGGCAGTGCGGCATGTCCCTGTTCTCGGGTTTCTCAGCAGCCAATCCGCAGGTGGAATCCTGCATGACGGAGGAGGAGTTCACCGGACGTCATCAACATCAGCCCGAGTACCTCGACGGCCTCGTGCTGTGGCGCGAACCCGCCCGGCCCGCGAAGATGATTGAAGTCTGGAATGCCGTGAAGGCGGCGGAGTAGTCCGCGGTTTCCGGAGTTTCACCCCGGGCAGGTGACGCAAGGGTCTCCTGCCCGGGGCGGATACGCGATCCAGGGATCCAGGCATGGACGTCATCGAACTGCAGCAGGTCACGAAGACCTTTGGCAATCTGACCGCAGTCGACAATCTCAGCCTGAGCGTCGAGCACGGCAAGTACGTGACGATGCTGGGTCCTTCGGGTTGCGGCAAGACGACGACCCTGCGCATGATCGGCGGTTTCGAGTACCCGGATCGCGGCCGCATTCTCCTGGACGGCGAGGACATCACCGACTTCCCGCCCCACACCCGCAAGCTCAACGTGATGTTCCAGGACTTCGCGCTGTTCCCGCACATGACAGTCGAGGAGAACATCGGCTACGGCCTGCGTTTCGGCGAAGGCAGGAAACTCGACGCGGCGAGCGAACTGAAGAAGGCGCTGGACATGATCCAGCTGGGTCACAAGGCACGGTCGAAACCCCACGAACTATCCGTCGGCCAGAGGCAACGCGTGGCCCTGGCGCGGGCCCTTGTGCGGCACCCCAAGGTTCTCCTTCTCGATGAGCCGCTTTCCGCGCTCGACGCCGAGCTTCGCGCCACGATGCAGATCGAACTTCGGGAACTGCAGCAGAGAGCGGACCTGACCTTCCTCATGGTGACACACGATCAGGCAGAAGCCCTTGTGATGTCCGACGAGATCATCGTGATGAAGGATGGCGTCGTGGTGGAATCGGGGTCGCCGGAAGACCTCTACAATCATCCCGCTACACCCTATGTCGCGAGTTTCCTTGGCGCATCAAACCTTGTTCCCGGCAGGATCGAGTCGGCAGCCGGTGCTACTCTGCGAATCGCTTTCGGCGACGCCAGCCTGGAGGTGACGGCAAACGGCCGAAGCGCCGAGGTCGGCAGACCCGTCACCATGTCCATCAGGCCCGAGCGGATCGGCCTTCATCGTCGGGAGGTCACGACGAGCAGTTTCAGCGGCCGCGTGACCGAGAGTTTCTACCGGGGGGAAGCAATGCAGATCCTGGTCGATGTCGGAGCAAAGGCCCCGCTGTCGCTGATCGCGCCCCTTTCATGGAAAGGCGCACGGGGGGAGATTCCCCAGGTGGGCGAACGGATCGAACTCCATGTCGACCCCGATTCGGTCGTTCTGTTCGACGGTCACGTTGATGCCTCAGGCGAGGTCTGATCGATGAGCCGCCAGCTGAGGACCGCCCTCGACTTCTTCGCCGTGTTCTCGCTTCCGGCTCTATGGTGGGGCGGAATCGTCCTGGGGTCCCTCGGTGTCATGGCCTCGATGAGTTTCTGGACCCAGGAGTTTCCCACTTTCCGTCCGGATTTTCATTTCGGCAACTACGAGGAACTCCTGACCAACAACCAGTACATCGTGGTGATCGCCCGGAGCGTCAGAATCGCGTTGATGAGCTGTCTGTTCTCGTTCCTGATCGGCTTCCCGCTGGTCTACTTCATCGTCTTCAAGGTGGAGAGCAGGGCCGTCAAACTGCTCCTCTACATGGGGATGCTGATACCGTTGTGGGTCTCCTACGTTCTTCGTTCCTATACCTGGAAGACAATCCTCGGCACGGAAGGCGTGCTGAATTCGGCCTTGCTGTGGCTTGGCATCGTCGACGAGCCGGTCATGTTCTTCCTCTACAACCAGTACGCCATGGTCATCACCATCGGCTATATCTGCATGCCGTTGATGATGCTGCCCATCTATTCGTCCCTGGACAAGATTCCGAGAAGCCTCATAGAGGCATCCCGCGACCTTGGCGCCAACTCGTTCCATACGTTCCTGAACGTGACGCTGCGCTTAGCCGTTCCCGGCATCATCGCTGGTTGGACCCTGGCGTTCTGTCTTGCCGTGGGAGACTTCGTGTCGCCGATCCTGGTTGGCGGCCCTTCCGCCAACATGATCGCGAACGTCGTGCTGACCCAGTACGGCATGGCGCTCAACTGGCCCCTCGGCGCGGCCATCACCGTCGTTCTGCTCGTGATCTTCGTGATCCTTCTCAGCGCTTCCAACCAGGCCGAACGGGTTGGCAAGGTGAACATCGAATAGGAGACCAAATGGCCCTTGATTCGACAATGACGGGGATTTCGGTTCCGGGAGGCCGCTCGCTTCTCCCGGAAAGGAGGAAAAAGCCGGTATCGGCGACGACCTCTTTCGTGATGATCCTGGCATGCTGTTCGCTTGTCTTCCTCTACCTTCCCCTGATTGTCCTGATGGTGTTCAGTTTCAACTCGAACGACCTGACCGTGTTTCCGCTGACTGGCTTCACGTTCTCCTGGTACGAGAAAGCCTTCCAGAACGCCTTCATGATGGAGGCGCTCTTCAACAGCATCGTCGTCGCCTTCGCGGCCGTTATCATCGCCAATGCGGTGGGCATCCCCACAGCCTTCGCGCTGATGCGCTGGGACTTCCCCGGAAAGGTCGCGCTGCAGCGGGTCGTGCTGATGCCGATTTCCCTGCCGGCCCTGACACTGGGCATATGCCTTCTCAACTACTTCACTTTCTGGGGCGTCAGTCTGGGACTTCACACCATCATGATCGGCCATGGAACGCTCATGTCGTCGATCGTGGTCGCGAATCTCTTTGCGCGCCTGACCTACTTCGACCGCCGCATCGAGGAGGCGTCGGCCGATCTCGGGGCGACGCCGCTCGAGACATTCTGGTACGTGACGCTGCCCAACATCAGGACGACTCTGATCGGCTCGTGCATGATCATCCTGATCGTGTCCTTCGACGAGCTTGCGCTGACCTACTTCATCAACGGGAACACCAACACGCTTCCGATGTACATCTGGTCCATGATGCGCCAGGGCATCACCCCGGAGATCAATGCGATCGGTTCCTGCGTCATCTTTGCATCGATGTTGATCGTCGGGATATCGATCTACATCCTTTCCAGGAAGCCCGGGACACGCTGAACGGCCGGCGATACAGGGCCTTTGAAGAGGGAGAAGGCGAAGTGGGCCAATTCGTACTGCCTGAAGGCATCCATACCATCTCCATGGGCGCAGGCGACCTCAACGGGATTCTCCGGGGAAAGCGGGTTCCGGCATCGCGATGGCCTGTCGTCCGCGAAAGCGGCATTGCCCTGTCGGCGGCAATCTTCGCGATCGACATGACATGCGACGTCTGGGACACCCCCTACTGCAACATGGAAACCGGCTATCACGACTGTCACATGTTTCCTTTGGGAAAGGTCTGGAGCCTGCCCTGGGAGGAGGGCGTCGCCTTCTGCATGGGGCGGGTCGAGGATGCGGATCACAGGCCCATTCCGATCGATCCACGCGGTGTTCTCCTCGACGTTCTCGATCGAGCTTCGTCAATGGGGTTCGAGGTCAGGATCGGCAGCGAACTCGAATTCTATCTCATGGATCCGGAAACCAGGCGGCCGCGGGACCGGGGAATTCAGGTCTACAACCTGACACGGGCTGCGGAACTCGACCATGTCGTCGGGCCGATACGGCGCTATCTCGACGAAGTCGGCATCCCGATCGAACAGTCAAATCCGGAGTATGCTGCAGGCCAGGTCGAGGTGAACATCGAGTACGGCGAAGCCCTGGAAACGGCCGACAGGACCGTCGCCTTCAGGGGTCTGGTGAAACAGATCGCCCATTCGCAAGGCTATCTCGCCACCTTCATGGCCAAGCCCATCACCGGCGAGTCCGGTAGCGGATTCCACCTTCACCACTCGCTCTGGCAGGACGGCAGGGCCGTCTTCCACGACGAGGGCGGGGCGCTCTCCCGAACCGGGCTCTCCTATCTTGCCGGAATGCAGAGGAGGATGGCTGAAACGACGCTGATCGGTTCGACAACACCGAATGCCTACCGGCGCCGGCGTCCCGAGAGTTTCAGTCCGGTCAACAATTCGTGGGGATACGACAACCGGTCAACCGGGATACGTATCATCGGTCATTCTCCGCAGACCCTTCGGATCGAGGTGCGTGACGGATCGGCCGACTGCAATCCCTACTACCTGTTCGCCTCGCAGATTGCTGCGGGACTCGACGGGATCGAACAGGAACTCGAACCGACCCCGCCCCATGTCGGGAACGCCTATGTCGCGACAGGCTACGACCTGTTGCCGACGACTATCGACGTCGCCATCGTCAAGGCAAGGGGCTCGGACTTCCTGCTCGACCTTCTGGGAGCCGACCGGCTCGAGATTCTCGTGAACCAGGCTGAACGGGAACGGGATTTCGTCGCCGACGTTGTCACGGACATCGAGATCGAACGCTATCTTGAGAGTTTCTGAGAACAATGCGTGCGGCGGTATACGAGACCTTCGGCGGACCGCTCACGGTCAGGAACGTTCCCGATCCCGAACCTGCGCGGGACGGCGTGATCGTGAAGGTCAAGGCAAGCGGGCTGTGCCGGAGCGACTGGCATGCCTGGTCAGGCCACGATCCCGATGTCAGGCTGCCCCATGTTCCCGGCCACGAGTTCGCGGGAATCATCTGCGAGACCGGAGCGGATGTCGACCACTGGAAGACCGGCGATCGCGTCACCATGCCGCCGATGGGGGTCTGTGGAGTCTGCGCTTCCTGCGCCCGCGGCAACCACCATCTTTGCGACGACCAGTTTCAGCCGGGCTTTCGCCGGTGGGGTTGCCATGCGGAGTATGTTTCCATCGACCGGGCCGACTTCAATCTTGTCCATGTGCCCGAAACGATTTCGTTCGAGGTGGCCGCGGGACTGGGTTGTCGGTTTTCCACGTCCTTTCGCGCCATCGGCGTGCGAGCGAATGTGCAGCCGGGCGACTGGGTCGCTGTCCATGGAGCAGGTGGCATCGGTCTTGCTGCG
Source organism: Alphaproteobacteria bacterium (assembly GCA_964291415.2). GTDB lineage: Bacteria > Pseudomonadota > Alphaproteobacteria > SP197 > SP197 > SP197. The sequence continues at coordinate 968,878 of OZ219917.1, read as the reverse complement.
ATCATGATCGCCGATGCACTCGGCGCGAGCGCCATCGCGGTCGACATCACTGACGAGAAACTGGCCCTTGCGCGATCAGCGGGCGCATCGGCAACCCTGAACGCAAGAAGCGAATCAGACATTGCCGGTGCCATCAGGGAACTGACGTCGGGAGGCGCACACGTTTCGGTCGACGCTCTTGGCAGTACCCTCACCTGCCGCAATTCCATCAACTGCCTTAGGAAACAGGGAAGGCATGTCCAGATCGGACTCATGCTCGAAGACGACTACCATGCCGCGATCCCAATGGGCGCGGTGGTCCGGAACGAACTCGAGGTCGTAGGGAGCTATTGCATGCCGCCCCACCTCTACCCGAAGCTTATCAGAATGATCGAGCAGAACCGGCTGCAACCCGAACGGACCATCGCCCGGAGGATACCGCTCGACAAGGTGCCGCGGTTCCTTCCACGCATGAGCGCATTCCGGGATTCGGGGATCACCATCATCGACCGGTTTGACGAGACGGGAGGGTGACCTGAATCGCAAGAACGGGACCAAAGCCGGGTCGCTCGAGACCTTCGATGTCGCCATCGTCGGTGCCGGATTTTCGGGCCTCTACATGCTCTACAGGGCGCGCCGGATGGGTCTTGAGGCCGTCGTGTTCGAGACCGGAGATGATGTCGGCGGAACGTGGTACTGGAACCGTTACCCGGGCGCCAGGTGCGATGTCGAAAGCCTCTTCTACTCCTATTCCTTCGACCGGACGCTCGCCGAGGACTGGGACTGGACCGAACGGTACGCCGCCCAACCCGAGATTCTGGAGTATGCCCGACACGTCTGCGAGCGCTATGGACTGCGCCCCTTCATCCGCTTCAACTCGAGGATCAATTCCGTCGATTTCATCGATTCCGACAATCTCTGGCACCTGGAAACCGCAACCGGCGAAACCGTCCTTACGCAGTTCGTCGTCATGGCGACCGGTCCTCTCTCGGTACCGAAAAAGCCGCACTTCAAGGGCGAGGAGCGTTTTCGGGGAGAAATGTACCATACAGGCCTTTGGCCGCATCACGATGTCTCCTTCGAAGGCAAACGGGTCGCCATCATCGGTTCGGGTGCGTCGGGAATACAGGCGGCGACAGCCGTCTCACCAGTGGCCGGGAGCCTCCACGTGTTCCAGCGTGGCGCGCACTACAGCATTCCGGCGTGGAACAGACCGTTGACGGACGCGGACCGTGCCGAGTTCAGGGAGAATTTCGAGGACCTGATGGCGCAGTGCAGGCAGTCCTTCATGGGCATCATCCTCGACACCAATCCGGCGACCTTCCGGAAAGGCTGCAACCTTTCGGCCGAGGACCGCCGCGCGCAGCTCGAGTCCCGGTGGAACCACGGCGGCCTTCTCTTCAACATGGCGTTCTCCGATACCACGCTGAGCGCCGAAACGAATCTCGAGATCGCGGAGTTCGTCCGGAACAAGATACGCTCGATCGTACAGGATCCGGAGACGGCCGACACACTGTGTTCGATGCATTTCCCGATCGGAACGAAGCGCACCTGCGTGGATACCGGATACTACGAGATCTATAACCGGCCCAATGTCCACTTGGTGGACACCAGGAAGACTCCTATCAGGGAGTTCACGGACGAGGGGCTTGTTGCAGGTGACAGAGAATACGCCTTCGACATCGTGATCGTCGCCACCGGATTCGATGCAATGACCGGCGCCCTGCTGGCGGCCGGAATCACCGGCCGCGACGGAAGGAAACTGGCAGATGAGTGGAGGGACGGAGCGTCTACCTACCTGGGACTCGCCATGTCCGGATTCCCCAATCTCTTCACCATCACCGGACCGGGGAGCCCTTCCGTCTTCACGAACATGTTCGTCTCGTTCGAACTGCATGTCGAATGGATCGCGAACTGCATCGGTTACATGCGCCAGAGGAACCACAGGCGCATCGAGGCCGACCGGCATGCCCAGGAGAACTGGACGAGCGGGGTAGCGGAACTCGTCGAGGACACGCTCTACCCGCAGGCCGATTCCTGGTGGATAGGCGCAAATGTATCGGGCAAGCCACGCCGCTTCCTGGCATTCATCGCTGGACACAAGAACTATTCCGATATCTGCCGCAATGTCATGGAGAACGGCTATACCGGATTCAGCCTGAGCTGATCGGATCCCTGGAGCGAGTGCAACCGGAGGCCGCATGGCGCTGCATCCCAATCTCGCGAAGTTTCTCGAAACAGCTTCCGGCGAGGCCGATTCGCTCCTGGGGGATCTGCCGGCATCGCGCGAAGCGCTACGCAGGGAACTCGCCGCGCTCGATGCCGCCAGGCCCGACATCTGGCGTACAACGGACGTCTTCCTGACAGGCGGAACCGGGATGATACCGGTCCGTGTCTACGAGCCGGCGCCGGGGGATCAGCGCCCTGCCCTAATCTTTCTTCATGGCGGCGGCTATGTCAGAGGGTCGATCGGGACCCACGATTCAATCTGCCGCCTCCTGGCCTCAAACTCCGGCGCGGTGGTCTTTTCCGTCGAATACCGGCTTTCGCCTGAAGCGAAGTTCCCCGAGCCCCTCGAGGACTGCTACGCCGCAGCGTGCCGGATCGTTTCGCGCTCCGCCGATTTCGGCGTCGATGACGAGAGGCTCGGCATAGGCGGAGACAGCGCCGGCGGCAATTTCTCCGCCGGCGTGATCCGTCTCGCGAGAAAACGACAAGGGCCCTGCTTCCGTCACCAGCTGCTTCTCTATCCCAATGTCGACATGAAGGCCGATACCGAGTCCTCCCGCCTCTACTCGAAGGGGTTCTTTCTTGACCTCATGCCATTCTATGTCGCGTCCTATACCCGTAACGAAGCAGACTTCAACAATCCGTTATGCTCTCCTCTGAGGGCCATCGACTTTTCGGATCAGCCACCCGCCACAATCATGGTCTGCGGTTTCGACCCATTGCGCGACGAAGGAGTGGCCTACGCAGGCAAACTCGAGGCGGCGGGCGTTCCCGTCGAACTCGTCGAATACGAGGACATGATCCACGGCTTTCTTCTCTTGCGCGGAGTGGTGCGCGAAGAGGCCGACGCAGCGCTTGCCGCGTGTGGCCGCGCTGTCTCCCGGGCCCTGACGCGGTGATATCCGCCGGAGGACGGTGATACGTTCCAGCCCGTGTTTGTTCACTGGGGCGCACCCTCTACACTTGGCGCATCATGCGGGACGAATCCATGGAACAGATCGATGTCGTCATTGTCGGCGCCGGGATTTCCGGAATCGGCAGTGCATGGCACCTCATGCGCCACTGTCCGTCGAAGAGCTTCACCATTCTCGAAAGCCGTGGGACCATCGGTGGCACGTGGGATCTCTTCCGCTATCCGGGCGTGCGTTCCGACAGCGACATGCACACGCTGGGCTACGCCTTCAAGCCGTGGCTGGAAGCCCGGGCCATCGCTGATGGTCCTTCGATCCTCTCCTACATCAACGAGACGGCGGACGAGTTCGATATCCGCCGCCATGTCCGCTTCGGCCATCGCGTGACGGCGGCATCGTGGTCGAGCAGCGAAGCCCTCTGGACCGTCGAGGCGGAACATGAGGGCACGACGGTTCGCCTGGCCTGCAACATGCTTCTGCTGTGCGGTGGCTACTACGACTACGAGGACCCCTACCGGCCGACCTGGGAAGGCGAGGGCCGGTTTTCCGGCACCATCGTGCATCCGCAGTTCTGGCCCGAAGACCTGGATTGCCGGGGCAAGCGGTTCGCCGTCATCGGTTCCGGCGCCACGGCCATGACCCTGGTGCCGGCACTGGCGATGGCCGGGGCCGCGCACGTCGTCATGGTCCAGCGTTCCCCGACATACGTCGTTTCCTGGCCGAGCGAGGACAGGATCGCCAATCTCCTCGCCAGGTTCCTGCCGGACCGCCTGGCCTATGCCATCACGCGGTGGCGGAACGTCAGGCGGGATGTCGAGTTCTATCGCCGGACCCGGACCGAGCCGGACAAGGTGAAGGCCGAACTCGTCGGTCTCGTACGCCGGGCACTCAAGCCGGACATAGACGTCAGAAAACACTTCGTTCCCCGCTATGGTCCCTGGGACCAGCGTCTGTGTCTCATTCCGGACGACGATCTCTACCACGCCATCAACAGCGGACAGGCATCCGTCCGGACCGACACGATCGCGCGGTTCACGCATGAAGGCCTGGAGCTTGCCGGCGGCGAGACCGTGGACGCCGACATCATCGTCGTTGCCACGGGCCTGAGGCTGAAGATTCTCAACGGCATCCGGCTTTCCGTTGACGGCTCAACCGTGCATCCCCCGGAACACTGGTCCTACAAGGGCATGATGCTCTCGGACGTCCCCAATCTCGTCCAGACATTCGGCTACATCAATGCCAGCTGGACCCTGCGCGCCGATCTGACGGCCGCATGGGTCTGCCGCCTGATCAACACCATGGACAGGAAAGGCGCGCGGCAGGCCACACCCCGGCTGGGCGATGAGTGCCGGAACATGACGCCCCGCCCGTGGATCGACGACTTTCCGGCAGGCTACGTTCTCCGCGCCCTCGACTTCCTGCCCCGGCAGGGGGACCGCGATCCGTGGCGCAACACCCAGGACTACGCCCTTGACGTCCGCCTGGTGAAACGCTCGCCCATCGAGGACGGAGCTCTCGAACTCACCGGCACACGATGACGGCGGTTGTTGACACTCCGCAACTTCGCCCCCCGGACGAGGTCATGCGCCTTGAACGCATGGGATCATCCTTTCCCACGCGGCTGAGTTTCATGCGCCAGCTGGTCCGCCGCATGACCCGGGAACGCTGGCGTTTCGAGAGAGTGCGCCTCGATCTTGATCGCAACGGAGTCGGCCGCACGCTCCACGTTGTGCACGGTCCCCGCCGGACTTACAGCCTGGTGGGATTTTCGGGAGTCATCGACCCACAGGAGAGAACCGACCGGGTCATCGCCGACATCTGGGACACGACATTCTCGCTCTTCGACGGTGTCCCCGGCACAGCAGACATCGAACGCCTCGCAAGGAACACGCCCCGCCAGGAGGCGGGGCGATTCCGGGCCAGTGAACTGGTCCTGGCGCGGGCCAACAGGAGCGGCAGGATCTTCGATCACGTTGTGGAGAGCCTGGCCGGTGGCCGGCAGCCCTGTCGCGATCTGATATCGGACGTGGGCTACCTGATGCGCACGACCGCGGTCTACGGAAGCGGCAAGTTCGGCTGCGCCGACCGCGGCCGGATCGCCGGACGGGAGGAGTTGGAGGCTCCCTTCCAGGCCGAACTTCTGGCCGTCTATCTCATCCGCTGGATGAGTGTCGATCTCGTCAATCACATGGCCCGGCAACGGTCAGGGCACCGGGCTGCGGAACTCTCGGAGGATCTTGCCAGGACGCTCGGTATCGGCAATGCCACGGGCCTCGGCATGGCGCCCTTTCTCGTCAAGCACCCCCTGTTGATCAACAGCTGGGTCACGGCGCGCGAATGCGCCCTCCTGCGCGTGCGGGAGGTGGAACGGGCCACCCCCGACGTCATCGCGGAGTTCCGCGATCTTCTGGACGACGCGCGGCGCCACGTTGCTGCCTGGACTGTCGATGATCCGGTGCAGTCGGCACGCATCTCGAGACTCGGCCAGGACCTCGCATACCTCGATTCCTGGTGCAACGATGGGCTCGACGGCGAACGGCCCTGGGATGCCCTCTGGCGCCTTGCGTCGCGACGATTTTCCCTTGAAGGCCAGGAGATGACGGTGGCCCTGTTGCTCGAGCACCAGGGAGCGCTGGTCGACGGGCTGTGCGAGTCCATGAGTTCCGGCGGCCTGCCGGCCGTGAGACCGGCCATGCCGGTCGGGGATCTCATCGACCTCATCGACGAGAACTACGGCTGGGCTCTCGCCATCGATCATGCCGCCCGGGAGTCCCGCCAGCGCTTCTGGTACTACTCGCAGGAAAAGCTGGAACCGCGGGTGGGGGATCGCTACGCCGAGCCCGGCGCCGACAAGGAAATGGCCGTGGCCATCGGACGCGATGTCGCCATGCTGAAAGCAAGGCTCCTGGATCACGATCGCCGGGAATGCGTCGCCGACTTTCTCATCGCGGCGCCGGAATGGCGAAGCACGGTGCGCCGCGTCCAGCACCTCGCCCGCCTTCCCTATGCGGAGATTCGCGACAATCTGCTGGCGGCCGACCGGCGGCCGCTCGATATCCTGCGCTTCAAGCTCGCCTTCTTCGGCGCCAACGGCTTCGATCCCAAGTCCGACCTCTGGACCCGCGTGACCCTGTACCAGGGAGCACCGCTTCCCGGTGACATCTCCAGCGGCAGGGAGCCGCAGTGGGTCTTCCCCCATCCGTAGACGGAACCTCATCAGGCCACAACCGGTCACACACGGCCCAACATCCTGACTCAACGTCATTTTGTGCTGAAGAGCCCGTTCTCAACCTGCCATTCCATCGGGAACGAGCGGTTCGAAGGCCTGGCCGCGCAGGAGATTCTCGCGGCTGTCGGCAGGGATGACTCACTCGTCGAAGGCCCTTTGCGTCAGTCCAGACCGCGGCGCGTGCACCATGTCCATGTCGGACAGATCCTCTGGATCGATTTCGTAGTCGGCGCCCCTCGCCAGGGCCGGGACATGGTCCGGCGTCTCCCGCAACAGGCAGTCCTCGTGCTTGATCGCCCGCGGCATTCAGAGGGTTGCCGGCCGAATCTGCCACGGCATCAGAAACCGGGACAAGGCGACGCATCCTGACGAGGACGTCGCGTTGGGCGTGGTCTCGCCGCGGGGGCCCTCAGCAAGCGGCGGGCGTTGCCGGTGACGCCCGGGCCGCCTGATCCCGCGATCGCCCCGGCTGGCGCAGAGGGTCCGGGAATTGTGCATTGTGTCATCGGGCCGTCACAATCCCGGTCTACAGGTCACTCCGGTGGAGGAGACGAAGATCACCCGTACTATCTTTTTTTTGTCCGTCTCCTATTCTGGCTCATGTCACACTGAGGAGATCCAATCATGCTACGTAAAGCACCACTGGCAGTCGCGGCCGCCGCGGCTGCGCTGTTCTGGACGGCGGCGAACGCACAGACCGAACTGACCGTCTACACCGCCTTCGAGGCCGAGGACCTCAAGCGCTATGCCGATACCTTCAACGAGGACCATCCCGACATCACCATCAACTGGGTGCGGGATTCCACGGGAATCGTCACCGCGAAACTGCTGGCCGAGAAGAACAATCCGCAGGCCGACGTCGTGTGGGGACTGGCCGCCACGTCGCTGCTGCTGCTCAAGAGCGAGGGCATGCTCGAGGCTTACGCCCCGGTGGGCGTGGAGGCGCTCGATCCCAAGTTCGTCGACAATGACGATCCGCCGGCCTGGGTCGGCCAGGATGCCTGGGTCGCGTCGATCTGCTTCAACACCGTCGAGGGCGAGAAATACGGCCTGACCGCGCCAGGATCCTGGAAGGACCTGCTGGACCCGATGTACGAGGGCCACGTGATCATGCCGAACCCGAACTCGTCGGGCACCGGATTTCTCGACGTCTCGAGCTGGCTGCAGATGTTCGGCGAGGAAGAGGGCTGGGCCTTCATGGACGCCCTCCACGAGAACATCGCCCGCTACACCCATTCGGGCTCGAAGCCCTGCAAGCTGGCCGCTGCCGGCGAGATCCCGATCGGCGTGTCCTTCGCCTTCCGCGGCGCCAAGTCGAAGGCCGCCGGCGCACCGCTCGAGATCATCGTTCCGAGCGAAGGCGTGGGCTGGGACATGGAAGCCGGTGGCATCATCGCCGGAACCGCCAATGTCGAGGCCGCGCAGACCCTGCTGGACTGGGCCGTGACCCGCAAGGCGATGGAGATGTACAACGTCGGCTATGCGGTGGTCGCCATGCCCGGCGTCGCCAAGCCGGTCGAGCATTTCCCGGAAGGTCTGCTCGACGCCATGATCGAGAATGATTTCGAATGGGCCGCCAACAATCGCGCCGCGATTCTCGCCGAATGGCAATCGCGGTACGACGGCAAGTCGGAGCCCAAGAGCTAGGGCTTGATCCAAGTTCTGCGGGGCGGCGCGAGCCGCCCCGTGCGCTCCGGCAGGGGATCAGCCCCATGACTCCCGCCCTCACCCCGGATGTCAGCCTCAGGATCTCCGGACTGTGGAAGGCCTTCGGGGATTTCGTGGCTCTGAAGGACATCTCGCTCGAGGTGATGGATGGCGAGTTCGTCTGTTTCCTGGGGCCGTCGGGCTGTGGCAAGACCACGTTGCTCAGAGCCATCGCCGGACTCGACCTGCAGACACGGGGCACCGTCATCCAGGACGGCAGGGACGTGTCCGCCCTGCCGCCCTCGCAGCGGGACTTCGGGATTGTCTTCCAGTCCTACGCCCTCTTCCCGAACCTCACCGTCTACCGCAACGTTGCCTACGGGCTCGAGAACCAGGGGCGCTCCAGGAGCGAGATCCGGACACGGGTGGCGGAACTGCTGGAGACCGTGGGGCTTCCCGACCAGAGCGACAAGTATCCGGCCCAGCTGTCCGGCGGACAGCAGCAACGGGTGGCGCTGGCCCGGGCGATCGCCACCTCGCCCGGTCTGTTGCTGCTCGACGAACCCCTGTCGGCGCTCGATGCCAAGGTGCGGGTGCGTCTGCGGCATGAGATCAAGGACCTGCAGCGCAGGCTCGGCGTGACCACGATCATGGTGACCCACGATCAGGAAGAGGCGCTCTCGATGGCCGACCGGATCGTCGTCATGAACCACGGCGTCATCGAGCAGATCGGCTCGCCGACGGCGGTCTACAGCGATCCTGCATCGCTGTTCGTCGCCGGCTTCATCGGCGAGATGAACCAGCTCGACGCCCGCGTCGTCGACAGCGGCAGGGTGCGGGTCGGCCAGAGCGAGTTCTGTTGCCGGACACATGACCACGAGGCCGGCGCAGCGGTCATCGCGGCCATCCGGCCCGACGAGATCGTGCCGCTCGGCACCGGGTACCGGCCTTCTCCCGATGACGTCAACTGCGAGAAGGTCACCCTGGCCGACATGGCGTTCCTTGGGTCCTTCTGGCGTTGCCTTCTCCACAGCGAGGACTTCGGCAGCGACGCGCTGATGGCCGACTTCCCGGCGAACGCCGTGCGCAACCTGTCGCTCGAGGCGGGTCAGGACATCCACGTCTCTCTCCAGAAATCCGGCCTCATGGCCTTTGCCCGAGATGTCTGAGAGCGTCGCGGCACTCCCGAAGGGGGGCCGCGTCAGAGCGAAACTCGGCCGCGACGATGTGATGATGCGGCTGTGGATGGTCATCATCGCCCTCTATCTTGTCGTGACGCTCGCCTTTCCCCTCTACGCCATGCTGTCGAAGTCGGTGTCGACGTTCCGCTTCGATCTCACCGGGTTCGAATTCCAGGTCTCGGACGAGGAGGGGCTTTTCGTCACCGCACCGATCCTTGCCAGCGCGCTGAACGCCGATCTGGAGCTCTATGGCGAGGCCGATCTTGCGACCGGCAGCAACGGACGCCTGCCGGCGACGAAGTTCTTTCCCGAGTTCAGTTTCCGCAGCCCCGTGATGTACCGGATCCGCGGCACGGTCGATGACGCGACGTTCCTTGTCGGCTCGACACGCCATCAGGGCCGGGAGTGGGTGGAGCTCGATTCCAACACCTTCCGCCGCGTGCAACTGCGTCCTGCCGCCTCCACGGGACTCGACAACTTCCGCACCTATTTCGCCACGCCGGCGCTCTCCAACTCGATCATGAACTCCCTCGTGATCGCCACCGTGAGCACGATCGTCACCATCGTCCTGGCGTTCGCCTACGCCTACGCCCTCAATCGATCCTGCGCGCGTTTCAAGGGATTCTTCCGTCTCGTGGCCATGGCGCCGATCCTGGTGCCCTCCCTGCTGCCCGGGATCGCTCTCGTCTACCTCTTCGGCAACCAGGGGATGCTGAAGGCCCTGCTCATGGGAGAGAGCATCTACGGCCCCATCGGCATCGTGATCGGGGCGGTCTTCTTCACCTTCCCGCACGCCTTCCTCATCCTGTCGACGGCACTGGCGATCTCCGACGCCCGACTCTACGAAGCCGCGGCCGCGCTACGCGCGTCGCCGTGGAAGACCTTCTGGACCGTCACCATCCCCGGAGCCCGATACGGTCTGATTTCGGCGGCCTTCGTCGTCTTCAACCTGGTGATCACGGACTTCGGTCTCCCGAAGGTCATCGGCGGCCAGTACAACGTGCTGGCCGTGGACATCTACAAGCAGGTCATCGGCCAGCAGAACTTCGAAATGGGTGCGGTGGTCTCGGTGGTACTGGTCTTCCCGGCGCTCCTGGCATTCGCTGTCGACCGTTTCGTGCAACGCCGCCAGGTGGCCCAGCTCACGGCCCGCTCGGTGCCCTTCCAGCCCAAACCCGAGCGTGTGCGGGATCGCGCCTGGTTCGCGTGCTGCGCCGTCATCGCCGTCTTCATTCTCGGCATTCTGGGTGTCTGCCAGTTCGCGGCCCTGGTCAAGTTCTGGCCCTATGACTTGAGCCTCAGTCTCAACAACTACCGCTTCGATCTCATGGATGGTGGCGGCTGGGCGAGCTACTACAACTCGATCAAGATGGGCCTCATCACCGCTGCCGTCGGGACCGTGATCATCTTCTTCGGCGCCTTCCTGGTCGAGAAATCGAATGGCTTCACGACGGGCCGCAACATCTTTCAGATGTTCGCGATGCTGCCGATGGCCATCCCCGGCATGGTGCTCGGGCTGGCCTACATTTTCTTCTTCAACGACCCGGCCAATCCGCTGAACGTCCTCTACGGCACCATGGCCATCCTGGTCATCTGCACGATCACCCACTTCTACACGGTGTCCCACCTGACGGCCGTCACGGCGCTGAAACAGATGGACCGCGAGTTCGAGGCGGTCTCGGCGTCACTGAAGCAGCCGGCCATGAAGCTGTTCTCCCGGGTGACCGTTCCGGTCTGCCTGCCCGCCATCCTCGACATTTCGATCTATCTCTTCGTCAATGCGATGACGACGGTCTCCGCCGTGGTCTTCCTCTATTCGCCGAAGACGTCGCTGGCCTCGATTGCGGTCCTCAACATGGACGACGCCGGGGACATCGCTCCCGCCGCAGCCATGGGCATGATGATCTTCTATACCAATGCCGCGGCGCGCATCATTCATCTGGCGCTTTCGCGCGGCGTGATGAAGCGGACACAGGCCTGGCGCTTTCGCTGACCTGATCCATGAGAGCATCGCCGCGGGCGAACTCCATGAACCGCCTGATCACAAGCACGTTTCGCCGCTGCGACAGGTGGACGATCGATTCGGCCATGCGGGCACCGAGGTCGGTGACCTCGATGGCAACAACGTCCGGACCGGGAATGTGTTCGGCACGCGACACGAACCCCACCCCACCGCCGGACAGCACGAGGTCGCGCACGGCATCACGCCCCTCGGCCTCGATTGCCACGTCGAGACCGATGCCAAGCGCCTGCGCCCGCTCGAGAACCTGGCGGCGCGTCGCCGAGCCCGGTTCGCGCAGGACCAGGGGATAGCCGGCAAGATCCCGCATCGTCATGGCCTCGATGCCGGACGGAACGACACCCCGCGCGGCAAAGGCGATGATGGGTGTCGATCCGAGATCGAGCGAATCGAGGTCTGCCGCGTCCGGCACCTGGCCGACGACGCCAATGTCGGCGTCCCAGTTGCGCAAGGCACCGAGAATGGTGCCGGTGTTGCCGGGTCGAAGCTGGATCCTCACGTCCGGATGGCGGCTGCGGAACCGGGTGAGTATGTTCGTGATGTGGCGCGCCGAATCGGCGTGGATGCGAAGGCGCCCGGACGTCGTGGCGGCGCGCTCCACGAGGAAAGCATCGATCTCGTCCTCGATCTCGAAGTACCGCCTGGTGAGGACCTGCAGCCTGGAGCCGACTTCGGTGAGCCGGACACGCTTGCGGTGGCGGTGGAACAGCCGCAGGTCATGGGCCTGCTCCAGGCGGCGGACCTGTTCGGAAACCGCCGGCTGCGTGAGATGCAACGCTTCGGCGGCCCGCGAAAATCCCCCGAGTCTCGCCACCGCGTGGAAGGCGCGGATCTGCGTGTGGTTCATGGCCGACAGACTTTCCATAAATTGAATTGATCGATTCATCGTAAGGAAAGGTTTTGTCCTGGGCTAGCCCGGGTGCTATCCGGTGGGCCATGACACGAGCCGATCCTTCCGCGCCTTACCTGTTGACGCCCGGTCCGCTGACGACCGCGCCGTCGGTCAGGCAGGCGATGTTGCGCGACTGGGGCAGCCGTGATGACGACTTCATCGCCCTGACGCGGGAGATGCGCACGCGGCTTGTCGCCATGCTCGAGGATGCTCACGAGGACTTCGACTGCGTGCCGATGCAGGGAAGCGGCACCTTCTCGGTAGAGGCCATGCTCAACTCCTTCATTCCGGCCTGCGGCAAGGCCCTGATTCCCTCGAACGGCGCCTACGCCCGGCGAATCGCGAAGGTGATGGCCTGCCTCGGCCGCGCCTCGACGGTTATCGAGAAGGGGGACGGCCAGCCGCTCTGCGGCGCGGACATCGCCGAGGCCCTGGCCCGCGATCCGGCGATCACCCATGTCGTCGCGGTCCACTGCGAGACGAGTTCGGGCATGCTCAATCCACTGAGCGCCATGGCATCGGCAACCCGGCAGGCCGGACGGCGGTTCCTGATCGATTCCATGTCGGCCTTCGGCGCCCTCCCGCTCTCGCCGTCCGACGTCCCGTTCGACGCCGTGGTGTCGTCGGCCAACAAGTGCATCGAAGGGGTGCCCGGCCTCGCCTTCATCGTCGCCCGCAAGGACGCCCTTGAGGAGGCTCACGGGAACAGCCGGTCGCTCAGCCTCGATGTTCACGACCAGTGGTCGCACATGAACCGGACAGGCCAGTGGCGCTTCACGCCCCCGACCCAGTGCATCGCGGCCTTCGTGGAGGCCCTGCGTCTCCACGAGGCGGAGGGCGGGGTTGCCGGAAGGGGCGCCCGCTATGCCCGCAACTGCGACGTTCTGGTAACGGGCATGCGCGATGCAGGCTTCGTCACCCTGCTCGACGACCGCTGGCAAAGCCCGGTCATCGTCACGTTCCTGTGTCCGGCAGACGCCGCGTTCGACTTCGACCGGTTCTATGAACGTATGAAGGCGAGGGGATTCGTGATTTATCCCGGCAAGCAGACTGCGGTCGAGAGTTTCCGCATCGGCTGCATCGGGGATCTCGACGAGGACGTCATGCGTCAGGTCGTGGCCGCGGCGCGCGCTTCGCTTGCGGACATGGGCGTCGCAAGCGCGGCACCATCGCTCGTACAATCCAGCGCGGAGGTATCGCAACAATGAACGCCACGGCAGCGGTCGAGACCAACGGTCGTCTCTATCCCTTTCCCAGGGTGCCGGTCATCGCCATCTGTCTCGACGGATGCGAACCGGACTATCTCGACAGGGCGATCGAAGACGGCCTGATGCCGTGCCTGGCGAGGATCCGCGAGACCGGAACCGATCGCCTCGCGGACGCCGTGGTGCCGACCTTCACCAATCCCAACAATCTGTCGATTGCCACCGGCGTGCCGCCTTCGGTGCACGGGATCTGTGGCAACTTTCTCTACGATCCGGCGACAGGCGAGGAAGTGATGATGAACGATGTCCGGTTCCTGAGGACGGGCACCATCTTCCGCGACCTCCAGAATGCCGGCGCCCGGGTCGGCATCGTCACGGCCAAGGACAAGTTGCGGGCCCTGCTCGGCGCCGGGCTCACCATGTCGCAGGACCGGGGGCGCTGCTTTTCCGCCGAACGTTGCGACAGCACGACCCTCGCCGAACACGGTATCGAGAACGCCAGCGCGTGGCTCGGCCGGGCCAGGCCCGAGGTCTACTCGGGCGCGCTCAGCGAGTTCGTCTTCGCCGCCGGCGTCAAGCTGTTGCGCGAATGGTCTCCGGATGTGCTCTATCTCACCACGAGCGACTACATCCAGCACAAGTTCGCGCCCGAGGACGCCGAGGCCAAGGCCTTCTACGCCATGTTCGACCGTTACCTCGACGCCATGGACGCGGCCGGCGCGGTGATCGTGCTGACGGCCGATCACGGCATGAAGCCCAAGCATCTCTCCGACGGCTCCCCCTCTGTCGTCTACGCCCAGGACCTGCTGGATGACTGGCTCGGCCGGGAGGCCGCCAGGGTCATCCTGCCGATCACCGATCCCTATGTGGTGCATCACGGCGCGCTGGGCTCCTACGCCACCGCCTACCTGCCGCACGACGCCGATGTGAACGCCATCATCGCGAGGTTCCTGCAGACGAAGGGAATCACCCATGTGCTGACCCGGGCCGAAGCCGTGTCGCGGTTCGAGCTGCCGGCCGACCGTATCGGCGACATCGTCATCATTTCAGGGGCCCATGTCTGCATCGGCACCTCACGTGACCGTCACGATCTCGATCTCCTGCGCGAACCCCTGCGCAGCCATGGCGGCCTGACGGAGCAGGTGGTCCCCTTCATCATCAATCGTGTCGTTGACATTCCCGACGAGCCGCGCCTGCGCAACTTCGACGCCTTCTTCCACGCCACCGCCGCGGCCGCCGCCTGATGGGCCGGGAGGTTCGTCACGAAGGCATGAGGATCGGCGGCGAGACCGTCTTCACCGATGACGTCATTCCCGTGCACTACCCCTATACAGGCGAGGTCGTCGGCTCGGTTCCGGCGGGCAAGGCCGAACACGCTGCCCGCGCCTTCGAGGTTGCCGCCGGCTACCGGGCGACGCTCAGCCGCTACGAGCGCCAGAGGATCCTCCTCGGGACGGCCGAACTCATCGAACGCAAGCGCGACTGGCTCGCCCGCTGGCTCACGCTGGAACTCGGCATCTGCCACCGTCACGCCCTCTACGAGACGGGACGGGCCTGCGACGTCTTCACCTTCGCCGGACAGATGGCGCTGGTCGACGACGGCACGATCTTCTCCTGCGACCTGACGCCGCAGGGCAAGGAACGCAAGATCTACACGAGGCGCGAACCGGTGCGCGCCATCAGCGCCATCACCCCGTTCAATCACCCTCTCAACATGGTCAGCCACAAGGTGGCGCCGGCGATCGCGACCAACAATTGCATGGTCTGCAAGCCCACGGAGCGTACGCCCCTGACGGCCATTGCCCTCGCCGACATCCTCTACGAGGCCGGGCTTCCGCCCGAGATGTTCCAGGTTGTCACCGGCTGGCCCGCCGACATCGGCGACGAGATGATCACCAACCGGAACATCGACATCATCACCTTCACCGGCGGGGTGCCTGTAGGCAAGATGATCGCCGAAAAGGCGGGGTTCCGGCGCACCGCCCTGGAACTCGGCGGCAACGATCCCCTGATCGTCCTCAACGACCTCGGCGACGACGATCTCCACAAGGCAGCCGGACTCGCGGTCGCCGGAGCCACCGGCAACTCGGGCCAGCGCTGCACCGCGGTCAAGCGCATCCTCGTGCAGGAGAGCGTGGCGGAAACGTTCGTCGCCCGCGTCCTCGCTTTGGCCCGCGCCATCAGGTTCGGCGACCCCGAGGATCCGGCCACGGAACTCGGCTGCGTCATCGATGCCGAGGCCGCGGCGCTCTTCGAGAATCGGGTCCTCGACGCCGCCAGGGCCGGCGCCCGGATTCTCTATCACCCGGAGCGGCGGGGAGCTCTCCTGCCGCCGATCGTCGTCGACCACGTGCCCCGGGACAGCGAACTCGTGATGGAGGAAACATTCGGTCCGGTCATTCCGATCCTCCGCGTACCCGATGACGATGCCGCCGTCATGGCCATTTCGAACGGCACGCCCTTTGGCCTCTCCTCGGGGGTCTGCACCAACGATCTCGGGCGCGCCATCGCCTTCATCAACGGGCTCGACGTCGGCACCTGCAACATCTGGGAGCAGCCCGGCTATCGTATCGAGATGTCGCCGTTCGGCGGAATCAAGGACAGCGGCAATGGCGTCAAGGAGGGTGTCGTGGAGGCCATGAGGTTCTTCACCAACGTCAAGACCTACTCGCTTCCGTGGCCCGGATGACTGGCCCGACCGTTCACGGGGAAGGCGAATCCAATCTCTCGGCGGCGCGACGCGCCTGGACTTCAGGCAGCCGTTCCACGCCGCTTCTCGAGCGCGATGCCGGCGCCTTCCTGCACCAGAGTCTCTCCACGCCCTGCCTGACGACCATCCGGCGTGCCGAAGGTATCTGGATCGAGGATCACGACGGGCGCCGTTTCATGGACCTTCACGGCAACTCCGTCCATCACATCGGCTACGGCCACCCCAGGGTCATCGCGGCGATCAAGGCCCAGCTCGACGCCTTGCCGTTCTCACCGCGCCGCTTCACCAACGAGCCGGCCGTCCGCCTCGCCGAGCGGCTGGGCGAACTCGCGCCGGGCGGGAACGCGAAGGCGCTGTTCACCACCGGAGGCTCCGACGCCAACGAGGTGGCCCTCAAGATTGCCCGCGCGGCGACGGGGCGCTTCAAGACCGTCTCGTTCTGGGACTCTTTCCACGGTGCCGGACTGGGGGCGGCGGCGATCGGCGGCGAGGCGACCTTTCGCAGCCATATTGCCGGACCGCTGCTGCCGGGCACGGAACACGTGGCGCCGTTCGCCTGCTACCGTTGCCCCTACAGCCATGCCGGCCCGCATGTCTGCGGCCTGGCCTGCGCGCGGATGGTCGACTATGTGCTCGAGCGCGAGGGCGACGTCGCCGCCGTCATCGGCGAACCCATGCGTGCGGTTCCCCATGTTCCGCCGCCCGGATTCTGGAGGGCGGTGCGGGAAGCCTGCGATCGCCACGGCGCCCTGCTGATCCTCGACGAGATTCCCACCGGCCTCGGCAAGACCGGCCGGATGTTCGCCTGTGAACACGACGATGTCGTTCCCGACATCGTGACCCTGGGCAAGGCCCTGGGTGGCGGCGTTCTTCCGATCGCGGCCTGTCTGGCGCGTCCCGGCCTCGATGTCGGCGGCGACTTCGCCATCGGTCACTACACCCACGAGAAGAACCCGGTGACGGCGGCGGCGGCACTCGCCACTCTCGAGGTCATCGAGGAGGAAGGCCTCGTCGAGAGGGCCGCCGACCTCGGCGCCCATGCCCTGGCAAGGCTGCGCTCCTTCGGGGCCGACCAGCCCCTCGTCGGCGATGTGCGCGGCCGAGGACTGATGCTCGGGATCGAGATCGTGAAGGACCGGGCGACACGGGAGGAGAATCGCGAAGCTGCCGAGCGGATCTTCTACCGCTGCCTCGAGGGCGGCGTGAGCTTCAAGATCAGCCAGGGGTGCGTCCTCACCCTGTCGCCACCGCTCGTGATCTCCAGGGAGGATCTCGACCGGGCCCTCGATGTCGTTCAGAACGCGATCGACCAGGAGGAGCGCCGTCGATGAGAATCGTCCGGACCGACTGCGAGATCAGCACTCCGCGTATCGACGAAGGGCTCCGGCGGGACGGACACGAGCTTCTCCTGTTGCCCCACGCCATCCCGGAGGCACGCCTGATCGAGGCCCTGGCCGATGCCGATGTCCTCCTTGCGTGCTACACGCCCGTCACGGCGAAAGCCATCGCCGCCGCCACCCGTCTGCGCGGTATCGTCAAGTATGGCGTCGGCATCGATGCCATCGACATTGCGGCGGCAAGGCATCGCGGCGTCACGGTGGTCAACATCCCGACCTACGCCGAAGAGACCGTGGCCGAAGCTGCCTTCGCTCTCATCATCGCTCTCGCCAGGCGCCTGCCGGATCTCCATCGTCACATGCAACAACACGGCTGGGCCTGGCCGGAACCGGCCTGGATCGGTTCGGACATCGCCGGCCAGACGATCGGCATTGTCGGACTTGGCCGGATCGGCCGCAGCCTGGCACGCATGGCCGGATGCGGCTTTCGCGCACGCGTCGTGGCTTATGACCCTTGCGTACCCGCCGCCGACATGGAAGCGCTCGGCGTCGTGAAGCTCGATACCCTCGACGATCTCATGGCGGCAGCCGATGCGGTGGCGGTGCTGGCGGTTCTCGACAGCACCACCCGGGGCATGATCGGTGCCCGCGAACTCGCCCTCATGAAGCCGACGGCGATCCTCGTCAATGTCTCGCGCGGCGCCATCGTCGACGAGACAGCACTCGTCGAAGCACTCCTGGAGCAGCGGATCGCCGGCGCCGGACTGGATGTCTTCGACGACGAGCCCCTGGCCCGCAAGGGGCACCCCCTCTCCGATCTCTACGGCATGCCGAACGTCATTCTCACGCCGCACCTTGCCTTCTACACGCGCGAGGCGATGGCGCGCCTCGAGCGCGAGACCGTGGAGCGGTGTCGCGAACTACTGAACGCCGAGCCGGTGCGGATCAGGTCGACCGACAGCCGGCTCGCGGG
Organism: Alphaproteobacteria bacterium; assembly: GCA_964291415.2. Lineage (GTDB taxonomy): Bacteria > Pseudomonadota > Alphaproteobacteria > SP197 > SP197 > SP197. The sequence goes on along the minus strand of OZ219917.1, from coordinate 950,565 downwards.
TCAGGCCAACGTCATCTACGCCCCCGCGATCTGACAGTCCCGTCCTCGACGACATGATCGGGGAGCATGGCGAGGCTGGCGATGGTCTTCTTCCTGAACCCGAACCCTTTGCGCCAGGCCTTGCTTGAGGAGCAGGCAGGCTTGCCGGCCTGGTCGGGGACGTGTTCGATGCTGAAGACCATGAGGCGTCTGTTATGGGAACACACGACGGGTTACATGTTTCAGTCACGCAACATGCGCCTTCAATACACCGAGTTGGACAAATTGAGCGCCAGTTGAGTTCCGCCTAGAGTCCGGCATGACAACATCTCCTGCCCTTCTCTCGCTCAACGAGATCCTCTTCCACCTTGCGCGTGCCGCCGCCGGCGCCGGCGCCCCCGTCGGCATCTGCGAGGAGTTTGCCGCCACCGCGGCGTGGCTTGCCTTCGTCGACAAGGACCCGGCCCGGGCAGCGCTGCCCGCGCTCGATGCCCTGGCAAGGGGGCAAAGCGGCGGTGACCTCGTGATCCGGGACAATCGGGTTGCCTGTCGCGACGGACGGACGGTATCGGCGATCTTCGCCGGTCCCGTCATCACGGACCGGCTCTCCATGGCGCCGGCCGAACCCTTGGCACTCCAGGTGGAGGAGGTGGATGTCCCGCTTCTTCTTGCGGGCGCCGTGGCCGCTGCCGGCTCGGGCCACGTCCGCCTTTCCTGGCACAGGGGCGCCGAAACGGCCATCGACGTCGCCGGGAACATGGTGGCGGTGAAGGGGAACACCACCTGTGGCCGGGCAGCGGTGACGGTGGTGGCGAATGCCCCGGGCGCTACCGTTCCCGACTGCATCCCCCTCAATGCCGTCGACGAGGGACGGCAAGCGGCGCTGGATCACGGAATCTCTGTCGACGGCGCGGCCTGGTCCGGCGTTCTCGCCTATTATGGCAAGACACTGGTGCCCTCGACCGAGCGGTCGAGAAGCGAGGGTGCGGGGCCAGCTGACGAAACGTGAATGGACGTTGAGTTCCCCGTCGCGGCACGGTGAGGGCGAAAAAACATCGGTTCCGGGAAACTGGCAAGGAACGCAAACTGCACCGGGTGGCCGAACTGGGTCCCGACCTCGTCCCAGGGATTCCGCGCCTTGCGTTACGGTCGTCCGAACTCTCCAAGCTCGTCATGCACGAAAGACGAAACGGCCGTCTACCACGGTTGCATCCGGCTTCAGTGTCTCCAGCGTCCTATCGTCCACGATCGTCGGATCACAGGAGAGGATCGAGAAATCGGCCAGCTTGCCTGGGGTCAGGCTACCCTTGAGATCCTCCTCGAACGAGAGGCGTGCGGCCTCGATCGTGCAGGTTCTCAACGCCGCCATACCATCGAGCCTCTGATCCGGCCCGATGCATCGTCCGGTGACATGCTCGAGCCTTTGGCGTGTCACGGCCATGGCCCTGAACAGGGAAACGGGAATGTTGTCCGAGCCGATCGCGACCGGAATGCCAGCCTCCAGCAGGGACTTGTGGGCCGCGACCTCGTTGCCTTCATTCGGCGCGTCGAAGTAGTCATCGCCGTTCTTCCAGAGTTGATAGACCGGAATGGTCGTGATGATGAGACCGAGTCGGCGCACGCGCTGGTAATCGGATGGCGCGAGCTGACCGACATGCTCCATCACCCAACGGCGCCTCGCGATGGCATAGCGCTCGGCGAGTCGCTCGAAGATCGGCAGAACCCGTCCCAGATCCTCGAGAATCACCGTGTGAACACGCAGGTTGAATTCGGCAGCCAGGCCAACAAGCGCGGCATACTGTTCTTCGTCGTTGCACCATTCGACAAAGCCGGCCCATCCGGTATCGGGCAGTGATTCTCGCATCAGTTCGGAGGTGCAGGCGTTCCCTCCAAAGCCAATGTAGACACCCGATACACGCAACCATTCATCGCCCAGTCCGCGGCCTCGGGCAAAGCCCAGCCAGTCACGCATGATTCGACGGGCTTCGTCCGGGCTGTTCCAGGTCGGGCTGATCGTCAATGACACGCGGACACTGAGTTTCCGCTCCTCCCAGAGATGCTGGTAGAGCCCGACACTCATGGCGTAGGAGCCATGGCCTTCGTAGACGCTGGTCGTTCCGGCGGCATTGTAGATTTTCATGGAGCGCTGAATGGCTTCGAAGCGTTGGTGCCAGGTGAAACCTGGCAGGCTCTTCAAGAGATCGAACTCCAGGCTTGGGCGCTCGTTGTGCTCGACGATGATGCCACTGGGAACGCCGTCCGAATCGCATTCAATGTCGACGCCGTCACAGCGTGCTCTGGACCCCTGAAGGATGCCGGCACGATCCAGCGCCAAGGTGTTCAATGCTGCATGCGTCGGCACCCGGCTCCACGAGCCGAAGGGCGCCATGATGTAAACGGCATGGTCGGGAGCCACTTGGTCGAGCTCCCGACGGTCCGGCAGACGGCCTTCCACGAGCGCCGAGGGACCGTCCAGATAGTAGGGAGCTGTTCCGACCGGCATTGTGACGATCCATGCGCCTTTCGGTGTCATGACAGCAGCAGCGGCCACCCGCGACAGGACATCGTCGAGTGAACGTGCGCCCGCCAGACTGATCCGGATGTCCTTGAGGCCCTCGCGCTCCATGTGGGCATGGGCGTCGATCAATCCGGGAATGACGCATCGGCCCTCCAGATCGACCGTCTCGGTTCCGGAAGGAAGGTCGCCCGCGATGTCGTCGTTGCGACCAACCTCAACTATCCGGCCATCGCGCACCAGCATGGCCTCGGCACGGGGCGAGGCAGCATCCATGGTCACGATGTCTGCGCCACACACGAACAGAGGGCGGCTCATGACCTGACGTCCCTCACGTCGCCCGAACGATCATCGCGCTTCGGCGCCATACCAGGGAAAAATCTTGTCGAGTGACGCTGCAAACAGCGTGTCGGCCAGAAATCCCAGCGCGCCCAACGCCATCAGCCCGACGAACATCATGTCGACTCTGAACACCAGGTGAGAAAAGGAGATAAGGTAGCCCAGACCGCTGCTTGCCCCGACCAGTTCCGCGGCGACCAGGATGACAAAGGCAACAGCCGTGGCCTGACGCAGGCCGGCGATGATAAACGGCAATGCTGCTGGCAGAACAACCTGCAGCATGATTCCCGCGGGTGAAGCCCCCAGGCTTGCTGCGGAACGAACATAGATGTTGGGCACATCACGGACGCCGATGAACGTGTTCACCCAGACGGGGAAGAACGTACCCCAGGTGATCAGGGCGATCTTGGGCGTTTCGCCCAGGCCAAACCAGACGATGGCCAGTGGAACGAAAGCGATCGATGGTATCGACCTCAGGCTGTGAAGCACGGGATCGGACAGGTCGCGCAGCATCATGAGGCGGCCTGTCAGCAAGCCGACAAGGATACCGGCTGTCGAGCCCAGCACGAAGCCGGCAATGGCGCGCTTCAGGCTCGACCAGGCATGACCGGCCAGTTCACCGCTGGCAATCAGGTCCCAGAGGGTTCCGACAACACCAGAGGGCGGGGGAAACATTTGCAGGTTCACCCCGGGAACCACGCGTGGAGCGACCTCCCAGACGATCAGGAACAGAATCACACCCGCAACGTTCAGCATCAGGCGCTGAACCCGGCGGCGGTGGCGACTGCGCTGCAGGTCGTAGCGAAACCTCTCCTCGATCCTTTGCACAAGATCCGGCGTCAATAGCTCCCGTTCTCCAGCACGAGCAGAACCAGAGTCCGTTTCCATCTCCGTCATGACGCTGAATCTCCTTGCCGATGGAAGATACCGTTGACCTTTGCATAGAGCCGACCGAACTCGAGCTCACTCCGGTTCCGTGGCCGAGCGACGTCCACTTCCACCGTTTCCTGTATCTGGCCGGGATTGGGTGACATCACGACAATGCGATCCCCGAGATAGACGGCTTCCTCGATGTTGTGCGTGATGAAGAAGATCGTGATGCCGATCTCCTCCCAGATCCTCAGCAGTTCGGTCTGAAGGGAAGCGCGGGTCAGGGCGTCGACTGCTGCGAAAGGTTCATCCATCAGCAGGATCCGGGGGTGATTCACCAGAGCGCGCGCGACAGCCACCCGCTGACGCATGCCGCCAGAAAGCTCGAAGGGATAGCGTCGGGCCGCATCTGCAAGACCGACGAGATTCAATGCCTCGTGAGCGCGTTCCCTTCGCTCGGCCTTTGCCATGCCCTGCATTTTCAGACCGAACTCAACGTTGCGCTGTGCTGTCAACCAGGGAAAAAGGGCATACTCCTGGAAAACGACGCCGCGTTCAGGTGCCGGCCCCGAGATCGGCGTCCTGTCGAAACGAAGTTCACCACGCGTCGGTTCGATGAAGCCTGCGATCAGGTTGAGGAGCGTCGTCTTTCCGCACCCGCTCGGCCCGATCGCACACACGAACTCCCCATCCCGGATGGACAGCGACACGTCGAGAAGCGCCCAGGTAGACTCGCCCTCCGTCGAGGGAAAGAGCTTGGAGACATGCTCGATCGCGACTACACCTTCATCCGGCCGCTCGGCCACGGAGCTTCTACCGGAGGATCGAGCCGCCTCGCTTCCCCGCGCGACTCGTCTCACGCTCTTCCCTCACCACCACCAGAATTCAGCTCGACAGGTTCACGCGCTCAGGTGCCAGTTTCTGGAGAGCGTCCTCGTAGACCGCACCCCTGAAGAGAGCACGCAGGTCGCCATCGTACTCCGGTGAGATACCCTGACCTATTGCCCATTCGGCTTCCGCAACCATGACGTCGACCAGGCCATCATCGAGTATCACCCCGATATCGAGCAGGTCCATTCCCGTGGAGGTGTCATCGATGGATGTCGCGGTCCGTTCGGCAACATGCTCGATTGCCTGGGCGCGGTCCGTGTTGATCAGATCTTCCGCGTCCAGCAGGCTCTGCACCGCCATTTCGACCGTTTCCGGTGATTCCTCGACCAGGCTGTTGTTGGCGACAAGAATCAGGCGGTACGCCCAGATCTCTTCTATGCCTTCCCGATCCAGCACGACAATGTCCTCGCCGGCCTGGTTCTGGGCGGCAATAGCTGTCAGCCAGTCCCAGGCAAACGCGTCGACATCTCCGCGAACAACCGCGGTCACCATCTCCGGGCCGCCCATGTTCACCAGTTCAACGTCGCTCAATGCCATGCCATGAAGCGCCAGCCATTGATTGAGGAAGAAATGGCCACTCGTGCCCACCTTGGTGGCAATCTTTCTGCCCTTGAGGTCAGACGGTTCGGAAACGCCCAGTGTCCTGTTGGCGGCCACCAGCATTTCCCTGGAGGAGCGGCTGAAATCAGCCACGATACGCGGTTCCAGGCCGCGCATCAGTGCAAGCAATGTCGGGCTCTGGGTGGTCGTGCAGAAGTCGGCATTCTCCGTCAGCACCGCATCGAGCGCCAGACGACCGGCCGTGAACTTGGCAACGCTGGCCTCCAGGCCATTCTTGGCCCACAGGCCGGCGGCATCTGCCGTATAGACCACCGCCCAGCCGTGTCCTTCGCTCTCCGCGACGGTGATGGAGGTCCCGGCGTGCGCCGGAACGACAACGGAAGGAACGACGGCCGCCAGCCCCAGGCAGCTACCAGTTTGAAGAAAACTACGCCGAGAAATCATGCCTTGGTCCTCCTCATTCCATTGTTGAATCTGCATGGTGTCACTCATGGCTCTTGAAACGGCCATGTTGCGTTGACTGGCAAGTATGCAGCATTGTCACATTTTTTCATCACAATCCTCGCCATCGTCTTGGAAGAAAAGAGAATCTCCCGGTGTCGCTGGATATCGCGATCTTCATTCCCTTCCTGGTTGCCTTGGTCGTGTCCCACCATCGGCCATCACGGCTTCGGCATGGGGTTGGGTTAACGCAGGACCAACCTTCGCGACTGCGCCAAGGAGGCCTGCGCGGTGGTCGAACTGGTGCAGGGCATGACAGTGTCACCACCCTCCCCTTCACATTGTCCGGTGTCTTCGCCAAGATGTGGCGCCCGTCCCCCAGTCATCCGGACAGTCGATGAAGTGTGCAGTATTGCGGGAGCGTCACCCCGGCGAGACCAGGGTTGCCGCCTCTCCGGACATGGTCAAGAGGCTGAAGAACCAGGGTGTCGCAGTCGCCATTGAAGCGGGAGCAGGCGACGCCGCCGGCTGGACGGACGTCACGTTTCGCGAGGCCGGCGCCAACGTGTCCGCCGATGCCGCGGATGTCCTGAACGGCGCTGACATCGTCTTCAAGGTCGGCCGGCCGGTCGCCACGGACGACGTCGACGAACTGGCCCTCATCCCCGAAGGATGCATCGTCGTCGGCCTCATCAATCCCCTCGTCGACCGCGAACAGTACGCCGGCTACGCCGCCAGGCGACTGACCGTGCTGGCCATGGAGCTGATCCCCAGGATCAGTCGCGCCCAGTCGATGGACGCCCTGACATCCCAGGCCAGCCTGGCCGGCTACAAGGCGGTGCTGGACGCCTGCATGTTCTTCGGCCGCGCCATGCCCATGATGATGACGGCCGCCGGAACGATCGCGCCGGCACGGGTGCTGGTCCTCGGCGCCGGCGTGGCGGGGCTCCAGGCCATTGCCACGGCACGGCGGCTTGGTGCCGTGGTCGAGGCCTTCGATGTGCGCGCGGCTGTCAAGGAGGAGGTGGAGAGTCTCGGCGCCACCTTCGTGGAGGTCCCTGGCGCCGGTGACGCCGAGACCGAAGGAGGCTACGCCCGGGAGATGGATGATACCTATCTCGCCCGGCAGGGCGAGGTGATCGCGGGCGCCCTGAAGAAGACCGACATCTGCATCACCACCGCACGCATTCCCGGGCGCCCGGCGCCGCGGCTGGTGACCGCCGCCATGGTCCAGGACATGAAACCAGGCTCGGTCATCGTCGACCTCGCGGTCGAGGACGGCGGCAACTGCGATGGCAGCCGCTGCGACGAAATCGTCGATGCCGACGGTGTCACCATTGTCGGCTTTTCCAACGTTGCGGGACGTCTGGCGGCCGATGCCTCGACCTTCTACGCACGCAACCTGTTCAATCTCATCACGCCCTTCATCGACTCCTCTGCCGGACGCCTGGCGCTTGATCACGCGGACGAGGTGATCAATGGAATGTGCGTGATGCGTGACGGCGTGCTTGTCCACCCCCTGCTCTGCGACACGAAGGAGTGCTGAGCTCATGGAAGCCGCTGTCGATCCGTTCTTCTTCCGGCTGACAATCTTCGTGCTCGCCATCTTTGTCGGGTACCATGTGGTCTGGGCCGTGACCCCGGCACTCCATACGCCCCTGATGTCGGTCACCAACGCGATTTCCAGCGTCATCATCGTCGGTGCGCTGATCGCTGCCGGACCGGAGGGAATGGACCTTTCGGGCATCCTCGGTTTCGTCGCCGTCACCCTGGCGGCCATCAACATTTTTGGCGGCTTCGCCGTGACCCAGCGCATGCTGGAGATGTTCCGCCGGAGGGACGGCGCCAGGGGACAGGATCCATGACCGCCGACCTGGCGGCCCTCGCCTACCTGGTGGCGGCGATCTGCTTCATCCTGGCGCTCAAGGGCCTCTCGGCGCCTGAGTCATCGCGCCGGGGCAATCTCGTCGGCATGATCGGCATGATCATCGCCGTTGCCGTCACGATCGCCGATCCCTCCGTCATGTCCTACTGGTGGATCGCTGGCGGCCTTCTCGTCGGCGGCGCCATCGGCACGGCCATCGCCTTCAACATCCGGATGACGGCGATGCCGCAACTGGTGGCCGCCTTTCACAGCCTGGTGGGCCTGGCAGCCGTTCTCGTCGCTGCAGCAGCGCTCTATTCTCCGGAAGCCTACGGCATCGTGGGCGCCGACGGCGCCATCCGGCTTGCCAGCAGGATCGAGATGATCCTCGGCATGGCGATCGGCGCCATCACCTTTTCCGGCTCCGTGGTCGCCTTCGCCAAGCTCCAGGGCCTGGTGTCCGGCGCCCCGATGGTCTTCCGGGGACAGCATCTTCTCAACCTGCTGATCGGCGCCGTCATGGCCGCTGCCGGCGTGTGGTTTGCCGCCAACGGCCACACGGGCGCCTTCTGGATTGTCGCCGCACTGGCCTTCCTGATCGGAGTCACCCTCATCGTCCCGATCGGCGGCGCGGACATGCCGGTGGTTGTATCCATGCTCAACAGCTACTCCGGCTGGGCCGCGGCCGGTATCGGCTTCACCCTGGAAAACGAGCTCCTCATCATCACCGGTGCCCTCGTCGGGTCGTCCGGCGCCATCCTGAGCTACATCATGTGCAAGGGCATGAACCGCTCCTTCGTCAACGTCATCCTGGGCGGATTCGGTGGTTCCGGACCGGTCGACACGGCAGCCGGCCAGCGCAAGGTGAACCAGGGCAGCGCCGATGATGCGGCCTTCATCCTGCAGAATGCCCGCAAGGCAATCATCATTCCCGGATACGGCATGGCGGTCGCCCAGGCGCAGCACGCCCTGAGGGACATGGCCGACAAGCTCAAGGACAACGGCGTCGAGGTGGCCTACGCTATCCATCCCGTCGCCGGGCGCATGCCCGGGCACATGAATGTCCTGCTCGCCGAAGCGAACATTCCCTATGACGAGGTCTTCGAACTCGAGGAAATCAATTCACAGTTCTCCACCGCCGACGTCGCCTTCGTGATCGGCGCCAACGATGTCTGCAATCCCCTGGCCAAGACCGATCCCTCGTGTCCGATTGCCGGCATGCCGGTGCTCAACGCCGAGAACGCGGCCGCCGTCATGGTGGTCAAGCGATCGCTTTCACCGGGATATGCCGGAATCGACAACCCGCTGTTCTACCGCAACAACACCATGATGCTGTTCGCGGATGCGAGGAAGATGGTCGAGGATATTGTGAAGGGACTTTGAAGGGGACTCAGGCGTTGCCTTCCCTCAGGGCCCGCTTGCGGGCCATCTTGCGGGCCCGGCGCACGCCTTCGGCGCGCTCGCGCTTCTTCTTCTCCGACGGCTTCTCGAAGTGGCGGCGCAGTTTCATTTCACGATAAACGCCCTCGCGCTGCAGCTTCTTCTTCAGCGCCCGCAGGGCCTGGTCGACGTTGTTGTCGCGGACAATGATGTGAACGATGGGTCTTCTCCTCAAGGGTTCGGCCGGCGTCGTGCTATCCCGGCGCGTGTGCTATTACCATGCTACCCAGGTCCTTGTGAAGGGTGCATGGCGCGCGGAGTCCGATGACGGTGATGCTTGGAGATATCCGCCTCGACCGGATCGAGGAGTCATCGGACATCGGCAATGTCGCCCGCCCGGGCCTTCCCGACGCGCCGGCGCCCTGCCTGGAGTGGCGTGAGCCGGATGCCATCGATCCGGGGGTGGTGGCGGCAACCCGTCGACGCATCCTCGAGGGCGGCGTGGCGATGGGCGAGGAGCACCACCGGTGACGCTGCTGAAGATTGCACGCATGGGGCACCCGGTGCTGGCCGGACGCGCCGCAGAGGTGGCGGACCCGACGGCGCCCGAGGTGCGCCAGCTCGTCGAAGACATGATCGAGACCATGCACGATGCGGGCGGCGTGGGTCTCGCCGCGCCCCAGGTCCATGTTCCCTTGCGCATCGTGGTGTTCATGCCTCCCGATGCCCCGGAGGACGAACCGGTCCTGGCGCTCGTCAACCCGCGCCACGAGATCCTCACCGACGAGCGCGTGGAGGGCTGGGAGGGATGCCTCTCGGTCCCCGGGCTGCAGGGGCTTGTACCGCGCGCACCCAGCGTGAGCTACACCGGCACCACGCCTGACGGGGTCGAGGTCTCAAGGACCGTGGACGGCTATCATGCGGTGGTGGTTCAGCACGAGTTCGACCATCTTGACGGCATCCTCTACCCGCAGCGGATGACGGACATGCGACATTTCATCTTCACCTCGGAACGACACTGGCGCGCCGAAGAGGACGAGTCATGACGACGGCTTCCGCCACCAGGCAGGATCTCCGGCGGCGGCTTCTTGCCGCCACCCTTCCCCATGTGCCTTTTGACGGCTGGACCCGCGCATCGATCGATGCCGGCGCTGCCGATGCCGGGATGGAGGCTGGCGAGGCGCGGCGGCTGTTTCCGGAAGGGGCCGGCGAGATGGTGTCCTTCTTTCTCGCCGAGGGCGACCGCGCCATGCTTGATGAACTCTCGGCGATCAATCTCGCAGACATGAGGGTGCGCGACCGTATCGCCACGGCGGTGAGAATCCGCCTCGAGGTCGATGGCAAACATCGCGAGGCGGTGCTGAGGGCCGCCGCCCTCAAAACCGGTCCCACCGGTGCCAGGACACTCTGGCGCACGGTCGACGCCATCTGGCATGCCGCCGGAGACACGGCAACCGACTTCAACTACTACACCAAGCGTCTGCTGCTGGCGGGCGTCCATGCGGCGACGCTGCTCTGCTGGCTCAACGACGACAGTCCGGGCCGCGAAACGACCTGGGCCTTTCTCGACCGCCGCATTGCCGATGTCATGACCATCGGCACGCTGAAGGCGCGCATCCCCCGGCTGCGACCGGGACCAATAGCCCGTTTCGCCATGTCACGATCGCCCTTTTCCGGCTGCCGGCCCGATCGTTGACGGCACCGGTGCTGCCATGGCCGGTCCAGCATGCTGGAGTATTGCCGGCGCCGGGTTTCACGCGGCCCGGAAACCGGTCAGGACATTGAATTCTCTCGGAACGACGCCGAATCGCGTGCGTGACATTGCCCGTGCTCATCCATCCGGGTCCGTCTCCCACGGCGTCAGCCTGGGGATCCAGCGCGGCACGTTTGCCTTGTACTGCCGATAATCCTCGCCGAGCCGTCGTTCGAGGCCCGGCTCCTCCACCAGCACGAAGTGGAGCGAGTTGAGAAGGAAGAAGCCAAGCGTCCAGCCCGCGACGGGCCATGAGCCAAGAATGAGGGACTCGCCGGCGAGCATGAACAGGACGCCCGTGATCATGGGGTTTCGGACGTAGCGATATGGACCGCGGACGACCAGTCTCTGCGGGGGCGCCCACGGAGCTGGAGTGCCCTTGCCCACGGTCAGGAACAGTCTGACCGTCCAAACGGCGATGACGAGTCCGATCACGGCGACGACGAGACCAATCCACAATCGGGTCCCGGCGATCTCTGCCGGCACCATGTCGGCCGAGGTGCCGGCCGAGGTCCAGAGCAGGGCTCCGGGAATGTACACGAGCGCCGTCCCTGGCAGGATCACAATGGCCTTGATGAGTTCCGCGTTCATGCGGGAATCTCCGGCAACGGGTGTTTTCCCGGTCCCACGAACTTGATCGGGACCGGGACAAGAGACCGGCCAGGACATTGAATTCTCCCGGAACGGTGACGATCGCCTGAGTGGCACTGCCCGTGCACGGCACCTACCCTTCAATCATCCTTGTCACTCTGATCTCTCTGCCGACGCCCGGAAACTGTGCGACGTCAAGCGGATCGTTCCCGTCATGTGCAACGAGGACGCCTCTCCGCAATCAAGGGCCAATATGCTGCAGCACCCCTGGTCGCCTGAAGCATCGTCTCATCCACAGGTGTGATCAAAGTCAAGCCGCCAACCATGTCGCCAAGGCCACCAATACGGTACAATTCAAGGGTGGCACCAAGCATATCAAACAGGCCGCCAATGCCGTTCTCACCACCTTTCGGGCATAATTTCTCGCTGATGACAGGTTTGCGGGTGACCCACTCCTCGGCGCCCCGAGGACACGCTCCGACGCCACTGGAGCGGCCGTCATCCGTGCAATAGTATTTCAAGCAGACCATTTCCCGGGCCTAGACCCGCCATTGCCGTCGCTAGGGCGACATCAAGTGCGGAGGCAGAATAGTGAGCAATACACATCTGGCCAACCTTCTCTCACAGCTCAGAGCGTTACCGCGCGAAACCGAGTGGGTGGAGTTCAAGCACAATAACTCCGATCCTAATGAAATCGGTGAATATATTTCAGCATTAGCTAACGCGGCGGCCATTTCATACAAGACCTATGCATACTTGGTATGGGGAGTGCGTGACGAGGACCACGAGGTGGTTGGAACTAGTTTCGATCCTTATTCCCAAAGGAAAGGTGGAGAGCAACTCGAAAGCTGGCTTTCACATATGCTAGAGCCAGATGTGGCATTTCGGTTTTTCACTTTTTCTATTGAAGGTGATAAACAAATTGTCATGTTGAGGATTCCACGTGCAACCCATTGTCCAATACGCTTCAACGGCGAGGAGTCGATCCGCGTTGGATCGTACAAGAAGAAACTGAAGAACTTTCCCGAAAGGGAGAGGCGTCTTTGGCGGGTCTTCGATGAAATCCCATTTGAAAGTGGAATCGCAGCCGAACACGTCGACGAAGAAGATGTACTGCGCCTGTTGGATTATGCATCCTATTTTGACCTTTTGGAATCGCCTTTACCGCATAACCGAAGTGGCATTCTTGAAGCACTCGAAGGCGACAGGCTCATTAACCGAAACGATGCTGGGAAATGGAACATTTCCAATATGGGCGCAATCCTGTTTTCGAAGCGTCTTGATCGTTTTGACTTCATTCAGCGCAAAGCAACGAGGGTCATCCAATATGCTGGGAACAACCGTACTGAAGTCGTCAGAGAACAGGAAGGTGTCAAAGGTTATGCCTGCGGCTTTGAGGGGATGGTTCAATATGTCGACAGTCTCCTGCCTGTGAATGAAGTGATCGCTGGCGCTCTTCGCAAGACCGTTTCTGTGTTTCCAACTTTGGCTGTTCGCGAATTGGTGGGAAACGCACTTATTCATCAAGATTTCTTTGTTACAGGCTCGGGTCCGATGGTGGAGATTTTCGGTGACCGGATCGAGGTTACCAGTCCGGGTGAGCCACTTGTGGATACTCGGCGCTTTATCGACACTCCCCCCAGGTCTCGAAATGAGACTCTTGCTGCTCTTATGCGTCGGTTGGGAATCTGCGAAGAACGCGGCAGCGGTATTGATAAAGTTGTGTCGCTTGTCGAGGCATACCAACTTCCGGCACCACTTTTTGAAGCACCGGCAGGATTTACTCGTGCGGTTCTGTTCTCGCATAGAGACTTCCGGTACATGGATAGAGACGATCGGATCCGTGCCTGTTATCTGCACGCCTGTCTGCGATATGTTGTTCGCGAACCCATGACCAATAGGTCGATTCGAGAACGGTTTGGTGTGGCCGAACAAAATTCATCAATGATCTCAAGGTTGCTGAATGATGCAGTGGCTGCGAACGTTATCGCTTTGGCAGACCCCGACGCGGGCACGAGGGCGCGTAGCTATCTTCCATTCTGGGCGGCTCCCGAGCGCTTGACCACCCAAGATGGTTGACTCTGTAGCCGGAACTGGCTCGATTGGGGCCGCTAGTCGCTCATAAATATCTGTCTTACATAGAGTAATTGGGCTGTGAGTTGTCTGACTTGTGCTTGACTCCGTCGTCTGCAGACATCAGGCGACTCTCATGCACTTGCTTCGAAGCTGGGATCTTGTAGCGAATCTGCAATCGAATCTTGCGGTAGTCGCATTAGGCTTCCGGAAGGACAATGTCACTGTAAACTTGCTTGATTCTGTAACATGCTATACCTTCATGCCAATGGAATAGTGACTATAACATACTGTAATATAAGGGTTTATTCATTTGTTCATTGCTTGACAGATGCTTGACTGAAGTCTTAGGTCGCACCCGTCACCAGTACACACACGGAAGCAAGCGGGGCGAACTCACTCACGGTTCTGTTCTCGCCTCGCCAATCGCGGCTGCCAAACAAGGCAGCAGTGTGTAGGAGACCGAGTCACGAAGATGCCACGAAGGATAGGTCCGGCATCGGCCGGCCGACATCGATCAACCTGGCAGACAGCGATCCTCTACGGGGCAGCCTTCGGCTGATCGAGGTCAAGCCCGGCTAGGTCTGATACGCGCGGAAGTGAATGGGTCTTGATGCCACTCTGCCTTGCATCCCTTGAGAGGTGGCCTGTCGGATCACTCCAGCGGGAACAGCCGCGTGACGTGGCCCATCTTGCGGCCCGGGCGTGCCTGGGTCTTGCCGTAGAGGTGCAGCTTGGCGTCGCCCTCGCCGAGAATGTCGTGCCAGGAGGATGCGTCGTCACCCAGGAGATTGGTCATCACGGCGTTGCTGTGGCGTGACGGATCGCCCAGGGGCAGTCCGGCGACGGCGCGGATGAACTGTTCGAACTGGCTGGTGCGGCAGGCATCGATGGTCCAGTGCCCCGAATTGTGGGGCCTGGCGGCAAGTTCGTTCACCAGAAGGCGATCGCCGGGGGCAACGAACATCTCCACTGCCAGGAGACCGACGAGGTCGAGAGCCTCTGCGAGCCGGCCGGCCATGGCCACGGCGCCATCGGCCACACGTTCGGGCAGGGGTGCGGGCGCCCGGGTTTCCGCGAGGATGCCGTCGCGATGGGTGTTCCGGACAACATCGAAAGCCCGGATGACGCCCCTGATGTCGCGGGCAACGATGGCCGAGGCCTCCATGGTGAAGTCGACGACGCCTTCCAGGATGGCCTCCCGGCGCCCCATGGCTGCCCAGGCGTCCTCGAGATCCCGCTGGCGTGTGACGCGGACCTGACCCTTGCCGTCATAGCCCATGCGCGCCGTCTTGAGGATCGCCGGGCTGCCGGTCGTTGCGAGCCGTTCGCCGGGTCCGGGAAGGGCGGCGTAGGGTGCGGTGGCGCAGTCATGGCGGTTGAGAAAGTCCTTTTCGACCACCCGGTGCTGGGTCATTTCCAGGCAACGCCAGTGGGGACGTACCGGCGCGTGCCGGGCCATGTGCCGGAAGGACTCCACCGGCAGGTTCTCGAACTCGAAGGTGATGACATCCACGCCTGAGGCAAAGGCATCGATACTGCCGGCATCATCGTATGCTCCGATGGTCGCGGCATGGGCCACCTCCACGGCAGGACTATCCTCTGCGGGGCAGAACACATGGCAACGGTAGCCCAGCGCCGCGGCGGCGAGGGCCGCCATGCGACCGAGCTGACCGCCGCCGACGATGCCGATGACACCACCCGGCGGGACCACACGCTTGTCATCATCCATCGGCGTCGGGATGCTCGGCCACGGATGCGGTCTGCTGGCTCCGCCAGTCCTCCAGGGCCCGGGCCACGTGCGGATTGACGAGACCGACGATGGCGGCAGCCAGAAGGGCGGCATTGATTGCGCCCGACTTGCCAATGGCAAGCGTGCCGACCGGCACTCCGGCCGGCATCTGCACGATGGAAAGCAGGCTGTCGAGGCCATTGAGCGCCCGGCTTTCGACAGGCACGCCAAGCACCGGAAGAGAGGTCTTGGCCGCCGTCATGCCCGGAAGATGCGCCGCGCCGCCGGCACCGGCGATGATGACCTTGAGACCGCGGCCATGGGCAGCCTCGGCATAGGTGAAGAGTCGGTCGGGGGTGCGGTGGGCCGAAACGATCCTGACCTCGTGCGGGATGCCGATTTCTCCCAGTGTCTCGGCGGCATGGCGCATGGTGTCCCAGTCCGACTGGCTTCCCATGATGATGCCCACTTCAACCATGACCCGTCGCCTCCCCTTCAAGGCAGCTCCGCACCGATCCTACACCCGGGCAATTCGGCGAAACAGCCGGGGCACGAGAGGCAGGCGCTCTTGAATAGCCACCACGCGGCTTCCTTCCTATACTGTCCGCCAGGTCCTGCCTGGACAGAGTGTTCGCCTTGTGGCGATGTCCGGCATGGAACCGGCAAAATGGGAATCCTGGCGGAGGAATCGATGACAAACCCCGATGATTTGGCTGTCCTGGAAGCGCGGCATGCAGCACTCGAGCAGGAAATCCATGATGAATCCCGTCGCCCGCTACCGAACCAGACCCATCTCACGGATCTCAAGCGCAGGAAACTTCAGATCAAGGAGCAGATCGAGAGAATGTCGACCGTGAACAGTCCTGCCTGACCCTGTCAGGCACAAGGTGCCGCGAGGCGCTCATTTCCCATCGGCGTCGGCCGCCATCCGGGTCACGGTCGCGGTGGTGCTGAATCCGTCGACCAGATCGGCAAGGTAGACCCTGCCGCCATAGGAGGTCACGATATCGGCGCCGACGACCTCGTCGATGCGGTAGTCCGATCCCTTGACCAGAACGTCCGGGCGAAGGCGCTCGATCAGGGCCAGCGGCGTCTCCTCGCTGAAGACGACCACCAGGTCCACGTCCGCCATCGAGGCGAGGATCTGGGCCCTGGATATCTCGGACTGCACGGGACGTCCAGGACCCTTGAGACCCCGGACGGAACTATCGCTGTTGAGCGCCACCACCAGCCGGTCACACTGCTGGCGGGCCTGGCGCAGGAGCGATACATGGCCGGGATGGAGCAGATCGAAACAGCCATTGGTGAAGCCGATCCGCTCTGCCGAGTCACGCCACGAGGCGACCATGTCCTGGGCGGTCTCGAGGGACACGATCTTCGCTTCGTTGCTTTCGAAGGCCTGGCCATGCAGGACATGCCGCAGATCGTCGGTGCCGACCACCGCTGTACCGCTCTTGCCCACGGCCGCACCACCGGCAAGGTTGGCCAGCCGGGCGGCGGTCTCCAGCGCGAGGCCCTGTCCCAGGGCGGCAGCGAACACCGCGACCACGGTGTCTCCGGCGCCGGACACATCATAGACCTCGCGCACTTCCGCCGGCAGATGGAGTGTCGCGCCGTTGCGCTCGACGAGTGACATGCCGGCGGCACTGCGTGTGACAAGGATGCATCCGGCACCCGATTCGTCCATCACGGTTCGGGCGGCCGCGACAATGTCCCCGTCGCCGTTCACGTCCATGCGGGCCGCCATGGCGAGTTCCTGGCGGTTGGGGGTGAGAACGCTGGCCCCGCGGTAACGCGAGAATGCGTGACTCTTGGGGTCGACGATGACAGGGATGCCCGCGTGACGCGCCGCGGCAATGACGGCACCGGTTACCTCCGCCGTCATCACACCCTTTGCATAGTCCGACAGGACAAGCACATCGACACCCGACATGGCGTGGGTGGCGATGTCGACGATCCTGGACGCCGTTTCCGGCAGGATGGCGCGATCCGTCTCATGGTCGGCGCGCAACAGCTGGTGTCCGCCGTCGACGAACCGGTCCTTGCGGGTGGATAGCCGGTCCCGCTCCACCAGTACGTAAGGTTCCACGCCCTCTTCCCGGGCGATCATGGAGATCAGATCGCGGCCGACCTGGTCATCTCCCACGACAGCCACGAAACACACCCGTGCGCCGATGGCGACCAGGTTGCGCAGGACATTGCCGGCTCCCCCCGGCATGGATTCCTCGGTCTCGACGCGCAGCACGGGAACGGGTGCCTCGGGAGAGATGCGCTCCACGCCCCCGTAGATGAAACGGTCGAGCATGACGTCGCCGATCACCATGACACGAGCGCCGGCGAGCCGGTCAATCGCTGCCGCGAGGTCGGGAGACTGGTTCATCGACATGCCCCTTCCTTGCACCGACCGGCCTCTTGCGTCAATCGACCGGCCGGAGAGCGCGAGGGCGCGGCTTTCAGGTCGCGCCAAAGGACCCTACGATAGTGACCGGTTGAACCAGGGGCTGGAGCGATGTCGCAGGCTTTCGAGAGCGTCTACCATCAATCGCTGGCTGATCCCGCCGGATACTGGGAAGAGCTGGCCGGCAATATCTGCTGGACGAAACGCTGGGACCGGGTGCTCGACGACTCCGGAGCGCCCTTCTATCACTGGTTCTCCGGCGGCGAGACCAACACCTGCTGGAATGCCATTGATCGCCACGTGGACGATGGACGCGGCGATCAACTCGCACTGATCTGGGAAAGCCCGATCACCGGCGCCAGGCGAACGCTGACCTACAGCGAACTCAAGCGCGAGGTGGCGACCTTTGCCGGTGTCCTGAGCAACCACGCGGTCGCCCGGGGAGACCGTGTCGTGATCTACATGCCCGCCGTGCCCGAGGCCGTCATTGCCATGCTGGCCTGTGCCCGCATCGGTGCCGTCCACTCGGTGGTGTTCGGCGGGTTTGCCGCGGCGGAGGTCGCCAAGCGCCTCGATGACGCGACGCCCAAAGTGGTTCTCACCGCCACTTGCGGTATCGAACCGGGCCGCATCATCCCCTACCTCCCCATACTCGAGGAGGCTTTCACCCTCGCATCACACGTCCCCGGAACGATGATCGTCCTGGCGCGGGAACAGCAGTCCGCCGAACTCAAGGCAGGACGCGACCATGACTGGCACGAGGAAATGGCACGCGCGACACCCGTCGACTGGATCCCTTTGGCCGCCACCGACCCGCTCTACATCCTCTATACCTCCGGGACCACGGGCAAGCCGAAGGGCGTCGTGCGGGACAATGGCGGGCACGCCGTGGCGCTCACGTGGACCATGCAGGCGATCTATGACGTGGCGCCGGGCGAATGCTGGTGGGCGGCGAGCGACATTGGCTGGGTCGTCGGTCACAGCTACATCGTCTATGCACCCCTTCTCCACGGGAATTCGACAATTCTCTTCGAGGGCAAGCCGGTCGGTACACCCGACGCCGGGGTCTTCTGGCGCGTCATCGAGAGGAACCGCGTGGCGGCCCTCTTCACGGCGCCGACCGCGATCCGCGCCATCCGCCGCGACGATCCGGAAGGCAACTTCCTCGCAGAGGCGGATCTCTCGGCGTTCCGCACCCTCTTCCTTGCCGGTGAACGCGCCGATCCCGACACCATCGCGTGGGCAGAGGAGAAGCTGTCGCGGCCGGTGGTCGACCACTGGTGGCAAACGGAGACGGGCTGGGCGATGGCTGCCTATTGCCGTGGCATCGACGATCTCCCGGTACGGCACGGCTCGCCGGGCCGACCGACTCCCGGATACGCCATCGACATTCTCAATGCGCGAGGCCATCGCCTGCCTGCCGACACCACGGGCGCCGTCTGCGTGCGTCTGCCCCTGCCGCCGAGTTCTCTCCCCACCCTGTGGAACAACGACGAGGGCTTTGTCTCGAGCTATCTCGAGGAGTACCCCGGATACTATTCAACCGGTGATGCCGGCATGTACGACAGCGACGGCTATCTCTACATCATGGGCCGCACCGACGATGTCATGAACGTCGCCGGCCACCGCCTGTCGACGGGCGCCATGGAAGAAATCCTGGCCACGTTGCCGGACGTCGCCGAATGCGCGGTGATTGGCGTCGCCGATGCGTTGCGCGGCCAGGTTCCCGTCGGACTTCTGGTGCTCAACGCGACGTCGACCGCCTCCCATGCCGACATCGTGAACGATGCCGTGCGGCGGGTGCGCAACGATGTCGGCGCCGTGGCGAACTTCCGCAAGGCGGTGATCGTTCCGCGCCTTCCCAAGACCCGTTCGGGCAAAATCCTGCGCCGTTCCATGCGACAGATCGCCGACGGTGAGACCGTGCCCATGCCGGCCACCATCGAGGATCCCGCCGCGCTTGACGAGATCAGGGAAGCCCTGGCGACAATCGGCTATCCGGCAGTCAGCTGATCACTGGAGCGGGATCAGCTTCAGCGTTCCCTTCTCCAGGGCGAGCGCCAGCGTTCCCTCCCGCAGACGTTCGATGTCCCGTCCGAGCAGGTCATAGCGCCAGCCGCATGCCAGCGGGTTGTCGCCCGAAGGCGTGGCGGCAAATCGGCGGATCTCGTCTGAACTGGCGATCAGCGCCTGGGCCACGCCAAGTTCCTCGCAACGGGCGTTGATCAGGGTGCGGATGAGATCGGCAAGGGGCAGCGGCACACGCGCAGTCTGCCTTTCGTCGAGCTGTGGCAGGGCGTCCGTGCCAAGTTCCATGGCACGATTGACTGCCTCGATGATCTGGCGTCCCCGGGAGCCTCCCGCCATGCCGCGCGGAACAAGCCGGACTCCCTGGAGCGCCTCCTCAGTCTGCGGTCGGGAGGTGGCGATGGCAACAAGGGCGTCATCGGTCATGACGCGCCGACGGGGAAGATTTCTTTCCTGCGCCAGCCGCTCGCGCCATGCCGCGACCTCGCGCAACACCGCCAGATCGCGCGGCCGCCGGGGCTTCTTCCTGATGCGGGTCCAGGCCTGGGAGACGTCATTGCGGTAGGTCTGCGGGTCGTTGAGCCATGCCATTCTGTCACCGACCCACGCCTCGCGCCCCTTGCTGGCCAGCACCGAGGAGAGGTGTTCGTAGACATGGCGAAGACCGGTCACATCTTCGAGGGCATAGGCAATCTGCTTCCTGGAGAGCGGCCGTTTCGACCAGTCCGTGATCTGCGCTCCCTTGCCGATGGTCCTGCCGGTGACCGCCTCGACAATCCGCGCGTAGCCGACCTGTTCACCATGACCGCAGGCCATGGCCGCCACCTGGGTGTCGAAAACAGGGCCCGGCAGGGAGCCCGAAAGGCGGAGAAGAATCTCGAGATCCTGGCGGCCCGCATGGAACACCTTGAGCACATTCCTGTCGGTCATGAGATCGAAGACGGGACCCAGATCGAGCCCGTCCGCCAGGGCATCGATGACCGCCGCCTCGCCGGCGCCGGCGATCTGAACGAGGCACAACTGCGGCCAGTATGTGCGCTCCGGAATGAACTCCGTATCGACGGTGATCCAGGTGTCGCCCCGCAGGCGACGACAGAACCCGGCAATGCTCTGCGTGTCGGCAAGAACCTGCATGGCGGTCTCTCTACCGGCGTGCTTCCCGGAAGTCCACACGGGGAGCCCTGCGTGCGCGGCGCGGTACTCGCGGAACCACGGGCAACGAACGGAGCTGTCGCCACCACGATCGCCATGTCATGGCGGCGCCGTGAAAGATCGAGCGGGGAACGTGCCGACAGCATGCCATCCGCCGCTTGACAAACAGGTGGCGTTGCGTTGTCTAGCCTTCACACCTGCTTCCCGGATTGTCGTTCATGCACCGTTATCGCACACACACCTGCGGTGAACTTCGCCGCGACCATGTCGGCACCGCCGTACGCCTTTCCGGCTGGGTTCACCGCAAGCGGGATCACGGCAACCTTCTCTTCGTTGATCTGCGCGACCAGTACGGCATGACCCAGTGCGTCATCGAGACCGACGATCCCGGGTTTGCCGCCGTCGAGCGGATCCGGCCGGAAAGCGTGGTCACCATCGAAGGCGAACTGGTGTCCCGCGCCGACGACACCGTGAACCCGGAGATCGACACCGGCGAGGTCGAGGTCCGCATCCGGGAGTTCCATGTGCTGTCGGAGGCCGAGCCGTTGCCGATGCCGGTCTTCGGCGAGGTCGATTATCCCGAGGACGTGCGCCTGCGCTACAGGTTTCTCGACCTGCGCAGACCATCGATGCACGCCAACATCGTGCTGCGCTCGAGGATCATCGAGTCCATACGCCGGCGCATGATCCAGGGCGGTTTCCTCGAGTTCCAGACTCCCATACTGACCGCGTCGAGTCCGGAAGGGGCGCGGGATTTCCTGGTCCCCAGCCGCCTTCATCACGGTTCCTTCTACGCCCTCCCACAGGCGCCACAGCAGTTCAAGCAGCTTGTCATGGCCTCCGGCTTCGACCGCTACTTTCAGATCGCGCCCTGTTTCCGTGACGAGGATGCGCGCGCCGACCGATCGCCTGGTGAGTTCTATCAGCTCGATGTGGAAATGGCCTTCGTGACGCAGGAGGACGTGTTCGCGGCCATCGAACCCGTCATCGGCGGATTGTTCCGGGAGTTCACGTCGTCTTTGGTCACGGAGTCCCCGTTCCCCCGCATCTCCTATGCCGACGCCATGCTGAAGTACGGCACCGACAAGCCGGACCTGCGCAATCCCCTCATCAACGTCGATGCCACGGCGCCCTTTGCCGAGTCCGACTTCAGGATATTCCGCCGTCAGATCAGCGAAGGCGCGGTGGTCCGCGCCATTCCCGTACCGGGAGGTGCGGCGTCGCCGCGCAGCTTCTTCGATCGCATGATCGCCTTTGCCCAGGAGAACGGGGCCGGGGGCCTGGCCTGGATCGTCTTCCAGGACGGTGCCGGCAAGGGACCCGTTGCACGGCTTCTGAAAGACGGTGAACTCGACGCGATCCGTTCACTCGCCGGACTCGATGACGGCGATGCGGTGTTCTTCTCCTGCGATTCGAGGGATGCGGCCGAGCGCATTGCAGGGCTGGTGCGTGCCCGTGTCTGCGATGAGCTATCTCTTGCCGATGAGGACAGTTTCCGTTTCTGCTGGATCGTCGACTATCCGATGTACGAGTACGATCCGGAGAGAAAGAGGATCGATTTCAGCCACAATCCCTTTTCCATGCCCCAGGGCGGTCTCGAGGCCCTTGAGACCCGGGACCCCCTCGATATTCTGGCCTACCAGTACGACATCGTGTGCAACGGCGTCGAACTCTCCAGCGGCGCCATCCGCAATCACGAGCCGGCCACCATGATCAAGGCATTCGAGATCGCCGGTTACCCGGCGAGCGAGGTCGAGGCGCGGTTCGGCGCCCTCCACGATGCGTTTCGCTACGGATGCCCTCCCCACGGCGGCATCGCTCCTGGAATCGACCGCATCGTCATGCTGCTCGCAGGTGAATCGAACATCCGCGAAGTCACGCTCTTCCCGATGAACCAGCAGGCCCAGGACCTGATGATGGGGGCGCCGGGAGAGGTTTCGGGACGGCAGCTGAGAGAACTCGGCATCCGTCTCGCCAAGCCTTCCTGAGCGGCCTTCAGTCCCGCGACCACGCCGTCTGCGGCTGCCCGACGGGCTTGCCGTCCACAAGGATCCGGTCGACCCGCTCGTTGTAGAAGGCGATGTGACCGGCAATGCGGGGGCACTCCGGAATCGGATCGGGATAGACCCAGGCGATGTCGTCATGAGTGACGCCATCGATGACGAGCGAAAGGTGCGTGGCCGCACCCTTGTAGGGGCAGCGCGTGTTGGTCGGCGATTCGACAAGGAGGTCCCGGCGCACGTCCTCTGGAGGAATGTAGTAGCGGGTCGGAAGATCGGTTTCGAAGAGAAACTGCGCCCGGCTGCTCTTCGCCAGCACTTCGCCGGCATGGGTCACCTCGACCGGCCGGTGGCTCAGAAGCGTGTCGACCCTGACGCGCGGATCCCGGGCATGGACGAAAACCTCCTCGTCCTCCTCGTACCAGTGATCGAGGCTCTGCCAGTAGAAGGCGATGCGGTCCCGCAGCGCGGATGCCTCTTCCAGTGGCTCGGGATAGGCCCAGGCGGCGTTCTCCGCCGCGTGACCATCGGCATGGATGGTCCAGTAGCAGGCGTCCCCCTTCCACGGGCAATGCGTCTTGTTTGCGGTGGGGGTGAGCCGGTCCATGGCGACATCGTCGCGAGGGAAATAGTAGACCGGAACATGACCCGTCTCGCGCACCAGCAGGACGTCCGTGCTGTCCACGATCGTCTCGCCCCGCAACACCGCCCTCACCCGCCTGGGAGAAGGTTCATACTCCACACGATGCGCCATGATCCCCACCCGCTTCATCCGCCTTCGATCCTATGTACCCGCCATGCTCCGATCAACGACGGAACTCCATGTCTCACCTGGCGGCCTTTTTCCGGCGTTTTGCGAAGGTGTGTTCGGGTCCCGGGAAGCGCCGGCTGCGGACATCGCCGGCATAGGCCATGACCGCCTCTTCCACGATCTGTCCGACCTCGGCATAGCGCTTCACGAACTTCGGCGTGAAGGTGTCGAACATGCCGGTCATGTCCTCGGTGACGAGGATTTGACCGTCGCAGGCGACCGAAGCGCCAATGCCGATGATGGGAACGGACGAGGCTTCAGTGATGTCGCGCGCAACGCTTTCGACGACTCCCTCAACAACGATGGCGAAGGCCCCGGCCTGGGCAATCGCCCGGGCATCTTTCAGGATGCGTCGCCGGGTGGTGTCCGAATGGCCCCTGGAGCGCATCTGCGCGACGCTTCTCGCCCGCTGCGGCATCAGGCCGACGTGGCCCATCACGGGAATGCCGTCCGCGACGGCGGCCTCGACCGTCCCGGCCAGACTGTCCCCGCCTTCCATCTTCACGGCATCGCAGCCCGTCTCGGCAAGCATGCGCCGGGCATTCGAGAGCGCCACGTCCCGGTTGTGCTCATAGGTGCCGAAGGGCATGTCGATAACGACCAGGGTGTTGGCGGCTGCCTGGGCGACAGCCCGGCCATGGCGGATCATCGTGTCGATGTCGATGGTCCGTGTCGTCTCCATGCCGTAGAGCACCATCGCGACCGAATCGCCAACCAGGATGAAGTCCACATGCCGGTCGATCCTGGCAGCCATGGGCGCCGTGTAGGCCGTCAGGCCGACGATCGGCTCACCACCCCGGGGACCGAGCAGTCCGCTTGGGTCAGGATTGTCCGGTGGGTCCGGCGCCATGTCTCACGTTCCTCCCGGCAATGTCACCGCCACATTGTCAATCAGCCGGGTTCCTCCGAGACGCACGGCGGACAGCAGTCTTGCTGCACGGGCCCGCGTCTCTACCACACCAAGAGTGACGGGGTCGCGCAACGAGAGATAGTCGACGGCATCGAAGGCAGCTTCCAGACGTCTCAAGGCATTGCGGATCGCCGTATCCGGAGGCTCTCCTCCACCAAGGACGTCACGTGTCTCCAACAGGATGCGGAAGAGTCCGGCCGCGCGATGGCGGTCTTCGGCGCCGAGGTAGACATTGCGCGAAGACATGGCGAGACCGTCCGCCTCACGCACCGTGGCCACCGGGACGATGTCAATCCCAAGGTCGAGATCGCGGACCATCTGATTCACGACCACAAGTTGCTGGTAGTCCTTCTCCCCGAACACCGCTGCGTCGGCGCGGGTCTGCATGAACAGCTTGAGCACCACGGTGGCAACGCCCGAAAAGAACCCTTCCCGGTAATCGGCCTCGAGCCCTTGCGCGGCGCCGCCCGGCGTAACAGTCGTGGCAAACCCCTCAGGGTACATGTCCTGCGCTTCCGGGGCATAGACGAGGTCAACGCCGGCATCGAGAAAACACGCCATGTCCTCCGCCTCGTTCCTTGGGTAGCTGGCAAAATCCTCGCCCGGGGCAAACTGGGCGGGATTGACGAAGAGACTCGCCACCACGCGGCGCGCGCGTTCCCTCGCCACCCGGACCAGCGCCAGGTGTCCGTCGTGCAGGGCGCCCATCGTGGGAACGAGGACAATGGTGTCACCAGCCACCCGCCATTCATCCAGCTGAAGTCGCAGTGCCGCCACGGTGCGTACAGGTGTCATACCCACCCCGAACTCGTCATTGTGCAGTGCAGCATAGATCGGCCGTCATGACAACTCGCGGCGCCAACGCCGCCATTCAGTGCCTGTCCGCAAGACAGACGATCACTTCGGTACGCAATCGGGGAGGGAAAGGCGTCATGCCCACCGGTGACGGAAGCGGGTTGCAAAAAAATGGGGGTGAGCCGAAACCCACCCCCAAGTTGGGGAGGACACACCATGAAATCAGGCAGTCAGCCGGCCGATCGCCAGACCCGACCACCCATGTCAGCAACGGGAGTCACGAGCATCCACTTGTCGCACCACAGGTGACGCACTTGAGACAGGTCCCGTTGCGGACCAGTGTGAGGTTGCCGCATTCTTCGCACGGATCCCCCTCGTAGCCTTGCATGCGTGCCGCATCGGCGGCGGTGACGCCTGCAAACATTTCGTGTTGGGCCGCGGCCACCCTGACCGGTTCTGCCTGGCGCCCGCCATCGAGAACCTGGAGGTGACGGCCCCGCATGTAGCCTCTGCTCGCGACCTGTTCGAGCAGGCTCTGAACCTCGGCCATGCCGTCATCGGTTTCGGCGAACTCCTCGCCGGCATCGCCGCGACCCACCGTGTCCGGCATCAGGTCACCGGGCTCGACATGGGCGAGATCGTTGCGGGCGAGATAGCTGATCGCCAGCTCACGGAAGATGTAGTCGAGGATGGACGTTGACATCTTGATGGTGTCGTTGCCCTCGACCATGCCGCTGGGCTCGAAGCGGGTGAAGGTGTACGCGTCAACGAACTCTTCGAGCGGCACGCCGTACTGCAGGCCGATCGACACGGCGATCGCGAAATTGTTCATCAGGCTGCGGAAGGCCGCGCCTTCCTTGTGCATGTCGATGAAGATCTCGCCCAGACTGCCGTCGACGTATTCACCGGTCTTCAGGTAGACCTTGTGACCGCCGACGATGGCCTTCTGCGTATAGCCGCGACGACGGTTGTCGAGACGCCGGCGCTCGTTGCGCACGATGGTGGTAACGACCTTGCGGATCGCCTCGGGGCGGTCTTGCGCCTCCTCGAGATCCTCTGCCAGGTCACCGAAATGCATGGCAGAGAGAGGCTGTGAGAGTTTCGAACCGTCCCGGTAGAGCGCATTGGCCTTGAGGCCAAGGCGCCAGGACAGCTTGTAGGTGTCGCGACATTCCTCGACCGAAGCCGTGGCGGGCATGTTGATCGTCTTGGAGATGGCGCCCGAGATGAAGGGCTGTGCGGCCGCCATCATCCTGATGTGACTGTCGGTCGACAAGAACCGCCTGCCCAGGCGGCCACAGGGATTGGCGCAGTCGAACACCGCAAGATGCTCGTCACGAATGTGCGGTGCTCCCTCAAGGGTCATGGTGCCGCAGCAGAAGCTGTTGGCGGCCTCGATGTCGGCCCGACTGAAGCCGATGGCGGTCAGAAGATCGAAGCCGGGATCCTCGAGATCCTGGGCATCGAGTGCCAGTGTCCCGGTGCAGAAATCCTCGCCAAGGGTCCACCTGTTGAAGACGAAACGGATGTCGAACGCCGCCTTCAGTGAATTCTCGACCTTCTCCAGGACATCGTCCGTGAATCCCTTCGCGCGAAGGGTCTCGTGATTCACCGACGGCGCGCCGGCAAGCGTGCCGTGGCCCACGGCATGGGTGATCATCGCCGTGATCTCGCGCTCGCTGTAACCCAGCATGGCGAGCGCCACCGGCACCGTCCGGTTGATGATCTTGAAGTAACCGCCGCCCGCCAGCTTCTTGAACTTCACCAGCGCGAAATCGGGCTCGATTCCCGTGGTATCGCAATCCATGACGAGGCCGATGGTCCCCGTCGGCGCGATCACCGTCGCCTGGGCATTCCGGTAGCCGTGCTGCTCCCCCAGCCGGAGAGCCTCGTCCCACGCCCGGACGGCCGCCTCGCCCAGTTCGGGCAGAGGCAGCGCTCCGTGATCGATGGCCACGGGCAGCACCGACAGTCCTTCGTAGTTGTCCTGTCCGCTGATGGCGGCCCGGCGGTGGTTGCGCATCACCCGCAGCATGGCGTCACGGTTTCTGGCGAAACCGGGGAAAGGTCCGAGTTCGCCGGCCATCTCGGCGCTCGTGGCGTAGCCGACCCCGGTCATGATGGCGCTGACGGCGCCGCAGAAGGCCCGGCCTTCCGTGGAGTCATAGGAATGACCCGATGCCATCAGCAGGCCGCCGAGGTTGGCATAGCCCAGTCCGAGCGACCGGAAGTCGTACGACCGCCTGGCAATCTCCCGGGACGGGAACTGGGCCATCATGACCGATATCTCCAGCACGATGGTCCACAGCCGGACCGCATGCTCGAAGGCGGTGATGTCGAAGCGGCCGTCGTCCATTCGGAACTTGAGGAGATTGAGCGAGGCGAGATTGCATGCCGTGTCGTCGAGGAACATGTACTCCGAACAGGGATTGGAGGCGTTGATCCGTCCCGACCCGGGGCATGTGTGCCACTCGTTGATGGTCGTGTCGTACTGGATTCCGGGGTCCGCCGAGGCCCAGGCGGCGAAGGCGATCCTGTCCCACAGGTCCCGCGCCTTCACGGACCTGGACACCGTGCCGTCGGTGCGCCGTATCAGGTCCCAGTTGCGATCGGCCTCGACGGCTTCGAGGAACGCGTTGGTCACCCTGACGGAGTTGTTGGCGTTCTGTCCCGAAACGGTCCTGTAGGCCTCCGAATCCCAGTCCGTGTCCAGCAACGGAAACTCGACCGTGCGGTAACCCTGCCGGGCGAGCTGGAGCACACGCTGGATTCCGGCTTCCGGGACCATCGCCCGGCGACACGCCAGAACGGCCTTGCGCAGCGACGAATTCTCCTTCGGATCGAACCTCGTCTCGTCGTGACGGTCTCCCTCGTGGCATGCCTCCATCACGGCGTTGAGGTGCTTGTGGCACTGCCTCGATCCGGCGACGAGCGCCGCCACTTTCTGTTCCTCGACCATCTTCCAGGAGATGAAGTTCTCGACATCCGGGTGGTCGATGTCGACGACCACCATCTTGGCGGCGCGGCGTGTCGTGCCACCGGACTTGATGGCGCCTGCCGCCCTGTCTCCCACCTTGAGGAAACTCATGAGACCCGATGAACGGCCCCCGCCCGACAGCGGCTCGCCCTCGCCTCTGAGCGCCGAGAAGTTCGATCCGGTGCCGGACCCGAACTTGAAGAGGCGCGCTTCGCGTACCCACAGGTCCATGATGCCGTTCTCGTTGACCAGGTCGTCGGCCACGCTCTGGATGAAACAGGCGTGAGGCTGGGGCCGCTCGTAGGCGTTGGTCGAGCGGTTGAGGCGACCGGTCTCGTGGTTGACGTAGTAGTGACCCTGGGCCGGGCCCGAGATGCCGTAGGCCCAGTGAAGCCCGGTGTTGAACCACTGTGGCGAGTTGGGCGCCGCGATTTGCGAGGCCAGCATGAACCGCACCTCGTCGAAGAAGGTGCGCGCATCCTCTTCGCGATCGAAGTAGCCGCCCTTCCAGCCCCAGTAGGTCCAGGTGCCGGCCATGCGGTCAAAGACCTGCCGGCTGTCCGTCTCACCGGTCGTGCCGGCGCCGGGTGCGGCCTCGCGACGGCTGAGCCAGGCCGGAACCGACCCTTCCTCGACCGCCTGCAGGCTGTCGGGCACACCCGCCTTGCGGAAGTACTTCTGGGCAATGATGTCGCTGGCGACCTGTGACCAGGAGTCGGGAACCTCGATTCCCTCCTGCCGGAAAACGACCGAACCATCGGGGTTGCGGATCTCGCTCATCGCCTTGCGGAAGCCGATGCCGTGATAGGCATCCTTGCCTGCGGTGGTGAAGTGGCGCCTGATCCGCATCCGTCCAACTCCCTCGTGACTTGCCTCATCACAGCTCTTGGCGGCTGCTGACGAACGATCATTGTGACAACGGATCTACCATATGTTCAACATGTTTTTTTGAATCTACCATATATTGACCGGCATACCCAATTTTGGGGTGTCTTCCCAAGGAACGGTATCATGTGGTGCAATGCCGAGCGAACGCTCGCACTCGAAGGTTGCCCCCGCCGGCGATCTCGCACACTCTCGGGAATCGGTGATGCCCCGCCGGAGATTCCGATGACAGAACGTCCCAACGAGCGAATCGCCTACTTCAATGGCCACTACGTTCCGGAAAGCCATGTCGTCGTTCCGTTCCGCGACCGCGGATTCCGCTGGGGAGACGGCGCCTTCGACACGGAACGCACGGTCAACGGCAGGCTGTTTCGCCTCGCGGAGCACATCGACCGTCTCTACCGGTCCCTGCGCTACCTCGGAATCGACGTCGACGAATCGCCTGACGACATGGCTGCCATCACCGAAGAGGTGGTCTCCCGCAACCTTCCGCTCCTGCCCGAGGGAGAGGACTACTGGGTGTTCCAGAACGTCTCGCGTGGCGCCGACTGGGTCGGTGACGAACCCAACCTGCGTACCGGCCCCACGGTCATCGTCCATGTCCAGCCGATCCCCTTCCGGCCGCGGGCGCGGCTGTTCCGCGACGGCATCGACATCGGCATCTCGTCCATCCGCCGGACACCTCCCGAATCCCAGAGTCCCCGCGCCAAGCTCACGAACTACATCAACGTCTTCCTCGCGGACCGCCAGGTGAAGGCGGCGAATCCCGACGCCTGGGCCGGGTTGCTGGACATCAACGGGAATCTCAACGAGGGCGCGGGACAGAACCTGTGGATCGTGCGCCGGGGCGAACTCTTCACGCCGCGGGGCGACATGGTGCTCGAGGGCGTCAGCCGGTCGACCGTCATGGACCTTGCAGCCGATCTCGGAATCGTGGTGCACGAGACCAGCCTCGATCTCTTCGATGCCTACACGGCTGACGAGATCTTCCTGTCGTCGACCAGCCTGTGCGTCTGTCCCGTCCGCTCGGTCGACCGCCGCGAAACGATCTGCGGCACCATTCCCGGCCCGGTGACGCGGCGCATCATGGACGCCTACAAGAAACTTCTCGCCTTCGATTTCGAGGAACAGTACCTGCAGTTCCTTGACGACAGGTAGGGCCTATCCGAGAAGGTAGAGTTGTCCCAGGGCCACGTGATCGACGGGTTCGCACCAGGCCGCCTCGCCATCGACCATCACCTCGAAGGTCTGCGAATCGACGCGAATCTCCGGCAGGGCATCGTTGTGGAGCATGTCGGCCTTGGTGAGCCGGCGGGTCGGTCCGATCGCCGTGAGGGGTTTCGCCAGGTCCAGCCTGCCAGCCAGATCCTGCCCGATCGCCGAGGGGTGGACGAACGTTGTCGCGATGGACGCTGGCGCGCGACCGCACATGCCCCAGGCCGGTCTCTCGAGAACCGGATCGGCGTGGCCGATGCTCGCAGCGGCGTCGCCGATTGCCGCAAAGGTGGTGAAACCGCCCTTGATCACGGTCTGCGGCTTGAGTCCGAAGAACGCCGGCTTCCACAGCACGATATCGGCCATTTTCCCGGTCTCCAGACTGCCCACCTCGTGATCGATGCCGAAGACCCGGGCCGCGTTGATCGTGTACTTGGCGAGGTATCTCAGGATGCGCGCGTTGTCGGCGCCCTCCACCGGCTCGCCTTCGAGAGGACCGCGCTGATCCCGCATCTTGCTGGCCAGCTGCCAGCAGCGCGCCACGACCTCGTTCACCCGTCCCATGCCCATGCTGTCGGAGCCGAACATGGAAATCGCCCCGAGATCATGAAGGATGTCTTCGGCCGCCGTGGTGGTGCGGCGGATCCGGCTCTCGGCGAAGGCCACATCCTCGGGTGAATCCGCAGACAGGTGATGCACCGCCATCACCATGTCGAGGTGCTCGTCGAAGGTGTTGACGGTGAAGGGATTGGTCGGATTGGTCGAAGACGGCAGGCAATGGGCTTCACCGTTGCAGCGGATGATGTCGGGAGCATGACCGCCGCCCGCACCTTCCGTGTGATACATGTGGATGGTGCGCCCGGCGATGGCCGCCATGGTGGATTCGTAGAAGCCCGACTCGTTCAGCGTGTCCGTGTGGAGCTGCACCTGGAAGTCGACGTCGTCGGCGACGCCAAGCGCCGTGTCGATCGCAGCCGGGCTCGCTCCGTAGTCCTCGTGCACCTTGATGCCGATGATGCCTGAGGCGACATGTTCACGTATCCCCGTGGCCCGGCTCGTGCTGCCGCGCCCGAGAAAACCGAAGTTCATCGGCAGGGCGTCGGTGGCCTGCAGCATGCGCCCGGTGGTCCAGGCGCCGCCGGAATCGATGCTGAAGAGCGGACCGTGGCCACCGCCCACGAGGGTGGTGAGGCCGGTTGCAAGGGCATGGCGCACCAGGTCGGGTGACTTGAAGTGGACATGGACATCGATGCCGCCCGGCGTGGCGATGAGACGTTCTCCATGGGCGACGACCGTCGAGGGTCCGCAGACCAGTCCGGGATGGACGCCATCCATGATTCGCGGATTGCCCGCCTTGCCGATCCCGGCGATGCGGCCGTCGCGCACGCCGATGTCGGCCTTCACGATTCCGATCACGGGATCGATGACCAGCGCGTTGTGAATGACGAGATCGAGGGCTCCCCTGTCGTGACGGGCGCCGCAGTCCATTCCCATGCCGTCGCGGTAGCTCTTGCCCGCCCCCGTGGTCAGTTCGTCACCGGCCACGAGGTGATCCCTGGTGACCACGGCCAGGAGACTCGTGTCGCCAAGCCTGACGCGGTCGCCCGTGGTCGGCCCGTAGGTTCCGGCGTAGCGCGCCCTCGACATGCTCGCCATGTCACGCCCCCCTGAAGCCGCGTGTCACGGGCCCGCTCCAGGGCCCTCTCGCGGATGTCCGCATCATCCAGGGATCCTTCGACAAGGCGGTTGAACCCCTCGACCATGCCGTCGCCGCCATAGGCCACCAGCGAGACGGTTCGGCTCTCGCCGGGTTCGAAGCGAACGGCCGTTCCGGCCGCGATGTCGAGGCGCATGCCGAATGCCGCCTCGCGATCGAAATCGAGTTCGGCATTGGCCTCGAAGAAGTGATGGTGGCTCCCCACCTGGACCGGCCGGTCGCCCGTGTTGAGCACCGCGAGCTCGACCCGCCGACGGCCCGGCGTTGAGCGTGATGTCCGAGTCGGGGGTCATCACCTCTCCCGGTTGCGCGCCGTCGGCGTGCGGACGAATGGGCTGGTGTACCGTGATCAGTTTGGCTCCATCCGGAAAGAGTCCCTCGACCTGGACGATCGGCATGAGCGCCCCCACGCCCGGCATCACGTCGCCGCTGGAGAGCAGCGTGGCGCCCCAGCCTGCAAGGTCGGCGAGGCTGCGCCCCTCCCGCGCCCCTTCGAGCAGGGTGTCGGCGATGTAGGCATGGGCTTCGGGGTGGTTGAGCCTGAGGCCCCGCGCCTTGCGCCGCCTTGCCATTTCGGCCACGACGAAGATGGTCATGCGTTCGAGCTCTGTCGGGGTCAGCATCATGGCGGCCACCTCCCTGGGGGAACGCCTCACCATAACGCACGTCACGACGCCGCGTTCAATCCGACGCGGCCTTGGTGCCGGGGACCGGGATCGGATATCGTCACGAGTGTGGTGCCGCCGCTCAGGATTGAACTGAGGACCTCACCCTTACCAAGGGTGCGCTCTACCACTGAGCTACGGCGGC
The DNA here is from genome assembly GCA_964291415.2 of Alphaproteobacteria bacterium. Classification (GTDB taxonomy): domain Bacteria; phylum Pseudomonadota; class Alphaproteobacteria; order SP197; family SP197; genus SP197. Next base: position 917,878 of record OZ219917.1, on the reverse strand, counting down.
GCGGCGCCTGACAGGCGGCCGGAACCTGCCACAGCGGACTGGCGGAAACAAGTTCGGGAGCGCAATCGTGGGCCGAAAAGCCGGAACGTCAGACGAGAAGGCAAGACGCCTCGCCGAGGCCCTGCGCGCCAACCTGAAACGGCGCAAGGAACAGTCCAGGGCGCGCTCCCGGCCGGCCCTGCGGGACACCGGCGACGAAAACACCCGGGGCCGCACCACGCCGCAAGGCCACGATTCAACCACAGGGCCACGGTTGACTTGTCGAGACCCAGAAGGTCTATGAAGACCGCGCCAGGGATTCCGGGAGCAGGGACGTGGACAGGATTCGTCTTGAGGGCGGCAGGCCGCTCGAGGGCACGATTGCCATTGCGGGCGCCAAGAACACCGCGCTCAAGCTCATGGTCGCCTCGCTGTTGAGCGACGGACCCCTGATTCTCTCGAACCAGCCGGACGTGGTGGATGTCAGCGTCCTCGCTCACCTGCTCGCCGAACTGGGCGTTCGCGTAGGCAAGAACGGTGACGGATGCATGACACTGGACGCCGCATCGCTGACCTCGATGAAGGCTCCCTATGACCTGGTCCGCAAGATGAGAGCCTCGATCCTCGTATTCGGTCCGCTCCTTGCCCGCTGCGGCCACGCCGAGGTCTCGCTGCCTGGCGGTTGCGCCATCGGCACGCGGCCGGTGGATCTCCACATCGCCGGGCTCGAGGCGCTTGGCGCCACTATCGAACTGAAGGACGGCTATCTCGTGGGCGCGGCGCCACGTGGCCTTGATGGCGCTGAGTTTACCTTTCCGCAGGTCTCGGTGGGCGCTACCGAGCACGTCATGATGACGGCGACTCTGGCCCGCGGCACCACCCTCATCCGCAATGCCGCCATGGAACCGGAAATCCTCGACCTTGCCGATTGCCTCAACGCGATGGGCGCCGACATCACCGGTGCCGGAACCTGCAACATCCGCATCAACGGCGTCGCCCGCCTGGGAGGCGCCACCCACCGCATGCTCCCGGACCGCATCGAGGCCGGCACCTATGCCATGGCGGCGGCAGCCACCGGCGGGCGCCTGCGACTTGCCGGAGCCACGGAGGACCACTTCGGCGATGTCGCCTCCGCATTGCGTCAGGCAGGCGTGGCCATCGAAAGCCGGAACGGCGGTATCGACGTCCGGCGCGCCGACGGCATCCTCAAGGGAGTCGATGTCACCACCCGCCCCTTCCCCGGCTTCGCCACCGACCTTCAGGCCCAGTTCATGGCGCTCATGACCACAGCTTGCGGGATTTCGCGGATTCACGAGAACATTTTCGAAAACCGGTTCATGCATGTGCCCGAGCTGATGCGCATGGGTGCGGATATCGAAGTGCGCGGCGGCACAGCCATCGTCCAGGGAGTCGACGGGCTGAAGGGCGCTCCGGTCATGGCCACGGATCTTCGCGCCTCCGTTTGCCTGGTCCTTGCCGGGCTGGTCGCCGACGGCGAAACCATGGTCAACCGCGTCTATCACCTCGACCGCGGCTACGAACGGCTTGTGGAAAAACTCCAGGGGTGCGGGGCTACGATCGAGAGGATTCCGGGCTGACATGAAGCCGCTTCGACTCAAGGCTGTCGACGATGACGATCTGGAGGTCTTCGCCACCGTGCTGCAAAGCGCGCGCATGCCCCTCGCCGAGGTCACATGGGTCGAGGAAGACCATCGGTTTGCCGCCTTGTTCCGGCGTTTCTGCTATGAACTTCCCGGTGGCGATGGCATGCAGGTCGACTGCGCTCTCGTTCTCGACCGCGTCGCCAGGGTCGACACCTGGGATCTCGACGGCCTGGGAGGCGACGGTGACGCGGAACTGATGACCATCGTCAGCGAAGGCCACCGGGAGGCGGCCGGTTGCATATCCCTCGTCTTCCGCAGCGGCGGCCTCATCCGCCTCGAGACCGACGCCATCGAAGGCCGCCTCGCCGATATCGGCCAACCGACCACCGCCACGGACACGCCCCGTTACGCCGTGGCAGCGAACTCAGCGCCAGCGGGAGACGATCACCATGACGCCTGACGAGGCAGTTGCCAGGGCCGCCGGGCTGCCCTGCTGGAAAGGGCCGGTGACACCCCGCCCGATCAGCGGGGGCATCACCAATCTCAACTTCCGCGTCGATGACGGCGACCGGAGCTTTCTGGTGCGGGTGGGCGGCAACATTCCTGTCCACGGCATCCGCCGGACCTATGAGACTGCCTGCAGCCGTGCGGCGTACGCGGCAGGCATCGCGCCGGAAGTCCATTACACCGCCAAGGGCGTCCTGGTGGTGCGCTGGATCGATGGCCACACCTTCGACGATGCCGATGTGCGCGATCCCAAGAATCTCGAACGCATTGCGGAACTGCTGGCCCGCCTCCACCGCGACGGGGCGCGTCATCTGCGCGGCCGGGCTCCGTTCTTTTGGGTTTTCCACGTCATCCGCGACTACGGGCACCGTCTTCACGACGACGATCATCGCCTGCTGGCGGAGGTGCCGCACCTCCTCGGGGCGGCGCAGGACCTGGAAGCGGCCGTCGGCCCCATCAGTCCGGTGCTCTGCCACAACGACCTGCTGGCCGCGAACTTCCTCGATGACGGTGAGAGGCTGTGGCTCGTCGACTGGGAATACGCCGGCTACAACACGGCCCTCTTCGACATTGCCAACCTTGCCTCCAACAGTCACCTCGACGCCGAAAGCCGCGAGAAGGTCGCCGAACGGGTCCTGGACCAGGCGATCACCGATGAATTGAGGCGGCGCCTCGGGGCGCTGGCCTGCGCATCGCTGTTGCGCGAAGCGATGTGGAGCATGGTGCAGGAGACCCACTCGCCCCTCGATGTCGACTATGTCGCCTATACGGCGGACTACCTCGGCCGCTTCAACCGCGCCCTTGACGCGTGGCGGGGCAACGGCTGACGTCAGGCAGTCGCCGGCACGTACCAGCTCTCACCACGCGCCGTCGTGACATATTCCGGCCAGGCGAAGCCGACCGGCGGCTGGAAGTCGCGCGGCAGCAGCGGCGCCACCCAGGACGATCCGCCGATGCCGCCCCCGGTCCTCTCCTCGAATTCCGCGCGCGCTTCCTGCAGGCGCGGCGGATCGGTGAGGAGATCGACGACGGTCGCGCCGATCACCTTGGCGGCGCACATGATGGTGGGATCGATGGTCGGCGCATGGCCGCCGAGAGCATTCCATGACCAGTCCGGATAGGTATAGCCCGCGGGAGCCTTCAGGGTGCAGCGGCCAACGATGAGGCGCACCGTGGGCGCATGCCACGTCCAGTCGACATAATCGTCGGACGTGTAGTTGAGCTGCCACGGCGGCAGGATGGCGCGCAGCTGCGCCTCGCCCTTTTCCGGAGGGCAGAGATTGGTCATCTCGGCGAGGATCGGCTCCTCCATGGGCTCGATCCCCAGGTTCTCCTGCAGCTCCCGGCAGAAGGACCTGGCCTCGTCATCCCACTGCGGTCCGCCAACCAGCTCGAGATTCGCATAGGCAAGGCGGGCCATGGCGTGGTTGGGCAACCCGACCCGCGTGCGCGTCACCCAGTGGGATTCCAGGCGGCAGTGGGTCATGGCGGCGACATGCTCGGCGTTCCGGTCGAGCACCTCGGCGATGCGCTGCTGCATCTCCAGCGTCGGCGACCTCCATGAGTACTGGATCTGGCCGAACCGCGGCGCCAGGTTGTCGCTCGTCGCGTTGCCGGCCGCCAGCAGCGCCTCGTTCAGCGTCCACGTGCCAGTGTGCGGCAGCATCGATTCCTTCGTGTACTTGGTGGTCGTGTACATCAGGCACAGCGCATCGTTGGCGCCGGGCGCCCTGGCGACGGTGTGGGCTGACGACGGACCGGGAGCGCCAACGCTCCTCCACGTCTCCGGGGAATCGCAGATGAAGCTGTAGATGCGGCTCCAGTAGCTGCCGCAGTGGGTGTCGAGAATGCAGGTGTTGGTGCGCAGGGTGCCGTAGGAAGGATGAAACGAGACCGCGGCGTCCATGTCGTCGTAATAGCCTTTCGCCGCATGGACAGGCTTGGACCCGCACACCTTCTCCGCCGGCTCGCCCATGAACTTCAGCCGCCCCTGGATGCCGTGCCGTTCCATCGCCGCCTTGGCCGCCAGAATGCCGCCCAGGGTGGACATGCCGAGGGCGGAGTGGGGGTCGGTATGTCCGGCCGCGGCGTGATGGACGCCATCGCGCAGCTTGCGCCAGGGAACGCGGTCCTGGTTGTTTCCGGGAACCGCATCGTACTCCGCGTAGGATCCGATCGTCGGCCCGTCACCGTTGGACCACGTGGCGCAGAAGGCTGTCGGCATGCCGCCGGATCCCTCCTCGACCTCGAATCCCTCGCGGCGCAGGCGATCGACGTACCAGGCCGCCGACCGGTACTCCCGCCAGGCCGGCTCATGCAGGTCCCAGATTGTCGCGTGCCAGTCCGAGAGCTGTTGACGATGGGCATCGACCCAGTCGAGTGCCGAGCGCTTGGCGTCAGAAATGTCCATGGCCTCCTCCCTGGTTCAGGCCGTCCCGGCACCCTTGAACCGGTCAAGCCCGCTGGCGTCAAGGGGACCGCCGCCTTGACCTGCATCGCGAAATGCGAAGCGGGCCGCGAAAGGCTCGAGCTGTGGCGTGCCGAGAATCCGGCCGGCGGACCAGGCTGCAGAGCCGCGCCTTCGAACTCCTGGAAGTCAGCCCCGACCGCACTGTTCCCATAATCCTGACAGGTTGAAACCGCGGTCCTCAGCCCAACAATGTCGTCGAATCACAATGTTGGGAGACGCATCGTCACGTCAATTCAGATGAAGTTTCAATGAGTCCGTACGCGGCACCGAGTAGATCAACCGCCTCATTCCGGGTGAACGGAACGCCAAACGCCCTGGGATTCAGATCCTCGTCGGTGTGAACCAGATTGACGAAAGCGAGAAGATCCCGGCGGACGGGTTCCGGCAGTGTGACCCGGGCATCCTCAGCCAGCAGCTGCGTCAGCCGGAAGACATCATTGCGGTGTTTCCTGATATCCCTTCGATCGACGTTCGCGGCCGCCTCGGACCGAGTGATGAGGTCGATAACCGCGCGGGCCTTGAACGGTATGAGCAGGGTCTCGTCGACGACCGTAACGCCGTCAACCTGGTGCCTGGCGCCCTGGAGTGCCTCGAAACAGGCGTCGTCCAGCAGGATCGCCGATAGGCTGACAATGTCCTGGTCCAGCCGGTGGCGTATTCCTGGAGGTCATCGACGGCTCGCTTTATGAGCGTCCTGCGCACGCTGTTGATGTGTTTGCCGGTGCTGATGTCCATGCCGCCAAGAGGTCAGAGACCGTCAGGTTCACGGCCAGCACCACGAACAACACCGGATAAGGTACCCGATGGAACCGTGCGATGCCGAATGAGTCTCCTGGGCGCCGAACCAGATGGTGATGGCTGGAAGCACCGATTGCCCGCTCAACTCATGCACCGCGATCGTGGTTGATTGACGCGCCTGTTTCGGCGAGGTCGGACCGCGTGACCGATTTCGCTGTCGTGGCTCGTGGATGCTGATAGCCTTGAGTGAGTGGGCGACGAATCTGGTTGTTTGGCTCATGGGTTCCGCAACAGCCCTTCCAACCGCCCTTTGGACAGCCGAACTGCGAGTGCCAAGGCAGGAGATTCCGGACATGCGGCAGAACATCCGGGTAGCCGATGAAGTCTGGATCGCGGTCGCAAGCCTTCACCGCGATCATCCTGAGCGAGAGGGCTTCACCATCGACGAGATCATGGAGCAGGCGGAAGCCGCCAGCGTGACCGGTCAGGGGACGGTGCGGCCCTCGGTCAGAGCCCATATCTGTCTTCATTGCGTTGCCAACAGGCCTCCCGATCCTGAGCGCCATTGCATGCTCTTCGAGACACGGGCCGGCCATCGGCGTCTGTTTCGTCCTGGGGACCCGTGCCACCCCCGCAGGGCGACAGGAATGCACATGCCGAAGCGCCACGAAATCCCGGCATGCCACGGCGAACTCCTCGACTGGTATGGTGCCGTGTACGCGCCCCGGACGAGCGCAGGCACCGTGGATCCCATCCTGGCTCTGCGCGGACTGGGCAAGGGACTCTGGGCCGACGAGGCCGCCGATGACCATGTGCGGCGCCAGCGGTCAGGCTGGCAATGAGCCGGATGCGCCAGACGGCGAACCTCATCGAAGGCGGCAGCGCGCGTGCAGGACGAGGCCGTGTCGTTGCGCCGGTGACTAATCGCGCGTCACGGTCGCAACGTTCCAGGGACCGCGTGAACTCTCTGACGACAAGCCTGCTCGCATGGTCGACCTGAGCGCCATCAGGGGCATCCTGTTCGACAAGGACGGAACGCTGATCGAACTGGACTCGATGTGGCTTCCAGCCTGGGAAGGGGCTGCACACCAGGTGGCGACACGTGCCGGACGACCCGACCTTGCCGACGCCTTGCTGCGGAAGACCGGCTATCATCGTGCCACGGCAACGTTCGATCCGAACGCCACGCTCCTCACAGGCACGGTGCACGATATCGTCAACGCGTGGGAAACCGTTCTCGACGACAAGGCGCCAGCCGATCTCGAATCCATGATCCTGAGGGTATTCGCCGAAGCCTCGACGCGCGATCCCGTTCCCGTCACCGATGTGGGGGCACTCCTGCGCTCACTTCGCAGAAGGGGTTACATTCTGGGCGCGGCCACGAACGACAGCACGCGCAAGGTACAGCGGATGGTCGATCACCTCGGTCTGGCCGACGAACTTGCCTTCCACTGTGGCGCCGATGCCGGCTACGGAGGGAAGCCGGGCCCGGGCATGGGATTGGCGTTTTGTGAAGAAATCGGGATCCCTCCAGAACGTGTTCTCATGGTGGGCGATTCGATTGTCGATGCCCTGATGAGCCGTGCCGCCGGCTTCGGGGCAGCCGTCGGCGTGCGGACCGGGGGCATGATGACGCCGGATCAGGAGCAGTTCTTCGACGTCATCATCGACAGCGTCGAAGATCTGCCGGACTTGCTGGACCGAGGCGTTGTCGATGCGTGATCAGCAGACCATCGCCGGTTCCTGGTAGGCGGAGCGGGTGCCCGCCCCCTCGGGAATCACTGGGGGAACTCGGTTGCGTCTGCTCGCAGATTCTGCAGTCCAGTCGATGGCGCGGGTTCGCACGGATCCGGCCTCACCCGTCGAATTCCAGCCATCACGTCATGGCCGGTTCCGACTCGCACGCGCCTGTGCCCATCGCGCGACATCCGGCGGTCCGCGCCGGAACCAAATGCACTGTCGCACTTGATGGCGTGGTTGGCGTGCGGGATAGTCCTTTCTTGGACACTGCAAGGATCCGCTGGCTGACATGACTGGAAAGCCGAACGGACGAGATCGTCTGCATTCCTTGCGCGGCAACGGAGGTCCATGGGACAGCAAACCGGCGTGTTGAGCATCGAGGGGCTGACGCGGCGATTCGGCGGCCTGACGGCGGTCGACGACCTCACCTTCACCGTGAAGGAGGGTGCGATTCACGGGCTCATCGGACCGAACGGCGCCGGCAAGACGACGACCTTCAACGTGATCTCCGGCTTCTACAGGCCGACGAGCGGACGCGTGATCTACGCCGGGCGTGACATCTCGGGCATGGCGACCCATGCGGTCGCCGCGCTGGGTCTCGTTCGCACGTTCCAGGCGACGACCCTGTTCCACGAACTCACCGTCGCCGAGAATGTTCTCGCCGGCTGCCATCTCGGTGCGAGGATCGGGCTCGCCAGCGTCCTCCTTGGCCGGCAACGGGAACGCCAGGAGCAGGCCCAGGCCCGGGTCGAGGAGATCCTCGCGTTCATGGGGCTCGACGGAGTCGCTGGCGAGTCATGCGCCAATCTCCCCCATGGGCTTCAGCGCACCCTGGGCGTCGGCGTTGCCCTCGCCGCGGAACCGCGACTTCTCCTGCTCGACGAGCCGTTCACGGGCATGAATCCGGACGAGACGCGACGCATGATGGATCTCGTGCGCCAGGTGCGGGACCGTGGGGTCACCATTCTTCTCGTCGAGCACGATATGCAGGCGGTCATGGGCCTGTGCGAGACCATCACCGTGCTCAATTTCGGCAGCCTGCTTGCCGAGGGGGACCCCGAGGCGATCCGCACCAATCCCGAGGTTGTCGATGCCTATCTCGGGACCCCGATCGAGGGCGTGGCGTGACACTCCTGGAGGTGACGAACCTTGAGGTTCACTATGGCAAGGTCCAGGCCATCAAGGGGATCGACATCCGGCTGGAGGCGGCCGACATCATCACCCTGATCGGCGCCAACGGAGCGGGAAAGTCGACGACCCTGCGCACGCTCTCCGGGCTCAATCGTCCCACGACGGGCACGATCCTCTTCGAAGGCGAGAGAATTGAAGGACTCGAGCCCGACCGGATTGTCGCTCGTGGAATCGCCCACGTCCCCGAGGGCCGCCGCGTCTTTCCGGAACTGACGGTTCTGGAGAATCTCATGACTGGCGCCTATCTGCGCCGTGACGGGCCGTCGGTCCGTTCCGACCTCGACATGGTGTATGGCCATTTTCCGCGATTGCGCGAGAGGCGTGGCCAGTACGCCAAGACACTGTCGGGCGGCGAACAGCAAATGCTGGCCATGGGGCGCGCCCTGATGGCGGCGCCACGGCTGCTGCTGATGGACGAGCCCTCGATCGGACTGTCGCCCCTGATGGTGCAGGAAATCGCCACGATCATCGGCGAAATCAACCGCAAGGGCGTTCCCGTCGTTCTCGTCGAGCAGAACGCCAGCCTCGCGCTTCACCTGGCGAGCTACGGCTACGTGCTTGAAACCGGCCGCATCGCGCTCTCCGGGCCTACCGACGTGCTGCGCGAGAATGAACACGTCCGCCGTGCCTACCTCGGAGGCTAGGGAGAGCCTCTCCGGCTGGCGCCTGGGGGACGAACTGTGGGTGGACTGGATGGCGGGAGCCCGCGCTGCGTGGCTCGACGGCGATCAGGTCCATGCGGCGGCGTGCTGCCGTCAGGCCGGCGTGATGGCCTCAGGCTTCGAGCCGGACGATCCGAGGCGGGCGGCAACGGCGCACGCGCACGCCCTGATGATCCCGGGGCCGGACGGCGTGGAGGCGGGGCTTGCCGCCGCGCTCGAGGCATGGCGGACCGCCGGTCCCTGGGTCGAGAGGATGGCGCCCGGCGTTCGTGCCCGCAGTTCGCTCTTTCACATGCGGCTCGAATCGAAGCATCGCGGTGTCTATCCCTCCATCGTGCGCCAGCGATGCCGCAAGATGCTCCAGGCGGGCATGGCCCTTGTCGAAGCCGAACGTGCCGCGCGGCGTGGCGACCGGCAGGCCATGGAGACCGCCCTGGCGTGCCGGCGCGATGCCTTCGGCCATCGCGAGTCGTCGGCCGCGGCCATGGCGCACTGGCTGGGAGAATCCGTTCCGGGCCGCGAGATCGACCGCTTCGCCGAACACCCGCCGATGATGAGGGACGACGAAGCGCGCCTCTACGCCGCGGCCCTCCTCGTGCCGCTGACGCTCGAGCCTGAGCGGCGGGGCCGCCTCAACCCTGGGATGTCAGCGGCCTCGCGCGCCTGAAGCGCCGAAGGACGCGCGCCGGCAGGGTCTCGAGACCGTTCGGCAGAAACAGCATGGCGAAAACGAGGAGCACGCCATAGAAGAGGGGGCGCAGTTCGTCGTATCCGATATCGCGCAGCAGCACCTCGTTGATGGCGGTCAGCGTGACGAGCCCGATGATGGGCCCCCAGATCGTGGCCGTGCCTCCGACAATCACCCAGATCAGCACGAATACCATCTCGTGGACCGCAAAGCGGTTGGGATTGACGGTGGTGAGATAGTGCGCCAGCAGCGCGCCGGCGAGACCGGCGAAGAACGACGCCAGCACCAGGGCCTGGGTCCTCGTTCGCCAGGTGTTGACGCCCACCGCGCCTGCGAGCTGATCACGCCAGTGGACGGCATGAAAGGTCAGGCCGATGTGCGAATGCTCGATGCGCCAGAGGATCCAGACGGAAACGGCCGCGATCATGAGCACCAGGTAGTACGAGGCGACCGGTTCCCAGAAATTGATCTCGTAGGCGCCGATCTCGATGTCGGGGACACCGGGAATGCGGGAGATGCCCTTCGGCCCGATGAAGGCCTTCCAGAGCAGCCTTATGGTTTCGCCTGCGGCAAAGGACCCGATCAGGAAATAGAATCCCTTCATGCGAAACAGCGGAAAGGCGAGGACAAAGGCAACGAGGCCCGTGAGACCGGCAGCGAGGATGATCGAAAGCGGAACGGGAATGGCGAACTGCTTGCTGAGCAGGGCCGATGCGTAGGCCCCGACCCCCATCATGACCACGTGGCCGAGCGAGAACTCGCCTGTCAGCGCAAGCAGCCGGTAGCTCACCACGACCAGGGTGTTGATGGTGAGGAACACCAGAAGTTCCTGTTGCGAAAAGGTCACGACGTGCGGCGAGAGTGCCAGCACGACAGCCGACGCGACCGCCAGCCCCTGCCACCACCGGCGACGGTTCGGACCGCCAAGGTGCGGATCGAGGGCAAGGGCTGCCGCCGTCAGCGACAATGCAATGAGCGCCAGCCATACCGCGTAGGTGACGGCGCCCATCAGGCACGCTCCGGCTTGCCGAGGAGGCCGTGGGGCCGCACGACGAGCACGACGAGCATCAGCACGAGGCCCGTGATGTCGGCAATCGTGCCATCGAAGATCGTGGTGACGAAGGTATGGGTGAAGGCATAGAGCACGGATGCAAGGACTGCACCCTCGAGGCTGCCCAGTCCCCCAACGATGATGACGATGAAGGCCCCGATGATGACCGGATGTCCCATGTAGGGGCCGGTCGGCACGATGGTGGCGGTCAGCGCCCCTGCGGCTCCCGCCAGCGCGGCGCCCAGAATCATGGCGAGCATCGAGATGCGGCTGATCGATATGCCCTGCAGCGCGGCCGCCTCCGAATCCTGCGCCACGGCCCGCAACGCCCAGCCGAACCGGCTCCTGCGCAGGAAGATCCACAACGCGCCAAGGAGAATGACGGCAAAGGCAATGACGACAAGACGCTGGCCGGAAATGGTCAGGGCATCGATCCCGAACAGCGTCACGGCTTCATTGTAGGGACCGGCAAACGACTTCTTGCGGACGCCGAAGAGCGCAACGGCTCCGGCCTGCAGGACCAGCAGGGCGCCGATCGAGCAGATGAGACCTCCCAGCGGATTGTCCTTCATGGGCCGGAACATCGTTCTCTCCAGGAGGAGTCCGACCACGGCCACAGCGAGAACGGCGACCGCAACGCCCGCGAAGAATGGCAGTTCGTTCTGGTAGAACACCCAGAACAGGCAATAGGCGCCGGCCATGTAGAGTTCGCCGTGGGCAAAGTTCACGACCCGCATGACACCGAAGATGAGGACGAGACCGACCGCAACCAGCGCCAGATAGCTCGAAGCATAGGTCGCGTTCAGGCAGGTCTGCAGGAAGACACCGAAGTCCATGGGCTAACGGAATGTCCGGAAAGACGATACCGGGCCCGGCACGAGGCCGGCCCCGGTATTGCGTGCCGCCGTGCCGCGCGGGCCGGCGAGGAAAGTGATCAGGCGCGCTGGTACCACATTTCGCCCATCGCTTCGAAGTGCTTGATCATGGTCGCGCTGTGTTCTCCCCACCACTCGGGGATGTTCTTGAACTCGACGATCACGGCCTTTCCGTTCTGGATCTGCACCACGGGCCAGTTGCCCACCAGCGCATTGTCGATTCCGAAGAGTTCCTCGCCCCACCAGTTGGCTTCGCCGAAGGCGTGGGCGCCCGTGCCGCCCTGCTTCATGCCGTCGAGCACCGCTGCCGGTTCGATGGAACCCGCTTTCTGGGCGCCGTCCAGCCACAAGTCGAGGATCGACGCGTACTCCCAGGACACCGCACCCCACTGGCCGGGATGGCGCTCGTTATAGACCTGGAAGAAGCCGTTGGGATCGTTGAAGTTGATGCCCTCGCTGTTCAGCGCCGGATCGTCGAAGTCGGGGAACTGGAAGATCACCCCCTCCATGAATTCCTCGGAAGTGTTGGCGATGATGTCGGCATAGAAGTCCGCCGTGCAGGAGATGATCTGGCCACCATAGTTCTGCACGAACGCCTGCTTGCAGAGCTCGTTGACGAACTCCGCATAGGCCGTGTCGAGGCACAGGATATCGGGCTTGTGTGCCAGCATCGCGGTCATGACGGGCGCGAAGTCCGTCGTTGCGATGTCAAAGAAGATGGTGTCCTTGACCTCGATGCCATGGGCTTCGAACGCCGCGAGGTAGGTTGCCACGGAGGGCCGCCCGAGAGCGTCGTCCTGGGCGCAGATCACGGCCGTTTTCGCCTCCGGCATGTTCTCGGCCATCCACCAGACACCCGTGAGGTTGTAGATCGGATGGACTTCCGCGGGCGCGACCAGGAAGGGCGTGTCCGGAGAGAGATCCGAGGGAAGAAGCGTCGAGACAAGCATCTCGGCACGATTGGCGATCGGAGTCACGGCTGGCATGGTGTCGCCGCCGAGCATCTCGATGAACGAGACGCCGTCTTCGTTGATCAGCTTCTGGGCGCCGGTGCGCGCCTTGTCCGGAAGATACTCGTTGTCGTACGAGACGATTTCGACGTTGTAGGATGTCCCGCCGATGTCGACACCGCCGGCGGCGTTCTTCTGTTCTGCCCAGATTTCGCATCCGTAGAGGCCGGGCAGCCCCCAGGCTGCAACACCACCGGTCAGCGGCGCGAGAAATCCGACGCGGACCGTCTCCTCGGCGCGCAGTTTCCCCGGATTCACGGCAGTGGCCGCAGCGGCGCCAGCGAGCGCCGTCGAGCCCATGAACCTGCGTCTGTCAATAGAGCCAAAAGTCATGATCTGTCCTCCTTGCCATCTGTGTGGTTTGGGGGAACCCGACTTGCGGGGCGGCGTCTCCCCCCCTCGTTCTGTTATCGTAGCAGGTATCATTCACTATCACCGCAGATTAGACAACACTGTCGCTGACACATGATCTGTTCCGTCAGGTAGCACACGAGTCGTCCGGTTGGGTGTTCCGGTGAGGAGGCGCCTTGATGAACCGGACGGCATGGCTACGGGATCGAAGGCCGGAGAAGATTCCGGATGTGCTGGCCTGATCCCAATTGCGATGCAATTGCGGTCCCGGGTCGATCCGGACGTGGAGTCACGACGCGGTGAACCGGTCGAGAACGTTGGCGACGATGCGTTCGACGAAGGGATCGCGCAACTCCAGCGCCCGCGGCCATTCCGTCGAACCACCGTTGAACACCTCTCCCTTGCCTCGGGTGAAGGCGGCGATCATGCCGGCGCCACGCCCCTCGTTTTCGCGGCAGTGGGGCGGCAGGAGGTCTCCCAGCGCCTCCATGACCTGCTCGGCCTCGCGCAACGGGCCGTTGAGCGGGACAGTGCCCCCGAATCGGTCCTCTTCGCCGCGCACCGCCGGCGCCAGGGCGAGGATTTCCAGGGATTCCGGGGCGCTATCCTCGAACGTCGGGAAAGGCAGCCCTCGGCGGAAGGTGTACTCCACCGCGTCGAGTTCGAAGGTCGCGAGATTGACAGGCGTACCGCCCAGGAGATCGCCGTAGTAGAGATCGGTGCCGGCGAAGGCCCAGTGCCGCGGCCGGTAGACCGTATAGCCTCCCGAGGAGCGGGGCGCCGCCACCCCGTAGCGATTGTAGGTCCCGGCCATGCCCGTCAACCCCATCGTCGCCGCCGCCGGGCGTCCGGTCAGGGTGCAGTCCCATGCGGTGGTCACGAGGTGCGGCGTGGTGGACGTGGCGGGATCGGCACCGGGAACCCGATAGCAGTACTGCGTGGTGCCGTCTTGGGACAGCCGCACCTGCCAGTAGAAGTTCCCGGCGAAGCGGGCGAGACCACCACCGCGATCGACGAAGTCGTCCACCCGGTCGCGCATTTCCCAGGTCCAGTACTCGTCGTGTCCGACGATCACCAGCGCATCAAAGCCATCGAGGCTGCTCTCGTCGAAGTGAAGGTCGTGCTGCGTGAGATAGTCGAGTTCATAGCCCCGGTTCTCCGCCCACACGGCAAACAGCCTCTCGTATGTTGCCCAGAAGGCATCGGCATGATGTCGGCTCATGTCGTAGAGACGCGCCCACTCGTAGGAGGGATAGCGGGGCTGCCAGCCGATCGGCGGCGAGAAGGCATGGGATTCGCGCGGCGCCTCAGCCGGCTTGCGGAGAAAACCGCGGCCCACGGGACGCTGTGTCGACAGCACCGGCGAAGCGACGTCGTCACGCGGATCGTTCCCGAGGCCGCGATAGTGATTGGCGCCTCCCCAGTCGTTGTAGGCAATCAGGGTGCTCGTCGTCAGCATGAAGCCGATCTTCCGCCGTTGCCGGGCCGGTCTGCGCACGACAAAGAAGGCATCGGACTCGAAGTGGTCCGAACCGTCACCGATACCAAGGACAACAATGTAGAGACCCGACGGCCAGTCCTCGTCGACAGGGATGGTGAGAGCCACGGGCCAACCGCAGCCCGAGGCGTAAGAATCCTCGGGAACGGCGTGACGCGCGCCGGACAGGTCCTTGCGTTGCAGGACACGCTGCGGCGATGCGCCATCGCGGTAGATCGTCAGCGACCACAAGGCACGCGTCGCACTGACGTGGAGCCTGATCACGTCACCCGCCTCGTAGGACATGCGATCCGTATAGCCCCACACCTCGAGGGCATCGTCGTCGGTGGACTGTCCCGGGGACGGCCAGTCCGGCATCGACCAGGCATAGGGCGCCTTGGGTTGGCCGTCACGAACGCTCATGTGTCTCTCCTCAGCCCGGCATGGCCGAGTCTATCCGGAAGACCGCCCGCAAAGCGACAGTCGGCATGGGTTTCATGACGTCAGAAGGTGGCACGAGGCCACATGGCCGTCGCCAACGCGCTGCGGGCGTGGCCTGGAGTCGTGACACAGGGACCAGGCGCGGGGGCACCGGGTGTGGAACCGGCAACCCTCGGGCCGCGATGCCGGACCGGGGATCATCCCCGACAGCGGCCGATGAGTCTGCCTCTTCGAAGGATCGACAACGGGTGTCGCCGCCATCAGCGCCTGGGTATAGGGGTGGCGCGGCTGCCTGAAGATCTCGTCTCGCGGTCCTTCCTCGACAATCTCGCCAAGATAGAGAACGACGATGCGGTCACTGACATGCTCGACAACGCCGAGACTGTGGGAAATCAGCATGTAGGTCAGGTTGTGCTGGTCCTGCAGGCGCATGAGGAGATTGAGAATCTGCGCCTGGACGGAAACGTCGAGGGCGGATGTCGGTTCGTCGAGCACCAGCAGCCGCGGATTGAGGGCAAGGGCTCGCGCCAGCACCACCCGCTGGGCCTGGCCACCGCTGAGTTCGTGGGGGTATCGGGTGAGGAATGACGGATCGAGACCGGTTTCGCCAAGAAGAGCCTCGATCCGTCTGCGGCGTTCGCCATGGTCAAGCCTGGTGTGTGTCACAAGGGGTTCACTGACGATGGCGCGAACGGTCATGCGTGGGTTGAGGGAGGCCAGGGGATTCTGGAACACGAGCTGCATGTCCCGGCGCCACGCCTTGAGGCCAGCAGCGTCAAGCCGAAGCACGTCGCGCCCGTCAAACAGGATGTCGCCGTGGCTGGCGATCACGAACCTCGCCAGCGCCATGGCAAGGGTCGACTTGCCACACCCTGATTCTCCGACGACGCCCAGGGTTTCGCCTTGTCGGAGCCGCAGGCTGATGTTCTCGAGAACCCGCACATGTCCGCGCCGCCGGCCGAAGAGGCCGGTTCCCGTGCGGTAGTCGACCGCGAGGTTCCTGACGTCGAGCAGGACGTCGTGTTTCGCCGTCATCGACCGACCTCGAGATGGCAGGCGCTGCGATGACGATCCGAGAGGCGCCGCACCGCAGGATCCTCGAGACGGCAGCAGGCCATGGCGAAGGCGCACCGCTCGCGGAAGGTGCATCCCTCGATGTTCTCGGCGTCAGCGGGTACGGAGCCTGGAATCACGGCAAGCGGCGTGCGCTGCGTCTGTTCGCCAGGCCGTGCCTTGAGGAGTCCCCTCGTGTAGGGGTGATGCGGCGCAAGGAAGATATCTTCGGGATCTCCCTCCTCGACGATCCGTCCGAGATACAACACCGCCACCCGGTCACAGGTCTGCGCCACGACGCCGAGATCATGCGTGATGATGATCAAGGTCAGGCCGCGCTTCCTGCGCAACCGGTCGAGCAGGGCGAGAACCTGAGCCTGGATGGTGACATCAAGGGCCGTCGTAGCCTCGTCGGCGATCACCAGGTCGGGATCGCCGGCCAGGGCCATGGCGAGAAGGACCCGCTGCTGCATGCCGCCGGAGAGTTCGTGAGGATAGCGATCAAGAAGGGCGGCGGGATCGGCCAGTTCGAGTTCGCCAAGCAGGGACACGGCACGCTCCCGTGCCTCCCGGGCCCGGGCCCTTCCGTGTCGTTGCATGATCGCCTTGATCTGGCTGCCGATCGTAAACAGGGGATTGAGAGCGGCGGTCGGATCCTGATGGACCATGGCGATATGCCGGCCACGCAGTCCGGCCCAGGCATCGGGTCCCCCGGATACCAGGTCCCGGCCCCGATAGGCGATTGTGCCACCGGCAATCGATCCTGGCGGCGGCACCAGGCCAAGGATGGCGTGGGCCGTCATCGACTTTCCGCACCCCGACTCGCCGACGATGCCGTAAGCCGTGCCTTCCTCGACCTTGAAATCGATTCCGCGCAACACCAGGCGGCGCCCCCCGGGGCCTGGAAACCCGACTTTGAGACCAGTGACGGAAAGGAGCGGTGCGTTCATGTTTGCTGCATGGCGCGACCACGCGGGCTGGTCGCCATGTGCACCGCATCGCCCGCGAGATTGAACGCCATGATGGTCACGAAGAGCGCCACGCCGGGAAATGTCGGAACCCACCAGTGGCCAGTCTGCACATAGATCCGTCCCTCCGAGATCATCGCCCCCCAGTCGGCTGTCGGCTGCGGCACACCCAATCCGACGAAGCCCAGCGCACTCACGGTCAGGATCGCGGCGCCGAGATCCAGTGTCGCCTGGACCCATACCGGAGTCATGACATTGGGCAGGACATGGCGCAGCACCACCACCGGGTGACTGACACCGATGCCACGCGCCGCCCTGACATAGTGCCGTTCTCGCAGCGAAATCGCCTGCCCCCGCGCAATGCGCGCGTACCACGGCCACCAGGTGAGCGCGATGGCCAGGATCGCATTCTCCAGGCTGGGCTGCAGGACCACGGCGACGGTCATGGCCAGCAGCAGGGGCGGAAATGCGAGGAACACGTCGGTGACGCGCATGATCGCCTCGTCGAGCCAGCCACCGACATAGCCTGCCGTGGCCCCGAGCAGTGTTCCCGCCACGACCCCGATGAGGACGATGGCAAGGCCCGAAACGAGTGCCGTACGCGCCCCGAAAAGGACACGGGCCAGAACGTCGCGGCCAAGCGCATCGGTGCCGAAGGGGTGAGCCAGTGAAGGCTCAAGGAGCTTGTCCTCGATGTTCGTCGTCCCGCGCCCCTGATCGGCGTGGGGCGTGACGAGGGGTGCCGCAACGGCCAGCAGGACAATGACCACAAGGGCCACAAGGGCGCCCGCGGCCAGGCGGTCGCCGAGAACGTGCCGGCGTGCCGATCCCGCAGGCGGGTTGACGAGGGCTGTCAGCAACGTCGCTGCCGCTCCCGAAACTGGCCTTTCAGCCGACACTGCTCTCACCGAGCCGGATTCGTGGATCAAGCACCGCCTGCAGCAGGTCCACTAGGAGATTGACGACGATGTAGATCACGGTGACGACCAGGGTGACGGCAAACAGCACCGGAATGTCGTCGTTGAGAATGGCATCGAGCATGTAGCTCCCGAGGCCCGGCCACTTGAAGATGCTCTCGATGAGGACGGCACCGGTGATCGAGAAGGCGAACACCAGTCCCAGAACGGTCAGCGTGGGCACGATGGCGTTCTTCAACGCCAGGCGGAACAGGATCTCGCGTTCGTGCAGTCCCGCCGCGCGGGCGGCGGCGATGTGGGTTTCGGCAAGCACATCGAGCATCGACGCCCGGGTCATGCGCAGGGCCAGGCTGACCGGAAATGTCGCCAGCACCACCACCGGCAGGATCGCGTGGGCCAGCGCATCTCTCCATGCCACCCAGTTCCCGGTAAGTGCGGCATCGACGAGATGGAAGCCGGTCAGGGTCGTCACCGGATGGAGGAAGCTGGTGGTCTGGCTCAGACGTCCGCCGAGCGGCAGCAGGTCGAGCCACAGGAAGAAGAGGAGTTGCAACAGCAGGGCGAGCCAGAAGGCAGGCATGGACACGCCGAGAATGGACACCACCCGCATCACGCGGTCGAATCCGGTAGCGAAGCGCGCAGCCGCAAGGACGCCGGCGGGAACACCGACAGCGATCGCCAGGAACGTGGCGAGCACCACGAGTTCCATGGTGGCGGGCAGTCGTTCGGCCAGGTCCTCGACGATCGGCCGCTTGGTGCGATAGGAGTAGCCGAACTCTCCCTGGACCGCGTTGGAAACGAACCGAACGAACTGCACGGGGAGGGGATCGTCGAGACCAAGGTCGGCGCGCACGGCGGCAATTGCTTCGTCACTGGCGCGCGCACCCAGATAGAGGCGTGCGGGATCGCCCGGAATGACATGGGAAATGGCGAACGTGACCGTCAACGCTCCGAGCATCACGAAGAGTGCCAGAACCAGCCGCCGCAGGAGGTATCGAACCCCGCTCATGGCCGCATTGTCTCGATCAACGCGCAAACACCCTTCATGACGTCAACGATTGTGCGGTGGCGGACTGCATTTGACCAACAAAATCCCGGCACGGGCGGGCAGCACGATCACACGACAGCAGAGGCGGTTGAGACCATGATCGACACGGTGCACACTTCGATCCGTACATCTGTCGATGCAATGGGGAGGAAGAGGGTCATGAACAGGTATGTCCGCGGATCGGTCATCGCCGCCGTCACCGCGCTGTCTGTCGGTGTGGGGCCGCTTCAGGCCCAGGACATCACCGAGAACATTGCCTTCCAGGCGATTCCCGGTGAACTGCCCTCGCTCGATCCACCCTACATGTTGAGCTGGGATACGACGCTCGGCTTCAACGTGTACGAGACACTTACCCGCTGGACCGAGGACGAGGGACTCGTCGGAGTGCTGGCCACGTCCTGGGAGTCCAATGCCGAAGGAACCGAATGGACGTTCACCCTGCGCGAGGGTGTCACATTCCACGACGGATCACCCTTCACGGCCACCGACGTGAAGGCATCACTCGATCGCAACATCGCGGTCGGCATGGTCGCCTACGACTTCATCGGCATCGAGTCGATCGAGGTGGTTGACGACATGACGGTGCGCTTCATCGCCAGCGAACCGCGCAACGTGCCGCTCATCGTGTCGGCGCAGTACGGCATGTTCATCTACAAGGCAGAAGCCGTGGACCAGCCGCCCGAGTGGTGGGCCGAAGGCAACGACGCCGGCACCGGTCCCTATGTGGTTGCCGGCTTCGAACCCGGAACCCGTGCCGTTCTCGATCGCTATCCCGACTACTGGGGAGGCTGGGAAGAGGGCCAGTTCACCAAGGTCGTCTACCTGATCGTCGAGGACCCGACCGTGCGCGACCAGCTCATTCGTTCCGGCGAGGTCGACCTGACGACCCATCTTCCCTTCGATTCGATGGCCAGTCTCGAGGGTGTGGACGATCTCGTGGTCCTGCCCTATCTGCCACTGGCTCAGCTCATCTTCGCCTTCGATCACAGCAATCCGCCGCTTGACGACCGGGCCGTGCGCCGGGCACTGGCGATGACCTTTCCCTATGACGATGTCCACAAGGGGGTGTTTCTCGGTCACGGCCGCGTCAGCGCCGGCTCCGGTCCGACGGCGCTGTGGACGCCCCCTGCCGACTTCCCTTCCTGGAACCAGGATCTCGATGCCGCCGGCGCCATGCTCGCCGAGGCCGGTTTCGGTGACGGATTCGAGCTTGATCTCGCGGTCTCGGCCGGTTCCAAGGAAGTGGCGGAGGCGGTGCGCCTGTGGCAGTCCGCCCTGGCCGAAGTCGGGGTGACCCTCAACATTCGCCAGCTGTCCGGCGGCGCCTTCTGGGACAGTGCCTTCAACCCCGATAACGAGGACTACGACGTCTTCGTGGTGGCTGCGTCCGGTGACGTGCCGTCGCCCTACGCCTGGCTCATCATCTTCACCAGTTCGCCCTATGGCTGGTTCCCGGCCATCGGCTACAACAACCCCGAGTTCGACAGCCTCGTGTTCGAAGCCTGGGGGCAGGAAGCCACGGACGCCGACGCCGCCGGTGCGACCTGGGTGGAGGCACAGCGCATCCTGCACGAGGAAGCGGTGTCGATCTTCGCCATGGATGCGCCGCTCATCATTGCCCACGGCAGCGACATCGAGGGTCTGGTACCGGTGCCGCCCTACTCGGCGATCGTGTTCTGGTACGAGATGAAGCGTCGGCCTTGACGCGTGATGGATGACGCCGGAGGTTCGGCGATTGCCGACGCCTTCCGGCGTGACGGCTTCATCGCCGGTGTGAGGGTCTTCGAGGAGGACGCCGCTGCCGCTGTGCTTGAGCAAGTCGATGCGTTCGCCCGGATCCATGCCGGACATCTGCCGGTGGCCGAGATGTTCCGCACGGGAAGTCACCTCGTCATGCGCGCAGTCGACGACATGGTGCGTCATCCACGCGTTCTCGACGTCGTGCGTCAACTGCTCGGCGACGATCTCATCGTCTGGGACAGCGATGTCTTCATCAAGGAAGCCCATTCGCAGGGATACGTCAGCTGGCACCAGGATCTTCGCTATTGGGGGGTCGATTCCCACGACGCCGTCACCGCGTGGATCGCTCTCACCGACGCCACCGGCGCCATGGGGTGCATGCGCTTCCTTCCGGGATCACACCGGGCCGGTCTCGTCGACCACGACGACACCTTCGAAACCGACAACCTGCTGACCCGGGGTCAGAACGTGAGGTGGCAGATCGACGAGAGCGAAACGAGGCTCGGCGAACTCAGGGCCGGCGAGATGTCCGTTCACCACGGCCTCACCATGCATGCGTCCGAGCCCAATCGTTCGGCGGAACGGCGCGTCGGCCTGGTGGTGCGATTCGCGACGCCGGCCATGCGTCCGGTGGTCATCGAACGCGACTATGCGCAACTCGTCTGCGGAGAGGACGCCTTCGGTCACTACACGCCGGTTCCAAGGCCCCGCGCGGACGCCTCGCCGGATTCGGTCGCCCTGTGGCGCAAGGTGACCGGCGAACGCGCCGGCGCCTACTTTTCCGGCGTGGCGGAAGCAGACCGCCGGTGGACCGGAGGCAACGCCGCCAACCGGACGTGACGTGACTTCAGAGATCGGCCGCGCAGAGGAGCGAGCGGGCCGCCTCGTTGTGCTGCGCCATCAGGCGTTCGAGATCGAGACCAACGATGGCGCCGTCGATGACCCGCCACCTTCCGGCCACCATGACCCGGTCGGCCCTGTGGGCGCCGCACAGCACCAGGGCGGCCAGCGGATCGTGGGCCCCGGAGAACCGTGGCTCGTCCAGCGTGAAGAGCGCCAGGTCGGCCTGGCGCCCCGCCTCGATCCGGCCAATGTCGTCGCGTCCCAGGCATGCGGCGGAGCCTCGCGTTGCCCAGCGCAGCACATCCTGGTGGCTGACCCTCGAGGCTCCATAGCGCAGGCGTTCGACCTGCAACGCCAGGCGCACCTCCTGAATCATGTTTGACGCATCCTGGGATGCCGAGCCGTCGACACCGATGCCGACGGGAGACCCGGCCTCCTCGAGTTCAGGGGCGCGGCACAGCCCCGACCCCAGGACCATGTTGGATCCCGGGCAGTGGGCGATGCCGGAGCCGGCCCTGCCCACCCTGGAGATCTCGTCATCGGTGAAATGGATGCCGTGGGCAAACCACGCCCGTGCGGTGAGCCAGCCCAGGTCTTCGACATGGTCGAGCGGACGGCACCCGAAGGTCTCTTCGCAAAACCGGTCTTCGTCCAGGGTCTCGCCAAGGTGTGTGTGGAGGCGGACCCCCTTTTCCTCGGCGAGCTCTGCCGTCTCGCGCATGATGCCGGGGCTGACGGAGAAGGGAGAACAGGGCGCCAGGGCAATCTGCACGAAGGCTCCCTCAGACCTGTCGTGCAGGGTGTCGATCACCCGTTCGCTGTCGGCGAGAATGGCGTCACGGTTCTCGACAATCCTCCGAGGCGGCAGACCTCCGTCCTCTTCGGAGAGATTCATCGATCCCCGCGTCAGCGTTACCCGCATGCCCAGGGACTGCGCCGCTGCGGCTTCGATGTCGATCGCCTCTGCGAGACCGTCAGGAAAGACGTAGTGATGGTCTGCCGCCGTCGTGGTCCCCGACAGCAGCAACTCCGCCAGGGCCAGGCGGGCTGCCTGCTCGAGGTGGTGGGGATCAAGGTGCGCCCAGACGGGATAGAGTGCCTGCAGCCAGTCGAAGAGGCCACGGTCGAGAGCCCAGGCGCGCGTCAGTGTCTGGTAGAAATGGTGATGGGCATTGACCAGTCCCGGCAGGACCACGTGCCGGGAGGCATCGAAGATATCGTCACATGCGCGCGAAGGGGTGCTGCCCCGTGCCAGGCACTCGACGATCCTCTCGTCCTCGACGACGACACCGCCCTCGCAGTCGTCGGCAAGAATCGCCAGCGGGGACCTGATCCACGTTCTCATGGGCATGACCCTATGGTCCGGCAGGCAGGCTGTCGACATTGATGACCTGCATGGGCCACCTATACTTGCCGGCGCACAACCCTCGACACTTTCCATGAACG
Organism: Alphaproteobacteria bacterium; assembly: GCA_964291415.2. Classification (GTDB taxonomy): domain Bacteria; phylum Pseudomonadota; class Alphaproteobacteria; order SP197; family SP197; genus SP197. Next base: position 895,079 of record OZ219917.1, on the reverse strand, counting down.
ACCCGGATATCCCTTCCATCGACATGTCTGCCCTGTGGTCGCACGACACCGGCGCCAGGCGCCGGGTGGCGGGCGAGATCGGCCGGCGCTGCGAAGCAATCGGGTTCCTCTCGGTCAGTGGCCACGGCATTCCGCGCCACGTCACGCAGACCGCCGTTGACGCAACCCGGCGCTTCTTTGCCCAGGATGCGGCAACCAAGCTGAAGTCCCTGCGGCCGTCCGGCATCTACCGTGGATACATCCCCGTCATGCCGTTCGGGGAACAGCGTGACCCGCGTGTTCCCAAGCCGCTCTACGAGGCCTTCTTCGCCGGTGACGAAAAGGTGGTGAACAACCCCGGGACGGGCCCCGGATCCCGGCTCTACGCCTCCAACATATGGCCCGACACCCCGGATGACTTCCGTGACGCCATAATCGCCTACTTCGATCACGTCACGGCGGTGACGCATCGCCTGCTCGAGGCCTTTGCCATGGCGCTCGACCTGGCAGAAAACGCATTCACCAGGTCCTTTCACCGGCACCTCACCAACATTTCCCTGCTCCACTACCCGGCACGACCCGAGGCCATTGGACTGCCACCGGACGATGTGCTGCCCCACAGGGATTCGAACATGATCACGGTCCTCCTGCCGGGAGAGGTCGGCGGGCTGCAGGTCCAGAGCCCGGACGGCAGGTGGCTGGACATTCCTCACCGGGAAGACCGCCTTGTCGTCAACATTGGCGACGAGCTGGAAATCTGGTCCGGGGGTCGCTTCGCCTCGACCCTGCACCGCATCCATCCGCCGCGCGACCGCGCGCGCTATTCCATCGGCTTCTTCGCCGTTCCCGATGAGGATGCCGTCGTCGCACCCTGGCCCGGTCTCGAGATTCACGGTGCGCCGGAGAAGATGGCGCCACGCCGTGCCGGTGAGGACCTCGCGGCCTTCATCGCCGGTTTCGACCGCTTCGTCGACGAACTGCCGACACAGCCCTGACGGGCGTCAGCCGGGCAGGTCACGATTCCAGGGAACTCTCCCTGTGCTCGGCCTGTGCCAGCCAGTCCGGGTGAACGTCGACGCCCCAGCCCGGCGCATCGGGCACACTCACCTTGCCATCCTCGATCCGGAAGGGATCTCCGACAAAGAGATCCTGCTGCCAGGGATAGTAGTCGGCGCCCTCGATGGAGAACTCCAGGTACTTGCCGGCATTGGCGATGGCCGGGAGAAGATGCATGGTGCAGATGGTCACGAGGCTCAGGTTGGCGCAGTGCGGCGTGCAGGGCAGCCCCGCCGACGCTGCCATGGCCGCCACCTCGAGGGTACGCGTCAGTCCGCCCATGTACATGATATCAGGCTGCACGACATCGACTGCCCGGGTGTCGATGATGCGCCGCCACTGGGCAAGGTTGCAGTCCTGCTCCCCGCCCGTGACGTCGATCGCCAGCGCCCTCGTCACCTCGCGCGTCTCGTCGATTTCCCAGTAGGGGCACGGCTCCTCGAAGTGGGAGACGCCCTCCCCCTCCAGCATGGTTCCGACCTCGATGGCCCGCGCCGGCGAAAATCCTGAGTTGGCATCGACCAGGCGCGCCACATCATCGCCAAGGGCCCGTGACACGACGGGTACAATCTCCTCCGTGCGCCCGGGCCACTCGTCCACGTCGCGGCCGCATTCGGCGCCAACCCGGAACTTGAAGGCGTCAAACCCCTTTTCGTCACGCAGGCGACAGAGTCGGTCGGCCTCGTCACGCGGCCCGATCTGGCGCTTCATCGAGCTTGCATAGGCACGCAAGGGACCCGGCGTGCCGCCAATCAAAGCAGTGACCGGCTTGTCCTCGATCTTTCCGGCGAGATCCCACAACGCGGTATCGAGACCGGCCATGGCGCGCCTGAGATAGGATCCCGGAAACTTGTGCTCGCGCAGGGGTATCAGGTCGATGAGCGGGGCAAAGTCGCGGGCGTCATGCCCGAGGGCGTGGGGCGCCACCTGGCGGTGGAAGACGCTGGCCGTGATGTCGGCATTGTAGGTCGACATCTGGCCCCAGCCATCGTCGCCGGTATCGGTCGTCACCTTCACGAAGCCGACCCAGCGGTTGGTGAACGTCTCCAGGCGGGTGACGATCATGGCGGGTTCAGACGGGCGACTTGACGTCGGCCATCAGCTCGTCATCGATGGCATTGGCGCGGTGGTAGGCTTCCCGGGAACTCAGTCTCGTCCAGTAGTCCTCGAAGGCTGGACGCCTGTCCACGGTTCCGTAGTGCATGCCCCAGCCGATCTGACAGCCGATGTAGATGTCCGCCGCCGAGAAATCCCCGCCGGCAACATGACCGCCGCCGGCGAGGGTCTCCTCCAGAACGTCCATGACATGCTCCCAGGTTCCGTAACCGATCATGCCGACGCCGTCCTCAGGCACCGCGAACCCGAAATGCCGGTTCGTGGTGGACGCCTCGAGCGGTCCGGCGCCGAAGAAGAGCCAGCGGTAGTAGGGACCACGCGCACCCGGAGGAGGCGCCAGACCGGCCTCGGGGAAGGCATCGGCAAGGTAGGCGCAGATGGCCGCCGCTTCCGTGACCACCGCCTGCCCGTGCTTGAGTGCCGGAATCTTTCCCATGGGATTGATCGCGAGGTATTCGGGCGACTTCATCGGCGGACCGTATTCGACGACTTCGGTCGTGTAGTCGACACCGACTTCCTCCAGCATCCAGCGCACGATTCGCCCTCGTGACATGGGATGCGTGTAGAACACAAGCTCTGCGGCCATGGGATCACTCCATCATCGATTCAGTTCATTATGTCGCCCGGGCGGACCGAAATCAGCCCATGCGCCGGGCCCGTTCGAGAACGCGTTCCATGGCCCTCAGGACGGGTCTTTCAATGAGCTTGCCGTCGATCACCACCAGACCCGTGGCGGCCTCGTCGAAGGCCTTCACGATGCGCCGCGCCTCCTCGATGTCGCCGGGTGACGGACTGAACACGTCGTGGATGACAGGGATCTGGCGAGGGTGAATGGCGCCCTTGCCGACGAAGCCGGTTGCCCGGCTCGCCTCGGCTTCAGCCTTCATGCCGGCCATGTCCTCAAGATCGAGCCAGGGAACATCGATGGCGTCAAGACCGGCCAGGGCCGCCGCCTGGACGACCCTGGAACGCGCGAAGAGCATCGCTTCCCACGTGTTGCTGGCTCCGATGTCGGAGGAATAGTCGACGGCGCCGAAGAAGAGCGACTGCAGCCGCGGGCCCGACCGAGCGATGGCGGCGGCGTTCTCCAGCCCTTCGGCGGATTCGATGATGACGTGCAGCGTGGTCTCGAGACCGGCCGCATCGAGGTGGTCGGCAACCAGGGCGACCTCTTCCCGGCTGGCCACCTTGGGGAGCATCAGGGAGGGTGGACCGCACCGGCCGGCATCGATCACCGCGGCGAGGTCCTTGAGGCCCTCGCTCGAGGCAAGGGAGTTGATCCGCAGGACAACCTCGGCGGCGCCGGACTCGGGGCGCGACGCGAGGAGTTCGAAGGTGCGTTCCCGCGCACTCGCCTTGTCGCGCGGATGGATCGCGTCCTCGAGATCGATGCACACGATATCGGCCCCCGACGAGACCGCCTTGGGAAACATCCCGGGCTTGAGACCGGGCATGAAAATGAAACTGCGTCTCGACCTGGCGGCTGTCACGGGCGGCACACTCCGGAATCTGCTTCCCGTCCCATCTTCGCCTCAACGCCCCGGCCCGCGCAATGTGCTTGCGACTGCGGGCGGCCCTGGTGTAGGGATGCTCTCCGGCTTGTGACCGGGCGGGCGTAGCTCAGGGGTAGAGCACAACCTTGCCAAGGTTGGGGTCGTGGGTTCGAATCCCATCGCCCGCTCCAGGTTTGCAAGAGAACCCTTGCAGGGATTGCCCGCAAGCCGCATGTGATCGGGACTTGAGGAGGATGATCATGAAAGACATGGCCATGAACAGGCGCGAACTGGCGAAGGCGATGGCCGCAGTCGGCGTCGGCATCGTGAGCTGGCCCATCGTGTCGCGCAGCGCCCGCGCCGCCGGGGAAATTTCGGGTCACACATGGGCCGGGTACGACCTGCCCGAGCTGATGGGCGGCTACATCGACAAGTACGGCGGCCCGCCCGAGTTCAGCTACATTGCGTCGGACGACGAGTCCTTCGAGAAGATCCGCGCCGGCTTTGCGCCGGACTTCATCCATCCCGGGAACTACATGATCCAGCGGTACTACGATGCCGGACTGATCCAGCCGGTCGACACCAGCCGGCTCGCCAACTGGTCGACCGTCGCACCCGGCATCGCCGACATCGACGGCTCCATCATCGACGGTACCCGCTGGTTCGTGCCAGCGGAGTTCGGCAACTCGTCGCTGCTCTATCGCACCGATCTCGTTGACGAGGGGTACCTGGAGGAGAACTCCTGGCAACTCATCTACGACGAACGATACAAGAATCGCCTGGGCTGGTACGACACGGCGGCGGCCACCGTCGCAACCGCCGCTCTCGTTCTGGGTTACGAGAACCTGTGGACGCTGTCGGATGACCAGCTCGCCGAGGTCCAGAAGCTGATGTCCAAGCAGCGCGACCTGACACGCTTCTACTGGTCGGACGTCACGCTGATGGAACAGGCGATCGCCGCCGGCGAGATTGTCGCCGCCTATGCTTGGAACCAGTCCTTCGTGAACCTGCAGAACGAGAACATTCCCGTCGGCTACATGGTGCCCAAGGAAGGCATCTTCGCCTGGGGTTCGGGCTTCATCATCCACAAGGATGCGACGGACCTCGAGGCCGTCTACACCTACATCGACGCCTGGATCTCTCCGGAATCGGGCGCCTGGCTGATCGACAACTACGGGTACGGCAGCGCCAATCTCGCGGCCTACGACCTGGTGCCCGAGGAGCGCCTGGAACAGCTCGGCTTTTCCGATCCGGAGTCGCTGATCGCCAACACGATCTTCTTCCCGGCTCTCCAGCCCGAGTTCGAGAGCAAGTACGAGAACCTCTATCAGGAGGTCCGGGCCGGAGGGTAGCGTTCGCGTAAGGAGGCATCGCCATGAAGGCCGCCGTGTGCCGCGCCTTCGGCGAGCCTCTGGTTGTCGAGGATCTTGATCTTGATCCGCCGCAGGCCGGCGAACTTCGCGTGAAGGTCGCCGCCTGCGCCATCTGCCACAGTGACATCCACTACATGGAAGGAGCCTGGGGCGGCACGCTGCCGGCGGTCTACGGCCACGAGGCGTCCGGCGAGGTGATCGCCACGGGACCAGGGGTTGACTCTCCCGGAGTTGGCGATCTGGTGATCGTGACCCTGATCCGGTCCTGCGGCAACTGCTTCTACTGCGATCAGGGTATGCCCACCCTGTGCGAAACCGAGTTCCCCGTGGACCGCAAGGGCCGCCTCAAGAGGAAGGACGGCACGCCGGTCCTCCAGGGCCTGCGCACCGGCGCCTTTGCCGAAGAGGTGGTTGTGCACCATTCGCAGGTGGTGACGGTGCCGCGGTCCGTGCCTCCGGAGAGCGCTTCCCTCCTCGCATGCGGCGTCATCACAGGCTACGGCGCGGTCGCCTCGACGGCACGGATGCCCGCCGGGTGCACATGCGTCGTCATCGGCGCCGGGGGTGTCGGTCTCAACAGCATCCAGGGGGCGTCGATCTGCGGCGCCCGCCAGGTCATCGCCGTGGACGTTCTCGACGAGAAGCTCGAATCGGCTCTCTCCTTCGGCGCCACGGCAACGGTGAACGGCGCCGAAGGTGACGTCGGCGAAGCGGTGCGACGTCTGACCGGCGGCCGCGGAGCCGATTACGTCTTCATCACCGTCGGCAATGCACGGGCCATGGAAGAGGCAATCGACGTGATCCGCCCGGGCGGCACGGCGGTCATCGTCGGCATGCCGGCTGTCGGTGAGATGTCCGCCTTCGAAACCCAGGCCATTGCCGGCTCCGGTCAGCGCATTCTCGGTTCCAAGATGGGCTCGACCCGGCTCCGGGTGGATGTGCCGAGACTGGTCGATCTCTACCAAGAGGGCCGGCTCAAGCTCGACGAACTCATCACCCGCACCTATCCCCTCGACGAGATCAACGAGGCCGTCGCCGCCGTCAACCGCGGCGAGGCCCTGCGCAACGTCATCGTCTTCTGACCACCCGACGTTCGCCCCTGCTCTCGCTGCAATGGGAAGTTCATGAAAGGCGTCTTCGACACGAGGCCCCTCACCGAGTACGACGACGATGTCAGCCGTCGCTACCACTTCCCCAACCGGTACCTGGCCGAGGCTGAGCGAGTTGCCGAAGGAGGCAACTGTTCCAGGCCTCTCCACTCTTCCGTCAACATCACGCGGCGGAATATGCCGGAGACGCACGGATGCCAGTTCGGGGATCGCAAGCCATGACCGGCCATGACGAGAGGTTTCGTCCAATCGAGACCGCACCCAACTGGAGCTCCGAGGTCTTCGACACCTGCGCGGAACTGACCGGGCTTCTGGAGACGCACGCGTACCGCTTTGCCAGGACGATGCCCGGCGCGCCCCATTCGTATACCCACAAGGAGACGTGGGGAAACGATGAGGAGTTCGTCGAGGCTCTCCGGAAAATGAGGGCAGTGGAACGGATCGAGGAGTTCTTCAGAGGCCACTGGTATCGTCGCTTCTGCGCGAACGGCTACAAGTACTGGACGATGGGGGCAAGCCTCGATCACATCCTCGTCAACCGGGCCATTCATGCACTGCCGTTCGATCCCTATGCGGGGATTTGCGACGTCTACGACCTCGCTATCCACAAGACGAAGGCGGACGTCGAGCGCAGCCAGCGGGTTTACGACGCCCTGGAGATCTCGACCTGGAACCGACATTCTCGACATCGGCTGCGGCACCGGATCCCTCGTCGATTTCCGCTTTCCAGGACATCCGGCCGGAGCGCTATGTCGGCATCGATCCCAGCCGGGGGATGCTCGGTGTGTTCCAGGACAAGCACCCCGAATTCAACGGCCGTCTGATCCGGACCTCCTTCGAGGACTACTGGCCGAAGCCGCGACAGACGTTCGACCTTGTCGTCGGTCTCTTCGGCGTGGCCTCCCATATCGGCGAACCCGACCTTCTCTCCTGCAAGATCCGCTGGCTTCTCAGGCCCGGCGGAACCGCCGTCCTCATGTACAACGCCAGAAAATCCGGAGACATGGACTTCTACCTCAATCTCGGCATCAACACCCCCGACGGCGAGATGGTGAGCGACGAATTCTGGACCGTGCGGCAGAACGAGGATTCCGACTGGTTCACGGCCATCGCCAGCAAGGAATTCCCCGATGGAAACGACGGGTCCGATAGCCGAAACAGCTGAACGGTGCTGTCGGCGATACGGAGGACATGTGCATGGTGTCCCGGCTACTGTAAGCCCGTCGATCGGGAGGCCAGGGGTGGCGGCGTCGGGAACGGCGTTGACAGGAGGCGGTGATGGCGAGACTTGCAGCGTGGAGCATATGCCGAAAGGGCGGCAAAGAAGACGCGCGACCGCCGGCACCGAAGAGAATCAAGTGCTCCCACGTCGGTTTTGAGAAGCATGTCGAAGACTGGATTGCGAACGACGGGTCGCTGATCGGCGAAGGACTGACGCTGGTCGGCCGGCAGGCAAGCGCTGTCGTGATTCTCCGGGAGTGTAGGCTTGCGGGCGCTGGAGGGGCCGACCCATGAAGGACGAGTTCTGGCTGGAGCGCTGGCAGGAGGGCAGTACCCCATGGCACGAGGGCGCGGTCAACGCGGCGCTGAAGCGCCACTTCGATTGCCTGAAGCTGCAGCCCGGCGAGAGGGTATTCGTGCCCTTGTGCGGGAAGGCGGAGGACATGTGGTGGCTCCATGAACAGGGGCTCGAAGTTCTCGGCGTTGACCTCAGCCCACTTGCCGGACGCACATTCCTGGAGGCTCATGGTCGCGATTTCACCGAGACGCAACACCGCCGTTACTCGGTCCTCGACAGTCCCGGTTTCCGCCTGTTCGCCGGCGACTTCTTCGCGCTCGACGCTGCCGACCTCGAAGGAGTCAAGGCCGTCTACGACCGGGCCGCCCTTGTCGCGTTGCCGCCGGGCGTGCGGCAACGCTACGCGCAGCGCCTCGGCGAACTCTTCGACGCCCCGATACTCCTGGTCTCCATGGTCTACCCCGAGCACGAGATCGAGGGTCCCCCCTTTTCGCTGGCCGAACCGGACGTGCGTGCGCTCTTTGGCGACCGACGCCGGGTACGACACTTGGGGGAGGAAGACATCATCGCCCGCTCGGACTTGCGAAAACGTGGTGTCACCCAACTCGTGGAGCACACCTACCTCATCGCGTGACACCAAGGGCGGCAGGCAGGTCACGGCGTTCCTCCAGTCCGACACCACGGTCCGGCGGGGTTCGACTCGTGACCTCGCCGTCAATCTCGACGGGGTTTCATACTTCTCGCCGGCTACCGGTGAACGCCTGAATTGACCGATGTCTGGCGGTTTCCTGACGATCGTGACCGGCAGTTCGACGAGGTCGTTGCGACAGTGCGGAAGGATCGTCTGCGCGAACAACCAGACGATGCGGAGCCTCGCATCCCCGGGGATGCCTGAGATCAAACGTGATGCTCTTCTGGTTCCTGTTGATGATCTGGTGAAACAGCCTCTCCTCTCGCCTGCCGGATATCGCCGCCGCACGCCTGGTGTTCGATTCCGAGCTGATCACACATGGAGGGAACCGCATGGTGATGCGGCGGCAGCCATGGTGTTCGTCGCTATCGGCGCGCGATTTCATTGTCCTCGACGTGAGGAGCATCGCGTCCGGCACTTCGACAGCCCCGTCATTGGGGCTTGCAGGCGTTGCAACAGCCTGATACCACTTTGCTATCACATCTGAAGGCAAAACGATGGCGACGATCAACGTCCGGCAACTTGACGATGACGTGGTGAACCGTCTCAAGCGGCGCGCATCGTCGAACAATCGCTCCCTGGAGGGCGAGGTGCGCCACATCCTGGAATGCGCTGCCGACGACGACATGGCGGCGAAGCGCGCCAGGTTCCTGGAAGCCTCGCGCCGGCTGCGGAAGAAGACCAAGGGCCGCAAGCACACGCCGGCGGAAGTGCTGATTCGCGAGGACCGCGACCACGGCCATCGCGACGACTTTTGATGCGTCTCGTCGTCGATGCAAGCGTGGCGGTCAAGTGGCTGGTCGCCGAAGAAGACGCGGATGTTGCGGACCAACTGGCGGCGAGCGGGCAGGAGTTGCACGCACCGCGCCTGATGGCTTCCGAGGTTGCCAATGTGCTGAGGCGCAAGGCGCGGGTGGGGCAGATCGAGCGCGCCGATGCCGGCGCCGCCATGGCCTTGCTTGCCGACATGCCGGTACGCTGGAACGACGACGAGACCGTCTCCGCCGATGCGATGCGCCTGGCGCTGGCCCTCGACCATCCGGTCTACGATTGCGTGTATCTCGCGCTCGCGCACCGCATCGGCGCAACGGTTGTGACGGCGGACCGTCGATTCGTGACGGCCGTGGCGCCGACCGAGCACGGCGAGGCCGTGATGATGCTGGCAGATCATGTAGGGACGTAATGACTGGTTCTGTCTTGTGATACGCCTATCCGGGTAAGTTCGACCAGACGCTTCCAGAGGGTGAGGGGCAAGGATCTGAGCTTCCAGTCGGATTGCGGTGGCCATCCGCACAGCGGGAAACGTGCTGTTGCCCTTGGGATTGATGGGTTTGCTGAAAGTCTCCGTCGCACACGCATCCCGGTTCATCGCCCTCGATCGGTCCGTTCCCGAGGACGGAGGCGACCACATCCCGCGAAAGAGGAACGATTTGCTTCCTTGCGGTCTCGACTTCGTTCTCGGTCGACAGCCTTGTCGTGGCGCGACACCCGCCTCCGGGTGACGCACGCCGGAGACACCAACACTCAGACGACGCCCGCCTCCCGAAGGGCGGCAAGTTCGTCCCCATCTATGCCGACTTCGGCCATCACCGCCTCCAGATCGCGGGCAAGATCCGGTGCTGGTTCCCTCAGCGATCTGCTGCCGGCAACCCGCACGGCGGGGCCGGGAGCCGTGACAGGCGTCCCGGTGGACGTCTCGCAGGCGAGGATGTAACCGCTGTCGCGCGCAAAGGGGCTGTCGAGAGCGCCCTTGACGTCGTGCACCGGTGCGGCAGGCACCTCGCCGGAGAACACCGACATCCATTCGTTCGTGGTCCGTCGTCCCAGCGCCTGGTCGAGCAGTCCGGTGAGCCGGTCGCGATGGATGAGGCGTTCGGCAAATCCGGCATAGTCCGGATCATCAGCAAGGGCGGGTTCTCCGATCGCGGCGCACAGTTTCGGCCAGAACTTCTCCTTGTTGCACATGATGAAGATCCAGCCGTCGCGGGTGCGGAACAGCTGGCTCGGCGTGAGACTGGGATGCGCCGAGCGGGGATGGCGGCCGGTTTCCACGCCCGCCGAGAGGAACCAGGTGGCGACGTAGGCCAGGCTGGTGATGGCGGCGCCGAAGAGGCTGACGTCAAGATCGCCGCCCCTTGCGGATGTCCGGGCGCCGATGATTCCGGCGAGGATGGCGACAGCACCCTGGAGGCCGGCAGAGTAGTCCACCAGGGAAAGCCCCATGCGCTGGGGCTCGCCACCGGGATCGCCGGTCACCGAGAGCCAGCCGCACTCGGCCTGCATGAGATAGTCGTAGCCCGGCCATCCGGCGCGCTCGTTCTGCCGGCCATAAGCCGAGAGGTGGACACAGACGATCTCCGGCTTCACTGCGCCGAGCGCCTGGTAGTCGAGACCGAGCGATTCGGGAAGATCTCCCCTCAGGTTGTTGAAGACCGCGTCCGCGCGGGCCACCAGGCGATGCAGGATCTCGCGCCCCCTGGGATGCTTGAGATCGAGCGTGATGCTCTTCTTGTTCCTGTTGAAGGTCTGGTGAAACAGGCTCATCCCCTCGCCTGACGTTTCTCCGGCGAGACGAACGCGCCGGCCGATGTCGCCGCCATCCGCCGGGTTCTCGATCCTGATGATCTCGGCGCCGAGATCGGCGAGCGCCAGGGTGCCGAAGGGCCCGGCTGCGTACTGCTCGACCGAGAGGATCCTCACGCCTTCAAGGGGGAATGCCATGATGTGGTCAGTCCGGATGGCGGGCGACAAGCTGGCGGGCGATGACGATCCGCTGAAGTTCGTTCGTTCCCTCTCCGATGACGAGCAGGGGGGCGTCCCGGTAGAGGCGCTCGATCTCGAACTCCTTCGAATAGCCGTAGGCGCCATGGATGCGCATGGATTCCGTGGCATTGAAGAGCGCGGTCTCGGTAGCATGCAACTTGGCCATGCCTGCCTCCATGTCGCACCGTTCCCCGGCGTCGAACGCCGCAGCCGCGGACCGGGTGAGATGCCGCGACGCCTCGAGCCTGGTCGCCATGTCGGCAAGCTTGATCTGGATCGCCTGGTGATTGGCGATCGCCTTTCCGAATGTCTCGCGCTGCTTCGCGTAGGCCACGGCGAGATCAAGGGCCCGCCCGGCCACACCGACACCGCGCGCGGCGACATTGATGCGGCCGAGTTCGAGGGCGCCGAGGGCCTGCTTGAGACCAAGACCTTCCCTGCCCCCGATCAGTCGGTCTTGAGGAATCCTGAAGTCCTCGAACACGAGCTCCGCCGTGTCGATACCGCGATAGCCGAGCTTGCGGAGCTTGCGGCTGGCCGTGAAACCCTCGCCCTTTTGCGCAAGGAAGAGACTGATTCCCCGGTGGCGCGGTTCGGCCTCCATGTCGGTCTTGACCAGCAGCGCGACGCAGTCGCCGTGGTAGCCGTTGGTGATCCATGTCTTGGTCCCGTTCACCACGTAGTCCGTCCCGTCCCGCAGCGCGCGCGTCCGGATGGCCTGCAGGTCCGTGCCGCATCCAGGTTCGGTCAGCGCCAGGCCGCCCCGGATCTCGCCGCTGGCGAACTTCGGCAACCAGGTTGTCTTTTGTTCCGCGGTGCCGAACCTCTCGACGATCCAGGCCATCAGGAGATGGGTGTTGAAGATGCCCGACAGGGACATCCAGGTTTCGCAGATGCGCTCGACAATGCGCACATAGGTCGTCACCGGCAGACCGAGGCCGCCATGTTCCTCGGAAATGACGCAGCCGAAGAGTCCCAGTTCCTTCATGCCCTCGACGATGTCGCCTGGATACTCGTCGGCATCCTCCAGCGCCATGACATGGGGTTCCACCTCGCGAACAAGGAAACGGTCAAGCGCCGCCAGAATCTGGGCTTCGGTCTCCGGGAGACCGGCCGTGGCTGGTTCGGTCATGGATTCCTCCTGTCCGAGCGATGGTGTTCCGGGACAGCGGAGCGGCTCCCGGCCGCCCTATCCCACGGCGATCAACTCGAGCGGCGTCGTCGAGAGCACCCTCGTTCCGTTCCTGCCGTAGACGAGGGTGTCGATGAGATGGGTGTCGAAGAGGCTCTCGAAGTTGGTCACCATGTTCTCCTCGAACACGCGGTCGAGATAGCGGTCATCGCCGAGGTGAAAGTAGAAGTCTCCGACCCAGTCGGGCGGCAGCGACCAGCCGAGTTCATAGCCCAGTGCCCAGCCCTCGTCATCGGACCACAGGCCGGTCTCCTCGTAGTAGGAGCGCAGCAGGCGATTGACGTCGCGCACCGTCATGCCCGCCTTGACGTCGCTGGCGATCACCCCGAAGACGCCGCCCGAGAGGCGGTAGCGCTCCACGAGATCGCGTGGCGGATCGTCGCCGACGTAGTATCCCCGCAACGCATTCGCATGATAGCGGTTGAAGACACCACAGAGGTCCGCGGCCAGGACTTCCCCGGCGTTGATCACCCTGCGCGACGCCATCGAATGACCGCTCGACATCGGCTTCGACCCGGCAAGCGGCATGGCGTTGAAGACCGGGATGAGCGCCGAGAACTCACCACCGGCCGCCATCATGGCGGCCGTCACCCTGCCGAAGAGTTCGAGTTCGGTGATGCCGGGTTCGAGATTGTCGACGATTGCCTGGTGTCCGATGTCGCAGATCTCCATGGCCCGCTCGATGCAGGCGATTTCCGCGGCGGACTTGACCCGCCGGGCCCGGCGCACCATGGCGCTCATGTCGACCGGGCGGGCGCCGGCAGCGAGAAAGGCCCCCTCGAACATGGTGCTGATGGCGCGGTTCGGCAGATAGCTCCAGAACTCCATTCCGACGGTGCCGGAAAGCCACCCCTCACGTCTCAGTTCCTCGACAATGAAGGCGATATTGGGCCCCGCCTCGCGATCGGGAAGCCAGCGGTTGTCCCGTGACCGCGAGGTCAGGGCGAGGACCGGTTCCTCGGTCGGGTTATCGAAATGGATGAATCGCCGGCTGGCGACATGAACGGCGGTGCCATAGCACTGCGGGTAACGCATCGGCGCCTGGCCCTTGTACCACGAGGCGGTGAATCCGTGGAGCCAGGCAACGCCCTCGGGCGACGTCAACCAGAGCAGGTCGATCCCCTCCTCGGCGGCCATGTCGGTGAGCTTCTTCAGGCGCGCACAGTACTCCTCCCCGGTGAACGGCAGATCGACCGGCGCCAGACCCGAGGCGTCGAAGTGTCCGGGGCGCAATCCGATACTGGTCATGACAGTTTTCCCTCCCGGAGCGCAACCACCCCGTCGACCGAAACCCTGGGGCACATGGCACACCATGGATAGTCGCCCAGTTCCACGCCGTAGCTGGCAAATTCCGGCAACCAGTCCGGCGAACAGCCCCCGGGGCGGGTGGTGACCCGGATATCCTCGCCCAGCCACTGGAACGACAGTGTCCGCCTTCCAAGCCCGTCGGGCAGGTTGCCCGATCCGCCGTGGGCCGTCATGCCGTGAAACACCACGACGTCGCCTGGTTCCGTGGGCCAGCCGATGACCTCATGGACGTCGCTGGCTGCGAAGTCGGTGATGGCAACGGTGTCACCGGGGCCGTCATCGCGCACGCCGCCAAGCTGTTCGTGTTCGAAGAACGGCTGTGCGAGCGGACGATCCCACAGGTGAGATCCGCGGACGAACTGCAGCTCGGTGCCGGCCGGCACCGGATCGAGGGACGTCCAGATGCTCAGCGCCTGGCGGCCTTCGGCGCACCAGTACGTCTGGTCCTGGTGCCACGGCGTGGGCGTCGACGTGCCGGGCGAGCGCAGGAACATCGACACGTAGAACGCGAGGGCCGTGGGCGACTCCATCATGCGCGCCGCGATCGGGCCAAGCGGCGACGAGGTCATGGCTGATGCGAAGAAGGGATTGTCCGGTACAAGGGCCGCATCGAAGAGGACATGATTGCCGGTCGCCTCGTCACGGATCCAGTCCACCCTGTGGCGGCCGGGGTTGTCCTTCAGGGCGGCGATTCCCTTCTCGAGTTCCCGGCGCCAGCCAGCGTCGAGAACCCCTTTCAGCATCACGGCGCCGTCACGGCGAAAATCGTCGATCGCTTTCCGGGGAACGGGCACCACGTCGGCATGTGGCATCCTGCGCAACCTTTCCTTTCGGCGGCGTGACTCGACAGACCCGATCGGAAGCACGAAAATCTGTCGGATCCCGCGAGGAGAATACCATGAAGGCAGCGGTGCTGCGTGAGGTCAATACCCCCCTTGTCATCGAGGATGTACCAATCTCGAAGCCGAAGTCCCGCGAGGTCCTGGTCCGCACGGCGGCGTGTGGCGTATGCCACAGCGACCTCCACTACATCGAGGGCAAGTATGCCGCGCCGTTGCCGACCGTTCTCGGGCACGAAGCCGCCGGTGTCGTCGAGGCCGTCGGGTCCGAGGTGCGCCATTTCAGACCCGGCGATCACGTGATTTCCTGTCTCAGCGTCTTCTGCGGCCACTGCGAGTACTGCACGACGGGCCGTCCGTTCAGCTGCCAGAACCCCGAGGTGTCGCGCGACGACGACGAGGAACCGCGTCTCGGCAACGGCGTCAGCCAGTTCTACAACCTCTCTGCCTTCGCCGAGATGATGCTCGTCCACGAACACGCACTCGTGAAGATCCGCAACGACATGCCCTTCGACCGCGCGGCGCTGATCGGCTGCGGCGTCACCACCGGGTTCGGCGCCGTGGTCAACACCGCGAAGATCGAGGTCGGAAGCACGGTGGCGGTCATCGGCTGTGGCGGGGTCGGGCTCTCGGCCATCAACGGTGCGGCCATCGCCGGCGCCGGACGCATCATCGCCGTCGACATCAGGGGAACCAAGCTCAACCTCGCGCGCCACTTCGGAGCGACGGACGTGGTCAATGCCGCCGAGGACGACCCGGTGGAGGCGGTGCGGGAGATGACGGGGGGCGGCGTCGAGTACTCCTTCGAGGCACTCGGTCTCAAGCAGACCAGCGAGCAGGCCTTCCGGATGCTGAGGGCCTCCGGCATGGCCACCGTCATCGGCATGGTGCCGGAGGGCGAGATGCTCGAGATTCACGGTGCCGACCTGCTCGACGACAAGGTGTTGCGCGGCTCCAACATGGGTTCCAATCATTTTCGGGTCGACATGCCGCGCTACGTCGACTTCTACCTCGACGGCAAGCTCAAGCTCGACGACATGATCAGCCGCCGCATCACCCTGGACGAGATCAACGACGGCTTCGACGACATGAAGGCCGGCGAGGTTGCCCGCAGCGTCATCGTCTTCGATTCCTGACCGCCCCGGCGGAGGTTCCTAATACGCACGGAGTGCCGCCAAGCGGGCTCCTCCGGGTATCCCCCGGTTGACCTGGCGTCCTCACGACTGTGTAGGGGATGAGTTCCCGATATCCCCGGCGAGGCTCACAACACGCTCGTCGTACAGAAAGTCCTGGCTGCGTGCAGCCGTCGGTCCGGGCGTCACCGTACGCCTTGCTGTCGCCTGGATCGAGGTGATGAGGGCACATCGGGCACTCTCGTCCGGCGGGTCCGCGACCGAAACGATTCTCGCAGCGGGTTTGCCGTGGCGCGTGAGGACCACCTCGTCACCCGATTCGGCGCGTCGCACGAGTGCGCTCAGTTGATCCTTTGCATTGGTAACTGGGACATTCATGGTGGCAACTCCCGCTCGGCGGTTGCGGAACAAGCAATGGTCCGGACTCTGGTCTGATCCGGGTGACCCTCCACGGGCCATGAGGAGAATCGACAGGATGAGACGCAGGCCGGCGGTCGTGTCCTGTGGTAATCCGCGCAGGATTCAGGATCCCCGAATAGCCAGTTCAGAACCTCAGGGTCAAATTCGGGGACTCTTCGGCCCGCACCCCTGATCTGCTGTCGGCATCTGCAAGGCCTCGTCACTCCTGTCGCGCCGGGATCGTTCCGGCGTCACGGACGGACATCCTTGCGAAAACCCACCTGATGACGCGTAGTCCTGCATGACGCCGGCTCGTCGCGGGAGGCGTAATGGATTGCTACAGGGAGTCGCGAAGGGGCGGGTGGCCGAGCACGCGGTCGCGGATCGGCTGGCGCCATTCGTGGCCCGTGTCGTCCTGCCACCAGACACTTGCGCGGAACCACGGGGCGCACTCGTAGGGGTTGATGTTGGGATTCTTCTCGGGGTGCCACTGGCGGGCGAGCTCGGGATAGAGAGCCCGGAAGCTGTGCCGCGCATCGCAGCGCCCGGCGATGTCGCGCGGATGTTTGACCTGGGTGCCGTCCTCGAGCCAGGCATCCATGCGGTGCCAGTAGAAGCCCACGTGATCCTTGAGGCCGTCGACCTCCCTGTGCGGCTCGTCGTAGGCCCAGATCACGTTCTCCTCGACCCTGGAGTCGACCTGGAGCGTCCAGTAGCGCGCAAATCCCTTGTACTGACAGTAGGTGGAGTGCGCGTTGGCCGTGAAAAACGACCAGTCCACGTCGTCCTTCGGCATGTAGTAGACAGCCCCGTGCCCGAGTTCCAGGACCGTGAGGGTGCGGTCGCTGGCCGCAACGGTGGCGCCCGCATAACGGGCCTCGACCCTGGCGGGCACGATGGCAAGATCGATCTCGTATTCTGGATTGCGCCGCCAGCCGGGAGATGCATCCGGTGAAATCTCCTGAAACTCCCCGGGCGACTTGCTGTCCACCGGCGCCTTTCCGGCCGCCGCGATGGCCCGGCCAAGTTCCTGACCCCGTCTGAACGACTCGAGATCCCGCGTGTCGATCCGCCAGCTGCCGTCAACCTCGACGCCCATCATCTGCCCGTAATCAAGACGGTAGGCAACCTCCTCGACCGTCATGCCGAGCCGCCGCGCAGCCTCGTGTTGATCAATGATGTCGGCCATGCCCTGTCCTCCACAGCGACGACCACCAGTGCTTTGACACCCGGTCCTCGCTTCGACTATTGAAGCGCCGGGCATCGCGGGACTGTTGGTCCATGTCAGATCTCAAGGATGTCACGAGAGGCGATCAGCTGAAAGCCCTGGGCTTGAGCACATTCGCCTTTACCGTCTGCTTTGCCGTCTGGACGATCTTTTCCATCATCGGAGTCAAGATCAAGCAGGACCTCGGTCTCTCGGAGACGGAGTTCGGCATCCTGGTCGCAACGCCCGTCCTGACCGGATCGGTCAGCCGCATCTTCCTCGGCGTGTGGACCGAACAGTACGGCGGCCGGCTGGTCTTCACCCTGCAGATGCTGGCCACCGCGCTGGCCTGCTGGCTCCTGTCAGAAGTCAGGACCTACGAGGTCTTCCTCATCGCCGCACTCGGCCTGGGTCTCGCCGGCGGCTCCTTCATCGTCGGCGTTGCCTATACATCGCAATGGTTCGAGAGGCAGCACCAGGGAACGGCTCTGGGGATTTTCGGGGTCGGCAATGTCGGGGCCGCCGTCACCAATTTCGGTGCGCCTTTCCTGGTGCTGGCCTTCGGCTGGGAACAGACGGCGCAGATCTATGCCGTGGTGCTGGCCGTCACCGCCCTTCTGTACTATGTGCTGGCACGCCCGGATCCGGGACTGGTGGCGCGCAAGAAGAAGGGCCTCAAACCGGTCTCCACCGCAGAACAACTGGCGCCGCTCAAGAACCTGCAGGTCTGGCGCTTCGCCACATACTATTTCTTCGTCTTCGGCGGATTTGTCGCCCTTGCCTCCTACCTGCCGCGATTCTACGTCGGAGCCTACGATTTGCCGCTGGCAACGGCCGGCATGCTGGCCGCCGCCTACTCGATGCCAGGATCCGTGTTCCGGGCGCTCGGAGGCTGGATGTCGGACAAGTGGGGGGCCCGGGCAGTCATGTACCTGACGTTCATCGTCTCGCTGGCCTGCCTCTTCGTGATGAGCTATCCGCAGACCCACTACATCGTTCAGGGCATCGACGGTCCGATCGAATTCACCTTTGGCGTCAGCCTCACCTTCTTCGTCATCCTGAGCATCCTGCTCGGGTTTGTCATGTCGCTGGGCAAGGCCGCCGTCTACAAGCACATCCCGGTCTACTATCCGAATCACGTGGGATCGGTCGGCGGACTTGTCGGCATGATCGGCGGTCTGGGAGGCTTTGTCCTGCCGATCACTTTCGGCATTCTCAACGACTTGTTCAATGTCTGGACAAGTTCGTTCATGCTGCTCTTTGCCATCGTGATGGTGAGCACGGTGTGGATGCATGTGGCCATCCGGCTGATGGAACGCCGTCGTCATCCGGGACTTGCCGACGAACGATATCTCTCCGATGTGCCGGACTCCGGCCACCAGAGTCACACACCGCGCTGAGGATGCCCTCTCCATGGCCAGGAACCTGACGAACTGGAACCCGGAAGACGAACGCTTCTGGGAGAGCGAGGGCAGGCGCGTGGCAACGCGCAACCTGTGGATCTCGATCCCCTGCCTGCTGTGCGGGTTCGCGGTGTGGCTCTACTGGGGGATCATCACCGTCCAGATGATCAACCTGAAGTTCCCGTTCTCCCAGGCTGAACTCTTCACCCTCGCCGCCATCGCCGGTCTGAGCGGCGCCACCCTGCGCATCCCGTCCTCCTTCTTCATCCGCATCGCCGGCGGACGCAACACGATCTTCCTCACCACGGCGCTGCTCATCATCCCGGCCGCCGGCACCGGGTTCCTCCTGCAGGATCCGTCGACACCTCTGTGGCAGTTCCAGATCATGGCCCTGCTGTCGGGATTCGGTGGCGGCAACTTCGCCTCGTCGATGTCGAACATCTCCTTCTTCTATCCGAAGAGGGTGCAGGGCTACTCGCTGGGCATGAACGCCGGCCTCGGCAATTTCGGCGTCACCACGATGCAGATCCTGGTACCCCTGGTGATGACCGTCGGCGTGTTCGGCGGCTCGGCCCTCATCCTTGCCAACAGTTCGGGCACCCTCATCGGCAAGATCCCGGCCGGCACGGAGACCTATATCCACAATGCGGGCTACATCTGGGTCGCCATCCTGGTGCCCCTGGTCATCGCCGCCTGGTTCGGCATGAACAACATCACCGCCGACCATGTCTCTCCCGGTCTCACATCGACCGCTGGCGCATTCGGCAAGATCCTCGGCATGCTGGGAATCGGCCTCGTGACGGCCGCTGCCGGACTGTGGCTGCTGCTGCCGGCCGATGCCGGCGGTTCGGGGCTGGAGCTCAGCAAGTGGCTGGTCCTTCCCCTCGTCATCGCGGCGACGGTCTTCGCCCTGCGCTTGATCCCCGGCACCATTCACCGAAGCCTCGATCAGCAGTACGCCATCTTCCGGAACCGCCACACGTGGGCGATGACGGTCATCTACACCATGACCTTCGGTTCCTTCATCGGCTATGCGGCCACGTTCGGCCTCGCTATCAAGGTCGTCTTCGGCTTCCAGCACATCGAGGTTGACGGGGTGCTCACCCACACGACCGTCAATCCCAACGGGCCGAGCGCCCTCATGTACGCGTGGACCGGCCCCTTCATCGGCGCTCTCATCCGTCCCCTCGGCGGCATGATCTCGGACCGGCTCGGCGGTGCGCTGGTCACGCAGATTATCTCCGTCGTCATGGTCGGCTGCGCGCTCGGCGTCGCCTACATCCTGTCCCTGGCCTACGCCTCGCCGACGCCGGAAGACTACTTTCTGCCCTTCCTTGCCCTCTTTCTCGTCCTCTTCGCGGCCACCGGCATCGGCAACGGATCCACATTCCGGACCATCGCCATCGTCTTCGACAAGGTGCAGGCCGGCCCGGTCCTCGGCTGGACCTCGGCTGTCGCCGCCTATGGCGCCTTCATCATTCCGAAGGTGTTCGGGGAACAGATCAAGGCGACCACCCCGGAAAACGCCCTTTACGGCTTTGCCGCCTTCTATGCTTTGTGCATCATGATCAACTGGTGGTTCTATCTGCGACCAAACGCCTACGTGAAGAACCCTTGAAGAGGAGGCGGACCCGATGAGTCACTTCCTGGACCGACTGACCTTCTTCACGAAGACGGTCGACACCTTCTCGGACGGACACGGGGTGGTCACAAGCGAGGACCGCACCTGGGAGGATGCCTACCGAGCGCGCTGGAGCCATGACAAGATCGTGCGCTCGACCCATGGCGTAAACTGCACCGGATCGTGCAGCTGGAAGATCTACGTCAAGGGCGGGATCATCACCTGGGAAACTCAGCAGACCGACTATCCCCGCACCCGGCCCGATCTGCCCAACCACGAGCCGCGCGGCTGCTCGCGCGGCGCCAGCTACTCCTGGTACATCTACAGCGCCAACCGACTCAAGTACCCGCTGGTGCGCAGCCGGCTGGTGCGTCACTGGCGCGAGGCGCGCAAGACCATGGAGCCGGTGGCCGCATGGGCCTCGATCACGGGCGATGCAGGAAAGCGCCGGGACTACCAGCAGGTCCGCGGCCACGGCGGATTTGTCCGCTCCACCTGGGACGAGGTCAACGAGATCATCGCCGCCGCCAACATCCATACCATCAGGGCCCACGGGCCTGACCGGGTGATCGGCTTTTCGCCCATCCCGGCGATGTCGATGGTCTCCTATGCCGCCGGGTCGCGTTACCTCTCGCTGATCGGCGGCGTCTGCATGAGCTTCTACGACTGGTACTGCGACCTGCCGCCGTCGAGCCCGCAGACCTGGGGCGAGCAGACCGACGTGCCCGAGAGCGCCGACTGGTACAACTCGACCTTCCTCATGATGTGGGGCTCCAACGTGCCGCAGACACGCACGCCCGACGCCCATTTCATGACCGAGGTCCGCTACAAGGGCGCCACCACCGTGACGGTCACGCCTGACTACAGCGAGGCGTCGAAGTTCGCCGACATCTGGCTCAACCCCAAGCAGGGCACGGATGCCGCCCTCGCACTCGCCATGGGGCATGTCATCCTCAAGGAATGGCACCTGGCGACGAAGAGCCCCTACTTCGAGGACTATTGCCGGCGCTTTACCGACATGCCGATGCTGGTCACCCTGAGAAAGACGGACGAAGGCTGGGTGCCGGATCGTCTGCTGCGCGCCGCCGATATCGAAGGAGCCCTGGGAGAGGCCAACAACCCGGAGTGGAAGACCGTCGCGATGGACGCCGGTGCAGACGATTCCCTCGTGTGCCCGGTGGGATCCGTCGGTTTCCGCTGGGGAGAGAGCGGCAAGTGGAACATCGAGGAAAGGGAGGGAGCCCGTGGAGAGGCGACAAGGCTGCGTCTGAGCCTCCTGGAGTCCCGTGACGACGTCCTTGCAGTGGGGTTCTCCTACTTCGGCAACACGCTCCACGACCACTTCACAGGCACGGATCACGACGACGTGCTGTGGCGCCATGTCCCGGTGAAGACCGTCGCGACCCGGGAAGGCGAGATGCCGGTCGCCACGGTTTTCGACCTCCTTGTGGCCAACTACGGCATCGACCGCGGACTGGGTGGCGACAACGTCGCGCGTACGTTCGATGACGACGTGCCCTACACGCCGGCATGGCAGGAGCGAATCACCGGGGTGGAACGCGGCAAGGTCATCGCCGTGGCGCGGGCCTTTGCGGACAACGCTCACAAGACCGAGGGGCGTTCGATGATCATCGTCGGCGCCGCCCTCAACCACTGGTACCACATGGACATGATCTATCGCGGCATCATCAACCTCCTGGTGATGTGCGGTTGCGTGGGCAAGTCGGGCGGAGGCTGGTCGCACTATGTCGGTCAGGAGAAACTGCGGCCCCAGACCGGCTGGCTGCCGCTCGCCTTCGCGCTGGACTGGAACCGGCCGCCCCGGCACATGAACAGCACCTCCTTCTGGTACGCCCACACGGACCAGTGGCGATACGAGAAGCTGGTGGCCAGCGAACTGGTCTCGCCACTGGCGCCCGACGGAGAGTGGACCTCGCTCAGCCTCATCGACTTCAACGTCAGGTCCGAGCGCATGGGCTGGCTGCCCTCCGCTCCCCAGTTCGAAACCAATCCGCTGGAGGTGACGCGGGCGGCAGGCGAGGATGATCCGGTTGAGGCGACCGTCGCCGGGCTTGCGTCGGGCGAGCTGCGTCTCTCTGCAGAAGATCCGGACAATCCGAAGAACTGGCCGCGCAATCTCTTCGTCTGGCGCTCCAACCTGCTGGGTTCCAGCGGCAAGGGGCACGAGTACTTCCTCAAGCATCTGCTGGGAACCACGCACGGCGTGCAGGGCAAGGACCTCGGAGAAACGGACGGGTGCAAGCCGGTCGAGGTGGAATGGCACGAGAGCGCTCCGGAAGGAAAGCTCGACCTGCTCGTCACTCTCGACTTCCGCATGTCGACGACCTGTCTCTATTCCGACATCGTGCTGCCCACGGCGACCTGGTACGAGAAGAACGATCTCAACACTTCGGACATGCATCCGTTCATCCATCCGCTGTCGGCAGCGGTGGATCCGGTGTGGGAGACCCGCAGCGACTGGGAGATCTTCAAGGGAATTGCCAGGACGTTCTCCGACCTCGCGGAGGGCACGCTCGGTGTCGAGCACGATCTCGTCCTGGTGCCGACACTGCACGACACGCCCGCCGAACTCGCCCAGGCGACCGAAGTCAGGGACTGGAAGAAGGGAGAGTGCGATCCCCGGCCCGGCAAGACCATGCCCAACATGGTGGTCGTCGAGCGCGACTACCCGAACACGTACAGAAAGTTCACCGCTCTCGGGCCGCTGCTCACCAAGGCAGGCAACGGCGGCAAGGGCATCACCTGGAACACCGATGACGAGGTCGCCTTCCTGAAGCGGCTCAACGGCGAGGTGCGCGCGGAAGGCATCACGCAGGGCCTGCCGAGGATCGAATCCGACATCGATGCGTCAGAGGTCGTTCTGGCCCTGGCGCCGGAGACCAACGGCAAGGTGGCGGTCAAGGCGTGGGCAGCGCTCGGCAAGGCAACCGGACGCGATCACGAACACCTGGCGGCGCCCCGGGAAGAGGACAGCCTGCGCTTCCGAGACCTCCAGGCCCAGCCGCGCAAGATCATCTCGTCGCCTACGTGGTCGGGGGTGGAATCGGAACACGTCACCTACACGGCCGGCTATACCAACGTCCACGAACTGATCCCGTGGCGCACGCTGACCGGCCGCCAGCAGCTCTACCAGGACCACCTGTGGATGCGCGCCTTCGGTGAACAGCTGTGCGTCTACAAGCCGCCCATCGACACCAAGACCATCCGGCCGCTGATCGACGACAGGGACAACGGCCACCCGCAGGTCGTGCTCAACTTCATCACGCCGCACCAGAAGTGGGGCATCCACTCCACCTATACCGACAATCTCCTGATGCTCACCCTGTCCCGCGGCGGACCGATCATCTGGATCAGCGAAGGCGATGCGGCCAGGATCGGCGCCAGCGACAACGACTGGATCGAAGCCTACAACACCAACGGAGCGCTGGTGGCCCGTGCGGTCGTCAGCCAGCGTGTCCCGGATGGCATGACGTTGATGTACCATGCCCAGGAGAAAATCGTGAACATGCCGGGAAGCGAGATCACCGGGACCCGCGGCGGCATCCACAATTCCGTTACCCGCGCCACGGTCAAGCCAACCCACATGATCGGCGGCTACGCGCAGCAGTCCTACGGCTTCAACTATTACGGCACTGTCGGCTCGAATCGCGACGAATTCGTGATCGTGCGCCGGATGCGGGAGGTAGACTGGATGGATGAGCCACTGCCGGCCACGGCCATGGAGGCGGCGTCATGAAAGTGCGAGCACAGATCGGCAAGGTTCTCAATCTCGACAAGTGCATCGGCTGCCATACCTGCTCGGTCACCTGCAAGAACGTGTGGACCAGTCGCGAGGGCATGGAATACGCATGGTTCAACAACGTCGAGACCAAGCCCGGCATCGGCTATCCCCGGCAGTGGGAGAACCAGGACGTCTGGAACGGCGGCTGGGTGCGCAAGAAGAACGGCAGGATCGCCCCCAGAATGGGGGGCAAGCTGCGTATCCTGGCAAAGATCTTCGCCAACCCGGACATGCCGCAGATCGACGACTACTACGAACCCTTCACCTTCGACTACGAGCATCTCCACAACGCGCCGGAATCACGCACGCCGCCGACGGCGCGTCCGCGTTCGCTGATCAGCGGCGAACGCATGGAGACGGTGAAGTGGGGGCCGAACTGGGAGGAGATACTCGGCGGCGAATTCTCCAGCCGCAGCCGCGACGTCAATTTCGAGGCCATGGAAAAGGAGATCTACGGGCAGTTCGAAAACACCTTCATGATGTACCTGCCGCGCCTGTGCGAGCATTGCCTCAATCCTTCCTGCGTCGCCGCCTGCCCGTCCGGCGCCATCTACAAGCGCGAGGAGGACGGCATCGTCCTCATCGATCAGGACAAGTGCCGCGGCTGGCGGATGTGCGTTTCCGCCTGCCCCTACAAGAAGATCTACTACAACTGGCGCTCGGGAAAATCGGAGAAGTGCATCTTCTGCTATCCGCGCATCGAGGCCGGCGAACCGACGGTGTGCTCCGAGACCTGCGTCGGTCGCATCCGCTACCTCGGCGTACTCATGTACGACGCCGACCGCATCGAGGAGGCCGCATCCGTCGAGGACCCCCGGGACCTCTACCAGGCGCAGCTCGACATCTTTCTGGATCCCCATGATCCGGACGTCATCCACCAGGCGCTCGAGGATGGCGTTCCGCAGGCCTGGATCGACGCGGCGCAGCGCTCGCCCGTGTGGCGCATGGCCATGGACTGGAAGGTCGCCTTCCCGCTGCACCCCGAGTACCGGACGCTGCCCATGGTGTGGTACGTGCCGCCGCTGTCGCCGATCCAGTCGGCGGCGGAGAGCGGGATGCTCGGTTCGCAAGGCCTGATCCCGGACGTCTCCCAGCTGCGAATTCCCGTCAGGTATCTCGCCAATCTGCTGACCGCCGGTGACGAGAAGCCGGTCACGCTGAGTCTCCAACGGATGCTGGCCATGCGGATCTACATGCGCGCCAGGCATGTCGAAGGTCGGCGCGCGACGGACGTTCTCGAGGAAGCCGGTCTGACCGAGGCGGATGTCGAGGACATGTACCAGACCATGGCGATCGCCAACTACGAGGACCGCTTCGTCATCCCCACCACGCACCGCGAGTACGCCGAGGAGGCCTTCGACCTGCGCGGAGAGTGCGGATTCAGCTTTGGCGACGGATGCAGCGGCGGCGGCGGCATCGATCTCTTCAGCCACGAGGTCCGGGTGGGACCGAGCGCGGGCGGGCGATCGGGTGACCATGCCGGTGAGCGATCATGATCTACCGTGCCCTGGGCGCCCTGCTGCAGTACCCCGGCCCCGCACTGCCGGAGGCGGCGCCGGAGATCCGCGCGGTCCTGCGTGCCGACACACGCCTCTCCGGCAAGACGCTGGATGCGGTCGACCGGCTTGTGACGCGCCTTGGCAAGGGCGAACTCCTCGAGGCGCAGGAAATATATGTCGGCCAGTTCGACCGGTCGCGCAGCCTGTCCCTTCACCTCTTCGAGCACATTCACGGTGAATCCCGTGACCGGGGCCAGGCGATGGTCAACCTGGCGGCCCACTACGAGGCCGCAGGCTATCGCATCGATGCCAACGAACTGCCGGACTACCTGCCGCTTTTCCTCGAATTCCTGTCGCTGATCCCTTCAGAGGAAGCGAGAGGTCTTCTCGGCAACGTCGTCCACATCCTCTCGGCCATCCGCATTCGCCTGGAGCGGCGCTCCAGCGACTATGCCGCGGTGTTTGCGGCACTCGAGGACCTGGCAGGCAGGAAGGCGCCCCGCGCCGCGGTGGAAGACCTCCTCGAACATGACAGGACACCGGAGGCGGAGGCCGCTCAGCTCGACAGCGACTGGGAAGAGGTGCCCGCCTTCGCCGGTGACGGCTCGTGCCCGGCAGCGCGCGAGACGCTCAACCGCATGGCGGAACTGGCGCTTCCCGTGGACGACGCACGGGACGGAGTGTGACGATGGGCGACTGGTTCCACATCCTGGTCTTCGGCTACTACCCCTACCTGGCGGCGACGGTGTTCCTGGCGGGAAGCCTGATCCGTTTCGACCGCGAGCAGTACACCTGGCGCAGCGGCTCGAGCCAGCTCCTGCGCCGGCGCCAGCTGATGATGGGGAGCGTCCTCTTCCATGTCGGAATCCTGTTCCTGTTCTTCGGGCACTTTGTCGGACTCCTGACACCGCAGGAGATCTACCACGCCGTCGGCCTCACCTCGTCGGCCAAGCAGGTGCTGGCGGTCGTCGCCGGCGGCATCGCCGGCGCCGTGTGCTTCGTCGGTCTCACCATGCTGCTCCACCGGCGTCTTCTCGATCCGCGCATCCGCAGGACGTCGAGCGCCATGGACATTGGCATCCTGGTCATCCTGTGGCTGCAGCTTGTCCTCGGCATGGTGACGCTGCCGTTTTCCTGGGCGCATCGCGAAACCGGCGACATCATGGTGACCCTGTCGCTGTGGGCGCAGAAGATCGTCACCTTCCAGAGCGATGCCGCACTCCACGTGATCGACGTCTCCTGGGTCTACAAGGCGCATATCGTTCTCGGGCTGACCATCTTTCTCATCTTTCCGTTCAGCCGCCTGGTCCATATCTGGAGCGCCCCCGTCGGCTATCTCGGCCGCCGCGGCTACCAGGTGGTGCGCAGCCGCGATCACAAGCGGACGGCCTGATCCCTTGACCGGCATCCGCATCAACGATCGTCACATCAGCGAAGACGACATCCTGCGGGAGATGCAGTATCACCCGGCGAAGAGCGCCGACGAGGCACGCCAGGCCGCCTGCGAGTGGCTGGTGATCCGCACCCTCATTCTCGAGAGGGCACGGGCCCTCGGCATCGAGGGTGACGATGACAGCGGGACGTTCCAGACCCTGATCGAACGCGAGGTGGACGTCCCCGAGCCAACCGACGAGGAGTGCCGCCGCTACTATGCCAACAACCGGGAGCGCTTTCGCAGCCCCGATCTGGTCGAAGCGGCGCACATCCTCTTCGCGGCGCCGCCCGACGCCGCCGAAGCGCGCGCCGAAAAGGAGATCGAGGCCAAGCGCGCCATCGACACCCTGAGCGAGTTTCCCGAGCGCTTCGGCGAACTGGCGCGGGCTCATTCGGCCTGCGATTCACGTCACAACGATGGCAGGCTCGGCCAGGTGTCGCGTGGCGATACCGTGCCCGAACTCGAGACATTTCTCTTCAACCTGGACGATGGCCAGCTCTCGCCGGTTCCGGTCAGGAGCCGATACGGCATCCATGTCGTGCGCGTCGACAAGCGGGTTTCCGGGCGCCAGCTTCCCTACGACGCCGTCGCCGGGAAGGTGGCCGACTACATGAAGGAGGCGTCCTGGCGCCGGGCCTTTCGCCAGTACGTCCAGCTTCTCGCAGGCAACGCCAGCATCTCCGGGTTCCGGATCGCCGCCGCGGACTCGCCCCTGGTCCAGTAGCCGGCGTCCCACGTCTCCCTGGACGGTCCGCGACACCACCTTGCCGGTGTCCGGCAGGCTGCCGACTGAAACGACGTCACGCGCTTCGCGAACGCCCGGTGCGGCTGACCCGGTTCCTGTCACGAACAGCACCTCTCTTGAGCGATCCGCCTGGTCCGTCGCTGGTCGGTGGCGGGGCTGCATCCATGGTGGTAGCGTCCGCACGAGACAGGCGGACAGTCCTTGCAGGAGATGTGTTCGCCAGGGTCTTCAGAATTCTCCCGGACATCACCTTGACCCGGTCAGAATTCCGTTCGGGAGTGGCACAGCCCATGTTGAGAAGCAGTGAATTCGTGCCGCTGGTGGCCCTGCTCATGTCGCTGTCGGCGCTGTCGACCGATGCCATGCTGCCGGCCCTGCCGGACATCGGCTCCGAGCTGGGGGCCGCCGCGCGCAACGACGTGCAGTACATCATCACCGCTCTCTTCCTCGGCATGGGCATCGGACCTCTTCTCTTCGGACCGCTGTCGGACTGCATCGGGCGCAAGAGTTCCATTCTCATCGGTCTGGCGATCTTCATGGCCGGTTGCGTCATCTCGATCGCCGCCACGGAGTTCTGGGTCATGATCGCCGGACGCATACTCCAGGGCGTGGGGGCCGCTGCACCGCGTGTCGTCTCCATGGCCCTGGTGCGCGACCAGTACGAGGGACGCCTGATGGCGCGCATCCTGTCCTTCGTGATGGCCGTCTTCATCACGGTCCCCATGGTTGCTCCGGCCATGGGACAGGGCATTCTGCTCGTTGCCGACTGGCGGGCCATTTTCGTTGCCCTCTTCGTCGTGGCAGGCATCGCCGGTCTGTGGCTCATGGTTCGCCAGCCAGAAACCCTGCCCCGTCAGCATCGCCTGCCGTTCTCGGTGACGGCGGTCGCAAGGTCGGTCGCCATGGTGTTGCGAACCCGCCAGGCACTCGCCTACACACTGGCGCAGGGTTGCGCCTTCGCGCCCTTTGTCGCCTATCTCAGCACCGCACAGCAGATCTTTCAGGTCACCTACGGGGTCGGCCTCCTCTTTCCCCTCTACTTCGCGGGCCTCGCCCTTTCCTTCGGTGTCACCGTTCTCATCAACGGACATCTCGTCATGCGCTATGGCATGCTCCGGCTCTCCGTCATCGCCGCCATCGTCGTGACGCTTGGCGCCGCCGTCACCTGGGGGCTGATCTTCCCCTTCGACGGCGTTCCGCCCCTGTGGCTCTTCCTGGCATCGCTGGTGCTGGTCTTCGGCGGGGTGGGGTTGCTCTTCGGCAATCTCAACGCCCTTGCCATGCAGCCCCTGGGCAACATTGCCGGCGTCGGAGCGGCCATCGTCACGCTGATCTCGACCATCGTCGCCGTGCCCCTGGGAGGGCTGATCGGCTACCTCTACGACGGCACTCTCTTCGTTCTCATGGGTTCCTTCGCCCTTTCGGGCGCGGCAGCCCTCGCCGCCATCGCCTGGGCGTCACGCCGCTGAAACCACGGCGGGACGTGCGCCGCACACCAGCAAGGGCCTGAAGAGCGCCGGCCGGCTGCGCGATCCGGACACCGGTCAATCGAGACCGCCGCCGTTGATCCGCAAGACGCCTCGCGACGTTTCCAGGTGTTGATCACGTTCGGGTTCCGGCGGAGCCGATCGAACTGCATTCAGGCTTCAGCGCTCATCGCCATGGCCCTTCCCTGCTCCCATGTGCCGCAAGGGGTTGAACATCCGCAGTCCCCTGAAGTCCCTTTCATTGTCCGTTACCAGCACGCAGTCGTTCGCCTCCGCCACCGCGGCGAGGACCATGTCGAGTGCGCTGCGCGGTCGGCCCTGGGCTTTGCCCTCCGCCATCAGGCGCGCCCAGATGAGACCGGCCCTGTCGTCGAACGACAGGATTCGCCCGGCAAAAAGTACCTGTGGCCCTTCTTCACCTGTGAACCAGGCCTCAAGTCCGTCCCTCTTTCTGCCGCTCGGCAGCTCGAGAATGCCGCGCCGGATTTCGGCGATGGTCAGCGACGCAACAAACAGGTCTTCGTCCTGCCGGGCCGCCATCCAGTCCAACAGGAGCGCCGACGGCTGTGGCTTGACGGTGTTGCTGATGATGTTCGTATCAAGCAGGTAGCGTGTCAAAGATCGACCCTGCGCCCCTCAATGCGCGGCCGAGAAAGGTCGAGATCGGCCCCGACAAGCGGCGAGCGACGCAGCGCCGCAAGAATGCCGCCTGGTCCGGACGGGCCGCTCACGACCAGTTCCCTGACCGCAGCTCGTGTCCGATCCGCTTCTGGACCGCCTTCTGCCAGTCGACGCGCGAGCGTTCGCAACAGATCCCGGTCGGTTTCCGGGGCCATGACCTCGAATCGCTTGACGCCACGTTCAGCCAGGCGTTCACGATAGTTCTTGTTGGCCCTCTGCTGTGCCGGACTGGTCAAGATCGGTCTCCGTCTTATAGCTGGCTATATATACCGGCTATCCCTTTCGGTCAAGCGATCCCTGGACGAGGTCCGTGCGGTCATCCCGCCTTCGCGCAATGACCAGGTCCTTCGAGTTTGAGCGCCCTCGACGCCGGATATCGCTCCGGCAGGGCATCCACTACTGCCTGCTTGCACCGCTGGCGCGTCTGGAGGGACAGATCGCGTTCGAGATGTTGCTGGAGCGCTTCGCGCAGATCGACCTGCTCGGTGGACGCCCGAAGCGCCGCATCGGCATCGTGTTGCACGGCGTTCGTTCCCTGCCGACACGCCCGAGGCCACCGCAAGACCCTGCCGAACGCATGGCGGCGCGGATTCACGACGCGCTGCTGCTTCCCGAATGCACACCGAGCCGCTGACACCACTGCCGGAGTGGCAGAACGAAGTCATCGCTACGGGCCGCCACCAGCGGCTTGATGCCAGGTTCAGAGGCAACAGGAAGATCGATCGCAGAACACTGCACAGCGTCGGGACGGCAATCCTTTCCGAATCGCCGTCGGTCCGCACGCCGCGCTCTGATCTTCCGCCCGGGCTACCGGCGCATCCTTTCCAACGACGGTTTCGACTGGGACCGGATCAAGGCTGCCGTGCTGGCCATCGGCGCCAACTCACGACGCGATTGGCACACTGGCTCGATTGACATCACCCAGGGGCGAACCGGGTGGACAGACGGTCCCGCGACGTTCCATGATGGGCACGCTACACGAACACCGGGAGGCCACCCCATGACCCTCGTTGCGGAACGACCCCGGACGGCCCACGACCTCATTGCGGAGGGCGGGCCGATCAGGAAGAAGGCGACATTCACCCGTTTCGACGAGTCGACGGTCGAGGACTGGGCGGCGATCGAGAAGTATGGTGTCCATGAACCCTCCCGGGTCCTGGCTCTGTGCCTTGAACATCTCGACATGCTGCGTGCGCCCGATCACGTCTATCCCGTCGACCGCTACGAGCACAGCCTGCAGACCGCCAGCCGCGCCTGGCGCGACGGACGCGATGACGACGACGAGTTGATCGCCGCCGCCCTGCTTCACGATATCGGCGATTTCTTCGCCCCCGACAACCACGGCGAGTTCTGCGCCGCCATTCTCAAGCCCTACGTGCGGCCTGAAGTCTACTGGATCGTCAAGTACCACGAGATGTTCCAGGGCTATCACTTCTTCCACCATCTCGGTGGAAACAGGAATGCACGGGACTCGCTCCGGGGCCACCCCCACTTCGAGGCATGCCGGCAGTTCTGTGACGACTATGACCAGATCGCCTTTGACCCGAAGTACGATACCATGCCGCTCGAGGCCTTCATGCCTGCGCTCCATCGGGTCTTCGAGAAACCCCGACGCCTGCTCATGGCAAGGGTCCAGGACGACTGACCAGTCATCATCCGGTCCCGGGCACATGCCTCGCTGACATCGCGGCGTTCTTCGGCGGGCATCGCGTGACGTC
Source organism: Alphaproteobacteria bacterium (assembly GCA_964291415.2). Taxonomy (GTDB): domain Bacteria; phylum Pseudomonadota; class Alphaproteobacteria; order SP197; family SP197; genus SP197. The sequence goes on along the minus strand of OZ219917.1, from coordinate 863,511 downwards.
CTGCGACGCCCGCTCGATATCGGATTGCTCCCTGTCGCCAGGTGACTGGTGGTTCAGGGATGGACGAAGCCGTTACAGGCAGTGCGACCTTGCCGGTGGCGACGGCACGGCGTTGGCGGACTGAAGAAGCAACATCGGTCAGGATGAGCCGGCGGTCGCAGCCGACTGCGTTGCCGGTACTCCCCCGTGCAATCTCTCCTTGCATCGGCGGGCGTCATCCGCCCGCAATTCCCTCGCCTGGATCACGGGGTCGAGCCTGTGCGAACGCCACGGGCAGGGTTCGCGGGCCGCGCACGGAGCCGACGGACCAGCGCACGTCACCCGCGACACGATAGTCCGGGATGCGCTCGAGCCACTCCTCGATGGCGACCCGCAATTCCATGCGCGCCAGGTGGGAGCCGACGCAACGGTGGATACCGAGGCCAAAGGCTCCGTGACGGTTCTCCTGCCGGTCGAGCACGACCTTGTCAGCGTCCGGAAACATCGCAGGGTCGCGATTGGCCGCCGGAAAGCACAGCAGCACCATTTCTCCCTTTTTCATCGGACAGCCGCCCAGCTCGACATCCTTCTTGACCTCGCGCGCCATGGTAACCGGCGAATAGGCGCGCAGCAGTTCCTCGATTGCCGTCGGCATCAGCCCCGGCTCCTCGATCAGGCGCCGCCGGTCGCCCGGGTGCCTTGCGAGATGCAGGATCGAGGCGCCGATTGCGCTCCAGGTCGTATCAATTCCGGCGACCATCAACAGCGTGAGAGTCCCCAGCACGTGCCTTTCCTCGAATGGCACGCCGTTCAGGGAGCCGTCCATCATCAACCGGATGAGGTCCGGCACGGGCCCGTCCGGATCGGCCTCCGTCCGGCCCTCCTTCCTGAGAGCGATATGGTGGCGAAAGTAATCGCGCATCGCCTTGGTCGCGCTGCTGTTGAGCTCGTCATCGGAAGCGCCGACTTCCAGGATCTCGTGAATCCACCGGATGAACAGGTGGCTGTCCCGGACCGGCACCCCGAGCATGTAGGCGATGATCCGCACCGGGATGTGGCGGGCGTACTGCTGGGCGGCATCGCAACGGCCGGCGGCGATGAATTCGTCGATGAGCGCGTTGCACATGCGGCGCGTCAACGGTTCCAGCTTGCCGACCTCCTGCGGCGTGAAGAAGGGGAGCAGCACCTGCTTGTGCGCCTTGTGCTCCGGCGGGTCGGAGGTGATCGGCGGCGCCGGCAGTGGCGGGCCGTCGAACTTGCGGTCGCGCAGGACGGCTCGGCACGAGGAGAAGTGCTCGGTATCGTGGGCGATGGCCCTGACGTCTTCGTAGCGGGTCGGCAGCCAGGCGCCCTCGAAGCGTTCGGTCCGCGCGATTGGTCCATCGCGCAATGCATCCCAGATCGGGAAGGGGTCATCGCGCCAGCGCGCATCCAGATGGTCCCAGTCGGTATGCCAGTCCGTGACCGGCGGTCGTTCGGACCTCGGATCGGAGACCGGGCGGACAGGTGCGACAGCGCCCGCTTCGGTGTGCGGGCCGGGTTTGCGGTCACTCATCCGTCATCCTCCACAACCCGGACGGCGTACTCCGGGCAGTTGGCCGCGGCGAGCCGCGCCTTGTCTTCCATTCCCGGCGTCACATTGCCGTCGGCCAGAGCCGTCGCATGGCCGAAGTCGTCCAACTCGAACAGTCCGGGCGCCAGCGCATGACAGCGACCGTGGCCCTCGCAGCGATCCCGGTCGATCCGCACTTTCATGGCCTGCGTCCCTTGCCGCCTGTCGCTCCCCACCCATGTTCCTCCGGCCGGAAGGAAAAGAAAAGCGCGCTGTCGCCAGACCTCACGGCCCTTGGGTTTCCACCGGACTGCCGCGCATGCGGTCACGGTGACCGCGTACTCCGGCTCTGTGGGGGCGGGCATTCGTCAATTCGCGTCCAGGGCGGTTCCTTTGGGGATCAGGTTGAGCTTCCGTAGCCGCCTTGACCTGGATCACTGATGTCGCCATCCGGTGTGCTCGGTCGACGGCTGTTCCTGCCGTCACGCCAGTCATACGGGCGTCAACGATTCCTTCGCGACGGTGACGATACCAGCAATACTCCGCGGGAGTTCATGTCGGCGGAAAACGGACCGGTTCCAGGGACCCGTGGAACCACAGCATGAAGGTCCTGATCGAGTGGACCGGCACGCCGGTGGCCTTGCGGACATCGGCGGCATAGGGATCCATGTTCGTGCATTCCAGCACCACGGCGCCAAGACCGGGCACGGTGCGCTTGAGTTCCATCGCTGCCTCCACCACCTCCGACCGGGCTGCCTCGACATCGAGCAGCGGGCGGTTGTCGAGCAGGGTTCCGGCGAAGGCGCCGTCTGCGGGTACTCCGGCTATCGGCGTTCCCTCCGGCACGCCGGCCGCCGCGAGATGCGCGTCGGTCAGCGAGTCCTTCGAGACGGTGACGATGCCGACGGTCTTTTGCGGCGGCAGGGTGGCAGCCACCAGCGGCACCTGCATCAGGGACGAGGTGGCGACGGGAACGTCGAGATAGCGCGCCAGACCCTCCTGGAAGACGCAGAGGAAGCCGCAATTGGTGGTGATGGCGTCCGCCCCGTCTCGCACCAGTTCCCGTCCTGCCGCGAGAAAGGCCTCGAAGAGACCGTCGGCGCCGTGCCGCACCACCCGGTCCGGCGAGGCGCCTCGCACGACCCGGTAGAGCACCGGAAAGGGCCAGGTGCCGGCATGGCCCATGTCGCCCGGAATGCGGGGAAACCTGGCGTCGAGCATGAGTATGCCGAGAGCCGCCCCGTAGACGGCCTTGCCCCCTGTCACAATCATGGCCTTTCTCTCACCGCTTGACGTTCCCGGATTTTTCGGGACCGTGGCAAGGATGCAGGGGATCGCGGGATCAGGCAACGAGCCCAACGGCGCCGAGGCGCTGGTGCACCTGCTCGAGCTCCATGGTGTTCGGCACGTCTTCGGCCTCGCCGGCGACACCTCGCTTCCCTTCTACGACGCTCTCGCGCGCCTCGGTCGCGGAATTGAGCACATTCTCGTCCGCGACGAACGCCATGCCGCCTACATGGCCGACGCTTATGCCAAGCTCACCGGCCAGGTCGGCGTCTGCGAAGGGCCTTCAGGCGGCGGCGCCACCTATATCCTTCCGGGAATCGTCGAAGCCCAGGAGAGCGCGGTCCCGCTCGTCGCCATCACAAGCGATGTCGCGCGCTCGTCTCGTGGCCGGTTCACCCTCACGGAACTCGATCAGGAGGCCCTCTTCCGGCCCGTCACCAAGTGGAACGCGACCCTCGACGACGGCGCCGCCCTGCCGCGCAGCGTGCGGCGAGCGTTTCGCGAAGCGGCAAGCGGACGCCCGGGCGCGGTCCACCTGTCGCTTCCCTTCGATGTCCAGCAGGCGCCGGTGCCGCCCGACGAGATCCGGGCAGACGCCCCATTTGCTCACCGCCCCGGCGCGCCGGCAGCCGAGGAGACGGAACGCGCCGCCGGGATCCTCGCCGGCGCCGAGCGGCCCCTGGCGATCTGCGGCGGCGGGGTGCTGCTCTCCGGCGCCATGGACGCCCTCGGCGCGCTGGCGGAGCGAACCGGGATGGCGGTGGCGACCACGGTGAGCGGCAAGGGCAGCCTCGCCGAGACCCATCCCCTGTCACTGGGCGTCGTCGGATCCAATGGCGGCATACCGGCCACGCGGGCCGCGGTGGCCGAGGCGGACTGCATCCTCTTCATCGGCTGTCGCGCCGGGTCGGTCACCACGGAGCGCTGGCGGTTTCCGCGTCCCGGAACCCGGATCATCCACCTCGACGTCGACGCCAGTGTGTTCGGCGCCAACTATGCCAGTGATGCAGCGCTCCACGGCGATGCCCGCCTTGCCCTGGAGGCGTTGCTGCAAGCGGTCGACGGACCGGTCCGCAGCCACGGCGCCCGCCTCGCCGGCACGGTGCGGGAAGCCCGGGCAGGCCGCCTCGAGCGCCCGGGTGATGGAGCACCGGTCCCGCCCGAGCGGATCATGACCGAAATGCGGCGGGCCCTGCCGGACGATGTCATCGTATGTGCCGATGCCGGAACGCCCTGTCCTTACGTTGCGGCGTACTTCGAGGTGCGCCAGCCCGGCCGCTCCATCATCACCAACCGCGCCCACGGGGCGCTGGGATATGCCCTTGCCGCGGCCATCGGCGCTGCCATCGCCCAGCCCGAAAGACAGATCGTCGCCGTGATGGGAGACGGAAGCTTCGCCATGAGTGCAGGCGAACTCGAGACCGTCCGGCGCCTCGACCTGCCGATCCTCTTCATCGTTCTCTCCAATGCCGGGTTCGGCTGGATCAAGGCTGGCCAGAAAGCCTCCTTCGACGGCCGCTACTTCGGCGTCGACTTCCTGACGACGGATCATGCGGCCGTCGCCTCGGCCTTCGGCGTCAAGGCACGACGGGTGACGGCGTCTCATGAACTCGAAGGCGCCCTGGAAGATCTGCTGCATCAGGATGGACCGGCACTCCTCGATATCGTCACGCAGCCGCTCGAGGAGAGTGCAGCACCGGTGAGCGAGTGGATCGCCTGATGAGGCGGTCTGCTTCTACCCACCATCCCTGGCACGACCTGCGACGGGACCTCATGACATGACGCGCCTTCCGGTGGCTGTTGCTGCCGTCGCCCTGACCATGGCCGGCTCCCTTGCCGACGACACGTGGATCATGCCGACGGCCTACGACGAATCCAGCTACCAGACGGAGATCGTCCGGACCTTTGCCGAGGCGGTGAGAGTCTGCACCGCAGGGAGGCTCACCATCGAGGTCCATACCGGCGGATCGCTGATCGGCGGCGGCGGCATCAAGCGTGCCGTCGAGACCGGTGACGTGGCCATAGGCGAACGGCTGCTCAGCGCCCAGGCCGACGACAACGCGGTGTTCGCATACGATTCCGTGCCCTTCCTGGCAACGTCCTTCGATGCCTCGGAGCGGCTGTGGCAGGCGGCGCGTCCGATACTTGAGGAGATCCTGCTGAGAGACAATCTCGTGCTCCTCTACTCCGTGCCATGGCCACCCCAGGGTCTCTACTTCAGCCAGCCGGTCGAACGCCTGGCGGACGTGGCAGGAATCTCCTTCAGGACCTACAACGAAGCGACCGCACGACTGGTCGAACTGGCCGGCATGGAGCCGGTGCACACGGAGCTCGCCGACCTCGACGAAGTTCTGGCGAGCGGCGCGGTCCTGGGTTTCGTTTCCTCCTCCGAGACGGGGTACAACCACAGGGTGTGGGACCACATGACTCACTTCTACGATGCCGCCGCGTGGGTGCCCCGTAACTACGTCTTCGTCAACGGCGATGCTTTCAACAGTCTCGACGACCAGGGGCGAAACTGTCTGAGGTCGGCGGCCCACTTCGCGGAAGCCGCCGGCACAACCCGTGCGCGAGAGCTCTCCGGCTGGTATCTCTCCCGGCTTGCCGCCCGCGGCATGATCGTCGCACCACCCGGCGAGGCGCTGGCCGCGGACCTTGGCCGCATCGGCGCCGTCATGTTCGATGAATGGTCTGCCGCCGCCGGTGAAGACGGCGAGCGGATCATGGAGGCGTTTGCCGGCCGCTAGCGCTTCCGGCCGCCTCGGGGGGAGCCGAGGGTCCTCCTCCGTCCAGGCCGACCGAAGCCAGTGCCTGGTCCTGGCGTCGGGCGAGATCCTCTTCCCGGTAGTCGTCGATGAGGCTGTGGAAGACGCGGTGCCAGTTCACCTCGGCCTTGAGATGAAGAAAGATGCTTCCCAACCCAAGGGCCGCACGGTCCATGAACACGAACTCCCGCGGCACGGTGACTCCACCCAGCTCCCTGAGGCGGGCATGGACCTTCGACGCCACCCGGGCTCCGTAGCGCGATCCCTCGTCCTGGATGACCCGCGGGCGGTTCTCCAGCAGGGGCGCATAGACGAAGGCGGCCCACATGTTGAGGGTGTCGATCACCTCGTCGTTGAGACCCGTGAACCCCCAGGTCTCGTAGGCGTGAACGGCAAGGTCGCGGTCGTCCTTGCCGAGCGCATGATAGAGATCGATCACCCCGGTCACGAAGTGCGGCGGAAAGATGCGGATGCAGCCAAAGTCGAGCAGGTGTATGCCCATGTCGGGCCGCACCTTGTAGTTGCCCGGATGGGGGTCCCCGTGGATGACGCCATAACCATAGAACGGCTCGTACCAGGCCAGGAACATCGACATCGCGATCTCGTTTCGTGACCCGGCGTCGGCTTCCGTCATCGACATCAGAGGCACTCCATCGACCCAGTCCATGGTGATCAGGCGGTCGCTGGAGAGTTCGTCGATGACTGCCGGAACGTTGACCCTGGACTGCTGCGCCAGGATGCTGCGGTAGAGCCGCTGGTGACGCACCTCCAGCCGGTAGTCGAGTTCTTCCCGCAAGCGTTCTGATATCTCCTCGTAGACCCGGCTCGGATCGATCGCCCTGTCGTACCGGCGATAGAGCGAGAACAGCACCTTCAACTGTTTCAGGTCGGCCTCCACCGCCGACTGCATGTCGGGATACTGGAGCTTGCAGGCCCGCTCGACGCCGTCCGGCGTGGTCGCCCGGTGCACCTGGCCGAGCGACGCAGCGGCCGAGGCCTGGCGGTCGAAGGACGTGAACTTCTTCTGCCACTCGGCGCCGAGTTCACCGGCCATGCGGCGGCGTACGAAAGGCCACCCCATGGAGGGGGCGTTGACCTGCAGCTTGGCGAGCTCCGTGGCGTACTCCGGCGGCAGGACGTCAGGGATGGTGGCCAGGAGCTGCGCCACCTTCATCAGCGGTCCTTTCAGTCCGCCCAGCGCGTTCTTGAGATTGACCGCCATCTCGGCGCGGTCCGAGCGGCTCCCCAGGACGCGTCCGGTCACCGCCCGGGCGCCAACGCGTCCGACCGCCGCGCCGACTCTCGCGTAGCGGGCCGCCCGCCCGGTCAGCCGGTTGGCATCCCTGAGGTCCCTGTCGGTCACGCCGGCAATGCCTCGAGTTCGTCGATCATGTTGCTGATCGACTCGAGCCCCCCTGCCCAGAACTCCTTCCTCGTCGCATCGAGACCGAAGGGTTGAAGAAGCTCGCGATGATGTTTGCTTCCCCCTGCCTCAAGCATGGCGAGGAACTTGTCCTCGAAGCCGGCCATGCCCTGGCGATGGAGCGCGTGAAGGGCATTCACGAGACAATCGCCGAATGCATAGGCATAGACATAGAAGGGAGCATGGATGAAGTGCGGAATGTAGCACCAGAAACTGCGGTAGTCGTCGTCCAGGCAGACGGCAGGTCCCAGGCTCTCGCGTTGCGTGGCCATCCACAGATCACCGATGTCATCAGGGGTGAGTTCGCCTTCCGCCCGGGCGTCATGGAGTCGCATCTCGAAATCGCAGAACGCAATCTGCCGCACCACCGTATTCAGCATGTCCTCCACCTTGCCTGCCAGAATCGTCCTGCGGGCCCGGGGATCGTCCTCGTGCTCGAGGAGATGCCGGAAGGCGAGCTGTTCGCCGAACACCGACGCCGTCTCCGCAAGCGTCAGGGGTGTCGGGGCCAGCAGCGGACCCTGCGGCGCGGCAAGAACCTGGTGGACACCGTGACCGAGTTCGTGGGCCAGTGTCATGACGTCGCGCGTCCGCCCCTGGTAGTTGAGAAGGATGTAGGGATGGGCCCCGGGGACGGTCGGATGGGAGAACGCCCCGCCGTCCTTGCCAGGCATGACGGGGGCGTCGATCCACCGTTTCCGGAAGAAATCCGCGGCGACGCCGGCCATGCGTGGCGAGAATCCGCCGAAGGCGCCGAGCACGATGTCGCGGGCCTCGTCCCACCCGTAAGCAGGCTCATCCGCTTCGGGCAGGGGCGCATTCCGGTCCCACCAGGCCAGTCTGTCGCAGCCGAACCAGTTCGCCTTGACGGCATAGTAGCGGTGGGAAAGACGCGGATAGGCCTCGCGTACGGCGCCGATGAGCGCATCGACCGTCTCGTCCTCGATCAGATTGGCGAGGTTGCGCGAGGAGACCGGCCGGGCGAAGGACCTCCAGCCGTCCTCGATCGCCTTCATTTTGGCGAGCGTGTTCGTGATATGGGCAAACAGCCTGACGTTCTGACGAAAGACGCCGGCAAGTTCCCGCGCCGTCCGTTTCCTGATGCCGGCGTCGGCCCAGGACAGGCGGTCGAGCGCCTCTGCCTCTGACAGCTCCTCGCCATCGATCGAGAACGTGAGGTCGGCGATGGTCTGATCGAAGAGACGCACCCAGGCACCAGCCTGCACGACGGCGAGTTCGTTGAGCATCGCCTCGGCCTCGTCGGAGAGCTGATGCGGTCTGAAGCTGCGCAGGGCCTCGAACCAGGTCCGGTAGCGCGCGATAGCCGGGTCGTCGAGCAGCCGTGTCACGGCTTCCTCGTCCAGCCTGTTGATTTCCAGCCCCAGAAAGATCAGCGCCCTGTTGGCCGCGATCAGCCGTTCCCGGACCATCTGGTGGAATTGTGCGACATCGGCATCGTTCCTGTTGGCGGCAAACAGCAGGTCGGCATAGCTCTCGACACGGCCCATGCCCTCCACGAGAGCCGCGTATCGCTCGATGAGTATGCCAAAGGCCTGCGCCGAGAGCCCGGAGAGACGCTCCCGGTAGTCCGTGGCGAACACATCCGCCTCACCGGAAAGTCTCTCGAGGGTCGCTGCGACCGCCGGATCGTCCGGTCCGGAATAGAGGTCCGAGAGATCCCAGCGGGGGAGAGTGGATGCCTCGATCACGCCTCGCATCCCCTGGTTGCGGCGCGCCATCCTTATCCTCCGGAGCCTCGCCTGACAATGCCGCTGGCGCCGCGGGCTGGCGGTCCTTGCCGGTTCTTCACTCGCATCAGTATGATCCCTGTCTGTCCTGGCGGACGGAGGCGACAATGCAGTACGACACCTGGACCAGCATCCCTTCCATGTTCTTCGACATGGCCGGGCAGTGCGCAGGCCGGCCCTTCCTGTGGGCCAAGGAAGACGGCGCATGGCGCCCGAGAAACTGGGAGAAGGTCGCAGAGGACGTGCGCAGTCTGGCTGCCGGTCTGGTAGCCCTCGGGCTGCAACCCGGCGACCGGGTTGTCCTGGCATCGGAAAACCGGCCGGAATGGGCGATTGCCGATCTTGCCATCATGGCCGCCGGCGGCATCACCGTTCCCGCCTACACGACCTATACCCGTGAACTGCACGAACATGTCCTGAAAGACAGTGGCGCGGCGATGGCGTTCGTCTCCGGCGAAGGGCTGGCCCGCACGTTCCTTCCGGCCGCTGCCGCTGCGGACGTCGCTTGCGTCATCGCCATGGACACGGTCACCACCACCGGAGACGTCAGAGTGGTCCCGTGGTCCGATGCGTCGGCCGATGATACGACCGGGGTGGAGTCGCGAATCGCCACCATCGAGCGCAAGGACACGGCGTGCCTGATCTACACGTCGGGAACCGGGGGCCTCCCCAAGGGAGTCATTCTCTCCCACCACGCCCTGCTGTCGAACCTCAAGAGCATCTGGCTGGGCGTCAGGCCAATGCTGTCGAACATCGACACGTTTCTCTCCTTCCTGCCGCTCTCGCACGCCTACGAGCACACCGCAGGCTTCTTCTTCCCGATCTCGATCGGCGCCGAAATCCGCTACGCCGAAGGCGTCGACACGCTCATCACCAACATGCCCGAGACGCGTCCGACCATCATGACCTGCGTCCCCAGGCTCTACGAGGTGATGCGCCAGCGCATTCTCGCAGGCGTCGCGCGCCAGGGTGGCATGAAGAAGCGTCTCTTCGAGAAGGCCGTCGAACTTGGGAGCAGGCGTGACCGGGGGGATTCACTGGGTCTCTTCGAACGTCTCCAGGACCGCGTGCTCGACAAGCTCGTGCGCGACAAGGTGCGCGCCCGTTTCGGCGGCCGCCTCACAGCCATGGTTTCGGGAGGCGCCGCTCTCAATCCCGAGGTCGGAACGTTCTTCTCGGCTCTCGGCCTCACGCTGCTCCAGGGCTATGGACAGACCGAGGCCGCGCCGGTGGTCTCCTGCAATCTTCCCGGACACACCAAGATGGCGAGCGTGGGGAGACCTCTCCCGGAGGTCGAGGTTCGGATTGCCGATGACGGCGAGATTCTCGTGGCCGGCGGCCTCCTCATGGACGGGTACTGGAACAACCAGGAAGCCACCAGCGAGGTGTTGCGGGACGGCTGGCTCCATACCGGCGACATCGGTGAATTCGACGATGACGGTTTCCTCACCATCACCGACCGCAAGAAGGACATCATCGTCAATTCCGGGGGTGACAACATCGCGCCACAGCGCGTGGAAGGCATTCTCAACCTGGAACCGGAGATTGCCCAGTGCATGGTGGACGGGGACCGGCGGCCCCATCTCGTGGCTCTCGTGGTGCCCGATGACACCTGGCTTGCCGGTTTCGCCCGCGAACGGGGCCTCGAGGCCGATCTCGCCAGCCTTGCCGGCGATAGCGCTCTCGACACCGCCATCAAGGAGGCCGTGGACCGTGCCAACGCGAACCTCTCGCCCATCGAGAAGATCAGACGCATCATGGTGGCGCCGGAGTCCTTCACGGTGGAGAACCGGCTGATGACTCCCACCCTCAAGATCCGCCGTCACGCCGTCCGCGAGCGCTTCGGCGCCCGTCTCGACGCCCTCTACGGGTGACGCCGGGCTTGGCCGATCCCCTCCATCCCTTGAAGAAGGAACACGTTCATGAGCCGTTCATTCGAAGGCGTGGCACTGATCGTCGGTGCCGGTGAAGGTCTTGGCGCCGGTCTGGCCCGCCAGTTTTCGTCAGCAGGCATGCAGGTCGCCGTCGCCTCGCGCGATTCCGGCCATGCGGAAAGCGTGGCCACCGGGGTTGCCGGAGTCACCGGCGGCCACGTCAGGTCCTTTGCCTGCGATGCCACCAGGGAGGCGGATGTCGCCGGCCTGTTCGCCGCGGTCACGGGCGAGCTCGGCGCACCGTCACTCGTGGTCTACAACGCCAGCGGGTTCCTGAGACGGTCGATTCTCGACATCGACGCAGAGGAGCTCACACGGCAGTGGCAGGTCACCTGCCTCGGCGCCTTCATCGTCGGCCGTGCAGCGGCCGTGGCCATGGTGGAACGCGGCAGCGGTACCCTGATCTTCACCGGGGCGACCGCCTGCTACAAGGGATCGGCGCACTTTGCCGGTTTCGCGGTGGGCAAGTTCGGTCTGCGGGCCCTGGCGCAGTCCATGGCCCGCGAACTCGGACCGGCCGGTGTTCACGTCGCCCTGGTCAACATCGACGGACAGATCAACGGCCCCCAGCACGCTCACGAGATCCCCGAACGGGGTATCGACACACTGCTCGATCCCGATGCCATCGCCAGCACCTATCTCGATCTCCACGGCCAGCATCCGACCGCCTGGAGTCACGAAATCGATCTGCGCCCGGCCGTCGAACGCTGGTAGTCAGGTCACCAGGTCTCGCCACGCGCCGCCGCCTCGGCGGCGCGGCGTTTCTCTCCGGCTTCGAACTCGGCCACTTTCTCCGGCGATGCCTTTTCCTGGTAGCGCTCCTTGTAGTCGCCGTAGGGCATGCCGTAGACGATCTCGCGCGCCTCGTCGTAGGACATCGTGATGCCACGGTCCCCGGCCTCGGCCCGGTACCACTTCGAGAGGCAGTTGCGGCAGAAGTCCGCCAGATTCATGAGATCGATGTTCTGGATCCCGGGCTTGCGCTGGAAGTGATCGCGCAACCGGCGGAAGACGGCGGCCTCGATTTCAGTGCGTGTGGTCTCGTCCATGGATCAGATCTCCGCCTCGGGTGAGCCTTTGATAGAGCGCGTCTTCGGCCAGCAGCGGCCGCAGGACGTCGGCGACGATCCCGGCCCAGGTTCGTACCCCGGCATCATCGGCAATGAGGTCCTGGCGAATCTCGAACTGGATGGCCGGGCGGCCGTCGCGGGTCGCATGGTGGGGCATGCTGTAGCCGCGCGGCTCGAGGGCCGAATAGGGCTCGTTGTCCCCGACGACAAGATCGCCGCGCTGTCTCAGGGCGTCGAGCGCCGGCATGGCCATGCGCCCGTCCCGCTCCCACAGGACGCCGACGTGCCACGGCCGCATCTCGCCGTTCATGGAGGGCGTGAAGCTGTGCATGAAGATCACGGCGGGCGGCCTCCAGCGCCCCTCGATGTCGCCGATCATGCGCGATGCGGCTTCGTGGTACGGCGCAAAGCAGTGCCGGATGCGATCCTCGACGTCCTGAGGCGTCGTGTTCCGGTTGCCCGGAATGCCGGTGCCGTCACTTCTCTCGGGAATGGACTGCACGTCCCACAGGTACCGGTTGCAGTCGATCACCAGGCGCGAGAACCCCGACAGCACAGCCGGTACGTCAAGCAGACGGGCGAGGCGCCGCGTCACCTCCGCGGCCCCGATATCCCAGGCGATATGGCGTTCAAGTTCACCGCCCGGCAGACCCAGCGAAGCAAGGGAAGCCGGTACCCGGTTGCTTGCATGATCGCACAGCAGAACCGCCGACGACGCCCCCCGGGCATTCACGATCTCGACGGCCGGCGGATCGTCGGGGCCCAGAAACCCGTGACCGTTGAGTGCGGACGCCTGATGTTCTGGACGTTCCCGGGACATGCATGTGACCTATATCAGGCAGCGGCCGCGATCAAGGGTCCGGCCAGAGCAGAACATGCTATGGTGACCGGCATGGCAGGCCGATTGCGGAACCAGAGTCCATGAGGGTCCCGACCATTCTGGCTCTTCTCGGCACTGCCCTCCCTTGCGGACTCGCGGCCTGGGCCGCCCTGCTCATCATCCCCGCCTGCGGTCTGGACCTCGGCCGCCTCGACCGCTGTCCCCCGCCGACCGAAAGATCGACCGAGCTGGAATCGGAGATCGAGCACCAGGCCCTCCTCACGGACCAGCTCAACAACCTTCAGCTTCAACTCGCCATGCTTCCCGACTGTCCTCCACCGGAGACTCCTCCCGACCCGGACAGACTCGATGCCGAGAAATGGCAGGAAGGCGATATCACCCTCCTCGAGGGATGCTGGTCCCTGGCATCCGACTACAGTCTCCAGCAGGTCGATACTGGCGCGATCACGGATGTGGCTTCCGGGGAGATGTGTTTCGATAGCCATGGCCAGGGCAACCAGGAGCTCGTGTTAACCGATGGCGCCACGTGTTCCAATCAGTTACCGCAGCCTTTCTCGATGACGGCCGCCTCAGGATTGAAGATCACGCCGATGTCCAATGCTCTGATCTTACCTACATCTACCGGCGTATCATGACCTGTGATCTGGAATCCGGCGGCGAAGCCGCCTGCCTGAGCCGGCAACCGGAAGGTGGCGGCAAAAGCGATGTCCGAATTGTCAGACGCACATCGCCGTGACGGAACAATGGAGCGATCCGCAGTCAGTTGCCTCGTCGTTGGGGCCCGTGCAACAAGGCCTGCCATGATCGACGATCCGCGATCGTTTCTGGAGTCGCTCTTCCATTCCGCGGTCGGGGCGGCCCGGGCCGATCGATGCATGGAGGACGTCCTGCCGCCGCCGGTTGCCGGACGGACGGTTGTCGTCGGCGCCGGCAAGGCCGCTTCGGCGATGGCGGCCTTTGTGGAGTCCCGGTGGTCGGGGCCCATCGAGGGGATCGTCGTCACGCCCTACGGCCACGGCATGGACACCCGGCGCATTGAAACGGTGGAAGCGTCCCATCCGGTACCGGACGAGGCCGGCATCGACGCGGCCCGGCGCATTCTGGACCTCGTCCAGGGGCTTGGGGAAGGAGACCGCGTGCTCGCCCTCATCTCCGGTGGGGGTTCGTCACTGCTCGTGGCGCCGGCGCCGGGCCTCACGCTCGACGACAAGCGGGCCGTCAACGAAGCGCTGCTGCGGTCCGGCGCCGCCATCGGCGAGATGAACTGTGTCCGCAAGCATCTCTCTGCCATCAAGGGAGGCAGGCTTGCCGCAGCCGCCTGGCCTGCCGAAGTCGTCACCCTCGCCATCTCGGATGTTCCGGGCGACGATCCTGCCGTGATCGCTTCGGGACCCACCGTGGGCGACCCCGGAACCAGACACGATGCCCTCGCCATTCTCGAGTGCTACCGCCTCGATGTGCCGGGTTCGGTACGGACCTGGCTCGAGTGCGCGAAGAGCGAGACGCCCAAGCCCGGCGATGCGGCTCTCTCCCGGTCGACCTTCACCATACTCGCCAGAGCCCGGGACTCCCTTGAGGCGGCGGCCGGGCAGGCGATCAGGTCCGGCGCCGGCGTCACCCTCCTTGGAGACAATCTCGAAGGCGAAGCGCGTGACCTTGGCCGCCGCCATGCTGGCCTGGCGAGGGATCTGGCCGCCAGCCTGCTCCCCCGGCCGCACGTGATCCTCTCCGGCGGCGAAACCACCGTGACCCGTACCGGCACCGGAACGGGCGGCCGCAACCAGGAGTACCTGCTGGCGCTCGCCGTCGCTCTCGACGGCGAGGACGGCATCCATGCGCTGGCCTGCGACACCGACGGCATCGACGGCAGCACCCCGGCCGCCGGCGCGATGATCGACCCTGGAACCATGGACCGCGCCCGCCGCTCCGGCCTGCAACCGGCTAAAGTGCTGGCCGCGCAGGACAGCGGTCGTCTCTTCCACCGGCTTGAAGACCATATTGTCACCGGACCGACATGCACGAATGTCAATGATTTCCGGGCCATTCTCATCACGTGACCCCGAGGAGGCGCCATGCACCGAAACCGGCAGACCAAGATCGTGGCAACACTGGGACCGGCAACCTCGTCCCGTGACACGATCGCAGCGCTCTTCGAGGCCGGAACGGACGTCTTCCGTTTCAACATGAGCCACGGCGACCGCCACCAGTGGCGGGAGTGGCGGTCGACCTTGCGGGAACTCGAGAAGTCGTCTGCCCGGCCCGTGGGCATGATTGCCGATCTCCAGGGACCGAAACTGCGTATCGGGCAGTTCCGAAACGCAAGCATCGTCCTGGAACGGGGCCAGGAGTTCCGCATCGATCTCGATCCGGAGCCCGGCAACGAGGCACGCGTCGGAACACCCCATGCAGAGATCTTCGCCGCCACGGGCGAGGGAGACACCATCCTCCTCGATGACGGCAAGGTGATGCTCAGGGTCGTCGCAAGCAGCGGGGACCACGTCACGACCGTTGTCGAGGCCGGCGAAGGCCTCTCCGATCACAAGGGCCTCAATCTTCCCGGGGTCCGGCTCCCCATCGCCGCCCTGACGCCCAAGGACAGGGACGATCTTGCCTTTGCCCGCGAACTCGGCGTCGAGTGGATTGCGCTTTCCTTCGTGCAGCGGCCCGACGACATCACCGAGGCGCGGGCGCTGGCCGGGGACGGCGTCAACATCATCGCCAAGCTGGAGAAACCCGCGGCCATCGACAGTCTCGAGGGGATTGTCGACCTCGCCGACGGCATCATGGTGGCGCGGGGCGACCTCGGCGTGGAACTCAGGCCCGAAGAGGTTCCCGGTGTCCAGAAGCGGGTCATCCGCATGTGCCGTGACGTGGGCAAGCCCGTGATCGTTGCCACGCAGATGCTGGATTCCATGGTGTTCGCACCGTCACCCACCCGTGCGGAGGTGACCGATGTGGCGACTGCGGTCTATGACGGCGCCGACGCCCTGATGCTCTCCGGAGAAACCTCCGTGGGCGCCTTCCCGGTGGATGCCGTTGCCATGATGGACCGCATCATGACAACGGTGGAACAGGATCCGTTCTACGATCCCCAGGCCGGGGCGCCGGAAGCCACCGGGGCCGATGCCATCTCGGCGGCGGCACGCCAGGTTGCCGGTACCCTGGGCGCCAGCGCCATCGCCACCTATTCGGTGTCGGGAAAGACGACGCTGCGGGCATCGCGCGTCAGACCCGAAGTGCCGATCCTGGGCCTGACACCGAGCCTCACGACTGCCCGGCGCCTGTCCCTCGCCTGGGGTGTGCACTCGGTGCACACGGACGACGCACGGTCGTTTTCAGGAATGGTGGAACGGGCCTGCGTCCTCGCCGCACGGGAGGGGTTCGCGCGAAGCGGCGAGAGCATTGTCATCACCGCCGGGGTCCCCTTCGGCACTCCCGGTGCGACCAACACGCTCCACGTCGCACAACTCGACTAGTGCGGAATGGCGCCCGGCAGGGTCGCAAGGTCCGGAGTCGTGACGAGCAGAGGGTCGGGGCCTGTGACGACGTCATCATTCTTGTCCGGATAGGGCAGGCTGGAAAGGAAGTGCTGCATGCAGGCGATGCGGGCCCGCTTCTTGTCGTTGGACTTGATGATGACCCAGGGTACGGCGGCCGTGTCGGTGTAGAAGAACATCGCCTCCTTGGCCTGGGTGTAGTCATCCCACTTGGCGCGTGACTCTCGGTCGACGGGCGACAGCTTCCACTGCTTCAGCGGGTCATTCAGACGGGCATTGAAGCGCCGGGACTGTTCGGTCCTGGTCACCGAAAACCAGTACTTGAAAAGCCTGATTCCGCTGTTGACCAGCATGCGCTCGACCTCCGGGCACTGGCGCGTGAACTCGAGATACTCCCGGTCGGTGCAGAATCCCATGACGCGCTCGACTCCCGCACGGTTGTACCAGGACCTGTCGAACATGACGATTTCCCCGGCCGTCGGCAGGTGGGCGATGTAGCGCTGGAAGTACCATTGGCCGCGTTCGCGTTCCGTCGGCTTGTCGAGGGCGACGACGCGGGCGCCACGGGGATTGAGGTGCTCCATGAACCTCTTGATGGTGCCACCCTTGCCGGCGGCGTCGCGCCCCTCGAAGAGGACGACGATCTTCTGCCCCGATTCCTTGACCCATCTCTGGACCTTGAGAAGTTCGACCTGCAGCCTCGCCTTGCGGTTCTCGTAGGTCCTGCGGTCCATCTTGGTGTCATAGGGATAGATGTTCTCGCCGGACTCCGACTTCCATTGCGCCATGCCGCTACCGGCCCCGTCTGCCGTCATGTCCCCGTCCCTCACACGATCCACACGATGGTCGCCGCCTCGACCTGAACCGGCCGACTACATTGTTGTCATGATGCGCCAACATGATGACACTGTCGATTCGCGGACCCCCGGGAGAGCGGCGCCATGGAGAATCTCGATTTCAGCAGGCCGGGACGGTTCTACAAGGGCAACATCCACACCCACAGCACATCATCGGACGGCCACCACTCCGCCCGTGACGTCTGCCGGGCCTATCGCGAGAAGGGGTACGACTTCCTCGTCCTGACCGACCACTTCATGGAGGTCTACGGGTTCGGCGTCACGGACACGCGGCCCTTCCGGACCGGTGACTTCACAACCATCATCGGCGCCGAACTGCATGCCCCCGAGACCGAGGCCGGAGAGATCTGGCACATCAAGGCCGTCGGCCTGCCCCTCGATTTCGAGGCGCTGCGCAAGGACGAGACGGGTCCAGAAGTCGCCCGGCGGGCCTTCGAGGCGGGCGCCTTCATCGGCATGGTGCATCCGACATGGTACGGACTCACCCAGGGCGACGCCCACAGGCTTCCCTTTGCCCACGCGGTCGAGATCTACAATCACGGCTCCGAGATCGAGGTCGACCGGGGATACAGCTGGGCCTTTCTCGATGTCCTGCTCAATGAGGGCTGGCGTCTTTCGGGCTATGCCGTCGACGATGCCCACAAGCTGGTCGACGACTGGCTCGGCGGCTGGGTCATGGTCCAGGCCGAAGACAACGACCCCGACGCCCTGCTCGCCTCCCTGAAGGCGGGGCGCTACTACGCGAGCCAGGGGCCGGACTTCCACGACATCGCCGTCGAGAACGGCCACATCAACGTCCGCTGCACGCCGGCCCGGCGCATTTCCATCCAGGGCAAGGGGTCGCGCGCCGACTACATCGACGGCGACGGGCTCACCGGCGCCCGCTTCGACACCTGGCCCTTCCGCAACAGCTGGTTCCGCATCACCGTCACCGACGACGCCGGCAAGCAGGGCTGGTCCAACCCCTACTGGATCGACTGACCACAGTTCGTCGAATGCGGGTCTCCGGCTCAAGGCCGGCTGCCGCACACGCCCGACGCACCCGCTGGCTTCTGGCGGGGCGACGGGAAGGCCGGAAGGCGGCCGCAGGGTCTCGTACTGGGACGCCATGGGGCCGTGACACCCGAGGAAGCACGGGGCATGGCACACGAAACCTGCGGCCACGTCGTCGCGGGCGAGCGCGCCGGGAGACGCTTGGCACGTCACATTGGCTTGACCGGGTCGCCGGATGAGAGTTGCGTCAGGCACCGTGAGAGGGCTCTGGCCCAGTCCGGCGAGGGAGATGGCCATCGACCACCATCCTCGTGTCTAAGGGAAGTGAAAGGCCGTCACGGTAAACCCTTGTTTGATGGTAGGATGGCCCACGGACCACACTGAAGGCGGGAGGATTCGATGCGATCGTCCCGCGTGAAAAGGAGGAACCGTCTTGGCGGAACGGGATATTGCCAGGTTCGATCCGTCGACAGCGTTGACGGATATCGTTGGAGCAGTGACCCGCGATGGATGTGCCGTCATCGAAGGTCTCGCCGACAACCACATCATGGATGCCATCGAACAGGAGATGGCGCCTCACATGGCCGCAACACCCAAGGGTGACGGAACGATCATGGGT
Source organism: Alphaproteobacteria bacterium (assembly GCA_964291415.2). Taxonomy (GTDB): domain Bacteria; phylum Pseudomonadota; class Alphaproteobacteria; order SP197; family SP197; genus SP197. The sequence continues at coordinate 844,946 of OZ219917.1, read as the reverse complement.
TTCGAGACGAAACGAACGTCGGGCCTCATGGGGAAATCGCCTGCGGCGGGCACGCTTGCGACCCAACCCCTCGTTCTCGGCATCGTCGACAGCATCCTTGGACCGTTCTGCGATCGGTTCCAGATCATGTCGACGACCACGATCGCCATAGGCCCTGGCGAGACCGTGCAGCCGCTTCATCGCGACGATGGCATGTACCCGTTCCGGCATCCAAATCCGCGCGAGTTCATCGTCGCCACGTTGTGGGCGATGAGCGACTTTACGGACGAGAACGGTGCCACGCGCATGATTCTCGACAGCCACCAGTGGAACGACGAACGGCAACCCACCCAGGAAGAGACCATTCCCGTCGAGATGTCACGGGGTTCCGTCAGTGTCTACCTCGGATCGGTCTATCACGGCGGCGGCGCCAACCGTTCGGACGCCACGCGCACGGGAATGTACATCGGCTATTGCCTGGGCTGGTTGCGCCAGGAAGAGAATCAGTATCTGGCGGTGCCGCCCGAGGTCGCACGCACGTTGCCCCGACAACTCCAGGAATTGGTCGGCTACTCCATTCACCGTCCATTCCTGGGTTGGTGCGAGCATCGGGACCCCGGATATCTGCTTGCCGGCGAAGGATCTGCCGACGGTCCACGTCCGGATACAATTCACGAGGGTGTCTCGACGGTGGACCAGGGTCCCGACGTGCGTCGGGCGTGAGAACCACGCACCGAAGGGCGTCCCTATCGCGCTGCCGCCTGATGCTCACGAGTTTCGCGCCCACGGCGCCAAAGCGCGTGCCGCACGATACATGATACGTTTCACGCACGTGCGCGGGAGATGGGGATCGATGCAAAGGGGTGTGAGTAGGTGTTTCGAAGGCCAGTGCCAGTGTGGAGGCGTACGATACAGACTGAGCGGTGTCCCGCTTACGCTGTTCGCTTGCCACTGCACGGAGTGCCAGCGGCAAACCTCCAGTGCATTTGGAATGGCGTTGTGGATCGCAGACCCGGAAGTACAGACCCTTACTGGTGAGACAAGGAAGTGGATACGTCATCTGCCTTCCGGCGACGACATGGAGTGTAGCTTTTGCGCAACCTGCGGCACCCGACTGTTCCATCAGATCGTGGGACAGCCCGATCGTCTGAGCGTGAAACCTGGCACCCTGCGTGAGGCGAACCTTCTTCGCCCGGTTGCTCACATCTGGACAGAAAGCATGCATGCTTGGATTGGTCTGAACGATGGCATTCAGTACCCACGGAATCCGCCGAGTTTCGATGCCTTCTTTTCCCGATGGGCAGAGGTGACTGGCAGATCGAGAGACCTAGCCTGTGGACATCACCCCGAAGCGAAGCGAAGCGCTTTAGATGTGTGTGGCGCGTTGAACCCAGACTCGGCCGCTTCCTGACCGCTCGATCCATTGGGTGGAGAAAGCCGTTGTGAATACGGCATAGAGAGGTCACGGGTTCATCGGCGTCTCTTGCAGACAAAATCCTTGAATGCAGATCCCGGTGCGATGTTTGGCGCCGTGCCGGGGATTGCTCGTCCGGCATCGGCGTGGCCGTGGGCGGCGAATGGCAGAGCCGGGGCCAAGAGGGGGTCGACGATCGTCGCCGGTTCAACGAGGTGAATGCAGTCCACCGTGGTCTCGACCAGGGCAGGAGCAGGGGTTCGAACCGTAGACAACCCAGCCTACAAGGGAGTCGGATCGAGGAAGCGCCTGAGCACGTTGTCGGTGATCCTGGAGACGTTGTTGTCGTAGTTGTTGTGGCAGAGACTTCCGGACCATGACATGGAACTGGTCGAGAACACGCCGCCGCCGTTGGGCGTTTCAAAGAACACCATGTCGCCCCGTGCCTGGGGGTTGTCCATGGCGCCGAGGCCGGACGACACCATGAGGCAGTCCTCGACCGTCGGGAAATAGTGGTTCGAAAGGCCCTCCGAGCTCGCGAGCACCAGGGTGTGTGGCGGCGATCCCAGGCTGGTGTCGCAGCGATCGAGTTCGATACCGGCGGCACCGCCCCCGACGACGCCGAAATCGCCGATGATGTCATCGTCGACACCGTCGAAAATGAAAGCCGCCCTGGGATCATGGCTCCCGGGCTTTCGCCTGTAGTAACCGCAGATGTCAAAACCCTCGACGGCCATGCCGACGCCCACCAGGCCCCCGGGCGGGCGGCCGATGCGGCGCCATATGCCGCCGTATTCTCCATTGAAGCTGTGGTAGTACTCGCCCGGAGCCCCCGACTTCTCGCGGAACTCGACTTCGGTGCGCCTCAGCTCGATGGCGCCCGGCACCGCGTCGCTGTAGGCGACCCGCGAGTAGAAGCCGTTGCCGCCCATGTACATGAGTCGCCCCCCGCGGCCGAGGTACGCCTCGACCGCATCCCACATGCGCGTTGAGTAGTATTCGGGATGGGTGCCGGTCATGACCGCGTGGTACCCGTCGATCAGCGGCAAGCCTTCGGCATCCAGATCATCGTCGGTGATCACGTCGTAGTCGTGGCCCATGGCTTCGAGCCAGTCGACGATGTGCAGGTCCGCGTTGAACTGCCAGGGCATGTTTCCGCCGGGTCCGACCCAGGAAATGGTGACGCCGGGCCGCATGTTGAGAACCGGACGCAGACGCGATGAATAGCAGACGCCGCTGCCGTCGGCGAAAACGTCGTAAAGCGAATGCCCGAACTCGGGATGGGAATTGAGGAACAGGTCTTCCGAATTGAGCGACGTGAGATGGCCGGAGAACGCCTCGTAATCGCTCGCCTCTATCGCCATGTGCTCGTTGGCGTAGGCCCAGTAGCTCGCGGTCGGGATCAGCAGTGCCAGATCCGCGGTCCTGACACCGCGCGGCGGACGCACGAAAAACGGGATCCGGTCCTCGTCGCTGCCCGAGGCGAGACGTGCGGCATAGACACCGCTTTTCATGGTCTCGGGTATGACAAGTTCGAAGTCGACCTCCCAGCCCGCGTCGTGGATGTCGTCTTCATGGAAATGAACCGCACCGTACTGCTCCGGCGCGTGGCGCCAGTTCATCTCTTCTCCGGTCCAGGCGTGGCCGGTCATCGCCCGTGCCGGCAGATTGACGAGGGTGCCGTCGAGGCGGTTGGGGGACAGATCCTCGATTTGGTCCGTCGGAATCGCCCGCGAGAAGTCCCACGCCGCGACAACAGACGACAGAAGCCCGGCCGGTATAGGACGCTGCATCAATGCTGTCATCGCTTCGCGGTCCAGCGCACGGTTGGCGACGCGCGGACTGTCGATCTTGCCGTTGTAGTGGTGCGCTCCGATCGCTCGATCGCCCGCCTCTCCGTCGTACACCGCGGCGATCATGAACGGCGCCTCGACGGTAACCGGTGCGTCGATCGCCACTGCTCGCCGGACTTCGGCGGTCGAATCGGCCAGGGGATACTCGACCGAGGGAACCTGAACCACGCATGCCGTGCGGGTTTCCGCATCGAAGCTCGCGCCGACGAAACACCATTGGCGCTCCAGCAGGGGTTTGGCCGTGCTCACGGTTTCGATGTTTCCCTGCCCATCGCCCAGCACCAGCATCGGCGCCGCGTCATCCCCGATCATCAACGCATACCCGCGCTGCTCCGGTTCGGACCACGCGCCGAGCAGTGCCTGGCGCCCGCGTTGCGGAGTGGTAGGCCAGATCATCGCCTGGAGCGTGAAACTGGACAGTGCGAAAAAGGGCGTCCGGTCGGCGATCTCCGCGTGAGAGCCTGCATGGATTTTCTGCTCGCGTCCGGGGAAGTCGCCCGCTGCCGGCGTATCGAACGCCGTCTCCTTGAAGCCGGCGCCCTGCGGATGGAGATCGCCGGAAATCAGCCGCACGACATCTGCCCGGTAGCGCGTGACACCGTCGTAGCAGCTCACCATGAAGCCGACGGTGTCGCCCGGCGCCGCGCTGATACGATCCGTGTATCCGACGATTTTCTTGTGCTTGATCATTGCCCTCCCCCCTTTCGATCGGACGGATGCTTCAGTCGAGGCATTCGCCGGTCAGCGCTTTCCAACGTCGCCTGAACACCTCCCACTCCGCATCTTCGGCGCGCGTGAACACCCGGTCCTCGAGAATCTCCACCGGGTCGCCGCGCACCCCGCTGAGCCTGCCCAGCACCCATTCGCGATGGGGCTTGATGCAAATCAGAACGTACTTTCCGGGAAACGGTTCTGCGCGCACCACGTTGAGCATCTGCTGGAGGTCGGCGCTGTGGTTGCCCACCGGGTTGGCCCGAAACTCCTCCACCAGGTCCTTGCGTGCCGGATCGATCTTGTACATCTTGCCCATCCTCCCTTTGCCGCCCGCGGCAGACCGGACGGTCCGGACTGGCCTCACCTCCCCCGGATTCCGCCCGTTCCCTGATATCGGAAGTCCAGGCAGCAACAGGGCTCACTCGAGACGGAAGGCCCGGGTCGAGTATAACGCATGAGCAGCCCCCGGCATCCACAGGGATACCGCCCGTGAATGCGCTTTGCGGGTCGTGACGAATGATATAGACTTGGCGCGCCGACCAATCACCCGGGGAGCTGTACCCGGGGTGATTCAGGGGGAACCGCGTGACAACCTGTTACGAAGGGGACCAGCGAACGGTCCATGGTGCGCACCGCAGGGCCGCCTTGATGGTGGCGGGTTGCGCCCCTTCGTCCCTGCCTGATCTCAACGTCGGCGCAAACAGCGAACAATACTCGGGGCCTGCGGAAGACGCGAAAGCGCACTCTCCGGCAACCGGGCCGCGGTAACTGCTCGTCAGCCCGACTTTGAAGCGGGCGTCGGCAAGAGGGGAGTTTGTCACCATGCATCTTGCAAAGAGGTTCCTGATCACGTTCAGTTTCCTGGTGGTTTCCGGGATGATGCTGATTTCCGGTGCCGGTTCTTCCCTGGCGGAAGGCGGCACGATTACCTGGGCCAAGCCCGACGAGGCGCAGTCCCTCGACCCGCACACGGACTTCAACGGCAATACCTGGAAGTTCTTCTTTCCGGTCTACGACACGCTCGTGACAACCGGAGAAACTCTCGACATCCAGCCCGGCATCGCCGAATCGTGGGAACAGATGTCTCCCACGACCTATATCTTCCGACTCCGCGAGAACGCAGCCTTCTCCAACGGCAGGCCCGTTGTCGCGAGCGATGTCGTCGGCAGTCTGAACCGTGTTCTCGATCCCGCTACCGGCTCGTGGTGGGCCGGCAATCTGGGTCCCGTCAGCGAGATCGTCGCGGAAGGCGACCACGGGGTGCGCATCGAGCTTGACGCGCCGCACACGCAGCTGCTCGCAGCGCTTGCCCATGTCTCCACCGCGATCATGCCGATGGAGGAATACAATGCGGGAACGTTCGACCCGACCAAGGAGCTGATGGGCTCCGGTCCGTTCATGGTCACGGAACATCTGCAGGACCAGTCCTGGACCTATCAGGCCAACCCGCACTACTGGGGCGAGGGACTGCCCGTCGCCGACGAGTTGAAAATCCTGATCATCCTGGACGAGTCGGCGAGAATCGCCGCGCTTCGCGACGGGCGTGCGGACATCGGCACTTTCGTCAATCCGGATCTTCCGGTCCTTCTCCAGGGCGATGAGAACATCACCGTCGTGACGCAGGAGACGGCGAGCTACTACAATCTCGATGTTCAAGCCTTGGACGAGGAGTCGCCCTTCTACGATATCCGTGTCCGTCAGGCGATGAATCTTGCCCTTGACCGCGAGGAGATCAGCCGTGTGGCGCTTGGCGGCATGGGCGCCGTCGACTACCCGCTTCCGAGGACGTTCTCCTCATCGAAGGTTTGCGCCGACGTTCCTTCCTACTCAGGAACGCGCGAATCGAGGCTTGAAAGGGCGCAGGCCCTGATGGCGGAGGCCGGGGCCGAGGGAGTCGAGGTCGAGATGCTGACGACATCTGACCTGGCATCGCTCGTGTTGATCGCCCAGGTGATCAAGCAGCAACTCGCTGACATCGACATGAACGTGAACATCCGTCAGCTCGGTTACGCGGAGTGGATCGACGCGGTATGGGTGCGCGGCGATTTCGATCTCAATGTGACGTGGCTTTCAGGCTATGGCGATCCGGCCATCGTTCTTGGATCGTGGAACCCGGAGAAAACCGGATGGAACGCTCACTACTTCGTCTCGGTGCCTGAACTCAACGACAAGATCGCCGAAGCACAGAGCACGCCTGATGGCGCCGAAAGGGATGCCCTTTTCGCCGAGATCTGCACGATGATCGACGACGGGGCGAACATGCTGGCTCTTGTCAACAAGAACAACGTCATTGCCTACCGCAATGATCTCGTCGAAGTGAAGATTCATCCGGCCGAAGGCTATGAGGACGAGTTGAGGTACATCGAGGAGTTTGCCCGCATCGCACCGTAGGGAGGTCAGGCCACGTTCGAGGTGGCGGCGTTCCGGCTCGGGGGCACGAGAGAGGCGGAGAATCGGATTGCGCATCTTTCGGTTCATCGCGTTTCGCCTGGGAATTGCGCTTGTCACCCTGTTCGGGGTTTCCATCATCGTCTTCATGGCTGTCCACTTCGTCCCGGGCAGCTACGAGGACGTTATCCTCGGTCCTTTCGGCACTCCCGAGACGCGGGCGATCGTGAGGGCCAAGTACGGCCTGGACCGACCCGCGATCGAGCAGTACCTGCACTGGCTCGCGGCGACGGCGGGAGGTGACTTCGGCACGTCGTTGACCACAGGTCAGCCGGTCGCGGCCGAGATCATTCGCCGTGCTCCGGCGACCATTCAGCTCGCCGTGATGGCGACGATTCTTGCGATCGCCGTCGGCGTGCCGATGGGAATCGCTTCCGGCGTGACGAGCACCAGTCATTTCGGACGCGCTGCCGGGCGATTGGTGGGCGCACTAGGAGCGAGCGTCCCCGTCTTCGTTCTCGGCACCATTTTCGTGTTCATGTTTTCCATATGGTCGCTGGGCCTGACGGTCGGCGGTTACGTGCCGTTGTTCGAGGATCCCGTGGCGAACATGCGCGCCATGACGCTCCCGGTGGTGACGTTGAGCGTGTTCGGCATGGCGCTCATTCAGCGAACCACTCGCGACTCGGTGCTCAGCGTCACCGCTGAAACGCATGTCACCGCCGCCGTCGCGCGCGGTGACAGACCGCCGGACATCATTCGCAGCCATGTCCTTCGGAATGCGTCCATCCCGATCGTGACCGTGACGACCGTGTTTTTCGCCTATCTGCTCGGCGGTGCGATTATCGTCGAGCAGATGTTCTCCGTGCCGGGCGTGGCCGTCTACGTAGTGCAGAGTGTCAGGAACAGGGACTACCTTGCGGTTCAGGCCGGCGTCCTGCTGGCGGCAACCGTCTTCGTCACGATCAACATCCTCGCCGACATCGTCTATGCCCTGATCGATCCGCGAATTGGCGGAAAGAGGAGCCAGTCGTGAACCTGATCGTCAGGGGGCCCTTCGCCAACATCCTGGACTTCGCCCGGCGCGACCGCCTGTCGGGCATCGGTGCCGTTCTCTTCGCCAGCCTGGTGCTACTCGGATTGATAGGTCCGGTGCTTCCACTGGGCGATGCCGAGGAGATCGGGGTTGGACCGCGCCTGGCGGCACCGGCAGCCGACTGGCTTCTCGGTACCGACGAACTCGGCCGGTCCGCGCTGCCGCGAATCATCGAAGGGCTTCGCGCGACTTTCCTCTTGGCCAGCATGGCCGTGATCCTCACCGGCATTCTCGGCACCCTCGTCGGACTGACGGCCGCGTATGCCGGCGGGATCGTGGATGTCGCGATCATGCGCCTGGTGGATGTCTTGTTCGCGTTCCCGCCCTTGCTGCTCGGCATCCTGATCGCCGCGGTGCTGGAACCGGGGGGCACTTCGGCGATCATTGCCATCTCTCTGATCACCTTGCCTCTCTTCGTGCGCGTGGTGCGAGCCGTGGCGCTCAGCATCGTCGAGCGCTCCTACGTGATCGCCGCCGAGGTCAGCGGAGCGGGGTTCCTTCGCGTCATCGTCTTCCACCTGCTACCCAACGTGCTCGGCGCCGTGATCGTTCAACTCACCTACGCCTTGTCGATCGGCATGCTTGTCGAAAGCGAGCTGAGCTTCCTGGGTCTGGGCGTCCAGCCACCCGACGCTTCCCTGGGATCCCTGCTTCGCCTGGGGAGCGTCTATCTTACGGCGGCGCCATGGCTGGTCTTTCCGGCCGGCCTGCTGTTGGCCGCGGCGATCCTGTCCGTGAACCTGCTGGGAGACGGTCTGCGCGATCTGATGGACCCGCTCAGGGGCCGGTCGCTGCGATGACGTCACTTCTCGAGGTGCGCGATCTCGTCGTGGTCTACGACACGCCGCGCGGCAGGGTGGTCGCGCTGGACGGAGTCAGTCTCGACCTGGAAGCCGGCGAGACGCTCGGTATCGTGGGGGAGAGCGGATCCGGCAAGAGCACACTGGGCCTGGCGATCGGCCGGCTGCTGCCCTGGAATGCCCTTCGCCTGTCGGGCGATCTGAGTGTGCTCGACCTCTCGGTCTTCGGAGGCGATGACGAGCGCCTGCGCAGGCTGCGGCGCGACGCGCTGGGTTTCGTCTTCCAGAATCCCATGACCGCACTCGATCCGACGATGAGAATCGGCCGGCAGCTGGCGCGGGCCATCGGTCCGAGGGCGACCCGCGACAGCGTCCGTGCCTTGCTGTCAAGGGTCGGGCTGGCCGGCGCGGGGCGGATCGAGCAGAGTTTCCCCCACGAGCTGTCCGGGGGTATGGCGCAGCGTGCCGCCATCGGGATGGCCATCGCCCGAAATCCCCGTCTGATTGTCGCCGACGAACCCACGGCGTCGCTCGACGCGTGGCTTCGCGACCAGATACTCGAGTTGCTGATGTCGATGTGCGGCGCCACGGGCGCGTCGCTGGTGCTGCTGAGTCACGATCTGCATGTCGTGTCCCGCTACTGTCGCCATGTCGCCGTCATGTATGGCGGCCGGATCGTGGAGTACGCACAAGGAGAGACCCTGTTTCACCGGCAGGCACATCCCTACACTCGCGCACTTCTCGAATCGGCGCCTGGTGCCGAAGGACCGGACGGGCGGCTCCGGCCGATACAGGGCCTCCCGCCGGTCATCACGGAGAGCAGCCGGGGATGCGCCTTTGCGCCTCGTTGCGGCTGGACGAAGGACCTGTGCAACGAGGTGCGACCCGAGTTGCAACACGCCGGCAACCGATCCGTCCTGTGCCACCGGGCCGAGGAGGTGCTGGCATGCCGGTCCGGTGCCTAGGTCAACGCCGGTGAAACCGCCGGTCATCTACCTGGGGGGCGTATCGGCGACGTACGCTTCGCGGCGGCTCAGGGATTCCGCCAGCGTCAGGGCGGTGTCGGGCGTGACGCTCGCGATCGAGCGGGGCCGGACACTGGGACTCGTCGGCGAATCGGGATCGGGAAAGACGACACTGGGCAAGCTGTGCCTCGGAATGATGCGGCCCACCGAAGGATTCGTGCAGTTCAACGGCGAACCCTTGCCGCGGAACCGACACCGCCTCAGGGGGAGCCTTGCGGTGGTCCTCCAGAATCCGGAATGGGCGCTCAACCCGCGGCTGCGGGTCGGTGTCTCCGTCGCGGAGCCGCTTCGGATTGCCCGTTCCCTGCCCTCCAGCGAAGTCCCTGCGACGGTCGCCGACATGCTGGCCAAGGTCGGACTCGAACCCGTCCTTGCCAATCGCTATCCGCACGAACTTTCCGGCGGACAACGCCAGCGCCTGGCCATCGCCCGGGCGCTCATCACGAATCCGAGATTCGTGGTTTTCGACGAGGCCGTGAGTGCCCTGGACGTTTCGATCCAGAGCCAGGTGCTCAATCTGATCAGAGACCTGCAGGCCAGCGAGGGTTTCGCCGCTCTCTTCATCTCCCATGACATCGCCGTCACGCGATACGTGGCTCACGACATCGCGGTCATGTATCGGGGTGAACTGGTGGAGCAGGCTTCCGCCAGAACGTTCTATGACAAGCCCAGGCATCCCTACAGCCGGGTCCTGCGGCTGACCATCGCGGAACGTGACCGCGCCGCCTTCACGTTCCGGGGCCTGGTCGACGGCGGCGACGCGAAAGGCTGCCTCTTCAGCGAGAACTGTCCCTGGGCGATCGAACGATGCGTCGCCCAAAAGCCCGTGCTCCGCCAGATCGGGGAGGGGCACAGCGCCTGCCACCGTGCCGAGGACGTCGGCGAAGCGTGAACCACGGCCGCCGGGTTCGGCTGGCGCCAACGGCGAAACCGGAGGAGGAGAAGATGATCGACACCGAGCTTTGTTACATGCCGGCGACCGAAGTGATGAAGCGCTTCAGGGAGCGTACCTTGTCGCCCGTCGAGTATGTCAACGCGCTCGTTTCGCGCCATGAGGATGTCGAGCCCGGGATCAATGCGACAACCCACACGTTCCACGACAGGGCCCTGGATCAGGCCAAGGAGGCCGAAACCAGGTTCATGCGCTCCGGTTCCAGGATACGGCGTCTGGAAGGTTTGCCTGTGATGATCAAGGACCTGCATGCCATCAAGGGCCACATCACGTCACAGAGTTGCAAAATCTTCGCGAACCATCGGGATACGCACAGCCTGCCGACCGTCGACCGCCTCTTGCGTGCCGGTGCGATCCTGCTCGCCCGTTCGGCCAGTTCGGAGCTCGGCATTGCCACGGTATGCCACAGCACGCAGTGGGGTATCACCCGCAATCCCTGGAACCTGGCCATGAGTCCCGGGGGTTCCTCAGGCGGTTCGGGCGCAGCGCTCGCAGCCGGCATGACTCCCCTAGCGGACGGCTCCGACTATGGTGGCTCGATCCGCGTTCCCGCCTCGGCCTGTGGCGTGTTCGGCTACAAGCCGCCCTACGGCCGCAATCCCCAGGACACGCCGGGATCCTTCGACTCCTATTGCCATTACGGCCCGATGACCCGGGCCGTCTCGGATGGGGCGGCCATGCAGAATGTCATGTCGGGCCAGCACCGGGACGATCTGACCTCGCTGCCCGGCCGGGTCGTCGTTCCGGACAAACCGGGCTCGGTCAAGGGCTGGAAAATAGCGCTCTCCATCGATCTTGGCTACAAGCATGTCGACCCCGAGGTGGAGCGCATGACGCTGCGCGCGGCCGCGGTGTTCCGGGATCTCGGGTGCGAGGTCGACGAAGTGAAACTCGATTGGACATCGAGTTCTGTTGTGCCGTGGGAAATCCAGAGCAAGGCGGGGGTGGCGCAATCCCTGGCGCCCCACCTGATGCAATGGCGGTACGAAATTCTGCCGGACTCGGTGCGCGACGCCGAGCAGGGTATGGCCTACAGCGCGTGTGACCTCTTCGCCACGCACTCCATACGTGCCGAGATGTGGTTGAAGCTCTCGCCTGTCATGAAGCGTTACAACGTCATGATCTGTCCGACCCTCGGCGTTCCGTCGGTGGCCGCGGACCATTCGATCTTCGATTCCCGGTTGGAAATCAACGGGTATCCGGTCGATCCCTACATGGGCTGGTGCCTGACCTATCCCTTCAATGCCTTGAGCCAGCTTCCCGTAGCGAGCGTTCCCTCCGGCTTCGCCGCGAACGGCGTACCGACCGGCATGCAGATCGTCGGTCGGCCCTTTGACGATGTCAGCGTGTTTCGCGCCGCCCTGGCCTTCGAGGCGGCGCAGCCCTGGTTCGGTCGCGATATGCCGAAGCCGCAGTTTCGCGATCCTAGGGCATGACGGGAGACGAAAATGGATTGTTCAATGCCAGGGTTTCGATGACGTGACCGGAGTGCATGTCTTCCGAGTGAAGCACCTTGCAGGAACCGTTCAGTGCGGCCTTGACGATGAGCGCGTCCCAGAAGGACAGGTTGTGCAGTTGCTGCAGATCGATTGCTGACAGAAGGTCGGGGAACTGCAGAGGGACGATCTCGAATCTCGAGTAGCGCAATATCCGGCGCCTGGCTGCTTCCGGGTCCATGTTCAGTTTGCGGGTGGCCACCACGTGGAACTCCTGCAGGACCTGCAGCGAAATGACGCCACGACGTTCGAGAAGCAGCGCGCGAATCAGATCCCGAGCCTGGGTTTGCTTGATGGTATCTCGGCTGTCCTCGGCGTAGACGAGTACATTGGTGTCGAGAAACTCACGACCGTTCATGGAGTTCGTCGCGGCTCCAGTCTGCGTCGGACCGGTAGTCGCCTGAGGCCCAGAGATCCTCCAGTTGCGAGACGACCGTCTGCATGTCGTCCACCTGGGTCAGCGTAACGAGGTAGTCCCGGATCAACTGATTGAGGGTGGTGCCTCGGTTTGCCGCCAGGCGCCTGGCCTCAGCCACAAGACGTTCGTCAATGGAAAGGGTCACGTTCATTTGCACAGGATACGTGCACAAATACTACGGTGTCAATCCTCTGCTCCGCGAGCACTGAATCACGCTTTCTCGTTCCACAGTTTCTGGGCGGAAATGCCCATTGCCGTCTCCACGGCGTTCGCCGCGCGCATGATGGCGTAGAGGTTAAGGCGGTCGAATGCTCCCTGGTACTGCGCGAGATAACTCTGACTTCGCGGCCACAACCCGTTGCGCCGTGCGACCAGGTAGGCTGCGGTTTCAGCCTCGATCTCCATGAGATCCTCAGGAGTTGCTCGCCGATCCGCGACCCGTCGCCCGCCATCTCGACCCAAATGGCCGAGATAGAGATGTGCGAGTTCATGGGCGATCGTCACGAACCGGGTCGGTGGAGGATGGTTGCGATTGTAGCCAAGTCGATAGAGATTCTTGCCTCTGGGCGACTGTGATCGCATCAGCGGCCGGATCCATCCGGCCTGCGCATCACCGGCATCGAGTTGAACGATCTCGATTTTCTCCCTTTCAACTGACTCGATGATTCTGGCGAACCGGGCTTCGGTCAGATTTCCCAAAGTCGGAAAGGCGAAGGCGCCGGCAGGTACCTCCTTGCCCTCCGTATCGAGAATGTCGAAGACGAAGTCTACCGGTCCCATTGTGCGCAGGATCAGGAGCGGTCGGGCTCCTTTCTTCGGCGCCCGGCCAAACCGGGTCCACCAGTCATGTGCCGTTGCGGCGTGGGTCAGTCCCGGTTTCTGAATATGGAGCAGCATGGCGTTGAAGGGAGCGAACGCGCGCAACCGGACCGTGAACTCCAGCAGTTCCTGAACGGCGTTGCTCGTGTTGTAGAGCCGGGTCGCCGCAATGAGCTGGTCAATCAGGGCGCTCTCGGAACGATCACCGGATGCTGTAGCAAACAGGTCGCCGTTAGCCATCGCGCCAATCTGCATGATCCGGCGTCTCCTGCCAGGTGCGAATCCCGTCCGGCGGCAGCCGTCCTCCATCCGCAGGGATCATGAGGTCCTGGATGCCTAGTCGAAGAGAGCGACGCAACGAACCTCAATGCTCCAGCGGCCAGGTGCGTCCGGCGTCGTGGCCGGATCCTGGAAAGCGCTGTGGAAGCTGAAGGTGCACGGATTTCCAGGGCACTCAGCGTCCGCCTTCGCGCCTTTCGAGCGCGCCAGTCCTCCATCCGAGTCCCACTGCTTTATCAGCAACGCCTCGTCACGGGTGAGCGCGGAATAGAAGTACCAGCGATGGCTGTCGGCATGTTTGGCCCAGTAGTTCTCGCCGACCCGGTCGCTGTAGTAGATCTCGAAGACCGCGAGATCGTCAGGATCGACGCTGGTCGCGTCGCAGAGTGCGAGCGGTTCCCTCGCCACCGGCTCCGGCGCGATGTTCCGCCAGAGGTTGATGATCGCAAAGCGACCTTCGCCCAGAGCGTGCGCCACATCGCTCCCGTCGAGAAGCGAGCAGTCCTCGGCGAGGGTGGTGCGATAGGTGTCGTTGGCGGTCGGCGCCTTCGCGAGATCACGCAGGCGCCGTGGTCCGCTGTCCAGCGTGTAGTCGCCATGCACGATGTGGATCGGCTGCTGCACCTGCTGCCCTCCATCGAGGCGCCGCCTGCTCCGGTTGCCCGAAACCGATCGGATGTTGTGGTCGAATGCCCTGACAAGGCGAGCACCGGTCCCCTCGCGAACAATGGCAGCGCAGTGCGGGTAATAGCGGCGCACGATCAGGTCGTGGTCCAACCAGTCAAGATCAGGAATCTCGACGGGAGACTCCACCAGCTCAAAGCCGTTGGCATCGAGCGTGTGAGCATGGTTGCGGGCGTCGTGGACAGGCATCAGCCGTTTCTCCAGGTCGACGCCTTCCCAAGGGCCGTCATTGCCATCGTTGTCCCGGCGCAAGAACAACCTTCCGTTGCCGTAGAGCGAGCTTTCGACCAAATCCGCAAGATAGGTGAACTCTCCGGTACGCATCGCGTCTGCCTGTTCTCTCATTGACTGGTCCACTTGTCCTTCACCCGCTTCACATGGCCCGGCTCCCGCTGTCCGGGCAGCGAAGGCATACCGGCCACCTATCGTGCGGGCAAGCGAAACGGCATCAATTCGGAACTCATCCCTGAAGTGGGGCTCGTGCATCGAAAACTCCGGGTTGCGGGGTTCCGGTTCGACCACGTCGCCGGCGCCATGGCGAACGCGGCAGGCCCCGACAGGAGTGGAAGTCCGTGCCCGTCAAGACACGCACCGCCTCCTCGGCCTCCACCGTCGACCGAACATCCGGTCCCGATTCGAGACCTGGTCCATCCGCAACAGCTGGTTCCGCATCACTGTCATCGACGATGCCGGCAAACACGATTGGACCGACCCTTGCCGGATGTCGAGATCGACGCCCGGCTCCTACGTATCCCACCAGGGCACGATGCCGGGCGGACCGGACGTCCTGGTCCCGACAGCTATCGCGGAATCACCGATCTCAAGACTCGTCATCCGCACTCCACGGATTGAGAAGCTGAACGTCAAACCGGGCGAAGTCCCTGACATTCCGCGTCACGAGGATCAGCTCGTGCTGGATGGCGACCGCAGCGATCTGGGCATCTGCTGCAGAGGGACGGCGTCCCGCACGGTCTCCGTCGCCCATGAGGCGTCCCCATATGGCAGCCGCGCCGCTGTCGAACGGCAGGACTCGCCCTTCGAATTGCCGGGCAAGATCCTGCTCGATCCATCTTTCGAAGCGTTCGCGGCGCTCGTGCTCCCTGACTTTCCGAGCGCCTCGAACGAGCTCCCCAATTGTCTGAGCGGCGAGAAAGAGATCCGACGGACTCCGGGATTCCATCCAATCGAGGACAGTTTGCCGGGGTCTTGGCCTTACCGTCTCGCTGACAACATTCGTGTCCAAAAGGAAGGCCATCAGCCAAGTTTGGCGGAGCGGCCGGCGGACCTGTCGCGTTCGATGGGCAGATCAATCTCGGTCAAGGGTGAGGCACGGAGGAAGGCAAGCAGCTCGGCGCCTGTGCGCGCCCTTGGAGTGGTCAGCACCGATTGCAGCGACCGACGAATGTGTTCGGCCTCCTCTCCATCAGAGCGAAGTGTTCTGGCAATCGCCTTGACGAGGGGCGCATCCCGGGAAGGGACCGTGACCTCGACACGCTGGGCACCGCTGGCGGCGACCCGCTTGCGGTGATGTGAGACACGTGCCAATCCCCGGGCTTTCAGACTATCTTGTTCCAAGGCGTCTCACCGAATTCGGTAACGTTACCGGATTATGTGACACACACCGAGACATGTCCAGCCCAGGCGAACGTCGACGGCACCAACCAACGAAATCAGTTCTGTGGACGTGGGTGTCCGGCATCAGGTTTCCGGTGACCCGGCCAGCGGCGGCCACGATGAGGTCTCTCGGCAGCGGAACATGGCGTCGTTCCCTGAGCCCGGTCCACACTCCTTCCGATCCGACGTACTCTCGCGGTTGGCCTCGCATGCAGAGTCTGCTGTAGTTCAACGAAGACACACCGAACATCCTGCCTCGCGGCATCCCTGTCTGCCGATCAAAGGCTTCTGTTCGGGACTGACTTCGAGAAGTTGACGGTGTCACGCCGCCATCCTGTGGTGCGAGATCCAAGGGATGGCGCGATGACTGCCGCCATGAAGGCTCGTGTATCTCTCAACCTGCCCG
This sequence comes from Alphaproteobacteria bacterium, assembly GCA_964291415.2. GTDB lineage: Bacteria > Pseudomonadota > Alphaproteobacteria > SP197 > SP197 > SP197. Next base: position 829,009 of record OZ219917.1, on the reverse strand, counting down.
CGTCCCTGAAGGCCACGGCCGAGCGTTACGCTGAACAGGACGGCGTTTCGCTGCACCAGTTCATCGCCACAGCGGTGGTGGAGATGCCGCCTCGGCCATCGCGTTTGTGAGGACCGCACCAGACGTCGCGGCTGTTGATGGCGACACGATCGCCCCGTGAGCAGGGGCTCGGAGCCGGCGTTCGCCCATCCGCTGGCCGATGGCTGCGCTACGCACTTCCCCTTCCTTCAGGTTGCGAGGAGACCGCGCATCGCCGATCGGCGACTGAAACCCGACGGGCCGGCGCTGGAGACACGCGCCAGTCGACGCCCAGGTCTGCGATGGTGCGGGAGTAGCGGGACAAGTACGCTGTGGTTCTCGGCGCAGGAGTTCGGCCATGGCCTACAGGGACATTCTGGTGCACCTGTCGCAGGACCGGCGGTCGCCCGCCCGCCTGGACGCCGCGATCGAATTGGCCGAGCGCCATGATGGTCGGGTGACGGGTGTCTACGTGAGTTCCCGGTCCACCGCTCGGGAGCGCCACAGTCTCGATGTCCCTGCGGACGCTTCCAGGGAGCAGGGCCGGCAGCGAGGCGACCCGGCTGCGGAGGCTGAAGGACGGTTCGCCGAACGCATGGCCAGGACGGAGGTGCTGCACGAATGGCGCCTTCTCCAGGGCAGTCCTGTGGAGGCCGTGACAACCTGTGCGCGCTACGCGGACATCACCGTCGTCGGTCAAACCGACAGTGACGACGAAGCCAGCATCGCCGGCCTGGTGGACCACCTGGTGCTGGACGCAGGCGGGCCCGTGCTGGTCTGGCCCTACGCCGGTTCGTTCGACACCCGTGCCGAGACGGTGTTGCTGGCGTGGAACGGCACCCGCGAGGCAAAGCGCGCGCTTTCGGATGCGCTTCCACTGCTCCGACAGGCACACAATGTCATCGTCTTCAGCATCGGCACGGACGACGGCACGCACCTGCCCGGCGCCGAAGCAAGCGCGCATCTGGCCCGGCATGGCGTCAAGGCGGACGCCCGGCACAGGCCGGCGTCGACAGACATTGCCGCCGCAGATGTCCTGCTCTCCGCGATCAGCGACTACGGCGTCGATCTCCTGGTCATGGGCGCCTACGGCCATCACCGCCTGCGGGAACTGCTGCTGGGCGGCATGACCCGCGACATTCTGCGCCGGATGACCGTGCCGGTCCTCATGTCGCACTAGATGAGAACGCGGCGCCCTGTCCCACGCGGGTCCAGATCAATCACCGGATCGCCTTTCGTCGGCGAAATCAGGGCAGAACGTCGGCGTCACCGGATCTGATCCACGGGCGATCGGGCGCAACGCCGGCCGGCACCGGCACGGCCGGCACATCTGCCGACCCCAGAATCCTGCGCTGGACGTCAACACTTGTGTCGGAAAGCCAGGGATTGTCCGATTCCCCTCAATCGTGCTTCTCACGAGGGGTCGCCCGTATCGACCAGTTCGCCGCAGAGGCTGCAAGTACCCTGGAAAGTCCGGCAATCGAACACGTCAGACGGCCTCGGCGACACGGTGCCGCCCGCCTTTTGAGACTCTACCAGCGGGGTGGTCAGTTCACTTCCCTGTTCACGATGGCGACGCAAGGGCCCCTTGAGCTGCGAGTTGCCGTCGGGGGCCCGAACGCTTCGTCATAAAGGCGCTCAATCTCTTCTGTTTCCTCATCCGTCAGCATCTTGAATTCTCTTTCCCGTGCCCGCCTCGAAAGTCGTCCCGCGTTCTGATGCATAAACCGGAACAGCAGGTCGGCGGTGCGATCAGGCATATCGGCGATCGACTGAAGGTGTCTCGTGAATCGGTCGTAGCGCCGGAGAAAGTCCGCTTCGTTGGGCAGATCTTCCTCGATCGTCGTGCGCACGCATTCGAACAGGAACTCCGCATGGTGCGTGGCGTCGAAAAAGCGATAGAAATCCACCGTGTCGTTGAGCACGCGGACATTACCCCGCTCCGTCGGCTCCCACTCGATGAGCGGCAAGAGCCGCAGCGAATGGTCCTCCAGGACCGTGCCGTACGCACCGATCCTATCCAGGATCGCGGCGGATACCGGAAACACGAGTCCCGGCGGGTTGAAGCCCCGCTGTGCCAGGACGTGATGAATGAGATATCGATGGATGCGCCCGTTTCCGTCTTCGAAAGGGTGGATGTACACAAAGCCGAAAGCCAAAGCCGCCGCAGCGATGACGGGATCGAGGGCGGTTGCGGCATGTCGGTCGAAGTCGACCATGCCTTCGATCAGGGACACCAGATCCTCAGGCCGTGCGCTGATGTGGTCAGGAAGCGGCGCGCCCGTGTCGCGCTCGTGCTCGCCGATGAATCCGCCTTCGGTGCGCACGCCTAGATGTACGAACCGCTGGTCGCCGATCACGATCTTCTGCAGCCGGAGCAGTTCATCGATGTCGATAGGTTGCCGACCAGCCTCACCGATAGCCCGACCCCACCGCTGAATGCGGTTCTGCGGCGGGCGTTCGCCTTCGATAGCGTAGCTCGACTTGGAGTCCTTCAGAAGCAGGAACGCGGCTGTGCGGGCCAGTAAGTCTCCCGGAACCGCAGCAACGACCGCCCTGGCCCGCTCCGCAAGATCAAGGTTCACGAACTCTTCGAGCGCGGCCGTGCGCCGGACGAGCGGGCAGAAATCAGGCGTGCCCGGAAGGTTGTTCCTGACGCGATGCCGCGCAGAGTTCTCGCCCGGGACCGCCCATTGCTGCTGCGGGTCGACGACCGGGACATAGTCGCCCCGTGTGGCGTCCGGCAGGTCCAGACGCTGCCCGGTGAGCCACTCGTAGAGAAACCAGAGACGCCGGGAATAGCTGCCCGTGGGCGTTTCCCGGACGATGGATTCGATCTCGGCCGCATTCACCGCAAGGAAGAGGCGCTTCAGAACGGCAAGATCGAGCCCCTCGTACTTGAGGGCGAAGGTCAGGTGTGCTTTCAGCGTGGGGCGCGGGGCATGGCGGGGCGTGAGCAGGCGCCAACCTCCCTCCTCCAGGATCCTGTGCCGCTCGCCCGTGGCGAACAGTGTCCGCGGCAACGGAACCTGCAGGCCGTAGGCATCGGTCAACGCAGCATAACCCGCCGGCGTCGCCCGTTCCGGCAACCGCCGGTCCTGAAAAACCATGATCGGCCCTGAAAAACCATGTCTCAGTTCAACCTTCATGAAATTCGTTGCTCCTGTCTGAAAGGCAACGCCAACGGTCCGAGCTCATGAAATCTTATGATGCAACATGAAAAATACTTTCACAACAGACAAACGATGAATATATAGTGCCGTGCGACACAATTCATGAATTGCTTTGTCTTCGATACGTGCCGAAACAGGTTGTCCAGGATGACGATGTCACCGGGGCGCAGTTCGCCGGTCGGTACCTTCTCGACTTGGGTCTCGAAGGTCAGGCGCACCGGATCGGTGTTTACGGCCGGACTGTGGCGACGACAGGTTCAGTCCGACTATGCCGGATCATGAAACTTCGCGGTCGTCCGCAAGCACTTTGACTGAACTTCCGCGCGCACGTTCGGAAAGAGAAACCGCCGTCCGGCCCTCATGCGTTTCCCGCACTGCTTCACGCCCGAGACTCGTCCGATTCACCATGGGTGCGCAGAAACTCCAGGACGCTTGAATCGGGTGGACCATAGATGTCCAGAAAGACAGCTGCCTCGCTTCCAAGCACGTCGCCTCCGTGCACGACGCCTGCGGGAGCGAACCAGACATCGCCGGCGGCGATGTCCCGGGTGAGATCGCCGACAGTCAGGCGCAGCCGTCCCTTCAGCAGGATGCTCACCTGCTCGTAGTCGTGCTGGTGCATCTCGTAAGGCACTCCCGGTTCGTAGCGCGACCATGTCAGCTGAACATGCTGACCGGTGCAGACAACGCCCCAGTCGAAGCCGAGTGAGGGGATGAACGCAGCGGTGGCGCTCATTTCCCGGGCAGTCACGATCGCAGGCTTCAGACCGGACATTCGGAAGATCTCAGCGGGCACGCCTTCCCGGGAAGCAGGCGTTCCGCTTTCATCGGGCGACCGGATACCGCTTGCGCCGGGCGCGGCCGTCTCCAGTCTTCAGGTTCCTGAAATAGCGATGTGGACATGGTGGCCGGGTGGCACTCAGACGTAGCCCTCTGCCAGGTCGCGTTCGAGCAGCGCAGGATCGCGCCTGGCCGGGTCCCCCCAGCCACCCCCGCCTGCGCCCTGGGTGCGCAACACGTCTCCCTTCCGGAGGATGACGCCAACCATCTTGCTCTGGAGACTCCGCTCACCGGGAAGGTCGGGGTTGTGGATCATGGCTGCAGTGCCTCCCGACGCGCCGCCGTGGAGACCCCAGGGCGCCGTATCGGGGCGGGTCTGCTGACAGTAGCCGGTCAGGATGCCGGTGCCGGCGATGACCTCGTACTCGCGCCTGATGCCAAGACCGCCGCGAAACTGCCCCGCTCCGCCGGAGCCGGGCACCAGCGCGGTCTGTCGCACGCGCACAGGCGAGAGTGTCTCCATGATTTCGGCCGACAGAATGGCGCAGTTGCCGCCATGACTGTCAATGGCGTTGAGCCCGTCGGTGCCCTCGGCGCCGCCCATGCCGCCACCAATGATGTCGGCGATGACATAGTAGGGCGCCGTGCCGTCGTCGTTCGCCATCTCCGGGCGCTCGTCAAAGCCACCAAGCACGAAACTCGGAAAGCTCGTGTGACAGCCGGCCGCAGCGTTCTCGCCGGCTACGGGCGCCAGCGCTTTCAGCACGACGTCTGCCAGCGCCTGCTGGGTGATGTGGCGCACCGACACGGCCGCCGGTCGGACAGGATCGAGCACCGTCCCCCTCTTCGTGACGACGTGAACCGGGCGATCACAACCCTGGTTTTGCGGCAGGTCGGGCGCCAGCACGCACTTTGTCGCATAGTGGATCATCGACAGCGTGGAGGCCTCCGGGCAGTTGAGCCCATTGGCCCGCTGGGCCTCGGATCCCGAGACATCGACCGTGATGTCCTCGCCCGAGACCGTCACCCTGGCATGGAGCCTGATCGGTTCGTCGGAGGTGACATCGTCCTCCATGAGAACCTCGGCCTCCCAGGCGCCGTCACCGAGGTTCGCAATGGCACGCCTCATGTAGGTTTCATTGTAGGCAAGGCAGGCGTTGCACATCTCGCGGAACCGGGCATTGCCGTACCGCGAGGCGAGTTCGGCCAGTCGGCGCTCGCCGGTACGACAGCCCGCGATCTGCGCCCGCAGGTCGCCGGCCGACCCGTGCGGATCACGCACGTTGGCGGCGAGGATGTCGAAGATCGCCTGGTTGGGCCGGCCTTCTTCGAGCAGCTTGAGAGGTGGCAGGATCAGTCCCTCGGCGAAGACCTCCAGGTTGTCCGGCCCCTCGCTGCCCGGCACCTTGCCGCCTATGTCGACGTGATGGGCGATGGTCGAGGTCAGCGCCACCAGTTCTCCATTGCTGAATACCGGGCTGAAGAGACAAATGTCGGGTGTGTGAGTGCACCCCTGATAGGGATCGTTGCAGACGATCACGTCACCGGGTCTCCATTCCCGGGGCGGTATCTTCGCGAACATGTAGCGTATTGCCGTCGACATGATGCCGAGCTGGGCGGGAATGGTCTCGGCCTGCGAGAGCATGTCGCCCTCCGGCGTAAAGAGCCCGCAGGCATAGTCGTACATGTCCCAGATGATCGAGGAAAAGGCAGCGCGCCGCAGCGCCATCGACATCTCCTCGGCGATGCCGTGGACCTGGTGCTGGAAGACGTCACGGCTGATGGGGTCGATCCCGGTCATGGAGCATCTCCTTCATTGGTGTCTTTCCCGAAAAGATGGACTCGTCTCGGCAACTGCGGCCATCATGACGCCATGCTGACCCGCAGTACACCGCTGCCGGCCACCGTCACCACCTGGCCCGGGAGGACGACGGTGGTGGTGTCTCGCTGGGTGATGACGGCAGGGCCGGCGAACTCGTGGCCCGGCCGGAGATCGTCACGGCGATAGACCGGCGTCTCGACGAAACCCGCCGTGACATCGAGACAGACCTGTCTGCGGCCCGCCGGCTCGGGCGCTTCCGTGGCTCTCTCGGGCGCGGGCGGCAGGGCCGCCTTCGGCGTGCGGCCGAACGCCTCCACCCGCAGGTTGACGAACTCGACCGGCACGCCGGGGTCGGTGTGGCCATAGGACCGCTCGTGAATTTCGTGGAATGCCGCGGCGACCTCGTCGGGCCTCCACCAGCCGGCATCGCCCGGCGGCGGCAACGGCACCAGAAGCTCGTGGAACTGGCCCGTGCAGCGCATGTCGGCGAGGTAGCGCATGTAGCGATTCGTCCCGGCGATCCCGTCGCGTGCCAGCTCGGCGTCGAGTTCATCTGCCATCGCGCCCAGCCTGCCGGAAAGCTCGGCCTCCGGTGTCTTCGCCAGGCCCCGCTGGAATGCGGCCTGGGCGGTATGGCGCACGTCCGACATGAGCAGCCCCTGGGCGGCGTAAACGCCCGGATGGGCCGGCACCAGCACCTCGGCCATGCCAAGGTCGCGCGCCATGTAGGGCGCGTAGATCGGACCCGCGCCGCCAAATGCGACGAGAGCGAAGTCACGGATGTCAAGTCCGCGCTCGACCGAGAGCTTGCGGATGGTCTGTATCATGCCGGCGTTCGCGACGCGCACGATGCCGAGCGCAGCCTCCGCAAGCGAAAGGCCCAGCGGTCGCGCAACGTTCTGCGTCACCGCCTCGTCTGCAAGCCCGGCGTCGAGCGGGACCTCGCCGCCCAGGAACTCTTCCGGATGGAGGATGCCGAGGACCACCGCGGCGTCCGTCACGGTGGCATGCCTGCCGCCCCGGGCGTAGCAGGCGGGCCCGGGTTCCGCACCCGCCGACTGCGGACCGACGCGCAACGCTCCGCCGATGTCGACATGCGCGATCGAGCCGCCGCCTGCCGAGATTGTCTCGATGTCGAGCGTCGGCAGTCGCAGCGGCACGCCGCCGATCCGGCGTTCGGTCACCATGCGAGGCTCACCGCCGGCGATGACCGAAAAGTCCGCCGAGGTCCCGCCCATATCGAAGGTCACCAGATCGCCGACGCCGAGTTCCTCCGCCATGTTCGCGCCGGCAATGACGCCGCCTGCCGGGCCCGAGAACAGCATGGCCGCCGGATTGTCACGCGCCGAGCGTGGCGTGGCGATCCCGCCGTCCGAACGCATCAGGCGCAACGGCGCCGCAACGTTGTCGGCCGCAAGCGCCTGGTCGAGCGTCGCGACGTAGCGGTCGACGACGGGCCCGACATAGGCCGCGAGCGCCGTGCTGTTGGCCCGGGGATACTCCTCGATCTGCGGGTTCACGCGGCTCGAAAGATAGAGCGGCACGCCGGGCAACTCCTCGGCAAGGGCTTCCTCGAGCATTTCCTCGTGACGTGGATCGAGGAAGGAAAAGGCAAGGCAGATTGCGACGGACTCGGGTTCAAGAGCCGCAATGGCGGCAGCAACGCGGCGCGTTTCCTCCCCGGTGAGTTGCGTCACAACGTTGCCAAAGGCGTCGCGCCGCTCGGCGACCTCGACCATGCGCGAGCGCGGCACCACCGGCAACGGCTTGGTCTGGCTCAGCCGATAGAGATGGGGGCGCATCTGGTCGCCAATCTCGAGTATGTCGCGCATGCCTTCGGAAACAGCCATCGCGACCCTGGCGCCGTTGCGCGTGAGGAAAGCGTTGGTCGCGACGGTGAAGCCGTGCACGAAGAGGTCGATCCCGCTCGCATCGACACCAGCCGCTCCGGCGATGCGGCGGATGCCGTCCAGCACGGCATCGGGCCGTCCGGGTGTCGAGGGCACCTTGTCGAGGTGCACGCCCGCCACCCCGTCGATCAGCACGAGATCGGTAAAGGTGCCGCCGACATCCACTCCGATGCTGGCGCTGTCTCCGGACGTGTCCCGGTCCCGTTGTACTGCTGTCAAGTGTTCAACCTCGTGTCGGCGCTCAGCGTGGTGAGGAGGCCAGGTTGACGGACACATGCCGCAAGCAGGCCAATCCCAGCGTACCGCCGGAGTGGCGCGCCGTCGATGCCGAAGGGAGGCCAAGGGTCGCATGGCGGGGCAGCAGCCGACGTCAAGGCTGATGGCGCGAAGACAAGCATCGCGGGCCGCGACCGCGTAGTATTCGACATCGGCGGGAACAGGTATCGCTTGGTCATGCGCTTTGACGGGACTCGTGCCGAATACGACCGGATTGACGTGTCGACAGTACAGGAGGTCGCTCAATGAACATAAGGCCAATCAGGTGCGAGTCCGATTACGATGCGGCACTCGAGACGATCGACAGTCTCATGGGCGCAGCCCCCGATACCCCGGAAGGGGACTGGCTCGACGTTCTCGTCACACTTGTCGAGTCCTACGAGGCACGTCGCTGGCCGGTGGAAGCGCCCGACCCGGTCGCCATGATCGAACATGCGATGGAGGCACGCGGCTATCGCCAGAAGGACCTCGCCGCCGTGATCGGGTCGCAGCCGCACGCATCCGAAGTGCTGAGTCGCCGACGTCCTCTGACCCTGCCGATGATCCGCGCTCTATCGGCCGAATGGAAGATCCCGGCCGACGTGCTCGTGCACGAGTACGCTCTCGCACCCTCGACGCCAAAGAGAATCATGGAGGATTTCGAGACATCATGGCGGCGGATCGTCAACTGCGCCGGCCAGGAGTTCCATACCAAGCGGGGCATTGCGTTCAGCTACTGGATCGACGGCAACAAGCTACAGCCTGAACATACGGTCTGGCACATCTCGAAGAGAAACTTCGAAGAGGCCCATGAACTCGTGCCTTTCGACGGCCCCGGCTTCCTGCAAGGCAGCGGCATTGTCGGTCAGTCCTATGTATGGGCGATCCTGCATGATCCGAGGATTCGCCACACACATCCCTGAACTGCCTTGCGTGGTGCAGCTGCGAGGTGGTCGATACAGTGTTCGGGCGGGTGGATTCGGGTTTCCGCGACTCAGATGACGGCATTCACCTTGAGGTCAACATCACTGTGGCGGCGCTGAAGGATGAGAGCACCCTTGATCTGCAGTGACATCATCAACCACGAGCGTTACCCGATTGACCGGACGGATGACCCTCGTCGCCAGACGGCCGTCGAGCAGGTGAGAGCCCAGCTCGCCACCGACGGGTGCGCCGTGATCCGCGACTTCTTCAGTGAAGCCGGCCTCGCTGCACTGGTCGACGAGGCCGAGGCGCGCAAGCCACAGGCCTACTACTCGCCAAGCAAGTACAACAACGTCTACCTCAATGACGGCAACCCTGACCTGCCACCGGAGCATCCGCTCAACGTGCTCATGCCGCGCACCAATGGCTTTGTCACGTCCGACCTGTTCGGCGAGGAGACGTCGGCCCGCCGGCTGTACTACTGGGAACCGCTGAAGCTGTTCCTTGCCGACTGCCTCGGCAAGGACGAGCTCCATATCTACGAGGATCCGGTTTCCAACATGATCGTGAACGTCGGGAAGCCCGGGCAGGAGTTCAACTGGCATTTTGACACGAACGAATTCACGATCACGATGCTTTTGCAGCCGGCGAGTTCGGGCGGCATCTTCGAGTACATCCCGGGACTGCGCCGCGCGGACGATGAATGCTACGACGATGTCGGACGCGTACTTGGCGGTGACCGCACCCGGGTGAGACAGCTCGAACTCAACGCCGGCGATCTGCAGTTCTTCCTGGGGCGCTTTTCGCTGCATCGGGTCACGGAAAACACCGGAGATGGCGATCGGCTGGTGTTGATCATGTCGTTTGCCGATGCGCCGGGCATGATCGGCAGCAAGGAACGTGTGATGAATCTCTACGGCAAGGCGACCGGGGAACACGAGCACCGCCAGGTATTCGCCGACGGCCTGGCTGACTGAGTCGTCCGCCGGAGCTGCTCACCGCTTTCCATGCTTTCAGCATTCGCTGAAAGCCACTTTGTCAGTGAAACATGCCAAGGACCCTTCGACACGTCCGGCAACGTGCTGATCAGCGGGGAAGCGGGCCTGTGTTGTCGGAGCCGGGCTGGGCCCACTCGGACTCGAAATCGTCGTCGGTGCCACAGGTGCTCCAGGTTCTGAAACCCATCAGGCCGCGCTCGTGCTCGGTGAGATCGGCTGCGACTTACGGGCGCAGACCATGGGGGAGGTCGAGCAGCTGGCGCAGGAAGGGTGCCGACCCGCAGGTGGTGATGCCAGTACGGGGGCCGGTTCCGGTGTGGAGGTTCGCGGCATGCCAGGTGCGGCCCTCCCAGACGACGTAACTTCGGGCATGGACCGATGCGTAGCGCCCTGCGGGGCCCGGGTGGCAACCGATGCCCCTGGTCCGAGTCCGCATATGACGGGGAGGAGAACGAGATGCCGTTCACATGTGAACCGTCTCGATCACCACCCTGAGCCCCGGCACGCGGGCGAGGCGCCGATCGCCAGTGACGAGCACGTCTGAGAGCGCTTCCGCGAGCGCGACGTAGACCGCGTCGTGGGCACTGATGTTCGCGCGGAGCTGCCAGACCCGATCGAGCAGGGGTTCGTGCGGGTACCGCTCGACGCGGAAATCCCGCCAGCGCCGGAGTGCCGCGGCGCCCGACCGTTCGTTGAGCACACCGCTCATCACGTACCGCCTCAGGACCTGGGCGATCTCCAGGTCAACGAGATGCGGCACGTGGATGATTTCAGCGTCGTCTGCCAACCGGGCGGCCAGGCTCTTGCCGGCCGCAGTGTTCAACAGCAGTTCGACGGCGCCCGACGCATCGAGAACCATCAACGGCGGTCCCGTTCCTCTCGCAGGATTTCGGCCGGCGACGGATCCAGAACCCTGTCCGGCTGCAAGGCGATGGCCTCGAGCAGCTCCCGCCGTGTCGGCCGTTCCAGCGACCGTTCAATCTCCCGCAGGACATAGCGGGACATCGAAACGCCTTCCATGGCGGCACGCGCCTTGAGCCGGCGGTGCAGCGACTCCGGCACATTGCGAATCTGAATCATCGCGTTCATGTTGCAAACATGAATTCATGTGTGGAACATGTCAACCGCCTGAGGAATGGCGCAGTGCAAACCGAACCAATGGCTGACCGTGCTTGATGCGCAGTTCGCGCGTGGAGATTGCGCGGCTTCCCGGCAGGCGATGGCGCAACTGATCCCCTGGAGAACCGTATATCCGATATGATGACCGGCCTGCAGGCAGCAGTCGTCGGGCCAGGACCTCAGTAGCGCATCCGGCTGAACAAGGACGAGACCTTCCCCGCGTATCTCGGCGCATTCCCGGTAGAGCAGCGCCTTTGCGGACATTGTTCACGTGCCCGAGGCTGGAGTTGGCTGCCTCGGGCAAATCCGTGACGCGCCATGCGCCGATGCCATGTGCTGATCAGCGGGGAAGCGGACCTGTGTTGTCGGAGCCGGGCCGGGCCCACTCGGACTCGAAATCGTCGCTGGTGCCGTAGGTGCTCCAGGTTCTGAAACCCATCAGGCCGCGCTCGTGCTCGGTGAGATCGGATGCGACTTCCGGGCGCAGACCATACGGGAAGTTGAGCAGCTGGCGCAGGAAGGGCGCCGACCAGTACGTGGTGATGCCGATACGGGGGCCGGTTCCGGTGTTGAGGCTCGCGGCATGCCAGGTGCGGCCCTCCCAGACGACGAAGCTGCCGGCGGGGACCTCGGCATGGACTGATGCGTAGCGCCCTGCGGGATCGGGATGACAGCCCGAGAGGTGGCTCCCCGGAACCAGGCGGGTGGCGCCGTTCGCCACGGTGAAGTCCGTGATGGCAAACATGACGTTGCAGACCACCGGCGGGTTGACGGGGCCCGTGGCGGGCACAGGGTCGCCACAGCGCTGGCGGCTTCGCGTGATGTCGGAGGGACGCGGATAGTCCGCGCCGGGATCAACCGGATGGGGCATGAACCACTGGTCGATGTGAAGCGGCATCTCCCGGTTGCCGGGCCACGTGATGTGGGCGGAAAACTCCGACAGGATGGCCTCTTCTCCCAGAACGAAGCGAACGATGTCGAGGCACGGGAGGTTGTTGATGAGGCGCCTGAAGACGGATCCCTTGTTGGGCAGGAAGGCAACCCACTGGTTGACGCTGTCTTCGGGTTCGACGGCAGAGTTGGTGATGTGGAGGTTGACCTGCCGTTCGGCGGCCGCCTGCTCCAGGACACGTTCACGGATGGCCGCCGTCGTCTCCTGGTCGACGGCATCGAGATACATGCCGAATCCATGGCGTGTCACACTCTCTTTCAGTCCGGCGATGTCATGCTGGGGGACGGGTCCATCCTGTGTCATCTCCTGGCCTCCAGGCGCTGCTTGAGGGCCTGCTTGTCGATCTTCCCGATGGGCAGGCGCGGCAGTTCATGATCGATCTCGAAGGTCTTGGGCACCTTGTAGTTGGCAAGGCGTTCGCGGCACCAGAGATCGAGGTCGCCGGTCACGGGCCGAGCACCGGGAAGGGGTTCGACAAACGCGTGGCCAACCTCGCCGAATACCTCGTGGGGAACACCCATGACGGCCACGAGTCCGACGTCGGGATGTTCCTCGAGAGCCACTTCGATTTCGCGCGGATAGATGTTGAATCCGCCGGAGATGTACATCTCCTTCGTGCGCCCGACGATCTCCAGGTTGCCGTCCTCGCGCACCCGCACGACGTCGCCGGTGCGAAACCAGCCGTCGGCCGTATAGGCCTGACGCGTCGCCTCTTCATCGCCCCAGTAACCGGCGAGAAGCCAGGGCCCCCGTGCCTGGATCTCTCCGCGGCCTCCCGGCGGCGTGAGGTCTCCGTCGGCATCGGCAATGCGGATGTCGAAACCGGTGTGCGGCTTGCCGATGGTGCTGCTCAGGACCTCGAAATCGTCATCGGGCCTGGTGAAGGTGACGTAGAGCCCGAGTTCGGTCATGCCGAAACTGGTGCACAGGTGGCCCGGCAGCCTGTTCAGCCTCTCCACCAGGGACGCAGCCATCGGTGCGCCTCCCCACGTGACGAACTTCAGGCTTCCAAGGTCTCGGCGCTCCATGTCCGCGTGATGGGCCATCATGTGAAACTGAACCGGCGATCCCAGGACGTGATCGATCCGTTCCTCCTCGATCAGACGCAAGAGATCGCCCGCCTCGAACCTGGACTGGAAGACGAGGGTTCCGCCTGTCCACAGGGCGAAGACGGCGGTCATGCCGATCCCGGCGATGTGGTTGACGGGCATCATGTGAAGAAGACGGGGCTGTGTCATGGGCCAGTGCTCGTTCTGGACCATGGCGCCGACAAGGAGTGCCCGGTGGCGGACCATGGCCGCCTTGGGCCGGCCCGTGGTGCCGGATGTGAAGATGAGAACCGCCGTGTCGTCGACCGTCACGGCATCCCGGTGGCGCTCGAGTTCGAGGTCGCTGATGCGATCGCCCGCTTCAAGGAATGTCCCGGCCATGGTCGCATCGTCGAGCGGCTCGTCGATCATCACCATGTCGACGAGAGTCGGCGTCTCGGCCCGCAACGCGCGGAGCTCCGTGGCGTAGTCCCTGCCGTGGATGCGGCGAAAGGCGACGAGGACCTTCGGGCCAGACAGCGCCGTGACATGACGGAATTCCGGCAGCCGGTAGCGTGGATGGAACCCCGTCCAGATGGCTCCGATGTCGGTGACCGCGAGCATGACCGCCAGCCACTCCGTCGAGGCCGGCGCCAGCATGGCCACCCGGTCGCCGTGTTCCAGTCCGGCGGCGAGAAAGGCCTTCGCCCAGCGCTGCACCTTCCGGTCGAGGTCCCGGTAGGTCATCCTGACCTCGCCGGCGACAGCCGCTTCACGATCACTCCCGCGGGCGGCATGGAAGGACACGCAGGCGCCGATGCGCCGGATATCCCGGGGCAGGCGCACCACGGAGGGATCAGCCGGCGGCATCGGGCTCGCCGCGCCCGGCCTCTCCCAGGCCGCCACCTCCCGGGAGTTCGAGTATGAGCCGTTCTCCTGAGGGCACGATCTGTTTCCCCTTGCCCTTGAGATCCGCTCCGCTGGCAAGGCGGATCGCTCCGGGTGCGCCGCTGCCGCCGCCGTCACGGCCGCGGGCGGGATGATCGATGCGGTCGAACAGCGCCAGGACCGCGAAGGGAGCGCCTTCGGCGTGCTCCACCTCGATGACCTGTCCATCTCCGCCGCGGTACCTGCCCTCGCCGCCGGAGCCCTCGAGCAGTTCCTTGCGGGTGAAGATCAGGGGAGAGATGGATTCGGTGATCTCGACCGGCGTGTTCCTGACACCCGAAGGAAATGCCGTCGCCGACAGACCATCCTTTCCAGGTCTGGCGCCGGTGCCTCCGGAATGAAAGACAGTGACGGAGAATGGCGTGGCGTCACCGTAGTCGTGGCTTCCGGTAACGCCGTGACCGCCAATGAACGAGGGGTTCCACAGACTCGAACTCCCCTCGGCCGGAACCCGACCGGGCAAGGCCTGGCCGAGACAGCCCAGAACCACGTCGGGCAGCATCTGGCCAATGACATGGCGCACGGTGACGGCCGCCGGCCGCGGTGCATTGAGGATGGAGTGCTCCGGCGCCGTCACCCTGACCGTCTCCAGGGAGCCCGTGTTGTTGGGAACGTCGCGGCCGACGACGGACCGCAGGCCGAAGGTGGCGTAGGCCTGGGTATAGGTAATCGGCACGTTGATTCCGTAGGGCGACATGGGTGACGTCCCGGCAAAGTCGATGTCGATGCCGTCGCGCGATACCGTCAGCGATGCCCTGAGGTCCACCGGGTCGTCGTAACCGTCGACCGTCATCGCATGGGTCCAGGTTCCATGCGGAAGCGCGCCGATGATCTCCAGCATGGCGCTCTTCGACGTCGTGATGATGTGGTCGGCAATCTCCTCGAGTCCGTTCATGGAGAACTCGTCCATCAGTTCCCTCAGGCGCCGGCAGCCGACGTCATTGCTCGTGGCGAGCGAGTAGAGGTCGCCGACAACCTGGACCGGTTCCCTCACATTCGCCCGGATGATCTCGAACACGCTCTCGTTGGCCTCGCCACCATCGAAGAGGCGCATGATCGGAATGCACAGGCCCTCCTCGTACACCTGGCCCGAATCGGGACCGAAACCGGGCCCCCCGATGTCGACGACATGCACCGTCGAGGCAAAGAGCCCCACCGCGGCGCCGTTGCGAAAACACGGGGTCACGACCGTGAAGTCGAAGAGGTGCCCGGTGCCGTGCCAGGGATCATTGGTCACGAAGACGTCACCCTCTTTCATGGACGAGACGGGATACTTTTCGAGGAAGAATCCGACCGCCGCAGGCATCGCGTTGACGTGGCCGGGTGTCCCGGTCACCGCCTGGGCAAGCATGCGGCCCTGGAGGTCGAAGATGCCTGCAGACAAATCGCCGGCTTCGCGCACGGTTGTGGAAAAGGCCGTGCGGATGATTGCCTGCGCCTGCTCCTCGACGGCAGCAATGAGCCGGTCCCACAGGACCTGGTGCCGCAGCCCCGCCACCAGGTGAGCAGTGACATCCCTGCCATGCTCGAACACGAGATGTCCGTCTGCATCGAGAGAGCCCTGCCAACCGGGCGACACGATAGTCGTGGTCTGGGTTTCGACGATCGCCGCGGGACCGGTCACCGCCTCTCCCGATGTCAGCGCATGGCGTGGGAGAACGGCGGTCCTGCTCGCCTCTTCGTCGCCGGGGAAGACGATTCCGCGGAACGCCCTCGCACCGTCGTCCGCAATCGTCGCCGGCGCCATCCGGCCGGCGGGAGAACGGGCCGCACCTGCCACCGCGGTCAGCGACCAGGTCAGCACCTCGACCTCGAGACCCGGAACCGTCCGGCCGAACTGCCGTCGATAGGCGTCCTCGAAGGCCTCGGCAATCCACGCTGCATCCTCACCGGTGAGCGTCCGGTTCGGAAGATCGATGCGAATTTCGTGGCCCTGACCGATGTAGCGGGCATAGGCGTGACGATGCTCGCTCACCGCCTGCCCTGGCGCACCCTGGGTCACCACGTTGAGCGCCTCGGCGCTCATGGTGGCGAAGAGGGTGTTGAGGATGGAGGCATCGAAGCGGGAAAGGCGCTGGTAGTGGCTGCGCACCACCTCATAGGCGACCGGAGCAAGCAGCAGGCCCACGGCCGACCCCACGCCGGCATTGACCGGAACGACGACCTTGCGGATGCCCAGTTTCTCGGCGACGCGCAGGGCATGCACGGGCGCTGCTCCGCCGAAGGCGATCATGGTTCGGTTCTCGATCTCCTTGCCGCGTTCGATCGCGTGCACGCGGGCTGCCGCGGCCATGTTCTCGTCAACGATCTCGACGACGCCCAGCGCCGCCTCGATGGCATCCTGCGACAGCGGCCTGCCGACGCCATCCAGGATCGCCTTCGCCGCGGCCTGCGGATCAAGGTCGAAGGCGCCTCCGGCGAAGTCCGCCGCATCGAGGCGGCCCAGGGTCAGGTTGGCATCCGTGACCGCTGGGTCGGCGCCGCCCCTGCCATAGCATGCGGGCCCGGGTTCGGCGCCGGCGCTCTGCGGGCCCACCTGGATCCTGCCGAGCTGGTCAACCGACGCGATGGAACCACCCCCGGCCCCGATCTCGACCATCTCCACGACGGGAATCTTGAGCGGAATGCCGCTTCCCTTCATGAAGCGATGGGCCCGGTCGACCTCGAAATGGCGGCCCAGCAGCGGTTCGCCGTGATCAAGAAGGCAGATCTTGGCCGTGGTGCCCCCCATGTCGAAGCTGACGACCTGGTCATCACCCATGGTCCGCGCAATGCGACCGGCCAGAATCGCCCCTCCCGCAGGGCCCGACTCGATGAGCCGGACCGGGTACGCCCGTGCCGTCGGGATGGTGACAAGGCTGCCACCCGAGGTCATGAGGAGGCACGGGCAGGTGAATCCCGCCTCTTCGAGGGCCTGTTCCACATCGGCGAGGTAGGCGGCCATGACCGGCTTGATGTAGGCGTTCGCCACGGTTGTCGTCTGGCGTTCGTACTCCCTGATTTCCGGGCAGACGTCGCTGGAAACAGAGACGGCCACATGGGGCAACCGTTCGGCGATCATGGCGGCAATACGCCGTTCGTGCTGCGGATTGGCGTAGGCGTGAAGCAGGCCGACGGCGGCGCTCTCGACACCGAGATCGCCGAGGCGGTCGATCCACGCCGTGACGGCCTCTTCATCGAGCGGCACCAGCACCTCGCCCCTGGCATTGATCCGTTCGGGCACCGGCAGTCTCAGGCGTCGCGGCACCAGGGGACGGGAGCGATCGGCCAGGATGTCGTACTGATCGAACCGGTTCTCGTAGGCGATCTCCAGGGAATCCCGGTGACCTTCGGTGACGAAGAGCGCCGTCACGGCACCCTTGCGCTCGATGAGCGCGTTGGTCGCCAGGGTCGTGCCGTGAAGAACGAGACCGACGTCACCGGCAACGGCGCCTGAAGCATCCATCACCTCCCTGAGGCCGGCCATGAATCCCTCGGCGGGCGCCGCCGTCGTCAGGGTCTTGGTGGCATGACGGACACCGTCGCGTTCCAGCACCACGTCCGTAAAGGTCCCGCCGATGTCGATGCCGATGCGTACGCCGCCTGCCGATCCCTCCGGCCGGTGATTCGTCATGCCATTGTCCACATGTCATCGCCTGTGCGGCATGGCCCGTCCGGACCATGCCGATTCCGATTCCAGCGTACTACCGGTGCACCATGGCGTCGATGTCGACCTGTGCCCGACGTCCCTGACTCCACCGCCGGGGCAAGACAATCCGCGTTGTCCCCAACCAGCCGTCTTCGATCGCCAACAACAAGGTTTCCCTGGCTGTGAGGTCGAAGTCGGCGCACGCCGGTTGACCAAGGTCCCGACGGCGTTGGCGCTGTTCCGCAAGGACGCCGGGGGATGCTGGAATTGAACCGGCTGTGGACGCATACTTCTCCGGCAAGCAGTGCAGAGGGAGGCCAGAGAGTGCACACCGCGATCATCGACCATCCATCTGCATGGAAGGGGAGCGATTTCGCCGGTCCCGACGATGTCTCCTTCGATCTCGAGGATCGGCACCGGGATGCCTTGTGGTCCGTTATCCACCGGGCGCGGGATTCCGGGCGGTCCCTTCAGGAACTGACGGAGGCGGAGACGGCCATGCCGGAGATCGCCGAGGATCTTCGGGCGTTGCGTCATGAGCTGATGGAAGGGCGCGGTCTTGTCCTGGTCCGCGGCTGGCCCGTGGACGAGATGACCCATGACGAGCTGGGCATGGCCTACTGGGCCTTTGGCGCCGGCTTCGGGCATGGTGTCTCGCAGAGTCCGATGGGTGACCGGCTCGGCTATGTGACCGACGTGTCCAAACCCGGCAAGCGGGAGCGCGGATACCGCAGCGCCATGGAGCTCGCCCTCCACACGGATTCTGACGACATCGTGAGCCTCCTGTGCCTTCGCGAGGCGAAGTCCGGGGGCGAGAGCCGGCTGGCGAGTTCGGTTGCCGTCTACAACGAGATCGCACGTTCCCGGCCCGATCTCCTGGAACCGCTTTTCGCCGGGTATCACTACCACTGGTTCGGCGAACAGCCGCCCGGACAGGGAACGGTGACGGACTACCCCGTTCCCGTCTTCGGCTACGAGGAGGGCCGACTCTCGTGTGTCTTCCTGCGCGAGTTCATCCGCATGGCTGCCGAGGAAACCGGCATTCCGCTCGACGCGCGCCAAAGCGAGGCCCTCGATGTGTTTTCCGAGGTGCTTGAACGTGACGCGATGCAGTTCCGCTTCCACCTGCGCCCTGGATGGGCCTCCTTCATCAACAACTACACGGTGCTCCATTCCCGTACCGCCTTCGAGGACTGGCCGCAGGACGACAGGAAACGCCTCCTCCTGCGCCTGTGGCTGAGGGCAGACCCGCCCCGGCCCGTCGTTGCGAACCAGAGGCGCTATTACGGCGACGACGGCATGCATGTCGACGGCCGCACGGAAACCTGGTTTGACCCCGACCGGCAGGTCGCCCGTTGACGTGAAGCCCCCTCTTGGCCTCATCGTCCTGTCGGGCGACTACCTGCGCACTCATGTTGCGCTGATGACGGCAGCGGCCGCCGCCTCCATCGATCGTCGTGTCGTCCTTTTCGTCACCATGGATGCTGTCCCACTTCTCCTGGGTTCCGAGGGGTGGCGACGCCTCGACGGCGCTTCGCGAGACGACGACATGAAGGCAAGGGGTGTGGCCGACATCGAAACCCTGCTGGACGCATGCCGGGCACTCGATGTGTCCTTCATCGTGTGTGAGAGTGGCTTGCGCGCAACGGGATGGGATGCCAACGCCCTGCGCGACGACACCGATGTCGAGGTGGCGGGACTCGTGACGTTCATGCACGCCATCGACCACGGCGAAATGGTCAGTTTCTGAAGGTGAACGGGAGGATCCGATGACCCGCCTGACGCAGGAGTACACCCCCATCATCGATGTCGGAACACTCTTCGGTCCGTCACCTGGCCCGTGCGTCAAAACGGACCGCGCCATCGCCCGCGCCCTCGAGACTCAAGGCAGCTTTGTCGCCCGCGGCGCCTGGCCGGGGATCGATCGTCAGGCCTCCCGGCTCTGCGCCTTCTTCCACATGGCGAACGACTCGAAGGAATCGTGCGCCGTCAGCCGCTTCCGTCCGGATAACCCGAACATCTACCGGGGCTACTATCCCATGACGGACAACGAATCGTGGTCGAGGCGGGAATCCTTCGACATCGGCCCCGAACCGCCGATGACATCGCCTGACGTGCCAGGCGCCGAGTCCTTCCGCGAACCCAACATCTGGCCAGGCGACGAACCCTGGCCGGGCTGGCGCGAGGCAACTCTTGCCATGCTCAACGATCTGCGTGACGTCGGCGTGACCCTGCTCGCTGCCGTGTCGCGGGGGCTGGGTCTCGAAGAGGATGTCATGGTCTCACCGGCAAGGGGACGCAACGCAACCCTGCGCTTCCTTCATGGCGACGTCGCCGGAACCGGCGAGGGCCCCCATGTCATCACGACCTGTCACGTCGATACCGGTATTCTCTCGATCATCTGGCAGGACAGCATCGGCGGACTTCAGATGCAGGGACCGGACGGGACGTGGCGCGATGTACCCGTCGTGACCGACGGGCTGTCGGTTCACTGCGGCGACCTCATGGAGGTGCCGAGCAACCGCCGCCTGCGGGCCACGCCGCACCAGGTTCTGGGAGGGCAGGATGCCGACCGGTGCTCGATGGGAATCTTTATCGAACCCGACTTCGAAACGGTGGTGGTACCACCGTCAGGCGAGCCGGTGAACTACGCCCGCCACCTCGTCAACCAGTTTCCCGTCCGTTTCCAGCAACCGGAAAGACAGGGCACACCTTGAGACGCACCCATCCCATGGGGCCTACAAGAGTGTGTCGATGACGCGATCGGGTGGTTTGTGGCCGTCGGCGAAGGTCTTGATGTTGATGAGAACCTTCTCGCCCATGTCGATCCGGCCTTCGATCGTCGCCGAGCCCATGTGCGGCAACAACACCACATTCTCCAGGGCCACGAGCATCGGACTGACTGCGGGCTCGTGTTCGAAGACATCGAGGCCGGCCCCGGCAATCTGGTTGGCCTTGAGCATGCGGATCATCGCCTGCTCGTCGATGACCTCGCCGCGCGAGGTGTTGACGATGACGGATGTCGGCTTCAGCAACTTCAGACGGCGGGCCGACAGGAGATGGAATGTCGCCGGCGTGTGGGGACAGTTGACGGAGACGATGTCCATGCGGGCCAGCATCTGGTCGAGACTCTCCCACCAGGTCGCCTCGAGTTCCTGTTCGGCATAGTCCGGCAGCCGCCGCCGGTTGTGGTAATGGATCGACAGGCCGAACCCCCTGGCGCGGCGCGCCACCGCCGATCCGATACGTCCCATGCCGACGATGCCAAGACGTTTGCCCCACAGGCGGTGGCCGAGCATGTGGGTGGGACTCCATCCTGACCACATGCCATTGCGGATCAGCCGTTCCCCCTGGCTCACCCGGCGAATCACGTCGAGGATGAGGGCCATGGTCATGTCGGCGGTGTCCTCGGTGAGGACGCCCGGCGTATTGGTGACCGTAATGCCCCGTTCGCGGGCCGCGGCAAGGTCGATGTGATCGACACCGGTGCCGAAATTGGCGATCAGTCTAAGGGTGTCTCCGGCCTGCGCCAGAATTCCCTTGTCGATCCGGTCGGTGAGCGTCGGCACGAGAATGTCGGCCGTTCTGACCGCCTCGGCCAGTTCCTCGCGCGGCATTGGATGATCGTCGTCATTGAGCCTGGTGTCGAACAACTCCATCATGCGCGTCTCGATGACGTCGGGGAGCTTTCTGGTTACAATGACAACGGGTTTTTTGGGTCGGGCCATGCGCTTTTTGACTGCCTTGACGACCGGGAACAAGCGGGCTCCCGTGGTGGCGTTCCCTACCAGATACAGGTCCGACAGGCAACGCGGAGCGTTGTTCCTGCTGCCGTGCCTCGTTCTCTGCGCCGCTTTGGCGCATTCCCTGGCGGCCGACGATCCAGCGGCGCTGCCAAGGTTCGTCTCGCTCAAGGCCGACGAGGTCTACATGCGCGTCGGGCCGGGCAAGGACTATCCGGTCAAGTGGGTTTATGTTCGCAAGGACATGCCGATCCAGATCACCGACGAGAAGGACGTCTGGCGCCTTGTCCGCGACATCGACGGGGAAGAAGGCTGGATTCACCGGGTGATGCTGTCGGGCACACGAACCGTGATCGTCGCCGGAGCAACGATGACGACCGCCTACGACCGCCCCGACGCGGCGAGTGATCCCGTCTTCCGCGCGGAACCCGGTGTCATCGCGAAGCTCGGACCCTGCGAGGGAGGCTGGTGTCAGGTCACCGTCGCCGGCACGAGGGGCTGGATGGCGATGGGGACGCTGTGGGGCGTGGATCCCCAAACAGCCCCCGAATAGAACCGCCCGAGCACATCTTGCTATCGCAGGATGGGTTGCCTCGTCAGAGGATCGCTCGGAAGGGCCGCCCTGGCGATGCTGGATGCCGCCTACTCGAACTGGCTTTCCCGCCACCTGATGGCGGCACTCAACCCCTTCTCCTTCTTCACCGCCTCGAACTGCCTGTACTGTTCCGTCTCGGCCGAATCGAGAATGCCGCCAACTTCGACTCCGTAGGAGATGGCGCTTCGCAGACCGGCGATCTCGGCACTCCGGTTGATGGAGGCCTTGGTGGTCTGCAGGCCCTCAAGGGAGATGGCCGCCGCACGGCGGGCGTATCGCATGGTCTCCTCCTCAAGGCGGTCATCGGGGAACACCTTGTTCACCATGCCGAAATCTCGCGCCTCCTCGGCAGTGATCATGTCGCCGGTGTAAAGGAGTTCACGGGTCCGCTTGAGACCGATGATCCATGGCATGATGACCGCAGGCGGGGCCGTCGAGAAGCGGATCTCGGGTTCACCGAACTTCGCGGTGTCGCTGGCATAGGTAATGCAGCACATCATGGCGAGTTCGCACGACCCTGCAAGGCAGTATCCGCGCACCATGGCGATGACCGGTTTCGAGCAGTCCCAGGGCCCGAACTCGAAGTCCGCGCAGTCTTTCAGCATCCTGCGGGCGCCCATCGGACCCCGGCCATAGGTCTCGCCCCAGGCATACTTGAGGTCGTATCCCGCTCCGAAGTGCGGACCTGAGCCGGTCAGGATGATGACCGACACATCCGGATTGTCGTCGAGTTCCCGCAAGGTACCGGAGAGTTCCTTCATGAAGGGCGGATTGATGGAGTTCATCTTCGATGCCCGGTTGATGGTCACCGTGGCAACCTTCTCTCCGACACTGCACAGCACTTCACCGGACATGGTGGTCATCCGTCCTCCTCCGCCTGCCGTTGCCAGGTGCAATCCGTCATCATGGAGACCCAGCCATCCTCGAGATAGCTGACATCATAGGTACATGAACCGGTCACGCCGGCAAAGGCGCCCGTGCCACCGGCAAGTTCCAGGCCGCCCCCGCCGCCGGTCTCGATATCGCCGCTGCTGCGTCTCGAAATCGTGTACCACTGATCTCCCGAAGCATCGCCGGCGGTGCAGGGGGCTTCCAGCGTGAAGTCCTGCCCGGAGGTCGTCGACGTGACGATGCAGGTCACACGGAAGTGCGCTCCCGGAGAAAAAGGCCCGTCACTGGCTTCGACGATGGACACAACGCCCTCCAGGGAGCCGCCGGTCACCTGTGTGCCTGCAAGTTCAATGGTGGTGTAGTCCTGCACGTAGGTTCTCACGAACCTGAGGGTGCCCTCGTCTCCGGCCACAGCCGCAGACACGCTCACGGCACCCGCAACAAGAATCGAAAGGGCGAGTTTCATCGGCATTTCTCCGGTTCACCTGCCGCCATCACGTAGTGGACGGCGACGCTCCTTGCAACCCACTTCATCATGCGAGGCGAACGAGGCGACACGGCGTTGCGCGCCGGTATCAGCGACGCTGCGGCGGCAAGAGAACCGCGTCCGCCCAGCCGGGAACGGACCTGGCGACCCACCAAGCCCCGTCCTTGAGGATCGCGACCTCCCGGTGCGGCCAATCGGAAGCGGTGTTGTCGTAGAGCAGGGCCATGTCCGTGTGCGCCATGGCAGCCGGAAGATTGGCGTGAGAACGCGCAAACCGTCGCCGTACATCCGCCTCCGGGATATCGTGACCGCCGAGCGCGACCCGATTGCGGATACGGTCAAGCGCCTGGTCCGGCGAATCAACCGATACATAATGCAGGACTATCTGGAAGCCTGCTCGCCGCGCGGCCTTCATGTGGCGAAAAATGCCGGAACCGGCAAGCGTGGTCTCCACGAGGTGCGTTCGTCTGGCGGACAGCGCATCCTGTCGTCGGCGTAGCGCTTCGCGGGCTGCCTGTCCGGGATCGCCGGCCATCATGCCGCGCGCGATTTCATCCGCGTCGATGATTTCAACGTCATCAAACCAGGTCGTGCGCGTCAGACTCGACTTGCCGCACCCGTTCGGGCCGGCAACAACGAGGAGGGCCGGGATAGCCGCGGACGCCGAACGGGTCAGGCGGGATCCCGTTCAGGCGGACGGAGCACCCGGTCCCCTTCCCTGGTCCGTGCAATGTAGGCACCGTCCGAACGGACACCGTAAAGCGTTCCGCCAGCCTCCACCTGGGCTGCCAGATCGGCCTTGATCTGATCACGCCAGTCTTTCGGGCGCCCCGGAATGTCGGGCGGCTCGGGTGCATGCGCATGCGCGCTCATGCCGTCGACCATACATTCGGCAGAACCGCCCTTCAACATGACAACGTGCAGGCAGATCGAAATCAACGGCGTTGGGCTCAAGTGCTCGCAGGAGGTTACAACCGTGCTGGTCCGCTCCAGGGCGATGAGGCACCGAAATCGCAATCCTTGGCGAGCGCCTCGAGCTTCACCGAGTGCGAATCTGCGTCAGCCCGACTTCCGCAACTCGGGGATCGTGGGGATGCTGACCCATTGATTCTCGTTGATCGGGACTCCAAAGGTCGGCACTACAGGGCGCCCGACTGAGAGGCGGCCCGCGTGCCGTCAGGCGGAGATCCGCGGCGCCGGTTGTCGCTGGAATTCGGGTTGGTGAAGCCAGTTGAACCATGACGGACAGACCGATGGGGCGCCGCTACCGAAGGTTGCCACGATTACGGAGGTCCCCG
This sequence comes from Alphaproteobacteria bacterium, assembly GCA_964291415.2. Taxonomy (GTDB): domain Bacteria; phylum Pseudomonadota; class Alphaproteobacteria; order SP197; family SP197; genus SP197. Next base: position 804,440 of record OZ219917.1, on the reverse strand, counting down.
GGCACGGCTCTTGATTGTCTGCGACGGCGTGCCGAGGGTCGACCACGACAAGCGAAGCCGTGCCGACAAACCGGGTCGCACGCTGCACAGACGCCATCATCCGACGCATGGGACCGTGGACCAGTCCGATCTCCTGATCTCCCGTTGAGTGGCACGGGACGGCCGCGCGTCATTGGTGAACGCCCTTCTGCAACCAGGCGGTCGGGCTTGATCCGACGATGCGCAGAAACTCGCGGTTGAAGTTGGATTTCGTCTGGAACCCGGATGAGAACATCGCTTCCGTGACCGTCTTTCCTTCCAGCAGGGCCGACTTGGCCGCCTCGATGCGGGCCGTGTTGACGAACCGCGAGACATTTTCGCCCGTCGAACGGTTGACCGCGGCCGATACCTGCTTGGCCGGAAGGCGAAGCTTGCGCGCCAGTCTCGCCAGGGTCAGTTCGGGATCGAGGTAGGGGCGATCCGTTCTCATCAGTGTTTCGAGCTTCTGCATCACAATCCTGTCGTCAGCGGAGAGTTCGTCGAGTGATGTGGTCGGTCCGCGTGAATCCGTGACGCGAGCGCTCGAGAGAATGAGAATTCCGACCACCAGGAGGTTGGCGGCCGAATAAAGACTGATGATCCATGGGATCAGATGCCGGGCCCCGGTCTCGATCGCGACGGCGACCAGCACGTCGGTCATGGCGGACGCGATCAGCGCGAGGCCAATGATCTGCCATATCCGCCGGGGCCATTCCCCGGCCTCGAGGATGGAGTGGACCAGGCTGTCGCTGCTGCGCCAGCTGGCCCACAGGATCGCGGCACCGTATCCTGCGGACTGCACCGGAATGAGCAGATCGAGGGCCGGCGGATGGAGAAAGCGTGCGATGAGCACGGCTGCCGGGCCCGCGAGGTGAGCGACGTCGCGCCAGCCGGGACGCCGTTCGGCGGTCATCCGGAAAGCGACCCATGCGGCAGGCGGAATCAACGTGGCGGTCAGGGGCTGAAGGGTCGCCATGCCGCGAAGCCCGTAGTGCTGGTTCAGCGAAATGATCAGAGCCTGGACCGCGCAGAGCCCCAGAAGCGCCGCCAGCGGGAGGTGTCTGCGATCCGAAAGCAGGAGGCGCGCAAACATGAACGCCAGAACGAGGGCGACGACAAGAGGGATGGGAAGACTGGGCATCAGCGTCGATCCGATGTCCTGGAACCGGTTTCAGGCGACCTTGATCCGGTTCAAGGACGCCATTAGGCGAGAATTGCAGCATTGGAAAGGCGTCGCAATCCAGCCAGGAGTCCATCCATGCGAGTCGTATCCCTGTTCTTCGCGTTGTCGCTCATCCCCGCTCTTGCAGCCGAAGCCGATCCGGCCGGGTACCGTACGCTGTCGATGCCGGCACCCCATCACGGACGGATGCTGGAGGGAGCAATCTGGTATCCGACCGACCTGGCGGGGAGCCAGGTGGTGGTCGCCGGTAATGCGGTGTTTCAAGGCGTGACAGTTTCCGAGAACGCCCCAATGGCTGAAGGACAACACCCGCTGGTCATGCTGAGCCACGGGCTTGGCGGTCATGTCCGGTCTCTGGCATGGCTGGCCGCCGGCCTTGCCGAGCGCGGAGCCATCGTGATCGCTGTCAATCACCCCAACTCCACCTGGGGAGACTTCGACCTTCAAGCCATGCTCGAACACTGGACACGGGTGCAGGACCTCGCGCTCGTGCTCGACGAGACCCTTGCCGATCCCGATTTCACCCGGCATGTGGACCCGGAGCGCATTATGGCAGCCGGTTTTTCCTATGGCGGCTGGACAGCCCTTTCCATGGGAGGTCTGCGCGGCAACCTTGATGGTTTCGCAACGTACTGCCAGGAGTACCGGGCTCGTTCCACGGTCTGTCAGGATCTTGCCCGGGCCGGAATTGATGTTGCCGCGCTTCCGGTAGAGGCATGGGCTGCGTCGTATGCAGATGACAGGATCACCCAGGTCGCCGCCATCGATCCGGCCCTGACCTGGAAACTGGACGCAGGCCATGTCACCGACCTGGTCGGAAAGGTCACACTGGTTGGCCTGGGACAGGGTGACGACCGGTTCGCCGGGACCGACTTCGATGCCAGCGGGTTTGCAGGATTGCTGCCCGATGCCGACATCCTGCGCCTGGCGCCGGCACGTCACTTCTCAGCCTTGTCGCTCTGCAAGCCGGGAGCAGAAGCGATCCTGGAAGCGGAAGGGGATGATCCGGTCTGCACCGACCCCGACGGCACCGACCGTGCCGTCGTGCACGCAGCCATCATCGACAGATTGGCAGCAGACCTGAATCTGTAGATCGCAAGCACGACCTTGAGTTCCGCCGATTCTTCGGCTCGACAGCCTGCCGAAGAACTCGCTGAACCAATTCGCGGAGTTGTGATTCTCTGAAATTGCGGATGTCCTCTTCAGGAGGTTGGGATGCGTTATCAGAACGAATGGTCGATCGGCGGCGCATCCAACTCGGGAACGCGGCGGGGACGATGCAAAGGTCCGGCTCCCACCCCAGGCCGTTGAGGAGAACGCGACATGATTGAAGTGTCGGGAAACGTGTAGTCTGAGGCGACGGACGGGAACCGGGAACACCTTTCGAGGCTCTCGCTCCCTCCGGATCCGGCAGATTCGGCCGGCTTGCAGTTCGGCACCCGACATCGGCCCGCACTTCAAGCGCGCAGGTTGCTCCGGCGGCCTGCCATGCGGGCGGGCGAAGGACTTCGTCGCGCTCCTTCGGCGGGTTGCTCACAACCTGATCCACGTTCTTGGCGTCACCCCGCGTATCCGTCCCATTTCCGCGCTGCCGGTGATGTGTGGCGCGCTCGCGCCGTCTGGACTAAAGAGCATGCCGACGACCGAAGTGCGATGCCACCGCGCCGCAACAAGGGATCATGCACGCGATGAAGGGAAGCGCCGCCATTCTGTGTTGCGTCGAGTGGCTGCCAGTCTTCGGTAGCGGGCGGGACGCCGCGTGACCCAGCGTCTTCGCCTGTGGAGCGGCCTCGTCCTGTTCGCCTATGTCACAGGGCATCTCTTCAACCACGCGTTGGGCCTGGTCTCCGTGGAGGTGATGGAGGAGGGTCGTCGCGTGTTCTCCGCCGTCTGGCGGAGCCCACCGGGAATGACGCTTTTGTGCGCCGGCTTCGCCGTTCACGGCACTCTTTCGATCGCACGCCTGTTCCGCGCGCGCAGCTTCAGGATGCCGGCCTGGGAGGCGGCGCAGCAACTGCTCGGGCTGGCCATTCCCTTCCTGCTCTTCGGGCATGTGCTCGGCACTCTCGGACTTGCCGTCCGCTTCGACCTCGATCCGAGCTACGCCTACGTCCTGTGGGCAACCTGGAGCGATCCCTGGAAGCAGATTGCCTTGATGGCCGTTGTCTGGACGCATGGCTGCATCGGGTTGCATTTCTGGCTGCGCCTGCGGCCATGGTACCGGCGCGGATTGCCGCTTTTCTTCTCGGCGGCGTTGCTCCTGCCGGTGCTTGCGCTCGCGGGCTTCGCGGTCGGCGGCAGGGACGTGTTGGCGCTGGCGGCAGCGGACACCGGTTGGGTCGGCGTCATGCTGGAGAGGATACGGCATCCGGGAAACGAGGGGTACGAATGGAGTGAGCAGGCAGAGGCTCTCGCGACCGCCGCGGTCGGCGCGGCTTTGGCGGTGCTGGTCGTCTGGCGGTCGGTGCATGCACTCAGTGCGCAGCGGCAGCGGTCGGTCCGCGTCACCTACCCTGACGGGCGGGTGGCACGCGCCGAACCCGGCGCGACATTGCTGGAGGTGAGCCGCAACGCTGGCATCCCCCACGCATCGGTCTGCGGCGGACGCGGACGTTGCTCTACCTGCCGTGTGCACGTCTCGCGGGGTTTCCACATGCTCCCGCCGCCCGACGAGGACGAACGCGCGCTGCTGACGCGCATCAACGCACCGGAGTACGTCCGGCTGGCCTGCCGCGTGGTGCCGTCGGACGACATTACGCTGACTCCGTTGCTGCCGGCGTCGGCGGTTCCCTCGGCGGCGCGCAAGCGTATGGGCCACGAGCAGGGCGCCGAACGTGAGATCGCCATCCTGTTCGCCGATCTGCGCGCCTTCACGCAGCTTTCCGAGGACAGGCTGCCCTACGACGTAGTGTTCCTGCTGAACCGCTTTTTCCTCGCCATGGGCCGGGCGATAGAAGGAGAAGGCGGTCATGTGGACAAGTTTATCGGTGACGGCGTGATGGCCCTGTTCGGGATCGACGACACTCCCCAGGCGGGGTGCCGGAGCGCGCTGCGCACGGTGCGCGCCATGGCGGCGGCTCTCGAAGAACTCAATCGGGTGCTCGGCGAGGAACTCCCAGCGCCGTTGCGCATCGGCATCGGTCTCCACGCCGGCCCCGTCATCGTCGGCGAGATGGGCTACGGCCGCGCCGCATCGGTCACGGCCATCGGCGATGCCGTCAATGTCGCGAGCCGGCTGGAGGCGATGACCAAGGAATTCGGCTGCCAGGCGGTGCTCTCGCAGCGTGTCGCACGTCTCGCCGGGGCCGATCTCTCCTCCATTCCATCCCACCTGAGCGAGATTCGTGGACGCGAGCGCCCGCTGCGGGTCTACACGGTGAAGGACGGCGGCGACATTCCCCTGCCTGCCTGACGCGATCAGCCGCTCACCGCAGTCGGAGCGCGCCGGCGCACTTGAGCGGTGACGGCTTTGTCGGGTGCGGCCTACTCTTCGTCGGGATAGACCGACGGGACCATCGTCTGATCGGTAAACGGCGGTCGCACATATGCACCGGCCTCCGTGCGCTGCGGAAGCTCGATCGGCTCCGGCGTCAGGTCCTCGTAGGGAATCATGCTCAGCAGATGGCTGATGCAGTTCAACCGCGCGTGCTTCTTGATGTCCGCATCGACGACGTACCACGGTGCCTGCTTGATATCCGTGTGCGCGAAGTTCTCGTCCTTCGCCCTGGAGTACTCGATCCACCTGCGCCGCGATTCCAGGTCCATCGGACTCAGCTTCCAGCGCTTGTGATCCTGTTCCAGCCGGCTCTGGAATCTCTTCTCCTGCTCTTCGTCGGAGACGGAGAACCAGTACTTGATGAGCTTGATGCCGGACCGCACGAGCATGCGCTCGAATTCAGGGCAGGACCGCAGGAACTCCCGGTGCTCCTCATCGGTGCAGAATCCCATCACCCGCTCGACGCCGGCCCGGTTGTACCAGCTGCGGTCGAACAGGACCATCTCGCCGGCGGCGGGCAGGTGGGGCACATAGCGCTGGAAGTACCACTGGGTCTGCTCGCGCTCGGTCGGCGCGGGCAAGGCGACGACCCGGCAGATGCGCGGACTCAGATGCTGGGTGATGCGCTTGATGACGCCGCCCTTGCCGGCGGCGTCCCGCCCCTCGAAGAGCACCACGACCTTGAGCCCCTTGTGCTTGATCCATTCAAGCATCTTCACGAGTTCGAGCTGGAGCCGGAACAGTTCCTGCTCGTAGTGCTTGTTCTTGATCCTCCGGGGGCGATCCTGCGCTTCGGCCGCTGCAGAATGCAGCGCGGCCCCATCGGTCGTCTTCTTCGAATTGTCCATGTCTCCCTCCAGGAACGCAGCAGCGCGGACTGGTTCGGTTCCACGACTCATGCGGCAAACCGGAATGCGTCGCTACGCCACTCTTCGGCGTGAACCTATTCGGCAATCAGTCCAAGTCTAACGCTCGTCGCTCCGCCTCGCACCCTCGACATGTCAAACTCTCGCGGGCGACAAGTCTGGTCGCCTTCAGTCACGGGCATCCCGAGCGCTGCCCAGGGATTGTACCAGCCGCATCAGTTCCGCCTGCCGGGTGAGTCCGTGCTTGGCGAACATGTGCTTGACGTGCGAGCGGATGGTGCTCTCCTTGCGATCCGTGGCCGTCGCGATCTGGTTCACGCTCATGCCCTGGGCCAGCAACACCGCAACCCGGCTCTCCATGCGCGTGAGATCGAGTGCCGCCGCGGCAACGGCAGGATCGACGGCATCCCGGGTCGCCGGGTCGACGAGCAGCACGAGCGCCGCCACCGGCCAGGCGGGATAATCCGTCTCCTGGCGACCCACCGGGTGCACATGCAGCACCAGTGGCGGCATGACGCCCGGTCGCCTCGCCGTCGTCGATCCGCCGGCGCCTCGGGCTCCGACCGGCGGCAAGGTGCGGCTCAGGAGTTTCTGGAGGCCGTCATTGTCCTTCGGATTGCGGGCGAACAGGAAGCCGTTCTCGTCAAACAGGCCGTCGCCCGTCCGCAACAGGTCCCGGGCGCGGTCGTTCACCGCCACGATCCGTCCGCGCGCGTCCAGCTGTATGATGCCCAGCCCTTCGGCGTCGAGCAGATCCGTCAGCGCCGCACCCAGGGCGCCGGCGCCGGCCAGCGTCTGCCGGACGTGCACGGTCTGCCGTACATGCGGCTGGAGACGCCGGATCAGGTCGAGCCGCCCGGACGTCCAGCCATCCCCGTCCACCGGGTCGTTGATCTGCCACATGATCCGCGAGCCGTCTGGACCGGCCAGACGCACGTCGATCCCGTTCCCGGCATGGGCAAAGGTGCGCAGCGCGTTGTAGGCCTCGGAGGTCTTCATCTCCTCCTCGGTGTAGAGGTCGGTGACGGGGATCAGCCGGTTGAAGGGGTGGCGCCGCAGGCGGCGTATCCCTTCGTCCAAGGGATAGTAGGTCTCCATCCAGAGACGCTCCAGGTCCTGGCGTCTCTGACCGCGCAGGCAGGTCCACATGAAGTAGAGCCGGAAGCCCTCGTCGGTCTCTCCGTCGCCGCACGCCAGGGAACTGCCGTGCGTGCCGAGAGCTTCGTCGATCAGCGCCGAGGCGTCCGGCCAGCGGGCAGAATCGAGCGCCGCCTCGTGCAGCGCGCCGAGGATGCGCTCGAACGCGTTCAGCTCGCTTTCGGCCACGGCTTCACTGGCGGACGCTTCGCGGCCCCGACGCCTCCAGTCTCGCTAGGAATGCTGCCCTTGCTGCCGACATTCCCGGCCCTGCCGACGTGGCTGCCTGCGGCGATCTGCTGCCATATGAAAAGGGCATTCGCCCGCATGATGACGCACCTCCACAGGCAAGAGTATTCGAACTGTGTGTTTGCGTGCTTCCCCAATTTTAGGGAGACACGGCAGGGTCGTCGCGTGCAGGCGCGATTCCGCTCTGCAGGGCGAGCCAACACTTTCCGCCCGGAAAGAGGTTTTCCTGCCGCGCAAGCAGGCTGAAGGAGAACTGCTCCTCGACGGGTTGGGTCGGATGCGCCATCCGGAAAACCCGTGTTGAGAAATGCTCGCGCGTTTCCGGGCCTCACTGCGGCAAGACCGGTCCCCATGCGAAGCGCGACCCTCTTGACGGAGTGGCCCGGTGCCGATGGTCCGGTCCGGACCCACTCCGCCGCAACGCCGACGCAAACACCACCCTGCCGGACTGCCGGAAATGTCTTGAACATCGGTCTCCGCGCGACGTGCGCTGTTTCTGCGTCCTGTTCCAAACCAGGACTGGCGAAGCCCTCGCCAGACAGACTCAAGACCACCGGAGACTCTCCAAAAAAAGTGCCCGTTCTCCCCAAGGTTGGGGACGCGCGAAAGCACGTGACCCGACTATCGTCGACGCTACTGTCGGCGATGCCCTTCCGAATCGCTCGCAAGGCTCGCTGCGATCCAGGGGAAGGGACCGGACTGTGACTTCGAAGATGTTGCGGAACACCGGGATGCCGGAACCCGGGGCATCGCATGTCTTGCCCGTGATTGCCGTCATGGGGATTTCGTTCATCACGCAGGAGGCCGCCGGGGCGTTGCGCGATGGCTGACGTGCTTCATCACTACGTCGGCGGACGCAGGGTTCCTGGCGACGCGGCGCTCCTGGGCGAAGTCACGAACCCGGCGACCGGCGAGGTGATCGCGCGCGTGCCGTTTGGGTCGGAGTCACTCGTGGCCGAGGCGGTGCGCACTGCGGCGGAGGCGCAGCCGGCCTGGGCCGCGGTAACGCCACAGAACCGTGCGCGGGTCATGTACCGCTTCAAGGACCTTGTCGAGGAGCACATGGACGAGCTTGCCGAGCGTGTGTCCCGCGAGCACGGCAAGACGCTGTCGGATGCACGGGGATCGGTGACGCGCGGGCTCGAGGTGGTGGAGTTCGCCTGCGGAATCTCGCAGATGCTGAAGGGAGAGTTCAGTGCCAGTGTCGGCACCGGCGTGGACAGCCATGCCGCGCGCCATCCGCTCGGCGTTGTGGCCGGCATCACGCCGTTCAACTTTCCGGCGATGGTGCCGATGTGGATGTTCCCGATGGCGATTGCCTGCGGCAACGCGTTCGTGCTGAAGCCATCGGAGAAGGCGCCGTCGTGTGCCCTGCGGCTGGTCGAGCTGCTGGAGGAGGCCGGTGCGCCACCGGGAATTCTCAACGTGGTCAACGGCGACAAGGTCGCGGTCGATGCGCTGCTGGCCGATCCCGCCGTTCAGGCCGTGAGCTTCGTTGGCTCGACACCCGTTGCCGAGTACGTCTATCGGACCGGCACGGCCCACGGGAAACGGGTGCAGGCCCTGGGCGGCGCCAAGAACCACATGGTCGTGATGCCCGATGCCGATCTCGAGCAGGCCACCGATGCATTGATGGGGGCAGCGTTTGGCTCGGCCGGCGAGCGCTGCATGGCGGTCTCGGTGGCGGTGACCGTCGGCCAGCAGGTCGGCGACGCCCTGATTGAGCGCCTGCAGCCGCGCGTCGAGAGTCTCCGCATCGGTCCCTACACCGATCCCGATGCCGACATGGGTCCGCTCATCACGCGCCAGCACTACGAGAAAGTGCGGAGCTACATCGATCTCGGCGTCGAGGAAGGCGCGGAGCTCGTCGTCGACGGGCGCGGCTTCTCGCTGCAAGGCTACGAGAACGGCAACTTCATTGGCGGATCGATCTTCGACCGCGTCACACCCGACATGCGAATCTACAAGGAAGAGATCTTCGGGCCCGTGCTCTCGGTGGTGCGTGCGGACGACTACGAGGAAGCGCTCGGGCTCGTTAACGACCATGAACTTGGCAACGGCGCGGCGATCTTCACCCGCGACGGCGACGCCGCGCGCGACTTCTCGACCCGCGCCAGGATCGGCATGGTGGGCGTCAACGTGCCGATTCCGGTGCCGGTCGCCTATCACAGTTTCGGCGGCTGGAAGCGATCGCTCTTCGGCGACCACCACATGCACGGCCCCGAGGGCGTCCGGTTCTACACCCGACTGAAGACCGTTACCGAGCGGTGGCCGTCCGGCATCCGGCAAGGTGCCGAGTACGTCATGCCGGTCCTGCAATAGAGACGGCATCAGCGGCGAGAACACCTGCCCATGACGCGCAGCAACGACCAGGAAGCAGAAAGGACGTTCGCCGGGACGGAAACGGGTTTTCTCCGGTTTGTCGACGTCAAGAAGAGCTACGACCGAAAGACCCTGGTCGTGAACGGGTTCAGCCTCGACGTTGCCAAGGGCGAGTTCATCACACTTCTGGGACCGTCCGGCTCGGGCAAGACCACCATTCTGATGCTGCTGGCCGGTTTCGAAAGCGTGACGGGGGGCGATATCGAGATCGACGGCGTGCCGGTCACGCGCATCGCGCCCTATGACCGCAACATCGGCGTGGTGTTCCAGAACTACGCCCTGTTTCCGCACATGACGATCTCCGAGAACCTCGCCTATCCCCTGAAGGCGCGGAAGATGCGCCGTTCGACGATCGCGCCGCTCGTCGAGGAATACCTGTCGCTGGTCGAGCTGGACGGGTTCGGCAACCGCTATCCCGCGCAGCTTTCGGGCGGGCAGCGCCAGAGGGTCGCGCTGGCGCGCGCCCTCATCTTCGAGCCGGCTCTCGTCCTGATGGACGAACCGCTCGGCGCGCTCGACAAGAAACTGCGCGAGCAGATGCAGTTCGAGATCACACGCCTGCACCAGAAACTGGGCTTCACGGTCATCTACGTCACGCACGACCAGACGGAAGCGCTGACGATGTCGGACCGCATCGCGGTGTTCAACGATGGCGTCGTTCAACAATGTGCGACCCCTGACGAACTGTACGAACGGCCCCGAAATGCGTTTGTCGCCAACTTCATCGGCGAGAACAACATGATGCCGGGCGAGGTCGTCGAGACCGCAGGGAACGAAGTTCGTGTTGCCGTCGCGAACGGGAAAGAGATCACCGCCCGATTGGCCGACGTGAAGACCACCGGCGCGCCGTGCAGGATTTCGGTCAGGCCGGAGAAGATGTTCATCAAGACGGATCGGACCGGGTACGACAACGAGATCCCGGCAAGGTTCATCGTGCGCCACTATGTCGGCGATTTCATTCGCTATTACTTCGAACTCGACGACGGCACGGAAGTGACAGTCAAGCTCCTGAACGACCTGGATGCGCCCAAACTTGGTCAAGGCGAGATTGCCGGCCTCATGTGGCAAGCAAGTGACTGCTATGCCTTCAACACGGATTGATCGGACATCCCGTGTCGGATCGCATGGCGGAGTTAGTTCTGATTGAACAACAACCAAGGGGAGAGGGAGATGAAACATCCCAGTATTCTGTTGAGTGCTGTCGCCATGCTGACGTTGGGTGCGACAGCCGGCCAGACTGACGATCTGACCGCCGTGTCGTTCGGCGGCGCTTACGGTGCGGCGCAGAAGCTGCACATGGTCGACCCCTACATCGAGGCGACCGGAAACAACGTCCTCTTCGAGGACTATTCCGGGGGCATCGCAGAAATCAAGGCGCAGGTCGAGGCGGGCAACATCCAGTGGGATGTTGTCGATATCGAGGTCATCGACCTCGAGAGAGCTTGCTCCGAAGGCCTGCTGGAGATCATCCCCCGGGATATCCTGCCGCCCGGCGACGACGGCGTTCCGGCGGAAGAGGATTTCTTCGCCGAGGCCCTGGCCAACGAGTGCGGCGTGGGCGTGATCTTCTGGACAATCATCTACGCCTACAACACGGAAACGATCGAGGGCGGCGTTCCCAGCACGATCGCCGACTTCTTCGACACCGAGACCTTCCCCGGCAAGCGCGCCCTGAGGAAACGTCCCCAGGTGAACCTCGAGTGGGCGCTGATTGCCGACGGCGTTCCTCGCAACGAGGTCTACGACCTTCTCGCAACGGACGAGGGACAGACGCGCGCGTTCGCCAAGCTCGACACCATCAGGGACGACCTCGTCTGGTACGAGTCCTGGTCCCAGGCGCCCCAGCTCCTGAACGACGGCGGCGCCGTGATGGTTCAATCCGCCAACGGCCGCATCTTCAAGGACATCCAGGATCACGGCCGGCCGTTCGTCATGGTCTGGGACAGCCACGTGTTCGACCTCGACGTATGGGCCATCACGAAGGGAACTCCGAATATGGAGCTGGCGCTCGATTTCGTGAAGTTCGCGACGAGCACCGTGCCGCTCTCGGGCATGCAGGACGTCGCTTACGGTCCGACGCGACGGTCGGCTGCGGCGCTGGTCGATCCTGCCGTCGTGAACGACCTGCCGACGGCGCACATCGACAAGGGCCTGAAGGCCGACGGCATCTTTTGGGCCGACTACGGCGAATCACTCGGCGAGAAGTTCAACGAGTGGCTCCTGAAGTAGCCTTTGCCGCAATGGGCGCCGCCAGCGACATGCGGCGCCCATTGCGCTCCAGACGATGACCGCAGCCTCACTTCAAGATCGCACGTCCCCGGCCGGTGGCACGCTGACGCGCGAAGAGATGGCCGTCGCCACCCGCGCCCTGAACCGCCGGCGTCTCACCGCGTTTGCCCTCGTCGTGCCGTTGCTCGCGTTCATCGGCTTCGCCTTCGTCGCACCGATCACGACCATGCTGCACCAGGGCGTCTACAATCCGACCGTGGCCGAGCTCATTCCCGACACCCTGGCCAGCCTGCAGGACTGGGACGGACACGGCACGCCGGACGACTCGGTCCTGGCGACGATGGCGGTCGACCTGAAGCGCCTCGCGAACGATCGCACGGCCGGCAAGCTCGCCGAGGAACTCAATCGCGGGCTGCCCGGAACCTCCAGCGTCGTGAAGGCAACGGCCCGAAAACTCCGGAATGTGGCGGACCATGATCTTCCGTCTCTCGGCGCCGCACTCCTTCTCGAGGCCCATGACAGATGGAGCAGTCCGGATCTGTGGCGCACGGTTCGCGAGGCCGGCAAACGATACTCCGAGAGGAACTTCCTGACCGCACTGGACCTTGAGCGGGGTCCCGCCGGCGAGATTCAGCGCCGGGAGTCGGCGCGCATCTACATCCAACTCTACGTCAAGACCATCAAGATGGCGCTGATCATCACGTTCCTCACATTCCTGCTCGGTTACCCGCTTGCCTACATGATGGCGAACTCGTCTCCAAGGGTCGCCAACACGATGCTGATCTTCATCCTGCTCCCGTTCTGGACATCGCTTCTGGTGAGGACGACATCGTGGATCGCACTTCTGCAGACCAACGGCGTGATCAATTCGCTGCTCATGGGCATCGGGATCACGACGCAGCCCATCGAGATGATGTACACGGAATTCGCGACGATCGTCGCGATGACCCATGTCCTGCTTCCGTTCATGGTGCTGCCGCTCTACAGCGTCATGAAGGGCATCGATCCCAGCCTGATGCGGGCATCCCTGTCGCTGGGGGCACGGCCGATTCCATCGTTCCTGAGGGTCTATTTCCCGATGACGCTCGCGGGCCTGTCGGCCGGCGGGCTGCTGGTCTTCATCATCTCGGTCGGCTACTACATCACGCCCGCGCTGGTCGGCGGAACCGACGGCCAGATGATTTCCAATGTGATTGCGTTCCACATGCAGCAGTCGAACAACTGGGAACTCGCGGCTGCACTCGGCACGCTGCTCCTCGTCGTGATCGTCTGTCTCTACTGGGCCTATGACCGCATGGTCGGGGCCGGAAACATCAAGCTCGGCTGAGCCATGGCGGAGTTCCCGGCCTACTACAACTGGAAGCACAAAGCGGGCGTCTACATGCTGCGGTTCTGGGCCGCTGCGGCGCTGTTCTTTCTGATCATGCCCATCCTCGTCATGGTGCCGCTGTCGTTCAACAGCCAGCCCTACTTCACGTTCACGGAGGGAATGCTGGCGCTCGACGCGGATGCCTACTCGCTCAGGTGGTATCAGAAGATCCTGGACAGCCCCAACTGGATCCTGGCAATCAAGAACAGCTTCATCATCGGGTTTTTCGCGACAATTCTCGCGACCGTTCTGGGCACCGTGGCGGCGGTGGGTCTGGCGAGCGCACACATGCCGTTCAAGCGCATCATCACGGCGCTGCTGCTGTCGCCGATGATCGTGCCGCTGATCATCATCGCGGCCGGCATGTTCTTCTTTTATACGCGGTTCGGACTGGTCGGCACGCTCCCCGGACTCGTGATCGCACACGCGGCGCTGGGCATTCCCTTCGTCGTCGTGACGGTCACGGCAACGCTCGTCGGCTTCGATCGCGCACTCTACAACGCCGGGCTGAGCCTGGGGACCAACCCCGTTCGAACCTTCTTCGAGGTGGTGTTCCCGCTGATCCGGCCCGGCGTGATTTCGGGCGCCCTCTTCGCCTTCGTGACGTCGTTCGATGAAGTGGTTCTGGTGTTGTTTCTCGCAGGACCGGACCAACGCACGATTCCGCGGCAGATGTTCTCCGGCCTGCGAGAACAGATCAATCCGACCATTCTGGCCGTGGCGACGCTGCTGATCCTGCTGTCGGTGTGTCTGCTGATCGTCCTCGAGCTGCTGCGCCGACGCTCGGAGAGGCTTCGCGGCCGGGAGTGATCTGAACCGACCACGTGCCCTGACTCCGGCAAGACATCACAAGGCGGATAAGGCGCTGCCTGCCGCCTGAAGGATGGCGTGAGCACGGAGAGCGATTCGCGACGCGCCGTCTTCCCCGTTGCTGCAAGAGCATGGCGAACCTGATGGAGGCCCAACCCTAGAGTTCTGCGACCGCGTCGGCCAGGCGGGCGACCTCCTCGGCGGTGTTGAGATAATGCACCGCCGCACGGCACAGCGGCGGCAGGTTGCGGCTCTCGAAGTCGAGCAGGGTCGACGAGGGCCGTGAGCTGCCGATGACGATGTTCCGGGCGGCCAGCCGGGCAACGAGATCGTCAGGCGCGAAACGGTCGTGGGTGAAGGTGACGATGGCGCAACGGTCCCCGCCGGCGTCGCGCAGGGTAACGCCGGGAATCGCGGCCAGACGTTCGCGCAGGTCCGCGGCCAGATCGCGGTTGCGCTCGGCGATGGCGTCCAGCCCGAGCGTCAGGGCATAGTCGACGGCAACGCCGAGGGCAGCCTTGCCGGCGACGAAGCCCTCCCAGTTTTCGTAGCGGCGCGCGCTGGGGTCGAGTTCGTAGCGGTCGGCGGCCACCCAGGTAGCCGAGAGCAGGTCGAGCATCGGGGGCTCGCACGCCGCCATGGCGGTCTTGCGGGCGTAGAGAAACCCCGTGCCGCGGGGACCGCGCAGGAACTTCCGCCCCGTGGCCGACAGGAAATCGCAGCCGATCTCCTCGACATCGAGCGGAAGCTGCCCGACCGACTGGCAGGCGTCGAGCAGATAGGGCACCCCTCGCCCACGCGCGATCCGGCCGACCTCCGCCGCCGGCGTGACGAGGCCTCCCGAGGTCGGCACATGGGTCATGGCGATGAGCTTCGTGTGGCCGTCCACCAACCCCTCCAGCGCCGCGACATCGACCTGGCCCGTACCGTCGTTCGGTGCGACGACGATGTCCACGCCCCGGCGCCGCGCGGTCTGCAGGAAGGCGATGAAGTTCGAGGCGTACTCCGGGATCGCCGTCACGATGTTGTCGCCCGGTTTCATGTCCTGGGCCAGGCCGTAGAAGGCCTGGCGCCAGGCCACGGTAGCGTTCTCGACGAGCGCGACCTCTTCCTCCAGGCAGTTCAGCAGACGCGCGATCGAGGCGTAGGTCGCCCGTACCGCGGGCTTCGCCTCGTCCTCGGCCGCGTAACCGCCGATGCGGGCCTCGAGTTCGAGATGGCCGTGCAGCGCGTCGAGCACCGGCCGCGGCATCAGGCCCGCGCCACAGCTGTAGAAGAAAGCCAGATTCTTCACGGTGGGCGTGTCGGCCCGGCACGTGCGACGTCGATCATGGCGTTTGTCTGGACACCTCCCGGAAAGCAACGTTCAACATGGTTGTGACAGGCAGGCAGATTGCGGTGTTGAATCCGGTCTGTTGACGCGGGCCCTCTAGCCGCCGGTCCTGATGCAATCCGCCGGTCCACGAATCATCTCTCCCGCGGGCCTCTTGCCCCTAGCACCATGCAGTCTTGGCTGATCGTGGTCAGATCTGTTTGCCATCACTCCTTGTCGTGGTTTGCGCAACCTTTCAGCGGCCATCCCTCTGTCAGTTGTCGATGGTCTGACTACGGCCGGCGCTCGCTTGCGAACCGCAGGTTCGATCCTGTCGATTGATTGATGTTCTGTCCCGAATGTCAATCCAGACCCCCTGGGCCCTGGCTCCTCTCCACCTTCTTTGCGAAACGCGCATCTTGTTGTATATTACAAGCAACATTAACGACATTTATGGAGTTGTAAAACTACATGCCGCGACCGACGAAGATTGGCAGTTCTCCGCCGGCCGCTGTCGAGGAGTCCCTGCGGCAGCTGGGCCGGAACATCCGGACGGCTCGACTGCGCCGCAAGCTCTCGCAGGTCGAGCTGGCAGAACGTAGGGGCGTCTCCCGGTTCGTGATCGCCGACGTCGAGAGAGGCAAGCCAACGACCGGTGTTGCGGCATACCTGGGCGCGCTGTGGATACTGGGCCTGCTCGGCCACATGCGCGAGGTAGCCGATCCCGATCGCGATGACGAGGGCAAGACCCTGGAGCGTGCGCGCGGCCCAAGGAGGGCAGGCCGTCGCCGGGAGCTGAGCGATGACTTCTGAACGCGAATGCTACGTCTACATTGTGCTGCCGGACGCGACGGAGTTCGTAACTGCCCCGAGATAGGCGAGCAGGAACGGGCGAGCGCGATCGGCAGGTTCCGGTGGACGTGGACGATCGCGCCGGCAGGCTCGGCCAATTCGTGTACGGCCGGACGTTCGTACCGGGCGCGGGCTGATGCGGTCGAGCTCGATCCGGTCGAACTCCGTCTTTCCGGGCGGATCTACGAGACATGGTCCGCATGAACGGGTTCTTCGGTGCGATCCGGGATTCGATGCCGGACTACTGGGGGCGACGGGTGATCGAACGCCATGCCGGCCTGCAGGAGCTCACCGAGTTCGGCTATCTGATGCAGGGACCGGACGATCGCGCCGGTGCACGTTGAGCTTCGGGCCCGGTGCCGTGTCGCCTGGACCGCGTCGCCGGTTCAATCGAACTCTGGACCTCGAACAACTCCAGCGCGCGCGCTGATGCGGATCGTCGAGCAGGCGCCGACCCGAGATCGAGGAACGGCTCGATACCTTGATCCGCCGTTCGGGCGAGGAAGCGACGAACCGTCTGCGTGACGAGATCCGCTTCCTGGCCCCTGCTCTCGACCTCGAGAAGGAAGCCCTGACCCTCGATGCGATGATCGGTGCCTTGCTCGGCACCCGCGAGATGGACTTGACCGCGCCCCCGGCGGTCGCCCGCCGTCTGGGCCGTCCCTACGATCCGGACCGTCTGATCCTGTTCCAGGCCCTTCATGCGGCTCTGCGGGACCATCCTCCGCTTTCCCGCATGGCGCCCATTCGAGAACCCGGAAGCCAGGCGACGCTGGCCTTCTTCGAAGCCTACTTCTCGAATTTCATCGAGGGCACGGAGTTCGCCGTCGAAGAGGCCGCTGACATCGTGTTCCGCGGCGTCATCCCCAACGAACGGCCCGCGGATGCGCACGATGTGCTGGGAACCTGGCGCATCGTATCCGATTACCGCGAAATGTCCCGCACTCCCGCGAGTGCTTCCGCACTCGAAACGCTTCTCAAGGCCCGCCACGCATCAATCATGGAAGGTCGACCCGATCAGCGGCCGGGGAGCTTCAAGCACGCGGAGAATCGCGCCGGCTCGACTGTATTCGTCGCCCCGGACCTCGTCACAGGCACATTGGAACAGGGATTCAACCTTTGTCGGAGCCTGGAAACACCTTTCCAGCGTGCGGTGTTCATGAAGTTCCTGATCTCCGAAGTCCATCCATTCTCCGACGGGAACGGCAGGACAGCACGGATCATGATGAACGCCGAACTGGCGGCGGCAGGCGAGGAGCGCATCGTTGTGCCCACCGTGTACCGTGCCAACTATCTCTCCGCGCTGAAGGCGCTCTCGCAATCCGGCCGGCCCCAGCCCCTCATTCGCATGTTGGACTATGCGCAGAGATGGACCGCAGCCATCAGCTGGACTTCCGTCGGAGGAACCACAAGCGAGCTGGAAGACTGCAACGCCTTCCTCGACCCGGTCGTCGCCGAAGAAGAGGGCAAACGGCTGCTCATGCCCGGAAACATGGTCCACTGACGAGAAGCATGCTCCGGGAGACGGCACTGAGCAAACCGACAGGTTTGTCGCCGTGCCATGCGAGTTCGGAGATTTCGCTTCGCCATGCTTGAGCTGCGGCTAGAACGGCCGTTCGCCTTCGATGACGATGCGTCTCAGGTGGCGGCGGTGGCCCGGATAGTCGCTGTGGGCGTAATGGAGGCAGCAGCGGTTGTCCCAGATCGCCAGGGATTTCGGCTTCCAGCTGAGCCTGCAGGTGAATTCGGGAATGATGGAGTGCCTCCAGAGACGGCGCAGCAGCGGGAGGCTTTCCTGCTGCGACCTTCCCTCGAAGCGGGCGGTGAAGGAATCATTCGTGTAGAGCGCCTTGCGGCCCGTGACCGGATGGGTGCGGCAGATCGGGTGCAGAACTTCATTGAACTCGTCTGCGGAGTAGACGATGGGCGTCGCCGTGTTGCCGGTCACTTCCTGATCGATTGACGCGGTGCCGTACCCCAGCGCCGAGGAGTTGACGCAGCGGACACTCGTGAGCTCGGTCTTCAGCGTTTCGTCGAGCGTTTCCCAGGCAAGGTACTGGTTGGAGAAGGCCGTGTCCCCTCCGACCGGCGGACAGGCGATGGCATAGGCCATCGTGAACTTCGGCGGACGTTCGAAATTGCATGAATCCGAGTGCCAGCTGCCGCCGAAGGCATACTTGTCACCAGGTTCCTGGATGAGTTCGGTGATCTCCGGAAAGCCCTCCATCTTCCGCGCATAGGGCCACGGCAGCGGCGTACCGAGACGTCGCGCCAGATTCACCTGGCCGGCCGGGTCGAGATCCTGATCGCGAATCATAAGGGCGATGTGATCAGTGAGCGCCTGTTCGAGTTCGCCGATCGCCTCGTCGGAGGCGTTCGCCAGATCGATTCCCTCGATCACCGCGCCGATCGCGCCCGTCGCCGGTGCAACGGAGAAGTGGCGGTATGTCCCCGGAGAGAACTGCGGCGCATGGGAAACTGCGGCCTGATAGGAGAAAGTGGCGACGTAGCCTGCCATGACCCGACACCCCATTGTCATCACGAAGCGTTCACTATAGGTACGCCGGAGGCCTCGCTCCATGGCGTCGTGACGATCCGCCAATCATTCGCGCAGCTCGATTGGCCACCGATTTCGGGGCGTCTATACTGTTGCCCTCACGAAGGTTCCCGGGAGTGCGGGTTCGCGGACATGGACGACCTCTCCAGGCATACCTTGGACCAACCCTCCCTGACTGCACCGCTCGAAGCGGCGCGCGAGGTTCTGAACGAAGCGGCCACATGTCTCGGCGCGGCGGCCAACGCCATCGGTCCTGACTTCCTCGCCACGGCCGAAGCGCTCGGCGCGCCGGAAAGCCGCACGGTGGTGCTCGGCGTCGGCAAGTCTGGCCATATCGGCACGAAGTTCGTCGCCAGCCTGGTGTCGACCGGTCACCGCGCCGCCTTCATCCATCCCCAGGAAGCGCTTCACGGTGATCTCGGACAGGCCCGGGACGCGACCCTCGCCGTTCTGCTCACCCACTCCGGCGCGACGGACGAGCTGCGCATCCTCACTCCCTACCTGAAGGATTTCGGCGCCCGCATCGCCACCATAACGGCCTTCAGGGACTGTCTCCTCGCCGAACACAGCGACTGGGTGATCGAGACCAGGGTCAAGGCCGAGGCCGGGCTGCACCGACTGGCGCCCACATCGTCTTCGACCACCACACTCTCCCTGTGCGATGCGCTGATGACTGCGAGTCTCACCATTCGCGGGTTCACGCCCGAACAGTTTCGCGGTCTTCATCCGGGAGGCCTTCTCGGCCGCGGCCTGATGACGGTTCGCGAGGTCATGCTGAAGGCGTCCACGCTACCCTGGGTGAAGCCGGAATCCTCGATCTGGAAGGTGCTCGATGTCGTCACGACCGGCGCCCGCGGCTTTGCCGTGGTCTGCGAGGCGGACCCTGCCTCAGCACCACCTGTCGGTTCGGTCGGCGTCATCTCCGATGGCGACATCCGCCGCGCGCTTGCCGACCGCACCGGATTTGGCGCCCTGACCGCGGCTTCGATCATGACCGCCTCGCCCATGGCGATCACCACCGATGCGCTGATGTTCGATGCTCTGCGGCTGATGGAAGAAAACCGCTTCACGTTCCTCGTCTGCGAGGATGGAGGCCGTCTGCGGGGCGTCGTTCACATGCATGAGATCCTGGCGCGTGATCTCGGCGTTCCGGTGCGCGGAGACCGCCTGCCCTGACGATGGGTCAATCGCTCTCAGCTTCCTTGTCTTGTTCCTGGCGGGCGAGAGCGTGCTGGCGAAAGAGCCCGACGAAGTCGACCGGCTCCATGAGGAGTGGCGGAAAACCGCCATCGCGCACGACATCGGCAATGATCCGCCTGGCGAAGGGAAAGAGCATCCTCGGACCCTCGATCAGGAGTATGGGCGCGCGCGCCTCGTCATCGACATCGGCCAGTGAGAACACACCCCGGTAGTCGAGTTCGGCCAGAAACCAGGGCTCTTCGTCCCTTGCCGCATTGACCGCGATTCTCAGCGCCACCTCGTAGAACGCCTCCTGAAGCTGGCGCGAGTCGATGTTGAGGTTGACCTCGATCTCGGGCTTGTTGTCCGCTGACGCGGCAACGCTCGCCGCACCCCGGGGACTCTCGAAAGAGAGGTCCTGCAGGAACTGCGTGTGCAGCCGAAGCTTGGCCTGTACCCGTTCTGTGGCCGCGGTTTCCTCAGCCATGCATCGACACTCCCGGTTGCACTGACGGCCCGTACATAGCCCATTGTTGGCCGAAGGGCGACATGCACCTCGCCACGCTCCTCGCGCCTTTGCGGCTGTTTCCCCGCTGCAGTTCGACGGCGGCGTCCTCTCTTGCCGGCACCGCCTTCTTGTGCCCTTGAGTCATACCTGCACGGATAGTGCCAATCCCTCCAGTCGCCACTTCATCCTTCCTCGTCGACAGGACCGAGGGGGCACTTCAGGAGTGGTCAGTCGGGGCGGGAGAGACCCAGGCGCTCGTGCCACTCAGCCAGCGACTCCTCCGGGTAGCCGTCGAACTGCCGGTCCTTCGGCCCGAGGTGAACCTCGACCCAGGCGGGCTTGTCGGAGAGCAGCAGGTGGGTGCGTTCGGGAGGGACAGGGAGCTCTGTGTCGATGGCGGAGGCGAGGGGATGCACGAGGTCCGGCCAGCGCGGGTCCCACAGCCATAGCGATGTGCCACACAGAGCGCAAAAGCTCCGTTCCGCCGGGCTGATCTCTTCGCCTCCATCCTCGCGCATCACCGCATGGTAGACGCTGCGATTGTCGTCTCCCTCGACCTCCAGGCTCTCGTACTCGGCGCCGAGGTTGATCGCATAGCCCCCGCCCCCGCCGGTCTTTCGACAGATGTTGCAGTAGCAGAGGTTGAAGGGATAGGGGTGGGCGGAACGGACACGGAAGCGGATGGCGCCGCAATGGCACGAACCTTCGAGCAGCATGACAGGGTCCCTCGCTTCGGTTTCCCGTCAATGTCCGTCATCCGGAAGCGTCAAGGCAAGCCGGAAACGGGGAGACATGGTCTGGCCGGTGTCGCGGAACGCGAGGTGCGTCCGGCTTGAGGGAACCGAAACCCCAAAGGCTGCGATCTTCCTGTTCGACCGGCTCAGGAGAAGCGGACGCAGGTGCGGGTCTTGCAGGGAGCAGTCCGGGGCATCGCGGGACAGACCTGACTCTCCTGGAGAATGGTTACAAACAAAATGCAACATTGTTTACAACAAGGGAGAATTCTCCCCTGAAAACCTTTCAACGCCTGCCTGTCGCGATGCAGACGGTCTACGCGGAACTGGCGGACCGGGCCTGGTCCGGCAGTTTCCAGGAGATCATGGATGCCGGAGGAACGCCACACAAGCGCGTCGTCAAGGGGCGGGCCTACTGGTACTGGCACCCCGCAACCCGCAACGGTTACCGGCCCCCGGCCAGATATCTCGGTCCGGACACGCCTGAAATCCGTCGCAGGATCGAGACTCGGGTGGAACGCGCCGAGGCCCGCAAGGACCGGATCGGCATGGTCCGGGCCCTGCGCGCAGGGGGCGTGCCCGCCCCTGACGGCCTCAGCGGCAACGTGCTGGCCGCCCTGTCCGAGGCCGGTGCCTTCCGTGGTTGTCGGATCCGTCGCCTTCCAGTGCTACGCGCCCATGCTCGGTTTCAAGGTGCGGGGCGCGACGGCGCGCGCGGGTGACGTGGATAATGGACAGTTCCCCGCCATCTCGATCGCCGTGGACGACCGGATCGAGCCGAATCTCTTGTCCGTCCTGAAGAGCGTCGATCCCGCATTCGAGGCCGTCCCGTCGCCCTTCGATCCGCGCCGGACCCTTCGTTACGCGATCCGGGGCCCGAACGCGCAGAGATTCGTCGTAGACGTGCTCGCGCCTGTGCGGGGTCCGCCGCGGGACGGGCCCATACATCTCCCCGCCCTGGAAGGCGACGCCCAACCGCTCCGTTTCCTCGACTTCCTCTTGTACCGGGAGATCGAGGCCCTGGTGCTTCATGGGACGGGAATCCCCGTCAGGACACCCTCCCCGGAACGCTTTGCCGTCCACAAGCTGCTCGTCGCAGCGCGCAGACCTGCGGACCCGGCAAGCCGCGCCAAGGCGAAGAAGGACCTTGAGCAGGCTGCGCTCCTTGCGCGGGTGCTGGCGCGCGACCGCCCGGAAGAACTCCAGGATGCCTGGGAGGAACTGCGCGCCCGGGGGCCGGCCTGGCGCAAGGCGGCGGATCGGGGGCGCAAGGGCCTGCCGGGCGATGTGCAGGATCTCCTGCCATTGCCGGACGTCCGGGAACAGGTCGGGAACGACATGGCCAATGCCCGACTTTGCCGTCGGGCAGTGGAATCAGGGGCGGTCGAGTCGCCCGCTCGGGGGGTCGTCGACGGGCTCCCATTCGCCTTCGATGGTGCGGCCGCCGGGGCGGGACTGCGTGGCGGCGACGTGGATGAAGCGGCCTAGAGCGAGAGCGAGGAGGCCGCGGAACGGCGGCAGGAGGAGCAGGAATCCTGCCGCATCGCTGAAGAAACCCGGGAGCAGGAGCATCACGCCGGCCACGAGAATGCAGGCGCCGGCGAACAGGTCGCCCAGAGGCATCCTGCCCTGACGCAGGGTGGTGCGCACCCGTTCGAGGGTCGAGCGGCCCTGGTGGCGCACGAGCGCCGCGCCGCCAACGGCCGTCGCGATGCACAGGGCGACGGTCCACCAGGCGCCTACGAAACCGCCGACCTCGACGAGCAGCCATACCTCGACGAGGGGAAGGCCGATGAAAAGGGCGAGGAGAAGGACAGGCATGGCGCAAAGGTCTCTGGCTACCCATCTATAGGGGTGTTGGCCCCTCCGCGCCACTGGTGACTCGACCCCGGCGCGGCAAGGGACTAGATTGCCGGGGGGCGGCATCGTGCATGCTGCCGGACGACGATTCGACGTGGCGGGCGGATTCGTGGACATTCTGATCTTCGCCGTACTGGCGGCAGTGATCTTCTTCAAACTGTTCAATGTCCTTGGACGGCGGACCGGAAACGAACAGCCGCCGCCAGCACCGATGCCCGGCCCGGTCGCCGACAACGATGATCAGGGAACCGTGCTGCCCTTCAGGCGCGAGGAGACGGACGAAGGCGAGGCGGACGAATCAGGGGATCCGCTGGTCCAGGGCCTCGACAGGATCAGGCGCGCCGACCGCGGCTTCAACGTGGATGAATTCCATGCCGGGGCGCGCCAGGCGTTCGGCATGATCCTCGACGCCTTCCACAAGGGCGACCTCGAACCCGTTCGGGAATTCCTTGACGACGAGGTCCATCGCAGTTTCAGCCAGGCCATCTCCGATCGCGACCAGCACGGGACCAAGCGGCAGATCGAACTGGTGGCCATCGTCGACTGCGAGGCCATCGAGGCCGTCATGAACAGCCGCCAGGCGAGCATCACGGTGCGCTTCCGTTCCAACCAGATCGACGTGGTGAAGGACAGCGAGAACCGGATCATCGCCGGAGATCCGACGAGCACCATCGAGGTGACGGACATCTGGACTTTCTCCCGCGACACCCGTGCGCGTGATCCCAACTGGCTGCTGGTCGCCACCCGCAGCCCCGCCTGACGTGGCGGGATTTCGCCGGCTGGCCGCCCCGGCACTTCTTGGTCTCATGCTCGCCGTCGCCGGTTGTGATCATGCGAGAGACCGTCAGCCGGCCTTCGTTCTCGAGGATGCGCACTTTGCCGACCTCCCGGGCTGGGGTGAGGACAACCACGCGGAAGCCCTCGACGCCTTCGTGACATCCTGCGAGGCCATCGAAAGGCAGGACCCGGACGCCTCCCTCGGCCGCAAGCCCGCCATGGCGACAGTCTCGCTGTGGAAGGAACGATGCCGGCTGGCCCGCAACACGGCTGGCAGTAACGCGAGGGCCTTCTTCGAGACCTGGTTCCGCCCCTGGCGCGTCACCGGGGCCGGCGGAAGTCTCTTCACCGGGTATTTCGAACCCCTTCTGTCCGGTTCGAGGACAGGAGGCGGGCCCTGGCGCTGGCCGCTCTACCGTATGCCGGACAACCTCTCGCCGCTTCCCGACCGTGCCGCCATCGATGACGGCGCCCTTGACGGCATGGGCCTCGAACTCCTCTGGGTGGACGACCCTGTCGATGCCTTCTTCCTGCATGTCCAGGGAAGCGGCAGGGTGCGCCTCGAGGACGGCAGCGAAATCCTGGTCGGATACGCCGGCGGCAACGGCCACCCCTACACGTCGATCGGCAAGGAACTCATCCGGCGCGGCGAGATCGCGGCCGATGACATCTCCATGGCGTCGATCCGTGCCTGGCTTGCCTCCCGCCCGGACGAGGCGGCCGGCCTCATGGCCGTCAACCGCAGCTATGTCTTCTTTCACGAACTCGAGGGCGAAGGACCGGTGGGGGCCCAGGGTGTCCCCCTGACGCCGGGGCGCAGTCTCGCCGTGGACGACGCCTATCTCGCCTACGGCGTGCCAGTCTGGCTGGAGACGACACTGCCCGACGGCGCACCGTGGCAGCGTCTCATGATCGCCCAGGACACCGGCAGTGCCATCATCGGCGCGGTGCGCGGCGACATCTTCTTCGGCGCCGGGGACTGGGCCGCCGGCATGGCCGGGGCCATGAACTCGCCGGGACGCTCCTGGATCCTGCTGCCGGCGACGATCGCGGTCTCGCTCATGGCCGCTGCCGAACCATGAGCGAGACCCGCCCCCGGGTGGCGCTTCTCGTCACCTGTCTCGTCGACCTCTTCCGTCCATCGGTCGGGTTTGCCACGGTGCGCCTGCTTGAGGATGCCGGGTGCGATGTCGAGGTCCCGACGCAGTCGTGCTGCGGTCAACCGGCCTACAATTCCGGTGAGCGGCACCTTGCCATGAAGGTCGCCCGGACCATGCTCGATGCGCTGGAGCCCTATGATTACGTGGTCGCACCCTCGGGCTCATGCACAGGGATGGTGACACGGCACTACCCCGCTCTCTTCGAGGGAACCCGTGACGAGGAACGCGCCCGCGCCCTCGCCCGGCGGACCTTCGAACTCACCCGCTTTCTCGTCGAGGTTCGGGGGATGACGACGACCGGAAGCCGCTACGATGGGACGGTCACCTGGCATGATTCATGCTCTTGCCTGCGCGAGGCCGGCACCCGGGAGGCCCCGAGGACCCTGCTGGGGGCTGTCGAGGGCACGGTCCTGAAGGAGGCCCGGGATCGGGAGGTCTGTTGCGGATTCGGCGGCACCTTCGCCGTCAAGTATCCCGCCATCTCCACCGCCATGGCCGAGGACAAGGCGGCCAGGCTCGAGGAAACTGGCGCCGACATGGTTCTCTCGGCCGATCTCGGTTGCCTGCTCAACATTGCCGGCATTCTGCGGCGCCAGGCCTCGCCCATGAAGGTACGGCACGTGGCCGAGGTGCTGGCCGACGACACGGCGGGTCCTGCCATCGGCGAGCCGGACCCGTGACGCTTCACCGGCTCAAGAGCGAGCGGTTTCGAGAAGGCGCCGACGAGGCCCTCGCGGATGCCGAGTTGCAGGCCAATCTCGCCAGGCTCAGGGGCAATTTTCTGGCGAGACGGGCCCGTGCCCGGGAGTCGATGCCGGAGTTCGATGAGCTTGTCGACGAAGCGGTCGGCATCAAGAATCACGTCCTGGATCACCTCGACACCTATCTCGTCGCCTTCGAGGATGCCGTCGAGGCGTCGGGAGGGACGGTCCACTGGGCGCGCGACGACGCCGAGGCGCGCCGCATCGTGCTGAACATCTGCCGCGACGCCGGGGCATCGACCGTCACCAAGGGAAAGACCATGGTGAGCGAGGAGATCGGCCTCAACGACTGGCTTGAGGACGCCGGCATCGAGGCGGTGGAGACCGATCTTGGCGAATACATCGTGCAGCTCGCCGGCGAGACGCCAAGCCACATCATCGCCCCCGCCATCCACAAGAACCGCCGCCAGATCAGCACCCTCTTCAATCACCACCACACGAACCTCCCGGACCGAGAAGCCGACGACCTCGATGGACTTCTCGCCGATGCGAGGCAGATGCTGCGTGGCCGCTTTCTGGAGGCTGACGTCGGAATCACCGGTGCCAACTTCCTGATCGCCGAAACGGGTCAGACGGTGATCGTGACCAATGAGGGCAACGGGGATCTCACCCAGCTTCTCTCCGGCGTCCATGTGGTGCTGGCAGGAATCGAGAAGATCGTCCCGACGCTGGAAGACGCCTCCACCTTGCTGCGCCTTCTCGCTCGTTCGGCGACCGGCCAGGACATGACGTCCTACACGACCTTTTCGGCGGGACCCCGGCGCCAGGACGACCATGACGGTCCCGACGCCTTTCATGTCGTCCTGGTCGACAACGGGCGCACGGGCCTGCTGGGCGGGCCGAACCGCGATCTCCTGCGCTGCATCCGTTGCGGGTGCTGTCTCAATGCCTGCCCGGTCTACGCCAAGGTCGGCGGGCACGCCTACGGCTCTCCCTACTCCGGTCCCGTGGGCGCCGCTCTGACACCGTCCCTCGACGGACTCGCCCGCACCTCCCACCTGCCCAACGCCTCGTCATTGTGCGGACGCTGCGAGGAAGTCTGCCCGATGAGGATCCCCTTGCCCGGCATCCTGCGTCGCCTGCGCAACGAGGAGGCCGAGCGCGGCGCGTCGCCACCGGTCATGCGCACCGGCCTTCAGATGTGGTCGGTGATCGCTGCCCGGCCATGGCTCTACCGCCCCCTCACCTCGATCACGACACGCCTCCTCGCCGCCTTGGGACGACGCCGGGGGTACCTGCCACGTCTGCCCTTGACGCGTGCGTGGACGCGGACACGGGACCTCGCGAGCCCTGCCGGTGCGACGTTCCAGAGCCGGTGGAAGGCGGGAGAACGGCCATGAGCGACGCCCGTCACGACATCCTGTCGCGCATTCGCGAGGCGTCCCTTCAAGGTCGGGAACGCGACGCGACGGCAAGGCTCAAACGGCACCGGCGCAACCTGCAGCCGGAGTGCGCCCAGTCGTCGGATGCCGAACTCATCGACGTCTTCGTCAGCAAGGCCGAAGCTGTCCAGGCGAGCGTGATGCGCGTGGCAGGCCTCGAGGACGTGCCGTCGGAAGTGTCCCGCTACCTGCGCCAGCGCAATCTTCCTGCCCGCGTCGCTGTCGCCCCCCATAACGATCTCGAATCCATGGACTGGACGGCGATGGCCATCACCGCCGAACCGCGCAAACCCCTCGACAGCGATCACTGCGGGGTCAACCGGGCCTTCTGTGCAGTCGCCGAGACAGGCACGCTCATCATGACCTCGGGCCCCGACAGCCCGTCGACGATGAACTTTCTGCCGGAGACGCATATTGCCGTCCTGAGGGAAAGCGATATAGTCGGCGCCGCCGAGGACGTCTGGGACCGGCTGAGAGCCTCCGGTCGTGCCTCGGCAGGGTCCCTGCCCCGTACCGTCAACATGATCACCGGCGTCAGCCGCACCGGTGACATCGAGCAGACCATCCAGACCGGTGTGCACGGGCCGCGACACCTTCACATCGTTCTCGTGAAGGAGACGTGACAGCCGTCGGAGGCCCGCCCTTCATGTCCGGTATCGACGATCTTCTCGCCTCTGTCGCCCGCACTGCCGCACGGCCCTTTGCGGACGCCGTGACGTTGCCCCGCGGGGCCTACGTCGACCCGGACTTCGCTGCCCTCGAGATCCGCCGGCTGTTTCTCGCAGACTGGGTCTGTGTTGGCCGGGTGGACGAGATTCCCGAACCCGGCGACTACATCACCCACCGCATCGTCGACACGCCCGTGGCCGTGATCCGCCAGCGGGACGGCACTCTCGCCGCGCTGGTCAACATTTGCCGCCATCGCGGCGCCCGACTTCTTGACGGGTGCGGTCACGCCGAACGGATCGTCTGTCCCTACCACGCCTGGACCTATGATCTTGAGGGGGCCCTGCTTGGCGCGCCGTTCAGCGGGGACAGGCCCGATCTGTCGTCCATCTCCCTGCCTCAGGTGCGGACCGACATCTGGGAGGGATGGATCTACGTCACGCTCGATGACGACGTGGCGCCAATGTCGTCACGGCTTGGCAGCCTGTCGTCGCGAATCGCCCCCTGGTATCCGGCGGACCATGTCATGGTCTGGCGCGCCAACGAGACCTGGGCCTGCAACTGGAAGACGCTCGCCGAGAACTTCACGGAGAGCTACCACCTCTTCTCCAGTCACCGCGAAACCCTGCAACCCTACACTCCGACCCAGGGGGTTGAGTGTGAACCGGGAGAAGCGGACTGGAACATCCACTGGATGGAAACCACGCGGCCGGCGGAGAAGACCCGGCCCGAGGCCAGCGATGAGGCCCGACGGCGCTTTCCCCTCATGCACATCTATCCTTGTCACGTGGTATCAACCAGCCTGGCGCGCGGTTTCTGGATGTCATTGCAGCCCGACGGCATCGATCACGTCAGGGTGCTCTGGGGCGTGACCGTTGCACGATCGATGGTTCCGGCGGATGCCGATGGATATGCCGCCTTTCAGGATGACATGAGAGTGACATTCGAAGCCGTGAATCTCGAGGACAGGCGAATCGTCGAATCGATCGCCCGCAATCTGAAGAGTGATCACGTCCAGCCCGGACCGCTTTGCCCCAAGGAGAGGACCCTGTGGGAGTTCTGGCGCTATCTCGCCAGGAGGCTGACATGAACTGCGACGATGACGACGCCCTGTGGAGCCGGGTGACGCGTTCGGTGACGCCGCTCAGGAACCGGCCGCCGGGTGCCGAGCCGCCAGTGGAACCGGAAAGGCCGGCCGCTGCCACCCGCCACCGGCAACCGGCGCCAGCCGCACCCCGCAAGACGGTTGCCAGAACGCTTGTTCCCGGTGCCGTCGACGGGCTCGACCGCCGCCAGGCGGATCGGTTCAGGCGTGGCCAGCTGGCTATCGAGAACCGCCTTGATCTTCATGGATTCACCCAGCGTGAGGCCCATGCGGAACTTCAGGCCTTTCTCGCCCGCTCCCAGGAGCAGCGCCACCGGGTCGTCCTCCTGATCACCGGCAAGGGACAGAGGGGTCCGCTCGAGGAGCGCACCGGTGTTCTCCGCCGCCTGGTGCCGCAGTGGCTCAACGAACCCGGCATGCGCCGGCGCATCGTCGCTCTGGCACCGGCCAGACCGCAGCACGGGGGCGATGGCGCCTACTACCTCTACCTGAGGAAACTGCGTTGACGGGAAACCTGGCGCCTTGATCGCGGAAACCGGTCATTTTGCACTGATCCTGGCCCTTTGCCTTGCCCTCCTGCAGGGTACGCTGCCGCTTGCCGGTGCGGCCCGCGGCCATGAGGCGTGGATGAAACTTGCAACCGGCGCCGCGCTCGCCCAGGCGGCCATGACGATGATCGCCTTCACCGCCCTCACCCTGGCCTACATCCACTCGGATTTCTCTCTGCGCAACGTCTTCGAGAACTCCCATTCCCTCAAGCCGATGCTCTACAAGGTGACCGGCGTGTGGGGAAATCACGAGGGATCCCTCGTTCTCTGGGTCTTCATCCTTGCCCTCTTTGCCCTCGCGGTCGCCGTTCGCGGCGACCGCTTGCCGCTTGAGACGAAGGCAAGGGTTCTCGGTGTCCTGGGCCTCATCGCCGCGAGCTTCCTCGCGTTTTCCCTCTTCACCTCCAATCCCTTCGAACGCCTCGCCCCGCCGCCGGTGGACGGCCGCGATCTCAACCCCATCCTCCAGGACCCCGGTCTCGCCTTCCATCCGCCGTTTCTCTATCTCGGCTATGTCGGTCTTTCGGTGACATTCGCCTTTGCCGTGGCGGCCCTCATCGAGGGCCGGGTCGACCGGCGCTGGGCCCAGTGGGTGCGCCCCTTCACGCTCGCCTCATGGACCTTCCTCACCACCGGAATCGCGCTGGGAAGCTGGTGGGCCTACTACGAACTCGGATGGGGGGGATGGTGGTTCTGGGATCCGGTGGAGAATGCCTCCTTCATGCCGTGGTTGGCAGCCACCGCCCTTCTCCATTCGACGATCGTGACCGGGAAGCGTGAGGCCCTGAAGAGCTGGACCATCCTGCTGGCCATCCTCGCGTTCTCGCTCAGCCTGCTGGGAACGTTCCTGGTGCGTTCCGGCGTCCTCACCTCCGTCCATGCCTTCGCGGTCGACCCGGCGCGCGGCATCTTCATACTCGCCATCCTGACAGCGGCCATCGGCGGGGCCCTGGCGCTCTATGCGATGCGGGCGCCGTCGCTGCGGCCAGGAGGCCTCTTCGCCCCGGTGAGCCGCGAGGGCGCGCTGGTTCTCAACAACCTGTTCCTCGCCGCCGGCTGTTTCACGGTGCTGACGGGAACCCTCTACCCCCTGCTCCTCGACGTCGTCGGCGGCGCCACCGTTTCCGTCGGTCCGCCCTACTTCGAAATCGTCTTCGTCCCCCTCATGGTTCCGCTCCTCATCCTCGTTGCCCTCGGCATGATGGCGCCCTGGAAACGGGCCGATCTCGCGGGCGTGCTGTCGCGCCTGAAACTGCTGGCGCTGGTCGCCGTGGCAACCTGGGGGATCGCGTGGTGGTGGACCCTGCAGACATCGCCTCTCCCGGCCTTCGGCATCGCCCTTTCGGTCTGGATCGCCGGGTCGGTGATCCTCGAGTACGGGGAGCGAATCAGGATCTTCAGGTGCCCCCTGCGGCAGAGCTGGCAACGGGCACGGCGACTGCCTGCAGCATCCCATGCGATGCACCTCGCCCATCTCGGTCTGGCGGTCTTCGTCGCCGGCGTGACGGCGTCCTCGGCCTGGCAGACGGAGATCATCCGCACCATGGCGGCAGGCGATCGCCAGGAGATCGCCGGGTACACGCTCGTCTTCGAGGGAGCGCAGATGGTGGCGGGGCCCAACTACGATGCCGAGCGCGGGACGTTCCTGGTCATGGCCGACGGCCGCCACATTACCCGCCTCGAACCGGAGCGGCGCTCCTACCTCGTCCAGGCGACGCAGACGACGGAAGCCGCCATTCACACCACGCTTCTGGCCGATCTCTACGTCGTCATCGGCGATGCCGTCGGTGACGGCGCCCATGTCGTGCGCCTCTACCACAACCCCCTGGTTCCCTGGATCTGGGGCGGCGCCTTGCTGATGGCGGCAGGAGGCGCCATCGGCCTCGTCCGCCGGAGAGGTGGGCCGTCATGACCGGCGGTCAGCGACGCCGGACTTGCGGGGCCGGCTGGCGTGCCGTGCTGCGCCCCCTCATTCTTTCCGGCCTGCTGCTCCTCACCGCGGTGGAGCCTCTCCACGCCGTGGAGCCGGACGAGATCCTCGCCGACCCCGCCATGGAAGCCCGGGCCCGTGATCTGGGGCGCGAACTGCGCTGCCTGGTCTGCCAGAACCAGTCGATCGAGGATTCCGATGCGCCCCTGGCGCGTGATCTGAGGGTGATCCTGCGCCAGCGTATCGAGGCGGGAGACAGCGACGAGGCGGCCGTCGCCTGGATCGTCGAGCGCTACGGCGACTACGTCCTCCTCAAGCCGCCGCTGCGCGGTGACACGATCATACTCTGGGGAGCACCGCTGGCGGCGCTCGCGGCAGGCGCCCTGGTGGTCTTCTTCGCCCTGCGCCGCAACCGGCATGCGGGGAACGGGGACGGGCCATGATCCACCTGGCGTTCGCCAACATCATCGTGGCGGCCCTCGTCCTGCTGGCACTGCCCCTTCTCTCCCGGGGCGACGGTCTGCGACGCCGCGGCCTGGTCGTCGCGGTCTCCTTCGCCGTCATCGCCGGAGCGATCGCCATCTATGCCGCAATCGGATCGCCGCAACTGGCCGACCAGCCCCTTGCCGGTCGCGATGTCGCCAGCAGCGACCCCGAACTTGCCGCTCACCTGGAGCGCGCCCGGAGCCGCCTGGCCGAGGAGCCGACGGATATCGATGCCTGGATCTGGATCGCCAATGCCCAGGGTCTCTCCAGACGCTACGGCGAAGCGGCACTCGCCATGGCCGAGGCGGCGGTCCTGGATCCCGGCAATGCGGAACTTCTCGCCCGGCAGGGCGAGTTCATCGTGCTCGCCCACGGCGGACTCGTGACTCCTGCAGCCCGGCTCCTGTTCGCACGGTCCCTCGGCATCGACGCCAGTCAGCCGGTGGCGCGCTTCTACGGCGGCGTTGCCCTGGCGCAGGCCGGCGATACGGGCGGAGCTCTGGTTGTCTGGCGCGATCTTCTCGACGATTCACCCGCGGACGCGCCCTGGATGGGTGAACTGCGCCGTCACATCTCGGATGCAGGGGGATCGGCAGGTGACTCCGGAGACGACACCCAGGCCATGATCACGGGCATGGTCGAGGGCCTTGCCCGGCGGCTCGAGGACGAGCCGGACGATCTCGAGGGATGGAAGCGCCTCGCCCACTCCTACACCGTGCTGGAGGACTGGCCGAAGGCCCGTCTGGCCTACGAGCGCGCCCTCGAACTCGCTCCCGGTGACTCTGACCTCGTGGACGGCTTCGCGGCCGCGGTCGCCGCGCCCGTCGACCGGACAACAGGTGTGTCCGCCAGCGTCCTTGCCGACATGGAAGGGGTCCTCGAAACCCGTCCCGACAACCCCCATGCCCTCTACGTCACCGGTCTCGCGGCGGCGATCGAGGGCGATGCCGCGAGGGCCCGCGAGCGTTGGACGCGCCTCAGGGACCTCTTCGAGCCGTCGACGAGCGAATACGGGCGTGTCGGGACGCTCCTGGAAAGCATCGAGTGAGAGGCCGCCTCCCTACTTCTCGTGCCGGTTGAACCAGACTTCTCCGGCCAGGCGCAGCGTGACGCCGAGACGCGTGAGGAAGGCAGGGGGCAGCGCCCGGGGAGTCCCGAGACTCTCCATGTAGGAGATGAGATCGTTGTCGCGCCCGCTCGCCATGTCGGCGGCGAGCAGCCCGCCGATGGTGCCCTTGGTGACGCCGACCGCGTTCTGGCAAACGGCGGCCCACACGTTGCCGGCGACCTGGCCAAAGCCCGGCGCACCGTTGCGCGAGAGGCAGATGAACCCGGTCCAGGTATGCTCCATCGTGACGTCGCCGAGCATGGGAAACCGGGACCGGAAACAGGCCTCGTGGTCGCGCCGTGCCGCCAACTGCTCCGATCCGGCAATCCGGAACTCCGGTGCGTAGCGGAACCCCTGGCGAATCAGGATGCGGTGATCCCTGGTGAACCGCATGGTGACGCCGGCAATGGCATTGGCCGGCGTGATCCCCCAGTCGTCCTCGCCCCCGAGCGCCTGCCGCTCCGCCTCGTTCAAGGGGCGCGTCAGGCTGGCATGGGCGGCAATCGGCACGAGATGGCGCCGGAAGAACCCGAACTCGCGGGCAAAGCCGTTGGTGGCGAGAATCATGCGCGCCGCCCGCACGTTGCCCCCCGGTGTCGCGAGTTCCACGCCGTTTCGCAACGTCAACGACGTGACGGGCGTGTTCTCGTAGAGGCTGACCCCCTCGGGAAGGTGATCGGCCAGGCCGCGGGTCAGCGCCGCCGGATTGAAGAGGACGCAGCCCGGCGTATAGACCGCCGCGTGGAAGGCCGGTGTCCCGACCTCGCCCGCAAGCGCGTCCCGCTCCAGCCAGCGGAAAGGCTCGCCGAGCGCCTCGAGTTCCCGGGCGAAGGGCTCGAGAATCTCCCCCTTTCCCCTCTGCGAACGGGCGGCGTGATACTTGCCTCGCCGGCTCCAGTCGCAATCGATGCCGTGACATCTCACGGCCTCCTCGAGGTGATCGATGGCGGCCCGCGCCAGGGCCATGAAGCGATGGCTGCCCTCGAGTTCGGCCAGCGAATCGCCGACGTTGTGGGGAAGGTCGATGGCAAAGCCGCTGTTGCGTCCCGACGCGTTCTCCCCCGCCTCGTCCGCCTCGAGAAGGACAATGCTGTCGTCCGGCCTGTTTTCGGCGAGACGCCGCGCCGCCGCCAGCCCGGCCCATCCCGCCCCCACGACCACCCAGTCGGCCACCACATCCCCGGCAAGTGCCGAACGCGGCGTCCGTGGCCCGAGAATGCGGCTCCAGCCGTTGGTCGTGTCGTTGACCGGCAGTATCCCGATCCTGCGTGCATCCGGCATCGTCCGGTCTCTCTCCCGTCAGCCCTGGCATGCCCTCGCGAACCACCGGCGTGGTCCTGGAAGGCCCTGCAGAAGTGCACGCCAACATAGCATGGCGCCCTCCATCAGACGATGCGTCGCGCCGCTCATCGAGGGCGCTCGTTACCGGAGCATCGTGCAACCGGGCGGACATCGCACCGTTGGCGGCGTAACCAGTCAACGTCCCGTCGAACCGAGACCAAGGCGGGTCTGACGGGATGCGGTGCGGCGTTGGCGACCCACGACGCACAAACACCCGCCACGGTAACATGACCCCGCTGGCCGGCGTTGAAACGGCTAACGAAAATGCACATGGTGGACAGATCATAACTGTTCTACCAGGAAGAGCGATGGGCCCGAACATCAAGAACAGCGAGACGTGCTCGCTGGCCAGAGAGTTCGCCACGTTGACTGGAGAGACCATGACGCACGCGACAACTGTCGCACTGCGCGAACGTCTGGAACGTGAGCAACGTCGCCGCAGCGTGGAAGCCCGGGCCGGGGAACTTCGCGCCATCGCGGAGCGTTGTGCGAAACTCATGGGGCCCGGGCGGCCGTCTGTCGAACATGGTGACCTGCTCCATGATGATCAGGGTCTGCCCAGGTGATCGTCGACAGTTCCGCGCCGCTTGTGCTTCCGCCCGCCTGAGACCCGATGGCGTTCCGGTGCGTCAGGCGATCGATTGGCGCCGCCGTGCTTCCGAACGATCCAGCCACAGCACGTGAAGTGCGGCTGCCAAACCCAAGGCTGAAGACAGCAGCATCATGCCGAGCAACCCGTAGGCCGCATTGTGCGCCGTCAAGACGGCTCCGGTGACCGCCGCGATTGCCGCTCCCACCGCCACGGTCAGCGCGCCGGACAGGCCCGAGGCGCTTCCGGCCAGGGTCGGTCGCACCGACATGGCGCCGGAACTGGCGCTCGGCATGGTGATGCCATTGCCGATGCCGACGCACATGCACGCACCGAACAGGGTCACCTCATGCACGACACCCAATGCCAGGACCAACAGCCCGAGGGTCAGGCCGAGACAGGCGACGACCCGCCCGCCCAGCATCATGGAGGTGAGCGAATGTCGCGCGGCAAGGCGGCCGGAAAGATAGCTGCCGAGCACAAATCCTGCCGTGATGCTCCCGATGTACACTCCAAGCAGCGCAGGGGGCACATCGAACAGCGCGCTGGCAACCAGGGGCGCGCCGCTGAGAAAGGCGTAGAAGCCGCCGGTCGAGAAGGCCATGCAGAGCGCATAACCCCAGAAGCGGTGCGAGCGCAGCAGTTCGGGATAGGCCCGGAACTGCCTTGTCAGCGTCTCGCAAGGTGACTGATTGGTTTCGCGCAGGTCGATCCAGCAAAGGGCCAGGGCAAGTGTGCCGAATCCCAGGAAAGCCCAGAAGTTGGCGCGCCAGCCGAAGAGTTCGTCCAGGAGGCCGCCGAGCATCGGTCCCAGCATCGGCGCCACGGCCCAG
This sequence comes from Alphaproteobacteria bacterium, assembly GCA_964291415.2. Lineage (GTDB taxonomy): Bacteria > Pseudomonadota > Alphaproteobacteria > SP197 > SP197 > SP197. The sequence goes on along the minus strand of OZ219917.1, from coordinate 769,013 downwards.
GCCATGGCCAGATAGCCGATCAGACTCGCCGCGCGCTGCGAGCCGGCGGTATCCCTGACGATGGCGAGCGACACCGTGTAGCCTGAAATGATGGCCGCCTGAATCATGCGAAACAGCAGGAAGGTCCAGACATCGCTGGCCAACAGGCAGCCGCATGAGGCCAGGCAGAAAATGAACAGCGCGGCCAACATCACAGGCCGCCGGCCAAAACGGTCGGACAACGGACCGGCGATCAGCTGCAGGGCCACGGTAGCCCCTGCGTAGCCGGCAATGGCCAGATTGACGAGAGCGTAGGGCGCTGCAAAGTCCGTCGCGATGTTCGACAGCGACGGCAGGAACATGTTGAGCGAGAGGACCGACAGGCCACTCAGCACAATCAGCGTCATGAACCTTGGTGCATTCGGATTGTCTTGTGGCATCTGTCTCGTTTCATTCCGGATCGCAGGACAAGCGTCAGAGCAGGCAAAAAAAACGCCCCCGATCATGGTCGGAGGCGCACAGGGTCTCGGTTTGGAGTCCGTTACCGGTCCAAGCGCCAAGCTCCCAAGACTACGGTTGTCGCTGTCATGCCGATCAACCTCGCAAACGTTCGCGGAACACTTTAGTCAGGATCCCTGCCGACCTCAAGGATCGGGCGTCTCCGCAGCCAGCGTCAGCGCCGACCCTGACCGATTGCCCTTCCTGCAGGCCTTCAACGTCGCGCACCACCGCATCGTCTGCCGTCAGGCTCCCGTTGCGCTCCGATCCAGGGCGGAAACGCCGGATCGACCGGGCCTTCCGAGTTCCCTGCATCGATACCAGCCGTGCGCCGCCTTTCGGGCCGGAGCTCCTGGTTCCGGAACACAAACCCGGCTTCCGGCACTTCAACCTCGCGCATCGGTTTCATTCTTCCGTTCCCCTCCCATGTCGGCGCGGCGGCTGAGCGTGCCGGCGAATACCCGGCTCATGGCCGTCATGCCCGCCGCAACCGTGTGACGCGCGACAAGGCGCCCAGCGGCGTTGGACATGTAGTAGAAGCCGACATCCATGGTCACCGGTCAGGTTCGGCTGAGGGCCAGGATCAGAGCGGCCGCTGTCTGCGTTCGTGGCGGATGCCGTGCTAAAGCACTCCGGCCTGGCTTTCGGGAAGGACCTGGCCGCCGTCGACGACGATGGTCTGGCCGGTCACGTAACGCGCTTCGTCGCTGGCGAGGTAAAGTGCTGCATGGGCGATATCCTCGGGCGTGCCGAGTTCTCCCATGGGAATGGCGGGAACCATCGCGTCCTCATGCTCCCTGGCCTCGCGGGACCCGGGGCGGCGGATGAGGATGTTGCCGGGTTCGACGGCGTTGATCGTGATGCCTTGCCGGGCGACTTCCAGGGCCGCGGCCTTGATGAATCCGTTCACACCGGCCTTCGAAGCGCAGTAGTGGCTCCATCCGGGCATGGCCACCCGCGGACCTGAGATCGATGACGTCACGACGATCCGCCCGTAATGGCGGCGAACCATGTGGGGGAGAACGGCCTTCGCAATCAGAAAGAGGCTCTTGAGGTTCGTGTCGAGCACGTGATCCCACTCGGCTTCCTTCATTCTGGCGATCGTCGATGACGGGAAAACGCCGGCGTTGTGGGCGACGATGTCGATCACGCCGAGGCGTTTGCGGGCCTCGGCGATCATGGTTCTGACCTGATCCGCGTCGGCGACATCGGTCGCCATCGCCCAGGCCTCTCCACCAGCCTTCGAGATCCCGCGGGCCACCGCCTCTCCTCGACCAACAGTGCGCGTCGCGATCACGATCCGCGCGCCTTCCGCCGCGAAAACCCTGGCGATGCCGGCACCGATACCGCGTCCGCCCCCGGTGACAAGCGCGGTTTTCCCGTCAAGCCGTCCACCCATGGTCCATCCTCTTCCCTGGCTCTGGCGCGCAAGTCTGGGCGAAGAAAGGGCGCACGGCAATCTCGGGTGAGGCACGGGCAGCGAGCCCGCTGCCACCTTGCCGGTTAACTCGGGATGTCGTTCGCCCGATCTCTGTGACCGGCACGGCGATCGCGGAATGCCGGGGCGCTTCGCGACCCGGTTCCATCGGTCGGAAGGAACCGGGGCCTTTCTGGGCCCGTCGAAAAACAGTCACGACAATCGAAACAGCATTCAAAATCGTGCCGCAGGTCGAAAACCGCCTGGAAGTGCTGTCCACCATGTCCCCGTCACCATGGATGCAGGATCGACGCACGTGGACGACCGTTGTTCCGTTCCCCCTGCAACTTGACACGTGTCCGTCCGCGGTCGGTTGACTGACGGGCGACGATTCGTGCCGGGAGAGGGGGTGCCCTGCTCCACGTGCGCCAGGATATCCCGCCAGATCAACCGCTTCGCGAAGTGTGCTATGCATGATGGATTGCGTGGATCCAGGCCCATGAATGACCCCCTGCTCCAGCCCTACCGTCTGAAGCATCTCACGTTGAAGAACCGGATCATGTCGACGGCCCATGAGCCCGGCTACACCGAGGACGGTCTCGTGGGAGAGCGCTACGTGCGCTACCACGAGGAGAAGGCAAGGGGCGGCATCGCTCTCACCATGATCGCCGGCTCCACCGTGGTCTCGAAGGATTCGGCCCAGGCCTTCATGAACGTCCAGGCGTGGAAGGACGAGGTGGTGTCAGGCCTGCGCCGGCTCACGGAAGCCTGCCACGACCATGGCACGGCGGTGATGATCCAGCTCACCCATCTCGGCCGGCGCACCAACTGGAACAAGGAGCACTGGCTCCCCGTCCTGGCGCCCTCCATGGTGCGCGAACCGGCCCACCGCGCGTTTCCCAAGGAAATGGAGGACTGGGACATCGAGAGGGTCGTGCGGGACTACGGACTGGCCGCCGCGCGCATGGCCGACGCGGGACTCGACGGCATCGAGTTCGAGGCCTACGGCCACCTGATGGACCAGTTCTGGTCTCCCGCCACCAACCGGCGCGGCGATCAGTGGGGCGGCAGTCTCGACAACCGGTTGCGCTTTGCCATGGCGGTGCTGGGCGAGGTGCGCAGCGCCGTCGGCCCCGACTTCATCGTCGGCCTCCGCATGTCCCTGGACGAAGACTGGCGCAAGGGCTACGGGCGCGCCGCCGGCCTCGAGATCGCCCGGCGCTTCATCGCCACGGGCAAGATCGACTTCCTGAACGTCATCAAGGGCCACATCGACCACGACCGGGCCCTCACCGACATCATTCCGGTGGCCGGCATGGCGGCCTCTCCCCACCTCGAGTTTGCCGGCGGCATCCGCGCCGAGACACGCTTTCCGGTCTTCCACGCCAACAAGATTGCCGACATCGCCACGGCACGCCACGCCATCGCCGCCGGCCAGCTCGACATGGTGGGCATGACCCGGGCGCACATCGCCGATCCCCATATCGTCAACCGCATCGTCGAGGGTCGCGAGGACGACATCCGGCCCTGTGTCGGCGCCACCTACTGCCTCGAGAGCGTCTATGCGGGAACCGGCGCTCTCTGTGTTCATAATCCGTCGACGGGCCGCGAAGCCTCGCTGCCGCAGCTGGTGGAACCGCGTTCGGGACCTCGACGGCGCATCGTCGTGGTGGGCGCCGGACCGGCCGGCCTGGAGGCCGCCCGCGTCGCCGGCGAACGCGGCCACGACGTGGTCGTGCTGGAGGCGGCGAACCGGCCTGGCGGCCAGATTCTCCTGGCGGCGCGCACGCCCAACCGCAAGGACCTGATCGGCATCGTCGACTGGCGCCTTGCCCGCCTGACGCGGCTGGGTATCGACGTGCGCTGCAACGTGCTGGCGGGCGCGGACGACGTGCTGGCCCTCGACCCCGACGTCGTTCTTGTCTGTACGGGCGGCGTACCCAACAAGGAGATCCTCGACGACGGTTCCGGTCTTGCCGTCAGCTCCTGGGACCTGCTTGCCGGAACCGTCGCTCCGGCAGCGGAGGTTCTGGTCTTCGACGACAACGGCCATCAGCCGGGCATGCAGGCCGCCTGGCTGGCGGCCGACGCCGGTTCAAGGGTGGAAGTCGTCTCGCCGGAACGCACGTTCGCGCCCGAACTGGGAGCGCTCACCCATGCGCCCTATGCCGAGTTCTTCCAGGAGCACGGCGTCACCATCACCATCAACACCAGGGTCTCGAGACTGGAACGCCGGGGCAACCGACTGCGGGCGACGCTGTTCAGCGAATTCACCGGGGGCGACGTCGGCGAGCGCCTGGTCGATCAGGTGGTGATCGAGCACGGCACCCTTCCCGCCGACGATCTCTACTTCGAACTGCGCGACCTCTCGGTCAATCGCGGGGAGGTGGACTACGAGGCGCTGATCCAGCGCCGGCCCCAGGAGATCCGCAGCAATCCCGAGGGCGCCTTCCAGCTCTTCCGCCTCGGCGACGCCGTCGAGAGCCGCAACATTCACGCCGCGGTCTACGACGCCGTGCGCCTTGTGGGCGTCTTGTAGAATCCGGAGGGCAGCCGGCCGGAGCCGGCTGCCCTTCGAACAAGAGGTTACTACTGTTCCTCGGACAGACGCTTTGCTTCTGCCTCTGCACGGTTCTCCGCGATGATCGACGCGACGACCGTGCCGACACACAGGAGGACCGAAATCCACAGGAAGAGATGGACGCCGCCGGATCCGGCATAACTGTAGATCGCGGTGGCTCCTTCCCAGGACTCGATCGGACTTCCACCAAACATGATAGTTCTCCTTTCAGATTATCTGCCCTGAACGCAGCTCAGCCGCGCCAGTGAAGGTGTGAGGTGATCTGCTCGGGATAGGCAGGAGACGGAATCTCCAGATCCATTCCGACCTGCTGGATTTCGTCGCTTGCACGCAGAATGCCCAGCATCTTGAGAATCAGCGACAGCACGTAACCCGGCACGAAGCCGATGAGGATCATGACCACGCAACCGACAAGCTGACCCCAGAAGGTGATGCCCGGTATGGACTCCGAGACGGCCGGATAGCCGTCGAGGAAGATGCCGCACGCCAGCACACCGAGGATTCCGCAGAAACCGTGCACCGACACGGCGCCGACCGCGTCGTCGATGCGCAACTTCTCGAGGAAGCGCTGGCCATAGGGAATCAGCACACCGCCGGCAAAGCCGAGGGCGAAAGCGAGTGGTGGATAGTAGAGATCGAGACCGGCAGCGGCCGCAAAGATGCCGCCGAGCGCCCCCGACATCATCCAGAATGGATCACGGGTGACCGCGTAGGCGCCGATGATTCCGCCACCAAAGCTCATCAGAAGGTTGAACGACCACGCCGAAAGCGTCGTCGGGCCACCATAGATGTTCCCCCATTGGCCGGTGCCGTTGTAGAGCAGGCAGGCGCCCATGAAGCCAACGAAACCGATGATGATGATCATCAGGCCGGCAATCGTCATCGGCACGCTGTGGCCCTGGAGATTGTTGATCTCGCCATTGGGACCGAACTTGCCGATACGCGGACCGAGGTTGATCAGCACGCCAAGCGCGAAGAAGCCGGAGATGATGTGCACCACGCCGGACGCACCGACATCATGGTAACCGAATTCGGTAACCAGCCAGCCTTCCGGATGCCATCCCCACGAGGCGCCAATCAGCCAGGCGAAGGAGCCCAGGGCCACGGCGAGGATGATGAACGATCCCATGCGGATGCGTTCGATGACGGAGCCGGACATGATCGAGGCGGTGGTGGCCGAGAACAGCACAAAGGCACCCCAGATGACACCGGTGATGTTGTCGGAGAGATTGGGGCCCATGAACTCGTTCCACGGTTCCCCGAACAATCCGTACTCCATGTTGGGGACGATGCCGTGCGGGAAGGCGAGATAGACCCACCAGCCGAACATGAACATCGTCGGAATGATGAAGGCGAAGGCGAGAATGTTCTTGCATCCCGACGCCAGTGTGTTCTTCACCCGGGAGGCTCCCATCTCGTACATCAGGAATCCCGCATGAATGGCGACCATGAGACCGATCGACCACCAGTAGTACCCTTCGGCACTGATCTTCGTCGACCACTCGACTGCCGCTTGAAGTTCTTCAGGAGTCATGTAGTTGAACCCTCTTTGCAGTGTTGAATGCTCCCTTTCCGGCTCCTCCTCGGATTAGCCGGCCGCCGGGCCGCGGACGTCAGAAGAAGCGCAGGTACCGGTCGCGCTCCCACTCGCTGACATGGTTGAGATAGGCCAGCCACTCGTCCCGCTTGTACGCGAGCCAGGCCCCGAACATGGTTTCTCCGAATGTCCTGCGCGCCAAGTCGCTCGACGCAAAGGCATCAAGAGCCTCGCCAAGCGTGCGCGGCAGGGTGTCGACGCCGGTCTTGCGACGCTCGTCCTCGGTGGTGACATAGAGATTCTCGCGGTGCGGCTCACCGGGATCGAGTTCCTCGCGAATGCCCTCGAGGCCAGCCGCCAACACCATGGCGGCGCCAAGATAGGGATTGCCGGACGAGTCGGCGAGGCGCAGTTCGACGCGCCCTCCGCCACCGGGAATGCGGATGGTGTTGGTGCGGTTGTTGTTGCCGTACGAACAGAAGACGGGCGCCCAGGTGAACCCCGAATTGCTGCCCTTGAGGATGAGACGCTTGTAGCTGTTGACCGTCGGCGCCACGACCGCCGATATGGCGGGCAGGTGGCGCAGCAACCCGGCAACGAAGTGATAGCCTAGCGCGGAAAGACCGCAATCCCTCGGGTCATCGTCCGCAACAAACAGATTGGCATCGCTCGCCGCGTCGCATAGCGACATGTTGAAATGCGCACCGCTTCCGGCGTAGTCGCCGAAAGGCTTGGGCATGAACGAGGCAAAGCCGCCATGGCGCCTCGCGATCTCGTTGGCCATGCGGCGGAAGAAGACGACACGGTCGGCCATGGTCATGACGTCGGCATAGGAAAAGTCGATTTCGAACTGGCCGATGCCGTCTTCGTGATCGAAGCTGTAAACGTCCCAGCCCAATGCATTCATGGCGTCGACGAGTTCGCCCATCCAGCCGATGTTGTCCAGCAGTCGCGAGGTGTCGTAGGCGGGCTTGTCGAGATTGTGCCGCGGACTCATCGGCTGGCACAGCGAACCATCATCACGGAACACGAAGAACTCCGTCTCGACACCGAGATTCATGCCGAGACCGAGGGATTCGGCCTCGCTGACGACACGGCCGAGAATGTTCCGGCTGCATGGCTCGAAGGGTTTTCCCTCACAGTGGAGATTGCTGGCGAACCACGCGACATCGGGCATCCACGGCTGGATCGTGCACGAGGCGGGATCCGGATGGGCCGCCACCTCCTCGTCACTGATGTCCTGCGGTACGCCGTCCACCGCCGCACCGGTGCACAGTTCCGAGCCTTCCATGGCCCGGTCGAAGTGGCTCATGGGCACCATCTTCGACTTCGACACGCCGTGCATGTCGACGTAGGAAGGCAGCAGAAACCTTACGCCAGAATCAACCAGGACAGATTTCAGGTCATCAAGACTGCTTGTCTGGAACCGGGAAACGGACTTCTTCACACACCCTCTCTCAGCACCGGCTGCGGAACAACACCCGCAATTGTCGACAAAGTCAAGGCAGGTTAAACCGCCTGCCCCTACCGGCACCCGCGATTGCCATGAATGACCAGCCCGGACTTGCCATTGCCTCGGTGATCGCCGGCGTCTGTCTGCTCACCGTCTGCGACGTCCTTGCCAAGACGGTGACGCAGGACATGGACCCCTTCAGTTTCATACTGCTGAGGAGCTGCATCGCGTTCCTGCCGGTCTTCGTCGCGCTTTCCATCAGCCGCACCTGGCGATACCTCAGGACCCGGCGCCCCTGGGGGCAGGCCTGCCGCGGCATGGCCATGGCACTGGCCTACACCTTCTACCTGCGGGCCATCATGGAACTTCCCATCGCCGATGCCACCGCCGTCACCTACTCGTCACCCTTTGTCGTGGCGATCCTGAGCCGCATCGTCCTGGGGGAACGGGTCTCGCTGATCCGCTGGGCGGCGATCTCCGTCGGCTTCGCAGGCGCCCTCGTCATCGTGCAGCCGGGCAGCGACGCCTTCAGGCCGGCGGCGCTGTGGGGCATCGGCGCAGCCATCTCGGTGGCCGTCACGGTGCTGCTGGCGCGACGCCTGGGGGCGACGGAGCCGGCGCCGGTGACCGCCTTCTACACCACCGTCGCCTTTGCCCTGACAGGTCTCGTGCCGGTTCTGGTCGTCCCCGGCACCTGGCAGATGGCCGGGGGAATCAACCTCTGGTTCATCGTTCTGGCCGGCCTGCTCGCCGGCTCCGCCCACTTCCTCATCATCTTCGCCTACCGCAAGGGAGAGGCGAGTTTCGTCGTCCCCTTCGAGTACTCGTCCCTCCTGGTGGCGGTGGCCCTGGGCTACCTCGTCTTCGGCGACGTCCCGACCGTCATGGTGGCCATCGGCATGACGCTGATCGCCGTTGCCGGGATCATCCTCGCTCGCCGCGCCCCGGGCTCCTGAGCGCGTCGGGACGGGATCGGGGAGGTGCCGTCGTCTCCGACCGTGCGGTCCAACCAGCCGTCGGGGTCGCCTTCAACGGATGCCGTTGGCGCGCTGGAGCTCGCGGACATAGGCGATGATCTCCGCCACGTCGCTCCGGCTCAGACCCTCGACCGGTGGCATGTCGCCGAATGGCCAGTGATGGGCGCGCACACCGAGCGCGACGGCGCGCTGAAACGACTCGTCGCCATGATGGCCGGGTTCGTAGATGATGTGGACCAGCGGTGGGGCGATTTCCTGCTGTCCCGCCGCGTTGCGGCCGTGGCAGGAGGCGCAGTTGGCCTCGTAGGACTTCTGCCCGGCCAGCGCCCGCGCCGAGAGAGCTTCCGGCACGCTGACCGCCGCGATCGGCGGTCCGCTGCCGACGGAATCGTCGCTCTCGCCGAGATGGTGATAGCCGGCGACGCCGACGGTGGCCGCCAGGATAAGCAGGATAATCGCGGACCGTTTCAGTGACATGTCTTCCCCAGCGCCTTCAGCCGTCAGCAATTGTAGGGCAACGGGGTGACGAATGCCGCGGCCAGCACGATCGGCAGACCCGCCACGTCAGCTCCGGGGCCCCGGTCAGTACCCGGTTCATCATGGTCTCCACGGCAATCATCGCGATGCAGGACATGCCGACCGGCCGGTCCTCAGGTCCATCTGGCGGGCCAGGGAGGCGGTCTCGAGGGAAATCGGGGTCACAAGGCCATTGAGGACCGCAAGGCCCATGATCACCGGTGTCGACCAGGGAGTTCCGGTGAACCGGAAGAAGGCGATGGCGCCGATGCCTGCGATGATGCAGCCGACCAGGCACCAGGCCGTGTTCCTCGAGGCCTGGCGACTGTGCCAGTCAATGGCAATGAGTGCGGTTGCAGCGGTCATGTCAGTCAGCATCGTGATTCCGGATGCAGGAAAGTCAATGAGCTGACGATGAACATCACGGCCGCGGGCCTGCCGGTGAAGACGGTGCGCCATTGTGCCGATATCGGGCTGGTCCCGGCATCGCCCCGGACGGAGTCGGGATACGGGACCTGTGACGACGGCGCAGTGCTCAAGCCCGAGTTCGTCCGCCGGGCGCGGGGGTTTCCGCCATCAGTCGTGGGTTGACCAGGCAATATTATGGCCATATATTCAACTTATGGCCACCATGACCATCAAGTCGACCTACTCGCTCGATGTCGACACCGTGCGGCAGCTGGACAACCTCGCGAAGCACTGGAACACATCGAAATCCGGGGCACTGCGCCGCGCCATCCGGTCGGCGGCGGCAGGGGTGCGCCTGGATTACAACGAAGCGCTTGATGCGCTCGACCACCTGCAGGACATGCTTGCGCTCGAACACGATTCGGCACACGCCTGGGCGGATGAGGCCATGCAGGAACGCAAGGCCAGCGGGAACCGGGGCACGCCACGGACGTTCGAGTGATTCACCTGGACACCAGTTTCCTCATCCATGCACTCCGTCGCGGCTCGCGCGAGGATGCGCAGATCCGTGAGTGGCTGATGGCAAACGAGTCGCTCGTCATGAGTACGATCGCCTGGGCCGAATTTCTGCGCGGCCCCGTCGATGATGCCGTACGCGCCGCTGCCTCTGTCGTGGTGGAGCGCCTGTCCCCCTTCACCGGAGAGATGGCTGGCATGGCCGCAATGCTCTTCAATGGCGCAGGACGCAGGCGGGGCTCAATGATCGATTGCATGATCGCGGCAGCGGCTCTGGCGGAGGGTGCGGCCGTCGCGACCTCCAATCCGGGAGACTTCAACCGGTTTGCCCCGTTCGGACTGAACCTGGCCTGAGCATCCGGTGATGTGTTGCCCTATGGCGTGACCGCCGGCAGCGCCATGGCCGCGTCGAGCATGTCCATGCGGTCGCTGCCGAAATAGAGCTTGTCGCGGAAGATGAAGGCGGGAACGCCGAAGAGGCCGGCCTCGGCAGCATCGCGGGTGTTGGCGGCAATGACCTCCTTGTAGTGGGGATCGGCAGCGATATCCGCCATGGACCGGGGACCGAGATCCACCCGGTCCGCCATCTGCTGGAGAACATCCGGATCGGTGATGTCCGCGCCTTCGGCCCAGTAGCCGCGCATCACCTGCGCCACGAAGGGTTCCGCAAGTCCTGAGTCGGCGGCATGGGCCATGCAGCGCAGCGCCCGCGACGGCCTCATCGGCTGCCCGGCATGCGGATGGTAGGGCAGGCCTGCCGCGGCCATGCGATCCTCGATGTCCTGGAGATACCAGGCGCGACGCCGCGGATTCTGTTCCATGGGCCTCATGCCATCGACCGCGGTCATGAGATTGCCGAGATGGAGCGGACGCCAGTCGACGCCGACACCCCGGCGTCGCGCCAGCCGGCCAATGGTGAGCGAGGCGAGGTAGGACCAGGGGGAGATGACGTCGAACCAGAAGGAGACCCGTTCACCTGCCGCAGGCGTGGATCCCGAACCCTCGCGGGAGGCGCCCTCGAGGAACCGGGCAAGGGACACGACAACCCGGTGGTGCTCCCCTGTCATCACCTCGCGGCCGTCCTGGCGGGCGGCCACGGCAAAGGCGATCCTGCGTCCTTCGACCGCCGCGACCCTTGCCTCGACGGTGACCGGCCGTGCCGCCCGGGCGGGGCCGGTGTGATCGACGGCGACCCGCGCGCCAACGGATGCCTCGCCGTCCTCGAGCGCCGGGTGCAGGAGGTCGCCGCACACTTCTTCCATCCAGAGAATCAGTGTCACCGTCGCCGCCACGTCGACCCCGGGGTTGCCGACGGCCGCAGCGGTATCGCCCGCATCGGGCGTGAAGAGACGGGTCCGGCTCAAGCCAGTGGTCAGGTGACGCACGACGCCCGGGACCAGCAGAGCGGGAACTCGGGCGCGATCATGTCGTCGCCCGGATCGAGGGTGACGCCCTGGAAGGGCGGGGAGGTCGGACCAGGCCGCACCGCAAAGCGCGCATCGTCACCGATCCATCGCATGGAGATGGCCCGCCTCGGCGTCACCAGGGAACGGTTGGCCGGCGCGCCATGGACCGTCAGGAAGTGGAAGCAGACGGCGTCGCCCGGTTCGAGATCGAAGCCCCGGATGTCGAACGCCGAACGGTCGGCGTCGACATCCGGCAGCGGTTCGTTGTCGTCGTCATCTCCATAGAGCGGCTGGCCGTTGAACCGCTCGGGCGTGAAGGTGCGCTGCCAGCGGTGCGAGCCGGCGATGAACTCCGGGCTGGTGTCGCGCGCCACCGGATCCACCGGCACCCACATGGAGACATTCTGCCGACCGTCGACGCAATAGTAGGGCTGGTCGTGGTGCCATGGCGTCCCGAGACCGGCGCCGGCCTCCTTGACCAGCACGTGCTCGTGGAAGAGGCGGACCGTGGCGGAGTCCATGAGTTCGGCCGCGATCCTGGCGCCGGGCCCGTGCCGCGCGAAGGTCTCGTATTCCGCAATTCTCTGCCAATTGCAGTAGTCGCTCATGAACAGCCTGCCGGCTTCGTCGCGGTAGAGCTTCGCGTCCGTTCCCGGTTCGTCGAGGTTCTTCTCGATCCCCAGGCGAAGCATGTCGACCCACTCGGCGAAGACACCGCGCAGACAGACGACACCATCCCTGCGGAACGCCTCCACCGAGTCCACCCCTCCCGGCGTGACCGGATCATGGACCGCCATGCCTACCCTCCGGCGACACGGGGCATGAGATAGACCTCCGCACCATCGGGCACGGGCTGCAGCAGCGCATCGCGATAGATGCGGCCATCGATGGCAACCGCCACGCCCTGATCGAATACAGGCGAAAGTTCAGGGTAGGCGCCCTGGAGACGCTCGAGCACCTGCCTGACCGTGCCGGCCTCGACCGGGAACGACTGCCGTCCTCCCGCCATGGAGCGCAGCGTTGCACCGAGCCGGACGTCGATCATGACGCCCCGTCGATGGCCGCAAGGATGCGCGGAGGCGACATCGGGGTCTCGGTCATGCGTCGGTCGATGGCGCGCGACACGGCATTGGCCACCGCCGCAAGTGGCGGCACGATCGGCGTTTCTCCGACACCACGCACGCCATAGGGGTGGCCCGGGTTGGGCACTTCGACGATCACGGTGTCGATCATCGGCAGATCGGACGCAACGGGAATGCGGTAGTCGAGAAAACCCGGGTTCTGCAGGACGCCGTCGCCGCCGTAGATGTACTCCTCGTTGAGAGCCCAGCCGATGCCCTGAGTCACGCCGCCCTGGTACTGGCCCTCGACGTAGTCGGGATGGATGGCCTTGCCGGCATCCTGAACCGCGAGGTAGCGCAGGACGGTGACCCGACCGGTTTCCGGGTCCACCTCGAGATCGCAGACATGCACGGCAAAGCTCGCGCCGGCACCCTCGGCATTGATTTCCGCATGGCCGGCGATCGGTCCGCCGGTGGCGGACGCCATGGCGGCAATCGCATCGAAGGTCAGCGGCTCGTGGTCGCCGGCATTTGCGCCTGAAGGACGCACGCACCCCTGGTCCCAGACCACGGCGTCGACATCGATGTCCCACACGGCGGCGGCGCGCTGCTTCATGATATCGATGACCTTGCGCGATGCCTCGATGGTGGCGAGGCCCGCCGAATGGGTGACCCGGCTGCCGCCGGTGGTGTCGTTGTGCCCCAGCGCACTGGTGTCGGCGATGATCGCCTTCACCCTTTCATAGGGAATCTGGAGTTCCTCGGCGGCCATCAGGCACATGCTGGCGCGGCTGCCGCCGATGTCGGGCGTGCCCAGCGATACGAGAACGGTGCCGTCGGTGTTGACATTGACCGTCACGCTGGTCTGGCCGCCGAAGTTCGGCCAGAAGCCGGCTGCGATGCCCCTCGCCTGGTTGGGTCCGGGGACGGCCTCGAGCGAAGAGTGGTCCCGCGCCGCCTCGAGGCACTCCACGAAGCCGATGGGTCCGAACGTCGGGCCATAGACGGAGCTCGAGCCTTCCTTCACGGCGTTCCTCAGACGCAGTTCGACAGGATCGATGTCGAGCTTTCGGGCGATGTCATCGAGAAGGGATTCGATGGCGAAGGAAGCCATCGGCGCGCCCGGCGCGCGGTAGGCGGCGGCCTTGGGACGGTTCACCACCACGTCATAGCAGTGGAGAACCACGTTCGGACAGTCGTAGGCAGCCATGCCGCACACGGCTCCGATGCCCACGGGCGATCCCGGGAATGCGCCTCCCTGGTATCTGAAGGTGGCGTCGCAGGCGGTGATCCGGCCATCGCGGGTGGCGCCGATGCGGGCCGTGATGCTCGTCGAAGAGGTGGGCCCGGATCCACGGAAAACCTCGTCACGGCTCATCGTCATCTTCACCGGCCGGCCGGACTTGCGCGACAGCAGGAGAGCCACGGGCTCGAGAAAGACGGTGGTCTTGCCGCCGAAACCGCCGCCGATCTCCGAGGAGGTCACGCGCAGGCTTGCCAGATCCATGCCCAGGATGTTGGCGCACATGTCTCGGACGGAGAAGTGACCCTGGGTGCAGCACCACAACTCGGCGACGCCATCCTCGGAAGCCGAGGCCACGCAGGCATGGGGCTCGATGTAGCCCTGGTGGGCTGCCTCGGTCCTGAACGTCTGCTCGACGATGACATCGGCCGCGGCGAATCCGGCTTCGATGTCGCCCATTTCGACCTTCCGATACTCGGCGATGTTGGACGGCTCTTCGGGCGCCGGGTCCATGCCGGCCGTGATCATGTCCTCGTGCACCAGGGGTGCGCCGGGCCTCATGGCCTCGTCGACATCCGTGACATGGGGCAATACCTGCCAGGTGATGTCGATGAGCTTGAGCGCCTGGCGGGCCACCGCCGTCGATGTCGCCGCCACGGCGGCGACCGCATGGCCTTCATAGAGCGCCTTGTCCCGGGCCATGACGTTGCGGGCCACGTCCCAAACGCTCTCCTCGACCTCTCCCTTCACCGTTCCATCCGGGCCGATGTCCGGAAAGTCGTCGCGGGTCACGATCGCCTTGACGCCCGGCAGGGTCTCGGCCCTGGAGGTGTCAATGGCCAGGATTCGGGCGTGGGCATGGGGACTCCGCAGCACCTTGCCGACAAGCATGTCGGCTCCGGCGAGGTCGGCTCCATAGAGCGCCCGGCCGGTGACCTTGTCCGTGCCGTCGGGCCGGGGCGGACGGGTTCCGACCTTGTCGAATGTTGTCCGGGTGGTGAATTCGAGTTCCATGGCTCACTCTTCCCTCAGGTCGGCGGCGGTCTCCAGGACCGCGCGAATGATCTTGTCGTAGCCCGTGCAGCGGCACAGGTTGCCGGCGAGCCAGTAGCGCACCTCGGTCTCGTCGGGATCGGGATTCTCGTCCAGCAACGCCTTCGCGGCAACGAGGAAGCCCGGAGTGCAGATTCCGCACTGCAGCGCCCCGAGTTCGAGGAACTTCGTCTGCAGCGGGTGGAGTTCCCCGGTTCCGGCCATGCCTTCGATGGTCTCGACCTCGCCGCCGTCCGCCTCTGCCGCCAGCACCAGGCAGGAACACACGAGGCGGCCGTCGAGCATCACCGAACAGGCGCCGCAGTCACCCGATGCGCACCCTTCCTTCGATCCGGTGAGACCGAGGCGATCGCGCAGGGCATCGAGCAGGGTTTCCGTCGCCTCGCACAGGAACTCCGCCGCATCGCCGTTCACCGTTGTCGTGACATGTTGAAGACTCATGATTTCTCTCCGGCTCGGATCCCCGCAATGTGCGCCGCCCGGCGGGCGAGTACGCCGGCCACCTTCCTGCGGTAGGGCGCGGTGCCGCGCTTGTCGTCGATCGGCCGGGCCGCTGCCGAGGCCGCCCTCTCGAGCGCCGCCAGGGCTTCGTCATCGAGGGTCGTTCCCATGATGGCTGCGGCGCCATCCTCCACCACCAGGGCCCGTGGTCCGACGGCGCCGAGCACCACTCTCGCTGCGGTGCAGCAACCGCCTTCATCCAGCGTCAGGCTGACCGCAGCGCCGACCACGGCAATGTCCATCTCGGTTCGCGGAATGAGTCTGAGATAGGCGTCTCCGGACCGCGCCGGGGCCGCCGGCAGGAAGATCGACGTCACCAGTTCTCCCGGAGCGAGCGAGGTGACTCCGGGGCCCGTCGCCACGTCACCGACCGGAACATCGCGTTCCCTGCCGTCCGGTCCGGCAATGCGCGCGAGTGCGCCGGCTGCCATCATCGCCGGCACACTGTCGGCCGCCGGCGACGCATTGCAGAGATTCCCGGCCATGGTGGCGCGGCCCTGAATCTGCGTCGAACCGATCAGCTCCACCGCCTCGACGACGCCGGGCCAGGCGCGACACACGCCGTCATGGTGCCCCAGCACCGCTCCCGGAACCGCGGCGCCGACGCGCCAGCCGCCATCCTCGGCAACGATGTCCGCCATTCCAGGGATTCGCTTGATGTCGACAACGAGTTCCGGCTCAACGAGACCCGAACGCAGGGCGACGAGAAGATCGGTGCCGCCGGCAAGGACCCGCGCCACTCCCTGGCACGATGCCAGCATTCCGGTGGCAGCGGAAAGTGTTCGCGGTGCTTCGTACCGCATGTCGGACCTGCTCCCTTGTCACCTGATCGAGGGGGATCATTCCAGAGAACGGGACACCTCGGCAACTTCCATTTGTCGTGCCGCCGCCGGAATGCGGTTTCATTCCCGACGCACCTGCGGTCTGACGACACTTGACCCGGTGCCTGTCGACGGGTGAGAAAGACGGCACACTCTGAGGACAGCCGGACCAGCACCATGACGAGCATCTACGGTCAGACCATCAAGCTCTTCGGCTCGCACCCGGAGCCTGCCTTCGAGAGCGAGGCCGGGCAGACCTCCGTGTGGGGCAGGCAATGGGGATGCGACAACGACGTCGGCGCCCTGCGGGTCTGCCTCATGCACCGTCCCGGCACCGAGATGGAGATCGTTGACCGCAACCGGAGGATCGAGGAGATCGGTTCATTCGGAGACCTCGAAAAGGGCTGGTACTTCCAGAGCGACACGGTTCCCGACTGGGACGAGTTCCGCGCCCAGCACGACGGCCTGGTCCGCACGCTGCAGGGCGAGGGTGTCGAGGTGGTCTTTCTGGACAGCATCGAACCCGACGGGCTGAAGTCCATCTACACGCGCGATTCGTCGATTGCCATCAAGGGGGGCAGCGTGATCTGCCGCCTGGCGCGCTCGATCCGGCGTGGCGAGGAGGCTCACGTCACGAAGACGATCGCCGGCCTTGGCATGCCGGTCCTGCGCACGATCCACGGCACCGGCATGGTGGAAGGCGGCAGCTTCGCCTGGCTCAATCATCGCACAGCCGTCATCGGCCGGTCCATCTGCGTCAACGAGGAGGGCGCCCGCCAGCTCGAGGAAGTGCTCGCCTGGCAGGGTGTCGAACTGCTGCGTGTCGACCTCACCGGCTATTCGATCCACATCGACGGCGCCATGACGATGATCGACGTCGACGTCGCCATCATCGATCCCGACATGCTTCCCTTTGCCTTTCTCGAGAAACTGAAGGAACTCGGCATCCGCACCGTCGAGATCACGGCGCAGGACAGCCACGCCATCATCAACTGCCTGGCGGTCCGGCCCGGCCGTGTCGTCATGCCGCGCGGCATCTCCAACCGGACAGCCGACACTCTCGCCTCGATGAACATCGAGATCATCGAGATCGACTACGACAAGGTCTATCTCAACGGTGGCGGCATCCACTGCTCCACCTGTCCGCTGGTCCGCGATTCCGTGCACTGACGCCACCACCTCCCGGAGGTCATCCGGGGATTGAAGGAGACACCCATGACACGTGCCGTGCGTATCCACAGGACCGGTGGCCCCGACGTCCTGACTCTCGAGACGGTCGATGCCGGTCGACCCGGGGCGGGCGAGGTGCTGATCCGCCAGACCGCGATCGGCCTCAACTTCATCGACACCTATCAGCGTTCGGGCCTCTATCCCCTCGCCCTGCCGGCGACCCTGGGCATGGAGGCCGCCGGGGTCGTCGAGGCGGTTGGTTCCGGCGTCACGGATCCCGGCGTCGGCGACAGGGTCGCTTACCCGATGACTGCCGGGGCCTACGCCGGCGAGCGCATCATGCCGGCGGACCGGCTGGTCAAGATCCCCGACGGCGTCTCGGACGAGACCGCCGCCGCCATGATGCTGAAGGGCATGACCGTGGAGTACCTGCTCATGCGGACATTCGCCGTTCAGGAAGGACAGACCATTCTCTTTCACGCCGCGGCAGGCGGCGTCGGTCTCATCGCCTGCCAGTGGGCCCGGGCGCTGGGCGCCCAGGTGATCGGCACCGTGTCGACCGCGGAAAAGGCGGCTCTCGCCGCCGCCCACGGATGCCACCATCCGATCGTGACGTCCAGCGAGGACATCGTCGAAAGGGTGATGGACATCACCGGCGGCAAGGGTGTTCCGGTCGTCTACGATTCGATCGGCAGGGACACCTTCGATGCGTCGCTCGAGGTGCTGGCGTCTCGCGGCACCCTGGTCTCCTTCGGTCAGTCGTCAGGCGCGGTCGAGAGCTTCAATCCGGCGCGGCTTGCCGCCGGCGGCTCGCTCTACTACACGCGGCCCGGCCTCGCCCACTACATTGCCAGCCGCGAGGAACTCGACCTTTCGGCACAGCGCCTCTTCTCCATGGTCGACTCGGGCAAGGTGCGTATCGAGGTCAACCAGACCTATCGTCTGGACGACGTCGAGCGAGCCCATCGCGATCTCGAAGGCCGTCGAACGACGGGTTCGACGGTTCTCCTCCCGTGAGCGCAACCATAAGGGCGGTGCGCCTTGCGCGTTGTGGCGGCCCTCAGGTTCTGGAACTCGCCGACACGGTCCTTGATCCTCCGGGCGCCGGCGAGGTGCGGGTGCGCAATACCGCGATCGCTCTCAACTTCTACGACATCTACGAACGCAGGGGACTCTATCCCGTCGATCTTCCCGTCACGCCCGGCTCGGAGTCGGCAGGCGTGGTGGAGGCGCTCGGCGCCGGCGTCCAGCACCTCGCCGAAGGCGACCGCGTCGCCGTTCTCTCGGGCCCGGGGAACTGTGCCGAGGCCATGAACGCCGACGCCTCCCGGGTCGTGCGGCTGCCCGCGGACATGGAGGAGACCATAGCCGCCGCCATGATGACCAAGGCGATGACGGTCGAGTACCTGCTGGAGCGATGCGTCCCCGTGCGCCGCGGCCAGACCATCGTCTTCCATGCGGCGGCAGGCGGTGTCGGTCTCATTGCCTGCCAGTGGGCGAGAGCGCTTGGCGCCCGTGTGATCGGCACCGTCTCCAGCGACGCCAAGGCGCGCCTCGCGCGCATGAACGGCTGTCACGTCCCTGTCATATGGGGCCAGGACACGCTAGAAGAGGTGGTGAGCGCCGAAACGGCCGGCAGGGGTGTTCCGGTGGTGTTCGATTCGATTGGCCGGACGAGTTTCGAATCCAGTCTCGCATGCCTCGCCCCCCGCGGCACCCTGGTGTCCTTCGGCCAGTCCTCCGGCGAACCGGAGCCCTTCCGCATGCTGCTGCTCGCGGCCAGGGGATCGATCTTCGTCACCCGGCCGACGCTCGACGACTACACGGCGACGCGCCTCGAGCTCGAAGCCTGCGCCCGGCGCGTCTTCGACATGGTGGGAACCGGAAAGGTGAAGGTCACCATCGGCCAGACCTTCGACCTCGCCGACATCGCAAAGGCCCACGAATTGATGGAGGAGAGGAACACAACCGGATCCACGGTCCTCATCCCCTGAAGGCAAGGGGCCGGGTTGCGTCGAGTCCGTTGGCGTCCAATGTGCGCCCGAACAGCGAGCAAGGCGGCCCCGGAGGACCGGTCAGCCGGACAACGTCTGTTCGCCATAGGGATGGGGCATTGGGGCCGGACGGGCTTGACACCCGCCACCTCGACCTGAACCGTGCCGCCCATGGGGAAAGCACGGGCGGATCTGTCGGCGGAAGACGCCGCTTTCGCGTTCGGCGCAATCCTCGACGCCCTCTCGGGCGCGGTATCCCCGGCGCTGATCGACGCTGTCGGCTGGCACCGCCTGCACGAGACGGTTCGGGGACTGCCCGTCGAGCCCGGCGCCGGTTTCGGTTTCGAGCTTCGGCTTGGCGAGACGGCAGCCAACGCGGACATCTTTGTCATGCTGCCACGAACCGGGGCGCTTGCAGAACACTACATGCGGCACGGCGAATGGGAAGGCGAGTTCGGCACCGGTCCTGCCGCGATCGGGGACGGCGCGTCCGGGTTCGGACTCCTTGCGGTCGAGTATGATGCAGCGGGTGGTCCGCACGGCACGCCTCCCGGACTGTTCGTGAAGATCCGGACCGGAACCGATGCCATGGACACGGTGGCGGAATGGCTCGCGGGCGTGGTCGGCTGGCGGCTGGAGCGCCGGGTGCTCGGCCGGACGTTCGACAGGATGTCGGCGGACGGCGCGGCGGTCGAGTATCTCGGGATCATGCCGGGCCGGCCGACACGAGCGTACAGGGTCATCAGCCGGTCGATGGAGCCGGCGCGCGTATTGCCGGTCCTGGAGGACCTGGGTTGGAACGGGCCCGCCGACGCAGTTGCCGACTTTCTTTCCCGGTTCGAAGGGATGTTCCACGCGCTCCGGATCTCGTTCGACGTGACCGCGCAAGCCATCCTGCCGCGCGTCGGGCTGGAGCTGTTTCAGGGCAAGACGGGGACGTTGACCCACTCGGGCGCAGGTCCGTGGGGGGCCTTCCTCGCCCGGTTGTGCGAACGCGGACTGTGCCTTCCGGAGAAGATGGACGGGCTGATGGCCTGGCCGGGACGGGAACTGGTGTTCTGTGGAGGCAAGACGTTTGGCCTGTTGACCTCCCTCGCTCACGTCAAGGTGTCCTTCGAGGCGCGAGACGGTGAGAACGCGATCGAGGCCAAGGCCTATCCGGCCGCCGGTTATCTTCCCTTCGAGTCCATCGGATCCGACATCCTCTCGCTATGAAGGCCCTGCGCGGGCCTCACGACATCTGCCGGCTCACCAGTTCGCGGAACGGGCCGTCCGTGCTGGCAAGTTCATCGAAGCGCCCGACCTGAACAACTCTTCCGGCCTTGAGCACATAGATTCGGTGCGCTTCGCGGATCGTCGATATTCGGTGGGCGACCACCACCCTCGTGGCGGTCGAGTCGCGAATTCCCTTCATCAGGGCCGCCTGGTTCCGACGGTCCAGCCAGTTGGTGGCCTCGTCGAGCAAGACGATGCGTGGGTCGCGGACCAGCGCCTGAGCGATGCGGATTCGCTGACTCTGCCCACCGGACACGACGACCGCGCGTTCCCCCATGCTGGTGTGCATCCGCATCGGCATTGCCGCGATGTCGCGGTCAACCGTTGCCTTGCGTGCGGCGCGCCAGGCGTCGTCTGCGGTCAGGGACTGGTCCAGGCTGATGATGTTGTTGAGAACGGTGCCGATTTGCGTGCCGGAATCCTGGAGGACCGCGCCGACCTGCCGGCGCACCACAACCGGATCGAGATGGGCAAGATCGCGCTCGTCGTAATAGACCGCGCCACTTGTGGGCATCTCGAGGCCGAGCGCGAGGCGAATGAGCGTGCTCTTGCCGGCGCCGGACTCGCCGACAACAGCGACGAATTCACCCGGCTGGGCCTCGATGGAGACCTGATCGAGAATCAGCGGGCCGTCGTCACCATAGCGGAAGCTCACGGATTCGAAGCGAAGCGCGCCGCCGAGCACGGGTGGCGGGCCTGGCTTCGGCCGGGAGTCGGGTGTGCCTGCGAGAATGGGCAGGACCTGTTCACAGACCGGTCCGAACGAGGCAATGGCCTCGAACGCCGCGCCAAGCGCGACGATGGAGGCGTAGAACATCATCGAGGCGACATAGGCGACGAGGAATTCGCCGACATCGAGCATGCCGTCTTCCCGCGTGGCGGCAACGGCAAGAAGCGTCGCCGCCGCCACCAGGGGCACCGCGGCACTGAACGCCTTGAGGTGCTCGTTCAGGATGCCGACGCGAATCTCGGCCTGTTTCTGTTTCCTGTAGCGCCGCGCCCAGGACGCCCGGGCCGACCCTTCCGCTCCAGCGGCCTGCAGCTTGCGAACGCAGTCGATGAGCTGCAGGAGATGGCCGGCGAGCACGCGCTCCTCGCGAAACCGGAGGCGCTGCGCGGCCATCTGCGCTACCCCGAATGCGACCGTTACGGCGAGCGCGGCAATGCCGATGCCCAGAGTTGCCCAGCCGAGTGCGGCGTCGCACAGGAACACGAGGATGATCGAAGGAATGAGAAACAGGAGGGACAGCACCGCGGTCCCGGTCGCGCCGGAGAGCCGGTCGCGCAGCGTCTGGAAAGCCAGCGCCCTCATGGATATCTCGCCGGAACTGTACTGGCGGTAGAAACTGGTTTGCAGCCGCAGCAGACGGTCCCACAGGGCGGCAGTCGCGCGCGCGGCGAGCCGACCCTCGATACGCATGACCGCCGTGCCGCGCAGCACATGGGTCAGCGCCGCCGCGAGCGCGAGTAGGACCAGCACCAGCGTGAGCTGCAGGAGCGCACCGCCGTCGCCCGAGGGAACCACGCGGTCGAGCAGCACGCCGATGCCAGCCGCCGGCGCCAGGGCCAGGACACCAGCCGCCAGGCCGGCAGCAATGACACGGGCGAGATCTGCGCCGAACCGGCCGGCGGCACCCGCCAGCAGGGTCCACGTGCCAAGGGGCCGGTCATCGGGCAGCGGCCGGTAGAGGACATAACCATCCGGGGCAAGAGTGGCTGTGTCACTTCGTCCGACCAGCGACGACTCAGCGGTTGCCGGGTCGAAGAGGCGGTAACGCCCCATGACGCCGGGCAGGAGAGCAACAGGCTCGCCGCTGTCGCGCCGGAAGGCCAGAATGGCGCCGCTGTCGCCGCGCCACCAGCGTTCCCCGGACACCAGGCGTATCCGCCGTGCCCGAACTCCCGATGCGTGCAACAGGTCGGCCAGCACCGGCGGCTCATCCGAGCGGTTGCCAGGCTCCCGGATGGCAATTCCCTCATGGCGTCCGACTGCGCACAGCGCTGCCATCAGAGCCCCGCCGCCGGAGGCGGCGGGGCGGGTCGACGCGTGAAGCGTGAACAGGTTCCTCCGCGCTTGGTTCTCGTCGCGCCGGCGCCATATCGTACGTTCGACCTGAAGACCGGCCTGATCAGCCAGCAGCATCCGGCGATTGAACATCTGAGCGGCGAACGCCAGGCGGTGGAAGCCCGGCAGGGCCCGGGACAGCAGCGCTTCGGCCCCGAGCGTCCGCGAAGACAGGACCGTGATGTCGGCGCGGCCGTGCAGCGCCACCCAACCGTCCGGCGCGACCGCCACGAGTTCTCCTTCCATCGGATCCTCGGTGCCGAAGAACAGCGCCGGCGCGCCCTCGATCCAGAACACGCCTTCGTTGCTCGTCAGGATGCCGCTGGCCCCGGTCACAGTCCCTTCGCACAGCAGCATGTCGGAACGCGGGCGCACCTCGACCCCGGCGGCGACTGCGGCGATGATGCCGGCGACCCAGTTGTCGGCGTCCTCCGCCACGATGCGCTGCCAACCATCGGCATCGCCGGCAGCGCCCGCGATGAGACCGGCTGCTGGTATGCGCCGCAGGACCGTGTCCGGCAGGCCCTTGGCCGCAAGGCGCAGCTCCTCGTTGCTGGTGGCGCCAAAGGCGAGGCCGCCGGCCTCCAGCCTCAGCACATGGCGAAAGGGCGCTTCGTCCAGTCCGTCACTGACTCCGACCAGGAAGACGTCGAGGGCGCCGCTCTCGACAAACCACAGGCTTGCGGGATCGTCGAGCGGCAGGAAACGGTTGCCGGCAACGACCGACTCACCCAGCGCCATGGCCATTTCAGCGAGGGACCGGCGATCCGGGCCGCCGGCTGGGAGACCATCCGGCTGCGGTCTGTCCCTGCGGTCAGGAGGCATGAACCAGCTCCGCATAGAGACCGTCCTCGGAGGCGATCAGTTCGTCGTGGGTACCGTCCTGAACCACACGTCCATGGTCGAGCACGATGATCCGGTCGCTGTCACGGATCGTGCTCAGGCGGTGGGCGACAATCAGGCAGGAGCAGCCGCGACGGCGCAATGCGTCGTCGATCCGGTTCTCGGTGATCGCATCGAGCGCTGCCGTGGCCTCGTCGAGAATCAGCAACGAGGGACCGTGAACCAGCGCGCGGGCGATTTCCAGCCGCTGGCGCTGGCCGCCGCTGAAATTGAGCCCTCCTTCCTCGACCTCGGCGTCGTAACCGTGGACTCTGGCCATGATGTCGTCATGGATCGCCGCGTCCCGGGCCGCGGCGATCAGCTGCGAATCGGGGACGGTCGGATTCCACAGGGTGAGATTGTCGCGCAATGAGCCCTCGATGAGCGCCGTATCCTGGGACACGACCGAAATCGAATCGTTGAGGACGTCGCGCGGGACCTCGTCGCGGCGAATGCCGTCGAACAGGATTTCGCCGGACCAGGGCCGGTGGATCCCCGCCGCCAGCAGCGACAGGGTGGACTTGCCCGATCCACTCGGCCCGACGATGGCAATTCGCTGACCGGGTTCGATCACGAGGTTGAATCCTTCGATCAACGGCGGCCGGTAGCGCCTGAATCCGAAAGTGACGTTGCGCATCTCGAGGTGTCCGCGCAGCCGCAGCCTCCCGTCAACAGTGGCAATCCGAGGCGCGATGGTCGATGCCGCGTCGTTTCGGGAGCTCGGAGCGTCGAGCACCTCCTCGAGCCGTGCCAACTCCGCGTCCAGCGTGCGCAACAGTTCCGCGAACTGCACGAACCGGCCAATCGGTTGGAGGAATCCCCAGGCCAGCATGTAGAACGCCATGAGGCTGCCCAGCGTCATCTCGGCGTGAATCATCTGCCAGCCGCCAATCCCGAGCACTGCTGTTCCGGCAAGCGCGGTGAACAGGACCGGGACGGCTTCCGTGACGTGACCGAGTTCCTCGAACCTCTGCCGGGCGTTCAGCTCGCGTGCCTGATGGCCGCTCCAGCGGGAGAAGAAATCGTTCTCGGACGCGGTCGCGCGCAGGGCCTCGACGTTGCGCAGTCCGGCGAGGCCGACGCCGATCCACAGACCCTGTTCGCGCTGCAGGCCATGGCTTTCATCGGTCCGGTAGCGGCTGGTGAAACGCGCCGCGGCGGCGCACGCCGCCGCGATGAAGATCACCACAGCCGCGAGTCCGGCATCGTAAACGACCATCAGCGACAGGAAGGCGAGACTCATTGCCAGATCAGCGGCCACGCCCACGAGCTGAACGACGCCGATGGCGACGACCTGCTCGATCGACTGCGCCCGCGACAGCAGATCTCCCGCCATGCGCCGGGCGAAGAACTGGGCCGACCTGCTCAACAGGCGGCCGACGAAGCGGTCCGCCTGACGGACGGCGACGGCGACCGCCAGACGCCGCAACGACCTCTCGCGAAGCCAGGTGAGGATGTAGACGGCAATGCCGGCAGCGGTCATCGCGCCGATCAATGTGCCGCCCCAGTCGTGCTGCCCGCCTCTGAGAACAGCATCGACGAAGAGTCCAAGCAGCACCGGAGCCGCAATTCCCGGAATCGCAAGCAGCAACCCGGCCAGCAGCGAGAACAGGAGTGACGATCTGAAGCCGCTTATCCAGGGCCACAGCCGGCGCAGCACACCCGGTGGCGGCGCCTTGCGGCAAAACGACCCGCTGGGCTTGAGTTCCAGTGCCACACCGGTAAAGGCGCGATCGAAGCCGTCTTCGTCGATCACGCGCCGGCCACGGCCCGGATCGTTGATGAGGTATCGTCCCTTCCCGATACCCTCCAGAACAACGAAATGACGGAATTCCCAGAACAAAATGGCCGGAAGAGAGAGGCCGGGAAGGTCTCCGATCTCCTGCTTCCAGCCCGTTGTTTCAAGTCCGTACTGCCGCGCCGCGCGCGCGATGTCGGCGGCCGAACAGCCATCGCGGCTGACGGCGCACGCCTCGCGCATCTCCTCCAGCGACACCCAGCATCCGAAATGGCGGAGAACCGAAGCCAGACAGGCTGCTCCGCATTCGGTCGCCTCAATCTGAAGCACAAGAGGTGTGCGCACGCGGCCCGTGAACAGATGCCGCCACCGTTCTCTCAGGCCATGGGCGTAAGCAGACATTGTCCGGGTTGCGTCTCCGTTTCCCGCGGCGCGTTCCTAGAGCCGGAGCAGCAGGCCGAATGGAGATGTGCGCTCAAGGACAATCTCGATCCGGCAGGGTGTCCCGTCCTCAAGGCTTCCTGGCAGGGCGTTCCCGGTCGAGCTCGCGGGAAGCACAGGGTCCGAAAACGTGAGCCGGAGGAGATGACCCCGGCCCCCGGCTGCGACACTCGGCTGCATCCGCACAAGCCAATCCGGAGGTTCTGCGGCACGCGTCCCGACAGTGGTGAGGTTGACCCTGAAGGATCCGACCGATCCGGACGATTCCACGGTCACGCGGCCGGCCATGCCGGGGGCGAGCCGCCACGACTCCTGGCGCGGCACGAAAGCGACGGCGTCGAGCACGTGGGCGCCTCCGGACACCACCTCGGCGACCGGGGTACCGGCCAGGACCGTCCGGCCGCGTGCGACATGGAGCGTTGCAATCACCCCATCGCCGGGACTCGTGACGTCGCCCTCTGTCCGTTCGGGACCGGAAGCGGCGATCCTGACGATCGGCTGACCCGAATCCACCCGATTCCCCGCCGGCGTCAGGACTTCGACTACCACACCGGACTCTTCGGACAGCACGGTATGCCGATCGCCGGACAGGACCAGCACGCCGTCTGACCGCACTGTTCGCTCCACGCTGCCGAATACGCCCCAGGCAATGATGGCCGCCGCGACCAGTCCCAGGCACGCCAGCACAACCCACTCATGCGGAGCAGTCAGTTGCGCTCGGTCGTCCAGCGGCTCGGGCTCTGCGTTGCGGGCGAACGCGCTCTCACGAAACTGGCTTTCGCCTAGTTCAGCCAAGGACCTCTCCCTCGATCACGGCACGGAGCGAAGAACGCAGGTAATATAGCCTTTCGCCCGCGCGGCATAGTTCTTGAACCGAGGACCGCCTGCGGAAACAGCGAGCTTGACATGGTGGAGTCCACAATGAAGGTCCCACGCTCCGCCAGACGAGTAAATCCGCTCGCTACCGGAGACGCAGCCCAGCGCGACCGCTTTCTCGGGCAGGCACCAGCCGCGGCGCGTCATCATGTCGAGCGCCTCACGCCAGCCACTGCTGCGCCCCTGCCGGGACAGCTCCAGACCAAGCCCCGTCGAAACGCGGTCTCCGGCCACATCGAGGGCGAGAACGGGATTCTCCACGTCCCGGGAACGGAACGCCGAGACAATTCCCTCGATGGCGTCCGCATCGCCCGACCAGCCCATCTGCTCCAGGAACGCCGGCCGGGCGTCGCCCAGGGCGCGAACCAGCAGCCGCACCGCCCGTATCTTCCGATCCGGGAACACGCCAGCCCAACGCACCGCGGCACCTCGTGGCAGGGCGGCCAGGATGCGCTCGATCCCGCGACGCTCGGACGCATTCTCGTTCCAGCCCGCGGCCAGCGCGCCCGCTGACGCCAACAATCCGGGATCGGTGTATCCGCTCTCGTCAGCGCTGCAAAAGAAAATGCCCGGAGCCGGAAAGTCCTTCATTCCGACGATGTCGTACTCCAGCGCCACCTGGCCGACGGCCGCTCCCAGTGAGGAATCCGGCTGCCGCACTTCGGTCAGGAATCGAGCCAGCGCCGCTGCTCTCGAACCGGCGACCGCGCCCTCCTGGACGAGCACCTCGACAAATGGCGTGTCCTTGAGAACGGAGAGCAGCAAATCGGCCGAAGCTTCCGAATCATCAAGGCGGCACTCGAAGCCGAACATGGCGTCAGCCGCCGACATCGGCAACCGTCCGGCCCGTTCCGCCAGCTGCTCCCAGCCGCGGCCGTCGATGAGCCCTGCGGGCAACACACAGCGGACCAGCTCGATGACATCGGCGAAACTCGCCGCATCGTTATCGTGAGATGACTTGCCGCGGCCTGAGGGGAGCCGGCCTCCGGTCATTCCGGTCAACCGGACAAGGGACGCACCGGCTACGTCGCTGCGCGGACACGCAGGCGACGACAGGACCCGGAGGCGAAATCAGTAATAGCCGCCGCTGCCTGATGCTGCTTCCAGTTCGGCGTCGGTAAGCCTCTTCGAAGGCGGCAACACCAGGTGCGCCGTTGTCGCATCCTCCTCGTGGACGCACACTTTCAGGTTCTCCGGCAACACGATGCCGTAGTCTTCCCTCAGGGTTGCCCGAGGGTCTGCAAGCAACCGCGCGCGAAACTCTTCGCTCTCGGCCGCCTGCGCGAGGAGTTGTTCGCGGACCTGGGATGCCGTCATCGCCCCTTGGCTGGTTTCGATCGCCTTGGTCATCGTTGTTCTCCTTCGAGGACATGTGCAACAGCAAGGCCGTCACCCTGCCAGAAGCGATGACATTTGAAAACCACTTCACCACCGGCTGCTGCACGACGTTCGCCTGCACCTCCCTGATCTCCAGCCGCCTGCGGGTGCGAACGTGTTCCGCCCCGCCCGCGCCATCGAAACCAGGGCAGTCTCCTCGCGGACATCGCGACCCACAGATGCGCCGCAATCCGAGCGACCTGTCAGCCGCTCCCTGGCGAAGGCACGGAACGCCCTCTCTGCGAAGCATGACTCGCGAATCACGAGGTCCGCCGGAACGGTCCGTTCCACTCTGGAATCCTCCGACCCCGTAAGCGACACTCTCGCCCTCAAGTTGCTTACCGTGGCAACCTGAACGAGTCGGCCCTGCACGCCGGATGCCGCGATGGTCGCCGGGGGCCTCCATCACAGCCCGGGGCGCGGTCCCGGCGGCTGACGGCGCAGCGAAGTCTGATGCGGAGACGCAAATGTCCGAACAAGGCGCGGTGCGGTTCGACGAGATGCTCACCTCGCATGCCGGCACTCTGCGCGGTTCGCGGTATGCCGAGTACTTCGCCGATCCATACCGCTTCTTCGCCTGGGCCCGGGCCGAAGCGCCCGTTCTGCACATTCCGGAGCTCGACGCGTGGGCGGTCTCCCGCTTTGACGACATTCGCGCGGTTTTCCGGGACCCGGAGACATTCTCGTCGGCCAACGTCCGCCAGTTCCCCGTGCCGCTCTGCCCGAGGGCGATGGAGATCTACCGCTCCGCCGGTGTGCGGCTGGAGCCCGCGCTGATCGACGAGGATTCGACCGCCCACCGCCGCAGCCGGCGTCTTTTCGGCAAAGGTCTCTCCGCGCGCATCGTCAAGCAGTACGAACCAAAGATCCGCGCGATCGTTTCGCAACTGATCGAC
The DNA here is from genome assembly GCA_964291415.2 of Alphaproteobacteria bacterium. Taxonomy (GTDB): domain Bacteria; phylum Pseudomonadota; class Alphaproteobacteria; order SP197; family SP197; genus SP197. The sequence continues at coordinate 740,332 of OZ219917.1, read as the reverse complement.
GGCCTCGCCGACGAAGGTCGGGTGGACCTCATCATCCGGTTCCTCCATCCTGTCGCGAGCAGGATGACGTTCCACCTGCTCGGCGGTGACGACGAGAATTTCGACCTCGCCGACTGGCCGGGCGGCATCCCGAGGGTCCAGATCCTGGGCGCCCCGAGCGAGGCAGCTCAAATCTCCCTGGTCAACATGGTCGTCCGGTTGTGGTCGTTCGGCGGCTCGTTGCTCGAAGCCGCCATCGAGGAGCCCGGCGACAACTATCTCGGCGATATCGTCCGGTCGCGCCGGGCGGACCCGTCCCTGTTCACGGACAACTATCTCCACAATGTCGTGATCGCGCTCCAGATGGCGGGGGCGGACACCCAGAGCCACTCGCTTGCCCACGGCATCCGGGCCATGCTGGCGAACGGTGACATGTGGGCACGCCTTTGCGCCGATCCCGGCCTCATCCCCAACGCGGCCGAAGAGATCCTGCGCCTGTGCACGCCCACGCTGATGTTCCCGCGGCTCGCAACCCGGGACGTTGAAGTCGCCGGGCGGCGGATTCCGGCTGGTGCCCGGGTCCTGTTGCTCCTCGCTTCGGGCAACCGCGACGAGACGGTGTTCCCGGACGGCGGGACGATGGACATCGACCGGGAGAACGCACGGGATCACCTGACGTTCGGCCATGGCGTGCATTACTGCCTTGGGGCGCCGCTCGCCCGGCTCCAGATGAAGGTCATTCTGGAGGAACTGACCCGCCGTCTGCCCGACATGAGGCTGGCGGATGACAGGCCACCGGAAGTCTTCCGGACCTTCAGTTTCCGCGGACTGAAGCACCTGACGGTCGACTGGAGTTGACCCTGGTTCCGCGGCGGCGGTGCAATGGCTCAAGAACGCGGCGTGGGAACCCCTGAATTCTCACCTCGCAGATCGACCACACGCCCCGCCCGGGGACGGCTCTGCCATCGGCCGGGAAGGAGTTTCAACACCGGACGGACAGGGAGACAGACTTGTCCGTCTCCAGGCTGGCGCGCTACTGTTTTCGACGGATCGAGCAGGATCGCTGTCGCGGAGAAGGAGATGCCGGAAGCCAATGCGACTCGGTTCGACGAGATGCTGGCGGCGCACGCCGGCACGCCGCACGGTTCGCGGCATGCCGAGTACTATGCCGATCCCTACCGCTTCTTCGCCTGGGCCAGAGCCGAGGCGCCGGTTCTGCATGTTCCCGAAACCGGCTGGTGGACGGTCGCCCGGTACAGCGATATCCGCGCAGTCTTCCGGGATCAGGAAACCTTCTCTTCGGCCAATGTGCGTCAGCCCCCCGTGCCGCTATGCCCCAGGGCAGAGGAAGTGTATCGCTCGGCCGGAGTGCGGCTGGAACCTACTCTGGCGGACGAGGAGCCGGCCTCTCACCGTGACAACCGGCGTATCTTCGCAGACGGCCTTTCCGCACGCAGCGTGGCGCAATACGAGCCGAGAATTCGCGCGATCGTTTCGAGTCAGATCGACAGCTTCATCGAGGATGGCCGCGCCGACCTGATCGCCCGGTTCCTGCAGCCGGCTGCCGCCCGGATGACCTTCCACCTTCTTGGCGGCGACGACGAGGAGTTCGACCTCGCCAGGTGGCCAGGCGGAATGCGGCGGGTCGAAACCTGGGGGACCGTGACCGAAGCCGCGCAGGTCTCCCTGATGGAAATGGTTGTCCGGCTGTGGTCGTTCAGCGGCGGGCTGGCCAGGGCCGCTATCGAGAATCCCGGCGACAACTATCTCGGCGACATCGTGCGGACGCGCCGGGCGACCCCGTCGCTCTTCACCGACAACTATCTCCACAACTTCGTGTTCCTGCTGCAGACCGCGGGGGCGGACAACCAGAGCCATTCGCTGGCCCACGGCATCAGGGCCATGCTGGCGGACGGAAACGTGTGGGGGCGCCTTTGTGCCGACACCGGCCTCATCCCCAACGCGGTCGAGGAAATCCTGCGCCTCGGCACCCCTCTTCTGGCATTCCCCCGCCTCGCCACGCGCGACGCCGAGATCGCCGGGCGGCAGATTCCGTCGGGCGCGACAATCCTGCTGCTGCTCGCCTCCGGCAACCGCGACGAGACCGTTTTCCCGGACGGCGAGACGATGGACATCGAGCGCAAGAATGCCCGGGACCATCTCTCGTTCGGCCATGGCGCGCATTTCTGTCTCGGGGCACAGCTCGCCCGGCTTGAGATGAAGATCGCCCTGGAAGAACTGACCAGCCGCCTGCCCGGCATGAGACTGGCGGACGGCGGTTCGCCGGACATTTTCCGGACAATCACGTTTCGCGGGCTGAAGCAACTGACAGTCGAATGGAGCTGAGGGCAACACACGGCTCCCGACAGCATTCCGCGTTGTGGGAACCCTCTGCCGGAGTGATCCGGAATGGACGCTGAGGGAGCGGATTCGTCCGGCAGTACCGGAACGCAGGGTTCGGTTGCCGAACTGTATGCCTCGCTGACCGGGCTTCTGTCGACAGAACGCGAGGAGCCGCCCCATCTTCATCGCGGCCTCTGGGGGCCGGGTACGAGGACCAGGCGGGAAAGCCTGGAACGCGCCAACGACATTCTGACCCAAGGATGCCCCCTCGGTCCGGGACGGCATGTACTGGATGCCGGCTGCGGCGCGGGCGCCACGGCAATCGCCCTGGCGCAGACGCATGGCGTCCGGGTCACCGGGTTGACGAACTGCGCGCCCCATGTCGCCCTGGCGGCGCGATGCGCGCAAGAGCGCGGGGTCGGCCATCTGGTGGAGTTTCTCTGCGGTGACTTCATGGAACTGCCGTTTTCCAACGCCTGCTTCGATGCGGTCCTGAACCAGGAGTCCTTCTGCCATGCGTACGACAAACCAGCGTATCTCCGGGGTGTCTACCGGGTGTTGAAGCCCGGCGGGCGCTGGCAGGCCCTGGACGGCGGCTTTCTGAAGAGAGCACCGGTGCCGGACGAACATCGGGCGCTTGTCGAGGCCGTGGAGCGAAACTGGCGCCTGGCGCCGATGGGCACGTGGCGTGATACATGCACGGTGCTGGAAGAAGCGGGCTTCGAGGACATCGAGGAACGGGACCTCTCCGCCGAGGCGATCCCGTCGACAGAGGAAATCCGCCGGACGTACCTGACGATGTCGTTCCTGAACCCTCATCTCGGCAAGACCAATCCGGACTTGCTGGACTGGATGGACGCATCCGTCTCCTACGCTTCGGGACTGTCGCAAGGCTTGTTCACCTACCGCTTCATCTCCGGAACGCGGCCAGCACGATAACGGGGCGAACGACCTCTTCCGGCCAAGATTGCCCCGGCGGCGGCTTCAGGGGGCTCGCGCCTTGCCAAACCGGCGAGCCGGACACTCCAGTCAGCAGAACAGGTGCGCACTCCGGACGCCGGCTGACGCCACATGCCTGTCCCGGCTACCGCCGGAGGTGCCTGCATCACGCACGTATCACCACGCTCTCGCGCCGTGATGGTCCGTCAGCAGCGGCGGACCGCGGCATCAGTAGAGCCTGTTCTGCTCGGCGTCCTTCATGGAAGCATCGGCCTCGCTCGCCGTCTCCTTGAGCTTCGCCTGGGCAACGATCGCGGCGCCGAAACTCTGCATGCCGGAGGTGTCCGGCCATGCCTCGGGCTTCCACAGGTTCGAGCGAACCATGCACTTCGTGCAATGGAAGAAGGCGTGCTCGACATGAACGATCATGACAAGTCGGGGTACCTTCCCGTGTTCGGTCATGGAGCGCCGCAGGGCCTCGTCGGCCACGATCTCCGCCCGACCGGCCACCCTCAGCGTGTCCTTGCGCCCGGGAACCAGGAAGATGAGGGCCACCTTCGGATTCTCGAGCACGTTGAGGAACGTGTCCATGCGGGCATTGCCCGGCCGGTCGGGGATGGCGAGGGTCGTGCTGTCGATGATCCTCACGAATCCTGCGGGATCGCCTTTCGGCGAGACATCGACATCGCGTGAACCCCCTCCCGAACCGATGACGAAGAACGGCGCATGGCGGATGAAATCGATGCAGAAGCCGTCAAGGTGATCGATCACCTTGGTGACCGCAGCCGGAATGACCTCGCCCACGATCTCCCGCAGTTCATCCGACGTCGTCACGACGTCGCTGAAACGCCCGGACCTCTCCATTGTTCCTCGCTCCAGGGTTGTGGCGATGCGCCCGGACAGTAGAGGGGGATCCGGCTTGCGGCAATCTCGCACCGGATCCGGCCTGTCTCGCCAGCGCCCCGCTACAGGCGCGCCGGCCGATCAGGACCTATGGTCAAGGCCTTCGCAGACCGGCTCGAAAGATGTCGATAGTCTCCATTGCAGCGGTCTTCGGGGTGGTGCCGGCCGCAGGCAAGCAGGGGAGGCTACAGCCTGAGCATCTCGGCCCAACGCGCCGGATATCACGAGGGACACCAGGCTTCGGCACCACGGATCGGGACACGATCCAGTCACCACTCACTTCGATGAACGCGTCATCGACCATAGATGGTCGCGTCCACCTCGTCGTTGCACAGAGACTCTCCTTCTTCCGCAGCAAGCTCGGCCAGACGATAGATCGGGTCGTCGGCCGGCACGGTTGGGGGTGCGCAGGGTTCCAGCCGGGCCACGGGCCGGCCTCGATACGTCAGTATCAGATGATTCGCCTTGCTCAATTCGTCGGAGGACACCTTCAGCGTTCCGCCGAAACTCCACCATGGAGATCAATGTCATCGCAGCTTGCCTCTACCCATGTGGCTGATGTTGACGTTCAAGTGATGTCGGTCGCCAGCGCCTCAAGGCTCCAGCAGGCCGTTACACAGGTGACGGAAGACGGGGTTGACGGACAGGCGCCCGCGCGATTGGGCCATGCGATGCAACTTCAGGTTTCAGACCTCCCTGCCGTTTCGTGCAATGCGGCGAGTGGAACCATCCTGGATTGTCGGATGACGCGGTCGCGGGTGATCAGGGGTACGTCGTGAACGATGCTCGTCGCGGCGATGATCTCGTCGGCCGGATCGCCTCTGAAATCGAGATTTACTGACATTCTGGCGACGTCCAGATCGAATGGCCAGACATGCAGACCATTCAGAACACGGGCAATCTGGCGGTCTTCGAGATCCATGTCCAGCCGTCCAAGCCGGATGAGCTTTGCCAGTTCCCACAACACGATCGCGGAAATCGACCACCTCGCTTGACTCAATGCCGCACATTCCCCGGATCGCAATGCACCGGTGAGTGAAAAGACGAGAATGTGCGTGTCAAGATTGAGCATCTGCGTCCCAATCGACCCCCGTGGCCAGGATGTCGCCGCGGACAACGATCTTGTCGCGCAGACTGCCGATCAATTCGGCGTCGTGGTGCGCCAGCGGAAGCAGGCGGGCAACGGGCTTACCGCGCTTGGTGATGATCAGGCCGTCGTTGCCCAGATTGTCGAGCAGCGCCAGGCACTGTTCCTTGAACTTTGCCGCACCGATCACTCTCATCGCGTCACTCCCTCTCACTATGGTCATGTAATATGACTGGTCACTCTTTGTGTCCGGTTGCCAGGCGGTCCGGGGACTGCGATTCGATCGGTCATGCGAACCATGTCGTCAATGCGCCTTGCCCGGAATCGGCCCTGTTGTCGCATGCCAATCCCTGTAGCAACGGGATCTGTCCGGGTCAGGGTGCCGGCGCCTCGCGCAACCTCGACACCCGGGAAGGCGGATCAGGCGAAGGTCGTGGCGTCGGTCTTGCCGACATCGTCATGGAAGAGCGCCGTGCAACGCGGAAATCATGACCGCAGCCAGATCGGATCCTTGACGTGTTCGCGCAGGAAATCCTCGTGGCGGGCGATCTCTTCCGCCGTGGCCTCGTGGGGACGGGGCGGACGGAACGTGCGGGAGGGTTCGCCGGATGCCGCAGACAGGAGGGAGCCCTCGGAACCCGCGAAATCGAGGGCCGACTGGCGTCCGCCGACCAACTCGAGATAGACCTCCGCCAGGAGTCGTGCGTCGACAAGGGCGCCATGGGCCTCCTGGCGCGTCGAGGCGTCGATGCGAAAGCGCCTCGTCAGGGCGTCGAGACTGTTTGGCTCGCCGGGATACTTCCGCCGCGCCAGGATGAGGGTGTCGACGGCGCGGCCCGGATCGATCGGGCCGAGGCCGCATCGCTCGAGCTCGCTGTTGAGAAAATTCAGGTCGAACTCGGCGTTGTGGATGACGAGGCGGCTGTCTGCCAGGAATTCCAGGAATTCCTCGGCCTTGTCCGGGAACGACGGCTGCTCGGCGAGGAAGGCGGCAGTCAGACCGTGAACGGCGAGAGCGGCGTCCTCGCTGTCGCGCCCGGGATTGAGATAGGTGCTCCAGGAACGCCCCGTGGGAACGTGGTTGCTGAGTTCGACGCAGCCGATCTCGACGACGCGATGACCGGCGGCGTGGTCGAGCCCTGTGGTTTCGGTGTCGAGGACGACTTCACGCATGGTCTTCCCGGTGCTTGAGGAGTGCGATGTAGACGACGGCCAGCAGCCTGGCATCGGAGAGGGCGCGATGGGTGCGCCCGGGGACGATCTCGATGCCGAGCCGCTGTGCCAGGGCGCCAAGATCGTTGGCTCTTCCGGGAAAGATACTGCGCGCCATGCTGAGCGTGTCTATGGCCCGGGAGCCGCGGATCGGCTCCATGCCTTCCAGAACCAGTTCGTTGTTGAGGAAGGCGAGATCGAACGCCGCGTTGTGCATGACAAGGCGGCTGGAAGCGAGAAACCCCATCAGGTCCTTCGCCCGTTCCCTGAACAGCGGCTGTTTCCTGAGGAAGGCATCGGGCAGCCTGTGGATGTCGAAGGCTTCGGCATGGTTGCAGCGCCGGGGATTGAGAAAGGTGTTCCAGGTCCGCCCGGTCACCACCCGGTCCACGAGCTCGACACAGCCGATCTCGACAAGCCTGTGACCATCCATGATGTCGAGGCCGGTGGTTTCCGTATCGAGAACGATCTCGCGCATGACGATCACGAGCCAGGGGCCGTCATGGTATCCCGTGAGCACCCGGAAATCGACACGCTTCCACGACGCTCATCAACAGGCTCCGATGAACCGGATCCTAAGGTGGCCAGATCCTTCCCTGGCGAACCGAGAGATGGCGCCACAGCCTGTTGACGCGGGCCCGGGTATGGCCCTTGGCAAGACCGGTCATCACGACATGGTCCGCCCGGCGCAGCTTTTCCCGATCCGGCATCTGGCGGCGGCGGATGTCCTCGAGGATCTCTCGTGTCATGCCGGGGCGGCGCAGCACCCGGGCTGCCTGGATGAACGGCGGTGCATGGACCACGCAGGTGGCATCGACACGCGATTCGCCACCGGTCTCGAAGAGCAGGGGCACATCGAAGACCACGAGACGGCAGCCGTTTCGGGCGGCTCGTCTGAGAAAGCAGTCCTGATCCCGGCGCACCAGGGGATGGACCAGCGATTCAAGTCGGGCGAGTGCCCCGGCATCACCGATGACACGGGCGCCAAGAAGCTGACGGTCGATGCGGGCTCCCTTTCCCTCACCCGTCACCACCCCGGGAAAGGCGCTGCCCACAGGCCCGACAGCGGCGCCGCCTGGACCGTAGAGCCGGTGCACACTGCGATCGGCATCGTGAATGAGGGCGCCGCACTGGGCGAACATGCCGGCAACGGCGGACTTTCCCATGCCGATCGAACCAGTCAGGCCGAGCACGAACACCGTTGCTGATCCCCGATCCCCTCACCCTGCGAGCCTGCAGGATTCGAAGCGAGGCAACAAGCCCGGTTGGACAGGTGAAGGCCCAGTTGAGGGACCGGAAGGATCGGGGAACCCGGTCTGCGCCCGTGACCGAACCAGGCCGAAGGGGTGCTTCCACGCACCCGCATGATGTCATGACATTGTATTGACATTTCTTTCTTGGCGAAGCTGGATGCGCGCCATGGCATCGTCGGAGAAGTCTACCTGGTCGGCGGCGCTGTCATGTGCCTTGTCTTCGACGCACGTCTCACGACGAAGGACGTGGACGCCTTCTTTCACCCGGCAAGGGAGGTGAGAGAGGCGGCACGGCGTGTCAACTTTGGTACCGACTGGCTCAACGATGCCGTCAAGGGATTTCTGAGCGAACGCGGAGAATTCCACCCTTGCCTGGACCTGCCGAACCTGAGGGTCCTCACTGCAGCCCCGGAGTACCTTCTGGCCATGAAGTGCATGGCGATGCGCATAGGACGAGAGTTCCACGACATCGACGATGTGCGCTTTCTCCTGCGTTACCTCAATCTCACAGGATTCGATGCCGCACTCGAGATCATGGGCCGCTACTACCCGGTTGAACGAATTCCGCAAAAGACGATTTGCGCACTCGAGGATTTGTTCGACCGAACCTCACCCGACCCAGCGACACGATTCCCCGGTCAAACTCACCGGAGGACGGCCGGCGATGAACCGAAACAAGGCGGAAACGCTCTCGGCTCCGAAAGCCTCGAAGGTGACCGATGACGTCGTGCGCCAGGCCGGAAAACCGCACCCTTCGGACAACTCCGGATGATCCAAGGACCGCAGGTCCCGCGGGAACCATCGCTGGCGCGGATGCCCTGCAACGTCCGATCCGGGCGTGGCCACTTCACAGTCCTTGTGACACCACGGAGCGAAGGTCTTCCGTCACGGGCGGATCGACGCCGAACCACGCGGCGAAGCCCGGGCGCGCCTGGTGCAGCAGCATGCCGAGACCGTCGACCGTGACGTGTCCGCGCTGCCGGGCGCGCTGCAGGACATCCGTGACGAGCGGCACGTAAACGAGATCGCAGACCACCGCCTCGACGCCCAGCGCGTCAAGCGCAAGGTCGAGCGCGGGTTGTCCGGTCATGCCGAGTTGGGTGGTGTTGACCACCAGGCCGACGCCGTCGACAGCCGCGTGACGGTCGTCCCAGCTGACGGCTGTCACCGAAGGCCCGAACCGTTCGACGAGCGCCGCGGCGCGCTCGAGAGTCCGGTTGGCGACACGCACCTCGCGCACGCCCGCATCAAGGAGAGCGACGATGACGGCGCGACTCGACCCGCCGGCTCCCAGCACCAGGACCGGCCGGTCTCCTCGCCACCCGGGGGCCCGGCTCTTCAGGTTCTCGAGGAATCCGAAGGCATCCGTGTTGCTGGCCGCGAGAGCGCCGTCGTCGCCGACAACGATCGTGTTGGCGGCACCGATCCGCATGCTGAGATCGTCGACGCTGTCGGCCAGGGCCAGGGCTTTCTCCTTGTGCGGCAACGTCACGTTGCAGCCCCTGAAGCCGAGATCGGGCAAGGCCCTGAAGGCGGCCTCGAACCGGTGCGGCGGCACGGCAAGGGGCACATAGACGCCGTCGATGCCGCAGGTCTCGAGCCAATGGCCATGCAGGAGAGGCGATCGTGAATGGGCCACCGGCCAGCCCATGACTCCGGCGACGCGCGCACTTCCGGTCAGTCCCACGGGCCGAGCGCCCCCCTCGCGTCAAGTTCATTGAGAACGGCCAGCAGCGGCAATCCGATGATGGCGTGCCAGTCGCCCTCTATCCGTTCGAACAGCCTGATTCCGCGCCCCTCGACCTGGTAGCAGCCCACACTTTGGAGAATGCGCTCTCCGGCAGCCGCGATATAGGCCGCAAGCGAGTCGTCATCAAGGGAGCGCATCGTCAGCATGCACGTTTCCGTGTGATGCCATTGTCGTTCTCCGTTGACCACCAGAACGGTGGCGGTCACAAGCCTGTGCGTGCGCCCCCGGAGGGCCTCGAGGTGCCGGCGGGCCTCGCCCAGGTCCGTCGCCTTGTCAAGACGGCGGCCGTCGCATTCGAGCATCTGGTCGGCCCCCAGTATGAGGGAATCGGGCTCGTCCCGGCTGACGGCGAGGGCCTTCTCGCAGGCCAGGGCCAAGGCCATGTCGCCGAGCGGCATCGCGCGGGCCTCGAGGTCCCGGCGCAGCGTCGTCTCGTCAACGGCGGCAGGCACCACCCGGAATCGCACCCCGGCGTCGTGCAGCAGTTGCCGTCTCGCCGCACTCGCGGAGGCAAGGACGAGGGACGCCTCAGGCGGCAAGGGTCGGCCGGCGGTGGTGGACGTCGAACAGGCGTTCCAGGGATTCACCGACATGGAGCAGGTGCGATTCCTTGAAGAGCCCGGCCCACAGTGAAAGACCGCGGGGCACGGTGAATGTGCGTTCCGACGACGTTGCACGGCCGAGTTCGAGCCGCCCTTCGGCCAGCGAGAGTTCCGAACGGGTCGCCAGGTCCTCGAAACCGCACCTCAAGTGCAGACAGGGATGGCCGGTGAAGTTGCTCGCCACCAGCATCGGGCCGGTCGAGAACGGACCGACGAGCACGTCGATCTCCATGAACAGCCTGTCGAGGGCCTCCATCACCAGGCGGCGCAGACGGTCGAACTGCACGTGGTCCACCGCCGAAAGAAAGCGCGCCTTTCTGAATGCGTTGGGCCAGGCCCCCTCGTCCTGGCGTGTCAGCGTGTCGTCGATGTCGTCGAGCGTGAGATCCTCGAAGGCCGCGGCGGCTTCCGCATAGAGCACGGCGATCAGGGTGTCGTAGGGAAGATCGGGCAGGCCCACCTCGCGAATCGAAGGGAAAAGAGAACGCACGGTATCCAGCGCCTGGCGGTCGACGTCCGTCACGTCGTCGCCCTCGTAGGCTTCCGGCAGCCAGCCGAGACGCAAACCCTCCGGCGGCTGCGTCGCGTCGTGAAGGAACGGCATGTCGATGGAGCCCGGATCCGTCGCGTCTCCGCCGTTGATTGCCGCCAGCACGAAGCCGGTGTCCTCGACGGTGCGGCAGATCGGTCCCACCTTGTCGAGCGACCAGCACAATGCCATCCCGCCGGTGCGCGACACGCGGCCGAAGGTGGGTCTCAGCCCCGTCGTGCCGCAGCGCTCCGAGGGTGACGTGATGGATCCGAGGGTTTCCGTGCCGATGGAAAATGCGCACAGCCCGGCAGCGGTGGCCGCTGCCGAACCGGCACTCGAACCGCTCGCACCCTCGTTTAGGTTCCAGGGGTTGCGGGTCTTGCCCCCGAACCAGATGTCGCCGTAGGCGAGCGCGCCAACGGTCGACTTGCCGAGCAGCACGGCGCCGGCCTGCCGCAGTCTCGTCACCACTGCGGCATCTCCTGTTGCGATCCGGTCCCGGAAGGGTTCGGCTCCCCAGGTCGTCCGTGTCTCCCGCGCATCGAAGAGATCCTTCAGCGCATAGGGGATGCCGTGAAGCGGCCCCTGCCAGTGGCCGGCGCGCGTCATGGCGTCCATGGCGTCCGCCTCCGCAAGCGCCCTCTCGCCCGTGACCGTGACGAAACACTCGAGGCGGCCGGCCAGGCGGTCGATCCGGTCAAGACAGATTCCGACAAGCCGCCGGCTGGTGAGGGCGCCTGACCGGATCCACCCGGAGAGCGTGTGAACCGGGGCAAAGGCGATGTCCTCATCCGATTCGGGAAGCGGCCGCACCTCGCGGTCCTGCCAGACCGGGGAAGGCCCGGACGGCGGCGCCCGGAATCCGGGCAACCGCGGATCGAACCGGGTGGCAGGCCCCAGACCGTTGGCAAAGACGAGCGCCCTTCGTCTTCTGGCGTTCTCGATCTGCGGTGCAAGGTTGTCGCGCATCAGCGCCCGCTCCGAATCGCTGTAACGCACGCCGAGCACGGTCTCGGCCGCGGCGATGGTGTCGTTGCTGATGTCGCTCATCACTGCCTCGCTGCCGGTTGCGCCTTCTTCCCCGATACCTCGGGCGCCGAATTGACCAGCGCGCGGGTGTACGGGGACACCGGGTTGCCGATCACGGTCGCCGTCGCGCCCCTTTCGACCACCTCTCCTGACTTCATGACGAGGAGATGGTCGCACATGAAGCCGACGACCGGGAGATCGTGGGTCACGAGAATGAGGGAGAAACCATAGCGCCGGCGAAGATCCTTGAAGAGGTTCAGGACCTGCGCCTGGACCGAAACGTCGAGGGCGGACGTCGGCTCATCGAGCAGCAGGAGGTCCGGCCGGACCGCCAGCGCGCGGGCGATGGCGGCACGCTGCCGCTGGCCCCCGGAGAGTTCGTGAGGCAGCGCCCGCTCGAGATCGGGATCAAGACCGACGTCGTCGAGAAGACGCCTGACCTCCTCCCTGACCTCCTGGCGCCGGTGTTCTCCCAGGAGTTCGAAACCCAGGCCGATCGACGAGCCTATGGAGAACCGCGGATTGAACGTCGCATAGGGATCCTGGAACACCGGCTGGACGCGCCGCCGCAGATCCTTCAGCGCCGTGCCGGACAGCGTGGCGATCTCGGCGCCGTCGAATGCGAGACGTCCCGCCTGGTAGGGCGTGAGGCGCAGGATGACGCGCAACAGGGTTGACTTGCCGGACCCCGATTCGCCGACGATGCCCAGGGTCTGGTTCTTCGCCAGGCTGAAGGAGACCTCGTTCAGGGCCCGGACGTCGCCGCCCCGGCGCAGCAGGCCGCGGCCACGAAAGGTCGTGGAGAGTTCCCTTGCAACGAGAAGCATCGCGTCAGGCATACCAGCAGCGAACGGCATGATCACCGTCCGCCGTCTCGAGGCGCGGCGGCTCCCCGCACGCGGCGCCGGCGGCGGGGCATCGCTCGCGGAACCGGCATCCGCGGATCTCCTCGTGGGGCCGGGGGATCCTTCCCGGGATCGTCGGCAGTCTCTCCGGATTGCCGGCAAGGCGCGGCGCGGCGCCAATGAGCGCCCGCGTGTAGGGATGACGGGTATGGCTGAAGATGGCGTCCTTCGTCCCGCTCTCGACGATCTCGCCGGCATACATGACGTAGATCCTGTCGCAGAAGCTGGAGACCAGCGCCAGATCGTGGGAGATGAAGAGAAAACTGGCTCCGGTGGCGTCCCGCAACTCACCGATGAGATCAATGATCTCCGCCTGGATGGTGACGTCGAGAGCCGTCGTCGGTTCGTCTGCAAGGATGAGCGGCGGCTCCATCGAGAGCGCCATGGCCGTCAAGGCCCTTTGCTGCATGCCTCCGGAGAACTGGTGCGGATAGTCAACGCCACGACGCCTCGCATCGGGAATGTGCACGCGTTCGAGAAGGTCCCCGACAACGCTTGCGATGCGCCGCCGCCGCAGTCCGCCATGCACCTGCAGCGGTTCGCCGACCTGCCAGCCGATCGTCTTCACCGGATTGAGCGCATGGAGGGCGTCCTGGGGAATGAGCGCGATGTCCCTGCCGCGCACACGTGCCGGATCCTCGCCACCGAGAAGGTCGCGCCCGCGGAACCGGACGCGGCCGGAGACCACTTCCATGCGGTCGGGAAGCAGGCCGATCAGCGACTTGGCGGTCATGGTCTTGCCACTGCCCGATTCGCCGATGAGACCGACGATCTCGCCGGCATTCACTCGGAACGACACATCCCGGGCAATGCTTGCCGGCGGCCGGTGGCGGTGGCGGAGCACGATGGTGAGGCCTTCGACCTCGAGAAGGCTGTCGGGTGCGAGGCCGGAATCAGTCATGGAGTTTCGGGTCGAGCACGTCGCGCAGCCCGTCTCCCAGGAGATTGAAACTGAACACCGTGACGAAGAGTGCGGCGCCGGGTGCCAGACTGATCCACGGCGCCTGGTCGATGAAGCCGCGTCCGGTGTTGATCATGTTGCCCCATGACGGCTCCGGAGGCTGGGCGCCCAGACCGAGGAACGACAGCGCCGATTCGAGAAGCACGGCATAGGAGAAGGCAACCGCCGCCTCGACCAGGACCGGTCCGATGACGTTGGGCAGGATCTCGCGGGTAATGAGGCGCACCGGGCCCACCCCGAGGCAGATCGCCGCCTCGAGAAAGGGCTGGCGTTGCACCGTCTGCGCCACGGCCCGGGTCAGCCGCGCGAAACCGGGTATGAAGATAATGCCGATGGCGAGCATCGCGTTGAGGACGGACGTCCCCAGGTTGGCCATGAGGATGACGGCCAGAAGGATCGCCGGAAAGCAGAAGACGATCTCCATGAAGCGCATCAGCACGGAGTCCACAGCACCCCCGAAGTGGGCCGCCAGAACCCCGATGAGGACGCCCCCGGTGGCGCCGATGGCGACAGCGACGAGACCGACGACGATCGAGACACGCGAAGCGTGGATGACCCGCGACAGGATGTCGCGTCCCAGTTCGTCGGTGCCCAGGAGGTGGTCCCCACCAGGGCCCTGCAGCATGACGAGAACATCGAGCTCGAACGGATCATAGGGGGCGATGACGGGAGCCAGGGCGGCTGCCAGAAACACCATGGCCACCACGGGCAGGGTCACGGCAACGAGGCCGTAGCGCCGCCAGTTCAGCCGTCGGATCATGATCCGTGTCCGGTGCGGACCTGGCGCGGGTCGATCACCTGGGCCGCCAGATCGACGATGAGATTGACGACGAGAACGATGACGGTGACCGTCATGGCCGCCGCCAGGAGCACCGGATAGTCGCGGTTGATGATCCCCACGAGGACGAGGGATCCGATTCCCGGAATGCGGAACACGTCCTCGATGATGACGACGCTGCCGACAAGGAAACCGAACTCGACGGCGCTGACGGTGAAGAACGGGATGAGGGCGTTGCGCAGCACGTGGAAGCTGACGAGGCGCAGGTCGCCGACCCCCTTGGAGCGTGCCGTTTCGATGAAATTCGAGGACATCACCTCGATCACCGCGGTGCGCATGATGCGGATGAGAAGACCGGACGAAACGACGCCAAGGGCGATGCACGGAAGCAGCATGCGCTCGAGATTGCCTGCCGGATCCTCGGCAAACGCAACGTAGCCCCCGGTGGGCAACCAACCCATCTTGAGCGAGAAAAACCAGATCAACAGCGTGGCCAGCCAGAAGTTCGGCGTCGAGCCGAAGAGAGTGGCCAGCGTCGTCACCACTCCGTCGGTGCCGGTCTGGTGGCGGAATCCCGCCACCACGCCCAGGGGAATCGCGAGCGCGATGGCCACCACGAAGGCCATCCCGGCCAGCTGCAGGGTGACGGGAATGCGCTTCCTCACCTCCGGGCCGACAGGCACGGCGTTCTGGAATGACGTGCCGAAGTCGCCCTGCAGCGCCTTGCCCGCCCACTCCACGTACTGGACGGCAAGGGGCCGGTCGAGACCGTGCTGGTGCTCGAAACGCTTGAGGGCCTGGGGCGTGGCGTGGATGCCGAGCGCTGACAGCGCCGCCGAACCGGGAACGACGTTGACGGCGACGAACAGGATGGCCGACGCCACGATCAGCGTCGGAATGAAGGAGGCAAGCCTCCAGAAGACAAGCGCCAGCATCGTCAGGTGCACCCGGTGCCGGCCCGGATGGGCCGGCACCGGAGCGCAGGGTCTGGCGCTACTCCAGCCAGGAGTCCTTCAGGGTCTTGAGGAACCCGGTCCGCATCGGCTTGAAGTTCTTCAGGCTGTCGGTGTGCGCCGTCAGCACCCAGCCGTTCACCACCGGAATGACGTCCATGGTGTCGAGAGAGAGCTGCTGCTGTTCGAGATAGAGCGCCTTGCGCTCCTCGACGGTGACGGCCGACTTGGCCGCCAGCATGAGATCGTCCATCTCCTGCGAACCGCCGAGCTGCACGTTGACGGCGGATGTCGTGGCGTAGGTGTTGGTCACGAAATCATCCGGATCCGCCAGGGGCGACAGCCAGTACATCACCGTGAGATCGAAGTTGGAGGGACCCCAGACCTCGTCCCAGTAGCGCGGCACCTCCATGGTGTCGATCGTCGCATTGAAGCCGATCTGCGCCAGGTTGGCCTGGATGATCGGCGCCATCGACATCATCGGGGGCCATGACGACACCATGGTGAGCGAGAGCGGCGTGCCTTCCGCGATTCCCGCCTCGGCCATCAGCGCCTTCGCCTTCTCGATGTCGCCTTCGGGCGCGAACTCGGCAAGGCCAGCATAGCCCCAGTTCCACTCGGGAATCACCCCGCCCAGGATGGCCGTCGCCTGGCCGTAGAAGGCGCCCTGCACGATTGCCGCCCTGTTGAGGGCGTGGGCGATGGCCCGGCGCACGAGCGGATTGCCCAGGGGTTCGCGGGTATGGTTCGGCACCATCCAGAAGTAGCGGGATCCCTCGATCGCCGCATCGACCATGTTGTCCTGCGAGACGATGGCGCTCCAGTCCTTGGGCGGCACCTCGTTGGAGAAGTGGATCTCGCCGGACTTCAGTCCGTTGGAAAGCGCCGTCGGGTCCGAGATGATCCGGTAGACCATGCCATCGAAATAGGGTCGCCCCTCCTCGTAGTAGTCCTCGTTCTTCTCGAAGACGATCGAATCGCGGGGCGTATAGGAGACAAACTTGAAGGGTCCGCTGCCGACCGGGTGGGCATTGAGATCCCAGTCCGATTCAACGAGATCCTTCGGCACGATCGATGAACCGGGGAAGGCCATGTAGATCTCGAACGGTCCCGTCACCCGGTTGAGCCGGAACTCGACGGTCAGGTCGTCCACCGCCACGACTTCCGCGATGGTCTCGATCTGTGAACTGTAGGCGTAGCCCGAGTCGGGGGCGAGGATGCGCTCGAACGAGAAGACGACATCCTCGGCGGTCAGCGCCTCGCCGTTGTGGAACGTCAGGCCCTCGCGAAGGGTGAACGTCCACGACAGCCCATCCTCTGCCTGGGACCACGATTCGGCGATCCCGGCATAGGGCTTGGCATTCTCGTCCAGGTTGAGCAGTGTCGAATAGACCTGCTCGATCACCACGTGCGACATGCCGCTGGGACCGCGGGCCGGATCGAATCCTCCCGGGTCGGCCGAGAACGCCGCCACCAGCGTGCCCCCGTAGGTCCCTTCTGCCGCAACGGGACTTGCGAGCCCCAACGCCGCAACAACCGCTGCGCAACGCAGCATCCATCTCCTGATTTGCATGGTTCCGGTATCCTCCTCAATGAATGGAGCGGCTCTCCATGTGGCCGCTTCCGGAATGCCGTGAATGTTATCGCGCGCCGCCCGACCGCACAAACGACATTGCCCCGGCATCCGAGATCGTGCGGGCGAGCGCCTGCCATCAATCAACGCGAGATGAAGGTTCCCGGCAACTGTGCCAAGGTGGCGACATGTGCGGCCGCTTCACACAGCGCTTCGGCTGGCGCGAGCTCCACGAATTGCTCGACCTCATCGGATCACCGGCGAACCTGGCGCCGCGCTACAACGTGGCGCCGGGACAGCAGGTCGCGGCCGTGCGCGCTGAAGATGGCGGGCGGCGTCTCGCCATGATGCGCTGGGGCCTGATTCCCTCGTGGGCGAAGGAGCCCAACATCGGCTACCGGTTGATCAATGCCCGCTCGGAGACGGCGCGGACGAAACCGTCCTTCCGCTCGGCCTGGCGGTCGCGCCGCTGCCTGATCCCGGCCGACGGGTTCTACGAGTGGACGGGGGAGAAGAAGGCGAGACAGCCCTGGCTGATCACGATGAAGGAGGGCGGCATCTTCTGCTTCGCCGGCCTGTGGGAGAGCTGGAGAGTGCCGGCTGGTCTGAATCTGACAGGATCGCTGGCCGACTTGCGGGAGGGCGACGCGCTGGAGACCTGCACGATCCTGACGACGGCAGCCAACACGGACATCTCGCGGGTGCACCACCGCATGCCGGTGATCCTGCCGATCGAGGCATGCGCGCCGTGGCTTGCCGGAGATGACATGTCTCTCGGTCCCTCGCCGCCGGACACGATGACCCTTCATCCGGTGAGTTCACTGGTGAACAAGGCCACCAACGATGACCCTCGCTGTGTCGAGCCTCTCGCCTGACAGCGAGCCCATGCGCAATGTGCGCCCTGATTCTGGCCGATCACGCGTTCATCTCTGAACGACATGCCGTCGCGTGGTTCATGCAGCGTCCGTGGCATCGCAGAACACGACGCTCATGCCGTTGCCCGGCGTGGCGATGATGGCATGATCATCCGTCGTGGGCGGAAGACGGGGAGGACCAGGGCTGATTGACGTCTCCCTCGTGCCGGTGGTCCTCGTCGCGATCGCGGCTGTCGAGGACCTGCGCCGGCAAAGGATCCCCGATCCCGTCGTGCTGGCGATCGCCGCCACCTCGCCCCTCGTCGCCCTCCTTGGCGGTGACCGGGATATCGCCTGGTACCTGGCGTGTGGCGGCGGCGTTCTCGTCATCGGCCTTGCTCTCGCATGGGGCGGATGGCTCGGCGCCGGGGACGCGAAACTGATGGCGGCTGTCTCCTGCTGGACGGGCTTCGGCGGCCTCGTCCCCTTCCTGTGCGCCACGGCACTCTCCGGCGCTCTCATCGCCCTGGTGCTCGTCCTCACCGGTCGCCGGCACCGCGGCATGCCCTTCGCGCCGGCCATCGCCGTCGGCACCCTCGTCGCCATCCATGTCCCCGGCGCCTGACAGACGCGGAGGACGGAGCAGCGCAAGGCGGCGGATGACGCCCGAGTGGAGCATCGGTGACCCTGCATTCAGGTCCGGACACGATCCCCGTCGACAAAAGCCACCAGGCCCCACTGCTCGCAGACGACCCGCAAGTCTTCCCGCCACGGGATACTCCAGAAGGCGCACTGGCGGCTGAAGTAATCCCGATGGGCATCGCGCCACCACGTCAGGCTGCAGTCGCCCTCTCCCTCCACCTCGGCCCAGGATTGCGGGACATCGCTGAACCGGAAGACAAGAACATCGGTGATCCGGACCAGGTAGAGGGGGGCGCTGTCAAAATCCACGATGAGCCAGTAATCACCGACCGAGCGGCGCGGAACCCGGCTGCGCTCGAAGTCGATTTCGAGGTGGGCCGTGCCGTTCTTCTGGCGGTTTCTGATGAGGCGCGGGTGATCCGACAGGTCAAGGTTCGGCACAGACGGATCCAGATATCGCGGATCAGCCAGCGTGCATGCATGATACCTGGATGTCTCGATATCGAAGATCTTCCGGCATTGTTGCCAGAAGAGTTCGACGGCCTTCGTCTTCTCGCCGATCATCGTTTCCTGTCCCGTGCTCGTTCAGGGGTCACATTGCGGTCAGCCCGCCATCCACGACGACGACAGATCCCGTCATGTAGGACGACTCGTCCGATGCCAGAAACGCGATGACGCTCGCGATCTCCTCCGGACGGCCGAGGCGTTTCAGGATCGTGCCGTCAAGAAACCCCCGGACCTCCGCCTCCGGGTCCTCGACACTTGCCACGAACGTGTCGAACATGGGTGTCTTCACCGGCCCGGGCGCCACACAGTTGATCCGGATCCCCTCCTGTCCGTGATCGATGGCCATCGACTTCGTGAGCTGGATGATGCCGCCTTTCGTTGCCGTATAGACCGCGTTCGTGGCGGCGCCGACCAGTCCCTGCTCCGACGCCACGTTGACGATCACTCCGCAGTGCCGTCGTCGCATCACCGGGATCGCCGCCCTGGAACACAGGAAGACACCCTTGAGGTTGACATCCAGGAGCCGGTCCCATTCGTCCAGGGTCGTGTCCGGGACGGTCCGCGCCAGAACGATGCCGGCGTTGTTGACAAGGACATCCACCCCGCCGTCACGAGACACGACTCCATCGATCAGAGCCTGGACTTCCGCCTCCCGGCTGACATCCGTACGCACGAACCGCACGTCGCCTCCAGCTTCAGCGAGTTGTGCGGCTTCTTCGCTGGCATCCCTGACATCCGCCATGATGACCGTCGCACCGTCCGCAGCGAACCGCTGCGCCGCGGCGAAACCGATACCGCTCCTCGCGCCTGTGACGATGACTGTCTTTCCGGCAAGCGTCATGATCGGCCACGTGGGGTTACACCGATGGGAACGCCCGACGTGCACAGCCTTCCGGGAACGGTCTGCATGATGGTTGCCGAGCGTGCCATGTGTCATCCGCTCCCGACAATCGCCCTGGCCGCCGAGAGGATCCTGTTCTCGTTCGGGATGACCTCCCGCTCGAGGGAAAGGGCCGCCGGGATCGGCAGGTCGGGGTTCGCGAGGCGGGACACTCTCTTGACCGCGGACGGTCCGAGGTTCTCGACGACACGTGCCACAAGCTCGCCGGACAAACCGAAACTCAGGTAATCCTCGTCCACGACAAGCAGCCGGCCGGTCCTGGCAACGGAGTCGGTGACTGTGGCGTCGTCGAGCGGCACGACGGAACGCAGGTCGATAACCTCGACGCCGATTCCCTCGGCATGCAGGATGTCAGCAGCAGCAAGACTCTTCTCGACCATGGTGCTCAGCGTGGCAAGTGTCAGGTCTCCGCCCCGGCGAACGACATGCGCCTTGCCAAGCGCGACGGTGTAGCGTCCACGCGGGATTTCGGTGCCAAGCGGAAACTCCGTGGTCTTGCGGAGGTAGGCGTCCTTGTGCTCGATGACGATCACCGGATCCTCCGACTCGATCGATGCTGCAAGCAGTCCCCGGTAGTCATAGGGATTGCTTGGCGTCACCACCTTGAGTCCCGGCAGATGGGCCAGCATTCCCCACAGGGTCTGGGAGTGCTGCGCCGCAACACCGATACAGCCGCCCGCTGCCCGGATCGTCACCGGCATGGCGACGTGACCTCCCGACATGTAGCGATTCTTGGCCATGGCATTGTAGATCTGCTCGAGGCACACACCGACGAAATCCACGAACATGATTTCGACGAGCGGCCGCCATCCACTCATGGCCAGGCCAACCGCCATGCCTGCGAACCCCATCTCGGAGATCGGCGTGTCACGAACGCGCCATTCCCCGAAGCGCTCGAACAGGTCGCGGCTGGCACCGAACGTTCCTCCCGAGTAACCGATATCCTCTCCCAGGAACACGAGTCCGGGATCCCTTTCCATCTCGATTCCGATCGTCTCGGCAATCAGCTGGGAAACGTTCAGCTGTCGCCCGGCCCGTGGGTGTTTCCCGTTCCCACTCATGTCGCCGTCTCCGCAAAGACATCCCTGAACGCATCCGCTGCATCCGGACCGGGGGCCTCCCTGACTCTCTGCAGGATGTCGCGAATCCGGTCCCGGGCTTCGCTTTCCACACCCGCAAGCTCGGCATCGTCCACCTCGCCGCGCTCAAGAAGGCGGTGGCGGACGATCGTCAGGGGGTCACCCTCATGGCGCATGCGGCGTTTCGCCACAGTCTTCCGGTAGTGGTCGATATCGCCTTCGTAGTGCCCGCGGAAACGATAGCACACAGCCTCCAGCAGCGCCGGTCCGCTGCCGCTCCGCGCATGCTCGACAGCCTCCGCGAACGCGACGGCCACCTCGTCGACGTCCGTACCGTCGACACGGCGCCCCCACGCGCCGTAGGTTTCGGCGCGTTCGGCGATTCCCTTTCCGGCAATCACGTCCTCGGCCGGCACCGAGATGGCGTAGTGGTTGTTCTCAACCAGAATGACCAGGGGGAGCCGCCAGATGGCCGCCATGTTCATCGTTTCATGGAATTGCCCGGTGTTGGTACCCCCGTCGCCCGTGATTCCAACGGCGACGCAGCCGGAACTCTCCAGGCGACACGCATAGGCGTGTCCAAGCGCAACCGGCAACGAGGATCCGACAATCCCCGTCACCGAGAACCTTCGTTTCATGTCGAACAGATGGACATGTCCGCCCTTGCCCCGACTCAGGCCCGTCACCCGCTCGTAGATCTCGGCCATCATCGCTTCGAGGGGGACGCCCTTGGCGATCGCGTGCTGGTGGCTGCGATGCGTGCTCACCATCCAGTCATCTGGGCGCAGGGCGCCCACCATTCCTGCCGCCACCGCCTCCTGACCATCGGCAAGATGAAGCTCGCCGCGCAGTTCGCCGGTCGGAATGCCCTCAGCGCAGGCTTCCTCGAAGGCCCGCATGGTCACCATCAGACGGTATCGGTCCAGCAAGGTGGGAACATCGGGCATGTCGGCCGTCCTCTCCGGTTGGCTTGCTGATCCTGTGTCTCCCGGCAGCAACCCTGCCGTATCGTGCGTCACCGGCCCTCTTCCACGCGGTGTGACAGGATCGCCTTCACGGCAAGCCTGACCCTCGATCCCTCCCGTGTGCGACTCATCGCTGTGGCTCCTCCGGATACCGGGCATCAATCCTGGAGAAACCGCACCCACCTGGGATCAGGCCTGATGCCGACAAGGTCGCCGGACCGGGCCGCCTCATCCTCACCGACCTCTCCCTGCACACGGATCTCGTGAGGTCCGACGTCGACACGCCATATGACATGCGCCCCCAGAAAGCTCCTGTCGGTGACCCTGCCCGCGATCCCGGCCTCGTCGGGGCGTGTCAGGCGGAGGGTTTCGGGCCGCATGCTGATCCAGCCGGTCCGCACGTCCGCCGGGATGTCGTCCACGGGTACCGTGACGTCGGTGTCCGTCACGCGTACGCGGCTTCCGGTCTCGCGATCGCTGTCCACTGTCACCGGAAGGACGTTGGCATTGCCGACGAAACTGGCGACGAAGTAGCAGTTCGGAGCATGGTAGACGTCCATCGGCGTCCCGCTCTGCCGGATCGCCCCTTCCTGCATGACAGCGATGCGATCGGACATCGCCATCGCTTCCTGCTGGTCGTGAGTCACGTAGAGAAAGGTGACGCCGGTCTCCCTGTGGATGCGTTTCAGTTCCGCCTGCATCTCCATGCGGACCTGAAGATCGAGAGCCGACAAGGGTTCGTCCAGCAACAGCACACGGGGCTGATTGACAAGCGCCCTGGCAAGGTTGACGCGTTGCGCCTGACCACCGCTGAGTTCGTCCGAGCGCCTCCTTTCAAACCCGGAAAGGCGCACGACCTCAAGCATGTCCGTCACCGTCTTGTGGATCGAGTCCTCGGGCATCCGCCTTGACCGCAATCCGAAGGCGATGTTCTCGAAGACATCCAGGTGAGGCAGGAGCACCGGCTTCTGGAAGACCGTGTTGACAGGGCGATGGTAGGGGGGAAGCCGGGTGATGTCGTGACCGTCGAGCACCACGGTGCCATCATCCGGCCAGTCGAACCCGGCGACGATACGTAGGAGTGTGGTCTTGCCGCAACCGCTGGGGCCCAGGAGGGTGACGAACTCTCCCTCCCGGAATTCCATGCTGACACCGTCAAGGGCCACGACCTCCGAGAAGCGTTTGCGGACATCCGTGACTTGGAGCCGTCCCCCCGAGCGTTCCTGCGTCATCGAGCACCTCTCTTGCGACCACGTCCGGAGGTCCTTGCGAAACGGTTCAATCGCGCACCGAAGAGTCCGAGGGCCCCTATGGCAGCAGTGATGCTGATCACGAGAAGAATCGTGGCCAGTGCGTTGACCGTTGGATCGCTGCCTCTCCTGAACTGCCCCCACAGCACGATGGGAATCGTGCTGTCCGGACCGATGGTGAACAGCGTGCGAACAAACTCATCCGTCGACAGTGCGAACGCCAGGACCGCCCCGCCGATAAGGACGGGGAAGGTCAGCGGCAGCACGATGCGCCTGAACTGATCCAGCGGCGCCAGGCCAAGATCGGCGCCCACTTCCTCGTACTGCGGGTCGAGACGATCCAGTCCGGATCGGGCCACGATCAGAAAGTAGGGAAAGACCCAAAGGAAATGGGCGACCGCCACCGTCCCGTGCGACAGGGGAACACCCACGGTATCGAAGTAGGCGAGAAGCGCCAGACCGACAAACAATGACGGTGTCGCCAGCGGCATGAAGAACAGGATGTTGCCCAGCGCGCCGAGCCTGCGGCCAGCCCGCCTGAGCCCGAGCGCCGTCATCGTTCCGAGGACCAGCGCAATGACCATGCTGACGGCTGCCAGCACGATCGTATTCTGGAACGCGTCCATGTAGACGGTGTTGTTGAACATGCTCCGGTACCAATGCAGCCCGATGTCCTCGAGCGGCGGTCCGAGCCTCGGTGGCCCCTGGAACGAGAACACAACGACGATCAGGACGGGTGCAAACAGAAACACGAAGACGGCCGTGACAAACAGCCCCGCAAGAACGCGGTTTGCCAGCGCCGGCTTTCTTCCCATGGCCCGCCTCCTCCCGCTACCGCCTAGAGACGTACCGAAACACGATGAAGCCGGGTGGCGAACAGGAGCGACGTCAAGGCAAAGTACAGCAGCACGAAAACGGCGAGGAGCACAAGGGACATCGCGGCTCCCATCGGAAAGTTGCCCGCTTCCGCAAACTGCTGCTGCACGAGAACGCCGACCAGTGTGCCCTTCGTTCCACCAAGAAGCTGCGGCGTCGCAAAGTCACTCGCGGCGAGACCGAGGGTGAACATGAAGGGAGCGAGCGATGTCGAAGCCATCAGGGGAAGAATGACACGGCGCCAACTCATGAGTCCGGTTGCCCCCAGGTCCTCGGCGACTTCAAGCACCGTACGAGGGAGATTGCGCATTGTCGCGTAGATCGCCAGCGTGACGAAGGGCAGATAGATGTGCACGAGGGCGATGACCACCAGCGTGCGCGTGAAGAGCAGCTGCGGAGGATCGGTGACCCCCAGTGATTCGATGAAGACCGTAAACACGCCGCTCGAGGTGAACAGCGCCCGCCACGCGTAGATCCTGGCGAGGTAGCTCACGAACAGGGCCACGACCAGCAGCACGAACAGCGGTGTCTCGAGTCGGCCTGCCCGGAACCTGAGGTAGAACGCCAGCGGAAGGGCAATCACCAGACAGATGCCTGCCACGATGAATCCCGTGACGAGCGACCGAACAATCAGCAGTCCGACGAAGGGATCGGTCAGGACAGTCACGAAGTTGTCGAGAGTGAAGTCCCATGTGACCGTAAACAGCCCGCCGCGTGCAAAGGCATAGGCCCCGAACAACAGGAGCGGTGCAACAAACGTCAGCGCAAGGGCGAGGAAACCGGGCGCGAGGAGAACCCAGGTCCTCCCCGCGCCGTACTGTCCTCCGGACAAAGCGGGGGAACCAGTTATCCGCCTGCCTTCAGTTTCGCCCATTCGTTCAACCATTCCAGATAACCCACAACCTCGTCGGTTGTTTCGTCCGGCGGCCACGGGGTCAGGGGGCTGCGTGCAAGCGCGTTGTCGAGGTCACCGTAGTCGTAGAGACTGGCGGACTTCGCATCCATCAACGGCACGGCATCCATGTTGACGACCGCCACCTGGATGTTTGAGCCGATAGCCGCCTGGACTTCAGGCTCGAGCACCTTGTTGATGAACGCCAGAGCGGTTGCCTTGTTGTCGGAGATCTCGGGAATCGCAAAGGCCTCGACCCAGCCGATTCCGCCTTCTTTCGGTTCGACATTCGCCGCATTGGCTCCACGATCGTTGGCCCATGCCGATACGGGCTCCCAACCGTTGTAGGTGCACCAGATGTCACCGGATGCCATCAGTTCGGCCACATCACCGAACGACATGCCAACCGCTGGCACCTGATCGCGCATCTTCCGCATGAAGTTCATGACTTCGTCGAACTCCTGCCGGTTGTAGAGCGGCGTACTTTCGATTCCAAGCGTACGGCCCGCGATCACCATGCCCCCATCGGGGCCGCCACCCCAACCGACATGGCCCCTGTACTCGTCCTTCAGGAGATCGAACCATGATTGCGGCGGATCGATGCGATCCGGCAGATAGTTCGTCACCGAACGGCCCCATGTGAACGGGACAAGAATCCAGTCGCCGTTCTCGTCCTTGAAGAACCGTTCATCGGCAAAGGTCGGATGAATCTTGTGCGAGAGTGGCACCTCGTCCGGACTGATGGGAATCACCAGATCTTCAAGTCTGCGGGCAAGGCCATTGAATGTTCCGACCAGATCCCAGGTCACACCTCCCGGACGCCGGAGCTTGGCGATGACGTCGGCGTTGGCCGAAATGTAGGAAGAGCGCATCGTGACTCCGGCCTCTTCCATCCAGGCCTCCATGGGTGCAAGACCCAGCATGTCGTAACCTTCGTACCAGAAATAGTCGATGTCACCACCAACGGCTCCGTCCGCAAGGCTGGTCGAGGCGAGCGACGGGACAACACTCAATCCCACGGCTGCCTGGGCCGATGCACGAAGGAGACGACGCCGGGAGATGGGTGAACCGAACGATGAGACTGTCTTGATGATACTTCTGTCATCTGACATGACGATCCTCCCTGTTGTGTTGTGCCAGGGAACATTGCCAAGTGGCGACCCGGCACATGAACTCAAAATAATATGGTGATATTGTAACCCTGTCGATATGTCGTCAATAGAACGGGCCAGTGCCCCTTCCTTCGACGAGAGGGAGAGGGGTGCCGATCAGGAGAGAGACGCGTTGCAAACCTCAGCACTACGGGAGGGCGCGGCAAACAACGGCCCCGAACCCTCCGGCACTCTCGCTAATCAGCGCCGCTGGGCAATACTGAAAGCGGCGAGCCAAGTCATCAGCAGACGAGGCGTTCACCGCACGCGACTCGTCGACATCGCGGACGAAGCCCACGTGTCCGTCGGAATGATCCAGCACTACTTTCGAAGCCGTAACAATCTTGTCCGTGAGACCTTTCAGTGGAAACTCGAGGAATCCCTTGCCTCCTACGGGTCGCGTCTGCAAGACGACAGCACGCCCTGGCAACATGTCGAGAGCCTGTGCCGCATGCTGACAAGGGAACCCTTCGAAGCCATCAACTCCCTGTGGCTCGAGTTTTTCTCCCTGTGCAACAGGGATCCGGAATTCGCCACCCTGGGTTCGGAACTCTGGCAGCGCTGGTCAGGGCGGGTCCGGTCGGTCATCGAAAGCGGCATCGAGAGCGGAGAATTCACAACCAGTTCTTCGCCCGACGACGTGGCGGCACGCTTCGTGTCCCTGGCTGACGGTCTCGGTATTCGCGTCCTCATCCACCACAAGGGCATGTCGATCGACCGGATGCATCGACTGCTTCTCGAAGGAGCCGCAAGGGAGCTCGGCGTCACGCTGGAGCAGGCACCACAACCCGCCGTGGACAGCTACCAGACGCGAAGCCCTGCGTCCGGCAAGTGAGGCCGCATCCTCCTTGATCCGGCTTCCCTCGGGTGTTGATTCAATCAGGGGTCGGATGATCACCCGCAAGGTTCGGCGCGGAACAACGCGGGTTCCGGGTCGCGGAGGGCGACCGGGTTGCCATGACCGTTGACCGGCAGGCCGAGGCGAACGCAATGGGACTGGCGAAGACGCGTGCCGCAGTGGCCTGCGGGGCCGGATTCACTTATCCCGGCGCCCGGGGCCGTCAGCCTTCCCTTCTGCTCCACCATCGCCGTTGGTGTCCTGCCGGGCCTTCCCTTCCTGAAGGTTGCGGGACCCTCCAGCCGACCTGCCAGCCGAAAGCTCCCTTGGCCTCAACTGTTGTCTTCAGGAGTCGAAGAGACGCCGGTCAGCGGCTCCACTGCCGCGAAGTCGACTCGTCTCTGCAGCGTCGCCCGAGGAGTGAACGGGGCGAATGACAGCGACCGGCTCCCGCGCCGTCCGGGTGCAGGACGGTTTCGCGGAATTGCCGGTGACGTGAGCCCGGCACGTGGGCGTGCCGGGCTCACCCCGATTGTCGCGGTGCGGATCCCGTCAGTAGCCGGCGCGCACTTCGTCCCACAGCCGAATGTACTTTTCCTCGATCTCGGGAGCCAGGGCCTGGAAGAAGATGCCGTTGTTGAGAAGATTCTCGGGCGTTGAAAGCCCCAGCTCCTCGAGAACGTCGTCGGCAACAAGCTCGAACGCCTTCATGTTGGCGTGACCATAGCCCCAGTTCGAGATCTCGAAAGCACCGGCTTCCGGACTGGCGAAGGCGTTGATCAGGTCGTAGGACTCGTCGACCAGTTCGGTTTGTGAATGCATGACCAGACCGCAACACCACGTGAAGATTCCCTCCTTGGGTATCCCCAGGCCGACATCGAAACCCTGGGACTTCAGGGTCACGTAAGCATCGTTCCACCCGTAGCTTGCGACCAGTTCACCAGACGCCAGCGCCTGCACGGCTTCCGTCTGATCGCCCCAGTACATCCGCATGTTGTCGCGCTGAATGGCAACCATCTTGCGCACTTCAACCAATTGTTCGTCGGTCAGTGTGAAGATGTTGTCGTAGCCCAGCACGAGAGCGGAAATCTCGACAATCGCGCCGGCGGAGTCGTAGAAACCCAGACGATTGCGGAACTCGTCCGTATAGAAGATCTCCCAGGAAACGTTTTCGTCGCGCCACTTCTCGCCGACCAGATCGCGGCGATAGATGATCGTGGAGTTGCCCCAGTCAATCGGCATCAAGAAGCGCTGACCGTTGATGACCGATCCTTCAATGTTCTCGAGGCTGGGGAACATGTCGGGAAGGTGCACCAGGCGTTCCGGATCCAGCGGAGCGAGAAGGCCTCCATCGTTCCACTTGAACAGTTCATAGGTACAGGGAGCCATGACGTCCGGCTGGAATCCGCCGGCGCGCATTTTCTGGAACGCCTCGTCCTCCGATCCCCAGAATGTGTACTCGGGCGGCGCCCCGTATTTTTCGAGATAGGAACCGATGAATCCCTCGTTGTCGTAACCGGCCCAGCCGAAATAAATGGGTGTGCCGGCAGCAGCAGCGTTCCGGGTCACCGGAACGGTCACGAGGCCGACACCCAGCGCGGATGCAAGCTTGTTGAACTGACGACGCGAAATCTGCCCATTCTTGTAGAGATTCGCGATTTCTCTGGCCTTCATGTTGTTCTCCAGAATGAGGATGAGGGATGCGATTGTGACCGCCTTGTGCGGCGAATACAACGTGAACAGGATCGAAGCCCGCGTGCCGTGCCGCGCCCCGCCCATGAAGGCCGCCTGCCTGGGCGCTTCGGGATTGAGTTGGTCAACGGCTGATTCTGCGTCACCCGCGGCGAAAGCGGGGAGGACCGGCCGGCCGGCCCATGAGGCATGCCTGGCCGCTCGGCGGAACTGGAACGGGCCGGCGCCGGCCGGCCCGTTCCGGAAACAGCGACGGGAACCGGCTCAGAAGCCGGCTTTGATCTCGTCGAACAGATTGATGTACTTCTCGCGAACGTCGGGCTCGATCTCGCCAAAGAACCGGCTGTTGGCCATCATCGTGTCGGGATCGGAGATGCCGAGGGCATCCAGAGTGGCCGGATCGACCAGTTCGAACGCCTTGGTGTTCGAACTGCCGTAGCCATACATCTCGATCAGGTTCTTGCCCGATTCCGGTGAAATCCACGCATCGATGAACTCGTAGGCCCTGTCCCGGTCGCCAGGACCACCGGCGAGCAGGACCAGCCCGCACACCCAGGTCCAGATTCCTTCCTTCGGGTTCATGTAGGTGATTTCAACGCCCTGGTTCTTGAGTTCGACGACCGCACTGTTCCAGGCATAGGACGCCACAAGTTCGCCGGCAGCCAGCGCCTGTTCGACGCTGCTCTGATCGGTCCAGTAGAAGCGCAGGATCTCGCGTTGCTTGCGCAGCAGCTTGGTGGCTTCCTCGAGTTCATCGTCGGTCATGTTGAAGACGTCTTCCGCTCCGATCACGGACCCGACGACAGCCATCACGCCATCGACGGAATCGAAGATGCCCAGTCGGCCTGCGTACTTCTCGTCAAACAGGATGGCCCAGGATTCGTTCTTCTCGGTCGCGGTGTCGACATACTCCGGTGCAAGGTCGTGGCGGAACAGCACCGACGAGTTGCCCCAGTCGGCGGGAATGAACCAGTCCTGTCCGGTTTCGTCCTGACTGCCGGGCAGCGTCTTCAGGCTCGGAAAGACGTCGCCGTAGTTGGTCAGGCGGGACGTGTCGATCGGATCGAGCACGCCGGCGTCTCGCCAGCGTCGGGTACTGTAGGTACAGGGATGGCCCACATCCGCGGTGAAGCCGCTGCGCAGCTTCTGGAGTGCCTCTTCCTCTTCGCCGAAGAGCACGAAGGCGGGCTGCATCTGGTACTTGTCGACATAGCTCGTATAGAACTCGGGCAGGTCGTATCCGCCCCACTCGAAGACGTTGAGCGAATGGTCGATGGCCAGGTCGGTCTGTGCCCGCGCCATGCCTGGCCCAAACATCATCGTTGCCATGCCGACGCCCGCGGACGCCAGAACCGCAGATGCTTCGCGGCGGGTGATCTCCGCATTGGCGAGTCGCTCCTTGAATTCATTGACCTTCATGGATCGTGTCATCTCAATTCCTCCCTGCTGATGGACGGGCCCTCTCGGGTGTGTGAACAGCAAGACTAGACCGGATCATCCGGGAGCGCCAAGACCGAACGTCAGGAGTTCCATTGCCAGGAACGCCGGTGTGATGCCGCGTTGGGAAGGTTGTCGTGGCCGACCCATGAGTCATCACTGGCTTCCGGCCCGGTCGCGGAACCAAGCTTGACAGCGACCGGGATACTGCCTGGCGCCTCGCCGGTGGTGGCGGCATTCTGGCCATCGGCCTCTTCTCGCCTGGGCAGGAGGGGTTTCGGCGGCCTCACCGCCCGGGCGTCCCTCCTCACCGGTCGCCAGCGCTGCGGCGTGCCCTTTGTGCCGGCCAATGCCATCGACACGTTCGTTGCCTTCCGGGTCCCCGGCGCCTGACGGCCGGCGGGGCTACCCTCCGGGTTCGGCGCGGGGCAACGCGGGTTCCGGCATCGCGAAGGGTTCCGGGTCGCGGAAGCGGTCGAGCACGTTGCCGAGAAGACGGGCGACCGGGTTGTCGTAGCCGTTGACCGGCAGGGCCGAGCCGAAGGCGATGGACCCGGCGGAGAACACGGCCCCGCCTCCCGGGTGCTCGAAGAAGGTCATGTCGGCCCGCACCAGGGGATGATCGTCGGCAATCACCGGCTGGTTGGAGGTAAGCTCCTCGAGCACCACCAGCATGCCGGCGGCATGCTCTTCCGAATGGGCGACGACCAGGGCATGGGGCGGCGTGCCGAGACACGTATCGGCGCGGTCGATCTCGAGGCCCGCGGCGCCGCCGCCGACAAGACCGGCATCACCGATGATCTCGTCGTCGATGCCGGCGAAGATGAAGGCAGCACGGGGATCATCGGCGGCCGGGGTGCGCCGGTACCACGTGGACTTGTC
The DNA here is from genome assembly GCA_964291415.2 of Alphaproteobacteria bacterium. GTDB lineage: Bacteria > Pseudomonadota > Alphaproteobacteria > SP197 > SP197 > SP197. The sequence continues at coordinate 709,567 of OZ219917.1, read as the reverse complement.
GAAGCCCTGGGCCGTGAAACCGATGCCGGCAAGCTGCTGCGGCGGACGCCCGCTGCGCCGCCACAGTCCACCGTACTCCCCGGTGAGACTCATGAAGGACTCGCCCGCCCGCGACACCCAGGACCGGGTGCCGCCCTCGGTCTTGCGGCACTCCAGGACCCCTGGAAGATCCTGCCTGAGGGCGATGCGCCAGTAGAACCCGTTGGCGCCGGTGTAGATCAACCGACCGCCCCGGGCGAGCCAGGCCTCCAGGGCATCGAGCATGGCAGCGGTGTGATACTCGGGGTGGCTGCCGGTGACGACGACGGCATAGTCCTCGAGCACAGCCAGCCCCTCGCTGTCGAGTTCCTCGTCGGTGACGACGTCGAAGCCGTCGCACGCCCGGTCCAGCCATGAGGTGATGTGGGTGTCGGCAACGAGGCCCCACACGCGCCCCTTGGGCCGGAAGTTGAGCACCGGGCGCAGGCGCGACGAGAGACTGACGCCGCTGCCGTCGGAATGGGTGTCGTAGGTCGAAAGTCCGTACTCCGAATGGGCCTGCAGGAAACAGTCGTCGCGCGTCATGACGGTGGCGCGGAACTGCTTCATCTCGACGGTGTCGTTGCGGAAGTGCCGTCCCGAGTTGGCGTAGGCCATGTAGGTGGCGGTGGGCATGAGGAAGCAGACGTTCGATGTCCTCCGGCCGCGGGGCGGCACGACGGCGAAGGGAATGAAGTCCTCGGCGTCCCCGGCCGTGACATGGAGCGCGTGGATGGCGCTCGGGGTGCCTTCGGGCACCTGCCAGACGTGGCTTGCCGGCCACCCGGCATCATGGACGTCGTCATCGTGAAAGTGGATCGCAGCGTAGTCTTCGGGCCGGTGGCGCCAGGACATCTCGCGTCCGCTCCAGGCAGAACCGGTCACGGCGCGTTCGGGCAGGTGAACGAGGGTCCCGTGATGGCCATGACCTGACATGTCCTCGATGGTGAGCGTGTCGATCCCGCGCGAAAAGTCCCAGGCGGCCAGAACCGCATCACGGACCGCCGGCGCGGCCGGACGGGCTCCGGCAATGACGACCTCGTCGGGCGTGAAGGCACGGCTCGCCACGCGCGGCGCCTCGATCCGGCCGTTGAAGCAGCCGGCGTGATAGCCGCGGCCGTCCCCGGCATCGCGATGCCAGGCGGCCATCAGCCAGCGGGTCGCCCGCAGGATCGGCGGGAACGGAATCGCGACCTGGCGCAGCACCGGACGGCCGGTGTCGAGTGCCTCCTGGAGAAGGCACAGCGTGCCCGAATCCGGATCGAGGGTTGCGGCAACGCGATACCAGGCTCCGGTCACCATGGCCTCGCCCGTGGTGGCAACGATGCTGGCGTGTCCGTTCCCGGCCACCAGGCCCACGGCGCCGTCGTCGCCGACAACGAGGCTGGCACCGGTGTGATCACTTTCGGACCAGGTGCCGATGATGCCCTGGCGTCCCATCTGCGGCGTGGTCGGCATGACCAGTGCCTGGAGCGTGAAGGCACGTGCGGGGACGAGGTGCGGCGAGGCCGGAACGACCGCGTGCGAACCGGCGTGGATGACGTGCGCCCTGCCCTCGTGGAGGCCGCTCACCGGCGTCTCGACGGGGACGCTCCTGAACGGGGCGCCGGCGGGATTGTCGTCTGCCGAGTGGAGACGGACGATGCCGGCGCGGTAGGTGGCGGGACCGTCGCAGCTCACATGGAAGCGGATGCTCTCCCCGGGCCTCACCGACATCCTGTCTGCATAGCCGTTGAGCGGCCGTAGTCCTGGTTCCATGCCACCTCCCTGGGGGGACTTGAGGGGTCGGGGATGATTCCTACAATGGCACCGGAACAGACCATGGGGAAAGAGATCATGACGGTGACGGACACGTTCAGGGACCTGTCGGGCCAGGTGTACATGGATGGCCGCCTGCGCCGCAGCGAGTCGAGCGATGGGTTCGACGCCATCGATCCGGCAACCGAAGCGGTCAATGGCGAACTGGCCTTCGCCACGGTTCGCGAGGTCGACGAGGCCGTCGCCATCGCCCGGCGCGCCCAGAAGCAGTGGGACCGCATGAACGGCCTCAAGCGCTCCGAGGAGCTCCACGAGGTGGCGCACCGGCTGCGGAAGAACACGCCGCGCCTCGCCGAGGCCCTGACCCGGGAAATGGGCAAGCCCTACAAGGAATCGGCGGATGAAGTGGAGTGGACCGCGACCGCCTTCGACTACTACGCGGAAGTCTCGCGCCACGAGGCCGGGCGCGTCGTCGGTCCGGTGGTCGACGGGGACTTTCACGTCGTCACCAAGTCGCCCCTGGGCGTCGTCGGCATCATCCTTCCCTTCAATTTCCCCTATGTGCTGTTCGGCTGGGAAGCCGGTGCGGCACTCGGCGCCGGCAACGCGGTCATCCTCAAGCCATCGGAACTGACGAGCTTTTCCTCGCTCATGATGATGGAGTGCTTCGACCACCTGCCGACCGGTCTCGTGCAGTGCCTCACCGGGGCCGTCGAGACGGGCAAGGCCCTGGTCGGTCATGACGGGGTCGACGGGGTCGCCTTTACCGGGTCGATCCCGGCCGGACAGGCTGTCGCCCAGACCTGCGCGTCTACCTTCAAGCGCTGTCTCGTGGAAGCAAGCGGGAACGATCCCTTCCTGGTGCTGCCGTCGGCCGACATGTCCATGGCTACCCAGGGCGCGGTGTTCGGCGCCTATCTCAATTGCGGGCAGGTGTGCGCCGCTGCCGAGCGTTTCTATGTCCACGATTCCGTGCACGACCACTTTGTCGACGAGGTCACGCGCCTGACGCGCCAACTGCGCATCGGCAACGGTCTCGACAAGGTGGACATGGGACCAATGGCCGCCCAGCGCGAGCGTGACCGCTACGAGGGCATGCTCGCACGGGCCATCGACGAAGGTGCGACCGTGGTCACCGGCGGCGGCCGACCGGAAGGTTTCAACCGCGGCTACTACTGCGATGCGACCATTCTCACCGGGTGCACGCCGGATATGGAGATCATGAACAACGAGAGCTTCGGCCCGGTGATGCCCATCTGCCGGGTCGGCAGTTTCGACGAGGCCCTCGAACACGCCAACAACTCGCGCTACGGGCTTGGCTCCTTCGTCTTCACGAACGATCTCTGCGAAACCATGCGGTCCATCAACGAGATCGAGGCAGGCATGACGTGGATCAACGCCACGGCTCTTCTCGACAACGATGCCGGGCCCTTCGGCGGACGCAAGATGTCGGGAACCGGCCGCCAGCTGGGCAGCGAGGGAATCGACCAGTTCCGCCACACGAAGCTCACCATGATCGACCACGAGAACAAGCCCGCGGACTTCTGGTGGTTCCCCTACAAGGACGAGGAGGCCTATCCCGGCTGATCCCGGCCAAGACAAGGGAACAAACGCGGAGCCGGGCGACCTTTCGCTTCTCTCAACCAAGTTGTCTTGACAGCGGTGACTGGACGCGAATGGCCCTCGCCAGGTCCCGAAGCGCACCGACCGTTTCCGTCAGGAGCGAGGAACCTGGTCGCTCCGGCGTCAACTTCGGTCGCCGCGTCACCCTATGGCGGCGATCGATTCGGCCGCGCATTGGCATACGAACTATCGACGATACGCCACGAACTCCCGCACCGTCAGTCCGACATCGCGCGCAATGCAGCGCAACAGGACCGGAGACACGTCACGCCCACCATGCACAGGCACCGTCGTCACCCGCCCGTCCGGGTGGCGAAAACGCTGGTACGAACTGCGCTGGCGAATCTCCACGAGGCCGTAACCTCTCGCGGCTTGAGGACGGGAACGGAAGGCACCCGACTTCAGGACACCAAGACGATTTGCGTGCCGACGAACTCGCCCACCATCGGGGGAACCCCCTCCTCGAGGATCATGGCGATGACTTCCTTGAGATTGCCGTTGAGTTCCTCGAGGGACTCGCCCTGGCTGTGCGCGCCGGGGAAACCCGGAACGTAACCGACATAGAGGCCCGTGTCCGGACAACGTTCGACAACGGCGGTGTAGCTCTGCACTTCTGGAGACCCGATCAAGAATTGCGAGGCGCCATTCTAGCGGCGTGCGAACCCGATGACAGCATCCCCGGTTTCGGCACCCTTGCCGGGGCCGCCTGTGCGGCTTCGGCTTTGTGGTATCGGTAGAATTCCGCCGGACCCGCACACAGCATCTGTACAGACATGGATGTCACGCGGTTGTATCCACCCACTTGCCACCAGTCGGTCTTCTGACCGGGAGCTTCCCTTCACCTGGCACTCGAGGACTGACCATCGCATGATTTCAGGGAGTGCGGGGTACTGCGCATGACAACGCGTTTTCGGCGATCATGCGCTCCTCGTCCGTGGCGATGACGTGGGCTGCTGGTTGGCCTCTCGTGATCGTGGACGCGTGGCGGACGTTGGCATTCTCGTCCAGTTGAAGGCAAAGCCAGCCGAGTGCCTCGACCACCGCCGCCCTGACAGGGGCCGCGTTCTCGCCGATGCCGCCGGTGAAGACGAGGGCGTCGAGGCCGCGGATTGCCGTGACGGCGGAACCGATTTCGAGAACGAGCCGGTCGATGAACATGGCGACGGCAAGGGCCGCCTTCTCGTCGCCGCTGGCCAGCAGCGTGCGCATGTCGGGAGAGATTCCGGAGACACCGAGCAGACCCGAACCACGGTTGAGCAGCCGGTCGACGGCGGCAGCATCGCCGCCGTGGCGGGCAACGAGCCACAGCACGGCGCCGGGATCGAGCCTGCCGGGACGCCGGCCCATCACCAGACCGTCGAGAGGCGTGAACCCCATGGAGGTGAAGACCGACGCGCCGTCGACGAGACCGGCGATGCTGCAACCGTTGCCGAGATGACAGATCACCGTGCGCCTCGGCATGGTCGTCCCGGTGATGCGGGTGAAGCGGGCGACGACGGACTGATAGGAAAGGCCGTGAAAACCGAAGCGCCGCAGCCCCGCATCAGCGAATTCTCGTGGCAGGGCCATCAGCTGACGTACCTCGGGGATCGTGCGGTGAAAGGCTGTATCGAATGATGCGACCTGCGGAATTCCGGGCAGCGCCGTCGCGAGTGCCCTGATTCCGGCGAGGTTGTGCGGCTGGTGCGAGGGTGCCAGGACTGACAGTGCCTCAATCTCTTCCGTCACGTCCGCATCGATGGGCGTCGGTCCGGCAAAGCGAGTGCCGCCATGCACCACGCGATGACCAGCCACGGCAATGTCTCCGCATTCCGGCAGAATGACCGAGTCGAGGAGGAAGCCGATAACGGGACCGTGGCCGGCAAGGCCGGCGGGAAGAAACGCCTCCGTCCTGCCTTCGAGAAGGAGCCGCGGCTCGAGACCTTCGGCGATGTTCTCCACCTGACCCCGGAACACGGGGGTGAGATCATCCTTGAAAACGCAGAAGCGGACCGACGAAGACCCGCAGTTGAGCGCCAGCACCTGCCTCATGGTTACTCCCGGGCCATACCGCCGTCATCTTGCGATTCTCTGCCGTAGCGGTCTACAAGGTGACTGGCGCCCAGGGCGCGTCTCCTTCTCTCAGGGAAAGGTTGACCCACCATGAAAATGACCACGGAAGAAGCCTTCGTGAAGGTGCTGCAACGGCACGGCATCCGGCACTGCTTCGGAATCATCGGATCCGCGTTCATGCCGATCTCCGATCTCTTTCCCAAAGCCGGGATCACCTTCTGGGACGTGGCCCATGAGGCGAACGCAGGGTTCATGTGCGACGGCTACACCCGCGCCTGCGGCGAGATCGCCATGTGCATCGGCCAGAACGGCCCCGGCATCACCAATCTCGTCACGCCTGTGAAGACGGCCTACTGGAACCATACGCCCATGCTCCTGGTCACTCCCCAGGCGGCCAACCGGACGATCGGCCAGGGCGGCTTTCAGGAAGTCCCGCAGATGGCTCTCTTCGAGGACATGGTCTGCTACCAGGAAGAGGTCCGAGATGCGTCGCGCATCGCCGAGGTTCTCAACCGGGTGATCGAACAGGCACTGCGGCGCTCGGCGCCGGCCCAGATCAACGTGCCGCGCGACATCTGGACCGCCGAGGTCGATATCGAGCTTCCCGACACGGTGGAACTCGAACGCCAGGGCGGCGGCGAGAAGTCCATCGCCGAGGCGGCACGCCTCCTGTCGCAGGCGAGGTTCCCGGTGATTCTCTCCGGCGCCGGCGTCGTCATCGGCGATGCCATCGACGACTGCGCCCGCCTGGCCGAACATCTCTCGGCACCGGTCTGTTCGGGCTACCAGCACAATGACAGCTTTCCGGGCTCCCATCCGCTTGCCGTCGGGCCCCTTGGCTACAACGGGTCGCGGGCAGCGATGGAACTCATCGCCAGAGCCGATGTCGTTCTGGCGCTCGGAACACGTCTCAATCCCTTCTCCACGCTGCCGGCCTATGGCATCGACTACTGGCCACGAGACGCGGCCGTCATCCAGGTCGACATGAACCCCGATCGCATCGGACTCACCAAGAAGGTCAGCGTGGGCATCTGCGGCGACGCCGCGATCGTGGCGCGCGGCATCCTCGACCATCTCTCGCCCGGCGCGGGTTCGATGGGTCGCGACGAGAGGAAGGCGCTGATCCACCAGACCCGCTCGGCATGGCTGCAGGAACTCGCCAGCATGGACCATGAGGACGACGACCCGGGAACCTCGTGGAACGTCGATGCGCGGACACGCGAACCACAGAGAATGTCGGCACGCATGGCATGGCGGGCGATCCAGGCGGGTCTGCCCGGAGATGCCATCATCTCCACCGATATCGGCAACAACTGCGCCGTCGGCAATGCCTATCCGACCTTCGAGGCAGGCAGGAAGTACCTCTCTCCCGGCCTCTTCGGACCCTGCGGGTATGGTTTCCCGGCCATTCTCGGGGCCAAGATAGGCTGTCCCGACGTGCCGGTCGTCGGCTTTGCAGGCGATGGCGCCTTCGGCATCTCCATGAACGAAATGACATCATGCGGTCGGGAGGGCTGGCCCGCCACAACCATGGTGATCTTCCGCAACTACCAGTGGGGCGCGGAAAAACGCAACACGACGCTGTGGTACGACAACAACTTCGTCGGCACGGAACTCAACCCCAGCCTGTCCTACGCCAGGGTGGCCGAGGGATGCGGCCTCAAGGGTGTCCAGGTGGCGACCATGGACGAACTCGCGGATGCCATCAGGCAGGGCTGCGCCGCCCAGCGAGACGGCGTCACCACCTTCATCGAGGTGCTGCTCAACCAGGAACTCGGCGAACCCTTCCGCCGCGATGCCATGAAGAAGCCGGTCGTGGTCGCCGGTATCGACGCCAACGACATGCTGGCGATGGGATGAGAGACGTGTTCAGCCGGAAGACGACCGGAGCGCCGGCGAGCGGGCCATGAGGCAGAGGAAATCCTGAGCCAGCGTGGCCCCGGCCAGCGCCGTGATCTCCCCGACATCGTAGATCGGCGCCACCTCCACGAGATCGGCGCCGATCACCGAAAGTCCCGACAGGCCCCGCAGGATTTCACGGGCCTGGTGGGATGTGAGACCGCCGCAGACCGGTGTCCCCGTTCCCGGGGCAAAGGCCGGATCGAGGCAATCGATGTCGAAGGTAAGATAGGCCTTCCGGTCGCCGACGATGCGACGCACCTCCTCGATGACCGCATCGGTGCCGTGACGGTGAACGAAAGGGGCATCGAAGATGTTGAATCCCATGGTGTCGGGATTGGGGGTTCTCAGCCCGATCTGCACCGATGTCTCAGGGTCGACATAGCCCTGGCGGGTGGCGTGCCAGAACATGGTGCCGTGATTGACGCCGTCCTCGTGCTCGTCGGGCCAGGTGTCGGAATGGGCGTCGAAATGGATGAGCGACAGCGGCCGGCCGTGGCGCTTCGCGTGGGCCTTCAGAAGGGGCCACGTGATGAAGTGATCGCCTCCCAGCGACAGCACCATGACATCCTGTTCCAGCATCCACGCGACATAGTTCTCGATGGTCTCCGGAATGGTGGCCGGTATGGAGAAGTCGAAGGGGAGATCCCCGTGATCGGCGATCCTCATTTCGGCCACGGGATGAAAGTCCCAGCCATAGACCCGTCTTTCGAAGGCCAGCCCGGTCGATGCGGCGCGGATTCCGCGGGGACCGAAGCGGGTGCCCGGACGGTTGGTCGTCGCCGTGTCGAAGGGAACGCCAAGCACGGCGACATCGACGTCGCCGAGGTCCTTGCGGTAGGGCCGCCTCAGGAAACTCGTCACGCCGGCGTAGGTGATTTCGTCGGGGAAGGTCTTCAGGTCACTCGCCGTGATCGCGTGGTCGCCTCTGGACATTTCTGGCCCGGTCATCGCTTCTACCCCGCTTGATGCAGAGCACACTTACATCCGGGCGCCGCGCCTGTCGAGACGGGACCGCATCCCGGCGTCAGGACAGGACCGATGATGACATGGGGGCGCCTGCAGGCCGCGTGGTCACCGTGTGCTGCCCGGTGTTCTCGACCAGGACGCGTCACCCGGCGACCTGAACGACCGTGCCGCGCGCTTTCCGGGGACCGTCAGCCGACGATGCCGCCATGGAAGATCATGCGGTAGACGGGTGTGCCGTCATGGGTGATGGTCTCGGTTCCGCTGAAGCGGGCGAGGGTGCCTTCGACGTCGTTGACGTAGCGGTATGAACCGCGGGCGAGTTGCGCCGGGCCGCGCATCAGGTGGTCGCGGTCGGGCTGCCCCAGCACCTCGCGCTGGAAACTGTAGATCTCGTCCATGGGCCTGAGGTCCGAGACAATCTCCGCCATGTAGTTCTGCATCCAGACGACTGCGCCGTCACGCCACACGATCTCGTGCCCGCCATAGGGGTTGGATCCTGCGTAGCGGTCGCGGTACCGCCAGTTTCCGGAGTCGAAGACCATGTGCGAGGTTCCGTCCCCGACGTCGGTGCCGTCCGGAATCGCGTAGGTCTCGCGCCGGGCCGTCACAAGGAAATCGATCAGCTCGTTCATGGTCTGCCTCGCATTGTTCCGTCCATTGCATGCACCGTGTGGGTGGCCCACAGGATCGCATCACGCTCCGGTTCGCTCTGCGACATCAAGCCTTCGCACGTGATCCGCCGCCTCTTCGCAGGTGCCCCACCACACGCCGTCGCATGCCCGCATGCCCTGCAGAAGGCGCTCCAGCATGACGAGCCGGCCCGGCCGGCCCATCAGGTTGGGATGAAACGTGGTCTGAAAGAGACCGCCGAACCGGCGCAGACCGTCGAACTCCTCGCGCCAGACGACTTCGGCCTGCGCGGCGCTCGTCAGGCTGCTGGCGCCCCCGCCCACGAGCGAGGAACCGAACAGCGCCCAGTCGTCCAGCACCATGGAGATCGGCAGCTCGACGAGCGTGCCCGCCCGGGTGTCCACCATGTGGGGCACGTCGCGCTCCATCAGGCTGGCATCGTAGGCCATGCCCATGGAGGCCATGATCGACAGGGTCTGTTCGCTCACCCCCCAGCCCGGCGCGCTCCAGCCCCTGGGTCGCCGGCCGGCGATGCGCTGCAGGATTTCCGACGCATGGGCGAAGAGGGCGCGTTCGTCGGCCTCTCCCAGACCGTAGACGTTCTCGTGCATGTAGCCATGGTGGGCGATCTCGTGTCCGTCGCCAATGATGGCCTCCATGACCGCCGGATGGCGCTCGGCCACGTGGGCCGGAACGAAGAAGGTTCCCGGGATCCCGAGGTCGCGGTGGAGCTCGAGGATGCGCGGCATCGCCGCCGTCAGCCCGTAGGCGGCCTCGGAGATGGCCGCGACGTGGTTCACCACGCTGCGGTCCGAGGCCATCGGCCCCGCCTCGCCATCGACGTGCCAGGCGATGATCACGCCGCAGGTGGCCCCGCCTGGCCACGCGAAGTCCGGCAGCGTCCGGAAGGCGAGGTCGGGATAGGAGGGAGAACTGAGATCGATCATGTCCTGCTCCGTCAGGGGTGGCCGGGCATGGGCGGTCGTCGCACGGTCACGTGCAGGAAGCAACCCGTGCGCCGCAGACGGGTCGAGGATGCTGCCCCTGACGCCCAGGCGGACCGACGGAACGGTCATGCGCACCTCGGGGAGTGTCATGATCCGATCGGCTCCGGCGCCCCATCCGGGATCTGACCCCGGGGAAGGATTCCCCGGGGCCGGCGGAAATCAGGCCGCGCTCTCGTCGGCCCAGACGCCCTGGTGAGCTCGGACCGGCGCCTGAACGAGGCTGCCGCGGACGAAGGAGCGAAGCCGTTCGCCTGAAACGGGACATGGGTGATTCTGACACTTCCTTGGGGCGCCTGGACACCGAGACACATCCCGGAAACTGATGGCATCAGCCTGGGTCGGCGCCTGTCGCTGCATGCACTCCGTCGATAGACTGCGGGCCGGCGCCGATGATGATGGAGTGGCGATGGCGGACTTGCCGGGAACCTCTCGGGTGGCAGTCAGCGGCGGGGGCGATGCCGGAGTATCATGGCTCCACCACCTGGGGTGCGCCCGCTTGGCCGACTGCCTGCCGGTCGAGAAGAGCGAGCTGACCGCCGGTTCGACCTGGCATGCGGCTCGCAACGTGGTGACGTTCCCGGTCGGCCGGTCGTTCATGAACTTGCTGCACTCCTCGGCCGAACTCGAACGCGGCCTCGCCGCAGCGCTCGGCCACCCGATCAACTGTCACGTGGCGGGATCGATCCGCCTGGCGCACTCCAGGTCATGACCAGGCTCTATCACGACGCGATGTACGACCCCGCCCGCCCGCTGGACAGCTACTGGGAGGCGAGCGCCGGTGAGCCCGTGGCCGACTGCGAACCGGTCGAGGGCGACGTCGACTGCGACGTCGCCGTTGTCGGCGGTGGTTTCACCGGCCTCTCGGCAGCTCTCCACCTCGCCCGCGACGAAGAGATCGCCGTCAGGGTCATCGAGGCGGTGGCGCCCGGCTGGGGCGCTTCAGGCCGCAACGGCGGGCACTGCTGCTTCGGCGGCGCAGGTCTCGATCCCACCGAAATCGAGGACCGTTTCGGCGAGGAAACCGCCCGGCAGAACATCGCCGTCCAGCGGGAGGCAATCGACCTTGTCCACGATCTCGCGGCCACCAACGGACTCGATATCGACATGCAGGGCCAGGGAGAGCTCTGTGTCGCGCACGACGGGAAGGCGCTGGCCGAGCTCCGGGACGAAACCGCCATGTGGAAGCGCCTGGGCGGATTCGACTGCGAGATGCTGAGCGATCGCGCCATGCGGGAGCGCATGTTCGATGCCCCCAACATCGCGGGCGGCATGCTCTTTCCCTTCGGCTTTGGCCTCCATCCTCTCAAGTATGCCCGGGGTCTCGCACGGCTCGCCCAGAGACACGGCGCGACAATTCACGGCGAAAGCCCGGTCCTGCGTTGGCGGCGCGAGAACGGCCTGCACCGGCTGGAGACGCACCGTGGCTCGGTGATGGCGCGCAAGGTTCTGATAGCGACCAACGGGTTCACCCGCGATGGTCTGCATCCGGCCGTGGACGGCTGCCTGCTGCCGGCCATCTCCGAGATCGTCGCCACGCGGCCGCTGACCGACGACGAGCTTGCGCGCCACCGCTTCCAGGCCGGCATGCCGCTCTATGACAAGAGGCCCCTGTTCGCCTACTTTCGTGTCCTGCCGGACAGGCGCATCCACATGGGCGGAGCCGGCGGCACGACCGGCAGTCCCGCATCGAAAGAGCGCTGGCGTTCCTTCCTGACCAGGCGAATTGCTGAGGTGTGGCCGGAATGGCGGGACGTGGAGGTCGAGCATTGCTGGCGCGGCTTCGTCTGCCTGTCGAAGGACAGGCTGACCCACGTCGGTGCGATCCCGGACGATCCCGGCGTCTTCTACAGTCTGGCCTATCACGGCAACGGAGTGGCCATGGCGACATGGTCCGGCCGGGCTGTGGCAGGCTTGATCTCGGGCCGTTCCAACCGCGCCCTGCCGGCGACCATGACCCAGCCGCTGAGACCCTTCCCGCTCCCGGCCTTCCGCAAACTCGCGCTCTACCGTCGATACGGCGGAGGGATGTTGCGGAACATGCTCGTACGCGGTTGATCCTGTCCTCCTGTCGCGCCCCGCTTTCCATTCAACGGTCGGTCTTGTCACGCATGCTGCGGTCGCGTCACCGCGCCAGGGAGGCGGATCATGTTCAAGAGTTCGAGTGCGAGAGAGACGAATTTCAGGTTCTGCATGCCCGAACTGGAGATCGCCTTTGTGAGTCTTGGGCACGCTCAAGGAGTCCGGGAGCCCGTGCCGAGCGATTGCTCCCCAAACTCGCGGCGCAGCTATATGACAACGAGGTACTGGGACATCCAACTGAGCCGGCAGGGCTGGCCCGCTTCTAGAGGATCACACCCCGGCTCGCTGTTCATGCGCGCCACGACCACTGGATCACCCTGCGCAAGGCGACAGGCGAAATAGGTAATCGGCCCGACATACGACACTTCTTCGATCGTGCCCTCGTGCCCGTTGTGTTCGGGCTCAGAGGGCAGGATCGAGATCATTTCGGGGCGAATCACGGCGGTCACGCGGTCTCCCGATGACCGGGCGACCGGTGAATAGCCTCCCAGCTTCAGCCCGCTCCGGGTTGCGATCTCCACCTCGTGATCGCGGCATGACGTCACGGTTGCCTCGAAACGCGTGGTCCGGCCAACGAAATCCGCGACAAAAGAGCTCTCGGGCTGCTCATACACCTCGCGCGGCTGGCCCATCTGAACAATGGCGCCTTCCGACATCACGGCGATCCGGTCGGAGAGGATCAAGGCTTCCTCCTGGTCGTGGGTCACGAAGACTGCCGTGATCGAGAGTTTCTGTTGCAGGGCCCTGAGGTCGCGCTGCATGCGCTCGCGCAGCTTGCGGTCGAGGGCCGAGAGCGGTTCGTCCAGAAGCAGGATCGCAGGCTCGTAGACCAGGGCCCGCGCGAGCGCAACGCGCTGCTGCTGACCACCCGAAAGCTGGCGGGGATACCGGTCAACCAGGTCGCCGAGGTCAACCAGATCGAGCACCCGGTCGACGCGTTCTTCGATGTCGCGCGCGGGCGCGCCGCGGCACTCCAGGCCGAATCCGACATTGCGTGCAACCGTCATGTGGGGCCACAGGCTGTAGCTCTGAAACACCATGCCCAGATTGCGTTTTTCGGTGGGCACGTCGTTCATGACCGAGCCGCCGATCGTGATCGTGCCCCGATCGGGATCGACGAAGCCTGCCATGACCCGCAGGAGTGTCGTCTTGCCGCAGCCGCTTGGACCCAGAAGCGAGACCATTTCGCCTTCGTGGACGGTCAGCGACAGGTCGTCGAGCGCCGTCACCTCACCGAAGCGCTTTGTGATGGAATGCGCGACGAGTAACTCGGTCATGGTCATACTGCCTCGTCCGGCATCTCGAAGGGGGCGGGATCAAGAAAGCGCTGGAGAACGTTGGCGGTCAGTCGCGAGACGTTGTTCCGGTAATCGTTGTGGCACAGCGATCCGCACCAGGCGATCGAACCCGTTGAAAAGACCGCGCCGCCATTCGGTGTCTCGTAGAACACCAGGTCGGACCGCACCATCGGATTGGCCGGATCGTCGGTCGTGGGATCGCTCACGCCGTGCAGATCGCTCGACGATCGGGTGTAGGTCAGGGTGTGACCTTCCGACGAAGCCAGGCGCAGGGCGTGCGGCGGGGTGCCGAGGTCATGATCGAACCGGTCGATCTCCCAGCCCGCGGCACCTCCACCCTGGAGCCCGAAATCCCCGATCAGCTCGTTTTCGCCGATCCCCTCGAAGATGAAGGCGGCGCGGGGGTCGAAGCTCGCCGCTTGCCGGCGGTAGTAGGACGAAAAATCAAAGCCCTGCGACACGAAGCCGTTGCCGGCCAGGAGATTGGGAGGGCGTCCAAGGCGCGCCCAGTGCCCCCCGGCTTCGCCGTTGAAGGAGAGGTGATACTCGCCCACGCCGTGATCCCAGGACCGCAGCCCGTCCTCGCCTCGGCGCATTTCCATCATGCCGGGCATGTCCGGATGGAAGGCGACACGCCAGAAAAAGCCGTTGCCGCCCATGTACATCAGGCGCCCGCCGCGTTGCTGGTAGGCGTAGATCGCATCCCACATCGCTGTCGAGAGGTATTCGGGGTGGCTGCCGGTGATAACGCACGCGTAGTCGGAGAGGAGGCCCACGCCTTCGTCATGCAGGTCCTCGTCGGTCGCGACGTCAAACGCGAAGCCGCTCTCTTCAAGCCAGTCCACGAGGTGGAGATCGGCACTGTAACACTCCAGCCACGTGTGTTTCGGGCGGAAGTTGAGCACCGGACGCAGCCGCGAGGTGTAGCAGACCGGCGAGCCGTCGTTGTGCAGATCGTAGGTCGAGTGTCCGACTTCAGGGTGGTCGATCATGTAGTGTTCTTCGGCGCACATGCGTGCGATGTGGTTCAGCAGCATCTCCGCACCCTGGCTTTCGAAGTTGAAACGCCAGTTGGCATAGGCGAGATAGCTCGCTGTCGGGACCAGGAAGAGAAGTCGGGCCGTCGTCGTGTCGCGCGGCGGACGCACGAAGAACGGCAGGTAGTCTTCAGCGTCGCCTGAGACGAGCTTGGCTGCATACCATCCGCTAGCGAGGTCGCCCGGCACGGTGAACGAGAAATCATCGTCCCATTCACAGTCGCCGACAGCATCGTCGTTGAAATGGATGGCGGCGTACTGCTCAGGCGCAAGACGCCAGTCCATGACGTCGCCCTCCCAGTTGTGGCCGCGCATCGCGCGCATGGGAAGGTTGACTGCCGTGCCGTGCAGGCGGTTTGGTGAAAGGTCGACGACATCGTTCGAGTTGATCGCGCGCGCGAAGTCCCAAAGGCCAACCACCGTATCGATCAGGTGTCCCGGAACGTCGCCCGACCGCAGGGTTTCCATGTCGCTTCTCTCAAGCACGCGGTTGGCGATCGCGGGTCGCTCGATCCGTCCGTTGAAGCCGCCGGTCGGCACGAAACCGGCGGCATCGTCGCCACGGCACGAAGCGCCGAACAGAAGCGGGGTCGCGGCGGCGGCCACAGGCGAGACACGCATCGCCGCCTCGGCGAACTGGGTTCGGCCGCGGTAGCCATAGTTCTTCAGGAGTTCCTGGTGCAGCGCGAGCCTGCCGTCTCGCGTACTGAGCGTTGCCGACACGAAGTACCAGTGTCGCTGACGCAAGGGGGAGGGAGCCGACAGGCACTGGCACTCTCCCGTTCCGTCGCCCACCACCAGGGCAAGCCGTCCCTCGTCGTCGATGAACAGCCCGAATCCCGCCTCGCGTGCCGTGTCGTAGCGCGTGATGAGGCCCTGCCAGGGAATGTCGGTCCGTGTAGCGAAGACCATGGCCTGGACGGTGAAGTCTTCCAGGCCGTCGAGCACGGCGGCGTCCGGAACGCGCACATGAGATCCCGGGTGGATTGCCTGGAACCGCGCGTCATAGGTCCCCGTGACCGGTGTCTCGATCGGCCGTTCCTTCATGCCCGGCGCTCCCGGCTGCGTATCACCGCAGATCACGCGCACGATCTCGGCGTGATATTGCTCCAGCGACGGATCGCAACTCACCATGAAGTTGATCTCATCACCGGGCTCCACGCTGATCTCGTCGCTGTAGCCGATGATCTTCTTGCTCATGTCTCGTTCTCCCGCTGGATTCAGCGTCGTAAACCGAGGATGCGGTCCAGCCCGATCTGACGATCGACAACGATGATGGCCAACAGGGCCAACAGGCTCATGATGGTCGAGATGGCGGCAATCGTTGGATCCGGTCGGAACCGCATGTAGGTCAGAATTCGCACCGGCAGCGTCACCACATCGTGCCTTGACATGAAGAGCGAGACGACCGGCTCGTCGAAGGATATCAGGAACGCGAACATCAGGCTGGCAAGGATGCCCGGGATCAGGAGGGGCACCACGATGCGGCGCAGAACGCGTCCGTGGCCCGCGCCCGCGATGACCGCGGCCTCTTCCATGGCAGGGTCGAGATCGTCGTAGCTGGTAAAGCAGATCTGGACGGCGAACGGCAGCGACAGCACGAGGTGCGCGCCGGCAATCACCAGCAGCGTGAGCCACATGGACTGGGTCGCCCCCAGGCTTCCCGACAACAGCAAGAGCGCGGGACCGTAGACGATGGTTGGCAGGATGATGGGAAAGAGCGCCAGCCCGGCCACGAACTGACGGGCGCGCCGGCGGACACGGCGCAGGCCCGTTGCGGCGACGACCGCGAGCCCCGTCGACACCAGGGCCGCAAAGGCGGCAAGCAAAACGCTGATGACAAAGGACTCGGTAAACTCGTCCCGGGCAAGGAAGTTGCCGTACCATTCGAGGCTGAAGCCCGAAGGCGGAAAGCTCAGCATGGCGGTGGGTGACACCGAAGCCAGTGCAACGACAAGGGTCGGCAAGAGCAGATACAGGCTGATCACCGCAATGACAGCGAGATAGAACAGGCGTGCCAGGCGTCTCATCGCGGCCTACGAGGCGCGGTGGCGCATCACGCGCCGCGAGATGAATGCCAGACTCACGAGCATGGCAATGGCCAGAAGCAGCAACGTTGCGGAGACGGCCGCTGCGAAGGGATAGTTGAGCGAGCGTGTCATCAGTTGGCGAATCAGCGTGCCCAGAACCATCACGCGGCCGCCGCCAAGAAACTCGGGCGTGATGAAGCTGCTCATCGACAGCGTGAAGACAAGAATGGACCCGCTGATGACGCCTGGCAGGCTCAGCGGCCAGATGATGCGCGTGAAGATGCGTACCTTACCGGCGCCGGCGATCGAGGCCGCGTCCTCAAGCACCTTGTCAATGGCCTGCAGGCTCACCGCGAGAACAATGATTTGGATGGGCAGCATGATCTGGACGAGCCCGACGATGACCCCGGTCTCGTTGAACATCAGCCTCAACGGCTTTTCGATCAGTCCAGCATCCAGGAGCATGTTGTTGAAGAGACCCCGCGGCGTCAGGAAGACGAGCCATCCATAGGTCCTGACGACCAGGTTGGTGAACAGCGAGGCGACGGTCACGATCATCACTGCGCGGCGCACGAAGCCCGTCTCCCGCGCAATGAACATCGCCAGGGGATAGCCGAGCACCAGGCACAGGACGGTGACGTAGGCGCTGATCCTCAGCGTGTCGGTAAGTACGCCGAGAGCATAATCGTCACGAACAAGCCGAGCGTAGTTCTCCAGCGTGAACGAATCGTCGAAGATTCCGGGTTCGAGATAGAGCGCAACGCTGACGCTCAGGAAGAACCCGACCGGCATGACGAAGAACACGACAAAGATCGAACCGAGAAGGATAACGTACCCTGTCTTGACGCTCGGCACGTCCGGACTCGCTTTCGGAAGACGCGTCCGATGTCGACCGGGTTCAGCCCATGCCGACGATCGGAATGATCTCCTGGTTCCACCTCTGGATCAGCTCGTCGCGCCTCTTGTTGATGGCATCCCAGTCTGGTCGGACCAGCGCGTTCATCTCCTCATCACCGAACGGCATCCACGGAACGAGTTCGTCGCTCAGGGAAACCCCGCTCACGGACGGTGCCGACGCGTACTCTTCGGCGAAGATGGTCTGGGCCGATGGCGCAAGCGCATGGTGAATGAAACGTTGCGCAAGCGACGCGTTGCGGGCGTTGGCGGGAATCGCGAGCATGTTGGGAACCGCCACCATGCCTTCCTTCGGCTTGGCGAGGCGAATGGTCTCCTGCCCTGCCAGGTACATGACGTAGGCTTCGCCGTGGTACATGGGCGAGAACGCGATTTCGCCGCGTTCGAAGATCTGCCGCACGTCGTAATCCGACGCCATCAGCGCGGCCTGTGGTGCCACCTCGACCATGGCGGCCCAGCCTGCATCGAAATCGTTCTCGTCACCGGTGCGTAGTTTCGCAAAGGCGGACACGACGTAGAGCGCCCAACTGTCGATTTCCGGCACGGCGTACATTCCGGCATTGGCGGGATCGGCGAAGGCTCCCCAAGAATCGACCGATTCAATCTGCGCACTATCGTAGACAATGCTGATGCCGCCGAAGCTCGCGGCAACCGCCTGGCCGTTTCCGTAGATGGACGTGCCGTAGGCGTTTGCGAGATTGGGTATGTCGTCCGCCGACAGCGGCATGAACATGTTCCGCGCAAAGCCGGGAAGTGCCACATCAAGATCGATGTAGAGAACGTCGAACGGCGGTGCCTCCCGGTTGGCCAGAAGCTTGGCGAACTGGTCGGTGCTGCTGCCCGGCAGGATGCTGACATCGGCACCGGTTTCGGCAACGAGCGGATCGATCACAGCACGCTGAACGGTATCGTCCCATACTCCGCCCCAGGAACCGACAACGAGCTCGCCGTCGGCTCGGGCGGGCAGCGAGGGCACAAAGGGCACCGCTGCGGCGCCGGCGAGCGCGCCCAAGGTCGAACGCCGGGTCAGCCCATGCAACATTCCTGATCCCTCGGTAGTCCTGATTGGTTTCCTGAACGCTGACATGACGAACTCCTCCTCGAGTTGGTGTTGGAAACTGCGAAGGGGCTCCAATCTCTCTTGAGCACCCGCACGGCCGTCAGGCCCAAACATGTTTGTGTCGACGACAAGTGTAATCAATCGGCCAACGGCGGCAAAGCACAGGCGGACTTGTGGTGAAGAACTTCAGGGCTCGGCAGGTCGCACTACTTCCGTTCAACAGTATGTTGGTCGCAGCGACAGGGACGACTGAATCGACGGTTCGAAGAGCTTTGCCGTCGGCGTCAAGTGCGCCCGGGTCAGCCGGTGTGCTCGCGACCAGGAACACCGACTCCCTTCACGAGACCAGTTCGTACAGCAGACTCTCACGCGAGAAACTCGCCCCTGTCGACCAGGATGCTCTGGCCGGGGTGTTGCAGGCGAGCGGCGAGGTCAGGAAGAGGCAGAGGTCGGCAACGTCGTCGCCCCAGCGCTGGATCACCGCGAGCGCTCCGTGTTGCCTGAACACCGCCGCTGCCGCTTCGGCATGCTCACGAAAGGCCGTCATGTTCGCGGTCGGCACTGCGGCAACCATCCCGCCTGTCGCCGCTGTGACATTGCGGGTGCTGGCTGGAAAAATCGACCTGCGGAGGCGCTTGTCGGTGGATACCTTCCGTCGATAGACTGCGGGCCGGCGCCGGTGATGATGGAGTGGCGATGGCGGACTTACCGGGAACCGCACGGGTGGTGATCATCGGCGGCGGCGCCGTGGGAGCCTCGTGCCTCTATCACCTGGCACGCGCCGGCTGGACCGACTGCGTGCTGCTCGAGAAGAACGAACTGACCGCCGGCTCGACCTGGCATGCCGCCGGCAACGTGCCGACCTTCTCGGCCAGCTGGTCGGTCATGAACATGCAGCGCTACTCGGCCGAACTCTACCGAGGTCTCGCCGAGGCGGTCGATTATCCGATGAACTATCATGTGACCGGATCGATCCGCCTGGCGCATTCCGACAACCGCATGCTGGAGTTCGAGAGGGTGGTCGGCATGGGCCGCTACCAGGGCATGGATGTCAGGACCTGCACGACGGACGAGCTGAAGGAACTCTATCCCTATCTCGAGACCCACGATCTCGCCGGCGGCCTCTATGATCCCTACGACGGCGACATCGATCCGGCCCAGCTGACCCAGGCCCTGGCCAAGGGCGCGCGCGACCTCGGCGCCAGCGTCGTGCGGTTCTGCCCGGTCACCGGGGTGCGGCGCGACAGCGAATGGGTGGTGGAAACGACCGGTGGCGACATCCGCTGCCAGTACGTGGTGAATGCCGCCGGTTATCGTGCCGGAGAGGTCGGCGCCATGTTCGGCCGCGAGGTGCCGGTCGTCGCCATGGCGCACCAGTACATGATCACCGGGGACATCCCCGAACTGAAGGCCTACACGGAAAGGACCGGACGCAAGCTTCCCCTGCTGCGGGATGTCGACAGCAGCTACTACCTGCGCCAGGAGAAGTCCGGCCTCAATCTCGGCCCCTACGAGAGAAACTGCCGTGCCCACTGGATCAGCGACGACGATCCCATGCCGGAGGATTTCTCCTTCATGCTCTACCCCGAGGATCTCGAACGTCTCGCGTGGTACATCGAGGACGCCATGGCGAGGGTGCCGTTGCTCGCCGAGGGCGGCGTCAGCCGGACCATCAACGGACCAATCCCCTATGCGCCGGACGGCAATCCCCTGATCGGTCCCATGCCGGGCGTGCCGGACGCCTTCGAGGCCTGCGTCTTCACCTTCGGCATTGCCCAGGCGGGGGGCGCCGGCAAGGTGCTTGCCGAATGGGTGACCGAGGGCGCCACCGAGTGGGACATGTGGTCCTGCGATCCACGCCGATTCACCGACTACGCCGACCGGGATCACGCCATCGCCAAGGGCATCGAGGTCTACGGCCACGAGTATGCCATGCACTTCCCGCATCACGCCTGGCCCGCCGGACGCGACAAGCGCGTGTCGCCGGTCCACGACAGGATCCGGGCCATGGGGGGGCAGATGGGCGCCTATGGCGGATGGGAACGCGCCAACTGGTTTGCCCGTCCTGGAGACGACACCTCCGAGGAGGCGACGCAGACCTGGGAGCGCGATGGTCCCTGGTTTCCGCGGATTCGCGAGGAATGCCTCGCCGTGCGCGATGCCGTGGGCGTTCTCGATCTTGCGGGCTTCTCCTGGTTTCACCTGAAAGGCGACGGGGCGCGGGACTGGCTGCGGGAGATGATCACGGGCGGCGTGCCGCGGGTCGGCCGTCTGGGATTGGGCTATTTCGCCGACGATGCCGGAAGGATCATCACCGAACTCTCGATCATCCGTCTCGACGAAAACGAGATGTACCTCATCAGTGCGGGCGCCGCGCAGTGGCACGACCGCGACTGGCTGGTGAAACACCTGCCGGCACGATCTTGCCTGACCCTGGAGAACCAGACAGGAAGGCGGTGCTGCCAGATCGTCTCCGGGCCCCATGCCCGCGCCCTCATCGGTGACCTCTGCGATGCCGATCTCACCCTTCCGTGGCTCACCTGGCAGGAGACGACGATCGCCGGCGCAACCGTGCTGCTGATCCGAGTGTCCTATGCCGGCGCGCTTGGCTGGGAGATCCACAGCGAGGCTGCCGACACACCCGCCGTCTACGATGCGCTGCTCGAAGCCGGTCAGCGCCACGATCTCAGGCCCTTCGGCATGTTCGCTCTCAACAGCCTGCGCCTGGAGAAAGGCTACCGTGCCTGGAAGGCGGACCTGTCGACGGACTACACCATTCTCGAGGGCGGCCTCGAACGCTTCGTCAAGTGGGACAAGGACTCCTTCAGGGGCAAGCCCGCGCTGGAAAACCAGCGCCAGCAGGGAGTCGCGAAACGCTTCGCCATCATGACCGTCGAGGCGGGTGCCTATGATGCTCCCTACATGTCCACCATCTGGAAGGACGACGCCATGGTCGGAGAAACCACCTCCGGCGGCTGGGGACACCGGATCGGCAAATCCATCGCGCTCGGCATGGTGAGACACGATTGCTCTGAGCCCGGCACCCGCCTGGAAATCGAGATGTACGGCCGCCGCTATCCGGCCACCGTGCAGCCCGACCAGCCGCTCTTCGACCCCGAAAATCTCTCACTGAAGGACCAAGGACCATGACGGATCTTCCAAGCAAGGCCCGCGCCGTCATCGTCGGTGGAGGCGTGTCGGGTTCGTCAGTCGCCTATCATCTCGCCAAACTCGGCTGGCAGGACGTTGTTCTCCTCGAAAGACAGCAGCTGACTTCAGGCACCACGTGGCATGCTGCCGGCCTGGTCGGACAGTTGCGGTCGGGACAGAACATGACACGGCTGGCGAAGTACTCGGCGGACCTCTACGTCAGGCTCGAGGAGGAGACCGGTGTCGCCACCGGCATGCGCCAGAACGGCTCCATCACCGTGGCTCTCACCAGCGAGCGGCTCGAGGAGATCACCCGCACGGCCTCGCTGGCCCGTGCCTTCGGCATCGAGGTCAACGAGATCTCGCCCGGCGAAGCAGGTGATCTCTATCCGTGGCTCAACGTCAAGGATGTCGTGGGCGCCGTCCACCTCCCCCATGACGGTCAGTGCGACCCTGCCAACATCGCCCTCGCCCTGGCCGCGGGCGCCCGTCAGCGTGGCGTGAAGATTGCCGAAGGCGTCAAGGTCACGGATGTGCACCGGGCAGACGGACGGGTGACCGGGGTCTCATGGGAATCCGACGGCGCCAGGGGAACCATCGCCAGCGATGTCGTGGTGAACTGCGCCGGCATGTGGGCGCGCGACCTCGGCGCCCTCTCGGGAGTGAACATCCCGCTTCATGCCTGCGAGCACTTCTACATCGTTACCGAGCCGGTGGAAGGACTCGGCCGGCTGCCGGTTCTCCGGGTGCCCGACGAATGGGCCTACTACAAGGAGGACGCGGGCAAGATGATGCTCGGCGCCTTCGAGCCGGACGCCAAGCCCTGGGGCATGGATGGAATCCCGGAGGATTTCTGTTTCGACCAGCTGCCCGAGGATATCGCCCATTTTGAACCGGTTCTCGAAAAGGCGATCAACCGCATGCCGATGCTGGCCGAGGCCGGCATCCACACGTTCTTCAACGGACCGGAGAGTTTCACGCCGGACAACAGCTACTACCTGGGCGAAGCGCCGGAGCTGAGGGGCTACTTCGTCGCCTGCGGCTACAACTCCATCGGCATTGTGTCGTCAGGCGGCGCGGGCATGGCGCTGGCACAGTGGATCGAGGACGGCGAGCCGCCTTTCGATTTGTGGGATGTCGACATCCGCCGCGTCCAGCCTTTCCAGCGAAACCGGACCTATCTCAGGGACAGGGTGAGCGAATCGCTCGGCCTGCTCTATGCCGACCACTTTCCCTACCGCCAACCGCAGACCGCCCGCGGCGTGCGCCGGTCGCCGATCCACGATCACCTGAAGACCCGCGGGGCCTGCTTCGGTGTCGTGGCCGGCTGGGAACGCGCCAACTGGTTCGCCCGCGACGGCATGGAGCCCGAGTACCGCTACACGTGGAAGCGGCAGAACTGGTTCGGCTGCGCGCACGACGAGCATCTTGCAGTGAGAACGGGCGTCGGTCTCTTCGACATGACGTCGTTCGGCAAGATCCGGGCCGAGGGCGCGGACGCCGCGGCGGTACTGAACCGCATCTGCGCCAACGAGATCGACGTCGAGACGGGACGTCTCGTCTACACCCAGTTCCTCAACCACCGCGGCGGGATCGAGTGCGACTGCACCGTCACAAGGCTCTCCGAGACGGCCTTTCTCATCGTCACCCCCGGGGCGACCCTGATGCGGGACCTCGCTTGGCTGAAGCGTCACACGCCGGACGACGCACACGTCGTCTACACCGACGTCACGGCCGCAGAAGCGGTGCTGTGTCTCATGGGCCCGCGATCGCGCGACGTGCTCAACGCCTGCTCTCCGGCAGACCTTTCAAACGATCACCACCCCTTCGGAACCATGCGGGAAATCGAGATCGGTTACGCCATCTGCCGCGCCCACCGGGTCAGCTACGTCGGCGAACTCGGATGGGAACTCTACGTCAGCACCGAGATGGCGGCCCATGTCTTCGAGACGCTGGAGGAAGCGGGCCGGCCCTTCGATCTGCGTCTCGCCGGCCTCCATGTCCTCGACAGCTGCCGCATCGAGAAAGCCTTCCGGCATTTCGGCCACGACATCACGGACGAGGATCACGTGCTCGAGGCGGGCCTGGGGTTTGCCGTACGTGTGCAGAAGCCCGACTTCATCGGCCGGGACGCCGTCCTCAGGAAGAAGGACGAGGGCCTGGAACGGCGCATGGTGCAGTTCATGCTCGAGGACCCGGAACCCCTGCTCTACCACAACGAGCCGATCGTGCGGGACGGCCGCATCGTCAGCTACCTGACATCCGGCAACTACGGTCACCATCTCGGCGGCGCCATCGGCATGGGCTACGTTCCCCTTGAATCAGGCGAATCGACCGACGGTCTCCTTGCGTCTTCCTTCGAAATCGAGGTCGCCGGGACGAGAACCGCCGCCCGCGCCTCGCTGAGACCCATGTACGATCCCAAGTCCGAGCGTGTGCGCATGTAGGAAAAAGGCCATGACCGACCGCGAATCTGCCGACACCTCTCCCCGGCGCAGCCGCCGCGGCGGAGGACGTGCCGCCCGCAAGGCGGCGCGTGCCGCGCCCTTGCCCGACAACATGAGGCCGGTGAGACCCGGTCTCGAGGGCGGGACCTACAGGCCGCTCAGCGACGCCGACATGGAGAAGATCAACAACACGGCCCTTGCCGCCCTCGAGGAGGTCGGCCTGATCGAAGCTCCTCCGAGCGGCGTCGAGATTCTCACGGGCGCCGGCGCCATCGCCGGCGACGATGGCCGCATTCGTTTCCCGCGAGCCCTTGTCGAGGACATGGTCGCCATCGCGGCGCGCGACTTCACGCTTCATGGCCAGGATCCGCTCCACGACATACGTCCGGGAGGGTACCGCGTGCACTTCGGCACCGCCGGCGCCGCCGTCTTCGTCTACGACCCGGCGACACGTGAGAACCGCGAACCGACCGTTCAGGACCTCTATGATTCGGCACGCATCGTCGATTCTCTCGACAACATCCATTTCTTCCAGCGCACCCTGACGCCGCGCGACACGGTCGATCCGCGCGACATGGACCTCAACACGCTCTACGCCTGCATCTCGGGCACCACCAAGCATATCGGCACGGCCTTCACTGCGGCTGACCACGCCGCCGAGGGACTCGACATGCTCCACATGGTCGCCGGATCCGAGGAAACCTGGCGGCAGCGTCCCTTTGTTTCGAACTCGAACTGCTTCGTCGTGCCGCCGATGAAGTTCGCCACCGAGAGCTGCCTGGTGATGGAAACAGTGATCCGGGGCGGCATGCCGATCCTGCTGCTCTCGGCGGGCCAGGCCGGCGCCACCGCGCCCGCACCCCTTGCCGGCGCGGTCGTGCAGGCGGTGGCCGAGTGCCTGGCCGGCCTCGTCTACGTCAACGCGCTCTCCCCCGGCCATCCGGCCATCTTCGGCACCTGGCCCTTTGTCTCCGATCTGCGCACCGGCGCCATGTCCGGCGGTTCACCGGAACAGGGTTTGCTCACCGCTGCCTGCGGACAGATGGCGCGCTACTACGATCTCCCGGGAGGATCGGCCTGCGCGATGTCCGATTCCAAGGAGATGGACATGCAGGCCGGTTACGAACGGGGCCTTGCCAATGTCATGGCCGGACTCTCCGGGCTCAACCTCGTCTACGAGAGCGTCGGCATGCATTCGTCCCTGCTGTCGCACTGCCTCGAGGCCCTCTTCGTCGACAACGACGTCATCGGCGCCTGCATGCGCTGCGTGCGCGGCATCGAGGTCAATGACGAGACCATGGCGCTCGACACGATGAAGGAGGTATGCCTCGGCGGCCCCGGCCACTATCTGGGCGCCGACCAGACCCTGAGGCTGATGCAGACCGAGTATGTCTACCCGACGGTCGGCGACCGATCGAGCCCGAAGGAATGGCTGGAGAACGACCGTCCCGACCTCGTGTCGAAGGCGATCGGACGCAAGGACACGCTGCTCTCCTCGTACTATCCGGCCCACATTCCGGAAGCGACCGACGCCGCCATCCGCGAACGCTACGACATCTTCCTTCCGCGCGAGAACATGCTGCCTGCGGCCTGAATTCGGCAGATTTCCGTTGTGAGCAGGACCTCTGCCTTGATCGTGACCGATCGTGGCTGGAAGTCCGGTTGCCTGGTCTCGTGATCAGCGTCTTCTTTCGCGGCAGGGCCGCCCTTGCATTGCGCCGGTGTCAGAAAGTGGCGGAGACGCCGCCATCCACCACGAGAATCTGGCCGGTGATGTAGGCGGCGTCGCTCGAGACGAGAAAGGCCGCCGGTCCGGCGAGGTCTTCCGGACAGCCAGCCCGGCCGAGCGGGATCTTGCGGTGTTCCAGATACACCACCTTGAAGTACTCGGTATCGTGCGCGTTGCCGCCGTCGGAGCGGAGGGCCATGCGAGTATCGATGAAGCCCGGGGCGATGGCGTTCACTGTGATCCCCCGGGGCGCCAGATCGCAGGCAAGTGCACGAACCATGTTCACGAGTCCTCCCTTGGCGCTGCTGTAGGGAAGGGAATCAGGGGAGCCGGACAGGCCCATGATGCTCGCCGTCATCAGAATGCGTCCTCCGCCTCGCTCCATGAGCGGCAGGGCGGCGAGCGAGCACACCAGCGCGCCGTCGAAATTGACTCGCATGACCTCGCGAAAACGGTCGATCGTCAGCCCCCCGATCGGGCTGATGTCGAGGATCGCGGCATTGTTGACGAGCACGTCAAGACGCCCGTGCTCCTCACTGATGCCGTCGATGGTACGCTGGCAGGCGATCGGATCGGTGATGTCCAGAGTGACGGCGCTCGCGCGGGTCACATCGTTGGCCGGCAACCGGTCAATAGCCCGTTCCGCCTCGTCACCATCAATGTCGGCGAGGAAGACGTATGCGCCCTCTGTCAGCAGGCGTGCCGCAATGGCAAGGCCGATGCCTCGCGCCGCGCCAGTGACGAGCGCCACCTCATCCTCGAAGCGCTTCATGTCACATTCCCCCTTCCTGAGAGGTTGTCCTCCCGCCCCAAGATGGCGGTGTTCTCGCCAGGGCTGGAGAACGGACCCTGCCGCGGTGCATAACAGCACGCGGTTCAGCAGACCCCCGGTCCAGACACGCCGCGCATCGATTGTGTCCTGCCGATGTAGCTCATCGGAACCGAGATCGCGAGAGCCATGACGAGGACGTTTCGCCAGCAGAGGAAACCCGCCGCGGCACAGTCGTTATGACCGGTCGGCGACCGATCAAGCCCGAAGGAATGGCTGGAGAACGACTGTCGCGATCTCGTGTCGAAGGCAATCGGACGCAAGGACACGCTTCTCGCCTCGCATTGTCCGGCTGACATTCGGGAAGCCACCGATGCTGCCATTCGCGAACGCTTTGTCATCTTCCTCCCCCTGCGAAAACATGCCGCCAGCGGCCTGAATTCGGTAGAACTCCGTTGTGGGCGGGGCCTTCGCCTAGATCGCGAACGAACGTGCCAGGAAATCAGGCTGCCCCGGTCGGGTGATCGACGTCACCTTGCGCAGCAGGGCCGTCCTTGCATTGCGCCGGTGTCAGAAGGTGGCGGTGACGCCGCCATCCACCACGAGGACCTGGCCGGTGATGTAGGCGGCGTCGGACGAGACGAGAAAGGCCGCCGGCCCGGCGAGGTCTTCCGGACAGCCGGTCCGGCCGAGCGGGATCTTGCGGTACTCCAGATACACCGTCTTGAAGTACTCGGTATCGTGTTCGTGGCTGCCGTCGGGGAGACGGGCCATGCGGGTGTCGATGAAACCCGGGGCGATGGCATTCACGGTCATCCCCCGTGGTGCCAGATCGCATGCAAGCGCACGGACCATGTTCACGATTCCTCCCTTGGCGCTGCTGTAGGGAAGTGAGTCCGGGGAGCCGAATAGGCCCATGATGCTCGCCGTCATCAGAATGCGTCCGCCGCTTCGCTCCATCAGAGGCAGGGCGGCAAGCGTGCAGACCAGCGCACCGTCGAGATTGGTTCGCGTCACCTTGCGGAAATGCTCGATCGTCAGGTCCCCGATCGGGCTGATATCGAGGATCGCGGCATTGTTGACGAGCACGTCGAGATGCCCGTGCTCCTCGCTGATGCCGTCGATGGTACGCTGGCAGGCGGCCTGATCGGTGATGTCCAGGGTGACGGAGGTCGCTCGGGCCACATCGTCGGCCGGCAACCGATCGACGGCCCGTTGCGCCTCGTCACCATCGATGTCGGCGAGGATGACATGTCCGCCCTCCGCCAGCAGACGTGTTGCAATCGCAAGACCGATGCCCCGCGCGGCGCCGGTGACGAGCGCCACCTCATCCTCGAAGCGTTTCATGTCACGTTCTCCTTTCACGAGAAGTCGTCCCTGCGGGTCCGGCGTTCCGACGCCACGCCAGGGCCACCGCGACGGTCAGGAGAATCGAAAACCCGAGTATGAGAGTGACCAAGGCGTTGATCGTCGGGGTGAAGCCGACCCGCATCATCGCATAGAGACGCACCGGCAAGGTGGCGTCCGTTCCACTGACAAACAGGGTGATCATCGTCTCGTCGAAGGACAGGGCAAAGGCGAGCAGCCCGCCGGTCAGGAGCGGCATGCGCAGGTTCGGCAGTATGATGAAGCGAAAGGTCTGCAAGCGGGTGGCACCCAGGTCCAGGGCAGCCTCCACGAGGTTTCGGCTGAGGGCGTTCAGGCGTGTCAGCACGATGCGATAAATGATAGCCGAAACGAAGAGGGTGTGGCCGACCGTGATCGTGAAAATGCCACGGCCAACGCCCGCTTCCCGGAAATAGATGAGCAGCGAGAGGCCCGTGATGATGGGTGGCAGCAGGAAGGGCAGGAAAATCACGTATTCGAGCAATCGCGCCGAATGCCTGTCGGGCCGGGACCTGACGAGGATCGCCGCGGACGTCGCGAAGCAGGCGGCCGCCATCACCGCGAGGCTTCCGACAAGGAGCGAGTTCCACAGGGCCCCGCCAAGTGCGTCGTTCTCGA
Organism: Alphaproteobacteria bacterium; assembly: GCA_964291415.2. Lineage (GTDB taxonomy): Bacteria > Pseudomonadota > Alphaproteobacteria > SP197 > SP197 > SP197. The sequence continues at coordinate 681,093 of OZ219917.1, read as the reverse complement.
AGAGCTTCGCGTACCACGACAGGGAAAAGGAATCCCAGTTCACCTTGCCGCGCCTCATCGAGAAGAAGGAAAGAAGGAAGACGAGCAGGATCGGCAGATAGAGCGACACGTAAACCAGCACCGCGACCGCAGCGAGGGGGACGTCAATGAACCGATTGCGCATCATGATTGCCAGCGCGGGTTCGAGAGACGGCGCGCGACGGAAATCACCGCCAGCGCGACCACCAGCAAGAGGACCGACAGTGCGGCCCCCAGCGGCCAGTTGAAGGCCAGCCCGAACTGGCTGAACACCAGCCTTCCGTATGTGAACCCTTCGATCCCGCCCACGAGTTCCGGCGCCAGGAAGTCGCCGCTGGCGAGAACAAAGGTGAACATCGCCCCCACGATGGCGCCCGGAAGGCTGAGCGGCATGATGACCCAGCGGAATGTCTGGATCTCACTGGCGCCAAGATCGGCCGCGGCCTGCAGGACCTGGGGAGCGATGCGCTCCAGCGCCACGCAGATCGGCAACACCATGAAGGGCAGGAGAACGACGCTGAGCGTGATCCGCACGGCTGTAAGGTTGAAGAGCAAGGCGCTCACCGGCTCGTCGACCAGGCCGAGCGCAAGCAATGCGCTGTTCAGAAGACCGTTGGTTCCGAGCACGCCGCGCATCGCATAGATCTTGATGATGTAGCTCATCAGAAGCGGGATTGCGAGAGCGATGACAAGGGCGTTCCGCCAGGCAGGCGGGCGTCGCCAGATGAAGTACGCCGTCGCGTAGCCGAGCACAAAGTTGAAGACCGAAACCTCGAGAGCCAGCTGCATCGTGCGCAGGAAAGTGGTCCGATAGGAGGCGTTGGAGACAATGTTGACGAAATTGTCGAGCGTCGGCTCATAGACCACGGCGTTGTCCACCACCGGCAGAAAGCCGTAGGCGAGGAAACTCGCAAGCGGGACCAGGATGAAGAGGATGCAGATGGCCCAGAGCACGGTTGCGCCCGGCACATACCCGGTCATGCGCTCTCGTGTCACTCCTGTGCCCCCTTGACCAGCGCGCACGCGGCGGCATCGAAACCGACTTCGAGGCGGGAACCGACAACGGGATGTCGAGCCGTGGGATTGCTGCGTGTCTTCATCGTCAGGACATGACGCGCCCGAGGGTGCTTCAGTTCGGTGATTGTTTCCGAGCCGACGAACGAAACCGAGACCACCTCGCACTCGATCCGGTTGCAAGTATCGTCGGCGGCCGGAACGAGAGCTTCCGGGCGCACCGCCAGCACGAGCCCTTCCCGTGCCCGTGGTGGAGGACCATCGACTCTCATCGTGCCGAAGGGGGTCGAGACCGTTGTCGTGGCCTCCCCGGCGCTTTCGATGCGGCACGGCTCGAGAATGTTGCTCGCCCCGAAAAACGCGGCAACGAAGCGGCTGCCCGGCCGATAGTAGAGATCTCTGGGCGTGCCGATCTGCTCGATGCGTCCGGACCGCATCACGCAGATGCGATCAGACACTGTGATGGCTTCGGACTGATCGTGAGTGACGAAGACGAAGGTGATGCCGCTGCGCCGCTGCACGACTTTCAGGAATTTCTGCATCTGGCGCCGCAATGTCGCATCGAGGGCGGCGAGCGGCTCGTCGAGCAGGATGAGACGCGGTTCGCAGATCATGGCGCGTGCGAGCGCGGTTCTCTGCTGCTGTCCGCCACTCAGTTGTGCCGGATAGCGATTGCCGAGATCATCGAGTTCGACAATACCGAGTGCGTCCCTGACCCGCGCATCGCGCGTCGCCCGGGCAACACCTCGCACCCGCAGGCCGAACGCGACGTTTTCCTGCACTGTCATGTGGGGGAAGAGCGCATAGTCCTGGAAAACGGTGTTGAAGGGACGGCGGTTGATCGGCAGGTCGGCGATGTCGCGCCCGTCGAACTCGATGCGTCCGGACGTGGGCTGCTGAAATCCGGCAATCGTGCGCAGCAGCGTGGTCTTCCCCGACCCCGAGGGGCCGAGCACGGTCAGGAACTCACCGTTCAGGACGTCAAGGTCGAGAGGACGAATGGCCTCGAAGTCCTGAAAGCGGACACCCAGTCCGCGGATTCGCAGAAGCGGCGTCCTGTCGCCTGCCATCTCGTACCTGCTGTCGGCGTCAGGGACGACCATAGGCGCGCACGGCGTCCCAGTTGACCTCCACCCCGAGTCCCGGCCGTGTGGGACGAAGGATTTCGCCGTTCTCCAGAACGAGATCCTCCACCGCGAGTTCACGACGGAGCTTCTCGATGCACAGCTGCGGGGGAAGATATTCGATGAATGCGATCCCGGGGGTTGCAAAGGCGAGATGGGCGGTGGCGGACAGCGACACACCCGTCTTCCAGCAGTGCGGGACTACCGGAAGGTTCCTTTCTGCCGCCATCGCGCATACCGCACGCGCCTCTCCCACGCCGCCCACGCGCCCGACGTCCGGCTGGACGACACCGATCCGGCCGCGCTCGATCAGATCCTCGAACTCCCAGCGGGTCGACAGCCATTCCCCCGAGGCGATCCGGAAGGGCGCCCGGGCCGCCAGCCTGGCGTGTTCGTCGAGGAAGTCAGGCCAGATCGGCGTCTCGACAAAGTAGAGGTCGAATTCTTCCCAGTCACGCAGGACCGACCATGCCGTCTCGGCATCGCGCCACAGGTACTGCACGTCCACCATCAGCGTCATGTCTGGTCCAAGTGTCCGGCGCACCGCCGCCACAACCTCCGTATGGCGATCGTAGCTCTCGTTCATGCCGTCGTGAGCGTAGGGACCGGCCATGGTGCACTCGGCCTTGACGGCCTTGAAGCCGAGCTTCTTCGCATTCTCGGCCGACTTGCAGAGCGCATCACGGTAGGCCTCGAAACAGCTGCCGGCCGGCTGCAGGGATGCATAGGGAACAAGCGGGGTCGGGCGAGGTTCACCGAGTAGCTTCCACAACGGCTCACCCGCGATCTTTCCGGCAAGATCCCGGAGTGCCATCTCGACAGCGCCGAGGGCGTGGATCACCGCTCCACGGCGTCCGTTCATCGCCGTCATCGTGTAGACGTGATCCCAGAGCGCCTCGACGTCGCGAGGGTCCCTGCCCTTCAGCAATTCCGCCATGCCGAGACCCATGGTGTGCGTGCCGGAAGCTTCAATGCAGGCACGTCCGATCCACGGGTTGAGATCGCTTTCGCCGTAACCCTCGAGGCCCTCGTCAGTGGTAACGACGACAAGCAGGCTGTCCTGGGCCGAGGACGTCAGACCCGGGTCGACGTCGTCGGCGACCAGAACGTGACACGCGATGTCGGTGATCTTCACTTGCCGCGCTCCCCCTTGCCGACACGCAGGTCACCCGAACGGCAACCGGGATGCCGGCTTTCGTGAGAACCGTGGGTACGCTGTGCTGGTGCGAACCCGGTTGAGGCCAAACCCGGATCAACCGGCCTGGACACCATGACAGGCGACGGGCATCCCTCACAGCATGCCCGTCAACCCCTCTGTCACTGTTACTGCGCGGCCTTGACCTCGTTCCAGACACTCACCCGGCGGTCGAAATCCTCAACCGGCCGGAGCCACACCAACTTGTCGGCGTAGTCGAGTCCGGGACTTTCGTTCGTCGTGTTTCCGTATCCGTTCTTCGCGGTCATGGCCGGGCCCGTCTCGCCGTTGAGGTAGTGATTGACCCACTGATGCGCGCACTCGGAGTCCTTCACTCCCTTGGAGAGGGCCCACGTGTCGAGCCAGCCGATGCCGCCCTCATCCGGGATCGAGTACACCACGTCGTAGCCGCGATTGGCGAGTGCGACGGTCTGGAACTCGCCCATCGAGAACATCAGCGTCGCCTCGCTCGAATCCCACATGTTCACGCCTTCCTCGAATCCGGCGTAGTAGCTGATGAGGTACTGCTTCTGCTCGATCAGCTTCATCTTGACGGCATCGAAGTCGGCATCGCTGAGGTTGAACGGGTCCTCGAGTCCGAGAACGATTGCCGCATTGGTCACGTTGTTGTTGGCGTCATCGAGCGCGAGCACGTGTCCCGCGTTCTCAGGACTCCACAGGGCTTCCCAGGAACTCACCCCGTCCGGAAACGCTTCCTTGTCATAGATGAGGCCAAGCGAACCCCAGGCGATCGGAACTCCGTATGTTTCGCCGCCGCTCATGACTTCCGCCACCGAGCTGAACGCGGGAAGCAGGTTCGAGGTGTTGGGTATCTGCGACATGTCGAAAGGAATGATCAGGCCCTGGTCGAGATAGCGCTCGACGATCGAGGTATCGATTGAGACCAGGTCGTAGTCGGCGCCATCGCTTCCCACCATCTTGGCGAACATTTCGTCCACCGATCCGGTGTAGGCCACGCTCACCTCGCAACCTGTTGCCTCGGTGAAGGGTTCCACCCACTCCGGTTCGGAATAGCCTTCAAAGCTGAAGAGCCGGACTTCCTGTGCCGAAGCCTGCGTGCCCGCGGCCAGGACGAGCGCCGCCGCCAGTTTCCATTCAAGCGATCGAAACATTTTTGATCTCCCAGTTATCTGTTTCGTTGTGGTGCTCCGGCTGATCGTCCGAAGACGACCACCAACCGGCAATGTGCTCGCGCAGCACCGACGTCAGATCCGCGGGATCGCCCACGGCCAGAAAACGGCGAAGCTGCTCGTGCTGCACGACGACGGCGTCGAGGTCCGGATGGCTGCGGATCTCGAGTCCGAAGATGATGAGAACCTGGCGAGAGATGCCTTCCCAGATGCCAAGGCCCAGCGAATGTCCGGCCACCGATAGGGCGGCCCGGTGAAACTCGACATCGGCGCGCTGGACCTGCTCGACATGTCCGTCCGCGGCGCCCTTGCGCATCGCGTCCAGGGCTCTGTCGATCTCCGCAAATCGGGAGGGATCGGAGCGCAACCGGGGCATTGTCTCGGCAAGTAGCAACGCCTCAAGCAGGATGCGCACGCTGCATACCTCCCGGATCTGGCGATCATCGAAGGCGGCGACCCTCCAGCCGCGACCCGGAGAGGAACTCAGAATTCCCTGCAACCAGAGCTCGCGCATGGCCTCACGGATCGGAACGCGGCTCACGCCGAACTCGGCGGCGAGATTCTCCTCGACGAGACGGTGCCCGGGTGGAAACGCGCCAATGGCGATCGCGAGGATAAGCCGATCGATGACCTCGTCGGTGACAAGACGTCTGCGGATCGGCGTGATCGGAGTCAGCCCATGGTCGCTATCTCGCATACTGTCATGCTATAAGACTGTATGCGATGCGTAAAGCGCATTTGGAGCCACGCAGAAGGCTGTTGACAATGCCGTTCGGGATCGTCCGCCACATCGCCGCCGCGGCCTATCTGGGAGAGGCGCCGCTGTGGTTGCCGGCTTCCGGCGCGTTCCTGTGGCTCGATCTTCACGGACGCGAGGTTCACCGCTTCGATCCGCAAGATGGAAACGACCGGGTGATCGCAAGCGGGTACGCCGAGAACCTCGCGTGCCTTGCGCGCCTGAACGACGGGTTCGTTCTGCTTGTGACGGCGACGCAATTCCTGCGCCTCGATCCCGCAAGCGGCGCCACAACTCCACTGCCGGCGCCGCTCCGCCCCGCCGCTGGCACCTGCTTCAATGACGGAAAGGTCGCTCCTGACGGGGCATTCTGGATCGGCACGTCGGATGTCGGGGAAGTCGATCCGATCGGTTCACTTCACCGCGTGAGCGCCGCCGGCGCCGAACGTGTCGATCAGGGCTTTGTTGTCGCGAACGGCCCGGCATTCTCTCCCGATGGCAGGACTGCGTATTTCGCCGACACAGTGAGTGGCCGGATTCTGCGCTACACCCTCGATTCCGCGGGACGTGTGGTCGACCGTGACCTGTTTGCAACAGTTCCGCCCGACACGGGCATGCCGGACGGCATGACCACTGACCGCGACGGTCGCCTCTACAGCGCACATTGGCAGGGAAGTTGCATCAGCGTTCACGATCCCACGGGGACCATGGTGGAGACGATCGAGCTTCCGGCCGGCAACGTCACGTCCTGCGCCTTCGGCGGCGAGGACGGCTCGCTGCTTCTTGCGACCAGCGCGGCCCGGGACGATGACGACGGTCCGAGATCGCCGCACGGCGATGCGTTCGTACTGCGTGGCCCGTCCAGGGGAATGCCGGAACCGGAATTCGATCCGGCCTGGCTCGGAAGGGAAAACTCCCCCAAACCATGAGTCCGCTTGCCTTGCGCGGCACCCCGGAATTGACCGGTGCCGTCACCGGTCACGATGCGCGTAGGCGCGTGCCAGGCGGTCCTTCAGATCAGAGACAAAACCGGCCGTCAGGACGGCATCGTGGGCTATGGAATGCCAGAGTCCAACGTGGTTGACATAGGATCGCATCGTCATCAGGCCTTCCTCGAGCTGGTCCCACGTCAAGCCCATCGCCTCCGGGCGGATGTCGAGGCCGATGCCCGCGATGGTATCGAGCATCTCCTCGGCTCCGACATCGTGCAGCATCGAGCCGACAATGACGCCGAGGCACACGGGCTGACCGTGGAGGAACTTCTTCCCCGTCAGTTGTTCCAGTGTGTAGAAGAGGAAATGGTCGGTCCCCTCGATGTGGCGGGGGCACCATCCCGACCCGTGATAACTCGTGCCCCATTTCAGGCCGTCGGCCAGTGCGTCGATACCGCGGTCGTTCATGGCGCGGATGTTGTCGACGTTCCCGACGACCGTTCTGACCTTCACCAGCGACTGCCTGGCCAAATTCTCGTCGAACCGCCACTTTTCCTCGATCTTCCCTTCCCTCTCGGCATAGCGCCAATCCAGAACACCGGTGTGAAAGCAGAGGATGTCGCCGATTCCCGACCAGTTCAGCGCCGGTGGACAACCGGCAAGAACATCGTAGTCAATGTAGATGGCCTGCGGCACGGCCCAACCGCGATAGGCGACCCGCCCCTGGATCCGGACGCCCGAACGCTGGCCGTAGACGGCATTGACCGACAGGGCCGTCGGCGCCTGGAAGAGCGGCAGGTTCAGGCGCCACGAGAAGTACTTCGCGACATCCAGCGCCTGGCCCCCGCCGAGTCCAACGATTGCGCGCACCTCGCCGAGGCTCGCGGCCTGCCGATCGAGGTCGGCCTGCTCGATCGACCCGCAGAAGTAGGGTCTGCAGTCGGCACCGGAAAAGTGACGCGAGAAGAGCGGCCAGAGATCGTCCATCGTGACCACGAGGAACGGCGGATTGACGAAGTGGCGGAACTCGTCCAGCAAACCGCGGCCGAACACGGTCGGAAAGCCGTAGGCAAGATCCCGGGCATGATCGTGAGGCAAGCTGGTCATCTCCCGTGCCGGAGGTCAGAGGGTGCCGCGGCGTCTTCGCCAAAGAAGGACGAACAGCCGCCCCGATCGTCGGTGCCGTTCAGAGGTCTGTCCGTGTCAAGGGTCGGCATCACGATTCCCCGACCAGCCCAGGATCGCCGCCTCGCGGCCACGCTTGACATCGCTCCAGCCTTGGCGGCAGCCATCGCCCTCTGCCCGGAAGCGGTCGGCTTCCTGCCGGATTGCGGCGGCCACCAGAGCAGCTTCCGCGTCGGTCAGATTGCAGGGGTCGAGGTAGAGTTCCTGCCGCTCGACGAGATCGTCGCGCACCACGATGCTGGGTGTCCGCCCGGTAAGCCGGGCGGCCAGTTCCCAGGCATGGAAACCCGCCTTCCGGGGGGTGACGGTGATGCGGACCCGCGTGATCGGGTTGCCGGTCCAGTCAGCATGGCTGGCAATGGCGACGCCGGGCATGTCCGCGAGTTCGCGCATCCAGAGGGCCACGCGCGCCTCCTCGGTCTTCCGGACGGCTTCATGATCGCGTTTCTCCCACAACTCGAGCGCTGCCATGGCGCCGACCACGCTCTCCTTGCCCGCCTTCATCGTCCGCCCGATTCCGCGGTGCTGAAGATAGGTGGCACGTATGAGATCGGAGCTTCCGGCCACGATGGCGCTGGTGACTCCCGACAGGAACTTGTGGCCGGAATGGATCACGGCGGATGCACCGAGTTCGATGGGTCCGGCCAGGTCGTACTCCGAGGCCATGTCGACAATCACCGGTACGCCTTGCTCGCGGCAGAGGTTGATGAAGACATCCATGGGAAGCTCGTTTTCGCGCACGGTGTGGTGCGAGACGACGTACATGGCCGCCGCCGCACCCGCGGCCAGTGCGTCGGCGAGGTGCCAGGTTTCGCAGGCGGCTGCGGTGCCTACGGGTACGACCTCGGCGCCGGCAAGGCGGATCGCCTGATCGATCGGCGCGCCATAGTTCACCATGTGTCCCATGGGCAGCAGGACACGCCGCTCGCCGGCCACACAAGGCAGCGCCTCGATCCTTGCAAGCTCCGCGCCTGTGAGGCATGCGGCAACCGTTTGCGTCATGGCGGACGCGGAACATGAGGCGACACATCCCGCTTCGGCCCCGGTCACGCGTGCGATGACGGAGCCTGCGCGCGACTGCAGTTCATCCATGTCGACGAAGGATGCGAGGATCCGGTCGACGCACGCCCGCACGTCCTGGGGAACCCTCGATGCGCCGATGCGCGTCATCGTCCCGGAAACGTTGATGACCGGGGTAAGGTGCCATCGGGCGAAGGGGTCGTCTGTCATGACAGGCGTTCTCCGGTCGTGTTGTCGAAGGCGTGCAGCCGTTCCGGCCGGAGTGCCAGCGACAGCGTCTCGCCGGCGCGGACCCTACCGCGTATGTCGCCGCTGGTTCGAACGGTGAGATTCGCGCCACGGGTATTGCGGAGATGGACAAGCGCTTCGTGGCCGAGGTCCTCGATCCTGTTGACCCTTGCCTCACCGACGGGGACCGCGCCTTCGGTCAACCCGATCAGGAGGTGCTCGGGCCGGATTCCGAGCGTCGATCCACGGCCGCGATCGACCGCCGTTGCGGCGTCGCCGAGGAGGTCCTTCGCGTCGAGGAGGTTCATGCGCGGACTGCCGATGAAACCCGCCACGAAGGTGTTTGCGGGCTGCTCGTAGAGTTCGGTGGGAACACCGACCTGCATGATCCGGCCCCGGTTCATGACGGCGATCCGGTCGCCCATCGTCATGGCTTCGACCTGGTCGTGGGTCACGTAGACCGTCGTTGTCGTCAACTGGCGCTGCATCTCGGCGATTTCGCCACGCATCTGAACCCGGAGTTCTGCATCGAGATTGGACAGCGGCTCATCGAAGAGGAATGCGTCCGGCCTGCGAATCATGGCGCGCCCCAGGGCAACACGCTGCGCCTGTCCACCTGAAAGCTGGCGAGGCCTCCGGGCGAGCAACTCGCCCAGACCCAGCATGTCGGCGACACGCGCGACCTCGGTCCTGACGGTGGCGGGATCGGTCTTTCTGATTCTCAGTCCGAAGGAAAGATTGTCGCGCACCGACATGTTCGGGAACAGCGCATAGGACTGGAACACCATGGAGATGTTGCGCTGGGCGGGCGAGAGATGGTTGGCACGTTCGCCGCCAATCATCAGGTCACCCGACGAGATGGACTCGAGACCCGCGATCATCCGGAGCGTGGTCGACTTGGCGCAGCCCGACGGTCCGACCAGCACCATGAACTCTCCCTCGCGGACGTGGAGATCGAGGCCGGAGATGACCTCGACATCACCGTAGCTCTTGGCGACGTCCAGAAAACGGATATCTCTCATCGGGATGCGTTCCAGTCCGGGAAAATCGAGACGATGGCATCGATTTCAACGGTGATGTTGCCGGGCAGGGATGCCATGCCAACGGCCGTGCGCGCATGTCGGCCCCGTTCGCCGAAGACATCGCAAAACAGGTTGGAGCAACCGTCAATCACCGCCGGGTGATCGATGAAACCGGGTGCGGCGTTGACCATGCCGAACACACGCCGGATCTGCGCGACATGTTCAAGCGAGCCGAGGATCTCCTTCATCGCGGCAATCAGCACAAGTCCGGTTCTTTGCGCGTGGTGGAAGGCTTCATGGACCGGAACATCAAGCCCGACCTTGCCGGTTGCCAGCCTGCCGCATTCCAGCACCGGCCCCTGGCCTGACAGATAGAGCGTCGTGCCTTCGATGGAACCGAGCTCGAAGTTCCCGACCGGTGCGGGCGCCGGGGGAATGACATGGCCGAGGACGGCGAGCCGCCGGTCCGCGACACTCTCCGGGCCCACCGTTCCGCGACGTAAAGTGTTCATGCGGCAAAGGCCCCTTCAATCCTGTTTCGCGCAGCGCTCAGGAACTCGTCCGTTACATCGAAGTCGTTGGCGATACCGTAGGCGAGGCCTTCCCGCTCGACGAAGGCTTTCAGCCCGCGCACGGCTTCGAAGACGTCGCGCCACGACACGTCCAGGGCGGCGGGGCGAATGTCGAGGCCGAGACGGGTCACCGCTCCGAGCAGTTCGTCAACACGCTCACCATGCATCATCGCGCCGAGAACGAGGCCCAGGCACACCGCCTGGCCATGCAGGAACGTTTTCCCCGTTCCTGCCTCGAGAGCATAGAAGAAGTAGTGCTCGACACCTTCGATGTGACGCGGATTCCAGCCGGCGCCATGGTAGGAGGCACCGCCCCATTTCAGGCCGTCGACCAGAATCCGGATGCCACGCGGCGAAAGCGTCCTGATTTCGTCAAGTTCGGCCAGCACTGCCTCGGCCTTCGCCAGCGAGATGGCTGCGAGACTGTCATCGTAGGGCCAGCGTGACTCGCACTTTCCCTGGGACTCCGCGTGACGCCAGTCCATGACGCCGGTGACGAAGCACAAGACGTCGCCCACGCCGCCGATGTTGAGCGCTCGGGGGGCCGATTCGATGATGTCGAGATCAACGTAGACGGTCTGCGGGACTGCCCATCCGACATACCTGACGACACTGTTTTCCCGGACCCCAGCACGATGTCCGAAGACGGCATCGACGGAAAGCGATGTCGGAAACTGGAAGAGCGGCAGGTTGCGACGCCAGGCGACATACTTCGCGGCATCGATCGCCTGTCCACCTCCCAGACCGACGACCGAGGCAACGTCCGCCAGTGTCTCGAGGTCGGCTTCCAGCGCAGTACGTTCCATGGAACGCACCATGTAGGGCACGGCATCGTCCGGCAGGGAGTCGCGAAAGAGTGGCCAGAGGTCCTCCATCGTCACGACCAGCATGGGCGGACACACGAAGTTCGCCGCCTCGCCAAGGAGGTTGCGTCCGAAGACTGTCGTGAACTGCGGGATATCGAATTCCTTGAACGGCATGGTTCAGCCCTTGACTGCGCCAAGGGACAGCCCCTTGACGATGTGTTTCTGTGCGGCGATGGCGAACAGCAGCATCGGTACGATGGCAATGATCGATGCGGCTGTCATCGCACCCCAGTCGAGCGCCGCATAGCCGCGAAAGCTCGTCACCCCGAGCGTGACCGTCTCCGCCCTGGAGAACGTCAGGCCGATTGCGATGGCAAGTTCGTTCCAGATCCAGATGGCGTTCAGAACAGCCGTGGCCGCCATGCCGGGAAGGGTGCAGGGTATGTAGATCCTCGTCAGGATCTGCCAGTTGGACGCGCCTTCGATGCGCGCGGCCTCGTCGATGGCCGGATTGATCTCGCGAAAGAACGAACTCAGAAGCCAGATTGACAGCGGCAGAACGTGCACCTGGTACATGAGGGCAAGTCCGGCATGGGTGTCATAGAGCCCGGTCCACTGGTAGAGCGAGAACATCGGAATGACGAAGAGAAACTCGGGAAGCATATAGGCCAGGATCAGCCAGACGCCGACGAGGTTCCTGCCCCTGATCTTCATCCGGACGATGGCATAGGCGGTCGGAATGGCGATGGCGAGCGACAGGGCCACGCCGATGGACGTGATGATGACGGAGTTCAGGAACGTGTACTTGAACGTCTCGTGGCCCCAGAGCTTGAGATAGTTGGCCGTTGTCGGATCGAAGATCCAGAGCGGGGGGCTGGCAAGGCCATCACGCCTGGACTTGAGCGAGACCGTCAGCACCCAGTAGACCGGGAACAGACTGATCAGGACCATGGCGCCGGTGAAGACGTAGGCCCACGCCTTCGAGAGGCCTGCTCCCGGACCGCCGTGGAACCGCAGGATGGCACGGGTCGTCATGCGTGCTCTTCGCCTCGCCGCTGCAGCGTCTGCAGGGCGAGGGAAATGACGAGAATCAGCAGCGAGAACAGGATCATCGTCGCCATCGCCTTGCCGATCTGCTGATAGCTGTAGGCGGTACGGTAAACGAAGGTCTGCACGACCTCTGTGGCCAGGGCCGGTCCGCCACCAGTCGTGCCAAAGACGATGTCGAAGACCTTCAGGGTGTCGATGGCGCGGATGATGATGACGGTGATCAGCAGCGAGCGCAGCATCGGCAGCTTGATGGACCAGAAGATGGTGAACTCGCTCGCACCCTCGACACGGGCAGCCTCGACCGGCTCTGTCGGCAGGCTTCGCAATCCGGCAAGCATGATGATGAAGACAAAGGCGGTCTGCCACCAGACATCGACGGCGACGATGGACGCCATCGCCGTTTCGGCGGCGCCATAGAAGGCCGAAGGGCCGAGGCCGAACATGCCGATCAGGTGATTGATGATGCCGAGGAAGGGATCGAACATGACTTTCGACATCAGGGCGACGACGATGCCGGAAACCATGAGCGGCAACATGATGACTGCGCGGACAAGATCGGTCCGGATGGCCAGCTTGTCGACCTGCACCGCGAGGTAGAACCCCAGTGCGGTCTCGATGGCCGTCGCCCACGCGGCGAACACCACCGTATTCCTCATGACGCTCCAGAATTCGGCGTCGGCGAGAAGGTTGGCATAGTTCGCCAGGCCGACAAACTCGAACTGGTTGCCCCAGTTCCAGTTGGTGAATGACACCACCAGTCCGAACCCCACGGGGTAGACGGAGGTGAACGCGAGAATCAGGAGGCAGGGCAGGATGAACCAGAAGGCCGAGGCACTGCCGAGGAACCTGAGCGCAGACGTCATGGCGCTCTCCGGACCGGAAAGCAGGATGAGCTCCCCGGAAAGATGCCCCGGATGGCAGCAAATTGCCATCCGGGGCGAGGCACGTTCAGTTCGCGAGCATTGTCTCGAAGTCGGCCTGAGCCGAGGCGCCGGCCTCAGCAGGGTCCGCACCGCCGTAGATGTCCTGGATCACATCAACGATGCGCAGCGCAAACTCGCTCCAGCCGGCACGCTGAACGACGGAAGTCTGCGAGTTCGGCATGGCCGCTGCCACGGCTTCCACGTAGGACTGCGGGAAGCTCGCCGCGTACTCGGGATCCTGCCACGTCGACAGGCGCGGGGCGCCGCCGTGCAGCTTGCCGATGGCGGTCGCGTTGTCGGTGTTCGACATGTACTGGATGAAGAGCCAGCCAGCCTCGGGTGATGCGGCGTTTTGCGGAATTCCGAAACCCCATTGCCAGTGGGCCGTGTAGGGCTCTCCTGCGGCGTTGTCGACGGGAATGACGGAGTAAGCGATCTTGCCGGCGACAAGGCTGTCGTCCGGGTTCTCGAAGCCGGGCGCGAAAAGGCTTGCGTCAATGAAGAACGCCGCACCGCCCGCCATGAAGAACTGCGAAGCGTCGGGCCAGTCCATGGCCTGGATGTTGACGGGACCGGCTTTCATCAGCTCCGCATAGTTCGCGAGGCCCCGCACGATGTCGGGATCGTTCATCTTCGGCTTCGACCAGTCGCCGTCGAACCAGACGTTTTGGGGAGCGGAGCGGTCTGCCGCGCCGACCGAGTTGTTCACGAAACCGGTGACGGTGTCGATCAGCGTGTCCGACCGGATGCCACGCAGCACGGCGCCCGCGACGGCGCCTCCGCTCTCCTCCTTCACCTCGCGCGCCGCAGCGATCAGTTCTGCCATCGTCGTCGGCATCTGGCCGTCGAGATACTGGTTCACGTGATCCATGTTGGCGAACAGGATGTAGGTCTCGAACGATGCCGGGATACCGTGGTACTCCCAACGGCCGTCGATGTCGTACCTGGTTGCATCAAGGAAGCCTGCCGGGATGTCATCCAGATTGTAGTCCGGAGCCGTGAGATCAGGGCTGTCGATGAAGTCCTGCAGGGAATGGACGAGGCCATTGGTGTGCTGTGTGTAGGCCGTGGAGTCCATGGGCAGGAAGTAGACGTCCATCTGCGAGTTGCCGCCCGAGCCGCGCAGCGCCACTTCCATGCGGTCGAAGTAGAGATCTTCGGCCATGGTCTGCAGGGTGACGTCGATGCCGGTGTCGGCCTCGAACCGGTCGAGCACCACACGCACGCCGTCCGTGACGGGATGTTCCGGCATCATGACCGTGATCGACTCTCCCGAAAGCTGGTCCCACGCAAAGTCGGCCGCAGCAATCGTGGTACTGACGGCAAGGGCCACCGACGATGCGGTGACCAGCTTGGCCGCCCTGACAAGGGCTCCTCGCCGAGATGTCTTCATCGTTTCCTCCGTGTGTTCTGACAGCCTGCTGACCAGGCATTGGTCAACCGGATTTTCCAGGAGTGGAAATCGGTTGACCAATTGGCGCAGATGCACAACCATTTGTCAATTCCCGTGTTCGTCGCCACGTGACGCTGCCCTCCAGAAAGGCGTACGGTTTCGCGCGACCGGGGGGCCATTCGAAAGGAAACGTCTTGTCGATTGCCTTTGATGTGACCGACCGGGTTTATCGGGAGATCCGCGATCTCCTGCGCTCGGGCGACATCCTGCCCGGCCAGCGACTGCCCAACGAGCGCAAGCTGGCGGAAATGAGGGGAGCCTCCCGCACCCAGGTGCGCGATGCGCTTCTCATGCTCCAGAAGGAAGGGCTGGTTGAACGCAAGATCGGCAGCGGCACCTATCTGTCCGAGCGTGCGCCCCAGATCATCGAGCTGGCAGATGCTGCGGTCCACATGTCGCCCGAGCGCTCGCACGGCTTCCACGAGACCCTGGAGGCGCGGCTGCTCGTCGAGCCGTCCGTTGCGGCACGTGCCGCCGAAGCGCCGACGCCACAGTTCTGCAAGGACCTGGAGGCGGCGCTGGAACGCATCCTGGCGGCGCCTACCTGGCTCCAGTTCAAGGAGGACATCTACGGGTTCTCACGCCTCTACTACGTTGAGGCGGGCAACGACTTCCTGTGCTGGACCTTTGATCAGATCGTGGCCGCGCGTCGTGCGAACAAGTTTGACGGCGGGAGTGACCAGGCGCCGGTGGCCAACATTGTCCGCAAGCATTTCCACGACCGTCTGTCGAAGATTGCGGATGCCATCACGTCCGGGGACCCCCAACGGGCCAGAGCCGAAGTGGAGAGTTTCCTGGTCGCCATGGCCGCTTCGTTGGCGCTCTGACAGAACAGCGGCACAAGGGGGCAGTAATGCCCCCGACCTCCAAATCAAGGGTCCCGTGACAAACCCTCGGCGTCGAGGCGGTCGAGGTAGGCCTGCCAGACGCTCTCCTGGTTGCAGCCGAGTTCGTGGAGATAGTTCCACGAGTAGATGCCGGTATCGTGCAGATCGTCGAAGGTGATGCGTATGGCGTAGTTGCCGACGGGCTCCACCGACATGATGCCGACATGGCGGCGCCCGGGAACGGCCTTCTTCTGGCCCGCGCCGTGTCCCTGGACCTCGGCCGAGGGGCTTTCGACACGCAGCAGTTCGGCCGGCAACGAGACGGAGGTCCCGTCGTCGAAGTCGATCTCGAGAGCCTTCTGCCGCGACTTCAGGCGAATCTCCAGGGGCCGATGGCGGCTGGGATGGGCTTCGCCCTTCACGATTCCTCCTCATCGAGACGGCGCGCCTCGTCGACCAGCATGATCGGGATGCCATCCCGGATGGGGTAGGCGAGACCCGCTTCGGCACTCACCAGTTCCTGGCGTTCGCGATCCAGTGTGAGCGGTCCCTTGGTCAGCGGGCAGACCAGGATCTCGAGAAGCCGGGGATCGACGTCGGTTCCACTCATGGCAATTGCCTCCCGCAGACATGTCCCGTGATGTCCATGTGGTCTCCTCCTTGAACCGACCCCGCCGGATGCGCTGTTTGCCTGTATCCGTCAGTCAGCCGTGATCCAGAGATATCTACTCGACGCGTCTACTTGGCCGCAATGGCGAAAGGAGGCCCTGGCAACGCCCTGCCACATCGGGCCGAACGTGAGCATGTCGCTGATGGCCGGCGGTGCAGCAGGATGGAGACCGAACCTGAAAGTGGGTATTGGCGGCCACCGTCCGGTCAGGCCGGCTGCGAGGTTACGCGCCTGCGCCGGAAACCGTCCAGTCTTCGCAAGCCAGTCCTTCGACCCGTTCGAATTCCCGGCTGTTGGCGGTAACCAGCACCAGTTTCCGGGCACGGGCCTGCCCGGCGATCAGCAGATCGTACGGGCCAATCGGAAGCCCCTTCGCTTCAAGCTCGCTGCGCACTGCACCTGCTGTGCGCGCATCGCCAGCGTCGAATGGAACGATCTCGAACTCCAGCCGGTCAAGCAAGGCGAGATTGCGCTCCGCATGTCGGCTCTTGTGGGCACCGTAGTAGAGTTCATAGGCGACCGGGGCAGGCAGTCCGATATCCGCGGGCGCAAGGTGACGCAGGCGCTTGCGAAGCAGCGGCGATGTGTCGTTGAGCAGAGCAATGCAGGTGTTGGTATCGAATAGGTAGCGCATCAGTCGAAAACGCTGTCAAGCTGCGTTCGAGATGGAAGTTCCGGCTGGTTGCGCCCCGCCGCGAAGAAGTCACTGGAAAACTCGCCAGCAATGGCGTCAAGCCATTCCCAGTCCGACGCGACGGGTTCGAGAACCACCGCCGCGCCCTGCCTGCGGATGCGGACTTCGGCGCCCTTCATCCGGAACTCCTTGGGAAGCCGCACCGCCTGAGATCGGCCCGACCAGAAGAGTTTGGCTGTTCTGGGCATGGAAGCCTCCGAGAAAGATATGACATTGGGATATATCAGCAAAGCCCTGCAAGGTCCAGATTGACCACGACGGGAGGTTGGCAAGGGTCTGCCTTCCGATTGAGGGCCTTCATGTCATGCTGGTTTCCTGGGGCGTATCCGTCTTCGTTCCCCGTGTCACTGCCGGTTTGGGATGTGGTTGTCTTCCAGGCTGCCGTTCTCGAGCAGCATGGTGTGGATGCGGCTCGATCGCGGCGCCGAACACGGGCTCGATTGGGCGCTCCTTGCCCGGCTCAGGAGACTGTTGCAGAGTCGACTTGTCTGGTTCAAGGCTGCAGAGCGGGAGGCTCGCGTCCATGACCGTCCACGGCGTCGACCACATCAACATCAGCACCAGCAATCTCGAGCGTTGCCGCGACTTCTACTGTGGCGTGCTGGGTCTCGAGGAGGGCTGGCGGCCGTCGTTCGACAGCCCCGGCGCATGGCTTTACGCAAGCGGCGAGCCGATTGTTCATGTCAGCGTGACCGACACGCCTCGAGACGGCATGAGCGCGGTCGATCACGTCGCCTTTGCTGTGAAAGGATTCGAGGCGATGAAGGTCCGGCTCGGCGAGCAGGGGATCGCCTTCGAGACCTATGACGTGCCCAATACGCCGACGAAGCAGATCTTCATCGAGGATCCCGACGGCGTTTCGGTCGAACTCAACTTCCGCGACGGTACCTGATCAGGGTGACCGCGGTCTGACGCACGGCGTTTGCAGTGCATGCCAATCGATCGCCCGAGTGAAACCGAGACCTTGGCGCGCCAATCGGTACGGACGCGTCCAGGTCCATGGAGTCGTGGACATCGTGAACACAGTCTATGTGCCTTGTGATAACAGGAACCCCCTCACGGGTGGGTGACGCACGGGACTGTCGTCGTCTTCCCGGCCGCCGATTGCGAACAGGGTGGTGAGGATGCGGTTTGAATGCGTTCGACGACACCTGAGACCTCATGAAAGTCCGAGCCCCCTTGGACATCGGTCTCATCATCCGCAACAGACGCCGCAAGCCAAAGCTGAGCCAGGCCGAGCTCGCCCGCAAAGCGGGAGTCTGACGACAGTGGGTCGTCGCCACTGAACATGGCAAGTCCCGTTCCGAGCTTGGTCTGGTGCTGCGCACCCTTTTGCCCTGGACCTCCCGTTGACGATCATCACCGACTTCAGTTGAGTGAGGATCACGGTCCCGTCGATATCGATGCCACCAGGGACGAACTGACGTGACGGCGCTTCTTGTGGTGGTTGCCGATCGCCGGATCATGGGTCGGAGGCAGTCAAGGAAGCGCGGATGCTGATCGCGAAGGCGTACAGCCTCGACACCGTTGACGTCGATCCCGAGAGGGCCGGGCTCGCCGATGCCGCCGTGATCGGCACCGCGGGGGAACTCGAAAGCCCATGGCCCGGGTGCCGGCTTGACGCGGTAACACCCCGCACCTCGATCAGCAGCCCGTTGCCGAGATTCTTCGCCCTCATCGATCGGAGCACAACTGCGCTGCCGGTGGCGCCGGCTAGAACCGGGAATGGCCGATCACGGTGATCTCTCGAGGCGAGGACATTGTCGAGAAGGCAAGGGTGCTGGCAGACTGCGGACGCCCGATCCACCGTCGGCAACGAGAGGTCCGTCATGAGTCGCATCGTCAGGGTTGGAGCTGCGCAGATGGGTCCCGTGGCGCGCCTCGACAGCCGCCGCGCGGTCGTCGATCGCCTGATCGCGCTGATGCGGCAGGCCGCGGATGCTGCCTGCGACCTTGTGGTCTTTCCAGAGCTCGCGCTGACGACCTTCTTTCCGCGCTGGCTGATCGAGGACGAAGAGGAGATCAACGCCTGGTTCGAGGACGAGATGCCGGGCGCCGAAACCAAGCGCCTCTTCGACGAGGCGGGAAAGCTGGGCATCGCCTTCCACCTCGGCTACGCGGAACGTGCCCGGGAGAACGGTGGTGTCCACCGCTACAACACGTCCATTCTCGTCGACAATTCGGGCGGGATCATCGGCAAGTACCGCAAGGTCCACCTGCCGGGGACGGCGGAGCCGATTTCGGACAATCCCGGCCAGCATCTCGAGAAGCGCTACTTCGAGGTCGGCAATCTCGGGTTTCCGGTCTTTCCAGCCTTCGGTGGTCTGATCGGCATGTGCATCTGCAACGACCGGCGCTGGCCCGAGACCTACAGGGTCATGGCTCTCCAGGGCGCCGACATGATCGTGCTCGGCTACAACACGCCGGTGGGACTGGACGCAGAACCGCCCGAGGCCACGGCATTGGCGCCGTTCCACAATCACCTGGTGATGCAGGCGGGTGCCTACCAGAACGCCTGCTGGGTCGTCGGTGTGGCCAAGGCAGGACATGAGGAGGGTTACGACATGATCGGACAGTCGGCGATCATCGCGCCCTCGGGAGAGATCGTCGCCATGTGCCGCACCTTCGCGGACGAACTCGTTGCCCATGACTGCGATCTCGATGCGGGGAAGCACAGCCGGGACACGGTCTTCAATTTCGCGGCTCACCGGCGAACGGAGCACTACGGCCTGATCGTCGAGCGCACCGGTGTCGGTCCGCGGATCGCACCGGCATGACGATCTGCGACACGGTGATCGTCGGCGCCGGCCTGGCAGGCCTCGTGGCCGCCCGACGGCTGGTGGAAGGCGGGCAGTCCGTGGTGGTTCTGGAGGCTCGCGAGCGGACCGGAGGACGTATCTTCGGCATGGAACGCGGCGGCCGCGCGATCCAGCTCGGCGGCCGCTGGACGGGACCGGGTCAGGATCGCATCAAGGCGCTGGCCCGGGAACTCGGCATCGGGGTGCGGGTGTCCACGACCTTCCGCGAGGAGGATGTGGTGGACGATCGCCTGGTGGCAGCCGTCCGCCACATCGATCATCTCGCCGACTGCGTGCCGCTGGAAGCTCCGTGGCGGGCCGCGCAGGCCGCCTCCTGGGACCGCGAGACCCTGGCGACCTGGCTCGACCGAGAGGTGGGAGGGAGTGCGGCCCGGACCCTTGCCGGACTCCTGATCGGCTTCCTCCCCGATCCTGCCGAGTGCTCCCTGTTGCATGCCTTGACCTACCTGAAATCGAACGGAGGACTGGCCTCGATCATGGGTCTCGACGGTCCGGCCCACGACAGCGAACTCTTCGCGGGCGGAGCCCATGCCCTCACGGACCGCCTCGCCCGTGACCTCGCAGGCCACGTCCGCCTGAATTCGCCGGTCCATCGCCTGTGCCAGGACGCACGCGGGGTGACGGCCCATTCGGCGAGAGGAGAGGTGAGGGCCCGCCACGCCGTCGCCGCCCTGCCGCCGGTGCTCGCCGGGCGGCTCGCTTATGATCCTCCCATGCCGGCGCAGCGCGATTACCTGACGCAGCGCATGCCCATACGGGGCAAGGTGGCGTTCGCGGCGCTCTATGCAAGGCCCTTCTGGCGCGAGGCGCGGGGCATGAGAGCCGTCTCGTCGGAAAACGTCGTCGCCTGGGACGAGGGAGACGAGGGGGATCTTGCCTGCATTGGCGGCCTGTCCTCCATCGTCCGGTCCCGTGAGATCGCCACCCTGCCGGCCGAGGAGCGCCGTGCGGCGGTTCTCGACGACCTTGCCGTCCTGCTGGGGCCGCCCGCCCGGGAGGTCGTCTGCTTCCACGCCGTCGACTGGGCGGCGGAGCCATGGAGCAGGGGGTGCAACAGCTTCCTTGCCACCGGTTGCTGGACCGCCTACGGCCCGGCGCTGCGTCCGGCCGTTGGCCGGATCCACTGGGCGGGAGCGGAATACGCGGAACGCTTCATCGGCCAGATGGAGGGCGCGGTCGGCACGGCCGAGGATGTGGCGAAGGGAATTCTCGACGAAAGTGGCGTGGCGTCATCTCGACATGATGACCCGGAGTGATCGGGATTCCGTGATGGTGCCGATCAGGGAGGCGTTCACGAGCGAGGACTGGTGCGCCTCGGGATCGAGCGCGTCTTCATAACGGAACCGGACCGCGGTCCTCCTTGCCTGCGAACTGCATGACGGCTTCGATCCGGTGCGGCTGAAGACGGCAACCGCGTTCGGCGGAAACCAAGGGCTCGAAGATGTCCGTTCACGCCATTGGGTGAGACTTGCCACACAGGTACGCCTGTCCCCCGCTGACGTCCTCGCTGCGGGGAAGACCATGGCCGAGACGGTCCCGGCTGCGTTTGACAAGGCGGTGGCCGACGCCGGCGCCAACGGGCTGGATCAGCCGATTCTGCACATGGTGAACGATCGCTCGAGACTCTGTGCGCGTCTCCTGGAAGCGCCCGCTTGCCACGAGGGTGACGTGAAACGTCGAAGGAACGGGTAGCGAGCCCGCTGGTCACGCGCACCGCGCCGTGGCGAGCATGGAGTCCGATGCCGGGAGCCGAACCGGGCGATGGTGCGCGTGCGGCCGCTTGCCGCTTTGCCTCCGGCCATGCAGGACTCCGGATCGACTGCAATCCCGCTTGACGCGTCACTGCCGCACAGGGTTGTCGTCGTCTTCGCGGCTGCCGATCTCGAGCAGGGTGGTGAGGATGCCGGCGCGCTCGAGAAAGTCCCCGGCTTCGAGCAGGGCCTGTTTCTCCTGACGTGCGCCCCGTGAGCCAGGCGGGCATGGAATGAGCCTCGCTGGATACGCGGTTTACCGTGTGGCCAGGCTTCCATCGGTCAAGAACCGCTGTTTGAATTGACACGGAGTGAACGGGAGAGACAATCCTGTAACCGGCAACAAATTGAATTATGTTACCGGTCATGGCTGTGATAATGTGTCCGGCAACAAGCGGCAGGGACACTGCAATGGCATCTGCGAATGCATCCGTGAATGAACGGGTCTATCGGTCCCGCGACCGTCGTCGTCGGGCTGGCTTGAAGCGCGTGGAGGTTCATGTTCCCGCCAGTCAGGTCGACAAACTGAAGGCCTATGCCGCCCAGTTGCGCGAAGGTTCGGAATCAGAGGCAGTCAGGGAAGCGCGTATGCTGATCGCAAAGGCGTACAAGAAGTACCGAGCACAATGCCTCGACAACATTGACGTCGATCCGGAGAGGGCCGGGCTCGCCGATGCCGCCGTGATCGGCACCGCGCTCATGCACCGGGGAAACTCGGAAGCCTATGGCCTGGGGCGCAGGCTCGTCAGGTTGGCACGGTAATGCCCCTCACCGCGATCCAGCGGGCCGTTGTCGAGGTTCTTCGCCTGCATCGATCAGAACACAACTATGTAGCCGGTGGCGCCGCCTTGGACCATCCTGGCTGTCTGTTTGTCGATGCGGAGCAGCGGCCCGTCGAGGCTGATGACGCCGAGGTCGCCAACGGAACGGCAATCGCGATGTGGCGCGGCCGGATCATTCCCCCGTTTCGACGACACGCTCGATCCGACGCAGATGAGACTGCTTGACCGGATCTTCCATGAACGAGCCCTCGATGGAGTTGCGGATCAAGGTGACCAGGTCACGCCGTCCAAGTTCCAGAGCCTCGGCCACAGCCACGTAGTTGTCCAGCAGATACCCGCCGAAATAGGACGGATCGTCGGAGTTGACGGTGACCTTGAGTCCCGCGTCGAGCATGCGCTTCAGCGGATGATGCCTCATGTCTGTCACACCGCACAGACGGAGATTGGAGAGCGGACAGACCGTCAGCGTCATGCCCCGTTTGACCAGACGCCGCACCAGCATTGGGTCCTCGAGTGCACGGTTGCCGTGATCCACGCGATCGACTCCCAGCACATCCACCGCATCGGCGACATAGGCAGCCGGGCCCTCCTCGCCGGCATGAGCAACAAGCTTGAGCCCGGCTTCTCGGGCCGCGGCGTAAAGGCGCAGGAACTTGCCGGGCGGATTACCCTTCTCGGTCGAATCGAGGCCGAGACCGGCGATTCGGCCGTCTGCGATCCAGGGTTCGGCCTGGCGGAAGGTGGCGAAGCCGTCGTCCTCGGGCAGATGGCGCAGAACGCAGAGGATCAGCAACGAGGTGATGCCGAGTTCGCCGCGTCCATCGGCGAGCGCAGCCAGGATGCCGTCCGTGACGGTCGCAATGGGGACGCCGCGCACGGTGTGCCCCTGCGGGTCGTAGAACACTTCGACGTGAACGGCGCCATCGGCCGCAGCGCGCTTCAGGTAGGCCATGGTGAGGTCGTAGAAGTCCTCCTCCTCGCGCAACACGTTCATGCCCTGGTAATAGATGTCGAGGAATTCCTGGAGTTCCGCGAAGCGGTAGGCGGCCCGAATCTCCTCCACAGAACGGAACGGGATCTCGACCCTGTTCCTTGCAGCCAGACGCATGAGCATCTCGGGCTCGAGCGAGCCCTCCAGGTGCAGGTGGAGTTCGGTCTTGGGCAGGTTGCGAACGAACGTTCTCACGTCCATGGCCGGTCTTCGTTCGGCGGATTCGCTCATCCGAGCCACTCCATCAGACGGATCCTGCGCGGTTCCGGTTCGGCGGTTCATTCCAACTCCCGCTCCGGACCACTTCAAGAGGGCGGGGCGAACGGCCCCGGTTCGAAAAAGCGCCGCACGACATTACCGGTGACCCCGGCCACGTTGTGCTCTGACACAGGCCGGTGTCCCATTGACCAACTCTCGCGGTTCATTGTGAACCCTGGTGTGTCGACGACTTCTCGGCAATTCTGGCCGATCGGCGCAGTGGAGCGAAACCGGGCGGCCAAGCCTGGCATGAGGTTCGTCTGCGGGGCTGGCGTTGTCCCAGGCTGTCATGCAGTCGCGCGGCGTGCCTTGACACCACAGGATGGAGAACATCTCCCCGTCGAGGAGTTCGTCGCGAGGCCGCGCCTTGAAGTTCTCAATGTAACCTTCTTTTCGACAGGACGGGCACGCTCGCAACCCGATGGCGCGAATGAACTCCTGACGCGGCCATCCGCAGTCAACGTCATGCCGGTCTCCCGAGCGGGCCTGGCCTCGTTTCCCCTTGGTGCGTCACTGCTGCACGGGGCTGTCGTCGTCTTCGCGGCTGCCGATCTCGAGCAGGGTGGTGAGGATGCTGGCGCGCTCGAGAAAGTCCCCGGCTTCGAGCAGGGCCTGCTTCTCCAGGGGACTGAAGGGGCAGACCATGGAGAGCGCCGTCACCAGCGTTTCGTCGTTCGCCTTGCCGATGGCGTCCCAGTCCGCCTCGATCTGCTTCTTGTGAAAAAACTGCTTGAGGTGGGCGATGAGGGTGGTGCGTTCGATCATGTCGGTGGCGGAAACGGGCTTCATGTCGTCGGCGAAGTCCGTGTAGTCGGCTTCGACCAGACGGTAGGCGCCGGCGGCAAGGGCGAGTTCCCGCGCCACGCGGTAGCGCGCCAGTCCGATCAGCGTGATCAGGTAGCGGCCGTCGTCGGTTTCGGTGAACTGGATGATGCGTCCGGCGCATCCGATGGCAAAGCAATGGGCCGATCCGACATCATCCGCCTCTTCGTCGGGCTGGATCATGCCGATCACGCGGCCGTCGGACTTCAGGGCATCCTCGACCATGGAAACATAGCGGGGTTCGAAGATGTTGAGCGGCAGGGTGCCACGCGGCAGCAGGAGAGCCCCGGGGAGGGGAAAGACGGGAATGGTCGACGGCAGTCCGTCGATGGTGCGGTAGTACGGCAGGCCCGCCATCACGCCACGACCGCAACCCTAGCTGAACCAGGCCGACGACAGCTTGCGGCGGCCGTCGACGGCCGCCTGATCGGTCGGTCCCCAGGCCTCGAAGAACTTCAGGAGCTCCTTGCGTGCCGCCTCGTCGTTCCAGTCGCGCTTGAGAGCAATGATGGCGATCAGCTGATCGACCGCGTCCTCGCGCCGGTCCACGGCGGCAAGCGCCCGCGCCAGTTCGAGCCGCGCCTCGAAGTCCTTGCCATCGGCCGCGACTCTCGCCTCGAGTGCCGCCATGTCACCGGTGGCGCCGTCCAGGAGTTCCAGCTGGGCCCTGACACCCTTGATGCGTTCGTCGTCGGCAACGGCGTCGTCAAGACTGTCGAGCAGGTCCGTCACCTCACCTGTGCGTCCCAGGACAATGAGCGAGCGGCACAGACCCGCGGCCGCATCGACGTTGTCGGTCTCGCGCGTCAGGACCTGGCGGTAGATGGCTGCAGCCTGCTCGGCGGAACCCCCTTCCAGGGCTTCATCCGCCTGGGCGAGAGCCTGCTCCACGGCGCTTGGTCCGATGTTGCCGACCAGGCGTTCGACGAAGGCCTTGATCTGGCTCTCCGGCTGGACCCCGACGAAGCCGTCCACCGGCTGCCCCTGATCGAAGGCGAACACCGCCGGAATCGACTGCACCCTCAGGGCCTGGGCGATCTGCGGCTCCTCGTCAATGTTGATCTTCACCAGGGTGACCTTGCCGGCGGCCGCCCGGACCACTTTTTCGAGAATGGGAGCGATCTGCTTGCACGGCCCGCACCAGGGCGCCCACAGATCGACGATGACCGGTTTTTCGCGGGACGCCAGCAGGACATCCTGCTGGAACGTCGCTGTGGTCACGTCCTTGACGTCGCCACCGCCCGCTTCCGGCGCAGCCTGCGACTCTCCTCCCTGGATGATGAACGCCATGATCGCCGCCTTCCTGGTCTCGTGTCTGATGCTGGTCCGTTAGGTGGGACGGCTGTCGCCGAATCGCAAGGCCGGATCCCTATTCCGCCGCCTTCATGAAGGCGCGCGAGTTCGGGAAGGCCGGCATGACCTCGTCGATGAAAAGGCGCAACGAGGACTTCTGCAATTCGAACGTCGGACCGGTCACGCGATAGAGGAAATTGTCGACACCGAGGGCCTCGTAGCGGCGTAGTTTGGCAATCACCTCGTCAGGCGTACCGAAGACCAGATTGGTGCGCAGCATTTCGGGATCGTATTCGGCGACATTGTCGAGCGAGGCAAGATCGACCGCCTCGACAAAGCCGTTCTTCACCTCTCCGAGCTGCTTGAACAGGTTCTCGAACTGCACGCCACTCCTCTGCACCGCCTCGACAAAGGGCTGCCAGCCACGCTCACGGTCCTGGTAGACGGCGGCATGGCGCATCGTCAGGAAGCGCGGCCGCGGAATGCCCGGACCCCTCGCCAGCGCATCCTCGAACTGCTGCCGGTACTTCTCGACCTCGCTGAAGGGACGGGTCAGCGCCCAGGACATGATGTTGCACCCCTGGGAGAGGGCCCAGTCGTAGGTCGAGGGATGACGTGCCGCGACCCACAGGGGAGGGTGGGGCTTCTGCAGGGGCTTGGGACAGGCGGTTGCCGAGGGAAATGACCAGAACTCGCCCTGGTGCTCGTGGTCTCCAGCCCACAGGCCCTTGAGCACCGGCAGCATCTCCTGCATGTAGGCGACCCCCTTGTGCTGGTCCATGCCTCCCATCATGCGGTCGAATTCACGCTGGTAGGCGCCGCGGCCGATGCCGAACTCCACCCGTCCGCCCGACATGAGATCGAGCAGGCCGACCTCTCCGGCGACCTTGATCGGGTGCCAGTAGGGAGCCTGGACCACCGCGATGCCGAGGCGGATCTGGTCGGTGTTGGCGCCGAACCACGCCAGCAGCTGGAAGGGGTTGGGCGCGATCGTCATCTCGATCGCATGGTGTTCGGCAGCCCAGACAATCTCGAATCCCCCCGACTCGGCCATCTGAACCATGTCCATGGCGTGGCGTGCGACATCCCGCATGTCGACCGACGGGTTGTCGCGGGCAAGATCGATCGAAAGACTGAACTTCATGGTGCCTTCCCCCTGTCGTTGACATTCGGATACTACGCCAGGATTGATTCCGGTGACATTACGGTGGCGAGAGGCGCCCCCGGCGCCCCTCGCCCGGGCCTCATGCCGCGGCGAGACCGAGTTTCTGGCGTGCTTCAGCCGCGCCGACAACCCGTCCGCCCATCATCTCGATGATACCGGCCGCCTTCTCGACAAGCTGGCCGTTGGTCGCCAGCACACCGCGCTTCAGATAGAGGTTGTCCTCGAGACCGACCCGGACATTGCCGCCGAGCAGCATGGCCTGGGCGACCATGGGCATCTGCATGCGGCTGATGCCAAAGCCCGCCCAGTTGGCTCCCTGAGGCAGGCAGTCCGCCATCGTCATCATGGAGCGCGTATCGGCCCCCGCACCCCAGGGAATGCCGAGGCAGACCTGGAAGAGGGGCGGATCCTCGATGAGTCCCTCGTCGTACATGGCGCATGCGAGACGGACCTGGCCGAGATCGAACACCTCGATTTCCGGCTTGACCCCCATCTCGCGGATGCGCGATGCCATGGTGCGGCACCAGGAGGCCGGGTTGACGTAGGTCTCGTTGCCGTCGCCGAAGTTGATGGTGCCGCAGTCGAGAGAGCAGATCTCCGGGCGCAGGCGATCGACATGCCGCAGCCGTTCGAGGGGACCGACGATGTCACTGCCGGGGCCGGGGCGCGACGGATTGTCGTCATCAAGATTGAAGTCGCCGCCCATGCCCGCTGTCAGGTTGAGAATCACGTCGACACCATCCTGCCTGATCAGATTGACGGTCTCTTCGAACAGATCGGGATCCCGCGAGCCCTTGCCGGTCTCGGGATTACGCACGTGGATATGAGTGACCGCAGCGCCCGCGTGGGCCGCCTCGATCGCCGCATCGGCAATCTGTCGCGGGGTCACCGGAACCTTGTCGCTCCGTGAAGCCGTATCCCCGGCGCCGGTGACGGCACAAGTGATGATGACGTCCGTATTCATGGATGGTCCTCCAGGTCAATCAAGTGGCTGAATGGTCAGAAACCGGCCGCGCGACGGGCTTTGAGAACTCCGACAAGTCCCTCGTTCATCTTCGCCGACAGCGTCCGGAAGTCTTCTCCCGGGGCGGCCGCGTCACAGCCGTCGATGAGGCGCCGCGCGAGGTCGTCTGTGAGTTCAGGCGCATCGAGGCGGCTCCACGGAAACTTCAGCGCCGGTCCGAACTGCTCCAGGCAATAGGCCATGCCGCCCTCGCCGCCGCCGACATGGAACACCATGCAGGGTCCCATGAGAGCCCAGCGCGGTCCGGGGCCGTTGGTTACCGCCGTGTCGATCTGCTCGACCGTCGCCTCCCCGGCTGCAATCATGTGCAGGGCCTCGCGCCAGATCGCCTCCTGCAACCGCGTGGCAATGAATCCGGGAACCTCGCGTTCCATGACAAGGGGGGCCTTGCCGACGTGGCGAAAGAACGCCGCCGTCCAGGCCACCACGTCCGCGTCCGTCCGGCGACCGGCGACGATCTCGACCAGCGGCATGAGGTAGGGCGGATTGAAGGGATGGCCGGTGACCGTGCGCTCCGGCGACGGACAGCGCGCCTGGATATCGCTCATGGAAAGACCCGAGGTCGAGGAACACAGGACAACATCCGGTGGCGCCAGGCGGCCCAGATCCGCGTAGACCGCCTGCTTCACCTCGAGGATTTCCGGCACGCTCTCCTGCACGAAGTCGGCCCCGGCGACGGCCGCCTGGAGGTCCGTGGTGACATGCAGCCGCCCGGGCGATGCGCCGTCCACAGTACCGAGCTGCTCCAGGGCGCCCCAGGCCGTCGCCACCAGGGAGCGGAGTTTCTCCTCCTCGTCCGCCTCGAGAATCCAGGAGGTCACGTCATGGCCCGCGGCCAGGAAGAACGCCGCCCACCCGGCGCCGATCGGTCCGGCGCCAAGGCAGGTCACGGCCGAGACGTCCTGTGGCTGAGGCCGGCCCATCGTCATCTGCCCAGGAAGACCGGCTGACGCCGTTCAACGAAGGCGCTGATGCCTTCCCGCGCGTCATCGGAGGCCAGCATTCGCCGGTAGAGGGGGAGGTCGGCCGAGCGCATGGTTCTGAAGGCACCCTCGATGGTCTCTCCCTCGATGGCCCGCAGCACCTCCTTGACCGCGCCCAGTGCCAGTGGCGCGCCGGTGGCAAGGCGTTCACCCCAGTGGCGGGCCTTCGCCATGAGCTGGGCCGCCGGAACGACGGCGTTCACCAGTCCCAGCCGCCGCGCCTCGGCGGCCTTCATGCGGCGGCCGAGCAGCAGCATTTCCAAGGCGACATTGGTTGGCAGGCGTCGCGGCAGGCGCTGCAGGGCTCCGGCATCCGGCACAATGCCGAGGGGCAGCTCGGGCAGGGCAAACTCCACGTGATCGGCAGCGACGACGAGATCACAGGCGAGCGCAATCTCGAATCCGCCGCCGATGGCGTGGCCGTTGAGGGCGGCGATCACCGGCTTGTCGAGATTCCACATCTCCGTGATGCCGGCGAAGCCGCCCAGCGAGGCGTCTTCCGTTTCCCACCAGTTGTCGAGCTGCTGATCGCCGCTCTCGAGAGCCTTGAGGTCCCAGCCGGCCGAAAACAGGCGGTCTCCCGAGGCCGTGAGAATCGCCACCCTGAGGTCCTGATCATCGCGAAAGGCGACGAAGGCCTCTCCCATGAGACGGCTTGTAGCCCGGTCGATGGCGTTGACCTTCGGCCGGTCGATCGTGATCTCCAGCAGCTGGCCGCGCCGCTCGACACCAACCCCACCCATCAGATCAGCCGTGCAGGCGTGTAGGAGGCGCGGGCGGTGCCGATGGCCTCGGCAAGATCGATGCGGCCAAGGAACAGTGCCCTGCCGATGATGCAGCCGCCAATGTTCGGCAGGTACTTCAGCATCGAGACATCGTCGATGCCGGTGACCGTGCCGCTCGAGATCACCGGCACGTCGAGAGCCTCACCCATGCGCATGGTCCGGGCGAAACTGTAGTCCCTGGGTTCCTTGTCGCGGTCAAGGTCGACAAAGACGATTTCCGAGATACCGGCCGCCACCAGGCTCTTCGCCATCTCTATCGCCGGGAAGGCGGTTTCCTCGCGCCATCCCTCGATGACCACCATGCCGTTGCGCGCTGCCACCGTGGCAATGATTCGGTCCGGGTACGCCGTGCAGGCGTCGGTGACGAGGTGCCGGTCCTTGACTGCTGCCGTCCCCAGACCCACACGCCAGGCGCCGTGCTCGAACCACCAGTGCACGGACCCGATCGAGCGGATGCCGCCCGCAACCTGGACCGGAATGGCCACGCCGTCGATGATGCGGCAGATCTGCTTGGCGTTGTGGCGGCCGCCCTGGAGTGTCCCGTCGACATCCACCACATGGAGGCAGTCCGCACCGGCGTCGGCGAACCGGCGGGCGGCATCCTCCGGAGAGAGGTCGAAGGGCTCGGGAGTCTCGTGACGGCCATCCACACGATTGACCGCCTTGCCTCCCATGATTTCGATGGTGGGGTAGATCTTCATGGCCTCGAACCACATTCGGCTGTCACCATCATAGGCGAGGATCGCCTCATGGCGCGACTCGGGATGTCGCGTCGAGCGGTTTGAATGCGACGACCTCGATCTCGACGCGGACATCGACCAGCAACTCGGAGATGACCGCCGAGCGGGCAGGCGGCTCCATCGGAAAGTACTCCGCATAGACCGCGTTGAAGCCGGGGAAATCGGCGCGGTCCCTCAGCCACACCATGGCCTTCACCACGTCGCCGAGATCGCAGCCCGCCTCCGCCAGGGTCTCGCGAATCGCCTCGATGACGACCCGGGTCTGCTGCTCGACGCTGCCATGGGTCATCGGCTTTCCGTCCTCAAGCGGGATCTGGCCGGTCAGGAACACGAAATCCCCGGCCCGGATGGCGCGGGAAAGCGACAGGACCCGCCCGCCAATCGACAGCGGTCCGCCGATCACCTGTTTCTTCGTCGTCATTGTCCGGTTCTCCCCTGGTGTGGCGGATGACACTGTGGGGAGTTGCGTTCAGTGTGCAAGCCTGTGTTGAATGGCCGCTGTCAGGAACGGGGCCGGGTATCATGGACGAACTCAAGCACTACCGCATGCTGATCGACGGCGCATGGGTCGATTCCGGAGACGGCGGCACCTTCGACAGCATCAACCCGGCGACCGGCAAGGCCTGGGCCACGGTCGCCGCCGCCACCGGGGAGGATGTCGACCGGGCCGTCCAGGCGGCGCATCGCGCCTTCACCAGCGGTCCCTGGGCGACCATGCTGCCGACCCAGCGGGGGCGCCTGCTGCGCAATCTCGCCGGTCTGCTCGCCGAGCGCTCGGAGGACCTGGGCCGCACCGAGTGCATCGACACCGGGAAGATGTTCAAGGAGACGCGCTGGCAGGCGCGCTACATCGCCGAGTTCTTTCACTTCTATGCAGGCCTCGCCGACAAGGTGACCGGCGAGACCCTGCCCATCGACCGGCACGACATGCTCACCATCACCACGCGCGAACCCCTGGGCGTGGTGGCCGCCGTCGTGCCGTGGAACAGCCAGCTCTTCCTCGTCGCGGTGAAGATCGGGCCGGCGCTTGCGGCCGGCAACACCGTGGTCCTGAAGGCCAGCGAACACGCCTCGGCCGCCATGCTTGAGTTTGCCGAACTCGCCATGGAAGCCGGGTTCCCGCCGGGTGTGGTCAACGTCGTCACCGGCCATGGCGAACCGTGCGGACGCACCTTGACCACCCACCCCCTGGTGGCGCGCATCAGTTTCACGGGCGGACCGGCGACGGCCCGGCATGTCGTCAGGAACTCCGCAGACAATTTCGCCGAAGTCTCCCTCGAACTGGGAGGCAAGTCTCCCATCATCGTGTTCGGCGATGCCGACATCGAGAGTGCGGTGAATGGTTCCCTTGCCGGCATCTTCGGCGCCAGCGGACAGAGCTGTGTCGCCGGCAGCCGGATCTACCTCCACGAGTCGGTCCACGATGCCTTCATCGAACGCCTGGTGGCGCGCGCCGGCGACATCCGCATCGGCGACCCCCTGGCCGAAGAGACCCAGATGGGGCCGCTCTGCACCATGGCCCAACTCGAGGGGTGCGAACGCCAGGTGGCCCGCGCCGTGGAGGAGGGAGGCACCCTGCTCACCGGCGGCAAGCGTCCGGATCATCCCGATACCGGGTGGTACTTCGAACCGACAATCGTGTCCTGTCCGGACCAGTCAATGGAGATTGTCGATACCGAGATGTTCGGACCGGTGCTCTCGGTGCTGCGCTTCAGCGAAGAAGACGAGGTCGTCGCCCTGGCCAACGACACCCGCTACGGGCTCGCAGCCGGGGTCTTCACACGGGATCTTGCCCGTGCCCTGCGGGTCCAGAAACGGATTCGCGCCGGAATCGTGTGGGTCAATACCTACCGAGTGGTGTCGCCCATCGCCGAATTCGGCGGTTTCAAGGATTCCGGCTACGGGCGTGAATCCGGCGCCCAGGCGATCTACGACTACACCCGGCCCAAGACCGTGTGGATCAACACGTCGGACGAGCCGATGGATAACCCCTTCGTCATGCGATAGGTCCGCAAGCCATGACCATCATCATCACCAGGCGCAGCGACCTCACTCTGGAGAACGCCCGCCGCGTTGTCTGGGACCGCGAAGACGTCGAGATCGGCGCCGAAGCCCTGGCCGCCATGGAGGCCGGCCGCGAGAGACTGATGCGTATCCTCGAGCATGACCCCGAAGTCACCATCTACGGGGTCACGACCGGTGCCGGCCAGATGGCGAAACAGAAGATCAGGCCGGAGGATCGCGCAAGCAATGCCCGCATGTCGCCGACCGGCGCCGCGGCCTCGTGGGGCGAGCCTCTGCCCGATCGGGTGGTGCGCCTCATCATCCTCGCGCGCCTGACCAACTTCATCGAGGGCCACGCAGCCGTCTCGCCGGAGATTGCCCAGGGAGTCGCGGCAATGCTCGCGCAGGAAAGCGTGCCCGTGATCCCGGCACGCGGCCAGGGTGGTGCCGGCGAAATACTCTCGCTCAGCCACCTCTTTGCTCCCCTCGTCGAATCGGTCGGGGCCGATGTCAAGGATGTCATGTGCCTGGTCAACGGTTCGCCGTCGGCGACCGGGCTTGTCGCCGATGCCGCCCTGACGGGTGAAGCCCGTCTCGATCTCGCTGCCCGGGTCTTCGCGCTTTCGTTCGAGGCGTTCAATGCGCCCCTCGGCCACCTCGCCGGGGCTCTCGAGGACTACTGGAACAATACCTGCGACGCCTGGGCTCTCAGGACCATGCGCACACTCATCGACGGCGGCCATGGCGGCAGCCGACGGCCCTACCAGGCGCCGGTGAGCTACCGCATCGCGCCACGCATGCTCGGCCAGGCCCGGCGCGCCGTCGACCTGGTGCGCGACGTGGCCAGCGAATCCCTCCAGGCCGTTACAGACAACCCGGTGTGGATCGACGAACGGGACGAGGACCATCCCTTCGGACAGTTCGTGTCGACCGGCGGATACCACAATCCCCACGCGGTTCTTGCCATGGACGCCTTGACGGCGGCCTCAGCCAATCTCTGTGTCCTGGCCGAACGCCACGGCGCCAAACTGCTCGACGGCCATGTCTCCCTGCTGCCCGACCAGCTGATCGATCCCGAGCGCGAAGGCGGCATCCGCCGTGGATACATGGGATGCCTGCCCATGGCCCAGACAGGCTACGAGGAAGAGGCGCGGTATCACGCCCAGGCCACCCTGCTTCCGGGCAGCGAATCGGGGGGGTTCGGACAGAATGACGTGGCGAGCCCGGTGTTCCTCGCCTGGACCAAGCTGCAGCGCGCCAGCGAATGCCTCGATCTCGCGCTCGCCAGTCTTGTGCCCATTGCCGTGAGGGCCCTGGACGTCACCGGGCGGCGGGTCCCCGAACCGCTGGCCGGACTCGAAGAGACCGTGCGCAACGTGTTCCCGAACCTGGAGGAACGCCGCGCCTTCGGCCCCCTGATCGCAAACGTCGCCACGACGTTGCGCGCCGCCATTCATCCTTCCTGAGTCTTTCCTCACAGGTGACCCGGAGGCGGACCGACGCCGTCATGCCGGGTGCGGACTGGTGCACGTCCGGAATGGCACCGTCGGCCTTGAAGTGCGGGAATCGTGGCCTACATCAGGCCAAGGCTAGAGTGAGGCATCCAATATGGCCGAAACGCAGACCGGCGCCCATCACGAGTTTCAGGCCGAGGTCAACCGCATCCTCGATATTGTCGTCAATTCTCTCTATTCGAAGCGCGAGGTGTTCCTGCGGGAACTGATCTCCAACGCGTCGGATGCCTGCGACAGACTGCGCTACGAGGCCCAGCTCGACGATTCGCTGATGCGGGACGATCCCGACCTCGCAATCACCGTCTCGCTCGACGACAAGAAGTCACTGATCACGGTCACCGACAATGGCATCGGCATGAGCCGGGACGAGCTGGTCGCCAATCTCGGCACCATCGCCGGTTCGGGCACCGCGAAGTTCGCCCGGCAACTGGCCGAAGCCGAGAAGGAAAAGGCAAAGAAGGAACGTTCCGATATCAGCATGATCGGCCAGTTCGGCGTCGGGTTCTATGCCGTCTTCATGGTCGCCGGGTCAGTAACCGTCACGTCCAGGAAGGCCGGATCCGGGGAAGCCTGGACCTGGACATCGGACGGCCGGACGGGTTTCGACGTGGCGCAAGCGCCAGCCGATACACCGCGCGGCACCGCCATCACTCTGGAGTTGAAGAAGGACTCGAAGGAGTTCGCCGACAGGCATCGTCTCGAAACCATCATCAAGACCTATTCCGGGCATATCGGACTGCCGGTCTGGGTTGCCGCCGGCGGCGAATCGCGCCAGGTCAACGAGGCTGCGGCCCTGTGGACGCGGCCCAGGTCGGCCATAGCCGAGGAGGAGTACACCGAGTTCTACCGCCATGTCAGTCATGGCTTCGACGAACCCTGGCTGACGCTCCACAACAGGGCAGAAGGCGTCATCGCCTACACGAACCTGCTCTTCATTCCGTCCTCGGCGCCCTACGATCTCTTCGATCCGAGACGCCAGCACGGCGTCAAGCTCTATGTCCGCAAGGTCTTCATCACCGACGAATGCGAGGGGCTGATTCCGCCATGGTTGCGGTTCCTGCGCGGCATCGTCGATTCCGAGGACCTGCCTCTCAATGTCAGCCGCGAAGTTCTGCAGAACAACCCTGTGGTCGACAGGATCTCGAGGGCGGTCGTCAAGCGGGTGCTGACCGAACTTGGCAAGAAGGCGAAGAAGGACGCGGAGTCCTATCACGCCTTCTGGGAGACCTTCGGCGCCGTCCTCAAGGAGGGTGTCTACGAGGATCACCAGCGTCGCGACACCATCCTGCCCCTGCTGCGCTTCCGCTCGACGACACGCGACGGCTGGGTCAGTCTCGACGACTACGTCGCCGCGATGAAGGAGGGTCAGGACTCCATCTACCTGCTGATCGGGGACAGGCTCGAGACCATGCGGTCCAATCCCATGCTCGAGGCCTTCCGGGCGAAGGACGTCGAGGTGCTCCTGCTCGATCACCCGGTGGACGAGTTCTGGACCATGTCGGTCGACGCCCACGAAGGAAAGACGCTCGTCAATGTCGCTCGCGGCGACATCGATCTTTCCGCCATCGCCGGGGCCGCCGACAAGGAGGAGGAGGAGGAGACCGGCGACATCACGCCGCTCATCGCCATGCTCAAGCTCGCTCTCGAGAACAAGGTCACGGACGTGCGCGAATCGAAGCGTCTCACCGACTCGGCCTGCTGCCTCGTGGTGGACGAGGGCGAAATGAGCATGCGCCTGCAGAAGATCCTGCAATCCAGCGGTCAGGATGCCCTGTCCGGGAAACGCATTCTCGAGATCAACCCCGCCCATGCCCTGATCCGCTCGCTTGTCGAGCGGACACGCAGCGAGGGCTCGAGCCTTCAGATCGAGGACATGGCCCACCTGCTGCTCGACCAGGCGCTGATCCAGGAAGGCGAATTGCCGCCGGATCCGGCCCGCTTCGCCAAGCGCATGAGCGACACGATGGCAAAGGCGGTCGCTCTCTGAACGTCGGCGCCCGCTCCGAACCGCAAGGGACGTCGCTGTTGACGGGCGGCCAGGTGACTCGTGCCGTTCAGCCCCCGGACCGCGGCTGCACGGTTCAACCCCGGAGCGTCAACCGTTCGCGGGCAATGCCGTGACGATCCGTTGTCCCGGGCCTTCGGCAGCAACGGGGTCTGGTCATTGTGGAACACGTAGCCACAGGTGACCGCGCATCACCGCGACGGAACCGAAGTCCTTGGCGACGTTGCGATCTTCGACAGTGGCCCGCCGCCTCGATCAAGCCGCCTTTTTTTGCGTCCCGCGCGGGGATCGCGCTCCACCGGTCTCCGCGCGGCCTGCATCATCCTGGACGCCGTATCCTGCGAAGGCCGCGAGGGTCCCCTCCACCTCGGCGTCGCTCAGCAGCGTCGGCCCGCCGATCTGCAGGCTGAGGTAGTACTGCCTCGCGATCGTCTCGAGTTCGACGGCCCGCCACATGGCCTTGGCGAGCGTATCGCCGATCGTGATCATGCCGTGGTTGCCCAGCAGACCGGCGGTGCGGTCTTCCAGGGCGGCGACGGCCAGACGGGAGAGTTCATCGGTCCCGAACCGCACATACCCGGTGCAACGCACGTTGTTCCCGCCGAAGCAGGCGATCATGTAGTGGCAGGCCGATATCTCCTTGCGCGCGATGGCAAGGGTCGTGCAGTAGGCCGGATGGGCATGCACGACGGCGTTGGCGTCGGGGCGTTCGCGCAGGATCCTGTGGTGGAAGGGCCACTCCGTCGACGTCTTGAGAGGACCTTCCGAGGCACCGCTCTCGTCCTCCAGCGACATCGACGCAATCATCCCGGGCTCCATCGTGTCGTAGGGCGTCGCCGATGGCGATATCAGCATGCGGGTACCGTAGCGGACCGAGATACTGCCGGTCGTTCCTGGTTGATACCGCTCGCATTCAGTTCGCGACAGCGTTCAACCACGTCACGACGCAGGCCCTCTTCCACCTTGTTCATGGCGTTCCTTTCTCCGGAAGTCTGACGGGGCCATGGTACCACGCACCTGCCGGACCGTGGTTGGCATGGGACTGATTCGGGCCTGAAACGCGCGCGCGCCGCGAACCCCGGCAGCCGGCGCATCGCGGTCATGCCAACGGCATCACGGCCATGGCGCCGGCCGGTGATCCGGCATCGTCACCGAACCCGGACGTTGGTGACATGATGCTCGATGCCGGCGAGCAACTCCGCCAGTTCGCGGGCGATCAGGTCCAGCCCGCGCAGCTGATCGAGGCGCGGGCGGTACCGGTTCATATCCTCCTTCGGGAGGACATGGCCGATGAGATCGCAGGCGTCCGTGAGGCCGACAAGGGCGATGTCTCGTGGATCCGGGATGCCGTCGGAGAACAGGACGTCCCGGATACGTCCCTTGACTTCCCGTTCCGCCTCGCTGCCGCCTCCCGGAGGTCTGGAGAAGAAGTCGGTCCATCGGAAGCGTCCCCCGCGAGACGCAAGAACGTCACGGTCAACAAGGCTCTGCAGCACCGACTCGCGAATGCCGGCCGCATCCTCGACGGACAGCTCCCCGATCCAGATTCTCGTGCTCACCTGCGGGTCGCGGGCCGCAAGCCTCGCCAGGGTGCCATCGAGGATGACGTTGCCGGTCGGCGTCGGGTCGATGACCACGAGCCGTTCCGGGTCCGTGTCGATGCGGCCGGCGAAGGAGAGATCCAGCAGGACGGCGCCCGCGAGCGCGCACGACAGGTTGTCGCCTGGCACGCGGGTGAACAGTTCGCCGTCCCGGTCGCCCAGCAACAGGATCAGGATTTCTTCGGCGAAGGTCAGCATGGCAATGGCGCTTCAGAGAGAACTGGCACCCCCTCCCTCACCGCGGGCATCGGGGCGGCCTCGGACCCTGGAATGACGTCGGTCGCCGTTGCGGCGCGAACCGCCATGACTTCCTCCTGCAGGCTGCCGGAGGCGGCCACGCTATCACGCGAGATCGAGCCGGAACAAGCCGCGCGTCACCGTACCCGGCCCCGGAACAGTCAACGGTCGGAGCCTGCATTGGAGGACCGCATCGACGCCTTCGTCAGGGATCACAGAGTTCCGACGGACCTTCTCCGGGCGCGACCGGCGGCGGCGGGAACCTTGCGGCGCAGGACGGCGAACGTCGCGCTGCGCCGGAAGGTTCCCATGGTCGTGAGGATCAGGGCGTTGGTACCTCGAGGGCGCCGACAATCGCGCCCTGCCCCGGCGCCTGGACGAGGATGGCGTGATTCCTGTTGCTGACGGCTGGAACGGCCATGACGGCGGGCGCGCCATCCCAGGTTCCGACGGTTTGCCAGGTCTCGACGATGTTGGCGTGGCGCAGGGTGCGCCCGGCATTCTCGCCGGCGGTGACCTCGGTCCGTGCCTCATCCATGAAACTGACGACGTGAACCAGGTGGTGATCACTGGCCGCGCCCTCGCCAAGGGCGATCTCCAGCAGGCCGGCTTCCTTCCAGGAAGCAGTGATGACGACAGCCTGTCCGGTGGTGGATCGCGCCTGGCGGATGGCGGTCTCGATCGCCTGTTTTGCCGATCCGATGGCCTGGTGTGTACCGGAGACCACCAGCTGGGGCGTGTAGACGGGCGTGCCGAGACGCCGCGCATAGACGCGCTGGCGGGCGCTGAACTCGGGGTCGGCGAACCGGTCGCGCCAGCCCAGCCAGTCCCAGTAGTCGACATGCCAGCCGAGGGCGAGGACACCGTCGCGGCGGCGGAGTTCGAAGAGATGCTCATCGGCAGGCGGACAGGAATTGCAGCCCTCGGACGTGAAGAGCTCGACCACGACCGGCGTCGTTGCTCCGGCGCAGCCGCCGAATGCCAGTGCCACGGCGAGGATGGCGGGAAACAGGCCCCTCATGGCTCGCCGACGAGAGATGGAGCCCTGTTTCGCCACCACTCCCGGGCGGCGACGGGCACGAAGACGGCACAGAACAGGACGAGAGCGACGACCAGACCCGACGGTCCCAGGGCGCCGTTGATGATGCCGACGACAGGCGGACCGGCAAGACTCCCGAGACTCCACATCAGCGTGAAGATGGTGATCGCCGATGCCAGCGCCGCGCCGCGGTAGAAACTGCCGATCATGGCCAGCGCCACCACATAGAGGCCGCTGGTCAGGCCGCCGATGAAGAAGAAGAAGATGTAGTCGATCCACGGCAGGCGCACCACCAGCTCAAGACAGGCGAAACCGACAACGGCGACGAGGAGGAGCAGGAGGCCGACGAGGCGCCGGTCCCTCCGGTCGACCAGCCAGCCGATTGGCAGCTGCAGGGCGACTGCTCCGGCGGCGCAGAAGGACAGCTGATGGTAGGAGCGTTCCACGTCGTAGTGGGTGTCGACGGCATAGACCGGGAGAAAGGTCCACAGGGCCATGAAGGTAAGGGCGTAGGAGAGATTGAGCAGCATGGGCAGCGGCGTCTGGCGCATCGGTTTCAAGAGGGCGCGGACCGAGGGGCGCGAGTGCTCTCCGGGCATGGCCGGCGCCAGACGCCGGGCGAGAATGACAGGCACGGTTGCCGCCGCCATCAGCAGGGCCGCGAGGACGAACGGAAGATTCCCGGTATGCCCTGCCCAGGCGAGCATCGCCGGACCGACAGCCACGCCCAGACCGAAACAGGAATTGTAGATGGCGAGGATCCGTCCCCTGAAGGCATCGGGCGCAGCCGAGGTGATCCACACCTCGCCGGCAACCCACGAGGCCAGACCGACGGCTCCCATGACCAGGCGGATGGCGGTCCAGCCGGTGAATCCGGGAACCAGGATACATGCAAGATAGAGCAGGCCCTCGAGAAGACCGGCCGCAATCATGGCCCGCGCCAGACCCCAACGCGCCAGGACCATCGCGGCCAGCGGCGCCATGAGGAAGGGGCCGACCGCGTTGGCGGCTGCGTTGATGCCGATCAGCTCGTCGCTGTATCCCATGGAGTCAAGGCGCGTGGAAAAGAGTGGCGAGTTGAATCCGGCAATCATGGCGATGACGGTCATGCCGCAGATGATCGCGGTCAGGCTTGCCAGGGGGATGGCCTTGATGGCGTCCGAACTCATCCTTCACCCCGGGCAGCCTGGTGGTGTGCAAACCCGCACACCTTTCGGGAACGGAGCATGCACCCTATACCCCTGACGCGCCATGGCTCCATAGCGCAGGCAGGATCATCGGGAGGACAATGCAGTGAGCGAACGCGCCAGGGGGCTGGCGATCACCACGTTGGCCATGCTGGTGATCACGCCCGATGTCCTGCTGATCCGGTTGATCGACACCGATCCCTGGACACTGGCCTTCTGGCGCGGACTCCTCTCCTCCGTCGGACTCGTCATCGGACTTGCCGCCATCTACCGTCGCCGCGCCCTGGAGGTCATGCTGGCGCCCGGCGTGCCAGGCCTCGTGATTGGCACCCTCTTCGGCATCGGCACGATCGCCTTTGTCTGGGCCATCACCCATACCTCGGCTGCCAGCACTCTGCTGATCATCGCCACCGGCAGCATGTTCGGCGCAGCGTTTTCCTGGCTCCTCATGCGCGAAAGGCTGCCGGTCTACACCATCGTCGCGATGGCCGGGACATTTTCCGGTCTGCTGATCATCGTCTCCGGGAAAGCCGGCATCGGCTCCTCCCTGGAGGGCGACCTTTCCGCCCTCGTTGTGGCCGTGCTCTCGGGTCTGACCTTCGCCCTCATTCGCAAGCACAGGATGACGGACATGGTTCCGACCCTGGCCATCGGTGGGCTCGTCACGGCGGCCATTGCCGTCGCTGTCTCCCTGCCGGTGGCGGTCGGCGCCGGAGATGCTCGCCTGATCGCCGTCATGGGCCTGGTCATGCTCCCCCTTGCCTTCTCCCTGCAGTTCATCGGCGCCCGTTACATTCCGGCGCCGGAAGTCCTGCTGCTGTTCCTGCTCGAGGCCGTTCTCGCACCCCTTCTCCTGTGGGCGGCGATCGGCGAAACGCCCACCGGGACCACGATCGTCGGCGGCGTGGTCATTCTCGCCACCCTCACATCACACGCCCTCTGGAGCCTGCGCCAGCAGACAGGATAAGCGTGCGACAGTCGGGCCGGGAACGGTTCACACAGGATCAGAGCGGCACGGTCTTCGGTTCGAGGTGGAGGTGGTTCTCCGTGTAGGGATGGGCGCGAGCCACGTCTTCGTCGAGTTCGACGCCAATGCCAGGTGCGTCCGGCGGGATGACGTAGCCTTCCTCCCAGCGCATCGGGGTTTTGAGGATTCTGGCGTGGAAGCCGTCCCAGCGGCGGATGCTCTCGAGTATCAGGAAGTTGGGCGACGCGGTGGCAATCTGGACATTGGCCGCACCCTCGATCGGCCCGCAGTAGAGATGGGGCGCGATCTGGGCGTAGTGCGCCTCTGCCATGCCGGCAATCTTCTTTGCCTCCAGGAGGCCGCCCACCCTGCCGAGCGCCATCTGCAGAATCGATGCCGCACCGGTCGCCAGCACGCGGGCGAACTCGTGCTTCGTCGCCAGCCGCTCGCCGGTGGCGATCGGAATGGTCGTTGAGCGGGCCACACGCGCCATCTCCTCGGGCATTTCTGCGGCCACCGGTTCCTCGAACCAGAGCGGATCATAGGCTTCGAGCCGCCGGGCGAGACGGATGGCGCCCGAAGGAGTGAACTGCCCATGGGTGCCGAAGAGCAGATCGGCCTTCGTGCCCACGGCATCGCGCAATGCCCTTACGAACGCTTCCGAAAGTTCCATTCTCTCCAGGGATGGCTGGCGCGGGTCGAAGACGCTGTAGGGTCCTGCCGGGTCGAACTTCACCGCGGTAAACCCCTCGCCGACATAGGCGACGGCCTGTTCGGCGGCGACGTCCGGATCGGTATAGACGGCCTCCCCTTCATCCCCGTCAGCCGGATAAAGGTAGGTGTAGCTGCGCAACCGCTCGTGCACCTTGCCGCCGAGCAGCATGTAGACAGGCTTCGATGTCGCCTTGCCGATGATGTCCCAGCAGGCGATCTCGATGCCCGACATGACTGCCAGCAGGGAGATCTCCGGACGCATGCTGTAGCCGCCGCCGTACATCCGCCGCCACATGGTCTCGATGTTGAAGGGACTCTCGCCGATGACATGACGCATGGCGATGTCCTCCACCATGGCCGCCACGACATGGGGCGAGAAACTCGCCGCGTAGACCTCGCCGTAGCCGACAATGCCATCGTCGGTCATCAGCTTGACAAAGACGAAGAAGCGGCCGCCGAAGCGCGGCGGCGGATTGCCCACAACGAACGTCTCGATCCCGGCGACCTTCATGGGTAACGTCCCTTCCCTGGCCATGCCGCCATGATGCGAACGCAGCCGGCCAACTCAAGGGAGACACCCCGCATGATTGGTCCCCAATCCGCAATCATCGCCGACCTCCGACGCGTGACGCCCCCGGCCAGCCACTCGCCGACACTGCCTCCGGCCGTCTACACCGATCCGGATGTGGTGACGCTGGAACGGGATCGGCTGTTCCGTAGCGGATGGGTGGGTTGCGGCCGCAGCGATCGCTGGCCGTCCGCCGGTTCCTGCGTCCCGGTCGACATCGGCGGCGCAC
Organism: Alphaproteobacteria bacterium; assembly: GCA_964291415.2. Classification (GTDB taxonomy): domain Bacteria; phylum Pseudomonadota; class Alphaproteobacteria; order SP197; family SP197; genus SP197. The sequence continues at coordinate 638,995 of OZ219917.1, read as the reverse complement.
CGGTCCTGATCGCCAGGGACAGGAGAGGCACGCTCCATGCCTTCGCCAATTCCTGCCGCCACCGCGGCACAGAACTCGTCGGCGAGCCATGCCGTGTCGCCCGCATCACCTGCCCGTTCCACGCCTGGACCTACACCCTCGACGGCCGTCTGGTGGCGGCCCCGCGCATGGAGTCCGCTGACGGCTTCGACATGGCGGACCACGGCCTCCATGCCTACCAGGTGGCGGAACGCGCGGGGTTCGTCTTCGTCAGCCTCGACGCGGCACCCTGTTCGATCGACGACTGGCTCGGTGACTTTGAGGCGGTCCACGCTCCCTGGCCTCTCGACCGACTCGTCACCACACGCCGCCTGGAACGCGACATTCCCTGCAACTGGAAACTGTTCCTGGAGGTCTTCAACGAATACTACCATCTGGGCAGTGTTCACCGGCAGACCTTTGGCGCCATCTACGATGAACCTGATCCGCCGGAAGCAGTGGCCGGCAACTTCACATCCCAGTTCGGCACGACATCGGGCACCGGAGCCCTGAAGTCCGGCGACCAGGAACATGTCCTTGATTCCATGCCGGGCCTCGGCGGTCGTCACCTCTCGGGCACGCGCTACACGTGGATCTACCCGAACATGACGTTTGCTGCCGGCAGGGAGGCGATGTGGATGCTGGAGGCATGGCCCCGGGGAGCGCACTCATGCCGTGCGGTCATGTCCGTGTGCTTTCCCGAGGAGACACGCATCGCACCCGGGTTCGAGCGCGCCTGTCGGCATTACTATCGGCGCATGGATGAAGCCATGGACGAGGACATCGATGTCCTCGAAAGGCAACAGAGCGGCATGGCGTCACCCGACGCTGTTCCCGGCCGCTTCTCGGCACTGGAACCGTCGCTGGCCAACTTTGCCTTCTGGTATGCAGCCCTGCTGGCTGCCTGAGCCGTCAGCGACGGCGATTGCGGGGGAACCTGCGGGGGTTGGCCCCGGGCACGCGTGCCGCACTGCTTTCGTCCTTGTGACGGAAATTGATGCGCGCCTTCGTAAGATCGTAGGGCGTCATCTCGACCGTGACGCGGTCACCCGTCAGCACACGGATCCTGGCCTTGCGCATGCGGCCTGACGTGTAGGCCATCACCTTGTGGCCGTTGTCGAGCTCAACTCGAAAATGGGCGTCGGGAAGAACTTCCGTCACGACACCATCAGCTTCTATCAAATCCTCTTTCGACATGCAGGACTCCCTTGTTGTTATCACGTCCGTCCTTCCGGAAACCCGGCAGGACGGGTTGTCCTGCTCCATGTGGACCAAAGACCGGCGAAGTGCAAGCGCTGGAGGCCGCATAGCCGGGTCTGCAACGGGCTGCCACCCGGAGCCTCCGCATGTCCGCGGCGTTACGCTGCAAGGGGGGTCCGGGAACAGCGAAGACCCGGCTGGCACGTGCGATCAGGGGCACGATTAAACTTTTTGCTTGTCTGTCACAGAATTTGGTTCACCATGGGGGACGTCCGCGGCAACCGGAGACATTGTGGCTTGCCTGCCGGAAGCCTGTACCTCCCATTTAGGAGTCCCGTGATCACAAGCAGAACGGGAGCGGACACCTTGCAACACTGGAACAATGCGCATGTCTGACGAGTATGAATCGGAATCCCCGGGCAGCCGTCTCAACGTCTCGGCCACAGTCAAGTGGTACAATTCGACAAAGGGATTCGGTTTCGTTCAGGTCAATCCCGACGAACCTGATGTGTTTATCCACGCCTCCGCCGTGACCCAGGCTGGCCTGAGTGATATCCCCAACGGTGCCACCATCGAGTGTGACATCATCCGTACGGATCGGGGATTCCAGGTTTCCAACCTCCACAAGGTCGACGTGTCGACAGCGGAACCGGCGCCTCCCCGTGACCGAGGCGGGGGGCCTCGTGAATGGCAGGGCTCCTATGGTGACGAGCACGAGACCGACGGCACGGTGAAGTTCTTCGACACCAACAGGGGTTTCGGCTTCATCGTTCCCGACGACAGTGACCGGGACATCTTCCTTCCCGGACGCATTCTCACGAGAGCCGGCATTCCGATGCTGGAATCCAACCAGCGGGTGCGGGTCCGCTGGCGCGAAGGCGACCGGGGGCCCCTGGCAACATGGGTGGAGCCTGCCTGAACCGGCATTCCGGTCCTGACTTACACCGCCCGGCGTTTCAGGGATCACCCATGGCGCTCAGCCATTTGGCCTGGAAGTCGTGCACTGCATGTTCGCTGTACTGGCTGCGCTCAGGGTCGACGATGAACCGGCCCTGACGATAGCCGAGTGAGTGCAGTCCCTGCTGTACGCTCTCGCACAGCGGGATGTCCTCAAGGCGGACTTCGTGCACAAAGTCGATGACCTCCTGCTCCTCGGGGGTCGGCGTGGATTGCGGAAAGTACCACTCGCAGCGCTGCACTGTTTCCTCGGGCCCCAGTGGAACGTGGTGGAACACGGTCAGGTTGCCGCCCGGATAGGCCTCACACACCCAGTTGGGCCACAGAAGCCAACTGGCAAAGCTCTCCGGCTTCGCCGCTCCCCTTGTCACCGACTGGTAACCCACGTTCTTCTCAACCGAATAGTGGGCGTGGTGATGGTCGTGGGTGGCGATGCGATAGCTCTCCCAGTCAATCGCCTCTTCGATCAGCGAACGGTGCTGGTTCGGGCAATGGAAGCACTCATCGTAGTTCTCCACCGAGTTCTTCCAGTTGGCCTTGAGAGGGTACTCGCTGCGATCGGCGCATTTCAGTGCCGCCGCCATCGGAGAGAAGGATGCGATCTCGGCCTGGAGCGCCGCGGTCACCTGGCCGAAGGGCGGCGCGTTGCCATCGAGGTTGACGAAGAGAAAACCCAGCATCTCGCCGACGGGGACCTCCTCGAGATGGTATGCGGAGGCATCAAAGCCGGCCATGCGCTCACTGCCCCGCGCCGTGCGCAGGGCGCCGCTCTGATCATAGGCCCAGTTGTGATAGGGGCACGTGATGATCGGACCGAGACGACCCTCACCCTCAAGCAGGCGGTGGGCACGGTGCTGGCAGACATTGAAAAAGGCCTTGATCTCGCCCTTCGCGTCGCGCAGCACGATCACGCTCTGATCGACGATGTCGCGCACGATGTAGCTGCCGTTGTCCGGCACCATCGAGACATGCCCGACATACTGCCAGGTGGCATGGAAGATCCTGCGCTTCTCACGCTCGTAGATCGCCGGGTCGTGGTAGAAGGATGCCGACATCGTCTGGGATCGTTCCGGATCATCCTGGAATCCGGTGACCGGAAGAGAGGTGACCACGGCCATGACGTCTCTCGTGAAGCTGGTGCCCGGTGAACGATACACATCAACGGTGCCGCTGTTCAATCTTCATGCCTTGCCTGTAGACTTCGCCCCGCCATGCACGACAACGCCGGAATCGAACGCCTTCTCAAGGATCGGCTCGCCCGGATCGACGATGATCGGGCGGCCACGGCCAGCGAACGCGCGCCGGTGATGCTCGATCAGTCTCGGGTCGGCCGGCTGTCGCGCATGGACGCCCTGCAGATCCAGGCGATGGCCAAGGCACAGGAAAGGCGGCGGCGCGGCGAGCGTCAACGGATCGAGGCGGCCCTCGAGCGTCTGGCCGACGGCACCTGGGGCCTGTGCACCGAGTGTGGCGAAACGATTGCCGGGGCCCGTCTTGACTTCGACCCCACCGTCACCCTGTGCATCCGTTGCGCCCGGGATGCCTGTTGATGCCCATGCTCAGCCACCACAGCCCCGTGACCTTCCGGGATCCGCTTCCCGAACGCGTCGATGTCGTCGTCATCGGCGGCGGTATCGCCGGCATTGCCAGCGCGTGGTTCCTCGCCGAGCGCGGTGACAGGGTGCTTGTGGTCGAGAAGGGTCGGATTGCCGGAGAACAGTCGAGCAGGAACTGGGGCTGGGTGCGCCAGCAGGGCCGCGATGCGGCGGAACTCCCGATCATGATGGAGTCGAACCGGATCTGGCGCGGTCTGGCAGCCGCCACCGGCGCCGCGGACCTCGCGTTCACTCAGTCGGCGTGCGTCAAGCTGGTGGAGAACGCGGAGGCGATCGGGGGCATGGAAACGTGGCACGCCATCGCCCGGGAACACCAGCTCGACACGGTCCTGCTCAGCGCCCGCGAGGTGGAGGACCGGTTTGCCGCCATGGGTGGCAGCTTCGTCGGCGGCATGATGACCGCATCGGACGGCCGCGCCGAACCCGAACGCGCGGCGCCGGCCTGGGCGCGCGCTCTTCAGGACCGGGGTGTGACCGTCATCGAGGAGTGCGCGGCACGCCTTCCCGACATCGCGGGCGGACGGATCACCGGCGTCGTCACCGAGAAGGGCCGCGTTGCCTGCGATCGCCTGCTCCTTGCCGGTGGCGCGTGGTCATCCGGATTTGCCGCCAATTGCGGCATCGACCTGGCGCAGCTGGTGGTGCGCTCGACTGCGGCGCGAACCTCCCCGTCGGACGACATCCTGCCGCTCAACATGTCGGTTCCCGGGCTGGCCACACGGCGACGCGCCGACGGCGGCTACACGGTCTCCACCGGAGATGTCGCCGAACACTACGTCGGACCACCGTCCTTCCGGCACGCCATGCGGTTCGTGCCCCTGCTGCGCAAGTCGGCACGCGACGTCAAGTTGCGACCGGCTGCGCCCGCCGGCTATCCGGGGAGCTGGGGTCTCACCCGCCGTTGGTCTGCGGACGAGGAGTCTCCCTACGAACGCCAGCGCGTCCTCAATCCGCCGCCATCGCCGCTCGTCATCCGCCGCCTCGAGGAACGCCTGCCCCGGCGGGCGCCTGCCCTTGCAAGGGCGGGACTCGCCGAGGCCTGGGCCGGCATGATCGATGTCACGCCCGACGCCGTCCCCATTCTCGGTGAACTGCCGATACCCGGGCTCTTCGTGGCCACCGGCTTCAGCGGCCACGGATTCGGCATTGGCCCTGCCATCGGACGCATCATGGCCGATCTCGTCACTGGCCGCAGTCCCGGTCACGACCTGCAGCGCTTCCGTCCGGGACGCTTTGCCGACGGAACAAGGATCGTGCCCGGACCCTACTGAGCAGGACCAATGCGTCCGAACATTCTCTTCCTGTGCACCGACCAGCAGCGCGCCGACAGTCTGGGTTGCTATGGCCAGACCGCGGCGTCCACCCCCCATCTCGATGCTCTGGCAGCACGCGGCCTCATGTTCGACAATCACCTCACCCCCAACCAGATCTGCTGCCCGAGCCGAGGCGCCATGATCACGGGGCTCTATCCCAGGCGCCACGGCATGACGACCAACGGGCGCACCCTCAAGGACGGGCTCCCCGTCCTGCCGGCCCTTCTCGCGGAAGCCGGATACGACACCCACGCCGTGGGCAAGCTCCACCTGCAGCCGATCCTTGCTCACGAGGATCGCGGCTATCCGGAATCGGTCGCCTTCTGGGCATCGGACGGCCACGTGGACTGGACCGGACCCTATTTCGGCTACCGCACGGTGGAGTTCGTGATCGGTGAATCCCTGCTCGTCACCGAAGGCGGTCACTACGCCAACTGGCTGAAGAAGGAACACCCGCAGACCGTGCCGCTCTTCCAGCCCGCCGCCGCCCTCGAGGGCCCGCTCGATGATCTGTCCGAGGCCTGGGTATCGGCGGTGCCGGATACGCTTCACTACAACACGTGGATCGCCGACAGGGCGATCGCCTTCCTCGAGCGCGCCCGGCCGCCCTTCATGATGTTCGTCTCGACGCCCGATCCCCATCACCCGTTCAGCCCGCCACGGCCATGGGCGGACCTCCATGGGCCCGGTCCGCTGCCCCGTCATGACCCGGGAGAGCTCAAGCGGATGCCTGACTATGTCCACCAGCACCTGGCGGCAGACTGGATCGACAATGCGGCTGCGGCCGTCGAGCAGGGAGGGATGACCCTCACGTCAGGAATGTCGGATGCCAGTCTCGGCCGGGCGATCGGCCTGACGCGGGGCATGGAATCCCAGGTGGATCACGCCTTCGGACGGATCCTGGCTGCACTCGCTAGCCTCGGCTTCGCCGATGACACGGTGGTCATCTTCACCTCCGACCACGGCGAGTTTCTCGGTCACCACGGATTGCTGCACAAGGGACCACCGCCCTGGCGCGACCTCACCCGGGTGAGCTTTATCATGGCAGGACCGGGAATCCCCGCAGGCAGCACCACGACGGCGCCATCGAGCCACCTCGACATCATGCCGACGCTGCTTGATCTCGCCGGCATCGCCCCGCCACCCGGTCTCGACGGAATCCCCCTGAGGCCGCTCTTCGAGGGCCGTTCCCTCGACCGCGAGGCGCGCTTTCTCGAGTACCACCCACGAATCGATCAGCGCCTCTACAACCACTCCATCGTCACCGATGGCTGGCGTCTCACTCTCTATCCTGACAGCGAGGCAGACTGGGGCGAGCTCTTCGATCTCGAGGCCGATCCGGAGGAACACCACAATCTCTTCCACGACCCGGCCCACCGCATCCACCGGGATTCGCTTGCCGAAGTCCTGACCGCGTCCTTCCCGGCCGCCCCAAACGCCGGAACCCGGCTCATCGCCAAGTGGTAGGGCCGGCACGAACGATCCGACCGTCAAGAGGCCTGCGGGCAAGGCCGTTCCGGAAACATCCGGCAAGGGAGGCGACCGACCAGACAATCTCTCAGTCAGGCGTTCACACACGACCGAAGCCGCCGCTGGCGAGCGTTCAGGCGCTCGTGCGAAAGTCATGCGCCACCTCGGGGAGTCCGGTGACAGGCAGCACGGAGACCTTCTCGTCGAGCCGATAGCCCTCGTGGCCGGGGTAGACGACCCACACGTGCTGAACCGGCAGGTCGCGCAACACCGCATGCATGCTCTTCGTCATGGCGGGCGCGTCCTGGTACTTGAACTCCATTCCCCACAACGCCCCACGTGCCTGCCAGACAAGATCGAGTTCCGCGCCGGTGTGGGTGCGCCAGAAGTGTGGACGGGACACGTCCATGAGGCGGATGGCCTGCTCCATGGCGAAGCCCTCCCACGATGCGCCGAGCTTCGGGTGGGACTCCAGCTGCCCGGGTGTGGCGATGGTGTGCAGCGAGTGGAGAAGGCCGCTGTCGCGAACGTAGAGCTTGGGCGCCTTCACCAGCCGCTTGCCGATGTTCGCGTACCACGGGGGCACCAGCCTGATCATGTAGGTACCGCTCAGAATCTCGAGGTAGCGGCGGACCGCGTGATCGGAAACACCGAATGACCGGCCAAGCTCGGAGAGGTTCAGCACCTGTCCGTGATAGTGGCTCACCATCACCCAGAATCGCCGCAGGGTCTCCGACGGGACGGAGATGCCAAGGGCCGGGATGTCGCGCTCCAGGTGACTGCGCACGAAGTCGTCGCGCCACAGGACGGACTCCGCGTCATCGTCGGCCAGATAGCTCCGGGGGAACCCGCCGCGGAGCCACAGACGGCGCCATGCGGAAGCGCCTGTCTCGTCGACCGTCAACGGGCCAAGATCGTGATACGCTATCCGACCGGCGAGACTCTCGGATACCTCCTTCACCAGGTTCGGCGAGGCGCTGCCAAGCAGCAGGTATCGTGCTGCCTGGTGATGGCGATCCGCGAGGACACGCAGCAGGGGAAAGAGATCCGGCTTGCGCTGCACCTCGTCGATCACGACGGTGCCTGTCAAATCCTCCAGGGCTGTTTGCGGTTCGTCCAGCCGGGCCAGGCTCCTCGGATCCTCAAGATCGAAGTAGTGGTCCGCCGCCAGTTCCCGCGCCAGCGTGGTCTTGCCGCACTGGCGGGGTCCCAGAAGCGCCGTCACGGGTGCGCGGCGCAAACCGGCCCTGACGGCCTCCAGTTCCCGGGGACGAGGAAGGTAGTGCATGGTCGAATGGTACCACACAAACATGAAAATTCGAACCTTGCATTCGAATTTTCATCCTTGAAGCCGGTGTTATGCGTGATTCATCCGTTCAAGGCAGGCCAGACGCAATTCGGGTGAACAGGCCGATGGGCGCGGCCATGCCGGACCGTCCAGGCCGCAGGAAACGCGCCCTGCCGACCCGGGTGGCCGGCAGGGCGTGGAGGTTCAGGTCCAGCGGAAGTGCTGAGTCTGCCAGATATAGCCGTTGGGTGTGATCACAGGCTCCAAACCTTCGCGGTACATGACTCCGTTGGGCGGGAACATGAGCCACACATAGCCGCCCGTGTCCTCCATGATCTCCTGCATGCGGACGTAGATGTCGTGGCGCTTGGCCATGTCCGTCTCGGAGAGACCCGACTGGAACAGCTGGTCGAACTCCTCGTCGCTCCAGCGCTCCCAGTTCCACACGCCGACCTGATCAGAGATGAACCACTGGGTCATCTGGCTGGGATCGGGAGAATCAAGGTAGGACATGATCCACAGCTCGAGATCCTTCCACTCGTCGCCCTCGACTTCGAGGCCCAGGTTCCAGAAGGGCCCGGCATCCATTGGAATGACATCAACCTCGAGACCAATGTCTGCAAGGTTGGCCTGGATGATCGTGGCCGCGGCCATGCGGTCCTGAAGGTTGATGGTCTTGAGCGTGAGCTTGGTCCCTTCGGCGCCGGCTTCGGCGATGAGCGCGCGGGCCGCCTCGAGATCGGGCTTGGCGAACTTGCCCTCGGTGCGGTGGCCGATCAGGCCCGGAGGCACGATGCCGTAGGCCCGGGTTCCCGCATTCGCCCAAGCACCCTCGAGGATGGTGTCGACATCGACCGCGTGCTGGATGGCGCGGCGCACACGAATGTCCTGGAGGTTCGGGTGCTCCGTGTTGAGACCCATCCAGTACCACTGTGTGCCCGAGTAGGCTTTCACGATCCCTTCTTCGGGCGGCGATTCCGTGAGACGCGGGATGGCATCCACTGCGATGTGGGTGATGTCGATCTCACCCGCCTCGAAGGCGATCTCGGCGGTCTTCTCGTCATCGATGATGACGAACTTCACATCTGCGATCGCCGGGGGTGTGCCAGGCCAGTTCGGGTTCGGCTCCAGCGTAAAGCTCTGCTTCTGCAGCCACTCCGAAACGCGGTAGTAACCACAGTAGAAGTTGAACATGCCGTCGTACTTGCCGCCGGCCGCCTCCACCGCGGTCTTCGAGAGAATGGCACCGGTTCCGTCGCACAGCCAGGTCAGCCAGATCGGCGCGAAGGGCTGGTTGAGGTGGATGATTCCCGAATGACCGCCGGTAACCTCGACGTGATCGAGAGCCACCGCCTTGTCCTTCCACTCGGAAACCTTCATGCGCTCGAGCGAGTACTTGACGTCCTCGGCATTGAGTTCGCCGATCTCTTCATGGCTGGTCCCGTCGTACCACATGATGCCCTTCTTCAACTCGAAGGTGATCGTCTGCGGATCGGGCTGGTCCAGGGACTCGACGAACTCGCTCGGCTCCCAGTCCCATGTGTCACCGCTGTTGGTGTACTTGGCCAGACGGGCAAGGCACGCGTACTGCAGGACCATTTCGAAGCCGCCGATCATGTAGCCCGGATCGGTCGACAGGATGGCCCGGTTGGAGCGCAGCCTGAGCGGTCTGCCCGACTGCGCCCAGGCCGTGCCCGGATCAAGCAGTCCGTCGACGAACGTGGCCGCGGCCACGGAACCGGCGGATGCCTTGAGCACACCGCGTCGTGTCATGGTGGGTAACGTCATGGATCCTCCTTGGAACATCTCTTGTTGATGGAGGGATCATTCCCTCGACGAACGGGTTCGGTCAAGTTCACGCGACATCGCGCGGGACGGTTTCCTCCCGACTCGTCGACCAGATACGCCTGTCGCCGACCGTGATCACACGGGTCTCGCGGACGGCCGCCGGCACACCCGGTGCCGGTCTCGTCGTTGCGCATGTGACCGTGGAGCTTGCCCGTGACGATGCAGGGCGCGCCGTGGCGCTTGGTGGCGGGGAAGGCGCGGAACCGATGTTCCACTTGACGGAAGACCTGCCGGTGCCGACCAGGATCAGGGCGCGCAAGTCGGCTGCGAAAGCCTGTGATCCAGCCGACATCACGACCGCAGCCGCATGTGGGAACGCTGCATCTGCCGTGCGGATCCGCCGGGGTCATTCTTCATGACAACGTCATGGCGCCCCGCCGTGCAGCTTGACCCCGCCCGCCCGGCCTGAAACGATCACGCGCGATTCTGTAATAGGTGCAGGGAGGCACAACGATGAATCTACCCAAACTGTCCCGGCGCAACATGTTGCAGGCATCGGCTGCCTCGGTGGCTGCCGCCGGCCTTGTTGACCGCCTGCTCGATCCGTCGAGCGCCTGGGCCCAATCGGGCCGGCCCTTGCGGGTTCGCGCCGACAGGACGGTCTCGTCCACCGATCCGGGCTACATGATCGGCGGCTACGAGATGTTTCTGCAGTACGCCTGCCTGGCACGCCTGGCAAAGTACACCAACAGCCTCACCGATTGGGATTGGGAACCGAGCGAGTACGTGGAGAGCCTGGGCCAGCCGGACCCGCAAACCATCACGTTCGAGTTGAAGAAGGGCATCATGTGGTACGACGGCACTTCGCACGAGGTGATCGGCGAACTCAATGCCGAAGACGTGAAGTTCTCGCTCGAGCGCATGCAGGTCGCGGAGTGGAAGGACAAGGCGGTCTCGCTGGACCATGTCGAAGTGACCGGAAGCCACACGGGGATCATTCACCTCAACCAGCCCTTCGCTCCGATCTGGCTGACCTGGCTGTGCGACGGAACCGGTTCCATCCTCTCGAAGGTGGCGACCGAGGCGGTTGGCGGCAAGTTTGACGGACTCTTCAACTTCTACTGCGGTCCCTATCGGGTCTCCGAATGGGTCCTCAAGCAGAGCATCACCCTGGAACCCAACCCGAACTGGGGTGGAACGCCGCCTGGCATCGAGAACGTGCAGCTGATCATCATCGCCGATGAGAAGACCGCCGAGATCGCCTTCGAGGCCGACGAGATCGACATCACCCTCGTGGCGACCGATGCCATACCGCGCTTGCTGGAGAGTCCTCCCGAGGGCGGAATTCTCCGGGCGTTTCCGGGGACCCAGTGGTACTGGATGGGCATGAACGTCGACCATCCCAATCTTCAGGACATCCGTGTGCGCAGGGCCATTCAGCATGCGGTCGATGTCGACACGGTTCTTGAAGGCGCCTGGGCCGGCGTCGGCACGCGGGCCTACGGCATCGTGCCTCCAGGCCTCATTGGCCATCGCGCCGAGGGCAAGTTCAAGGAGCAGGACCTCGATGCCGCCCGCGCCCTGATGGCCGAGGCCGGAGCCGAGGGGCTGAAGGTGACGCTGAAGACGATGAACCTTCAGGACCGGCTTGCGGCAGCCACCATCATCCAGGCCAATCTCGCGGAGATCGGGATCGAGGTCGAGGTCGTGCCAGTTGACGCCGGACCGTTCTGGAACCTGGGCCTCGAAGCGGAGGGTGACGAGTGGAAGGATCTGGAACTCTGGATCATGGCCTACCTCGATTCTCCCGATCCCAGTCAGATGGCCCAGTGGTTCATTTCCGACCAGGTCGGTGTGTGGAACTGGGAACGCTGGTCCGATCCGGAGTTCGACGAACTCTATGCTGCGGGGCTGGCGGAGATCGACACCGCCAAGCGGCACGACATGTACATCCGCATGCAGGAGATCATGGAAGATACCGGTGCCTATGTCTGGCTGATGTTCCCGCCCAGGGGCGTTCTCTACCGGGAGGGCCTTGACCCGGTGATCACGCCAAACGGTTACATCTGGCAGCTTCAGTCCTTCATGTGGTCCGAAGCCTGATACCGATGGAGAGCGGCCTCCGCACGTGCCGTGCGGAGGCCGCTCTCGGTTGCAGTGACACGAGGCGGGCGGTCACGTTCACACGCTGTCACGCGGAATGATGTCCTCCCAGCTCTTCGACCAGATGCGCTCATCGCCGTCATGGGCCTCAGCGTGGGCCGACAGGAGAAAACTCTCCCTGGTGGCGGTGAGAACGAACCGGGTTTCGAGCCTGGTCTTCCAGTCCGGTGCCCGCGCCAGCGTGATGGCGTAGTCGACCCGGGCCCGCGCCGACAGCGGATCGCCGTCCCTGATGACATAGATCTCGTGGCCGCCACCGGAATACTCGGTGCCGGTGTCCTCGATGCGGATGTGACCACGATCCTTCACCATGTCGATCCGGGTCTCGCCGGTGACGTAGTCGCGGGCCATGGAGCGTGACCGGTGGTAGGGCTTCATCGTCGTCACCGCCAGAGGCGGTGCGGTCGCACCCCGACCCAGGGATGGCAGTTGCCTGTCGGAGGCGCGCCTCGGTCTCACCGGAAGCGTGAGCGTGCTTGACGCGGTGACAACCGAGACGGCCGCGAGCGCCGGCGACGGCCACACCAGCGGCCACGAGCCCGTCTGGATGGCGAGGCGGATGCGGTGTCCCGGTGGAAAAGCATGGCCGCAGTCGTTGAGCTGGACGCGGACCCTTGTCGTGGCGCCTGGTTCCAGCGGCTCGGGCGCCTCGTGGCCGTCGCGGTGCGAGAGGTTGAGAACCCCGTAGGTCACACGCGTCGAGGCCCCGTCGGGCGCCACGTCGCACAGGCGCACGTAGAGTTGCGCCTGCGGCACGTCGCACGACACGTCCAGCTCGACAACCGGCGCTCCGAAGATCTCGATGCGCCGGCCAAGTGCGGGAGAGTCGAAGGCGAGGCTGCGGCCGTCCTCCTCGCGCTGATCCGACGGCATCTCGGCATCGAAGCCGTAGGGGCACCAGTCGCCATGCGTGATGCCGGCGAGGACCTCCGAGGCGCACACAAGCGTTTCGGGGCGGCCCGGACGCGCCGTCAGACCGCTTCGGGCAATGTGGTAGGTCTTGCCGGTTATGGCGGGGTCCGGCCACGCGTCGGCCGCCACCCAGCGGCCGGGACGATGATCGTAGGAGGTCCGTGGCGGCACCGTTTCCTGCATCCAGCAGCGCAGGCGCGGTTCATCCATCATGCCGGTGTCGATGCCCTTGAGCCAGTGGTCCCACCAGCGAACAAGATCCTTCAGGCCGTCGATCTCCGGACCGGGCTTTGCCTTCCAGGGGTAGGCGTGGGTCCACGGACCGACGAGGCCCCGGAACGGCGCCTTCAGGCCGGCGGCCACACGAAAGATGGCGTTGGTGTAGCCGTCGGCCCAGCCGCCGACCATGTAGACGGCGGCTTCGATGGCATCGTAGTCCTCGATGACGGAGCCGTGCTTCCACTGCCCGTCCCGCCTCTGGTGGGAGAGCCACTTCGCCACCAGGTTCGGCGCCTTGTCGAGGCGTTCGAGCCAGATGCGGCGCCAGTCTCTACCGACGACAGCGGGGTCGGGCGGCCGCATGGCGAAGGTCGTCATGGTCGTACCCCAGTTGAGGTTGTCGTTGAGCAGGCAACCGCCCATGAAATGGATGTCGTCGGCGTAGCGATCGTCCGTCGAGGCGACGGAGTAGACGGCCTTCAGGGAAGGCGGTTTCAAGGCCGCCACCTGGAGGCAGTTGAAGCCGCCCCAGCTGATTCCCATCATGCCCGTTGCGCCGCTGCACCAGGGCTGGGCCGCCAGCCATTCAAGAACGTGGTATCCGTCATCGAGTTCCTGCGGCGAGTACTCGTCGTCGAAGAGACCTTCCGAATCGCCGTTGCCGCGCAAGTCGCAGCGCACCGCCGCGTAGCCATGACCGGCCAGCCAGGGATGGTGAAGCGAGTCTCCGGCAGCCGTGAAGTCACGCCGGCGATAGGGAATGAACTCGAGGACCGCCGGCACCGGATGGTCGTCGGCGTCGTCCGGAAGCCAGATGGTGGCGGCAAGCCTGACGCCGTCCGGCATGGGTATCCACACGGTGTCATGCTTCGCCACCTTTTTCGGAAATCGTGAGACGATCCGCGTCATGGTCACTGTCCTCCATTCTTCACCCGGCTGACGATGCGTCCGGGACGTGCGCCGGTGTGGCCGTTGCCGTTCCACACCTCGACCCCGTTGACGAACACATGGCCAATTCCGGCCGAGGGCTGCTCGGGATCCATGTAGGTCGCCCGGGCGGCGACGGCGGCCGGGTCGAAGACCACGAGGTCGGCCCAGGCGCCGGCGGCCACGCGTCCGCGCCCTTCAAGACCGAACCACTCGGCCGAGGCGCCGGTCATGCGGTGAATGGCGGCCTCGAGGCCGGTCAGACCGAGGTCCCGCGCATAGTGACCCAGCACATGGGGAAAGGTGCCCCACAACCGCGGGTGAGGGTGCGGCGCAAGGGGAATGCCGTCCGAGCCGATGAGGATGTCGGGATGGGCCATGAGGCGTTCGACATTGCGCTCGTCGCGCCCGAAGTAGATTGCTCCACCCGGGGCGAGACGGCGCGCGGCGACGAGCGCGTCGACATTCCAGTCGTCCGCGATCTCGTCGAGATAGCGTCCGCCCATCTGCGGGTGCGGCTTCGACCAGGTGACCAGCACCCGGGTTCGTCGCCCGACAAACTCCGGCAGGATGGACGTGCTCGATGCCTCGTACGGGTAGGCGTCGGCGACGATCCGGACACCTTGCCTGCGGCTCTGCTCGAACCATGCGAGCGCTTCGCCGGCCAGTTCCGGATTGTCGTGCTCGTGACAGTGAAAGTGCGAGACGATGACCGGGATGTCCGCTTTCCGGCCGATGTGAACGGCCTCGTCGAACGCGTCCTTCGCCTCGCTGGCGTAGCTCCTCATGTGGGTCGCATAGACGCCGCCGGCCGCAGCGGCCCTGGACGCGAGTTCGACCACCTCCGCGGTCTCGCAACAACGCGCCGGCGGATACTCGAGCCCCGTCGACAGGCCTATGGCGCCGGCCGCCATCGCTTCGTCAAGCGCTCCCTTCATGGTCTCGATTTCGGGGCCGGTGGCGGGACGCAGGACATCGTCCATGGCGGCGAGACGCAATGTCGCATGGCCCACCAGGAAGGCGGCATTGGAGGCCGCAGGCGCGCGGTCGAGTTCGTCGAACAAGGCCTGGAACGTCGGATAGCGGAAGTCGTCCTCGAGGCCGATGAGATCAAAGGGCTCCATGGGGCGCTCGCCGGCCACCAGGGGGGCGAGCGAGATTCCGCAATTGCCGGCAACAACCGTCGTCACGCCCTGGCTGACCTTGGGGGTCATGTCGCCGGCATCGCGCAACATGCGGTCGTCATGGGTATGCACATCGATGAATCCGGGAGCCACCACCTGGCCGGTGACGTCGATCTCGGTGTCGGCCGTCTTCCCGGAAAGGTCTCCGACAGCGGCAATCCGGTCATCGTCGATGGCGACATCGGCGCGGAAGCCGCTGCGGCCGCTTCCGTCCATGACCGTGCCACCGCGAAGAATGAGACCGTGTCCGGCCATGGCTGCCACTTCCTGTTCCTGGAACGCCAAGGTAGGTCGAACCGGTTTCCTTTGTCATCCCGGCGCGCTATGTGGGATGGACCATGACACGCCATTCGATCGGCGCTTCCTGGCGCAGGGAAGACGGCGATTTCTGACCGGCCGCGGCCGCTACACCGGTGTCCGGCGGACGTTCTCACCGCCGTCTTCGTGCGCTCGCCCCTGGCGCATGCCTCGATGACCATCACGGACCGGGAGGCAGCGCTTGCGCAACCGGGCGTCTCGCCATGCCCCCTGACCATGACACGCCATTCGATCGGCGCTTCCTGTCTGCGCAGGGAAGACAGGCGATTTCTGACCGGCCGCGGCCGCTACACCGGTGACCGTCCGCCAGCGGACGTTCTCACCGCCGTCTTCGTGCGCTCGCCCCTGGCGCATGCCTCGATGACCATCACGGACCGGGAGGCAGCGCTTGCCCAACCGGGCGTCGATCCGGACGTTCTCCGGAATCGCCGTGCTGACGGCGGCCGACATGGCGGCCGACGGTGTCGCTCCGCTGTCGGCCTCCTGGAACCTCCCCAACGCCGACGGCAGCGCCTCCTTCTTTCCCGCCATGACTGCGCTGGCTGACGGACGGGTCCGCTACGTCGGTCAGCCCTGTGCCATGGTCGTCGCCACCACTGACGCCGCAGCCCGGGACGGTGCCGAGAACCTCGCCATCGACTTCCACGAGATGCCGGCGGCGGCGACGCTCGATGAGGCGACCGCCCCGGGGGCGCCGGCGGTGTGGGACGGCTGTCCCTCCAACGTCAGCCTTGACTGGACCAATGGCGATGCCCAGGCGGTGGCACGGGCCTTCTCCGGCGCGGCGCACCAGGTGAGCCTCGACCTCGTCAACCAGCGCATCACGGCCACGCCCATGGAACCGCGGCTGGCCATCGCGCGCTATGACGCCGGCACCGAGCGGCTGACCTGCCATGTCTCGAACCAGCTTCCCCACGAACTGCAGCGCGCCATCGCCGCCGCCCTTTCCATGCCGGAAACACGGGTCGACGTGGTGGCCGAGGATGTCGGCGGCGGATTTGGCATGAAGTCCTACTCCTATCCGGAGGACATCGCGCTCGCCTGGGCAGCCCGCCGGCTGCGGCGCGACATCGCCTGGACCTCGGAGAGGAACGAGGCCTTCCAGGCCGATGCCGGAGCGCGCGACCATGTCGCCCGGGTGAGGATGGCCCTCGATGCCGACTTCAACTTCCTGGCGCTCGATATCGAGATCACGGCCAACATGGGGGCCTATCTCAGCCAGCATGCGCACGCGGTGCCGACCATCTACTGCACCTACTCCATTCCTGGTCCCTACCGCTTCCGATCGGCCCACGTCAGGGTGCGTGCCGTGATGACTCATTCGGCGCCCATCGACGCCTACCGCGGCGCGGGACGCTCGGAAGCCGTCTACATGACCGAGCGCATCATCGATCACGCGGCGCGCGAACTGGGCCTCGACGCCGCGGACCTGCGGCAGCGCAACCTGATCGAGCCGCGGCACATGCCGTTTCACCACGGCATTCGGCATGACATTGCAGGACGCCGATGCGCCGCGTCTCCTTGAACGCGCCCTCGACACGGCGGACAGGGCCGGGTTCCAGGCGCGTCGTGACGAGGCGAAGCAGCGGGGGTGTCTGAGGGGTTTCGGCATGGCTCTCCATGCGGCCGCCTGCGGCGGCTGTTCCTCGGCCGACAACATGGCCGCCGGCGCCCTGGTCGGCAACTGGGAGAGTGCGCGCCTTCAGGTGCATCCCTCCGGAGCGGCAACCCTCTATGTCGGGTCCCACAATCATGGGCAGGGCCACGAGACGGCCTTCTCGCAGCTGGTGGTCGAGCGCACCGGGCTTCCTTTCGAGGCCATCGAAGTGGTGTTCGGCGACACCCGGCGCGTGCAGCGGGGCATGGGCACCTTCGCCTCGCGTTCCGCGGTCGTCTGCGGTCCGGCGATCACCCTGGCCTGCGACAGGGTCACGGCCAAGGCGCGCGAGATTGCCGCATGGATGCTGGAGGCGCCGGCTGACGACATTGAACTGGAAGACGGCCGCTTCACCATTGCCGGAACCGACCGTTCCCTCGCCTTCGGCGACGTCGCCCGCGCCGCCTACCTGGCCGCAGGCTTCGGCGAGGACGGTCGGGAACCCGGTCTCGACGAGACGGGATTCCACGATCCCCTCGACTTCACCTGGCCGTTCGGCGCCCACGCCGCCGAAGTGGAGATCGACCCGGCGACGGGCGTGGTGACGCTCGTGCGCTACGTCGCGGTGGACGACGTCGGTGTCGAGATCAATCCGCTGATCGTCGAGGGACAGATTCACGGCGGGATTGTCCAGGGTGCCGGCCAGGCGCTGATGGAGGCCATCCGCTACGACCCGGCCAGCGGCCAGCTGCTGACCGGCAGTTTCCTGGACTACGCGATGCCGCGGGCAGACAGCGTCCCGTCGTTCGTCAGCGAACGCATCGCCTGCCGCGCGACCGTCAATTCCCTGGGCGTCAAGGGGGTCGGCGAGGTCGGCACGTTCGCCGCGCCCGCCGCCGTCACCAACGCCGTCGTCGACGCCCTTGCCGTCGCCGGCGTCAGCACCCTCGACATGCCGGCAACGCCCCTGAGAGTCTGGCAGGCACTGAATGCCGCCAGCCACGTACAGACTTCGGACATGTTGCGGGCCCGGGACACAGACCGCAGGTGAACGCAGTCGTGGATGCTTCGTCTGCGGTCGCCGCACTGATCGACACCGGCCGCGACGGAAAACGGGCAGAGTCGGCCGTGGCCGATGCCGGAACGGGTGCTGGTGGAGTCGACCAACATCCTGCGCCGCCTGGAGAAGGCGGAGATCGTGTCCCGGATCGAGGCGAACGGCGCGCAGGTCGATCTGCTCGGGATGGATATCGAACTGTTCCCCTTTGCTCCCTTCGCCCGCCGGATCCGGGAACTCCGCGGCAACCTGACCAGCCATGACGCCTGGCACGTGGCGCTGGCCGAAGCTCTGGATTGCCCGCTCCAAACCCTGGATCGCAAGCTCAGCCGCACGCCAGGTCCGAAATGCGCTTTCATCGTCCCGGCGCAGCCTCGACCGGCGGGCTGACGCAGCACCGGCCGGTGGCTGTCACGCCTTATCGTGCCGTGGGCTAGTCGCCGACCAGGTCGAGGACCCTCTCCGGCGGCCGTCCGAGAACCGCCCTCCCTCCTGCCAGCACGACAGGACGTTCGATCAGCACGGGATGCTCGTGCATGGCCTGGATCAGGACGTCGTCGCAGAGATCCGCATTGTCGAGTCCAAGGTCGCGCCAGGGCGCCTCGCGGGTCCGCATCAGGTCGCGCGGTGCCATGGCGAGCCGTCGGAGCACCTCGCGCAGCTCGTCCGGCTGCGGCGGTGTCTTCAGGTACTCGACGACCTTGGGCCTGAGGCCGAGGTCGTTCAGGATCTCCAGTGTCCGCCGCGACTTGCTGCAACGCGGGTTGTGCCAAATGGTGATCGTCATCGCCTGTCTCGTCTCCATTGCCGACGCGGTCTGATGATGACACTCTGACCGCCCGTTCGATCGTCATCGCTTCCGGAAGGACAGGAACGTCGTCCCTCGAAACGGCTTCCTTCCTCGCCGACGTTGACCGCGATCATCGATCCGGACAGAGGAGTTCCGGCACATTCGCATGGAGGCGTTCTACCTGCCAGCAGGGACGGAGTCGGGCGGCGGTGCCGCGACCGTCACCAGTATGGCGCCTTCCTCGACACGCTCGCCGGGTTGAACGGTGACGGCCCCGGCGATGCCGGGACCTTCTGCCCGGATCGCGATCTCCACTTTCATCGCCTCCAGAACGACGAGGACATCGCCGTGGCGGAACGTGTCACCCTCCGCAATGCGTATGGCGGCAACGGTCCCCGGCAACGGCGCCGTCACGTCGCCCGACACTGCGGTGCTGTCACCCGCCGTTGTCCAGTGGCGTCGTCGCCTGACGACATGGCTCGATCCCTGCCAGGCGACGTGAACGTCCTCATCCACGGCCACGACATCGAGATGCAGGATCCGCGATCCGGAGTCGAGGGCGAGAGCGGCGCCGACACGATCCACGATGCGGAAAACCTCTTCGCCGATGCGGCAGCACCTCCTGTCAAGGATCGTGACGGCGACATCGTGAGGTCTGCCGTCGATGGCGAGTTCCATGATTCCGGAATCATTGCCCCACAGGCGCCAGCCCGCCAGGGACACCCAGGGATCGGCGGCGGCGCCTCGATCGAGGATGCCGGCGAAGTGCATGGCGGCTGCGGCGATGACGACCCCGGGCGCCGCCTGCGGCTCTTCGGCGAACCGCTCGAGAAACCCGGTGTCGACCGCACCCTCATGGAACTCCGGATTGTCGAGGACGCCCTTGAGAAATCCGGTGTTGGTGGCAACACCAAGAATGCTGACCGAACCCAGCGCCTCGCCCAGGCGGGACATGGCCTCATCCCGGTCATCGCCGTGCGCAATGATCTTGGCCAGGAGGGAATCGTAGTGACCGCTCACCGCGACGCCGTTGCAGATGCCTGAGTCGATCCGCAGGCGGGCCGACTCCCGGGGCATGCCTTGATGGTGGACGCGGCCGGTCGAGGGCATGAAGTCCCGCGACGGGTCCTCGGCGCACAGGCGCGCCTCGATGGCGTGTCCATGGGCACGGATGGCGTCCTGGCGCAGAGTCAGCGCCTCGCCGGCGGCAATCCTGAGCTGCCACTCGACGAGATCGATGCCCGTGATCATTTCGCTCACGGGGTGCTCCACCTGCAGACGGGTGTTCATCTCGAGGAACCAAAACGATCCGTTCCCGACGATGAACTCGACGGTTCCCGCACCCCGGTAATCGACCGCACGGGCCGCGGCCACGGCCGCTTCTCCCATCGCCTCGCGCAACCGCGCCGGGAGTCCGGGCGCCGGGGATTCCTCGATGAGTTTCTGCCAGCGGCGCTGCACCGAGCAGTCGCGTTCGGGAAGATGGAGCACCGTGCCAAGGGAATCCGCCAGCACCTGGACCTCCACATGGCGTGAAGAGGCCACGAAGCGCTCGATGAGCATCCGCTCGTCGCCGAAGGCCGCCCGCGCCTCGCGGCGCGCCGAATGCAGTGCCTCGGGAAAGTCCTCCCTGGTCTCCACCCGGCGCAGACCGCGCCCGCCGCCGCCGGCAACCGCCTTGATGATCACCGGAAAACCGATGTCGAGGGCATGATCGAGGAGGCCGGTGTCATCCGGCGATTCCTCCGCGTGGCCCTCGCAGACGGGGACACCGGCGGCCACCATGACGGCCCTGGCGGAGTCCTTGAGGCCCATGATTCGGCTGGCCCTCGCGGGAGGACCGACGAAGACGACGCCCGCGTCCTCGCAGGCCTCGGCGAGCGCCGGATTCTCGGAAAGAAAGCCGTAGCCCGGATGCAGGGCCTCGGCGGCGGAATCGCGGGCAACGGCGATCAGGCGATCGACGTCGAGATAGCCGTCCTTCTCGCCGATGCTCCAGGCCTCGTCGGCCTCCCCGACATGCCGGGCATCCCGGTCCGGTGCGGTGTAGACGGCGATGGAATGCAGGCCCAGACGCCGCGCCGTCTTCATGATGCGGCAGGCGATCTCGCCACGGTTGGCCACGAGAAGCCTGGTGAACACCGCGTGGTCCCTACATTCGGAAGAGGCCGAAGCGGGTCTCGCCGATCGGCGCGTTGAGTGCCGCTGCAAGCGACAGGGCAAGAACGTCGCGGCTCTTCCTGGGATCGATGATGCCGTCGTCCCACAGGCGGGCGCTGGCGTAGAGAGGGTGGCCCTCGGTTTCGAAGCGCTCGACGATCGTCGCCCTGTAGGCTTCTTCCTCCTCCGCCGGCCAGTCCTCGCCGCGCCGCGTCATGGAATCGCGGCGCACGGTGCCAAGAACGCTGGCCGCCTGTTCGCCTCCCATCACGGATATCCGCGCGTTGGGCCACATCCACAGGAACCGCGGCGAGAAGGCGCGCCCGCACATGCCGTAGTTCCCGGCGCCGAAGGATCCTCCGATGATCATCGTGATGCGCGGAACGCCGGCGGTGGCGACGGCCGTGACGAGCTTGGCCCCGTCCTTGGCGATTCCCCGGGCCTCGTAGGTCTTGCCCACCATGAACCCGGTGATGTTCTGCAGGAAGACGATGGGGATCCGCCGTCCGGCGCACAGTTCGATGAAGTGCGCGCCCTTGAGGGAGGATTCGCTGAACAGGATCCCGTTGTTGGCGATGATGCCGACGGGAATGCCCTCGATGTGGGCAAACCCGCACACCAGCGTGGTGCCGTAGAGAGCCTTGAACTCGTCGAACCTGGACCGGTCTACGATGCGGGCAATGACGGCACGGATGTCGAGTGGCTGGCGCAGATCCCCGGGAACGAGACCGGGTATCTCCTCCGGGTCATGGAGCGGCGCCTCGGGATTTCGCCTGACGGGTCCGTCGCTTGCCGGCCGGTTGAGGGAAGCGACAATGGCACGCGCCCTCACCAGAGCCTCGATGTCGTCGGCCGCCTGGTGATCCACCACGCCGGAGCGGCGGGTATGGAGGTCGGCTCCACCGAGTTCCTCGGCGGATACATCCTCGCCGGTTGCCGCCTTGACCAGGGGCGGACCGCCCAGAAAGACCGTTCCCTGACCGGCGACGATGATGCTCTCGTCCGACATCGCCGGAACATAGGCGCCGCCGGCCGTGCAGGATCCCATGACCACGGCGATCTGCGGGATTCCGGCGGCCGACATGTTGGCCTGGTTGTAGAAGATCCGTCCGAAGTGATCGCGGTCCGGAAAGACCTCGTCCTGGTTCGGCAGATTGGCGCCGCCGGAATCCACCAGGTAGAGACAGGGCAGGCGGTTCTCGCCGGCGATCTCCTGGGCTCTCAAGTGCTTCTTGACGGTGAGCGGGTAGTAGGTGCCGCCCTTGACCGTGGCATCGTTGCAGATGACCATGCACTGCGTGCCCTCGACGAGGCCGATGCCGGTGATGATGCCGGCTGACGGAACCTCGGAATCGTAGAGGCCGTGGGCGGCAAAGAGACCGATCTCGAGAAAGGGCGACCCTGGATCGAGAAGGCGTCGGACCCGCTCCCTGGGCAGCAGCTTGCCGCGCTCCAGATGACGCCGTCGCGCTCGCGCCGGTCCGCCCTCCATGATGGTCGCAGCGTGGCGTTCCGTCTCGTCGATCAGGCCCAGCATGCGCTCGCGGTTGCGGCCATAGTCCGCGCCGGTGGTATCAACGGCAGACCCTGGAACACTCATGGCGCCGTCCGGGCGAAGAGTTCCCGACCGATCAGCATGCGCCGGATCTCCGACGTTCCGGCGCCGATCTCGTAGAGCTTGGCGTCACGCAGGAGCCGCGCCGCCGGAAACTCCTCGATGTAGCCGTTGCCGCCGAGAAGCTGGATTGCATCGAGTGCCATGGCCGTCGCCCTTTCCGAGGCATAGAGTATGCAGCCGGCGGCATCCTCTCGGCTCGTTTCGCCACGGTCCGCAGCTGCTGCCACGGCATAGACGTAGGCCCTGCAGGCGCTTGAGGTCGTCAGCATGTCGGCGAGCTTTGCCTGAACAAGCTGGAACGTGCCGATCGGCCTGTCGAACTGCCGTCTCTGGTGAACGTAGGGGACGACGGTGTCGAGGCACGCGGCCATGATTCCCAAAGGCCCGCCAGCCAGCACGATCCGTTCGTAGTCAAGTCCCGACATGAGGACGGCAATCCCCGCGTTTTCCTCTCCGAGGACGTTGCCGAAAGGCACCAGGCAGTCATCGAAGACGAGTTCCGAGGTTCTCGATCCCCGCATTCCGAGCTTCTCGAGCGGCGGCCCGCTGGAGAAACCCCTGAAGTCCCTCTCGACGATGAAGGCGGTGATGCCGCGCGAACCGGCCTCGGGATCGGTCTTCGCATAGACGACGACACAGTCGGCATCGGGGCCGTTGGTGATCCACATCTTGTGGCCGTTGAGAACGTATCCGTCGTTGCGCCTGCTGGCGTCGAGGCGCATCGAGACGACATCGGATCCGGCCTCGGCCTCGCTCATCGCGAGGGCGCCGACGGCGTCTCCGGAGACGAGGCCGGGCAGGTAGCGCTCCTTTTGTTCCGGTGTGCCGTGCCGCCGGATCTGGTTGACGCAGAGATTGGAGTGGGCGCCGTAGGACAGCGCGACGGATGCCGAGGCCCGGGAGAGTTCCTCGAGGGCAACGACATGGGCGAGATAGCCCATGGCGGCACCGCCCCAGTCTTCCTCCACGGTGATTCCGAGCAGCCCCATCTCACCCATCTCGCGCCAGAGGGCGCGGGGGAATCCCCCGTCGCCGTCAAAGGCCGCCGCATCGGGCGCGACGCGCTCGCGGGCAAAGCGTGCGACGGTGCCCCGGAGGGCCGCAACATCATCGGGCAGGCCGAGATTCAGTCCGGGTTCGTACATGGACGTTCCATCGCCCCGTCAGTCCGCGTCCACATAACCGTGCTCGATCATCCAGTCACGCATGACGAACTTCTGCGGCTTGCCGGTGACGGTCATCGGCAGGGTCTCGACGATGCGGACGTGGCGCGGCACCTTGAAATGCGCGATCTGGCCGGTGCAGAACTCGATCACGTCCGCTCCCTCAAGATCCGCGTCCCGTTCGGGAATCACCCAGGCGCAGACCTGCTCGCCGTAGCGGGTGTCGGGAATGCCGAACACCTGGGCCTGGCTGATCCCCGGATGGCGGTGCAGGAATTCCTCGATCTCGCGGGGATAGATGTTCTCGCCGCCGCGTATGATCATGTCCTTGACCCGCCCGACGATGGCGCAGAATCCCTCGTCGTCGAGGGTGGCGAGATCGCCGGTGTGCATCCAGCCGTCGACGATCGATTCGCGCGTCCGGACATCATCGTCCCAGTATCCCTTCATCACCGCATAGCCCCTGACCAGGAGTTCGCCTTGCTCGCCCCGGGTGAGGGTCGCGCCATCGCGATCGACAACCTTCGCCTCGATGTGCGGGTGGACTCGCCCGACCGTGGCCACACGCCTGGCAAGCGGATCGTCAACATGGCTCTGGAATGAGACGGGAGACGTTTCGGTCATGCCGTAGCAGATCGTGATCTCCGGCATGTTCATCTCGTGCGTGACACGACGCATGACCTCGATGGGACAGGACGCGCCGGCCATGATGCCGGTACGCAGGGCCGACAGGTCAAAGGCGCATGCCGAACCTTCGGCGAGCTCATCGAGCATGGCGATGAACATTGTGGGCACTCCGTAGAGTGCCGTACAGCGTTCCTCCGTCACGGCCTCGAGTGTCCGCACCGCATCGAAACCCTCGCCGGGAAACACCATCGCCGCGCCCTTGGTGACACATCCAAGCACTCCCATCACCATGCCGAAGCAGTGGTAAAGCGGCACGGGTATGCACAACCTGTCGTCCTGCGAGAACCTCATGCGGTCCGTCACGAAGCGGGCATTGTTGACAATGTTATGGTGCGACAGCGTTGCTCCCTTCGGGGTCCCCGTGGTGCCGGAGGTGAACTGGATGTTGATGGCATCGCAGGGCTCGACCTTGATGGCGTCGAGGCGTCCGGTATCAGGCGAGCGTGCAACGTCGCTGAACCTCAGGAATCCGGGACCGGGCTCATCGCCCATGGCGATGACGCAACGAAGGTGCGGCAGCCGTCGGGAGACCAGACGGCCCGGCGGACAGTGGGCCACCTCGGGAGAGAGAGTCCGTACCATGCCAAGGTAGTCGGATGACTTGAACCTCTTTGCCGTGACGAGGGCCTTGCAGGCCACCTTGTTGAGCGCGAACTCCAGTTCGGCGAGACGGTAGGCCGGGTTGATGTTGACCAGAACGGCGCCGATCCTGGCCGTGGCGAACTGTGTCAGCACCCATTCGAGACGGTTCGGTGACCAGATGCCGACGCGGTCACCCCGGACGATGCCGAGATCAAGAAGGCCGGTGGCGATGGCGTCGACCTCGCGGACGAGATCGCCGTAGGTCAGTCGGTGACCGTCGTGAGGCACAACCACAGCATCCCGCAAGGGATGTCGCCATGCCGTCTCGTGCAGCAGGGCCGGAATGGTCGTATGCCGAAGCGGCGGGTGAGTGTCACCCGCCACATGGGAAAGGTTGTCTGCCGCTGTCGACATGGCATCACAATTGCGCGGCATTCCGGCACTTTCAAGCCGGGCTGACCGATTGAACCAGCGGCGGAACTGCCGGTAGTGTGAGCCATGATGGTGCATGACCGTGACATGCCAGGAGCCCGGATGGCGCCGGTGGCCTTCGCCCCGTTGCGGTCATGACGGCCGAGGACGGTGACATCCGTTTCCGGATCAGCGACATCCGGCTCGACGACCGCCTGGTGGTGCGACGCAGCGCCGAGGTCGAACACGAGATGGCCGTGGCCATCTACGATCTCCTGGAGTCCAATCACTTTGAACCGGAGGGTCTGCCACCGGGACCCTATCGCGTGTGCCTTGCGGTCAGGGACGGCCGCAGCCTGGTGTTCGGAATTGGTGACGAGGAGGACCGGCCTCTTGGAGAAGTCACCATGCCGATCAAGTCCTTTCGCCGGATCGTGAAGGACTACTTCACGGTGTGCGAAAGCTATTTCGAGGCAATCAAGAGCGCGCCTCCATCACGTATCGAGGCGCTCGACATGGGGCGTCGCAGTCTCCACGACGAGGGTGCGGCGCTGCTGCGCGAGACTCTCGACAAGCGCGTGGCGATCGACATGGAGACATCGAGACGGCTCTTTACCCTGCTCTGCGTCCTTCACATCCGGAGCTGACGGCATGGCCGATACGCCGGGTGCCGTGCTCTTCGCATGCAACTACAATGCCGTGCGGTCTCCCATGGCCGAAGGACTCATGAAAAGCCTCTATGGTCACAGCATCTTCATCGATTCGGTCGGCGTGCGCCCGACCGGAGACGCCAATCCCTTCATGATCGAGGTCATGGCGGAAATCGGCATCGACATGTCCGGTCATCGGCCCAAGACCTTCGACGACATCGATGACGGCGCCGAGAGTTTCGATCTGGTGATCACCATGTCACCCGAGGCGCAGCATCGTGCCGTCGAACTCACCCGCTATGCCGCACTCGACGTGGAGTACTGGATGACGTTCGATCCCGTTGCCATCGAGGGCAACAGGGACATGATCCTCGATGCCTTCCGGGGCGTGCGGGACCACATACGGCAGCGTATCGGCGAGCGCTTTCCCTCGACCTCGCTGTCCGCCATCTGAAGACGTGACACCGATGACCAAGCGCCCTCACATGACCTTGATTCTGGCTTCGGCATCGCCGCGCCGCATGGAACTCCTGGCTCAGATCGGCGTGGTTCCCGACGAGACGGTACCGGCCGATATCCCGGAAACACCGCGCAGGGGTGAACTGCCGCGGCAGCTGGCGATCCGCCTTTCCCGGGAGAAGGCTCTCTCGGTCGCCCGTTCCCGCCCTGGCACCGCAATCCTCGCCGCCGATACGGTCGTGGCCTGCGGCCGCCGGATCCTGCCCAAGCCGGCAGACACCGCCGAGGCACGGGGCTGTCTCGAGCGGCTTTCCGGTCGCAGTCACATGGTCTACGGCGGAATCTGTCTCCTCGTTTCCGGTGCCACACGTTCGCGCCTTGTCGTCACCCGCGTCGCCTTCAAGCGTCTGTCGGGTGACGAAATCGATTCCTATATCGCCAGCGGCGAGTGGCATGGCAAGGCCGGAGCCTACGCCATTCAGGGAAGGGCGGCGGCCTTCGTGCGGCGGCTGAACGGCTCCTACAGCAATGTCGTCGGACTCGGCCTCTACGAGACGGCGGGGCTGCTTGCCGGCCACGGCCTGGCGCCACGGCCATGACGGACCGGCGATGCCCCGTGTGCGCCAGGCCGTCGAACGCGCGCCACGCACCGTTCTGCTCCCGGCGCTGCGGCATGAAGGATCTGGCGCACTGGATCGGCACTGCGCCGCCCTACGTGATTGAAGGCGAGCCGACGGACGCCGATGGCGCCGAAACGCCCGAGGAAGACGGGCGAACGTGATGGACAAGGCACGGTGAATTCTCTATGAAGGCGCCCCCGAAGGTGCCCAGGTAGCTCAGTTGGTAGAGCACATGACTGAAAATCATGGTGTCGGTGGTTCGATTCCGCCCCTGGGCACCATCTCGACATCCGTTGCTTTCCCAGAAAACATTGGAAATCACGTTATAACATCGTGATACGACGCAAGGTGTTATTGCATGTCCCCGCGTCTTCCTGTACTTTCCCCACGTTGACGTTGGGAAAAACGTTGGGAAACAAACGAGGGGAAGAACATTGGGAAAGCTCACGATCAAGAAGATCACGGCTCTGAATGCGCCGGGAATGTTTGGTGATGGTGAGACTCTGTATCTGAATGTCGCGGCCGGTGGGTCCAAGAGCTGGGTGCAACGCCTGACCGTCAACGGGAAGCGGTGCGACATCGGACTCGGTCCCTGGCCTGTTGTCACACTGACCGAGGCTCGCGATGCAGCACTCGATAACCGAAGACTCGTGAGATCCGGTGGGGATCCGCTCGCCGACAAACACAAGGCCAAGGTGCCGACGTTCCGGCAGGCCGCGCAGAAGACCTACGAAGCCAACCGCCCACGATGGCGTAGTGCGAAGGTAGCTGCGAACTGGTGGCAACAGCTTGAGCGCCATGCCTTCAAGCGCCTGGGTGACATGCCTGTGGATCGGATAGGGCGGGAAGACGTGCTGGCGGTTCTGACGCCTATCTGGACAGAGAAGCCGGAGATTGCCCGCAAGCTGCGACAGCGCATCCGCGCCACACTGAAATGGGCCCAGGCTCATGGCTACGTCGACCACAACGTCGCTGGCGAGGCCATCGACGGAGCGTTGCCGAAGATGCCTGCGGTCAAGTCGCATTTCCGTGCCCTGCCGTTCAGGGACGTGGCGGCAGCACTGCGCACCATCCAGACGTCCAAGGCGAGCATGGCCGCAAAGCTCTGCTTGCGCTTCGTCGTGCTGACCGCTTGCCGTTCCG
The DNA here is from genome assembly GCA_964291415.2 of Alphaproteobacteria bacterium. Lineage (GTDB taxonomy): Bacteria > Pseudomonadota > Alphaproteobacteria > SP197 > SP197 > SP197. The sequence continues at coordinate 610,685 of OZ219917.1, read as the reverse complement.
GCGAGGCGCGTCTGGCGACATGGGATGAGATCGACATGGATGGGCGTGTCTGGCGCATCCCTGCCGAGCGCATGAAGGCCGGTGTGGAGCATCGTGTTCCCCTGTCCGATTCGGTCATCGAGGTCCTTCGTGACGTGGCTGTCCTGCAGGACGAGTCGAACCTCTTGTTCCCCTCACCGCGCAAGCGCAATACACCGCTCTCCGATATGTCCCTGACCAAGGTTCTTCGGGACACCGGCCTTGCAGAGCGCTGCGTGGTGCATGGCTTCCGGTCATCGTTCAGGGACTGGTGTGCGGACACTGGCAAGGCAAGGGAGATTGCCGAGGCCGCTCTGGCTCATACCGTCTCTGGTGTGGAAGGGGCCTACTTCCGATCCGATTTGTTCGAGCGGCGGCGGGATCTTATGGACACTTGGGACCGGTACGTGACTGGCGCGAGCGCTGACGTGGTGACGCTTTATGGATGAGGCCGAATTCGACCGGCTGGTCGCCAACGAGAAGGCGCGACAGAAGCCGTTCTGCCAAGTCTACGAATCACCTGACCCTGAACGGCAACAGGGCCCCTGGCTACGCAACAAGATCGCCGAGTCGGAATCGAGCCGGGACACATGGGACGCCCTTAACCGGATGGTCCAACACTACCTGCGCGAGCGGCGGACGTTGCCCAAAGACCTAGGCGACTGGGCGGCGGACGCACTCGACAGCATGATGACCAATCCAGCTAAACGCCCTCGACCGCGCAAGAGTGAGCAGGATGCTGCCAATAGGCGGGTCGAGATCTACCTGGGCACCACCTGATTGCTCATCCCCTCGTCCGCGCGTGATGCGCCGTGAACCCGGCGATCATCGGGCCGAGTTCGCCTTCGAGATCATGGCCCATGCCGGGAATCTCGATGAGCACGCAACCGGGAATGTTGGCCGCGGTATCGCGCCCGTGTTCGATCGACAGCAGTGCGTCGTCGGTGCCGTGGATCACCAGGCTGGGCACGCCGATCGTCCGCAGGCGCTCGACTCGCGAGCCATCCTGGCGCACGGCGAGATACTGGCGCAGGACCCCCGATGGCGTGTAGCAGCGGTCGAACGCCCGGCCGATGAGGTCCGCTCTTTCACTCTCGTCGAAGGGATACCCCGGACTCCCCCAGACACGGTCGCAGGCGAGCGTGAAGGCAATGACCGAGTCACGGTCATCGGGATCGTCAGGGGACTCGAGCAGCAGGCGCTGGACCTCGGGCGCCATGGATGGGAGTTCCGGATTGCCGGACGACGACATGACCGAGGTCATGGTGACGACCCGCTCGGGACATGTGACAGCCATGGTCTGCACGATCATGCCGCCCATGGAAACGCCGAAGACGTGAGCCCGGGCAATGCCGAAATGATCAAGAACACCGACATGATCGGCGACGAAATCGCGGATCGTGTAGGGCGCCTCGACGGGAAGGCCTTCGGTCTCGCGGCGAAGGGCCTCATCCGCAGTGATCGACTCGAGGTCATCGAACTTCTGCGACAGTCCGGCGTCGCGGTTGTCGGGCGCGATGACGCGCATGCCGTGGTCCACGAGACAGCCGATCATCGTGTCAGGCCAGTGAATGATCTGCGATCCGAGCCCCCTGACAAGCAGAATGGGCGGTCCTTCGGGATCTCCGTGACATTCGACGTAGATCCCGGTTCCATTGGCATCGATGATCGGCACTGTCCGGTTCCTCCAGACGAACAGGAGATCTGAACATGTACCGCCTCTATGGCAAACCCTTCACGATGTCCATGGTCCCCGAAGGCACGCTCGACGAGATCGGCGTTCCTTTCGAGACGGTGACGCTTCCCGATGGACGCTCAACGGATCCCGCGTACCTCGAACTCCGCCCTGACGGCCTGGTTCCGACGCTCGTAGACGGGAACCTCGTCATCTACGAGGGCTCCGCCATCGCCATGCATCTTGCCGACAGGCACAAGGGGGCGGGCCTTGCCCCGCCGTTGGGGAGCCATGAAAGGGCATGGTGGTACCAGTGGATGGTCTGGCTGGGCTCCGTGGTTCACCCGACGGTCGCCAACGAGTACCACGCGGACTGGTACACAACGGCACCTGACGGCATCGATGGCGTGCGCGAGGCGGCGCGGCGCAATGCCGATGACCTGTGGCGGCAGCTCGATGCCAGCGTGGCCGGCCAGACATGGCTGGTCGGGGAACGCTTTTCGACGGCCGACATCCTTCTTCTCGTCCAGGCCACCATGCACTGGGACTGTCATGCCATGATCGACCGCGAGAAACACGTCGGCGCCATCGTCCGCCGAACTCAGGAGCGTCCGGCCATGGCGGCACTTCTCGAACGCCACGGCGTCGAACCCTTCGCGCCGACCTGATCCCCCGGGTCCGGCGCCGCGCCTCACCGGGGAACGAGATCGCGAATCGCCTGGATGTGATCGGGCGTGGTGGCGCAGCAGCCGCCTACGATGCGCGCGCCGGCGGCGAGCCAGTGTTGTGCGTGGGCGGCGAGGCGTTCGGGGGAGCAGCTGGTGGTATCGAGACTGTGGAAGTGGCCACCGGCGGCGACGTCCTCATCGGAAAACTCGTACCCGATGTTGGGATAGGCCCCGACCGGCCCGTCGAACGCCGCCAGCAAACCGGGCAGACAGGCATCGATCTCTTCCGGCAACGAACACATGAGCAGGATCGCACAGACATCGCGGTTGCCGAGTTCCGCGACGAGATCGGCGAAGCTCTCGCCGTGCTGCATGGTGCCGTCCATGGTCACGTGGCGCAGACCCAGCATCACCGGCAGTCCGGCGGCGCTGACCGCATCCACGGCATTGACGCAGTCCTCGATCCAGCCGACATACTCGACAAGGATCAGGTCCACACCGGCGGCAGCAAGGTGGCGTGCCTGCATGGCGAACTCCCGGGGCAGGTCGTCACGGTCGACCGGAATCCCGGGCATGCCGCCATGGGGAGGCGCCATGCCGCCGGCGACCCAGGCATCGGGTTGCAGCCGGTCCCGCGCCTCGACGGCGATATCGCCGGCGAGGCGCGTATAGGCCTCCGCGTGGTCCTCGAGGCCCACCAGTCCCAGCTTGACGGTGTTCGTCCAGAAGCTGTTCGTGGTGATGATGTCGCATCCGATGCGCAGATAGTCCTCGTGCACGGCGCGCACGGTGCCGGGAGCATCCCGCATGGCCGTTGCCGACCATGAACCGAGCACTCCGGGACTGCTGACCCCGTACGAGAGATAGACGCCGCGACGCTGGAGCTCCGAGCCTGTTGCTCCATCCATCACCAGGGGAGGTCCGTCAAGGAGCCTCGAAGCGATGGACATTCGGTTCACGGCGGCTGGCTCAGGATCCGGATTCCTTGTCGTCCTCGCTCGTCTTGGCATCCTCGCCGGCTTCGTCCTCTTGGCTGACGTCCCCCTCGCCGGCGTCCCCCTCGCTGGCTTCGACCTCGCTGGCTTCGGCTTCGCTGGCTTCGGCTTCGTTGGCGTCCTCTTCACTGGCGTCGGCTTCGGCAGTGCGGGCCGACAGGGCCGCACCAAGGATATCGCCCAGGGTGGCGCCGCTGTCCGTCGAGCCGTAGGCCTCCATCGCCTTCTTTTCTTCCTCGATCTCCAGGGCCTTGACGGAAAGGGAGACGCGGCGGGAGGCCTTGTCGATGTTCGTCACCTTGGCATCCAGCCTGTCCCCGGGAGCAAAGCGGTCCGGCCGCTGATCGCTGCGGTCACGGGCCAGTTCGGCCTTGCGGACCAGGCCCGGAACGACTCCGTTGATCAGCACCTCGACGCCGCCGTCCGTCACCCGGGCCACCGTGCAGGTCACGACGGAACCCCGCGAGATGCCATCCATGGCATCGGCATAGGGATCGGGTTCAAGCTGCTTGATCCCGAGACTGATGCGTTCCTTGTCGACATCAACGTCGAGAACTTTCGCCTTGACCTGGTCGCCCTTGTGGTACTTCCCGATCTGCTCGTCGGCGTTATGCTGCCAGGAAAGATCGGACATGTGGACCATGCCGTCGAGGTCGCCACCGATGTTGATGAAGAGTCCGAACTCCGTGATGTTCCGCACCTCGCCCTCGACCTCGCTGCCGACCGGGTGTTCGATCAGGAAGATTTCCCACGGATTGCTCTGGGTCTGCTTGATGCCGAGACTGATGCGGCGCTTGCCGGCATCCACGTCAAGGATCTCGACCTCGACCTCCTGGCTGGTCGAGGCGATCTTGCCCGGATGAACGTTCTTGCGGGTCCAGCTCATTTCCGAGACATGGACGAGACCCTCGACACCGGGTTCAAGTTCCACGAAGGCGCCGTAGTCGGTGATGTTGGTGATGCGTCCCGTGAATCGGGTGCCGACCGGGTACTTGGCGCCCACGCCCTCCCAGGGATCCGTCTCGAGCTGCTTCATGCCCAGTGAAATGCGCTGGTTTTCCGGGTTGAAGCGTATGACCTGGACACGCACCGTCTGACCGATGGAGACGGCCTCGGTGGGGTGATTGATGCGCCGCCATGACATGTCCGTCACGTGAAGCAGACCGTCAAGTCCCCCGAGATCGACGAAGGCGCCGTAGTCGGTGATGTTCTTGACCACACCCTCGAGTACCTGGCCTTCGGCGAGGCCGGCGATCAGTTCGGCGCGCTGATCGGCACGCTCATCCTCGAGAACGGAACGCCGGGACACCACGATGTTGCTGCGCCGGCGGTCCATCTTGAGGATGCGGAACTCGTGCTCTTCGCCCATGAGCGGTGTGACGTCGCGAACCGGACGGATGTCGATCTGGCTGCCAGGGAGAAAGGCAAAGGCGCCGCCAAGATTGATGGTGAAACCGCCCTTGACCCGCTGGTAGATGTATCCCTTGACGCGGTCACCGGTCGCAAAGGCCGCTTCGAGCTGGTTCCAGACTTCCTCGCGCTGGGCCTTTTCCCGGGAAAGGACCGTTTCGCCCTGGTTGTTCTCCAGCCGCTCGACGAAGACCTCGACCCTGTCGCCGACGGCCACGGAAGGCTCGCCTCCGGCCGTGTTGAACTCGCGAAGCGGCACCCGCCCCTCGGCCTTGAGTCCGACATCGATCAGCACCAGGTCGCCCTGGATGTCGAGGACGGTTCCGCTCGTGACCGCTCCCTCGACAATGTTGACGCGTTCAAGAAACTCGTTGAAGAGATCCTCAAAGTTCTCTTCCGCTGCGGGCGTGGTGGAGGCAGGCGCGTCCTGCGCCGTGCTCATGTCGTTCGTCATGGAGTTGATTTCCTTGGATTGCCGGAAGCTGATGGGTGTGCTTCCGGTGCCTCCGCTTTGGGATTTCGCCTGGGCGAGACGGAGGTCGCCACACCCGGTCGTACCGCATGTGGCGGCGCCGATATAGCGCCAGCCGTCATCATCTTCAACCGAAAACGGAGAGGGCACCCAGGCGCTGGCGGACGATGTCGAGCGCCTTTTGCGCCGCCGCCGCGGCATCAAGCGCGGTCGTGTCGATGACGACGGCATCGTCAGCCTGGCGCAATGGCGCCCAGGTCCGTTCACTGTCGCGGCGGTCCCGTGCGGAGATTTCCTCCAACACGCTGCGCAAGTCGATCGTCTCACCCCTTGCGACCAGTTCCCTGTGACGCCTTTCGGCCCGCGCCCGGACCTGGGCCGTGACGAAGAACTTCACATCGGCATCGGGGAAGACGACGGTGCCGATGTCGCGTCCGTCGATGACCGCGCCCGGTGGCGTCGTGCCAAAGCGGCGCTGGAACTCCACGAGTGCGGCACGCACCTCCCGGTGGGCAGCGATGCGCGAGGCCGTGGAACCGATCTCCTGATCGCGCAGTCCCGGGCGCTCGAGATGCGCCGCAACCAGACGTTCCGCCGCGCGTCTGCATGCTTGGGCGTTCCCGGCGTCAACACCGGCCTCGAGAACGAGGGAGGCCACGGCCCGATAGATCATGCCGCTGTCGAGGTGGCGCAGGCCTGTCCGTGCTGCCAGGTCGCGGGCGAGCGTTCCCTTGCCGGAGGCCACCGGCCCGTCGACAGCGATCACGATCACCCCGTCCATTCGCCAAACTCCGCGCCCAGCCCCTCGAGGAGTTGGATGAATCCCGGGAAACTGGTGTCGATGGCCCCGGGATCGTCGATCGCCACGCCGTCGCGCGACAGGAGCCCCATGACCAGGAAGGCCATGGCAATCCGGTGATCGAGGTTGACGGCAACACAGCCTCCCCCCGGAGGCCGGCCAGCCACGCCATGCACCACCAGTCCGTCCCGCTCCTCGTCGACCTTGATGCCATTGCCCGCGAGACCGGCGGCGGCGGCGGCGAGGCGATCGCTTTCCTTGACCCGCAGTTCGGCGAGACCCCGCATGACTGTTGGACCCTCGGCTGTTGCCGCAATGGCTGCCAGCACGGGGTACTCGTCGATCATGGAGGGGGCCCGTTCCACAGGCACCTCGATTCCCTTGAGTACCGTACCCTCGACGGCGATATCGGCCACGGGTTCGCCCGCCATCTCGCGGCGATTGATGAAGGCCAGATCGGCCCCCATGTCCTTCAGGGTCTCGAAGAATCCCGTCCGCGTCGGATTGATGCCGACATGCCTGACGGTCAGTGTCGCACCGGGCAGCGCTGCGCCAAGGCCGACAAGGAAGGCCGCTGATGAAGGATCTCCCGGAACATGGACGTCGACGGGAGACAGCTCCGGTTGTCCCGCAATGCTGATCGACCGCTGGCCGTTCACGCCCGGCACGATCTCGAGGGAGGCGCCGAAGGCACGCAGGAGACGCTCGGTGTGATCGCGGAGCGGCGCCTTCTCGACCACCGTGGTGGTTCCAGGTGCGTGAAGGCCCGCCAACAGCACGGCCGACTTGACCTGCGCCGACGGGACCCGGAGCTCGTGATGAAGAGGCAACAGGGGATCGCCACCTGTCACGGCCAGGGGAAGGCAACCCCCGCTGCGGCAGACAAACCGGGCTCCCATCTCCTCCAGGGGCTCGATGACGCGACCCATGGGCCGGCGCGAGAGTGACCTGTCACCGCACAGGAACGTGGTGAAGGGGTGTCCCGCCGCAACTCCGCACAACAGCCGCACGCCGGTGCCGGCATTTCCCAGGTCGAGAACATCTTCGGCTTCCTTCAGTCCCGAGATGCCGCATCCATTGACGCGCCACACTCCGCAAGCATCACGTTCGACATGGGCGCCCAGCAACCTCATGGCCGAAGCTGTCGCCAGAACATCTTCGCCCTCAAGCAGTCCCTCGACGGTGGTTTCACCGACGGTCAGGGCCCCGAGAATGAGCGTCCTGTGCGAGATGGACTTGTCTCCGGGAACACGCACGGTGCCCGAAAACGGAGCCACGGGGCGGGCGATCACTGCCCTTGTCGGCTGGTTCATGACGTCTTCTCCGGCGCCCGGTATCCAGGGGCTGCGGTTCATCGTCAATCCAGACCCCATCGGGCGCAACCTTCCCTTTGACAGATCATGGCTGAGTCTATATCCGGCATGCCGCCTTGAATGACCACTTCGATCGGGGATCCACACCATGCCCAAGGCCGAATGGGGTACCAAGCACACCTGCAAGGCATGCTCCGCCAAGTTCTACGACTTCAACCGGTCTCCTGCGTACTGCCCCCAATGCGGGACGATCGTCACCATGGAACACGACGGTCTGCCGCCCGCGGCGCAGAAAGATGACGTTGTCCACGATGACGATGATGCCGATGTGACCCTCGAGACCGACGACGATGTCGAGGGCGAGGAGGATCCCGAGATCGAGGATTGACTGATGGCGGTCTTGCGTCCGTGGCCGCCTGTCCATAGGTTGCAACAACACCGATTCCCTTGAGGGGCCGTAGCTCAGACGGGAGAGCGCTTGAATGGCATTCAAGAGGTCAGGGGTTCGATTCCCCTCGGCTCCACCATCCTTCAAGCAGGGGGGGTCCGGGAACGCACCAAGGGCCCGGTAAACCAGGTTTCTTGCAGTTTCGTTCTCTTTCTCGTTGCGGTCGAGTCCGGTGTCTTCCCGTCACAATCGGTAGACGTCGCATAGCTTCGCGCCGCAGCGCCCAACGATTTGCAGTCAGCGAACAGGTTCATGCTTCCATCGCCAGGTCATAGCTTGTGTTCTTGCTGCCTCCCGGATTGCGGCGAAAGATTTCGCGTTCGACCAGTTCATTGATGCCGCGCTGCGCCGTCGGTATCGAACATGTGCCGATCACTGCCCATTTCCTCGCCGTCAGCTTGCCTTCGAATCCATCGAGAAACCTGTTGAGGGTCGCCTTTTGGCGTTTGGCGAAGGGCTCGCGGGCGTAGCGTTGCCAGAAACCGGCCTTGCGCAGAACTCGAATCCGGCGCCGAATGTTGTGCTCGTGCGCGTTGTCGGCGAGCAGGTGGCCCGGTGTTTGACGCGGAGCCGGAACGTGAGCGCCCCGAGATCGTCGCGGACCGGGCGACGCGTCGTGCGCCCCCGTCTCGCCGACGGCACCATGCGCGTGCCGGATCCGGAGTCCGGCGTCCGTTGGCGGCGGCTCAGACTTTTGCGTTTGCCTTGCCCCGTGGAATCAGCTTTTCGGGGTCGTAGAAGGGAAGGTCCAGGGTTTCGCCCGGCACCCTGTCATCTCCGCAGGCGACCTGCCGGCCGATCCAGTCCCCGGCCTCCTCGAAGAGCGCGTAGCCGACGTAGTGCCCCAGGTATGGCGAAAAGGCCGTGGCGGTCAGCTGTCCGACCTTCTGGCCGTCGAGCGTCAGCGCCATGCCCGCCTCGACCCTTCCGTGCGTCTTCAGGCCCACCAGCCGCGGCCGCCGGTCGGCCGCCAGCAGGACGTCGCGGCCGATGAATCCCTTCCTTGTCGAGATCGACGAAGCGGCCCAGACCCGCGGCAAAGGGCGTCATGGCAGGGGACATGTCGGTGCCGTTGTTGAGAATGCCCGCCTCGATGCGGCGGACGTTCATGCACGCCATGGCGGCGAAGCGCAGTCCGTGCCGTCCGCCCACGCCCGTCAGGTGGTCCCACAGGGCGCCGTGGTCGGCGTCATCGGGCACGTAGAGTTCGAATCCCACCTCGCTCGTCCAGCCGGTGCGGGTCGCGAGCAAAGGCTCGCCCGCCATCGTGACACGGGCCGCCCCGAAATAGGGAAAGGGATCGGGCGCGCCGTCGTCGCACAGGGCCGCCAGCACGTCGAGGGAACGCGGACCCTGGACCTGCAGCACCCAGTCCTCGGTGTCGATGATCTCGACGTCGAAGTCCGGCTGGTGCGCCTTGAGCCAGCTGAAGATCTCGCCATCGGCCAGCACGTAGCGGAAGCGGTCCTCGGCCAGGCGCACGAGTATGCCGTCCATCAGGACGCCGCCGTCCGGATAGCACATGAAGCCGTAGCGACAGCGCCCGACCTTCATCGGCGCGATGCGGCGCGGCATCAGGTGGTCGAGGAACCGGGCGGCATCCGGACCGACGAACTCGATGGCGTGTTCGGGCACGTCGAACAGCGTCGCCTGACGGCGCAGGTGCCAGTACTCTGCCTCGACGTCCTCGTCGAGATATCCCGGCGACATGTGACCGCTGTAGACCGTAAACGAGGCATCGGGTCCGATGCGGTCCTCGTAGAACGGGATGAAGGGCGAGGCTCGCAAACGGTCGTAGCGCCCGCCCCACACGGGCAGGCTGCGGCCACGGCGGCGGGATCGAATTGTCGTGCCGCCTGCGGAAGTGTCGTCGATCATGGTCTTCCCTCGTCTCGGATATGTATGGGCGCGCGTGTCGAACACCGATCGGCGCCTTCGATGATTGATGCCCATCGACCTGCCGGGGTCAACTTCTGAAACCAGTAGGCGTTCGGCGCGTGACGACGACGTCCCGCGCGACCGACAGCCTCTCCCGGGGTGCAGTCAACCGGCTGGGCGAGACGGAGGAGTGTCGCGCTTCGAGCATCGGAGAATCCCGTGCCCACGGGCAATCATCCTTGTGGATTGAATCAGGGGAATCTGTCATCATGACGATACCGTTCGGCGTCATGCCGACCACGCTATTGGCTTCATCACTTTTCCAGACCACGGGAGGTCACGAGACATGGGTGACACAATCCACAAGAAGGGCGCATCACGGCGCACCGTCCTCGGCGGCGCGGCTGCCGTCGGCGCCACGGCCGTTGCCGGTCCGTCCCTGCTGGGAGCCGGTGCGGCAAGAGCAGCCGAACCGCAACACGGCGGCACGCTGAGAATCGGCCTTGGGCACGGTTCAACCACCGATTCCCTCGATCCGGCGACGTTCGAGAACGGGTTCTCGTCGAGCATGGGCATGGGTGGTCTCTTCAACTACCTCACGGCCGTCGACGAAACCAATCAGCTCGCACCCGAACTGGCCGAGGAATGGGACGCCACACCCGACGCCAAGACCTGGACATTCAAGATCCGCCAGGGCGTCGAGTTCCACAACGGCAAGACCGTCACGCCCGACGACATCGTCGCCAGCCTCAACTATCACCGCGGCGAGGATTCGATCTCCGCGGTATCAAGCCTCTTCGAGCAGGTCGAGGACATGCGGGTCGACGGCGACACGGTGGTCATCCAGCTCACGGAAGGCAATGCCGACTACCCCTTCATCATGAGCGACTACCATCTCGGCATCCAGCCCAGCGACGGCGAGGGGAACATCGCCGATCCGAAGTCCGGCGTCGGCTGTGGCAGCTACCGGGTTGTCGAGTACGAGCCCGGCGTGCGCGCCAGCCTCGAACGTCACGCGAACTACTGGAAGACGGACTACGGCTGGTTCGACGCCGTCGAGATGACCACGATCGCCGATCCGGCCTCGCGCCAGAACGCCATCATGTCGGGCCAGGTCGACGTCATCGACCGTGTCGACACCAAGACGGCGCACCTCCTGGCACAGCATCCCGCCGTCGATCTCGTCGAGGCCACGGGCACGCTGCACTACACCCTGCCCATGCGCACGGACACGCCACCGTTCGACGACAACAATGTCCGCCTTGCTCTCAAGCATGCCATGGATCGTCAGGACATCGTCGACAAGGTCCTGCGCGGCTACGGACTGGTCGGCCAGGATACGCCGATCACGCCGGCCAACCGCTACTTCGCCGACGACATCGAGCATGCCACCTTCGATCTCGACAAGGCGAAGTGGTATCTCAAGCAGTCCGGTCTCGACAGTCTCACCGTCGAGCTGTCGACATCCGAGGCGGCGTTCGTCGGCGCCGTCGACACCGCCGTCCTCTACAAGGAGCACGCGGCTCCGGCCGGCATCACAATCGACGTCGTGCGCGAATCGGCCGATGGCTACTGGGCCGATGTCTGGATGAACAAGCCCTGGTGCACATGCTACTGGGGAGGCCGTCCCACCGAGGACTGGATGTTCTCCACCGCCTACGCGGCGGATGCGCCATGGAACGACACCTTCTGGAAGCACGATCGCTTCAACGAGCTGCTGATCGCGGCCCGCGCCGAGCTCGACGAGCCGCTGCGCCGCGAGATGTACCGCGAAATGCAGCAGATCTGTGCCATGGAAGGCGGAGCCATGGTGATGGCCTATGCGAACAACGTCGACGCCGCATCGACGGCGCTCTCGCACGGACCCAACATCGGCAGCAACTGGGGCCTTGACGGAGGCCGCCTGATGGAGCGCTGGTGGTTCACGGATCCGACAGCCTGAATCTTTCCTGCCATGGGGCGGGCGCCCGACCGGCTCCCGCCCCATGGAGATCATTGACAGTCGAGCAGTGCCGGCACCAGACTCGGTGACCGGGAAAACAGGATCCCCTTCATGACGAGATCTGACCTTATCGCGCTCGTTGCCGCGCGCTATCCCTATCTCAAGATGTACGAGGCCGAGAGCCTCGTCGTCACGATCTTCGATGAAATCGCCCGGTCCCTGGAGTCCGGACGGCGCGTCGAACTGCGCGGGTTTGGCTCGTTCGCGGCCCGCGAGAGGCGGGCGCGGACCGGGCGCAACCCGCGAACCGGCGAGAAAGTCGACGTTGCGGCCAAGCGCGCGCCCTTCTTCAAGACCGGCAAGCCCCTGCGCGACCGCCTCAACGCAAGAGGCACGCAGGGCTGAACCAGCCGCCATGCGCAATCCCCTCATGCTCGGTGTCGGGATGCTTGGCGCCCTTCTGGCTCTCGCCATTATCGTCTTCGTGCTGGCCAACCGTACGGAGATGGAAGTGTCGCTGTTCCCCTACCCGAGGGTCGTGATAGCTCCCGTCTTCCTTGTCGTCCTCGTGTCCTTTGCCGCCGGGGCCCTCTTCGGCGGCCTCTTCGTCTGGATGCGCGGCCACCCGTCCCGCCGGCTGTCAGGTGAGCGCAAACGCCGCGTGAAGCATCTCGAGACGAACCTCGCCTCGGTGACCCGGGAGCGCGACACCCTGAAGTCGGAACTCGACCGACAGCCTCAACAGTCGCCGCCGGTGCCGGTCTGAACGGACACCCGGCGATGGTCCGCTTCATCACCGGCAGGGAAGTCCACGAACTGGCGGACTACGCAGCACTCGTCGAGGGATTCAAGAGCTTTCACCTCGAGGACGTCGACGAGGTGCGCGACATTCACCTGTCCCAGCCGGGCCCCTCGGGGACCGACAACGTGTTCCTGGCCCTTCCCGCCTGGCAGCGCGACGAAGCGGTGGGAATCAAGCTCGTCACGGTGTTTCCCGACAACGAATACACCGGTACGGGGCTTCCCTCGGTGCAGGGGGTCTATGCGCTCTTCGACGGCAAGGACGGCAAACCGCTCGCCCTCATCGACGGAATCGCACTGACACTGCGCAAGACAGCCGCGGATTCGGCCACGGGCGCCAGCTTTCTCGCCCGCGAGGATGCCCGCACCATGCTCATGGTGGGCGCCGGCGCCATGGCGCCGCACCTCATCATGGCCATGAAGGCCGTACGTCCTTCCCTGGAAGTGGTCCGCATCTGGAACCGTTCACCGGAGCGGGCGAGAGCCCTGGCCCGGCGCCTTGCCATCGATTCCCTGGCGGTGGAAGCGACCGGCGACCTCGAGGGGGCGGCACGCGAGGCCGATATCATCAGCTGTGCCACCATGGCCAGCGAGCCCCTGATTCGTGGCGCCTGGCTCGCAACGGGCGCCCATCTCGACCTTGTCGGAAGCTACCAGACACACATGCGCGAAAGCGATGATGACTGCGTGAGGCGCGCCAGGATCTACATGGACTCCCGCATGTTCACGCTTGATCGCGTCGGCGACATCTCCCAGCCGCTGGAGGCCGGCATCATCACCGAGGATGATGTCGTCGGCGATCTCTTCGATCTCGCCCGGGGGACGGTCGCCGGCAGACGCAACGTGGACGACATCACGCTCTTCAAGAACTCGGGCGGCGGACACCTCGATCTCGGTACCGCGCGCTGGCTGCTGGCGAGGGCTGGCGGAGACTGACGGGACCATCTTGCGCCGTTGTCCCGTGCGTCCTACAAGACGCTCGCCCCTCGACAATTGGACGGAGGGCAACATGGAAACGCCTGACCCCAGGAAGCACCTCGTCTGTGCCATCGACACCACATGCGCCGAAAGGGCGTCATCCCTGGTCTCCCGTCTGGAGGGTCATGTCGGGGCCTTCAAGTTCGGCATGGAGTTCTTCTATGCCCACGGCGTGGCGGGCGTCCGGACGGTCGCCGGCGACGAGAGCCGGATCTTTCTTGATCTCAAGCTGAACGACATCCCGGCAACCGTGGCCGGAGGGTTGCGCGCCCTCCTGCCCCTCGCTCCCTTCATGACGACAGTTCACGCAACCGGCGGGCCGGACATGATGCGGGCCGCCATGGACGCCGTGGCGCCGGCAGGAGACGCACGGCCGAACGTACTGGCCGTCACCGTGCTCACCAGCATGGATGATGGCGACGTCGAAGCGACCGGCGGGCGCGGCAGCGTGCGTGACCAGGTGTTGCGTCTCACCGAACTTGCCATCGACGCCGGTGTCGATGGCGTGGTGTGCTCACCCCGTGAAGTCGCCGAGGTGCGCCATCTTTGCGGACCCGGGTTCCTTGTCGTCACTCCCGGCATCCGCCCTGGAGGTGACGGTTGCGACGACCAGAAGCGCACCATGTCTCCCGGGGACGCCATGACCGCCGGCGCTTCCTTCATTGTCGTCGGGCGCCCGATCACCCGGGCCCCGGACCCGGCTGCGGCCGCGGCACGAATCGTCGCCGACATGAGCCGGGCCTGACCGTGGCCGTCGGTGTCAAGATCTGTGGCCTGAGGGAGCGGCCCGCCCTCGATGCGGCCGTGCGCCACGGCGCGCGCATGGTCGGATTCGTCTTCTTCGACAGGAGCCCGCGAAACGTGTCCCTCGACGACGTCGCCGCCCTGGCACGCCTGGTGCCCGAAGGGATCGAGAAGGTCGGCGTCACTGTCGATGCCGGTGACGACGGGCTCGGCGCCGCGATCACGGCAGCTGAACTGGATACCATCCAGTTTCACGGCAGCGAAGATGCCCGGCGACTCGCCCAGGTGCGCACGCAATTCGGTGTCCGGGTGATGAAGGTCATTCGCGTGGCGACGGCCGACGACCTGGGATCCCTGCCGTCCTTTGACGCCGCGGCCGACATGGTCATGTTCGACGCCATGCCGCCCCGGGACGCGACGCGTCCGGGAGGCAACGCGACCGCCTTCGACTGGACACTGCTGGCCGGCATCCGGCTGCGGTCGCCGTGGATCCTCTCGGGTGGTCTCGACGCCGGCAACCTTCACCGGGCCGTGGAGACCAGCGGGGCAACCTTGGTCGACGTATCGTCGGGCGTCGAGACGTCGCCCGGACACAAGTCTGCCTCGCGCATCGCCGAGTTTATGGAGCAGGCCCGGGTTATCTGATATCCATTGTGCCGGGTTCGCCCCCGGATGAGACCAACGATGACGGACAATTCATACAGCCAGGGTCCGGACCAGGACGGTCACTTCGGCATGTACGGCGGACGCTATGTCGCCGAAACGCTGATGCCGCTCGTTCTGGACCTGGACCGTACCTGGCAGGAGGCACGCGGCGACCCGGCGTTCTGGGAGGAGTTCCACGGCCTGGGAAAGGACTACATCGGCCGGCCCAGCCCGCTCTACTTCGCCGAACGGCTGACCCGGCACCTTGGCGGCGCCCGCATCTACTTCAAGCGCGACGAACTCAATCACACCGGTTCCCACAAGATCAACAACACGGTGGGCCAGATTCTCCTGGCCCGGCGCATGGGCAAGACCCGGATCATCGCCGAAACCGGAGCGGGCCAGCACGGCGTGGCGACGGCAACGGTGTGCGCCCGCTACGACCTTCCCTGCGTCGTCTACATGGGGACCAAGGATGTCGAGCGACAGGCACCCAATGTCTACCGCATGGAGCTTCTTGGCGCCGAGGTCCGCCATGTGACGTCCGGTTCCCGCAGCCTCAAGGACGCCCTCAACGAGGCCTTGCGCGACTGGGTGACCAACGTCGAGTCGACCTTCTACATCATCGGCACCGTGGCCGGCCCTCACCCCTACCCGGAACTCGTGCGCGAATTCCAGGCGATTATCGGTCGCGAGGCGAAGGAGCAGTTGATGGCCGTCGAAGGGCGCCTGCCCGACACGGTTGTCGCCTGCATCGGCGGCGGATCGAACGCCATGGGCCTGTTTCATCCGTTTCTCGATGACCGGACCGTCGAAATCATCGGCGTTGAGGCTGCCGGACGTGGCATCGACAGCGGCGAGCACGCGGCATCGATCACCGGCGGCCGGCCGGGTGTCCTGCACGGCAACCGGACCTACCTCCTGCAGGACGATGACGGACAGATCATCGAGGCCCACTCGATCTCGGCGGGCCTTGACTACCCGGGAATCGGCCCCGAGCACGCGTGGCTGGCGGACCAGGGACGGGTGAGCTACGTGTCGGCCACGGACGATGAGGCTCTCGAGGCCTTCCGCCTGTGTTCCCGCCTCGAGGGAATCATCCCGGCTCTCGAACCTGCCCATGCGCTGGCCCATGTCATGAAGATCGCGCCAGCGCTCCCCAGCGATCATGTCATCTGCATGAACATGTGCGGCAGGGGCGACAAGGACGTGTTCACCGTCGCCCGGGCTCTGGGCGTAAACCTGTGAGCGACACACGCATTGACAGGCGCTTTGCCGAACTGGCGAGGCAACGGCGGGCCGGACTGGCCGCCTTCGTGACGGCCGGGGATCCGGATCCGCATTTCTCGGCGCGTCTTGTCGCCGGTCTGCCCGGAGCCGGAGCCGACATCATCGAGATCGGCATGCCCTTCACCGATCCCATGGCGGACGGACCGGTTATCCAGGCCTCCTCGCAGCGGGCGCTCAAGGCCGGCATGACTCTGGCCGGCACCATCGACATCGTGCGTCAGGCCCGGCGGCATGACGACGACACACCCATCGTTCTCATGGGGTACTACAACCCTATTCATTCCTACGGCAACGATGCCTTCCTCACGGACGCCGTCGATGCCGGTGTTGACGGCCTCATCCTCGTCGATCTGCCGAGCGAGGAAGACCGGGAACTCTGTCTTCCCGCCGTCGAGGCCGGACTCAACTGGATACGCCTCGCGACGCCGACCACCGACTCGAAGCGCCTGCCCAGTGTCCTCGCCCACGCTTCCGGGTTTGTCTACTACGTCTCGATCACCGGCATCACCGGCACCCATGCGGCAACCCGCCAGACCATTGCTTCCGCGGTCGACCGCCTGCGTCGCCACACGGACCTGCCTGTCGCCGTTGGATTTGGCATCAGGAACGGCGAACAGGCGGCCGGCATCGCCCGTATCGCAGACGCGGTGGTTGTCGGCTCGGCGTTCTGCCAGGCCGTGGCCGACGGCCTTGACGACGGCAGGGGGACTGATGCCTGCGTCGACAACGCCCTGACGCTGTGCGAAGCGATTTCTCATGATGTCCGCAAGGCACGGGCATGAACTGGCTGTCGAATCTCACCCTGCCGAAGATCCGCGACCTTGTCGGCAGGACACCGAGCGAGGAGACGCTGTGGGACAAGTGTCCGAGCTGTGACCAGATGGTGTTCGGCCGCGATCTCGAGGAGTCGCGGAATGTCTGTCCACGCTGCGGCTACCACATGCGCATCGCGCCCCGCGACCGCCTGCAGCACATCCTTGACGACGGCACGTGGACCGACGTCGACCTTCCCGGCGTGGCCTCCGATCCGTTGCGATTTCGCGACCGGAAACGCTATTCGGACCGGCTGAAGGAAGCCCAGGGGAAGACCGGCCATCACGAAGCCATCGTCGTCGCCCATGGCATGATCGGCGGCCGGCCTGCCGTGGTCGCCGTCTTCAATTTCGACTTCATGGGCGGCTCCATGGGAATGGGCCTCGGAGAAGCCATCGTCGAGGCCGCCAGACTCGCCGTTGACGAGCGCAGCGCCCTCATCATCTTCTCCGCTTCGGGAGGCGCACGCATGCAGGAAGGCATCCTGTCGCTCATGCAGATGGCGCGTACAACGACCGCGATCGCCCAGGTCAAGGATGCCGGCCTTCCCTACATCAGCGTACTCACCAATCCGACGACCGGCGGCGTGACCGCTTCCTTTGCCATGCTGGGCGACGTCTCCATCGCGGAGCCCGGCGCCATCATCGGATTTGCCGGGGCTCGCGTCATCCGCGAGACCATCCGGGAAGAGCTGCCGGACGGATTCCAGCGCTCGGAGTACCTCCTCGAGCACGGCATGCTCGACATGGTGGTGGCACGTCCGAAGATGCGCGACACCATCGCCACCCTGCTCAGTCACCTCATGCCGGCGACATCCCGGCAGCTTCCGCAACCGGCGGCGAGCGATGCCGAACAGCACCCAGGCGGGAAGTGATGTCGTTCTCGAAAGGTTGATGCAGCTTCATCCAAAGCTCATCGACCTTTCACTCGACCGCCTCCACCGACTTCTCGAACACCTCGGCCAGCCGCATCGTCATCTGCCCCCCGTCGTCCATGTGGCCGGCACCAACGGCAAGGGATCGGTCATCGCCTACATGCGGGCGGCACTCATGGCGGCCGGGCACACGGTCCACGTCTACACATCCCCTCACCTCGTGCGTTTCCACGAGCGAATCGAGATTGCCGGGCAGGTGATCGAGGAGGATCGACTCATGGCCCTGCTCGAGGAATGCGAGGTTGCCAACCGCAACGAGCCGATCACCTTCTTCGAGATCACCACGGCCGCCGCCTACCTGGGGTTTGCCCGGGAACCGGCGGATATCGTTCTTCTCGAGACCGGACTCGGCGGCAGACTCGATGCCACCAACGTCATCGACAAGCCTCTGGTCTCGGTGATCACGCCGGTGTCGCTGGATCACCAGCAGTTTCTCGGCAACACGCTTGCCGCCATCGCCGGCGAAAAGGCGGGAATCATCAAGAGCGGCGTTCCCGTCGTCATCGCTCCCCAGGACGATGAAGCCATGAAGGTCCTTGTCGGGAGGGCCGCCGCGATGGGTGCCCCGGCCGTCGTGGCGGGCCGCGATTTCACCTTTCGCGGAGAATCCCGAGGCCGCTTCGAGGTGGCGCGATCCGGGGGAAGGCGGTTCGTCCTGCCGGCACCGGCGCTGGCCGGCCGGCATCAGCTGGCCAACGCGGCAACCGCCGTCGTCGCCCTTGGCCTCACCGGCCGCCTGGCACCTGATCAGGAGGCTCTCGCAGCGGGCATGCTGCAGGCCCGATGGCCGGCGCGTCTGCAGCGCCTGGAATCGGGACACCTGGTCGACCGACTGGGCGATGGGCAGGAACTGTGGCTCGACGGTGGCCACAATCCGGCGGCCGGTTCCGTCCTCGCCGACATGGCGCGCACCTGGTGCGACCGTCCGCTCGACGTGATCATCGGCATGATGAACACGAAGGACCCGGCGGGGTTCATCCGCCCCCTGGCGCCCCTCATCCGGCGCGCTGTCGCCGTCTCCATCCCGGGAGAACGGAACACCCTTGACGCCGACGCGACCCGCGCCGTTCTCGAGACGGAAGGCGTGTCAGCCGCGGTCGCGGCCGACGTCCGGCAGGCCATCTCCCACCTTGCCGACCCTCGGGGCGAACGGTCACGGGTTCTGATCTGCGGATCCCTCTACCTCGCCGGACGGGTTCTCGAGGCCAACGGCTGACCGGAGGGGTCACACAAGGGTGAGGAAGCGGTCGTGTTCCAGCGTCGTGACGTGGCCGTTGAAGGTGTGGAACTCCGACCATGCCAGGGCGCTGTAGACCCGCCACCACTCTCGCGTGAAGTACCCGGGAAGAACGTCGGCCTGATCGAAGGAACGAAGAGCATCGAGCCAGAACACCGGCAGGGCGGCTGCGTCATCGCCGGCCGGCGGACCCGGATCCAGCCGGTTCGAGAGGCCGTGGTGCAAACCGGCAAGGATCGCCGCCAGGACGAGGTAGGGGTTGGCATCGGCGCCGGCGGTGCGGTGTTCGATCCTGCGACCCGAGGCCAGGCCGCCGGGGATGCGCAGGGATACGTCGCGGTTGTTGTAGCCCCAGCTTGCCGCCAGCGACACCCAGCCGCCCGGCGCCAGGCGCCTGTAGGAGTTGGCTCCGGGCGCCCAGACCGGCATCGCCTCGGCCATCGTCTTTGCGAGACCGGCAACGGCGTGACGCATGAGATCGCTTCCCTCGTCGCTGCCGTCGTCGAACACATTGCGCCCCTCGTCGTCGAGGAGCGAGATGTGGACATGCGTACCGCTGGCAGAGAGGCCCTCGAACGGCCGCGCCATGAATGTCGCGGTCATGCCGTGCGACCTGGCGACGGCCTTGATGGCGCGCTTCATCAGGAAGGCGTGATCGCAGGCGGTCACGGGATCGTCGCCGTAGTGCAGGTTGATCTCGAACTGTGCCGGCGCATACTCCATGGTGATGACGTCAGCCGGAATGTTCTGCCTGCGGCATGTCGTCACCATGTCGTCGAGGACCGGGCCATAGGCCTCGACATCCTCCATCAGGTAGACCTGGGTCTGCGACGGCCGCTTACTGCTGCCAGGCGGTGGCGCCGGATGCAACGTGCCGTCACCGTCGCGTTCGACAAGGTAGAACTCCAGTTCGAAGGCGACCCTGGCCCGGTACCCCAGCGCTTCGAGAGACGTGGCCATGCGTTCGACGACATGACGCGGATCGAGCCACCAGGGCCGGTCGGCGGCATCGCTCATCGACAGCATGACCTGGGCATGATCGGCGCCCAGCCACGGCACCGGGGCCAGCGTTCCGGTGACAGCATGGCAGGGGTAGTCGGGATCGCCGTCGGCGAAACCCAAACCGGTGCTCTCGACGTTGTTGCCCTGCATGTCCATCGCATAGGTGGACCCGGGAAGCACGATCCCCGTCGTCAGGAGCTTCTCCATGGCCGAAGCGGCAAGGCGCTTGCCACGGGGGATCCCCCACATGTCGGGAATCAGGACATCGATCCACCGTGCATCCGGAACATCCGGATGTCCGGTCATGGCCCGTTCTGCCGGCGTCAAGCGGCGTCTCACATGGAACTGTCGACCCACTCGAAGAGCCGGCTCTTCGGCAGCGCTCCCACCTTGACTGCTGCCACCTCTCCGGCCTTGAACATCATGATCGTCGGGATGCCGCGCACACCGTAGCGTGACGGCGTGGACGGATTTTCGTCGATGTTGACCTTCACCACCTGGACCTTGTCCTGGTAACGCCGGGCAACGTCCTCGAGCGCCGGCGCGATCTGCTTGCACGGACCGCACCATTCGGCCCAGAAATCGACCAGAACGGGCCCGGGCGCCTTGAGAACGTCCTCCTCGAAAGAATCATCGGTGACGTGACGAATGTTCATGGGCTCCCCTTCCGAGACGTGCACCTGTTGTGTGTTGTGGTGGCGCACCCTTCAAGAATCTAGAAGCGCAACGGTGCCCGTCAAGCCGACCGGTCAAACCACCTGTTCATGGTTCATGTCCGGTCCGGCAAGCCAGTCACCGGCCGCGGCCAGATTGTCGATGGTATCGACGGTCATCCAGCCGCCACCCCACACCACGCCTCGGAGCCTGCCGCGCCGGGCGGCCCGGTTCCACAGAAGAGTGAAGGAGAAGGCGCCTTCGGGCGCTCCCTCGAGGAGCCGGGGGTGGACGATCTGCACGCTGGCGTAGACAAAGGGCGCGGAGTCCCGCCCACCCCGTGCGACAAGACGGTTCCCGCCCGTCATGGAAAAGTCTCCCGCATAGCGGTATCCCCGGGCTCGCTCCCTTTCCACCAGCAGCAGCAGGGCGTCCGTGCTGTCGCCATCCCATGCCCCGACCAGGGTCTCCAGGACCGCCTGGCCGGGCGATTCGGTGAGAAAGACATCGCCGTTGGCGACGAGAAAGGGCTCTTCACCGAGGAGTCCAAGGGCGTTCGCCACCCCGCCACCGGTGCCGAGAACCCGCTCCTCGCGCACCACGATCACCGGTGGGTCGCGCCGAGCGGCCACTGCCACCTCGATTTTTTCCGCAAGATGACAGGCGTTGACCACCACACGCTCAAAGCCGGCAAGCCTGTCCAGCATGCGGTCAAGAGCGGAACGTCCGGCGACGGGAATGACGGGCTTGGGCATGCGATCGGTCAGCGGCCGCATGCGCTCCCCCCGCCCCGCGGCCAGGATCATGGCGCGTTTCGGGGCCGTCATGTCACGGCTCGCCGCGCCTGCGGTGGAATCCAGCGATCGAGCCATGCGGCCAGCGGCGCCAGGTGGCGGCTGGCGAGGCTGTCGGTGACAAGCGCCCAGGTCCTCGGCATGAATTGCTGGTAGGCCGCCTTGCCGTCGCGTCCCAGCAGGCGGCTGAAGATGCCGGCGATCTTCAGATTGCGCTGGGCCGTCATGATCGTCGCGGATGTGGCGAAGGCCTCAGGCTCGATATGCGGCATCAGGTCGAGGTAACGGGCCCTGCACATCTCCACGGTCTCCGGGGAGACGCTCCTCCTGACGTCCTCGAGCAGCGAGACGATGTCGTAGGTCACCGGACCGGCAACCGCATCCTGGAAATCGAGCTGGCCCACCCGTGCCACGCCGTCACGCGCCGGCAGCCACAGGAGGTTGTCGGCGTGATAGTCCCTCAAGACCACGCACGCGGGCACCCGGCGCGCCAGCGGCAACAGATCGCGCCACAGGTCGAGGAAGTCGTCGCGACCGGCGCGGCTGATCTCGAGACCGGCAAGCGGCATGAACCAGTCGGTCACGAGCGAGACCTCGAAGAGAAAGAGATCGTCGCTGTAGGAAGGAAGGTCCTCGGGAATCGGCGTCCTGTGGAGCTCGACCAGGGCCTCCACGGCGGCACGATAGAGAAGTCCTTCGTCGGCGCCCTTGTCGAGAATGCGATTGTAGAGATCATCGCCAAGATCCTCGAGGAGAAGGAAACCCCTCGTGACGTCGCCTGCCAGGATGGCCGGGGCAGAAAGGCCGACAGCGACGAGGTGGCGGGCCATACGCACAAAGGGCCTGACATCCTCGACATCGGGCGACGCATCCATGAGCACGGCCCGGCCCCTCGCCCCCTCGAGCCGCTGGTAGCGGCGGAAGGAGGCATCTCCGGGAATTGGACAGCGCCGGGCATCGCCCCAGCCGCAGCGTTGCAGGAACTCCCTGATCTCGTTCTCTCGCACGGCGCTCATGGAGAATCCCCTGCCGGGTTGTTCCCGCCAGCCGCCTTCGGGTAAGCCTTAAGAGACCCGTGGACAGGATACCGGCCATGCACACATCGCACGAGACCGACATTGTCATTGTCGGAGCCGGACCCGTAGGGCTCTTCCAGGTGTTCGAGGCGGGCATGCTCGACATGCAGTGCCACGTGGTCGACACCCTCGATGCCATCGGCGGCCAGTGCACCGCGCTCTATCCGGAAAAGCCGATCTACGACATCCCGGCCCTCCCCGTGGTCGAGGCCCGGGGCCTGATCGACCGTCTCGAACGCCAGGCGGCCCCCTTCTCGCCGGTGTACCACCTCGATCAGCAGGTTGTCCGTCTCGCTGGCGAGGCCGGCGCGTTCACCGTCACGACGTCCACCGGCACGGTCATCGCCTGCAAGGCTGTCATCATCGCCGCCGGATGCGGCGCCTTCGGGCCCAACCGGCCACCGATTGCCGGTATCGAGGCCTTCGAGGAAAAGGGATCCGTCGCCTATCTCGTGACGCGCAAGGAAGACCACCGGGGCAAGAACGTGGTGATCGCCGGCGGCGGCGATTCCGCTCTCGACTGGGTGCTGGCCCTCAACGGCATCGCCGCGCGCATCCAGGTGGTGCACCGCCGCAACCGTTTCCGGGCGGCGCCCGAGACGGTGCGCCGCTTCGAGGCGCTCGTCGAATCCGGCGACGTCGAACGGGTGGTACCCTGGCAGCTTCACGGACTCGAGGGGAGCGATGGACGCCTCGAGAGAGTCATCGTGACCGATCTCGACGGCCGCACGAAGAGTCTCGAAGCCGATCTTCTTCTGGCCTTCTACGGCCTCAGGATGGAACTGGGACCCATCGCCTGCTGGGGGCTCAACCTTGAGAGGAACCTCATCAGCGTCGATCCGGCGACGTGCGTCACCTCGACCCCCGGCATCCATGCCATCGGTGACATCGTCACCTATCCGGGCAAGCTGAAGCTCATTCTCTCCGGATTCAGCGAAGCCGCCATGGCTGCCCATGACATCCATTCCCTGGTGTGGCCCGACAAGCCACTTCGCTTCGAGTACTCGACGACGAAAGGCGTTCCCGGTTCCTGAGCCGCGCCATCAGTATCGGTAGTCGTCAGTCTTGAAGGGACCGGCCTGATCGACACCGATGTAGTCCGCCTGACACGGGGTGAGGGTCGTCAGCTGCGCCCCCACCTTGTCAAGATGGAGCCTGGCCACCTGTTCGTCGAGATGCCTGGGAAGAACATGGACTCCGACGGCATAGGTGCCGTTGTCGCGTTCGGTCCACAATTCGATCTGGGCGAGAACCTGGTTGGTGAAACTGGCGCTCATGACAAAGCTCGGGTGGCCGGTGGCACAGCCCAGATTGACCAGTCTCCCCTCGGCCAGCAGGATGATCTTCTTGCCATCGGGAAAGGCAATCTCGTCAACCTGGGGCTTGATGTTGGTCCACCGGAGATTGCGCAGCGACTGGACATCGATCTCGTTGTCGAAGTGCCCGATATTGCACACAATCGCACGGTCCTTCATCGCCCGCATGTGGTCCATGGTGATGACGTCGACGTTGCCTGTCGCCGTCACGAAGATGTCCGCCTCCGGCGCGGCGGCGTCCATGGAGACGACCTGGAAGCCGTCCATGGCCGCCTGGAGGGCGCAAATCGGATCGACCTCGGTCACCACGACGCGGGCCCCGGCTCCCTGGAGCGACTGGGCCGAACCCTTGCCGACACCGCCGTAGCCGGCCACCACGGCGACCTTGCCCGCCAGCATGACATCGGTGGCGCGGCGAATGCCGTCCACCAGGCTCTCGCGGGCCCCATAGACATTGTCGAACTTCGACTTGGTCACCGAGCTGTTGACATCGAATGCAGGCACCGCGAGTTCGTCGGCCGACGCCATCTGGTGGAGGCGGGCAACGCCGGTGGTCGTCTCCTCGCTGACACCGTGGATGTGCTCGAGCATGCCGGCATACCTGTCATGCATCACCTTGGTCAGGTCGCCGCCGTCATCGAGCAGCATGTTGGGTGCCCAGCCGTCGGGACCCTCGACCGTACGGTCGATGCACCACCAGTATTCCTCCTCCGTTTCTCCCTTCCAGGCGAAGACCGGTACCCCGGCCTCCGCCATCGCCGCGGCGGCATGGTCCTGCGTCGAAAAGATGTTGCATGACGACCAGCGGACTTCGGCGCCCAGGTGGCACAACGTCTCGATCAGAACCGCCGTCTGGATGGTCATGTGGAGACATCCGGTGATGCGGGCGCCGTCCAGGGGCCTGGTGTCGCCGTAGGTTCTGCGCAGCGCCATCAGCCCCGGCATTTCACCTTCGGCGATGTCGATTTCCTTGCGTCCCCAGGCTGCCTGACCGATGTCGGCAACCCGGTAGTCCGTGTCCTGTGTCATGACTGATGCCATCTCTTCCACCCGGGCGGGCGCCCCGCTTACCAGAGACCTGCGGAGCCGTCCACCGCCTCAGGCCAGCGCGTTGAAATCGTCGAGCAGGCTTGCCACCATGCCGGCGTCGTTCTGTTCCATGATCGCCTCGGTCCGCCGCACGGCCTCGGTGATGTCGAGATTGCGGATGCGCTGCTTCACCCGCGGCACCCCGGACGAGGCCATGGACAGTTCGCGAATCCCCAGACCGACGAGAATCGCCGTCATTCTCTCGTCACCCGCCATTTCGCCGCACACGTTGACGTCGATGCCGGCGCGTCCGGCGGCCGCGGTGGTGAACTGGATGAGCCGCAGCACCGCCGGATGAAGTGGATTGTAGAGATGGGCCACCTGGTCGTCACCGCGGTCGATGGCGAGCGTGTACATGGTGAGATCATTCGTGCCGATCGAGAAGAAGTCGCTTTCCCCGGCCAGGGAATCAGCCGCCAGCGCGGCGCCGGGAATCTCGATCATGATACCGACCGGAGGCAACGGATCGGCAATGGCCACACCCGCCCTCGCCAACCGTTCGGCCACCCTGTCTCTCACCTTGCGGACCTGGCGCACCTCCGAGATCGTGGAGATCATCGGCAGCAGGATTCGCACCCTGCCATGGGCGCCTGCGCGCAGGATGGCGGCCAGCTGGTTTTCGAGGAGATCGCCGAACTTGAGAGACAGGCGGATGGCCCGCAGTCCCATGGCGGGATTTGCGCCGGCGCCGACCGGTTCGCCGAGAGAGTAGGGTAGCTTGTCGTTGCCGGCATCAAGGGTCCGGATGGTCACGGTACGGCCGGCCATGCGCTCGACGACATTGGCGAGGTGAACGTACTGCTCGTCCTCGTCGGGGATGGTGTCGCGGTTGAGAAAGAGGTACTCGGTCCGGAAGAGGCCAATGCCTTCGGCACCGTGGTCGAGGGCGGGATCAATCTCGTTGGCGAGTTCCACGTTGGCCAGGAGGCCTATGCGGACCTGGTCGCGAGAGACCGCCGGGACATCGCGCAGGCGGCGGAGCTTGCGGGCCTGCAGACGGAGTTCGCCGCGGCGTCTCTCGTAGGCCTCTTCAGAGCCGGCACCGGGATTGATCACCACGGCACCGGTGCCGCCATCGACAATCACGCGATCACCGCTCGCCACGTTCCCGAGCAGTTCTCCGGTGGCGACCACGGCGGGAAGGCCGAGGGACCGGGCGAGGATGCCGGTGTGATCCTGGGCGCCACCCGACGCCGTCACGAACCCCGCAACACGGCGCGGGTCGAGGAGTGCGGTGTCGGCGGGCGTGAGTTCGTCAGCCACGACAACCGTGCCCGGGGCAAGGTCGGTGAGGGCGCGGTATGGAGCGGCCATCAGGTTGTGCAGCAGGCGCTTGCCGACGTCGCGCACGTCCTTGCTGCGTTCGGCGAGATAGCTGTCGTTCATGTCCTCGAACGCCCGGACGATGTCGCCGACCTCCTGGGAAACCGCAGCCTCGGCGTTGAGGCGCTGGCCACGGACCCGCTCCTCGACACCCCGGACCAGCCGCGAACCCTCCAGCATGCGGCTGTGCGCGACAAGCAGGTACTCGAGTTCCTCGGCGGCGCTTCCGTGCAGTGTTCGGGCCTTTTGCGAGAGCACGGCCAGCTGCTCGCGTCCGCGGGCCACGGCATCGTGGAACCGGCCGATTTCCGCAGTCACCTGATCCTCGCCAATCTCGTGGACCGGAACTTCGAGGGCGCCGCTCTCGACGACGTAGGCCGGCCCGATGGCGATGCCCGGCGCAATCCCCAGACCAGACAGTTCGAGACCGATTCTCCTATTCATCGAACCGGTTCCCGACGAGTCTCCCGAGGGCGTCGAGGGCGGCTCCGGCGTCGTCGCCACGCGCCTCAACCTCGATGGTCGTGCCGATGGCGGCACCCAGCATCATGAGCCCCATGATCGACCTTCCGGACACCTTCATGCCGTCCTTTTCCACCTCGACGGTTGCGCTGAAGATGTCGAGTGCAGCGACAAAGCGCGCCGCCGCCCGGGCATGCAGCCCCCGCTCGTTGAGAATGGTGAAGCGGCGGCGCATGGCGTCAGGAGAGGCACCGGTGGTCACGATTCGGTCTTGAGGAGGCTGCTGGCGACGTTGATGTAACGCCGGGCCGCTTCCTGCGCGGCGGCAACGGCCTCCTCGACGGTGGCGTTCCGGCGAACCGACGCCAGACGGACCAGCATCGGCAGGTTGACGCCGGCGATGACCTCCACCTTTCCTGGATTCATGACCGAGATCGCGAGATTGGACGGCGTACCGCCGAACATGTCCGTGAGGATGATGACCCCCGAACCGGTGTCGACGCCGGCAACCGCCTCGACGATGTCGGCACGACGCTGCTTCATGTCGTCGTCGGGACCGATCGAGATCGCCGTCATGTTCTCCTGGTCGCCCACGATATGCCTGATGGCGGCGACGAACTCGTCCGCCAGCCGGCCGTGGGTCACAAGCACCACGCCGATCATGCGTCACCCGCCGGATTGCACCATGTCACGCCTTCATCCCCCTCCAGAGGGCATGCCACCCATTACACAAGAGGCCCGGCATTCAGCAACCAAAACCGCCGTCGAGAGACACCGTGCCCTGGAGCGCCTTCACCGCCAGCATGACCTTTGCCACGGCCGATGCCTCGCTTGCACGAAGCCGCCAGACCGGCAGCGGGCAGCCCGCAATCACGGTCTGCCGGGGTTCTGGAAACCTCGCCACGGAATCGCAGAGTTCGATGACCAGGTGGACGGCCCAGGACGGATGATGGTCGAACCTGGCGATTCCCAGTCCCCGCACCTCGATCATGCCCGCCAGGCTTTCCGGCGCCCGCGCCATCAGAATTCCATCCCGCAGACTGACCTCGACCTGATCGTCCGCCACCAGCCGCGCTTCGCATTCGCTGATCAGTCGCAGGGCGAGGTCGCTCTTGCCGCTTCCCGGCGGACCGCGCAACAGGAGTCCGGCACCGTTGACTTCGACCGAGGTGCCGTGAATCAGCACGACAGGTCAGGCCGGATGGCCCGTCTCCTCTTCGGTCAGAAGGGCATAGATGGCTTCCTGGCTGTCGGCGCCCCGGAGTTTCTGGCAGACGTCCTGGTTGCGCAGCAGACGCGACACCCGGGCAAGAGCCTTGAGGTGGTCGGCACCGGCATCTTCCGGCGCCAGAAGGAGGAACACGAGATCGACGGGCTGTTCGTCCACGGAATCGAAATCGATCGGTGACGTCGCACGTGCGAAGACCCCATAGAGGCCAGGCAGTCCGGGAAGCTTGGCATGGGGGATGGCGATTCCCAGCCCGACTCCCGTCGATCCCAGTCGTTCACGTTCGAGAAGGGCATCGAAGATGACCCGCTCATCGGTGCCAATGATGCGCGAGGCATGGCGCGCCAGTTCCTGGAGCACCTGCTTCTTGCTGGCCGACCGCAGGCGTGGAACCACGCCGTCAGGTCTCACCAGAGAGGAGATCTCCATCCCGTCACCCGGACCGGCGCAGTACGGCGTCGGCCATGTCAGTGATGTTCGCGCAGTTTCCGCTTGTTGCGCCGGAGCTGCTTTGCGACATGTTCCATAGCCTTGCCGAACGCGGCAGATGCCGTCTGCGCACCGCCATCCCCCTCGGCATTGATGTCGTGTCCGACATGGACGGAGATGTGCACCCGGTGGTTTTGAGCCTCGCGCGAGAACGTCACGTGCGCGCTCAGCGAATCGGCGAAGTACTTGTCGATGGCACTGCCGAGCGTCTGCTCCACGTGATGGCGCAACGTTTCACTGACGTCTGTCTGATGACCTGTGATGGAAATCTTCATGGATGATCCGCTCATCGTCACCGGAGACCGTCACCACCGGTCCCGGTCGCGGACATGGACCTCGCCCGCGCTTCGTGGTCCGGAATATAGGGACTGTCCGCCAGTCCGACAAGGGGACCCTCCCGCGCCACCCCGGTTGTGGCGACACGGCCCGCGGCTCGCCCTGCCGTCCGGCCCGGGAAGCGCTGGATCTCGATCGCTTCAGTCATCCCTGGGCCAGTATCGCGTGGCCAGCCAGCCGCCGTCGACGGCAATGACCTGGCCGTTGATGTAACGGGCGTCGTCGCTCAGGAGAAAGGCCGCAACGCCCGCGATGTCGTCGGGCTCTCCAACTCCCATGGGCGTGTTGCGGATCATGGCCTGCCGGTACCATGCGTCCGTCCGGATGTTCCGCGCCGTCATCGGCGTGTCGATCACCCCGGGGGCGATGGCGTTGATGTTGACGCCGTCGGCGGCGTGGTCGGCGGCCATCTGGCGCGTGAGCTGGGCGACCGCGCCCTTGGCGGCGGCATAGGCGGCAGAGCCTGGGAAACCGACGAGACCGAATACGGAGGCGATCTGGACGATCCTGCCGCCGGGCCGCGGCAGGTGCTCGAGCGCGGCGCGCGACATGCGAAAGACGGAACCGAGGTTCACGTCGAGGACGCCGTCCCAGTCCGCGTCGCTCGCTTCGCGCACACCGCCGCCCCGGCCGCCGATGCCGGCATTGTTGACGAGATGGTCGAGCCTGCCGTGGGCGTCGAGGGCCTCCTTCACGATGCGCCCGGGCTGGGTGCGGTCGGCGACATCGGCAACGAGCGTGCGCAAAGCCCGCCCGCCGGCCATGGCGGCGGTCTCGCGAAGCTCCGGCTGCTTGACGTCGACGGCCAGCACCGAGGCGCCCTCGGCAGCCAGGCGCAACGCCGTCGCCCGGCCGATACCGCCGGCCGCGCCGGTGACGATCGCGGACTTTCCGGCGAATCGCCCGCCGCTCAAGGAGACTTGCCTTCCCGGGCAATCCGGGTCTCGACGACGGGTCCGGCCATGGTTCCTCCTCCTGTGTGCCCGCGCCCCGCGTTCCGGTCAGGCCGCCGTCGCCGTCTCGTCCCGCGCCTCGGCCTCGCTGACGGCGATCGGGACGCGGCGCAAGGTGCGGCGGGTGCGCGCGTCGAAGTCGGTGCGGGCGTGCTGCAGCGTGATGTTGTTCCAGACGATCACGTCGCCCGGCCGCCAGGCGTGGCGATAACCGACGGCGGGGTCGGCGATGTAGGCCACCAGTTCCTCGATCAGCGCGTCGGTCTCGGCGTCGCTCAGCCCGTCGACGGCAGCGGTGGTGTGGGCGTGCATGAAGAGCACCATGCGGCCCGCACCGTCCTCGAGCGTCAGCGGATGCCAGCAGCGCGGCGCATCGGGCGCGGCGTCGCGTTCGAGGACTCGACGGTTGTAGTCGCCGCCGTAGTCGAAGAGCTGGAGCGACTGGCGGTCCGCGATGCGTCGCCTCAGCCCGTCGGGAAGGTTGGCGTAGGCCGCCGCCGCGTTGGCGAACAGCGTGTCGCCGCCCGAAGGCGGAATCTCGATGGCGTAGAGGCAGATCGCCCTGAGAGGATGACGGAAGAAGGTATGGTCCGAATGGAAGCGCAGAACGCCTGAACCCAGAATGCCGCCCTCGCGCACGTTGGAGACGTGGGTGAAATCGCGGTCCTTCATGTAGGCGCCGCGGCGCGACACGGGGCCGAACAGCGTCGCGAAACGGATCTGGGCGTCCCCGTCGATCTCCTGGTCGCGCAGCAAAAGCAGATGGCGTTCCCGGAACGCATCGCGCAAGGCCGCCGCCGTCCTGCCGTCGATCGGCCGGGCGAGGTCGACTCCGGCAATCTCGACGCCCAGCGCTGGCGAAAGCGGGGTCAGGGTCAGCGACATCGGGCCTCCCGGCATGACAAAGGGCGAACACTATGCCCATGGTAGCGGTCAGCCGGAACGATGGACAGGAAGGACGACGTCCATGACGGACCGGGTTCTGGCGACCCTCAAGCAGTGGTCGGTTGCTCGAACATGTGCCCGAGTCCGCCCTGAAACGCAGACTCGCGGACGGCGGTGCTCGCAGTGGCTGGCCGATTCCTAGCGGGTCGTCTCGTCCTTCCCCCGGCCCAGCAATGCGACACACCAGACGACGTGGTGCTTGGCCTGTGGGATGGTCTTCCTCATGCGGCCGCGGTCAAGTTCGGAAGTTTGTTGACCGATTTCCAACTTGTCTTATATAGTGAACAATATGAGCCTTTATTGCTCATTGAATAAGACATGCGATGAGAACACAGGCGACACATGCGCTGCCCAGAGCAGCCAAACGGGCCCTCGCCAAGCTGGGCGCAGACATCGCGGTCGCCCGCAAGAAACGTCGCCTCTCGACCGTTTCCATGGCCGAACGCGCATTCATCAGCCGTGGCACCCTCTACAAGGTCGAACGCGGTGACCCGTCGGTCTCGATCGGCATCTACGCAACAGTTTTGGCCATCCTGGGGCTCGCTGACCGTCTCGGCCAAACGGCCGACCGCCGCGACGACTCCCTTGGACTGGACATCGACGAGGATCGACTGCCCAGGAAGGTGCAACCGCGGCGCCGCTCCCGGTCACAGTCATGACTGACACCATCGAGGTCTTTGTCGACGATAACGGAGAGACACATTTCGTCGGCCGGTGCCATTACGTCGCCAGGCGACATGGCCAAAGCTCGGTCTTCGAGTACGCCGACGCGTGGCGCGACCGCACCGATGCATTCGCCCTGGATCCGGCGAACCTGCCGCTGGAACGCCGGCAGATGTATACCTCCTCCGGCAAGTCGGCATTACCCGGTGCGCTGCGCGACACCGCCCCGGACCGCTGGGGCCAGCAACTGATACGACGTGCTTTTCGCAAGGCCGGCGAGCAGCGCGCCCTGTCCGAGATCGACTATCTCCTCGCCATCAACGATCGGACGAGAATCGGCGCGCTCCGGTACCGCCGGGAAGGCGAAGAGACCTTCGACCACGACATCGGCCGCTACCGTGTGCCGCCCCTGATCCGGCTACCGGCACTCCTCAACGCCGCCGATGCGGTCCTGTCCAACACCGAAACCGCCGAAGACCTGAGACTTCTGCTGAACGAGGGCTCGCCGCTCGGTGGCGCTCGCCCCAAGTCCGCCGTCATCGACAATGACGATCGCCTGGCGATCGCCAAGTTTCCGAAGAACGACGACGATCGCAGCATCCCGCATGGCGAGGTCCTTGCGATGACACTCGCCGCCGCCGCGGGCATCGATGTTGCCCAGGCAACACTGCTGAACGTGGCCGGTCGGCCGGTGTCTCTGATCACGCGGTTCGACCGCGATGAAGACCGAAGAATCCCGTTCATTTCCGCCATGACCCTGCTCGGGCTCAGCGACGGCGACGAAGCGACCTACACGGATATCGCAGAAGTCATCAGGATGTATTCGAGCGCGCCGACCGAAGACCTGCATGAGCTGTGGAGGCGGATCGTCTTCAACGTGATGATCGGCAATCTTGACGACCACCTCCGCAACCATGGCTTCCTGTACGATCACGACAACAAGTGGCGCCTTTCGCCGGCCTATGACCTGAACCCGGTGCCGCTGACCGAAAAGGCGCGGGAACTGACGACTTGGATATCGGAAGAAGGGCCGGATGCCGACCTGGACCTGGCCCGCGCCGCTGCGCCCTACTTCGCGCTGGACCTGATCCGGGCCGATGCCATCATCGATGAGGTCGCGGCCGCATTGGACGGGTGGCGACAGAAAGCGCGACAACTTCGGATGAGCGCCTCGGACCTCGCTGCCTACGCGACGGCGATCAGGGGCTCGGCATAGAACAGGCGATACCCGACCGGTTCAGCGCCGCCGGTACATCCCCGGACATTGTAACTGCCCTTCCGTATCCGGAACGGTGACGGGGATTCGTAGGCTGGCGACAAGGCGATGACACGATGCCTCAATTCGGCCGCCGGTTGCAATTCCCATTGGTATAACCTGTACGACGATCGCGGCGAGACGGTGACCGGCAACGAGACCGTCGCGACTCACATGAGCAGCGTTGCCTCTCGGGAACGCCTCCTGCTCTTGCAGTGTCCTTTAACATGTTGTATATGGGCATGAAATCGAGAAACGACGGTTGGGCACTTCAGGTTTCGTGTTGCCATGTCTAACCCGTGGTGATGGTACACCACGGCTCGGGACACGATCTCGCGCCCGGATGGACGAAACTGCCGGCAGATGAACCGCGAAGCGCCACGCTGCCCAATCAGTGCCGGTCAGTCGACGACGCCTAGAGGCGGAACTGGCGGCCGAGATAGACCTCGCGAACGATCCTGTGGGCGGCAACGTCCTCGGGCGGTCCTTCCATGAGGATGGTGCCCTCGTGGAGAATGTAGGCGCGATCGACGATGCCGAAGGTCTCGCGCACGTTGTGATCGGTGATGAGCACGCCGATACCGCTGTCCTTGATCTGGGCCACCAGCTCGCGGATGTCGCCGAGTGCTATGGGGTCGATCCCGGCAAGCGGCTCGTCCAGCAGCATGATGGAGGGACGCGAGGCAAGGGCACGGGCGATTTCGACGCGTCGTCTCTCTCCCCCCGAGAGAGCCACGGCGGGGGTGTGGCGCAGGTGTGAAATGGAGAACTCGGCAAGAAGCAAATCGAGCATGGTCTCGCGGACATCGTAGTCGTCCTCGACGACCTCAAGGGCGGCCCTGATGTTGGCCTCGACCGACAGGCCACGGAAGATCGAGGCTTCCTGCGGCAGATAGCCGATGCCGAGGCGCGCCCGCCGGTACATCGGCAATCCCGTGACATCGTGACCATCGAGCGTGATCGTGCCGGCGTCGGCGGCCACCAGGCCTGTGATGAGGTAGAAGCACGTCGTCTTGCCGGCACCATTGAGACCGAGGAGACCCACGACCTCTCCGGCATGCACATTGAGGCTGATGTTGCGGACAATGGGACGCTTGCGATAGCTCTTGGTCAGGTTGGAGGCGACAAGACCCCGGTTGTGACTGACCAGGACGGGTCCGCTCTCATAGGTCGCGTTCACTGATCGCCTTCGTCGACAGCACTCAGAAGTATGTTCACCCTTTCCTCTCCGCCAACGATGTTGACCTGTCCACTCGCCAGGTCAAGCGTCACCTTCGTGCCGGTCAGAACGGCATCGTCGTTCACCAGCCGCACATTGTCCTCGAGGATGACGATACCCGAGGCCACCGACCACAGACCGGCGTCGCCGTGTGCCGTGCCGTCATCGGTGAGAACCACAACGTCGCCGTTCGCCTGGATGGATTCGACGCGGTTGCCGTCTCCGTCGTCATTGTAGTGCACGACCATGGTATCGGCGCGCACGGTCAACTCGCCCTGCATGACCTGGACACTGCCGTACAACGTGACATCCCGCGATTCCGAATCGACATCGAGACTGTCGGCCGACACCTCGATCGGCTCACCGCTGTTGTAGTCGCTGATCGAGAACATCTGCGCCGCTGCCGGCAGCACCGGAAGCAGACCAAGAACACCAATGACCGCGAGACTCTCGAGTTTGTTCATGGGAGGCTCTTGAGTTGATCGCCGGAGAGTGCTGTCCGGAAAACGCGATGCATGGTCTTTGGATGTCCCGGACGGTTACATTTCCACGAGGTATAGTGGAGGTTCGCCACAGACACCACCCGTGAAAGTGGCTCCTTCACTCCTAACCACGCCTACCATACCTGACGCCCCGGTGGCGCTTCAAGGGATACTTGACCGCCGTCCACAGGGGTCGCGTACAGGTCCGTTCAATCACCCGGCTGAAGCGAGATTTCAACGTCGCCGGAAAACGTGAACTTGCCGCCATGGTCGCTGACCACGAATCCCTCCGCCGCGAGATCTCCCGACGGACCGGTGCCTTTGACCATGGCATCGCTGTGCGCCATCCCCCGCTCCAGGTCGATGAGAACGCGCTCGCTTTCAAGACGATACCCGCTGCTGGAGATGACCTGAACAGACGATTCAAGGGTGAGCACCTGGCTTTTTTGTTCAAAGTAGCCGCTATCGGCCTCCAGGGACGTCCATTCGCCGTCACCGACGGTAATGGAGCCACTCACACCCTCGAGAAACACCATGTCATCCCTGTCCGAACCATGCCAAGCCGTTCGGGCGCGGATGGTGAAGGGCCGGCCATCGCTGTCCGTTCCAAGGAACCTGACATTGGTCATGGTCGAGCGCTCGGCCGTCGGCTGTTCAAGTCCACGGATCGGAATCACATCAGGCAACTCGATGAGATTGAAGGTCGGCCACAACAGCAGAAAGACGGCAAGGGCGAGGGCGCACAGCGGCAACAGCCAGCGCAGCAGGCGGACGATGCGCGTGTAGCGCAGCAGAGAGCGGTGACGGGGATGCGGCAGGGCGTCATCCGGGGTGAGGCCGTCTGTGGGCGGGCTGGCCATCGGATCAGTGGTCCAGGATATCCGGATCGTTCCAGCCCAGAAGATCGAGTTCGGCACGGGTCGGCAGAAAGCGGAAA
This sequence comes from Alphaproteobacteria bacterium, assembly GCA_964291415.2. Lineage (GTDB taxonomy): Bacteria > Pseudomonadota > Alphaproteobacteria > SP197 > SP197 > SP197. The sequence continues at coordinate 575,402 of OZ219917.1, read as the reverse complement.
ATGGCCTCGGCCAACTCCGTGCGTTCCTCGCGCTCCAGCCGGCGATCGAGTTCCGCCTTCAGTCGATGGAGGTGGAGAACGTCCGCAGCCGCGTAGTCGAGCTGCCGGTTCGACAGTTCTCCCGCCCCCCAGTCGCTGCTTTGCATCTGCTTGGAGATGTCGACTCCGAGAAGTTCCTTGCACAGATCCTTGAGGCCGTGCCGCTCGGCAAAGGTCCGCACCAGGCGGGACGCGATCTTGGTGCAGTAGACCGGTGACACGACGATACCCATGTGGTGGCGGATTGCAGCGAGATCGAACCGGGCAAAGTGAAAGATCTTCAGGGTGCCGGGATCTGTCAGGAGCGCGCGCAACCGCGGAGCCGCGAGGTCGCCCCGGGGGAACTGCACGAGATGGGCATTGCCGTCGCCGCTGGAAAGCTGAACGAGGCACAGTCGGTCACGCATGGGCTTGAGGCCCATGGTCTCGGAATCGACAGCGATCGTGGCCCCGAGATCAAGGCCGGAGGGAAGATCTCCCTGATAGAGAAGGTTGGCCATGTGACAGCTGAGGTGGAAGAGGGCTGACCCGCCACGCCTGCGAACCCGGGAAGACGCCGGATTGACAGGCGATCAGAGCATGGCAAGGCTAACCGCACCTGCCCACAGGAACAAGGTCGGGCGGCGCTGGTGCCCAGGAGAAGACTCGAACTTCCACGGGGTCTCCCCCACAGGTACCTGAAACCTGCGCGTCTACCAATTCCGCCACCTGGGCACGACGCCTCTCCTAGTGGGCGCAGGGGAAACCTGTCAAGTGGCAACACCCTCTGGGCAATTGACGCCTTGCCCTCAAGGCTCAATCATCCGCAGCCGGTGTTGCTGGAGGTCTTCATGGCTGTTGGGACGGTTGTTGTCTTCGGCGGTTCCGGCTTCATCGGTCGCTATGCCGTCCGCCGGCTGGCCGCCGGTGGCTGGCGGGTCATCGTTGCCGTGCGCCGGCCACGCAGAGCCGCCTTCCTGCAGACAGCGGGCGATGTCGGACAGATCGTTGCCGTCGCCACCGACATCTCCGACGAGCGCCAGGTCAGAGAGCGCATCGCCGGAGCCGACGCTGTCGTCAACCTGGTCGGCATTCTCTACGAAAGGGGCCAGCGCACCTTTGCCAGGCTGCATGTCGAGAGCCCCGGCGACATTGCCCGGGCGGCAGCGGCAGAGGGAGTGCGCGCCATGGTCCATGTCTCGGCCATTGGCGCTTCGGACCGCGCGCCCTCCTCCTATGCCCGCTCGAAGGCTTCCGGGGAGGATGCGGTGAAGGCCGCGATGCCCCATGCTGTCATTCTCCGGCCGAGCATCGTCTTCGGACCGGAAGACGGCTTCTTCAACCTGTTCGGCCGCCTGGCAGCCCGCTCTCCGGTCATTCCTCTCTTCGGCGGCGGTGCGACGCGGTTCCAGCCGGTCTATGTCGACGATGTCGCGGCGGCCATTGCCGCCGCCCTCGACGATGACGGTGCCCGCGGACGAACCTTCGAACTTGGCGGACCCGTGATCTCGACCTTCCGCCATCTCATGGAGTTCATACGGCGCGAGACGCGCCGGCGTGTCGTGCTGCTGCCGCTGCCATTCGCCGCCGCACGCCTCACGGGGCGTCTCCTCGAGCGCCTGCCACAGCCACCGCTCACGGGGCGTCTCCTCGAGCGCCTGCCGCAGCCACCGCTTACATACGATCAGGCCCTGCTTCTCGAATCCGACAACGTGGTGGCCCCGGATGCCGCCACCCTGAAGGACCTCGGCATCGAGGCCACCGCCCCCGAACTGGTGGTGCCTTCCTATCTCTCCCTCTACCGCCGAGGTGGCAGCGCTCCCGGGTAACGGGCGCGCCGCACACGACGTGCGGCAGGGTTACCTCCCTGGAATGGGGCACCGGACCATTCCCAGGGCCTCGGCGGGCCGCTGTCCGGAATGCCGGTTTGCAGGTTCATCGGCGGCGCACGTCATGACGCGACCCGAACGCCGGGGCGCGGCGTGCTACTGGTGAAGCCAGGCGAGGAGCAGGGCGGCGAGAAGCACGCGGTAGATGACGAAGGGGGTGAAGGATGCCCGTGCCAGCCATGCCATGAAGAGGCGGATGGTAATGAGGGCGGCGCCAAACGAGAGCGCCGCTGCCGCCAGGAAAGGACCGGTGAGAGCCGTGTCTGCGGATGCGGCCATGTCGCCGGCCGCCAGCAGCACGGCGGCGGCGATCACCGGAATGGAGAGCAGCATCGAGAAGGTGGCGCAGTCCGTCCGCCGGTAGCCGAGAAAGCGGGCCGCCGTGATGGTGACCCCGGCGCGGCTTGTCCCGGGAACAAGGGCGGCCACCTGGAAGAGCCCGATTACCAAGGCGCCACGCCAGGTGAGGCCTTCGAGCGGGCGCTCCGTCCCGCCGAGCCTGTCAGCCACGAGAAGCAGGAGTCCGAACCCGAGGGTCGTCCAGGCAATGAGCGCCGGATCACGCAGCATGTCCGTACCCGTGGCATGGACAAAAACGCCCGCCGCACCCACCGGCACCGTCGCCACGATGATGACCGCCAGGAGACGGCGGTCGGCGGCCTCCCTGGCCCTCAAGAGGCGGACAATCTCCTTGCGGAAGTAGAGGATGACCGCCAGCAGGGTGCCGCCGTGGACGGCGATGTCGATCTCCAGCCCCTGGTCCGGCCAGTCCAGAACGTTCGACGCGAGAACCAGGTGACCGGACGAACTCACCGGAAGGAACTCGGTGATGCCCTGGACAAGGGCCAGCACGGCCAGCTGCAACCACGTCATGATACACCCATCTGAAACGACCCCCGCATTGCGGCGCCGGTGATCTTCAGATGATGGCGCTGCACCATGGGCACCCCGGGCGGAGGCACCAAGATCATGGGGGTCTCACCGGTCATGGTTCAGCATATGGAAAGACACAGCTCGAATAAAGGTCAGCTATGCTGACTTGAAATGAAGAGCTTTGCGCTCCCTTTCACCAAACACGAAAGATCAGGGTGGCGCCGTCGCAGAATTGTGGCATAATGTCTGACCTATTTTCCCGCGTCAGCTCCCATGACCCTCCTTTCCTTTGTCGACGTGCCGCAACAACGGCCCTACAGGCGCCTCGCCGGGGAGCGCCGTCGCGACTTTCGCGAAATCTACGATGAGTTCATTCCCGCGAGCGCTGTCACCCAGGCCTCGCGCTGCTCGCAGTGCGGTGTCCCGTTCTGCCAGATTCACTGCCCGCTTCACAACAACATCCCCGACTGGCTGGCGCTGACCGCCGAAGGCCGGCTCGAGGAGGCCTACGCGATTGCCTCGGCCACCAACACTTTCCCGGAGATCTGTGGCCGCATCTGCCCCCATGACCGGCTGTGCGAAGGCAACTGCGTCATCGAGAAGGGATTCGATTCGGTCACCATCGGCACCATCGAACGCTACATCACCGAAACGGCATTCGACAACGGCTGGGTGCGTGCTCCCGTACCGGTGCGCGAACGCGACCAGTCGGTGGGCATCGTCGGTGCCGGGCCGGCCGGTCTCGCGGCGGCCGACAGACTCCGGCGCTACGGGTACCGGGTCGAGATCTACGACCGGCACGACCGGGCCGGCGGTCTGCTGATGTACGGCATCCCCGACTTCAAGCTCGAGAAACATGTCGTCTCGCGCCGCGTCGACCTGCTCCGTGAAGGCGGTGTCACCTTCCATCCAGGGACCGACATCGGACGCGACATCGCCTTCGCCGATCTGCGCGCCCGGCACGACGCCGTGCTGCTTGCCACCGGTGTCTACAAGGCACGCGACATCCGGGCTCCCGGAGTCGGACTCGATGGCATCGTCCCCGCCCTCGACTACCTCATCGCCAGCAACCGCCGCGGTCTCGGCATGGATGTCGCCGATTGCGCAGTTCCCGATGCCGCCGGTCACCGCGTTGTTGTCGTCGGCGGCGGCGACACGGCGATGGACTGTGTGCGCACGGCCGTGCGTCAGGGGGCGCGCGCCGTGACCTGTCTCTACCGCCGTGATCGCGACAACATGCCCGGCAGCCAGCGAGAAGTGAGCTATGCCATCGAGGAAGGGGTCATTTTCGAGTTTCTGTCCGTCCCGGAGGCCTTTGACGGCGACGACCGGGTGGCCACGGTGAAGGTGTCGCGCATGCGCCTTGGAGACGCCGACAACGACGGGCGGCGGCGGCCACTGCGGGTCGAGGGCAAGGGGTTCGGCATCGAGGCAACGCTGGTACTCAAGGCCCTGGGGTTCGACCCCGAACCGGTCGCAGAGATGTTCTCGCTCGACGATCTCGAAACCGAGGCCGACGGGACCGTGAAGACTGCCGGTCCGTCGGGCAGGACCAGCGTGCCCGGGGTGTGGGCCGCCGGTGACATCGCCCGCGGTGCATCGCTGGTGGTGTGGGCGATCCGTGATGCGAGGCAGGCGGCCGATTCCATTCACCAGGAGCTGGACGCGCCATGAGCGATCCCTGCCGTACCGCCGAACGGACCCGCCTCGAGCGGCACGGGCTCTACGATCCCTCCTTCGAGCACGATTCCTGTGGTGTCGGATTTGTTGCCGCCATCGATGGCACCCCCGATCGCAGGGTGGTGGAGGCGGGCATCGCCGCCCTGAAGGCGGTGTGGCACCGCGGCGCGGTCAGTGCCGACGGCAAGACCGGTGACGGGGCCGGAGTCCAGGTCCAGATCCCCCAGGGTTTCTTCAGGGAGCACATCGAGCGAACGGGACACGAACCGGGCAGCGGCCGCCTGGCGGTCGGCATGATTTTCCTGCCACGCACCAATCTGGCGAACCAGGAAGCCTGCCGGGCAATCGTCGAATCCGAGATCCTCAAGTTCGGATACCGCATCTTCGGCTGGCGGCAGGTCCCCATTGACAGCACGGTGATCGGCGAGCGCGCCAGCGCGGCACGCCCGGAAATCGAACAGATCATGATCGCCAGTGAGGACACCCTCGCCGACGACAGCTTCGAGAACGACCTCTACATCATTCGCCGCAAGATCGAGGCCCGCGTGCGCGAGGCGGGAGTGACCGGCTTCTACGTCTGTTCGCTGTCGTGCCGTTCGATTGTCTACAAGGGCATGTTCGTCGCCGAGCAACTGTCGAACTTCTATCCGGATCTCTCCGACGACCGCTTCGTTTCCAGCTTCATCCTCTTCCATCAGCGCTACTCGACCAACACCTTCCCGACGTGGGATCTCGCCCAGCCCTTCCGCATGCTCGCCCACAACGGCGAGATCAACTCGCTGCGCGGCAACATCAACTGGATGAAGAGTCACGAGGCGCGCATCGGCCATGACGCCTTTGCCGAGCATCTCGATGTCATCAAGCCCGTCATTCCGACCGGTGCCTCCGACTCGGCTGCTCTCGATTCCGTCTTAGAACTCCTGGTGCGCGCCGGACGCTCGGTGCCGCTGGCGAAGACCATGCTGATTCCGGAAGCCTGGACACACAATGCACGGCTGTCTCAGGAGGTGCGTGCGCTCTATCTCTACTGCAACACGGTGATGGAACCCTGGGACGGCCCGGCGGCCATCGCGGCCTCGGACGGCCGCTGGATCATCGCCGGCATGGACCGCAACGGCCTGCGTCCCATGCGCTATTCTCTGACCCGGGACGGTCTGCTCATTGTCGGCTCGGAGACCGGCATGATCCCGGTACCGGAACACAATCTCGACCACTGCGGACGCCTCGGCCCCGGCGCCATGATCGCCGTCGACCTGGCGGCAGGCCAGCTCTTCGCGGATGCCGACATCAAGGAACATCTCGCCGCCAAGCAGCCCTACGCCCGATGGATCGGCAACATCACCCATCTCGAGAACCTCCCTTGCGACGACGACGGGGCCATGGCCTTCAGGGGGACCGAGTTGAGATGGCGCCAGCACGCCGCCGGATTCTCATTCGAGGACCTGGAACTCATCCTGCGCCCCATGGTCGAGGAGGCCAAGGAGGCCGTGGGATCCATGGGCGACGACACGCCACTTGCGGTGCTGTCGGACCACGACCGCGGCCTGCATCACTTCTTTCGCCAGAACTTCAGCCAGGTCACCAATCCACCCATTGATTCGCTGCGCGAACGCCGGGTCATGAACCTCGTCACGAGACTGGGCAATCTCTCCAACATTCTCGATCAGGACGAAAGCCAGACCCGCATCCTGCAGCTCGCCTCGCCGGTTCTCGACAACACTCGTTTCGCCGCGATGCAGCGCCATCTCGGGGAAGGCGCTGTGGTCGTCGACTGCACCTTTCCTGCACAGGGGGATGATCCCGACGTGTTGGGCGACGCCATCACGCGCATCCGCCGGGAGACAGAGGATGCGGTTCGTGGCGGCTGCGAACACATCATCCTGACCGACGAGAAGAGTGGCCCGGACCGTGCCGCCATACCGATGATTCTCGCGGCCGGCGCCGTGCACAGCCACCTCGTGCGCCAGTCGCTGCGAACCTTCGTGTCACTCAACGTACGCTCGGCCGAGTGTCTTGACGTCCACCATTTTGCCGTTCTCATCGGCGTCGGATCGACAACGGTGAATGCCTATCTCGCCGAGGAGAGCATCCGGGCACTCCATGGGCGCGGCCTCTTTGGCGGCTACAGCCGGGCCGAGTGCGTCGCCCGCTACGTCAAGGCGGTCGACGACGGCCTCCTGAAAATCATGTCCAAGATGGGAATCGCCGTGATCTCGTCCTATCGGGGCGGCTACAACTTCGAGGCCATCGGTCTTTCGAGGACCCTGGTCGCCGAGTTCTTTCCGGGCATGCCGGCCAAGATCTCGGGAATTGGCCTCTCCGGCATCCAGAAACGCGCGCTCAAGCTTCACCGCAAGGTTCACGGCATGGCGGCGGAATCGCTGCCGATCGGCGGTCTCTACCGTTTCCGCCAGGGCGGTGAATCCCATGCCTGGGAGGGCCGGCTGATCCACACCCTGCAGACCGCCGTGGCAAGTGACAGCTGGAACATCTACCGCCGCTACGCCGAGGGGCTCCACGCACGGGAACCCTTCAGCCTGCGCGATCTCCTGGAGTTTGACGACCGCAACGATCCGGTCGACATCGACGATGTCGAGTCCATCACCGGAATCCGCAGGCGATTCGTCACGCCCGGCATGTCGCTCGGCGCGCTGTCACCGGAAGCGCACGAGACTCTCTCCATCGCCATGAACCGCATTGGCGCCCTGTCCGATTCCGGCGAGGGAGGTGAAAGTCCCGAGCGATTCAGGACACGACCCAATGGCGACAACGCGAATTCGCCGATCAAGCAGATCGCTTCCGGACGCTTCGGGGTGACGGCGGAGTACCTGACCCATTGCCGGGAAATCGAGATCAAGATCGCCCAGGGCGCCAAACCCGGTGAAGGCGGACAGCTGCCGGGCTTCAAGGTGACGGACATGATTGCCGCTCTGCGCCATGCGACGCCGGGGGTGTCGCTCATCTCGCCGCCGCCGCACCACGACATCTACTCGATCGAGGATCTCGCCCAGCTGATCTACGACCTCAAGCAGATCAATCCCGTGGCCCGGGTGTGTGTCAAGCTTGTCAGCCAGGCGGGTGTGGGAACGGTTGCCGCCGGGGTCGCCAAGGCGAAAGCCGATGTCATTCTCATCTCCGGCCACGTCGGGGGAACCGGAGCCAGCCCGCAGACCAGCATCCACTATACAGGCGCGCCCTGGGAGATGGGCCTGGCGGAAACCAACCAGGTGCTCACCCTCAACCGTCTGCGGCACACGGTGCGCCTGCGCACGGATGGCGGCATCCGCACCGGCCGCGATGTGGTCATTGCCGCCATGCTCGGCGCCGAGGAGTACGGTGTCGGGACGGCCTCGCTGGTCGCCATGGGATGCCTGCTGGTTCGCCAGTGCCACTCCAACACCTGCCCTGTCGGAATCTGCACGCAAAAGTCCGCGTTGCGCGACAAGTTCGAAGGCACGCCGGAAAAGGTGGTCAATCTCTTCTCGTTCATCGCCGAGGACGTGCGCCACATCCTCGCCTCGCTGGGGGTACGCTCCCTCGACGAGATCATCGGCCGCACCGACCTCCTCAAACAGGTGAGCCGTGGCAGCGAGGACCTCGACGACCTCGATCTCAATCCCCTTCTCCTCCAGGCGGATTCCGGCGGATTTCCACGCCACTCGGCGGTCGAGGGACGCAACGAGGTTCCCGACAGCCTTGACATGCGCATGCTCCGCGACGCCCGCACGGGTCTCGACGATCGCGAGAAAATGCAGCTCGCCTACAATGTGCGCAACACCGACCGCGCAGTGGGCACCAGGCTCTCTTCCGAGATCACGCGCCGTTTCGGCATGAAGGGCCTCGCCCATGATCACATCACGGTGCGCCTGCGAGGCTCCGCCGGCCAGTCGCTGGGAGCCTTTGCGGTGCAGGGTGTGCGTCTCGAGGTCTACGGTGACGCCAATGACTATGTCGGCAAGGGACTCTCGGGCGGCACCATCGTGGTACGCCCGCCGGTCTCGAGCGAACGGCCGGCCCACACCAATACGATCATCGGCAACACGGTCCTCTATGGTGCCACCGCGGGACGCCTCTTTGCCGCCGGGGAGGCCGGCGAAAGACTGGCGGTACGCAATTCCGGGGCCGATCTCGTGGTGGAAGGCTGCGGATCCAACGGCTGCGAATACATGACCGGAGGCACTGTCGTCGTGCTCGGTCCCGTAGGACCCAACTTCGCCGCCGGCATGACCGGCGGCATGGCCTTCGTCCACGACGGGCAGAAACGCCTGAGCGAGAACATCAATCCCGATCTCGTGGTCATGCAGCGCCTCGCCAGCACAAGGTGGGAGGCGCACCTGAAGTCGCTCATCGAGGACCATCTCGCGGCGACCCACTCCGTGCGAGCCTCGGAACTCCTGCATGACTGGAAGTCCGAGATCGCCCGTTTCTGGCAGATCTGTCCGAAGGAAATGATTGATCGGCTGGCGTTTCCGCTGGTCGATGACGAGGAGGCGCTGATCGCCTGAACCTGCCGCAGGATGGTTGAATCCACCCCGTCGGCCGGTCCATAAACTTCCCGGCCGCACCACGAGGGATGGTCTTGCCCGAGTTGTTCCACGATCCGATGTCACCGTTCTGCCGCAAGGTCAGGGTCGTCCTCGACGAATTGGGTGTGGCCTTCTCGTTGACCCGGGAGGACGCCTCGCTGCAGCGCGAAGAGTTCCGTGCCCTCATTCCGGCCGGCGAAGTTCCTGTCCTCATCAATGACAGCGGGTCCGCCCTTGCCGACAGCCAGGCGATTGTCGAGTACCTCCAGGACATCCACGAGGAGCCGGATCTGCTTGGCAGGAATCCTGCCGAACGTGCGGAAACCCGCCGCCTTGTCGCCTGGTTCGACGGCAGGATGTACCAGGACGTCACCCGCATGATCATCGAGGAGAAAATCCAAAAGTGGCGCCAAAGGCGTGGCAAGCCCGACTCCGCGGTGCTGGCGGCGGCACGCGGCAGACTGCGGTTGCACCTGGACGACATGGAAAGGCTGCTGGCGACGCGCTTCTGGCTCTCCGGCGAGCGCTTCAGTCTCGCCGACATTGCCGCGGCCTCGCAGATTTCCTGCATCGACTATGTCGGCGACATGCCCTGGTCCTCCTCGCGGGCAACCCGCGAATGGTACGCCAGGATCAAGTCGCGGCCGTCATTCCGGCCGATCCTTCACGACCGCCTCGCCGGCATGCCGCCGGACGATCACTATGCCGACCCTGACTTCTGAGCGGGTGCGCCGGACCTCTGCGCACCCGCACCGGATCGGAGTCCGTCCCGGACACCGCACGTTTCCCGGAGACGAAGGCGACGTTGCCGAGAGGCGGCGGAGCGAGCCGTCGTGGCGGTGACGCTTTCCAGCCGTCTGAAGGAGCAGGCGCAGGATCTCGGGTTTGCCGCATGCGGCGTCACCCGTGCGACAGGCGATCCGCGCTGGCGCGAGGATCTGGAGCGCTTCGTCGAGGCAGGCTACCACGGAGACATGGCATGGCTGGCCGGGCGCCTGACAGATCGCGCCGACCCGCAGGCCCTGCTGCCCGGCGCCAGGAGCGTCATTGCCGTCGCCAGGGACTACGGTCCGGACACCAGCCCCCTGGAGGACCTCAAGGCGCGCAGCCGCGGTGTGATTTCCTGCTATGCGCGGGCGCGGGACTATCACCGGGTGGTCTCGAGACACCTGAAGGCCCTGGCCGCATGGCTGGCCCGCGAGGCATCCTGCGAGGTCAGGGTCTTCGTCGACACCGCCCCTGTCATGGAAAAGCCGCTGGCAGGCCGCGCCGGCATCGGCTGGCAGGGCAAGCACACCAACCTGGTGTCGCGGCAGCTGGGTTCGTGGTTCTTCCTCGGCCTCATCGTCACCACGGCGGAACTCGATGCGGACGAGGCAGAAGGCGACCACTGCGGATCCTGCCGGAGGTGTCTCGACATATGTCCGACCAATGCCTTTCCCGCACCCTGGCGGCTCGATGCGCGACGCTGCATTTCCTATCTCACCATCGAGCACAAGGGCCACATCGACCGGGAATTCCGGGCCGCCATGGGGAACCGCATCTTCGGCTGTGACGACTGCCTTGCCGTCTGCCCGTGGAACAAGTTCGCCCGGGCTGCCAGGGACGCTGACTTCCTGCCGCGGTCCGAACTCACACGGCCGCGGCTGGCGAGCCTTGCCGCCCTCGATGACGCTGCCTTCCGCGTCCTCTTCACGGCCAGCGCCGTCAAGCGCACGGGCCGCGACCGCTTTGTGCGCAATGTCATGATCGCCCTGGGCAACAGCGGAGATGGTGACGCCCTTCCCGTGGTCGAGAACAGGTTGGCGGATCCTTCGGCATTGGTGAGAGCCATGGCGGTGTGGGCACTCTCCCGCCTGGCGCCGGCGGCGCATTTCGCTGCCGCCAGGGCACGCCACCTCGCCGCGGAGGATGACCCTCAGGTCAGGCGCGAGTGGATCGAGGGATCCGACATCCGATGAGCCGACTCTTCTGCCTTGGCCTCGGATACACGGCCCGCCTCCTTGCCCTCGAACTTCGGGCCGAAGGCTGGCAGGTCGCCGGCACCGTGCGCGATCCGGAACGGATTGCCGAGCTGGCCGGTGAGGGAATCGAGGCCGTGACATTCGGCAGCGAAGCGGCCGCGTCTCTTCTGTCGCAGGCTTCGCATGTCATCGATTCCATACCGCCGGTCCCCGGTGAGGCGCCGCTGCCGCTGGTCCACCACGCCGACATCCTCGCCCGCCTCGAAGATCTGCGTTGGCTGGCCTATCTCTCGACCACGGGCGTCTACGGGGACCGTCAGGGGAACTGGGTCGACGAGTCGGACGAGGCGGCGCCGGCGACGGAACGCGGAGCGCGGCGTGTTGCTGCAGAACAGGCCTGGCTCATCATGCATGAACGCTATGGCCTTCCGGTGCATGTCTTCCGACTGGCGGGAATCTACGGTCCGGGCCGCGGGGTTCTCGAACAGGTGCGTGCCGGAAAGGCGCGGCGCATCATCAAGCCGGGACATGTTTTCTCGCGTATCCATGTCGACGACATCGTGGCCACGCTGAAGGCCTCCATCGCCAGACCTTCGCCAGGCGCCATCTACAACGTGTGCGACGATGAACCCGAATCACCGGCGCGTGTCACGGAGTACGCCTGCCGCCTCCTCGGGGCAACGGCGCCCCGGCCCGTGGCCCTTGAGAATGCGGATCTCTCCGCCATGGCTGCGAGCTTCTATGCCGACAACAAGCGCGTCTCCAACCGCAAGATCAGGGAGGAACTCGGCGTTCGGCTGCGCTATCCCTCCTATCGCGAGGGGCTGGCGGCGCTGGCGGCGTCCTCGAGCCCGTCGAGTGTCCGGCCGAGCAGCATAAGATCCGGTTCACGCGACAAGCGGTGATCACCATCCTTGACCAGGTGGACGCGAACGTCGTCCGTCGCCAGCCTGGCGGCGAGGTCGAGGGCGAGCGACCACCTCACCGAGGAGTCCCTCATGCCATGGATCAGCCGCACCGGCACATCGATGGCAATGGAGCGGCGCATCACGAGGTGACGGCGCGCCTCCTCGATGAAGCCGCGGGTCACCGTGTAACTGCCGTCTCCTTCCTCGACCGTGATGGCACCGGCCCGCTGCAGCAGCCCCTGCTCTTCGGTCGAGAGGCTCCAGAAGATGTCCTGCGAGAAGTCGGGCGCTGCGGCAATGCCGACGAGAGCGGCCACGCGCCGGGGACGCGCCAAGGCCACGTTCAGCATGATCCAGCCACCCATGCTGGAACCGACCAGGATCTGGGGCCCTTCGGTCAGGGAATCGAGAACCGCCAGGGCATCCGCTGTCCAGGCGCCGATGGTGCCATCCTCGAAACGGCCACTCGACTGGCCGTGACCACTGTAATCGAAGCGCAGAAAGGAACGCCCGCGGCGGCGACACCGTTCCTCGAGCCACGTCGCCTTCGTCCCCGACATGTCCGAGGCATAGCCACCGAGAAACACCACCCCCGGACGGGTGCCGGTGCGGCGGGCGTAGGCGAGAGCGATCCCGTCGTCGCGCTCGAGCCATCTCGTATCTGTATCCGGCATGGCCTATACCATGGTTGCTTGGTGCAAGCGGCAGGTGTCTCTATACCATGATTGAGCGTCCCGACGGCTCTCTTGTCGTTCTCCAGGTCATTCCGCAACTCAAGATCGGCGGCGCCGAACGTGCCGTCATCGATATCTCGCGGGCGCTCAACGCCGCCGGCATGCAGTCCCTCGTCACCTCTCAGGGGGGCGAGCTCGTGCCTGATCTGCTGCACACCAAGGCCGTTCATGTCGCAATGCCCGTCGCCTCCAAGAATCCCCTGACCATCGCTCTCAACACCTTGCGCCTCATCCACCTGATCCGCATTCATCAAGTCAACGTCATTCATGTCCGTTCCAGGGCGCCAGCCTGGTCCGCACTGGCTGCGGCGCGGCGCACGGGAACACCGATCGTCACCACATTCCATGCCCCCTACACGGTCAACTCCAGGGCCAAGCGGCTCTACAACTCCGTGATGGCGCGCGGCGACCGGGTGATCGCCATCTCCGGATACGTGGCCCGTCACGTGCGCGAGGAGTACGGAGTCCCGGAGGACCGGCTGCGCTGCATCTTCCGCGGTATCGACATGGCTCGGTTCGACCCGGCGGCTGTGAGCATTGACCGCATCACCACCCTGGCGGACTACTGGAATCTGCCGGATGGCGTTCCCATCATCATGCTTCCCGGACGCCTGACACGGCTCAAGGGTCACCACGTCATGATCGACGCCCTCAAGCAGTTGAGCCGCGACGCCATGTGCCTGATGGTGGGTGTGGCCGGTGCCCGTCCCGCACTGCGCCGGGAAATCGAGAACCGCATTCTCGAGGCCGGCCTCGAGGGGCGGGTGACACTCATCGACAGCTGTCACGACATGCCGGCAGCCTACCGTCTCGCCGATGTCGTCGTGCAGCCCTCCCTCTTTCCGGAGGGGTTCGGGCGCGTCGCTGTCGAGGCGCAGGCCATGGGCGTTCCCGTCGTTGCGTCCGACACCGGCGCCACCAGCGAAACCGTCCGCCAGGGCGTGACCGGATGGCTGACGCCCTCGGGCGACGCCGGCGCCCTGGCCGGGGCATTGAACACGGCTCTGGATCTCGATGCCGAGGCGCGCATCAGGTATGCAGCGATCGCCAGGGCCCATGCGGTGTCGCATTTCGCCCTCGGCAACATGTGCAACGCCACCCTTGAGGTCTATCGGGAACTGACCGCCCCGCCATGACGGGAAGGATTCTCGTCATCAGGCTTGGAGCCCTCGGGGACTTCGTCATGGCCAGCGGCGCCTTCGCATCGATCCGCGCCTTCCACGACACCGCCCACATCGTGCTTCTGACACGCCCGGCCTATGCCGGCCTTGGCCGCGCCGGCGGCTGGTTCGACGAAGTCTGGATCGACCGGCGGCCGGTGTGGTGGAAGCCGGCCGGCATCCTGGCTCACAAGAGACGTCTCGATTCCGGCGCATTCGAGCGCGTCTACGATCTGCAGATCTCCGATCGCACTTGCGCCTACTACCATCTGCTGCGGCGGCCACGGCCCGAGTGGTCGGGTGTGGCCCGTGGCTGTACCCTCCATAACCATCGCCGCGAACTCGTGCGGCACCACCCCGTCGAGCGTCATGCACGTCAATTGCGCCGCGCCGGCGTACCGCGGATCCTGCCTCCCGACCTGTCGATGATTCGCACTCCGCCACCCGCCGGCATGCCCGTCGGCCACACGGCGCTGATGGTGCCCGGCTGTGCGCCGCACCGTCCGGAAAAGAGATGGCCGGCCGCGCACTTTTCCACTCTCGCCCGCCTCATGCTCGAGCGCGGCATCACGCCCCTGCTCATCGGCAGTCCGCACGAAGCCGATGTCCTCGAACGGATTGCCGCCACCGATCCCGCCATCGTCAACATGATGGGACGAACCAGTCTCGAGGAGATCGTTGCCCTGGCGCGTCACGCGGTTTTCGCCGTCGGCAACGATACGGGGCCAATGCATATCGCCGCCACGACCGGCTGCGCCTGCGCCGTTCTGTTCTCAAGGGCATCCGACCCGGCGCTTTCACGACCCCACGGTCCGCGCGTGACGGTGCTGCGCCGCGACGCGCTCGACGATCTTGCTCCGGAAGAGGTTGCACAAGCCCTGCACAGCCTCCATGTATGGCATCGCTCACCGCCGGAAACCCTGAAGGCATGAACATCAGCCCGGGAACCATCGACGTCACGCTGCCTGACGGTTCCAGCCGCACGTACGCCTCTCCGGTTACCGGTGCGGACGTGGCGGCATCCATCGGCCACGGTCTGGCGCGGGCTGCCTGGGCGGTGAAGGTCGACGGTGACCTGCGCGACCTTGGCAGGGAAATCGAGCACGATGCAGTCGTCGAGATCGTGACATCAAGGTCGGCGGAGGCCCTCGAACTGCTGCGCCACGATGCCGCCCATGTGCTGGCACAGGCGGCGAAGGAACTCTTTCCCGAGGTCCAGGTGACGATCGGACCGGTGATAGACGACGGATTCTACTACGACTTCGCCCGCGACGAACCGTTCACGCCCGCAGACATGGAGGCCATCGAGGCCCGGATGATGGAAATCGTTGACCGCGATGAACCGATCAGCCGCGAAGTCTGGGACCGCGACGAGGCGGCGCGCTTCTTCGAGTCCATCGGCGAGGCCTACAAGGCGGAAATCATCCGCGACCTTCCTGTCGACGAGACCATCACGCTCTACCGGCAGGGCGACTGGATCGACCTGTGCCGGGGGCCGCACCTTCCGTCCACGGGAAGACTGCCGAAGGCCTTTCGTCTCACGCGCCTCGCCGGAGCCTACTGGAGGGGCGACAGCCGCAATGCGATGCTGCAACGCATCTACGGCACGGCCTGGCCCGACAAGGCGCAGCTGAAGGCCTGGCTGGACCGCCTCGAGGAGGCCGCGAGGCGCGACCACCGGCGTCTCGGGCGCGAGATGGATCTCTTTCATTTCCAGGACGAGGCTGTCGGCTCGGCCTTCTGGCATGCCTCCGGCTGGCGCCTCTACCGTACCCTCCAGGACTACATGCGCCGTCGTCTCGAGGACGCCGGCTACCAGGAAGTCAACACGCCGCAGATGGTGGCGCGGTCATTGTGGGAGGATTCCGGTCACTGGGAAAAGTTCCGCGAAAACATGTTCACGGCGACCACGGAAGACGAACGCATCTGGGCCATGAAGCCGATGAACTGCCCCTGTCACGTGCAGATCTTCCGCCAGGGAGTGAGGAGCTACCGTGACCTGCCGCTGCGCATGGCCGAGTTCGGCTCCTGCCTGCGCTACGAACCTTCCGGCGCCCTCCATGGACTGTTGCGCGTCCGCTCCTTCACCCAGGACGATGCGCATATCTTCTGCACGGAGGAAGAGGTCGCCTCCGAGACCGTCCGTTTCTGCGAGCTGCTGGAATCGGTCTACCGTGATCTCGGATTTGCCGAGTTTTCGGTCCGGTTCGCCGACCGCCCGGCGGTGCGCGCCGGCGACGATGCCGTATGGGATCAGGCGGAAGAGGCGCTCCGCGAGGCGGCATCAGGCACGGGACTGGAGATGTCCTACAATCCGGGTGAGGGTGCCTTCTATGGTCCGAAGCTGGAGTTCCATCTGCGTGATGCCATCGGCCGTGACTGGCAGTGCGGCACCCTGCAGGTGGATTTTGTCCTGCCCGAACGGCTCAATGCCACCTATGTCGCGGAGAATGGCGAACGGCGCCGCCCGGTGTTGCTGCATCGCGCGATACTCGGCTCGTTCGAGCGCTTCATCGCCATCCTGATCGAACACTACGCCGGGAACTTCCCGCTGTGGCTGGCGCCGGTCCAGTATGCCGTGGCGACCATCACCAACGATGCCGATGACTATGCCGAAGAGGTGCACTCACGCCTCGCGGCCGCCGGACTCGCCGGCGTCATCGATACCGGATCAGAGAAGATCGGCTACAAGGTACGGCGGCATTCGGTATCGAAGGTGCCGGTGCTCCTTGCCCTCGGTCGGCGCGAGAAGGAGGAACGCAAGGTTTCGCTGCGCCGACTCGGCAGCAAGGAGCAGCAAGTCCTTGATCTTGACGCCGCCATCCATACACTCGGCGCACAATCCGTTCCGCCGGATCTTGCCCGAAAGACCTGATAACGCGAGGAGTTGGTTACATAGCACGCTACGGACAAAACATGGCCCCGCCTGTCAAGTCGGGACCGCGGGCCAACGAGGACATCATGGCGCCCAGCGTCCGGCTCATTTCAGCCGACGGAGCGCAGGTGGGTGTCGTCACTCTCCAGGCAGCACTGAGAGCCGCAGAGGATTCCGGCCTCGATCTCGTCGAGGTGTCTCCCAACGCCGATCCGCCGGTCTGCAAGCTGCTTGATTACGGGAAGTACAAGTACGAGGCGCAAAAGAAGGCCAATGAGGCGCGCAAGCGCCAGAAGACCTTCGACGTCAAGGAAATCAAGATGCGCCCCAACATCGATGATCACGACTACGGCGTGAAGATGCGCGCCCTTGCCCGGTTCATCGGTGACGGGGACAAGGTGAAGGTCACCATCCGTTTCCGCGGCCGCGAACTCGCCCATCCGGAGATCGGCAGGAACCTTCTCGAGCGCATCCGGGACGAGGCGCAGGAACTCGCCAAGATCGAAATGATGCCGCGCATGGAAGGGCGCCAGATGATCATGGTGATGGCGCCGAAGTAGCGCCCCTTGAATTACCCCGGGCAAGAGAGTATGACGGCGTTCCCCTCAGTGGGGTCATTCCCTGACGGAGACCGGATTGGTGCGATGCCGAAGCTCAAGTCCAAAAGTTCGGTGAAGAAGCGGTTCTCGACGACCGGAAGCGGCAAGTTGCGCCGCAACTTTGCCGGCAAGCGCCACTTCATGCGCCGCCGGACGAAGAGGTTCCTGAGGACCACGCGCGGCACGACGGGGGTAAGCCCGGCAGACGGGAAGATGATCCGCCGTCTGCTGGCCGGCGGCTGACACACACCAGACCGGACACGTTGAACGATGGCCAGAGTCAAACGCGGGACGACGTCCCACGCACGTCACAAGAAAGTTCTCAAGCAGACCAGGGGGTACCGGGGTCGCGCCAACAGCTGCTATTCCGTGGCCCTGATGCGTCTCGAGAAGGGCCTGCAGTACGCCTATCGTGACCGCCGCACGCGCAAGCGCGATTTCCGCCGCCTGTGGATCCAGCGCATCAACGCGGGAGCGAGGCAGCACGGCCTCACCTACGGGCAATTCATGCACGGTCTCAAGCTTGCCGGAGTCGACCTTGACCGCAAGATCCTGGCCGACCTTGCGGCACGGGAACCCGCATCGTTTAGCAAGTTGTGTGACGAGGCCCGCTCGGCGGTCTCCAGCGCTGCCTGATCGACAGACAGACTGACGGACCAGAACCTGACCGGCGAAGGGGCCTCCTCCGAGGCCCCTTTGTGCTGTTTGGACCCCTCTCATGAACGACCGCATCGCCACCATTCTCAACGACACCCTCGACGCCATAGCCGGTGCCGGGGACACCGCCCGACTTGATGCCATCCGTGTCGCCGCACTGGGACGCAAGGGCTCGGTCACGCTCCTGATGAAGGGACTTGGCGCCCTGGATCCGCAAGCGAGGCGCCAGGCCGGTCAGGAGCTGAATACCGCAAAGAACGACCTTCAGTCCGCCATCGACCGGCGCCGGGAGGAACTCGACCGCGCGCGCCTCGAAGCCCGTCTCGAGGCCGAACGCATCGATGTCACACTCCCGGAACGACCCGCATCCGACGGCACGGTGCACCCCGTCAGCCAGGCAACCGACGAAATCATCGCCATCCTTGCCGACATGGGTTTCACGGTGGCCGAGGGTCCCGACATCGAGGACGACTGGTTCAATTTCACCGCCCTCAACATTCCGGAGGAACATCCGGCGCGCCAGGAGCACGACACTTTCTACCTGCCGCCTGTCGACGACGGAGCCCGGCCCGTGCTGCGCACCCACACCTCTCCGGTGCAGATCCGCCACATGCTGGAGAACGCGCCACCCATCCGTATCATCGCTCCGGGCCGCACCTACAGAAGCGACAGCGATCTCACCCACACGCCCATGTTCCACCAGGTCGAGGGCCTGGTGATCGAGCGGGCCATTCACATGGGTCATCTCAAGGGCTGTCTGCGTCAGTTTGTCGAGGCCTTCTTCGGCGTCGATGATGTGCCGATGCGCTTCCGGCCGAGCTATTTTCCCTTCACGTCTCCGTCCATGGAGGTGGACATCGGCTGTTCCTTCTCCGGCGACCGACTCACCATTGGCGAAGGCGCAGGCTGGATGGAGATTCTCGGAAGCGGCATGGTGCATCCCCGTGTGCTCGCCAACGGCGGCGTGGACCCGGAGGCGTGGCAGGGCTTCGCCTTTGGTCTCGGAATCGACCGCCTCGCCATGCTGAAGTACGCCATTCCGGATCTGCGCGGTTTCTTCGATGCCGATCTGCGCTGGCTGCGTCACTACGGATTCAGGCCGCTCGACGTGCCCACCCTCTATGGCGGACTGACGCCATGACCGCCACGCTCTACCTGACGCTGCCTGCACCATGAAACTGACGCTCGCATGGCTGAAACGGCATCTCGAAACGAGCGCTTCGCTCGACGAGATTGTCGCAACGCTCAACCGCATCGGCCTCGAGGTCGAAGGGGTCGAGGACCGTTCACCTGAACTCGCTCCCTTCACGGCCGGGCGCGTGGTGTCCGCAGAACCCCATCCCGACGCCGAGAGGCTTCGGGTGTGCCTGGTCGAAACGGCGGATGCGCAAATCCAGGTGGTCTGCGGCGCACCCAACGCGCGGGCCGGCATGGTGGGTGTCTTCGCGCCGTCCGGCAGCCACATCCCGGGAACCGGTCTCGACCTCAAGAACACCGTGATCAGGGGCGTCGAGAGTCGCGGCATGCTCTGTTCGGAGCGCGAACTGGGCCTTTCCGACGAACACGAGGGGATCATCGAGTTGCCCGTTGAGACACCGGTCGGAACCTCCTTTGCCGCCGTCGCCGGCCTCGACGATCCCGTCATCGATCTTTCCGTGACCCCCGACAGGGGCGATTGCTTCGGCGTGCGCGGCATCGCCCGGGATCTCGCCGCAGCCGGTCTCGGGAAACTCCTGCCCCTCGACACGGCACCTTGTCCGGGAACCTATGACAGCCCCCTTGCCATCGAACTCGACTTCGCACCCGGCATTGAGGACGCCTGTCCGGCCTTCCTGGGCCGCCACTTCCGGGGGCTCGCGAACGGTCCGAGTCCGGATTGGATGCGCCGGAAACTCGAAGCCGTCGGCCTGCGTCCCATCACCGCGCTCGTCGACATCACCAACTGGCTCACGCTGGATATCGGACGCCCGGCGCACATCTACGATGCCCGCAAGGTCAACGGACCGATCGGTGCGAGGCTGGCACGCCCGGGCGAGAGCTTCGAGGCCCTCGACGGCAAGGTATACGAGCCTGATGACGAGATGACCGTCATCTTCGATTCGTCCGGGATGCTGGGACTCGGCGGTGTCATCGGCGGCACGGGAACCGGGGCCGACGAAACGACAAGCGAGGGCTTTCTCGAGATCGCCCTCTTCGATCCGCTGCGCACGGCGGCCACCGGCCGCAAGCTCAACCTGGTGAGCGATGCCCGCCAGCGCTTCGAGCGGGGCATCGACGATGCCTTCGCGCCCGCGAGCATGGAGATCGCGACCCGCCTGATCCTGGAGATCTGCGGCGGCGAGGCGAGTCACGTTGTGACCGCAGGTTCGGTTCCGGTGGCACGCCAGGTGATGGACGTGCGCCCGTCGCGGGTCCGTTCGCTGGGAGGCATCGACATTCCGGAAGACCGCGCCTCATCCATACTCGACGACCTCGGCTTTGCGGTCCGCGCGGCAGGCCAGGATGCCTGGTCCGTCACCGTGCCGTCATGGCGTCATGACATGGAGTGCGAACCGGACGTCATCGAGGAGATCCTGCGCATTCACGGATTCGACGAGATCCCGATGGCCACGCTGCCGCGGTCCGGCGGCATCCCGCGCGATGCCCTCTCGTCCGGGCAGAAGAGACTGCGCCGGGCCCGTCGGATCCTCGCGGCGAAAGGTCTCGACGAAGCGGTCACCTACTCCTTCATCGCCTCGGCCAGGGCCCGCATGTTTGGCGGCGGCAATGACGGACTGGAACTGGTCAATCCGATCTCTTCGGACATGTCGGCGATGCGTCCCTCCCTGATCCCCGGCCTCCTCGAGGCGGCGGCGCGCAACCAGGCGAGAGGGTTGCGGGATCCCGCCCTCTTCGAGATCGGCCCCGTCTACCATGACATCCGGGACCAGAAGACGGCCATCGCCGGACTGAGAACAGGGCGCACCGGACCACGACACTGGTGCGGTGGCGACCGGGATGTCGACGCTTTCGATGCCAAGGCCGATGCCGTGGCGATTCTTGACGCGATGGGCGTCCCGACCGTTCGACTCGACACGACAGCCGACGCCGAGACGTGGTTTCACCCCGGGCGTTCAGGGGTCCTCAGACTCGGACCCAATGCCCTTGCTTCCTTCGGCGAGGTGCATCCGGAGATTCTCCGTTCCCTCGACGTTGCCGGCCCTGCCGTTGTCTTCGAACTCCATCTCGAGGCACTGCCCCGACCGCGAACCCGGTCGCCGGCGCGTCCGGACCTCCGCCTGTCGCGTTTCCAGCCGGTGCGCCGCGACTTCGCCTTCCTTGTCGATTCGGACGTGCCTGCCTCCCGGGTGCTGCGCGCCATCGCCGGCACGGCGAGGACCCTCATCCAGGACGTGGAGGTCTTCGATCGCTATACCGGGTCCGGAATTGCCGACGGCAAGGTCTCGCTGGCCGTAGCCGTGACCTTCCAGCCCGAAGAGGCAAGCCTGACCGAGAACGAGATCGAGGCCCTCTCCGGACGCATCGTCGAGGCCGTACGCAAGCGCACCGGCGGGACCCTGCGTGCGCAATGACCCATGGTGAAGCTCGATCACATCCGGAATGTCGCGATTGTCGCCCACATCGATCATGGCAAGTCGACCCTGGCCGATCGTCTGATCGAGGTCTGCGGCGGCCTGGACGAGCGGGAAATGCGCGGCCAGGTTCTCGATGCCATGGATCTCGAGAGGGAACGCGGCATCACCATCAAGGCCCAGACGGTCCGCCTTACCTGGGACGATGACGACGGCGACTCCTGGCTCATCAATCTCATCGATACCCCGGGTCATGTCGACTTCACGTACGAGGTCAGCCGCAGCATGCGGGCCTGCGAAGGCGCCATCCTCATCGTCGATGCCACACAGGGGGTCGAGGCACAGACGGTTGCCAATGCGTACCTGGCGATCGAGGCGGACCTCGAGATCCTCCCCGTCATCAACAAGACCGACCTGGTGGCAGCCGATACGGAACGCACCCGGCGCGAGGTGGAGGAGTCCATCGGCATAGACGCCAGCGCCGCCGTTCCCATCTCAGCCAAGGCCGGAACCAATGTGCCGGAGGTGATCCGGGCCATCATCGCCCGCCTGCCACCGCCGGCGAGCCAGGGGGAGGACCGGCCTCTCAAGGCGCTTCTGGTGGATTCCTGGTACGATCCCTATCTGGGCGTCGTCATCCTCGTGCGAGTCTTCGACGGCCATCTCGCCAGGCGCCAGAGAATCAGGATGCTGGGGACGGGTGCGGTGCGCGAAATCGACCGGGTGGGCATCATGACGCCCAAGGCCGTCCTCGTTGACTCCCTTGGTCCGGGCGAAATCGGCTTCATCACCGCGGCGATCAAGGATATCGCCGAGTGCCGGATCGGTGACACCATCACCGATGACCGCCGGCCCACGGCCACCGCGCTCGAAGGCTTCGCACCGAGCGTGCCGGTTGTCTTCTGCGGTCTCTTCACCACCGATTCGGGCGACTACAACGAATTGCGCGAGAGTCTCGGCAAACTCAGGCTCAACGACGCCAGTTTCCACTTCGAGCCCGAAAACTCGGCCGCCCTGGGTTTCGGGTTCCGCTGCGGCTTTCTCGGTGTCCTGCACCTCGAGATCATCCAGGAGAGGCTCGAGCGCGAGTTTGGCCTCGATCTCCTGGCCACCGCCCCCAGTGTCGTCTACCGGGTGACGCGGAAGACAGGGGAGACCTTCGACCTCCACAACCCGGCGGATCTTCCCGATCCGACCGAGATCGAAGTCATCGAGGAACCGTGGATCCGGGCCACCATCATGGTCCCCGACACCTATCTTGGTTCGGTGCTGCGCCTCGTCACCTCGAGACGTGGCGAACAGGTCGACCTCACCTATGCCGGTGGCCGGGCGATGGTGATCTACCGCCTGCCGCTCGCCGAGGTCGTCTTCGATTTTCACGACCGTCTCAAGTCCGTATCCAGCGGCTATGCGAGTTTCGATTACCATCTCGACGGCTATCACGCCGGCGACCTCGTGCGCATCGACATCCTCGTCAACGGCGAGCAGGTCGACGGTCTGAGCCTCATCGCCGAACGCAGCCGGGCCGAAGCCCGTGGCCGCGCGATCTGCGAGAAACTGAAGGACGCCATCCCGCGGCAACTCTTCAAGGTGCCGATCCAGGCCGCCATCGGCGGCAGGATCGTCGCCCGCGAGACACTCTCGGCCCTGCGCAAGGATGTGCTGGCCAAGTGCTATGGCGGCGACGTCAGCCGCAAGCGCAAGCTGCTCGACCGCCAGAAGAGGGGGAAGAAGCGGATGCGCCAGTTCGGCAATGTCGAGATCCCCCAGGACGCCTTCCTCGCCGCCCTCAAGCTCGCCGACTGAACGCTTGTCCGCATCCGCCGCAGTCGCTAGGTTCACGGCCGTCTCCGAGACGGAGGGGTGGCCGAGCGGTCTAAGGCGCACGCCTGGAAAGCGTGTTGGGTGCAAGCCCTCACGGGTTCGAATCCCGTCCCCTCCGCCATCGCCAGGACCCTGGGTACCGGCGAAAGGAAACGGCTTGTCAGCGTCCGGAAATCCCCGACGCTTGCCCGGCGCCGCCGTCCAAATCTGCATCTGCTCCGATCGGTGCTGCCCTATCCCCGTTCGCGAATAGCGGAATAGGGGTATGATTATCCGTTACGCCGCACTGCGGTTGGCATCAACAACTCAATCGGTGCGCAGCGCGGCTCTCATTCACACAAACTGGTTCAGGCAAGCGTTCCCGGCGGAACACAACGAGAAGAACACGCTTGACAACGCAGGCAGTCTGTCACTGCACCATTTGTCGATAGTGCGTTACGATACGATCACCCAATCCGGCGCTTCATCGAGGCCGGTGGCCCATTTGACGTGTGGGGATCTCATCCCGTCCCTACAGGTGGGGAACATTGCCTGCAGCAGGACATGCGAGGATGAGCCGCCAGCCACCAGGACCGGCAACGGCCTCATAGATCCACAGACAATTGTGGCGGATCACCGGGTTCCGTTTCGGATCATAAAGCGCCATGGTCCTGTCGTTACAATAGGAGGTTTTCGAGCGGTTTGTGTTCCTCATCCATCTCGGCACACTTCACCGCATCGATCACCACGTCCCCAACAGCGTCAGTGCGAAGGCGGCGCGACGCCGAAACCCGAGGCGAGTCAATCTGTTCCGCTGGCAGGAACACGATCGCACAACGCCCAGCCCACAACCAATACGAGAGAGCAGTTACAGGACAACTATTGTGTGCGGTCGAACGCTCCCTGCCAGTCTATTGGCTCGCCACGGCTTACCCGCATGCAAGCCACGCGCCGACCCGGTTCAATGTCGACGAGATCCTGGGATTCCCGAGCGCAGTCCGGCTGCGCGACCGGGCAACGTGCATGGAGCGGGCATCCTTGCGTGCGGTCGATCGAGCTTGGAGGATCGCCGCGCAGCCTTACTCTTTGACTGCGTCCATCGATCCGTGGCTCGAGTAGCGACGACAGCAGGGAGCGCGAATAGGGATGCCGGGGAGATGCGAAGAGACGCAAGGCCTGCGCCTCCTCGACGATGCGCCCGAGATACATGACGACGATCGAATCGCAGACCCGCCGCACCGCCGAGAGATCATGTGAAATGAAGATGTAGGTGAGGCCCAGCTCGTTGCGCAGGTTGTTGAGAAGATCGAGGATCTCGGCGCGGGTCACGGTGTCGAGCGCCGAGGTCGGCTCGTCCAGCACCACGAGGTCAGGACTGGTGGCGAGCGCCCGTGCGATACCGACCCGCTGCTGCTGACCGCCAGAGAGCTGGTGCGGAAAGCGCTCTAGGAATGTTTCGTCGAGTCGCACCAGGCCGAGGAGGTTCCTGATTCGCACATGCCGGTCCGGTTTCGCCATATCACCGGAAAGGATGAGCGGTTCTTCGAGGATGTCCCGGATGCGCCATCTCGGATTGAGCGAGTCATAGGGATTCTGGAAGACCATCTGCATATGTCGGCGAAACTTCCGGAGCCTGCGGCCTGTCAGGGTGGCGAGATCGACATTGCCGTACTGCACACGCCCCGAAGTAGGCGGTATCAGGCCGAGGATGCAGCGACCAATCGTGGTCTTGCCGCTGCCGCTCTCGCCGACCAGGCCGAGTGCCGCGCCGCGCGTAACGCTGAAGGAGACACCGTTGACGGCACGCACAAGCGTTCCAGACCGGCGGTGGCCGAATTGCTTCACCAGATTCTCGACCTCGACCAGGCGTTCAGGTGCAGAAGGCACCGGCTTGGTTATGCTGTCATCCGTCATGCGGTCGTTCTCCGCTCATGAGTTCCGTCCGGTCTCACGACCGGCGGACATCGCACCAGGTGGCCTTCTTGCGCCTCCAGAAGCGGTGGCTTCGCGAGACGGCAGGAATTCTCGACCAGTGGACAGCGATAGGCGAACTGGCATCCCGGAGGTCTGTGGCGCAGGTTGGGAGGCGGGCCCGCGATTTCCAGCCGGCTGCCGTCATCGCGCTCAAGCGCGACCGCATCCAAGAAGCCGCGCGTATAGGGATGACGCGGGAATTTGAACAGTTGACGGGTCGACGTGGTCTCGACGACCTGGCCCGCGAACATGACCGCGGCGCGCTCGGTGTAGTTGGCGATAACCCCGAGATCGTGGGTAATAAGCCAGATGGATGCTCCATGGTCCCGGACCATCCCGGTCATGAGATCGAGAATCTCCGCCTGCAGGGTGACGTCCAGTCCTGTCGTGGGTTCATCCGCAATCAGGAGTTGCGGACGGTTGATCATTGCCATGGCGATCAGAATACGTTGCGCCATGCCGCCGCTCAGCTGGTGAGGATAGGCGGCGAAGCGACGTTCAGGGTCGGGAATTCCCACCACGCGCAGTGCTTCAAAGGCCATGCGACGAGCTTCGCGCGCTCCCACGCGTTCGTGGGCGCGAATAACCCTAACAATCTGATGACCGACAGTGCTCATCGGATTCAGTGCTGCCAGAGGATTCTGCGTGATGAGGGAAACTTCATTCCCGCGTATCCGGCGCACCTCCTCGTCTGTCATCGCCGATATGGAGCGCCCCTTCCAGCGGACTTCGCCGGCGGTAACCCGGCCATGCACCGGAAGGAGGTTCATAGCCGCCCAGGCGGTGAGCGACTTGCCGGCGCCGGTTTCACCGATGACACCAAATACTTCTCCTGCGCCGATCCGAATGTTCACGCGATCCAGGACGACGATCTCTTCAGAGGAGCCGGGAAACCGGACTTCCAGATCTTCAATTTCCAAGAGCGCATTCATCGGGTTTAGGGAAGTTCTAGCCTTCAACGGCGCACGTCCAGCCAAGAACTGAGAGTCTCGCCGACCAGTGCGAAGGAAAGCACGGTCAGGCAAAGAGCAAGACCCGGGAATGTCGCGATCCACCATTCACCGGTGATGATGTACTCCGCGCCTTCCGAGATCATGGCGCCCCACTCCGGTGTCGGCGGTTCAACGCCAGCGCCCACAAAGCTCAGGCCGGCTGTCAGGATGAGCGCCCAGCCGATGTTGACCGAAGCCTGGGCCACGGCTGCCGACATGGCGTTGGGCAGAATGTGGCGAATCACGAGGCGCAGGTCGCTGTTGCCCGCGCAGCGCGCTGCCTCGACAAATGCTCGTTCGCGGTAGGAAAGTACTTCGGACCGTATCAACCGGGCGAAGATTGGCACATTGAGGAAACCGATGATCAGAATGACGTTCAGCACGCTCGCCCCGGCCACGGCGGCAAGCGCCATGGCCAGAATGAACGGAGGGAAGGACTGGACGAAATCGAGTGCCCTCATGACAAGGGCGTTCCACCAGCCTCTCGAATAGCCCAGCAATGCGCCGATCGGCATGGCGACGAGAAGCCCGCCTCCGACGCTGACCACGGCGATCAGCAGATCCAGACGACCTGCATGGAGGACTCGTGCGAAAATGTCGGCTCCGTAGCTGTTGGTGCCGAACCAGTGTGTAAAATCCGGCGGCTGCATGATTTCGAGAAGTGATGCCCTTTCGGGATCGAACGGCACCGCAAGGGGCCCAAGCAGGGAGGCCAGTACTAGGAATCCCAGCATGACAAATCCCAGTGTTCCCCTGCGCGGCAGCCGGCGGTGGACCAGAAGACGGCCTGCGCTGGACGAGACGGAAATGTCGACCATGGCTCAGTAGTGACTCACGCGGGGGTCGATGGCCATGTGAAGCAGATCGACTGCAAGATAGACCAGCATGGTGAATGTCGCGGCCACCAGCACAAAGCCCTGGACCGCGAGGAAATCAGCGTTGACCACCGCCTGCACCGCATACTGGCCGACACCTCCCCAGGAAAACACCTTCTCCATGAGGACAGTGCCTCCAAGCAGGTAGGCGAAGAGAATGCCGATTAGGGTGATGACGGGCGGCAGCGCGTTGCTCACGGCGTACCAGACCACCGTTCGTCGGCGCAGGCCCGCAGCCCGCGCATAGTGGATGAAATCCATGGACAGCACATCAAGTACGGTTGCACGGGTCACCTTGCCGACCATGGGCGCGAGGATGAGTCCCAGCGTCAGCACTGGCAATGCCAGATGGCGGACCGCTTCGGCGAAGGTTGCGAACTCGCCTGCCAGTAGGCTGTCGACCGTAAAGAATCCCGTGATGGCCGGTGGTGTCAGGGCCACGATGCCGAGACGTCCCATCGGAGCAGGCGCCAGACCCAGCACAAAGTAGAACACATACACGGCGATCAGGCCGATCCAGAAGTCTGGGAAGGAACCAGCGACTCGTATGTACCAGTCGAAGACGCCCGCCAGAACGCCCCGCTTTCTGAAGGCGGTCAACGTTCCAATGAAGACACCGACCGTGATCGCCACGAAGAGCGAGTAGGTGACCAGTTCCAGGGTTGCCGGTGCGCGGCGCAACAATTCGTCCAAGACCGGCTCGCCGCTGAACCAGGATGTACCGAGGTCACCTCTGAGAACATTTCCGAGATAGATCAAGTATTGCTCGACCATGGGCTTGTCGAGGCCCATCTTGCTGGTCAGGGCGGCGATTCCGGCTTCGGTTCGCGCCGGCCCCAGAATCACGTCTGCGGGATTGCCTGGCAACAGGCGCACCAGCACAAAAGTGAAAACGGACACGGCAAGGAGTTGGGGAACCAGCGCGCCTAGCCGACGCGCAAGAAACATCCACGAAACTCGGGGGCCCATTAGTTCCGGGATTCGGTTGCAGTGAAGGAAGGCCTGCCCTCTTCGGCGGTGTAGGGTGGTCTTGGCATCTGGACGATGATGTGCACGAACGGCTCATCGCCGATCACCTCGAATCGTGCCACCGTTCCAACACGGATGAAGAACAGGTCGCCAGCTTCGAGATGCAATCGGTGCTCGATGTCAAAATTCGGCGGCGAACGGAAAATGGCCTGGCAGGCGCCGCTGACAGCGTAGTCGACCTCGTCGTACCAATAGAACCAGTCGCCGGCAGGCTCGTCGGGCCGAAACTCCTCGAAGGACGCGTAGCATTCCGGTGTGTCAATGTCCCCGCTGAGCCAAGGAGCGCATTTGCCGGCCCAGGCTCCGAAACGCTGCATACGTGCGGGATCGTATCGGTGTGCTTCGATCAGATTGCGAACAGACATGTGGGGCCTCCCGGCGAGGGGATTCACGAAACGAGGGAATGGCGCCCCGAAATGCGGGCGCCATTCCACACACGTGCGAACCTACTGAAGACTGAGATCGAAGAACTGGTAGATGTTGGGTGTATCCCAGCCGACGCCGGAAACATTGCTGCCGGTCACGAGTTGCCAGCCGGGCTCAGCCAGCCAGACCGAATTGGCGTCCTCAACCGTCATCAGGCGCTGAATCTCACGATACATTTCCATGCGCTCTGCGTGGTCAAGTGTGGCCGCGGCCTGCTCCAGCAGTTCGTCTACCCTGGTATTACAGTAATTTGCAGCATTGAGGAACGAGCCACACGGATAGTTAAGTGCCAGGGCGTATCCCGGATCCGGAAGGATCGGAAACTCGATCATGAAGAACGCCGGGAACTCGCCACCGTAGAGTTGCGAGGTGTAGGCCGCCGAGGACATTTCCATCAAGTTGACCTTCAGGCCAACATCCTCGTAAGCGGACTTGAGGATGACAGCCGTGTTTCTCTGAACGGGAGAACCCGAATCGAAATTGATCGTCAGCTCGGCACCAACCGCTCCTGCCTCCTCAAGAAGCGATCTCGCCATGTCGGGGTCGTAGTCATAGGCCCAGAACTCGTCCGTTGCTCCCGGATACTGCGACGGCATCGGACCACGGCTGGGCTCCGCCAGACCAAAGAAGACCGCCTCGAGAATCTGACTGGACGGTGTCGCATAGTTGAGCGCCTTGCGCACGCGCGGGTCGTTGGTCGGCGCCATTTCGTTGTTGACGTCCAGACGCATCAGGCGGTTGCCGATTGTCTGCCAGATCACCAGACCATCCGTTTCAGACGCGCGGTCCAGGAATCGGGGTGGAAGTGACTCAGCGACATGCGCACTGCCCTCGGTCACGAGTGCAAGGCGGTTGGCCGCTTCGGGCACCTCTCGGTAAACTACGGTGTCAATTTCCGGTTTGCCACGATGATAGCCCTCGAAGGCGTTGAGCACCACGCGCTCTCCGGGCGTCCATTCGGCGAGACTGTACGCCCCGTGTCCCGCAGCGTTCGAGGCCAGCCATCCGGTGGCCCAGGGGTCGTCGTCCGTAGCATGTTTCATGACTTCCGCGGCATCAAGTACATCCAGATCGTTGTTGATCATCAACAACACGGTCATTGCGTTGACGTCATGGGTCGAAAGTTCCCATGTATACCGGTCGATCACTCGCCATGTCGGTTCTTCAATATTCAGTATGAACTTGGCATAGAACGCGCCCACGGCTTCAAGCGCCCATGAACGGTCCCATGTCCACTGCAGGTCGTCGGCCGTGAGTTCGTTGCCCGCATGACTCATGACACCCTCGCGCAGCTTGATCGTGAGGGTCTTGCCGTCATCCGACAGCGACCATGATTCTGCCAGGCGGCCTTCCAGGTCGGCATGATCGTATGACGGAAGAGTCAATCCGCCGGGACCAGCGACACGACCCAGTGCCAGCAGCTTGTCATAGAGTGCTGCCCGGATCTGATGGTCTTCCGCCGAGAAATGATAGTCATGATCGATACCATTGGGAGTCTTCTGGGCCGCAACCACAAGTGTTGTCTGGGCTGAAGCCAGAGAGATCGACAGAACGCTCGCCGCAAGGACGGCGAAGCCAATCAGGTACTTGCGCAACGTGTTCATGGGATCCTCCTCCTCTTGTTGTAGTCTTTGCTTCACTTGACGCCCGAGATCGAACTCAGCCGTTGAGTACGTCACCACCATTCGGCATGAGTACCTGTCCGGTGTAGTAATCGGCATCGGGCGAAGCAATGAACGCAGCGGTAAGCGCCACGTCCTCGACGGTCCCGAAGCCGAGAAGGAACTGCTTTTCCTTTTCCTGTTTCCATTCCTCGCTGAGGTCGCCGAGGATGTCCGTTGGATGTGTTCCCGGGGATATTGCGTTCACCGTGATGAGGGGCGCCAGTTCGCCGGCGAGCGCCTTAGTGAAGCCAATGATTCCAGCCTTAGCTGTCACGTAATGAACAATGGTGGCACCACCGGCACCGCCCTTCTGGCCGATGCCGGAACTCATGGTGATGATCTTCGCCGCCCGTCGCTCGTTGTTCAGCGGCTTGAGTTCGAGCATGGACGGCACACAGGCTCTGGTAACCAGGAAGTGGGAGCGAAGGTGCGATGCCATCATTTCATCCCACGCCGAGACAGACATCTCGTCGAAGGGAATCTGGGTGAGGATGCCGGCATTGTTCATCAGGATGCGGATCTCGCCGAACTCCTCCAGAACCGTGTCCACCATGCGTTCGACATCATCTTCCCGGGAGCAGTCCGCCTGCACGGCGATAGCACGGCGTCCCCGGGCACGGATCGCGTCGACGATCTCGTCCGCCTTGTCCTTTCGCCTGATGTAGTTCACAGCGACATCAGCGCCCTCATCGGCAAATGCAAGCGCGATTCCCGCGCCCAGTCCTCTGCTTGCTCCTGTAACAAGCGCGGGCCGGCCGTCGAGTTTGCCCATTAGTTCCTCCTTCTAGAACTCGAAGTACTTCGGGTTCGGCATGTTGACGAAAACAGTACGATAAGGCTCGTCTCCAATCACTTCCCAGCGCACCTGGTAGCCGATGGGAAGGAGGTAGAGGTCGCCTTCGGAAACCTCCAGGACATGCTCGTCATCGTAGGTCGGCGGAACGCGGAAGATGCATCTTGCCCTGCCCTTCAGGGCGAAGTGCACCTGATCGTACCAGAATACCCAGTATCCCAGCTTCTCGTCCGGGCGGAATTCCTGAAAGGCAGCCGAGCAACTGGGCTCGTGAATTGCCATCTGCAACCAGTCGACATACTCGCCGCCCCTTACCTTCACACGCTTGAGCTTGCTCTCGTCAAATCGATGCTTCGTGATCATGATGTCTTCATCCCTGAGTTGTGTTTCCTGCCGGTCATGCGGCCGGATCAATGGCGTCTACGGCCTTGGCAAGCAGCAGCACGGTCCGGCACATGCAGACGAAGTACAGCGGATTGTCCGGGCGAGTCGGTGCGATGTGTTTGCTTTGGCGTCCCATCGAATCCTTCGCCTCCCTTCGAAAGACCGCTTGGAATCGGGCAGATACGGACCCTGGACACTCAGATCCTTATACCATGACAATAGGCGAACAACCTGTGTATTTTGCATTCCATTGCCGGACATGTACCCTGATTTTCGTAAGTTCGTCGAATGTAATTCGGAGAACTTCGCCAACATGTTGGTCAAGCCCTGCAATCCGACACGGGGACTGCCAATGAGTTCATAAGATCGCCGAGGCCGGGTATGTGTGTCTGTGGGGAGTGTTTCTGGTTTCCGGGTGCCAGTGGTCTTCATCGGTTCTTCGGGCATGGTGCCGGATATCGATGGTCTCTGGGTCAGTTTCGGGAAACGGGGAGGCTCGCGACATGAAAGGAGACAAGCTCGATCCTCTGGATGTGCGCATTCTCGGCACATTGCAGAAGGACGGCCGTATGACCAACGTGCAGCTGGCAAGGACCGTCGGGCTGTCGCCGAGTGCCTGTCTCGAGAGAGTAAAGCGTCTTGAGACACAACGGGTTATCATGGGCTACGGTGCCTACATCGATGTCGACAAACTCGGAGCCAATATCACGGTCTATGTCGAAATCACGCTCAAGGACCAGCGTCCGGAAGATTTCGAGCGCTTCGAGAAGTTTGTCCTGCAGATGCCGGAGGTTCTCGATTGCCATCGGGTCAACGGAGGGTTCGACTACATTGTCAAGTTTCTGTGCCGCGATACCAACGCTTTCCGAGAGAGCATGGATCGCCTGCTCGTGGCGGACCCCGGCATCCTGCGTTATGCCGGTTACATCACCCTGAAACGAGTCAAGTTGTCGTCCAAGGAGATCCCCATCTACACGCTCAAGGGCGAGGCGCCCCCTGAAGGCTACCTGTGATGTTCGACTCGTCATGAGGGCAGTTGAGTCGGCATCTCGGTCGCAATCGGCACGGTGCCGCGCGATGTTCAGGTTGGGGGCCGATGGATTGAAGGACGTGTTTTCTCCCCGCAACCGACACATCAACTCGGGAAGTGACAAACGACGCAGATAGTGGAGGAAACCGCGAATCGAGGTTTTCTTGCGCAAGCTGATCAACAGCGAGATCGGACGCCGAGAGTTGTTGGGCGCGGCTGCACCCACCGGTCTTCTTCCGGTCGCATTGCCAATGATGTCAGCGGTCCACGCAGCCCAAGGCGACATGGTTCTCTACTTCACATGGTCGGCCTGTGATGTTCCGGAACTTCGCTGCCCTTCATCGAGAAGCAAGGGAACTTGACCGACTGGTCGATCTGTGTCTCCGCCGAGGGCGAGATTCAGAAGATCCGGACCGGGGTTACCGGCGACCTCGCCCATCCTTGTGCGGACGATGTTCCGCACTGGCATGGCGCCGTTGTGATCCAGCAGTCGGACACGTCGGACATCAACTGCAGGGACAACATGTTCCGGCCCTTCATTCCATGAACGGCACCGTGATCGATGGCAATGCCTGTATGGCCATCACCGAATTCGGTCTTTCCTCGAAGTTCTACCGAACGGACATCCACGAGGCCGAGGAAACCTGGAACATGCTGAACAACGAACTCTGCGCAGGCCGAATCTGCGCCGAAACTCGAGGGTGCTCGCAGTGGTCATGGCTGATTTCTCGGATTGCAGAAAACCGCTCGGCTCACGTGCACTCGACACCCACACCCTGAATGTGCCGCGGTTCGTGCGCGCACCGCCGCTGATGGCGGAAGCGAGACACGGATACCCGGTCTTTCGACGGTGACTCAGTAGCGTTCCGCCCAGGCGGAGCGGTCGAACGGCGGCGGCCCGTTTTCGCTGAAGTACTCCTCGGCGGCAGCGATTCGACCATCCCGCACATGGAAGAACGACACCGCGAACAACGTGAACCGGTCATCGCCGACTTGGGTGCTGATTTCGGTCACCGTCACCACGCCATCCGCGCATTCCTCGATCCGCCGGACCGTGCAGCGCGAGTGACCCGGGTAGTTCTCGTTCAGGGCGATGAAGTTCTCCCGGCCGCGGATGCGCTCCCGGGTATTGGGCCAGTGCGCTTCGAAGTCCTCCGCGAGCAACGGCAGGGCGTCGCGAAATCGCCCGGCATCGAACAGGCGCCAGAGCTCGGCAGCCAGCTCGCGGGCCGGGCGTCTGGCCGTCACCGTGTGCGCTCCGGCACAGGACGTGTCAGTTCCAATGCCATGTCGGATCCGATGTGTCCGTGTGGTTCATCCCGCACGGGTACAGGAAAGGAAGGGGACTTATATCGAGAAGTTGACAGCGTCATGCTGCCATCTTCCGATCGATTTCGCGGTTCGCAGGCCCGGCAACCCGGCAACCTCCCCGCGCAGATGCCTCAGTCCCCGAGGCCAGAATGTTCGCCGCTGCATTGAGGTCGGCGTGATCCGCATGGCCGCACGCCACGCATTGAAACAGGTCCCGCGTCCTGCGTGATTGGGCGCTTGTGACGCCGCACGCTGCACAGGTTTGACTGCTGTAGGCCGGGTTCACCGCGATGACGCGGCAAGCCTTGTAGTCCAGCATTCTCCGGAACGACGACCAGCCCGTCTCCAGGATGACGCGGTTGAGACCCGCCTTGGAGCGCACGTGGCGTCCCGGCTCCTCCTTCGTGCCCCCGGCGCTGCGGGTCATGTTGCGGACCTTCAGATCCTCGACCACCACCGTCCCCGCCGCATCCGCCAACCGGCGGCTGACGTGGTGCTGCCAGTCATGGCGCTTCATGGCCATGTGCCGGGTGGTCTTCGCCAGACGCCGCCGCGTCTTCTCCCGCCGCCTGCTGCCACGGCGCTGCCGCGCCAGTTGCTTGGCGTAGCGCCGGGCGCGAGCCTTGAGACGACGGCTCCTCTCCAGGCGCAGGATCTCCCCGTCCGAGGTCGCCACCTGGCCCGCATTCATGTCCACGCCGACCGCATGGCCGTTGTCGTCGGATTCCGGCAGCGACACCGCATGGCATACCACCGCCTTCCAGCGTCCCTCCTCGCGCTTGAGGACCGCACTCACCGGCGTGCCCTGCGGCCAGGGATTGCCGCCCCGGCGGCGGATGGTCAGCCAGCCCAGGCCGGGGATGCGCAGGCGATTGCCCTCGACCCTGACGCCGGAGACCACGGAAAGGCTGTTGAAGTGCCGGCGTCCCTGGAACCGGGGGAACCCGGCCCCACCCTGCTTCACCCGCTGGAAGAAACCCTTGAAGGCATGATCGAGGCGCTTGAGCGTCCCACGCTGAATGGCCACCGGCACCGCCGCCATGTCCGGCAGGGTCTTGCGGCACACGGTCAGGGACTTCGCCTGATCGAAGTAGGTGAGTGACTTGCCGGTCTTCCGGTAGCAGTCGATCCGTTCTTCCAGCGCCGCGTTGTAGAGACAGCGCTCAGCGTCGAGCATGGCCTCCAGCCGCCGCCAGGTGCTGCGTTTCTCGGGCAGCAGGCGAAAGGTGATCTGTCGATAGGTGACAGAGGACGACATGCGGGGACTCCGGTGTTGAGAACACTGATTTAACAAACGAATTCATATCGATAACACCACTGGATGTCAAGTCTATTCTGTCAAGTTTCGTATACAATTCCCAAAGGAAGCCACCGGGCGTTGTCGGCCGGGGCCCTGCCGCCTTGCGCATCGTCATCACATCGCCGATCACCGGTTCCCGGCGCCGGACTCGAAGGCGACGACGTCCTGCCTGCCATCCGATCCATGCCATCGCACGGCGTATCCGCGAGCCGAGGAACCGGTGAGGCACACTCGCTGTTCCGGTCGTGCGGTGAGAGGATCCGTCTTTCCCGACGTTTTCGCTCAACACGCAGGATCAGGCGTGGCGAAGTTCGCGCCGCATGGCGGCAGACAGGGGACGGATCTCGCCCCAAGGCAGGGAGCCATCGGCCCGGCACCACCGGTGCCGGGCCTGACTGCGCACCTCAGGGTCGGTCAAGCGAGCCGAAAGATCAGAACCCGGCCTTCAGCTCTTCCCAACGATTGGCGAGCACCTCCGGCTCGTTCATCGTCTGCTGGAACTGGGCGGTCGCGAGGAACTCCTCGACGCGCTTGGTCTGACCGATCGAATTGAGGAACTCCTCGGTGAACCCCTCGTAGGACTTCACGTTGGAATGCCCGTAGTACCAGTTGCCGATCTCGTAGGCGCCGGCTTCGGGCGAAATGAAGGAGTCGATGATCTCGTGCGCCTTCTCGTAGAAGCCGTCCCTGATCGCGGCGGGATGGATGCACAGGCCGCAATGCCACGTGAGTGCACCCTCCCTGGGCGTGGCCCAGGCGAACTCCATCGGGGTATCTTCGGCATGCGCCGCGAGCTGTGCGACGATTCCGTTGTCGTTCGTCGATATCACGAGTTCGCCCGCTGCCACTGCCTGGCTACGCTCCGTGGACGAGGACTCGAGCCCGCGGTTGAGCGGCATCTGCTTGCGCAGGAGATCCTCGCACTGGATGCGTTCGGCCTCGTTCATGTCCCAGGGGCTGATACCCAGGACGAGAGCCGCGATCGCGAAGGCTTCGTAGGAGTGGTTGGAGATCGAGAGGCGGCCTGCATACTTCTCGTTCCACAACGCTTCCCATGTCTGGTTTGCGGGATCAGCGTACTCCGGTGCGAGGTCGGTGCGGATGACCATCGAGGTCTGGCCCCAGTCCTCCGGCACATAGACCCTGACGCCGTCCACCACCGAGTCGGCCACATCCTTGAAGACCTGCATGACGTCGGGCCAGTTGGAAAGCCGGTCGGTTTCGATCGGCGCGAGAAGGCCCGCGTCGTACCAGAGCGCGAGCGAGGGACCGCACGGGTAGGTTACGTGTGGCTCGAAGCCGCCCCACATCTTGGCAAAGGCCTCGTCCTCGGAGGCGAACAAATGGTAGTTCGGCTCGCGGCCGTACTTCGCGGTGTAGTGAACCATGAACTCCGGTTCGTCATAGCCTCCCCAGGTGAAGAAGATCGGGTGATCCTCGTCGGCTTCCTGGGCCAGCGCACCCCCTCCCAGGGTGTGCGCGGTCACAGTGCCGATACCGAAGGTCGCCATGACACGGTGGGCATCACGTCGGTTGAGTTTGCCTTCGCACAACAGGTCGTGGAAACGGGTCGTCTCCATCAGTGGCTTCAACGTCATAAGAACCTCCCCTTTCTCATTAGTTGGTCTCAACGGGTTCATCATGGTTGGCGCGGCTGATCAGGTCAGCCTCCGCCCTGCGCCCTGGCGTCATCCATCGTGCCCACCGTGCCACGCGCATTGTTCCAGGCCGGCTCAGGCGGCGTGTCGACCCAGGCCGGGCAGTCGCCGCGGTGACTGCCGCACCGGTCGTCGCCCGAGTCGTGCGCCATGTAGCCGAGCAGCGCGCGTACGCGGGAACTGTACTGCACCGCCACCTCGGGCGGCGTGATCAGGTACTGATTGACCTCCGGGCGCAACCATCCCAGGCAGTAGCTGTTGACCAGACCCAGGCGTGGCGTATCGCTTCGGTTGGCTCCGGCGCCATGCCAGGTCGAACCGAGGTAGAAGACCGCCGATCCCTTCGGCATCACCGTGGACTCCCAGTTCGACAAATCCGGAATGTGCCACGAGCGCAGCAGGCGATGGCTGTTGGGGACCACCCGCGTGCCACCGTTCTGTTCGGTGAAATCACTCAGTGACCACATCACGCCCAGGGTCATTTCCATGCCGGCGATATCGATCGGATAGACCGTATCGTCGCGATGAAGCGCCTGGTGGGTTTCGCCGGGCATGACCTCGATCGCCGTCAGGCTGCTGATCCGGTATGTCGCGGCATGGGGCAGGAAGACGTGGTTAGCGATGTCGATCACCAGGTCATGCTCGACCAGCGCGGCAGCACTTGGCGCTGTCCGCAGCACACCGCCGTAGCGATTGGTCAGATCACCGTTGAAGGCACTGGCCGTCTCAAGACCTCTGGCATCGAGTTCTGGCCGCAGTTCGGCGGCCACGGCATCGGCCAGTTCCTGGTCGACCAGGTTCGTCACGGCCACCACGCCGTCGCGGCTGAGGGTCATCTTGATGGCCTCGGGGTCGGCGGATCGATCGAAGTAACTCAGCGGCATCGACTCTCCGTAACTCACTGCCTGTGGTGACGTGCAGGCCGAAAGCATACCAATCCGGACCCTTGGCGGACAATCGCCAAATTCGTCAACCCTCGAGCGTTCGAGACCCAGCCTCATTGCGCGGCATCGTCACAACGGCCGTCACCAGTGCCCGATGCCGGACTCGAGCACTGCCTTGCTCCCGGTCTGCGTCATGTCGCGGAGGCGCGTGCGAACCGAAGAGCCGGCGAGGCCCACTGGCCGCTCAGGTTGCAGGGGTGAGAGGATCCGTCGTCCTCGGTGTCTTCGAATGGCGCACCCGCCGCACCGCAGGCTCAGGTGGCGATGCCGTGATCGATCTTCATTGAACATGGCGCGGTCATGCACGCACCGCATGACAGCCGGCAGGACAACAAGGCTATCGGCCCGGCATCACCGGTGCCGGGCCGATTGCAGTCATCCGCGAACGGGCGGCTCAGAACCCGGCCTTCAGCTCTTCCCAACGGGTGGCAAGCACGTCCGGCTCGTTCATCGTCTGCTGGAACTGGGCGGTTGCGAGAAACTCCTCGACGTACTTGGTCTGACCGATCGAGTTGAGGAACTCCTCATCGAACCCATCGTAGGACTTCACGTTGGAGTGCCCGTAGTACCAGTTGCCGATCTCGTAGGCGCCGGCTTCGGGCGAAATGAAGGAGTCGATGATGTCGTGCGCCTTCTCGTAGAAGCCGTCGGTGATCGCGGCGGGATGGATGCACAGGCCGCAATGCCACGTGATCGCACCTTCTTTGGGCGTGGCCCACGTGAATTCGAAGCTGCCGCCTTCGGCATGCGTCGCAAGCTCCGCAACGGCACCGTTGTCGTTCGTCGATATCACGACTTCACCCGCTGCCACCGCCTGCACACGCTCCGTGAACGAGGCCCCGATCACACGGTTGAGCGGAATCTGTTTGCGCAGGAGATCCTCGCACTGGATGCGTTCGGCCTCGTTCATGTTCCAGGGGCTGATACCCAGGACGAGGGCCGCGATGGCGAAAGCCTCGTAGGAAGAGTTGGAGATCGAGACGCGGCCGGCATAATTCTCGTCCCACAACGCTTTCCATGTCTGGTTCTCGGGATCAGCATACTCCGGCGCGACGTCGGTGCGGATGACCATCGAGGTCTGGCCCCAGTCCTCCGGCACATAGACCCTGACGCCGTCCACCACCGAGTGGGGCACGTCCTTGAAGACCTGCATGACGTCGGGCCAGTTGGAAAGCCGGTCGGTCTCGATCGGCGCCAGAAAGCCCGCATCGTACCAGCGCTTGAGCGAGGGGCCGCACGGATAGGTCACGTGCGGATTGTAGCCGCCCCTCATCTTGGCAAAGGCGTCGTCTTCGTCGGAGAAGAAGTGGTAGTTCGGCTCGCGGCCGTACTTCGCGGTGTAATGGACCATGAATTCCGGCTCGTCATAGCCGCCCCAGGTGAAGAATATGGGATGGTCCTCGTCGGCTTCCTGGGCGAGCGCGCTTCCTCCCAGGGAGTGGGCGGTCAGAGTGCCGATACCGAAGCTCGCCATGACGCGGTGGGCATCACGGCGGTTGAGTTTGCCTTCGCACAACAGGTCGTGGAAACGGGTCGTCTCCATCAATGGCTTCAATGTCATTGGAACCTCCCTCTCTTCAGTTGTTGCTCTCATCGGATTCATTGTAGCCGGCTCGGCTGTTCAGGTCAGCCTCAGCCATGGCGTGTTCCATCGCGCGTGGCGCGCCGCACGCATTGTTCCACGCCGGATCGGGCGGCGTGTCGAGTCACGCCCGGCCCGTGCGGGATATGGACAAGGACGCCCGCCGGCCGCAGGGTCTTTCAGGAGCCTCTCGCCGCGGCGCGGCCTGTCTCGAGCAGGCGGGGCATGAGTTCGACGAAGTTGCAGGGGCCGAAGCGGTAGTCGAGCTGGTGGACCAGGATGTCGTCCCACGCGTCCCTGCAGGCGCCGGGCGAACCCGGCAGGGCAAAGAGATAGGTGCCGCCAGCGACGCCGGCCGTAGCCCGGGACTGGATCGTCGAGGTGCCGATCTTGTGGAACGAGAGCCAGCGGAAGAGCTCGCCAAATCCGGGAATCGCCTTCTCGCAGACCTCGTCGAAGGCTTCGGGGGTGACGTCGCGGCCGGTGACCCCGGTGCCTCCCGTGGCGATCACGACGTCGACGCCGGAATCGTCGATCCACGACCGGAGGATTTCGACGATCGAGGCCACATCGTCGGTGACAATGCGGCGGTCGGCCACCTCGTGACCCGCCGCCTCGACGCGTTCGACGAGAACGGCGCCCGACCGGTCGTCATCGAGGGAACGGCTGTCGGAGACCGTCAGGACGGCGATCCGGACCGCGAGGAACGGCTTGCTGTCGTCGATTCCGGGCATGTCAGGAATCTCCATAGAGGGGCCAGTCTCCGGCCGCCAGCGCGGCCAGCGACGCCGGTTCGTATCCCAGTCTCCTGGTGTAGATCCAGTAGTCTGCCATCACGCTCCTGAGAAAGGAACGGGTCTCGCGAGAGGGATAGGACTCCACGAAAAGAAGAGGATCGGCCAGCGGGCTTACGTCATTCAACCGTCTCGCCAGTCTCGCCGGACCTCCGTTGTAGGCGGCAAGCACGAGGAAGAGACTGCCGTCGATATCCGGCAGATCGAGCAGGTAGCGGACATATCTCTCCCCCAGGTCGACGGAGACTCCAGGATCATCGAGACGATACCTCCCGGCGCCCGCAAGGCCGGAATCACCGGCAATCCAGGCTGCCGTGGCCGGCATGATCTGCAGGATCCCCCGGGCTCCGGCACGGCTGACCGTGCGGGCCCGAAAACGCGACTCCTGGCGCATGAGGGCATACATCAGTGCCGGCTCGACGGTGAATCCTTCCTCGGGTTCCCAAGGCGGAAGCGGGAAGAGGGCGTCATCGAGTCGTGCGGCGTGGAGCATCAGGAACTCCCGGGACAGCCGGTACCGCGTCGCCGGAAACGGCATGCGCTCCGCCATGGCCAGGATGGCGGAGGCCGCAGCCGGGTGACGACGGACGCCGAGTCCCCGCAGTTCCCGGTCTCCCCGGTGGTGCTGACCCACCTCGGCAAGCGCCAGGGCCCGGCGCATGGCGGGTTTCTTCAACAGTGCCGTCACTCCGTCGTCAGACACCAGCGGAAGGGGATCGTTGACGAGATCTTCGTCCATTCCCAGGGCATGCCGGGCGAGAAGTCCGTAGAGCGTGTAGGGCCGGTGCGCCGCAATGCCGAGAAGATAGCCGATATCGCCCGGCTCCCCCGTCAGCAGGGACAGTCTTGCCGCCCACCAGGCACTGGCGGTCACCAACGGGTTGGCAGGATCTCCCTGGGAGGCCACCAGCATCATCGAGCGCGCCGTGTGCGGACGACCGGAGCGCCAGGCAGCCAGTCCTGCGGTCCAGCCGGCCAGGGGAACCAGGTGTCCCGATCGATGAAGGGCCGTGGTGGCGATATCGAGAGCAAGGGCGTCATCGCCATGAATGAAGTAACCGAAGGCGATCTCCGCCGCCGCCATGTCGATGGCGAGCAATCCGGCGCCGGCAAGAGCCTCGGTATCGCTCAGCCGCGACCATGCAACCCCGAGGCGACCATTCCGGACATCGCGGCGTATCTGCTTCAGGAAGTCGCTTTCACCGGAGGTGAGCCCGTCATCGGGGTCCGTTGACAAAAGGGCGGCCGAGCCGGTCGCGATGGTCACGGTTGCGATATCCGGATCCCCCCACCTCGCGGCGGGAGCCGCGGGGGGCGCCGCTCCTGCCGGCTGGCGTCTCAACGCCAGGGCGTGGATGCGCCGGGCGTCCGGATGGTCGGCCCAGGATTCGAGCCAGGTTCGCAATTCGTCGAAGGTCGAGATCCATCCTGTCGGATGGAGATAGCGCTGGGCGAGAACGTGGCCCATCAGGACCGGATCCCTCAAGCGGGTGATCAGCCGGTCGGCTTCTCTCCAGTCGGCGCTTTCCTGGACAGCAAAGATGCGGCGATAGATCTCCTGGTCCACATCGTCGAGAATCCGCCAGGGGTCACGTTCGGGGGCCTCCGGCCGCACACCCGGCAGGGGTACCGCGCTGACGTTGACCGGCGGGACCGGCTTGAGGGAGGGCAGGGGAGGCAGGTCAAGGGCCGATGCGCCGTGAGCCCACACGATCACGACACCCGCCACGAGCAGGCGCAGGGCGCCGGATACTCCGGCGTGGAGACGGGATTTCGCCATCGGTCAGATGCCGTCAGGCCTTCGGCATTCCGGGTGCGATCCCGAGTTCGTCCATGCGCTCTCGTATGGCGAGAAGGTCGCGCCAGCTCTCGCGCTTCTTGAGGGGCTGGCGCAACAGATAGGCCGGGTGGAACATGGCGATGGCCGGCACAGGCTCCCTGCCTTCGCGCTCGAGGCGCAGCCAGCGTCCGCGAAGCCGTGTGATGCCTTCGCCTGGAGCCGTATCGAACATGGCCCGCACCGCTGTCCCTCCGGCGTAGACGAGAAGTCTGGGCGCCAGGAGCTCCACCTGCCTTTCGAGAAAGGGGAGGCACACCGCAATCTCCGCAGGCGTGGGCGTGCGGTTTCCGGGCGGGCGCCAGTAGAGGGTGTTGGTGATGTAGACATGGGTTCTGTCGAGGCCGATCGCGGCCAGCATCCGGTCAAGGAGCTTTCCGGCCGGGCCGACGAAGGGTTTGCCCTGGCGGTCCTCTTCGGCCCCGGGGGCTTCACCGATGATCATGATGGACGCTTGCGCATTGCCGTCGGCGATGCAGGTCGTGGTGGCCGTGCGCTTGAGCGGGCATCCATCGAACGCGTTGATGATTCCGACCAGTTCCTCAAGACTGGAGGCGCTGGCCGCCAGGGTCCTGGCGTCCTCGGGGGCAGCAGCCGGTCGGGTCGGGACCTGCGGTCCTCTCGCGGG
The DNA here is from genome assembly GCA_964291415.2 of Alphaproteobacteria bacterium. Lineage (GTDB taxonomy): Bacteria > Pseudomonadota > Alphaproteobacteria > SP197 > SP197 > SP197. Next base: position 532,923 of record OZ219917.1, on the reverse strand, counting down.
TGCCGTTCGGACGGGAGCCGGCGCCGGAGGAACAACGAAGCGGTCGACCGCCACCGCGGTGGTCGCTTCGTCGACGCCTATTGCGACATACCAGTTCAGCAATCTGCGGGCTTCCTCGCGATCCATGGCGCTCCGCTCGTCGAACGTCCGGCGGCATTGTAACGAATATCACCGTCGGTTAAGAGAACTGGAATGACAGCGCACTGAAGGACGAAATGGAACAGCGCGAACGCGAGAGCATGGAGTTCGATGTCGTGATCGTGGGCGCCGGACCTGCAGGTCTGGCCGCAGCCATCCGCCTTGCACAGCTGGCCGAAGAAGCGGGAGAGGACGTCTCGGTCTGCGTTCTCGAGAAGGGATCCGAAGTCGGTGCGCACATCCTGTCGGGCGCGGTCATGGAGCCGCGGGCGATCAACGAGCTCATTCCCGACTGGAAGGAACGCGGGGCACCTCTGCTGACACCGGTGAAGAAGGACCGGTTCCTCTATCTCACCGAAAAGCGCGCGGTTCGCCTGCCGACACCCCCGCAGATGGCGAACCACGGCAACTACATCATCTCGCTTGGCAATGTCTGCCGCTGGCTGGCCGGCGAGGCGGAAGCCCTGGGCGTGGCGATCTTCCCCGGCTTTGCCGCCGCCGAGGTCCTGTTCCACGATGACGGCTCCGTGAAGGGTGTGGCAACCGGCGACATGGGGATCGGCCGCGACGGCAAGCCGAAGGACACGTACGAGCCCGGTATCGAACTTCATGCCAGGCAGGTTCTCTTTGCCGAGGGGTGCCGCGGGCACCTCTCCCGACAGCTGATGGATCGCTTCGGCCTGCGTGAGGGCGTCCAGCCGCAGACATACGGAATCGGAATCAAGGAGTTGTGGGAGGTCGACCCGGAAAGGCACGAGCCGGGCACGGTCATCCATACCGCCGGCTGGCCCATGGATGGCAGGACCTACGGCGGATCCTTTCTCTATCACCTCGACGACAACCAGATCGCCGTCGGCTTCGTCGTCGGCCTCGACTACGAGAACCCCTGGCTCTCGCCCTTCGACGAATTCCAGCGGTTCAAGACACACCCGGCGATCCGCCCCTTCTTCGAGGGTGGCAAACGCATTGCCTATGGCGCCCGCGCCATCAACGAGGGCGGCTTCCAGTCGATTCCACGCCTCACCTTCCCCGGTGGCATGCTGATCGGCTGTGCGGCCGGCTTTCTCAACGTGCCGAAGATCAAGGGCAGCCACACGGCCATGAAGAGTGGCATGACCGCAGCCGAGGCGGTGTTCGACTGTCTCGCCGGCGAGACAGAAGGAGGTGCTGAAGTCCTCGCCTATGGCGAACGCCTGCGCCAGACCTGGCTGTGGGACGAACTCTACCGCGTGCGCAACATCAGGCCGAGCTTTCACGGCGGTTTCGTCCAGGGTTTCCTCTATTCCGCCATCGACACGGTGATCCTGAGGGGACGGGCGCCCTGGACGTTCCGGCATCGTCCGGATCACGAATCCCTCAAGCCGAAGAATGCCTGCCAGGCGATCGACTATCCCCCGCCCGACGGCGAGATCACTTTCGATCGTGCGAGTTCGGTGTACCTGTCATCGACGAACCACGAGGAGGACCAGCCCGTCCATCTCACCCTCAAGGATGCCAGCGTGCCGGTCGACATCAATCTCGCCCTCTACGATGCCCCCGAACAACGCTACTGTCCGGCCGGAGTCTACGAGATCATCGAGGATGACGACGGGGCAAGGCTGCAGATCAACGCGCAGAACTGCGTGCACTGCAAGACATGCGACATCAAGGATCCGACACAGAACATCGTCTGGGTGACGCCGGAAGGCGGCGGCGGCCCGAACTACCCCAACATGTGACGGATTGCCCTGGCGAGAAAACCTGGATGAACAGTTCCAGGGCCGACGGCTTCAACGGCATTCTCGCGCATCCGGAGTCCGCCATGTCCGTGGTGCTGCCGTCCGGGGACTCACCCGTTTTCAGCGCGACTTCGCCAACTCCCGCGACCGGCGCCCCCCGCGACGGCGGCGTTCTCACACCGCGCGCGTGATGCCGCCGTCGGCGCGCAGGTTCTGGCCGGTGATGTAGCCGGCGCCGTCGGAAGCCAGGAAGGCGACGGTGGCGGCGATCTCCGCCACCGTGCCGTAGCGCGCCATGGGGATGCGGGCCTTGAAGTCCGGATTCTCCGGCAGGCTGTCGATGAAGCCCGGCAGCACATTGTTCATGCGAATGCCGGCGGCGGCGTAGCGGTCGGCGAAGAGCTTGCACCAGGCAGCCAGCCCGGCGCGGAAGACGCCGGAGGTGGGGAACACCGGATCGGGCTCGAAGGCGGCGAAGGTCGAGATGTTGACGATGGCGCCCGATCCCTGGGCCTCCATGGCCGGCAGCACGGCGCGGGTCGGACGCACGGCCGAGAGGAAATAGACCTCCATGCCGGTGTGCCAGTCATCGTCCGTGAGTTCCATCACGGGCCCGCGTGGCCCGTGGCCGGCGCTGTTGACCAGGACGTCGATGCGGTCCCAGCGTTCCATCGCGAGGTCGACGAGGCGCCGGATATCGTCGTTGGAGCGGTTGGAGCCCGTGACGCCGATTCCACCCAGTGTCCCGGCCAGCGCCTCGCCCTTGCCGGACGAGGAAAGAATGGCGATGCGATAGCCGTCAGCTGCCAACCGTTCGGCCGTGGCGGCGCCCATGCCGCTGCCGCCCGCCGAGATCATTGCCACCTTGTCCGTCATCGCCTTGCTCTCTCCTGAAATCCGGGCCGCGCTCCCATAGGGTGTCGGATCTGGCTGCCATCCCAACGTTGGTACAAACCCAAAATCGAAGACTGAAGCCGCCTGCGAGAGGCATACCCTCCGAATGGCTCCAGAGTGCTCTCACACGACTACGGCACAGTCGTGCCTTTCGACACCCGATGTCGAGACGCCATGGCTGGATTCCGGAGTCAACCGTTTTGTTTCCCCGCGTGGTATTGGGAGTTCAGGCTCCGCCGTGGTAACTGGTCCGCCGCAGCGACCACCCAGTGTCTGGGGGCGGGCTGATCACGGTTGGTGGTGCAGCATGTCGATGTCGGCGCGCTCAACATCGTTCAGAGGCTTGGCGACCCGCCAGTCCCGCATGGACCCATCGGCTTGCCGTGCCGTGATGACTGTCTCGACCGGTGGACAATCCGGCTCATGGCAGCGCAGTTCCGCCACAGCGAGTGTCGTGCTCTCAGGCAGATCGAAGCGCTCCGCTATGAGCATCTTGATCCGACGCACGGCCTTCGGATCGGGGCGTTTGGGATCAAACAGTCCGCGCATGCGTGTCTCCTGCCCACAGTGTCGCCCAGAGAACACTGCCCTTCGCATCGCCAATCAACACATGCGACAGGGACTTGGTGACGGCAATGGCTGTCACTTCGGCGCCCGCAGAACCTCGAATGACTATCGACTCCTTGGCTTCATCAAGCTCGGCCAAGAGAACGGCACCGTCCTGAAATCCGGCAAAGACAGCATTCTCCTCGCTCAGGGACTGTACGCACGTTGCCAGATGCTTGCCCCCACGGGCGACGCAAAGTGGCGCCAGGCCCATGGGTCCGTCCTTCCCGTTGAAGGGCCAACAGATCGCTTCATCCGCGCCGGATGTAGCCAGGTGAGGGGCATCGCCTACCCACGCGAAGCTCTTGATCTTGGCCGGGTATCCCTGCATGGCCATGTCGCCCTTGTCGCGGAGGCGCCAGCAGTGAAGCGCATTTTCCTGCATGGCCGTGACCAGATACTTGCCGTCCGGACTGAAGGTCACGGCACCATGGGATCCTTTCCAGACAAGCTTCGAGCGCTTCCACCGCCGCTCCCCGCGCTCCCAGACCGTCGCGCCGCCATAGTGGGCGGCGGCCAGGCGCTTGCCCTTCGCGTCGAAAGCGAGACCCCCGATGGTGCTGACGTGCTCGAGCGATGTCGCCGAGGTTTCTCCCTTGCGCCAGACATTCACGGTCCGTCCGGAGGAACACGCCCATTGCCCATGACCAGCGGCAACACAATCGACCCAGCGCGAGCCGAAACTGGCGATCTCTTCGACCTGGCCATCGAGCGCTATGCGGAGACAACGTCCATCATCGCCCCCGGTCAGCACGTGATCGGCATCCGCGACCAGGCAGAGGACGGCACCATCATGGGCCTTCGTCACGGTGGGGTCCGTTTCAGGGCGGAAAAAGTGAAGGGTTCCATCACCAGAAGCCACGACGACGGCGTTGCCTACGGCAATGGCACCCGTGACCGGAGCACCGATCTCAAGCTTCAGGCCGCGCTTCTCCAACTCGGATTCCGGGAAGCCGCGCCGCCGATTGACATGCCTCTGCAGGTCCGGCGTCACGCCGCCCGACAAGCCTCAAACCCTTCCTTCAGTCCCATGTTTTCGAGATCGCGACCGATGAACACCACACGCGACACGCGGGGCTTGTCCTCTGGCCACGGCCCCATTGGCGACCCGTCCATCAGCATGTGCACCCCCTGGAAGACGTAACGGTCGTCATGACCGGAAAAGTCCAGGATACCCTTCGAGCGCAGTATGTCTTGTCCGCGCTGCTGCAGGAGCTGACCGAACCACTTCTGGAACCTGTCGAGATCAAGCGGCGTTTCCGAGACAAGTGAGAGGCTTGTGACGTCATCGTCGTGGTCGTGATCGTGATCGGAGGTCAAAAAGTCGGGTTCCACCTCCAGGACGCGATCGAGGCTGAACGCATTCAGCCCAAGAACCTCACCCAGCGGTGCCGCGCAATGCGCGGTGCGGATGATCTTCGCATAGGGATTGATCTTGCGGATCCGCGCCTCGACCCGCTCAAGTCCATCGGCTTCCACGAGATCGGTCTTGTTGAGCAGCACAACATCGGCAAACGCCACTTGTTCCTCCGCTTCGTGATGCTCGCCGAGCTGCGCGTCGAGATGGACGGCATCCGCCACGGTCACAATGGCATCAAGCCGCGTGCGGTCAGCGACATCCTGGTCGACGAAGAAGGTCTGTGCCACGGGTGCCGGATCGGCAAGACCGGTGGTTTCGACAATAATGGCGGCAAACTGGTCGCCGCGCTTCATCAAGCCGCCGAGGATCCGGATCAGATCGCCGCGGACGGTGCAGCATATGCAGCCGTTGTTCATTTCGAACACTTCCTCGTCTGCATCTACAACAAGATCGTTGTCGATGCCTTCCTCGCCAAACTCGTTGACGATGACCGCATAGCGCTTGCCATGGCGCTCAGTGAGGATGCGATTCAGAAGCGTTGTCTTGCCGGCGCCGAGGAAGCCGGTGAGCACGGTGACGGGAACTTGTGCGGGATTGTCCATCTCTCGTCCTTTTCGAGTGTCAAGTGTTTGGTGCGGTTGCACCGCAATCGCTGCAGCGCCCGTGGATCTCGATGACCGAGCGATCGGGCGCGAATCCTGAGTCCGTGGACAGGGCCGCGATGTCGCGGGCAAGGTGAGAAGTCACATGCTCCGTGACACTGCCGCAGCCATCGCAGATCTCGAAGACCGGAGTCTCGGAATGATGCGGTTCGCGGCACGCTGTCCAAGCGTTCAGGGACTCGATCCGGTGCACGTGGCCGGCCTCAAGCAACTTGTCCAGTGCCCTGTAGACGGTCGTCGCCGCGGACACGCCGTCTTCGCGGAGAGCTTCCAGAATCTCGTAGGCAGAGAGCGGGCACTCCTGACGCCTTAGAACCTCGAGCACCCTGTCAGCATGTGTCAGGCGAATTCGTCCCCGCGGCACCTTTGCCTCCGTGTCGTCAGCGCTCTTGACGAGGTTAGCAGATGAAGATAGTGGACGCAACGTTATAACATTACATATGATCGACGTGGACCATGACCAAGCCGCTCTTTTCGTTCTGCATGACCCACCTGGACGGGCTTCAGGCCGTCCAGAGGGATGTCCGTGAGGTACGCGTCTTGCCCAAGCGTTCTTGTTGCACGGTGGAACTGCGCCGCATCAAGGGTTCGAGGTGCTGGGTGTGCGGTGCATGAGCCAGTGCGAACGCCCATGTGTCGTGTCACTCAGTTCCAGCGGGCGCTTCTCATACATGTTTGGCGACCTGGACCCTGCCGATCCGAGTCATGTCGAGGCGCTCAAGGACTTGATTCCTCTCCATCTTGCTGCGCCGGAGGGGTTTCCGCGACGCAGGGCGCGACCGGCAGCCCTGCGTGCGCGGACTCTGGGGCGCTTGCCCCCGCCCGGACGTTCATCCGATCTCGTCACCCTGCTTGAAGCGACATCTGCGTGCTCCGTTCGAACCTGAATGCAACGCTGCGGCGCGGCTGGACAATGGAGGTCCTGCTCCCGAAAAACCTTGCCCGCCTCGAGTCAATCCAGAGCCCGCAGACGGCGTCCCCGCAGATAACGGACGCCTTGTCCGCAACGCGGACGATAGGCACATGACCGGCCAGTCGTTCCTTGTCGCCGAAGATCTGCGTTACGATGCGGCCAACGGCACCACGCTGGTAGAGGACATGTCCTTCAGCGTGGACGGCGGGACCATTCTTGCCATCGCCGGGCCGAACGGCGCCGGGAAAACCACACTCCTTCGCCTTCTGAGTGGCGCCGAAGCGCCAACAGGCGGTGATGTGCTGATCAGCGGGCGCAATCTGAAACTGCTTTCCGCCACGGAGCGCGCCCGCATGATCGCTGTGGTCAGCCAGCAAGAGTTGCCCGATGGGCGGCTCTTCCTGCGCGATTACGTGGCCCTCGGGCAGATACCAATCCAGGCTGACCGATCAAGCCAGGCGCATGCGGAAGACATGGAGCGAATTCTGCGTCTCACAAGCCTCACTGACCTGGCCGAAAAGCGGATGGCCGTCCTGTCGGGTGGCGAACGACAACGGGCGCATATTGCCCGGGCCCTGGCGCAGAATCCGTCGCTCTTGTTTCTGGACGAGCCCACCAACCACCTCGATCCGGACGCCAAGGGCCGCATGCTGTCGTTGGTGACCGAACTGGGTATCACCGTGGTCATGACCGTTCACGATCTGGTGATGATCCCCGAGTTCGCCAGCCATGTCGCCCTGATCAACACAGCCCGGCTGACCGGGTTTGGCCCCGTCAACGAAGTGCTGACGCCCGACCGTGTGCAGGACATTTTCGGCGTCACCTACCTGCAGTTTGCACATCAAGGTCGCCTGATCCCCGCGCTGGATATCCGAAAAACTGAACTCTCGATGGAAAGGAACAACACGTGATTCGATACCTCTTGCTGGCAAGTGCGGCTGCCGCCCTTGCCAGCGCCGCCGCCGCCGACGGCATCACTGTCGACAATTGCGGTGAACCGCTGGTCTTCGATACCGCGCCCGAGCGGATTGTGGTGCATGACATGAACATGACCGACATGGCCTTTGCACTGGAACTGCAGGACAAGATTGTCGGCCTGACAGGTATCACCGGATGGTACAAGACAAGTCCTGATTTTGATGAGCTGCGCGGCGACATACCCGAGCTGGCACCAAAGTACCCAACAATCGAAAACCTCATTTCGGTGGAACCGGATCTGTTCTTTGCCGGTTGGTACTATGGCATGCGCCCCGGCGGCGATGTCACACCCGACACGCTTGCGCCCTTCGGCATCAAGACCATGGTTCTGACCGAAAGCTGTGTGCATCTCGACAAGGATCGCCCCGCCGCCAGCATGGACCTGCTGTTTGACGACGTTCTGCGCCTTGGCGAGGTCATGCAAGTTGAAGACAGGGCCGAAAAGCTTGTGGCTGACTGGAAAGCGGAACTCGCCGCCATCGAAACGCAGACCGCCGACCTGGAAAGACCCCGCGTCTTCCTCCTGGATGGCCCGGCCGATGCGCCCTTCACCGCGGGCAAGTTCGCCATTCCCGATGCGATGATCGCATCTGCGGGCGGCGCGAACATCACCCATGATCTCGATACAAGCTGGGGCCGCGCTTCCTGGGAGGCGGTGGCTGCCGCCAATCCGGAGTTTCTGGTGCTGCTCGACTATCAGACAGGAAACGGCGCGGCCGACACGTTCAAGTTCCTGCAAGAGCACCCGTTGATGTCTCAGACGGACGCGGTCAGGAACGAACGCTGGATCGGCTTGCGGTACGAAGAGTTGACACCTGGCCCGGCAAACATCCGCGCGATCGCAAGAATGGCGCAGGCCATGCACCCAGGGTTGAACTGACTTGCTCCGATTGGGTCTGGTCAATCTTGTGGGGGCGGTCGTTCTGGCCGCCCTTTTTCTGGCGTCGACCCTCTACGGTACGACACCAATTGCGCTTTCCGACGTTGTCGAGGCGATGGCCCTGAACAGCGGGATTGTCGAGGGCGATGTATCTCCGTTGCATCTGATCGTGTTCGACCTGCGCTTGCCGCGCGCGCTCTTTGCGGCGGTGATCGGCGCCGGACTGGGCATCGTCGGTGTGGTTTTGCAAACAACCACACGCAACGACCTGGCCGATCCGTTCCTGTTCGGGTTGTCATCGGGCGCGGCTGCGGGCGCTGTTTTTGTCATCACGGTGACGGGCGACATTCTGGGCATCTGGACGCTTCCGCTGGCGGCGTTCTGCGGTGGTCTCGTGGCCTCCGGCATTGTGCTGGGGCTTGTCCACGGTCTGCGCACCAGCGCGCCAGAGAAGCTGATCCTCGCCGGACTGGCAGTGTCCTTCCTCTTTGCGGCGATTACCAACTATCTCATTTTCGCGGGCGACAGCCGTGCCGCGCATTCGGTGATTTTCTGGATGCTGGGCGGCCTTGGTCTGGCCCGATGGGGAACCTTCCCGCTGGTCTGCACCGGACTGGTGCTGATCCTGGCCTACTCCCTTTATCGCAACCGATGGATGGACGCGCTCCTGACCGGAGACCGCACAGCGTCGACCCTTGGTGTGCCGGTGCAGGGGTTGCGTTTCAGCATGTTCTTCGTGGCCGCACTGGCCACGGCCGTGTTTGTGTCTGTCGCTGGCGTGATCGGCTTTGTGGGCTTGATGGTGCCGCACCTGGCGCGCGGAATTGTGGGGCCGCTGCACCGCCAGCTTGTGCCAACGGCGGCCATCGTGGGCGCCGTATTGCTCACCGTCTCGGATATGCTGAGCCGGCTTATCCTTGCACCACAGGAATTGCCGGTCGGGATCGTGACCACTTCGATCGGTTCTACCTTCGTGTTCCTGTTGTTGTTCAGGATGCGGAAAATGCAGGGATAGCGGTGCCAACACTTGACCGAACGACAGCGTATCAGCATGGTCTGATTTCACGCTCATCCTTTCCTCCGCGACGAAGTTCCGTGCCTGCTGACTGGTGCGAGACGGCAGGACGAAGCGCAATGAGGCGCCTCTCGCCGGCCGTGTGTCTGACCTCTTCAGATCGACTTTCGCGCCGTTCTTGCTGAACTTCGAAACCGCAGTCCTGCCCGAGGCCTTGAGTGCCAGTGTGCGGGTCAATCTCGGCCCAGTGCGAAATGACACTCCAGGCGGTCCGCCGCATGTTCAGTGTCCGATAGACGGCCGGACGTGAAACCGGGAAGATCTCGGACTGTCTGAGGATGACCGCGAGAAACGGTGTCGAACGATCCACGACTGCCGGTGTCTCAAGGAGTGAGGCAAAGCACTTCCGGACATCGGCCCACGTCATGTCGGCCATCGTCCCGCCCTTGAACCTGGGCTGGCTCTGGTTCCGGTGGCATCGGAGACTGACCTTGAACGTGCGCACGCCAGGGTGATGTCCACGGCGTCACCGATGGCATGACAGACACGTTGACCGTCGACCTGGCTGTGGAGAAAATGACACTTGCGACCTGAAGGCAGGATCCGGATGCCGAAGGGCCCTTGAGTTTCCTGACGCGGATGTCACGAACTTTCCTGCCTGGCTTGAGGATATCGACATGACGTTGCGCAAGGCGGCTGGTCGCCATGGTTTCTCTCCCTTCCCTGTTGCATCGGGAACACGGAAACGTCTTGTTTCGGTGCCTCAGGCACGAAACTGTGAGAGAGACAACCGTGTTGTTTCAGATGGTTGATTTTTCGTTCAGGATCGAGGGTACGTCCAGGGCGTGCCACGGCCTCGTCTGCACGGTCGTTGTGCTGCTGGGCCTGGCGATGGTGCCGGGCGCCCGTGCTGTCACCGATCTCGACTCGATGAGCGGTGCCTACCTTGCGTCGAGGGCCGCCGCTTACCAGGGTGACATGGAGGCGAGGGCCGACTTCCTTTCGCAGGCGCTTGAACACCGTCCGGGGGACGTGACGCTCCTCGGCCAGACGTACAAGGCCATGGTGTCTGCCGGCCGGATTGACCAGGCGCTCGAACTGGCCCGACACCTCGCCGACGTGAACGTCATCACTGAGATCTCCCCTGTCACGCTTCTTCTCGACGCCCTGACGGAAGGTGATGAGGGTGCCACGGGCGACGCCCTTGCCCGGTTCAGCTCCGAAGGCCCGCTCGGCACGTTCGCCGTCATCGCGCGCGCCTGGGCGGCGGCACATGGGGGTGATCCTGCGCGCGCCCTCGAAATCCTCGATACCACCGCGCCAGGCAGTGACCCCCTCATCGCCTATCACGTCGCCCTTCTCAGCGACGCCGCGGGAGAGTCCGGGGTGGCCGAGACGGCCTTCGGCGAGGCCATGGAAGCCGGAGAAACCGTCACCTGGGAAACAACGCGAGCCTACGGCGGTTTTCTGGAGCGCCTCGGACGGGGCGAGGACGCCGCCGGCCTCTACCGCCGGTTCATGGAGATCAACCCGGAGAGTCCGTGGTTCGAGGAGGCCGCTCTACGGGCGCTTGCCGGCGGAGCGCCGCCCGAGCGACCCGACGCGTTTCAGGCGATCACCGACACCCTTGCGGAAACCGCACGCCAGTTGCTCGGCGAACGCCGGGGAACTGCGGCCCTTGCACTGCTCAATCACGCAGCCTGGCTCCAACCCTCGGACGACCGCATTCACTTCATGACCGGGGACGTGCTCTCCCGATTGCGGCGCGACGACGCCTCGGCGGCGGCCTACGGCCGTGTGGCGCCCGACTCTCCCCTTGCCTGGAATGCCCGGCTTCGCCGTGTTCGCAGCCTCAACGATGCGGGTTTCACCGAAGACGCCGTCACACTGGGACGCGTCCTCTCGCGGGAGCGGCCGGAGAGCGCCGATCCCTTCATGGCCATCGGCGACATCATGCGTTCGCACCGCAGATGGGACGAGGCGGTAGAAGCCTACGATGAAGCGCTCCACCTGCTTGATGAAAGATCGTACCGCCGGCCGGAGCTCCTCTTCGATCTGGGGGCGGTGCTGGAGATGACGGGGCAATGGGAGCGCGCCGAAAAGGCCTTTCTCGAATCCCTGGAATCGCGGCCGGACGATCCCTGGCTCCTCAACTACCTCGGGTACTCGTGGGCCGACAGGAACGAGAACCTCGACGAAGCTCTTGATCTCATCGAACGCGCCCTTGAGCGGACACCCAATGACGGCATGGTGATCGACAGCCTGGGATGGGTGCTCTACCGGCTCGGCCGCTACGACGAAGCCGTCGTCGAACTGGAACGCGCCGTCGGCCTGGCACCGGCCGAAGCCGTGATCATCGACCACCTGGGCGATGCCTACTGGAAAACCGGGCGATACTACGAGGCACGATTCCAGTGGCGCCACGTGCTGACGCTGGCGCCGGACGACGAGGACCTTGTCGACGCCGTGCGCCGCAAGCTCGAGGCGGGACTCGATGACGATGGTCAGTGAAAGGGCGGTCCCGGCCCATGCCAAGGTCAACCTGTGGCTTCACGTGACCGGGCGCCTGGCCAACGGTTACCACAGTCTGGACAGCCTGCATGTGCGCACCTCTCTGGCCGACCGCCTGTGGTTCACTCCGGCAGAGTCCACGGCGCTCAAGGTGACCGGACGCTTTTCCGCAGCCTTGAAGGACCTGGACGGATCTCGGAACCTGGTGACGCGGGCGGTCGCGGCCGTCGCGCCGACAAGGGCATTCCGCATCGTTCTGGAAAAGAACATTCCTGTCGCCTCGGGCCTGGGAGGAGGTTCGGCCGACGCCGCCGCCACGCTGCGGGCAGTCTCGGGCCTGACCGACAATCTTCCGGCCATCGCGGCAACGCTCGGCGCCGACGTTCCTTCCTGTCTTCATGACGGCACGGTCATGACTGCAGGGACCGGCGACGTCGTCACGCCCATGGAACCACTTCCCGCGTGCGCCCTCGTTCTCGTCAATCCCGGGACTGCGCTCTCCACGGCAAGGGTCTTCGCCGGTTTCGAGGAGCCCCTGTCGGCGCCCCGGCCCCTGACCCGTACGCCGGAGAACTTTGATGACCTGGTTCGGGAGCTGGCGACACGACGGAACGATCTCGAACCCGCGGCCTGCCGCGCCGACCCCGGGATATCCGACGTCATCGACGCACTGCGCGCCACCCCGGGAGTAGCTCTCGCCCGCATGACCGGCACCGGCGCCACATGTTTCGGCCTCGCCGACACCCTGCAGCAGGCCGATCGCGCGGCGAGCCTGCTGCGGCGTCACCACCCCGATTGGTGGATCGAGACCACGACCATCCTCACGCAGCCCCGGGAGGGGCCATGAACCCCGTCGCAGACCTCACCGCGCGCATCGCCGCACGCGATGCCCATGTCGCTGTCATCGGCCTGGGCTATGTCGGTCTTCCCCTCGCCCTGGCCGCCCATGGGAGCGGGTTTCGCGTCACCGGCTTCGACACGGATCCCGCCAAGATCACGCACCTCGCCGCCGGCACGAGCTACATCAACTACATCGATGCCGTCGCGGTCAGCGAACTTGCTGCGTCTCCGCGATTCCTCGGCACCAGCACCGTGAGCGATCTCGGCGCTGCCGACATCATTGTCATCTGCGTTCCCACACCCCTGGACCGCCACCGGCAACCGGACATGCGCCATGTGGAGGACACTTCTCACAGCGTCGCGTCGATCCTGGCTCCCGGACATCTCGTCATTCTTGAATCGACCACCTGGCCCGGAACGACCGATGAGCTGGTGCGACCAATTCTCGAGGACGGTGGCCTGGTGTCGGGAGTGGACTTTCTTCTCGCCTACTCACCCGAACGCGACGATCCGGGGAACACGACCCATCGCCTCGGAACAGTGCCCAAGATCGTCGGCGGTGATCAAGACCTGGCGCGGGCGGCCGCCGCGGCCTTTTACGAATCCTTCATTCCCGCCGGAACCGTTGTCGTTCCGGACACGAGAACCGCTGAAGCCATCAAGCTCACCGAGAACATCTATCGCTCCGTCAACATCGCCCTCGTCAACGAACTCAAGGTGATCTTCGATGCCATGGGTATCAGTGTCTGGGACGTGATCGAGGCCGCCAGCACAAAGCCCTTTGGCTACATGCCCTTCTGGCCCGGCCCGGGGCTAGGCGGACACTGCATCCCCATCGACCCGTTTTACCTCGCCTGGAAGGCGCGGGAGTACGGCGTACCCACCCGGTTCATCGAGCTTGCGGGAGAGATCAACACCTCGATGCCGCACCACATCGTCTCCAGGCTCGCCGGCGAGATCGATCACCGGTTTCACCGCGGTCTCAATGGCGCGGCAATTCTCATCGTCGGCATGGCCTACAAGAAGAACGTCGATGACAGCCGCGAGAGTCCTGGCCTGACGCTGATGGCACTGCTTGAGTCAAGGGGAGCTGCGGTGTCCTTCTTCGATCCCTTCATCGGCACCATTCCCGCCACGCGCGCCCACGCCGGGCTGGCCGGGCGGCGGAGTCTGGCGTGGACCGACGTCGCGGAAGGCATCCACGACGCGGCGTTGATCGTCACCGACCACGACTGCATCGACTACGATGCCCTCGTGGCGGCCGTGCCGCTGGTGGTCGATACGCGCAATGCGACCCGAGCTGTTCGCCGCAACCGCGAGAGAATTGTCCTCGCCTGACCGGGCCCTTGTTCCCGGCCCGCGGTTGCGCACTCCTGTGCTTTCCGGTTTATAGGAAGCCGGCTGGGGCGTGGCCAAGCGGTAAGGCAACGGGTTTTGGTCCCGTGACCCCAGGTTCGAATCCTGGCGCCCCAACCACACCCTTCTTGCAGGTCGTCCCACCGGACACGCCCTGCCTCACCGATACACCGTGCGAACCATCACCATGCAGGATACCAGCGACGCCTTCACGGAAGCCCTTCGCCTGATCACGACCCTCGACCGCGATCTCGTCGAGATCATCCTCATGTCGCTGCGGGTCAGTCTCTTCGCAGTGTTCTTCGCCATGCTGATCGGTCTTCCGGTCGGCGCGACAACGGCCATCTCGCGATTCCCGGGGCGCGGCGCCCTCATCACCGTGATGAATGCCTTCATGGGCCTGCCGCCCGTGGTTGCCGGCCTGGCCATCTATCTTCTGCTGTCGAGGGCCGGGCCCCTGGGCGACTGGGGTCTGCTCTATACGCCCGAGGCCATGATCATCGCCCAGACGGTGCTCGTCACGCCCATCGTCGCCGCCCTGACCCGCCAGGTCATCGAGGACCTTCATCGTCGCTATGACGAACAGTTCCGCGCCTTCGGCCTGGGCAGGGGTACGACCGCCTTCACCTTGCTGTGGGAGGCGCGATTCAGTCTCGTCACCGTGGTGCTTGCCGGGTTCGGCAGGGCCATCGCAGAGGTTGGCGCCGTCATCATGGTCGGCGGCAACATCAATCATGTCACCCGGGTGATGACCACGACCATCACTCTGGAAACCTCGCGCGGCGCTCTCGACCTCGCCCTGGGCCTGGGGATCGTGTTGCTGACGATCATCCTCATCATCAACGGTCTTGCCGGACTGCTCAACACGTTCGCGAGGAACCCGCGCCTTGCATGACCGAAGAGATGGAAAGGTGCTGCCGCTGGTTGGCCGGAACCTCTGTCTCATGCGGGGGACGCGGCCGGTTGTCGATGATGTCAGCGTCACCATCTCCCGACCTGAAATCGCGGTGTTGCTGGGGCCCAATGGCGCCGGCAAGAGCCTCCTGGTGCGCATGCTGGCGGGTCTCGTCGAACCGGACCGCGGCGATGTAACGTGGAACGGTCGTCCACCGGACCGCCCGCGGGCCGTCAGGCTCGGTGTTGTCTTCCATCACCCGGTCATGCTGAACCGCACGGCGCTGGCCAATATCCGCTTTGCCCTCCAGGCCGCCGGCGTACCCCGCCGGGAGCAGCGCCAGCGCGCCATGGAAGCGCTGGTGACGGCCGGGCTCGAGGCAAGGTCGCGGACCCCGGCCCAGGCACTCTCGGGAGGGGAACAGCAGAGGCTCGCACTTGTCCGCGCCATGGCGACATCCCCGGACGCCCTGCTGCTCGACGAGGCAACCGCCAACCTCGATCCGGGTTCGAGCCTGGCGATCGAGGATCTGGTGCACAAGGCACGGGACGACGGCACGCCCATTCTCCTCGTGACCCACGACCTTGCCCAGGCGCGCCGCCTGGCCGACCGCATCCTCTACCTTCACGGCGGAATTCTCGAGGCGGACAGCGACGCCCCGCTCTTCTTTTCCAATCCCCCCACGAAACGGGCCCAGGCCTTTGTCGAGGGTCGCCTGGTCGCCTGAATCTGCCGAGCCGGAAGGATCCCGTGATGATGTCAAGGTTCTTCGCATGTGCCGTGGCCGTCCTCGGCCTCATCACCGGCAGCGTGACCGCTGACGACAGGTCCATCATCGTCCAGTCGACGACCTCGACCCAGAATTCCGGTCTCTTCGATCACATCCTTCCCGAATTCAGCGATGCGACGGGCATCCTCGTCAAGGTCGTGGCCGTAGGCACCGGACAGGCCATCCGCAACTCCATGAACGGGGACGGCGATGTCCTGCTCGTGCATGCCCGCGATGCCGAGGAGGAGTTCGTCGCCGGCGGCTACGGCGTCGAGCGGTTCGACCTGATGTACAACGATTTCGTGATTGTCGGCCCCGCTTCCGATCCGGCGGGTGTGGCCGGCGTCGCCGACGCCGGCGCCGCGTTCATGGAGATCGCACGCGAGGGCCTTCCCTTCGCCTCCCGTGGCGACGACTCCGGCACCCACAAGAAGGAAATGGCGTTGTGGCGCACCGCGGGTTTCGACCCCACGGCGCACAGCGGTTCGTGGTATCTCGAGACCGGCTCGGGCATGGGCGCCACTCTCAACGTGGCCGCCAACGTCGGCGCCTACACCCTGACGGACCGGGCCACATGGATCGCCTTCCAGAACCGCGGCGATCTCGCCCTTCTTGTCGAGGGCGACGAGAATCTCTTCAACCAGTACGGCGTGACAGTGGTGAATCCGGAGCGCTTTCCCCATGTCCGCGAAGAGGAGGCACGCCTTTTCGTCGACTGGCTCGTTTCGCCGTCGGGCCAGGCTTCAATCGCCTCCTACCGCATCGACGGAAGGCAGCTCTTCTTTCCCAACGCCCGACCCTGATCCCTCGCGTCACAGCCCGCGCAGGGCGTCGGCGAGACGCGGCAGCATCAGGGCGTCGTAGCGCTCCTGGCTGGCCGCGCTGTCGTGGGCGAAGCGGAAACAGGTGATGCCGTTGGCCAGGGGCTGGATGATCTGACCGCCAAAGCCCCGCATGGTGGCGATTCTCATGGTCCGACCGGACCGGGTGACGAGCGGCAGCTGCCACCAGGCAAGGTGATAGGTGATGTCGTTCCCGTCGGCGGTGAGCGTCCCCGTCGGCAACCCTTTCGTCATGGCGCCGTCGAGACATTCGCGCACCAGGGACGGTTCCAGCAGTTGCGTCCCCTCGTGACGTCCGCCATTCGACAGCAACCGTCCCAGCCGCCCCACGTCGTCAAGGCCGAGGAAGAGGCCGAAGGCGGTGACCGGTACACTTCTGGCGCCGTCCTCCTCGAGGGTGCGGTTGATGTCCACCGGACCACATCCAATGGGGCGCAGCACCTCGTGCTCGACCATGGCGAAGAGATCGGCATCCGGACCACGGTTGTGCTTCCACACCGCATCCATGGCCGCGCCGGCAACGAAGAGGTCCTGATCCCGGTAGCGCGCCACGACGCCCGGTCCCCAGGGATAGGACGGCACACGGAACGCCTCGCGGAGCTTGTCCGCGCGGCTGCGGGCGGCGTACCAGCTCTGATAGGCGCGGTAACAGGCGCCGTCCGGTCCGTCTGCCGAGGCGTACTCCGGTCCGGTGAGATTGTCGGCGTGGATGTCGCCGGTTTCGCCCGCGGTGCCGATACCGGTCGCCATGGAAAGACAGTGACGGATCGTGACATCGCGCCAGCCGTCGTGATCCGCCGTGACGTCGAGGACATCGACGATGCGGGTCTCGGCAACTCCGGGACCAAGGTGATGGGCCAGGCGCATGAGAGCGGTGGTGGCGAATGCCGCCTTGGTGGCCGACCAGATGCCAAAGCGCATCGCGTGGGGAAACGGGTAGGGCCCGCGCCGCGTGGCGAACCCCGTCGTGTAGATGTGCCCGTCGATCACGAGGCCGCTGGTAATCTCGCTCTCGCGCATCGGATCGTCCAGCAGCGCCTCGAGCATGTCCGCAGGCGCGATCTCGGCAATGTCGTGAATTGGCATCGGATGGTGGCGGTCCGGAGCGGCCAGCGGCCTTGCCGCCTCGATGAACGACGCCTCTGCCACACCCCACAGATCGAGACGTTCGGGAACGTGATCGGGGAGTGTTTCGGTCACCACCTGAACAACAAGATCGCGCACCCTCTCCCCGTCCCAGGCGAATCGGGCGACCCCGTGGTGGCTGTCGTTCTCTCTCTCGCACGAAAGCTGGAAAGGAAACGATGCGACATCGCAGGGACCGTCACCCCTCCAGATACACCCCTCGCCAACCATGATGTCCCAGTAACTCTGCGGATCGGGCCGGCGGTGCAGCACCCTGTGCACCGGCAGGAGGTCATTGCCGTCCGTCCGGAATGCGAGACTGACGCCAGGAAACCGGGTCACGCCGCCACCCAGGGCAAAGTCGGCGTGCGCCGAGGCGTCGCTGGCCGCCAGCGCAGATCCGTCGATGGCGAGGACGCCGTTGAAGGGATGGCGGCAGGGCCGGCGATCCGCCGGCGGCGTGAACATGTCGATGGGCCAGGGTCCATCCATCCGTGTGCCGTCTCGCCTGATCATGGTATCTCCCCGCCCGACACGAACGCGAAGGGGACGATGCATGTTCCGGTCATTCTTTGCCAATCGGCGCTGGCTGCACTGGTCGATCCTCGGCAGCGTCACGATTCTCGCCGTCACCTGGTACAAGGTCCAGCTCGATGTCAAGATCAACGAGTGGTTCGGCGACTTCTACGACACCCTGCAGATCGCGCTGACCGAACCGGGGGCCATCGAGTTCTCCGACTTTCTCGGAAAGTGTTTCACCTTCGCCGAAATTGCCGGCATCTACATCGTCGTCGCCGTGCTTCTCGAGTTCTTCGTGCGTCACTTCGTGTTCCGCTGGCGGACGGCGATGAACGACTACTACATGTCCTACTGGCACGAGGTGCGGCACATCGAAGGAGCGGCGCAGCGTGTCCAGGAGGACACCATGCGGTTTGCCCGCATCGTCGAGGGTCTGGGCGTGGCCTTCATGCGCTCGGTGATGACGCTCGTTGCCTTCCTGCCGCTGCTGTGGTCGCTGAGCGAACACGTCACCGAACTCCCCTGGATCGGCGCCGTCGATCATTCGCTCGTCTGGCTTGCCATCGTTTCGGCGGCGGCCGGCACCGTTCTTCTCGCCATCGTCGGCATCAAGCTTCCCGGTCTTGAATTCAACAACCAGAAGGTGGAGGCCGCCTACCGCAAGGAGCTGGTGTTCGGCGAGGACCACGAAGACAGGGCGCAGCCGGAATCCGTCGTGGAGCTCTTTGCCAACGTGCGCAAGAACTACTTCCGCCTGTTCAAGCACTACCTCTACTTCGACATCGCGAAGTGGTCCTACCTCCAGTTCTCGGTGATCGTGCCCTACATCATGATGGGACCCACCATCGTGGCCGGCATCATCACGCTGGGCGTCCTGCAGCAGATCCTGCGGGCCTTCGATCGCGTTGAATCGTCCTTCCAGTTCCTCGTGAACTCATGGGGAATCATCGTCGAGCTCATCTCGATCTACAAACGCCTCAAGGCTTTCGAGGACTCCATCAAGCACACGCACCGTATGCGGGGCCTGCCACAGACCGCATGATCGCACGTGCTGCGGAAACGGCAGCGCGCTGTCAGGGGTCCCAGGGCCTGATCCGGAATGTGAGTGGTCTCCCCGAGGGTGCGGTGTTCCCCCGTTGCCGTCGACGCCGCACCGGCCCTCGCGAGGTCTTCAACGCGATCCGCGGGGACGGGGTGTCAGCGGCGTGCCATTCCTCGCCTGCGTCCCGGTGGTCCGCTCCATTCGGGCGGTGCATCGACGCCTCAACCCGTCAGCGCGATGGGCAATGCTGCGAACCTGGAGGCGTTCCGTCAACTGCAGAAGGGCCAGACCTGATACCAGGAATCGCAGCGATAGCGATCCTCGCACTGTGCGAGCTGCGACTTGTAGGTGCGGGCCGTATCCCTGACCCGCTCGGCGGTGCGCTGCACATCCGGCTTCGATTCCCAGCTGCCGCGTCTGTAGCCGCCCCGGCCTTCGTGATAGGCGAGATAGAGTCGGTACGCGTCGGTGCGGGGAATGTCCAGTTCGCGCCAGGTCTTGTAGTTGTACCATCCGATGAAGTCGAGCGCGTCCTCCATGTCGGAACGGCTTCGAAACAGCCAGCCACGCTCTGCCTCGTACTCCGACCACACCGGGTCCTGAGCCTGTGCGTAGCCCTTCGCCGAGGAAACGCGCCCCCAGGGGATGACCCACAGGAGCCACTCGCGCGGCGGGCGCGCGTCGGACTGGAAGCTTGACTCGTGGCGCACGAAAGCCATCTGGATGTCCACCGGCGTGCCCCACTTGCTCGCCGAGAGGCGAGCGTAGTCGTACCAGTCGGGATACTGCTCGAAGATCGCGCACACATTTTCCTGCTGCGAGGGCGGAGTGGTGGCGCATCCTGCCATCAGCAGGGTCACCGCAAGGGCAACGAAACTCGCTTTGACAGGCTTCATGGCAGCAGCTGTCCCAGCTCGGCACGCATCCCGGAA
The DNA here is from genome assembly GCA_964291415.2 of Alphaproteobacteria bacterium. Lineage (GTDB taxonomy): Bacteria > Pseudomonadota > Alphaproteobacteria > SP197 > SP197 > SP197. The sequence goes on along the minus strand of OZ219917.1, from coordinate 512,928 downwards.
TGGTAACCCCCATGCGCCTCAAGCAACAGCCCGACGGACGGCACCCGTGTCCGCTCCCCCAGGTCGAAGTGTCCCGGCGAACACGCGGGCGGTCGCAACCATGTCCGTGAGGCCGGGTACGCCGGTCTCATCGAAGCAGGTTCGTGATGCCCCGGGCCAGGCCCTCAGGCCTCCTCCGATTGTGGGAGGACGTCGTCAAGGTGAAGCCACGGCAGCTTCGAAGAGACGAAAATGTGGCGCTCCCGGCTGCCGGCCCCGGGGTGAACCGGATCATCGAGGATCGCCGGCATGAACCAGCGGTCATCCGGCTGATAGGCAACGTCGATGGCGATCTGGCAACCGCACCGCCGGCAGAACGATCTCGTGACGCCAGGAGATGACTCATAGCGTGAGAGCATGTCCTCGCCCTTCGTCAGCGTCATGGCCGAACGCGCCACCACCGCATAGGTGGCAAACGCCGTGCCATGGACCCTGCGGCACATGGAGCAGTGACAGTGGTAGAGGTCCGACGCCGGTGCGCCGACCTCGAAGCGCACGGCGCCGCACAGACAGCCACCCCGCATCATGATCCGAACTCCGTCGCCTTCTCGAAGGCGTCGTCGGGTTCGTACCAGCCGCACCGGGACTCCCAGAAGATGTGCCGTTCCCTGCCCTCGCGGCCCCCGGGATCGGCGCCGTCATCGAGCGTGCCCACCGAGAGGGAGATCTCGTCTCCCATCTCGCCGAAGACATGGCACCCGCAGTGACGGCAAAACCGTCGCCTCAAGGCCGGCGATGTCCGGTAGGTCGACAGCGATTCCTCCCCTGCCAACAGGCGGAAGCCCGAGCGGTCAACGCTGGCATAGGTGAGGTAGACCGCGCCCTGGCACTTGCGGCAGATCGAGCAGTGGCAGTGATAGAAGTCATGAATCTCTCCCGTCAGCTCGTAGCGCACGGCGCCGCACAGGCATCCTCCCGTCGTCATCGTCACGCCTCCCCGTAGCCCTCGACACGCGCCGCGCCATCGCCAGGATCATGCCAGGTCACCCGCGATTCCCAGAAGATGTGCCGTTCGCTTGCCTGATCGTGGTCCGGCGTCTCGCCCTGATCGAGGTTGCCAAGGCACAGGAAAACCGTGTCGCCGTCTCCGGGGGTCTCGGCGAACACCTGTCCGCCGCAGGTCGCGCAGAACCGGCGGCTGATCGCGTCCGAACTGCGGTACTCGCGCAGGAACTCCCCGCCCTCAATCTTCAGGTCGTCGCGGGCAACGCCACCGAAGCTCACGAAGAGCGCTCCATGCAGTTTCCGGCACATCGAGCAGTGACAGTGGCTCACATGATCCACCTTGCCGGTCACCTCGTATCTCACCGCCCCGCACTGACACGATCCCCGCATCCCGGCACCTCCCCTGCATTTCGCACGACCAACACTACGTGACGGAAAGGCCCATGAACACACTTTGCAAAGACTGATCCGTCCCCCGACAGGAGACGGTGCCGTCCTCGCCGCAGCAGCGCATTTGCTCAGCCTTCATCGCTGGCCGGGAGGGCAGGCACGCAGACGGCGAATACCGGCCGGCAACGCCCGGTCCGCCATTCAGGTGGAACCCCGCACCATGTCGTGGAACGCATGACCAAGCTTGTCGCCCGGGCACGGCTGTCGCAGTCCCTTGTCTCCGAGCCGGCACGCGGCCCACGTGCATGCGGACACCGAGGGCGCGAACGTGGTCTGGGCGTGCTTCTGGATGTGGTGCTGCGATCGAATTCGCCGTGTGCCGTCATCGCAATGCGCGGGCGGCGTCGAGAAGCGTGTGCATGGAGCCGGAGGTCTGGCCGATGGCGTTGAGAATGCGGACGGTGTTCTCGAGATAATCGATGCAGGGGCCGAGCGGACCTTCGGCGAGGGCGATGTGGCGCGCCTGGACGGCAAGGGGGATGGCGTGCCCGTAGCGCTCGTAGGCACGGTTGATGGCAAAGCTGGTGGCCGGCACCACGCGATCCCCGAGATCTGCCATGACCCAGATCGGACGGTAGGCGCCGGCGAACATCTCGCGGCGCCACAGGAGGCGGGTCTCGCTGTCGATCCTGTCGGCAGCGATGCGCAACGCGATGCCCCTGACCGAACCGCCCGGCTCGAGACCGAGCGAGAGACCCGGAAAGTCGGGTGTTCCCCTGCCGATGGCGAGCCACAGACTGAAGCGCCGGTGCCAGCCCCTTACCAGGGCCGGATGCGAGCCGGCGACCTCGAAGGCGGGATTCCACATCAGCGAGCCGAAACCGAAGACGTAGAGGTCTTCGGATCGGGGATGGCGGCGAAGGTGGTCCCGCCTGTTTTGCTCCCGCTCGTCTTCCGGCGTGGGCGTGACGAGGCCCGCATCGACCGCTTTCTGCATGGGAGGTGAGACCCGGTCATCCATCAGGGTTTCGCGGGTAATTTCGAAACGTTCGCTCATGGGTCGAGAGGGTAGAGCGGACGGCGGACGTGGCGATAGGTGAAGCGCGAGAGATCCGGCGTCGCCAGGGCGCCCGAATCGCAGACGATCACCCTCTCGGCCATGGGCTCGTAGGCCGCCCTGAAGTGCTGCATGGACTTCAGGGCAACCGTCTTCTTCCTGCGGGGATCGATGCCATGGGCGAGGAACTGCTGGAGATCGATGATCTGCATGAGATTGGAGACCACCAGCACGTCGATGTCGCCGGTGCGGAACACTGCCGTCGGCCCGAAGCTCTTGGTCATGCCTGCAAACATCGGGCCGTCAAGGACCGTGACACCATCGCTCGTTGCGACCACCTCGCCGGAGAGATCGAGCGGCGGACCACCGAAGGAGGGGTCGGTCTTGCCGCCGAGCGGCAGGGTCATGAGAGCACCGGCACCGGCCGCCACAAGCGTTGCGGCGGCGGCTGGATCGTGGAGGGCGCCGAAGCAGGCCTCATCCAGGCCGGCGTCGAGCATGGCCTTCAGCAGATTCGTCGCATCACCGTAGGCGCCGGCGCCCGGGTTGTCGGCATAGTCGGCAATGACGAGCGGCTTGCCCGTGTGATTGAAGCGCCGGGCAATGTCGGCGGCCTCCGCGACGTCAAGGTAGCGGTTGTTGACGACGTCCCGGGTCTCCCAGATGTCCGCCATGAGATCGTCCGCCATCTCCTGGAACACCGGGTCGTCACCGTCACCAGTCACCGTCACGCTCGGCCCGACATCATGGATGTCGGCCTGGCTGAACCCGGCATTGATGGAGATGTCGAGGACTCTCGCATCGCTCGCCATGAGCCGGGCAGCCTTGGCCTGGAGCGCAATCATCGGCTCGACATCGGTGCGCCCGCCATCGGCGCCCTGGAGCATGGCACGCCGGCTGAAGAAGACCCGTGGCGCGATGTCACCCGTCATCGCCCGGTGCAGGAGGTCGCCGGCCCGTCGCGCCCGCGCTCTCATGTCGATGTGGGGATAGGTGAGATAGCTGCAGAGAATGTCCACCCGTTCAGCGAATGCCGGGGCCACGTTCGCGTGGAGATCGAGCGTGCAGCAGATGGGAACGTGCGTGATCTCGCGCAGGCGGCGGACCACTTCGCCCTCGGCATCCTCATGGGCGTCGCTGACCATGGCGCCGTGAAGGGCCAGAGCGATGCCATCGACGGGCCGTGACTGCTTCAGGCCTTCGGTGATGAGGCCGACAACGTGTTCGAAGGCGTCGTCCGTCACCCTGCCCAGCGGATTGGCCATGGCGGCAACGGTGAAGACGAGCTCCCAGCCGTGGTCCCGGGCAGCATCCATGTAGCCTGCGGTCTCGGTATTGGTGTTCTCGAGACGCGACGCGATCTCGTCGGTGCCACGGGCCAGCACCAGACGTTCGAAGGCGGCAAGGTCGGTGGCAAGGCAGGCAAAGGTGTTGGTCTCGTGCATGAACTGGGCCGTCAGCACGCGAAAGGTCATCGCCGGCGCTCCGGTGAGACGCTCGCCCAGTACTGGCGCGCAAAGGCCAGGTAGCCCGCAATGACATGGCCGTGGCGCGGGGCGATGCGGTCGAAAGCCTCGTGAAGGGCGTGGAAGGGAATGGACGGGAAGACGTGGTGCTCGGTGTGATAGGGCATCTGCCAGGCGAGCCAGCGCACCGCGGCGTTGGTCCTCATGGTGCGTGTGTTGTCGAGCATGTTGGCGTCGAGGGCAAGCAGCGTGTGCTCGGCCATGAGGTAGAGCCTGAGTGACCAGGCCGAAAGGGCCAGGGGAATGATCCAGTAGAGAAGCGGCGCCGGATCGGTCGCCCAGACGGCTGCGGCGAGGATCGCGATGTAACCCGCAAGATAGAGGCGCGCCTGGAGGATGCAGGCCCGGCGAGCCGCATCATCGGGCACGAAGCGGTCCGTCACCCGGCCACACGCATGGCGCGCCAGGGTCTTCAAGGCATTCCACCAGAAGGACTCGAGGCCGGACAGATAGAAAAGGAAGGAAAGGCGCGTCGCCGGCTTCGGCGTGTCGAGTTCTGGATCGGCACCCTCGATGTGCGTGAAGCGATGATGTTCGAAGTGAAAGTACCGGAACCAGGTCGAGGGCAGGAAGACGACGAACCCGGTGATCCAGGCCACCGCGTCGTTGAGCCATCGCGAGCGAAAGGCCGTGCGGTGAATGGTCTCGTGGAGAGGACAGAAGAGAAAGGTGAGCAGGATGCCGAGGACGACCTGGGCCGGAACCAGGAGCCACCACGTCCCCGATGCCAGCCAGACCAGGCCTGAGGCGGCGGCGATCGCGCCAAGGTGGGAGGCAAGCTGGAGCAGACCCTTGACATCCGAACGCCTGGAGAGTGCGCGGACCTCGCTGAAGGAGCAGATGTCCCTGACGGCGACAAAACCCTGCATCAGGCTGCCCGCCCGTAGAAGCCCTGGCGCTCTTCGGTGCTGAACAGGACGCCAGGACGATCAAAGTAGGAGAAGACGGCAATCAGGCGATCGATCTCGCCGACCACCGGTGTCACGCGATGGGCCGTGTTCCGGCCCCGGAAGACAGAGAGGGTCCCCGCCTGCTGCACATGCATGTGCTTTGCCGCATCCGTGCCTCCGAGAAGGCTGGCTATGCCTTCGAGATCGTCCTGGGCAAGACCCGGCCGGTACTCGAGGTGTCCGCCGTCCTGCGGTGCCTGGATGAGAAGGGTGGTGGTGAACTCCGAGCGGTCGAAATGCCATCCCAGACCCTCGCCCGCCCGGTAACCCATGACATTGACCCTGGCGAGCGGGTCTTCCATGAGATGAAGGCGGGGCTTTCCCATGATCCGGGCCAGGAAGTCCCTGAGTGGCGGCCACTCGTAGAGATCATGGATGAAACTCCAGGTGATCTGGTCATCGCACACCGTCCGGCCGGAGGTCTCCTGGAGTGCCAGCGCCGGGTGGTCAGGGGCAACGGATGGGGGTGTGTCCGTGAAGTAGATGTTGTGGCGCCGGGAATGATAGAAGGACTGCTCGCGCACGAGGGGCAGGAGTTCCTCCGCCGCTCTGGTGATCGTCGCCGGCCTGACGAATCCCGGCAGGCTGCACAGTCCCAGCGTCGCCAGTTCCTCGCGACACCGGTCGATCAGAGACTGGCAGCGCCGGGGTTGATCAAGGGGATAGCGTCCGAGGTCGAGGTGCTCGTGGACAGCACCGGCAGTCTGAACGTCTCGGCTTCGGTTCTGCATCCTGTCGTCCGTTGTCGATCGAGGTAGGGGCGGCTGTCTAGCGCCGGTCTGTTGCATACGGAACTGGTCGGACACAATATAGACGAACAGGCACCGGAGCGGGAGTGATGGCCCGAACAGGCGGGGGTCTCGGCAACGAGACCATCCTTCTGCCGAAGGACGTTGCCATGAAGGCCGAGGACGTGGGCCTCATGAAGGCGCGCATGGCGCCTGCCCGTCTCGTTGTCCTTGCCATCATGGGGGGCGCCTTCATCGGCCTGGGCGCCATGGCCGCCATCACCATATGGACAGGACTCGACCCCGTTCCATTCGGCCTCATGCGCATGGCAGGCGGGCTCGGTTTCACCCTGGGGCTGATTCTGGTTGTCCTGGGAGGCGTGGAGCTCTTTACCGGCAACGTGCTGATGATCATGTCGATCGCAAGCGGCCGCATGAAACTCCGCACTCTGTTGCGGGCGTGGAGCTTCGTCTTCGTCGGGAACACGATCGGAGCCGTGGCGGTTGCCGTGCTGGTGTTCCTCGCCGGACACCACCATCTCGACAACGGCGAGGCCGGCCGCGTCGCCGTGCGTATCGCCGCAGCCAAGGCCGAACTTCCCTTCATGCAGGCCTTCTTCCTCGGCGTGCTGTGCAATGCCCTGGTGTGCCTGGCGGTCTATCTTTGCTACGGCGCCGCGTCGACGACGGACAAGATCCTCGCCATTCTGCTTCCCGTTGCCACGTTCGTTGCCGCCGGTTTCGAGCATTCCATCGCCAACATCTACTTCTTCACGCTTGCACTGCTGATCAATGATCTGGGCACTGCCGACGCGGCTGTCAGTGTCTCGGGCGCCATCAACAATCTCGTGCCGGTGATTCTCGGGAACATTGTCGGAGGCGGTGTCCTTGTCGGTCTCGTCTACTGGTTCGTCTACGTCTACAGCGTGCGCAAGTGACAATCCCGTCGTCACGACCGGGGACGCAGGTTCCGGGGATCCCAGGCTGCCTCGCCAAGAACCCGCGCGGGCCGCGGCCTGCCGAGGACCATGACGTCAAGCGACGTGTCCGGCCGGGCAGCCTCCGGCGTCACCCAGGCAAAGCCCAGAATTCTTCCCGTCCGGTTCCCCCGGGCGATTGAACTGACGGCGCCTACACGCCTCCCCTCCATAAGGACCGCCTCGCCGGCGTGGCCGTCGCAGTCATCGCCGTCTTCCACCTCGAGATAGGCACAGGCCCACTTCAGGGGCCCGGAGAGACACTCGAAGGTCGCCTGGCGACCAACAAAGGCGCCCTTGTCGAGCTTGACGAAACGCATCATGCCGGCTTCCGGCATGGTGACCTCGTTGGTGAGTTCAGCCCCTCCCCGAAAGGCCTTCTCCAGGCGCATCGCATTCATGGCAAAGGATCCGTAGCGTCCCATGCCGTGTGGCGCCCCGGCATCGACGAGTGCGTCGTGCACCTCTGGCAGGGCGTTGCGGTGACAGTGGAGCTCCCAGCCCAGTTCCCCGACATAGGAAAGGCGCAAGGCCCATACCGGGTGGCTGGCGATGGCTATGCGTTGCGCCGTCATCCAGGGAAAGGAGGCGTTGTCGAGCGCACTGTCGGTGACCGCGGCCAGGATGTCGCGCGACCGTGGCCCCTGGAGGGAGAGTCCCGCCCATGCAGCCGATCGGTTGGTGACCGTGATGCCCTGGCCGGCTGGCAGGTGGTCAAGCAGGCGCTGTTCGAGAGCTGCCGATGCAATGAGCAGGAAGCGCTCCGCCGTCATCCTGACGATGACGAGTTCAATCTCGATGCGACCGGCCGCATTCAGCATGTGGGCAAGGACGGTGCCGCCGTCCCTGCCTGGCAGGCGGTTGGCAACCAGCCCGTCGAGCAGGCGAGGCGCCTGGCGACCCGCCACCTCGATCCTTGTGAAGGCGGTGATGTCCATGAGCCCCGCCCGGGAGGTGACCGTCCGCACCTCTCCAGCCACGAAGTCGTCAACGATGGTGCGACGAAAGGAATGCTGTTCTTCCGCGGCCGCGCCTGCGGCAGCAAACCAGCGTGGCCTTTCGTGACCGCAGACATCCTCGAAGACGGCTCCGGCATCGGCATTCCGGTCGTGGACCGGCGAGGGCCTGACCGGGCGTCCGGCGTATCTGTTGAGGTCGGGAAAGGGAACTTCGTGGCGCAGGCAGTAGTCTTCCCTGGCCTTGATCACCTGCCAATCTCTCGTCGCCCACGATCCGTAGCGTCGCGGATCGAAGGCGTTCATGGAGAGATCCGCGGTGCCATGGACGATCCATCGCGCCAGCTCCCTGGCAAGGCCGGGGCCCCACCCGATGCCGATCTGTGTGCCACAGCAGCACCAGTAGTTTCTCACGCCGGGGACCGGACCGATCAGCGGATTGCCGTCGGGGGGATGGGAAATGGCCCCGTGCACGGTGCGGCGAATGCCGACCTCGCTCAGGACCGGCATCCGCTCCATGGCGTTCTGCAACCACGGCATGATGCGTTCGAAGTCGGGTTCGAAGAGTTCGTTTTCCGCCTCCCAGGGGCAGTGCTCGACCCACACCGCGTTGGGGTTGCGCTTCTCGTAGATTCCGATGAGCCCCGATTTCTGCTCCATCCTGACGTAACCGGAGACCAGGTGGTCGTCACGCACCACGGGAAGTTCCCGATCGAGATCGAGAAACTGGGGAACGGTATCGGTGACGAGGTAGTGGTGGGTCATCGAGGTGGCCGGAATGTCGATCCCGTTCCAGGCGCCGATCTGCCTCGCATGAGCGCCGGCGGCATTGACCACGTGCTCGCACGTGATGACACCCCTGTCCGTCGTCACCTTCCATTCGTCCTGCGAGGTTCGGGCGATGCCGGTCACACGGCAGCGGCGCACAATCTTCACGCCTTCACGGCGCACCACCGTGGCAAAGGCCTGGACGACACCGGAGGGGTCGACGTGGCCGTCGTCCGGGGTATGGAGAGCACCCCGCACCCCGTCGAGATTGTAGAAGGGATGAAGGGCACGAATGCGTTCCGGACCGACAAGTTCCATGGCGAATCCCAGGGACGTGCCCACCCCAAGGGTGTGGCGCAGCCAGTCCATCTCGTCTTCCCTGTAGGCGAGGCGCAGCGAACCGCATCCGTGCCAGGTCACCGGCTGTCCCGACTCCTGTTCGAGGCCGCCCGAATAGAGGCGGATGTTGTAGTCGACGCACTTTCCCAGCGTGAGGCTTGATGTCGAGTGCGTGATCTGTCCGGCCGCGTGCCACGTCGAGCCCGATGTGAGTTCGGCCTTCTCCAGGAGAACCACGTCCCGGCAACCCTCGGCGACCAGCCCGTGGGCAAGACCGGTTCCCATGATGCCGCCGCCGACAATGACGATGCGTGCGGTCTCGGGGATGGCGGCAGCCATCGATGGGGGCCGGATCACTCTCGGGAGAGAGCCAGGATCATGGAAAGATGACACAACGGCAAGCCGGTCTCCTCGGCCCACGCATTGAAGGCGGCCGCGACCTGGCGCTTCGCGGCCTTGCCCGTGGGCGGGCGGGCGACGATGCCGTTGTCGATCAGCGCCCCGACCACATCGCCGGTCAGCACGAAGGTGTCCTTTCCCGCCATTCTCAGAAAGGAAGGACCCGAATTGCCGCCGAGCTGCCTGAATTCCTTTGCCAGCGCCATCCACAACCCGACGATGTCGCTGCCTGGCCAACCGGCGATCCACGACCCGAATCCGCCGTGCTCCGCGGACTTGGCAACCATGGACGTGGCGTTGCTGCGAACCGCCGAAATCTTGGTCCAGTGGCGGATGAGCGCCCTGTTCGCCATCATCTCGTCAAGGTCCTCGTCGCTCATCATGGCCACCCTCTTCGGCGTGAAACCGTGGAAGGCATCTTCGAAGGCCGGCCACTTCGAATCGACGAGAGCATGCTTGAGACCGGCGCGAAAGATGCGCAGCGACATCATCGAGAGGTAACGATCGTCGCCAGTGGCGGCAAGGTCCGCCTCCGACTTCGGCTGGGGGAGCCGGGCCTGGAGATTCCGGTGTCCACCAGAGCGATTCGTCGCCCGCTCGAGAAGGGGTCCGAACGGGACCACCATCAGGCAGGCCTGAACGACGCCACCGCAGCGACAGCAGCATCCCGCAGCAACGCATGATCGGCGACTGCGAGCACCAAGTCGTAACCTCTCTCGAACATGGCCACAGGACCGTCGAAGGGCGCCGGAATGCCGCCGAGCAGACGTCCCGATTCCCTGATGCGGCGCTCCGCCTCGTCCAGCAGTTCGCGGGCTTCCGGAGAGGCCTGATCATGAAGCCGGTCGATACTGCTTGAAAGGTCGTTGCGGCCGATGAAGAGAACGTCGATACCCTCGATGGCGCCGATGTCGGGAAGATTGCCGACAGTCTCCTCGGTCTCGACCTGGCTCAGCACAAGGACATCCTCACCGCGATTGCGGATGAAGGCATCCTTGTCGTAGCCGTAGCGCGCGGCCCGGACGTTGCCGGGAGCGACTCCGCGCACCCCGAGCGGTGGCAACCTGCAGGCCGCCACCACCTGGGATGCCGCTTCGGCGGTCTCGACGAGTGGCACCATGATGCCGTCGATGCCGGTATCAAGGGCCTTCTTGATGAACTGGGTGTCGTTGTCCCTCACCCGCATCATGGCCGTCCCTGTGCCACCCGAACGGATGGCTTGCAGCTGCGTGATGGCGGAAAGGGCGTCGCCCGGACCGTGTTCCTGGTCAATCATGATGAAGTCGAATCCGGCGCCGGCCATGATTTCGGTCGCGATCGGGCTCTCCATGTTCACCCACGCTCCGAGCTGCTTCGCGCCCTCCTTCATGGCATTGCGAATGAGATCACCTGTCGGCACGGTCGCTGTCTCCCCGGGTCCGTGTTCCCCTGGTGTTGCCGGTTGCAACCGGTCGCATCAGGAATGCCGGCACGAACGGCCCCTCGCCGAAGGGAACGGCGCCGGCGTCTTCCATCTCTTTCTCCTGGGCCTCGCCCCGGGCGGCCTCGCGACGGCGCGCCGTCGCATCATCCTTTTCCCAACTCCGCCGGTCTCGGCGGCGGCGGCCCTGGGGCCGGTCCGGCGCGCACGTGAGGTCGGCGTGGCGGATGCCCTCGATCTCGACCATCGGCACCTGACGGGAAATGAGTCTGGCAATGGCGTCGAGCGCATCGCGATCTTCAGGCGTCGCCAGCATGTAGGAACAGCCCCTCATGCCGGCGCGGCCTGTTCGGCCGATGCGGTGGACATAGTCCTCGGCATGGACGGGTACGTCGTAGCAGATGACATGGCTGACACCGAAGATGTCGATGCCGCGGCCGGCCACGTCGGTACACACCATGGTTCGGGACTCGCCATTCTTGAAGGCGGCAAGCGCGGTCTCCCGGTCGTGCTGTGACATGTCGCCCTGCATGCGCACGGCGTCGATTCCGCGGCGAACCAGGGACCCATGGAGGGAATCGACATCCCGCTTGCGGTTGACGAAGATCATGGAGCTCGTCACCTCCTGCATGTCCAGCAGGCGGCGCAAGGCCCGTTTCTTCTCACGACCATCCTCGACGATGACAAGGGACTGATCCACGGTATCGGCCGGGGAGTCCGGAGGCGCCACTGCCACTTCCCTGGGATTGTGGAGAAACTTCTCTGCCAGCTTGCGGATCTCGGCGGGCATGGTGGCCGAGAACATCAGCGTGTGGCGAAGCGGCGGCAACATGGTGCAGATGCGCTCGACATCGGGAATGAACCCCATGTCCAGCATCCTGTCGGCCTCGTCAATGACGAGGTGTTTGACACCCATCATCAGAACCTTTCCGCGCTCGATCATGTCGAGCAGACGCCCGGGTGTGGCGATCAGGAAATCCACATGACCGGTCAGCGCCTGTTCCTGGGCCTTCATGTCGTTGCCTCCGACAAGCAGCGCCGCCTCGAGTTCGGTCAGGCTGGCGTAGATGCGGAAGTTCTCCATGGTCTGTTGCGCCAACTCGCGGGTCGGCGAGATGATGAGCGCCCGCGGCATGCGCATGCGCGCCCTGCTCCCCATGAGAATGTCGATCAGCGGCAGCACGAAAGCCGCTGTCTTGCCGGTCCCGGTCTGCGCACAGCCGAGGAGATCGCGGCCCTGCAGCGCCACCGGGATGGCTTGCTGCTGGATTGGCGTGGCTTCGTGGTAACCGGCCTTCGCGATGGCCTCCAGGACTTCAGGACCAAGTCCCAGGTCTTCGAATTTCATGCCTGTCCGTGTTCCTGGTCGAATGTAGCCGTGATGGAGACAACGCAACGGCCGCTGCGAGGCGGATACTCCGTTGATGCGGTCGAGGTCAACCAGCGTCCTCAGACCACGGGCAGAAGAATGACGGGGTCGAAATCGGGTTCGTCCGGATCGCGACGCGGGAAGGCGGCGATGGCGGCAGCCCTCACAGCCTCGTGGAATGAGGAAGAGCCGGGCACGAGCGGCGCCGCAGCCGTGGCCCGCGCCGTGGCGACAGCCCGTCCACCGTGGCACAGGGCGATCACGACATCGCCGTGGCCGGAGATCGGCGTCATGTCACCGCTGCAGGCGCCGTCCGCCGGCACGGTGGACAGTGCGTGAACCACGAGAGCGAGGTGGAACACGGAATCGTGCGAACCTGAATGATCGATGGTCAGGGCGTCGAAGGGCATCCAGGCGATAGTCTCCAGCGCCGCCTTGGCTTCGTCAGCCCACCGGGCATCCCCGTCGGCCGCAGCCACCCGCATGACGAATCCCTGTGGCGACGACGCGATCCAGTGCATGAGCCCGGGCGAGAAGAGCGGCTCCTGACTGACATGGGTCACGAGTGTCCGCGATCCGTCGCCGGCGCATCCCAGGAGAGCGAGGACAAGCCCCATCGCTGCCAGGCGTCTCATGGGCCTGCAGTCAGATATCAAGTTCACCGACATTGCCGGCGTGCCGCCTGATGAAGTTGAACCGCTCCTCGGGACGGCGTCCCATCAGGTTCTCCACGATCCGCAGCGTCCGCGTCCGGTCGTCGTCCGCGATCTCGACGCGGAGCAGAAGACGGCTCGCCGGATCCATGGTCGTCTCCTTCAACTGGGCGACCGGCATTTCGCCAAGTCCCTTGAAGCGGCTGATGTCCACCCTGCCCTTGCCGTTGAAGTGATGTTCCAGGAGATGGTCCCGGTGCTGGTCGTCGCGAGCATAGACGATGTCGGTGCCGCGTGACAGACGGTAAAGCGGCGGCACGGCAAGATGAAGCCGTCCCTGGTGAACGAGTTCGGGGATCTCCCGGTAGAAGTATGTGATGAGCAGCGAGGCAATGTGTGCACCGTCAACATCGGCATCCGTCATGATGACGATGCGGTCGTAGCGCAGATCCTCGTCGCGATAGTTGCTGCCGACACCGCATCCCAGGGCCTGCGAAAGGTCCTTGAGTTCCTGGTTGGCGCGCTTCTTGTCGGCGGACGCACTGGCCACGTTGAGAATCTTGCCGCGTAGCGGCAGCACCGCCTGCGTCTCCCTGTTGCGTGCCTGCTTGGCGGACCCGCCTGCCGAATCGCCCTCGACGAGAAAGAGTTCGGTGCCGTGCGACTCGCGGCGCGAACAATCCGCCAGCTTGCCCGGCAACCGCAGCTTTCGCGCCGGAGTCTTGCGCCGGGTCTCCCTTTCCTCGCGGCGGCGCTGCCGTTCGCCGTAACGATCGAGGGCCGCGCGCAGCAGTTCGTTGGCGCTCTCCGGATCACCGGCAAGAAAGTGGTCCACATGATCACGCACCGCACTCTCGATGAGACGGGTCATCTCCGGATTGACCAGTTTCTCCTTTGTCTGTCCCTGGAACTGCGGTGATCTGACGAATGCCGACAGAAGGATGACGGCGCCGCCCGCGGCATCGTCGGCCGAGAGCTTGTCGGCCTTCTTCGCTCCCACCCTCTCGCCATAGGTGCGCAGGGCCCGGGTCAGGGCGTTGCGGATGCCGCTTTCGTGGGTGCCGCCCTGGGCCGTGAAGACGGTGTTGCAGTACGTCGACACGTAACCTTCGCTGTCGGCCGGCCACGTGATGGCCCATTCCACCCGTCCCGCATCATCCGCAAGGGAGGCGTTGCCAACGAAGGGCCTGGCGTTGATGGCGGCACGGTTGCCAAGAAGCACCTCAAGATAATCGGCGATTCCGCCAGGGAACCGGAAGACGGCTTCCGCAGGTGTCGTGCTGTCGACGACAGCCGGGTCACACGTCCAGCGAATCTCGATTCCCTTGAACAGGTAGGCCTTGGATCGCGCCATCCGGTAAAGACGCGCCGGCCTGAAGGCGGCAGTGCCGAAGATCTCGGGGTCGGGACGAAAGATCACCCTTGTGCCGCGCCTGTTGGAAACCCTGCCCGCCTCCTCAAGACCCGTCACCGGTTCTCCGCGCCGATAACTCTGACGCCACAGCGTGCGTTCCCGCGCGACCTCGACCGTCAACCTGTCGCACAGCGCATTGACGACACTGATGCCGACACCATGGAGACCACCGGACGTGGTGTAGACGTCGCCCGAGAACTTGCCGCCCGAATGCAGCGTCGTGAGAATGACCTCAAGGGCAGACAGTGAACGGTTCTTCGGGTGGGGATCGGTCGGAATGCCTCTGCCGTTGTCCTGGACGGAACATGTGCCGTCGGCCGCCAGTTCGACATCGATGCGATTGGCAAAGCCGGCGACAGCCTCGTCCATGGCATTGTCAAGGACCTCGGCGAAGAGATGGTGAAGGCCATGCTCATCCGTACCGCCGATGTACATGGCCGGACGCCGCCGCACGGGATCGAGACCCTCGAGGACCTCGATGTCGTCCGCCGTATAGCTCGATCCCGGTCCGGGCAAACTGTCGAAGAGATCATCCATCGCTTGAGGTGGACCATAACGCGAACATCGCCATGTTTGCAAGGGTCGTCGCAACTCCATATGGTAGAGATATTCCCGCTTGTCTCCAAAACCGTGGGGAATGGAGCTGGCTCCAGCATGTCGACGGCAACACCGCTGTCAGTGTCGGCGCGTTCTGTTAGGGTGAGCGTCAATCGCGTCCGGAGCCGGTTATGAGGGACATCAGGATTCACCCTCTGCATTTTGCGTTTGGTGCCTTCAGGAAGACCTGGGCAGGCATCGATTCCATTCTGCGTCTGTCCTGGTTCCCGGTCCTGCTTGTTGCCGTGGCGGTCCACCTCCTGACCCCTGGCACACCCGTCACCGGGGAGACCGGCATGCCGCCCGACGGCATTCTGCGCCTTGCCGTCCTCGCCATTGCCGGTCTCATGGTGCAGGCCATGATCGCCGTGGCGTGGCACCGCACCATGCTGGCCGGGTTCGACCCCTCGAGGATGCGCATCTACATCCGATTCGGGTTCCGCGAGTTTCTCTACGGCATCATTGCCGTCTTCCTCGCCATCATCGTGTTCATGGGCCTCTACGTGGTGACCGGCATGGTGGCCGCTCTTCTGGCTGCCACTTTCGGCGTCTCCGGTCCGCTGGGGCAGATCTTCGCCTTTCTGATCGGCATGGTGCCAGCCATTCTCATCGTCGCCCGGTCGTCCCTCGTTCTTCCGTCCATTGCCCTGGGCCAGGGGGCGGACCTCATTCGCAGCTGGCAGGTCACCCGGGGCCACGGAGCCCAGATATCGGCAACGCTGATCCTTGTGTGCCTGCCGTTGGTGGTCGTCAGCATCGTCCTGATCCACCTGAGCGGCATGTTTGTCGAGCGTGGTTTCGGTGGCTTGGTCGGGCTGGTCGTGAACTATGTGAACATGATCGTCAACATCGTGATGATGTGCTTCGTCGTGACAGCGCTGAACCTGTTCTTTGCCGAACTCCATCACGACAAGGCCGACGAGGAGCCGCAGGCATGATCGCCAATCCTCCGCCATGGCCCGGTGGCGCCCGCTGCGCCGTCGCCTTCACGTTCGACATGGATGCCGATTCCATCCTTCATCTCGATTTCCACCGCACGGCCGACACCAGGGTGGCCGCACTGTCTGCCCTGCGCTACGGACCCGAGGTCGCCGTGCCGCGGCTCGTCGACCTCTACGCGGAATTCTCCATGCGCCAGACATTCTTCCTTCCGGCATGGTGCATCGAGCGGTATCCGGCGGCGGTGGACAGGATCCTCGAGGGGGGCCACGAGATCGGCCACCACCACTACCTCCATGAACATGCCAACGAGATGTCGGCGGCCGAAGAGCGCTCCTGGTTCGAGCGCAGCGTCAATGCCATCGTCCAGGCAACGGGCCAGCGGCCGGCCGGCTACCGCGCCGCCGCCTACCGTTTCTCGCGAAACACCCTCGACATCCTCGTCGATGCGGGCATCCACTACGACGCCTCGCTCTTCGGTGACGATGTGCCCTATGTCCTGGAGAATGACCGTGGATCGGTTGTCGAACTGCCGAGCCACTACGGCCTCGACGACTGGCCCCACTTCCAGTTCTCCCGGGAGTTCGGAACCCTGATGCCAATCAAGTCGGCGGCAGAGGCGCACAGGGTCTTCCGCGAGGAGTTCGATGCCGCCTGGGAGTACGGCGGCCTGTGGGTTTCGGTGTGGCATCCCTTCCTCAGCGGACGCCTTGCCCGGGCCAGGGAGATGAGGAATCTCATCCGCCATATGCATGAGAAGGGCGATGTCTGGTTCGCCACCCTCGAGGACATCGCCTCCCATGTCCGGCACCTCGAGGAAAGCGGCTCCTGGACGCCACGGCGCGACCGTCTTCCCTACTACCCGGGGCCCATTCCGGAACTCGGCGACGCCGAGCCGGCGACCGTCGGAGCGTCGTGACGTCGACCGATTCGATGTCGTGTTCCGGAAAGGGAATGTCGCAATCACGCAAATGCCGACCGGCATTCGGTGCATGGTTCGGGGTGGCTAGTCGGATTCGAACCGACGGCCTCCTGGACCACAACCAGGCGCTCTGACCAACTGAGCTATAGCCACCACAGCGACCTGCCGTTCTCTACGACGCCAGCCGTCTCCTGGTCAACCCGACACGCCGGACCCGACATGATTCCTGCCGACAATCTCCAGAACATGGGCTCTGAGACCGCGTTCGCCGTTCTCGCCCGCGCCAACCAGCTTGCCGCCGAAGGGCGCGACATCATCAATCTGGGAATCGGCCAGCCGGACTTCCGCACGCCGGATCATATCGTCGAGGCGGCGGTCAAGGCCCTGCGCGACGGCCATCACGGGTATACCCCGGCTCCGGGCATGATGCCCCTGCGCGAAGCGGTGGCGGCCGACATCCTGAAACATCGTGGCGTCGAGGTGTCTCCGGAACAGGTCATGGTGGTTCCGGGAGGCAAGATGACGATGTTCTTCGCCATCCTCATGTTCGGTCAGCCGGGCCACGAGATTCTCTACCCCAATCCGGGTTTTCCGATCTACGAATCCATGATCCGCTATACGGGCGCCACGCCCGTTGCAATCGAGCTTCATGAGGACAGGCTGTTTTCCTTCAGCGCCGACGAAGTGCTGTCGAAGCTGTCGGATCGCACGCGGCTGGTCATCATCAACAGCCCGGGCAATCCAACCGGCGGCGTCATCGACGACGATGAACTCGACCGCCTCGTTGCCGGTCTCGAGGACTTCCCCGAGGTGGCCGTGCTGTCGGACGAGATCTATTGCCGTCTTGTCTTCGACAACAAGGCCCACCGGAGCCTGCTTGGATATGAGTCGATCCGCGACCGCCTCATCCTGCTCGACGGCTGGTCCAAGACCTACGCCATGACCGGCTGGCGGGCCGGCTACGGCGTGTGGCCGAAGAGCCTCGTGGACTACATCGACAAGATGATCGTCAACGCCAACTCCTGCACCAATGCGGCAACGCAGATGGCCTGCATTGCCGCCCTCACCGGCCCGCAGGACAGTGTCGAGACCATGCGCCAGGCCTTCGAAGAGCGTCGCGGCGTGATCGTCGATCTGCTGAACGCCATCCCGGGATTTCACTGCGTCATGCCCGGTGGAGCGTTCTATGCCTTCCCCAACATCGCCGGAACGGGGCGCAATTCCTGGGAGCTCGGACAGGCCCTGCTCGAGGAGTGCGGCGTGGCCGCGGTCCACGGCACCAGTTTCGGCGCCATGGGCGAAGGATTCCTGCGCCTCTCCTACGCCGCGTCCATGGAGAACATCCGCGAATCGGCCCGCCGCATGAGCGACTATCTCAGCTGACGCCTGCGGCAGTCTCCGCGCGGTCGGACCGGCCTGCCTGTCCGTGCGGTCTGCGAAACGGCGCCGTGAACGGGGGCGGCGCCGAATGGCCCGACAGTTCATCGACGTGCTGGAACCGCCCCTCGACGGTCTTGCGGATGTTGTGGCCGGGAGTTGCCGAAGGCAACGCTACGTGCCTGTCGACGTTGAGGCGGCGGCCGGGCCGGTTCAGGCAAGGAAGCGCTGCAGCCTGTCTGCCGCGGCGTCGAGGATGTCGTCCTGCTTGCAGAAGCAGAAGCGGATGAGGGTGTCGATGCTGCCCTTGCGCATGAAGGCGCTGACCGGAACGGCGGTGACACCTGCCTTCTCGGTGATGAGACGGCAGAACGCCTCGTCGCCGCCGGCGATGCCGAAGGGTGTGATGTCGGCATTGATGAAATAGGTGCCCTGGCAGGGCAGGACCGGGAACCCGGCCTTGACAAGACCGCCAGCCAGGCGGTCGCGCTTGCTCTGGAGAGTGGCCGCGAGATCGGTGTAGTAGGCCGTCTCCTTCCCCAGCCCGTAGGCCACGGCCTTCTGCAGGTTGGGAGCCGTGGTGAAGGTGACAAACTGGTGGGCCTTCATGACGGCGGCCATGAGTTCGGCCGGTCCCTCGATCCACCCCACCTTCCAGCCTGTCAGCGAGAAGATCTTGCCGGCAGACGATATCCGCAGGGTTCTCTCTCGCATGCCGTCAAGTGACGCGATCGGCCGGTGCTCGAGACCGTCGAAGAGCAGATGTTCATAGACCTCGTCACACAGGCAGATGACGTCGTGCTCGATGCACAGACGCCGGATGAGGTCGAGTTCGGCCATGGTCAGCACACGGGCGGCGGGATTCATCGGCGAGTTGAGAAGGATCATGCGTGCTCGCGGCGTGAACGCCGCCTCGAGGGCACGGGGATCGAGTTCCCACTCCGGTGGTTCAAGGGTGACATACCGGGGGATGGCGCCGGCGCGCTCGATCATCGGCGGATAGGAATCGTAGAGAGGTTCAAGCAGCACCACCTCGTCGCCCGGATTGAGCAGGGCAAGGAAGCAGTCGGCCAGCGCCTCCGTCGCCCCCGACGTGACGACGATCTCGCTCTGCCAGTCGTAGTCGAGACCGTAGAAGCGCCGCGCGTGGGCCGCGATGGCCTGGCGGAGTTCGGCGAGACCGGTCATGGGCGGATACTGGTTGGGGCCTTCGACGAGAGCATCGGCCGCAACCTGGCGAATGTCCCGGGGCCCGTCCTCGTCGGGAAACCCCTGGCCAAGATTGATGGATCCATGTTCCATCGCCAGGCGCGACATGACCTCGAACACCGTGGTCCCGAGGCTTGCCATGATGGTGTTGGCTGGTCTCATGTCGCCTCCGCCGGTCCGAATGGACCATTTCTCCGATTTCCCTGTGACACAATGCCTTCTGGAATCTCGACAAGAGTGATCCGATCTGCCAGATACTGCAGTATGGTTGTTGCTGCACGGAATGCGATGATCCGGCGGCGGGTTGCGCGCATGCCTTGTGTCCTCAAGCAGGATTGACGTGTCACACCGGGATTGAGGTCGTCATGAAGAAGATCGAGGCGGTGATCAAGCCTTTCAAGCTCGACGAGGTCAAGGAGGCCTTGCACGAGGCCGGACTGCAGGGCCTGACCGTGACGGAGGTCAAGGGATTCGGCCATCAGAAGGGGCATACGGAACTCTATCGCGGGGCGGAATACGTTGTGGACCTCCTGCCCAAGGTGAAGATCGAACTCGTGACCGACGACAATCTCGTTGACCGGGCTGTCGAGGCCATCCGCGACGCGGCGCATACCGGACGCATCGGCGACGGCAAGATTTTCATTGTTCCGGTTGACGATGCCTTGCGCATCCGGACCGGTGAACGAGGCCCGGATGCCGTGTAGAACCACGCCCGACTCTCCAACAGACACCCGGGAAGGACCCTGACATGTCAGATGCTGAAAGTGTTCTCAAGCGTATCAACGATGACGACATTCCCTATGTCGACCTCCGGTTCACCGACCCAAGGGGCAAGTGGCAGCATCTTACGCTGTCCAGACGCATGGTCGACGAGGACATGTTCACCGACGGTGTCATGTTTGACGGCTCCTCCATCGCGGGCTGGAAGGCCATCAACGAATCAGACATGACCCTCATTCCGGATCCGAGCACCATGGTTCTGGATCCCTTCGAGTCACAGCCCACACTCATCCTGAACTGTGACATCCACGAACCGTCGACAGGGCAGGACTATGAGCGCGACCCGCGCTCGCTGGCCAGGCGGGCGGAAGCCTATCTGCAGTACACCGGCATCGGCGACACGGCCTTCTTCGGGCCCGAGCTCGAGTTCTTCGTCTTCGACAGCGTGCGCTTTTCCACCGAATCCCACGTCATGGGCTACGAAATCGATTCGGAAGAAGGGCCCTACAACGACAACACCGAGTACGAAGGCACGGGCAACCTCGCCCACCGGCCACGCCAGAAAGGCGGCTACTTCCCCGTTCCACCGGTCGATTCACTGAGCGACATGCGCTCCGAGATGTTGTCGACCATGGCCGAAATGGGCCTTCCCATCGACAAGCATCACCACGAGGTGGCGCCGGCACAGCACGAACTCGGCATGACATTCGGTTCGTTGCTGACCTGCGCCGACCACGTGCAGGCCTACAAGTACGTCGTCCACCGGGTCGCCCACAGCTACGGCAAGACGGCGACCTTCATGCCCAAGCCGGTGATGTACGACAACGGCTCCGGCATGCATGTGCACCAGTCCATCTGGATGGACGGAGAGCCTCTCTTCGCCGGTAACCGGTATGCGGATCTCTCCGACATGGCGCTCTACTACATCGGTGGCATCATCCGCCATGCCAAGGCGCTCAACGCGTTCACCAATGCCTCGACCAACAGCTACAAGAGACTGGTCCCGGGTTACGAGGCGCCGGTGCTGCTCGCCTACAGTTCGCGGAACCGTTCGGCATCCTGCCGCATTCCCTACGCCACCTCACCGAAGGCCAAGCGTGTCGAGATTCGTTTCCCCGATCCGACCGCCAATCCCTATTTTGCCTTTTCGGCCATGCTGATGGCCGGCCTCGACGGCATCGAGAACCGCATCCATCCAGGTGATGCGATGGACAAGAATCTCTACGATCTGCCGCCCGAGGAACTGAAGGACGTGCCGACGGTGGCGGGCAGCCTGCGCGAGGCGTTGAACGCCCTCGAGGAGGACAACGACTTCCTCAAGAGGGGTGAGGTCTTCAACGACGACCTCATCAACGGCTATCTCGAGCTCAAGTGGGAAGAGGTGATGGCCTTCGAAACCACCACCCATCCCATCGAGTTCGACATGTACTACAGCATTTAGGAAGTGGGCCTTCCCGGGCACGTCTGACGTGCCCGGGAGACCGGGTTCCAGGATGGCCGGCCGCACACTTTCCCTCATACCAGTCATTGCCCTTCTGGCGGTGGTCGGGGGGAGTGTGGCCGAGGCCGGGTGCAACGACCTTCCGAAAGAGAACGTCGACTGGCGCAGCTGCAACCTCTCCGGAATCGACTTCCCCGGAGCCGTTGTCGCCGGTGGCAACCTGCGCGGCGCATCGCTCAGCAACGCCAATCTCCGCAATGCCGATTTTTCGCGCATTGACGGCTACCGCGTGCGCTTCGTCGAATCGGACCTTTCCGGCGCCACATTCGACGGTGCCAAGCTGACCGGCGCACGCTTCGACAGGGCGGACCTTTCGGGTGCTTCCATGCGCCACGTCGAGGTCCGCGACACCAAGTTCCTCTTCGCCGACCTGACCGGTGTCGACCTGACCGGAGCCGTTCTCAGGGATGTCGATTTCACCGGCGCCACCCTGTCCGGAGCCACGTGGACGGACGGGGCGAAGGTGTGCGCCGAAGGATCCCGGGGAATGTGCAGGTAGTTGCAACCTGACGGTCAGGCCTTTTCCAGGGCCTCGTCGAGATCCCGGATCAGATCGCTGACCGTCTCGATTCCGATGGAGAGACGGATGGTATCGTCGGCGGCTCCAGCGGTGGCGCGCTGTTCGGACGTGAGCTGGCGGTGCGTCGTGCTCGCCGGGTGAATGACGAGGCTCCGCGTGTCACCGATGTTGGCAAGATGGCTGAAGAGGCCTGATGCCTCGACCATGCGGGTACAGGCATCGAAGCCGTCCTTCAGTCCGAAGGTGAAGACGCTGCCGAAACCGTTCTTCAGGTACTTCCGCGCCAGACCGTGCCACGGGCTCGACTCCAACCCGGCATAGGAGACCCAGGCCACCTTGGGGTGGGTCTCGAGGTGGCGGGCAACCTCAAGCGCGTTGTCACAGTGACGCTGCATGCGAAGGGGCAGGGTTTCGCATCCGGTGATGAGATGGAAGGCGTTGGCCGGCGACAGCGACGGACCGAAATCCCTCAAAGCCACGGCACGCGCCTTCATGGTGAATCCGAAATCGCCGAATGTCTCGGCAAAGGTGAGACCGTGATAGGCCTCTTCGGGTTCCGTCATGCCGGGGAACTTGCCGCTGGCGAACCAGTCGAACGCTCCCGACTCGACGACGACGCCTCCCATCGACGTGCCATGGCCGCCAATGAACTTGGTCGCCGAATGGATGACGATATCAGCGCCCCAGTGAAAGGGCTGGATGAGACACGGTGTCGCCATAGTGTTGTCGACGACAAGGGGAATCCGGTGGCGGCGCGCAATCGCGACCAGGGGTTCGAGGTCGACGACGATGCCGCCGGGATTGGCCAGCACCTCGACGAAGATGGCGCGGGTCTCGCGACGGATGGCCGCTTCCACGACATCCGGATCGTTGGGGTCGACGAGGTCGGCGTGCCAGCCAAGCCGGGCGAAGGACTTGGTGAACTGCGTCACGGAACCGCCGTAGAGATAGCGTGACGCAACGATGTGGGAACCGGGCTCAAGCAGGGTGAAGAAGGCAAGAAACTGCGCCGCATGTCCCGAAGCGCACGCGACGGCGGCGCGGCCGTCCTCGAGATTGGCGATCTTTTCCTCGAGGACCGCCACCGTCGGATTGGTCAGCCTCGAATAGAAATAGCCGAACGTCTGGAGATTGAAGAGCGAGGCGGCGTGGTCGATGTCGTCGAACACGTAGCTGGTCGTCTGGTAGACCGGCGTCTGCCTTGCCCCGGTTGCCGGGTCGGGTCGCGCCCCGGCGTGAACGGCACGGGTCTCCATGCCGTAGCGGCGGTCGCCGTCGTTCATGCCTCGTCCCTTTCGTGCGGTACGCCCGCCCCCTGGCATCGCGTGAAACGGGAGAAGATCACAATCTCAGGACCTTTGCCGTGATGATCCCGGAATTGATGCCGCTCCACGAGAGTTCCCCGGTAAGCCGTCCGTACTCGATCTTCGGACAACGGTCCATGACGACCTCGAGACCGGCGGCCTCGGCCCTTCGGGCTGCGGCATCGTTGCGCACCCCGAGCTGCATCCAGACAACCTGAATGTGCTTGTCGTTCTGCAGCCTGATGATGTCGTCGACAATGCCACCGGCCGCCTGGGAATTGCGGAAGATGTCGACCATGGGAACCGGCGCCTGGAGCTCGTCGAGGGACCCCAGCACGGTTTCACCCAGCACTGTCTCGCCCGCGGCCACCGGATTGACCGGGATGATGCGATATCCCTTGCCCTGGAGGTATTTCATCGCGAAATAGCTCGGCCGCACCCAGTTCGCGCTGGCGCCAACCATGGCGATGGTGCGACAGCGGCGAAGAATCGAGCGCAACGCCTCGTCGCTGTAGTGGTCGTGACCGGCCATCACTCGCCATGCCACTCGGGAGCGCGCTTGCCGAGGAACGCGTCAATTCCCTCCCTCGCGTCCCGCTTGAGCATGTTGTCGGTCATCACCCGGCTGGCGTAGGCGTACGCCTCATCCAGCGGCATCTCCAGCTGGCGGTAGAAGGCCTCCTTGCCGATAGCCAGGGTCAAAGGAGACTTCGAGGCGATGTCTCGCGCCATCTGCGATGTTGCGGAATCGAGATCGCCGGCCGCCACAACGCGGTTGACGAGGCCCATCTGCCGTGCCCGCACCGCATCGATCACATCGCCGGTCAACAGCATCTCCATGGCGTTCTTGCGCCCCACGTTGCGTGACAGCGCCACCATGGGCGTGGAACAGAAGAGTCCGATGTTGACGCCAGGCGTGGCGAAAGACGCCTCCACCGAGGCCACCGCGAGATCGCAGCTTGCCACCAGCTGGCAACCTGCCGCCGTCGCAATGCCGCCGACACTGGCAATCACCGGCTTGGGCAGCCTGACGATGGTCGACATCAAACGACTGCACTGATCGAATAGGCGGTTGTAGTTGTCGGCTCCCGGATGGTCGCGGATCTCCTTCAGGTCATGGCCGGCACAGAACGCCTTGCCCCTGGCGGCAATGACGACGACATGCACATCGGACCGGCTCGCCAGGCGATCGAGTTCGTCCTGCAGCCCTGCCATCAATGCGACGCTCAGCGCATTGCGCTGCTTCGGGCGATTGAGTGTCAGGCGCGCGACCTGGCCGTCCTGCGCGCTGAGGAGAAGTGGTTCGTCCATGGCTGCACTGTAGCCAAGCGGCATGCGCGCCGGCAATGGCGCGCCTCCATGACAACCGGATTCGGGCATTGACACCGCCGGGCATGTTGACTAGGTTCCGCGCTCCCTCGGGCGCACCGTCTCGGTCGCGCCGGGCCGGCTGCCATTCGGAACCAGCATGAAGACGTATGTTGCCAAACCGCGCGAAGTCGAGCGCACGTGGTATCTGGTTGATGCCGAGGACCTTGTCCTGGGACGCATGGCTGTCGAAATCGCCGATATCCTGCGGGGCAAGCACAAGCCGACCTTCTCGCCGCATGTCGACTGCGGGGATTTCGTGATTGTCATCAACGCCGAGAAGGTCCACCTGACGGGCAACAAGCGGGCCGGAGAGTCATTCTACTGGCATACCGGGTGGCCGGGCGGCATCAGAGGCCAGACCCTTGGTGAACGGCTTGACGGGGCCTTCCCCGAGCGCGTCATCATCAAGGCTGTCGAGCGCATGATCTCCCGCAATCCGCTCGGCCGCCAGGTCATGAAGAAACTCAAGGTGTATGCCGGGCCACATCACCCCCACGAAGCACAGCAGCCTCAAGTTCTCGACCTGGCAGCGCGCAATTCCAAGAACAGAAGGGCTGCCTGACCATGGCGATTGTGGCCGAAACCCAGGAACCTGCCGTTTCCGAAGCCGAGATCCAGCTTCCCGATCCCCAGATTGATTCCCTGGGACGCTCCTATGCCACCGGCAAGCGCAAGAACGCCATCGCCCGCGTCTGGCTGAAGCCCGGTGTCGGACGCATCATCGTCAATGGCCGAAGCGTCGAGGAGTACTTCACGCGCGGCACCTGGCGGCTGATCCTTGGCCGCCCCTTCCATGTTGCCGATCGCGTCGATCAGTATGACGTCTTCTGCACGGTGAAGGGTGGCGGGCTGTCAGGCCAGGCCGGCGCCCTGCGTCATGGCATCTCGAAGGCGCTGGCGCTCCATGAACCGGTTCTGCGCAAGACCCTCAAGTCCAACGGCTACCTGACGCGCGATCCACGGGTCGTGGAGCGCAAGAAGTACGGCAAGCGCAAGGCGCGCCGCAGCTTCCAGTTCTCCAAGCGCTGACGACCGGCGCTTTCACGTCACCTCGATCTCGAGTTCGGTCGGCCGGTTGCCGGCGTTGATCTCCCAGCCTTCGGCCTGCATGTCGAAGGGGCATGAGGAGACCACGCAGATGAGATCCATCAACGCCTCCATGGTCACGCCGGCGCCCGGCTTGACCCGGTTGGCCGGGGCCGTCAGGCGTCCTTCGTCGTCCACCGGCACATTGGTGAAGAAGTTGATCGGCTGGGGTATGACCGAGATCTCGTAGCCCTCTCGGCGCATGGCGATCTCCAGGTTCCCGGAACAGCTGGCGTGCACACCCCGATGGCCGAAGAACTCGTAACGGAACTGATCGCAGGCAGCGAGCAGCATGTCGTGGACGCCGTCGGCCGTGTCCCCGGTCATCGTCAGCATGGGCCGGCGGAATCGCGACAGGAAGACATCACCCGGCCGCGGCTTGAGCGAGAACGTGGTCACCCATGTGTGCGGTGGCGACAGCCATTCGCCGACATTGGCGCTGTTGTAGGCGAAGAAATCGGCCGCCTGTCCGCCCTTCGGTGTCGTGACGGAGATGGACTGGCCGGCGGCAACACGCACTGCACGACCTTCTGATGGCGGGACAATGATCCGTTCCATGGGCGTCTCCTCAGGCTGTCTCGTCCCGCGGACCGGCCTCGCCGGTCGCGGGAAATCCGGCGAGTTCGGCAACGACGTCACCGCTCGTCACGATCCGGCAGTACCCCGAATACATGCCAAGCGACTGCTCGTGCCGGTCCCTGCTCATGGTCGCGCAGGCATCTTCCGGCACCGTCACCAGGTAACCGAGATCGCAGGCATCGCGCACCGCCGATTCGACACACTGGTCGGTCAGCAGGCCGCAGATCACGATCTGTTCGATCTCGAGAGCGCGCAGCACGTAGTCGATGTTCGTCGACATGAAGACATTCGAGGATGTCTTCGGGATGACAATCTCGTCGTCGCGGCGGGCGATGGCATCGGGAATGGCGGCCCAGGGCGAACCTTTCGGCACGCCGATACCCGAGATGCGATAGTCGAGTCCAAGATCCCGCATGTCGCCGGTCAGGGCCTCGACGACGGTGTACATCACCTCCATGCCGATCCGCCTCGACGCCTCCTGAAGACGGGCGATCGCCGGCAGGGTCACCTCTTCAAGGCGGGCAAAGTAGTAGGCGAGATGATCCGGGATACACGAGGGGTCGAAGTCGCTGAACTCGCCATCTCCCGGCGTCACCGTGTAGACCTGCACATCCACCACCAGCAGAGCCGCATGACGTGGAGTCCTGATCGGCACGTGACGTGTCAGACCACCCTTTCCGTCACTGGCAAAGCGCGCGCGCGACATGGGCGCCGTTCCCCCTGAACCAGACCACCCTAAGGCGGCCCGATTGTCCTGTGCAACCCGCCGCCCGGATACCGGGACTTGGAGAGAGCCGGGGTCCCGGCTACGTTGGCCCGAGGCATGCGGGCCGGAGGACATGGGCGTGATCAAGGCGGTCATCTTCGACTGGTCCGGCACCGTGGCCGACTTCGGTTCCAGGGCACCGGCGGAGGCCTTCACCGATCGTGGCACCACCACTCGCGAAGGCGAGGCAAGGGAGCCCATGGGCCTCGAAAGGCGCCATCATGTTGCGTTTCTGGCACGACTGCCTCGCATCGCCGCTGCCAGGCGCCACGTTCATGGCCACGACATCAAGCCTGCCGAATTCGACGGGCTCGATCGTCGCATCGACAAAGGCCGCCCTGTGCCGCTCCATGAAACCGGAGCCCGCCACGTGATCGACACCGTTGCCGATCTTCCTCGGGCGCTCGACGACATCGCGGAATGCCTTGCTCAAGGGCGCACGCCCCATCACGACCGGGAGAACGGACGATGACGACGATCATGCTGGGCGGGAACCCTCTCGGAATCAACGACGTGGTGGCCGTGGCCCGTGGCGGCGCTCCGGTCGGCATCGCCGGCGAGGCGCGATCACGCATGGAAGAGAGCCGTGCCGTGGTCGAGAGGTTCAGCGCTTCCAACAGGCCTGTCTACGGCCTCACCCGAGGCCTTGGCGGTCGCGTGGTGAACGAGGTGGACCACGCCGACCGCGAAGACTACAGCCGGGTCGTTGTGCTCGCCAGGGCCTGCGGCGCCGGCGAGCCGCTTCCCGCGGAGACCGTGCGGGCCGCCATGTTCTCGCGGGCCGCCGGAATGGCCCAGGGAGGGGCCGGAGTACGCCCGCTCATCGCTGAAACACTGTGCGCGATGCTCTCATTGGGAGTTCATCCCTTTGTTCCCGGCATCGGCTCCATCGGCGCCTCGGACCTGGCGCTGTGTGCCAACATGGCACTCCCCGTCATCGGCGAAGGACGCGCCTGGTTCCGGGGAACACTCCTCGACGGCGCCGACGCCATGGCGCGCGCCGGCATCGACGTGGTTGACCTGCACGAGAAGGAAGGCCTTGCCCTGTGTTCCTCGAATGCCGTGTCCGTCGGCCAGGCGGCCCTGGTGATTGCCGACCTGGAACATCTCCTGGAGCTGATGGACGGGATCGTCGTTCTCGGTTTCGAGGCCTTCCGCGCCAATCCCGGCCCCATCGACCCCCGCGTCGTCATGGCCCGCGGCGCCCCGGGTCAGGCGCGGGCGGCGCTGAGCCTGCGCAACAAGCTCGAGGGAACGGCGCTCTTCGGTCCTGAGGAACCCCGCCGTGTCCAGGACCCGATCAGCCTGCGTTGCGTCAGCCATGTCCACGGCAGCCTGAGGGCCGCGATCGATTTCGCGACACCCAACGTCACCGTCGAACTCAACGGCGCCGGGGACAACCCCCTGGTGCTGGCGGCGGATGGCGACATCCTGTCCACCGGCAACTTCCACACCCCGGCCATGGCGGTCGCCTTCGATGCCCTGACACTCGCCATGGCCCAGACGGCGACGACGGCGGCGCAGCGCATCGGCCGCCTGCTGCAGAACCAGTTCAGCGGACTGCCCGACAGGCTGACGCGCCACGGCACCACGAGGGCCGGTCTCGGCCTCCTGTCCCTTACGTCGGAGACCCTGTCGAAGGAGATTCACCTGCTCGGTGCGCCGGCCAGTCTGCTGGACAGTTCGAGCTACAATGTCGAGGATCACGCGCCGATGACCTGGGTGGCGGTCCGCCAGGCGCGGGACGCCGTCTGTCATCTCACCCGCATCGCCGCCGCCGAACTCATCGTGGCCGCCCAGGCCTTCGATCTGCGCAACCCGCCGCGCCATGCCCGCGTTGCGGGATCTCTGCGCGACGCACTGCGCCTCATCGTTCCGCCCCTTGACGACGACCGCAGCATGACCGGCGAGCTCGCTGCCGTGGCCACCGCCATCTCCGACGGCGCATTCCGTCACTGTCTTGAGCCGCAAGCGCAGGACGACAGGTGTCATGCATGACCAGGGTCCGCGCGGCGGATCCCCGGTGTCCGCGGAGGACCGGTGAGAGCCGTGCCATCCGGTCTTGGCGGGACCGGTTGCGTCGTCGAGACAGCCAGAAGGTCCCGCAACACGGAATTCATGCAACCGGGAAAGCCTGATCAGGACGTGGGCCGGTTGGCGGATGCGCCACCGCGCCGTTGACGGACGCGCCGGTGGTCCGTGCGGACGTCATCAACATGACTTTGCCGGAGAGCGGGCCCGGAAACCGGCAGCCCTGGCAGCGTGATTGCCTTTCGAACCCCGCAACCCCACCTGTCGAACTCAATCTTCCTCTGGAGGACAAGCCGTGACCGCACTGCCGACGCCGAATTCGCCGCTCAACCGGGTGCGCCGCAGGGTCGGCGTCTTCATGGAGAGCCGAGGAGTCACGCGTGCGATCACCGCGGTCATCGTCTTCAACGCCGTCACCCTCGGCCTGGAAACGTCGTCCGGCGTGATGGAGCACGCCGGGACGCTGTTGCGGCATCTCGACGATGCCGTGCTGGCCATCTTCGTGATCGAACTGCTCGCCAAGCTGTTCGCCTTCGGCTGGCGCTACTTCACGAACGGCTGGAACGTTTTCGACTTCGTGGTCGTCAGCATCGCCCTGGCGCCGGCGAGCGGCAACCTCTCGGTGCTGCGCGCGCTGCGCATCCTGCGCGTCCTCCGGCTTGTCGCCATCGTGCCGTCGATGCGCAAGGTGGTCATGGCCCTGATGGCGGCGATTCCCGGCGTTTCCAGCGTGCTCGCCCTTCTGGCACTGGTCTACTACGTCTTCGCCGTGATGGTGACCAAGCTATACGGCCAGGCGTTCCCGGACTGGTTCGGCACGGTCGGCGACAGCATGTACTCGTTGTTCCAGATCATGACCCTGGAAAGCTGGTCCATGGGCATTGTCCGTCCGGTGATGGAGCAGTACCCGGGTGCCTGGATGGTCTTCGTGCCCTTCATCCTGATGACCAGCTTCGCCGTCATCAACCTCTTCATCGCCGTGATCGTCAATGCCATGACCGAACAGAGCCATGCCGAGTCCGTGGAGCTCCGGGACGATTTCCATGCCGTCAGCGAGGCCGGGGTCCAGGCGCTGCTGCAGCGCATGGAGGTCATGCAGCGACAGATGGACGAGATCAGGGACATGCTGGACCGACGCTGACCCTGTCCGGCCCGGTTGACGGATGGTGCGTTCAGGCCCGCGGAGTGGGCGTCAACGCCTTGACTCCTTCGAACGACAACACTAGGTAGAGGCCATGATCGGTTTCGGGACATCAGCTCTGGGCCTAGCGCCGGCCTGAGCGGCACCTCCCCTGAAGGGGTGCCGTGCCGACGCGTTACGCCTCCACCCCCTCTTCACAAAGAAGCCCATGTCCACCGAACATTCATCCGACCGTTGTGTTCCCTGTCCACCGGAAGGCGTGGTGGCACCGCAGCCCCGAACCATGCCCTGGCGCCGGTACCGTCGCTTCGAACCGGTTCATCTTCCCAACCGCACGTGGCCGGACAGGGTCATCGACAAGGCTCCGATCTGGTGCAGCGTCGACCTCAGGGACGGCAACCAGGCGCTCGTCGAGCCCATGGGGGCGGAACGCAAGCGACGCATGTTCCGAACCCTCGTCGACATGGGTTTCAGGGAGATCGAGGTCGGCTTCCCCAGCGCCAGCCAGACGGACTTCGACTTCTGCCGCGAACTCATCGATGAAGACATGATCCCGGAAGGTGTCACCATACAGGTGCTCACCCAGGCGCGTGATCCCCTCATCAGGCGCACCTTCGAGGCGATCGAGGGCGCCAGGGACGTCATCATCCATCTTTACAACTCGACCTCGGCGCTGCAGCGCCGCGTCGTCTTCAGATCGGACCGGGCGGGAATCGTCCGTATCGCTGTGGACGGCGCCAGCCTGATCCGCGAGATGACGGAAGGCGCCCGCGATTCCGCCGGGTGGCGTTTCCAGTACTCTCCCGAGAGCTTTACCGGAACGGAGCTCGACTTCGCCGTGGAGATCTGCGAGGCGGTGATGGACATCTGGCAGCCGACACCGGACCGGCGCTCCATCTTCAACCTGCCGGCGACGGTGGAGATGTCCACCCCCAACATCTACGCCGACCAGATCGAGTGGTTCCTGCGGCACATTCGCGATCGCGAATCGATCATTCTCTCGCTCCATCCCCACAATGACCGGGGCTCGGCGGTCGCGGCGGCCGAACTCGCCTGCATGGCGGGAGCGGACCGTATCGAGGGCACGCTCTTCGGCAACGGCGAACGGACGGGCAATGTCGACATCGTGACCCTGGCCCTCAACATGATGACGCAGGGTGTCGATCCGGAACTCGATCTCTCCGACATCAGCCACCTCGTCAGCGTCGCCGAACACTGCAACCGCATCGCCGTCCCGGTTCGCCACCCCTATGCCGGGGACCTTGTCTTCACGGCGTTCTCCGGAAGCCACCAGGACGCCATCAACAAGGGCATGAGGGCGATGGAACTGTCCAACTCGGACATGTGGGAGGTTCCCTACCTGCCCATGGATCCAGGAGATGTCGGCCGGAGCTACGAGGCGATCATCCGGGTCAACAGCCAGTCGGGCAAGGGCGGCGTTGCCTGGGTCATGGACAGTGATCACGGTTTCAGGCTGCCGCGAAGGCTGCAGATCCACTTCAGCCGCGTCGTGCAGCGCCGGGCCGATGCCACCGAAGCGGAACTGCCGAGCGAGGAACTCCTGAGGATCTTCCGTGAAACCTACATCGAACCCGAAGGGCCCTTCACGCTTCTCTCCTACAAGACGGTTCCCGGATCCCATGCCAGCGAACTGCGCCACCTGACCGCTTCCGTCAGCGTCGATGGCGAGGTCCGCGACATTCACGGCACCGGAACCGGACCAATCGATGCCTTCGTGCACGCCTTCGCGGAGGAGGCGGGCCTTGCCATGAAAGTGATCGACTATCATGAACATGCCATCAGCCAGGGAAGCGATGCGCTGGCGGCGGCCTACGTGGAGGCGGGAAATGGTGCCGGCTCGGTCGAGTTCGGCGTCGGGCTTCACCCGAACATCGTCCAGGCGAGTCTGCTGGCTGTCACGGCGGCCGCCAACCGCCTGACCGCGCACAAGACGGAGAGTTCATGACGGACACAGTCGTCGACCTGGCCAGCCAACTCGTAGAACGGGCGCTGGCGTCGGGTGCAAGCGCGGCTGACGCCGTCGCCACACTGAGCGAGGAGGTCCTCGTCAACCGGCGTCTGGGCAAGCTTGAGGACCTGGACCGCTCCGAGTCTCTCGCCCTTGGCCTGCGCGTCTTCTGCGGGCGCCGCCAGGCGTCAGCAGCGACCACCGATCCTTCCCCTGACACCGCCGGAGAACTGGTCGAACGGGCTGTTGCCATGGCGCGGCTGGCACCGGAGGACCACCACGCAGGCCTTGCCGATCAACACCTTCTGGCCGACGGGATCGCCGACCTCGATCTCGATGGTGGCGATGAGCCGGGAACGGATACCCTCACGCAGCTCGCGGCCGAAGCCGAGGATACGGCCCTCGCTGTTTCCGGCATCACCAATTCCGAGGGTGCGACCGCTGCATGGCAACGCTCCACGGGCGCCCTTGTCACCAGCACCGGGTTTGCCGGCGTCACCAGGCGCACCATGTCCAGCCTCTACGTGACGGTCATTGCCGGCACCGGTCTCGACATGCAGAGCGACGGAGAAGGCCGTTTGGCGCGTCACCTGGAGGACCTTCCGGCACCGGCCGACATCGGCCGGGAGGCGGCTGAACGGGCCGTCAGGAGGCTCGACCCCCACAAGCTCGCCACGGCCCGCATGCCGCTGGTCTTCGAACCCCGCACGGCGCGCTCCCTTGTCGGTCACCTTGCCGGATTCGTCGCCGGCCCGGCGATTGCCCGCGGCACGAGCTGGCTGAAGGACTCCCTGGATTGCCCGGTGTTCGCCGAGGGCATCACCATCACCGAGGATCCCTTCGTCCACCGCGGCCTCGCCTCGCGACCCTTCGACGGCGAAGGCCTGCGCCCCCATGCCGGCAGACTGGTCGAGAACGGCATCCTCGTCACCTGGCTGCTTGACTGCCGCTCGGCGCGCCAGCTCTCCATGCAGCCCACTGGCCACGCTACCCGGGGTGCCGGCGGCCCACCCTCGGTCGGCACGACCAACCTGTGGCTCGAGGCGGGAGACGACTCACCCGAAGACCTGATGGCGGACATCGACGAGGGACTCTATGTCACGTCGCTCAGCGGCCATGGCATCAACCCGGTGACCGGAGACTACAGCAGAGGCGCGTCGGGGCAGCGCATTCGCAACGGCACGCTCGACCACGCGGTCAACGAGATCACCATTGCCGGAAACCTGAAGGAGATCTACGCCACCCTGCGCCCAGCCAGTGATCTCGAGTTCCGGGCCGCAACCAATGCGCCGAGCATCAGGGTCGACACGATGACGGTGGCAGGCAGCGTCGGCTGATGAAGTGGCGCATGACGCGCTGTCTTGCGGTAGAACACTCATCCGGAACCCTTCCGCGCGAGCGCCGATGACAACAACCGACACTGTCGATCTCACGACACGCGCCATTGTCGAGCGCATCGTGCGTGAACATGTCCGCCGCTACATCCCGCGCATTCTCGTCGCCATCGTCTTCATGGGTCTCGTCGCCGGCAGCACGGCGGGCTATGCCTGGCTGGTCCAGCCCATCCTCGACGAGGTCTTCATCGAGAAGGATCGCGGACAACTGGTGTGGATCACCATTGCCGTCTTCCTGCTCTTCTTCGTCAAGGGTCTTTCGGAGTACGCCCAGGCGGTGATCATGGCCCGCACCTCCATGCGCATCGTCGCGGACATACGAGAAAGGGTCTGCCGCAGTCTGATTCGCGCCGACCTGGCGTATTTCCACAAGGCCTCGACCGGCGCCCTGATCGCCGGGTGCATGACCAACGTCGACGCCCTGCAGTCGACGGTGGCGCAGACCCTGACAACGATGGTCAAGGACCTGCTGACCCTCATCTTCCTCGCCGCCATGATGTTCTACCAGGACTGGGTCCTGGGCCTCATTTCGTTCTTCATCTTCCCCGCCGCCTTCGCCAGCGTCCAGAGGATCGGACGCAAGGTCAGGATCAGATCGCGCGAGGTGGCGATCGAGCGCGAGCACATCACGAGCTTCATTTCCGACATGCTCCGCGGCATCCGCCACATCAAGGCTTACGGTCAGGAAGGCCACCACATGGCGCGCCTTGGCGACCGAATCCACCTTCTCTTCCGGCGCAGTGTCAGGACCGTAAAGACCAGCGAATCGATCTCGCCCATCATGGAATCCCTGGCCGGCATCGCCATTGGCGCCACCATCGTCTACGGCGGGCTCAAGGTCATCGAGGGCACCACCACTCCCGGCGCCTTCTTCAGCTTCATCACCGCCCTGCTCCTCGCCTACCGGCCTCTCAAGAGCTTTGCCCGCCTCAACAACACCCTGCAGCAGGGGTTGGCCGCCGCCCAGCGGGTGTTCGCCCTCATCGACATCAGACCGGCAATCCAGGATCGCGAGAACGCTCGACCGCTGTCAGTCGAGGGTGGCACGGTGAGGTTCGATGACGTCTCATTTGCCTACCATGACAAGCCGATCCTCGATGACGTGTCCTTCGAGGCGCCGGCCGGTCAGACCACCGCCCTCGTCGGACCCTCGGGCGCCGGAAAATCGACCGCCCTCAACCTTGTTGCCCGCTTCTACGATGTCGACAGGGGAGAAATCTCGATCGACGGTTTCGACGTGCGTGACGTTACCCTGGCGAGCCTGCGCGACGCGGTTGCCGTTGTGAGCCAGGAGGTCGTGCTCTTCAACGACACCATCGAGGCCAACATTGCCTTCGGCAAGCCGAACGCCTCGCCGGACGAGATCGAGGCGGCGGCACGGGTTGCCGACGCCCACCACTTCATCGAGAAACTCGACCACGGCTACGGGACTCTCATCGGCGAAAACGGCATCCGCCTGTCGGGAGGCCAGCGACAGAGAATCTCCATCGCCCGGGCCGTGCTGCGCGACGCGCCGATCCTCATTCTTGACGAAGCCACCAGCTCCCTTGATTCCGAATCGGAACGCCAGGTCCAGCAGGCCCTCGCCCGCCTTACCAGCGGCCGTACATCGATTGTCGTGGCCCACCGGCTCAGCACCATTGCCGATGCCGACGTCATCCATGTCCTCAATGATGGACGAATCGTCGAGTCCGGCACCCACGACACGTTGCTGGCCCAGGGCGGACTCTATGCCCAGTTGTCACGCCTGCAGCCGGTCGAGGAGGAAACTGTCGACGGCTCCGCCAGGGTGCCATGATCCAGGGACTCTACCGCCACACCACTGCCCTCCTCGAACCCCTTGCTCCCCTCCTCATCGAGCGGCGCCTGCGGCGCGGCAAGGAGGATCCGGCGCGCCGGGAGGAACGGCTCGGACGGAGCACGGTTTCGCGACCCGAAGGACCTCTCCTGTGGATCCATGCCGCCAGCGTCGGAGAGTCTCTGTCCGTGCTGCCCCTTGCCGAAAGACTGACCCGAGCCCATGGCACGGGCGTTCTCTTCACCACCATGACGACCTCGGCTGCCGCGGCACTGGCGATGCGGCAGCCGCCCGGTTCCATCCACCAGTACATCCCCTTCGACACTCCGGGAGCGGTGGCGCGCTTCCTCGACAGGTGGCGACCGGATGCAGCCCTGTGGGTCGAATCGGAACTGTGGCCCAATCTCCTCCTTGAGGCGCAGCGTCGGCACATTCCCACCGCGCTCGTGAACGGACGTCTGTCCGATCGCTCCTTTGCCCGGTGGAGTCGCCTTCCTGCCTTCAGCCGCAGGCTTGTTGGCGGCTTCACCACCATCCTTGTCCCCGGCAACAGCCAGGGCAGGCAGTTCGCCGCCCTGGGTGCAGCGCGGGTCGTGGTCACCGGCGATCTCAAGGCGACAGCCGGCCCGCCCCAGGCTGATCCGGAGGTCCTGGCGTGTTTGGGAGACGCCGTGGCGGGGCGCCGTGTCTGGCTGGCGATCAGCACACACGAAGGCGAGGAACGGCTGGCCTGCGACATTCACCTGGATCTGACCGCCACGATCGACGGGCTGCTCACGGTTATCGTGCCACGCCATCCGGCACGGGCCGACGGCATTGCCGACGAGGCAATGGCGCGCGGTCTCACGGTAGCGCGACGGTCGCACGCGGACATGCCGGACTCCGCCACGGATATCTTCCTCGGCGACAGCATCGGAGAGATGGGCCTCTATCTCGGTCTCGGCAATCCGGTCTTCATCGGCAAATCCATGCTTGAACACGGTGGTCACAACCCGCGCGAGGCGGCATGGCTGGGAAAGGCGACCGTGTTCGGACCGCACATGCAGAACTTCGCCGATATCGCCCGCAGGCTCGTGGCGGCGGGCGGGGCCGTCGAGGTTGCCGATGCCGCGTCCCTGCGCCACCATATCGCCGGACTACTTGGAGATGAACCGGCCTGCCGCACCATGGGTGAACGGGCGAGGACCATCGTCGAAGATGACGCCGCAGGTGTGCTGGACCGGGCCTTCGAGGCACTGCAACCGCTCTTCGATCAGGAGCCATGATCCGCGAGCCGGCATTCTGGGAGAGTGACGGCCTGACGGCACGGGCCCTGCAGCCCCTTGCCGGCGTGTGGACCGCGGCAACGCGCCTCAGCAGAACGGCGACGCGGCCCTGGAGGGCGCCGGTACCCGTGTTGTGTGTCGGCAATGTCACCGTGGGCGGCGGCGGCAAGACGCCTGCGGCGCGGGCTCTCACCGACCGGCTCTCTTCCCGCGGCTGGCAACCCCACATCCTGTCGCGCGGCTATGGCGGCCGCTGCGCCGGGCCGGTGACCGTTGATCCCGGGCGCCACACCTCCCGCGACGTGGGGGACGAGCCCCTTCTGCTGGCACGCCATGCACCGGTCTGGGTGGCAAGGAACAGGGCGCGGGCGGCAGCGGCGGCGGTCAACGCCGGTGCCGACATTCTTGTCATGGATGACGGCCTGCAGAACGCCCGTCTCGCCCGCACGCTCTCCTTCATCGTCATTGACGGCCCACGCGGTTTCGGCAACGCGAAGGTGTTGCCTGCCGGACCCTTGCGCGAGCCCCTGGCCGACGCACTGTCGCGCGCCGGCACGGCGGTCATCGTCGGCGATGATCCCCGCAGCCTGGGCAAGACGCTGGCGGACGAGGGTCTGTGCGTCCTCCATGCCCGCCTGCAGGCCGGTCGCATTCCGGGTGACGGCCTGCCGCTCTTCGCCTTCGCCGGGATCGCCAGGCCCGGCAAGTTCTTCGCCACTCTCGAGGAACATGGCGCCGACGTGGTGAAGACACGGAGCTTTGCCGATCATCACCGGTATGATCCGATGACCGTGACCGCGATGTTCGAGGAAGCAAACGCCCTCGGCGCGAGGCTTGTGACGACGGAAAAGGACTGGGTGCGCCTCGATGAAGCAACGCGTCCCCTGGCCGAGCCGGTTCCGGTACGCATGGTGTTCCGGGAAGAGGACGCCCTTGATGCCCTGATCGATCGGGTCGGGATTGCCGCATCATGAAGGCAGGTCCGCGCGAAGTCATCGAAGCCGGATTCCTGTGGCTGGGATTCACGCTGTTCCGGGCCATCGGGATCGAGAGCGCCTCGGCTCTCGGCGGTTGTCTCGGACGCCTCGCAGGACGCGTCGCCGTCTCGCGCAACCGGATCGCCCGGCGCAACATCGAGGGGAGTTTTCCCGGCATCGCCGGGGACGAGGTGCAGCGCATCATCACCGGCATGTGGGACAACTTCGGGCGTCTCGTGGCCGAGTTTCCGCATCTCCACGCCATCGACGTCTATGGCGGCACGCGCGTGACCATTACCCGCGACCCGGGTCTCGATGAATTCGCCAACCTGCCGGCAATCTTCGTGGGCGCCCACTTCGGCTGCTTCGACCTCGGCACCCTGCTCGCCACCCAGAAGGACATCGACGTCACCGTCATCTACCGCCAGGCGAACAATCCGCTGGCCGAGCGCCTGATCCAGGCGTGCCGGCTCCAATGCGGCGGCACATGGGCGCCGAAGGGACGCAAGGGCTCCCAGATGGTGTTGAAGGGCATACGCCGCAAGGGCGCCATCGCCGTCCTCGCCGACCAGAAGTACTCGCAAGGGGTCGCGGTCCCCTTCTTCGGCCGGGAGGCGAAGACCGCTCCGGCCCTTGCCGAACTGGCGCTCCGGCACGACATCCCGCTCATTCCCATCCGCGTCCTGCGCAAGCCCAGGGCACGCTTTCACGTGCACCTCTTCCAGCCCCTGGAAATCGACAGGACCGGAGACCCGGAAAAGGACGTTCACGCCATGCTGCGGGCGATCAACGCCACCTACGAAGACTGGATCCGCGAATACCCCGAGCAGTGGCTGTGGCTCCACCGCCGCTGGGATAACTGAGCCTTTCTCCTGCGTCCCTGGAACAGATTCGCATCGCCCGAATACGTGGCCCGAACACTGCGATGGCGAGAAAACCGGGAACACCATACTCTGCCGCTTGTCTGGATGCGGCGGCAGGATGCAAGTCAACGGGAGCTACAGCCAACGCGAAGGCGACGCCTGCAATGCCCAAAATGATGCGTATCTCCTGGAGGGTTTTGGGATGCTCCACAATTGCAAGCACCATCGAAATGAGCGGCTGCACGGAACGGGGTCTAGATGCGCGCAGTCGCCGGGTGGTCATTTCCCAGCCTCAAGAGGTTCGATGAGTCCATGACGGCGGGGTTGCGAGAGTGTGTGATACGAAAACTGGAGATTCCGTGCTCCTGATGGGCGGTTCCGATCCATCGACTCGCTGGGCAGGTATAATGAATCGGAAGACGCAACATCCGTCGGGCCGCGGATTGATACCAAGGTGCGGCCAACGCTGCTGCGTGCGGACGCGGAAGACCTGTCCTGTTGCGCAAGGGTAGACGATTGAGGCCATGACAAATCCATTGCTCGGAAAGACGGTTCGACTTTTCCTCGCAGAAGGTGCCGCTGCGGGGCTCACCACGGCGGAGATCATGAACTGGACGGGCCATGTTCTCACCGGATCCCGAAGCGGGCTGCCGGCCTTCCTGAAGCGCGCAGAACTTGAGCGCACCGGTGTCTACTTTCTCACCGGACCCGATCCAGAGGGCTCCGGAATGCTCCTGGTCTACATAGGCGAGAGCGATGTCGTCCGCAAACGGCTCGTGCAGCACAACAAGGATGAGGGAAAGGACTTCTGGGAACGCACCTGTGTGGTCACTAGCAAGGATCAGAACATAACGAAGGCGCATGCGCGCTATCTGGAAGCGCGTCTGATTGCCATCGCAAACGCTTCCGGCAACGCCAATGTCGTGAACGGGACAGCACCGCCAACACCCGGGCTACCCGAAGCCGACGAATCCGACATGGAGTTCTTCATTGAACAGCTCAGGCTTATCTTGCCTGTTCTTGGCTTCGACTTTCTGCGGCAACACAAGCCTGCTTCCCAAACGGATTCGGAAACTGTCATCTCCCCGACAGACAGCAATCATGCTCCCACCTTCTGGTTGTCCAGTAAGAAGCATGGAATTGAAGCCAAGGCGCGCGAAGTCGGCGGCGAATTCGTGGTGCTGGAAGGCTCTACAGCGGTCGTCGCTTGGATGAGCAAGACTAACCACAGTTACGCAAGACTTCATGCGCAACTTGCCAAGTCGGGCAAACTCGTCGCAGGGGAAGGCGATTTTCTGCGCTTTGCCGAGGAGGTCGTGTTTGGGAGCCCAAGTGCAGCGTCTGCCGTTGTTCTCGGACGGCCCGACAACGGACGCACATCCTGGAAAGTCGAGGGATCGAGTGTGTCTTATGGCGAATGGCAATCGGAACAGGTGGCCAAGGCAGCCTCGGACTACGGTTCGGAGGCAACAGAATGACGCTTGCTCCCGTAAGTCCGGAGATCTTGCGTTGGGCGCGTGAGCGTGCCGGTGTCACACAGGAAGATCTGGCGACGAAGTTCAAGAGACTGTCGGAGTGGGAGGATGGCCAGACTCAGCCCACCTTGAAACAGGCTGAAGCCCTGGCACGAAATCTCCATGTGCCAGTCGGCTATCTGTTCCTCTCGAAGCCGCCCGAGGAGACCATTCCGATTCCGGACTTCCGAACCTTCGCAGGACGCACGATCACGCGACCCAGCCCGAATCTGCTGGACACGATCTACACTTGCCAGGAACGGCAGAGTTGGTATCGGAATTTCGCCCGCGTTGCTGGCAATCCGGATCTCGGCTTCGTCGGCAGTGCCTCCATAGGCATGTCTCCGGAAACCGTCGCCACGCGGATGCGGGAGGCTTTGAGCTTCGATCTCGACACCCGCCGGGAGTGTCAGACCTGGGCCGATGCTCTTCGTCTGTTCATCCGCCAGGCCGACGAGGCCGGCATTCTCGTCATGGTGAGCGGTATCGTGATGAGCAACACCAGCCGCCCTCTCGACCCCGCCGAGTTCCGTGGTTTCGCGCTATGCGATCCACTCGCGCCGCTGATCTTCGTCAACGGCAAGGATACCAAAGCGGCGCAGATGTTCACGCTCGCACACGAACTGGCGCATGTCTGGCTTGGCGCCTCCGCACTGTCGAATCTCGGAGCCGCGCCAGGTTCGGGGTTCTGCCGTGAGGAGGTGTGGTGCAACGCGGTAGCGGCCGAACTTCTGGTGCCACTGAGTGTTCTGCAATCCGACTTGCGACGAAACGAGCCCCTGGACGAGTCTCTGCTCCGGCTGGCGCGCATTTTCAAGGTCAGCACACTGGTCATTCTGCGCCGCCTGCTCGATGCGGGATGGCTGACTCGCGAGCGCTTTGACTCGGCCTGGACGCAAGAAAACGTGCGTCTGAGCACGCAGGTCCAGACGGGCAACGACGGCGGCAATTTCTATCGTACAACGGTCGCGCGTGTCGGGCGACGGTTCGCACGCGCACTGGTGGTGAGCACACTCGAGGGCCAGACGCTGTATCGGGACGCGTTCCGGATGTTAGGGGTCAAGAAGACTGAGACCTTCAACAATCTCGGGCGCGAAGCCGGGGTGATGGGATGACAACCTACCTCGTCGATTCGAACGTCTTCATCCAGGCCAAGAATCTGCACTACGGCTTTGATTTCTGTCCCGCCTTCTGGGACTGGCTGGTTGAGCAAAATCGCGCGGGCAAGGTCGCGAGCATCGAGAAGGTTGCCGACGAACTTCAGGCCGGAGGGGACGAACTGGCCGAGTGGGCTGCAGATCGGGGCGACGGTTTCTTTCTGCCGCTGGATGACTCGATTTTGCCGGCGCTCCGCACCGTGAGCGATTGGGCGAGCGGCTATGGATACCAACCGACTGCCGTCGCAACCTTCCTGCAGATTGCCGACTACTGGCTGGTCGCCCATGCCCTAGCCGGAACTTCATCGACCCTCAAGTGACTCGCTGGATTGGTTGATCAATCGGCGTGATTGGGGGTGTGCACGAGTGCATCGTCGTCACGCACGAAGTTCCCGCAGACACCGCCAGCAAGATAAAGATTCCGAACGCCTGCATCGGCCTCGGCCTGCGCTGCATGACCCCGTACGAGATGCTTCGCCGCGAACGCGCAAGATTCATTCTGGGAACAGGTAGAGCCGCGGCGTGATGGTCAGAATCAGCGAAACCGATGTCGAATGTGCAGGTCTCGCGTGGTTTGCCAATCTGGGCTGTACCGTGCCCCATGGACCGGAAATCGGACCGTAAGGACGGGTTACCTCCCTGGATCGACACCAATGGGGGCTCATGACGTCGGACAGGCGAGCGCGCCGGAGTTCGAAACAGCAACATTGTTCAGCGCCGGGGCCGCAGCACGTGGTGGTGGGTCTCGTCGTAGAGCATGCTTGAACGGAAATCCGTCCCGTCGAGGACGCGCCCGACGAGAATGAGCGCCGTTCGCGTGATCCGGGCCTCCCCGGAGGACCCGGCTGCAGAGCCGCGCCTGAGGTCCCTGTCCCGTCACAACGATGTCATCGAGCGTGCCGTGGATCAGCAGCTCGTCGGGCCAGCCGACGCGATAGGCGACGATCACCGGGCAGAACCAGCGTGCGCACAACGCGCGCGAGGTTGTTGACGGAGAGATGGATCGCGAGGGTGGCGCCGGTGCGGGCCAGGTCGGCCAGGTTCTCGCCTTCCGGCATGGCGCTCGCCCGCACGGCGGTCCGCGTGAGGATGACCGTCTGCGAGACCTCCGGCAGGGTGAGTTCCCGGCCGATGGCGGCGGCGGCGGCGGCAAACGAGGGAACGCCCGGCGTGATGTCCCAGGCGATTCCGAGAGCGTCGAGGCGGCGTATCTGCTCGGCGATGGCGCCGTAGAGAGAGGGGTCGCCGGACTGCAGGCGGGCGACATCGTCACCGGCGTGGCTGGCCCCGGCCATGAGATCGATGATCTCGTCGAGATGAAGAGGTGCGGTGTCGACAACGCGCGCACCGGCAGCCGCTTCGGCAACGAGTTCGCGGGGTACCAGGGAACCGGCGTAAAGCACGAGCGGCGATGAACGGATCAGTCTGCGGCCACGCACCGTCACGAGATCGGCCGCACCCGGCCCGGCGCCGATGAAGTGAACGGTCATGACGCGGCGTAGCCGCGCGGCGTATAGACCACGGTGCGCCCACGGTGGCGGTAGCGCCTGGTCTGCGACGAGCCGACGATGACGAGGCTCAGCATGTCGACTGCGCCGGCATCCAGCGAGTCCAGTGTCGTGTGAGCGAGAGAATGCCCCTCGCGTCCCAGCAGCCGGCCGATGACCACCGGCGTGGCGGGATCGCGATGCTCAAGGAGAATGTCCCGGGCGAGGCCGAGGAGAAGACGCCGGCGTCCGGACACCGGGTTGTAGAAGGCCACGACAAAATCTCCCTCGGCGGCCGCGCGCACGCGGGCGAGCACGGTGTCACGCGGTGTCAGGAGATCCGAAAGCGAGATGGCGCAGAAATCGTGGCCAATGGGGGCTCCGGACTCGGCTGCCGCAAGCTGGACCGCGGAAACACCGGGGATGACGCTGATCCCGACACCGCGCCACCGGGTGGAGCCGTCGATCAGTTCGTGAACCAGGCTTGCCATGGCGTAGATGCCCGGGTCCCCGGAGCTGACAAGGACGACCTTCCTGCCGGCGGCGGCAAGGTCGAGGGCATGCCGGCAGCGCCCGGTCTCCTCGCCGAGGTCAAAGGCATGGCAGGTTCTGGAGCGCACCAGGGCGGGTATGAGGTCGAGGTAGGCGCGATAGCCGACCACGTCGCTGGCTTCGCCGATCGCCCGGCTTGCCTGCAGCGTCCTCAAGTGCTCCGCACCGGGCCCGAGGCCGACAATGGCGAGATGGCCGGGCCTGGTGCCAACGGCCTCGGCGTCTATGGCGTCCGGCGCCCGGGCAACGGCGCAGGTGGCCCGGCGCGACCTGGTCTTTGCCACCACGAGATCGCCCGCGTCACCGGCCACTGCCAGGGCCGCACCCTCCGCCACGCCATGGCAACCGGTGACGGCATGGACAATGTCCGACGGATGACAAAGACGCGGCAATTCCTCCTCGAGACGTTCGGCCGGGAAGACCACCAGCGGCACGTCGAGGTGTTCGGCAAGGGTCAGCATCGCCGGTTCATCGGACTTGATGTCCAGGCTGGCGACACAGGCGACTGCCTGTTGCGCCAGGCCCGCTGCCCCCAGTGTCTCGAGCACCAGCGACACCAGCTCCCCGGCGTCGCAGCCGCGTTCGCAGCCGGCGCCGACGGCCAGCACAGGGGGATGCAACACGAGATCGGCCGACCGGTCACTGCGGTCGGTCACGCACACCTCGAGACGCCCGTCGCCGGAGGATTCAAGGCCTGTCTCCTCGAGCCAAGTCGCGTCGCCCGCCTCGACGCTGAGGCGGACAGTCTC
Organism: Alphaproteobacteria bacterium; assembly: GCA_964291415.2. Taxonomy (GTDB): domain Bacteria; phylum Pseudomonadota; class Alphaproteobacteria; order SP197; family SP197; genus SP197. The sequence continues at coordinate 469,210 of OZ219917.1, read as the reverse complement.
GCCGGCAGCCACAGCGGCCATCACCGGCGCCGTGCGGGAGGTCGCGGCAAGGCGCCAGCCTCGCGGCATCTCGTCGAGGGCGCGCGGGAATCGCACGTCGCCCAGCGTTGTCGTGACCGCGTGGCCGCCCGTCACCGCGGCGCAGTGGCGCGCCAGGCGGTTGGCCCCCCGGTGGCCACCGAGAAGCGGGATGATCGATGTTCCGTCCTCGGTCACGGCCAGCAAGGGGGGTTCGTTCGTCTTGTCAGCGACAAGGGGCGCCACGGCGCGAATCAGGATGCCGGTGGCGCACAGACCGATGACGGGGACGCCGGCCGCGAAGAGTTCCGCCACATGATCCACTGTCGCCGTGAACGTGACGTCGGCGTCCTCCACCCGGTGCGCGAGGCCGTGCACACGGGCGCCCGGCAGGCTTTCGGCGATCCGTCTCGCCATCGGCAACCCCGAGGCGGCAAGGCAGATCACCACGGTCCCGGCGGGAAGGGTCATCGCCATGCCTCGCCGCGGCGATGAACAAGGATCATGGAAAAGTAGGGTCCGGTGGCGTCGGTGACGCCCGCAAGGGGCATCACGACCTGATGACCCATGGTGGCATGGGCCACGTACCAGGCGTGGCCGAGCAGGCCTGCCGCATCGAGAACGCGCCTGATCCTTGCCAGGTGGCGGCCCACCTTGATGATGGCGACAGAGTCGGCAAAGGCAAGACGCTCCGTCATCGCCGCATCGCTGAGAGTGCCCGGACACACCAGCAGCGCATCGTTGCGAGCCGCCAGCGGCACGCCGGCGGCGGCCGGACAGGCCATGAGGGAGGAAACGCCAGGCACCACTTCGACCTGGTAGCGGTCTGCCACACGGGCAAAGAGATACATGAAACTTCCGTAGAAGAACGGATCGCCCTCGCAGATGACGGCGACATCCCGGCCGGCGTCGAGATGGCGGCTGATGGCGTCGACCGCGCGGCTATAGACCTCTTCGGCCGGAAACCTGTTGGCGTCGAGCGGCATGCGAATGGCGATTTCCTCCCGGTCACCACGCAGCCACGGGGCGATGATCGAGCGGGCCAGGCTTTCTCCTGACTGCGGAGCAGGCCAGGCGATGACGGGAACCTCGCCGAGAATGCGGTACGCCTTCAGGGTGACGAGTTCGGGATCGCCCGGGCCCACGCCAAGGCCATAGAGAATCCCTTCAGTCATGGCTTGATGACACGCCACTGCGTCACCGGCATCGCCGGCTTCCAGCCCGAGAACCCGCCCACCGGCCGGACATGCGAGACGGCAATCCGCACCAGGTCGCCTCCCAGATCCCGGTGGAGGGTGGCCAGCACCTGTTCACTCTCCACGGTCACCGCGTTGGCGACCAGGCGTCCTCCCCGGGGCAGCGCCTCCCAGCAGGGTCCGGCAATGGTGCCGCCGGCAAGGCCTCCGCCGATAAACACCGCGTCGGGCGTCTCGAGTTGCGCCAGAGCAGCTGGCGCGGAGCCCGTGACGATGCCGATTCCGGGTACACCCAGGGTCGCGGCATTCTCGGCAATGATGGCCGATCGCGCCGGATCGCGCTCGATGGCGATCGCCGTGGCCTGCCCGGCTGCCCGCATCCACTCAATGGCGATGGACCCGCAACCGGCGCCGACATCCCACAGCCGCTGTCCACCAAGGGGCATGAGGGCTGCCAGTGTCGCCGCTCTCACTTCGCGCCGGGTCAGCTGGCCGTCATTGCGGAAGGCGCTGTCGGGAAGCCCAGGAGTGCGGGGAAGCGGCGACACCCCGGCATCGGCCTTCGGCTCGATCGCCAGGGTGTTGAGATCGTCTGCATGACAATCGACCAGGGACCCGGCGGTGCCGCTCAGTACGCGCTCCCTGGTGCCGCCCAGGTGACAGAGGACGTGGACCTCGCTTGCACCGTAACCCGCCTCGCAGAGCAGGCGGCAGACGGTCGGCGGCGTTGTCGCATCGTGGGAAAGGATCAGCATCTTCTGGCCCGGCGCGAGGTGGGCGCGCACGAGTTCCGGCGGCCGCCCGTGCAGCGTGAGCTGGACAGTCTCGGCCAGCGGCCAGGCAAGGCGGGCACAGGCGAGGGAAAAGGCCGACGGCGCCGGCAGCACCACGAGAGCCTCCCTGCCGAATCGGCGCGCCAGCGTGACACCGATGCCATAGTGCATGGGATCCCCTGTCGCCAGGACACAGACCCGGCGTCCCTCGTGGGCAGCAATCGCCTCCACCGTCCGCGAAAGGGGCGATTCCCAGGCGAGTGCGGGTCTGCCGCCTGCATCGACCATGGCGAGGTGACGGCGGCCACCCACCAGCACCTCGGCGCCGTCAATCAGTGTCCGTGCGGAGTCGGGCAGACCATCCGGTCCATCCTCGCCGAGCCCGACGACGGCAAGCCAGGGCACCACCTAGAGGGTCCCGCAAAGCGCATTCACCGCCGCCGCTGCCATGGCGCTGCCGCCCCGGCGACCGTGAACCGTAATGTAGTCGAGACCGCTTTCCGCCAGGGCAGATTTCGCCTCCACCGCACCGACAAATCCGACGGGCATGCCGATGATCAGGGCCGGGCGGACATCCGGCGCCTTCTCGAGAACGCGGTAGAGTGCGGTGGGCGCATTGCCGATGGCCACCACGGCTTCCTCGAGCATTCCGCCCCAGAGATCCGCCGCCGCCCATGATCGCGTGGTGGCGGAACGCTTCGCATGTTGCCGCACCCGGGAGGTGTGGACCGTACACACGACGCGGTTCTGCGCCGGCAGCAACCGGGTGATGATTCCCTTCGCCGTCATGTCGACATCGCAAAGCACCGGCGCCCCGCAGGCAAGGGCCCGGCGGCCGGCAGCCACCGCCCCGGGCGAGGCATCGAGGTCCTTGACCACGTCGGTCATGCCACAACTGTGAATGAGTCTCAGCGCGACCTCGCGCAGGGCCTCCGGCACCATCGACAACCCGGTTTCAGCCTCGATGATCGATCGCGACCTGGCGTAGATCAGGGCCCCGTCGTTGAGGTAGCTGTAGGTGTTCACGAACACGTCCGGCTGGCGTGGGGCGAAAGATCGACGATGCCTGGCGCCTCGCCGCACAACGCACAGCCCGGGTCGCGTTCGTAGGCGACCCGGTGAAAGGAGGCGGCCAGGGCGTCGTAGATCAGCAGCGTGCCGGCGAGGCGGTCGCCGAGTTCGAGCAGTTCCTTGATGGCCTCGGCGGCCTGCAACGTTCCCATCACACCGGCAATGGCGCCCAGTATTCCGGCCTCGGAGCAGGACGGCACGAGACCGTCGGGCGGCGCTTCGGGAAACAGGCACCGGTAGCATGGGCCGTCGGCAGGAAAGGTCGTCAGCTGGCCATCGAATCGCATCATGGCGGCACTCACCAGGGGCTTTGCCGCCAGATGACAGGCATCGTTGACAAGGTAGCGTGTCGGGAAGTTGTCCGAGCCGTCGCACACCAGATCGTAGTCGGCAAGAATGGTCAGCGCATTGAGATGGTCGAGACGTTCCGTGTGACAGCGAACCTCGACGCCGGGATTGATGGCGGCGATGGTGCTGCGCGCGCTTTCGGTCTTCCATCTGCCGATCCGCGGGGTCGTGTGAATGATCTGGCGCTGCAGGTTCGACAGATCGACCCGGTCGCCGTCGATCACGCCCAGCGTACCGACGCCGGCGGCTGCCAGGTACATGAGAAGGGGCGCCCCGAGACCACCCGCTCCGACGACGAGCACCCGCGAATTGAGCAATCTGATCTGCCCGCCGCCGCCGACCTCCGGCATGACGATGTGCCGGGCGTAGCGGTGAAGCTGCTCTTCGGTGAAGTCGGAAAGGTCCATGGATCAGCGCACGGATACCCCGGTCCCGCAGGACGCCGCCGCGGGTTGGAATGACCGTCGGCGAAGGCGCCCGCATGAAGGTGAGTCCCGGGGACAGAGCTCCGTCATGGGTTGAAGTGATCCGCAATTCTTCCGGCCAGCCGCCGCGCGACCTCCGCCTTGGCCATGCGGGGCCACGCTTCCGCGCCCTGAGGACCCACCAGGTGGATGACGTTGTTGTCACCGCCAAAGGTATCGGTTCCCGGGCTGACATCGTTGGCGACGATCCAGTCGCACATCTTGGCGGCGCGCTTCTTCGACGCTTCAACGAGCACATCACCGGTCTCGGCGGCAAAGCCTATGACGAGGTCCGGCCGGCTGTTCCCCGAAGACGCGATGGTGGCAAGGATGTCGGGGTTCTCGACGAGTTCGAGAACCGGCGTTCCTCCGGCATCCTTCTTCCACTTGACGGAACGGGGTTCGGCCACCCGCCAGTCGGCGACCGCGGCGGCGCACACCGCGGCATCGGCAGGCAGGGCATCGAGGCAGGCATGCAGCATGTCGCAGGCGGTCTCGACATGGACAACATCGGTCCCCGGCGGATCGGCAAGGGCCACGGGCCCCGACACCAGGGTCACGCGCGCGCCAAGGTCGACACAGGCTGTCGCCACCGCATGTCCCTGCTTGCCGGAACTGCGGTTGCCGACATAGCGGACCGGGTCAACCGGTTCGTGTGTCGGGCCGCTCGTGACGAGGACGTGGCGGCCGCTGAGCGGTCCGGTGTCGCTCCGCCCGAGGAGGGCGGCGATCGCATCGACGATGGCATCCGGTTCGCTCATGCGCCCCGGTCCGGTTTCGCCGCACGCGAGATCCCCTGCTTCCGGCCCCACCATGGTGACGCCGTCGGCGATGAGCCGGGCCACATTGCGCCTGACGGCGGGATTCTCCCACATGCGCGTGTTCATGGACGGCGCCGCAAGCACCGGCTTGTCGGTGGCAAGCAGGATCGCCGTCGCCAGGTCGTCCGCCAGACCCCCTGCCATGCGGCCCATGATATCGGCCGTCGCCGGCGCCACCACCACGAGGTCAGCCTCCCGCGACAGGCGTATATGGTCCATCCCGGTGTCACCGGTCGGCGTGAAGAGGTCCTGGAAAACCGGCTCGTCGGAGAGTGACGCCACGGCAAGGGGTGTCACGAACTCGAGAGCGGCCGGCGTGAGAACACACCGTACGCGGGCCCCTTCCGCGCGCAGCTGGCGGATGAGATCGAGAGACTTGCAGGCGGCAATACCGCCCGAGATGACGAGAAGGACACTCCTGCTGTCAAGCATCGTCGAGGTTCCCTTGTCTGTCCCCACTATACGCCTGTTGTCGTGTTCTGGAGAACCGCCCGCCGCACGGCCGCTACAGGCGCCAGGCCGTCGTCAACGCGGCGATCCCGCCCGAGAGGTTGCGCGTCGCCACATGGCTGAAACCGGCCTCGCGGACCATGGCGGCAAAGCGGTGCTGGTCGGGAAAGCGGGCGATGCTTTCCACGAGATAGCGGTAGGATCCGGCGCTGCCGGCAACGAGGGCGCCGAGGCGCGGAATCACGTTTCGCGAGGCACGCTGGTAGAGGCCGGCGATGGGTCGCGCCGGACGGCCGAACTCGAGGCACAGGAACCGGCCTCCGGGTCTCAGGACACGGAAGGCCTCGGCGAGAGCCCGGTCAATGTGCGTGACATTGCGGATGCCGAAGGCATTGGTGCAGCCGTCCAGCGAACCGTCGCGATAGGGCAGCGCCTCGGCGCGACCGCACACGAAGGTCAGCGATCCGTCGGGAATCCCTCTCCGGCGGCGTGATCGCGAGACATCGATCATGGACCTGTTGATGTCGACGACGTCCACCTGGAACCCGCGGCGCGCCAGGGCGAAGGCGACGTCGCCTGTGCCGCCGGCGACGTCGATGATGCGACCGCGGGAAAGATCGCGGGCCATCAGCGTCACCATCTCGCGTTTCCACAGGCGATGCACTCCTGCGGACATGAGATCGTTCATCAGGTCGTAGGATTCCGCGACCTCGCCGAAGACGGCACCGACCATGGCCTCCTTGCGGGCTTCACCGACACGCTCCTCGCCGAACCGGCCGGCATGGTCCTGATAGTCGTCCGTGATCATGGCCCCTTGTAGCACAGGTTGTCGTTGCCCGATCCCTGGGAGACGTCACCATGGCAATCGGGCTATGGTGGGCGCCGGGCCGACGGTGATCGGTTTATTGTGCACTTGTCATGAACTTGTCACAATTGTCCGATATGGCCACTGGCAGCCTTCATGCCGGAACTTCCTGAAGTCGAAACGGTCCGCCGGGGTCTCGAGCCCGTTCTCCGCGGCCAGCGCATCGTCGATGTCGAGGTGCGCCGGCCGGATCTCAGGATCCCGTTTCCCCCCGACTTTGCCAGGCGCCTTGCGGGACGTCGGGTCACGGGGTTGCGGCGCCGGGCGAAGTATCTCCTGGTCGATCTCGACGACGCAGAGGTGGTGATCTGTCATCTCGGCATGTCGGGGAACTTTCTCGTCCGGTGCCGCACCGGTTCCCTTCCCGGGCCTCACGACCACGTCGTGTTCACGCTGGAGGACGGCAACGAGGTCGTCTTCAACGACCAGCGCCGCTTCGGCCTCATGACCCTGGTTGCCGGAACCGCCGAGAACGATCATCCCCTGCTCCGCCACCTGGCCCCCGACCCCCTCGACAACTCATTCACAACAGGTTCTTTTCTCGCCCGTCTCGCCGGGCGCCGGACACCGGTCAAGGCGGCGCTTCTCAATCAGGAGATTGTCGGCGGCGTCGGCAACATCTATGCCTCGGAATCCCTTCACCAGGCGCGTATCTCGCCTCGCCGCCTGGCAGCCCACATCGGCCCCGGCCGGGCGGCGGCACTCGCCGATGCACTGGGCGATGTCCTTCACCGTGCCATCGCCGCCGGGGGCTCGTCGCTCAGGGATCATGTCCGGACGTCGGGCGAGCCCGGTTATTTCCAGCACGACTTCCGCGTCTATGGCCGCGAGAACGATCCGTGTCCGACCGCCGGATGCGCCGGCATCATCCGGCGGATCGTCCAGTCGGGACGATCGACGTATCTTTGCGGCCACTGTCAGCGCTGATCGCGACTCGAGTCGGCCGATTCGCAAAGTGTTTGGTTTCGCAATTGGCCCCGACCACACCGCAAGGGAGCGTGACTCCGCAGATTTCCTGAATTGACGGCCCCTGCGGCCACAGGTATAAGCCGCCTTTCCGTGAGTGGACAAGCGACATGGCCAACAGCCTTCAGGCCCGCAAGAGAGTACGCCAGACAGCCCGCAAAACCGCGGTAAACCGCCAGCGGATGAGCCGCATGCGCACGTTCGTGGTCAAGGTGGAGACGGCGATTGCCGCCGGCGAGAAGGACGCGGCGGCCACCATGCTGCGGCAGGCCGAGTCCGAGTTGGCGCGAGGGGCCAGGCTCGGAGTTATCCATCGCAACGCAGCATCACGGAAGGTTTCGCGACTCTCCAGGCGTATCGCCAAGATGTAGTGACCGGCAGCCTCGCGCTGCCCAATCTGGCGTAATCGGCTCCCCTTTCCGCGACAACGGGAAGGCAACCTTTCCCCGATTCATACAGCAGCCGTCAACAGCTCCGGCCTCTGCTGCCGGCGGATTGGCGGTTGCGCTGTGTTGTTGTCCGTCAATGCCCGCTCTAGTTTGAAGGCCGGATTGCGAGCCGATCCTTGGGTGAGGGAGCGAGGCAAAACACCGGGAACCACAAACAACCGGGAACACATTTCGGGGAGAGCCGGGGAGCACTGAATCGATGGGCGCCATAATAAAGTCTCACAATATCACAATGTTGTATCCGCCAAGGCCTGCATGGGTCAGCCCGGAGGGCAGGTTGATGGCGGCCAGGCCGCTCAAGCGCACGGCCCTCGTCGAGGACCAGTGGAAGCGTGTGCGCTCGCGGTTGAGGGCAGAGCTTGGAGAGGCGGCTTTCAGGACATGGCTGCGGCCACTCACTCTCGACGGTGTGTCGGGAACCAAGGTCGTTCTGCGGGTACCGGGAGACAACATGAAGAGATGGGTCATGTCGCGTTGCGGCGAGCGCCTGCGTGACCTGTGGTGTGGCGAAAGCGATGAGATCACCGACATCGCCATCACCGTCGGAGTTCCCGAGCGCCGTCCCAAGACCCGGGAGGTTCGTCCCCTCCAGCGCCGTCTCGGCACCGTTGACGGCCTGGCACGGGTTTCCAGGGACGTGGCCGGCGCCGCCACCCAGCTCAATCCGCGGTTCACGTTCGAGAACTTCGTGATCGGCGAGACCAATCACTTCGCCCACCGGGCCGCCATGGACGTCGCTGACAGCAACCGGGTGTCCTACAACCCGCTGTATCTCTACGGCAGCGTCGGACTGGGCAAGACCCACCTGATGAATGCCATCGCCTGGCGGATCCGTACGCAACGGCCGGAACGCCAGGGTCTCTTCATGTCAGCCGAGAAGTTCATGACGCGCTTCGTGCACGCCCTTCGCTTCAAGGACACAATGGCGTTCAAGAACGAGTTCAGGTCGGTGGATGTCCTGATGATCGACGACATCCAGTTCATCGCCGACAAGGCATCCACCCAGGAAGAGTTCCTTCACACCTTCAATGCCCTTGCCGACCTCAACCGGCAAATCGTGATCACCGCTGACCGGGCGCCGTCGAATCTCGAGGGAATCGACGAGCGACTGCGGTCCCGCCTCAACGGCGGCGTCGTGGCCCTGCTCCGTCCGGCAGACTACGCCCTGCGCCTCGACATCCTGAAAAACAAGCTGGTTCACAGCATCGGCGAAAAGCGGCCCGGCACCAACCCCGAAGACGTGGTGCCGACGGCTGTGCTGGAGTTTCTTGCCACCACCATCACCTCCAACGTCCGCGAACTCGAGGGAGCTCTCAACCGGGTTGTGGCCCATGTTCATATGGTGGGGCAGCCGGTCACCCTCGATTCGACCCGCGAGCTTCTGCGCGACCTGTTGCGCGCCCAGGAACGGCGGGTGACGGTGGAGGAGATCCAGAAGATGGTGGCGGACCACTTCAACCTGCGTCTGGCGGACATGCTGTCGAGCCGCAAGGAGCGGGCCATCGCCAGACCGCGTCAGGTTGCCATGTACCTCGTCAAGCGTCTGACCAACCGCAGCCTGCCTGAAATCGGCCGCCGGTTCGGCGGCCGAGACCATACGACGGTGATGCACGGCGTGCGCAAGATCGAGGAACTCAAGGCGAAGGATCCGGCCCTGGCCGAGGATGTCGAAACTCTCGAGCATCTGCTCGGCCAGCCTCAACGCTGAGCCGCTATGGTGTGGCACATGCATGCCGCTTCCTGCTAGATTGGCGTGACATGCCAGCCGGCGGGGCGCGCCCTGACCGGCATTCACTGCCAGGGATGCTGGTCCATGAAACTTGTCGTTGAACGTAGCGCCCTGATGACGGCACTCACACACGCAAACAGCGTTGTCGAACGGCGCAGCACCATCCCGGTTCTCGCCAACGTCAGACTCGATGCGGACGAGCAGAACCTCCGCCTCACCGCCACGGACATGGACCTTGAGGTGGTGCAGAACCTCGCTGCCGACGTCACCGCACCCGGGACCACGACGGCATCGGCGTTCCTGCTCCAGAACATTTGCCGCACCCTCCCCGACGGGGCCCAGGTGGCACTCGAACGCGACCAGGTGAGCGGACGCCTGTCGATCCTTTGCGGACCGACGCAGTTCGAGTTCGCCTGCCTGCCGCCCGAGGATTTCCCCCTGATGACGGCAACGGCCTTCAGCCACGGATTCTCGTTGCCGGCAACGGAACTGCGGCGTCTTCTTGACCGCACTCACTTTGCTGCACTCGTGGAGGGCGCCCGGGAGAATCTGCAAGGAGTTTTCTTCCACGCAACGACAGGAGACGGCGGCCCTGTGCTGCGCGCCGTCGCCACGGACGGCCACCGGCTTGCCAGGGTGGATACCGAGCAACCCGAAGGCGCCGACGGCATGCCGGGGATCATTGTCCCCAACAAGACCATCCATGTGCTGCGCAGCCTGATCGACACCGCCGATGAGGACATTCACATCGAGGTGGCGGAACGCAAGTTGAGCTTCCGGTCCGGTGCCATCCAGATGACGTCCAAGCTCATCGACGGCACCTACCCGAACTATGAAAAGGTGATTCCCGACGACAACGACAGGCTCATGAAGGTCTCGAAGGACACGTTCGTGAGGGCGACCGACCGCATGTCCGTGATCACGACCACGGACAAGGGACGGCCCGTCAAGCTGGACATCTCGACCGGCCGCCTGCTGGTGTCCGCCAGCAATCTCGAAGGCGTCACCGGAGAGGAGGAGCTTGAGGTCGAGTACGAGGGAACACCCATGACCATCGGCTTCAACGCACGTTATATCTCTGAAATGGCAAAGAATTTCGATGGCGATGTCATGCTGGTCATCATGTCCCGCGACTCCTCGCCGGCCATCGTGCGTGATGCCGACGACAACCGGACTCTCTATGTCCTGATGCCGCTCAGGGTCTAGGCACGGCGACGGTGACAAGACCTACTGCCGTCAGGAGCGATCCCTTCATCAGGCGTCTCAGGTTGCGGGATTTCCGCTCGTGGGAGCATCTCGACCTCGAGGCCGGCCCTCTTCCGGTGGTGCTGACCGGTGCCAACGGTTCGGGAAAGACCAATCTCCTCGAAGCAGCGTCCTTGCTGGCGCCAGGCCGTGGGCTTCTTGGCGCCAGGCTGGCCGACCTCCCGCGCCGCGGCGGCCCGGGGACGTGGTCCGTGGTGGCCGACGTCACCACCGGCCATGCGACCACGCGGGTCGGTACCGGCGCACCCGGAGATGACGACACGAAAGGCAGGCTGGTCCGGGTGGACGGTGAGACCTGCAGGGGCCAGGCGCCGCTCGCCAGGATCGTGTCGCTGATGTGGCTGACCCCGTCCATGGACGGCCTCTTCCGCGAACCGGCGCAACACCGCCGCCGTTTCTTCGACCGCATGGTGTGCGTCCATGATCCGCTGCATGCCCGCCGCATCGGCGCCTACGAACGCGCCATGCGCGAGCGTCTGCGCCTGTTGCGCGAGATGAGCCGCGACACCGCGTGGCTGGCCGCACTCGAGGGCACCATGGCCGAAACCGGCGTTGCCGTTGCCGCCGCCCGACGCGAGTTCCGTGACCTCCTGGCGCCGGTCCTCGCGGCGGGAACCGCGCCCTTTCCCGGCGCCACCCTCGACCTCGCCGGCCTCGTCGAGACCTGGATCACCGACATGCCGGCCGTCGATGTCGAGGCCAGGTTCCGAGAGCATCTCGAGGCGGCCCGGAGGCGTGACACGGAACAGGGCATGACGGGCGAGGGACCTCATCGCATGGACCTCGTCGTGCATCACCTGGAAGCCGGCATGGAGGCAACCTTGTGCTCCACCGGCCAGCAAAAGGCCCTTGTCATCGCCATCCTGATGGCGTCGGCCCGTCTTGCGGCCGGACACCGCGCGCCCGTCATGTTGCTTGATGACGTGATCTCCCATCTCGACCACGAGGCCCGCGAGTCGCTCCTCGCGCTGATCCTGGACCTGGGACTGCAGGCGTGGATGACGGGGACCGACCGGGACCTGTTCGACACCCTCGACCGCAAGGCCCTGTTTTTCCACATCGCGGCCGGCAGTGCACGGCGCCTCGAGGTGAGGGCTGCGGCATGAACGACGAGTCGTTCGCCTCCGACAGGCAGACAGCCGGCGAAGAGTACGGCGCCGATGCCATCAAGGTGCTGAAAGGGCTCGATGCGGTCCGCAAGCGCCCGGGCATGTACATCGGCGACACCGACGACGGCACCGGACTCCATCACATGGTCTTCGAGGTCGTCGACAACGCCATCGACGAGTCTCTCGCCGGACACTGCGACACGGTCTCGGTCACGCTCAATCCCGGTGGGTCGGTCACCATTGAAGACAACGGGCGCGGCATTCCCACCGACATTCACGCCGAAGAAGGGGTGTCTGCCGCCGAGGTCATCATGACCCGCCTGCATGCCGGCGGGAAGTTCGACCACAACAGCTACAAGGTCTCCGGCGGATTGCACGGGGTGGGCGTGTCGGTGGTCAATGCCTTGTCCTCCCATCTCGAACTGATCATCTGGCGCGGTAGCGAGGAACATGTCCTGTGCTTCGCCGACGGTGTCGCCGACGCGCCTCTGGCGGCCCGGGGATCGACCACGAAGACAGGCACAAGGGTCACGTTCACACCCTCGCCCGTCACTTTCTCGAAGACCGAGTTCGATATCGGAGTGCTGGAGAACAGGCTGCGTGAACTGGCGTTCCTCAACCAAGGCTTACACATCCGTCTCGAGGATCATCGTACCGTGGAACGACACGCCCAGGAGTTCTTCTACGAGGGCGGACTGAGGGCGTTCGTAACGTGGCTCGACCGCAACAAGACCGGTCTTCACGGCGACGTCATCTGCTTCATCGACGATCGCGAGGACGTGATTGTCGAGGTCGCCATGCAGTGGACTGACGCCTACCACGAAAACACGCTGTGCTTCACGAACAACATTCCGCAGCGTGACGGCGGCACGCATCTTGCAGGCTTCCGCAATGCGCTGACCCGTACTGTCCAGGCCTATGCCTCGGCCAACGGACTGTTCAAGCGCGATCGCGTGTCGATCTCCGGGGAGGACATGCGCGAAGGACTGACCGCGGTGGTCTCGTGCAAGATGCCCGACCCCAAGTTCGCATCGCAAACCAAGGACAAGCTGGTTTCCTCCGAGGTGCATCCGGTCATCATGCAGATCGTCAATGACCGCCTCGGACAATGGTTCGAGGAACACCCGGCGGACGCCCGCACGATTGTCTCCAAGTGCATCGAAGCCGCAGCAGCGCGTGAGGCGGCGCGCAAGGCCCGCGAACTCACGCGCCGCAAGACCGCTCTTGATATCGGCAATCTGCCGGGCAAGCTCGCGGACTGTCAGGAAAAGAACCCGGAGAAGTCGGAACTCTTCATCGTCGAGGGCGATTCCGCAGGCGGCTCCGCCAAGCAGGCAAGGGATCGTTCCAACCAGGCCGTCCTTCCGCTCAGGGGCAAGATCCTCAACGTCGAGCGCGCCCGCATCGACAAGATGCTGTCCTCAGAGCAGGTTGCGATGCTGATCATGGCCCTGGGAGCCGGGATTGCCGAGGACTTCGACATCGACAAGATCCGCTACCACCGGATCGTCATCATGACCGATGCCGACGTTGATGGCGCCCACATCCGCACGCTTCTTCTGACCTTCTTCTTCCGCCACATGGCCGGGATCATCGAAGCGGGGTACCTCTACATAGCGCAGCCACCCCTCTTCAAGGTCAAGCGGGGCTCGAGCGAGGTCTATCTCAAGGACGAGCAGGCCTTCGACGACCATCTCCTGGGCATCGCCCGTGAAGAGTGCGTGTTTCACCACCACGACGGACGCCAGATTGCCTGGGCCGAACTGGACGAGATGGTCAGGCAGGCGCGGCGCGCGGCCACGTTGCTGCAGCCCCTGGGCCGGCATCTGCCGATCGCCATCGCCGAGCGGGCGGCGATCACCGGACTCCTGTCACCGCGTCATCTGGCCGATGCCGGGGAAGCGGACCGCCGGGCCGCAGAGGTGGCACAGCGTCTCGACGAGGCCGACGGCGACGGCGGCTGGAGCGGCAGCGCCGATGGCGAAGGCGGAGCCGTCTTCGAGCGGACCGTTCGCGGCGTCACCGAGACCCACCGCATCACCGCAAGCCTGGTGCGCTCCGAGGAAGCGATGGCGCTGGACGCCATGGCCGCCTCGCTCCAGGACCTCTATGCACGGCCGGGCATCCTCGAACGCCGGGAGCGGCGCCACCCTGTCCGGGGACCGGGAGACCTCGTCCAGCTGGTGCGTCAGCTGGCCCAGCGCGGCGCCTCGATCCAGCGCTACAAGGGCCTGGGTGAAATGAACCCCGATCAGCTCTGGGAAACCACTCTCGATCCCGATGCGCGGGCGCTCCTGAGAGTCACCGTGAAGGACGCCAACGAGGCGAACGACCTCTTCGAGACCCTCATGGGCAACGTCGTCGAGCCGCGCCGCCTGTTCATCCAGTCCAATGCCCTGAAAGTGACCAACCTGGACGTGTAGCCGGGCGCCTGACCCGAGATGAAGAAACGCAAGCCCTTGCGCATGATCGTTCGTGTCTCGCGCTGGTCGATCATCGCCACCATCTGGGCCTCCGTCCTCGCCGGAGCCCTCGTCGGCTGGTACGCCCTTGATCTTCCCGATCCGGATCGCCTCATCAGCGACCGCACACCTTCGGTGACCGTTCTTGATTCCAATGACAGGATTCTCGCGACCTATGGCGACTTTCGCGGCGAGATCGTTCCCTTCGACCGCCTGCCGCCTTATCTCGTCGCGGCCGTCATCGCGGTGGAGGATCGCCGCTTCTTCGACCACGGCGGCATGGATGTCTTCGGCGTTCTGCGCGCCCTCATCGCCAACCTGCGCGCCGGGGAGGTGGTCCAGGGCGGCAGCACCATCACCCAGCAGGTCATCAAGAATGTCTTCCTGACACCGGAGCGTTCACTCAAGCGCAAGATCCAGGAAGTGCTGCTCGCCTTCTGGCTGGAACGCAAGTTCACCAAGGAGGAGATCTTCGCCATCTATCTCAACCGGGTCTACCTGGGGGCCGGCGCCTTTGGCATCGCCGCCGCTTCGCACCGCTACTTCGGCAAGAAGGCAGGAGAGCTGTCCCTGGGTGAGTCCGCCATGATTGCCGGCCTCCTGAAGGCGCCTTCACGCGACAACCCCTTCAACAACCCGGGCCGGGCCATCGGGCGGACCACCACTGTCATCGACAGCATGGTGGATGCGGGCTTCATCGACCGAGACCGGGCCGTAGAGGCGAAGGCGACACCCCTGGTGCTTGCCATCGCCAGCAACACCGGCGGGGATGCACGCTATGCCACCGACTGGGTGGCCGCACGGGCATCCGAGTACATCGGTGTGGCCACCCGCAACCTCATCATCTCGACGACCATCGATGCGACGCTCCAGGAGAAAGCCCGCAAGGCGCTCGTCTCCGGTCTCGCCGAAGGCGGGCCGGCCACCGCCGGGGAAGGCGCCATCGTCTCCATGGACCCCGATGGCGCCGTGGTCGCCATGGTCGGCGGCTCGGGATACAGCAAGACCCAGTTCAATCGCGCCGTGCACGCCTACCGACAACCGGGGTCGGCCTTCAAGCTCTTCGTCTACCTGGCGGCACTCGAAGCCGGCTGGCGCCCCGATACCGGCGTCGAGGACCGCCCGGTGACGATCAACGGCTGGAGTCCGGGAAACTTCCGCGATGGCTACGAGGGCATGATGACGCTCGCCGATGCCTTTGCCGGTTCGGTCAACACGGTGGCGGCCGACACCGCCTGGACGGTTGGCATCGCGAATGTCATCGAGGTCGCGCATCGCCTCGGCATCGACCGGGAACTGCCGGAGGTTCCAAGCCTTGCCCTGGGAACGACGGAACTCAGTCTCCTCGAACTGACCGGCGCCTACGGCACCATGGCCAACCAGGGACTGGCTACCTGGCCGTGGGTGATCCGGGAAATCCGCACGTCCTCAGGGGAGGTCCTCTACCGGCGACACGACCTGCCCGCACCCCGCCTCATCGAACCGGCCGTGCACGCCGCGATGACGGCGATGCTGGGCAAGGTCATGGAAGACGGCACAGGCCGTGCGGCGCAAATCGCCTGGCCGGCCGGAGGCAAGACAGGCACCAGCCAGGACTTCCGCGATGCCTGGTTCATCGGATTCACCCGTCAGTACGTCACAGGCGTCTGGGTGGGGAACGACGACGGAAGCCCTACCGGCAAGGTGACCGGCGGTGGCCTGCCGGCCCGCATCTGGGCCACCTACATGACGGAAGCCCTCGCAGGGGTGCCAGCCCTGAAGCTCGTCGATCACGCGCCGCCTCCCGCGACCGGCGATTTCACGGACTTCGTCAGCGACCTCCTGGGCGATCTCACAGGCGGCAACCCGGACTCACGCCAGAAAGGGCCGGAGTGGTAGGGCGGACTGCCTTCGCAGCAGCCTCGCAATTGCCCGTACCGGACGATCCCCGGCATCCCCTTGTGGCCCGGCCGTTTCTATCAACCGAGCTGGTCGGGCGGGAACCACATGACCTCTTGCGCTGTCCCTCGACGACGATCTCAAGCCGCGACATGACCAAGGTGGTGCAGCACATCCTGAAGACGATGCGCCACGGGGATCATCGACATTCCGAAGCCAGTGTTCGATCGGAACCTGCTGGGTGCGCGCTGTGTGCGGTCCGGCGCACGCTCGCGGACCTTCACCATCCTGTCGCAAGATCGGCTTGATACGTCCCGCGATTCGTCCATAGAAGGTAAGCAAGACCTCATCACACACTTTTCTGAGGATGGTGCTCATGGCTCAGCACAGAGAACGGCTTGCCAGGCGCGCTGCCGCGCGTGGCAAGTATTCACCCCTTTATCGCCATCTGGCCAGCACCGAGGGACCGGACTGGAAAGTGTCCTTTTCCGAGATCGAGGCCATTCTGGGATTCACGCTGCCGGACTCGGCGCGCCTTCACAGGCCCTGGTGGGCGAACCAGACTCGCGGAGGCGGTCACAGCCACTCTCTGGCCTGGCAGGCGGCGGGCTGGCGGACCAGTAAAGTCGACCTGGATGCAGAGACACTGATCTTTCGACGCATCACGACCGAGACCGGGCATTCTGCCCCTGGAGACAGGAAGGACATCGCCCGCCAAGCCGCCGCGAACGGCAAGTACGCGCTTCTCTACCAACACCTCAGTGCGAGGCCGGGCTCTCGTTGGCGAACTACGTTTTCCGAGGTCGAGTCCGTACTTGGCTTCAGACTGCCACCTTCGGCGCGGCACCATCGGCCGTGGTGGGCAAACCAGAGGCACGGCGGTGGTCACGGCCATTCCCTGGCCTGGCAGGCTGCCGGCTGGCAGACCGCGCAGGTCGATCTTGCTGCCGAAACACTCGTGTTCGAACGCGAAGAGGGCGTCGGACCGTCGGCCGGACAAGTGGACTCGGCCCGTCCTTTCGTCCTTGCCCGCGATTTCCCGGCAGTGGACATGGGACCGTGGCCCGAGGACTTCGCGGTGAGGCGCGAAGAGATCTACGACGACAGGGGGTGACTTTCCGGTAGATTCAAGCCGAATTCACAAGAGCGACGTCGAGCGGAATGTTCATCGACACGAACATTTTCGCATCGGCCCGCAGTGCACGGGCCCCCCACAGTTCGCTCGCTCGAGCGGCGCTCTCCCGGGCACAACGGACAGGCGAGCCCTTGCGCATCAGTCGTCAGGTGCTTCGCGAGTACTTGTCGACCATGACTCGACCGCAAACCTGGCAGGCTCCCCTCTCCATGGCCGACACCCTGAACGACCTCGCGTGGCTGAGCGCAGCATTCGAGATCCTCGAAGACGGCGCCCATGTGACGGATGTGCTCGTTGCTCTGTGCCGGGAGGTCCTGCTCGCCGGAAGGCAGGTGCACGACGCCAACATCGTGGCCACCACGCTGGCGCACGACGAGCGGCGGCTTCTGACTCTCAACGCATCCGACTTTCGACGTCACGGCGAACGTATCGAACTGATCGTACCGGATGTTCAGACATCCTGACCTCGGCTGGTGGGCCTGACTTGACCCCGAGCGCCTCGTCATCGGCCTTCTGCAGACACCCTGCGCTGGCACAAAGGCCGGCTGCCGTCGAAACCGGCCACAATCCGGCGGCGTCCGAGGCCTTCAAACCCCCATTGCCGTGGTGTACAGTGTGCCGCTATGGGGACGGACTCCTCGGTACATGTAAGCGTTTGGACTCATTCACATATGTCACGGACCCTATCTCCCTGGGGCGGGGTTGGTGAGTGATCCGGGTGCTTTCGATCGTCGACACACAGAGTAACTCGCGATGCTGAGCACACAGATGACCGCCAACCTCGCGTTGCTCGCCGAAGGCTCGCTTCCGGCCGATGCGACCTGGCAGGAACACCGGGAGTCGTACGACAGCCTGGGAGACGCATTTCCGGCGCTGCCGGAGGTTCGGCGGGAGAACGCCGAGTTCGGGGGCATCAAGGGCTTTCGCTACGTGCCTCCCGGAGCCGATGAGACGCGCGCCATCGTCTACTTTCATGGCGGCGGCTATTGCATCGGCTCCGAAAGGAGTCACGAGATGATCGTCACCAGACTGGCCAGGAATGCCGGCTGTCCCCTCTGGTTTCCTCTCTACAGACTGGCGCCCGAGCACCCCTTTCCCATTCCGGTCGAAGACTGCATCGCGGCGTGGCAGGGATTCGCGGAACTGGGAGCAGAGCCGGATCGTGTCGGGTTTGCCGGCGATTCGGCCGGCGGCGGCCTGGTCTTCAGTGTTTCCCAGGCCGCCAGGGACCGGGGCATGGCCCTGCCGAAATGCTGCGTGGCTCTCTCGCCCTGGACCGACCTGGAAGGAACCGGCACGTGGCGTGCCGGCAATCCGGAGCGCGACGCCTTGCTGTCCCCGGCGGAGCTCGACATGCTCGTCGACGGCTTCCTGGCAGGTGCGGACCGGCGCAACCCGCTTGCCGCGCCTATCTTTGGCAGTTTTCAGGGATTGCCGCCCTTTCTGATCCAGGCCAGCCGAAGCGAACTCCTCTACGACGACGCGGTGCGCCTCGCCGGAGCGCTCGAGCGCGCCGGCAACCCTCCGCTTCTTGAGCTTGCCGAGGAGGGAACACCCCATGTCTGGCACCACATGGTGCCCGACGTGCCGGAGGCAGTGAGGTCTCTTGGCAACGCCGCGGCCTATGTGCGGCACCTCACGACCGGCGGTTGAACCGGAGCGAATGCGCGCCGCGATGCCTGGTCCATCGGATTCACCCGTCAGTTCGTGAAGGCGCACGGGTGGGGACCCTGCACCGGCAGGGGCCGGTATCCTGGCGGTCCGCATCCAGCGCCTACATCTCGGAGGCCCTCTCCAGCCCTGCGCGCGGCCTACCGCAACCGGCGATTTCACGGACCCCGGCGGCGGCCTTCCGGGCGAGATCACCGGCACCCCCGCTACCGGCCCGAGTGGTGGCAGGTCAGAACGATCGACCGGTCTTCGGGGACATGGCGGCGCCGGCCACAGTTCGGCCGGACACCGCGCCAGAGACGGGAAACGTTTCCCGGCCGGGCCAGAGAAGCTCTCTTGCCCGGCCGGGAGCGTCAGTTGATCTCAGCCGCCGACCACGCCGCCGTCATCGCGGGTGACGACCACGACCGAGGGTCGCGGTGGCAGGCCCGCATCAAAATCCGGCCAGCGGGTCGTCAGGCTGTCATAGGTCTCCGAATCCTCGCCCGGGTGCTGAACGGCGATGAACAGCGTCCGGCCGTCGGGCGTGAAGCTCGGTCCGGTGCATTCGGCGCCGGCCGGACAGGCATAGAACGCCTGTGCCTTGCCGCGAGCCGGTCCGTCGAGGTCCACGGCGAACAAACCGTCCGCCAGGTCAAGGCTGTTCATGCCATCGGTTCCGATCCACAACCGCCCCTGTGGGTCGAAGGCGATGTTGTCCGGCGTGGAGAACCATCCGTTCGCCGAGGTCTCGGGATGGAAGCTGGCCCCCTGTTCCGGCTTTGACGGATCACCACACAGAACCAGGATGTCCCATCCGAAGCGGTCGGCAGCATGATCAACAGCCGGTCCTTCACCCGGCGGAATCAGCTCCACGAGGTGGCCCTGGCGGTTTTCCGCGCGTGTGTTGACGACATTCAGGTTATCCGCACGCCGCTTCTTGTTCTTGGTCAGCACGACATACACCCGGCCGGTTACCGGATTGACTTCGAAATCTTCGGGTCGATCCATCGTGGTGGCGCCGAGCGCATCAGCGGCAAATCGGGCGTTGATGACCACTTCGCCCTGGTCGGCGAAACCGTTTTCGGGCGTCAGCGGTCCTTCACCGTGAACCAGGGGCAGCCAGGTCACGGTGCCGTCCTCGTCGAATCGTGCGACCGAAAGCACGCCATGATCGAGCAGGTCCTTGTTGGCGGCCCGATCGTTCATGTCAATCTTGTCGCGCGAAACGAAACGGAAGAGGTATTCGAAGCGGGCGTCATCCCCCGAATAGACGACCAGACGTCCGTCAGGACTGACCGCGGTCTGCGCCCCCTCGTGGCCAAACCGCCCGAGAGCGGTGCGCTTGACGGGAACGGACTGGGGATCATAGGGGTCGAGCTCGACCACCCAGTGGAAGCGATTCATCTCGTTTGGTTCCTGCTCGACGTCAAAGCGAGGATGATACCGGGCGAGGCTCAACCCATTGTGACCACTGAACCCGTATCGCGTCAGACTCTCTTCCTGATCCGTCTTTGCGGGGTCTCCGCCAAAGTCGTAGTAGGCCCATTCCTCGCAGGTGAGAATTGTTCCCCAGGGCGTGACGCCTCCGCTGCAGTTGGTATGGGTCCCGACGGGCTTCGTGCCGGAGGGATCCTCCGAGGTCTTGACAAGATCGTGCCCGGCGGCGGGGCCGGACATGGCCATTTCGGTAAAGAGGTCGAGGCGGCGATTGTACTCGGAATCGGCCACCACCCGCCATTCGCCGTCGACTCTCTCGATTTCCACGACCGAATGACCGGTCGCCGCCATCAGCGTGTCAACCTGCTCCGCGGTGAGATCGGGACTCGATGCCCAGGCCTCACCGATCCATCCGGGAATCGAGATATGGGGATCGGGATACTCGTTGTTGACACACAAGAGGCCGTGTTCGGAATTGTCGGAACCGAAGGGCAGTGGCAGGAAGGCGGTGAAATCGCAGTTGTAGCCGAACTGTCCGGACTGCGTTTGCCTGCTCTGGTTGTCGGGATCGAAGTCCGACGCCCCGGCGAGGATGGGATCACCCCATCGCAGCAGGATCCGTGCGCTGTATCCGTTGGCGACATGATGCGTCTCATCGTAGATCCGCTCGACCTCTTCGAAGTCGAACGCACTGGCGCCTCCAGCGGACGCCGGCGGACTGAAAACAGAGCCCGCAGCGCCCATGGCTGCAACGGCCGTTGTTCCGGCAGCACCGTGCAGGACGGCACGCCGCGAGAGGCGCGCCTTGAGGACATTGGCAAAATCGGGCTGAGACGCGATTTCACGCCGACCCTGTTGGTGATTCTTGGAACCGTTCGTCATGGCGAATTCTCCCCATTGGTTAAGCGATGGTCCCATTGGTTAAGCGATGGTCCCATTGGTTAAGCGATGGTGTTCATTCTCCTCGTCTGCGCGTTCTTGTCATGGTCATCGAGGAGACGGCGGAACGAGTGCGCCAGGCCATCGCTGAGTTCATGAGTTTGGGAGAGGTCGGCCTGCTCTGTCAAAGGCAATCGGATAATGAGGCCTCCGCATTGATGCGCCGACCTCGATGCAAACCCCTGCGTCAGCGCTGTGCTCGATACGCAGGCTCACATCGTCTCGCTCGCGGACCCACGCAACGCGAGATCCCCTTGTGCAGCCGGCGAGTCAGTCTCCGGTGAGGCCGAGAACGTCCTCCATGCCGTAGAGTCCGGCAGGACGCTGGAAGAGCCACCGGGCGGCCGTGATGGCGCCGCGCGCGAAGATGACCCGGTCGCCGGCGCGGTGGCCGATCTCGATGCGCTCGCCGGGGGCGAGAAACATCACCTGGTGTTCGCCGACGACATCGCCGCCCCTCATGGCCGACATGCCGATGGCGCCGCGCCGGCGAGCTCCGGTGATGCCGTCGCGGCCCCGATCGGCGACCTCGTCGAGGGTAACACCGCGCCCCTGCGCGGCGGCTTCGGCCAGCATCAGCGCCGTTCCCGAAGGCGCGTCCACCTTGTGACGATGATGGGTCTCGACCACCTCGATGTCGAAATCCTCGTCGAGGGCCGCGGCGACTTTCCTGGTGATGCCGAGGAGAAGGTTGACTCCGAGGCTCATGTTTCCGGCGCTGACGATCGCGGCCGTGCGGGACGCTTCGGCAATCACCGCACGCGCGGATGCATCGAGACCGGTGGTTCCCGCCACGAGTCCCTTGCCCGTGGCTGCCGCCACGCGGGCATGGGCAACGGTGGCCGCGGGCGAAGAGAAATCGATGACGACGTCGCAGGACGAAAACAGGGCTTCGGCGCTGTCGACGACGGTGACGCCGAGAGTTCCGGCCCCGGCGACCTCGCCGGCATCCCGGCCGATGGCGTCGCTCGATGGATGTTCGCTGGCCGCCGACACCACGATGTCGTCGCGTTCGCCGATCGTCTGCACGAGCATCCTGCCCATGCGTCCCGATGAGCCTGAAATCCCTGCACGCACGGTCATGGATCCCTCCAGGTTCTTGTCAATCGGTCAAATTCTGCCAGAAGTCCCTGACGCGTGCGAAAAAACCTTCCGTTTCGGGGTTGTGCCTGCCCGAGTGACCGGCCTCGTCGAACTCCCTGAGCAACTCCTTTTGCCGTGAGTTCAGGTTGACCGGGGTCTCGACCACGGTTTCGATGATCATGTCGCCACGCTGGGAACCGCGCACCTCCTTCATTCCCTTGCCGCGCAGGCGGAACTGGCGCCCGGTCTGGGTTCCAGGGGGAACGGCGATCCGCGCGCGCGTGCCTTC
The DNA here is from genome assembly GCA_964291415.2 of Alphaproteobacteria bacterium. Lineage (GTDB taxonomy): Bacteria > Pseudomonadota > Alphaproteobacteria > SP197 > SP197 > SP197. Next base: position 446,809 of record OZ219917.1, on the reverse strand, counting down.
GATGGTCGGAATGTCGACGTCCCTGCCCAGGGCCGCAGAGGTGATGGAAATCGGCACACGGCAGTAGACCGTGCCCCCCTCGCGCTGGAAGAAGGGGTGCGGCTCGATGGAGACGATGATGTAGAGATCGCCCGGAGGACCGCCACGCACCCCCGCCTCTCCCTTGCCCGAGAGGCGGATGCGCATGCCATCCTCGATTCCTGGGGGAATCGTGACGCTGAGCGTCGTTTCCCTGTGCACGCGGCCCGAGCCCGAACACGCCGTGCAGGGATCGCGGATGACCCGCCCGGCTCCACCGCAGGCCGGACACGTCCTTTCAATCGAGAAGAAGCCCTGCTGGGTGCGCACCTTGCCGTAGCCCGAACATGTGCCGCACGCGGCGGTCGCATCGGGATCCTGCGCGCCGCTGCCGCCGCACGCCTGGCAGGACACGCTGGTCGGCACGCGAATATCGGCCTTCTTGCCGGAAAACGCCTCCTCGAGGGTGATCTCCATGTCATGGCGGAGATCCGCACCCTGCATGCCGCCGCCACGGCGGCGGCGGCCACCACCGCCGAAGTTGCCGAAGAGGTCGTCGAAGACATCCGCGAAGCTGCTGGCGAAGTCGTGACCCTGGCCCGTTCCCATGGAGCCGTCGAACGCCGCATGCCCGAAGCGGTCGTAGGCGGCCCGTTTCTGCGAGTCCTTGAGAACCTCGTAAGCTTCGTTGACCTCCCGGAACCTGACCTCCGCAGCCGCATCACCGGCATTGCGGTCAGGATGGTACTTCATCGCAAGCTTGCGATACGCTTTCTTGATGGCGCTCTCATCGGCATCCCGAGCGACACCGAGCACATCGTAGAAGTCCTGTTCCGCCATGACCCTGGCTCGTGTCGTGACGGTCAGGCGGTGCCGCTCTTCCTGTCGTCGTCAACTTCCTCGAAGTCGGCATCCACGACACCGTCACTGCCATCCCCGTCACCGGCGGAGGTTTCCTGCTGGTTCCGGTAGATCGCCTCACCGAGCTTCATGGCCGCCTGGGTCAGGGCCTGGGTGGCCGACTGGATCGCCTCGACATCCTCGCCGTCACGTGCCTCGCGGAGATCCGACATGGCTGTCTCGATGGATGTCCTGATGTCGGGCTCCACCTTGTCGCCATGTTCGCCGAGCTGCTGTTCGGTGGCATGGATGAGCGCATCGGCGGCGTTCCTCGCCTCGACGAGGGCACGCTTCCTGGTGTCCTCCTCGGCATGGCTCTCCGCGTCCTTCACCATCGACTCGATCTCGTCATCGCTCAGCCCGCCGGAGGCCTGGATGCGGATCTGCTGTTCCTTGCTGGTCGCCTTGTCCTTGGCCGACACGTTGACGATACCGTTGGCGTCGATGTCAAACGTGACCTCGATCTGCGGGATGCCGCGTGGCGCCGGGGCGATGCCGACGAGATCAAACTGCCCCAGCAGCTTGTTGTTGGCCGCCATCTCCCGTTCGCCCTGGGACACCCTGATCGTGACCGCCGTCTGGTTGTCGTCGGCCGTCGAGAAGACCTGACTCTTGCGAGTCGGTATTGTCGTGTTGCGGTCGATCAGGCGGGTGAAGACACCGCCAAGCGTCTCGATTCCGAGGGAAAGCGGGGTGACGTCGAGCAGCAGGACGTCCTTGACGTCGCCCTGCAGGATGCCGCCCTGGATGGCTGCCCCGATGGCCACGACCTCGTCGGGATTGACCCCCTTGTGCGGTTCCCTGCCGAAGAACTGCTGCACTTTCTGCTGCACCTTGGGCATGCGCGTCATGCCGCCCACAAGCACCACCTCGTCGACCTCGCCGGCCGAGTATCCGGCATCCTTGAGCGCCTTTCTGCAGGGAACCAGCGTGCTCTCGATGAGATCATCGACCAGCGCCTCGAGCTTGGCCCGGGTCAGCTTGATCGTCAGGTGCTTCGGCCCCGACTGGTCAGCCGTGATGAAGGGAAGGTTGATCTCTGTCTGCACGGCGCTCGACAACTCGATCTTCGCCTTCTCGGCCGCCTCCTTGAGGCGCTGCAGGGCCAGCTTGTCGGCTCTCAGATCAATGCCGTTTTCCTTCTGGAACTCCTCGGCAAGGTAGTCGAGCACCCGCTTGTCGAAGTCCTCGCCACCGAGAAAGGTGTTGCCGTTGGTCGACTTGACCTCGAAGACGCCATCGCCGATCTCGAGTACCGATACATCAAAGGTGCCGCCGCCGAGGTCGTAGACGACGATGGTGCCGGAATCCTTCTTGTCGAGACCGTAGGCCAGTGCGGCCGCGGTCGGTTCGTTGATGATGCGCAGAACCTCCAGCCCGGCGATCTTGCCGGCATCCTTGGTGGCCTGGCGCTGGCTGTCATTGAAGTAGGCGGGAACGGTGATGATCGCCTGCGTCACGGGCTGCCCGAGATGGGCCTCGGCGGTCTCCTTCATCTTCTGCAGGATGAAGGCGCTGATCTGGCTGGGACTGTAGTTCTCTCCCCTGGCGGCAACCCAGGCATCGCCATTGTCCGCCTTGACGATCTTGTAGGGAACGAGATCCATGTCCTTGCGGGTCATCGGGTCATCGATACGCCGGCCGATGAGGCGCTTGATGGCAAACAGGGTGGCTTCGGGATTGGTCACGGCCTGGCGCTTGGCCGACTGCCCGATCAGGCGCTCGCCGCTGTCGCTGAACGCAACCATCGACGGCGTGGTGCGCACACCCTCCGCATTCTCGATCACGCGCGCATTGGACCCGTCCATGACGGCCACACACGAATTGGTGGTTCCAAGATCGATACCGATGACTTTGCTCATGACGTCAACTCCCCAAGGTTTCGGCGGATCGGTGTCGAAGCCCGGTTCCCGGCGCTCCGCATTGACCCCCAGGTCTTCATGTCACTGTAGTGGTTGAGATATAGGTCTCGCTGGCCCGCCCGCAAGACGCGGACCCCGTTCGTCACGAAAGAGGGACGGACCTTCATGCCTGGTCGTCCGCCGGCGCCTTCGCCACGCCCACCATGGCCGGTCGAAGCAGGCGATCGTGTATCGTGTAGCCGACACGCATGACCTGCATGACGTGCCCGGCCGCGACGTCGGCGCTCTCCACCTCGAACATCGCCTGGTGGAGATTGGGATCGAAGGGTGCGCCCATGGCCTCGACGGGACGAATCCCGTGCCGTTCGAGAATGCTGGCGAACTCCTTGAGGGTCATCTCGACGCCTTCGATGAGTCCCTTGCTCCCATCATCCTTGCGCGCCTCGTCGGTGACGTATTCCAGGGCCCGCGCGAGGTTGTCGGCGACCGCCAGCACATCTGCGGAAAACTGCCGCGTGGCGAACTTCCTGGCATCATCGACATCCTTGAGGGAGCGCTTCCTGATGTTGTCCGTCTCGGCCGCAGACCGCAGCAGGCGGTCCTTGAGATCCGACACCTCCTCCTCAAGTTCGGCGATCCGGGCTTCCTGGTCGTCGACCTCCGTATCGGCGGCGGCTTCTTCCGCCTCAGCCGCCTCGATTCCGTCGCCGCACTCCGCGGCCTCGTCGGTTTCTGTTTCGGGTTTGCTTGTCATCTGTCCTTCCTGTTTGCCTCTCGGTGCGGTCGTCAGCCCAGCAGGCGGCCGACCACCCGCGCCGTGTAATCCACCATGGGAATGATCCGGGCGTAGTTCATGCGGGTCGGGCCGATAACGCCCAGGGTGCCGATGAAACGTCGCGATGCATCGGTGACCGGCGCCACGATGGTGGCGCAACCCGACAGGCGGAAGAGATCGTTGTCGGCGCCAATGAAGATGCTGACACCGTCAGCGTCCTGGGTGAGATCGATGAGCTGCATCATGTGCCGCGCCTGGTCGAGTTTGTCGAGCAGGTCGCGAATGCGCTCGAGATCGGCCATGGCCTTGATGTCGTCGAGCAGGTTGGCCTGTCCCCGAACGATCAGTATGGCGCGGTCATCGTCGGCCTGGTCCTCCGTCCATGTGGCGATACCGGCTTCCACGACCCGCCTCGAGAGGGTGTCGAGTTCCGCTTCGTGGAGATCGAGTTCGCGGTTGATCTCGTCCACCGCCTCGGAGAAGGTCCGTCCCGCGAGCCGCGCCGAGAGATAGTTGCCGGCGCGCACGAGGGTCGAAGGCGTGACTCCCGAAGGAAGCTGGATGATGCGGTTCTCCACCATGCCGTTCTCGTGGACGACGATGACGAGGGCCCGGTCGGCGGACAGGGACACGAACTCGATGTGGCGGTAGGGCGTGTCTATCTTCGGCGCCACGACTACACCGGCATGGTGCGTGAGGTCCGAAAGAAGATTGGTCGCCGCCTCAAGGACCTCCTCGTAATTGCGGCCCGCTTCCTGACAGGCCGCAGCGATCGCCGCACGGTCGTCGCCGGAGGGATCCCCGATCTCCAGGAGGGCTTCGACAAAGAGCCTGAGTCCGAGATCGGTGGGCTGGCGGCCGGCGCTCGTGTGAGGAGCGGCGATGAGGCCGGCATCCTCGAGGTCCGACATGATGTTGCGCACGGACGTGGCCGACAGCGTGCTCGGGAACTTGCGGGCGATCGAACGTGAACCGACCGGCTCTCCCGTGCGGACAAACTCGTCCACGAGAATGCTGAGAATCTTGCGTGACCGGCTGTCGAGTTCGTGAATCACAAGGCCCGCCGTGTGTGAACATTGCCGCTGTCGCCATCGACAGCTGCAGCGAAGGACATCCCGCCGCAGTCCATGTAGGAACTGATGTCCCTGAATTCAACGTGTTCCGGGGGGCCAGGACGCACTTCCCAAGATCGCCCCCAAGGTCTAGTTTGCGGGTTCACCGCCTCCTCTTGCCAAGCCATGACCCGACCATCCGGCCGCGCTGCCGACGAGTTGCGCACGATTGAACTCCACACCGGCGCCGCGCGACACGCGGAGGGTTCCTGCATGGTGCGTTTCGGCCATACCCGGGTGCTGTGCACCGCCTCTCTCGAAGGCCGCGTTCCGGTGTGGATGAGAGGCCAGGGACGCGGCTGGATCACCGCGGAGTACGGCATGCTGCCGCGCTCCACCCACTCTCGCACCGTGCGCGAGGCGTCGCGCGGCAGGCAGTCCGGCCGGACTCTCGAGATTCAGCGCCTCATCGGCCGCAGCCTGAGGGCCGTGATCGATCCTGCAAAGCTGGGCGAACGCCAGTTCATCGTCGACTGCGACGTCATCGAGGCCGATGGCGGCACCCGCACGGCGGCCATCACGGGAGCGTATGTGGCCCTTCGCCAGGCCATCGATACCGTCCTTCCCGGCCAGGATGTCCGGCCGGTGACCGGCATGGTGGCGGCCGTATCGTGCGGAATCGTTGGCGGTGTCGTGGTTCTCGATCTCGACTACGAGGAGGATTCCGCGGCCGAGGCCGATGCCAACTTCGTGATGACGGACACGGGCACCATCATCGAGATCCAGACGACCGCCGAGAGAAAGGCCTTCACCCGCGACCAGTTCGACCAGCTGTTCGATCTCGCCCGAGACGGCATCGACCATATCGTCGGACTGCAGCGCTCGGCACTGGGAACGGGTTGATGGCGCTTCCGCCACACCTCGTCATTGCCAGCCACAATGCCGGCAAGGTGGCGGAGATTGCCGATCTCCTGCGCGGTCTCGATGTCCGCGTGACGGGTGCGGGTGAACTGGGCCTTGCCGTCCCGGAGGAGACCGGGGAGACCTTTGCAGCCAATGCGCTGCTGAAGGCCACAAGCGCCACGCAGGCAACGGGCCTGCCGGCGCTGGCCGATGATTCCGGCCTTGCTGTCGCCGCGCTCGACGGCGCACCGGGAATCCACTCCGCCCGCTGGGCGGGGGAGACCCGCGACTTTGCCGCCGCCATCGTCCGGCTCGAGCGTCTCCTTGCCGGAGTGCCGGCCCCCGATGCCGCCTTCCACTGTGTTCTGGCCCTGACCTGGCCGGACGGAACAAGCCGGACCTTCTCCGGCGTGGTCGAGGGAACGCTCACCTTTCCACCGAGGGGAACGAACGGGTTCGGCTATGATCCCGTCTTCGTGCCCGCCGGGGATGTCCTGACCTATGGCGAGATGTCGATGAACGGAAAGATGGCCACCAACCATCGCGCCCGTGCCTTCCGCGCGCTCATGGCGGCGTTGGCATGACGGCGGCCCCGGGATTCGGGGTCTATGTTCACTGGCCCTTCTGTCATTCGAAGTGTCCCTACTGCGACTTCAACAGCCATGTCCGCACGGTCATCGACGAAGAGTCATGGAGCCGTGCCCTCACGTGCGAAATCGCCTTCATGGCCTCCCTGACGCAAGGGCGCGAGGTGACGAGCGTCTTTTTCGGCGGCGGAACACCGTCACTCATGGCGCCGGCGACGGTCGAGGCGGTCCTCTCGGCGATCGCCGGTCACTGGACCGCCGGACCGGATGTGGAGGTGACCCTGGAGGCGAACCCGGGCTCATCGGACGCCAGTCGCTTTACCTGTTACCGCAGCGCCGGCATCAACCGTATCTCGATCGGCGTTCAGGCTCTCGACGACGCTGGCCTGCGGGCACTCGGCCGGCGCCATGACGTTGCCGACGCCCGCGCCGCCATCGCGGCCGGACGACGCACCTTCGATCGCCTCTCCTTCGATCTCATCTATGGCCGCAGCGGCCAGACCATTCCCGGCTGGCGCGACGAACTGGCCGGGGCGCTTGCCCTGGGCGCGGATCACCTGTCGCTCTACCAGCTCACCATTGAGCCTGGCACCCGGTTTGCAACGCTGGCAGCGCGCGGAGACCTCAACCTTCCGCCTGCCGATGCGCGGGCCGACATGCGCGACGTCACTCAGGATCTTGCCTCGCAGGCAGGCTTGCCGGCCTACGAGATATCCAATCACGCGCGGCCGGGAGAGGAATGTCGCCACAATCTCGTCTACTGGCGTTCCGGCGAGTGGGTCGGTGTCGGTCCCGGCGCCTGCGGCCGTCTCGACTCCTCACCAGGGGTCAGCATCGAGCGGCGCCAGGAACGGCGTCCGGAGACCTGGCTGGCGCGTGTCCACGAACACGGTCATGCGACCCGTGACAGGGAAACGGTGAAGGGGACGGAGCGTCTGCGGGAAGTGCTCATGATGGGGCTGCGCCTCACAGCGGGCCTCGCTGGTGACGACCTCGTCCGCGCGGCCGGTCCTGACTGGTCCGACCGCCTCGATGCGGCAGCGCTTGGCACCCTGATCGACGCCGGCTTCCTCAGCCGCCGCAACGGCGGTCTCGCCGCGACCCCCCGTGGTCACGATGTCCTCAACGCCGTCCTGAACAAGCTTCTGTAGTCGTGGAGCGCCTCAGGCGCCAGGATCCGCCGGCGGGGTGAAGGCGACCGGCGCGGAATCCTCGACGACAGGTCCCGTCGGGGTGATACGCATGACGGCAAGCTGTCGTTCGGTGCGACCGTCCGCACGGAAGCGGAAGAGTCCGTCGATCCCGCCGAAGCCCCGCCAGTCGTCGATCTGGCGTTGCCGCGGACCCGAGATGACGGCGGAAACCAGCGCCATGGCGTCATAGGCGGGTGTCACCGCATCGTCCGGGTCGTAACCGAAGGTGTCGCGATAGCGGCCGAGCATGGCGCTGCGTCCGGCATCGGGTGGCACGGCGAACCACGCGCCGTTCATGAGCGGTTCGCGAAACAGCGCCGCGTCGTCGAGGGTGTCGAGGCCGAACAGCTGGACATCACCGGCGAGAAAGTCGTGATGGCCCATCCAGGCGGCAATTCTCTGCAGGAGCGGACTGGAACCGGGAAGGAACACGGCATCGAAGGCGCGCTGGCTTCCGGGACCGAGCAGCCTTTCGATCGCAACCTCCGCGGCGAGCCCCTCCTGGTCCTGCAACCAGGCGATGGCGCGGGCCGTGTCGCCAGGATGAACGGGAGTGGCGGCCAGAGCCGCGACAGCGGCATCGATATCGGTTCCTGCAGGGTCATGAAACACCTCGGCAGTCACAAGCCCGCCTGCCTCGGCAACGGCCATGCGCAGGATTCCGGCCATGCGTTCGCCGAAGGGAGACCGCGGCGCCAGCAGGGCAAAGCGCACGTTGCCGGTCGCCACGGCATGGTTCACAAGGCGTCGTACCTGCTGGTCCGGAGTGTGGCCCATTGCAAGGATGCCGGCACCGGCAGCAGCGGCACCGGACGTGAGGCTGAAGACATGCCTTTCCGGTCCGGCGAGTATCCCTGCAGCCTCGTCGATGGACCGGGCCAGCAACGGTCCGATCACCGCATCGACACCGGTGGTGACGACCTGCCGGGCGGCCGCCGCCGCACCGTGGGCGGTATCCGCGACGACGAGTTCGATGTCGTCGCGACCGACGTCGAAGAGCGCCAGGGTGGCGGCATCAAGAAGGCTTCGGCCCAGACCGCCATGCTCCCCGGACAGCGGTACCAGGAATCCGACCTTGTAGCCATCCGCCGATCCGGTGGCGATGCCGGGCTCGTCCGGTTCGAGGGCCGGACCCGTCTCCTCCACTTTCGATTCCGGTTCACTGACGACGGCTGCATTCTCCGGCACGGTCTTGCATGCTGCCAGAGCCACGGCGACGATGATGAATAGCGTTCGCGTCATCACCGGCGATCATGCGCTGCGGCGCCGGCAAGGTCCAGGCGACCTTGAACAGAGCGGCGTGATGGGCGCATTATGAAACCCGTCCATCCATCAGAGGCGCCATGCCCGCCCTACTCCTTCTCCTTGTCCTCGCGCCATTGCTTGGAGGGTGCGTCGGCCTTGCCGTGGGGGCGGTGGCCACGAGCGGCGTATCGATTGCCGAGGAACGCAGTCTTGGCGAGCAGGTCGATGACCTGGCGGTCACCTTCGACATTTCCCAGCGTTTCACACAGTTCAACGAGACCAACGAAGGCGCGCTTTCAGGTGTCACCCTCGATGTGACCGAGGGACGCGTCCTGCTTACCGGGAACGTCGCAGAAGCACGCTTGCGCATGGAGGCCGTGCGGCTTGCCTGGCAGGCCGAGGGAGTCGCCGAGGTGAGGAACGAGATCGATGTCGACGCGGCCAATGCCGGAAGCACGTCCCTCGCGGATATCGCCATCTCCAACGAATTGCGCGCCCTGCTGCTGTTCGATTCCGACGTCTCCAAGATCAACTTCAACGTGGAGACCGTCGATCGCGTGGTCTACATCACGGGAATCGCCAGGGATGACGCTGAACTCGAACGCGTGCTCAACCATGCGCGCACGATATCCGGTGTCGAAGAAGTGGTGAGCTACGTTCGCACCCTGGACGGCTGAGCCTCGATTCCATGACGCTGGACGTTGCCTTCCAGATGGACCCGGTGGAATCCATCGACATCGATGCGGACACCACCTTCGTTCTCGCTCTCGAGGCCCAGGAACGCGGTCACAGGTTGTGGGTCTATCAGCCGGACGATCTGGTGTTCCGCGACGGCGCCGTCGTCGCCCGCTGCCGGCCGATGGCCCTGAGGCGCAGGAAGGGAGACCATGTCAGTCTCGGCGAGGCTCGCTGGCTGGATCTGGCGACGGTTGACGTGGTGCTCATGCGCCAGGACCCGCCGTTCGACATGGCCTACATCACCGCCACCCACCTTCTCGAGAAACTCCTTCCCGCCACCCTGGTCGTCAACGACCCGGCCGGCGTGAGGAACGCGCCGGAAAAACTCTTCGCGACGGAGTTTCCGGGCATCATGCCGCCGACCCTGATCACCCGTTCCCTGGAGGCGATGAGGACGTTTCGTGACGAGCACCGCGACATCATCATCAAGCCGCTCTATGGCAACGGCGGCGCCGGCGTCTTCCACATCCCGCCCGGAGACGAGAACCTTGCCTCGCTGCACGAAATGTTCACCGGCGTCTCGCGGGAGCCCTTGATGGTCCAGACCTACCTGCCGGAAGTCCGACAGGGGGACAGGCGGATCATTCTCATCGACGGCGAACCGGCCGGTGTCATCAATCGCGTGCCGCCCAGGGGCGAGGCACGCTCCAACATGCATGTCGGAGGCCGACCCGAGCGGGCGGCCATGACTCCCCGCGACCTCGAGATCTGCCGCATCATCGGACCGGAACTGGTACGCCGCGGCATGGTTCTCGTCGGCATCGATGTCATCGGCGACTGGCTGACGGAAATCAATGTCACCTCACCGACCGGAATCCAGGAGATCAACCGTTTCGACGGCAGCAAACTGGAGTCGATGGTGTGGGACGCGATCGAGAAACGTTGCTTGGAGCGTTCCTGATCCGGGATCAGCCGCGCAGCGCGTCGAGGGCATCGATGCCGACGATGCGTCCGCCGAACTCCGCCATGGCGTCGACAAGACATCCCCAAAGGTAGACCGCCGAGGCGCTGTCGAAGATCAGGTCATAGGCGGGTGAGGCGCCCCGGTCGTTGCGCAGGACGATGACATTCATGCGGGCCACGCTGGTCTGGGCGATGGCGTGGTCGGCAAAGCGGTGGCCTCGCAGGTCGACACCGCACATCTTCGCCATCATCGCCGCGCTCTCGTCACCGGTCACGGCAAGGCGCGCACTGGCATCGGCGCGCGGGACCGGAAAGCAGACGGCATCGTCGACGGACCAGGCCTCTCCGAGACGATCGATCAGCGACGCCTGGTCGTCATCGGCGAGCAGCAGGAGTTCCCCGGAGGAAAGCCGGCAGGCCAGGGTGCCGTCTTCCTGGCGGGAGGCCCGGTTGGGCTCGGGCAGGGACACCCCCTGGCTCTGGATCCAGTCCGCCATTCCCCAGCCCTTGTATCCTGCCCGCGGCAATGCCGTCAGGTCGGCAATGGCCAGATGCGCCGCGTCGGCGGTCTCGCCATCGACATCGCCATAGTGCGCCGGCACGCCAAAGCCGTTCATGGCGCGCCAGTGGGCGCCGGCCTCGCGACAGATCCGGTAGAGATGGGACCGACGCTGGAACTTTTCTGGCCGAGTCATCGGCTCTTCCCGCGGTGAGCAACCGGCGGCGCTCATGGTCCTGTGTTCCCTGGCTCCTGACGGGCGTTCTCCGGGTCATAGAAGGGCAACGGCACGACCCGGCAGGCAACGTACGCATCGGGTGTGATTCTCACCCGGCGGCCGTCAACGCGCCCGGATTTGATCCTGACCTGGAATGTGCTTCCCGGCTCTGCCTGATCGGGCGCCACGTAGGCCAGCCCGATGACCTTGTCGAGAGTCGGCGAGTAGCTGCAGGACGTCACCCTGCCCGCAATGTCCCCGTCGCGGATCACCAGGTGGCACTCCCTGGGGATACTGCCGTCGCGTTCGCGGGATTCGATCTCGAATCCCACCAGCTTGCGCTGGACGTTGTCGCGCTGGATGTCGATGGACCGCTTGCCGATGAAGAAGGGGCGCTTCTTGGCGAGCGCCCAGTCCATGTCCGCCTCCAGGGGATTGGTGAGGCCGTCGGTATCCTGGCTGACGATGATGTGCCCCTTCTCGAGACGCAGCAGTCTCTGGCATTCCACGCCGAAGGGCCTGATGTTGTGATCCCTGCCGGCTTCCATCAGGGCATCCCACAGGGCCTCGCCCGAGTGCGCCGGACAGTGGATCTCGTACCCGAGCTCGCCGACGAATCCGACCCTCAGCAGGCGGCAGGGAATGCCGGCAACGTTCGCCTGCCTGACGGCCATGTAGGGGAAGGATTCGGCATCGAGCTTCTCGTCGGTGAGACGGGTGAGCACGGCGCGCGACCTTGGTCCGGCAATGTTGACGCCGCACCAGGCACCCGTGACGTTGGTGATGTCGACCCTGAGACGCCACTGCGCATTCCAGAACAGCATCTCCTGGTAGACGCCATCGACGCCTGAGGTGGTGGCCGTGACGTAGTAGTGGTTCTCATGCAGCCTGCAGGCGACTCCATCATCGGTGATGACGCCGGTCATGTCGGTCATCAGCGTGTAGCGGGCGCGGCCCACCAGCTGTTTTCTGTAGGCCCAGGTGTACATGCGTTCCATCATGTCCGCGGCGTCGGGGCCGCGGATTTCGAGCCCGCCCAGGGTCGACACGTCGATCAGACCGACCTTTTCCCGGACATGACGCGATTCGGCCTCGATCACGGCGTCCCTGTCGTCGCCGCCATAGTGTTCCGGACGGTACCAGGCGCCGGCCTGCATCATGCGGGCGCCGGCCTCGACATGGCGCCAGTGCATGGCAGTGAGTCGCTCGGGCTCGAAACTGCGGCCCGCCAGGACGCCCAGCTTCTCGGCAGTGTAGGGTGGCCTCTGCGTCGTCATGCCGGCTTCGTTGACAGTGATGCCGTTCTCCCGGGCGTTGAGGCGAATCGCGTTGAGCCAGGAATGGCGACCCTGGCTGGGTCCCATGCCGCAGGTGGAGAAGCGCTTCATCAACTCGATGTGGGTATAACCCTCCGAGACCGCGTCTTTCAGGTCGTGGACCTGCAGGTCCTCGTCGAAATCGACAAAGTCGCGGCCCTTCGGGTGCTCGAACATGGGCCAGGGATGATTCTGTCCCGTTTCGCCGCGATCGTTGCGCACCACCGGCATGGCGGTGCCGTTGAAACCGGCGTCGCGGGCGGCCAGCCAGCCGGCGCGCCGGCCTTCCTCGATCACCGTGTCGATACGGAAACACCCGGCCACCGATCCCGCCGCGTGCATGCCCTCCGGCAGTTTGCCGATCTCGAGCATGGACGTCGTCTCGTTGTAGGGAGTCCGGCCGCCGGCGTGCCAGACGAGGTTGGCAGCGGGTTGCCAGCCGACAGACGTCACGATCGTGTCGCAGTCATGGACCTTGTGCCGGGCGGCCGTCGTGCCGGGTCCGGTGATCTCCGCAATGCGCGCCGCCTCGATGGTGTCCTTCCACGGGCCGGCTTGCGCCTCGACCACGGTCGATCGCGGCATGATCGGCACCCCGTGATCCGACACGGCCGCCGCCAGGTCGTGCCGCGGGACCTGGGGACCGAGTTCAGCCACCGCGGCAATGTCGACTCCGGCGCCGATGAGATCGAGCGCGGTGGCATAGCCGTCGGCGTTGGCGGTGGCGATGACCGCCCGGCTGCCGGGTCTGACACCATACCGGTTGACCAGACGCTGGGCCGCCGATCCGTACATCACCCCGGGAAGATCGTTGTTGCGGAACACCAGGGGCTGTTCCCAGGACCCGGTAGCCACGACCACGGATCCCGCCCGCACCTTGAACATGCGGTTGCCCTGGATGACGGGAATGAAATGGTCGGTGAACCAGCCGTTGGCCACGGCGCCGGCGAGGACGCGGATATTGTCGCATCCCTCGACTGCGGCCACGAGCGACTCCCGCTCGCGTGCGGCCCGTTCTCCCTCGGCATCGAAACGTGCATAGGTCAGCGAGCCGCCCAGCTGAGGGTTCTCCTCGACGAGCAGCACCTCGACCGCATGGCTGACCGCCGCCGCCTCGAGGGCCGCCGCCATGCCCGCAGGTCCGCCGCCGACAACGACCACGTCGGCCCACAGGTACTGCTTGTCGTAGTAGCCGTGCGGCGTCGAGGGATTGACCGTTCCGAGACCCGCAAGGCGGCGAACCACCGGCTCCCACACCTTCCATGCGCCCTTCGGGCGGTAGAAGGTCTTGTAGTAGAAGCCGACCGGCAGGAACCGCCCGAAGTGATCGAGAAGGCGCGCCCTGTCGTTGTCGAGACTGCCGAACACATTCTGCGCCTCGACCACCATGCCGTCCTCGACCAGCCTGGTATCGGCCACCACGTTGGGTTCATCGCCGATCTGCACGAAACTGTTGGCATCGTGGCCGGCGGCCGACAGCGTTCCCCGCGGACGGTGGTACTTGAAGGAACGCGACAGCACCCTGACACCGGAAGCAAGCAGGGCGCTGGTGATGGTGTCCCCGGCGTATCCCCGGTAACCCTTCCCGTCAAAGGTGAAGGAGAGCGGCCTGGATCGGTCGATCAGCTGGCCCGCCGAGGAGGGAAGGCGTCCGGGGATCATCGTCCTTCTCCGAATTCGGCAAGGAATTCGCCGGCCGGCCAGGTCCGGAGAATCTCATCGGTGCGGGTATCGCGTTCGGCGACGAACCAGTAGGCGGTGGGTGTGTGATACCACCACTCGCGGATGATGCCCGCGGTGTTGTTCTCGAGGTAGACGTAGTCGATCCACGCGGCGTGATCGCAGTCCGGCGGCGGCAGGTGCTCCACCTCGCCGCCGCAGGCGAACTCCGAGATGTTGCGCGGACCGTTGAGCGGGCACGGCATGATCTTCATCGTCTGACGGTCTCCTCTAGTGGCCCACGCTGGCCGCGCCCTTTTCCCCGACCAGGTTGAAGTCGTGGTAGCGCTGGAGTGCAAACGGTTGAATGAGGTCTCCGACTTCGCCGGTCGCCAGCATGCGTGCGTTCTCCTTGCCGCACACCGGCGTGGCCTTGAACCCCCACGTCCCCCAGCCGGCATCGATGTAGTAGTTGTCGACGGGGGTCTCTCCCATGATCGGCGCGAAATCCGGTGTCATGTCGGTCATGCCGGCCCACTGCCGCAGCAGCTTCACTTCGGAAATGAAGGGAAGCAGTTCCAGCAGGTGCATCATCAGACCTTCCTTGAAGTCGAGTGTGGAGCGCGTCATGTAGACCCCGTAGGGGTCCGTGGAACCGCCCATGACGAGTTCGCCGCGGGACGACTGGCTGACGTAGACGTGAAGGCTTCCCGAAACGACGATGGCGTCGAGGAAGGGTTTCAGGGGCTGGCTCACGCAGGCCTGGAGCGGCACCGTCTTCAGCGGCAACCTGAAGCCCGCCATCGCCGCCACCTCGCCGGACATGCCGGCCACCGCCTGCAGCACCTTGCCGGCGCGGATGGTTCCGCGGCTGGTCTTTACCCCGGTGACACGTCCGGCGCGGCCGTTGGCTCCGGTGATCTCGAAGCCGGTGACCTCCGTATTCTGGTGTATGTGGACGCCGCGCCGCGCCGCGCCGGCCCCGTAACCCCAGGCCACGGCGTCGTGGCGGGCGATGGCTCCGGGCGCATGGTAGAGCGCGCCGAGGATGGGATAGCGGACATCCTCGGAGTAATCGAGCTGCGGCACCATCTTCATGAGATCGTCCCGCATCACGAGTTCCGATTCGATCCCGAAGTGCTTGTTGACCTCGGCTCTCCACCGCATGGTCCTGACGGCGCTGTCCGTATGCGCCAGGGTGTAGTGGCCGCGCTCCGAATAGAGAATGTTCATGTCGAAGTCGTTGGAGAGGTCCTTGTAGAGCCGTATTGACTCGTCATAGAACTTCACGCCTTCCGGCGTCAGGTAGTTGGAGCGGATGATGGCCGTGTTGCGGCCGGTGTTGCCGCCGCCGATGTACCCGCGTTCAAGCACCGCGACATCGGTGATCCCGTGATCGACCGCAAGATAGTAGGCCGTTGCCAGGCCGTGACCGCCGCCACCGACGATGACGATGTCGTACGAGTCCTTCAGTTCTCCGGGTTCAGGAAATGCGTCGGGGATCGTGCGACGCCGGATGAGGCCGTGTTTGAGCAGGGCGAACGGCATGGAGGATTCGCTTCTCGCAAGACGGCGGAGGTGTAAACCAGAGGCCGGGTCCTGTCCATGCCGTCGACGTGCTTCAGGTCGACGTTCCCGGCAACATGGGACCGAGGTCCTCTCCGGCAAGGATATGGACGTGGAAGTGGGGAACGACCTGGTGGCCGTCCCGTCCCTGGTTGGTGATCAGCCTGTGACCGCGCTCGCGAACTCCGAGCGCATCGCAGATCTCCCCCACGGTCCTCCAGAAGGCGACGATCTCCCCGTCGCTGGCGTTGCGGTGGAAGTCGTCGTGGGCGATGTAGCGCCCCCTGGGGATGACAAGCACATGCTCGGGAGCCTGGGGCGCGATGTCGTGGAAGGCGAGCACGTGTTCCTCGTCGCGTACCGCGGTGCACGGAAGCTCGCCACGCAGGATCTTCGCAAAGACGTTGTCGTCGTCATACGTGTCGAAATTGATCGCCATGGACACCCTTCCCGGCCGTTTCCGCCACCTATCAAGCAGAAACCTCAGTCCGCATCAAGGGCGTATCCCGCCGTGCGCACGGTGCGGATGAGTTCGCCGCCTCCGGTGACGTTGAGCGCCTTTCTCAACCGGCCGATATGCACGTCGACGGTCCTGTCACCGATGAAGGAGTCGATACCCCAGACCCTGTCCAGAATCTGTTCACGACCGAATACCCGTCCCGGGTTCTCCATGAAGAGCCTGAGGATGGCGAACTCCTTCGGTCCGAGATGAATGCGCTGGCCGGCGCGCACGACCCGCCGTCCGGCGAGGTCCATGACAAGGTCCGAACAAGCCAGCGAATCACCGGCCAGGGCAGGGCGGATGCGGCGCAGCACGGCACGCACGCGGGCCAGCAGTTCGGAAGGCGCAAATGGCTTGGGCACATAGTCGTCCGCACCGACATCGAGTCCCCTGACACGGTCCGCTCCGTCGGCCCGGGCCGTCAGCATGATGATCGGCAGATGCGACAGGTTGCGATCACGGCGGATACGCCGGCAGACCTCCAGTCCGCTCAAGCCAGGCAGCATCCAGTCGAGTATGACGATGTCCGGGTTTTCCTCTTCGGCGAGGATGAGCGCCTCGCGGCCGTCGCCGCAGGTCAGAACCCGGAACCCGTCGGCCTCCATGTTGTAGCGCACCAGTTCGAGAATCGGCTCCTCGTCATCAACGACGAGGGCGGTGGCTTCACATGTCTCAGTTGCCGTTCTCGACTGTCTCACCTTCCACTCCGATCACGGAATCTGCCTTGGGCCGGTCACGGTCCGGTAACCGGCCCAGAATCATGTAGGTCACCATCTCGGCGATGTTGGTGGTGTGGTCACCGATGCGTTCGATGTTCTTGGCGATGAAGTGGGCCTGGGTTCCGGGCGCGATCAGTTTCGGATTGGCGATCATGTCGGCGAGAATGGCGAGAAAGACGGAACTGTACATCTCGTCAATGAACTCGTCCTGGCGCCACACCCGCTCGGCCAGGTCGGCATCACCGTCACGGTATGCATTCATGACGTCGGTCGTCATGTTGTAGACGGCCGCACCCAGCCGCCTCAGGGCCTCGCGCTGCGGCATTCCCGTCGTGTCCTCGATGATGAGGATGCGCTTGGAGACGTTGGCCGCGAGATCGCCCATGCGCTCCAGATCGCTGGCCGCCTTCAGCGCCGTCTTGATGCGCCGCAGATCCTCGGCCAGGGGCTGGCGCAGCGCCACGATGCGGGTGACCAGTTCATCCACCTCGCGCTCATGGGCGTCGACTCTCTGGTCGCTGTCAATGACGTTCTGGGCAAGTGTTCGGTTGCCGTCCACCAGGGCCTGCATGGCGTTGCGGATCTGGTCTTCCACGATTCCGCCCATGGAGAGAACGCGGTTCGTGACCTCCTCGAGTTCGGAATCGAAGGAACGGACAGTGTGCTGGACAGTCATGGGAAATCCTCAGCCAAGTGTGCTCATCCGAACCGGCCGGTGATGTAGTCCTCGGTCATGGATTCGGCCGGGCTCTGGAAGAGTTCAGCCGTGCCGTTGACCTCGATCAGCCGGCCAAGGTGAAAGAAGGCGGTCATCTGCGAGACCCGCGCCGCCTGCTGCAGGTTGTGGGTGACAATGACGATCGTGTACTTCGTCCGCAGTTCGTCGATCAGTTCTTCGATGCGTGCCGTCGAGATCGGATCAAGCGCCGAGCAGGGCTCGTCCATCAGGATCACTTCGGGCGCCACGGCGATCGAGCGGGCGATGCACAGGCGCTGCTGCTGACCACCGGACATGCCTGTCGCAAGGTCGCCGAGACGGCCCGATACCTCCTCCCACAGCCCGGCGCGGCGCAGACTTGATTCAACGATGTCGTCAAGCTCGCGGCGGTTGGCGGCAAGGCCGTGAATGCGCGGGCCATAGGCGATGTTGTCATAGACCGTCTTGGGGAAGGGATTGGGTTTCTGGAAGACCATGCCGACACGTGCACGCAGCTGCACGACATCGACCGAACGGTCCCGGATGTCGACGCCGTCGAGGGTGACGCTGCCTTCGGTCGTCACGTCATCGATGGTGTCGGTCATGCGATTGAGGCACTTCAGGAACGTGGTCTTGCCGCACCCCGAGGGACCGATGAGGGCGGTGACCTGGTGTTCGGCCACGTCGAGATCGATGCCGGCCAGCGCCTGCTTGTCGCCGTACCACAGCTTGAGGCCGCGCGTTCTCATCTTCACGCACGGCGCATCACGGGTTGCCGCCGCTTCTACCATCTGATCTCGAACCTCTGCCTCAGGTAGACCGCCAGGCCGTTCATGGCGATCAGAAACACGAGCAATACCATGATCGCAGCCGATGTTTTCTCGACAAAGCCGCGTTCGGGACTGTCCGCCCACAGGAAGACCTGCACCGGAAGCGCCGTTGCCGGATCGGTCGGCCCGGCTGGCAGATCGACGACGAAGGCCACCATGCCGACCATGAGCAATGGCGCCGACTCCCCCAGTGCGCGCGCCATGCCGATGATCGCCCCGGTGAGGATCCTCGGCATCGCCAGCGGCAGCAGGAAATGCGAGACCACCTGCACTTGCGAGGCGCCGACGGCGAGAGCGGCATCCCTGATCGAGGGCGGAATACCCTTCAGCGCCGCCCGCGTGGTGATGATGATGGTCGGCAGGGTCATAAGGGCCAGGGTCAGGCCGCCAACGACCGGCGCCGAACGCGGCAGGTGCATGACATTCAGGAACACGGCGAGCCCCAGCAGGCCGAAGACGATCGAGGGAACGGCGGCAAGGTTGTTGATGTTGACCTCGATGACGTCGACCCACCGGCGCTTCGGCGCAAACTCCTCGAGGAAGACTGCCGCACCCACCCCGGTCGGGAACGACGCGACGAAGGTGACGAGAAGGATCCAGAACGAACCCAGGATGGCACCGCCGACTCCGGCGAGTTCCGGTTCGCGGGAATCTCCGCTCAGAAGGAATGTCCAGTTGAAGACGGTCGCCAGGTTGCCGTCCGCTTCGAAGGCATCAACCCAGGCAATCGTCCGGTCGTCAACCAGCCGCAGGTCCTCGGGCGCGGAGCGGTCGACGTAGCCCTTGTTGAGCATGTCGACCTCTGTCGCTGCCGGGAGCCACAGTTCCAGTGACGTGCCGGCGAGGGACGGATTGTCGATGAGGGCGTCCCGCACGTCGTAGGCTGCCCGGTTCGACACGATGCCAAGCAGTGCCCGCAGTTCCCTGCGCTCCGTCACGTCGGGAAATCTCTTGCGCAGACCATCGAGGACAATCATGCGGAAGTTGCCGTTCGCCGGATTGTCCACATCGATGCGATCGGCGGAGTACGTCACCTCGAGGCGCAGTTTGGTGGTGAGGAATCCCGACCAGCCGTTGAGAACAATGGATCCCAGCAGGATCACCAGGAAGATGGCGGTGAGTCCCAGGGCCGAGACGGACACGATCTTGAAGTTGCGTTCCCGGGCATAGCGCTTGCGCAGGCGATCGCGCGAGGTGTCGCTCTGGTGAACCGACGTCATGCGCCGTGCCGTGTCAGTCATACTGTTCCTGGTATTTCTGCACCATTCTCAGTGCGACGATGTTGAGTCCCAGCGTGACCAGGAAGAGAGTCAGGCCAAGAGCGAAGGCCGCGAGGGTCTTGGCGCTGTCGAACTCCTGATCGCCGACAAGGAGCGTCACGATCTGCACGGTCACGGTGGTGACGGCCTCGAAGGGGTTCGCCGTGAGATTGGCTGCAAGGCCGGCAGCCATGACCACGATCATGGTTTCTCCGATGGCCCGGCTCACCGCCAGCAGGAACCCGGCAACGATGCCGGGAAGGGCTGCGGGAATGATGACGCGTGTCACCGTCTCCTGTTGCGTCGCACCAAGACCCAGGGAAGCGTCTCTGAGGTCGGCGGGCACCGCGGCGAGGGCATCGTCGGTCAGTGACGAGACGAAGGGGATGATCATCATTCCCATGACCAGCCCCGCTGCCAGGGCGCTTTCCGATGCCACATCGAGTCCGATGCCGGCTCCCGCCTCGCGCAACGCCGGGGCAACGATGAGCGCGGCGAAGAAGCCGTAGACCACCGTGGGAATGCCGGCAAGGATCTCGAGTATCGGCTTGGCTGCCGCCCGCAGGCGCGGGTCGGCATATTCGGTCAGGTAGACCGCCGAGAGAAGTCCGACGGGACCTGCCACCAGCATGGCGATGAACGTGATGAGAAGCGTGCCGGTGAAGAGCGGCACCGCGCCGAAGGCCCCGGAAGAACCCACCTGGTCTTCTCTCAGCGCGATCTGCGGACTCCACTTCACGCCGAACAGGAAGTCGAGCAACGGCACCTTGTCAAAGAAGCGGATGGCCTCGAAGAGCACCGAAAAGACGATTCCCGCCGTCGTCAGGACGGAAATCGCCGCCAGGACAAGAAGCACGACGAGAAGCACGCGCTCAACCGGCTGGCGGGTCCGCCGGGAGATGTCGATCCGGCGCATGGCGAAGCCGGCCGCAATGAGCCCGAGGCCCAGTGCCGCGCCGATTCCGATCCAGTGCTTGAGAAGGGTGAGGTGCCTGAAGGAGGCAGCCGCAGCCTCGAGTTCCGGCGTGATCCCGATTGTCGGAGTGCCGCCGCCAGCGAGTGTTTCCGCA
Organism: Alphaproteobacteria bacterium; assembly: GCA_964291415.2. Classification (GTDB taxonomy): domain Bacteria; phylum Pseudomonadota; class Alphaproteobacteria; order SP197; family SP197; genus SP197. Next base: position 426,299 of record OZ219917.1, on the reverse strand, counting down.
TCGTTCAGGAACCGCTGCAGAACCGGGCCGGTGGCCTCCCGAAGCTCGCCTGGAAGCGCGGCCACAATGGTCCTGTCGATCATCCAGTCTCCCGCCAGGAGAACCAGGAACCAGAGAGACACCGCCGGCAGGCCGCAGGCCAGTGCGACATACCAGCCGTGATAGACCGGACGCGAATGAAGGACGGATGTGCGGCCTCCGGTGAGGCTGACCGCTTTCCTTCGCCCGGCCAGGAAAGCTGCTGCCGCAAGACAGATCAGCGCCAGGGTGAGGATCATCTGGGTCACGGTCCGGTCACTCTCCGGCGTGTGGTGGGATCATCCGGGCACAGGAAGGAGCCGGGGACCGGTTGCAGGTCCCCGGCCACTCGAGAACGTATCACATGGTGAGAGGCGTGGCGGAATTCGCCGACGCCGCCATGGCCGCCCGTTCGTGGTCGGAAAGCGGGATCAGACCCTTGTCCGCCAGGTAGCCGAAGGGACCCCAGGCGTCCTCGCTGGTGAACTCGGCCACGAACTCGGCGATGCCCGGAACGAAATCGAGGTGGGCATTCTTGACGTAGAAATAGAGCGAACGTGATACCGGATAGTCGCCCGAGGCGATGTTGTCGAATGTCGGTTCGACACCGTCCATCATCGACCCCTGGATCGCGTTGATGTTCTGATCGAGGAAGGAAAACCCGAAGATGCCGAAGGCGTCCCGATCGGCCTCGAGCTTCTGGACAATCAGGTTGTCGTTTTCCCCGGCCTCGATAAAGGCGCCGTCCTCGCGGATCGAGGCACAGATGCTCTCGAAGCGGTCTTCATCCGTCTCTTCGATCATGGCAACGGCCTCGAAGTGCCCGCATCCTTCCTCCATCACGAGTTCGACGAAAGCGTCACGCGTGCCGGATGTCGGCGGCGGGCCCATGACCCTGATGGCGACGGCGGGCAGTGAGTCGTCGATCTCGCTCCACATCGTGTAGGGATTGGCGACGATGTTGCCGTCCGCGTCGGGAACCTCGGCCGCAAGGGCAAGCCACAGGTCCGGAGTGTCGATGGAGAGCCGGTCCGTTTCACGCGCGTTGCCGAGCACGATCCCGTCGAAGCCGATCATGACCTCGGTAATCTCCGTGATGCCGTTTTCGGCGCAGCGCTCGACCTCGCTCGACTTGATGCGGCGCGAGGAGTTGGTGACGTCCGGATGCTCGAAACCGATGCCGGCACAGAAGAGTTTCAGTCCGCCGCCCGAACCGGTCGACTCGACAACGGGCGTCGGAAAATCCCTGCTCTGGCCGAACTGTTCGGCGACAGCGGTCGCGAACGGAAACACGGTCGACGAACCGACGATCCTGATCGTGTCCCGTGCGTCCTGCGCGGTCGCCGCAACGGCCGTCAGGGTCAAGACGCCCGCAGCAAGGACGGTATTCAACACTCTGGTCTTCATGTCATGGTCCTCCATGTGTTGACCACTGGGGTGAGTCGGCGCACACCCTAGGAAGACTTCATGACACTTTCGTGAATGACGGCAGGCAGCCACACCGTGAAGACGGATCCCTTGCCGGGCGTGCTCGCCACGTGCAGTTCGCCACGGTGGCGCGAGAGAATGTGCTTGACGATGGCAAGGCCGAGTCCGGTTCCACCGCGTTCGCGGCTGCGCGCCTTGTCGATGCGGTAGAAGCGTTCGGTCAGGCGCGGCAGGTGGTGAGCCTCGATTCCGTCGCCCTGATCGGTGACGGAAATCCATGCCAGCCGGCCGCGGGCGACCCGCAGGTAATCGGGCGGCCTGTCCGCGACGCCTGCGGCAAGGCTGACCGCGGTGCCCTGCCTGCCATAGCCGATGGCGTTGGCGATGAGATTGTAGAGGGCCTGTTCGATCTCGTCCTCGTCACCACGCACCGCCGGCATGGAATCGGGGATGTCGAGATCGATGGTCATCAACCGTCTTTCGGCATCGAAGTGGAGCGTGGATGCGAGGCGGGTGAGCAGCGGCCCGATGGAGACCTCCCCATCGGGCTGGGTGTGTTCCCGGATCTCGATGCGCGACAGCGACAGCAGGTCCTCGACCAGGTTCGCCATGCGGGCGCCCTGAGCTTCCATCATCGCCAGGAACCTGGCCCGCGAGTCGGCATCGTCCCGTGCCGGACCCTGCAGGGTCTCGATGCAGCCGACGAGCGTGGTGAGTGGCGAACGGATCTCGTGGCTGGCATTGGCCACGAAATCCACGCGCATCTTCTCGGTCATGCGGGCCCCGGTGACGTCCTGGCAGACCACCATCAGCGCCGCATCGCCCAATCCATCGGGCAGCGGCGCGACGTCAAGGACAAAGTGGCTGTCGACGTGGTCCCGGGTCACCACGACTTCCACGACACTGGAAAGGCCGTCGTCAAGACCTGCCGCGACGGCGCTGTCGAAACCGGGATCCCGCAGGATCCTGGAGACGTGCTGTCCCGTCCGGAGATCGCCGAAGACCCGGCCCGCAGCGCCGTTGAAACGCACCAGTCGGCTGTCCTTCGAGACCAGCAGGACAGGAGCGGTCAGGGCATCAAGCAGGCGGTCGTTGTCCCTTGCCAGGCGGTCAATGCGCGTGTCCCGCTCGTCGAGAGCGTGCGTCACGGCGTCAAGGACGGACTGCAACTGCGAGACAACTGGTCCGCCGCGCAGACCCGGCGGTTCCGGATCAGCCGAGCCGCGCCGCCGGACAACCCATGACCTGACGCGCTCCAACCCCGAAACGAGAGGCCACACCAGAATCGCGCTCATCACCGCCAGGACGGCAAATCCGGCGACGGCCGACGCCGCCGCGAGTTCTCCGGTCAGCACCAGGACAAGGAAGATTCCCGCCTCGACAAGGACCAGGAGCAGGATCAGACCCATGGCGGGCCACTGGCCTCCACGGTCATGGACCCCGCTCAGCGCCAGGGATCATCAGTCTGCGATGTCGATGGCCGCCATGGCCGCCATGTTGAGGAGGTCGTTGACCGTCGCCCCCAGACGGGCAATCTGGACCGGCTTCTCCAGGCCGAGCAGGATCGGTCCGATCACGCGCGCTCCATCCATCGCCTCGACCAGCCTGTAGGAAATGTTGGCGGCGTGCAGATTGGGCATGATGAGCACATTGGCCGGACCGCTCAGCGCAATGAAGGGGTAGTAGTCCAGCGCGCTCTTGTCGAGCGCGGTATCACCCGCCATCTCGCCGTCCACCTCGAAGTCGACCTCGCGTTCCTTGAGGATGCGCACGGCTTCGCGCAGATGGCCCGTGTGCCGTTCGCCGCGGCTGCCGAAATTGGAAAACGACAGCAGGGCAACCCGCGGCTCGACCCCCAGGGCGCGCGCCTTGGCGGCTGCCTGGACCGTGATGTCCGCGAGGTCCCGGGCTGACGGTTGCTCGTTGATGGTGGTGTCGGCCAGCAGCAGGGTGTGCTGGGAGGAGACCAGGATGGTCATGCCGAAGACAATCTGGCCTTCGCCGGCCTTCAACGCCCTCTGCACATGGGAGAGAGCGCCGGGATAGGACCGCGTCAGGCCGGTGACCATGGCATCGGCATCACCCGTCGCCAGCATGGCCGCAGCGAAGACATCGCGATCCAGGTGAATCCAGCGCTGGCAATCGCGCAACAGCGCGCCGCGGCGCTGCATGTGAGCATAGACATGATTGACGTACTGCTCGGTATCCACGGCATCCGCGTTGGCGATCTCGATGCCGCCCGGGCTGACGCCGAGCGTCTCCATCTTCGCCTGGATGTGCCCTGCTCTTCCGACGAGGATGGCGCTGCCCAGTCCCTGATCACGCCACAGGGCTGCCGCCCGGATGGTCTTTTCCTCCTCGCCTTCGGCGAACACGATCCGCGCCTGACGCAGGCGCACGGTCTCGAAGATCTCGTGCATGCGCCCGGCAACCGGAGAAAGGAGGCCGGAAAGACGTGCCTGATAGGCCTCGGTGTCGATGATCGGCCGCCGCGCCACGCCCGTATCCATGGCCGCCCGCGCCACGCGCGATGGCACCCGCGAAATGAGGCGGGGATCGAACGGCTTGGGGATGATGTAGTCCGGCCCGAAGCGCAGGTAGCCGCCGGCGTAGGCCGACGCCACCTCGTCCGGCACGTCTTCGCGCGCCAGGGAGGCAATCGCCTCGGCGGCGGCAATCTTCATGGCGTCGTTGATTGTCGTCGCCCGCACATCCAGCGCACCCCGGAAGATATAGGGAAATCCCAGGACATTGTTGATCTGGTTTGGATAGTCGGAACGGCCGGTCGCCACGATGGCATCCTCGCGGACCTCCTGGACATCCTCGGGCAGGATCTCCGGATCCGGGTTCGCCATGGCGAAGATGATGGGCCGTTCGGCCATCGACGCGACCATGTCTCCCGTCACGGCATCCTTGACCGAAACGCCGAGGAAGATGTCCGCCCCCTCCATGGCGTCCTCGAGCGTTCTCGCGGAGGTCTCGACGGCATGGGCCGACTTCCACTGGTTGATGCCCTTCTGGCGTCCCTGGTAGACCACGCCCTGCGAATCGCACAGGATGGCATTGTCATGGGGCAGGCCACGCGCCTTCACCAGTTCAAGGCAGGCAATGCCGGCGGCGCCCGCGCCGTTCACCACCACCTTGCAGTCGGCCAGTTCCTTGCCGGCGATCTCCAGGGCGTTGATGACACCGGCAAGGCAGATGATGGCCGTGCCGTGCTGGTCGTCGTGAAAGATGGGGATGTCGACGAGCTCCCTCAGGCGCTGCTCGATGATGAAACACTCCGGCGCCTTGATGTCCTCGAGATTGACGCCGCCGAAGGTCGGGCTGATGAGCTTCACCGTCTGCACGATCTCGTCGACATCCTCGCTGTCGATTTCGATGTCGATGCCGTCGACATCGGCGAATCGCTTGAAGAGGACCGCCTTTCCTTCCATGACCGGCTTGGCGCCGAGCGCGCCGAGATTGCCCAGTCCCAGGACTGCCGAACCGTTGGAGATGATGGCGACGACGTTGCCTTTCGAGGTGTAGTCGAAGACGGTCGCCGGCTCCCGGTGGATCTCGAGGCAGGGCGCCGCGACCCCCGGGGAGTAGGCGAGGGAAAGGTCCCGGGCCGTGTTGAGCGGCTTTGTCGGCGTAATCGCCAGCTTGCCGGGACGCCCCTCCGCGTGGAACTTGAGGGCATCGATGTCACTGACCCTGACCTGATCCGCCATGGAATGCGCCGTTTCTTCCCCTTGAACAATGAAGCGTAGCGTCACACCGATCCGTGATAAAGCAGCCAGACCGCCTCATCATGAAAAGCATGCTCGACGATCCCTTCCATCCGCGTCACTTCAGGGACGTGCGCCGCCCGCCGGGGGAGGCCTCCACCCTTCCCGGCTGGTGTTATGTGTCGGACGCCTTCCTGCGGCGCGAACGAGAACGCATATTCTCGCGCGCCTGGCAGTTCGCGGGACGTCTCGAGGAAGTTCCCCAGGCAGGCTACCGCTCGGTCGACACCGCAGGCGGGCCGGTCCTGCTGGTCAACGACGGCACTCTTCGCGCCTTCGCCAACACCTGCCGGCATCGTGGCGCGCGCCTGGTGTCGGGTTGCGGCATGGCATCGCGAATCGTCTGTCCGCTGCACGGCTGGGGCTACCGTCTCGACGGTTCGCTGGAGTCGGCGCCGGGAACGTCGATCGATCACGGTCGCTACGGACTCCGGGAGATCCGCGCCGAGGTCTGGGCCGGGTTTGTCTTTGTCTGCTTCTCTGGCCGGACGGCCGGCCTTGCGTCCTGGCTCGGCGACATGACACAACGCCTCGCAAGCCACCGCTTCGCGGAGTTTCGCGTGACGCGCCGGCGTCACTACACGGTCCGGGCCAACTGGAAACTCATCGCCGAAAATGCCATGGAGGCTTATCACACCGGGACCGTTCACGGCGACTCGCTGGGCGCCCAGGCGTCCCGGGATCTCGTCACCCGCGGTCACTGGGACGCCCTCCAGGTCCTGGGCGAGGCCTCGGTCGCCGTGCTGCCCGGACACCCGGCCCCCTTTCCTCCCGTCAGGTCCCTGTCACCGGAAGCGCAGGCCGGCACCTTCTTCACGACACTTCACCCGAACACCCAGTTCGCCTGCGCCCAGGACGCCATGTGGTGGCTCCACTACCGTCCGCTCGCACCCGCCCTGACCCGTCTCGAAGTTGGCCAGTGTTTCCCGGAATCCACCACGCGCCGGGATGACTTTGCCGAAGGCTCGAAGGCCTATTTCCATCGCTGGGACACCGGTATCGACGAGGACAATGCCATCTGCGAGGTCCAGCAGGCAGGGATCTCGTCACCCTTCCACCGGCCGGGCCGCCTCTCGGTGCGCGAACAGGCGGTCCATCGCCTGAACAACTGGATTGTCGACCAGACCATTGACGACGGCCTCGCCAGGCGCCGCATTGACGCTCCCCATGGAAGCCACTAGAACCACCAACGGAGAGGTGGCCGAGCGGTCGAAGGCGCTCCCCTGCTAAGGGAGTATGGGCCAAAATCCCATCGAGGGTTCGAATCCCTTCCTCTCCGCCAGTATCTCGCCCCCGGTCATGCGCACATCTGCCCGGAACCACCTGATTGACCCGGGTGTCCGGCGACACACAGCGCCATGTGCAGCCCTCTCCTTGCGGTCCACGTTCTCACCAGGTGCCCGTCAGCACGATCCCGGCGACAATGTCATGGCAATCGCTGGCCCGGGAGGCCGGGCGAGGTTCACCAGCTCAACGCAGACCCAGGCCCCGGGCAATGATGCCGCGCAGGATCTCGGTCGTGCCGCCCTGGATGGTGAGCTTGGGGGCGATCAGGATCGCCCGGGCCAGGGCATGCTCGAACTCTACGCGCGCCCCGGGCTCGCCGGCGCCCTCGGCGAGGTCGCGCGCGATCGCGGGCAGCGCCTGCTCCCACGCCGTGCCCAGGTCCTTCACCACCGAGGCCTCCGTTGTCGGCTCCAGGCCGCGCGCGAGCATGCCGGCGACCGCCACCGACATGTGGCGCAGGGTCTGCAGCCCGGCGATCAGGCGGCCAAGCCCGATGGCGGCGTAACGATCGGGTGTCGCGCCGAGAATGCGGACGAGTTCGACCAACACTGCGATCGTCTCCAGGAAGCGTTCGGGACCGCTGCGTTCGTACGCGAGCTCACTGGTGGCCTGCCGCCAGGCCATGTCGCGTTCGCCAAGCAGATGGTCGCCAGGCACGAAGACATCGTCCAGCACGACCTCGTTGAAGTGATGGTCGCCGCTTGGGTAACGAATGGGATTGACCGAGATGCCCTCGGCAGAGAGGTCGACCAGGAACTGGGAGAGTCCGTGGCGGCGGTTCTCCCTGGTGGCGGGGGCGGTTCGGAAGATGCCGATCATGTAATCGGCGAGGTGGGCCGTGCTGGTCCACACCTTGCGGCCCGACAGGCGCCACCCGTTGCCGTCCGGGACGGCCTTCGAGGACGCGGCGAAGAGATCGCTGCCCGAACCCGGTTCGCTCATGCCGATGGAAAACGTGCATTCGCCGGCGCATATCCGCGGCAGGATGTCCCGCTTGATGTCTTCGGACGCGTACTTGAGCAGCATCGGACCGCTTTGCCGATCGGCGGTGAAATGGGCTGTCAGCGGGGCGCCGGCGAACAACAGTTCCTCGTTGACGACGAAACGCTCAAGGTGGCTCCGCTCGTGTCCGCCATAGATCCGGGGCCAGGTCATGCCGATCCAGCCCCTGGCGGCGAGCCGACGGCTGAAATCACGATTGAGACCGCCTGCAACACCTTCGGCCGGAAGCTCAAGCAGGCGGTCTTCGCGCGCCTTCCGGAGGAATCCGCGGACGTCGGAGCGCAGCGACTCGACTTCCGGCGGCAGCGGCGCGTATGCGAAGGACATCCCCTGGACCATGGCTCAGTTCTCGAGAACGACGGATCTCGACGTCGGTTCAGGATTCCCGGTCAGGCGACCCCAAAAGCCTTCAGCTCCGGCCGCCGCGACGTCACGGCCAAGCTCCTCGGCCCAGAACGTCTCGCTGCCGTAGTCGTCACGCCAGGACCAGAGGCGGTGCGTGAAACGGTGCAGCGCGTGTTCGGCTGTAAAGCCGATGGCGCCGTGAACCTGATGAGCAATCGCCGCGCCGGTCCCGGCGGCCTCGCCGACACGCACCTTGGCCACCGCCACGTCGAGCAGCGCGTCCGCGAGCGGGCCTTCCGCCCGGTCAAGCGCCCAACCGGCTGCCTGTGCCGCCACCGAAGCGGCGGCCGCCTCGCCAGCGAGCCGGGCCAGCAAGTGCTGGATCGCCTGGAACTTCGAGATCGTGCGGCCGAAGGCCTCGCGCTCCTGGGCGTAGTCGACGGACATCTCGAGAAGGGCGCCCAGCGCTCCCGCCATCAGCGCCGTGCGAGCTGCCGCGGCGAGCAACAGCAGGTCGTCACGACCGACCTCGCCGGACAGGGTAGCGTCGACAACCGGCAGCGCGCCGTCGAACCGTGCCGAGTCACGCTCATCGCCCGCCAGGTCCTCGCTGCATTCCATCTGCGATGGACGCTCGACCAGCACGACATGAACTGCGTTGTCTGCGTCCTCGACGACGCCAACCAGGCACTCGGCGACGGAACCGAACGGCACCGCAGCGGCATGGCCCCACAGCCGGCCCTCCTCATCGAATCGGAGGCCCGGGGGCAGCAGCGCCAGGCGTTTCGTTGGCACCTGCAGCCCCGCCCGGGCCAGCAACCAGGCGCCGGTCATGGTCTCGGCGATGGGCACGGCACAGGCCTTTGCGCCAGCGGCCTCCAGAGCCGCCAGCCCCTCGACGAAGCTCGCCCCGATGCCGCCCGCCTCTTCGGGCACCCAGAGCAACGGCAGTCCGGCATCGACAAGAGCCCGCCAAACCTTCTCCTTCCAGGCGTCGTCGTGGGCCGCATTGACCGTGCGGGGATCGGCGAGATCGGCGAAGATGCGCGCCGTGGTATCGGCGATCAGACTGTCGGCAACCATCAACGCCCCCGGAATCGTGCCGGGCGGCGTTCGTTGACAGCGGCGACGCCTTCCTGGAAGTCGTCGGTCGCGCGCAGGCGGCTCTGCACTTCCTTCTCGTGCTCCAGAACCGCTTCGACACGCTCGGCGAGACCCCTGCGCAGGGTCGCCCGGGTTTCGCGCACCGCGAGCGGCGCGCAGGCGGCGATCTCGGTGGCGAGCGCGAGCGCCGCATCCCGTACCTCCGAACGCGGCACAAGCACGTCGACAAGACCAACGCGGTGGGCCTCCTCGCCGCCGAGCCGGCGGCTGGCGTACAGCATCAGCGCCGCGTTCTGGCGTCCTATGAGTTCCGGCAGGGTGATCGAAAGGCCGAACCCGGGATGAAAGCCGAGTGCGGTGAAGTTGGCCCAGAACCGGGCTTGCGGACAGGCCACCCTGAGGTCACAGGCAAGGGCGAGGCCGAGCCCGCCGCCAGTCGCCGAACCGTGGAGCGCGCCGACGATCGGAAGACCGATGCGGAACAGGCGCACAGCCTCGTGGTAGAGGGCGCCCGGCTTCGTCGCCTGGGCCGACCCTGCGGCCGTCCCGGCACCGAGCCTGGCGCCGGCACAGAAGGCCGTGCCGTTCGCCGCAATGACGATGGCCCTGGTCGCGCCATCCGCGTCGAAGTCGCCGGCCGCGTCAACCAACCGGCGAATCAAATCGTGATCGAAGAAGTTGTGTGGGGGCCGGTTGAGCTCAATCAGCCCGACATGACCATTGCGCGAGACGAGCAGATCGTTCGATGCATCGGTCATTGCGGAGCGGCTCCGTCAGCGCGAATGGCTCAAGTCTACCGGCGGTGCGACGCATTGAGAATTCGGCACGGCAAATCGAGCAGATCTCGTTCCGGCCCAGGAGGCCGACGGCGATAGCGGTGGCGGCTGACGGTTCCCTGCAAGCGCGTGTCACAAAGGCCACGGCCCTTCAGGCGATCACGCTGGCCGAAGGGGACGTCACGTCAAGAGTTCGCAGACGACTTCGTGGTAGGCGGGAGCGCGATCGATCATGCCGGAGCGGGCGTAGGTCGCAAGGTTGCGCTTCCAGCGTTCCGGATCGGTGCTGACAGCGTGGTCAAGCCCTGCGTCGCCGGCGACAAGCGGGAGCATCATCTCGAGGATCCGGTGATTCTCGGCGACATCCCCGTGCTCGGCCGAATGGGCCGCAACCAGCCGGGCGCATTCGTCAAGGTTGGTCATGGCCTGTCGCCAACCCTCCCTGCAGGCGGCAAGGAAGCGAAGAAGAGCCGGGCCATGCGCGGCGATCATGGCGTCGGTCGTGAACATCATCTGCGCCCACGGTCGCAGATGATGGTGGCGTATGGGGATCAGGTGCGTTGCCTGGCCAAGACGCCGGAGATGGTGAGGCTCCGTGGTGGCATAGCCCTGCACGGCGTCGAAGGTGCCGTCGAGAAGCTGCTCGAGCGTCCAGCCTGCCACCGTTGTCTCCATGGAGCCGGGATCGATGCCATGGAGTTCCAGGACCGTTTCCAGGAGATGGATGCCATCGCGGTGCATGGCAATCCGGCGCCCGGCGACATCCGCAAGGCACGCCATGCCGCTTTCCGGCAGCGTGACGAGGTGGATTGGTGAATCCTGCATCGTCGCACCGATGGCCTTGACGCTCTTTCCGGCCGCCACCGCACGAACGATGAGGTTGTCCTCCATGCATCCCACGCTGCACTCGCCGGCGAGCACGAGATCGAGAGTGATGGTGTCGGGGTTCTCCTCCGGCGGCACCAGGCGCACATCGAGGCCTTCCGCGGCAAAGAGGCCCTCTTCCCGGGCCCAGAGGAGGCCAGCGAACTGACAGTTGACGCTCCAGTCGAGATAGAAGTCGAGAGCAAGGGTCATGTTGTCGCCATTACGCGCCCGACACGATCAGAGGCAGGGGGAGTCACGTGGATCGGCGCCGGCAGGCTGCACTGCGGGGGAACGGTCGACATCATCAGGACACAGGCTGGAAGTAGATCGCGAGAAACTCGTGGTCATCCGAGGGTCGACCGAAGTAGTCGTAGTGATCGGCCCGGAAGGCTTCCAGGCTCACCCTGCCGTCTGCCGCCGGATCGCGTTGCCACAGACTGTCGGGGATCGCTCCCCAGGTGCAGAGTTCGACACCAGTGATCCTGATCCGGCAGCGAGGGGTCCTTTCGGCGTCGTAGACCGTATAGACCGCACCGCAATGGATGGAGGTGTTGTAGGAGTCGAGCCCCTCGCTCCATTCCAGCGGTCGTACAGTCGCCGTCTTTGTGCCCGCGATGATCTGGTCGATCAGCACGGAATCGTTCCATTGCATGCGGTGCTCGCCCATCGTTGAGGCACTCCGTGTCGCATCGCCACCCGGCGACCGGGCCAGCGCCCGGCTTGCAGAGGGCGAAGTCTGCCGCGCGCAGATCGCCTTCTCAACCGTCTCGAGCGGAACGACGAACCATTGCGCGCCTTCCGCATTCATGACCTTCGTCTGTCGCCTGCGAACCGCTTTCGGGGTCACCACGGCTGTCGACCCTGTGCCCGGACACTTTCCTTGTCCTCCAAGACGACACGCTCTAGGGACAGCGCAGGGAGGGCGCATGACACCCAGACAGCGTCGACGTGGCTTGATCGCATGCATCGCCGCGACCATCACGGTGACCGCGACATTGGGCCTCACCATGCCGTTTCTCGGCATCTGGCTCGAGAACCAGGGCGTTCCCGTCTGGCTCAACGGCCTGAACGCCGCCGTGCAGATGATGGCCATCCTGTTCCTGGTCCCCGTGGCGCCAGGGCTCATCAAGCGTTTCGGCCTGCTGCGTGTCATCGCGGTCGGCGGAGCAGGGATGCTGATCACCATCGCCCTGCTTCCTGTCTTTCCCAACGTCTGGATCTGGTTTCCCCTGCGCTTCCTCCTGGGTTTCTTTTCCGAGATGGTCTTCACGGCAGGAGATATCTGGCTCAATCAGATCGCCGAGGAGAAACGCCGCGGCAGGACGCTCGCCATTGCGGCCGTTTTCCAGCACGGCGGCTTCGCCGTCGGACCTCTCGCGATCGGCTTTCTGGGCACCGACAGCTGGCTTGCGCTCCACGTCGGTCTCGTGGTGATCGCTGCCGGTCTCTCGATCCTGGTGTTCGGGCGCGGCACCACGCTCGCCATCACCGGTGAACACAGGGCGCGCCTGGTGCACTTCATCCGCATCGCGCCGGTCCTGATGGTGGCCGCGTTCATGTTCGGCCTGATCGACGAGTCGGTTCTGGCGCTGCTGGTGGTCTACGGCATGCGAAAAGGGCTCGACGAAGCGGCTGCCGGACTGCTGCTCGCGAGTTTCATCGGCGGAGCCGTGCTCGGCCAGTTTCCCGTCGGCTGGCTGGCCGATCGCATCGATCGCACGAAGGTCATTGCCGGCTGCATCGCCATCGCGCTCGCGATGCTCCTCGTGTTGCCCATCGTGACCGGCAATCCCGTCCTGAGCGTTGTCGTGCTGGGCCTCATGGGCGCCACGGTCGGCAGCACCTACACGGTCGCGCTCGCGATGATGGGCCAGCGATTCAAGGGCGGCGAACTTGTCGGCATCACCACGTGCTTCATGTTCCTGTGGGCTTCCGGGAGTTTCATCGCGCCAGCCCTGAGCGGCGGCGCCATGGAACTGGTGGGGCCGGACGGCATGCCCCTGCTCGCCGCCTTCCTGAGCGCACTCTTTCTCGCCATTCTCATCCGCGAGATCCGGCAGTCAAAGAAGATACCGCACGCGCACGCGCGAGATGCCGGCCATGAGGCCCGACCACCCTGAGAACGAGACCATCGGTGATCTCACCGAACATTCCTCTGCACTCAAACCCCGCACATTGCTGTCGAGAGGCATTCGGACCTGCCCGAGCGTGGCAACCTGTGCTGTCGAACCGGGTTCGCACGGATGCGCCCCTGTTGAGGAGTGAAGAGCGCGGTGCTGCGTGCGCTGCGCCGGTCGGTGTGGACGTCGGCTGGCCGATTCCCGATGTACGGCTCGCGGGAGGCTCAGAAACCGTAGGTGAGATTCACGGCGATGAAACTGTCCCGGCGAGAGGCGTATATCGGGTCGTCCTCGCCGACGTTGTCGAAGAGGGATCCCTCGATGTTAAGCGAAAGATCGTCGTTGAGGCGCCTGTTCATCTGGACGTTGAACGAGCGTGTGCCGGTATCGAGATCGGTCAGGACGCCGAAGAAGAGGTCGGTGCCCTCGACGTCGTTGAACGCAAGCCTGGAGCCCAGGAACACGTCGTTCTGGAACACGTTGCTCGCCCGCCGGAGCCGGCTGTCGCGATTCCATTCGGCCAGCAGCCCAAGGTCGATATCGGACTCGAGCACGGAGTAGAAGGTGTATTCGCCGCCGGCGACGAAGGCCGTGAAGTCCTCCTTCCGGCCGAACAGGTCGCTCGCACCGGTGCGCCGATGGCCTCGAGCTTCAGCAGCCAGCCCCCGGTCGTCATCTGCGCATCCAGCCCGAACTGCCGGATCTGCTCGTAGAGGGGCACCAGGGTCACGCGGCACCGCGCAGGATCGGGCACCGGACCGCACTCGAGCACCGGATCGAGATAGGGCTCCCGGCTCGTGCCGTCGAAGACGCTCAATCCGATATCGAAGGGCCCGAAGCTGTGGCTGTAGCGTGCCGCGAGGTCGAGGTGCCGTTCACCGGCGGCGCTCTCGTACTGCAGCCGGTCGTTGTCGACGACGAACTCGCCGCGCAGGCGGCCATCACGGCCCGGATAGGTGCGAGGCCGGTGCCACGGAAGCGCGAAAAGTTCCGCCACCCCCCAATCGCCGGACACTGTCACGTGGGCCATGGGCTGGCCGAGCTTGACCTCCTCGTTCGGATTGGCGACGAGATCCGTCTGATTGATGATGTCGACGAGATGGCGGGACTCGGCGACCCCCCAGAAGACGTGGTCGAAGCCCAGCCGCAGTTCCCACTCGTCGTCTCCGAGCGGGCCCAGTAACAGCAGATAGGCCTCGCGCACGTCCGCAAGGTGGCGTTCGGAGTCCGCGCTGTCGTAGCGAAAGAACGTCTCGAGAGTGAAGCTCGTGCCGTCGGCGGTCTCCAGGTAGAGCGACGGTTCGGCAACGAAGGTTGTATCGGCATCGCTCTGGCCGGCATGGGCGGGGGACTCCGGAAACCATCGGTTCTCCATGCTGAAGGTGCCGTAGAACTCGTGGTAATCGATGATGGAATCGTCGGCCCGGCCCATGGCCGGACACGCAACCGCAACAACGACGAGACCGGAAAGGCTGCGGCGGAGAAAGGATCCGAGGGGCATCAGCGAAGACGCTTCAGACCGGTCCGCGTGAAGTCGCGCTCATCGAGTTCGACCCCCAGCTGCAGGTCCACCCAGGACATGACCGTGCTCTTGCCGGTGCGATGGTTGACCATCGTCTGTTGTCCGGCGTACCAGAATCGTTCGAGGTGGAGTTCGTAGTCGGCCGCCGTCAGCGTCTTCAGCAGCTCGTTTCTGCGATCGTAGAACTCGACCTTCCAGGACCTGTACTCCTCGGTATCGTGCCAGATCAGTTGCCGGCTGTAGCCCGAGTCCTCTTCCAGGGGCACGCGTTCGATCACCGTGCAGACGAGGTCGCCGCAGGGCTCGTCGTTCAGGTAGCGGTAGGTGAACTTCTCGACGACCTGATCGGTGATGTCCTCGTAGGCGAATTCGCTGCCCATGAAGGATCCCGAGCGGTTGGACGAACTGATCCGCTTGACCCGTTCGAGGGCCGGTAGGAACAGCCAGATGTCGTCTGACTTGTCACGGTTGGTGTGAATGAGAAACGCCGTTCCCCTGACGTCGCGCGGCTCGTCGAAGATGAAGACCGTCTTGTCGCCTCCGTCGATGACCTCCAGGGTCTTGATCCTGAGATGACGCTCGGTTTCCTGACCCTGTTTGGTGCGCAGCACCATCGTCAGACTGGCCGAGAAGTTGCCGAAGCCCTCGCTGCGTTCACGCGCTTCGAGGGCAATCTGGAGACCGCGCTCCTGGGCGCTCGCGTCCTCGGCAACAGCAGGCGTGCCGGTGGCCAGACACATCATGCCCGCCAGGAACATGGCCGGCATTCGGGAGTATTCTGTGTAAGTCATCGCTGTCTCATGTCCAGGTACGCAGGCGGCAGGCACGTATCCGCAGCATGAAGAAGCATGGCCGACTCGTCTCCGGTCCGCCCTCTAGGCCGTACCCCGACTATAGGTATTGTGCCGGACAGCGACAAGGTGCCGCCGGTCAGGGGCCTGGCGGCCGGACTCGGCCTGTTGCGGTGTCGACCGTCCGATGGGAAGGGCGGCGGACCCGCTCGCCGTGCCGCAAGAAGAGCCCGCATCGGATATCGATCTCCATCTGCCGCCACGCCGTGAACGCCAAAGCCCCGAGCTCGCACCCTGTGGGCTGCGCACGCATACCTGTCTCGCAAGGCGCCGGATGCACCTGCAACAGGCCGTCAACGTGCTGTTGATCGCGCGTTGCTTCACGGCTCGACGTGTATCCTCCGAACGACAAGTCCGGCTCAACCCGCTTCCTTCGACGACACCGAAGCGCGGCCTGAAGTTCAGGGCTGTCGAAGAGCGGCGTGCATTCCCGTCAATCAGGGTCGTGCCTGCCACACGACCCGAAAGGGGCGGGGCGCGGCAAGTCCAAACACCAGCCCACGGCTGCAGTTTGCGTGTGAACGTGGCGTCCCCTCGGCAATTCAGCCGGGACAACGCAGCTTGCGTGCCTAGTCGTTCGACCGCTTCAGGCGTTCCCTGATTTGCGCGGTTGTTTCTTTCGTCGTGTCAAGCGCCATCAGCAGCGGCGGAAGGAACAGGAAATCCGCCAACAGGGCAATGATGACCGTGATCCCGACGAGCAGGCCGAGCGCCTGGTTGGTCACCATTCCCGACGCTCCGAACACCATGAATCCCAGCGCGAACACAACTGTGGTCGCGGCCAGCGCCTTGCCGACCGCACCAAAGGCGGACTGGACGGATTCCGACGGCAACTGCCCGCGTTTCCTGGCGTCGACATACTTGGTCATGAAGTGGATCGTGTCGTCCACGATGATGCCGAACGCAATGGCGGTGACGACCGACGCCGCGACGCCGACCTCTCCTACCAGATATCCCCAAATGCCCATCGCCATGGCGGCCGGCACGAAATTCGGGACCAGGCTGATCAGGCCGAGGCGCACGCTTCTGAAAACGAAGAGCAGGAGCAGGGACACGATGGCCATGGCCACGATCGTGCCCTGCAGCATGCCCTCGATGTTCCGTTGAATGGAATGGGCCCCGACAACGGAAACGCCCGTCGCCTGGGTTTCCAGATCCGGCGCGTTCTCCCGGAACCAGGCTTGCGTGCGGTTGTCGAGGTCCACCTTCTCACTGGTCGTGAGGCTCTTCAGCATGACCGTCGCGCGCGTCGAAGACCGTTCCACGTTGATGAGGTTGTTCAGGTCGCGGCCGACCGGAAGGGAGAACTCGTAGAGCAGCAGGTACTGCGCAGCGAGGTCGGAATCATCCGGGATCACGTAGTAGTCGGGATCGTCGCCGTGCAGGTTCATGTTCAGGCGCTTCATGATGTCGGAGATGGCGAAGACGTGGGCAACTTCCGGCTGCGCCCGACTCCACTCCGCAAAGGCATCCACCTGCCGCAGAAAATCGACATCCGTGACCCCGCTCTCCCGGCCGGAGTTGAGCGAATACTCGTACGTTTCGACGCCAGTGAAGTTCTCGCTCACGAAATCCGTGGATCTCCGGAACTCGTAACTCTCATCAAGCAGCTCAAGCCAGTTCTCGTGAAGCTCAATTCGCGAGATCCCGGCGATGAGCACGACCATCACGGCGGCGACAGACCACAGCAGGGCCGTACGGTAGGAAATGACGAACCGCGCCAGGCGGTCGAAGAGGGCTGCCTCTCTCGAGTGTGCAGGCCCGCTGCGGATCGGCACAACCGTCAGGAATGCGGGCAGCAACGTGACCGAAAAGACGAAGGCAGCCATTGCGCCAAATGCCACCATGTTGCCCATCACCCGAAACGGCGGCATGTCCGCAAAGTTCAGGCTGAGAAAGCCGATTGCGGTCGTCACCGATGTCAGGAGAACCGGCCACACGTTGACCTGCAGTGAATGAACCGCTGCCTGTCGACGGTCCATGCCCCGGCGCAGCCCCCCTCGCACTCCCTCGATAATGTGCACCGAATGCGCGACGGTGACCGCCATCAGGACGAACAACGCCGCGCCGCTCTCGCCGAACAGCTTCAGTCCGGCCCATCCGGTGAAGCCCAACGCGGACAGCATGACCGCGATCAGCATCACGAGAACCGCCGCCATTCCCCAAAGCGAGCGCAGCAGAACGAGGGCGACGAGCAGCATGGTCCCGAGCGCGATGGGCGCGAGGACGCCCATGTCATCGTCAATCGCCTGCTTCATGGCGCGGTTGAGGACGAGTTCGCCGGTCAGGTGGTAGTCGATGGTCGGGTACCGCTCTCTCGCTTCGGCGGCCGTACCGTGGAGGAAATCGGTAACCGCAAACCGTCCCTGCTGCCGGTCCTCGGGGAGCACAACACTGACGACCAGTCCGGCAACGCGGCCATCCTTGGAAACGAAACGCCCTGCGACCTCTTCGGTACCGAGCGCAATTGTCCGAATTCGTTCGATATCGCTGTCGCTCAGGGAACTGCTGTCGTCGATCAGGGGGGCGACTATCAGCTCGTCTTCGAGACCCTCGCTGTGCGTATAGTTTGTGATCGAATCAACGCGCGTGACGTACGGCGTTCGCCATAGCTGATCGGTCAGCTCTTCGATGGCGACGAGGGCTTCCGGCGTGAAAACCGTACCGCTCTGCGGCGCCACGACCACCAGCGCAGTGTCGGAGAGGGAGTAGGAGTCTTCCAGCTCTTCAAGTGCGACGATGTGCGGGTCATCCTCGCCAAAGTGATTCCGCACGTCGACATCAACGACCGTGATGTACTGGGCGCCTGCAGCAAGGGCCAGCATCCCGACCAGCGAGAGCACGATGGTCAGCCACCGGCGACCGACGACGAGCGCAATGCAGGAATCGAGTGTCATGACGAAGTGCTGGCCCGGGCGCGAGACTCACGTATAGCATCTTGCCCACGCCCCTGCCATGGGCAATCCCCTGCTGCCTGAGCCCGGTCTTTTCTCTTGCTTTCAACTGGCATTCACGTCAACTCGTTGATTTGGCCTTGTTCGTCCGGACGTCTCCGGTCGATGGAGTGTACCCATCTATGGGAGTACTGTTGAGTGACATGGCTGGAACAACTCCTCTTCTGAGTCATCATGCAGATCGAGGCCGCCGCCATCCGTTCCTCACCGCCGGCGATCCTGCTCCGCGACGCGATGACAGACTGGTCACTCGGCACACCAACTCACCAGGGGGCCCTCGGCTCGCGTCGAGGCGACCCGCTTCCTGCTCAAGGGAGGCGCCGCGGCACCAGGCCGTGTCCAGAACGCAACCAGGTGCTGGCCAGGATTCTCGCGTCCGGCGCGAAGCTGACCAGGCTGAGGCGACTGGCCGAGACCGCCGCGGTGAACGCCCCTGGCAAGACCCTCGATGCGGGGCTGGACGAGGAGCGGACCCGCTGGCATTCAAGGCTCGTCGAGGCCCTGACCGACCCCATGGCCACGGAGACACGGCGCGAGACGCGCCATCTCAAGCTGCTGAACGAACAGCCGGGCGCCGGCTCCGGACGCCACTTGGCGACCACGTCGCAGCTTGTTGTCATGGCATGTCGGTGCCCCTTAGAATCGTGGGCTGGAAGCCGGACTCGCAGTCGGGGCGGTTTGCCTTGAACCTCGTTCGATACGGCGGAGATGGAGTGTCAACCCGTGCCGGGCGTGGGGTGACCACGTGCTTCGGTCTTTCCAGTCCCTTGTGATGGCGGCGTCAACCGTGCCACGAACATGTCAGGACAAGAACGGCGATGGCAGCGTGGCTGACCGGGCGGACGCTCTCTTCCCCTTTCCCGAGGGTTGGTACTTCGTCGCAAGCCGGCACTCCCTGACCAGGGAGAAGCTGCTTGAAAGGCAGTGGCTCGGACAGGACATCGTCGCATGGAGCGACGACGACGGGACCGTCTGCGTGGCGCAGTCGGTGTGTCCGCACCTGGGTTCCGCATTGGGTCCGACCGTCGGCGGCCGCGTGCGTGATGGCTGTCTCGTCTGTCCCTTTCATGGTTTCACCTACGATATCGTCGGCAACTGTGTCGCGACCCCGTACGCACCGCCGCCGAGATTCCTGGCGCTCAACACCTATGACACGCGGATCATTCAAGACCTCGTCTTTGCCTGGTGGAGCGCCACAGGCAGGCCGCCGCAATGGCACCTGCCGGAAGCGCCACCGGTCGAACGCGACTGGTGCGGTCTGGAAATCCGGACCGTCCGATTCGTCGGCCATGTGCAGGAAATCGCGGAGAATTCCGTGGATCTCGCCCACCTGCGGTATGTACATGGCTACGGCAACGTGCAGCCTGTGGGATCGACCACGGTTGACGGTGCGCACCTGCTCGCCCGTTTCGATTTCATCCGCCACCGCCTCATCGCGGGGTTTGTCGACAGCGCCTATCGTGTGTCAGCCACCACCCACGTCCATGGACTGGGATACTCGTACGTCGACATCCGGGAGCATTCCATTGGCATGGATCTCCGCCTGTGGGTCTTGGCCACACCTGTCGACGGCACGTTGGTTGATCTGTCGCTGGCCAGTCAGATCCGGGAGATACGAAGGCCCAAGCGGCTGATCGTCGGTCTCGGATTCCTGCCGCCGGGGCTTCGCACGAGAATCATGAACAAGCTGATGATTTCCGCGCAGATGAAGGATGTGCAACAGGATGTCGTGATCTGGCAACGACGTCAGTACCGGCCTCATCCCCGGTTGAGTCGCTCCGACGGCAACATCGGCGAGTACCGGCGCTATTGCAGGCAGTTCTATCCGCATGAGTGCGTCGGCGGGGATGGCTAGCGGCGCACAGGATCGCCATCCTGTCATTCACCTCCGCTGCGCGGCAGCGCGCGGTGCCAGGGTGGGGCGGACCGCTCCCTGATCGCACGGTCGGTGCGACTACGCTCGCCGAAAGCGCGATCCGTGCAGGATGCTTCCGTAGTAGTTGAACGTGCGTCTCGCTGCCGGGTCGCTGAAGGGATAGTCAGCGCCCAGCTGTCTGGCGGCGGCCAGACCGGTGATGAAGCAGGTTTCCTGGCTGTTGACCAGCGTGTGCGCGCCGCAGTGCCACGTGCGTCGCCTGCCCTGGATGAAGCGAAACAGGTAGACGAGCAGCGCGACCTGGCGCACGTCGTGGACGACGTGTCGAAACCGGCACTGCTTGATGATCTTGTCGTCGTCGATGGGATGGACCGGATTGTAGGTCACCAGGCAGGGCTTGTCCGATCGTCTGGCCCAGAGCTGCTGGTTGTGAATGATGTACGTGACTTCGTAGTTGTCCGGCTCCGTTCCGTACTGTTCGATGTGATTTGTCCGGGTTGTCAAGGCCTTCATCTCGTCGTCCGGAAGGACCGAAGAGTCCCAGTGGACGACCGCGTGCCCGTGGATGGCGCTGTCATAGCGGATTGACGACAGGATGTAGCGTTCAAGCCGGGTCGGGCGATCGAGGATTTTCAGGGTTTGATCCGCGCCGCACGCGAAGATCACCTCGTCGAATGTCTCCTTCACGCCCTGTCCGTCTTCGATCACGACGCCGGCCGCCTCCCGATAGACCCTCGAGACGCGCCGGTTGCGATAGATCTTGTCCTGAAAGCCGGCGGACAGGTTCTCGTATATGCGTCGCGTTCCCTGGTCCCACGTCCACATCGGCGTTGCTGTCTGGATGTCAAAGAATTCCAGGTACCTCGAGAAGAGTGCTGCGGGCAGGTCGTACACATTCGTCGCCAGCACGAAGTTGATGAACATCGGCTTCAGGATCTTGTACCTGAAGTCCTCGGAGAACCCGCCCAGGTCCAGGACCGTCCGCATGCTGACGTAGTTGAACGGGTTGAGGGCGTTCAGAAACTTGGACTGACAACGGCTGAGCCAGCCGATCCGGTGCAGGCGCCGCAGGAGTCGCCGGAACTTGGCGATCTCGGATCGCAACTCTTCCCTCAACTCGGAGTCGAAATCATGGGCGTAGACCTGGCCGCCGTACCCCACGCTGTAGTTGAACCTGGTATCGACCAGCTCGATGCCAAACTGCTCCATCAGCAGCAGGACATGCCTGTACACCGACGGGATCATGGCGGTGACCGAAATGTCGAAGGGGACAGAGCTTCCGTCGTCCTGAGGCATGTCGACCGTAACGGCGTTCCCGCCGATCTGTTCCTGGGCTTCGTAGATCCGGAAGTCAAATCGATCCGGACGATGATGCAGCGCCCACGCGGCGCCCAGACCTGAAACCCCGCCGCCCACGACGGCAATTCGTTGCCGCATCACGGTCTTCCCTGCCGATTCCGCTGCTTCGCAGCCTACCACTGTCCCGGACCGCCAGTTTCCGGATCATATGCGGAGACCCTTACGCCGCCGACATGGCCACTCGTTGTCAGGGTTGGCGTGGACGGCATCAAAGCGAGTCCCTTCGCCGGGTCGGGACGCTGATGGAGTGCCGTTCCAGCCGGCCCTGTCGAGACCCTCCACGCAGTGGCCCGTCGAGGATGTCGAAGGTCCTGGCGGCGCCTGGCCGCGAAGACGTCGACTGCGCGTTGGGTGTTCGCGGTCCCGCGTGCGACGTGCAGCACGTCGAGACCCTGTGTCGGATGTTGTCGCGCTCCGGTGAGCCACCTGCCTTGTCTTCGGTGTTCAGGCGCGAGAGAGGGGCACCGCTTGGGTGAGGACCACGGTCTCGCAATGTCCCTCGCCATTGCTTCGCGGGACGCCATCAGGGAGAGGCTCGAAAGAGAGAGCTCCGGCTGCCTCCCGCCATGAAGCCAGGGCGTACCGGTGGCCTCGGTCGTGACGTCCGCGAGGCAGCGGCACCGTCAGCCACCACCGCCTTCCAGGCTTTCGAGGTGCTTGACCGCCTCGCCGTGGACGATGGCCTGATACGCGTCTCCGGTCGGGATCTCGACGGCAAGAACCAGGAGCTCGTGCGCCCTCATCCGGTACTCGTCATCATCCAGCATCAGAAGACCCAGCGCATACTCCAGGGCAACCTCCTTGGCACCCGGCGCCAACTCGAAGGCCCTCTCGAGGTGCGCCAGGGCCTCTTCCTCCCGGGCTCCGTAAAGTGTGCGTGCCAGGAACGAGCCCATCACGCCGATCAGCTCCGAATGCAACCGGCCCAGCGTGAGGTGCGCCGCGACCAGATCGGGATCGATGTCCAGAGCTGTTTCCGCAGCCTCCTGGATCTTCTCGGCGTATCCCTTGTTCGAGGCCTCCAGGGAACTGATCACCTGCGCATGACGGCCGAGCGTGGCGGCCAGCATCACGTACGCATCGGCATTGCCCGGATCCAGCTCAACTGCCTTCCTCGCAAGCTCGATCGCGCGCAGCAGGAGTGGTTCCCTGGTATCGTCTTCCTCCTCCAGGATGTAGTAGGCGTGGATCGCAAGCGCCCTCGCTGCAAGCGCCTGCCCTTCGGACGTATCGAGCGTTTCGGCTATTCGAACTGCTTCCTCGAATCTTCCTTCAGCCAGGGCCAATTGCGCATCTTCGATGGTCCGGGCCCCGGCGCCCGGGGCTGTGATCAGGCAGAGGACCAACATGACCACGCTGGCAGGTGCCAAAGAACGTACACCGGTCCCATGGGTGCGGTGCATGCTGAACAGTGGTGATGTCATGAATCGTTCCGCCCTCCTCCCGCAGATTGCCGGTCCTCCCGGGCGGATGCAGCATAGCAGGCCTCGCGGGCTTCAGGACAGGGTCATGGCCGTGGAGCGGAGGAGAGGAATGCCTCCATGTGAAACCGTGCCTGTCCGGCGTGGTAGTGATAGGAACGGCCGACGGGACAGGCGCGCCGGGCCCGGCATCCAAGATTCATGCAGTCCGAACCTTCGGATGACTGCAGATGACGCCGACAGGCCGGAACGTCGTAGGAACCGGCGTCGAAGGCATGGACCGGACAGGTCGAAAGACAGGGCCGTTCGTCACAGGTCTCGCAGGGGCTTGCGGTGTCGTCCCGCGGCGGAAGATCCGCGATCGGTTCGCGGAAGACAAACGCGCCGCGATAGGCATGCCAGAGTCCGAATTCGGGATGGATCAGGATGCCGACGGGAGAAACGGACACGGCTTCGGCGCGCATCGCCCAGCGCTGGAAAGGCCGCCACGGCGGACCCTCGAAGGGGAAGACGACCTCGCATCCGAAGGTGCGGGCGATGGCGCCGAGAACCTTGCGGGTCCAGAGGTTCATCGGGTCCTTGCCGGTTTGCGGGAGTGCCGCGAAGCTCCGCCACATGGCCGGACCGGCATTGCCGACCATCACGACACAGGCCGCATCGCTGCCAAGGCCGTCGTTGGCGTCCGGTGCGAATCCACCCCTGGCGATAAGCCCGTACGGCTCGAGCGCCCGGCAGATGGCATCGTAGGTCACGGATCGTGGGGCTCGGTCGAGGTCATGGACGGTCTCTGCGAAAACTCCGCGAACCATCGCTCAAGAGACCCGTGGCCGGTTCTCCAGTCGAGGTCCGCAAGGCGGAAGCTCACATAGCCGAGCGCCGCGCCGACGGTGATCGTCGAGAGATCGACCGTTCCGGCGAAGGCGTCCGCCTCGCGATCGAGACTCGCGATGGCCCGCTCGATCTTGCCACGCTGGTGAGCAAGGAAGCCGTCCCACTGCCTCTCCTCGGGGCGGCGGCGCTCCATGACGCTCGAAACGGCTGCCTCCATGATTCCATCGGCGAGCGCATGCCGGCGCAGGACGTCCGATCGTTCGCGGGCGTCGGCCGGTATCAGGTTCGGTCCACTGCCGCAGGAGTTGAGCCATTCGACGATGACGAAGCTGTCGAAGAGTCTGCGGCCATCGTCCAGAACCAGCGTGGGAACCTTTTCCAGGGGGTTGTCCGAGCGAAGGCTGCCGGGCGCTGCCACCTGTGGACCTGTCAGTTCGAAGCGATGAGCCACCCCCTTTCGTGAGCGGCCACCATCACCTTCCTCACAAACGGCGACGTCGCGCTGAAATAGAGCTTCATGGATCCTCCGCATGGCGGGTTTCAATCATCCATCGAGGATAGGAGGACAAACCGTTGGACGCCACAACCGCCTGCCGGAGCGACAACGGTTCTCTCTGTCGAATTCGGTTATGCTCGATCGGCGGGTTGCACCCGGTGAGGGAATGTATCAGGACGCTTCCGAACTCGACTCCTTCTATTCCAGTCGCCTTGGAGGAATCACCCGCAGGCTGGTGCTGGCCCGCATTCGCGCCTTCTGGCCCGACGTCACCGGCTTGCGGATCGCAGGCCTGGGATACACCTCGCCCTTCCTCGCCGTTTTCCGCAACGAGGCTGAACGGGTTCTCGCCCTGTCGCCAGCCATGCAGGGCGCGATCCGCTGGCCGGCGGAGGGGCTGAGCAAGACCTGTCTCATCGCCGAGGATGCGCTTCCCCTTCCCGACCAGTCCGTGGATCGCGTTCTTCTGGTCCATGCCCTGGAACACTGCGAGCCGCGCACTGCCGCGATGCGCGAACTCTGGCGCGTCCTGACACCGTCGGGGCGCCTCGTCGTCATCGTTGCCTATCGTGGCGGTATCTGGGCCAGGGCCGACCACACGCCATTCGGCCATGGCTATCCCTTCACCGAGCGTCAGATCAACCGTCTCCTGAAGGAATCCATGTTCACTCCGCGGGCGGCCGAGCGCGCCATCTACGTTCCCCCCAGTCACAGGGGTCTTTCGCTCTGGTCGGCGCCGGCATGGGAGCGCGTCGGACGAAAGTGGGGGCTGCCGTGGCCCGGTGTCCTCCTCGTGGAAGCCATCAAGGAGGTCCATGGCGCCATCCCCGTCGCCAGGCGGTTCCGGCTCCAACGGCTTGTCGCCCGACCGGACCGGATCCAGCCGGCCCGCTCGGGTCACGGCAACGGGACCCTGTCGATCACGTCCTGACAGGGTGTCCCGTCCATGCCGCAGGGAGCCCGGTCAGGATCGGCGGCCCGCCTTCCGCTTCTTGGCCGGCAGCACTTCGAAGACCGCCTGCTCGGCAAAGAGGTTCGCCTGTCCCTCGAAACCGCTGCGGATCACCGTGACCTCCCGCTCCTTCGCGATGCCGTAGCAGTCGCCCGTCGACAGACCCTCGAGACGCACGAGGTCCATGAAGTCACGCACCGTGCATGGACGAATGGTGCTGGTCATGAACCAGGGCTCCGGGAGAAAGCGGGTGTGGGGCATGCGCCCGCGGGTCACCAGCGAGAGTCTCGCTCTCCAGTGCCCGAAGTTGAGAATGGAAACGATGGCGACGTCGGCAATGCGCATCATCTGGCGCAGGACCTCGCTTGGCCGGTGCACAGCCTGCAGCGTGTGGCTCAGGATGACACAGTCGAAACTGTCATCGGGATAGTCGACAAGGTGGCGGTCCGCATCCCCCTGGACGGCGGGCAGTCCGCGGGCCACGCAGGCATTGACTCCGGCCTGGGAGATCTCCATGCCGCGACCGTCGCAGTCGAGTTCCCTGACGAGATAGTCGAGCAGGGCGCCGTCGCCGCATCCGACATCGAGAATGCGCGATCCCGGCTCGATCATGCTGGCCACCAGCCCGAGATCCGGCCTCAGGCCGAAGCGGTTCTCTCCGAGGATGAAGCGGTCCCTCGCGCCGGCCAGGAGACTCATGGTCCAATGGCCCGGTCGTGACGCTCCCGTGACGGGCATCCCGCGTTCTGCGGCATCGGGAGCGCGCAGGCGGAAGCAATCGGTTGCGGGGGCGTCACGATTCCGCTGCCGCCGCTTTCTCCTCCAGCAAGGTCAATGGTCATGCTTTGCCACCCTTTCCGGTCAGGAGACTAGAAGCCGAGGTCGCGCGCGACACTGTCGAGAAAGCCCGCCGTGGTCTCGAACAGGTCCGGTTCGTCGAGCAGGAAGGCATCGTGGCCCTTGTCGCTCTCGATCTCCACGAAACTGACGTTGACTCCGGCACGGATGAGGGAATGCAGGACCTCCTTGCTCTCGGAGGTCGGAAACAGCCAGTCACTGGTGAAACTCGTCAGCAGGAAACGCGCCTTCGTCCCCTGCCAGGCTTTCGCGAGATCCCCGCCGTGGTCGGCCTCGAGATCGAAGTAGTCCATGGCACGGGTGATGTAGAGATAGGCGTTGGCATCGAAACGCTCGACAAAGCTGGCGCCCTGGTGGCGCAGATAGCTCTCGACCTGGAAATCGGCGCCGAATCCCTCATAGGACTTCATGTAGCGGTTCTGCAGTTCGCGACCGAACTTGCGCCACAGCGCCGGCTCCGAAAGATAGGTGATGTGAGCCGCCATCCTGGCAACGGAGAGGCCCTTCTCCGGACGCTTTCCCTCGCGATAGTAGAATCCGCCGCACCAGTTGGGATCAGCCATGATGGCCTGACGGCCGACTTCGTGGAATGCAATGTTCTGCGCCGAATGACGGGCGGCACCGGCAATCGGCACGGCGCTGACAACCCGGTCGGGGTAGCGGGCCGCCCAGTCGAGAACCTGCATGGCGCCCATCGAACCACCGATCACGCACATGACCTTTTCGATGCCGAGGTGATCGAGAAGCATCGCCTGCACATTGACCATGTCGCCGATGGTGATGATCGGAAACGACGTGCCGTAGAGTTCACCCGTTGCAGGATCGACGGCCGCCGGTCCCGTCGTTCCCATGCAACCGCCAAGACAGTTCGGACACACGACATGGAAACGGTCCGTGTCGATCGGCTTGCCTGGTCCCACCATCGATTCCCACCATCCGTTCTTTCCGGTGACGGGGTGGGTGCCGAAGGCATACTGATCGCCCGTCAAGGCATGACAGATCAGTACCGTGTTGTTCCTGGCGTCGTTCAGGGTTCCCCAGGTCTGGTAGGCGACACGCACCGGTCCCAGCCTCTCACCGGACTCAAGCCTGACAGCCGCGCCTCCGGCCAGTTCGGCGCGTGGCCCGGGAAGATCATCCTGGATTTCGTGAACGGCCTTGGGAGCCTCTGCCATGTCGAACTCATTCCGCCGTGTGGTCAGGCGCCATGAACCTGAGATTGTAGTCAGCGGAGCGTGGAGGGCTGTATGGAGACCGGACACCGGCCTGTCAAGCCTTCGTCCGGCGCACTTCGTCGGCCGTCGCCGGCATGCCACGACCGAACACCAGAGCGCCGCTTCGATGATCGTGCCAGCCTCCATGGACCGCCGAGGTCGAGAAACAGGCGGCCTTGCGCCGCCGGGCACGGACCGGCACTCGCGATGCCGCGCGCCAGGTGCCGGTTGCCGGACACATCACATGGGAACGTGACCCGGCTGCTCACGGACCCGGACGAGCCAGTCGCGCACGGCCGGGTACCCGGTGAGATCGAATCCGCCTTCGTCCGCGACGTGGGTGTAGGCATAGAGAGCGATGTCGGCGATGGTCATTGCGGTGCCGACGAACCAGTCGGACCGGGAAAGGCGCCCCTCCATGACCGCGAGTGCGGCGTGTCCTCCCTCGAGCTTGTCGGGAAGCTGGCCACGCTGCGCTTCGGACATTCCCGTGTGCCGGATCCAGTGGCGTGCAACCGCAATGAACGGCTCGTGGCTGTACTGCTCGAAGAACATCCACTGCAGGGTGAGCGCATGGGCCAGCGGGTCCGGCGGCAGAAACCGCGAACCCTCCGCAAGAAAATGAAGAATGGCATTGGATTCGGCGATGCAGATGCCGTCATCGAGCTCAAGGACGGGAATCCGTCCATTGGGATTGCGGGCGAGGAATGCCGCGGTCCGGCTCTCGCCCTTCAGGATGTCGATCTCGACCGGCTCGTACGCCCTTCCCAGGTGGGCGAGCAGCAGCCTCGGCTTGTAGCCATTGCCGGACAGATGGTTGTCGTAGAGTCGAAGCATTGGCGATCCCCGATGAGGAAACTGGAACGAGCAGTCTCCGGATGCCGCCCACGATTGACGAGTGGCGCAAATGCCCGATATCGGTAAGATCCTGCCAGAATGGTCGACACGCACCCGCATTCCACCGTCGTCGCGCTGGTCTACGACGGCCTGTGTACATTCGAGTTCGGCTGCGCCTACGAGATCTTCGGCCTGCCTCGGCCGGAACTGGACCGGCCCTGGTACCGGTTCGAGGTCTGTGCGGTCGAGCCCGGACCCCTGGAAGCGGCAGGCGGACTCACCTTGCAGGCCCCCTGCGACCTGCAACTGATCGATGAGGCGGATACGGTCATCGTACCTGGCTGGAAGACTCCTGACGCTTCAGCCTCGCCATCGCTGCTGGCCGCGCTGAGAAGGGTCGTCGAGCGCGGCGGTCGACTGGCCTCGATCTGTTCGGGCGCATTTCTCCTTGCCGCCGCCGGCGTACTGGACGGCCGGCGCGCCACCACCCACTGGCGCTACACGGATGCGTTGGCGCGCCGCTTTCCACACATCGATGTCGACCCCGACGTGCTCTACGTCGACGAAGGACCGGTTCTGACCTCGGCCGGCAGCGCGGCGGGGCTCGACCTCTGTCTCCACATGGTGCGTTGCGATCACGGCGCGGCAGTCGCCAACAACGTCGCCCGGCGACTCGTCCTGGCGCCGCATCGTGACGGGGGCCAGATGCAGTTCGTCGAGACGCCGGTCGTCACGGACGCGAAGGCCGAGGGATTGGGCAGGTTGCTCGAGTGGCTGCCCGCCCACCTCGACGAGGATCTCCGCGTCGCCGACCTCGCCCGGCAGGCCGGCATGAGCATGCGCAGCTTCCAGCGGCACTTTCGGGAAACAACGGGTTCGACGCCCGGCGACTGGCTGACCCGGCAGCGCGTCGACCGGGCACGGCACCTGGCGGAAACCACCGCGTTGACCATCGACGAGATCGCGACGCGCTCAGGTCTTGGCGCGGCCGAAACACTGCGGCATCACTTTCGGCGTCTGGTGGGAACCACGCCGACGGCCTACCGACGCACCTTCTCTCGCTTCGGCGGGTCTCGAACCGGTCGCGGCAGATCCCGCTGACCCCGTCCGGCTTTGCCTTTGGTGACGATGTCACCTAAACAACATTCCCGACCCAACACATCATCCGGGGCATCACGCTGACAACGCCCGAACACACCCTCGCCCGCCTGCGCCGGGAGATCGATACTGTCGATGACGGTATTCTCGATCTCATCTTGCGCCGCGTCGAACTCGTCGACGAGATCACGGCGGCCAAGTCGGAAGCGGGCACGCTGCATCGCTTCCTCAGGCCGGGCCGCGAAGCGATCATCCTGCGCCGCCTCCTTGCCCGCAACCGCGGCGTCTTTCCGCCGACCGCACTGGTGCGCATGTGGCGTGAAATGCTGTGCGCCCTGTTGCCGCTCCAGGGCGCCTTCTCGGTTGTGGTGGGTGGATCGCAAGCCGGCCTGCGCGACACCGCACGCGATTTCTACGGTTCGAGCACCCTGATGCCTGAAACCGAAGACGCCATCGCGGCCATGCAACGGGTCGCGGAAGGCCGTGACCGGCTGGCCGTGATTCCGGCCGGGGACCAGGACGCCCTTCACCTGCTTGCCGGCCAGGGACGCGCCGCACTC
Source organism: Alphaproteobacteria bacterium (assembly GCA_964291415.2). Lineage (GTDB taxonomy): Bacteria > Pseudomonadota > Alphaproteobacteria > SP197 > SP197 > SP197. The sequence continues at coordinate 396,750 of OZ219917.1, read as the reverse complement.
CATATCGTGGCCCTGCTTCCGTTTGTCCCTCCGGCACCTGAATCCGGGTCGCGCTGCGAGGCGTTCGTGCTGTCGGCGGACGCTCCTGAACCTTCGGGAGACGACCGGACCGTGATCGCCGTCTTCGATGATTCGGCTGATGCCGTGTCGCAAGCCCGGATCACCACTCTCGACGGCTGGCACCAGGGAGATGAAGAGCGCCGCATTCTCACGGATTCCTTGACTGGCATGGTCCTGGGGTCCTATCCCGCACCGTTTCAGCAGTGATTCCGGGAAAACCATGAACGAACCCGCACCACGGGCCGGCATTCTCGACATCAAGGCCTACGTGCCCGGGAGAAGTTCCGTCATCGACTCTCAGGGCCGCCGCGTGATCAAGCTGTCTTCGAACGAGTCGGCTCTCGGACCCAGTCCGCGCGCCATCGAGGCAGCGCAATCGGCAGCGGCCGGGGTGGTACGCTATCCAGACGGCAGTGCCCATGACCTTCGCGAGGCCATTGCCCGGCACTGGGATCTCGACCCGGACCGAATCGTATGCAGCAACGGATCAGATGAGCTTCTCCAGCTGTTGCCGCGCATCTATGCCGGTCCGGGCGACGAGGTCCTTTACAGCCAGTACGGCTTTGCCATCTATCCGATCGCGGCCCTGGCGGCCGGGGCAACGCCCGTCACTGCTCCGGAACGGGCCTTCCGGGTGGATGTCGAGGCCATGCTGGCGGCGGTCACCGAAAGGACGAAACTTGTCTTCCTTGCCAATCCCAACAATCCGACCGGCAGCGTCATCCCGGCCAGCGACGTTGCCAGGCTGCGGGCCGGCCTGCCCGATCACGTTCTTCTCGTGATCGATTCCGCCTACGCCGAGTTCGTCACCCGCGACGACTACAGTGCCGGAGCCGAACTCGTGCACGACAGCGCCAACACGGTCATGACGCGCACATTCTCCAAGGTCTACTCCCTGGCCGGCCTCAGGGTCGGCTGGATGTACGGTCCGCCGGATGTCGTCGACGCGCTTCACAGGGTCCGCGGTCCCTTCAACGTCAATGCCGTAGGCCAGGCTGCGGCGACCGCGGCACTGGACGATCCCGACCACCTGCAGCGCGCCATCGAGCACAACGGACGCTGGCTGCCCGAGCTCACCCGACGCCTGCAGGCCATCGGGCTCGATGTTCCCGAGAGCGTCGTCAATTTCGTCCTGGCGCGGTTCCCGGGCGGTCCTTCCCAGGCCGCGGCCGCGGAGCGGTTTCTGGCGTCGCAGGCCATTCTCGTCCGAGACCTCGGCGCCTACGGAATCCCCGACGGCCTGCGGATCAACATCGGTCTCGACGACGAAATGGAAGCGCTCATTGACAGCCTCGGCCGCTTCATGGGCAGGACATGACCCGCGAACCGCTGTTCGATACGGTCTGCCTGATCGGCATCGGCCTGATCGGCTCCTCGCTCGCACGGGTCATTCGCCGCAAGGGCCTTGCCCGGCGAATCGTCGCCTGTGCGCAACGTGATTCGACCCTGGACACGGTCACCAGACTGGGTCTGGCCGACATGGTCACGAAGGACCATGCCGCGGCTGCCCGCGGCGCCGACCTGGTGGTCATTTCCACTCCAATCGGCACCAACGGCATGATCGCCCGAACCATCGCGCCTGTCCTGGAACCGGGTCAGATCGTGACAGACGTGGGGTCCGTGAAACAGGCTGTCATCCGCGACGTGGCGCCTGCCATTCCGGAGGGCGTCCACTTTGTTCCCGGCCATCCTCTGGCCGGAACGGAAGAGTCGGGTCCGGAAAGCGGTTTCGACACCCTGTTCGAGGGCCGCTGGTGCGTGCTGACGCCCCTCGACGGCACCGCTCCCGAAGCCATCGAAAGGGTCTCCGAACTGTGGCGCCGTGCCGGTTCCATGATCGATATCATCGATGCCGAACACCACGACTGGGTGATGGCGCTGACCTCCCATCTCCCGACACTGATCGCCTTCAACATCGTCGGCACCGTCGCCGACATGGAAAACCACACCAGGCAAGAGGTCATCAAGTATTCGGCAAGCGGATTCAGGGACTTCACAAGGATCGCCGCCCAGGATCCCGTGATGTGGCGCGACGTCTACCTCCACAACCGCGAAGCCGTCCTCGAAATGCTCCAGCGGTTCAGCGAGGATCTCTCCAGGCTCCAGCGCGCCATTCGCTGGGGCGAGGGCGAGGAACTCGAGGATCTTTTCCGCAGAAGCCGGGATATCCGCCGCGGCATCATTGACGCAGGCCAGGCCTGACCGTCATCCCTTGCAGGATCGTTCCCGCAAGGGATGACGTTGAGGCCATGCTACAGACCCACTCTTCCGATCCATGCATTTGAAGACCAGGTCTGCGAGGCGCCTGCGCTGTCGAGCGCCTCAAGGATCGACAGGTCGACGCCGTCCTCGGAAGAGGCGAACGAGTCGATGACGCCGGCCTCCATGTAGACCTCGCCAAAGAGATCCCAGGTGGCCGCGAGGTAGCCGGCCGCACAGTCGGGCTCGCCGCCGAACAGCATGTCGCCCCAGCCGCTTGGCTCCGCGGGCGGCTCCGGCGCTCCTTCCGGCAGACTCTGGCAGACAGGCTTGCCGTCACCTACACCGAACGCGCCGAGATTCTGGTCAAGATTCAGCATGATCGCGCCGTACTGCGTTTCGCGTACATCCGCGACAGGCCAGTCGAGGCCCTGGGCCACCATATCGTTCCCTTCTTCGGGATTGGCCTTCCACCAGTCCACAGCTTCAAACCACGCCCGCAGGAGTTCCGTGGCGACATCGGGCTTGTCCGCCAGCCAGTTCTCATTGCAGGCAATGGACTCGGAGATGAGACCGCGTTCCCAGGTCCGGTCCGTCAGGCTGGTCTTGAGAACACGGGAACCGGCGCGATCGGCCGACTGGGACGAAAATGGCTTGTAGTTGACATCGATGTCGAGCTGACCGCTCGTGAACGCGGCTGCGCTGTCCTGGGGAAGCATGATCTTGTGATCGAGGGCATCGAACGCAATGCCCGCCTTCTTCAGCGTCAGCAGCATCCACATGTGATTGAGGAAGGCGAAGTCGGCGCCGTAGCTCTTCCCCGGAAAGTCGTCGACGGACTCGATGGACTCATCGACAATCATCTCGTCGAGCCCGTACGACATCGCCGGTATGGCGATGACCTTGACGGGAACGCCCGAAGCGCGGGCCACGACAACCGAATCAAGGGTATTGAGCATGCACTGGACCGTTCCGGTCGTCAGCGCCGCATTCTTTGCGGTGATGTCCTCGATAATCCGTATGTTGAGATCGATATCGCGCGCAAGACCCCGTTCCTGGACGATGTACCACGGTGCATAGGGCGAGAACGAAATGATCGCGATATCCACCTGTTCGGCCGCCCGGGCCGGTTGCGGCGCGACGCCTTGAATGCCGGCGACAAGGACCGCCAGCAGGATCGACCCCACGAGACGTGAAATGTTCCTGAGCGTCATGATGCCTCCTCTGTTTTTCGGTTGTCTGCCAGTATGACGCCTCGTTCGAGACGGGCAATGATGTCGTCGAGCTGCTGAAGTGTCCGGTAGGTCAGTGTCAGCCTCCCTGCTTCACCCTTCGGACTGATCGCAACCTTCAGGCCGGTTGCCTCGCCAAGCCGCCTTTCGAGTGCCCGGATGTCGGGATCGAAGGACTTCGTTCGTCCTGAACCACCCCGTCGATGACGGTGATTGCGCACAAGCGCCTCGGTTTCGCGCACCGACAGTCCTTCCTTCAGGATGCGTGCGGCAAGTGCCTCCGGCTGAAGGGCCCCCAGCAAGGCTCGACCATGGCCTGCGCTGAGTTCTCCCTCGTTGATCAGCTTGCGCACGGGCTCGGGAAGCTGGAGGAGGCGCAGCGTGTTGGCGACATGGACCCTGCTCTTGCCGACCAGGGCCGCGATGTCTTCCTGGGTCAGGGCGAACTCCTCGTTGAGACGGCGGTAGCCGGCCGCCTCCTCGACCGGTCCGAGATCCTCGCGTTGCAGGTTCTCGACCAGTCCGTGCTCCAGAGCCTCGCGGTCACTCATGTCCTTGACGATAACCGGCACATCGTGGAGCCGCGCCCGCTGCGCTGCCCGCCAGCGCCTCTCACCGGCTACGATCTCCATCATGCCGTCGGCAGCGGGCCTGACGATGATGGGCTGCATCATGCCGCTGTCCGCCAGGGACCGGGCGAGGCCTTCGATGTCCTGATCGTTGAACCGGGTGCGGGGCTGAAAGCGACCGGGCTTCAGCTCCAAGATGGAGACAGTGCGCATGCCGGAGGCGGATGCCTTCGCCGGCGTTCCGATGAGCGCGTCGAGGCCGCGCCCAAGACTTCTCGGCCTCGTCATGCGGCGCTCTTCGATTGCGTGGCGTGACGGCGCAGGAATTCACCTGCCAGGCGCACGTAGGCCCGCGTTCCCGCGCAGTCAGTATCATATAGAATCACCGGCTTACCGTGAGACGGCGCCTCACTCACCCTGACATTGCGCGGAATGAGCGTACGATAGACGAGATCGCCCATGACGCGGCGTACATCCCGTTCCACCTCGCGGGACAGGCGGTTCCGGCGATCGAACATCGTGAGCACGATCCCGCCGATATGAAGTCCCGGATTGTGGGTGCCGGCAATCCTCTCGATGGTGTCGAGCAGGAGCGACAGACCTTCCAGGGCAAAGAACTCGCACTGCATGGGCACCAGGACCTCATCGGCAGCCACCAGGGCGTTGAGCGTCAACAGGCTGAGCGACGGCGGACAATCGACAAGCACGAACTCATGTCCGGCCGACACCTCGGAAAGCGCCGTTGCGAGAACGCTCTGGCGTTCGGGAACGTCAACCAGCTCGACATCCGCGCCGGAAAGATCGGCGGTCGCCGGAATGAGGGTCAGCCCCGGGATCATGGTGGGCGCCGGTGTCACGCTCTCCCCGTTCAGCAGGTCGTACGTTGTCGCGGTTCTGGCCGACAGCTCGAAACCCAGACCCGTGCTGGCATTTCCCTGGGCATCCGCATCGACGACGAGAACCTTGTGTCCGGTGGCGGCAAAGGCGGTTGCAAGGTTGATGACGGTGGTCGTCTTGCCCACCCCGCCCTTCTGGTTGGCCACGGCCACTACCAGGGGCCGCGCCACGCGGTCACGGTCGAGAGTCATGGTGTATCCTGTTGATGACCAGAATGCTGGATTGCTCATCCGAAAGACTGCGGTGGCGCGAGAACCACATGTGCCAGTGACGGGCGGCGGATTTCAGTTCCTCGTCCACGGACCTTCCCTTGGGGAAAACGGCAACGGAGCCCTCACCCAGAAAGGGAGCCGTGACGGGCAGGAGAACATCGAGGGGAGCCAGGGCACGGGCCGTCACGACATCGGCCGGTCCGCGAGGGAAATCCTCGATGCGCATGCGGTGAATGCCGACATCGACATCACAGACGTTGGCTGCGGCATGAAGAAAAGCCGCCTTGCTCTCATCCCGCTCCACCATCTCGACTCCGGCAACCCCCATGATGGCGAGAATCAGGCCGGGGAGGCCAGCGCCGGACCCGAGATCGACAAGCCGTCGGCACGTCGGCGGAACGTAACGGGCAATCTGCCCGCAATCGAGAACGTGCCGCGACCATATCTCGTCAACGGTGCCGGGGCCGATGAGCTTGAGGCGCGGTTGCCATTCGCCGAGAACGGCAACGTAGGCGGCAAGGCGCTCGGATGTTTCCGGCGACGCGCCAAGCAGCCGGCACACCTCGCCCGGGGTCACGCCGCATCCCGCCTGACGTGGCGGAGCAGGGCCTGCAGGGCGGCAGGCGTCACCCCGGGAAGCCGTGCTGCCTGTCCAAGCGTGGCCGGGCGGGCGGCTGACATCGTCTCGCGCATCTCGGCAGACAGTCCGCCAATGCGGGCGTAGTCGAGACCGGGAGGAAGATCGAGGGCCTCGTCTCGGCGGAAGGCGGCAATGTCCGCCTCCATGCGACCCAGGTAACCCCGGTAGCGACCGGCAATTCTCACCTGGTCCATGGCGTGCTCGGGCCACGTCGCAATCTCCGGCCACAGGGCCAGCAGTCGTCGATCGTCCCCGGACGCCGAAGCCGCGAGGTCGAACAGGTTTCGCCGACGGCCATCCCGATTGACATCGAACCCTGCGGCGCGCGCTTCGTCTGGACTGACCTGCAGCGCGCAAGCCCGCGTCATGGCCGCCCCGACCTCCTGTCGGCGTCGCAAGAAGACGCGCCATCGGGTCTCTCCGACACACCCGGCCTCGCGGCCCCTTGCGGTAAGACGCAAATCGGCATTGTCGGCCCTCAGAACGAGACGATACTCCGCCCGGCTCGTGAACATGCGGTAGGGTTCGGCGGTCCCCCTTGTGACGAGATCGTCGATCATGACGCCCAGGTAGGCTTCTGCCCGGTCAAACCGCACGCCTGGAAGGCCTCCCGCACAGCGCGCCGCGTTGATTCCGGCGACCAGCCCCTGACCCGCCGCCTCCTCGTATCCCGTGGTGCCGTTGATCTGGCCGGCCAGGAACAAGCCTGGAATCCGTCTTGTCTGCAGCGTGTGATCGAGCTGACGCGGATCGACGTAGTCATACTCGATGGCATAGCCGTGACGCAGGATGCGCGCCCTGGCAAGTCCTGGAATCGTGGCGATAAAGGCCTCCTGAACATCGCGCGGCAACGACGTGGAGATGCCGTTCGGGTAGACCGTCGCGGTCCGGAGCCCCTCGGGCTCCAGAAAGACCCGGTGGCTCTCCCGGTCGCCAAACCGCACCACCTTGTCCTCGATGGACGGGCAATACCGGGGGCCGGCGCCGTCGATGCGGCCGGAATAGACAGGCGCCCGGTCCAGGTTGGCGCGAATGACGTCGTGCGTGGCCTTGGTGGTGGCCGTCACATGACAGGGCACCTGCGGCACGGTGATGGCGCCGGTCAGCCACGAGAACGGCTGCGGCGGATCATCTCCGGGCTGAACCTCCAGGGCGGCATGGTCGATGGTCCGCCCATCGATTCGCGGCGGCGTGCCCGTCTTCAGCCTTCCAAGGGAAAAGCGGTGCCTTTCGAGCGTCGCGGCGAGGGCCACGGCGGCGTCATCATCGATCCGCCCCGCCGGCCAGCGCTCGTCGCCGATGTGAATCATCCCGCGCAGGAAGGTTCCGGTGGTGAGGATCACCGCGCGAGCGCGACAGAGCCTTCCGTCGGCAAGCCTGATACCGGCAATCTCTCCGGCATGGTTCACAACCAAGTCGGAGGCTTCGCCTTCGAGGATGTCAAGTTCCTGTTGGTTTTCAAGGAGTTCCCTGACCGCCTGCGCATAGAGAGACCGGTCCGCCTGCGCCCTGGGGCCGCGAACGGCCGGCCCCTTGCTGGCGTTGAGCAGACGGAACTGGATGCCCGAGCGATCGATGGCCAGGCCCATGACACCGTCCAGGGCATCGATCTCGCGCACCAGGTGCCCCTTGCCGAGACCACCGATGGCGGGATTGCACGACATCGCGCCAATGGTCGAACGGCGCAGGGTCACGAGAAGCGTCGCAGCGCCACATCGCGCCGCGGCCGCGGCCGCCTCGGTACCGGCATGCCCGCCGCCAATGACAATGACATCGTGAACGAAGGTCTGCGTCATGCCTGGAATGTAGTGATGGCGCTTCGGTGCGTCAAAGCGCTGTTTCACGTGAAACACTTGGGACCCATGTACTTGACCACGCAGATCGACATCGGGAGCGCTTTGGAGTAGATGCACCACATGGTTTTGGCACACCGAAACATCGTCTACCGGGTCCTCCCCGGCAACAGGACGACTGCAAGAAGGCTCGCCGCCCAGGCGGGTGCCTGCCGTTTCGTGTGGAACGAGATTCTGGCGAGGCACAATGCTGCCTACAGGAATGCAGTCGAGAACGGTGGCGACAGTCCGTCGACGTCTTTCTTCTCTCTTGGAAAGGAATTCACCAAACTTCGGGCTGACGTCGACTGGCTCTCTCAGTATGCGTTCAATGTGACCCGGTACGTTCTCAAGTATCAGTCGGACGCATGGGCCGCCTATTTCAGGGGACATGGCGAGAGGCCGGATTTCAAGTCGAAATACGGTTCGATGCCTTCCTTCACGATTCCGGAGAACATCGGGATCAGGGGGAACAGGCTTCACGTTCCGAGGATCGGCGCTGTGGTTCTTCGCAGAAAGGGCGGAAACCCGTATTCTGGAGATGCTCCGTGCAAGGCCGTTCTCAAGGAAATCTGCGGCAAGTGGTATGCCACCGTCACGTACAAGGTCGATGTCCCGGAACGCCAAGACGACGGGACGGCCATCGGCATCGACATGAACGTCGGTCAAGTGGCATGTGTCGATCTGGAAGGCAACGAAGACATCCTCCACAAGTCCGACACCGCAGACATCGACAGAAGGATCAACCGTCTCAGGAACAAGGAAAGCGGACAGCGCAAGGGAGCGAAGCGCAGACTGAAGACCCGGCAGAGGATCCGGAGGCTCGAACGCAAGAGAGCCAATGTCCGCAAAAACTGGTCCCACAGGATCAGCCGCAGGATTGCCGACAACTATTCCACCGTCTGTGTCGAGGATCTGAAGATCGACAACATGACGAAGTCGGCCGGGGGGACCGTCGAGAAGCCCGGCAGGAACGTCAGGCAGAAGAGCGGTCTCAACAGGAAGATTCTGGATACGGGCTGGGGCATCCTGCGACAATGCCTTGAGTACAAGACCAGCGTCGTCAAGGTGCCTTCCCGGTACACGTCCCAACGGTGTTCATCGTGTGGAACTGTGGACAGCAGGTCCAGATTGTCCCAATCGAACTATCTCTGTGTAACTTGCGGCTACATGGACAACGCGGACCTGAACGCGGCCCGCAACATTCTGGCCTCCGGGATTGGGGTGTCTGGACGGGGCAAAGTGGCCGAAGGCCATGGACCGTCAAAACGATGCTTGACTGCATAGTCAAGCATATAAGTCCCAAACACTCATTTGCCGATGCAGAACTCCGAGAAGATCACGTCGAGAAGGTCCTCCACGTCCACCCTGCCGGTGAGCCGTCCCAGTGCCGTTGCCGCCAGACGCAGGTCCTCGGCTGCCAGCGTGACGTCGCCTGCATCCAGGTTCCGATAGCGCGCCAGGGCGTCTGCGACCTGGAGAAGAGCAGCCCTGTGCCGGGTCCGCGACGGCGCCAGCGCCGCGCCCTGCCAGGCGAGCCGGAAGTGTTGCGCCATGGTCTCGATGAGATGATCGATCCCCTCTCCGGTCTTCGCCGACAGGCCCGGAATACCCGGGGGAGGACGGGCGAGGTCGGCCTTTCCGGCCACGACAAGCGCATTCCCGTCGCTGTGGGACTCGATGCGGGGCCAGGTCTCGTCCCAACGGCTGGCATCGGCAACGAGCAGCGTCAGGTCGGCCGTCTCCGCTCTCTTCAGCGCCCGCCGGATCCCTTCTCCCTCGACGCCTTGCGGAACCTCTCGCAACCCTGCGGTGTCGACGAGGGATACGGCAAAGCCGGCAATGTCCATGGTCACCTCGACCGTGTCCCGTGTCGTCCCCTCCTCCGCAGAGACAATGGCCGCGTCATGTCCGGCGAGAGCGTTGAGAAGACTCGACTTGCCGACATTGGGTGCCCCGAGAATGACGACACTGAGACCTTCGCGCAGCCGTTCGCCGCGGCGTCCGTCATCGAGGTGGGCACGAACTTCCCCTTCGAGGGCGGTCACCGCCGCCCGGTTGTCATCGAGGAGTCCCGCCGGCAATTCCTCGTCGGGAAAGTCGATCACGGCCTCGAGGCGCGCCATGGCGTCGACGAGGCGCTGATGCCACCCGTCATAAAGAGCCGAATGCAACCCCTGGAGCTGATCGAGAGCCTGATGGCGCTGGCGTGACGTGTCCGCGGCGACGAGATCCGCTACCGCCTCCGCCTCCACGAGGTCCATCTTGCCGTTCAGCACGGCCCGCCTGGTAAATTCTCCCGGTTCGGCGGGCCGCAGGCCGGGCACGGATGCAAGGGCATCGAGAACGCCGTACACCACCGCGCGTCCGCCATGGACGTGGAATTCCGCCACATCCTCGCCTGTGACCGTCTCGGGCGCCGGAAACCACAGAACCAGGGACTGATCGATCGCCTCTCCCGGTCGACTGTCCTGAAGGCGGCGCAGGACGGCCTGCCGGGCGGCAGGCAAATCCCTGCCGGTGAGGTGCCTCACGGCCTCTCCGGCAGCCGGGCCCGACACCCGGATCACGGCGATGGCGGCCCGGCCAGGGGCCGTGGCCAACGCGAAGATGGTCACTGTTTCACGTGAAACACCGGGTGTCAGTCGCGCTTCGCCGGGTTCAGCATGTGGCGCCACATGTCCATCATCTGGTTCATGCCGTCACCGGACGCCCCGGTCCATTCCTTCAGCATGGCTTCGGGATCGAACCGGGACAGTGCTTCGTTCATGCGCTCCTTCAGTCCGGCCATGAACTCGTCCTGCAGGGGACGGATGTCCGGCATGCCCAGAAATGCACGGGCTTCCTCTGGCTTACAGTCGATCTTGATTGTCACTTTCATGGCGAATACCGGTTGAGAATGTGGAATGCAGCCGTCAGGGTAGGGTTCCCGAACCGGTGAACGCAACATGGTCCTGGATTTCCGGCGCAACAACCTCGACGGGGAAACCAGTCCCTATCTCCATCAGCACCGGGACAACCCCGTCCACTGGCAACCGTGGCGCCAGGATGTCCTGCAGCATGCCCAGGAACACGACAGGCCAATCCTGCTTTCGGTCGGCTACGCCGCCTGCCACTGGTGCCACGTCATGGCCCATGAGAGCTTCGAGAACGAGGCGATTGCCGGCGTGATGAATGATCTCTTCGTCAACATCAAGGTCGACCGGGAGGAACGGCCGGACATCGACGCCATCTACCAGTCGGCCCTGCAGCTGCTCGGTCAGCAGGGGGGATGGCCGCTCACCATGTTCCTGACACCCGACGGAGAACCCTTCTGGGGCGGCACCTACTTTCCGTCGGTGCCGAAGTTCGGCCGACCGGGATTCACCGAAGTGCTGAAGGTGGTGGAGACGACCTACCGCGATCAGCCCGACAGGGTTGAACACAATCGTGCGGCCCTCGCCGAAGCGCTGGCGAATCTCTCGGCCGGACAGGGAGACGGCGACATCCCCCACGACGTCGCGGACACCACGGCCCGGCGTCTGCTCGACATCGTCGACATGCGGTTCGGCGGTCTTGGAGAAGCGCCGAAGTTTCCCCATGTTCCCGACCTCGACCTGTTGCTGCGCGCCTGGCGCCGGGAGGGAGAGGGGGCGTTCATGCAGGCTGTCGAGGTGTCGGCCGACGCCATGGCCCGCGGCGGCATCTACGATCATATCCGGGGCGGCTGGGCGCGCTACTCCGTCGACCGCTACTGGCTTGTTCCGCACTTCGAGAAGATGCTCTACGACAATGCCCTTCTGGTCGATTTCTATACGCGGTTGTGGCTCGTCACCGGAAAGGACCTCTATCGCCGCCGGGTGGAGGAAACCGTCGCCTGGCTGCAGTCCGAAATGCTCACCGGGGAAGGTGCCTTCTGTTCCAGCCTCGATGCCGACTCCCTGAACGCCGAGGGACACGGGGAGGAAGGCGCCTTCTATGTCTGGACAGAGTCGGAGGTCGACGAGGTTCTGGGCGAAGAGTCCGCGTTTTTCAAAGAGTTCCATGACGTCAGGCCACACGGCAACTGGGAGGGAAAGACAATCCTGAACAGCCTCGTCAGGGAACCCGATGCGGCCGGCGAGATCCGCCTCGCGCCGCTGCGCCGGCGTCTGCTCGACCGGCGCGCGGAGCGCCCCCGGCCAGGCCTCGACGACAAGGTGCTGGCGGACTGGAACGGTCTCATGATCCGGGCCCTGGCCCGCGCCGGCGCGGCCTTCGGGCGAAGGGAGTGGATCGCCATGGCGCGGCGCGCCTTCGATCATGTGTCAGGCGCCATGGCGTCGGGGGACCGTCTGGGACACAGCGCGAGGGCAGGCGCCACTCTCGATGTCGCGATGATCGACGACTACAGCCACATGGCCGACGCGGCGCTCATCCTCCATGACGTGACCGGCGACGCAGCCTGCCTTGAACGGGCCCGCGCATGGGTTCGCGTGGCAGACCGGTTCTACCGGGACAGCGATGGCGGCGGCTACTTCTTCACCGCCGACGATGCGGATGCGCTCATCGTGCGCACCAAGACGGCCATCGACAATGCCACGCCATCGGGCAACGGCACCATGGTCGGTGTCCTGGCCCGGCTGTGGCACCTGACCGGCGAAACAGGGTACCGGGAGAGGGCCGAAGAGACCGTGGCCGCCTTCGCCCGGGACGTGGCGAGGAACCCTGCCGGCCATGCGGTCATGCTTCTCAACCTCGATCTCCTCTCGAGGGCGCTCGACGTCACCATCATCGGAACACGGGGCGACAAGGCCACGGACTCCCTCATTGCCGAGGTGTGGAAGTCCGCACACACGCACCTGGTGCCTCGCGTCATCGCACCGGGAGAGTCCCTGCCCGCGACCCACCCGGCCGCCGGCAAGGGCGCGGTCGACGGCCGGCCTACGGCCTATGTCTGCCGTGGCCAGACATGCTCGCTGCCGGTGACGGACGTCGAGAGCCTCGCGCAACTGCTTCATCAGCCATGACACAACACCTTGTAATCAGGGATTTTTCATGACACAGACACCGTTTCCCCATGTCTTCCGCCCGGTGACGCTGCGCGGGCACGAGCTGAAGAACCGCATCGTTTTCGGAGCCCATACCGCCAACATGTCCGAAGGCGGCCTGCCGCTCGACAGGCACTTCGGATACTACCGGGAACGCGCCCGGGGCGGGGCGGCGATGATCGTCGTCGAGCCGTCGCCACCGCACCCGACGGCCATCCTCACCCGGGGCAACTTTCTCGCCGATGACGTGGTCATTCCGCATTTCCGCAAGGTGACCGACGCCTGCCACGAACACGGCACTCTCATGTGCCACCAGATCTACCACACCGGCGCCCACGGCGATCAGGACAATTCCTGGACTGCCTACTGGTCTCCCTCGGGCCAGGTGAGCCACCACGACCCCTGGGGCAGCCATGTGATGACGGACCGGGAGATCGAGGAACTCGTCGACGCCTTCATCCGGCAGGCGGAACGCGACCAGGCCTGCGGTTTCGACGGTGTCGACCTCTTCGCCGGCTATTCCTGCCTGATCGATCAGTTCTGGTCGCCTCTCACCAACCGCCGCGACGACCGCTGGGGCGGCAGCCTGGAGAATCGTCTGCGTTTCGTGACGCGCATCGTCGAGGGCATCCGACGGGCTTGCGGAGAGGATTTCATCGTCGGCATGACCGTCTCGGGTGGCGAGCCCTATCCGGGCGGCCTGACCATGGCCGACAAGCAGGAGATCTTCGCATGGCTCGACGAGCGCGGTCTGTGCGACTACCTGTCCTGCGGGGCAGGCAGTTATCTCAACCATTTCTCGAAGATCGTTCCGAGTTTTCATTTCCCCGCGCCCCTTGGTCCGGACGAGGCGGGCGAGATCAAGGACGTGGTCACGCACGCCCTGGTCACCGCCGAGGCGCGGGTGAAGACGCCACAGCGCGCCGAGGAGGCGCTCGCCGCCGGCAAGTGCGACCTGGTCTCGATCGTTCGCGGCCAGATTGCCGATCCCCACCTCGCCAACAAGGCGGCCAGCGGACGGGCTGACGACATCCGCCCGTGCATCTCGTGCAACCAGCTGTGCCTCGGCCGGCGCCTGCGCGACTACTGGATTTCCTGTCTCGTCAACCCGTCGGTCGGGCGGGAGACGCTGTGGGATGGCGACGGCGCACCACCGGCCGACAGTCCCCGCCACGTCCTCGTCGTCGGGGGCGGTCCGGCCGGTCTCGAGACGGCGAGAGTGGCGGCCATGCGCGGCCATCGCGTCACGCTGGTCGAGAAGGATGCCGAACTCGGCGGCCAGTTCCGCCTTGCGGCGGGTCAGCCGGAAAGGGGCGAGGTCGGCGAGTTCCTGACGTGGTGCAGCCGCCAGTTGGAGAAACTCCAGGTGCGCGTCATGCTCAACACCGACATGTCGGCCGACGACATCCGCGGCTTCGGGGCGGATGACGTGATCCTTGCGACAGGCTCGGTGCCTACGCGGACAGGGTTCCAGCGTGCCTTTCCGCATGTCGAACGCCTGGACGGGGTCGAGCAGGACAACGTCATGACAGTCCACGACATTCTTGAAGGCAGGGCGGTTCCGGGCACCAATGTTCTCCTCCTCGACGACATCAACGGCTGGTGGCCCGCTTCCGGAACGGCTCTGCACCTCGCCCTGGAGCGTCACATGGTGACCGTGGTGACGGCGTCCGAGAAAGCCGCCGAACAGCTCGATTTCTCGCGGACCGGCGATACCACCCGCGAGCGCTTCTGGAAACTCGGTGTCGAGGTCATCTGCGGTCATGCCCTGAGCGCATGGAAAGGCAACACCGCCACGCTCATGAACCTCTACACAGGAGATACCGAGGAACGCGACTTCGACAGCCTCGTTCTCGCCACCACGAACACGGTGGAAGACAGCCTGCGCCGCGAACTCGCCGACGACGATCTGCGAATTCACAACCTCGGCGATGCCGTCGCCGCACGCACCGCCTCCATGGCCATCTTCGAGGCCCGCACTCTCGCCATGTCCCTGTGACGCCCACCGAAGGAAGGACGCCCGAGGCGGCTTGCCCGCCTGGCCGCCGAGAGTCCCGATCACGATACCGGCAACTCTTGAAGGGAAGCGCTTCAGACCGGCGTCACAGTCAGCGAAAGAACGTACAACAACATCGTTGTACGACAGCCGTGTTGTGAAAACTCAGGGAAATCACGCGCCAAGCCGCGCCATCACCGGTTGTCGTCAGGCGTGACAGTTCTGTCGGCGGATGTGTGCGCAACGACGACCCGTGAAGGGGCAGCCCGATCATCGCTGGCGCGAGCTGCCGCTATCGACTACTGCAGGGAGGCGAGCAGACTGCCCTGCCTTGTCACCGGGGCCACGCCGAGCGTCTTGAAGACGCGCCAGTGGAGTGCGATGTCGTGCGTGATCACAGGCTTTCCGAGCATGGCCTCGAGTTCGGGCGCCAGACCACAGAATCTCCGGGTCACGCCGTCAGATGCGCGCCGGAAATGGGCGGTGCCGTTGGCGAGGTAGGCATCGACGTGGGGTGCCTTGTCGGCAACCCAGGCCATGGACTTTTGCGCCAGCTCCTCGTCGAAACAGAACATCTGGGCGTTGACCTCCTCCTGGCTGGCGAACCAGCCCTGGTCGACGAAGTTGCCGGCCCACACGACGTCGAAGCCGGCCTCGCGCAGAAAGCCCACGGTGCCGCCCCACCAGTCGGGCCAGTGATAGACGGCATTGAGCGCCACTTTCTCGACGTTGGCCGCGCGCAGGGCTTCGACCATGGCGTAACCCGCCATGTGAAACGCGGTCGCATAAGTCTCGCTCAGCCGTTCAATGTAGCGGCGGATGCCCTCGACCCCCAGGTTCGAGGCATGGACCCAGTTCGAGCCAACCTGGGCGCAGACGTCCGCGCCGGCGTTCGCCGCGCACTCCACCACCTCCTCGAGCAGCGCGAAGTTCTGCAGGCGCTGTTCAAGACGGCGTTCGTAGTCGGGTATGTGGAGCATGCGGCCATGGACTCCAACCGTATCCGGCGCCATGCGCACGAAGTCCGTCGGCCCACCGCAGAAGTCCCTGGGCGGACAGGTGAAGACGACCTGATGAGGAAAGAGCTTGTTGCGCGGATCATCCCACTGCGCAGGCTTCGTGTACGACGCCAACTCGCACCTCCTTCCCCTGGCATGCCATGCGGACCCGGCAGGACCCCCATGGAGCATGACCGGCGGACGCCCGGATCACAACCCTGGCAACGTCGTCGCGTCCGGCGCGGGTGAGGGCCGTGATGCGTTGCGAGTTTGCCGACGTGCCGCCTGGCCAGTCTGGTGGGTGGAGATGACTAGATTCCTGTTGTTGAGCCCGTTCTTTGTTGACACTTTGGGGACTGCATTTGCCATCTCGAAAAGACGGGGAAGAACGCCATGACATTCGATAAGAGACGGGCATTGGGGCTGGTCGTCGCCGTCGGGCTTCTGCAGGCTGGCCAGGGCCCGGCCGCTGCAGAAACCGGCACTTTCGCCCTTGCCACGAGCCTGACCAGCCAGTACGCCAGGATCACGCACATGGACGGAACGCTCTTCAGCGGAGCCTCTCAAGGCACGAGCACCATTGTCCGGAGCAGTGGCGGACCCTTCGTCGAGGGACGGTCCATGCAGACGTCGTGCATCGTGTCCGGAAAGACTTCGGCCGCCGGAACTGAACTCGATGGGGCCTGCACCAGCGCGAGTCCCTCGGGCGACATGCTGTTCTCGGTTGCCAAGCGGCGTGTGGCTGGCGCCGCTGAAGAAGGCGGTGAGGGAGACCTGAAGCTGCTGGGCGGCGCCGGCAGTTTTGAAGGCATCACCGGCTCATGCTCCTACGACACCGACTACCTGACGGAGACGGTCTACGTCACCTGGGCGGAGTGTACCTGGCAGCGCTAGACACGCCCGGTTCGGGATCGGCGCACAGCCAGACCATTGGATCAGGCTCGTGCAACCGATCCCCTTGACCCACCCGGTTCCGTCAGGATGTCAACGATGCCCCTTCCCGGGCGGCCACCAACCGGTCGGCGCAGTCCTCCATCCGGATGCGCCCGGTTCTGAGTTCGGCCTCCCGCCGACGCCAGCGTTCGGGAATGCCCGCGAGGCCGAAGCGGGCGCCAAGCACGGCGCCGGCAATGGCGCCGTTGGTATCGGTATCCCCGCCCGCCTCGATCACCTGGCGCAGACCCTGTTCGAAACTCTCCGCCCGCCAGCAGGAAATCAGCGCCGCCTGGAGAGAGAGCAGCGTGTATCCCATGTCGTGACCGTCGAATCTCAGGTCATCCAGCGTCGAGACGGACGCCTCGTCAACCGCGTCCACCACACTCTTCGGCGCTCGCGTGTCGTAGCCATAGGCCTCAAGCCGCGGCAGGGATGCCGCCATGCCTGCCTCGGCTTCCCTCATCAGCATGTCCGAATCGAGGATCGCGCCGGTGAGAGCCGCGGCCGTGACGAGATTGGCGATCGCGCACGACCAGCCGCATCGCACGTCCCAGTGTGTCGGCACGGCCGAGATCACGCTCTGGCACACCAACGGGTCCCTTGAATCGCGCCAGAGGATCGACAGGGGTGCCGTGCGCATCAGTGCTCCATTCCCGGCGCGGTCACCTCTCCATCCCTTCCGCGACGCCTCGATGATCGGCAGGCCGTCCGGCTTGCGGGGTTTGCCGGTCTCGCGTTCACGGCCGAGCCGTTGCGGATAGTCGCCGCCGTAGAGCGACAGACAGCGCCGGTCAGCCTGCCCATTCCCGCACCATTCACTTCCGCCCAGTGCCAGAACCGCCGGCCAAGGTCGTCGATGTCGAGACCGTCTCCACCCGTTGCCGCCTCGGCAATGATGATGGCCTGCGCCAGATCGTCGTCGTCGGGAAATCCGGGCCGCGCGACAATATCCTGCATGCCTCCGGGAAAGGCCCTGGCGATCGAGGATCTTGACCATCCCTCTGTCGAGATGCCGAGAAGATTGCCGACTGCCAGTCCGACCATCAGCCCTTGCGCGCGATCATCAGCCATGGTGTGCGCTCCCGGTGGTGTCGTACGAGAACGAGGCATGGATCAGCGCATCATTCAGGACCAGTGCCTGGCCCGTCAGACGGTGCCCGGTCACCCGATGTTCGCAGCCGAGCCCGACGCCAGGCGCGGTCTTGGCCGGTGATGTTCCAAGGCGCCTGATGTTCCTGAGGGCACGTGTGGCTGACGGGCGTCCCGTGGACGGTCTGTTTTCGATGAAGTGCGACCGGACCAGCGCTCCCCAGTGTTTGCGGAGAAGGTGCGGCGCACCGAAGAGATCCATGGCTGTGACATCCCTGCCGTGCGCCACGACCACGCCGCACTGTCCCGGAAGCGGACCGCGTTCGACGAGGGCCTCGACGGTCTTCCGGCGGGAGTGATGCCGCCGGTAGGAGTCTTCCAGGTCCTCGGCGGCGCCCGTTGGTGACGCAACACCTTCGCGAAGCATCATGGCCGAGATGTCGTCCCAGATGCCGTGCTGGTCGCTCATCCGGTTCCGGTTGACACTGAAGGACCTGTTGACGCTTGCGCGTTTCCTCTTGCGGATGCTCTCGGGCGCGAAGGCCTCCGCGCGGCGCCATGCCCGGTGGCGGCCCCATCGGCCCTGTTCCAGACACGATACGGGAATGTCGAGCCTGGATCCGGCCGCAACGAGAACGGTGGCGTTGATGGTGCGATTCTGCTTGCCCCCGGTGAAATGCTCTCCCTCGACGATCAGGATCGGCTTGTCGGTTGGATTGGTGACCTTGAGCGCTCCGACTGTCGCGACGTCGAACTCGCTGACGATCAGTCCCGATGAATCACCGGTGTCGATGGCCGGAAGGGGATTGTCCTGCAGGTAGACGGGGAAGAACGAGACACCGAGGCGCGTGATCGGGGATCCCACGGCGGCGATTTCAAGGCTGGGTATGGTCATGCTGGCCTCCTTCGGTTTATTGTGACACTGACAATAATATGGCAGATAATATTGTCATTGCAACAATAAATATCACGTGGACAGGCCAGTGAGGAAATACCGTGAACTATCCGCCATTTGCCGTCACCGTCGATATCGCGCTCTTCACCATCGAGGACGACACCTTCAAGATTCTGCTGATCGAGCGTGGCGGGAACCCCTATCTCGGGAAACTCGCCCTGCCGGGTGGCTTCGTGCGTCCCGACGAGGATCTCGACGCGGCGGCCGCCCGCGAACTCGAGGAAGAAACCGGTCTCGCCGAAGGCGCGTGGCACCTGGAACAGCTCGCCGCCTATGGCGATCCGGCACGGGATCCACGCATGCGGACGGTGACCGTCGCCTTCTGGGCCATCACCGCCGGTCTGCCCCGTCCCCGAGGTGGTGGCGACGCGGCGTCTGCCCGTCTTGAGCCCGTGGACGGGATCGAAAGCGGTGCTCTCCGCCTTGCCTTCGACCACGACCAGATTGTCGCCGACGCGGTGAAACGGGTCCGTTCACGACTCGAAACGACGACCATCGCCGCCCAGTTCTGTCCGCCGGCCTTCACGGTGGCCGAGTTGCGCAAGGTCTATGAGACGATCTGGAACACCCCCCTCGATCCGGGGAACTTCCAGAGGTTCGTGCGCGACAGCGGCGCATTCAGACCCGCACCGTCCGGCGGTGCGGGCGCCCTCGCGGCATCGTCCCCGGTAGATTTCGATCCGGTGCCGTCCAACAGAGGTGATGCGGAGAGCGGTCGACGACGCAGAGAGCGCGCCTTCACCCGATTCGGAGCCGTCCATGGACCTCACGGGGCCACGTCAGGAGACGAGACAGCAAAGGCGCGGACGACCGGCATCGAGATGGATGGTGCCGGAAGGGCGGCCGCGCCTGCTTGCCCGGCCGCTGCGCCGAAAGACCGACGACCCGTGACGCCTCAGGACGGGTCGAGTGGCACCAGGTCGAGGATGTTGGCCTGGAAGAAGGTCAGGGAGGTTTCACCGTGGTCGGCCAGTTCACCGGTCTTCATCATCGGGGAACGCAGGGCCTTTTGCTGCTGCTCGACGACCCACATGTCCTCGATCTGAAAGTCGAGGGCCTCCATGGCGTGACAGCTGAGCTCTTCAAGGGAAATGTAGCGCCGGCCATCCTTCATGATGTGGCCATGTCCGCTGGTTCCGCTTCTGTGTCCCTCCTTCTTCACCTTGGCGTCCTTCTCCCACGGCGCCATCCAGGTACGCAGTTCAAGGTAGCAGCGCTCCGGGCCTACCGGAACGATCACGTAGGCCGAAAAGAAGATCGACGTCGCCAGGACCCCTGAGTTGGGAAAGAACTGCCAGACGACGGGGCGCCGTCCCGACATCGCCGTTCCGGGTATGGTGGCATGGTGCGAGTTCTCCCGGGACGGATTCTCTCCAAAGCCTATGGAGATCCAGTGACGGTGAACCGCGTCCCAGTCCTGATCCTCCACGTCGGGACCCATGAGCGTCCTGTCGTGGAGATAGCTCAGGTGATAGCCATCCATCGCGTTTTCGCAGAACACCTTCCAGTTGCAGTGGATGTCGTAGCGTACCGGGCGTTTCTCGGACAACCCTTCCAGTGAATGCGGCCACATGTGGGTCGTCGGCATGGAACCGATCCAGGTGTCGAAGTCTTCGTCGGGTTGAGCCATCGGATTGACGAACACGAGATCACCGATGGTGCCGACACTCCCGGCGTGCAGCGGCCAGTCCGCCAGGTTCATGCCGGCAAAGCAGAGGTCCTTCTTCGGCAGTCCGCGCAGACTGCCGTCGTCGATGTTGTAGGTCCAGGCATGGTAGGGGCAGACGATGCCGTGGCGGCAGTTGCCCTTCCCTTCCTCGAAAATCTGCGTTCCCCGGTGTCGGCACGTGTTGTGATAGGTGCGCAGGGAACCATCCTTCGTGCGCACGACAATCATGGGATAGCGGTTGATCTGGACCGCCTTGTAGTCACCGGCATGCGGCACGTCCTGGACCGTGCAGGCAAAGGTCCAGGAGCGGCTGAACAGCTCCTGGTGTTCCCGTTCGAACCAGTCGCCGGAGTAGTAGCACTGCTTCGGCAACAGTTGCCGGGCTTCGTTCGGTTTCAGGGGAACGGTCATTCCTTGGATCTCCCTCGTTGCCGTTGCCTCCGGTGCAAGGTCATGCACGATCGTTTTCACTCGATGGACGGCCGCGATTTGGATGTCCCCTGCTCGGGACGCTCGACGCGTGCCGTCAGGATATCAGCATCGGTGAAGCTCTGGTGGTGGACCGACGACGCGTAGTGCCGCAAGAGGCGCAGCGAAAGTTCTCTCTCGACGATGGTGCTGACGGGCTGCTCGCCCAGCAACATGATCTCGTCCTCGATGTTGCCGTCGCTGCCTGACGTCACGAACTCAAGCTCGATGGACGAGCCCTCGCTGCGCGCCTTGACCACGATCCGTCGTGCTTCACCGTCGTCATCGGCAACCATCAGGGTCGCAGCCATCTCGTCGCCAACCAGGATGAGGCGGTCTGTCTGTATCCCGGTCCATCCGTATCTCGAGCCCACCTTCCCGAGGAAACTGGATATCTCCTCTGCTGCTCCGGCGCCCGCTGTTGTCTTGAGCACCACACTCTTGGGCGACATCAGGTTGAGACACACCGTCAGCACGACAGCCGTGATACCTCCGGCGGTCATGCCGTTGCCGACGAGACTGCCCACCCAGGGGCCCAGAAGATCCGGAAAGACGACACCGTGCTGAAAGCCGGTGCCGATCCAGAATGCCGTGCCGACCATCAGACTCTTGCGATAATCCATGCCGTCGCTGATCACGAGGCGCATGCCCGCGACAAAGAGAAGACCGAGAAGAACAATCACGTAGGCCGCCGCTACTGCCGCCGGAATCGCCAGCACGAGGGCCGCAAACTTCGGCACGAAGGCGACGATCAGGAGAACCAGGCCGACACAGACCCCGACCCTGCGCGACGCGATGCCGGTCAGTTCGACGACCGCGATGCTCGTAGAATAGGTCGTGTTGGGAATCGTCCCGGCGAGTCCTGAAAGGAAATTGCCCACCCCGTCGGCCGAAACGGCGCCCTGAACCACCTTGTAGTCGATGGCCCGCCGGCGCTTCCACGAGACCGACTGGATGGCGACGGAATCGCCTATGGTCTCGATGGCGCCGACATAGGTGACAAAGATGAAGGCCGGCAGCAGAATCCAGAACGTCGGTCCGAAATCAAGATTGAACCCCGGCCAGCCGCCATCCGGAATGCCGATCCAGCCGGCGGCGGCAACCCGGGCCGTGTCGTAGAGACCAAACCATGCGGCGATGCCGCAACCAACAACAATACCGATGATGGGCGCCCACAGGCGCAGGCTGGAACGTGAGCCAAAGGCGATGGCGAGAATGACGGCGAGCGTCACGCCTGCCACCAGCGGAGGGGCCAGCGGCTCCACTTGCTCGGGAACATTCGCCAGCATGTCGAACACGATGGGCATGACGGTCACTGGAATCATCATGATGACGGTCCCTGTCACCGCCGGCGTCAGGATCCGGCGCAGGATCGACAGACGCCTGGCCAGCGTGAACTGGACCAGGGATGACAGGAAGACGAGTGTCGCCAGCATGCCAGGGCCGCCTTCGGCAAGAGCCGTGACGCACACGGCAATGAAGGCGCCGGAGGTTCCCATGACGAGAATGTAGCCGGCGCCGAACGGACCGATCCTGCGGGCCTGGAGAATGGTTGTCAGGCCACTCACGACAAGGGCGGCGAACGCGGCCCAGACAAGGAAGGCTTCGCTGCCTCCGGCAGCCCTGACGACGATTGCCGGCGTCAGGACGATGCCGGTCACCACGATGATCGCGAACTGGGCTCCAAGGCCGATCGTCAGAAGAAGCGGGGGCCTGTCTTCGGGTTCGAAACGGACTCCGGTGACGCGGGTTTCGCTCATGTCAGGCGCCCCGTCCCAGCTTGCGCAGGGCAAGACCTGCAGCCAGGTAGACGATGATGTAGACGATGACCCGGTAGACGGCGGCCGAGCCTGGCGGAATGCAGATGAAGCTGAAACCTGTCACGCCACGCCGGCCGATCTCGTGGGCAATGCGTATGACTTCGTAGTCGGTCATGGCGATGGGTTCCACCAGTTCGCCGAGGATGTCTCCGGGCGCCGGTCCGGCGCCACCCATGACATCCATGTCGAAGTGGGCGTAGACGCCCCGGGTGCCATCCCAGGCGCGATCAAGATCCCGAACACATCCCTCGATCCCCAGGCTTGTGCGCAGTTCCCACGACGAGATGAAGCGGGCGCCGTCATCGAGATAGCGGCGAACGATGTCGCTTGTCTCCAGCATGCCGCGTTCGCCGATCTCGACAAGATTGCGGGGATGCATGTTGTCGAGAAACTCGTACATCTTGTGTTTCCAGGACGCCGCGCCCGCTATCCGCGGATCGCCGGTCAGGTAGTCGACAGGCTGGGCGTCCCAGTGCGTATCGAGACTGACACAGCCCACCGCGCCCTCGGTGTGTTCGGCGCAGGCCTTGGCAATGGCATAGCTGCCGCAGGGGCTGTTCTGCCCGATCACCACCGGAACCGCTCCGGCTCGCAAGGCGTCCCGGCATTTCACCTCCACGGCCTCCTGCGCGGCAAGGATGCGTTCGGGCGTCTGGTTCTCCATGACGTCCGGCGGAATGTCCGCATCGCCGTAGTCGACCATGGTGATGTGATCGAAGAGTTCCAGGTCGAAATCCTGGATGTAGCCGCCAGGGTAGCGTGCCGACTGCTGGCGGACCCGCTTGGGCGCCTCGATCCATTCCTCCATGGCGACACCGGCATACTTGCCATCCTCGGCAGCGACATAGGGGGCACCGATGATGACCACGTCCGCACCTTCAAGATCATCCGGCGCCCTGGCCACGGGGCGCGACATGAACGAGGGCGTCTCCGGCGCGACAAGCGGGAACTCTCTCCTGCCGGCGAAACTTGTCGCCATGAAGGTCTCCCAGTCCGGATAGCCTGTGCTGCTCATGGGAAATCATCCTCGCTCAACTGTCCGCCGCCAGCGTCGTGGTCCTCAGGAACAATTGCAAGGTGCCAGAGACCGAATCCCGGGCTTGTCCTGTCGAGGCACTCCATGGCATGTCCCCTTGTCAGATGGAGGCTCTGGAAACGATGCCGGGTGCATTGCACGGGGTGCGCATCATCGATCTCACCGGCATGGTGTCGGGACCGACCGCCACCATGCTGCTCGCCGATCAGGGCGCCGATGTCGTCAAGGTCGAGAACCCCGCCCGCGGCGGAGATACCACGCGCGGCGTGTCGGCAAATGAACACGGTCTCGCATCGTCCTATCTCAACAACAACCGCAACAAGCGATCCATCGCCATCGACCTCAAGCACCCGCGCGGCACCGAGGTGCTGATGCGCCTTGTCGCGAGGAGCGACGTTCTGGTCCACAACTTCCGGCCCGGAGTGGCGGAACGCATCGGGATCGGCGAGGACGATGTGAGGAAACACGTGCCTGACATCATTCACGTGTCGATCTCGGGATTCGGCGCCACCGGACCCTATGCATCAAAGCCGGTCTATGATCCCCTTGTGCAGGCGCTTTCCGGGCTGACGACCGTTCAGGCCGGATCGGACGAGGCGCGGCCGCGCCTGGTACGGACCATTATCCCCGACAAGCTCACCGGCATCGTCGCCGCCCAGGCGATCGCGGCGGCACTCTTCAACCGGGAGAAGACCGGAGAGGGCCAGGCGATCCACGTCTCCATGCTCGATTCGGTCATCGCCTTCCTGTGGGGATCGGACATGGAATCCCAGACCATGGTCGATCACGGTATCCGCCAGCAGCATGCCCAGAGTTTCATCGATCTCATCTACGAGACGCTTGACGGCTACATTTCAGTGGCGGTTCAGCAGGACAAGGAGTGGGAAGCGCTCACGCGCGCACTCAACAGGCCCGAGTGGCTCGACGACGAGCGCTTTCGTACACCGGCGGGGCGCCAGCGTCACATCGACGCCAGGCTCGAATTGACCCAGGAGGTCCTGAAAACGGCCACCAGCGCCGAATGGCTGGAACGACTCGAGGCCGAGGATGTCCCCTGTGCTCCTGTCCTCAACCGCAGCGAGATGATTCGTCACCCGCAGATCGCCGCCAACGGCATCGTAACCGAACACGATCATCCCCTCGTCGGCAGGGTCCGTCAGGCGCGGCCTGCCGCGCGGTTCTCGAAGTCCGACTTCGAATTGCGCGAACCGGGGGCGCAGCTCGGCGAGAACACGGACGAGATCCTGAAGGAGGCTGGCTACGACTCAGGCACCATCGCCACGCTGCGCCGCGCCGGGGTCTTCGGGAGCTGAACGATGATCGACTTCTACTATTGGCCGACACCCAACGGCTGGAAGGTTGCCATCCTCCTCGAGGAGCTGGGGGTGGACTACAGGCTGATCCCTGTCGACATTTCACGGGGCGAACAGTTCGCGCCCGACTTTCTCGAGACAAGCCCGAACAACCGCATTCCCGCCATCGTCGATCACGATCATCCAGGAGCACCGCTTCCTGTCTTTGAATCGGGCGCCATCATGTTCCATCTGGCCCGCAAGCACGGGCGTTTCCTCAGCCGAGATGCGATTGGCGAAAAGGAAACCCTCGAATGGCTGTTCTGGCAGGTGGGCAACCAGGGACCCATGGCAGGTCAGCTCTCCCACTTCGTCAACTACGCGCCGGACGATCAGCCTTATGCCCGTGAACGCTACGCGCGGGAGTACGACCGCTGTCTGGGGGTTCTGGAACGCCGCCTCGCCAAGCGCGCGTGGCTGGTCGGGGAGTCCTATTCGATCGCCGACATGATCTGCTGGCCCTGGGTTCTGATCGCAAGACCGCTCACGGCAAGCCTTGACGACGTTCCCAACGTGCGGGACTGGCGGCAACGGATCAAGGAGCGTCCGGCGGTGCAGCGCGCCGTGGATCTCGGCAAGGAGTTCCGGCGTTCCGCCGCGCCGTCGGAGGAGGAGCGCGACATTCTCTTCAACCAGACCGCCGCAACGGCCCGTCGCTGGCAGGCGTGATCAGTGGCGGAAGTGACGGACGCCCGTCATCACCATGGCCATGTCGCGTGCATCCGCGGCGGCGATCACCTCCTCGTCCCGCACGCTGCCGCCTGGCTGAATGACGGCGGTCGCCCCGCCTTCGGCGGCCTCGAGCAGGCCATCGGCAAAGGGAAAGAAGGCATCCGACGCGACCACCGATCCGGTGAGCGCAAGACCGGACCGGCCGGCCTTCTGCCGGGCGATCATGGCGCTGTCGACACGGCTCATCTGTCCCGCCCCGATGCCGAGGGTCTGTCCGTTGCGGGCATAGACAATGGCATTGGAGCGCACGTGCTTGACCACACGGAAGGCAAACAGCATGTCGTCGAGTTCACCGGCGTCCGGCCGGCGCCTGGTCACGACCTTCATGTCGCCGGCCTTCAGGCGGTACCGGTCGGCGGCTTGCGCCAGCAGCCCTGAGCCTGCGGACCGGATCACCAGGGAGCCCTCTGCCGGTGGTGGACCATCGGCCAGGAGCAGTCTCGGACTTTTCCTCTTTCCCAGGATGTCGCGCGCCGCACGGCTGGCACCGGGCGCGATGACCACTTCCGTGAAGATGCCGGTGATGGCCTCCGCCGTCTCGCCATCAAGGGGCTGGTTGGTGGCAACCACACCGCCGAATGCGCTCAACGGATCACAGGCGAGCGCCTTGCGGTAGGCATCGACCAGAGAGTGGCCGAGTGCCACGCCGCAGGGATTGGTGTGCTTGACGATGATGACAGCGGGCCCGTCATGGTCGGGATCGAATTCCGTGACGGCCTCCAGGGCGGCATCGGCGTCGCTGAGGTTGTTGTAGGAGAGATCCTTGCCACCATCCTGGCGTTGAC
Organism: Alphaproteobacteria bacterium; assembly: GCA_964291415.2. Classification (GTDB taxonomy): domain Bacteria; phylum Pseudomonadota; class Alphaproteobacteria; order SP197; family SP197; genus SP197. Next base: position 370,264 of record OZ219917.1, on the reverse strand, counting down.
GTGTCACGCGCGGCGGCCCGCTCCCGACATGATAGAACGCGGCGGCCTGATGAGGATTTTCTCCGTAGCGCAAGCGGCGGTCGAGGCGGCCCGAGACGGTGAGTCGTCGCGGAAAGGTCTCGTTCGACTCTCCCAGAAACCGTGTCGCCACGGCGGTATCGTAGGCCGCCGTCATCTGGTAGGCGATGCCGGCCATTCGCAAGCGAAAGTCTCCGGAGGTGGCGCCTTCCCCTTGTTCCATCTCGTCAACAAGGGCGGGATAGTCTTCGGGATCGGTCATCACGGTCACGAAGGCATGGTTCTTGGCCGCCGCCCGAAGAAGCGCCACGCCGCCGATGTCGATGGCCTCGATCGTTCCGCTCCAGTCGGCGCCCCTGGCGACAACGTCCTCGAAGGCGTAGAGATTGACCACCACGAGATCGATACCCCTGATGCCGTGTTCGGACATCTCGCGGACGTGATCCACGGCATCCCGACAACCCAGGATTCCGCCGTGAATGGCCGGGTGGAGTGTCTTGACCCGGCCATCCAGGATCTCGGGGAAGCCCGTGACCTGGCTGACGGGAGTCACAGGCAGACCCTCGGCGGCGAGAGCCGCGGCGGTGCCGCCCGTTGATATCAGCTCGACACCCCGGGAATCGAGAAACCGGGCAAGGTCGACCAGACCGGTCTTGTCGGTGACGGAGAGAAGCGCCCGCCTGATGGTCATTCAGGGGTCTCGGAGAAACCTGGATCAGGTGTTCATGGAGTCGAAGAAATCGCTGTTGTTCTTCGTGCTCTTGAGCTTGTCGATGAGGAATTCCATGGCGTCCACGGACCCCATGGGCATGAGAATACGGCGCAGGACCCACATCTTGGCGAGTTCCGCCCGGCCGACCAGGAGTTCCTCCTTGCGGGTGCCGGACTTGCCGATATCGATGGCCGGGAAGATGCGCTTGTCGGCAATCTTGCGATCCATGACGATTTCCGAATTGCCGGTACCCTTGAACTCCTCGAAGATGACCTCATCCATCCTGCTGCCGGTCTCGATGAGTGCCGTGGCAATGATGGTCAGGCTGCCGCCACCCTCGATGTTGCGCGCCGCCCCGAAGAACCGCTTCGGACGCTGCAGGGCATTGGCGTCGACACCACCGGTGAGCACCTTGCCCGAGGACGGCACGACGGTGTTGAAGGCCCGCGCCAGGCGGGTAATCGAATCCAGCAGGATCACCACGTCGCGTTTTGTTCGACGAGACGCTTGGCCTTCTCGATCACCATCTCGGAGACGGCAACATGGCGGCTGGCCGGTTCATCGAAGGTCGAGGCGATGACCTCGCCCCTGACCTGGCGCTGCATGTCGGTGACCTCTTCGGGACGCTCGTCGATGAGCAGGACGAGAAGGTAGACTTCCGGATGATTGCTCTCGATCGCATGGGCGATGTTCTGCATGAGAACGGTCTTGCCGGCGCGCGGCGGTGACGTCAGCAGGGCCCGCTGTCCCTTGCCAAGGGGGGAAATCAGCTCGATGACCCTGGTCGACAGATCCTTCCTGGTGGGATCCTGGACCTCAAGGCACAGTTTTTCCTCAGGATAGAGCGGTGTGAGATTGTCGAACGGCACCCTGTGGCGCGTCGTCTCGGGTTCCTGGAAATTGATGTGGCTGAGCTTGACGAGGGCGAAGTATCGTTCGTTCTCGCGGGGGCTGCGGATCGTTCCTTCCACCGTATCGCCGGTCTTGAGGGAGAACCGCCTGATCTGTCCGGGACTGACATAGATGTCGTCGGGACCGGGCAGGTAGTTGGCCTCCGGACTGCGCAGGAAGCCGAATCCGTCCGGCAACACCTCGAGCACGCCCTGGCCGCTGATCGGCACATCCTGTTCCGCCATCTCCTTGAGTATGGCGAACATGAGATCCTGTTTTCTGAGGACACTCGCTCCCTCGATACCGAGTTCCTCGCCGTAGGCAAGAAGCTCCTCGGGTTTGCGATTTTTCAACTCCTGCAGATTGAGCGCCCCATGACTCATGGCTGCAAACCCGGTCTGCACATTTTCATTGCCCGTTAAGGTCATGATGAACCTGCTGAATAGCGATGGGAGGTCACGAAACGACGCTCATGGTGTCACGTCTGGAAAGGTGCCGAACAGCGTCCCGGAAAGGCGGGTGATTCGACAGAAACGGTGAACGGACGGGAAAGGGGGCAAACCTAGAGCAGGTCATCCGGGCCTGTCAAATCCGATTCTGAAGCGTCGCGCGATTGCCGGCTAGAACGGTCTGACGACGACCATGACGACAATGATGACCAGCAGCACGGTCGGCACCTCGTTGATCAGCCTAAAGAAGCGGCGGGTGTGGTGGTTGCGGTCCTCGGCAAAGGCCCGCCACAACGCCACGAACCACCCGTGAACGGCGGACATCGCCAGGAACGCCACACCCTTCACGAGCCACCAGCCCTCGCTCCACAGCGCCCAACCGGCATCGAGCATCAGGAGGATGCCGAAGACGAAGGTGGCAATCATCGCCGGATTGATGATTCCCTTGAGGAGACGGCGTTCCATGACCTTGAAGGTCTCGGACTGCCGCGATGCGGGCTCGCAGTCGACATGATAGACGAAGAGCCTGGGGAGATAGAGCATGCCGGCCATCCAGGCGATGACCGCCAGGATGTGAAACGCCTTGATGACGTCATGCCAGGCACCGAGAAAACCGTCCATGTCACACTGTCCTCAAGGGGCACCGTGTGAACGACGCCGGACAGATCCTGCCGCCATGTTCGGACGCAAGATCCGGCCGATCCTCGTTCAGAACGGACCGGACGAGCGCCGCCAGACCGTCGATGAAGGTGTCGTCGCACGAAACCGCCGGTATGCGACTGAAGAAGGGGCATCCGGCGTCCCGGGCCCGCTGACGATACTCGATATCGAGCTCGACAAGGGTCTCGCTGTGCTCGCTGACAAAGGCGACGGGTACAACAATGACCCCGGTTCCTTCCCTGCCGGCCCTGTCGATTTCCCCGTCCGTCGACGGACCGATCCAGTCCAGTGGTCCGACACGCGACTGATAGCACACCGTCCAGTCGAGGTCGCTGAGACCGATGTCATCGACGATTGCCTGGGCCGTCTGCTCGACCTGCCACTGGTAGGGGTCGCCGCCTCGAATGATCGTCTCCGGCAATCCGTGAGCGGAAAACAGAACCCTTGCCGGCTGTCCCGCGATGTCGTTGAGGGCGCGCCTGACGGCCGCCGCGTAGCTGCCGACAAGTCCGCCGGCCCGTGGCCAGCAACACACGGCCCTGGTCATCACCTTGTATCCATGACGTTTCCACGACCGCACCCACTCCTTCATCGACGACGCCGTCGTCGTCGTCGAGAACTGGGGATAGAGCGGCAGCAACACGACCCTTTGCGGCTCGAACCCGGCCACCTCGAGCGCTGCATCCTCGCTCATCGGATGCCAGTAGCGCATGCAGACGAAGACCCTGATCGCATCATTGTCGAGGGCCGCCTCGAGCGCCCGGGCCTGCTGGCGCGTGTTCTCGAGAAGGGGCGAATGCCCACCGATCGCTCCATAGATCTTCTTCGCCTCACTCTGTCGGCGATGCGATATCACCGAGGCAAGAACGGGACGCAATGGCCAGGGAATGGAGATGATCGCCGGATCATTGAAGAGATTGTTGAGAAAGGGCTGCACGGCCGCCGGAGAATCGGGACCGCCCAGGTTGAAGAGCACGACCGCCGTTCTTTCCATGACCTCAACGTCCCTCAGGAACGCACGGTATTCACCAGGTCCGCGACATGCGACGGCGGTGTGTTCTTGATGATGCCGTGCCCGAGATTGAAGACGTGACTCCCCCCTGAAAGGCCCGTCACGATCGATCGCGCCTGGCGTCTCATCGCCTCGCCGCCGGCCAGGAGAATCCCGGGATCGAGATTGCCCTGAACCGGGCAGATCGACTGCAGATCCCGCATCATGTCAAGGGGCACATCCTGATCGACCTGCAGGGCATGGATACCGGTCCCGCGGGCAAACTCCGCGTAGCGCCCGCCCGCTCCGCGTGGAAAGCCGATCACGGGAATCCGGGGATGAACGTCCCTCACGCGTGCGACGATGCGCCGTGTCGGATCGACGCACCACCGGGCAAAGCTGACGTTGTCATCAAGAAGACCGGCCCAACTGTCGAAGATCTGGACAGCATCGGCGCCGGCCTCGATCTGGGCCAGCAACAGACCGGTGACAGCATCGGCGAGGCGAGCGATGAGACGGTCAATCAGACCAGGCTCATCCTTGATCAGCCGCTTCGTCGCATGAAACTCACCGCCCGATCCGTCAATCATGTAGGCGGCGATCGTGATCGGACCGCCGGCAAATCCGATGAGGGCGGTCCTGCCGTCGAGTTCGCCGCGCACCAGGCGCAGGGTCTCCAGAAGGGAACGATTCTTCTCGACAGCGCCGTCCGCATCGAGGGCATCGATGTCCGCCTGACAACGAAGAGGCGTCAGGAAGGGACCCTCGCCTTCAAGAAATCGGACCGCACGACCCATGCCATGAGGAACGATGAGGATGTCCGAAAAGACGATGGCCGCATCAACGGCAAAGCGGTCGACCGGCTGCAGGGTGATTCTCGCGGCGAGTTCCGGGGTGTTGCACAGGGAAAGGAAGTCAGGACTTTCCCGGCGCAGCTTCCTGTATTCCGGAAGATAGCGCCCGGCCTGACGCAGAAACCACACCGGAGGCGGGTTGTGTGCAGATCCTCGAAGGACGGCGAGCAGGGATTTTTCAGGAGGGGAAGGGAACATGACTGGCATGATCCGACGAATTGGCACCGCATTACCACATCAAAGAATCATTCATAAAAATAAGTGGTAATGATGAGCCATGTGCATCATGTGGATGCAAGACTGTCATGGCGTCTGTCAACAGTCGGGCCTTTCTGGGAGACACCTGTCGGTGTGCCTGTGTACGGTTGGAAGCGAATCGCAGAGCAGGGCCGGTACCTCGGCAACAAACGATGTGGAGTGGTGCCCCGCCGATTGTGGATTGCCGTCTTGTGTGCACGATTTCCACGATGCCCCGATTGCGTTTGTCCCCGGGCAAGAACGGTCGCACACATGGCGTCCAGGAGTGTGATACTCTGCGCCGGTTGTCTCGGGAGCTGGCCCTCCACAGGGTGATCAGCCTTTCTTCCCCATATCCATGACCAGGTTTCATGTGCATCTCATCTCCGACGCAACAGGCGAGACAGTGCTTGCGGTGGGACGTGCTGCGGTTGCCCAGTTCGAGAACGTTGATGTGGTCGAGCATGTGTGGACGCTGGTCCGGACGTCGCGGCAGATCGACAGGATCCTCAAGACTCTCGAATCGAGTCCTGGAATCGTCATCTTCACGCTCGTCAATCCGGAACGCCGCGACCAGCTGGTCAGGGGATGCCAGAATCTCGGGATCGTTTCGGTACCGCTTCTCGATCCTGTCCTTGCCGCCCTGTCCGGTGTTCTCGACCAGCCGGTCAAGGGGCAGCCCGGAGGGCAGCACGCCCTCAATGCAGACTACTTCGACAGGGTTGAGGCCATCCAGTTCGTCGTCCGCCATGACGACGGCCAGTCGCCACATGATCTCGACGATGCCGATGTCATCGTCGTCGGTGTGTCACGCACCTCCAAGACGCCGACCTGTTTCTATCTCGCCAACCGGGGCGTCAAGGCGGCCAACGTGCCCATTGTTCCGGGTGTGGCGCCGCCGGCGGAACTTCTCGAGGCGACCAGGCCGCTCATCGTCGCCCTCAGCCAGAACATGGAACGCCTGGTCCAGGTCCGGCGCAACCGCATGAAGCTTCTCCACCAGGACGAGGAAAGCGATTACATCGAGCCCGATGCCGTGCGCCGCGAGATGGCGGAAGCCCGCAGACTCTACGAGGAACGGGGCTGGCCGGTGATCGACGTCACACGGCGTTCCATCGAGGAAACCGCGGCGGCCATACTTCAGTTCTACAGGGAGCGGTTCGGCTCGCTTCCCTGACCGTCCAGGGCATCGCGCACCATCCTGTGGAAGTGGTGGACGACATGTTCGCCCACACCGCTATCCTCGCTGTGGACGATGAATCGACCCTGGTCGTAACCGCGCGAGAACAGTCCCCTTTGAACCGATTCGCACAGCAGCAAGTCTTCCATTCCGAGCACGTTCTCCAGGTAGTTGCGCCGGTCCTCGGTGTCAGGCGTGCCGTCGGGGGAGAATCGGTAGTTGATGAACCGCGTGGCGAGGTGGTTGACCGGTACCGCGGTGGTGATCAGGAGGTCCCCGTCTCCCGGCATGACGTTGATGGTCGTGGTCGGCCATACGTACCAGAAGAGCGAATGAGGCATGCGGGCATCCCGGCTGAGGCGATAGGCGCTGTTGTCATGGAAGACGTCCCAGCCCTTCTGACGCGCCGTGATGCCATCGATGGTGTTCTCGTAGGTCGGCATGGAGATGATGTCGCAGAACTGCGGATGCGCTACTTCGCAGTGGTAGCATTCGACATAGTTGTCGATGACCACCTTCCACCCTGCATCCATGGCCCGGCCGCCAAAGTCATAGGTCTCGGTGAGGGTGAGATCCTCCCAGTAGGGAAGTTCCCGGCAGATGTCGGCCTCGAGGTTGGGCGCCTGGCTGGCAAGGGGAATCGCATCGTTGTCGAGATTGACGAAGACAAGGTTGCACAGGACCTCGACGCGGACAGGCTTGAGGGCAAACTGGGACTTGTCGAAGCCCTCCACGCCATCGCTGTTGCGGGCGGTGCGGAGCTGGCCATCGAGACCGTAGGCCCAGGCGTGGTAGGGGCAGGTGATGGTCGCCTTCAGTGTGCCCGAGCCCTCGACGAGGCGATGCGCCCGGTGCTGGCAGACGTTGTAGTAGCCGCGCAACTCACCAGAACGGTCGCGGACCACGAAGACATCCTGATCGAGAATGCTGCCGGCAAGGTAGTCGCCAGGACGGGCCACCTCGCTGGCATGGCACAGGTACATCCACGAACGGTAGAAGATCCTTTCCCGTTCCAGCTCGAATATCTCGGGATCGGTGTAGTAGCGCGAAGGCAACGTGTAGGAACGGCGGGGATCGGCGCCGAGTGGACGGGCAAAGTCGACCTGAAGAACCTCGGTCATGTCATTCGGCCTCCCTTGTCAGCACTCCGGAATCATAGCACGCGATCTTTGCTGGAACGATACCCGGCGTCTGCGGATCAAACCTGCCAGGAGGCGATGATCTCCGCGGTCGTGCCGATCTCGATCTGGTCCTCGAATCGCCGGTAGACGAGATCGAGCATCGCCCTGTGGGCCTCTTCATCGGAGCTTGTGACGGCGTCTTCGGCAATGATCACGCGGTATCCGCGGTCCACGCCCGTCATCACGGTGGCGAGGACGCAAACGTCCGTCTCGACACCGGTGACAATGAGGGTCTGGCAGGCCATGGCGTCCAGAAGGTTGACGAAGGCATCGCTTTCGAAGGCCGAATAGGTGGTCTTGTCGATGACATGGGCTGGCGGAATGAAGGACCGGAAGTCGCTCATGACATCGAGCAGGGCGGGGTCCATGCATGACGTGGTGACGCGCGTCCAGCGCCGGTAATAGGTACGCCACGCGCCGCTCGTCTCATCCGCCGTATGGGGCGTCATGAACCGTGTGAAAACGGTGCGGTCGATCCGGTGGGCCACGAGACTTTGGATGGCGGGGGTGATAGCGGGCATGGACGGCGTGTGCCACACGGTCTGAGCCGCAAAGAGATCCTGCATGTCGACGACGACATGGACCGCATCCTGGCCAATCGGGCGGACGTCCTGCATCAGTCTTCGACCACGACCGAATGATCGGCCGACCAGACGAGGGCGACCCGCTCACCGATGTTTATGACGTCGCCGTCGGTGTTCTGCCGCAGGACGCGCAATGGTCCGGCATCGGTATCGACGGTGTAGGTGAGACTGGCGCCGGAAAAGACACGCTCGGCAACCTGGCCCTCGATGCGGTTGTCCTGTGTGGGCGCGTCGGGAGCCGCGAGGCGGATCCGCTCGGGCCTGACGGCAATGGTCGCCTCGCCGGCCGGCAGCGGGGATGTCGTGGCGATGTAGCCCAAGCGATCGACCACGATACCGGAGTCCTGTACCGGTCCCGAAAGAAAGTTCGCATCGCCCAGGAAGTTTGCCGCGAACCTGGTTTGTGGCCGGTCGTAGACGTCGCCCGGCTCACCCACCTGGATGAGCCGGCCCTCGTCTATGATGGCGATGTGATCAGACAGCGTCAGGGCCTCTTCCTGGTCATGGGTGACGAAGATCGTCGTGATTCCCACTGTGCGCTGGATGCGTTTCAGTTCGCCCTGCATGTCCTGTCTCAGTTTCTTGTCGAGCGCGCCCAGGGGTTCGTCGAGAAGCAGCACCCGGGGTTCGGTGACAAGCGCGCGCGCCAGGGCGACGCGCTGCTGCTGTCCGCCTGAAAGCTCGCGCGGCTTGCGGTCATCGAGTCCGTCGAGGCGTACCAGTTCGAGAATCTTGCCAACCCGCTGGCGCACCTCGGCACGCGGCAGGCGGCGCACGGTCAATCCGAATGCGACATTGTCGAACACCGACATGTGCGGAAACAGCGCATAGTTCTGGAAGACCATGCCGATGTTGCGGCGGAACGAGGGAATGTGCGCCACATCCCGATCATCGATGAGAATCATGCCGTCATCGGGTTCCACGAATCCGGCAAGGGCCCGCAGCAGGGTTGTCTTGCCGCTGCCTGAGGGACCCAGAAGGGCGAAGAAGGATCCGTTCGGAAAGGCGAGCGAGACCCGGTCGAGGGCCGTCACGGCGCCGTAGCGCTTCGACACGTTGCGCACGTCGACGGCGCTCATCGCTCGCCACCGAACTTCGAGAGGCGGGCAAAAAGCAGAAGAGCCGTCATGGAGATCACGATCATGATGGTGGAGATGGCGTTGACCTCGGGCGTGAAACCCTTGCGGATGGCGGAAAAGATCTCGACGGGAAGGACCGAGACGCCTGGCGGCGCCAGGAAGTAGGAGATGACGAACTGGTCGAACGACACGGCAAAGGCAAAGAGGGCGGCAGCGACAATGCCGGGCGCCATGACGGGAATCTGCACCCGCACCAGGGACTGGAATGGTGTCGCGCCAAGGCTGGCAGCAGCCTCCTCGAGGTCCGGTCCGATGCTCGCCAGGCGGGCACCGACGACGATGATGACATAGGGCAGGGAGAGAGCCACGTGCCCCAGGAGCATGGCATGAAGTCCCCGGCCGATACCCGTCCAGAAGAACAGCACCAGCATCGAGGTGCCTATGATGAGCCAGGGAATGGTGATGGGGGGAAACAGCAGCAGCTGCAGCACCGTGCGTCCGCGAAAGCGATATCGGGCAAAGGCGAGGGCCGCCATGGTTCCCAGTATGGTGGCGATGACCGTGTTGGCCAGCGCCACCGCAACGCTGTTGAAGCTGGCTTGCAGAAGCCGCTCGTTGCTCGCCAGGTCCTCGTACCAGCGCGTCGTGAACGTGAACGGCAGGGTGTAGTGCACCGAGTCGTTCAGTCCCATGACGGCCAGCACAAGTATGGGAAGGTAAAGAAAGACCAGCACCAGAAAGAGCCACAGTCGCCCCGCACCCTCGCCGACCAGCACCATCCAGCGCGCCTGGTTCATGTCGTTCTCATGTGGTTCTTCAGAACCGGCGCCGCCACGGCGAGGATGAGCAGGACGATGGCCAGCAGGATGAACGAGAGGGCGCCGCCCAGTGGCCAGTTGGAGACGACGGTGAACTGCTCCTCGATGACCGTACCGATCACCGTCCCCTTGGGCCCGCCCAGCAGGCGTGGTTCGAAGAATGAGCCGATCACCGGAACGAAGATCAGGATGGACCCCGCAGCGAGGCCGGGAACGGCAAGCGGCAGGATGATTCTCAGCAGGATGGTCCATGATCGCGCGCCGAGGCTGCGGGCCGCCTCGAGCAGCGACTCGTCGATCGCCTGCAGGGAGAGGAAGCACGTGAGAATCATGTAGGGAAGGTAGGAATGAACGAGTCCGATGATGATGGCGGGATAGGAGTCCGTCAGATCGATGGAGGGCAGCCCGGGGATGACCAGTTGCACGGCGCGGTCAAGGACTCCGTCGGGACGAAGCACGATCGTCCAGGAAAAGACGCGGACAAGGGCGTTTGACCAGAAGGGCAGGACGATCAGCAGGAACAGGGCTTCGCGCCAGCGTCCGCGGATGCGCCGGGCCAGCCAGTAGGCGGCGGGGAAGCCGATGAGGATGCACAAGCCGGTGACGTGGAACCCCATTTCCAGCGACCGCCACATGAGGTCCTGGAGATAGCCCTTGGTGAAGAAGGCCTCGTAGTGCTTCAGCGAGAACTCGCTGGCGTGCCTGCCGAAGGGGCCCTTCTTCTGGAAACTGAAGTAGAGCATCGCCGACAGCGGCAGGAAGATCGTCACAGCCAGCCAGAGATAGGCAGGCCCCGTCAGCCATGCGATCGCCCAGCGCCGCCGGGACCCGATACGCATGGGTCAGCGGCGGCGCCGGAGTGCCGGACAGTCCCGCGAGAGAACGGGACTGTCCGGCGAAACCAAGAGGTCAGCTATTCGGCGTACCAGGCCTTCGTTTCCTCCCAGATCTCCAGGAAGGTCTCCCGCGTCTCGTCTGACAACGGAGCCATGAACTGGAGATTCGCCGTGGCGGCGGGATCGCCCAGCACCTGCCGGTTGAAGGCGTCTTCGGGCAGCTGGTTCATGGCCACGCCATTGGCCGAGGCGGGTGCGCCGACCTCGGTGTCCCAGCGCACGAAGTGCTCCGGACTGACCATGTAGTCGATGAACTGGAGCGCCCCCTCCGGATTGGCCGAACCGGCGGCAAGGGAGAGACCGTCGAGCCAGGCGATGGCGCCTTCCTCGGGAATGAGATAGCCGACCGGCAGCCCGAAGGCCTTGGCGCTGCGCGAGGCCGAACCCGACCAGTAGACGGCAACGTCGAAGGCGTCGGCAGCGAACTCCTTGTTCCACTCGTCCTCCGATGACCAGAACGTGCGGATCTGCGGCTTGAGATCGCGCAGTTTCTGGCGGATCGCGTCAAGATCGTCCGGCGCGTTCATGTTCTGACCGGTGGCGAGCGCGGCGAGGTAGACGTTCTCGACGGAATCGTCCCGCACGGCCACGTTGCCGGCATGGGCCGGATCCCACAGGATCTCGATGGAGTTGCCGGGATCGACTTCCTCGGTGTCATAGGCGATCGAGGTCAGACCCCAGGTCCAGGCGACACCGTAGAGGTCTCCGTCGAGCCTGAACTCCGCGGCATCCCTCAAGCCCGCCGAAAGGTCGCCGAAGTTGGAGATGGCCGCACTGTCGATGGGCTGGATGAGGCCTTCCTCGGCGGCCTGGATGGTGAAGGCAGAGTTGATCAGCACGACGTCGTAGGCACCGGGACTGGTGCGCAGCTTGGTCAGCATTTCCTGTTCGGAATTGAAGTAGTCGTGCACCACCGTGTGGCCTGTCGCCGCCTCGAAGGCCTCGACGCCCCAGGCTTCGTCGGTCCCGTATCCCTGCCAGTTCAGCACCCTGACCTCGGCGGCGGCAAGCGGTTGGGCCGCCACCGCGGCGGCCAGCAATGCGGAGGCAATCATTCCTGATGTGCGCATTTTCTCATGGTCTCCCCAAAGATGATGTCGTGGCAGAGGACGCTGTCACAGCATTTCCCGGTCGTCAACGCAGGCGCCCTCTTCCGGCCCGGGGCCTGGCAGGCGTTCCAGGGCGTGTGATAGACCGGGCCAAGGCGGTGAAGACGAACGCAATGAAGCGACACCTGCGTCCCGGGCTCTACGAGGATCTCGTGACCTCGTCCCTGAAGCAGAAGATCGAGATCCTGCTCGAGGACAACTGGTCGGTCGAGACCGGCACGACCGACGGGATCCGGCGTGCGGATGTTCTGACCCTCCATGTCGCGGACCTCTTGCGCCGTGTTCTCGACGGCATGTCGGCAGACCGCCAGATCGAACTGGCAAACCGGCTGCTCGGGATGCTTGGCAACTACGGGGTGCCGGGCGACGAACATGTGGCCGGGACGGCGGAGTTGCTGCTTGCCGTCTTCAGGAACCAGGGACTTGGAGGTCAGCCGGAAGCACCGCAACGGCCGATACGATCACTGCGCGATACGGGTCTTCTCGTCAATGGCCGACGCGATGTGCAGATCTCCAGCGAGATCGTTCGCGAGATACCGAGTGCCGACGGCATCGACCTCCTGTGCGCCTTTGTCCGCTATTCGGGACTGCGACTGTTCCAACGGGAGCTCGCAGAGAGAATTGCAGCCGGTGTTCCGGTGCGCGTCATCACCACGGTCTACACGGGGACGACGGAGCGCCGGGCTCTCGACGCACTCCGCAAACTCGGGGCTGACGTCAAGGTCTCCTTTGATGTCAACCGCACCCGCCTCCATGCCAAGGCGTGGCTCTTCCGCAGGGAGAGCGGTCACCATACCGCCTATATCGGGTCCTCGAACCTCACGCACACGGCCCAGGTGGACGGCCTCGAGTGGAACGTGCGGGTCAGCACCACCCGGAATCCGGAGGTGATCGACCAGTTCCAGGCAACCTTCGAGCAGTACTGGCAGGAGCCCGAGTTCGAGGTCTACGAACCGGAACGCGACGGCCCGCGTGTTGATGATGCGGGCAGAAAGAGAGCGTGGCGACAAGCCGGGTGTCACGCTCTACATCGATGCGGTTGCCAAACCCCACCAGGAAGCCGTTCTCGAGGCCCTCGAAACCGAAAGAAGGCGGGGTCATCATCGCAACCTCGTGGTCGCCGCCACGGGAACGGGAAAAACATGGATCGCGGCCTTCGACTTCCGCCGGATCCGCCGGGATCACCAGGTTCAGTCCCTGTTGTTCATTGCCCATAGAAGGGAGATTCTCGCCCAGAGTCAGCAGGTTTTCCAGATTGTTCTGCGTGATCCCTCCTTTGGCGAACAGCTGGTCGCGGGCAAGCGTCCGCAGGAGGGACGGCACGTCTTTGCTTCCGTGCAGTCCCTGCAGAACCGCATTGACGATATCGATCCGTCAGGATTCGATGTCGTCATCATCGATGAGTTCCATCACGCTGCAGCCAGCAGTTACGAGCGCCTGCTCGAACGTCTGCGCCCCCGGTTTCTCCTTGGTCTCACGGCCACCCCGGAACGAACCGACGGCAAGTCGGTTCTCGACTGGTTTGATGGCCGCATCGCCTCCGAATCAAGGCTCTGGGACGCCCTCGATCAGGGACTCTTGTGTCCCTTCCACTACTTCGGGATCAACGACGGCACCGACCTCTCGGGCGTCCGGTTCCAGCAGGGACGCTATGTGGCGGGCGAGCTCGACACGCTCTTTACCGGCGATCATGCGCGGGCCCGCCGGATTGTGCAGGCGGTTGTCGACCATGTTCCCGATCCGGAGCGGATGCGCGCCCTGGGATTTTGCGCCGGGGTTGGCCATGCGCATTTCATGGCTGAGCAGTTTTCCCGCAAGGGACTGAAAGCAGCGGCGCTCGATGCGGCGACACCTCACCCGGAACGTGACAGGGCCCTCACCGGCCTGCGCACGGGCGACCTCCACGTCATCTTCACCGTCGATCTCTTCAACGAGGGCGTCGATCTCCCTGAAGTCGATACCATTCTCATGCTGCGCCCGACCGAGAGTGCCACGGTCTTTCTGCAGCAGCTCGGCCGGGGACTACGATGGGCGGAGGGCAAGCAGGTGCTGACCGTCCTCGATTTCGTCGGCCAGGCCCGGCGCGAGTACCGCTTCGACATGCGCTACCAGGCCCTCATCGGCGGTACCAGGCAACAGGTCAGGAAGGCCGTCGAGGAGAACTTCCCCTATCTGCCGCCCGGGTGCGCGCTCAGGCTGGACCGCATCGCCAGAAGGACCGTGCTCGACAACCTGAGCCATGCCCTGCGGACAGCACGCAACCATCTCGTGGAGGACCTTCGTGCCCTTGGCCCCTCGACCCGGCTTGGCGCCTTTGTCAAGGCTTCGGGCGCCGAACTCCACGACATCTACCGCAGGCCATCCTCCGGCCACTGTTACACCGACCTTCTTGAGCGGGCGGGCTTCACCTCCCGGACCACAGAGCGATCACTCATGAAAGCTGTTGGTCGCATGCTTCACGTGGACGACCGCGAACGACTGGAAACCTGGCGCTCCATCCTGACGAGCGACGTCACGGTGGACGATCTTCCTCCCCGACGGCGCCGCCTCGCATGGATGCTCTTTGGTCTGCTGGCCGCCGACAGACCGCTCGACACCGCCGATGAGGTCTTTGCGACCGTTCGCGCCTGGCCCGACATGCGTGACGAACTGATCGATCTCCTCGACATTCTCGACGACCGCACGCGCACCCTTGCCCAGCCGCTCGAAGGCGGGGACGTGAACCCGCTTGCCAGTCATGCCACCTATTCCCTTGTGGAGATCACCGCCGCCTATGGCCTGACCGATGCCAGGGGCGTTCTCAAGCGGCCGCGCGAAGGCGTTCTCCGGGAGAAAACGTCAGGGACGGACCTGCTGTTCATCACTCTCGAGAAGTCGGAGAAGGACTATGCGCCCTCGGTCCGCTATGCCGACTACCCGGTCTCGCCGCAGCTCTTCCACTGGGAGACCCAGAACACGACGTCGCCCGACTCCGGCACCGGGCAGCGGTACATCAGCGGGACAGGGAAGGTCCTTCTCTTCGTGCGTGAGCGCAAGCGCGATGACCGGACCGAGACACAGGCCTATCACTGTCTCGGATACGCCAGCTGCCGGCGCCACGAGTCATCGCGGCCGATGAAGATCGTCTGGAAACTCGAGCGCATGATGCCGGGATGGCTCTACCAGGCCGGCAAGGTGGTCGCCGGCTGAAGACCGCGTCACGGATCTCGCCACCATCACCCGCAACACCGTGACGCCCCGCCTCCCGGGTGCCGAACGCAGGTTCCGCCATCATCCAGCCGGCCCGTACGTGGCGCATCTCACCCGCAGGTGCAAGGACATCCGGGAAGGATCGAGCGGTGGGCACGCGACCCGCGCGCCGGCCAACAGACTGTAGAGAGCACCCGCGGTCGCGCTCCTATGGCGCAACCCGGGTTCGAGCCAGACGCCGGCGCAACGCCACGAAACCGAGATAGCCGAGCAACCCCATCGATCCCATCGTGACGAAGGCCAACCCCCAGGCGATCGTTCCTCCAAGGGGTGTGGCCCAATCGAGAACCATGCCCACGAGCGCCGGCGCGAAAAGCGATCCACTGAATCCCAGCGTTGAATGAACTGCCAGCGCTGCCCCGCGATGGCCCACCGGAGCCGTATTGACGGCACCTGCGGTCAGCGCTGCCGAATCGGCCTGGATTGCCGCGGAGTACAGCAGACACAGCACGGCAACCGCGGCGAAGGGCAGCATCGACGAGAATCCGACCACAACGCTGATCGCGAACGTGGACAGCATCACCCCGGTTATCAGACGTACGCGGCCGATCAGCAAGGCCAGCTCCGCACCGCCAATACTCGACACGACTGCGATGGCGGCGATCAGGGTGGCGAGCAGCGTGGCGCCGGGTTCGAAGTCGGCGCCGGAGCCAAGGCAGAACACCAGGAACGGCACGATCCAGGAGCGCATGGCGAAGAGCTCTGCCCCGTGGCCGGCGTAGCCGACGATGAAGCTCATCGTCTTGCGCGAGCGCAGAACCGGGCGGAAATCCAGCAGCTGGCTGCGGACCTCCTTGGCCGCCTCCGGCTTGCGCGGCGCAACCAGCATGGCGACAGCGACCAGGGCGAGCATCGGTCCGGCGGCCGTGAACAGGAGCACACCGCGCCAGTCCAACCACTCGAGCGCACTGCCCGCAAGCGCATAGGAGAGGGCTGTTCCGGCGCTGAAGCTGGACGTGTAGAAGGCCACCGCGCGCGCCCGTCGTGCCTTCGAAATGCGGTCGGTGAGCACCTTGAGACCCGGCATGTAGCACCCGGCGAGACCGATACCCGCCACGACACGCCAGGGCAGGGCGGACCAGAATTCCGTTGCCAGAAACGACAAACCGACGAGAGCCACTGCAGAGAGAGCCGCGCCCGGAATGAAGATGTACCGAGCATCGATCCGATCGGTCATCGCGGTGAGGAACGGAACCGCCAGCACGTAGCCACCGAAGAAGGCACCGGAGAGCCAGCCCGCCGCGGCATTGTTCATGTGCCACGCGGACTGAAGCACCGGCTGCAGCGACCAATAGGCGGCAAACCCGGTCATCGCGGACACCAGCGCCAGGCACACCACGCAGACCAGCAACACCGGCCTGCGTGCTATGGCCCGGGCGATCACGGTGCCCGGCCCATCGACCGACGGACAGTGGGAGAGCCCGATCCCTTCAGCTTGCCGCACGCGCCCTGACCCCGGCCGGGCGCCGGGTCATTACGCAAAGAAGATCGTGTGGAGACTCGAGCGCATGATGACGCGATGGCGCTACCAGACCGGCACGGCGGTCGTGAAGACCGCGTCACGCCAGTCCGGGCACGAGATTCATGTAGACGACGCGCCACGAGGCCTCGTGCTGACGCGTTGCCGTATAGTGATCGATGCGGGTCACCGAGAGATTCTCGGTTGCGAACTTCAGTGACGTGTCGGGATCAAGTTCCAGGGCCAGACCCAGCGCTGCGCGGATGGTGCCGCCGTGGGCGACGGCAATGATGTCCCTGCCCGCCCATTGCGCGGTCAGACGGTGGATCACCGGGGTGACGCGGTCACAGAGATCGGAAAAGCTCTCACCATTGGGCGGCGTCGTGGTGGCAGGGGCAAGCCAGAAGCGATGGGCAGTCACCGAGTTCGCGAGTTCGCTGTACGTCCTGCCATGCCAGTCGCCAAAGTCCTGTTCGCCAAATCCCGGTTCGACTTCGGGATTGATGGTCCTCCTGCCGGCCAAGGCGATGCTCCGGGCCGTCTGCCGGGTTCGTCGAAGGTGGCTCGTCACCCAGCGGGCCTTCTCCGGGAGCAGGGCCGCGAGGGCAAGGAAGCTCTCGAGGTCGCCGGTGTCCGCGTTGGGATCGGTGGCTCCGTAGATTCGCCCATCGGTCTCGGTGACCGGCGCATGACGCACCCACCACCAGCGCGTCGAGGTCATGTCACGGCCACGACGCCGGCAAGGACGCCGATTTCCGTGACCTGCTGGATGGCGCCCAGGACGTCACCGGTCTTGCCCCCCAGGACCGTCATGGCCAACCAGCCCACGATGCAGGCGGCGATGCCGCCGCCGGCCAGCGCCGCGATCCACGCCCAGGGAAAGAGGAGCACCAGGGCCAGGACGGCGCCGACGCCAAGGGCGATCAGGACCTGATCGAATTCCGGTTCGCCCGCTGCGGCAGCCATGCCGTCCCCCCTGGCATCCGGCATCGTTCGCATCGCCACCGCCATGAAGGCCCGGGAAAGGGCCGCGGCAACGACCAGTGCCGCCAGGACATCCATGGCGTGCTGAAGATCCGCCACGGCGGCAACGCGGGCGCCGATGACGATGATGAGAGCCATGGCGCCGAAGGCCCCGATACGACTGTCGCGCATGACGGCGAGCCGTCCTTCCCGGTCCGTGTGTGCACCAAGGCCGTCCGCAAGATCCGCCAGTCCGTCTTCGTGGAGACCCCGGGTGAGAACCAGCATGGCGACAACGCAGGCGATCGCCGCCAGGGCCGGGCCGAGGCCGAGCCAGGCAGCGACGATGTAGAAGAGTGCACCAGCAAGGCCGATGGCCGCCCCGACCACGGGGAACATCATCACGCTCCGGGCGAGCGGGTGATCATGCCCGTCGCCCGCCGGAATCAGGGTCAGAAACTGCGTGGCGGCCGCCAGGCTGGCGGCAAGCCCGGGTCTTTCCTGATGGTCCGGCATGGCGGTGCTTATCCGATTGTTGGCGGGTGAGGTCAAGGGTAAGAAGGATGCGAGCAGCCGACGATTTCCGGATCCCCCATGATCTCCTCCCTTGCCGATATCAGGAACCTCATGCGGAATCTCCCGCTCCCTGACGCAGACGCTGCGGCCGCAACGGCTGCACGCAATGACAGGCTGACAAAGCCGCCCGGATCACTCGGCAGGCTGGAGGAACTGGCTGTCTGGATGGCGTCCTGGCAGGGCCGTCATCCGCCGCGGGCGAGCGACGTCTTCTGCATGGTGTTTGCCGGCAATCACGGCGTGGCGGCACAGGGCGTGTCAGCCTTTCCCGCCGACGTCACGGAGCAGATGGTCGCCAACTTCGCCGCCGGGGGCGCAGGCATCAACCAGCTGGCCCGGTTGCTCGATGCCCGTCTCGAGGTGGTGCCGTTGTCACTCGAGCGGCCCACCGGAGACATCTCGCGGGAACCGGCGATGACTGCAGCCGAGACATGCGATGCCTTCAGGAAGGGTTTCGAAACGGTGCGAAGGGCGGATATCGCGGTGATCGGTGACATGGGGATCGGCAACACGACCGTGGCTGCGGCCCTTGGCGCCGCTCTCTTCGGTGGCGACGGCGCCGACTGGGCGGGTCCTGGAACCGGTCTCGACCAGGAGGGCGTGAACCGCAAGGCCGCCGTGATCGACAGGGCGCTGGAACGCCATTGGCGGCAGCCGGCGGACTCCCTCGAGACGCTTGCGTCGCTGGGCGGACGGGAGATAGCCGCCATGGCGGGCGCCATTCTTGCCTGCCGGCTGAACAGGACACCGGTCATTCTCGATGGCTTCGTCAACTGTGCGGCGGCCAGCGTGCTCCATTGTTTCGACGCCCGGGCTCTCGATCACTGCATCGCCGGACATGTCAGCGCCGAGCCCGCGGCAGGACGGTTTCTCGACCACCTTGGAAAGAGGCCGCTGCTCGATCTCGGCATGCGTCTCGGCGAGGGGTCGGGCGCTGCCTGCGCGGCTCTCGTCGTCAGGGCGGCCGTCGCGCTCCATGACGGCATGGCCACCTTCGACGAGGCGGGTGTCAGCGGCAAGCGGGATGATCCGTGACCGATAGCCGGCAACGCGCCCTGGATCTTGCCCGCGGCATAGGCCGCATGTTCGCCACCATGAACCAGGCGAGCGTGACGGAGTTCACGGTCAGGAACGGCCGGCGGGCCGACGTCCTGGCACTCGACGGCAAGGGCCGTTTCACCATCGTCGAGGTCAAGTCCTCCGTCGCCGACTTTCAGTCCGATGCCAAGTGGCCCGACTACCTCGACTACTGCGACTTCTACTATTTCGGCGTGCCCGAGGATTTTCCGGCCGACATCCTGCCGCAAGAGCACGGCCTCATCATCGCCGACCGCTACGGCGCCGCAATCGTGCGCCAGGCAGCCGAATCACCAATCAACGCGGCACGCCGCAAGGCCCAGACCCTCGCCTTCGCCATCCAGGCGGCACGCCGCCTGCGCCAGCTGACCGATCCCGGGGTCTAGATTCCGCCAGAGGTGCATGAACCAGAATTCTCCATGCCACGTGATGATCCGGCATATCCGACGCGTTGCGTGCCTGGTACTCCGATGGTTGCTGCGCGACTTCTTCACCGAGATGGCGGAACACGCTCTCAAGACATTCAGTCGGCGGACAGCCCGGCCGCAAGGGCAACTGCAAGCAAGGGGCTCATTCTTCGGTCAAGCCGCCTTCCCATGCTTTCAACTCTTCCTCCGGCAACGGATCATGGAAACAGTCATCAACGACCATGCCGTCCTTCATGGCACCAAATGACCGTCGGCCAACAGCATCGTAGGGAACGAGGCGAGCGACCGGCTCGCCTCGCCTGGCAATGAAGACGTCCTCGCCAGCCTCCACGTGCGCCAACAACCGTGTCAGACTGGTTTTGGCCTGATGAACGCTCACGACACGCAAGATCGGTCTCCCTCTCGTGCAATGATCTGGAATCATGACCAGGACACGCCCATTTGGCCGTGCCGCCATGCCCCGCGGACAGGATCACGGGTCTAGGCCCAATACTGTTGCTTTAAGCACAATGTGGTAGTATGTTACGTGGGCTTGACTCGGGATGTCCCGAACGCCGGCCTCGCTGCCTGGTGGGTTGCAACTACCTGAGCGTCGGGGTGATTGCGCGTGTCTTTCCGCGCGAGGCGGTGCGGGATGCGCTTGGCCGGACCGGTCGTGTGAGTGTGCGCCGGCGGGCGCTTCCGGCGGACGTGATGATGTACTACGTGATTGCGATGGCGCGTCGACGCGCGAGGTGCTGCGCTGCCTGATGGAGGGATTGCCTGGGTGTCGCCGGATGTGGTGCGTGTGTCGGGCAAGTCGTCGATCTCGCGGGCGCGCAGCCGTCTGGGCTCGACCCCGTTTGCGGCGTTGCGGGAGTCCTGCGTGAAGCCGCTTGCCGTGCCGTCGACGGCGGGGGCGTGGTACCGGCCATCGCCTGGTGGCGATCGACGGTTCGACGCTGGCGGTTCCCGACGAGGAGGAGAACCGCCGTTCGTTTGGCCTGCCCGGCTCCGGTCGCGGCAGCGCGGGCTTTCCGAAGCTGCGGCTGTCGGTTCTCAGCGATCGGCACCCGAGCGCCTCTGGCCTGGTGCGGCGGTCCGTTGTCGGAGTCGGAGATGAAGCAGGCCGAGCGGCTGGTGCCCCACCTCGCGCCCGGCATGCCTTGCGGAGCTACTATAGCGGCTTTCCGCTGTGGTCGCGGGCCCGGGCCCGGGGCGCCGAGCTGCTCTGGCGGGTCAAGTCGAACATGGCCTTTCCGGTGCACGACAGGTTCGCCGACGGATCCTGGACCGTGCAGCGGCCACCGCAGGCGCAGCCGCGGCCAAAGCACGGTGCGGGTGTTGAGCTACCGGCTGCCCGAGCGATGGTCTTCACCCTCATCACCACGCTGCTCGATCCCGAGGCTGCGCCGGCGGCCGAGCTCGCCGCGCTCTCAGCGCTGGGAGATCAGATCGCCTATGACGAGATCAAGACCCACATGCTCGGCCCCGGGGCTCTCGCAGCAAGACCCCGGCCCTCCCTTCAGGAGCTCGAGGGGTTGATGCACTACGCCGTGATCCACGAGCGGCCAGCGCCGGAGCCGACCCGGACCGATTATCCTTCCTCCACGGTCAACGTCGTCCGCCGCCGCATCGTCCACCCCGGTGCTTTTTCCCCCACAGGCGACGACAAGCCATGAATGCATCCTCGAGGAACGGGCCGTGTCCAGCCGCGGACAGGTCAAGCCCCGGGGCGTCAAGCGCAAGATGAGCAACTGCACGCGGAACCCTGTCCCGCACGGTCCACCAATGGATCCCCGAAATGTGCCCATCAGGCAACAGTATTGGGTCTAGGCCGTTACTCGCATTCGTCCGCAACCGGGTTTGACAAGATCCGGCGGCCTGCGGTACCGCACCGGCGGGCATGACATCATTTTCCTTCATCCACTGCGCCGATATCCATCTTGACAGCCCGTTGAGAGGGCTGGCGGCCCAGGAAGGTCACGCACCCCGCCTCATCCGTTCTGCCTGCCGCCGGGCATTCGAGATTCTCGTGGATCACGCGATCGACGAGAGCGTCGCCTTCGTCGTCATCGCTGGCGACCTCTATGACGGCACCTGGCGGGACTGCAACACCGGCTTCTTCTTCATTCGCCAGATGGGTCGGCTCAACGAGGCGGGTATCGACGTCTACCTGGTCTACGGCAACCACGACGCCGAGAGCAGGATTACCAGGCAGCTGACCCTTCCTTCCAACGTCCACGTGTTCGGTGCGTCCGGTGCCGGCACCTTCATCCATGAGGCGACGGGAGCGGCGGTCCATGGCCGCAGCTACGCGACACCCGATGTCACGGAGAACCTCGTCCCTTCCTATCCCGGTCCGGTGGCGGATGCGTTCAACGTCGGCGTGCTCCATACCGGTCTGGGCGGCATGGGCGGCCATGCCGACTACGCCCCCTGCACGCTCGCCGATCTCGTGGCGCGGGGTTACGACTACTGGGCCCTGGGCCATGTCCATCGCCAGGAGGTTCTGCACCGGGATCCCTGGGTGGTGTTCTCCGGAAACATCCAGGGTCGCCACATCCGCGAAACCGGCCCCCGGGGGTACATGCGCGTGACGGTCACCGACAACGGTGTCGAGACGCTTCCGGTTCCCGTCGATGTCGTGCGCTGGGCCCACGTGACCGTGGACGCTGACGGCCTTGACGATTGGGACGACGTTCTGCTCCGGATGGCCCGGGCCATCGAGGACGCGGTGGACCGGGATGCCGACGGCCGTCTCATGGCCTGCAGGGTCGAGTTCACGGGCGCGACCGGACTTCACGGAACGCTCGTCCTCAGGGAACACCAGCTTCTCGACGAGGCACGCGCCATGGCCCTGGGCCTTGGAGAGGAAAGGGCCTGGATCGAACGCGTTGTCGTCTCCACCAGCATGGCGGCAGAGACCGGCACCGATGGCAGTATCGCGGACATTGCCGACCTGATGGCAGGCGCGGCCGATGATCCGGATCTCGTGGAAGCGCTCAGGAGCGACATCGCGAAACTGCTGGCGAGACTGCCCCGGGAGATCGCCTCCAGTCCCGACACGGATCTTCTCAGGCTGGCGCGGGACCAGGACGCCCGCACGCTTCTCGAACAGGAACGAGCCGGCGTCCTGTCACGTCTGCTCGGAGGCTGATCGTGAGGGTCTGCCGCCTCGACCTCCTCAGCTACGGGCATTTCAGCAACCGGTCGCTGGAGTTTCCCGAAGGCGGCCATGACTTCCACATCATCGTTGGCACCAACGAGGCCGGTAAATCGACGTCGCGCAACGCCCTGGAAGATGCGCTTTTCGGCATTCCCCAGCGCTCGGCCTTCGGCTTCCAGCACGGATACCGCGACATGATGGTGGGAGCCCTCATCGAACACGAAGACCGCTGCCTCGAATTCCGCCGCCGCAAGGGGAAGTCGAACACGCTTCTCGACGCCTGTGGCCAGGCGCTTGCGCCCGATGCCCTGCTGTTCTTTCTGGGTGGCGCTGACCGGAACTTTCTCGAGCGCATGTTCAGCCTTTCGCACGAACGCTTGAGGAAGAGCGGGCAGGAGCTCTCCGATCCGCACAGCGAGACCGCAGCCATGATCTTCGGAGCCGCCACCGGTACCGAGGAGATCGCTCTCCACATACGCGCCATGAAGGAAGAGGCCGCAACACTCTTCACGCCGAGGAAAACGGCGGGCAAGCCGTTCTACCAGCTTGTCGACCGGCTCAACGACGCCACCGCCGCGCTGGGTGAGGCCACGGTAACCGGTGATGACTGGAAGCGGGCCCGGGAAGAGGCGCACGAGGCCCGAACGACCCTCGAGGACTTGCGGCGCCAGCGTGCGGATCTGCGCCAGGCGAGCCAGCGCCTGAACCGCATCCGGCTGGTCTATCCTGATCTCGTACGCAAGAAGGAACTGCTCGCCACCCTGGCCGTGCTTGGCGACGTCCAGCCGTTTGCTGACGATGTCCTGGAGGTTCTGGACGGGGCCGAGCGCGCCGTGTCGTTGCACGATGCGAAGATCGAGCAACTCGAGAACCAGATCGCCCGGGAAAACGAAGAGGCGGTGTCCATCGCAATCAATGGCGCGCTGCTGGAGAACGCAAGGGAGATCACGGATCTCGACCAGCGGCGCATCCAGCTGCAACCGGAAAGGGAGGACCTTCCCAAGCGACGCCGCGAACTTGCAGATGTGGAACAACGCCTGCAGGTTCGGGCTCAGGACCTCGGACTGGAAGAACCGCAGGCGTGGCGCATGCCGGCGCCGCATCTCGTGACGCGGCTGCGCGAACTCGGCGACGAATGGATTCGTCTGGGGCACGTCCGCGATCTGGCGCGCCAGCAGGCAAGCGATACAGGTGAACGCGCCAGGATTCTGGGCGAACGGCTTCAGGAAATGGGGCCGGAATCGAAAGTCGGACCACTGCAGGTTGCCCTGCAGGCAATGGACGGGAGTGCTGATCCGGAAACCGCCCGCAAGGCAGCGGAGCGCGAGCACCGTGATCTCGCCTCCCGCAGCGAAACTCTGGTCCGGCCCTTGCTGCCGCTGGCTGGCGATGTCGATCGTCTGGCCGGTCTCTGGGTACCGCCGCTGGAACGTGTGCAGGAGTTGCGGGACAGCCTCAGACAGGCCGTTGACCGTCGGGATGCCTGTCGCGAAGACCTTGCATCCGTCGAACGCGAACTCGCAAGCCATGAAGCACAGCGCAAGGCCCTTGTCGTCACCGGCGAGATTGTCACTGCCGAGGAGATCGAAGCACTGCGGCAGGCCCGCGATCAACATCTCGACACCGTCCGCACCTGCCTCGCCGGTGGGCAGGCGAGCGCCGGAAGCGATCCTGTCGATGACCTCGCGGAGGCGATTCACCAGGCCGACGAGGCGGCAGACAGGCGGTTCTCCGCCGCCCGGACGGTGGCCCGCCTCGAGGAGATCGCCGATGCCGTGGGTCGCCTGGAGGCCAGGCGCGCCACGCTCAGCGCGGAACGCGACGAGCATGACCGCCGGGTGTGTGCCCTCCACGAGACGTGGAATGATCTCCTGCGAGACCTTCCCGGCGATCCGCTCGACCCCGATGCCATGGTGAAGTGGCTGATTGATCGCCAGGCCGCGCTGCAGGCGCACGAAGAGGAGAGAAGAGCTGCGCGGGCCCTCGCGGCCTGCACCGCGGAAGAACGCAAGGCACAGGACCTTCTCATTGCAGAAGCGGCTGTTCTCGGCATGGAGACAGAGGGTCTGAGCGCGAGACCATTCAGTGTTGTCCGGTCACTCGTCGCCAGCCATTGCGATACGCTGAACGACAGGAACCGCAAGCGCGCCGACCTTGCACGCGAACTGGACGAGGCCCGGCACGAGGAACGGGAGAAGGCTTCGGCCCTGGCCAGGAAGGAAGCCGACATCGTGTCCCTGCGTGAGACCTGGCGCACCGCTGCCGAGGGATTCGACGTCCTTGAGTCGCCTGACCAGGCCGGCGAAAGGCTGCGCATTATCGAGGAGATTCGCGGCGACATGGACCGCGCGGCGGAACTGAGAGAAAGACGGATCGGCAAGATCGAGCGTGATCTCGAGGCCTTCGCGACCCGTGTCGGTAGTCTTGCGAAAGCGGTGGCCGAGGAAACGGGAAACAGGGATGCCGACACGGTCGTCAGGGATCTTGCCAGGCAGCTGTCGGATGAAGTGGCGAAGCAGGACCGGCTCGAACGCATGAAGGACTCGTTGGCCCAAAGGGAACGGGAACTCGAGGATATTCGCCATGCCAGACGCGGGGCAGACATCACGATCCGTGATCTCATCGCCCGCGCCGGCGTTGAAACCGTCGGTGAACTGCGTCGCGAAATCGCGCGATCGGGTGAAGCGGCACGTCTCGCACGCGAAGTGGACACGCTCACCGAATCCCTGGCGAAGAACGGCGGAGGGCGTTCCGAACGAGAGCTGGAGGAGGAGGCCCGGGACGTGGATCCCGATCGGCTGGGGGCCGAAATCGACTCCATGTCCGACAGGCTGAGGGAGCTCGATGACCCGATCGACAGGGCGGCTCTTGCGGAACGGCAGGCGGCGGCCACCCTCGAATCCATCGACGGCGGGGATGCAGCGGTTGCGGCCGCCTGGGACCGCCAGGCGATTCTGGCGGAACTGGAAGACCTCTCGGTACGCTATGTGCGTGCCCAGACGGGCTTGAGACTCCTGCAGTGGGCTGTCGACCGCTACCGGGCCGAACAGCAGGCGCCGCTGTTGAAGAGAGCCTCAAGTCTCTTTGCCACCCTGACTCTGGGGTCCTTCAGCGGTCTTGGCCTCGTCTACGACGAGAAGGACCAGGCAGTCCTGGCCGGGACGCGGGTCGACGGCAGTGAAGTCGATGTCACGGGCATGAGCGACGGCACGGTGGATCAGTTGTGGCTTGCGTTGAGACTTGCCGCGATTGACGGCTGGCTGGAAGAAAATGCCGCCCTGCCCTTTGTCGCCGACGATCTCTTCGTCAACTTCGACGACGAGCGCGCGGGCGCTGGCCTGGAAGCGCTCCACCAGCTGGCCGGCAGCTGCCAGGTACTGGTGTTCACGCACCATGCCCACCTCGTCGGCCTTGCCCGCCAGGTGCTGGGCGACGGCGTTTCGGTCGTCAACCTCGACGCTGCCTGATCGTTTCCGACCACAGGGGCGAACGGGTCGGACCGATGACCGGTCCCTCGCGCGTCATGGCCCGACTGTTTTGCGGCAAACCCTTCGGAGGTGGCTGTGACCAGGTCTCGCGCAGGGGAGGCGACACGTCGATACTCGGCAACGGTCAAGTACGGCTACTCGAGGGGTCAAAGCCTGCGCACATTCTTGCTCAGGACCCCGTGCTCCTCGCCGGCGGCGTAGAGATCGACGTTGGCTTCCGACGTTTCCTCGTAGCCCTGCAGCAGCTTCAGCGGTTCCTGCAGGTCGTACCAGCCCAGGAAGGGCCGGTGAACCTGGTAACCGATGAGCCGCTGGAGCTGTTCGGGGTAGTGCCGGGCCACCTCGACCGGACTGACCAGGTACTGGTTCTCCTCCTGGCGCAGCCAGCCAACCACGTAGGAGAGGAACAGGGCGTGGCGCCAGACATCCTTCGTCGTGTTGGCGCCGCCGCCGTGGTGAACGGCGTAGGTGAAGACAAGGCACGATCCCTTGTCCATCACGGCCTGGGCAAACTCGTCCTCCCGGGCGACGCGCTCGTCATCCCAGCGGTGGCTTCCCGGAACCACGCGGGTGGCACCGTTTTCCCTGGTGAACTCGGCCAGCGCCCAGAAGGCCGTCATGTAGGCCACGCGCTCCGTTGGATGCTTGAACGGAAACATCAGGGCATCCCGGTGAACTTCCTGCGCCGATTCACCAGGTCCGATCGACGTCGTCGAACTCGAGCTCAGCTGATAGCTGTCGCACCACGGTCCCAGCATCCGGTCGAGGATCGCGAGCACCTCAGCATTGCAGATTTCCTCGCGAACCGCCTGTGACTTGGCGACAAGGCCGTGAGTGCGTCTCGTCCTGAAACCCAGCCACTCGCCGGCGCCGGTCGGCACCTTGCTCATCCAGGGATGCAGTTCATCGAGTATCCGATCGCATCGCGCCTCGCTGATCAGCCTGTCGATGATGACGCAACCGTCCCGATCGAGGATCTCGACAATGCTGTCGGTCGTTGTTCCCGCGGCCACGTGTTCGATGCGTGCTTCAGCCATGATCAGTGCTCCTTCCGGTTGACGGGGAACCCGAGGCATCAAGCCCCATCCAGAAATGATTATAGGGCGTGTGCCTCGATTTCCGAAGCCGGCGGCAGTTTGGATGAGGTCATGTCGATCCCGTCGACATGTCACGTCAACGTGTCGATGACATGACAACACATCGACACCTGTCGTCATGGCAAGTTCATGTGCCGGTCTGACGCCGGACCCGGGTGCCGTGCGGCCGGGACGGACTCGGCGGCGTGGCCATTGTGATCGTGGAGCAGTAGCCGGTCGAGGATGCGCCTTGCGGCGCGCCGGCGGTGGAGGGATCGCGGGGCTTGAGTCGTGTCCGTTGTCGGGTGCACTCTTGCCAGGACTCGAGGGGACGGGAGTGAACGATGAGCGATCAGCGCGTGATCTCGGCTGACAGCCACGTGCAGGAACCTCCGGAACTCTACGGGGAGAGGCTGGACAGGAAGTACCGGGACCGCGTCCCGAGGTTCGAGGAGCGCGACGGCGCCACCTATTTCGTGGTGGACGGCAAGAAGCCGCGGCGTATCGACCTTGCCTCGGAGCGTACGGACGAGGACGACCAGAATCGCGAGTTCCGCAATGATCCCAGCGGCGGCCGGGACATCGAGCGTCGCCTGGCGGACCAGGTCCGTGACGGCATCAGCGCCGAGGTTCTCTATCCCAACACCTCGCTCTTTCTCTACAACTCACGCGATCCGGGCTACCAGTTTGCCGTGGCCCGCGCCTACAACGACTGGTGCATCGAGCACTTTGGCGGACACCGCGAGAAGTTTGTTCCCGTTGCCATCGTTCCGGTCATCGATCTCGACGAAGCCGTTCGCGAGGTCGCGAGGGTGGCGCGGGAAGGGTACCGCAGCATCAAGATTCCCCTGACCGTGGACGACAGGCCCTACAACCTGCCCGACTATGATCGGCTGTGGTCGGCCTGCGCCGATCACGATCTCGTCATCTCGCTCCATGCCTTCACCGAGAGCGAGGATCAGTATCCCGACGACTGGGGTGAGGAGGAAGGCCATGGCGGCGCCCTTGCCCACATGGCCATGAGCATGGCCAGGGGGCAGAGCCCGGTGGCGCTGCTGATCGCGTCGGGTGCGCTGCAGCGCTATCCCGATCTCAAGTTCGTCGTTGTCGAGTGCGGCGCCGGGTGGCTCGCCTGGCTGCTCCAAGTGCTCGACGAACAGGTGGAGAAGAAGCACATGTGGATCCGTCCCCACCTGGAGATGAGACCGAGCGAGTTCTTCCGGCGACAGGGAGCGGTAACCTTCAGCGACGATCCTGTTGCCCTGAGACTGCTGGACTTCACCGGATCGGAGGTTCTCCTGTGGGGCAGCGACTATCCGCACGACGAAGGAACCTTCCCGCACAGCCAGGAAGTGATCGAGCGGACCTTTGCCGGCATTTCCATGGAAGACAGGCGCCGCATCGTCTTTGACAACGCGAGGCGCATCTACGGTTTCGCCTGAGGGTGCGATGATCCTTGTCACGGCGGCAACGGGACAGGTCGGTCGCGAGCTCGTGCCGGCGCTGCGGTCACGCGGTCTTTCCTTTCGTGCCCTGGTGCGTGGCGCGGCGCTCGAGGGCGGCGTCGAATGCGTGCGCGGCGATTTCCGCGATTCGGCCAGTCTTGCCGCCGCGATGGCCGGCGTCGAGCGCATGTACCTTGCCTGCGCGCCAACCCCGGATCAGGCCGAACTCGAGATGCGGGCGATCGATTCGGCGGTACGCAACGGTGTCCGCCACGTCGTCAAGCTCTCGGCCTACGATGCGCACGACGCCAACCCGTCGGACTTTCGACGCTGGAACGGCGTCGCCGAACGCCACCTGCGCGCTTCGGGCCTGGCGTGGACAATTCTGCGTCCGACCGCGTTCAACCAGTCGCTCGATCCCCTCGCCGTCGTTGAGCGGGGGGTGCTGCGCTCGCCCCAGGGCGCAGCCACGACGCCGTTTGTCGACACGCGCGACATCGCCGACGTGGCCGCCGCGGTTCTCGACGGGACCGGCCATGATGGCCGAATCTACGATCTGACGGGGCCGGAGGCCTTCACGCAACCCGCCCTGGCAGCGCTCATTGCGGAGGTCTTCGCAACGCCCGTTGCCTGCCGTCCGGTGAGCGATGCCGAGGCACTGCGCGGGCTTCTCGAAAGCGGCATGGACGAGGGCTTCGCGCGGTCGATGATCGTGCACTGGCAATCATACCGCGCCCGGCCTGCGACCCTGATCTCGGGCTGGATCGAGATCCTGACCGGGCAGTCGCCGCGAACCCTGCGCGCCTATCTCGAGGAATGCCGAAGGCCCGCGCCGGATGGCGCGCCGGCGTCGTCGTGATGGGAGAGGATGTCGTGCACCGTGTGCCGTTGATCATGGTGGTCACCAGCGACCTTGCCGGCCAGGTGAGGGGCAAGGGATTTCCTGCGAGCGAGCTCGACGAACGGCTTGTCGCGGGGGTGGGCTACACGTTCACCAATCACATGATCAACTGCTGGGGCCAGATTCCGGCGACACCCTGGGGGCCGCTGGGCGATCTTGTCCTGATGCCCGATGCGACCTCCGCCGTCGAGGTCGACTTCGGCGATGGCAGCGTGGCGGAGCGCTTCATGCTGGGCGACCTTTTCGGCATGGACGGCGCGCCCTGGGATTGCTGCCTGCGCCACTATCTCCGCTGCGCGCTCAACGAGCTGGAAAGCGAGACCGGATTGCGGCTGATCGCCGCCTTCGAGCACGAGTTCCACGATGGCGGCCTGGAGGACCGCGAAGGCGATTCCTACAGCCTCGACAAGGTGAGGCGCGCCGGCGATTTTCCGGGCGCCGTACTCCACGCGCTCCAGTCCGCAGGCGCCGAGCCTGAGACCTTCCTGCCGGAGTTCGGCAGGAGCCAGTTCGAGTTCACCGTCAAGCCGGCGCCGGCCATGGCAGCGGCGGACCGCGCCATCATCGCCCGGGAAATGGTGCGCGCCGCCGCCAGGCGCCTCGGCCGGGATGTCAGCTTCTCGCCGCAGGTCGATCCCGCCGGCCCCGGCAACGGCGTCCACATCCACATGAGCTTCCAGGACCGCGAAGGCCGGCCGATGAGCCACGATCCGACGCAACCTTCGGGCCTGTCGGGCGTCATGGGGAGCTTTGTCGCCGGAATCCTGAAGCGCCTGCCGGCGATGGTTGCCGTCACGGCGCCGTCGGCGGCTTCCTACCAGCGCCTCAAGCCGCATTCCTGGAGTTCGGCCTACAACAATCTGGGATGGCGTGACCGCGAGGCGGCGATCCGCATCTGCCCGGGCCCGGAAACCCCCGGCGCCGATGTCGCCTCGGCCTTCAATGTCGAATTCCGCGCCGGTGACGCGGCCGCCAGTCCCTGGCTCCAGCTCGGCATCCTCGTGCGGGCCGGCCTCGAAGGAATCCGCGAGGGCCTGGCGACGCCGCAACCGGTGTCATCGGATCCCGATGCGATGAGCGACAGTGAACGCCGCAGGCATGGTGTCGAACGCCTGCCGGTCTCGCTTGGCGAGGCTCTCGACCGCCTCGAGCGCGCGCCTGATGCCGGGACACTCCTGCCGGGCGAGCTTCTCGAAGCCTACATCATGCACAAGCGCGGGGAACTGGAGGCGGTATCAGGATTGACGCCGGAGGAGGTCTGCCGGCGCTACGGGGGTGTCTACTGATGGCCGAAGAACCTTTCTGGCGCACCAAGTCCCTGGAGGAGATGGACACCCAGGAATGGGAATCGCTCTGCGACGGCTGCGGCAAGTGCTGCCTCGTGAAGCTCGAGGACGTTGATGACGGCACCATCTCCAACACCGATGTCGCATGCTTCCTGCTCGACACCGTCACCTGCCGCTGCCGGGACTATGCGAGGCGCATCCAAAGGGTGCCGGAATGCATCCGCATCACGCCGGAGACCATCTCCTCCCTGCTGGCGTGGCTGCCCGGCACCTGTGCCTACCGCCTGCTCCACGAGGGCCGCGATCTTCCCGATTGGCACCCCCTGGTGTCGGGTGATCCCGACAGCGTGCATCGCGCCGGGGTGTCGCTGTCGAACCGCGTCGTCTCGGAGGCCGATGTCGCCGACGAGGATCTCCCCGACCATGTCATAGACTGGCCTGTCTGACCGGACCGGCAGGATATCCCGCACGCGTCCGTCTCGTCCCTGATGCTGGTGCCGGGCGGCATCGCCCACGTCGGAGCCGGCAGTGACAATGCCCAGGCGGTATGCCAAACAACGAGTCAAATAGAGTGTCAATTACAGCAGGCAGTTATGGTATCCGCTTGATATAAACTCGATATTCGGATAACGAAGAGGTCAAATAAGACGTCAAACAGGATGTCAACATGGATTGGGACACTTTCACGTTCACGTACAGACTGGATAGGGCCGGGTTGTTTCAGGACCTCGTATCCATCGAAGCCTACAAGCTGTCTGCCCAGAATCTCGTTTTGCCGCCCGACTGGCGGGAGCAGCTGGATCAGCTGAACCGCGTGCGGGCTGTTCATGGTACGACGGCCCTTGAAGGGAACCAGTTGACGGAGGCCGAGGTATCCCGGCAGATCGCCATCATCGAACAGTCTTCCGGTACGGGGCAGCCGTCAGCCACCAGGGACCAGCAACAGGTCCGGAATGCAGGCCTCGCCCAACAATGGGTGCAGAAGAGGTTCACCCCAGGCAGCTCTCCTCTCAGTGCGGGCGATATTCTGTCGATGCACGCGATGATGACCACAAGCTCCGATGAAGTTCACAATGTACCCGGGAGATTCAGGGACTTTCCCGTCGTTGTCGGCTCACCTGATCTCGGGGGGGTGCATCGAGGAGCACCGCATGAGCGCATACACCGCCTGATTGACGAGTACATCGCTTTCATGAATTCACGGGAGACGAATGGTCTCCACCCCGTCATTCGCGCGCTCCTGGCCCACTATTTTCTTGTCACCATCCATCCCTTTGGTGACGGAAACGGCCGCGTGTCGCGCCTGGTTGAGGCCGGCATACTGTTCCAGGGCGGTTACAACATTCTCGGCTTCTACGGGCTTTCGAACTATTTCTACAAGCATGAGGCCGAGTACAAGACGACGTTGCAGGAATGCCGGCGTACCCGGCCGTTCGATGTGACCGGATTCATCACGTTCGGGGTGCGAGGTTTCCTGGAAGAACTCGAAGGCATCAACAACTTCGTCAAGAGCAGACTGAACCGGGTCGTCTATCGCGCCATGCTCGTTCGTGCCTTCAACACCAGGGTCGGTCAGCGAAGAAGGGTTCTCAATCATAGAGAATACAACCTTCTCGACTACCTCATTGCCGAAACGGAACCCGTCGATCCATTCTCCGAATACCCGTCTCGCATGGTTGGCCTGTCGGAGCTGCTCGCATCACCCTACATCAGGGAGGCTTACAAGGGAGTGACAAGACGGACGTTCCAGAGGGAACTGATGCGGTTGGCGGACATGAACTTCATCAGGATTGTCAGGACGTCCGACGACAGCCATGAGCCACTCGTCGAACTCGACTTTGATGCCATCGGGAAGTACTGATCCCCGCGTGCCCGACAGGCCGGTGGCCTCGTTGCCGATATCGATTCTCCAGACGAGTGTCGTCTCGTTGCGACACCCCAATCGTCCTTCTGCTCGACAGGCATGACGCCGAGCAGGCGCATGACAATGTTGACCATGTTGGTCGTTGCGCGCGTGCGACATTGACTCGGCTGTCGTGCTAGTGAACCAGTCGGGTGTTCGGGAACGCGGCGTGCCAGCCGAACCAGAACGCCCGCTGCGCCGGGATTCGGTGGAGCATGCGTCCGTCTTCGGCGGTCAGGGTGTGCTCGTCCATCGTCCAGATCATGCCGGAGCTGTCCTCGACGCTCCGGTCGCCGTCGTAGCGGGCGAAGGTCACGTCCTCGCTCGCGAAAGCCCGGTTCGCCCCCGACGTGTCGGTGAGCACCACGAGTGACGTGCCCTCGATGGCATCGTGATGGACGGGTGTTTGGCTGAGGAACTCGGCCGATATGGCAAGCGGTGCGTCGGGATGGCGGCCAAGCAGCACCGTGAAGACCTCGTCCTTGTTCTTCAGCCGGGCATCCAGGGCCGGGACCGCAAACATGAGATCGTCGGTCGCGAAGTAGTCGCGGTAGGCCGCCCCTTCGGCATAGTCGCGCCGGTAACCGGTATCGAGCGAGAGCACCCGGGTCTCGGGGTGCCGCCGGCGCCACTCGCCCCAGGTGGTCGTCACCACGGCCCCCCTCTCCAGCACGATGCCCTTTCCGGCAAGCGGCCCGACGACCGGCGCTCCCCCGCATCGTGCTCCACAGTGACTGGGTGGCCTGGTCGTACATGAGCTTGTTCGAACGGTAGAGGAAGCCGCTCGTTCCGAGCCTGTGATTCACGCCCTCGTGCTCGGTGTGAAAGAGGATCACGGTACCGCACAGGGTGCAGTAGACGCCGGCGACCGGCACACCGCCGACCGTGTCGACGAACATCTCGTGCCAGGCGAGAATGCGCTTCGGATAGGCGCGGGCGTCGCCGTTGACCGAGAGACCGAACACGATGTGGTCGTCTTCCAGATAGCGGCTGTCTTCCGCGGCCAGCATCGCCGGGTCGCGAAGCGGCGGGATGCCATCCTGCCTAACGCCGCCCCAGACGATCTCGTCGAGCCGGATGAGCGCTTCGCCGGCCGTGTCGAAGTACGCCGAGAATCGCGGGTCGATGAGGCTGTAGAGCGCGCTCTTGAAGGCGGCATAACGCGGGTGCCGCGCTTCCGGCGCATTCCACATGTCGCGCTGCCAGGCGTCCAGGTCGTGGCCGTGCCCGGCGCCGGTCTTGCGTTCCATGGTTCTCACAAGAGCGGCGGAGACTTCCGCGCTGCGGGCCAGGCGGAACACTTCGAGAGCCATCGGCAGGAATGACGGCTCCCACTGGGCATCGATCAGGGCCGCGGCGCGCGCCTTGTCGCCCTCCTCCCCGGCGATGAGGGTCAGGAACGCCCGGACCACGGCGCGGTCGGTGATCTCCGCCCGGGCTTGAACGGCTGTCGCCGCCACGGCCAGGACGATGGCGCACGCGACGACGAGGCTGCGCATGGCCGGCAAGGGATGTCTTCTCGACCTCTTCCCTTGCAGGTTCGGCATCTTCGCCGGGCCGGTCAGATGGTGCCGGCGGTGCGGCGCAGCACGTAGTGCAGGATGCCGCCGTTGAGGTAGTAGGCGGCCTCGTTGCCGGTATCGATCCTGCAGAGGAGAGTCGTGTCGATGACTGAACCATCGGTCCTGCGGATGGTGGCCGGCACATCCATGCCGGGCACGATGCCGTCTTCGAGACCGGTGATGTCCCAGGTTTCGCTGCCGTCAAGGGCAAGGCTCTCGCGGTTCTCGCCATCACGGAACTGCAGCGGCAGGACGCCCATGCCGATGAGATTGGAGCGGTGAATGCGCTCGAAGCTCTCGGCGATCACCGCCTTCACGCCCAGGAGGGCGGTGCCCTTGGCGGCCCAGTCCCGCGACGAGCCCGTGCCGTATTCGCGGCCCGAGACAATGACGAGAGGGATGCCGTCGTCGCGGTAGCGCATCGCCGCCGCGAAGATCGACATCTCCTCGCCGCTCCCCTGGTGGCGCGTGACGCCGCCCTCGGATCCGGGAACCATGAGGTTTCTCAGGCGAATGTTGGCAAAGGTTCCCCGCATCATCACTTCGTGATTGCCGCGCCTGGAGCCATAGCTGTTGAAGTCCCGCTGGCCGACCTGGCGCTCGTTGAGCCAGGCGGCGGCGGGAGTGCCGGACGCGATGCCGCCGGCGGGAGAGATGTGATCCGTGGTGATGCTGTCACCAAGCAGGGCGAGAACCCTGGCATTGATGATGTTGTCGGGGGAGGCAGCCGGCTGGCGCGGCATGTCGTCGAAGAAGGGCGGGCGGTGGATGTAGGTGCTTCCCGCATCCCATGCGTAACCGCGGCCTTTGGGAATGGCGACGTCCTTCCAGGCATCGTCGCCGCTGAAGACGTCGGCGTACCGCTTCTTGAACATGTCGGGCGTCAGGTGGCGGCCGATAGCGTCCACGATCTCGTCGTTCGAGGGCCAGACATCCTTCAGGTAGACCGGTTCGCCGCTATCCGCCGTACCCAGTGGTTCGGACGTGATGTCGATCGCCATCGTGCCGGCCAGGGCATAGGCCACCACCAGGGGCGGCGAGGCGAGATAGTTCGCCCTGGTGAGCGCATGGACCCGGCCTTCGAAATTGCGGTTGCCCGAGAGCACCGAGGCGACCACCAGGTCGCTTCCGCCGATTGCCTCCTCGACCGCCTGCGGCAGGGGCCCGGAGTTTCCGATGCAGGTCGTGCAGCCGTATCCGACGATGTGGAAGCCCTGCTCCTCGAGAGCCTCGAGCAGTCCGGCCTCGCGGAGATAGTCGGTGACCACCTGGCTCCCCGGCGCCAGCGAAGTCTTGACCCAGGGCCTTGTCCTGATGCCGCGCTCGAGAGCTTTCCTGGCGACAAGGCCGGCGGCGATCATCACCGAAGGATTGGACGTGTTGGTGCAACTGGTGATGGCGGCGATGACGACGTCGCCGTCGCTCAGCCGGTTGCCGTCGGCCATGGCCGTCGAGACCGGACGGTCGGCGTCACGGCCGGCCTCGGCCATCACCTTGCGGAAAGCGCTGCCGGCGCAGGAAAGGACGATGCGGTCCTGCGGCCGCTTCGGACCGGCAAGGCCGGGTTCCACGTCACCGAGCTCGAGTTCGAGGACATCGGTAAAGAGGGGCTCCTCGTCGCCGCGCCACAGCCCCTGCTCCTTCGCGTAGGCCTCGACGAGACGGACCTGCGCCTCCGGGCGCCCGGAGAAGGCAAGGTAGTCGACGGTCTGTCCGTCGATCGGAAAAAGTCCCGCGGTGGCGCCGTACTCGGGCGCCATGTTCGAGACCGTGGCGCGGTCTGCCAGGGAAAGGTGCCGCAGCCCGTCGCCGGTGAATTCGACGAACCGGCCGACGACCCCCTTTTCGCGCAGCATCTGTGTGACCTTGAGAACGAGGTCGGTGGCGGTCGTGCCTTCCCGCGGTTCGCCGACAAGACGGAATCCGACGACTTCGGGGATCAGCATCGAGATCGGCTGGCCCAGCATCGCCGCTTCCGCCTCGATACCGCCCACGCCCCAGCCGAGGACCGCGAGGGCGTTCACCATCGTGGTATGGCTGTCGGTTCCGACCAGGGTATCCGGACAGGCGACGCCATCGCCCGTCCACACGACCTGTGCCAGGTATTCGACATTGACCTGATGGCAGATGCCGGTTCCCGGCGGCACCACCCTCAGGTTGTCGAATGCCGTCTGGGCCCAGCGCAGGAACCGGTAGCGCTCCTGATTGCGTTCCATTTCCCGCTCGACGTTGTGCCTGAAGGCATCCGCGCTGGCGAAGCGGTCCACCTGAACGGAGTGATCGATGACGAGATCGACGGGGGTGAGGGGGTTGATGCGGTCCGGATCGCCGCCAAGAGAACTCATGGCATCGCGCATGGCGGCAAGGTCGACCACCGCCGGCACGCCGGTGAAGTCCTGCATGAGGACCCGCACCGGTCTGAAGGCGATCTCCCGCGAGACGGACCGTGTCGACGTCCAGCCGGCAAGTGCGGCGATGTCGTCCGCGGTGACGGTGTCGCCATCCTCGTGGCGCACCAGGTTCTCCAGCAGGATCTTCAGCGAGACGGGCAACCGGCCAATACCACCAAGCTTGTGGTCGGCCTCCTCCAGGCTGAAGTAGTCGTAGCGCGTGCCGTCGACCGCGAGGATCCGACGGCAGTCTAGTTGGTTGGCACTGGACACGGGCTCGCGATCCTTATCGGACATCACGCGACCAACATGCCGTGCCTTCGCCGCCAAGGCAATGTGGCGGGGTCAGGAGAAAGGCTGGCCGGTCAACCGTTCGCAGGCCTCGATATAGCCCCGGCGGATCTGTTCGACGATCGCGTGCGGGATATCGGGAGCCGGTGGCGTGCGTGTCCAGGAGGCCCGGGTGTCAAGCCACGCACGCAGGATCTGCTTGTCGAGGGAGACTGGCGGGCTGCCTGGCTGCCAGGTGTCGGCCGGCCAGAAGCGGGAACTGTCGCTGGTCAGGCACTCGTCGACAAGGACGATGTCGCCGTCGATGATTCCGAATTCGAACTTGGTGTCGGCGACAATGATGCCGCGTCTGCCGGCCTCGGCATGCGCTTCCTCGTAGAGCTCGAGGGCGAGAGAACGCAGGCGGCCGGCGCGTTCGCGTCCCAGCCTGTCGACGACCCCGGCAAAGGTGATGGTTTCGTCGTGCATCCCCCGGGGCGCCTTGGTCGAGGGCGTGAAGACAGGTTCGGGAAGCCTGTCGCCCTGCTGCAGGCCCGGGGGCAGCTGCAGCCCGGCAATGGCGCCGTTCGCCTGGTAGTCCTTCCAGCCGCTGCCGGCGAGATAGCCGCGCACAACGCATTCCACGGGCAAGACCCGGGCCTCGCGCACGATCATGCTGCGTCCTTCGAGCCAGGCGCGGTCACTGTCCGCCAGGTCAAGGCCGGCAAGGTCGGTGGAGATCACGTGATTGGCGACGACGGGCCGCAGATGGTCGAACCAGAAGCGGGAGAGACGGGTGAGGATCCGTCCCTTGTCCGGAATGGCCGTCGGCATCACCACGTCGAAGGCGGAGATGCGGTCGCTTGCCACCATCAGCAGGCAGGAGTCGAGCCGGTAGAGGTCGCGCACCTTGCCCCGTGCAACCAGCTCAAGGTCGTCGAGGGTCAACATGAACGATTGTTCCCCTTGCCGGCGGGGTCCTGTCAACCTGAGGAGATGAGGGGCCGGAGGCATCGCGGCAAGGACAAACGCGCCAGGAGCGCGCCGAGGAGGATCCAAAGCCGAATCTGAGGGAGGAAACGGTGCCTCCGGCACAACGCTACATGGAACGTGATACGACAAAAATACAATTGCGTATCACGAAACCGAGATGCGCAAAAAACGCATGGCTGCAGGTGTCTTGAACCGATCGGGATTCCCTGCAAGCTTCCTTGGGTGGAGGTACCTGCCATGGTGACCATTCTTGCCATCGAGTTCTGGCCGTCCAGCCACCTCGGCACCATAGCCGACACTTTCGCGAGGTGTGGCGCCAGGACGGTCTACGTGCGTCCGGAAGAAGGCGAGCCGCTGCCTCGGGAACCGGGACACTGGGACGGCCTGGTCATGCTTGGTGGTCCACAGAATGCCGAGGACGACGCCCGCTATCCCTATCTCGGTGACGCGGCGCGCCTGGCGGCGGCGTTTCACGAAGCCTCGCGACCGGTCCTCGGAGTCTGCCTTGGTGGCCAGATCCTTGCCCGGGCACTCGGTGCAAGGGTGAGGAGGCAGGGGTGGACAGAAGTCGGGTTCACGGAACTCGAACCCACCGAAGCGGCCGGCAACGATCCGCTGCTGACGGGAATCGGTCCCGTCAGGATCCTCGAGCACCACGAGGACACCTTCGACATACCCGATGGGGCCACGCTGCTCATGACGGGCGGGCGGTGCCGCAACCAGGCCTTCCGTCTTGGCGGAAGCTATGGCTTCCAGTGCCACTTCGAGTGTTCGTCGGCGTTGTGGCAGGAATGGTGGCCGCAGATGAGCGATTCGCTCTTCGAGACCGACCCCGACTTTCACGCCGGATGGCCGGAAGAGTTCGCCAGGCACGAGGCAGGGGCGCTGGCGTTCTGCGATGCCGTCTCCAGCCGCTGGCTCGATCTTGTCGAGGCGAGTCGCCGCCTGGCGGCCTGAACGTCAGGGACCGCTGTCGATCTCGAACAGGCTGTTGTCGAGCTCGACGCCGAATCGGGGACTGACGAGGGTGATTCGCGTGACCACGCCCTGGGCATCGCGGACCAGCCACTGTTCGAGGGCAAGGGGGTCCTCGGCGAGAATGAGCGAGATCGACCCTGTCCCCGGTTCCTCCGCCGACTCCAGGGTGACGGCCACGAAACCACCGTCCCGCCTCACGTCGGCGACCCGCACGTCGTCGCCGAACCGGATCTGCGGACGCAGCAGAAACTGTGCCGGCGTGCCCTCCACCGAACCTACCGTGATCTCTCCGGTCTCGCCGTCGCGAAACACGAGACGCTCGCCCCTGGCGATGATCAGGGTCGGCGGATCGTCATAGGCGAATCGCAGAAAGTGCGGTCGCTTGAGCTGGAACGACCCGGAGAGATGCGTCATGTCCTGGCTGGTCTGGACGAACCGTGAATCGAGCGACGTGATCGAATCGAGATAGGCCTCGATCCGGTCCAGGAGTATCGTGTTGTCGTCCGCCGTCGCGCTCAGCGTGACGAGGACCAGAAGGGCGGCGATGCGGCCGATCAATCAAGTTCTCCCGAGGTGGAAATCCGCGCTGCGTTGTTGGCGGAAACCTCGATTGTCCTGACGACGTCCATGCCCTCGACGACATGGCCGAAGACGACATGCTTGCCGTCAAGCCACGGTGTGGGAACGGTGGTGATGAAGAACTGCGACGAGTTGGTGTCGGGACCCCGGTTGGCCATGGAAAGAAGGCCCGGTCCGGTATGCTTCAGGGTGAAGTTCTCGTCCTCGAACATGGCGCCGTAGATCGACTTGCCTCCGGTTCCGTTGCCCCGGGTGAAATCGCCCCCCTGGATCATGAAGTCGGCGATCACCCGGTGAAACCGTGAACCCTCGTATCCGAAACCCGCCTCGCCGGTGGCAAGCTGGCGGAAGTTCTCCGCGGTCTTCGGGGCGACGTCCATTCTCAACTCGATGACGATGCGCCCGGCCGGCTCGTCGTTGATCTCGATATCGAAGAACACCTGCGGATTGTCATCCGCCGCCGCTCCGGCCGCGCCGAGGCCGGCGACGACCGTGAGAGCGGAAACAAGTCGTTGTATCATGGTTCAAGGTCTCCCTGGGGCATTACTGTCGTGCTGTGTTGAGGCGGTAACGTGTCCGTTCGTCCGGCGTGCCGTCTGCTTCGATCAGTCCCTGGTGAACGAGACGGATGATGTGGGCCAGAACGGAGCGCCGGGCCGCCGGAAAGAGGCGGCGGTCGGTGGTGGCGTAGAGTGTCTCGACCATGGCCGGAATGGTCCCGATCCCGTCATCGAGGCAGGCGATGATCTGCCGGTCGCGCATCCTGCGATGGTCGATGAGGGCACGGACAAAGGTCGCCGGATCGGTGATGGCGGCGCCGTGGGTGGGCCTGAGGATGGCATCGCCGCGTTCGAGGACACGCTCGAGGCTGTCGAAATAGGCCGACATGTCGCCGTCGGGAGGCGACACGACGGTTGTCGACCAGCCCATGACGTGATCGCCCGAGAAGAGCGTCATCTCCTCGGCCAGGGCATAGCACATGTGGTTGGAGGCGTGACCGGGCGTGTGCACGGCCTCGATGGTCCATCCCCGTCCTGAGATTCGATCGCCGTGGCGGAGCAGGTGATCGGGCGCGAAGGCGTGATCCTCGCTTTCGTCCACGGGCGTCATGCCGTCATCGCCTCCGGTGGCCGGGCCATAGGCCCAGGTTTCGGCGCCAACCGCCTCCTTGAGGAGCCGTGCGGCGGGCGAATGATCGCTGTGGGTGTGCGTGATGAACTGGTGCGTGATGGTCTCGCCCCGGGTGGCGTCGAGAATGGCCTCGACATGGCGCTCCAGCGCCGGACCGGCGTCGATCACCGCCACCTCACCGTGGCCGACGATGAACGTGCCGGTGCCATGGTAGGTGAAGACGGAGGGATTGTCGGCGACGATGCGACGCACCAGGGGCGAGACCCGGGTGGCCATGCCCCGCACCACGTCGGGTTCCTGGATGAAGGGAACGG
Source organism: Alphaproteobacteria bacterium (assembly GCA_964291415.2). Taxonomy (GTDB): domain Bacteria; phylum Pseudomonadota; class Alphaproteobacteria; order SP197; family SP197; genus SP197. The sequence goes on along the minus strand of OZ219917.1, from coordinate 329,389 downwards.
ACATCCCTCAAAGACCGTAGCGCTGCCAGAGGAGCCGTTCCTCCACGGCGCCCACGAGGTCATCCGCCAGCCCGTCGGTCGATACGATGCTGCGTCCGACGAGACCGCCCAGGGGCTGGCGCCTGGCAATGGTTCTGAACCGGACCTTGTCGCCAAAGCGCTCGCGCATGACGGTGCGACAGTCACCGATGCCATCCACGAGACCCATGGCCAGAGCCCGGTCCCCGGTCCAGAACTCGCCTGAGAACAGCGTTCTGGCGCTCGACTTCAGACGGTCTCCCCGGCGTTCGCGCACGTGATTCCTGAAGGTGACGTGAAGTTCCTTCAGCAGGGACGACAGCCTCTTGACGTCCTGTTCGGATTCAGGAACGAAGGGATCGAGCATTGCCTTGCGGTCGCCGGCGGTGTGGAGACGGCGCTCGATGCCATGATTCTCGAGGAAGCCGTGCAGGCCGAACCCGGCATGGATCACGCCGATCGAGCCGATGATCGAACTGTGGTCGGCATAGATCTCGTCTGCGGCGCAGGCAAGCCAGTAGCCGCCGGACGCGGCGACATCCTCGGCAAAGGCGATAACAGGAAGCTTCTTCTCGTCGGCCAGTGTCCGGATCCTTGCCGCAATGAGCGCCGACTGCACCGGTGAGCCGCCCGGAGAATTGATGGCGAGGGCGACGGCAGCCGGCCGGCCGGCCGAGAAGGCACGGTCAATCAAGGGCTCCAGGCCCGCCAGGTTGAGGCCACGCCTGAAGCGCGAGGACGCCATGATCGTCCCCTCGAGCCTGAGGACGTTGACCACCGGGCGTTTGCCGGACAAGCCGACAAGGGGAAGCCACTTCAGGGGTGGTTTGCTGCGCCAGGACCGGAGGACCATGGCGATCACATAGTGGCATTGGAAGCCGGCAACAAGCCCCGGGATGCCCTTGACCGGTATGCCACCACGCCACATAACCCGTGAGGGCGGCGATGTCTCCGGGTGCGAACCGACAAGTGCAGATTCACCATTCCAACAGTCTCGAGGCACTCGCCGGCGATGTCGCGGCGCGTGTGCGGCAGTATCCGGCCGATCCCATCGTTGCCGAGAGAGTGGTGGTGTCGCATCCGACCATGTGGCGCTGGCTCACCCTGGAGCTGGCCCGTGCCAACGGAATCGCGGCGAACTACCGCTTTGAACTGCCGGCACAGTTTGCCTGGTCGATGATGCGTGATGTGGTCCCCGATCTGCCCGAGGCGCAGCCCTTTGCACCGGACAACCTGAGGTGGCACCTGTTCGACATGCTGCCCGGGTTCGCGAAGAAGCCCGTCGCCGCACCGGTCAGGCGCTACCTGGAGGACGGGGACCCATGCAAGCGATTTGATCTCTCCGGCGAGCTCGCCCGGATGTTCGACCGGTGCCTGCTCTACCGGCCGCAGTGGATCCGGGAATGGGAAGCGGGCGCGTCACCGCACTGGCAGGCTCGATTGTGGCAGGACCTGGTGGCCATCGTCGGCAAGGGGCACTGGGTCAATGCCCTCGATCGCTTCCATGCCGCCATCGATGGCGGCGCCGTTCCCGGCCGATGGCCCGCGCGCGTGACATTCTTCGCCGTTCCGGCGCTTTCACCGTCCTATCTCGACCTGCTCCGCCGCATTGCCTCCAGGGTGGAGGTCCACTACTGCCTCATCAATCCCTGCAGGCAGTACTGGGGCGACATCTTCACCCGCTTCGAGACCGTGGTGCGCTCCGGGGACGACGATCCCGCAGAGCTTCACATCACCGAGGGAAACGAGCTTCTGGCAGCCTGGGGACGCATCGGGCGCGACACCTTCGATACCCTCGTCGACATGGAGGATGCGCGGGATTTCGACCACTTCGTCGAACCCGAAGGACGCCACTGCCTGGCGGATATCCAGCGCGACATTCTCGATCTGAAGCTTGCCCGGGAAAAAAGGGCAGAGGATGTGCCGGCGGACGGGTCGCTGCAGATCCACTCCTGCCACTCCGCCACGCGCGAGGCCGAGGTTCTCCACGACTGTCTTCTCGACCTCTTCGAGAAGAACCCGGACATTCAGCCGGCGGACGTGCACATCCTCACACCCGATCCCGCACGCTACGAACCCGCGATCTCGTCGGTTTTCGAGTCGCGGGGACAGATTCCGGTGACGCTCTCGCGCGGGCGAACCGTCGAGGCCGCCTCGCTGCGGGCCTTCTTCGATCTGCTGCACCTGGTACGCTCGCGATGCGGCGCCGAGGAAATGATGGCGCCTCTCGATGCGCCGCTGGTCTGCCGGTGTTTCGGCATCGACGAGGAAAGCCTGGTCGACATTCGCCGCTGGGTGCATGCCGCGGCGATTCGCTGGGGGGTCGATGCCGATCACCGCGAGCATGAGGGCCAGGACCCTCGATCCCGCAATACATGGTACGAGGGCCTGCGCCGCCTTCTTCTGGGGTATGCGGTGGCGGATGTCCGCCACACCATTCACGGCGTCGCACCCTGCCGGCTGGAGAGCGGGAGCTTTCGGTTCGCCACGGAAAGCGAGTACCAGATCCTGGGTCGCTTCGTCTCCTACTGCGAGGCCGTCTTCAGCCTGCGCGGCAGTCTGGGAGCGGAACGCGGGGCGGCCGACTGGGTTCTTGCCCTTCACGACATGATCGATGGTTTCTTCCTTCCTCCGGCCGGCAGGCTCCTGACGGAAGAGGCGGATGAGGTCGATGCCCTGCGCGGAACCGTCAGGCAGTTCGAGGACCAGGCGATCCGGGGCAGCGCACCCCTGGCCTTCGAGGTCGTCCGCGATGTCCTTGACAGCCTCGCGAACGCGCCCTCCGCGGGCTCGGCCTGGCTGGGTGACGGCGTCACCGTGAGCCGGCTCGCCGAGGGACAGCCCCTGCCGTCACGCATCGTGTGCCTGGTGGGGATGAACGGCGATGTCTTTCCCGCCACGCCGCGCCCCTCGACCTTCGATCTGGTGGCCAACAGCCCGCGTCAGAGAGGGGACAGGGACAGCCGCTACGAGGACCGCTTCTCCGTGATCGAGGCGCTGCTGGCGGCCGGTACCGGGTTCATCGTGACCTACACCGGACGCGGGATCAGGGATGACGCACCGATCCCGCCCAGCGTCGTGATCGATGAACTCGCCGACTATCTGGCCGAACGTTTTCCGGACGGCGTCTTCAGGACCGATCATCCCCTGCAGCCCTTCGACTCGCGCTACTTTCGCGCGGACAGTGTTTCCTTCAGCTATGCAGGCCCCATGTGCAATGTGGCCCGTGCCCTCACGCAGGCGGGTGATCAGAACAAGGATCCCGGTCGCTTCCTGTCGCCGCTGGTCCTGCCGGACGACGAGCCCTTGACCGTCGGTCTCGCTCAGCTGGAGCGGTTCTTTGCCAATCCCGCCCGCGCCTTTCTCGGCGACCGGCTGGGAATCCGCCTTGCCCGCACGGACATCGCACTCGAGGAGGAGGATCGATTCTCCCTGGACGCCCTGCAGTCCTACCAGTTGCGCGCCGACGTCGCCGGGATGCGCCTTGCCGGCATGCCGTGCGCGGATATCGAAGACCTGATGATCGCGTCCGGCAGACTTCCGCCCGGCGAACCGGGTGCCGTCCTGATTGGCGACGAAGTCGAGCGCACACATGAGCTGGTGGACCTTCTCGCGCCTTTCCGGGAGACCATCGGGTCCGCTCCCACCCTCATCGACGTCGAGGTCGCGGGCTGCCGCGTGATCGGATCCGTTCCGCACACGGGCCCGGAGGGTCTCGTGTGGTGGCGCCCGGGAAGACTCCGGGCCATCGATCGGATCGCCATCCACCTGCACCAGCTTGCCCTGGTGGCTGAAGGACACCCGGCGCCGACAGCGACCGCGATCTACCGGGAGGGCGGCGCCTGGGTGACGAGTGTGCTGGCCGCGCCCGCAGAGGAGAGCCTCGATCCCTGGCTCGCCGCCTACCGGGAAGGGTTGAAGTCCCCGCTCCCCTTCGCACCGCAGACATCCTTCGACTGGGCTGCAAGGAAGGCAAGGGACGGCGCGAAGGCCGAAGGTCCCGACAGCGACGCGATTCGCAGTGCCGTCGACAGAGCCTGGTTGGGCGGTTTCCAAGGCCCGGGCGAGGGCAGCAGGCCCGAGTTTTCCCTTGTCTGGGACAGGCATCATCCCATGGATCTCGGCTTTGCGGACTGGGTGGATCTGTTGATGCCCCTGGCCCGGGAATGAGCATGTCCACGCCGCTCGACGTCCCCCTCGATTGCGCCGGTCTGACGCTCATCGAGGCGAGTGCCGGATCCGGCAAGACGAGGGCCATCACGACGCTGGTGGCGCGCCTGGTTGTCGAGCGCGGCCTTGAACTCGACGGTCTGCTCATCGTCACCTACACGCGCGCCGCCACGGCCGAACTGAAGGAGCGGATCCGCCGGACCCTGAAATCGACCTGGCGCGCCGTGCTGTCGCCCGATGAAGGGGATGACCAGGCGCGCGAACTCGTCGAACACTGGAAGAAGACGGGCATCGATGCTCCGGTGGCCGCGCGCCGCCTTGATCTGGCGATCCATGACATCGACCGGGCCAACATTCACACCATTCACGGCATCTGCGCGCGCCTGCTCGCCGAATTCTCGTTCGAATGCGGTCTGCCATTCCACTGCGAGATCACGGGAAGCCTCGATACATGCGTGACACGCGCCACGCACGACGTCTGGCAGAAGAGCGTGGTCACCTTCACGCCCGGCCTGGCCCGGTACATGAACGACAAGAAAGTCTCGCCAGAGTCGCTGGCCGCATGGGCGGCGGGCGTGCCCCTGCAGCCCGGCCTTGAAGTCCACGGCGTCCCGAAGACCGCGCCGTCGGCCCGGGAGATCGAGGCGGCCTGGAAGGCGGGCTTGGCGAATCTCCGCACGTTGTGGGAAGACCATGGCGACGCTTTCAAGGAGGCGTTGTGGCAACGGCACGTTCTCAGCAAGTCATCCTACCCTGAGAAGAAGTCGCTGGAGCGGCTCAAGTTCATCGAGGACGCCCTCAACGATGGTGACGATGACAGGCTGTGGGAGACCGGCCGCGCCGGCCGGTTCGGCAGAACCCGGCTCGAGCGCGCCCTGCTGAAGAACCAGGTGCTTCCCGACAACCCGCTCATCGATGCCTTCGAGCGCCTCGAAGTGGCCGGTGAGAAGGTTCGTTCCGCCTATGCCGATGCCGTCCGGCACATCAGGAACGACATTCTGGAAAAGGTGCGGAGCCTGCGTCCGAAGCTGGTACGCCAGAACAGGCGCATGGGCTACGAGGACCTGCTGAACGAACTCCATGGCGCCCTGGAAGGGCGCAACGGCATGGCGCTCGCCCGCGGCTTGCGTGAACGCTACCCGGTGGCCCTGATCGACGAGTATCAGGACACCGATCCGCTGCAGACCAGGATCTTCACACGTGTCTACGACCCGCCGCTGAAGGTGCCGGGAACCCCTCCCGCTCTCTTCATCGTCGGTGACCCCAAGCAGTCCATCTACTGGTTCCGCGGCGCCGACGTCTTCTCATACCTGGAAGCAAAGAAGCGCGCCCGGAACACCCTCGCCCTCAGGAAGAACTGGCGGTCGGCTCCGTCTCTCGTGAGGGGCGTCAATCATCTCTTTGACACCCGGGCCCCGTTCCTGATCGACAGCATTGCATTCAGTCCGGCCGTGCCGGGGCGTGACGAGACGCCGGTTCTCGAGGTGAAGGGTGACAGGGGTCCGCCGCTCAGGGTGTGGAATCTCGGTGGTGGCATCACGAAGTCGACCGCGATGCGGCGGTCCGTCGACCGGACCGGCAGCGAGATCCGCACACTGCTCCGTGCGGCAGGAAGGGGCGACGCCCGCATTGAGGGCCAACCCCTGAAGGGGTCCGACATCGCGGTGCTCGTTCGCAAGCGCAGCCAGGGACGTGACATCGCCATGGACCTGCGACACAGGGGTGTCGGATGTGTCGAAATCGACGACACGAGCGTCTTCGAGACGCGCGAGGCCGAACAGCTGGAAAGGGTGCTGTGGGCCCTGGCCGAGCCGGGCCGGACCACGCGGGAACGCGCCATGCTGTCCGGCGACATCTTCGGTCTCGACAACCGGGAACTCCTGGCGATCAAGGATGATGACGCCACCTGGAACCGGTGGCAGGAAGAGATAGCCGGCTGGCGCCGCATCTGGCGGGAGCGGGGAATAGGGACGGCACTCCATCGCATCCTCGCGTCCGGGGACAGCCTGACGGCCTATGGCAATGCCCCCCGGCGCTTGAGCAACGTGCATCACCTCATCGATGTCCTGCAGGACGCCGAGGCAGACCTGCGCCTCGGACCTGCGGGCGTCGCCACCTGGTTCAGCCGGCAGCTGAGCGAGACGGCCCAACGGGACGAGGCGGCACTGCTGCGCCTCGAGAGCGACGAGGACCTTGTGCGAATCATGACGATTCACTCCAGCAAGGGTCTCGAGTTCCCGATCGTCTTCTGTCCCTTCACGTGGGATGTCCCGAGTGTCCAGGCATCGCGCGGCGACACGGCGACCTGCCACCTTGAAAGGGACGACGGGAACGCAACGTCCTATCCGGTGGTCCTCAATCTCGACCCCGGCGCCGGTGACCGCAACGCCGAACTTGTCGAGAGCTTCATGGAGGAAGTGCGTCTGCTTTATGTCGCTCTGACACGGGCAAGGGAGCGCTGCGTGGTGGCTACAGCACGGCTCTCCAGCACGAAGGAGATATCCCCGCTTTCTTGGCTGCTTCACCAGGAGCCGCTGAGCGACGGGTACGTGGCACCGAAGACGACGAACACAAGCGAAAAGTGGGCGGTCCCGCTCGCTGTCGGGGGCCTTTATGCGAGGGTCAAGACATCGTTCAAGGATCTGTCTGACGACGCATGGCGCCAGCAGATTGCAAGGATCTTCGAGAGATCCGAAGGAACTGTCGGACCGGGCCCGGAGAGCGGGAACGCTCCCGAACCGGTACCTGCACCGCAGATCACCCCGGTCCTCGAAGCAAGGCGGTTCACCAGGAAGCTGGAGAACATCCGCCACATCACCAGCTTCTCGGCTCTCAGCGCCGATCACGGTCCGGGAGGCCGCCTGGTCGGGCGTCCCGACCACGATGACGACCGGGACACGCCGCCCGACGACTCAGGCGAGGCGCCATGCGATGGCCCGTCACGCTTCACCTTTCCCCGGGGCGCCACCGCCGGCCGATGCTTCCACGGCATTCTCGAAGCCATGGATCTCAGACCTGAAGACGACCTCGACGCAATCTGCCGCCGGCAGCTGCGCCACTACGGCATCGATTTGTCCTGGACCGACGTGGCGCGCACCGTGGTCGTCAACGCACGGGCCACGCATCTCGAGGAGCCGGGACACGAGGGCTTCTGCCTGGCCGACCCCCTGAAGAGGCTGCCGGAACTGGAGTTCAGCTTTCCGGCCGACCGGTTGCGCAGACGCTGCATCTCCGAGTGTCTGACGCGCCACGGTTACCCCGATCCGATCCCGTCGTCGGCCAGCGCGCAGCCGATCAGGGGCTATCTCAGGGGATTCATCGACCTGGTGATTGCCCGGAACGATCGCTGGTACGTTCTCGACTACAAGTCGAACTGGCTCGGCAACAGGGCGGGCGACTACGCTTCGGCGCGGCTTGATCCTGCCATGCACAGGAGCGGCTACACCTTCCAGTACCTGCTCTACCTGGTCGCCCTCGATCGCTATCTGGCGACGAGGATCACGGACTACGACTACGAACGCCACGTCGGCGGCGCCTTCTACCTGTTTCTGAGAGGGATGGACCCCGAAGCCGGCATGAGCCGCGGCGTGTGGTTCGATCGGCCGACTCATGCCTGCATCCGTGATCTCGACGCCTGCTTCAGGGGTGACGCGTCGTGAAGGCGCCGGGGATCGTCGAGGACTTGCTGAGGGAGGACGCCATCGCGCCCATCGATCGGCATTTCGCCGCCCTCATGACCGATCTGGCCCCCGACGACGATACGTCGGTCGCGCTGGCCGCGGCCCTGGCGAGCGCCGCCACCCGCCAAGGCCATACGTGCCTCGATATCGAGGAACTTGCCGGCCGGGAGGGACCACAAGGCCTGCGCATGCCCGGCCGGGATGCCTGGATCGCCGCTCTCGAGGCCAGCCCCGTCGTCAGGCGGACGACATCCGCCGCCCCTGCGCCCCTGGTCCTGGCCAAGGGCACGCGGCTCTACATGGAGCGTCTCTTCGAACTCGAGAAAGCGGTTGCGGCCGGCATCCGCGAACGATGCGCCGGGCCTTTGGCAACGGCGGACTCCCACGTCGCCCTGGTGGACCGGCATGTTCCTCGGAGCGCGGTCACCGAGGAGCTGCGCAAGGCCGCGACGATCGCCCTTGGCGGCAGATTCTGCTGCATTTCCGGCGGTCCGGGCACGGGCAAGACCACGATCGTGGCCAGGATCCTCTCTGTCCTTCTGGATGCCGGCCTGGTGTCGCCTGCAGGCATTGCGCTGACAGCGCCGACGGGCAAGGCGGCGGCGCGTCTGCAGCAGGCGGTCCGCGATGCCTCCGAGCGTCCCGACGTGGCGGTGCTCGAGGCACGAACCCTTCATCGCTGGCTCAACGCCAGCCGTTGGCGCGAGGAGCCGACGCGCCTGCTTGTCGTCGACGAGGCGTCCATGGTGGACATCAACCTCATGGGCCAGGTTCTGGAGACGCTTCCGCAAGACGCCCGGCTCGTCCTTCTGGGAGATTCCATGCAGCTGGCGTCGGTGCAGCCGGGCTCCGTCTTCGCCGATCTCGTCGCCGCGGGCGCCTCAGGCTCATCGCCGCTTCATTCCCGTATCGTCGAACTCAGCCACAACTGGCGCTTCGATGCCAAGGGGGGTATCGGGCGGCTTGCCGAGGCCATCAGGCGCAATGACGCCGATGACGTCATCGCCGCACTCGACGATCCCGGCGAGCCGACCATCACGCGTCGTCCGCTGGACGATGCCGAAGAGTTCAGGAGGCTCGCGGTTCGGTTGACCGACGATGTCTACGGCCCCCTCGTTGAGGGCATGACCGCCGCTCCGGACGAAGGGTTCGACCCCTTCTCCCGGTTCGCGGTCCTGTGCGGTCACCGTCGCGGTCCCTTCGGATCGGCGCGCTTCAATCGCCTAGTCGAGGAGGGCCTGGGGAACCGTGGCCTCGCCCGGCAGCGTGACGGGTTCTATGTCGGCCGCCCCGTGATCATCACGCGCAACGATCCTGCAACAGGTCTCTCCAACGGCGACACGGGCATCGTCATCCCGGCCAGGGACGGCCGGCGCACGGTGCTCTTTCCGCAACTTCGCGACGACGCCGGCAACGCGCTCGCCTTTCCTCCGGCGCGCCTGCCCGACCATGAAAGCGTCTTCGCCATGACCGTCCACCGGGCCCAGGGCTCGGAGTACCAGGACGTGGCGGTCGTTCCGGGCGGGGAGGAGTCACCGATCCTCACCCGTGAACTTCTCTACACGGCCGTCACGAGGGCGCGCCGCACGGTCACCGTCCACGGCAGCGAGGACGAGATCAGGGTAGCGCTCGCCAACCGGACGCGGCGTCTCTCCGGTCTCTTCGATGCCCTGACGCCAGAGGCGCTACACGTCGGTGGCGACGAACCGCATGGCCTGGCGCGCCGTGCGGCGGACCATCTTGCGCCGCACCGGTGAGTGAAGCAGGCGGTTGAGGGCGGCGAGCGCCACCTCGCCCGCGTGACCCGTTTCCCTGGACGATGCGAGACAGCGCACGGCTTCGGCCGTCTTGAGGAGATGGACCGAAACGATGTACTCGTCCTGGCCGTGGTCGAGGAGTTTTGCCTCGACGTCGCCAAAGAAGCCGGCGCGATCCGCAACCCTCCAGTCCTCGAGATCCACGTCCGGGTTCTGATGACCGATGTTCCGGCCGGCGAAGCAGGCCATCTGCAAGAGACCCGCCGGCCACAGGTCTTCGTGGCGCGAGCACAGCCGCAGCACGGCTTCCGCGAAGGTGAGGCCGTGGGTGAGATCGAGCCAGCCGAAATCGCTGCCATAGGGCTGATCGATGTCATCGAGATGGGCCAGATTGAACGACAGCATGTTCATCGCGTTGGCGCCAAGCAGGCTGCGGTAGAGTTCGAGAGGCGCCGCCTGTCCGTGGCGGGCCGTGAACTCGACAGCCTTTCGGGCGCTGAGCGTCGCATAGTCCGCCGCAGCCGGCACGGAGCCGTTCGGCTTTGCGCCGAATGACTCGAGAGCGGGTCCGTAGGCGCGGAACTCGGGAATGAGATCCTCGCGGAAGGACGACACGAGACTGCGGACGAGCGACAGCAGCAAGGGCTCGGCAACGTCGTTGCCGAGGCGTTCGACGAGGCTGGAGACCTTCGAGACGTAGATGGCCGAATGACCGAAGTCGGCATAGTGCGCCAGGGCCGCCCGGGCGAGGCCCCGTTCCATGGTCAGGTGGGCGTTGCCGGCGGCAAGCGCTCCCCGGGTGAGGCGGATCGCCTGGTCCTCGTCTTCCCTCTCGACGGCGGCAACGAACGCCTCCTCGTCCCAGTCCATGACACCCTCGGCAAAGGGATAGGTCGACTCGCGCAGCGTGTCGTCCGACATGTGGCCCACCGCCTCGAGGAGGCAGATCAGGCGGTTCTCCGGGTTGTCCTCATGGCGGTCGTGGAGCGCCAGCCAGTCGGCGGCCCCGGCAAAAGCGTGGGTCCAGCCGAACTCGAGCCGGTCGTGGGACCACTCAATCGCCTTCACCACGGCGATGAGGGGATCGCCGCCCATGCGCATGATACGGGCGATTTCACGGCTCATCTGTTCGTAGGCGTGATCGTCGAAGCCCTTCTTCAGGCCTTCAAGGGCGCCGGCGACCTGTTCCTCGAGGGGAGGATCGACGATCTCGATCCAGACCTCTCCGTCGCGCAACTCGACCGGATAGGTGCGCAGCCTGTCGCCGTCGCGCTGGTTCTCTCCGGTCACCAGGTCGAACTTCCAGTTGTGCCAGTTGCACGTCAGCTTGCAGTCCTCGTCGAGCGTGCCCTCGCGCAACGGGTACCCCTCGTGCGGACAGCGGTTGTTGCAGGCGAAGATTCCTTTCTTCGTGTCGAAGATGGCGATCTGGCGATTGTCGAGGCGAAAGACCGTGCGCCCCTTCTCTGCCAGGTCATCGCATGAAACGGCCTTCACCCACCCCACGCTCATGGTGGCCTCCGTTCGCTGATGTCGGTTTCCAAGAACAATACCACAGCGCCAGGTTTCCATGCGAGACCCTGACCAGGGCTGCTGTCGCCGACATGGCAGAACGATTTCAGGTCAGGGCGTTCGACGCGACGACGGTGAAGAAGCCTGGACGGACCGGACCGCTGTGGCGCCTGCTCGACAGTGCGCGTCTTCCGTCGCTGGTGTGCGATTTCTGCAAGCTCACGGCGACCGAGGAGCTGTGGCGCTTCGTCCCCGTTGCTTCGGCGTACCGGCGAAGGGTCGCAAACACTGACGACACCCGGCTACCGCCCAGCCGCGCGATCACGGCCTGCGTCAGCATTGCCACCACAGGCGCGCGCACCAGCGCCTCGATGCGCACTTGGTTCTCGAGAAACCGGGATCCTCCATGAAACGCGCCGTCAGGCCCTTCAGCTTCGTCATGTCATCACCTGCCTCATCCGTTCCCGGCCCGCCGCCGTCTTCCCGTACCCGAAGCCCCACAGCGTCCCCGCAAGTGACGGGTCTATTGGATGCGATGAGGTGTCGCGGTGTCGTCCTTGATCGGGATCCCGGTGAGAGACAACAGGTACCAGCACGTGGGCATGTCCGAAATGTCGTTCGATGCGCGCGTATCGAGAGCAGGAGTCGGGACGGACAACCGTTTCGACGTACTGCAGGATGAGTTCGCATCCTTGTGAATTGTCCCAGGACTGCTCCTGCTGCCGGACGTTGTGGGCGGCCTGTGGGGGCGGTCGCGGGCGTGTACGAGGTTGCGTGGATTCGCTTGACATCGCGGGTCGCCAGGCTCATGTGACGTCCCTACATTGTCTGTTGTCTCGCGATTGCGCGAAGCGCCGCACAGGTCGGCGCACCTCCCGAGAACAGTATTCGTGGAATATCCAGTTCCGGTCGCGCCCGGGGCCGGCCAAGCGTTTCGATCGACCGCGCCGACTTGGCCGGAGCGGTGGCGGGCGCAAAAAGGGAAACATCTTTGACCGTTCGCAACTTTTCGCAGCTCGGCCTGGCCGAGCCGATCCGGCGTGGCTTGAACTCCAGAAACCACACCGTCCCGACGCCGATCCAGGCGCAGGCCATTCCCCGACTTCTCGCCGGGAACGACATGCTGGGCATCGCCCAGACCGGCACCGGCAAGACCGCGGCGTTTGCACTGCCGATCCTCCAGCAGCTTTCGCAAGCCGGCCACAACCTGCGCGCGCCCCGCGCCCTGATCCTCGCGCCAACCCGCGAACTCGCCATCCAGATCGGCGAGGAGTTCCGTGCCTACGGTCGGCATCTTCGGGTTCGCCATGCCGTGGTCTATGGCGGAGTCAGTCAGGGACCGCAGGTCGCCGCCATCTCGCGCGGTATCGACGTCCTCGTTGCAACCCCCGGCCGCTTGCTCGATCTCATGGGCCAGGGACGGCTCCGGCTCGACGCCGTTGAGTTCCTTGTGCTCGACGAGGCCGACCGGATGCTTGACATGGGCTTCGTCCGGGATGTTCGCAAAATCGTTGCCGCCCTGCCCGCACAGCGCCAGTCGCTGCTGTTTTCGGCGACGATGCCGGACGACGTGGCCCGCCTCGCGGCTGAGATCCTGGTCGATCCTGTTCGCGTCGAGGTCACGCCCCAGGCGACGCCCGTCGAGCGCATCGACCAGCGCATTTATCATGTCGATGCCGCGAACAAGGCGGCGTTGCTCGCGGCCGTCCTCGACGACCCGGCGTTGTCCCGGGTGCTCGTCTTCGCCCGCACCAAGCACCGCGCCAACCATGTTGCCGAGAAGCTCGCCAAATGCGGGATTGCCGCCGCCGCGATCCACGGCAACAAGTCGCAAGGCGCTCGCCAGCGGGCGCTCAAACGGTTCCGCGCCGGCGAAGCGCGTGTTCTGGTCGCAACCGATATCGCCGCCCGGGGTATCGATGTTGATGGCATCACCCATGTCATCAACTTCGAACTTCCCAACGAACCGGAAAGTTACGTCCACCGCATCGGCCGCACTGCTCGAGCCGGCGCCGACGGCATCGCATTGTCATTCTGCGATCGGGCCGAACGCGGCTATCTGCGCGATATCGAGCGTCTGATCCGACGCCAACTGACCGTGATCGGCGAACGACCTGTCGCGATTGGCGAAGGGGTTCCGGGGAAGCCACGGTCCGGCGGCGGCTTTCCGGGACAGACGAAACGCCGGCGCAACCGCCGGCGCCGCGCCGCGTTTCAAGCCCGGGCGCACGTTCCTGCGTGATCGCCGAGGGGCGCGATGTGCAGGAACGGCGCGGCGATCCGTTTCGCGATCGCACACCTCGCCGATCCAGACTGTGGACGCAGCCGAGGCCAGGCACCTCTTCTCGGTGCGCCTGCTGCGAAAAGGCGCGTTGTCCCGGTGGGTGCGAATCCCAGGTGAAGATTTTCAAAATTACCTCCCTGCTATCCATGGAGGAGATCAAGTCGACGACAGAGTTCCCTCTCTGAAGGCGGGGCGCGTTCGAACCTCCCCGTCCTCACCGGAAAGATGGGCACGGGTCCATGAGCGCCGCCGGGCCTGCACCAAGACGTTCCTGCGTCGCGGTAACATGAAGGATCCCGCCAGGACAGGTCGTCACAGCCACCGCACGTCTCAAGGACGAACTCCGTCATGCCTGGCGCGTGCCGGTGAGCTTGATGTCACGAACCGACACGGGTCTTGCCTCATCCGGGGTGTTTGGCGACGATGCCGGCGGGGAAAGGAACGCCCATGACGAGTCTCGACGAGCTGCTTGACGAACTTGCGCGCTATGTCGGTGTGCCGGAGAACTCGTGCGTGTCGCTGCCTCCCGATGCCTATCTCTCGGAGGACCTTTCGGCTCTCGAGGTCGCCACCATCTTCGAGCGCTCGTGGCTGTGCGTCGGCCGCGAGGAATACGCGCCGCGGCCGGGGGACTACTACACCATCGATGTCATGGGCGAGCCGGTGGTGATCGTCAGGGGCACGGACGGCGTTCTTCGCGCGCTCAACACGGCGTGCCGCCACCGGGCCATGCCGGTGGTGACGGGCAAGGGCCATGCCAGCCGCTTCGTCTGTCCCTACCACTCCTGGACCTACGGCACCGACGGCCGCCTGATCGGCGCGCCGCACATGGAAGGAAGCACGGTCTTCGAGAGGGCCCGATGCCGTCTTCCCGAATACCGCCTGGAGAGCTGGCGGGGGTTCCTGTTCGTCAACCTTGACGACGATGCCGATCCCCTCGAGGTCACCATGGCGCCCATGGGACGGGCGACGGCCAACTACCGCATCGAGGATCAGACCGAGGTCTTCCACTACGAGACCACGTGGGACGGAAACTGGAAACTCTCGGCCGAGAATTCCATGGAGTACTACCATCACGTTGGCCTGCATGCCGGCACCGTAGGCGTGCAGATGCCGGCTAAGGGGACCTACTTTCCCGAGCACCCTGAGGTCGATCACACCTTCACGCACGAACGCTGCAGGATCGGCGAGGAGTTTCTGGGTGCATCCGATCACCCGCTCAATCCGCGAGGCGACCTGGCGAGCCTGACGCGCGAGGAACGGGAGACCGGCTATCTCGTCTATGTCTTTCCCGCCTTCACCATGGCGATGCGTGCCGGCTCCAACAACTGGCTCTCCTTCCGCCCCGACGGCCCGGACCGGACCCGTGTGCTGGGCGGCTACCTCGTCTGGAATGACCTGGTGTCGAGCGATCCCGAAACCATGCGGGCGCGCGCCGAACTCATCGAGAAGGTCAACGCCGAGGACGCCCTGGCGACGACCGAACTCGCGCGCACCATGAGAAGCCGCAAGGCGCCCCGGGGTCCGCTCTCGCCTTTCGAGAAGACTCTCGCACAGTTCTACGCCTATCTCGGCCGTACGCTGGCCGGGACCTGATCCCCCGTTCGCGCGACGCCCTCGTCAGGCTACCGCCTGGCGCAGCGCGGCCAGGATGGCGGAACGCTCGGCCCGGGCGGCCAGTGCGGACTCCATGTCGGTGCGCACGAACCGCATGGTCGTGTTGGGCTGCAGCTGTCCGACAAGGTCCATGTCCGCCGAGATGACGGTGCCGATCATGAAGTACCCTCCGCCCGACACCGCATCGCGGTGGAGGACGATGGGTTCGGCGCCGCTCGGCACCTGGACGGATCCATAGGGGTAGCAGGCGTCGGTGATGTTCGAGGGGTCCGAGCCCGCGCCGAAGGGCTGTTCGCGTTCGACGAACTCCATCGTCCGGCCTCCCTGGAAGCGGTAGCCCATGCGGTCGGCCTCGTTGGCGACCTTCCAGGTATCCTCGAAGAACGCGTCCTGCGAAGCCTGCGTGACGCGATGCCAGTAGAGCCCCGGCAGCATGCGCAGCTCCGGCGCCGGCCCCGCTCCGCGACGCAGCGCCTGTGGAACGGACCTGCCGGCCCGCCCGTCCGCCTTCGTGGTGCCGACGGGAAGCGTATCGCCGGCCGCCAGAGCCCGGCCCTCGAGACCGCCGAGGGCGCCGATGGCATAGGTCGACCGGCTTCCCAGCGCCGGCGGCGTCTCGATGCCGCCGGAGATGGCAATGTAGGCGCGCGCGCCGGACCGCAGATAGTCGAAACCAAGCACGTCCCCGGCCCTCACGTCGAAAGCCGTCCAGGTGGGCCGTTCGGCTCCGTTGACCGTGGGTGGCAGCTCGGCGCCGCAGACGGCGACGGTGGCATCCTCGGTGAACTCCAGGTCCGGTCCCATGAAGACCGTTTCGAGTCCGGCCGCGCCTTCGGCATTGCCGACCAGGAGATTGGCGGCCCTGAGGGCCAGGCGATCCATCGCTCCGCCCATCGGAATCCCCAGATGATAGAAGCCGGGACGGCCCAGGTCCTGGATGGTCGTGAGGATTCCCGGGGAGAGGACTTCAATCGCCATGGAGCGCCTCCATGAGTCTGGCATTGGTGCCGTCGATATCGGCGTTGAACTCGTCAAGATTGAAGGTCACGCCGCGCACGCGCGGCTCGAACGTCCCTTCGGCGACGGCCTCGACCGTCGCGTCGTATCCGGCGCGGTCGATGGGAGCCCATGTGACGATGTCGCCCGGGCGGAAGAAGACCATGAAGTCCCTGAGGTGGCTGACCTGCTGCTCCGGGTCGTAGATCGGCATCGGCGTGATGCCGAACATCTGGTAGCCGCCGGCGCCACGGACCGAATAGATGCAGGAAAAGCAGCCGCCGTAGCCGACGGTCAGTTTCGGCGTATCCGTGCGGGGGCGAAGGTACTTCGGCACCTGGATCTGCCGGGGCCGGTCGACCATCTGGTAGAGGAATGGAAGACCCGACACGAAACCCACCATCGAGACGAACCAGGGCGCGCCGGAATGGGCTTCGATGAAGGCGGCGACATCGTGGTAGCCGTTGATCCTGGCGGCATACTCGATATCGGTGCTGTCGGGGTCCTGGTGCCGTTCGCGAAAGCGCATCAGGGTCTCGTGGGTCCAGGGATCCTGGTAGTAGACCGGGATCTCGATGATTCTGGTGTCGAGCTGCGAGTCGGCGCCGGCGGCGTCGCTCTCGATCTCCTTCACCATGCCGAGCAGCCGCGAGGGATGGATCCGGTCAGGGTCAAACTTGACCTGGAAGGACGCGTTGGCGGGACAGATCTCGGTGACGCCCTCGATCGCGGCCTCGCGCAGGGTGTTGGTGATGGCAAGAGACACGAAGAATGCCTCGAGTGACATGGCCTCATCGACTTCGACGAACAGATGCTCGTCGCCACCGAATGCATAGCGACAGCTCATGTGGCCCTGCCTCCCTGGTCTTGAACGGATGTCATCGCGCCGGACGCAAGCCAGTGCTCGAGCCAACCGGTGTGGACGGCGTTGTCGCGGATGTCGGACTCCTCCAACAACGCGCCGAAGAGCGGCGCCGTGGTGGCGAGTCCCCCGATCTTGAGTTCCGCAAGCGACCGGGCGAGGCGCCGGAGCGCGTGGTCCCGGGTCTCGCCGTGGACGATCAGCTTTCCCAGCAGCGAATCGTAGAAGGGGGGGACCGTGTATCCCGGGTAGAGGCAGTGATCGACCCTGACCCCGGGTCCGTCCGGCAGCGCCAATTCGGACACGGTCCCCGGGAACGGCATGAAATCGCTGGCCGGATCCTCGGCATTGAGGCGCACCTCGATGGCGTGCCCGGTGCGGCGGATGTCTTCCTGGCGCAGGCGCAGCGGTTCGCCTTCGGCGATCCGGATCATCTCGGCCACGAGATCGAGGCCGGTGATCATCTCGGTCACCGGGTGTTCCACCTGGATGCGGGTGTTCATTTCGATGAAGTAGAACGCCCCCGTGCGCCCGTCGAAGAGGTACTCGACCGTGCCGGCGCCCGAGTAGGCGACCGATCGGGCCAGGGTGCAGGCGGACCGGCAGAGAGTGTCTCGAAGGCCGTCGTCCAGGGCGGTCGAGGGAGCTTCCTCCCAGATCTTCTGCCGCCGCCGCTGCAGCGAGCATTCGCGTTCCCAGCAGTGAACGGCGTTCCTGCCGTCGCCGAGAATCTGGACCTCGATGTGCCGGGCGTCGTGAATGACCTTCTCGATGTAGATGCCGCCGTCGCCGAACGCCGCCTTCGCTTCCGTCGACGCTTGCGATGCAAGGCGCTCGAACTCCCGGGGATCGTCGGCTACGCGGATGCCGCGTCCGCCGCCACCGGCGGCGGCCTTGATCATGACCGGGAAACCCAGGTCGCGTGCGAGCGCACCGGCCTCGCCCATGTTGGCGATGACGCCGCCGCTGCCGGGAACGGTGGCCACGCCGGCGTCGACGGCGCAGGCGCGTGCCGCGGCCTTGTCGCCCATGAGGCGGATCGTTTCCGCGGACGGTCCGACAAAGGTCAGTCCCGCGTCCCGCACGGCTTCGGCGAAGACGGCGTTCTCCGCGAGGAAGCCGTAACCGGGGTGCACGGCATCCGCCCCCGTCGCCCGGGCTGCCCGCAGCACGGCATCGGTATCGAGATAGGACCGGGAGGCCGGTGCAGGCCCGATTTCCACTGACTCGTCGGCGAGTCTGACAGCGAGCATGTCGGCGTCCGCCGCCGAATGGACCTGCACACTGGGGATCCCGAGGTCCCGTGCGGCGCGGATGATCCGCACCGCGATCTCGCCCCGGTTGGCGACGAGGAGCTTGCCGATCGCCATCAGGCGAGCACCGCCAGGGTCTGGCCCGCCATCACCGGTTCGCCGTCCTCGACGACGAAGCGATCGATCGTTCCCTCGATGTCCGACCTGATCTCGTGGAACGTTTTCATGACTTCGATCAGTCCGACGACGTCTCCCTTCGCCACGGCGTCGCCGGCGTCCTTGTAGGGCGGCTCCCCGGGTGACGGCCTGCGGTAGAACGTGCCGGGAATACGGCTCCTGATGTCCTTGTCCATAGGTCACTCCCTGAAGTCATGAATGGTCCGGTTCCGCCAGCGCGTCGCGCACCGCCGCGGCGACCTCGACGGCGTTGGGTGTGTCGGAGTGCACGCAGACCGTCTCGGCATGAACCTTGAGCGTCCTGCCGCCCGCCGTCGTCAGGGTGCCGCCGAGAACGGCCTTCCTGGCGCGCTCTGCGGCAGCGGTCGGATCGACCGCATCGTGACTCCTGGTGATGATCAGCCTGCCGTCGTCGGCATACTCGAGATCGACGAAGAACTCGGCCAGGAAGTCGATGCCCCGGGACCTGTACACCGTCTCGTGGAGCGTGCCGCTGAGACCCATCACCGGCATGCCGTAGACGAGTGCGGCGTCGGCCACCGCTTCGGCGATATGCGCCTGGCTTGCGGCCATGCCGTAGAGGGCGCCGTGAGGCTTGATGTGGGAGAGATCGGTGCCGGCCTGCCTGAGAAAGGCCGTCAGCGCGCCGACCTGGTAGAGAATGATGTTCCGCAGTTCCTCGCGCCCGACCTTCATTTCCCGGCGTCCGAAGCCGGCGAGGTCCGGCAGCGAGACATGCGCGCCGACGCGAACGCCGTGTTCGCGCGCCAGTTCGACGGTCTGCGCCATGTGATTGGGATCGGAGCCGTGGTAGCCGCAGGCAATGTTCGCCTGGGTGATGTACGGCATGATCGCCGCATCGTTGCCGAAGGTGTAGAGACCGAAGCTTTCACCCATGTCGCAGTTGATGTCGGCAAGCATTCGCTGTCTCCCTTCAGTTCTTCAGCGAGGCGACGTAGCGCAGGCGAATCTGGTCGGCGACGACGGCGAGAATGAGCAGTGAGCCGAGAACCACCGTTTGCAGGTAGCTCTCGATCCGCGCCAGGTTCATGCCGTTCTGGATCAGGCCGATGAAGAGGGCTCCGAGCACCACGTTCTCGACCCGACCGATCCCGCCCCTGAGCGAGACCCCGGCGATCACGCAGGCCGCGATGCTTTCCAGCGGCAGCGAGGCACCGATGTTCGCCTCCCCGGTATCGAGGCGCGCGGTCAGGAGCATCCCGGCGATTGCGGCCAACAGCGCGCACAGGACATAGGTGCAGAACAGCGTCCCGGTCACGTTGATACCCGAAAGGTGTGCAGCCTTCGCGTTGCCTCCCACGGCGTAGAAGTGCCGGCCCCACGGTGTTCCGTAGAGCAGGGCCGCCATCAGCAGGATCAGCAAGGCGGCGATCCAGACCGGCGACGGCACCCCGGCCCAGGAGCCGAAACCGAAGACGTCGCCGAACTCGACAGGCATGCCGTAGACCGGGACGCCTCCGGTCAGATAGAGGGCGATGCCGAAGCCGACCGAGGCCATGCCCAGCGACATCATGAAGGGCGACACCCTGAAGAAGGCAACGCCCACGGCGTTCGCCACGCCGATCATCGTTCCGGCGAGGATGCCGGCGAGACAGCCCAGCGCAATGGTGAGCGTGATCGCCTCGGGCATGGCGGCATGGAGCCCGGCCATGGCGAGGGCGCCGACGACCGAGGACACCGCGACGATGGTTCCGACCGAAAGATCGAATCCACCCGAAAGCAGGGCGAGCATCTGTCCCAGCGAGACGATGGTCAGGAAGACCGACTGGCGGAGCACGTTCATCAGGTTGCGCGACGTCAGGAAGTTGTCCGACATGAGGGCGAAGATGATCACCGCGATCACCAGGAGAAACGGCAGGATGCCGAGCCGGACGAAGAGCCTCTTCATCACAACGCCAGTCTTCCCCGGCATCAGGCGGCCCGTTCGAAGAAGTGGGCCAGCACCTCTTCCTCGGTGATGTGCGGCATCGTCAATTCTGCCTGCACGCGGCCCCGGTAGAAGACATAGACGCGGGTCGAGAGATTCACGATTTCGGGGAGATCCGACGACACCACGACAATGGCGGTGCCCGACTTCGCGAGATCGACGATCATCCGGTAGATGGCGGCGCGCGTTCCCACGTCCACGCCCACCGTGGGCTCATCGAAGACGATGAGATCGAAGTCCTGCGCGAAGCTGCGCGACAGCATCACCTTCTGCTGATTGCCACCCGAGAAGTGGTCCACGGTACGTTCGGGCCGGTTGGGCGAGAGCGCGAGATGGTCCGCGATCCTCGAGACAATTCTCCTTTCCGCGCGGCGGTCGAGAAACAGTCCCCGGCGCACGGGAGCCCGGTCGAGCGCCGCCAGGGACATGTTCTCCCTTGCGGGCCGTACCATCAGGAGACCCTCCTCCTTGCGGTCGGCAGGGAGATAGAGGAAGCCGGCCCTGATCGCCCGTGCGGGACTCCGCCGGGTCACGGCGGAACCCTTGTAGCGAATCCGTCCCGCCTTCACGGGCAGGACTCCGAAGGCCGCCTGGATGGCCTCCGACTTGCCCGATCCCACGAGCCCCGCCATGCCGACGATTTCCCCGCGGCGGACGTGGAGAGAGACGTCGAGGACCGTGTCGCCCGCGGTCGTGACTCCCTCGAGTGCGAGCACCTCCTCACCGCCTGTCGCGTGGGGCCGTGGCGGAAAGATCCGACCGACCTCGCGGCCCGTCATCAGACGGACCAGGGACTCGTCGTCCGCCTCGGCAACCGGCATGGTGGCAACCCGCCGTCCGTCCCTCAAGACCGTGATACGGGTCCCGATGCGGCGGATTTCGGCCATGCGGTGCGTGACGTAGATGATCCCCACGCCCCGTGCGGTGAGGGTGCCGATCAGCGCGAAGAGCTGTTCGGTTTCCGGGTCGGTGAGGCTGGCGGTCGGCTCGTCGAGGATGAGCACGGACAGATCGGAACGGAAGGCCTTGGCAATCTCCACCATCTGCTGCTCGGCCCTGGTGAGCCAGTGCACGGGCCGCTGTGGCGACAGTCCAAAGCCGAGATCATCGAGAAGGCTGCGCGCCTCCTGGCGCATTCTCGTCCGGTCCAGCAGAATGCCCCGGCGCCGCTCCTCGCCGAGAAAGAGGTTCTCCTCGACCGTCATCTGCGGAATGAGGGAGAATTCCTGGAACACGGCCGAGATGCCGCGCGACCTCGCGTCGTGGACGGAATGAAGCTCGATCCGCTCGCCGTGCATCCGGATGTCGCCCCCGGAGGGCCTGGTGGCCCCGGAGAGCAGGGAGATCAGCGTCGACTTGCCCGCGCCGTTTTCGCCGAAGACAACGTGGACCTCACCCTCGAGGAGGTCGAAATCCACGTCGTCGAGGGCACGCACACCAGGGAAATCCTTCGAGATTCCCCTGGTGGACAGAAGCGGCAGAGACTCGCCTTTCATGGACCGCCTAGTCGACCCTGAAGACAGGGCTGAAACCGGCGGGTGCCAGTGTCGAGGACGAATCGAAGTCCTTGTGGTTGTCCGCCGTCACGACGTAGAGCGCCGGCCCGACATGCTTGTCGTAGTCGGCTCCCTCGAGGATGCGAACCGCCTGGTCGATGGCGATCCGGCCCTGGATCACGGGTGAATCGGTCGGAGCGGCAAGAATCTGCCCACGACTGATGCCTTGGTCGACGCCAGGCGTGAAGTAGTAGGACAGGACGCCGATCCGGTCGCTGATGCCGCGCGCGCGCAGGATCGGAATGGCCGCCTCTGCGGTGACCGCCGTGCCGACGATGTAGTCGAGGTCCGGGTGGGTTTCGAGCGCATCCTCGACCAGTGCCGACTGCGCCTCCTTGCCGGTGTCGCCGTACCGGGTGTCGACGACCTCGACGGCGCTGCCTTCAACGGCGCCGATGAAGCCGGCGTTCCCCGCCTCGACCCAGCCCGCACCGGCCGGGCCCGGGAACCAGGCGGCCTTGACGGGGTCGCTTCCCGCCGGATGGGTCATGGCGAGGAACTCGCCGGTCTTGCCGCCCATCTCGCCGAACGACACGAGGGATTTCGCCGACAGTTCGCCCGACGACATACCGTTGATGACGTCGATGACGGGCAGGCCCTGTCCACGGATCTCGGACACGAGGTTGTTGAGGCCGTCATAGGAAATCGCGCCGATCACGACGGCATCGGCGCCGGCGGCCACGCAGTCCTCGATCTGGCTGATCTGGGTGTTGAGCTCGGTGTAGCCGCCCGCCTCAACCAGCTGCATGTTGACCCCCAGCCGCTCGGCCTCGGAGGCGACTCCGTAGTTCACGCCCAGCCAGTAGGCATCCTTCATGTGCGGAAAGGACACGCAGATTTCCCAGTCCTGGCTGGCGCTCTCCAGCGGCACGTAGTCGATGGACGTGCGCGGGCTCGACATGTCGAAGGGCGGGTCCCAGCTCTCCACGGCGTAGGGATACCAGGCGTCTTCCGCCTGGGCACCCACCGCCGACAGGGTCACGACTGATGCCGCCAAAAGGTGACGCACTCGAATGGTCATCTCTCCTTACTCCCTGGTTACGGCCCCCGTGTACCGGGGCCCTGCTTGCAAGATGGATCGCCAAGCGATCCCCAGGGATTCTGTCAAGGGCATCCTTGCCTTGACAAATTCAATGAATTTGGAAGTATTATATCAGTATCAGATATTACCCTTGACGGGACGAGGGCGGGTACATTCCTTGAAACACAGGCGATTGCGGTCGACATGACCTATGGAAATACCCGTAGACAACGCCCGAATTACGCATGCCTATGCAAGATATTCAAACAATGATATGAGAAAAACAGTTGGAACCTTCACTGCGACAGATCCGCTACTTCGTGGCGGCGGCCCGCGCGGGACAGATCTCCCGGGCAGCGCGGGAACTGAACGTTTCGCAGAGCGCCATCACCGTGGCGGTCAGGCAGCTCGAGGAGATTACCGGCTGCGCTCTCTTCCAGCGGCGCGTTCACGGAGTCACGCTCACGCACAACGGCATGATCTTCCTCGAGCACGCTGGCCGCGTGCTGACGGCGGTCGACGAAGCCGTCCGGGCGCCGCGCAACACACAGTCGCAACTCAAGGGGAGGCTGCGGCTGGCCATGACGTATACGGTGGCCGGGTACTTTCTTCCCGCCTACCTTGAGCGCTTCACGCGCACCTATCCGCACATCACGCTGCAGCCGCTGGAAACCACGCGGCCCGAGATCGAAAACGGGCTGGTCACCGGCGACTTCGATATCGCGGTTCTCCTGACCTCGAACATCGCGGATCAGGAAGGGCTGGATTTCGAGACCCTGTTCCGCTCGCCCCGAAGCCTCTGGCTGCCCGCTGGTCACGGGCTCCTCGCCAGGGACGAGATACACCTCAACGATGTGGCGCAGGAACCCTACATCATGCTGACGGTCGACGAAGCGTCGAACACGGCGCTGCGCTACTGGCACCTCGCCGGCGTGCGCCCGAAAACGCTGATGCGTACATCGTCCGTGGAGGCCGTGCGCTCGATGGTGGCCAACGGCATGGGAGTCACCATTCTCTCCGACATGGTCTACCGGCCGTGGTCGCTCGAGGGACTTCGCGTGGAAACGGTGCCGTTGGCGAGCCATGTTCCGACGATGGACGTCGGTCTGGTCTGGCCCGTGGACGCCGAGCTGACGGCGCCGGCGAGGGCCTTCGCCGAGTTCATGCGCAACAGTCTCGCGCGGGATCGGCAGACGCATTTCTGACGATTGGCGCCGCAGCGGTGGACTTGCGCGAAGGCGAGGCGGTATGACGGTCACCTCATGGCGGAGGAGCACGGACATGCGGTTTTCAGGCAAGCGCGTGATTGTCACCGGCTCGACGCGTGGCATCGGCAGGGAGACGGCACGGCTCTTTCTCGAAGAGGGCGCGGACGTGGTGATCCACGGGCGCACGCAGGAGTCCGTCGACGAGACGGTGGCGGACCTCGGGGGCGGCCGGGGACTGCCTGCGGACCTCTCCACCCTCGAGGGATGCAGGGAGCTCGTCGACAGGGCCCTCGGCCACTTCGGGGGTCTCGACGTCCTGGTCAACAACGCCGCGATCGGTGACGGCGGCACGATCGAAGAGTCGGATGAAGCGCTTTGGCAGGCGACCATGGACATCAACCTTCGCGCGCCATTCTTCCTTACCCGATACGCCCTCCCCGCGCTTCGCGAGAACAGGGGCAACGTGGTCATGGTCTCGTCGGTGTCCGGCCTGATGGGCCATGCGGACGGCTCCACGGTCTATTGCACCTCAAAGGGGGGCCTCAACAACATGACTCGGGCCATGGCCCTGGAGCTGGCCGGAGAGGTCCGCGTCAATGCCGTCGCCCCGGGGCCGGTCGACACGGACATGCACCGGATCCCGGCGCGGCAGTCCGGTGACGAGGACGGCTATTTCACGGACATCAACGCATGGGTGCCCATGGGCCGCATCGGAACGGCGGGGGAGATAGCCCGCGGCATCCTGTGGCTGGCCTCCGACGATGCGAGCCTTGCCACCGGAATCATCCTGTCGCTCGATGGTGGGGCGGCCGCCGGCCATTGACTGCCCATGACGTCTCCCGGGAATGGCGAGCCACGGCTTCTTGTCGATGATCTCGCCTGTGAACGTGGCGGACGCCTGCTCTTCCAGGGACTGACGGTCTCCCTCAACGCAGGCGATGCCCTCATCGTCGAGGGCCCCAACGGCAGCGGCAAGAGCAGCCTGCTGCGTATCATGGCCGGCCTTCTCACTCCCTCCGCGGGCCGGATCTCCTGGCGCGGCCTCGATACCCGCCTGGAACCGCAGCCGTGGCGCCGGGACATGGTGTTTCTCGGTCATCTCAATGCCGTCAAGAGAACCCTGACGGTGCGCGAGAACCTTGCCTTCCTGGGGTGTGACGAGTCCCCCGGACTTCGCGAATCCCTGAACCTCGAGGGTCTCGATCCCCTCCCGGCGGCCATGCTGTCGGCAGGTCAGATGCGCCGGCTGGCCCTGGCGCGCGTGGCGGCGCGCCCCGGTGGCTGCTGGATCCTGGACGAGCCGGCCGCCAATCTCGATGCCGACTCGACCGCCCGGCTGAACGAGCTGATCGCCGGGCACCGCTCCCGGGGCGGAATCGCAATCCTTGCCGCCCATGCCCTCGACGAGGCGCAGACAGTCCGCCTGGGGACGTCTCCGTGACGACCTTCGGCGTTCTCGTCAGGCGCGACCTTGCGCTCGCCACGCGGCGCGGCGGCGAAGCGGCGCTCACGCTCGTGTTCTTTGTCGTCGCCGTCGCGGTCTTCCCCTTCGGCGTCGGCCCCGATCCGGATCTTCTCGCCCGCATCGCTGCCGGGATTATCTGGGTGACGGCGCTGCTGGCGTCCATGACGTCGCTGGAACGCCTCTATCGCGCCGATCTCGAAGACGGCTCCCTGGAGATCATGGCCCTCTCGGCGCAACCCTTCGAGTTCCAGGTGGCGGCCAAGTGTCTCGCCCACTGGCTGACATCCGGTCTTCCCGTTGTCGTCCTGTCGCCGCTGATGGCCATGCTGCTCAATCTCGACCTGGCCGCCTGGTGGATTCTCATCGTGTCGCTGGCCGTCGGCACGCCGGTCTTGAGCCTTGTCGGGAGCATCGGCGCCGCCCTCGTCCTTGGCGCGAGGAAGAGCGGGGCGCTCATCGGACTCATCGTCCTGCCGCTTCAGGTTCCGGTGTTGATCTTCGGGATCGGCGCCGTCGAGGCTGCCCTGAGAGGAGGTCCCGTGTGGCCTCCCCTGCTCATCGAGGCTGCACTCCTCATTGCCGGGACGCCCCTTGCCCTGTGGGCGAGTGCTGTGGCATTGCGCATGGCCATCGAATGACCCTCGAGAACGGCCGGAACACCACGTGACCCCCTCCTTTCACAGGCTGGCGAATCCGGCGCGGTTCCAGAAGTTCGCAAGGCGTGCCTTGCCGTGGAGCTGGGCCGTGGCGGTCCTGGGACTCGCAAGCGGGTTCGTCTGGGGCCTGGCGCTGTCTCCTGGCGACTACCAGCAGGGCGACACGGTCAGGGTCATGTATGTCCATGTGCCGGCGGCCTGGATGGCCATGGCCTGCTACGCCCTGATGGCCGTTCTCTCCGCCTGCTTCCTGGTGTGGAAACACCAGCTGGCCGGTATCGCCGCGCTGGCCGCGGCGCCGGTCGGCGCCTGCTTCACCGCCATCGCTCTCATCACCGGGAGCCTGTGGGGCAAGCCGACATGGGGAACCTGGTGGGTGTGGGACGCCCGCCTGACATCCGTCCTCGTGCTGTTCTTTCTCTACCTCGGTTACCTGGCGCTGGCCGGCGCCTTTGACGACCGGTTGCGGGGGCTGCGCGCGGCCTCGCTCCTGGCGCTGGTCGGCGTCATCAATCTGCCGATCATCAAGTTCTCCGTCGACTGGTGGAACACGCTGCACCAGCCGGCCAGCATCCTGCGCGCCGACGGACCGTCGATCCATGCTTCCATGCTGTGGCCGCTGATGATCACGGCCTTGGGGTTCGCCGCCTTCCTGGTTGCCATCCTGCTGGTGCGCACCCGTTCCGAACTGGCGTTGTGGCGGACCGAGGCCCTCATGCGCCGACACACCCGCAGCGCCCCGTGAGCGCTTTTTTCGACATGGGGGGGCATGCGGCGACCGTGTGGCCGGCCTACGGCGTCACCATTGCCATCCTGGTGGCGCTCGTGGTGGCGAGCTTGCGGAGTTCCCGGCGCCGCCACCGGGAACTGGAGCGCCTTGAACGGGAGACCCGGAGGCAACGGGAGCCATGAGGCGCAAGGACCAGCGCATGCTCTTCCTTGGCGCCCTGGTGGCCTGCTTCGGGGTGGCCGCCGTTCTCGTGCTGATCGCCCTCGAGGACACTGTGACCTTCTTCTATTCCCCCGCCTCTCTCGCCGAGACGCCCGCCGCGGCCGGAACGGAGATCAGGCTGGGAGGCCTGGTGGTGGAGGGCAGCGTTCAACGATCCGGGGACGGGCTCACGACGACCTTCGATCTCACCGATGGCCTGGCCAGCATGACGGTGGTCCACGTCGGCATCCTGCCGGATCTCTTCAGGGAGGGTCAGGGAATCGTCGCCCGGGGGACGCTTTCCGAAACCACCGGCGTGTTCCAGGCCGTCGAGGTTCTGGCCAAGCACGACGAGACCTACATGCCCCCGGAGGTGGCCGAGGCGCTGAAGGACTCCGGCTACTGGCGCGAGGACCCATGACAGGTTCATTTGCTCCGGCCATGCCGACGCGGTCCCGCCGACAGGTGGCCATCTGGCTCCTTGTCGTGGCATTGCTGGTCTGCGCCATGGTGGTGCTGGGCGGCGTCACGCGCCTCACCGGGTCCGGGCTTTCCATGACGGAATGGAAACCGGTGACCGGCTGGCTCCCGCCGCTCGACCTCGCCGAGTGGAACGCTGTCTTCGATCTCTACCGGCAGTCCCCGGAGTACCGGGAGATCAACCGCGGCATGTCGCTGGACGAGTTCAGGACCATCTTCTGGTTCGAGTACGCCCACCGCCTGCTCGGGCGTGTTCTCGGCCTTGCCTTCATGGCGCCCTTTGTCTGGTTTCTCGTCACGCGAAAGCTGCCGGGGCGCATGGCTCTGTGGCTGGCCTTCATCCTCGTTCTGGGTGGTCTCCAGGGCGTGCTGGGCTGGTTCATGGTGGCCAGCGGCCTGGTCGACCGGCCGAGTGTCAGCCCGTTCCGGCTCGCCATGCACCTGGCGCTGGCCTTTGCCATCCTCGGCATGCTCGTGTGGACCGCGGCGTCGCTGCTGGGAGCTCCGGGCTACGGCGCCGCCGAACCCGGTGTCCGGACGCCGCGGCGCCGGGCGCTGTGGGTCCTTGCCCTCGTCTGCCTCACCATCGTCGCCGGCGCCTTCGTTGCCGGCCTCGATGCCGGTCTCTACTACAACACCTTTCCGCTCATGGACGGCCGGCTGGTTCCCGCCTCCTGGGCGGACATGGATCCCTGGTGGATCAACCCGTTTCTCAATCCGGCCGCGGCACAGTTCAATCACCGGTTTCTCGCCGTGGTGACGCTGGTCGCCGCACTCCTCATGTGGCGGTCATTTCACGCCCTGCCGCTGACGGCGCGCACCCGCCACCTGGCGGCGTTGGTGGCGCTTGCCGCCGTGGCCCAGGCGGGACTGGGCATCGCCACGCTCCTGGCCTACGTTCCGGTGTGGCTCGGTGCGCTCCACCAGGCCGGAGCCCTGGTGGTCTTCACGCTCGCCATCCTCGTCGTCCACAGCCTGAGGCAGCGGGCGGTCGGTTAAGTCAGCCGGCGAGGGCGCGGCCCACGGCCTGGAAGCAGCGCGCCGTATCCAGATCGACATTATCGTCGGTCGGCAGGGGCTGGGAGGCGAACTTGGCGATGACGAGACTGGCTACGGGGTCGATCCACAGATACTGGCCGTAGACGCCGATACCGGTGTAGCAGCCGTGTTCGTCACCCATGATCCACCACTTGTTGCGATAGCCGCCTGACGGATTGGCCGCCGCCCCTTCGCCATGTGCCCACGCTTGCCTGTCGTGATTGAAGCGCGTGTCGGCCACCCAGGAGAAGGGGACGACCTGACGACCGTTCGCCACGCCGTTCTCCAGCATCATCAGCCCGACCCGCGCAAGATCGCGCAGGGCAAGGCAGACGCCGCCGGCGGCCCGCGGCGCCCCGAACCGGTCGACGGTGACATAGCCGTCGAATTCCGCGCCCATGGGCTGCCACAGCAGCTCGCTCACGGCCTCGGCAAAGGTCCTGGCCGTGACGCGCTCGATGATCCAGCCGAGAAGATCGGTGGTCGGCGAGACATAGTGAAACGCGTGACCGTGCGATCCTTGCGCGCGCAGGGTGGTGAGCCAGGAGCGCAGGTCGCCGGGCCGGCCGGGATCGGACGGCGGTTTCCAGCCGGAGACCTCGCGGTACTCGGTGATCGGGCCCTCGGCGGCAAGATAGTCCTCCGTGAAGTCGACGCCGACCGTCATGTCGAGCATGTGCTGCAACGTGCACTCGGCGAATGCCGAGCCCTCGACCTCCGGAATGATGGCGATGATTCCCCGTGAGGGGTCGAGAAGGCCTCGCTCTACGAGAATGCCGATCACCAGCGCCGTGATCGACTTGGAGATCGACATCAGGATGTGCGGCCGCCAGGCTTCCAGGCCATTGCGGTACTGCTCGGTGATGATGGCGCCCCGGCGCAGCACGCATAGTCCGTCGGTCGAGGTGGAATCGAGAAAGGCGCCGAAGGTGGTGTCGGCGCCCGTGTGGTCGACGAAGGAAATGGCCGAGAGATCCTCAGGCGCCCTCGGCAGTTCCCGGGCCCGCCCGCTGCCGCGCCAGATCTGCGCCGTGGGCACGAGTTCGCTGACATGCTGGAAGGCCCAGCGGTTGTGGGGCGGCGTGCGCCAGTTGTCGAGGTTGACCTGTGCGTCGCCCTCGGGCGGGAAGGTCCCCATGAGATCGTGTTCCGGCATGGTCCTTGGTCTTTCGTGCTGTCGGGGATGGGTTCCCATGCTAACTGATTTTGCGCGTTGGGGGTGCTTCCTTTGCCTCTTTCGAGGCGACATAATCCCGTACGTGAACGAGGGGAAGCTGATGAGCGCGCATGCCGTCGTTGACCCGGCGCCCCAAGAGGCGCTGGCGGAGCTTCGCCACAAGTTCGGCGAACGCTTCTCGACCGGCGCATCCGTTCTCGAGCAACATTCCCACGACGAGAGCTGGCATCATCCCCAGGCTCCTCACGCCGTGGTGTGGCCCGAGACATCCGAGGAGGTCGCATCCGTCGTCGACATTTGCTCGCGGCACGCCATGCCTTTGATTCCCTTCGGCACCGGCACGTCCCTTGAGGGGCAGGTGGTGGCGACCACCGGCGGCGTCAGCATCGACATGATGCGTATGAACCGCATTCTCCGCGTCAGCCCGGAAGACCTCGACGCCACGGTCGAGGCGGGCGTGACGCGCAAGCAGCTGAACGAGCACCTGAGGGATCAGGGCCTCTTCTTTCCGGTCGACCCGGGGGCGGACGCCTCGCTGGGCGGCATGGCGGCGACCCGGGCATCGGGCACCAATGCGGTGCGCTACGGCACCATGCGCGAGGTGGTTCTCGCCCTGAAGGTGGTCACACCCGACGGGCGCATCGTGGAGACGGCGCGGCGGTCACGGAAATCGGCGGCAGGCTACGATCTGACACGGCTCTTCGTCGGTTCGGAGGGCACGCTCGGCGTCATCACCGAGGTCACGGTCAGGCTTTTCGGCATACCGGAAGCCGTCAGCGCCGCCACGGTGTCCTTTCCCGACATCGCTTCGGCGGTCGATGCCGTCATTGTCACCATCCAGTCCGGTCTTTCGATGGCGCGGATCGAGCTTCTCGACGAACTTCAGATCGAGGCGATCAACGCCTACTCCGGCCTCGACAATCCCGTTGCCCCGACACTCTTTCTCGAGTTCCACGGCACAGCCGACGGCGTCGGCGAGCAGGCAGAGAGGATGGGCGAGATCTGCAAGGACTTCGGCGGCAGCGACTTCGTCTGGGTGACCCGCCAGGAGGATCGCAACCGGCTGTGGCAGGCGCGCCACGACGCCGCCTGGGCGGCCAAGGCGCTGCGTCCCGGATGCGCCATGTGGCCGACCGATGTCTGCGTGCCGATCTCCCGGCTTGCCGAGTGCATCGTGGCCACCAAGGAGGACCTCGAGACGACCCACATTCCGGCCCCGATCGCCGGGCATGTCGGCGACGGCAACTTCCACCTCGTGTTCCTGATCGATCCGGATGATCCCGCGGAGCTCGCCGAGGCCGAGCGTCTCAACACGCGCCTCGTCAAGCGAGCCCTGGACATGGACGGCACCTGCACCGGCGAGCACGGCGTCGGTCTGGGCAAGATGGCGTTCCTCGAAGAGGAGCACGGCGAAGCGATCGACCTGATGCGCCAGATGAAACTGGCCCTCGATCCCGGGAACATCATGAATCCCGGAAAGATCTTCACCATGTGACAGGACCGGCAAGAGACAGGGGGAGAGCGACGATGACATCCTTTCGCATTGAACCGGTGACCCCGACGATCGGCGCTGACGTCAGTGGCATCGATCTTGCCTCTCCCCTCGATGACACGGTGTTTGCAGAGTTGATGGACGCATGGCACCGCCACCACGTTCTCTTCTTCCGCGACCAGGCGATGGACCCTGCCTCCCTGCAGCGGCTGGGCAGGCGCCTGGGTCCGCTGCACGTCCACCCGCAGGGGGACGTCGAGGGATTCGAGGGCATCCTGGCAATTCACACGGACAGGAATTCAACGACGTACAGCGGCAGCAAGTGGCATGCGGATGTCACGTGCGATCGTGAGCCGCCGACCGCCAGCGTCCTCTACCTCGGCACCGTGCCGGACACAGGGGGCGACACGCTCTTCGTCAATGTCCACGCCGCCTACGATGCCCTGTCCGGGCCCATGAAGGGTTTTCTCGAGGGTCTGACGGCCCTTCACGCCGGCGCCGATCGCTATGGCCGTTACTTTGGCACGAAGCCGGAAGAGACGCGCGACGGCGCCTTTCCGGAGGCCGTGCACCCGGTGATCGCCGTCAATCAGGCGACCGGCCGCAAGATGATCTACGTCAACGAGATCTTCACAGAAAAGATCGTCGAACTCGAGGAAACCGAAAGCCGGCTGGTTCTCGAGTTCCTGTGGTCGCATATCGCGCAACCGCGATTCCAGTGCCGGTTTCGCTGGAAGGCCGACTCCGTTGCCCTGTGGGACAATCACGCCACGCAACACCTGGCCATCTGGGACTACTGGCCTGCGGAGCGTTCCGGCTACCGCGCCACGGTGAAGGGCCCGCCACCGCCACCGGCATGATCAGGGCCGGCACGCCCGATTCCGGATCGAATGGCGGCCCGCTCGGGCGCCGGATTGCCCGGTCGTGCTCACGGTCGTCGACTCTTCCTTCTTGCGCGCAACGACCGGCACTGCTGTGAAGCGCTTCTGACCGACCGGACAATGGCATCGACTCAGTCGGGCTTGCGGGCGACGAAGCAGTAGAGCGGCGTGAATATGCCCGTCTTGCCGCCCGCGACGTAGGCGTCGGCTGTCCGGTCCATCAATCGGACAACGTCCGTGGAGCCCCTCGGAAAGAACCGGAACGCTTCCGCCATCCGCGCACCCGCGATGACCGCCTTGCGGCCCAAGGGCGTCCTGCGAAACACGTTGCGCAACGTCCCGCTCCGACTCTCCAGGGGCCGATACCAGGGTATGCCATGGCCTTCCCTGACGTCCCTGTCCGCTGCTTCCATGACGACGAATCCCGCAGCCTCCAGCGCGCGATCCACCTCGGCAAACGTGGCGATCTCGTTGAGGGCGATTCCCCGCTTGAGCTCGTCCTTCATGGCGCGATGAAGGTGGTCGTCGGGGTCGTACCTGTTCGTCAGGCACATCTCCTGACCCCACAGCCGGGCTCCCGGTTTGAGCACACGATGGATTTCGGCAAACGCGCGCTCCTTGTCCGGCGCGTGGCAGGTCGACTCGATCGCATAACCCGCATCGAACGAGCAGGCTTCAATCGCACTCATGTCCATGAAGTCGCACTTGATGTACTCCGCCATGTCATCGAGCCCGGTCTCGATGTTCCTCCGTCTGGCCTTGTCCAGTTGCTGTTCATTGTTGTTGATGCAGACAACCCTGGCGCCGCTCTCGCGGGCGACCCGCCGCATGGGACCGCCCACTCCACAGCCGATGTCGGCAACCACCATGCCCTCCCGCAAGTCCAGCTTTCCGATCATCAGGCGCTGATGGCGAACGACGGATTCCTCCAGCGATTCCCCGCGCGCCAATGGCGCGAAGTGCAGCGACTCGCCCCACCCGAACTGCATGAATTCGCTGCACAGATCATAGTAGTCGTTCACCGTCTCCGTGAAGTCGCAGTCGACGCCATCGGCCTGTCTCATTGCGTCAAACCGGCCGCCAAAGCGTGCGACGCGCCTCCTGACGTCCCAGCCCCGGTACGCGTTCCACAGGGATCTGGAGAGATTGATGGACATGCGCAGTTTTCCTGTTCCGTCAGCGGAGGACATGTGCATCGCGCGCGTTCGTTGAAACCGCCGCAGCCTCTATCCTTATCACATGCAAGGGCGGCACAGGAGAGGTGGCGCCGTTCACCGCGGTCCCCGTCGCTGACGAACACAACGGCCGCTTCACGACACGCAAGGCAGAACGTGTGGTGAATGCACCAAATGGAGTGACGGGAGACGGGAGGCAGGGTAGAATCGACACCCACACTACGAGTGGGAGGCGCGTGCCGGCCGACGGACGGCACCCCACCTCGAACGTCGCAGCATGCCTGCGACGTCCCGCGTGACGACCGAATGTGCGGGGGAAACGATGCCAGATTCGACGGCGGCGACCCAGAAGCGGAGCCTGGTCGAGGAGTTCATCCTGACTCTCCTCAACGAGCAGACCGGCTATTTCCACCAGGTGCGGGGCTGGAATCTGAACTGCGCCGTGGTCGGCGCGGCGCTTGCGGAGCTCTCGCTGATGGGGCGCATCGACACGGATCTCGAATCACTGATTCTCGTGGATGCGACGGAAACCGGCGACGCCGTGCTCGATCCCCTCTTGAAGGAAATCGCCGGGGAGACCGTTCAGCGGGATGCCGTCTACTGGATCGAACGGCTCGCCGGCCAGGCGGAATCGATCATCGACCGGACCCTCGACCGCCTGGTCGAGTTGAAGGTCCTGGAACATCACGACGGCGATTTCTGGACGCTGGCCGCCACGACGTGGCACGAGGAGTTGGCCGGCGGCGCGCAGCAAGGCACCGTCGGCCAGTTCGTCAGAACGCGTATCCTCAAGGTGCTCTTCACCGACGAGATTCCCGGCCCCAGGGACATCATCGTCATTTGCCTCGTCAACACGTGCGACGTCTTCCGCTTCATGTTCGATATCGATGACGAGACCCAGGAGCGGATCGATCTCATCTGCCGAATGGACATGATCGGCCGCTCCATCGCCGCCGCGGTCGAGCACAACATCGCCACCCCGATGCTCCGGCGTTCGACGCTGAACAAACCGATCCCCGCAGTTCCGCTTCTCCGGGTGCTGCGGAACCGGCATCTGCGGAGCGGCAACGTCCCTGCGCTCTTCTCGGATCTGACCGAACAATACGGCCCGGTGTTCCAGATCCGCCGGCCCTTCGGCAAACCCATGATCTTCATCGGCGGGCCGCAGGCCAATGCATGGGTGCATCGTCACGGGCGGATGCACCTGAAGGCGGGGGGCTATTTCGCCGCCTTCGAGAGGCTCTACGGCGCGCACGGCGTGTTGCCGTCGCTCGATGGCCCGGACCACTTCCGGCTCCGCAAGGCCATGGGTCCGGCCTATTCGCGCAATCGGCTGGCAGGCCGGCTGGACGACATGTACCGCTTTACCCGCCACTACATGTCGGACTGGAAGGTCGGGGAGACCTTCCCTGTGCGCGGGTACCGACGAATGGTCAACGCCCAGCTCTCGCCGCTCTTTCTCAACGTCGAAACGCAGGACATCATCGACGAGCTGATGGTCTTCAAGGAGCGCGCGCTCACCACCCATATCATCAACGCACTGCCCAGGTTCATGCTGAGAACGCCGGGGATGAAGCGCCGGGCGCGGGCTGTCGATACGCTGCTGCAGCGTATCCAGGCCGTCCATACGCCGGCCCAGCGCGCCGGGTGTCCGCGCACCCTCTCCGACGACTGGCTGAGCCTGCACGCGAGCGATCCGCAGCTGATGCCGGAATCCAACCTGCGATTCGTGCTGTCCGCGGCACTGGTCGCGAGCGTCTATCTCGGCGACTCACTGAGCTTCGCGGTCTACGCCATGGCGGCGCAGCCCGAGCTCTACAAGCGGATCCGGGCCGAGGCCGACGCCCTGTTCGCGAACGGCGATCCGGACGCGGAGGACTTCAACCCGGCCTCGATGGATGTCACGCACCGCTTTCTGATGGAATGCCTCCGGATGTATCCGATCGTTCCGATGTCGTTGCGGGACGTGATGAATTCCTTCGTGCTGGAAGGCCATGAAATACCGGTGGGATCGCGGGTCTACATCGCCCAGACCGCCGGGCATTACATGGAAGACATCTTCCCCGATCCGTTCTCGTTCGACATCGACCGCTATGCATCGCCCCGCGACGAACACCGCAATCCCGGCTACGCGCCCTACGGGCTCGGCACGCACCGGTGCCTCGGCGCGCGGTGGATGGATCTGCAGCTGGCGATCAACGTGCTGATGATCGCCCATTACTTCACCCTCGAGGTCACGCCTCAGCGTTACGTCGATGCGCTGCCCTTCGCCCCGCTTCCCTCGTTGAAGCCGAGCGAGAAGCTCAAGTTCCGGATCACCGAGCAGTTGCGCGAACTGCCTGCCTGACGCACTGCAAGCTCCGGAATTCAGGGAAACGGCGCGACCCGAGTTTCAGGCCGCCTGAACCTTGCCGCTGCGGCGTTCTTGGAAGCCGGCCGCGTGGACGTCGCCACGCCGATGTCCTTCGTCCACGCAAGCGAAGATGGCTGCCGAACAGCCTGCTCCCGGGCGCCGGCATGATCAGGGCCGGGGCAGCGCCGATTCCGCGATGCGTGCCCAGTAGCTCGCTCCCAGGGCGAGGATGTCGTCGTTGAAGTCGTAGTGCGGATTGTGGAGAAGGCAGCCGCCCTCGGCGGATCCGTTGCCGATCAGAATGTAGCAGCCGGGTTTCTCCTGAAGCATGAAGGCGAAGTCCTCCGATCCCATCACCGGCTGGTGCGATCTCTCCACGTTCCCTGTGCCGACGAGTCCGGCGGCAACCTCGCTGGCGAAGGCCGTCTGCTGCTCACTGTTGACCGTCGCCGGATAGCGGCGCTCGTAGTGCAGGGTGGCCTCGCAGCGGTGGGCCGACGCGATGCTCTCCACGATGCGCCGCATGGATGTCTCGAGGGCGTCCCTGACCGACTCCTCGAACCACCGGCAGGTTCCCCTCAGGACGATCTCGTCGGGAATGACATTCCAGGTGTCGCCGCCATGGATCTGCGTGACGCTGATGACGACGGTGTCGAGCGGCGAGATCTCGCGCGATGCCAGCGCCTGGAGCGCCAGCACTGCCTGGGCGGCCGGGACCATGGGATCGGCGCCGCGATCGGGCATGGCGGCATGGGTGCCGGTGCCCTTGATGACCACTTCGAAGATGTCGAATGCAGCGAGAAACGGCCCCTCGCGCACGGCGAAGCGCCCGACCTCGAGACCCGGTGCGTTGTGCATGCCGTAGACTTCCTCGCAGGGAAAGAGATCGAAGAGGCCGTCCTCGATCATCACCCGGCCGCCCCCCTCGTTCTCCTCGGCGGGCTGGAAGATGAAGTGGACCGTGCCGTCGAAGTTGCGTGTCTCGGAGAGATAGCGCGCCGCTCCCAGCAGCATGGCGGTGTGGCCGTCATGACCGCAGGCATGCATCTTCCCGTCGTGGGTCGAGCGGTGGTCGAAATCGTTCTTCTCGTGGAGGTCGAGGGCGTCGAGATCGGCCCTGAGGCCGATATGCCTCGCTCCGTCGCCGGATTTCAGCGTTCCCACCACGCCGGTGCCGGCCAGGCCGCGATGGACCTCGATGCCGAACGTGTCGAGCAGGCCCGCGACCACCTCGGAGGTCCTGGTTTCCTCGAAGGCCGTTTCCGGGTGCGCATGAATGTCGCGCCGCCAGCGGGTCATGTCGGCCTGCCAGTCCGCGATCCGGTTGATGATGGCCATGCTTCCCTCCCGGTTGTGTCAATCAGGCGCTTGGCACGACGAGGGCATCGACGGCGATCACCGGATTGAGATCGAGTGCCGCGATCATATCGCCGAGACAGCGAACAAGCACCGAAAAGCCGGCCAGCGCCTCCTCGGCACCAAGGAAGTGTGACGGCGAGGATGCCCTGTTACATCCAGTGGGGCGGGATTGTGTTGTGGATGAGGCCGTGTGCCACGATTCAGGCCGCAGGGATGCGATGCTCCCGACTCCTGAACGGTTGGCACGCCTGTCAGACGCGAAGCACCCGGTCGCCGGACGTCAATCGCCCGAATGCGGCGGCGAAGGCACCCTCGCTGTTGAAGGCAAAGAAGACCTTCTTGATCCTTTCGATGACCTCCCAGGTCATGCAGTCTCCCTTGCGCGTGAAGTAGGTGTCGCCCGCGGCAAGATCATGCACGGTGCCGTCCTGCTCGGTAATGCGAAGACGCCCCGCCACAAGTGTCTGCAACTCGAAGCCGACCTCGGTCCATTCGAATGTCCCTTCCGTGCACTCCCACACACCCAGCATGAAGTCGGATTCGAAATCCCCGATGTCCAGGCGCCCGAAATGGCGAGGCTCGCCCTGTAGCACACGGGCACCCGGAATCTCGGCAATTGGCGGCCATTCGGAGAGTTCTTCAAGCATCGATGCGGTGGTGTAGGTGAGCATGACGTGACCCGTGGTGAATCGAGCTCGCCACACGCAGCGACATACCGAACGGTCCGTGCCTCACGCATGGCACTCTTGGAGGTTAGACGAATGTGCCCGACGTTAACACAATGGCGCCTTCGATCACTGTTGTGAGACTGCATGGGCGCACGGTTCGTTGAAGAAGCGGCGCCATTCGTCGTCCGGTGCGGCGTGAGCGCCTGACGAACACATGCCCAAGTGGTACCATCGTCCTTGAGAAAACGATCCACGAAAGCCAGAGGAAGCACGATGAGCTTTAGCGACAAGTCAGTGCTGGTGACAGGCTCCACCACGGGGATCGGCGAGGCGAGTGTCCGAGCCTTTGCGGCACAGGGGGCCCGGGTGCTGGTCACCGGGCGCAATGCGGAACGAGGCGCAAACATCTGTGCGGAGATTGCGGGACACGGAGGTACTGCCGAGTTCTGCCAGGCGGACCTGTCGGAGCGTGCCGAGTGCGACCGTTTGGTGTCCGAATGTGTCCATCGCTTCGGCCGTCTCGACATCCTTGTGAACAATGCCGGGGTTCTCCACGAAGGCACGGCCCTCACGACATCGGATCACGCCTGGGACGAGACGATGACGGTCAACGTCAGCTCCGTCTTCTTCATGAGTCGCGCTGCCCTCAGGCAGATGAGTGCGCAGGGAAGCGGCTGCATCGTGAATACGGCATCGGAATGGGGCCTGAACGGGGAGGCGAACTACGTCGCCTATTGCACCAGCAAGGGTGCCATCGTGCAGATGACCCGCTGCATGGCGCTCGATCATGCGGCCGAGGGTATCCGGGTGAACGCCGTGTGCCCGGGCGAGACCCATACGGAGATGCTGGACAGGATGCTGCACGACCAGGGGGGAGACTTCGACGAGAACCTGCGGAACTTCGCCGCCGGCATCCCGATGCGCCGCGTTGCCAGTGCCGGTGAGGTTGCCCGGTGCATTCTGTTTCTGGCCTCCGATGAGGCGAGCTACGTGACCGGGACGACGCTGGTTGTCGACGGCGGGAACGACGCGACGGCAGGAGCCTACGGACCGTAGGCGAGGGCCGGCACGTCGGTCGGGTGACATGAACCGGTTCGACAAGGCCGGCGGGCGCAACGACCACCGCTCACCGACCTCCCTGCGGTTTCACACCCCGTGTGACCTTCCTGATTGCCGCTGCCGGCCATTCCCTGGCGCGGTTCAATGATCATCCCCTGCTTGCGGCAGCCGATCACGTGCGACATGTCGATCCATCGCCGGGCCGCTGCCACACCGCCTTGCGGAGTTCGCGCTACCAGAAGAGGCGAGGCGTGGTCGTGATCTCGTCCACC
The DNA here is from genome assembly GCA_964291415.2 of Alphaproteobacteria bacterium. Lineage (GTDB taxonomy): Bacteria > Pseudomonadota > Alphaproteobacteria > SP197 > SP197 > SP197. The sequence continues at coordinate 290,324 of OZ219917.1, read as the reverse complement.
CCGGAATCCGTGACGATGAAGCGGCGAAGCAATCCAATGCGGGTCACATGGTGGTGATCACGGAATTCGCAGTGATCCGACACACTCGTTCGATGGTGACACGCAAACGCACCCGACAACCTTTCTCGGGTTGCAAGGTCAAGACTCCATGCCGAGCGATAGTGTTGCTTTCGATAGCACATTCAACCGACTAATCATGGCATAAGAAGAACAAATTGCGTCGCGCAAACGGAATCGCGTAACGTCCTCAATCTTGCTGACTTGACAACTGAAAATGGGTGTTCGCGATGACCGACGACATGCTTCATGTCACGAAATGGCACAACGGCGACAAGGAGTATTCACCCTTCTCGGAGGCGGAAATGCAACGCCGACAGGACGCCATCCGTCAATGGATGTCATCCGAGGACGTCGATGCCGTGCTGTTCACCTCGTATCACTGCATCAACTACTACTCCGGGTGGCTCTACTGCTATTTCGGTCGCAAGTACGGCATGGTTATCGATCACGACAAGGCGGTGACCATCTCTGCCGGCATCGACGGAGGACAGCCCTGGCGACGGACCTATGGCGACAACGTCACCTACACCGACTGGCGGCGCGACAGCTTCTTCCGGGCATTGAAGCAGCTCACTCCCGGCGTCAAGCGGCTCGGAATTGAGTTCGATCATGTCAATCTTGACTACAGGCGGCTTCTTGAGGAGGCGCTGCCGGCAGTGGAGCTCGTCGATTGCGCCCAACCCTCAATGTGGATGCGCACCATCAAGTCCGAGGAAGAGATTGAGCTCATCAAGGAGGGCGCGCGGACCTGTGACATAGGCGGCTGGGCATGCGTCGACGCGATTGCGGCAGGTGTTCCCGAACACGAGGTGGCTATCGCAACAACGGACGCGATGGTGAGGGAGATTGCCAGCAACCATCCCTATGTCGAGCCCATGGATACGTGGACCTGGTTCCAGTCGGGAATCAATACCGACGGTGCCCACAATCCGGTCACCAACAGACGGATCGAATCCGGCGACATTCTCAGCCTCAATGCCTTCCCGATGATCTTTGGCTACTACACGGCCCTGGAACGCACCTTGTTTTGCGACCACGCGTCAGACGTCCACCTGGACCTCTGGGAAAAGAACGTCGCCGTGCATGAGAAAGGGCTGAAGCTGATAAGGCCCGGTGCTCGCTGCTGCGACATAGCCGCCGAACTCAACGAGATGTATCGCGGATGGGATCTCCTCAAGTACCGTTCGTTCGGATACGGCCACTCGTTCGGCGTGCTGTGCCACTACTATGGCCGTGAGGCAGGCGTCGAGTTGCGAGAGGACGTCGAAACGGAACTCAGGCCGGGAATGGTCGTCTCCATGGAACCGATGATCATGCTGCCCGAAGGTGAGCCTGGAGCCGGTGGCTACCGTGAACACGACATCCTGGTGGTCACCGAGAAGGGCGCCGAGAACATTACCGGTTTCCCCTACGGTCCGGATCACAACATCATCAGGAACTAGATTCCGCGCGGGTTGGAGGTGACGGGTTCGAACTTCACTGTCGGATCCTCACCCCCTCCATCTGCAGACGTCTACGCAGCCGTGACCTGCATGTCCGGTCCATCCGAGAATTCCCTGCTGAGAGCATCGACAATGCCGTCCGTGCAGACCTCGAGCAGGATCTCGCCCTTTTCCTTCGTCGCGTTCTTTGGTGACGACAGCGTCCCGCTTGCAGGAATCCAGTCAGGCTTGACCGGGTAGACGTCGTAGGGTGGAAAGCTGGCCGGCGGGTGGTCGACGGCCTTCTCCATCTGGACGAGATGGGGAAACAGCGCGAGCATCAGTGACGTCTCGAGAACACCGCCGTGTTCGAGGTCCCACCCCGTAAAGCCATCCGGATACAGTTTCTCGATGGTCTCGTCGTTCACAAAGTCCCAGTACGACAGCACGACGATCTTCACGTCCTTGACACCGTCCCATCTCAGTTCGCGCAAGGCGACATCAACGCCTTCGATGATGAACCATGAATTCTCGTAGTGACCGTTCATCAGCGCGATCTTGCGAACTCCGTGGCGCACGAATTCCTTGATTACGTCCTTGAGTGCGCTCACCAGCGTCGCACCGTCGAGACTGGTCGTGCCCGGAAGGTGGTTGCCGCCGCCCGATTTCGGATGGGACTTGTAGCCATAGGTGAACGGCTGGGCGACCAGTGCTCCGGTCCGCCGGGCGACCCGCTGCGCAAACTCGTTCGGCAACAGCACGTCCACGTGCAGGGGCATGTGATGGCCGTGCTGCTCCAGCGCACCGATCGGCACGATCAGAGGCGTGCGACCGTCCCGCATCCTCCTGTCGTATTCAGGCCAGGTGAGCTCGTAGGCAAGTACTGTTCCGTCGTCCATGGCGCGTTCTCTCCGGAGCCATCGACAAACAATGCCATTGAATGGGGTTTTCTGCCATGCTCGCAAAATTTATAGTCGTGATAGATCCATAAATGATGGTATGGTTGTGAAGGTGCCGTCGGCACCGCGGAGACGGGATTCGTCGATCGAATGAAACGAGACCTCCCAATGGAGCTTCTCCGGACTTTCGCAACGGTCATCGACCTTGGCAGCTACACGCGCGCGGCGGAAGTCCTGAGGCGGACGCAGCCTGCCGTCAGCCTTCAGATTCGCCGCCTGGAAGAAGTCGCTCAGGCCAAGCTGATCACAAGCGTCGGGCGGGAACTGCACCTCACCGAGGCAGGGGAGTTCCTCATGGTGTATGCCCGCCAGATCCTCAGCCTGAACGACGAGGCGCTTTCCCGCACCACCCGGCGGAGTGTCGCGGGGCAACTTCGGGTCGGTCTGCCTACCGACTACGCTGTTGCCTTCTTCCAGGACGTGCTGACGCAGTTTGCGAAACTCCAGCCGGAAATCACGTTCGAGATCCATTGCGAACTGAGCCGCGACCTCCTTGACGGCCTGGAACGGGACGCGCTGGATGTCATCATCGCCATGACGAGCGAACGCGCCAAGCGGAACCTGGCGCGGGAATGGGTCGAAAGGCCGATCTGGGTCACTGCCAGGAAGGGAAGTCCGCACCGGCAGTCTCCCGTCCCGATTGTCGCTCATCCCGAGGGGTGCGAGTACCGCAACCGCATGACACAGGCACTGAGTTCAGTGCACCGGGATTGGCGTCTGGCCTACTGCAGTCCCGGAATATCGGGTCTGCAGAACGCGGTGCTCGCAGGACTGGGGATCAGCGCTCTGACAAAGCGGACTTACCTGCAGGGAATGAGGACCCTGGGGGAGAAGCATGGATTTCCGCCGTTGGCCGAGATTCATGTCGGCCTCTATTGCAAACACTTCAACCAAACCGACCCGGTCAACCGGCTGGTCAACTTCATCGTCGGAAAGCTCGATGAGGCGGTAGAGCCCGACTTCAAGCCTCGCCATTGGCGCTGATTGACTCGACGGGCGCCCCGATCGCTGCGGGATTTCTGGACCCGATCAATCGTTCCCGCATAGAGGGCTGGGACGACCTCTGTCCGCAGCAATGCGGGGTTTGTCGGGTCACCGGCCATTCGCTGGCCAACGAGGCATCGGCCAAGGCCTGCATGACTTCCGAGAAGTGCGTCGCAGTCCATCAGGATGATCCTGAGTACGTCAACAAGCTGAACGTCTGGGAGAGTCTCGGTCCGAACCTTGAGCCCTGCACCAATGCCTGGAATGCGGTCAAAGCGGCACAGTCGATTGCCTCTTGAGCATTTTGCGGCGGATGCGGGGTCCTTGTGATAGGATACGAGCACCGCTTGAATCCGCCGGGCAACAAGGCGGCGCATGCTGGGACGGGACGGCAAACATGGTGATTCGTTCATTCGAGTATCTCAGACCCGAGACCGTCGGCGAAGCCGTGGAGATGAAGGCCGCCCACGGAGACCGCGCCAGATTCTGGGCGGGCGGCACCGACTTGATGCTTCTGTGGAATCGCCGTGAGGTCGCGTTCGATTACTGCATCGATCTCACGTACGTACCGGCGCTGAGGTACATCGAGAGTTCCGGAGACGCGTTGAGGATCGGCGCCATGGCAAGCCTTGACGACCTTGATCTCAAGTCGGATCTCAATCCGCTCGCCGCGACGCTGGGATACACGGCCCGTCTCATGTGTACGAAGCAGACCCGCACGATCGCAACGGTCGGCGGCAACATGTGTCATGCGTCGCCTTCGGCCGACCTGACGCCGCCACTCGTCGCCATGGGTGCCCGTTGCAGGCTCGTCGGTCCAGATGGCGAGCGCGACATGCCGCTTGAGGATTTCCATCTCGGAGTGAACGAGACGGCGCTTGCAGAGTCCGAGATACTGACGGAGATCTATGTTCCAGGCGCCGACGGCAAGGTGGCGGCGCACTATGACCGTGTGGCACGGACTGTCGTCGACATTGCGCTCGTCAGCTCGGCCGTGTTCCTCAAGGTGAACTCAGGCAACCGGATCGAGCAGGCCGGCGTGGCGCTGGGTGCCGTGGCGCCGTCGGTCATACGCGTGACCGGGGCGGAAGAGGCGTTGGTGGGTCGTGACTTGAGCAGCGTGAACAACGGCGTGACGACGAATGCCGGGGAGGAAGCCGCCAGCGCTGCACGGGCGATTTCGGATATACGCGCCAGCAAGGAGTACCGAACTGACATGGTTGCAACGCTGACAGCGCGGGCCATTCGCCAGTGCATCAGCAGCCTCGAGGAATCCGCGTGATGAGCAGATTGAACGTCAACGGCCAGTCTTTCGATGTCGACATCAAGGCACACGAGACCCTTTCGGACGTATTGCGCAATCAGCTCGGTCTCATCGGAGTCAAGGTCTCCTGCGCGGAGGGCGAGTGCGGATCCTGTACGATCCTGGTCGATGGAGTCCCGGTGACGGCATGCCTGATGTTGGCGCTGCAGGGCGAGCGACACGAGATTACCACCATCGAAGGCATCGGGACGCACGACGAACTGCACCCCATCCAGGAGGCATTCGTTGAAGAGCAGGGATTTCAGTGCGGGTTCTGTACCCCCGGTTTCATCATGATGGCCAAGGCCTTTCTCGATGAGAACCCGAATCCCACCGAGGAAGAGGCCTCCATGGCCATGAGCGGCAACATCTGCCGTTGCGGAGCCCATCCCTACATCGTCAAGTCCGTCATGAACGCCGCCGAAAGAATGCAGCATCGACAGGAATCGAAGCGAACAACGGGCTCGACCGTGGCCTCCGCCTAGCGTGCACCTGAACCAAGACCACTCGAACGGGAGTTGGTGACATGAACGTTCTTCACAAGCCCAAGAAGTTCAAGATCGTAGGTCAGGGCATCCCTGTCATAGATGCCCGCGAAAAGGTGACCGGCTCACTCGAGTACGGGGTCGATTTCATTCTCCCCCGGATGGTGCACGGCAAGATCAAGCGCAGCACCGTGCCCCATGCCCGGATAAAGCGCATCGACGCCACCAGGGCCCTGGCCTTGCCGGGTGTTCTCGGCGTGGTGACCCACGAGGATGCTCCCGGCCTCAACTGGATGGGAGTCTGGGACAACTACCGGGGCCAGATCCTCGATGGTGTCTCGCGATTCGTCGGGGACGAGGTCGCGGCGGTCGCCGCGACGTCGGTGGAGATTGCCGATGCCGCCCTTGATCTGATCGACGTCGAGTACGAGCCCCTGCCCGCCGTTCTCGATGTGGAAAAGGCGCTTCGCGACGACGCGCCACAGGTTCGCGAAGAGGGCAATGTGCGTGACGAGTACCGCGTGGTCTGGGGTGACCTCGACGATGGCGAGAGAGAGGCCGATTACGTCATCGATCAGGAGATGCGTTACAAGGCCCAGAACTATGCGGGCATAGGGCGCAATGCCTGCATCTGCAGTTGGGACGGGGACCAGGTGACCATGTGGACCTCGTCACAAACACCGTCGGAACTGCAAACGGGCATTCATCAGGCTTTCGGAATCCCGATGAGCAATGTTCGGGTTGTGGCCCTTCCCTCTGGTTGCTCGTTCGGACTGTGGTGGAGCAACAACTTCATGATGGTGACGGCCCTTCTCGCCAGGAAGGCACGCAGGCCGGTCAAGATCGAGTTGACGAGCCAGGAGTGCATGGCCGCCGTGAAGCGCCGCCACATCGAGATCACGCGCGGGCGCATGGGCGTCACGAAGGACGGCACGCTGACCATGGCCGATTTCTCCCACCTGATGGACAACGGCGCCTACGGTTTCAAGACGGACGTCTACTTTTTCTGCTGCGACCTCTGGGGAGGAGCCAGGAACGGAGACTACCGCGTACGCGGAGTCAATACGAACCTCGTGACCTCGGGATGCATGCGCGCTGTCGGCGATATCACGATGGGTCTGGCGGTCGAGCGTCTCGCCGACAAGTGTGCGCAGAAGGTGAACATGGATCCCCTCGAGTTCCGCATCAAGAACCAGATCAAGTCCGGTCAGCAGTTGCGGATGCAGGAACCGCGGCAACACATGAAAGGCAATCTGACCGACTACATCGAAGGCCTGACCGAGGAACAAACAGGCAATTGGCCGAAAATGTTCCATCTCTCCAGCGGCTCCACCCATGAACTTCTTCTCCAGGGTGCGGAGAAGTTCCGCTGGCGCGAGCGCTGGAAAGGCTGGGGTGTCCCGACCCGGGTGAACGGTTCAAAGCGCCGGGGTGTCGGGGTCGGCACCGGTGCTCACTGTTGCGGTGTCGAGTTCGGTGGCAACACGTCATCGGTTGTACGCGTGAATCACGATGGCAGCGTCAATGTCTTCAGTGCCGCCGGACGCCAGGGCCAGGGCAGCGAGACGACCCTTGTCCAGGTGGCCGCCGAGGAGATGGGTGTTCCCGTGGAAAAGGTCAGCATTGTCACGGGGGACACGTATGTCGTGCCGTGGGCTTCGGGTTCATCTGCCAGCACCACCATGTTCCGGACCGGATGGGCGACAAGAGAAGCATGCCGGGATGCCAAGACCCAGCTGCTGAAGATTGCCGCCAGGGAGTTCTTCGATGGAGCTGACTTCGAGAAGCTCGATATCGAGGACGGCATCATCCACATGGCGGACGATCCGGCTGACAACCGTCGAATCGCGATCGACGAAATGATGAACGTCCTCTGCTCGGATTCCCTGTCACAAACTTCAGTGATCACGGGCCGACCCAATGGTGTCATGCCGCCGACCATCGCCTTTGCGCGCCAGTGGGCCGCGCAGTTTGCCGAAGTCGAGGTCGACGTCGGGACCGGGGAAATCAGAATCACGGACTATCTCGCCGGCCAGGACAGCGGTACCGTCATGAATCCCAAGGTGCTGAAGAACCAGGTCATAGGCGGGGCGATCTGCGGCGCCGGCTTTGTCCTCTACGAAGGCATGGAGTTCGACCCGAGCGACGGCCGCGTTCTGAATGACAGCCTGCTCGATTACAAGCTCCTGCGTACCGGTGATTTTCCGTCCGACGTTGAAGTGTTCTTTGTCGAGTCACAGGATCCGGTCGGACCGTTCGGTGCACGAGGCGCCGGTGAATCGCCAGCGGCCGCAGCCGGACCGGCAATCTGTCAAGCGGTGCACAACGCCATCGGCGTCTGGGTGGATGTCCCGATGACGCCCGAAGCCGTGATGCGGGCGATCAATGAGAATGCGGGACCGAAAGCCATGGCGTCCTGACGCTACCGAAGGAGACGGAGCACGGTCTTCCAAGCGGATTGCCCGCAGTGAACATGTGAACGGGGCATGCCTGCGCCCCTTGGCGGCCGCGGAACCAGGAATTGACGGGCACCGGACCCGGTCACGGGATTGCGTCGACCAGGCGCGTGGTAGCGTTCTCGTTGGGGAGTAAGGCGAACGGTCCGGCTGACAACCGACGGATTGCGATCGACGAACTGACGAACGTCCTCTGCTTGGATTCCCTGTCACAGACTTCCGTAATCCCGGGCCGCCCCAACGGTGTCATGCTGCCGGATCAGATCCAGCTTGACGGGACATCGCCCTAGCCACGCCACCGCGTGACGCGAAGCGCCACCAAGCTTACGATGACGGTCAGGAGCATGATCAGCATCGCCACGATGTTGATCGTCGGGTTGACGCCCATTCTGAGCATTCCCCACAGAAATGTCGGCAAGGTATTGCCGCCACCGATCGTGAAGAACGTGACGATGAAATCGTCCACCGACAAAGCCATCGCGACCATTGCTGCTCCGATGATAGTTGGACGAATGATTGGAAATGTCACCGTCACGAAGGCCTTAAAGTGAGACGCACCAAGGTCGCGGGCGCTGTGTACGATTCTATAGTCAAATCCGATCATTCGAGCCTGAACGATGAGAATCACAAATGGCTGTGTAAACACGATATGGGCCAGGATCACGGTGAACAGTCCCAGCCTGACTTCCACGGTGCTGAAATAGGTCAGGAGAGCAACACCGAGGACCAACGGTGGCAACATGATCGGCAACATGATGAGGAGCATGATTGGTCCGACGTATCTGGAGCGGATTCGAGCCAGTACCATGGCTGCGCTTGTGCCAAGCAGGGTGGATACGACCCCCACCGTACCGGTGACGATCAGGCTGTTTTGTAGCGCGTCCCAGAAAGCTGGTCTCTCGAACAGCTTTGCAAACCAATCAAGAGTGAAACCGGTGATGGGAAAGGTCACCAATGATCGTTCGCTGAAGCAGAATAGTACAAGCACCAGCAGCGGTGTGAGCATGAACACCACGATGACAACGGCGAACAATCGAAGGAACGTTGTGGGAAGATCGCTCATCGCACACGAAACACCGAGAAGATCAACGTGCCAATCACAAGGATCACAACCAGGCACATTCCGATAACGGTAAAAGCCATCGCCGATCCCATCGCCGCGTCGCCATGGAATCCAAACTGCAGCTGAATCAGTTTCCCGATCATGGATGTGTAGGGGCCGCCGATGAGCAGAGGTGTCACGAAATCACCAGCCGAGAAAATGAGGGAGAGAGAAAAGGCGATCAGAATGCCGACGCGGCATTGCGGCAACACAACATCCCAAACCACGCGAAATCGACTCGCCCCCAGATCGCGAGCGGCTCGCAAAGGCATATCCTCTATGGATCGAAGCGCTCCGTAGATGGGAAGGATCGCCAGGGGCAGGGTGTAATGGCTCAAGGTGATGACAACGGCAACCGGGTTGTAGAGCAAGAAGGTAATCGGCTCGTTGACAATGCCGAGGAGCCCCAATGCCGAATTGATGACGCCGGCTTGTCCGAGGATGGTCTTCCACACATAGATCTTGGTGAGATAGCCACCAAACAGGGCAATCAGGACGACAAAGAGCAACGGTGTTCCATACCTTCCCGCCTTGAAACGGACCACGTACGCGAAGATGAATGCCAAGGCTGTGACGATCACCGCGATCGTGAACGCGATCTCAAACGTGAAGATGAGGGATACCGAGTGAGCCTGCAGCGTCTTTGCATAGTTGGCCAAGGATGCATCGGGCACCAGACGGAACAGACGCACACGCCAGAAGCTGATCACAAAGAAGTAGAGCAGGGGCGCGACGAAAACCAGGAGATACACTGTCAGATAGGGCAGGGCCAGCCACCCTCGAGATCGACTGGCCGGGCTCATCCGGTATCCAGCACGCGCTGATCGACCATGTTCCAGACCACATCAACCTTGCTGCCCATCGCGAAGCGATCGCTCCGGCCCGATGGCGGCGCATAGACTGTGATGGTGTTGTCTGGCACCTCGACGACGTACTTCATTCTCGAGCCGAGAAAGACCGCATCGCGGACCATTCCTTGCATCACGACGTTGCCGTCCACGGTCGGAGCACCGTCGGGCTTCGTCAGCGACATCGCCTCGGGGCGGACGACGGTCACGACCGTCCCGTCGGTTCCTTTGGAGGGAAAGGCGGTTCCGGCGTCCAGGACGACAACTCCTGACGCCCGGCGTCCCGGCAAGACATTCGCTTCACCGACAAAATTCGAGACAAATTGTGTCCTGGGTGTCGAGTAGATTTCCTCGGGACTTCCTTCCTGGACCAAAACGCCGTCTCTCATGACCGCAATGCGATTTGCCAGACCCATTGCCTCGTTCTGATCGTGAGTCACAAACACGAACGTGCCGCCAATGGATCGGTGGATGCGGCGCAGCTCCTGTTGCATGGAGTTCCGAAGCTTCAGATCCAGCGCTGCGAGGGGTTCGTCCAGCAACAGGACATCTGGACGCATTATGAGAGCTCTGGCCAGCGCAACGCGCTGCTGTTGCCCTCCGGAGATTTCCGTGACGGTCCGCCGTTCAAGCCCCCCAAGGTGCACCAGATCGACCATTTCCCCGACACGCTCATCAATTTCCTGCTTCGGGTGGTTCCGGATGCGGAGGCCATAGGCAATGTTCTGGCGCACCGTCATGTGCGGGAAAAGGGCGTAACCCTGAAACACCATGTTCGTGGGCCGCCGGTCGGGGCCGACGTGGGAAACGTCCCTGCCGTCAATTTCAATACGGCCGCTATCGGGAAGGACAAAGCCTGCCAGCATGTTCAACAGAGTTGTCTTGCCACATCCCGAAGGTCCAAGAATCGCAATGAAGTCGCCGCGAAAAATATCGAGAGTGAGCGGACGAACCGCAACAACGTCTCCATATGCCTTGGAAACTCCGTCCAGGCGAACTAGCGGGTGACCCAACCTCGAAATCTCCCCCGCGGGGATCCGTTCCTGCGACGGAACCCCGCCCTCATGGCACCTGATTCATCAGCATCACAAGCGGACGCGGCACCGGTCCGCCCGATATTCTTCGGGAAACAGCTAGGCGCTTACGAACCGTTCCCAACCTTCCAGAATTTCATGGAAACTCGCCGTGCCCTCCGGCGGATCCAGCGGCCATCCCGGAAACGGTCCACCCGACGTCTCAAACCACTCAGCGATGTTGTCGTACTTGTACAAGCTGCGTGGCAGATCATCGAGCAAGGGCACGGCGTCCTCTACCGTCACGGCCGTCATGATGAGGTTTGCGGTATGGGCCTGCACCTCCGGTGACAACGAGTGATTCAGGATCTCATAGTTCAGGTCCTTGTTCGGTGCGTCCTTGAACATCGAGAAGACATCCGAGAACACGAGCATGCCTTCTTCAGGCGCCACCCACTTAAGGTCGGGGGCATCCGCTCCGGCCCAGGTTACCGTCGGCGTCCAGGCCGGTGCGATGAGCACTTCCCCGGATGCGAAGAGCGCGGCCAGGTCACCGTAAGTGTTGCAAATGGTGAGCGCATGCTCCTTCTTGAACTTGATCAACCAGTCGATGGTGGCATCGAGTTCGTCATGCGATAGCAACGTAGGTGTCCTGGTGCCCGTCACGAACATCGGCGTATGGACCATGATGCCCATAACGTCGTAGACCAACGCCGTCTTTCCGACATATTCCGGCTTCGTGAGATCGTTCCACGAAGCTGGTGGTTCGGTAATGACTTCCGCGTTGTACATCAGGGGCACGTCGCCCCACTGGAATGGCAAGGCAAGAACCGTGTTGTCACTTCGTACGTTGATGAGTTCCCGCAGCTCGGGGAACAAGAGATCCCAATTCGGAATTCGGCCAAGATCCAGCGGCTCGAGTATGTCGGCCTGTTCATAGATGTCGAGGTAAATGACTGCAGGCGTACAAAGATCCAAGGTCCCGACACCGCCGGCGGTGCCGGCTGCGATAATCTCCTCATTGGTGCCAATGTACGTCGGTTCGAGTGTTATTCCATTGGTCTCGAGCCAACCGTCAACATTGAGTCCGGTGTCGTAGTCCTGCCAACCCATGTAGGCCACGTTTGCGTCAGCCACAGCACTTGTGCCCGGCAAACCAAGCATGGCAGCAGCGCCCGCACCTGCGAGACTGTATCCGAATGATCGACGTGACAGTGGACCATATTGACGTAGGCGAATGAGGCCTGAGTCGTAGACTGTGATCGTCGACGCAGGCACGGACTTATTGGTTTTCATGGTCTTACCTCCCTGAGTAGAACACTGACTAAACGTAGCTAAGCTCAACAACGAGTCTGCTAAGCAACATCAAGCTCTGTACCAAAGAGGAATTTTAGGATATACTTCCGCATGTTATCTTGTCAATGAGTGCTTCTTGCGGGTGACGTATCCGTCGGATGCATGGGCATTGATGCGGATCGCGTGTTGCGTCACCCGTTTTGGTGAGTACGCCAGGTCCGCCGTCTTCCGTCACGATGGTCCTTCGTTGACCATGGGTACAACGAGAGCTTCAGTCGACGTTTTGAAGAGGCTTCGGCAAATCTTGGCGTCAGGCTTGCGGACACCTTCTTTTTGGTCACTTTACCCAACGTCTAGCCGGCCATCCTCGGCAGTCCACTGATCATCGTCTTCCTCTCGTTCGACGAGACACCCATGACGTTTTTCTTGTGATCTCGAAGAGGCGGATGGCTTGTTCCTGGTGCCGCCGGGGTTCGCAGAGAGAATCAGGTCCGTTTCAAGGTGCAGGTGCGCTTCTCAATCGGAGGTTTCGTCGCGCGGCCACATGCCGAAGCCCTCGGTACAATGCTCCGGCTCAGTCCAAACGGCTGTTCAGCGCCATCCGGTCCGAACTGGGAGGGCGGCCGTGGAGAAGCCGCGGCTGGCGCTCATCGCCGCCATTGTCGACATGTCGGCCTGACAGTCGGCGATCCGGTTGATGCTCGCCCGATCAGGCGTTCGGCACGACGAGGGCATCGACGGCGATGGCGCCGTTGGCTCCGGCGATCACCGGATTGAGATCGAGTTCCGCAATCATGTCGCCGAGACAGTGAACAAGCACCGAAAAGCGGGCCAGCATCGCGGCAAGGGCCCTGCGATCGCTGGCAGGCCTGCCCCGCACGCCGTCGAGCAGGCGCCCCGCCCTCAATCCATCGATGAGATCGAGCGCCGCTTCCGCATCGAGGGGCGGAACGGCAAGCAGGCTGTCGTCGACGACCTCGGCGAGGACACCGCCTGCCGCCACCAGGACCAGAGGTCCGAAGGTCTCGTCGTGAACGAGACCGAACATCATCTCGACCCCGGGAGGCGCCATGGGCGCGACAAGGGCTCGGGGACCCAGCCGCGACGCCATCTCCTGCCAGGCATCGAGGAGGGCCGTCTTGCCCACGATCCCCAGTCTCACACCGTCGACATCGCTCTTGTGATGGTGTCCGGGCATGGCCGTCTTGAGAACCAGCGGGCCGTCCAACCTCTCCGCCGCCTCCGTCACGTCGCTCGCGGTTTCCACGATGACCGGTTGGGTGGTCGCGCACCCGAAATCACGGGCGAGCGCCAGGCCCTCCGCCTCGTCGAGGGCGCCGCCTGCGGCCAGGCGACTGCGCCAGCGAGCGATGACGGCATCGGGTGGCGGACTGGGCGGCCGCATGGTCCGGTGGTCACGCAGGGCCAGCATGCGCGAGAAGGCTGTCACCGCGGCGTCGAGTCCGTCGATCAGCGGTATGCCGGCCGCGGCGAGTTCGCGTGCCGTCTCGTGCACGACGGCGGCCGGCACGCAGTTGGCGAAGCACATGGGCTTGCCGGTGCGCTCCGCGATCATCCTGGCGGGTTCGATGCAGGGTTTGCGGAAGACATCGAAATCGCGGATGTCGGCGACCCACAGGCCGCCGGCCGTGTCGGGATCCGACATCAAAGCGTCCCAGCATTCGGTATAGGTTTCCACGAAGTTCTTCCCGGTTCCCCAGGCATCGACCGGGTTGGTCGCCTCGAGTCCGTAATCGAGACAGGCTTCCATGCGCCGGGTCGTGGCTTGCGAGATGGCAGCGAAGGGAACCTTGTGCCGGTGTGCGAGGTCGACCAGATGCTCCCGCTCGCCGCCTGAATCCGTGAGGGCGACGATGCCGCCCGGCCAGAACCGCCTCGGCTGGACGGCCATCTGCAGCGTGGCGATCAGGGCATCGATGTCGTCGACCCTCTGCACGGCGTGATGCCGGAAGACCGCGTCGTAGGCGGCATCGTTGCCGGCCAGCGCGCCGGAATGGGTGCGGGCCATGCGGATGCTCTCCGGCGTTCGCGCGAACTTCACCGCAACCACCGGAACGTCGCGTTCCCGGGCCCTGTCGGCCGCCTCGCGGAACCCGGCAGCATCGCGAACGGTCTCGAGAACGAGTCCGATCGCCCGCGTCGATTCCAGCCCGAGCGCGTAGTCCATGTAGTCGCTCGCCGTGACGGCGATCTCCTGGCCCGACGTGACCGTGAGGTTGAAACCCAGCCGGCCGTCAGTCTGGAGCATGCCGAGATAGACGGAGCCCGATTGCGATATCAGCGTGACCGGACCGACATCGAGACTGGAACGGCTTCCCGCCAGCGTGACCTGCACCCTTTCCTGGCGGTTGACGAACCCGGCCCCGTTGCCGCCGCACACGAGAAGGGAGGCCTCGCGGGCCTTGCGCTTCAGACGCTCGAGAAGGGGAGGATCGCCATCGTCCGCCAGGTAGCACGAGGCGAAGATCGTCACCGCCTTCACGCCGGCGGCGATCGCCTCGTCGAAGACCCTTTCGAGACGGGGATTGGAGACATTGAGCATCGCGTGCTCGACCGGCTGGCCGATGGAGGCGATGTCGGGATAGCAGCGCTCCCCGTCGATGTCGTCGTAGCGCGGATTGACCAGAAAGAGATCGCCGGCATGGCCAATCTCGCGGACGGCACGCCAGGATGTCCAGCCGAAGGACTCGCGATTGGAGGACGCGCCGACCACGGCGATCGAGCGGGGATTGAGAAGGGGACGCAAACGGTGCTCGGTCATGCCGCGGAGCCACTGGACACCGCGGTCACCATAGGCGCAATGCGATGCGTCGTCACCATGCCCGGGGTTGCGCCTGATCTGTCCCTTTGCGGCACACCGGCACGCGTCCCAGCCCGGGAATCCGCCGGATCCGGATTGAAGGTGCGCCACCGGATCCAGTTCTCTATGGTCGGTGGTGAACCTGGACGAGTCCGGAGAGCGTATCATGAGCACCACAGTCAGAATCCCCGGTCGCGACGTGAGCGGCCTCGAACCCACGGACTACATTGCTCCCGAAGCCCTGAAGTCCGGCGAACCCAACGAACGCGGACGCAGCTTCTATGCCGACCAGACCGGTCAGCTCGATGCCGGCTACTGGGAGTGCGACGTCAATGAGCATGTCTTCGAGGCTTCGCCCTATGATGAGTTCGTCCATATTCTCGAAGGAGATCTGGAGGTCACGCACGATGACGGCAGTGTTGCCGCATACAGGGCCGGGGACAGTTTCGTCATGCCGCGTGGCTGTGCCTGCACCTGGAACGTCAAGGCTCCGTTGCGCAAGGTCTACGTCGTGCTGACGGCCAACGACTACAGCGACGACAGCACCTGACGATTCCCCCGGCACCGCTGGTCCGATCCTGCATCTCGGGAGCGGTCGACGCCGCATGAAAGGACTCGCGTAAGTAGCGCAAGCGCCATCCACGGCAATCGAGCGGGGACTGAGAAGGGGCGCCGACGGTGCTTGGTCATGCCGCGGAGCCGGATTGGAGTGCCGCGCCGCAAGACTCGACCCCGACCTCCGCGATACTCTGACCTTCCTGGGCTTTTGCCGGGAGCATGGCGGGTCGAGAGGACAGCGCAGCAGTTCCGTTGGCCCGCCGTGGCTCTGCGCTGTTGTTTTCACGGCAAGGAATGCTCCGGTCTCGCAAGTGCAGCGCTGACATCGCTCCGCCGGAATCGTGCGGCATGGTCTTCAGGTCGACGGGAGAATGTCGCATGGCTGGCAGACGCGAACGGCCGTCTCTGCCCGTGCTTGGGATCGGACTTGGCGCACTGGCTGCCGGTGTGTCCTGCGCGTCGCCGATGGTCGGACTGGATGGGTTTGTCGGGGAACTCGCGGCCAGTTGGCGCCCGCACATTGCGCTGGGTGTGGCGGTCTGCACCGCGATGTCGCTTGTGGCGCGACATCGCCTCCTCGCCGGCCTCCTCGCGGTGCTCGCCGTCGTGCTGGGCGCGGACGTCGTTCGCACGGAGACGGTCTCCGCGCAGGCGCAAGCGAGGGGCGTCGTGAAGGACGGTGGAACTCTTCGCGTCGCTTTCTCCAACGTCCTCGTCGTCAACGACGACACCGCCAGGTTCGTCGCTTGGATCGAGAACAGCGATCCCGATATCGTCGTGGCAACGGAGATGACGACGCGTCATGTCGGGAGGATGGCCGAGGCCATGACGCATTACCCGTTCCGGGTCCTCGAGCCTCGCGAGCATCCGTACGGCATGGTCGTGTACAGCCGCTACCCGATCTCGAGTGAAGCCGTCACCGAGCTCGCCGATGGCGTTCCTTCGACGCCGGATCCGGTCATGGTGACGGTGGGTGTAGAGACCCCTTCCGGAACGCTTCACGTCGCCGGACTGCATCCTTTCGCGCCAGTGACGCCGCGGCGTCTCGCCCTGCGCAACCAGCAGCTCGCGATGGCCGGTAACATCCTGGCGCAACTCGATGCGCCGAAGCTCGTGGCAGGAGACTTCAATGCGACTCCTTGGTCGACAGGTCTGCGCGCGTTCGTCTCCCAAACCCGCCTCTTCGGTTTCAACACCCGGGCCACCTGGCCTGTCTGGCTCGGTTTCGCCGGCATCCCGATCGACCACGCGTTCGTCAGCCGCGACCTGCGCATCCTCGATATCGAAGCCGGCCCCGACATCGGCTCCGATCACCGGCCCATTCTGTTGAATGTCGTGCTGGCCGAACCGAGGGCTACTCGGAGATTGCCGTAGCGCGGACCGAACCGGACTTCCGCCCACTGCAGGGAGCTGTGACGGACCCGCTGCCGGACCCTTGAGCGACATGCGGCGCACAATCCGATATCGGGCCGGCGGCGCGGCCACAGACAGACGGAGCATGAGTCCACCGAATCTCGGCAGTACTGTCCATGCCGACCTCGGGATGCATGGTCACGGATGCCGCCGTTCTCATGTGCCGGAGGAGGCGGTATTGTGACCCGGTTCAATTCCAGCAAAACCACGTGACGACTCTCGACGCCGCCCGTGCGGTCCTCAACAGCACTTTCGGCTACGACGACTTCCGGCCGGGTCAGGCGGACATCGTCGCGGCGTTGCTGGCGGGCGAGAACGTGCTGGCCGTGATGCCGACCGGCGCCGGAAAGTCGTTGTGCTACCAGATTCCGGCACTGGCGTGCGAAAGCCTGACCGTCGTCGTCTCGCCGCTCATCGCCCTGATGCGCGACCAGGTCGCGGCCCTGCGTCTCAATGGCGTGGCGGCAGGCGCCCTCAATTCGGCGACTCCGCGAGCCGATGCCGTGGAGACCCACCGCCTGCTGCGTGACGGCCTGCTGCGCCTCCTCTACATCTCACCGGAGCGGCTGATGGTTCCGGAGACTCTGGAAGGACTCGCCCGCTGCCATCCGGCGCGGTTTGCCATCGACGAAGCCCATTGCATTTCCCAGTGGGGCCACGACTTCCGGCCCGACTATCGCCGCCTTGCGGAACTGCCGGAACACTTTCCCGATGCCATGCTGAGCGCCTTCACGGCGACGGCGGATGCGGTGACACGCCAGGACATCGTCGAGCGGCTGTTCGGCGGACAGGCGAGGGTCTTCGTGGCCGGCTTCGACCGTCCGAACCTGCGTATCGGCATCGCGCCGCGAAGGTCCGGGGCGCGGCAGATCGACGATCTCCTGGACCGGTATGCCGGTCGGGCCGGCATCGTCTACACCCTGTCGCGCAAGGAGGCGGAGCGGACGGCGGAGCGCATCTCGTCGCGGGGGAGGGTGGCGCTCCCCTATCACGCCGGCATGGACCAGATCGACCGGGACAGGAACCAGGACCGGTTCCTGACCGAGGACGGTGTCGTCATGGTGGCGACCATCGCCTTCGGCATGGGTATCGACAAGCCGGACATCCGGTTTGTCGTCCACGCCAACCTGCCGTCGACCGTCGAGGCGTACTACCAGGAAATCGGACGGGCCGGACGTGACGGCGAGCCGGCGGAAACCCTCATGCTCTATGGCATGGACGACATCCGTATCCGCCGCCTGATGATCGACGATTCCGACCGCCCCGACGAGGTCAAGCGGGTCGATCACCAGCGGCTCAACGCGCTGCTGGCCCTGTGCGAGACCGCCGGCTGCCGGCGTCAGGCGCTGCTCGGCTATTTCGGCGAGCCATGCGAGTCGTGCGGCAACTGCGACCGCTGTCTTGAACCGGTCGAGACGGTCGATGGCACGGTGATTGCGCAGAAGGCCCTGTCTGCCGTCCTGCGCACCGGCGAGCGTTTCGGCGCCGAACACCTGATCGCCGTGTTGCGGGGCGAAGCGACGGGCAAGGTGCTCCAGCACCGTCACGAGCAGTTGGTGACCTTTGGCGTCGGCGCGGACATCGACAGGACGCTCTGGCGCTCCTATCTGCGCCAGCTGGTGGCAGCCGACGTGCTGAAGATCGATATCGGCGGCTACGGCGCCCTGAAGCCGGGAAGCCGCGGGCATGCCGTGCTCCGAGGCGACGAGAGCGTGGCACTGCACGGCGAAACGGCAGGCCGGCGAAGGCAGAGGGGCCGCGCCGCAGAGGCGCCCGGAGAGCTTGATCAGACGCTGTTCGGCCGCCTCAAGCGGCTGCGACTGGACATCGCCAGGGAGGAAGGCGTGCCGGCCTACGTGATCTTCCACGACCGCAGCCTGATGGACATGGCGTCCCGCAAACCGGGAAACCTGGATGCGCTCGCCGCCTGCCACGGCGTGGGCGCCGGCAAGCTGGCGCGCTACGGCGAGGTTTTCCTGGCGGCGCTGAACGAGATCGAAGACCTCCCGAACCGGGACCCGTGATCGGCATGGACCCGAGAACGGTCATGTGTCCGGACCGTCTCTTCAAGAAAAAGGGGCCCTGAAACATCCAGGGCCCCTGCAAACAGTCAGATGCGTCGTGTGCATCTACATGCCGAGTTTCACCTCTTCCCACAGGTTGACGTACTTTTCGTCGAACTCGGGAGGAATGGGCGCCAGGATGCCCTTCGCTATGAAGGCCTCGGGGTCGGTGAGACCGGATTCCGCAATGGCCTCCGCTGAGGCGAGATCGAAGGACTTCATGTTGGAGGCGCCATAGCGGTAGTTCTCGATCAGATAGGCGCCCGATTCCGGTGACATCATGGCGTCCAGGAAATCGTAGACACGCTCGTCGCTGGCCACGCGGCTCTCGGGAGCGGTGAGAACGAAGCCGCAGACCCAGTTGCGCGCCCCTTCCTTGGGCGACATGTACTTGACCGGCAGCCCCTGGTCGGCAACCGTCTTGTAGAGATCGTTCCAGGCGTAGGTCGCCACGAGCTCGCCGGCGACCATGGCCTGACCTGCCTCGGACTGGCTCTCCCAGTAGAACCGCAACACGTCGCGCTGCTGTTCGAGGAGTTTCCTCACCTCCAGCAGCTGTTCGTCGCTCAGGGAGTCCAGGTTCTCGAAGCCCAGCACCTGGGCCGCCACCTGCACGCCGGCCTGCGGTGAATCGTAGGTCGCCAGCTTGCCCTTGTATCGCGGGTCGAACAGCAGGCTCCAGGATTCCTCCTCCATTTCCACGAGGTCGGTGCGATAGAGGACCGAGGAATTGCCCCAGTCAAACGGAACGAAGAGGTTCTCGCCTTCTTCGGTCAGGGTGGTCCCGATGTTCCTCAGGGCCTCGAAGTAGTCAGGCCAGTGCTTCAGGCGGTCCGTGTCGAAAGGCACGATGATGCCGGAGGCGTACCACTCCGTGACGCCTCCCGAACAGGGGTGGCCGATGTCGGTCTTGTAACCGGCGTGGATCTTGTTCTTGGCTTCGGTCGTACCGGCAAAGAACGTGATGTTGGGAGAGGCCCCGTACTTGTCCAGATAGGACTGGTGGAACTCCGGGAGTTCGTAGCCGGCCCAGGTGAAGAAGTTCGCTTCGTCCTCCTGCGCGACCGCAGCATTCGGGACAAGAGGCATGGCGGCCACGCCAATGCCGAGTGTACCGAGCGTGTTCTGAAAAGTGCGTCGATCCATCCTTCCCGAGAGAAGTTGATCGACGGGATCACGTGATTCCATGAGTTGTTTCCTCCCTTCATTGAAGCGGCAAGGATACCAGATTCCGGGAAAGAAACCACAACGCGCCCACGTCCCACGGAACGCACGGAACCGGAGAGATGACAGGAGTTCTGGTGGAGCTGAGGGGATTCGAACCCCTGACCTTCGCATTGCGAACGCGACGCTCTCCCGACTGAGCTACAGCCCCCCAACGGGAAGCGCCGATGTAGGTGCGATGCCCCGGAATGTCAAGACTCCGCCCCTTGACGTCACCAGGAAAGGGCGCGCTTTCTGGTCGAACCGGGAACGCAGTCGGGCATCGATCGTTCCTGCCGAACCGCTTCGTCCCCACCATGACGTCTGGCACCCGTCACCACGGGCAGGCACTATGCGCACGCCCGGGTATCGGCCCCGGAGAAAGGGAGATCTGGTGGTGACTACCCATCGGCACCTGCTGTCGCCCATCACCATCCGCGGACACACTTTCCGCAACCGGGTCTTCTCGAGCGCCCATGCACCGGGGTATGCGGTGGATGGGCTGCCGGGGGATCGCTACCAGGCCTATCACGAGGCCAAGGCCAGGGGCGGCATCGGCCTTACCATGTTCGGCGGCTCGTCGAACGTCTCGCGCGATTCCGGCTCCATCTATGGGCAGATCTATGTCGGCGACGACCGGGTGATTCCGGCGTTCCGGGAACTCTCGCGCCGCGTTCACCGCCATGGCGCGGGCCTGATGTGCCAGATCACCCACATGGGCCGCCGCACCACCTGGGATTCCGGTGACTGGTTGCCGACCAGGGGACCTTCGGCGTTCCGCGACCCGGCTCACCATTCCGTTCCCTATGCCCTGTCCTCGCGGGAAATCGCGCGCATTGTCCGGGACTTTGGCGATGCGGCGCGGCGTTGCCGGGAAGGCGGGCTCGATGGCGTCGAGATCCTGGCGTCGACCCACCTGGCGGGCCAGTTCCTGTCGCCACTCTCCAACGACCGCCAGGACGCCTATGGCGGCGACCTTGCCAACCGGGCGCGCTTCCTTTTTGAGGTTCTCGAGGCCTGCCGCGCGTCGGCGGGCGACGACATTCTCGTCAGCGTCAGGTTCAGTGCCGACGAGAGCAACGAGAACGGGCTGACGGCCGAGGAAGGGATCGCGATCGCGCGCATGATCGGCCGCCACGGTGTTGCCGATATCGTCAACGTCAACGGAGCCTATGGCGGGACCGACATGGGCCTGACGGAAACCATGCCCGGCATGGCCTGGCCGGTTGCCCCCTACATCGAGCTGGCAGGCAGGGTGCGCGAGGCCAGCGGCCTCGTGACGCTGCAGGCTGCACGGCTCGCCGATCCGGCGACTGCCGACTGGGCCATTTCTGAAGGCCATGTCGACATGGCCGGCATGACACGCCCGCACATGGCGGATCCGGACATCGTCAACAAGCTTACGCGCGGCGAGGCGGAGCGCATTCGCCCCTGCGTCGGTGCGGGATACTGCCTCGACAGGATCTACGGCGGCCGGGACGCCCTGTGTCAGCACAACGTCTCCACGGGCCGCGAGTCCTGGCTCGATGCCGGGATCGCGAGCGCCGGCGTGCCCGGGCGGGCCGTGGTGGTGGGCGGTGGCCCGGCCGGTCTTGAGGCCTCCCGGGTTCTGGCCCTTCGCGGCCATGCCGTCACGCTCTTCGAAGCCGCCCCGCGGCCCGGAGGTCAGGTCCTGCTTGCCGCGGCGGCCGGATGGCGGCGCGACATGATCGGCATCGTCGACTGGCTCGCTCGCGAGGTTGGCCATGCCGGCGTCGACGTGCGCACCGGCACATTTGTCGAAGGCGATGACTTCGCCCGTCTCGATGCCGATATCGTGGTCGTGGCCACGGGCGGGGTGCCGGAGACCGATCTGGCGGAAGGCGGCGGCGAGCATGTCACGACGGTCTGGGACGCCCTCGCGGCAGGACACCGGCCCGCCGGCCACGTCGTCATCACCGATGTCACGGGCGGCCACGGCGCTCTCTCGCTTGCCGATACCCTGGCGGGTTCGGCGCAAGCCCTCACCTTCGTGACCGCGGACCGTCATGCCGGGCGGGCGCTCGGCGTGCAGAACGTGCCGATCTATCTGCGCAATCTTGTTTCGGCCGGCGCCGCGATCCTCACCGACAGGACGCTTGTCGGCGTCCGCCGCCAGGGCAATCGCTACGTCGCCCGTCTACGTCACGCCTATACGCGCCGGACCGAGGACGTGGCGGCCGACGTGGTGATCGCCGATTCCGGGGTGCGTTCCGTGACGGACGTGTTCGACGACCTGCGGGACCGGTCGGTCAACCTCGGCGACGTCGATCACGAGGCCCTGGTGGCCATCGCGCCGCAGACGCTCACGCCGAATGCCGACGGCGCGTTCCGCCTCTTCAGGATCGGGGATGCCCTGGCGCCGCGCGACATCCATGCCGCCCTGCTCGACGCCAACAGGCTGTGCCGGGTGCTGTGACCCGGCGACAGGTCAGTCCCTGCCCAGATGACCGAGACGAGCGATCAGCCGGCGCAAGGATTCGTCGAGTTCCTCCGTTTCCGCGCCCGCCAGCGATATGGGCAGAGCCTGCAGCTGCGCGCCGGACGAAGGAATTGACGATCACCTTGTGTTCGATAAACGCCACCAGGTGTCCCGCTGTCACCGCATCGAGTTGACGACATGGAACGGTCGTCGGCGGACGGGTTCGACGGGAAACCAGGCGGTGAAGGACGTCTGCCGAAGCTCCCGATGCCGCCATCGCCCCTCGCACTTCGACCCGGTTCTGCCGAAGGCACGCGCTGCCGCCTGCGTCACCGCATTGGCAGTCAGGATGGCATGGTGGCCTTCCGGGTCCTGTCGACCTGGCGGCCCGGATCCACGAGCGCGGACAACCGCACGTCGACACCTGACTCCACGGTTCGCCGTGGACAGAGAAAAGAAGTAGGGTCCAACCTTGATATGGAAGACCCCTATGAAGACCACCTTCGAGCTTCCTGAGGCGTTGATCGAGCAGGCGCGCCGTGTGGCCCAGAGGGAGGGCGCCACGCTCCGTGCGTTGGTTGAAGAAGGTCTGCAGCGCAGCATCGAGGCCCGGCGACGGACGGCGCACCGCCAGCTCGACTTTCCGAGCTACGGCGGCGACGGCCTCACTGACGAATTCCGGGGTGCGCCCTGGAGCCGGACTCGCGATGAGATCTATTGTGGACGCGGCGTGTGATCGCTCTGTCGACACAAGCCCCTTCGTGTGCGCGCATCGCCCTGAAATGCCCGTCCATGAGCGTGCTCGACAGGTCCTGACGGAAGCAGTCGCTGCACCGGAACCGGTATGTTCCCTGGCCCCGTGCCCACGAGTTTCTTGCGGTGGTCTCCAACCCGCGTATCTTCCGGGATCCCACGCCGATTGATGTGGTCCTGGATGCCGCAAGGCGGCTCTTCGCGAGCCTTTCCAGCGGGTTCCTAGCTGAGGGTGATGGCTACCTGGATGCGCTTGAGCAGATCGTCCGACCGCCTCTCCTGCAGGGCGCACTCGTGCCCGATGCTCGGGTGGCCGCGCAGTGTCTATTCACGGAGTGCGAGTCCTGTGGTCAGTTGACCGGGTTTTCTCGTGTTTCCCTGACTTGATCGTGATCAATCCACTCCCGAAGGGATGAGGTAATGACCAGCGTAAGGAATGGCACGAAGAAAGACCATCGAGGCGGCGATGGCGACCGAACTCCAATCGATCTTGAACACGAAAAAGCGCCGGCAGCGCTAGCCGCCACAGCCGACGCGATTGCCGGCATCAGATCCCGAAACGGGTGCAGGCATTCTGTCGTGCTGATCTGACCCCGCGACTTGCCGGATCCGTGGTGACCATAGGGGAAATGGTGCCACACTCCGGCGATTGGTCAGTCCATGTCCATGGTTCGAATAGACAAAATATCTTGATTTTCAACAAGAAAACCCTCAATGTCTCACCATGGCCATTCCTTGCGAAATGACAAGAGGGAACAGGATGCGGTGGCGGGTTCCGTTGTTTGTGGGCGCTTGCAGGAACCATGACTCGCAACAGACCGCGATGCCGGCTCCCGGGCCGATCGACCTTGGGCGCATCACCTTTTTCCGCAATGCCGCTTGCATGGACGATGTCAACGAAAGGGTTTCCGGAGAGCCCGGCGCATGACACCCACGCCACCGCCCTACACAGTCACCCCGGCCATATCCACCCTTGCCGTCCGGATCGGCGAAGCGCTCGGCCGGGCGGAATCACGTGCCGAGGGCGAGAATCTGCACCTGCGGCGCATCAACCGCATCCGCACGATCCGGGGATCGCTGGCGATTGAAGGCAACAGGCTCAGCGAGGACCAGATCGCGACAATCCTCGAGGGAAGGCCGGTCATCGCGCCACCGCGGGAAATCCGGGAAGCGCGCAATGCGCTGGCCGCCTATGACATGTTCCCGCAGTGGGACCCGGCGAACGAGGCCGATCTCTTCACCGCTCACGAGACGCTCATGGCCGGACTTCTCGACGTTCCCGGTCGCTATCGGCGATCAGGGGCCGTTGTGGCCGCAGACGGCACCGTGCACCACATTGCGCCACCCGCTGACCGTGTTTCCGGAGCCATGGCGAATCTGCTTTCCTGGCTGGGTGGAACGGGCGAGCATCCGTTGATCGCCAGCTCGGTGTTCCACTACGAGTTCGAGTTCATCCACCCCTTCGAGGATGGCAACGGACGCATGGGCCGCCTCTGGCAGACGTTGATCCTGACGCGCTGGAATCCCCTCTTTGCCTACATTCCCGTGGAGAGCATGGTCCACGCACGCCAGGGCGACTACTACACGGCCATTCAGGAGAGTTCTGCCAGGGGCGAGCGCACCCCGTTCATCGTCTTCATGCTGGAGGCAATTCTCGAAGCTCTCAGGACCCCCCAGCAAACCCCCCAAGAAACCCCCCAAGTACAACGCCTGCTTTCCGTTCTCCGGGGAGAGATGTCGGGGCGCGAGATTCTTCATCTCCTTGGCCTGAACGATCGCAAGTCGTTCCGGCGACGGTACCTGCTGCCTGCCCTGGAGCGGGGCTACGTGGAAATGACCAACCCGGTATCACCGAGGGCGCGAAACCAGAGATACAGGCTCACCACGCGCGGTCAGGCAATGTTGCGGGATCGCGGATAACTGTGGCCTGACGGAGGGAATTCCTGCACTACGGTTCGGGAAACGGTCGGCCACGTTTGCGGTAGAACCAAGGGATTCCACCTTCCGAGTTGCAAACACGTCACAACCCGGTTCTCGGCAATCACAATCGTTCTGCTTGCGGCAGCGCGACTGTCGCGCGCAGCCCGCCGTCGGCGCGGTTCGCCAGGCGGATGTCGCCGCCGTGGCCGCGCACGATGCTGCGCGCGATGGCGAGCCCGAGCCCGCTGCCTCCCGTCTCGCGGTTCCGTGACGCCTCGAGCCGGACGAAGGGCTCGAACACCCTCTCCAGATCCGTCTCCGGGATGCCCGGACCCTCGTCCTCGACGACGATGCGGATGGCCTCGTCGTCCCGTTCGATCCGCGCCGTCGCCCGTCCGCCATAGGCGGCCGCGTTTTCCATGAGGTTGCGCAACGCCCGGCGCAGCGCGCTCGCCCGGCAGGCGACAAGGACCCGGTCGGTGTCGGCAACTGCGATGTCATGGCCCAGTTCCGCGAGATCGGCGGCAACGCTGTCGAGAAGTGCATGGAGATCCACCGTCCGCGTCTCTTCGCGTTGCATGTCTTCGCGGATGAACGCGAGCGCGTCCTCGGTCATGCGCTGCATCTCGTCGAGCGCGGCGAGGATTCTCGCCCGGGTCTCCTTGTCCTCGACGAATTCGGCATGCAGGCGCAGGCTCGTGATCGGGGTCTTCAGATCGTGCGAGACCGCGGCCAGCATGGCGGTGCGGTCACGCACGTATCGGTCGAGGCGTTCGCGCATGAGGTTGAACGCCCTCACCGTGTCCCGGGTCTCCGCCGGTCCGACCTCGGAGAGATCCTCCACCGCTTCGCCCCGGCCGAGACGCCCGGCCGCCGCCGCCAGGCGCCGCATTGGTCTTGCGATCCGCCGCCCCATGATGACCGCCACGGCCGCAATGCCCAGCGCCGAGAGCAGGAAGACGGCAACGAATGCCGCGCCCCAGGCCGGTGCCCCGGGACGAGGTCCGACTGCCACGTTCAGCCAGGGCCCGTGGCCAAGGGCGACGGAGGCCGTGAACCAGTCGGGCTTCCAATGCTCGTGGTCGCGGTCGTCATCGTCGTGATCGTCATCCCGGCCATCGTCGTCATCCATGTACCGGGTCCAGAGCGGCGCCACCCGGATCTGCGCCGCCTGGGCGCCCAGCGCGGCGGAGAGATCGTCGGCGATGGCGGCCGCGCGTTCTCCGGTGCCCGTCGTGCCCACGACGGGCTCGTCGGTCAGCGAGAACCGCACGAGCTTGGTGCTTGCCGCCGAGATGACGGCCTCGTGAAGTGCCGGGGGCGTGCCGGCGAGCAGCCGCGCCACCGTGGCCGTGCGCTGGATGGCATCGTCGCGGTGCGCGTGACGCAGCGCCTCGATGCGCTCCCAGGCGAACAGCGCGACGGCAATGCCCTGGGCTGCGACGAGGGCGAGCAGCAGCAGCAGCGTGAGCTGGCCGGCAAGGCTCCTGGGCGCGAGTCTCATCCGCGCTCCACCTGTCCTGCGAACCGGTAGCCTCCGCCCCACACCGTGGCGATCAGCGCCGGGCTCTTCGGATCGCGCTCGATCTTGCGCCGGAGTCGGCTCACCTGGTTGTCGACCGCACGGTCGAAGGGCGCCGCGCTCCGGCCCCGGGTGAGGTCGAGAAGCTGATCGCGCGAGAGCACCATGCCGGGGCGCTCGAGCAGCGCCACCAGCAGCCGGAACTCGCCGGCGGAGAGCGGTGTGACCACCCCTGCGTTGTCCACCAGCTCGCGCTTTGCCGTGTCGAGCGACCAGCGATCGAACAGGTATCTTCCCAACGGGAGGGGTTCGTGATCGGGCGGCAGGCTCCGCGCCCGGCGGATTACCGCCCTGATGCGGGCGAGAAGCTCGCGGGGGTTGAACGGCTTGGCGACATAGTCGTCAGCCCCAACCTCCAGGCCCACGATGCGGTCCGTCTCCTCGCCCATGGCGGTCAGCAGGATGACCGGGATGCGTGTCGTCTCGCGCAAGCTGCGGCACAGCGCGAGGCCGTCCTCGCCCGGCATCATGATGTCAAGCACCACAAGGTCGACCGCCGCCACCTTGAGCGCCTGCCGTGCCGCCGCGGCGTTCCCGGCCGCGGTCACGCGCAGCCCGTGACGCTTCAGGTAGCGCGCCAGCGGCTCGCGGATCTCCCGCTGGTCGTCGACCACGAGTACGTGAGGGGAAGCGTCCATGAAGGGAAGCTTACGCGCCTTCCCGGATGCCGCACGAAAAGTTTGTAACAGCGTGTGTCAGGAAGCCGTCAGGCCACGGAATGCGACACTTCCGGGCCTTCGCGGAGAAGGTTCTGCGACACCGTGTGCCCATGGTGCGTTCATCCATCGACACCCGATGGATTGATCCATGAAGGAGAATACCGATGAAAGCGAAGACGAAGATACTGACCGCCATCGTTGCCACCGCGGCCCTCGGCGGCATCGCCCTCGCCGGCGCGAGCTATGCCGGCCACCGCGGCGACGGCCACGGCATGGGTTTCCTGGGCAAGGGGCAGTTCGCCGTGTCGGCGATGGAAATGTTCGATGCCGCGGACGCCGATGGTGACGGCAAGCTCACACAGGCAGAGATCGACAAGCTGCTCGACGACCGTCACGCCGCGCACGACGCCAACGGTGATGGCAACCTCGATCTCGGGGAGTTCGCCGCACTCTGGCACGAGACTACCCGCCCGCTCACCGTGCGCGCATTCCAGATGCTCGACACCGACGGCGACGCCATCATCACCCGTGCTGAGTACGACCGCCCGCTCGCCGGCATCGTCGAGCGTCTCGATCGCAACCGCGACGGCGGCCTCTCGCTGCGGGACCGCCGGCACGACGACGATGACGGATGGTGGGACGACGACTGACACCGTCCTGTCGGCATCCCGGCCACCGCCTGTCCAAAAGGCGGCCGGCCGGGATGCGCCACCCGGTGCGGCAAGGCCGCAATGTGACGCGCGAGGGCAATCTTGATGATCGAAGAACGCTACCACCTCGCCGCGCGCCTGATGCACTGGATCATGGCGCTTGGCTTCGTCTTCATGTGGGGGTGCGGCTACGCGATGACGGCGCTGGTCGAGGACGACTCGCCGCTGGAGGAGTTCCTGTTCGATCTCCACATCTCGGTCGGTGTGACGCTGCTTGCGCTCCTCGTCCTGCGCATCGCGATCCGCCTGATTCACCGGCCGCCACCCTTGCCGGCGACGATCCGGGGCGTGGAGCGCAGAGCCGCGCATCTCGGCCATGCCGCGCTCTACGCGCTTCCCGCGCTGGTCATCGCGGCCGGCTGGGCGGAGACGAACTTCGGCGGCCACGCCGTAGAGTGGTTCGGCGTCGAGATGCCGATGATCTTCCCCGAGACCGGGGAGGGGCTCCAGGATCTCGCCGAGGACGTGCACATGTGGCTTGCCTACGGGATGCTGGCGGTTGCCGTGGGCCACGTCGCGGCGGCCTTCAAGCACCGCTGGATCGGAGGCCATGACGTCATCCGGCGCATGACCTTCGGCGTCAGATAGAATCCACCGCCCTGCGAGATCCAGTAGCCCTACGCCGGCAAGGATAGGCGGTTTTCCCGGACGGTGGCTGACGAACTCGAACGCGCGAGCACGGCTTCGACGGGCAGTCTGGGCGTCATGATGATTCAACCTTCCGGAGAGTGCGACGCACGGCCAGAGTGGCCTGCTGCGAGCCCTCGATCGCAACTGACTTGAAGCCCGCCGGCGCCAGGCCATGAGAGCGCCACCGGATTCCCCCAAGTGAACGCATGCAATACAAGATCATTCAAGTCCACACTAATACCAACTATATTGGGCATTAATAGTTATCCCCATGGAAGTTTGCTGTGAAAACCGTGGACGCGATCAAAGTGCTCTGGGACTGGGACCGGAAAGAGAGGTCCGTCTTTTCAGTGACAGATCTCAGGAAGATGTTTCCGGAGCGGTCACCCAAGACATTTGCCGAAGGACTCAGGCGTCTCGTGAAACAGGGATTCCTCGAGCACGCAGCGCGCGGCGTCTATGTCAATCTTCTTTCGAGATCGTCAAAGCGGTACCTGATCGAGAAGATCGCGGTGTGCCTGCGGCGCGGTGAATACAGCTACGTCAGTCTGGAATCCGCTCTCTCGGAATACGGTGTGATTTCGCAGATCCCGATGAGCCGGATTACCATCATGACCACGGGACGCAGCGCGATCATCCGGACGCCCTATGGCGTCATCGAGTTCACCCATACCAAGCGTTCTGCGGCCGATATCCTGGACAACACCATCATCATGGAGAAGCGGCCCCTGCGCATTGCCAGGGTGGAGACGGCGCTGCGCGACCTTCGTCGGGTCGGACGCAATCTCGACATGGTGAACCTGGAATACTACGAGGACATTCTGGAGGAGCAGGCCGAAGCGGCGGCAAGGGTCACGCCGACATAGCGCAAGATCATCCGACATACCTCGTTGACCGGGCCATGGAAGATCCCCGGCTGAATGGCACGCAACTGGTTATCGAGAAGGATATCCTCCACGACGATATTCTCTTTGCACTGGAGTTGGGTGGGTTTCTCGAAGATCTGGTGTTCCAGGGAGGCACGGCATTGAGTCTCTGTCATGGCGCGGCGGCGTTGCCCGGGAACTTCAGGAGATTCTGACCGGGCTCGCGCAGCAACTGGCACGGTGCCAGGCTGTGTGACCTGGCCTGTGTCGCGCCTTGCGAACGGCATCTCGTGTCGATTCGGTCGATCGTGCCTGAATCGGGAAGGTCCTCGAGATCGCCGAGATTCGTGGCACGCCCTCGCAAGCATCTTCCCTATGCGGTGATGCCGTTGTCGGCGAGGTATCGGTCGAACAGGGCGAAGCACTGTTCCGGTTCCTCGAGTTGCAGGAGGTGGCTGGTATCCGGCACGAAGGCGTAGTCGATGTCGAACGTTTTGCAGAAGAGCCTGCAGCAGGACGCGGTCTTCGACGCGTCCTCAGGCGCCGGATCGGCACCGATGATCAGGAGCGGGCGCTCCGGCGGATCGGGCTTTCGCCAGATATCCAGTTCGGCGACCTCGGTGTAGAGACCGGCTTCGACCAAACCCGGGCAACGCAGCAGCCATTCGCCGCTCGCGGGATCGAAGTGCAGCACGGAGCGTGCGTTGAGTTCCGGCACTCCCTTCCGCAGGCGCCGGAACCGATGGAGGAATCTGTAGACGTCGGCAAGGTCCTCAGGGTTCCGGAACCGGTTCTGGCGGATCAGGGCGGCGTCACGCAGCGCCCCTCCGTCGGACATTAGCTGTCCGCGGAGCGGATTGCCCTCAGGCGGGACCATCGGCGGGTCGAACAGCACGAGGGCATCCCAGTGCCAGATTCCATCGACGACGGCCAGAAGGGCCGCGATCGCCGTCATGGAATGGAAGACTCCGACGGTCGTCTTCTCGCCCCATTCTTCGGCGATCGCGCCATGCACCGCCACGTTGTCGTGGGCGAAGCGGGGATAGTGGTGCGGCTCTGCCGCGTGGAAGGGATTGCGTCCGCAGTTGCGGACATCGAAGAGAGCGATATCGAACCGCTCCAGCATGTGTTGCCAGAACGGGAAGTAGGAATCACTCGCGAAGCCGTTGCCGTGGCTCAGAACGACGCGCATCCCGGCGGGATTGCCGTGGCGCACGACCCTGATCGCCGCGCCGTCGTCCATCACGAGGTCGAGAGTTGCCAGGGGCTCGGGCAGGACAAGTCCGCCCACGCCCGGCCGGTCGTCAGCCCCGGAACACCAAGGACCTGTCATGTGTCAGCTTCAAGTCCCGGTAGACTGGCGGACAGTCTTTTCCTGTTGCCCACGCGGTTGGCAACAAACGGAGCTGTCCGGTTCCGTGTCACGCTGCCAGTCCCACATCGCAGCGCCCTTCATGTCCTGTGGCGGCACCATGCCCAAATCGAGAGGATAGTAGCCAAGGCCGCCGCCGTAGACCCCGTATCCCAGGAGCCGCTGGACATGTTCGGGCAGTCTGGCGGCAATGTTGCGGGGAACGGAGAGGTAGTGGTTCACCTCCTGGCGCAGCCAGCCCAGACAGTAGGTGTTGATCAGACCCGCACGCGGCGCGTTTGCCGTGTTGGCGCCTCCGCCGTGGAAGACGGAACCCAGGTAGAACAGGGCCGATCCCTTGCGCATCGGAGCCTGGACGACAACGTCATCCGCGCCTGGCTCGCGCGGAGTGACCCAAAGATGGCTGCCCGGCACGATCCGGGTGGCGCCGTTCTCGATGGTGAAGTCGTCGAGCGCCCACATCACCGAGACCTGCATCTCCATGCCGGGAATGCGCAGCGGATACATTCCGTCGTCGCGGTGAAGAACCTGGTCCGTTTCGCCCGGATGGATCTCGATCGCGGTGCAGCTTCCCACCAGGTACTCCTGGCAGTGGGGGAGTAGGATTTCGTCCAGCACCGCCATCATGGGCCGGTGGCCGACGATCTCAACGGACGCCCCGGACACATCGAGCACCGAGTTCACCCGAAGCGTGGTGTAGCCGTTGAAGTCGTTTTCGGTGGACCGACCGACCGCGTCGAAAGGCTCGCGCAGGTCGGCGAGCACGCGGTCACAGATCTCTCCGGCCACGAAATCCTCGACGATCGCGCCGCCGTCCCCGCGGATGGCGGTCACGATGTCGGCGACCGGCGCGTCGGCGGCAAGATGTTGCAGTTCCATGTCGGACCCCTTCGCGGTTCCGTGCGTCTGCACCGCCATCATCGGACAGACGGTCCGTCAGGTCCATGCCGTTCGGATCGAATGTTGCCTACGCCAGGCGGCGGAGTGGGCGCGAACGGGCATCAGACGCACCGCGTCACCCTCGCGGAACGTCACATTCGGCGGTCTCGACGGCGCAATCACCTCGCCGGGCAGTGACGAGTGGTCGACTGTACTTGTCGCCTTGAAGAGCATGAGCATTCGAGAGGACACTCTTTCTGGGAAAATCAGGTCAGATACATTGCCCGGACCAAATGGAGGTGAACGCCATGCGCGCTGCGCGGCTCTACGAGAATGCTGAATCCCTGGTCGTCGAGGACCTGGACGATCCGAGTGCGCCGGAAGGCTGTGCGGTCGTCGCGGTCGAGGCGGTCTTCATGTCCCCGTACATGGGAACGCTGATCGACGGTAGCGGCGGTTTCGCCACGCCGCGCCGGCCGTTCACGCCGGGAATGGACTGTGTCGGATCGATCGTAGCGGTCGGCGGCGGGGTGACGGGCATCGCTGTCGGTGACCGCGTGTTTTGTGACAGCTACATCGAGGCAACGTCCCCGACGGGACGAACCGAATACGCCTTCGCAGGATGTTTCGACATTTCGGGCGGAGCTGGCGAGATCCTGGACCGCTGGCGTGACGGCGCTCTTGCGACGCATATCGTCCTGCCGGCCGAGTGTCTGACTGCCGTCGAACCAGCGTTGTCCGTGACGTCGGCCGACGTGTTGTGTCGGCTCGGATGGTTCGGAACGGCTTACGGAGGGTTCGTGCACGGGGGGCTCTCGGAGGGCTCCAGCGTTGCCATCCATGGCGCGACGGGGCTGGTCGGTGTCAGTGCCGTCGTCGTTGCTCTGGCCATGGGCGCCGGACGCGTCTGTGCCGTCGCCAGGTCGCCGGAGCGACTGGCCGCGTTTGACGGATTGGACGACCGGGTCGAGATATCGACGGAGTTTCCCGATGGTATCGACATGGTCCTGAACACCGTCGACATTGGCGATCCGGCGTGGATCAACCAGGCAGTCGCCGTCTTGAACAGGGGAGGCTCCATCGTCTCGGTGGCGTCCGACAATCCGACCGTGCCGGCGTCGAGTTTCGTGACCAGGGAACTCGCGTTCCGGGGGTCGTTGTGGTTTTCGAGAGACGCGCCCGCATCGCTTGTCCGCATGATCGCCGAAGGCCGGCTGCCCGTTGACCGGTTCCGGGTTCACGCCTACGGCCTCGACGATGTCGGCGCGGCGGTCGATCACGCCGCCCGCGGCGTTTCGCCCTTCGAGCACGTCGTGGTCAGGCCGTGACCGAAACGGCCGCCCTTGCGACCTCAGCTCCGACCATGCGTCCCCCGCGACAAGGGGTGCGCAGAGGATGGCGGTATCTCTCCGGTGTCATGGCCCTGCTTGTCAGTGACGTGTCGAACGTCGTGGGACGGGCATGCAAGGAACTTTCGCCCGCCGCCCGCAGTTCAAGCGTTGGTCGATCAGTGCGCGGTAGATGACTGCCGGTGCTTCGCGCAGGCCCGTCACGGGAGTCGTGCCGGAGCTGGGCGGGAAACCAGCTCATCCACCGTTGACGGTGACCGGTTGCTGACTGGCGACGTGCCGGCTACCGGGACTGATCTCGACACCTGAGTCGCACGAGTTCGCCGCCTGCACGCTCGCGCACCATGGATGGCATTGATTCCGTCATTCGTAGACAGCGATCGGATCTCCAATAACGTCCAGCATGGGAATCGCGCCGATACCTGGCCCGTCTGGCGCGGTCATCCGTCCGCCCACGACGCTCGGAGGGTTCGTCACCGTCGCTCTCTTCAGGCCCTTCGGATAGATGACCGAACGGATGCAGCGTTCCGGCGTCGAGTGGCCCATATGGGCAACCACCGCGCAGGCAAGGTCGCTGTAGGATGAGTCCTGGATTTCCATCGGAACATGCAGCGCGACGCAGAGGTCACGAATGAGGCGCATCTTCGAGATGCCGCCGACCCTCGCGAGCTTGACGTTCAGCCCGTCAAGAACGCCGTCCTCTTTCGCGCGCAGGACGACGCCGACGTTCGTCGCCGATTCATCCAGGATGAGCGGCACTCCGGTCGTGCGGCGCACGTCGCGGCACTCCTCGTAGGTCGCGCAGGGTTGCTCGAAGTACACGTCGATGTCGCCCATGGCCCTGGCGACGCGGATCGCCTCATCGACGCGCCATCCGCCGTTGCCGTCGTATTTCAGAGATTCGCCGGGGAGCATGCGCTCGCCCATCCATCGCAGATAGGCAATGTCTTCGGCGACGTCTCCACTGGTCTTGCCCGAGAACTGCGCAATGCCGTCCGCCCGCAACGCGGCCATCATCGCCTCCAGCTCCTCGCCCGGCCGTGGCGGTACGGAGCCGACCACTTCCGGCCGCGGCGTCACCATGCCCCCCAGGAGCATGTAGAGCGGCGTGTCGAGCGATCGTCCCAGGATATCCCAGCACGCGACATCCAACGCCGTCTTCACATAGGGTTGGCCTGTCATCGCCGAGTCCATCAGTTCTCCGATCGCCGTCACCATTCTCGGGTCGCGGCCGATGAGCAGCGGGCCAAGCTCGTCGAGACCGGCACGCACGCCGCGGGCAAAGGCGGCAACGAAGTTCGAACCCCACGGCACGCTGTCACCCCAGCCGTCGATGCCGGCATCGGTCTCGATGCGCACGATGGTCTCGTCGAACACCGACATCACCCGGTCGTGGGAGATGGTCGCGGGCTTGATGGGAACATCCACCTGATGGACGCTGATCCGCCTGATTTTCATGGAGCGTCCCTCTGTTCGCCTGGCGCCGATTGCTCACTCGGATGATGTCGGAATGCGGATGGACCGCGTTGAACAGATACCCGCCGTTGTTGAACGGACCCCTCTCGGGGCCGGGTCCTTCCATGGCTCTTGTCAGGAGTGTGTGCCAACCTGCGGCGGTGCGCCAGCGAAACCGGAAGCGCACCAGCCGCAGGGCTCGTCCGGACCGCATGACGGAGGCGTCAGATGAAGATCTCGCGAATTGACGTGTTTCAGCTCGACATTCCGCTCGAGAAGCCCAAGCGCTATCCCAACAGGACATACGACTCCCTGGACGACACCATCGTAAGGCTGGAAACGGACTCAGACCTCGTCGGGTGGGGCGAGGTCTGCCCGATTGCCTCGACCT
Source organism: Alphaproteobacteria bacterium (assembly GCA_964291415.2). Lineage (GTDB taxonomy): Bacteria > Pseudomonadota > Alphaproteobacteria > SP197 > SP197 > SP197. Next base: position 255,333 of record OZ219917.1, on the reverse strand, counting down.
ACCAGCCCGAACATGCGCTGGGGGTGCGTGCGGCGATCGAGGAGATGGCGCCGGGGCTGATCGGAGAGGATCCGACCCAGACGGATCGCATCAATGCCACGATGAACCGGTGGCTGATGGGCGGCGATTATGCGAAGTCGGCCATCGACATTGCCTGCTGGGACATTGTCGGCAAGGCCTACGGCCGGCCTCTCTACCATCTGATCGGCGGGCGCATGCAGGAGAAGGCCCGCGCCTATCCGGAGATCGAGATGGGTCCGCCCGAGATCGTGAAACAGCGCATCTCGCAGTACCGCGCCGAGGGCTTCACCCACTTCCAGGTCAAGGCGGGGCGCGGCAGCAGCTTCGAACAGGACATCGCGCGCATACGCATGGCGGGTGCCGTCATCCAGCCAGGCGAAACCCTGGTGGTGGACGCCAACAAGGCCTGGAAGACCCACGAGGCGCTGCGCGTCCTCCGGCTGACCGAGGACGTCGACTTCTACATCGAGCAGCCGTGCCTCACCTATGCCGAATGCCTCTCCATTCGCCATCAGGTGCGCCAGCCCATGATCCTCGACGAGTGCATGGCGGACATCCATGTGCTGCTGCAGGGGCTTGCCGACAACTGCTTCGAGGGCATCGGTTGCAAGATCACCCGGGTCGGCGGCATCACGGGCATGCGCCTCATCCGCGATGTGTGCACCGCGGCGGGCAAGTTCATGACCGTGGACGATGCCTGGGGGGCGGATCTCTCCGCGGCGGCGCAGGCGCACATGGCGGTCTCGACACCGGACGCGACCTTCGCCGCGACCTACGTCTCCTCCTACTTCTCCAACATGCGCTACGACGACGAGGCGCCCGAGGTGGTCGACGGCTTTCTCGAACCCAACGAGAAACCGGGCCTGGGCGTCGAGCCGGACATGTCAATCCTGGGTGATCCGATACGGACCTTCGCTTGAGGCGCCGGCCGCATCGAGGTTCAGGTTTTCAGCGGTGATGAGGCCCTGATCATGGTTCTCTTCCGGACATGAACCCTGCCTCTCTCGCCCGTGATCAGGGCAGCCAGTCGAAACCGATCAGCAGACAGCCGGTCTTGGTGCGCGAATTGTGATAGGTCCCCTTGTCATAGCTCACCATGTCGCCGGTCTTCAGCACGGTGCCGTCGCTCTCGATGAGCTCGCCCTCCAGGATGAGGAACTCCTCCCGGCAGCGGTGTTCATGGGGAATGGTCTCGGATCCGGGATCCATGCGAATCAGGTAGCAGCCGCGCCCCGACTCCTTGGTCCAGCTCACCGGCAGCCAGGTCTTGTCCTTTTCCAGTGGTCCGTCCATGTCGTAGGGTTCGAAGGGCGTCTCGTAGATGTTCTGGATGCGTCGGCCGGCGCTCATGGAAGCCTCCTCCTTGCCTGGTCCGTCGGAAGGAAATCGAGCGTGGGGTGTCACAGAGGACGGGGCGGGGCTGACCAGCCCCCACTGACTGGTCCACTTTGAACGTTAGTGCATTGCGGGTTCCCTGGCCAGATTGGGTGGTCTGCGGAACGGAGCGGAGTCGGGCAGCCAGCTTGCGCATGACGGCGCTCACCATGGTCTTCAAGCTGTGCCAGTCGGCCAGCAAGAAGTGGCGCCGCCTGGACGGCTCGCACCAGATCGCCGACATCATTCAAGGCGTCAAATTCAAGGACGGAGAAAAGCTAACCGAACGCGCCGCCTGAAACCTGCGTCACCAACTTATGACAACAGCTCGTAGTCAACGTGTCGATGCCTCTGGATCACGTGATCGTTCCAAACGAACGGCATCCGAGGGCGATACTCTTATCGTACATCGACTACTACCAGCGATCCCGCACACGCCTGACGCTAGGCACGGGCACGGATACCCCTGAACGACGATCGGTTCAGCCGGCTGGCGCCGAGAAGATCGTCGCGTTTCCACAGGTCGGCGGGCTGCATCATCGGTGCCAGCGGTTGGCGGCCTGACCGGCACCGGCCATCATTCAATCGGCTTGCGGCGATGAATTTGACGCCGTCGGGGTCGCCGTAACCTCATCAGTCCGTCCTACTATGGCAAGGTCTCAAAGACCGATTGCCGACCGCTGTGGGCGCCGTTTCCAGATTTGACTATGCTCGCCTCACAGCGAAGATAGTGCCAACACCAGTACCGGCCCGGACCGGTCGGCGTTCTTGATCCACCCCGGATGAGACAAATGGGAGGCACAGCCCGTTCACACTCTGCAAAGGAACTAACCCTTGCCCTTCAGGGCGCGGAAGTGGATTAGCCCGTCCGGCATCATGTTCGGCTCTATCGTGTCCCTCACCAAAGTGACCCTTGTGGTATGTGTAAGGTTTATGAAGGCCGCGCTGTCCCACATGAGGTCCATCATCCGCGCGTACATCTCGCCGCGCTTTTCGACATCGGTCTCGAGGCTCGCCCGATACTCAAGATCGCTGTACTCCTCGTTGCACCAGCGCTGCCAGTTCCACTCGCCGACCTGGTCGCAGACAAACCACATAGTGGCCCGCCGCGGGTCCGGCGATGACGTCCAGCTCTGCAGGATGAGCTGAAGATCCTTCCAGTCGTCGCCCTCGGATTCGAGACCCAGGTTCCAGTAGACGCCGCCCTCGTAGGGCATGATCTCTACGTCGATCCCGACCTCGGCAAGGTTGGCCTGGATGACTTGGCTCGTCGCCAGGTCAGTCGTGTTGGAGAGCGTCGTCAGCGTGGTCCGGAAGCCGTTGCCGAGACCGGCCTCCTCGAGCAGCTGTTTGGCCCCAGCAACGTCGCGTGGCTGCAGGTTGCGCTTACGATATCCCAGCACACCGGGTGCGATGATGCCGACCGAGGGCTCGGTGAGGCCGAAATAGGAGGCCTCGATCACTTGGTTGACGTCGATCGCCTTGCGGATCGCTTGGCGCACGCGGACGTCGTCGAACGGCTCGTGCTGAATGTTGATGCCGGCCCAGACGAAACCGGTGGTCGGCCGGATATAGACGTCCGTGTTCGGTGGCGGCTCTTGCATGAACTGCACAGCCGAGCCGACCGAGGCCTCGGTGATGTCGAGTTCGCCCGCCAGGAACGCGATCTCGCTGGCGTTGGCGTCCTCGATCACGATGTATTCGATGCGGTCGAAATAGGGTTTTTCGCCCGGCCACAGCGCGTTGCGCTCCAGGATAACGCGGTCCCGCAGGCGCCATTCCTTCAGCTTGTAAGGGCCGCTCGAGCAGGGGATGTCGTTGCCGAGCGACTTAGTCCAGGCGCCGCGCTCCTCCCAGGCTTTCTTGCAGACGATAGAGCCCGAGAATCTCGCCAGCGCGTTCATCCAAAGGTCGGGGTCCGGTACCTTGGTGACGATGACGCCCGAGTACTTGTCCTTGACCTCGATCGATTCGAAGTTCTCGAACTCCTGACGGTTGGTGGCGTTGAGCTCGGGGTTGGCGATCCGCATGTACGAGTATTGGACGTCCTCGGCCGTCATCTCTCCGTAGCCGTTGGTCCACATGATGCCGGGCTTCAGGCGGAACGCGAGGTGGGTCGGGTCGACCTGCTCGATGTACTCGGCAGCGTCGTGCATCCAGGTCCATTCGTTGCCGGGCTTGTACACGATCAGGCTGTTCAAGATCGCAAGTCGGACGTTAAAGTCATTGATATGGCTGACCGCCGGGTCGAGCGAGAGGATGTCGGACTTGGCGCGGATGCGGCACACCTTCTCCTGAGCGTCGGCCACTCGCGGCGTCCCTGCAGCAGTGACCGCTGCGGCGCCGGCGAACGCCATTGTTTCCATGAAGCTGCGACGTGACTGTCCGTTGCTTGACATGGATTCTTCCTCCCGTGGTTCTGATTATGTTGGTGCGTCGGATCCGTGTTGTCTGAAGCGTCAATGACCCATCATCGGGCCAAGCTCGGGCTCCCCGTGTGAGGCTCGGACGTCGTACCAAGAGCCGAACTCACCGTCGCCTCGGGGAAGACCATGCCTGGTCGGTGGTCATAGGAGAAAAGGGCGATCAACCGTGGTTTCGTTGTCCGACCGACCGGAGCGACGCGATGAAGCGAGCGCCGGCCACGGAACAGCAAAAATGTGCCGGCAGTGATCGCCGGTTTCTGGACCATGGTCGATTTTCCGGCAAAGACCCTGGCAACCTCCTCGTAGTTCTCGTCATCTTCGTTGCGGATGTAGGGAACGAGTTCAAATCCTCCTCCCTCATCCGGCTCCTGCAGCAGCAGCGAGACGACACCGTCGGTGGTGTCGAAGTGCCAGCCGAACTGGCCACCCTCGTCTTCGACATCGACCACGACCGAGAGCCAGGGATCGTCGCTTCGGAAAAGCGCGTCGAAATCGAGGACGCGGCGGACGAACTCGGTCAACGGCTCCCACAAGTATAGTGAGCGCACGAGACTGGTCTCGGGGAACATGTCCCGGGTGATGATACCAGCCCGTCTTGTAAAGAGAGCACGACGGGGGTGGTCCTCGGAGAAGCCCGAGTTGTCCATCCAGCCGTAGGGCGTCCTGAGTTGGGAACGGTGGTGGGCGGTGGGCACCAATTCCTGAACTTCCGCCGCCATAGCCGCAACGGCCCCTGGTTTGAGAAATCCCGGCAACCGGGCAAGCGCCGTATCGTCGAGATCGCGACGCAGGCCCGCCATAAGCGCCGCCGTCTCGGGTTTCCCCAGGTTGTCGACAGGGTAGCGGTCAAGATCAATCAGATCATCTGGCCCCGGCACCATGCCCGGATTCCAATTTTTCGTCCCAGTTTCTAAGAAAGCTTACCAAAGCGGGAACAACCGGGTCAAATCGGGTCCTTGCTGGATGAACGGGTTGGGGATGCGGTCAGGGTTGTGCCTGCCGCGGTCGCGGTTCGCGTCGCGTAGGCGCGGTCGAACTCTTCCTCGATTGCCTGCAACCGGCGTCGCTCTCGGGCGGGGAGTACCTGAGCGTCGCGCGTCCACAACATCTCTCCTGTCAAGCATCGGGAACCCAGGCAGCCGGCGCCCGCAGCTCCGCATCGGTCACGACATCGACGACAGTGGGTTCGCTCGATGCGATGGCGTTCCTGATGGCATCGGCGATGTCGGCCGGGTCCTCGACGCGGATGCCGCGGCAACCGAACGATTCTGCCACGGCCGCAAAGCTGACGGGTTCGAAGTGAGTCAGGTCCCGGGCGCGACCGTTGTCGCCGCCGTAGACTTTGCGCACACCTTCGATGTCCTGGCCGAAGGCCGAGTTGTTGTTGATGATCACAGTGACCGGGATCCGCCAGCGCCGCGCCGTCTCGAGCTCGGAAAGATGGTAGTAGAAACCGCCGTCTCCGCAGAAGCACACCACCGGCCGATCCGGTAATGCGCACTGCGCGCCAATGGCCGCCGGAAACGACCAGCCGAGCGAGCCCGCGGCCCGCATGAAGCCCTGCGACTCGTGATTCAAATCGATCAGGGTGCCGGTCCAGACCGCGCTGTAACCGGTGTCTGCCACCAGCATCGCATTCTCGGGCAGGATTCGGGTCAACTCGCGACACAGTCGCTCGACCGCAATCGGTTTGGTGAGTGCGTTCGAACGCGGCTCAACCTCCGCGCGCCATGCCCGGCGCAACTCACTCCCATGAGCTGTCCAGCTTCGGTCGGTGCGCCCCTGTAGACGCTCTACCAACGCACCGAGCGCGAGGCGGGCGTCGCCATAGATACCGAGGGTGCCGGGGTAGCTCCGGCCCAGCTCGGCGGAGTCTGCATCGATGTGCACAATGGGCGTGCCCGGCTCGGGCACGCGCCAGGAGCCGGTGCTCATGTCGCTGGTATCGCAACCGACGTAGATGACCAGGTCCGCCTCGTGGATTATGCGGTTCGCGTAAGGCGCCGAGTAGTTGCCAACTACACCAATGGTGCCATCGCCGTCATCGGCGACCAGGCCCTTGCCGTCCAACGCGTAGGCAACAGGAATGCCGCGCGCGGCGAGCGCACGGGCCTCCGCGCCGGCACCGGCGAGCGTCGCGCCTCCCCCGAGTATGGCGACCGGTCGGGCGGCAGCATTAATCGCCTCGGCTGCCGCCCCGACATCGGCGGGGTCGGGCGCGGCCCGATAGGCCGGCGCCCTTGCGTGCCGGGAATCCACTTGCACCGGGCAGTCGAGTTCGCCGTCCTCGACGATTTGCGCCGCCATACCAGCGAGATCGAGGTGCGCCGGTCGCGGCGTCGGCCCGGTCGCCTCGCGAAACGCCTGCCTCAGCAGCAACGGCAGCTGGTCCGCCGCCTCTACCTTGGCCGAGAATTGAGTCACCGACTGAAACAACCCCGCGTGCTCGATTTCCTGATAGGCGTTTTGGTGGAGCTGCGGAATCGCCTTGTGGCCGGTGAAAGCGACCACCGGTGTACGGTTGAGATAGGCGTCCTGCAAGCCCGCCGCGAGGTTCGCCGCCCCCACCGACTGCGCCATGCAGACTCCGGCCTTGCCGGACGCGCGAGCGTAGCCGTCCGCCATGTACGCCGCCGCCTTCTCGCTATGCGCCAGAATGCGGTGCACGCCGTGCTTCTCCAGATGCATCAGGGTGCGCCGAAGGATCGCCTCCACGAAGAAAACGTGGGTCACCCCGTAAACGTGTAGCGCCTCGGCGAGATACTCGGCTGCCGGTCGGCCCATCGACTCTCTCCCCGCCCGAATGGCGCCAAACCATAGAGGAGTTTCGATCGCTATGCGAGCCTAGTGGGACGACTTAAGAAATTGAGTATGCGCGATTTCCAATGGCGTCCATAGCGGCGGAAGACCTCCTCGGCAACGGTCTCGAAGAGGATTGGATCGACGAATCCGACTTGATCACCGTAGAGCCACGACGCCAGCAAGATGCTGGCCTTCGAACGAGCGTGTTCTAGGCTGATATCCTCGGCGTCGCCGATAGCGTACCAGACGCGTCGACCGTTGGCCTGGCTGTGGAGGAGATACCGCGAAGGCAGGATCCTGACACCGAAACCCCTGAGGTCCCTGTCGCGGATGTCACGGATCTTGCTACCCGGTTTGAGGGTGTCGACGCGATGTTGCGTGAGACGGTTTGTCGCCATGGTTTTCCCTCCCTTCCCTGTTGCATCGGGGGGTACGGGAACGTCATGTTTCCGCGCCCAGGCGTTGAATCGAAAGAGAAGAAAATGAGGGTATTTCCTATAGTTCGGTCTTCCTTCAGCACTGAGAGTGCGCTAATGCTGTGGCGGAGAGGGAGGGATTCGAACCCTCGGTACGCAAGGCGCACAACGGTTTTCGAGACCGCCCCGTTCAACCACTCCGGCGCCTCTCCTTTTGGGGTGGGCGACCATACTCCAGTCCCGCACCGGGCAATAAGGCCGGATCAGCGTCCCTTCCATTCGGGCTTGCGTTTTTCGGCGAAGGCGCGGGGGGCCTCGATGGCATCCTCAGAGAGCATCATCCTCTCGTAGACCTCGACGCCGGAGTTGCCGGTCTTCGTCCTCTCCATGGCATCCTCGAGGGTCAGCGGCATGAAGACCGGCATGATCGCCTTGAGACCCTGAAGCCCCAGGGGCGCCGACTCGCCCAGTTGATCAGCCAGTTCGCGGGCCCGCGTCATCAGGTTCTCTGCCGGCAGGACTTCGCTCACCAGGCCCCAGTGTTTCGCTTCCGCGGCATCCATGTGGCGTCCGGTCAGGAAGAGGTCCATGGCGACGTTGTAGGGGATGCGCCGGGGCAGGCGCTGGATGGCGCCGGCACTCGCCAGGAAACCGCGCTGCATCTCGGGCAGCCAGAACACGGCATGATCGGCGGCGAGCAGGATGTCGGTGGAGAGCGCCAGTTCGAAACCGCCGCCAATGGCCACGCCGTTGACGGCGCCGATGACCGGCTTGTGGAGATCCCAGAACTCCGTCAGGCCGGCAAACCCGCCGGGCGATCCCTCGCCGTCGACCTCACCGGTTGCGATGTAGTCGCGCTGGACCCCCGTCGGAATCCCCTGCGCCGCGCATGTCCACGCTGACACAGGCATGACCGTGGTCCGCGAGATGGCCATGCGTCAGAGAATCTGCAAATGCGGTGCCTTCCCGTCCTCGATACGGGCGATACTCGACGACTGGGGAGATGGCTGCGTCATCAGCACCTTTGGGTAGCCAGATGCGGGCTGACAGCGCCACCCCATCAGCCATCGGAATGCGTACGCGCTCCAGGACACGGGCGCGAAACGGAAGCCCTGTCTGATGGTAAGCCTCGTTGATGTCGAACTGCATTCAACTGCCCGGCTGCTCATTGACTTAAGAAAAAGATCCACATCGCTGCCCAGCCATCTCTGCCTGGCTATGGCCCGGAGATCGCAACAGGTGATGCTGGAGAGCAGCGCGTTAGAGATGATCTCGCGGGATCGTGACCGACCAGGACTTCGAGACGACCTCCTGATCGCCCTCATAGGCGTGCAGTTCCGCCGAGAGATGAAACTGCTGATCGTCAGCCGTGAGGCGCGCGGAATTCTCGACGCGGATTCGCCAGTCGCCGCGCGCCATCGTTCCGATCCAGGCGTTCGTAGCGGTGGCAGAGAGTGGATCGTCGTCACAGATCGAATAGATCTCCTCGCCCGCCAGATCGTAAACGAGGTTCAAATCGTCGCGCCGATACGCGCCCGGGTCCTTGGTCATGTACACGTCGGTCGAGCAGTTCCCGAGATCCCGTACCACCTTGACCGTATAGTCATGGTCCCGGAGGGTCGTGACCGGCACCGGCGTGAGCGTCTCCGGCGGGCCGAACACCGGACCGGGCGCGCCTCCCGCCGCCGGACGAACGGGCAGCGACACCGAGCTGTCTGCGTTCTTGATTGAGAGCGTGAAGCACGTCGGCGTTGGCCACGCCATCGGCCAGTAGGACGTCGAAATTGCCAGGCGAATGACGTGGCCCGCGGCGAAGCGGTAGCCGACATCCTTCATTCTCAGCTCGACCACATAGTCCTTGTCCGGCACCAGCGGTTCCGGCGCGTCGCTGCCGCCCCTGTGGCTGAGATTGAGCATACCGTAGCTCACGCGTCGCGATGCCTGGTCCGGAGACACGTCGCAGATGCGCGCTACGATCATGGCTTGCGGTACGTCGGCACTCAGTCGGAGCCGCACCCTGGGCGTGCCGAGTATCTCGACGGCCTCGGTCAGTGGCGCCGACTCGAAAGCGAGCGACCTGCCATCGTCGGCGCTTTGTTCGAGTCCCAGATCAGGACCATCGTGCTCGGGCAGCCAAAGCCCTCCGAGCAGGCCGGTGTCCTGAGGCGACGACACGGTGTGCGTGGCCGGCGCTCCCTGGCACTCGGTCAGCGTGCGATCTCGGGACAGATTGAGGATCCACGGCGCAATACGATCGGTGGGCCAGGCCTGTTCGGCGACCCAGCGGCCCGGCGCTTCCTTGTAGAAGGGTTTCGTGGGCAAAGTGTCGTAGATCCAGGCTCGCACCATCGGATCGTCCTCGACGCCGGTGTCGACCCCCTTGAGCCAGCGGTCCCACCATCTGGTTGATTCCTCGAGAAAGCCGATAGCCGGTCCCGGTCGCGCCCAATCGAAATGAGGAACGAAGTGCTGCCACGGACCGATAATCGCCTTACGGGTACAGTCGAGTCGTTCCATGAGCCGAAGCGCGGTATTGACGTAGCCGTCGAACCATCCCCCGACAACGAGCATCGGACAGGCGACACCACTGTAGTTCTCGCTTGCGATCTCTTCCGTCCAGTAGGTGTCCCGATGCTGGTGCTCGAGCCATGTCGCCATGGGGGGGCGCTCGTGATTTAGTCGTTCAAGCCACATTTCGCGCCAAGCATCCCCAACAAGCACCGGATCCGGCGGACGGCAGAACTCCGCCTGCAGTAGCGTGCTCCAAGCCAGGCTCTCGTGGAGCAGGCAACCGCCCATGTAGTGAATGTCGGTGCCGTAGCGGTCGTCGGAAGCACAGATCGAGATCGCCGCCTTGACTTCCTTCGGCGAACGCGCCGCGATCCGAAGGGCGTTCATTCCACCCCAGGACAACCCGGTCACGCCAACCGATCCGTCGCACCAGGGCTCTCGCGCGATCAGCGAGATCAGTTCGAGCGCGTCGTCGACCTCGAACGGACGAAGATAGTCACTGTATGTGCCCTCCGACTCGCCACTGCCGCGGAGGTCTGCGCGAATGCACCCATAACCCCTGGCCGCATAATACGGGTATACCATCGAGTCGACGAACGACATCGAATCGCGCTTGCGATACGGCAGAATCTCAAGGATTGCAGGAACCGGTCCGGCGGAGGCATCTTTCGGCAGCCAGAGCTTTGCAGCGATCGCACAGCCGTCTCCAAGGCGAAACGTCTGGTGCTCAATGACGCGGACATCTCCTTGGGATGTGCTGCTTGCGCTGACGCGCCCCTCGTGATTCATCGTCCGGGTTCCTCCACACACTCGTTCATCCGCCGGCACCGCCATGTCACAACCCGGCCGTACGCAGGTGCGAGGCTTCACCCATGCCTTCGCACCTGATCCGGATACCTGGCCGATCGGTCAACGCATAAAGATCGATCCATCGACTCCGCGTATCGGAGTTAGGCCGTCCGAGATGCGCAAAGGCGGTTCGTCACATGACGCACGCACCTCTACATTCCTGCCTTGATGTCCTCGTAGGCGGTTGTGTAGCGCGCCACCATGCTTGGAGAGAGTGACTCGAGCCTTGCCCCCTGCATGGCCCCGCCAACATCTCCGCTCACCCCAAAGGCTCGGACGGCCTCGGGATCTGCAATCTCGAACGATTTTGCGTTTGAATGGCCGAAGCCGTACGCATCGATCAGATACTTGCCCGACTCCGGTGCCAGCATCGCGTTGATGAGGTCGTATGCAGCCGCCTCGTCACCTTCGCCTCCAGCACCGAGTGCCAGGCCACAGCCCCAGTAGAACTTCCCTTCCTGCGGGTTCTCGACATATTCGATGGCCACACCCTCGGCCGTCAGCCGGTTCACCACCGATGGCCAGAGATAGGTTGCTACAACCTCGCCCGAAGCCATTGCGGGCTGGATGTCCTGCTCGTAGCTCCAATAGAACTTGGACTGGGAGTGCAGTCTACGGAGCACATCCATGATGCGCTCGAACTCCTCATCCGTCACGTCGTTGGGATCGGCAACACCAGCGATGCGAGCGGCAATGCCGACGTTTGTCTCGAGCGCGTCCCACATGGCAATCCTGCCTGAAAGCCGTTCATCCACAAGCAGACTCCAGGATGGGTTATCGAGCAACTCAGGCTCGACAAGGTCCGATCGCACTACCAGCGACGAATGGCCCCAGTCCCACGGGATCCAGAGTGGCGCATCATCCTCCCAAACTGGGATGACGGCCATGAGATCGGGCATGACCTCTGACCAGCGAGGCAGCCTGGACACGTCGATTGGACGGATCACATCGGCGTCGTACCAGCGCTGGATGGAGTAGGTGCAGGGATGCAGCACGTCTGCCTTGAATCCGGCCCGGAGTTTGGCAAGCGCCTCGTCTTCGTTGGCAAAAAACGTGGAATCAGGAGAACCGCCGTACTTGTCGATGAACTCTTGATGAAACTCCGGCAGCTCATAGCCAGCCCAGGTGAAGTAGGTGACGTCGCCTGTATCCGCGAGCGCCACCCCGCCCGGGCCCTGCATCACCACCGCAGACGCAACACCGGATGCGGCCGCGAGAAATCCTCGCCGCGACACATCGAACCGCACACGCCCTGTTACGGAGTTCCTCATGACCATTCCTCCTTTGGGTTGGAGAGCCCTTCGGCCGCCCACCACGGACGGTCGCATATCTCAAGAAAGATAGGCCGCATTCCGGCCGTGCCATTCGCGTCCTCGGCTCCCGCACCCTCGAGCGCATACACCAAGGACCTGAGATGTCGCCGATACTAGCAAGATTGAGTTGGCCAGCCAAACACATGTGGCTACTGTTTAGCACATTGCGCAAAGGCTACGCTCTCGGAGTATCGCGAGGCCTGCCGTTCGCGCGACGCCGACGCAGAGGGAGAGATCGGTGGCCAAGACCGTCGACGCCAAGAGCCTACATCGTGATGTTCTGATTATCGACGGACTGATCTGGGATCTTGACGGTGATACATCCGAGTTCAGGGCAGCGAATGTCGCGGCGATCAATTTCACCGTCCAGTCGAAGGTCATCGAAGGCGGATTCACGGACTGCTGCGATGACATCGCAAGGTGGCTGGCCTTTGTTGATGCCCACCCGGACCGATGGCAATTGGTACTCTCCGCGGATGATATCCTGGAGGCACGCGCGGGCGGCCGGATTGGGATGATCATGGGTTGGCAGAACGCCAGGGCTATCGAAGACAACCTCGATCGCTTGCTACTCCTGCACCGGCTCGGCCTGCGTATCCTGCAGCCGACTTACAACTACCGCACTTTCCTCGCAGACGGCTGTCTGGAACCCAACGACGGCGGGTTGTCAGCGCTCGGACGAGATGCTGTGCGACGGATGAACGAACTTGGCATTGCGGTCGACATGAGCCACTCGAGCGATCGCTCGACGATCATGGCCGCCGAAGTCTCGAGCCAGCCGATTCTCATAACCCACACAGGCGCGAGCGCGATCAACGGCTGGCAACGCAACCGCAGCGACGATGCAATGAGGGCAGTCGCCGAAACCGGAGGCGTCGTCGGTGTCAGCCTCTACGGTCCGATCATTTGGGACGGCGACGCCCGGGCCCGACCCACACTGGGCGACTACCGTCGCCACATCGACCACATCGTCAACCTGGTGGGCATCGAGCACGTAGGCATGGGCACAGACCAGTACCAGTCTGTCGATCGGACTCGCTATTGCGACGGTCTCGATACGGCGCAAGACGACATCAATCCGGCTGCCGCCGGCTACAGTGCGGCATTTGGGCGCACCTACTTCAATCGTTACCCCACGGACTGTGAGACGATTGCCGACTATCCAGCCATAACAGCCATGCTCATAGGTGCGGGCTGGTCAGAAAACGATGTCCGGGCCTTCCTGGGCGAAAATTTCCTACGCGCGTTCCGGACGATCTGGCATGGCTGAACGCTGTCGGGCTAACCATGCGCGTTCTTCAGTTGGCCACATCAGCGGGCATTGGAATGCGAAATGTCCAGAATCAACCAACCGTCAAGGCAGATTCGGACATTAGCGAAACAACATCACGAAGGATGACGATGAACGACCACTTCGACTACAGAATCAACGACAGGGATTTCATCGTAAACTCGATTTGGGAAGGTACAGGAGACGAACTTCACTATAACGATATCTATGCCAGAAAAACCGAGTTTGGCGGCAGGGTATTGTCTGGACTAGCACTGACGTGCCTCGCGTCAGCACATCATTCGGCTGCTACAAACTGGGCGCCGCCAGCACGGCTCGACCTTTCTTTTGAGTCCGTTGTTCTGGCGAACGATGACATCGTCGTACGGCAGTCAGACATGCCGCCTGAAACATCTGTTGATGTCATGACCGGAGAACGCCGGGCGCTTCATATGGTGTTCACATCCGAAGACAACAATTCGCCGACGCCATCCGCTCCAACCCGGACAAGCAAGGGCCGTACCCTGACCATCGGCGACCGGGAAGTCTTCGATTGGTGGCTATCGCAGTCGCTTCCCGGTCTCCAACTCGCGGAACCCGGCATCGTGCCGTGGCCGCTTGTCGCATCAGCAGTGTCCGGGGCGATCAGTAGGATTGGTCTGGTGCAGCAACCGCACTCATCACTTGTCAACCGCTCCAACTGCTGGAGGTTTTTCCGCAGCGCAGAAATCGGTGAGACCATTCATGCAGAGATTCACAGCCCATCGGAGCGCTTGAGTAGATCCAAGCAGGGCTGGGGCATCTGGAGTGGAACAGTGAGGACGGTCAGTGACTCAGAAAACGACGTGATTGCGGCGACCGATTGGATCTGCCTCTTCGCCATCGGGAACTAGCCCATGAAGTCGCGAACCATGCAGGACGTGACTGATCTCTGTTCGTTGGTCACATGCGGAGCAGATACATATGGCGACGCGACTGCGCTCGCTCTGCCGGAGGCGGGTGAAGCATTCACTTACGATGAGCTCGCATCTCGGGTTGCCGACATCGCGAACTGGTTGATTGAGGTCGGCGTTCGTCCCGGCGACAGGATCTCCATCGCCTTGCCCAATCGCTCCGAGATCCCGCTTCTCCTGCTTGCGGCCGCGCGTCTGGGTGCCGCGACCTTTCCACTGAACACCAACTACAAGTCCAGCGAAGTAAGCTACTTCCTCGAATTGTTGCAGCCGAAGATCCTGATTTCATGGTACGTATTCTTCGACCAACACCGTGACACAATTCTCAAGAGTGTTGAGGCAACCTTTCTCGTCGACGACTCGCGACCGAGTTGCGCAAGGTTCTCGCCCGATCGCTGCGAAGTTGCGCCAGTCTTGACCAGTCAGGCCGATCAGGTCGTCAGTTTCGGCTTTTCGTCCGGCTCGACGGGTATGCCCAAAGCGGTGCCGAGGACACAGGGGCAGTGGGTTCGGATTGCCCGGATCATCTCTGAAGGCATGGCCCTCAGGCCGGACGATCGCATCGCGACCGCACAGCCCCTGTACTATGGCGATCCCCTCTACTGCTTCTTCGCGAGCATGTTGAGTGGAAGCACAATGATCATGCTCGATCGCTTCCGCTCCCAGACCTTCGTGGAGCTTCTGGCAAGGACCAAGGCTACAAAGCTTCTGACGATCGGCGTGGTTCCGACCATGATCATGAACACGCCCGTATCCGACGTTGAAAGCGAACTCTGCCTCGAGACCGCCTGGGCGGTCGGCATCCCGCGAGAAATTCACGGCGACCTCGAACATCGCTTCAGGTGCCCGTGGTTGGAGGTCTACGGCACCGTCGAAACGGCAACCGTCTTCATCGAGCGTGGTTGCGATGAGTCCCCGCATGAACCCGGGGAAGGCTGGGTAGGACATCCCGCTCCCGGTGTCGAGGTGCGCCTCATCGGTCCGGAGGGCCGGGAGATCGTTGCAGATGGCCAGGGCGTACTGGAGGTGCGCAGCGATATCGTGATGAAGGGCTACTACGACGCCCCCGCGGAAACGTCGAAGGTGCTGTCGAACGATGGCTGGTATCGCACTGGCGACAGGATGGAGAGGCAGGGCGAGCGCTTTCGTTTCCTGAATCGTGAGAAGGACATCGTGCGCCGGTCCGGAGAGAACATCTCGGCTACAGAGGTTGAAAGCGTGTTTCGCCAGGCGCCGCTCGTTCTCGACTGCGCCGTCCTTCCCCGCCCTGACCCAATCCGTGGCGAAGAAGTCTGGATTATCCTGGTTCCAGTCGACGGGTGCTCCGTCGCCGATCTGGAAGCCGGACTCGATGACACCCTGGCATTCGCCGCTGATCAGCTAGCAAAGCACAAAGTCCCCAGATTTGTGACAGTGTTGCCATCATTTCCCCGAACGCCGACACAGAGGGTGGTCAAAAGGGAGTTGCCGGCGCTTGCGGGCGGACGCCTTTTCGACAGAAAACTTGAAACCTGGACACGTGGCCAAGGGCGTTGAGCGTCACCATCTTTCGGTTCACCTTTGACGCATGCCGGGCCAGTATCAGTCGCCGACATACGTGACGAAGCAATGGGAGCCAACATGGCAAACGTCGCCGCTGCCGAGAGGCATGTGCAGCAAGAATACAAGCCGCGCGAAAAGCAGATCATCCAGAGCACGCTGAGCTGCTTGATGGAACTGGGCTGGGAACGCACGACCTTCGAGGAGATCAGCCGAAGGGCTGGAACCCCTCGCGGTTCGATCTTCTATTACTTCAAGACGAGGGAGAATCTCATGATTGAGGTTCTCAATAGTCTGATCGCAAGTTTTTTCAAGCTGGTCGACAAGGCAGTCATGCAGGACGATGGCGCATGGAATCAGCTGGTTGCCGTCATGAAACTGCATTTCGGAAAAGAAATCTGGCGTCAGGAGCGTATCGCCGTCTGGCAGATGTTCCGAGTGCAGGGTCTGAACAACGAAGCCATTCAGGAAATCCTGAAGGGTCTCGACAGGCAATATCTGGAGCGTCTCAATGCGTTGATTGGCGCCAGCGCAGAGGAACTGGGATGCTCCGACATCGATGTGGAACACATTTCTCTCACGGTATTCGCATTGGTCGAGGGGATGCGCGGCGATTTTTTGACAACCCCAAAACGATTCGACGGAACATCTGCAGAGAGGCTATGCTTGCGATATCTGGCCGATGTTTTTCCGACAGCGCCTGCGCCAACCTAGCCACCTTTCATTCTCTAAATTGCCCGTCAAGTTAGGATCGACTGAGTAGGTTGATCGTCGAATCGGCATTAGGGAATGTTCGACTACGAGGTCTGCTCTTACCGCAGCTGGCCAGAGGCAAACACTCTATTCAGTTTTGCAATTGGGTGAGCCATACCCGAATGTTGGTGATGGGCTGAGATGCGGGCGCGAAAGCTGTCGGGATCCTGCAGAGCCTGGTGTTGACATGCCGCCTGCACGGTATCGATCCCTGCACGTGTTCGGTCCACGTCCTGCGGCAGATCGCGACCCATCCCGTCCGGGATGTGGCCCAGCTGACGCCACGCCAGTGGAAGGACCGCTTCGCCGACACGGCGATGACATCCGACGTCAGTAAGGCCGTACCGACGAAAGGGCTGAAGGCAGCCTGAATCGCGGCTGGTCAGGAACGCGGGCCGCCCGGCGTCAGGGACGTCGCAGAATGTCTGCATGCCTTGGCGGAGAGGGAGGGATTCGAACCCTCGGTACGCAAGGCGCACAACGGTTTTCGAGACCGCCCCGTTCAACCACTCCGGCACCTCTCCGTTCGGGGTGCGCGACCATACTCCAGTCCCGCACCGGGCAACAAGACCGGATCAGCGTCCCTTCCATTCGGGCTTGCGTTTCTCGGCGAAGGCGCGTGGTCCCTCGATGGCGTCCTCGGAGAGCATCATCCTCTCGTAGACGTCGACGCCTGAGTTGCC
Source organism: Alphaproteobacteria bacterium (assembly GCA_964291415.2). Taxonomy (GTDB): domain Bacteria; phylum Pseudomonadota; class Alphaproteobacteria; order SP197; family SP197; genus SP197. The sequence continues at coordinate 238,423 of OZ219917.1, read as the reverse complement.
GGTCTTCGTCCTCTGCATGGCATCCTCGAGGGTCAGCGGCATGACGACCGGCATGATCGCCTTGAGACCCTGGAGCGCCAGGGGCGCGGACTCGCTGAGCTGATTCGCCAACTCGCGGGCCCGCGTCATCAGGTCCCCTGCCGGCAGGACTTCGCTCACCAGGCCCCAGTGTTTCGCTTCCGCGGCATCCATGTGGCGTCCGGTCAGGAAGAGGTCCATGGCGACGTTGTAGGGGATGCGCCGGGGCAGGCGCTGGATGGCGCCGGCACTCGCCAGGAAACCGCGCTGCATCTCGGGCAGCCAGAACTCGACATGATCGGCGGCGAGCAGGATGTCGGTGGAGAGCGCCAGCTCGAAACCGCCGCCGATGGCGACGCCGTTGACGGCACCGATGACCGGCTTGTGGAGATCCCAGAACTCCGTCAGTCCGGCAAACCCGCCGGGCGATCCCTCGCCGTCGACCTCGTCGAGCCGGTCGGCGGCGGCCACGGCCTTGAGATCCCATCCGGCAGAAAAGCAGCGCTCGCCCGCACCGGTGACGATGCCCACCATGAGCTCGTCATCGTTCTGCAGGGTGCGGAAGGCCTGGTAGAGTTCCATAGACGTCCTGTCGTCGATGGCATTGACGGGCGGCCGGTCGAGGGTGACCTCGAGGACCTTTCCGCGGCGCTCGGTCCTGACGGCATCAGACATGGCTTGACTCCCGGTTACCTGGTGACGAGGCGAGAAGATCGAGGTGATGGTCCGCATCGCCGAACGAGGCGTTCATCACCACGGCACGCTTGAGATGATGTCCGACGGGGACGTCCATGGTCATGCCGATTCCGCCATGGAGCTGGACGCCCTCCTCGGCCACCCGCCGCGCCGACTCGCCGACCGCAACCTTGGCCGACGACACGGCATGGCGTCGTCGGGGGGTCGCGAGGGCCTCGGTCGCGTCGAGAACCATCGACCAGGCGAGTTCGCAGTCGATGTAGAGATCCACCAGGCGATGCTGGAGCGCCTGGAACGACCCCAGCGTCCGGTCGAACTGCCGACGGGTCTTGAGATACTCCAGGGTGGTCTCGAAGACCTGCCACATGGACCCTGCGGCATCGGCGCAGACGAACGCGATGGCGTGATCGATCGTGCGTTCGAGGACCGCCAGGCCCTCGTCGGGGGCCGTCAGAAACCGGGTGTCGTCCACCTCGACGCCGTCAAGGAGGATCGTCGAGACCCGGTTGCCGTCATGGGCCCGCTCGTCCAGCCTGACGACGCCCCGGGCGTCGGCCGGCACGGCAACGAGGACGATGCCGTCACGGTCCCGCCGGTCGCCGGAAACGCGCGCCGAGACAACGATGACGTCGGCCTGGGCGCCGCCCGGAACGACATCCTTGCGGCCCGACAGCACCCAGCCGCCATTCGCCGGCTCAACGCTCGTGGCGACGTCATGGAGATCGTGGCGCGCCTGCCGCTCCGTCCAGGCGAGTGCGAGCTTCGTCGTTCCCCCGGCAACACCGGGCAACAGTTCAGCCTTCCATGCATCCGAATCCGCGAACAGCACGGCATGGCCACCCAGAACGACACTGCCAAGAAAGGGTCCGGTCACCAGGTGGCGCCCGAGTTTCTCGCCGATGACCATGAGGTCTTCCGGTCCACCGCCCAGCCCGCCAAGCTCCTCGGGGAAGGCAGCCGCCATGCACCCGAGATCGGCAAGCTGTTGCCAGACATCCTCGTCAAAGCCCCCGGGCGCCGCCGTTGCTGCCTGGCGGCGGGTGAAGGGGAGGGCGTCGGTGAGCAGCCGGTCCAGGCTGTCGGCGAACGTCTTCTGGTCTTCGGTGAGGCCCTGAGTCATGACCTGAGGTCCAGAACGCTCCTGGCGATGATGTTCTTGAGGACCTCGCTCGATCCGCCCCAGATCGTCGACTTGCGCAGGTTGAAGCACGTCTTTGCCGCATGATGCGCCGCGTCGGGCAACGGCGCGTTGTCGCGTGCGGACATGTCCTGGGGATCCAGCTGGCCATAAGGGCCAAGGGCCTCGACCATGAGAGAGATGACCTGCTGCTGCACCTCGGTGCCCTTGATCTTGAGCAGGGACGCCTCGGCGCCCGCGTCGTCCTGACCGAAGAGGAACCGCCGCTCCGTCAGTTCGACCTGGCGCAGGGCGATCTCGGCACGCACCAGTTTGCGTGAGAAGTCGGCGTCATCGATCAGATATCCGTCCCGCAAGGGTTCCTGGGCGGCGATCTCCCTCAAGCGGCCCAGCATGGCCGTGGTCCGGCTGACCTCGGCCGATCCGATCCGTTCGAGGCCGAGAATGTACTTGCCGATCGACCATCCTTCATGTTCCGGCCCGAGCCGGTTGGTGACCGGCACCCGGACATTCTCGAAGAACACCTGGTTGAGTTCGTCGCCTCCCTCGAACGTGAGGATGGGCCGCACGGAAAGGCCCGGTGTGGCCATGTCGACCAGGAGAAGCGTGATGCCATGCTGCTTGCGTCCGGAAGAGTCCGTCCGGAAGAGACCGAACATCCAGTTGGCCCAGGTGGCGTCGCTGGTCCAGATCTTGGACCCGTTGATGACGTAGTCGTCGCCATCACGGTCCGCCCGGCACTTCAGCGATGCCAGGTCCGACCCCGCGTCCGGTTCGGAGTACCCCTGGCAGAGGACGATGTTGCCGTTGGCGAGACCGGGCAGAAAGCGCTCCTTCTGTTCGCTGGTTCCGAACTCGATCAGCGCCGGTCCCACCATGCCGGCGGAAAAGACACTGACGGGCGGAGCGTCGTTGAGGGCCAGCTCCCTTTCGAAGACATACTGCTGCTCGAAGGACCATCCGGGGCCGCCGTGTTCGACAGGCCAGGAGGGACAGCTCCAGCCGCGCCCATGGAGGATACGCATCCAGCGACTGGTATCGGCGGGTGTCAGACCGGCGTGTTCGCGCCTCACCTTGCGCCTGAGGTCATCGGGGAGCGCTTCGCGGATGAACGCGCGCACCTCTTCGCGAAATCGCTCGATGTCCTCGGTCACGCCGACCCCCGGCCACTGGAGAGCGCACACGTTAGAAGCCGGCACAAGCGTCTTCAAGCGGGTGTTGACCCCGGCCACGCAGGGAATTAACGACGGTCCGGATTTCTTGGGGAGAGATGGTGGGGATGAGCGATATGGCCCTCGATCGCCTGCTGGCGCCGTCCTCGATTGCCGTTGTCGGAGCCACGGAGCGCCCGTCCCTGGGGCGCACCATCATCCGCTCGCTCGATACCCTGGGCTTCAGGGGCAGGATTCTCCCCGTCCATCCGCGCAACGAGACCGTCCTGGGCCACGCCTGCCACGCCGATATCCGGGACATCGAAGGTAAGATCGATGCCGTCGCGATCTGCCTCGCGCGGGACCGGGTGATGGGCGAGGCCGAAAAGGCGGTGGCACGGGGCGCCGGAGCGATCGTGATCTATTCCGGCGCCTTCGCCGAGGCCGGCGGGAAGGGTGCGGAGGACCAGCGGGCGCTCGTTGCCATGTGTGCTGATGCCGGTGTTGCGCTCTGCGGGCCCAACTGCATGGGGACCATGAGCCTTCACAACAGGAGCTCGCTCTTCATGATGGACGTGGTGGACCCGGCCCGCCTTGTCGGCAATGTCGGTGTCATCTCGCAGAGCGGCTCCGTCTCCATCGGCTTCCTGTCGGACACCAGGCGTTTCGGGTTCAGCCATGTCATCTCGAGCGGCAACGAGGCGGCCACGACGGCCGCCCGCTATATCGAGTATCTCGTCGACGATCCGGGGACCGGGGTCATCGCGCTCTTTGCCGAAGCCGTGCGCGAACCGGAGAGGTTTGTTGCCGCGCTCGATCGCGCCCACGACGCCGGCAAGCCGGTCGTCGTGCTCAAGGTCGGCAAGTCGGCCCGGGCGGCGGCAGCCGTCGAGACCCACACCGGCGGCCTCGCCGGTGAATCGCGGGTTCTCTCCGCGGTGTTGAAGGCACATCGCGCCATCGAGGTGCATGACCTCGAGGAGATGGTGGAAGTGCTGGCGGTCTGCCAGTCCGGGCGCCGACCCGCGGGCGACCGGCTCGCCGTCATCACCGGTTCCGGCGGTCATGCCGGTCTCGCACTCGATCTGGCCGAGGGCGCGGACCTCAATCTTCCGCCCCTGCCTCAGGCCGCGCGGCAGGTGATCGCAGCCAAGGTCGGATCAATCACCGGGGACGGGAACCCGGTCGACGTCTGGGGGCAGGGCGACTTTGCCGGCAACTTCCAGGTGGCGATGCGGGAGACCTCGATCTCGGGCGCCTATGACGCGGTGGTGGTCCTGCTCGACAACAACGACAACCAGGCCGTGGAGTACGAGGGACAGGACGAGGCCATCACCCCGGCCCTCATCTACGCCCACCGGAACGCCTCCCTGCCGTTCTACCTCATGTCGGCGCGGCACGGGGTCATGCGAACGAGCCAGGTGAGCGAGCTGCTCGACGAGGGCATCGCGACCATCAGCGGTGTGGCCCAGGGGCTGGGCGCCATCACCCGCCATGCCGCGTGGAGCGAATCTTCTCGACGATGCTCCGCACACATCCCGCCAACCAGACAGCAACCGGACTGGACCTCGCGGCCCTCCGTTCACGAACTCGATGCAAAGCGCCTTCTCGACGGCGCCGGAATGAAGGTCACCCGCAGCATCCCCGTCGCCACGTCCGGCGACGCCATCGCGGCCGCCCGAAGCCTGGGTCTCCCCGTTGCCATGAAGGCGGTGGGCGACCATCTGCCGCACCGCAGCGAGCACGGCCTCGTCAAACTCGCCCTTGCCGGCGACGATGCCGTCAAAGAGGCCTTCGAAGACCTGGAGCAGAGGCTTTCCGGCCTGCCGGAAGCCGCCATCGTGGTCCAGGAGATGGCATCGCCGGGCGTCGAGATCATCGCCGGGATCGCCCGCGACCCTTCCTTCGGCCTCATGCTGGCGGTGGGACCGGGGGGCGTTCTGGCCGAACTCGTGGACGAGGTCGCCCTGGCGTGTGTCCCGGCAACGGATGACGAGCTCGCGGCACTGGTCGGCGGCCGCCGTCTGGGTCAGATGCTCGCAGGGTGGCGTGGCGCGCCGCCGGCGGACCGGGCTGCCCTCATCGCCACCCTGGGAGCCCTGTCGGAGTTTGCCGCAGCGCACGAGCCATGGCTCGAGGGAATCGACATCAACCCCATCATCGTCCACGGCGAAGGCGAGGGGTGCACCGTTGCCGACGCCCTCATCGTTCCGCGCAGGCCGATTGCGGACCCGTGAGGGAACGATACGCTGTCAGACCAACGCATCAGGAAACGCCGGCCATGACCCATCCCTTCTCCCTGGCAGGACGGACCGCCGTGATCACGGGCTCGACGCGTGGCCTCGGCTACGCCATTGCCCGGACCCTCGGTGAAGCGGGTGCGGTCGTCGGCATCAACGGCCGCGATCCGCTCACGACAAAGGGGGCAGCCCGCGAACTGGGCAAGGCCGGTATCGAGGCGCACGATCTGGTCTTCGACGTCAGCGACACCGACGCGGCTCTCCAGGGGATCGAGGAGTTTCGCGAGTGCCAGGGATCCATCGACATCCTTGTCCACAACGCCGGTCACAGCATGCGCGTGCCGTTTCTCGAGCATGGTTTCGACGACTGGCAGCGCACGCTGGACGTGCATCTTTCCGCCGGTTTTCGCCTCTCCCAGGAGGTGGCGCGGCACATGGTCGAACAGTCCCGTGGGCGCATCATCTTCGTCTCGTCGATCATCGCCTCGATCGGCAGGGAGCACGTGCCGGCCTACGGAGCGGCCAAGGGGGGCATGAACGCCCTCGTTCGCGTCATGGCGACGGAACTGGGACCGCACGGGATCACCGTGAACGCCATCGCGCCGGGCTACATCGTCACGGACCTCACGAAACCCCTTCACGACAACCCTGAATTCTTCAACTCAATCAGGGACAAGACCCCTGCGGGACGCTGGGGAGAGCCCGAGGACATCGGCTGGGCGGCGCTCTACCTTGCCTGCGATGCGGCGTCTTACGTCAACGGCCACGTTCTCACCGTCGATGGCGGCCTGACGATCAGCCTCTAGCGGCGCCGCCCTCCCAGCTCCGCGCCTCGCCGTCGTAGAACGGTCCGGGGTTGCCCCACACGGTGGTGCGCCACATGTCGCGGTTGTGTTTCGTGGCATCGAACCAGGTGGCCGAGTGGATCGTGCACCTGTTGTCGTAGACCACGAGATCCCCCTGGTCCCAGTGATGGGCATAGGTGAGGGCAGGCTGCGTGAAATGATGCATCAGGCGGTAGAGAAGCCGTGCCGCCTCGCCCTTCACCCCGGGCTCCATGCCGGCGAAGGGTCCGTTGATCCAGTCCATCTGTTCGCGCTCGCACAGGTAGAGCGCCTTGCGGCCGCTGACCGGGTGGACGCGCACCACCGGTTGGGGCTGGGGCCCGTCGCGCTCGTTGAGGACCTGTGGTTCGCGCCCTTCGCGGGCGTCGTCCTCGCCGTGCCCCTTGAAGGGCGCGACGTGAATGCCGACGAGGTTTTCGGCGATGGCGGCAAGCTCGTCGTCCAGCCGTTCCCAGGCGCCCGTTCCGTCGGCATAGAGCGTCTGGCCCTGATCCCGGGGTGCCGGTTCGTGGGCATAGAAGAGCGAGATATCGGGTGGCGGGCGGCGGAAGCTCTGATCGGTGTGCCAGCCGCGCCGGTGCGGAAAACGGACCGGAAGTCCACCGTCAGCGGTGCGTGGCGGATCCGGGGGCTCGGGCGGCTCGAAGTTCATCGGCGGCCGGTTCGAGATGCGGATGATCTGGCTCGATGCCGGATGCAGGAGGTTGTGGCGATTCGAGGTCACCGCATAGTCCTCGACCTCGCTACCGAAAGGGTGGCTCAGCCGCACCAGGAGTTCAGGCTCGCCGGAAATCGCCCCCATGCCCTTCAGGACAAGGAGTCCGCCGGCCTCGCAGAGCAGGGCGGGCAGCACGTCAGGCGTCTGCTCGACCGCGCCTACAAACGTCTCGGCGTCATCGACGTCGATCAGCCTGCCGAAGTTCGCTCCGGGCAGAGGCAGCACCTTCCGACCGTGAACCCAATCCATGCCGCCATCCCCAACGTCACCCCTTCATCATGCTGGCATCGGCTCACAAACGACACAAGATGCGGGAATGCCCGGGACCCCTCCGCGGCCGCCGCGTCAGCCTGCCACTATGGTGGTGCCCGGGAGCTCCAACTTCAGAAGGAACTCTCCCTTCCTGTATGCTTGGCGGGAAGCATTGCGAGGGTCCATGCGCAAGAGCAAGCCTGGGAACGCCATCTACCTTGAGGTGGGCATTTGGTACGACGAAGCCAGAGACAGCATCCACATCGCATCGAACGATGTACCCGACTTACACACCACTGTGCACGCCGATGAAAGGCGAAAGCGCGGCCATCCAAACGTGTTCAAGAAGCTGGCCAAGGTTCTACGTGACGGCGGCGCACCCGCGCCGCAGGAAGCGCCCTCCGATTCCTGGAGGCCCGAAGGGGCAGAAGCGTCCCGCTGACGTGATCGGCAACGCCGTCCGCGTCATGGAAATCGCTGTCAGCGCGAGGAGGAGTTCGGTGACGACGGCAAGGCGCGTGCCTCAAGGATGTCTCCAGAGCGGCGGAGAGAGAGCGCAGACAGCCGCACGGACTCGTTGGTCACGAAAAGCGTGATAACTCGGTGGTTGACAGTCGGATCGTACCTATCATATTGATAGATGTATGACTGCTGAAATCATACCGTTTCCGAAGACACTGACTGATATGTATTGACCTGTCTATACCGGCTCGGTCCGTTTCTATCCCGACCTCCTTTTGGCATGACGGGAGCGGACCGCGGGCGGCTTGCTGCGACGGTGGATCACTCTGATATCCGTGGGTTGGTTACCACCTGACTTCACTTCGTCGCGGAGCTGCCTCTGTCTAATGACGCGGGTTGACGAACGTTCCGGTTCGCCGCGCATAGGCAGAACGAGGGTTCTCCTCACCGACCACCCGCGTTCCGCACCCGTCATGCCTGATCGTCCTTTGTTGGTTGCCTTGCCAGGCAGAGTTGTGGGTTGTTTCAGGATCTGCGGCATTCAGGTCAGGGCACGACTGCCGTGGGGACGGCCAGCCATCTCGCAGGCGATGGCCCATATGAAGCCGGCCAGCTCGCGGGCCACGGCGGTGGTCACCTGGCAGTGCGCCTTGCCGGCATGGGAGAGCCGCCGGTAGCGGCCGCACAGGCGTTTCTGGGCAGCCCAGGCGAGGGCCTGGACCCGGGGCGGGGCCGAGGCGGCCTTGCGCTGGAGATGGGCCGTCTTGCGGGCCGCGAAGCGATAGCTCCAGGCGGCCTCGACGAGCACGCGGCGCACGTGGCCGTTGCCGGTCTTGGTGATTCCACTCCGCCGCCGCCGTGCGCCTGAGGAGTGCTCGCTGGGCACCAGGCCGAGATGGCTCATCAGTTGACGGGGGCTGTCGAAGCGCGTCAGGTCGCCGAGTTCGGCCAGCACCGTCACCGCGGTGAGAACGTTGACGCCGCGCAGGCTGATCAAGGCCTCCACCAAAGGACGCAACGACCACGTGGCGACAGCCTGGTGGATCTGTTCGTCCAGGCCCGCCACCCGGCGCTGGGCGTCCAGCACCGCATCCACGTACTCCTGGAACACCACCTGCTGCATCGGATGCTCGAAGGACTGCTCCTCCAGCCAGCGGAAGTGCGCCTGCGTCCAGCGGCTGCGACCCGCGTAGATCCGCTCGTGGCGTAGCAGGAACGCTCCCAGGCGCTGCCTGGCCTTGAGCTCGATCGCCTTCATGTCCTCGCGCGCCCGCGTCAGGTCTCGCATCGCCTCCTGATCGGCGTCGGGAACCCACACCCGACGCAACTCCCCGGCGCGGTGAAGACGCGCCAGGTTCAGCGCGTCACGACGATCCGTCTTCACCCGGTCACCCGCCTTGCGCGGAACCAGGCTCGGCGCCACCACCATGCAGTCGTGGCCCGTCGCCACAAGCTCCCGGTACACCCCATAGCCGCAGGGACCGGCCTCATAAGCGAAGCTCAACACTTCGCCATGCGAACTCAGCTTGCCAACCAGGCGACGCAACGATGAACGCTTGTTGGAGATCTCGCCCCGGTACACCGGATCCTCTCGACCCGGCACCGCAACCGCCACCGCGATCGTCTCCTTGTGGACGTCCAGACCAACGAATGCGTTATACTCGACCATGACCTGCCCTCCTCGATGTGGCTCTGTACTCAAAGGGTTCCTGACCTCGAGAATAACCCACGATCCTCGAGGCCAGGGCAGGTCAATCCATGATGTCTAAGGAGGCGGCTCAGAGCATCATTCGTGAAGCGGTGACCGACTCCGACAGGATTGGATGGTCCAGTCATGCGCACGCGAGGATGAGAGACAGGAACGTCACCATGCGCCAAGCGCTTGATACGCTTCGAAACGGCAAGATCATCAGCAAGCCAACGCTGGATGAATACGGGGACTGGAAGGTGAGTCTGAGAAAGCGCAGCGCCGGACGGATCACTCGGGTCGTCGTGGCAATAAAGGAGGGCGACAAGACCCTCACCGTTGTCACGGTCATCTAGATCCACAACATTTAGAGAAAGAGGACCAATGGGAAGATATCACTATCGCGAGTGCGGACTCGACAATGTCTACCTGCTAAACGGCTTCCGATACTCGGAAACACCGCATGGCAAGGCGGTGCATATTGAGAACATCGATAATCTGCATCGCGCGATCGGCGGGTATCTCGTCTTTGAAAAGAAATCCCTGAACGGGAGGGAGATTCGGTTCCTGAGGCATGAGCTCGGACTGTCTCAAACAGTGCTGGGCATGACTCTCGGCAAGAACGGCCAGAGCATCGCTCGCTGGGAGAAAGAACAATCCAAGATCGACGGAGCGGCTGAACGCCTGCTGAGGCTTATCTACATCGAACATGTTGGGGAGAATGAGGGAGTCAAGGAGATGCTCGAACAACTCTCCAGGCTCGACGATATGACTGGCGACGAGTTGAGCTTCGAAGACACAGAAGAAGGCTGGCAACCGCACCAAGTGGCCGCTTAGCGGCGAGAGTGACTTTTGAGAACAGAGGGGGCAGTGGTCGTTGCCCCCATTTCTCTTGACCTTGATCCAGTGCGACGAAAACTGGTTGTTCACGTACGCCAAACAGAGGAACGTTCCGAATGCCAAGGCCGCTCCTGCGGAGGCCGGCGACACTTGGATCCGGAGAGCGTCAGCAAGCTGAACCACGCGTCCCTTACAATATGCGCGAGGCACTACCAACTCGGGATTAACCTTGCAAATCCAACGCAGCGTACCGGATTTGCAAGGTTAATCCCTTGTCAGCGGCTACAAAGCGTTTGTGTCCGGCTGGATCACTTTCCCTCGGCTGCGGCTCCGGTTTCTCTCGGTTAATCTGCGTGACCGACATTTGTCCGAGCTTGAGATAAGTGATACAAAATCTCGGAACATGTATTCGTTATTCCGTGGTTTGATATCGATGGCGAGGACTGGCACGCAACGCGAACAGGCGATCGATCTTCTTCGGGTGAAGGGAATCGCGCGCCTGTCGGAGTTCACGGATGCCGGCATTACCGCGGCCACGATCGGCAGAATGGTCCGCACCGGTGACGTGAACCGACTCGCGCGCGGGCTCTACCAACTGCCTGATGCGCCGCTCGACGCCAACCACAGTCTGGCGGAAGCCACAAAACGCGTTCCCAAGGGTGTCGTCTGCCTGGTGTCGGCGCTGGCCTACCACGAGCTGACCGATCAACTCCCGCGCGCAGTCTGGATGGCGATCGGCACCAGGGACTGGATGCCGAAGGAGGGAAGGCCGGCCATGCGGATCGTGCGGTTTACGGATGCGCTTCTCGCCGACGACGTCCTCACCGTGCACATCGAGAATGTTCCCGTGAAGGTCTTCGGCGTCGCCAAGACGATCGCCGACTGCTTCAGGCATCGCCGGAAGATCGGACAGGCGGTGGCGCTGGAAGGTCTACAGGAGGCACTCCGGCAACGAAAGGCAAGCCCCGCCGAGATTGGCCGGCACGCGGAGCGCGGCGGTGTCGCCACAGTGGTCCGCCCGTACCTCGAGGCGCTCACCGCCAATGCCTAGAATCAATAGTATCGGGGCCTCGGTCCGGGCTCGCCTCCTCAGAATCAGCAAGGAGAAGGGTCAAAACTTCGATCTGGTCCTGACGCACTATGCGATCGAGCGCCTGCTCTACCGGCTCACGCAGTCCTCGTACGCCGACCGTTTCGTGCTGAAGGGGGCCATGTTGCTGACAGCATGGTTCGATGAGCCGTCCCGCGGCACACGCGATCTGGATCTCCCGGGTTACGGCGATCCGGCACCGGACGCTGTCCTTGACATGTTCAGAGCAGTCCTCGGGCAGGAGCAAGCTCGAGTCTCTTGCTGAAATCGAGTTTGCGAGAAACGATCTTGGCAGAGGCTCGCCGCACGGTTCAACTCATCCGCACACCAGATCCGACCTTAGATCCTGCATGACCTCATGCGGGTTCATTGCAACGCATTCTGATATCTCGCAGGCAGGAGCGCTGGTTGACCTCAAGACGTACAATGGCGCGATCCAACGAGGTTTGCCGGATCAGAATTGAGGTGGAGATGGCGCAAGAACTCGAAGTCTTTCAATCACTCTGGGCTATGGAGCGACGCAGTGCGAAGGTCGACGAGTGGTCGCTCGACACCAAGGTGCGGATGATTTCTCACGCAGGATATGACGGTATCGACATCGTCTATGGAGATCCGAGCGGCGAAGGCATCGGACCGTTGCTTCGGGAGTTTGGGCTCGCGTCAACCGTAACGGCGTTTCCCAAGGGGGTGGACGATCTGGGGCCGGCGATCGAACTGGCTCAAGATCTAAACTCCCGGCATCTCAACATCATCGGCCAAGTCTACCCATTCACCGTCGCGGAGGGCGCGGAGTACATCAATCGCTGGCTGGACGATTGCGAGCGAGCCGGCGTCGATGTCACGATCGAGACGCATAGGGACTGCATCACAACGGACATGCTCTACACGCTCCAGTTGATGGATGCCGTGCCCCGGATGCGAATGTGCGCCGACTTGTCGCATTTCGTTGTCGGCCGCGAGTTCTCCTGGCCAATAGATGACATTGTTCATGGCCAGATTCAGCAGGTTCTTGACCGCTCAGAGAGTTTTCAGGGTCGGGTCGCATCGCGCGAACAGGTGCAGATTCAGATCTCCTTCCCGCATCATCGCGAGTGGTTCGAACTGTTTCTGGCCTGGTGGAGACGGGGATTCGAGTCGTGGCGGAAACGGTCGGGACCTGACGATACTCTCAACTTCCTGTGCGAGTTGGGGCCAAAGGAGTACGCGATATCGGGTCCTGATGGCGAGGAACTGTCTGACCGGTGGGAAGAGGCATTGATGATCAAGGATTTGGTGCGAAACATCTGGCGCGAACTGGACGGTTAGCATCCGTCACCAGATCGATAGAGGCGGTGGTCTTCTGCGGGCGATCGGCACCGGAACCTCGGCCCAATGGTCGGTTCCGGGGCAAAGGTGCTGTCTGCGACTGAGTTTATCGAACTGCTGAACCCGTCCGAGCGAAGGCGCGGCGACGTATCAACGGCCGAACCAGGCCTTGGGAGAACTGGCATCGCTTCTCGCAGCCGCCTGAGGTCCAGAAGAGACACAGACATTCGAAGACGGTGCCGTCCCTGTCGTGCGTGGCGGAAAACGGTTCGCGTCAGCTGCGGTAGTCGGCGTTGATCTCGATGTAGCGGCGCGTGAAATCGCAGGTCCAGACCGTTGCCTTGCCGCGACCCTTGCCGACGGCGACCTCGATAAGGACCTCGCGGCCCGCCATGTGGCGGGCGACGGGGGTCTCGTCGTAGCCCGGTGGCGGTGCGCCGTCGAGGGCGACGGCGTGGCCGCCTACGTGGATGTCGAGGTCGGTCTCGGCGATCGGTTCTCCGGACTTGCCCACCGCCATGACGATGCGGCCCCAGTTGGCGTCGCCTCCGGCAATGGCGGTCTTGACCAGCGGTGAATTCGCAATGGCGAGACCGATGGTGCGTGCCGCCTTGGCCGACTTCGCGCCCGTGATGCGGATCTCGACGAACTTCTGCGCCCCTTCGCCGTCCTTGACCACCTGATGCGCGAGATCGAGGCAGAGGGCATCAAGCGCCTCGCGGAAGGCCTTCAGGTGCGGATCCCGCCGGTCGGTGATGGCCGGGTGCCGGGCCTGGCCCGTGGCAAAGAGCTGCAGCGTGTCGCTGGTCGAGGTGTCGCTGTCGACGGTGATGGCGTTGAAGGAGCGGTCGGCAGCCGACGCGAGCAGGGGCTGGAGAACGGCGGCCGGGAGTGTCGCATCGGTGAACACGTAGGCCAGCATCGTCGCCATGTTTGGCGCAATCATGCCGGAGCCCTTGGCCATCCCGGTGATCGTCACCGGGGTTCCGGCTATCGAGGTCATGACCGACGCGCCCTTGGGAAAGGTGTCGGTGGTCATGATCGCCTGGGCGGCGTCGTGCCAGGAGTCGGCGTCGAGCGAGGCCGTGATTCGGGGAAGGGCCTTGACGACGGCGGACACAGGCAGCGTCTCGCCGATGACGCCGGTGGAGGCAACGAAGATCTCGTGAGGCTCCGCGCCGACGAGTGCCGCCGTTCGCCCGGCCATCGCTTCCACGGCGTCGCGTCCCGCCTTTCCGGTAAAGACATTGGCGTTGCCGGAATTGACGACGAGCCCTCTCGCGATGCCGCGGGCGAGATGCTTGCGGCACCACTGGACCGGGGCGCCGGCGGTGCTCGACTTGGTGAAGACGCCGGCAACGGCGGCGGGTCGATCGAACGCCGCCACCATGAGGTCGAGCTTGGTGTCCGAGTGCCTGATTCCGCAGCGGCCGGCTCCAAGGCGCACGCCCGGCACCCGGTGCATGACCGGGAATTGCTCCGGAGCGAAGGGGGAGATGTCCGTCTGGCTGCTCATTCGTCGCCTCCGAAGTCGTCCGGCGGTACCGCTGTCAGGATCTCGATGGTGGCCGTCGACCGGAGGCGCTGCAGGTCGTTGGCAATGGCCTGGCGGGCGAGCTCCTGGCGGAGAGTTCCTTCCACCTCGCCACGCGTGGGCACGTGCGTGGTTCGCCGGTCGTGGACCTTGATGACGTGCCATCCGAACCTCGTCTCCACCGGATCGGAGACCTCGCCTGGAGCGAGAGCCCAGGCAGCCTCCTCGAACTCGGCAACCATCATGCCTGCCCCGAACCAGCCGAGGTCGCCGCCCGCCGGGCCTGTCGGACCGGTCGAATGGCTTCGCGCCAGTTCCGCAAAGTCCTCGCCCTGCCGGGCCATGAGGGCGATCGCCTGCGCCTCGTCGAACGTGGCAACGAGGATGTGACTGGCATGGACTTCGAGCGGAAGGCCTTGGGCCGTCACGCTGGCGGCCCATGCGTCGTAGGCCTGGCCCACGGTCTCCTGCGTGACGGCCCGGGCGACGAGCGATTCGGCATAGAAACGCCGCAGCAGGTCCTCTTCGAGACGTGCGCGCTCGGCGAGAAATCCGGCGGTGTCCTGGATGCCGAGCCGCCGCGCTTCCTCGACGAACAGGCGATCGTTGATCATTCTCTCGATCACCGGCATCCACAGGTCTGCGGGAGGAGTGGCCGCCACGTCGGGCGGAAGACCTGCCACGAAGGCATCGACATCGGCTCTGGAAATCTCGTCGCCGTTGATCCGGGCGACCGGGTCGCTGGCGAACGCGGGCGCGGTCACGAGCAGGAAGGCGAGGGTGCGGAAGAGAGTGTTCATGCGCGCAGAGACCACATCTTGCGAACCGGCACAAGGTCGACAGGCGTCGCGGCGCCGATGCCGGCGACATTGACAGTTTTTGACCGCGGACCTATCTGTTTCAGAGAAGAACGACGCCAGATTTGAGGGCGGAAGGCAGACGGTTCCCATGCTTGGCAACTTCGCGAACCGGCTCTTCGGGTCGGCCAATTCGCGTATCATCAAGAAGCTCGGCAAGACCGTCGACCGTATCAACGCGCTCGAAGCGGAGATGGAGGCGCTCGCCGACGCCGAACTCGCCGGCCGCACCGAGGAGTTCCGCCAGCGTCTCGCCGACGGCGCCCGCAGGGACGATCTTCTCGTCGAGGCCTTCGCGACCGTGCGCGAGGCGGCGAAGAGAACCCTGGGCCAGCGCCATTTCGACGTCCAGATCCAGGGCGGCATGGTGCTTCACGACGGCAAGATCGCCGAGATGAAGACCGGCGAGGGAAAGACCCTCGTGGCGACGCTCCCGGTCTATCTCAATGCCCTCGATGGCAAGGGTGTTCACGTGGTGACGGTGAACGACTACCTGGCGCGCCGCGATGCCGACTGGATGGGCGAGATCTACCGCTTCCTGGGACTGAGTGTGGGGTGCATCGTCTCGGGCCTGTCGGATGCCGATCGCAAGGAGCAGTACGCCTGCGACGTCACCTATGGCACCAACAACGAATTCGGCTTCGATTACCTGCGCGACAACATGAAGTTCTCCCTGGAGACCATGGTCCAGCGCGGGCAGAACTACGCCATCGTCGACGAGATCGACAGCATCCTGGTGGACGAGGCGAGGACGCCCCTGGTGATCTCCGGCCCGACCCAGGACACGTCGGACGTCTACCGCAAGGTGGATGTGCTGATCCCCCGTCTTCCCGACGACGCCTTCGAGAAGGACGAGAAGCGCCGCGCCGTGACGTTCACCGACGAGGGCTCCGATGCCGTCGAGACCCTGTTGAAGGACGCCGGCCTGATGGAGGAAGGCTCGCTCTACGACGTCCAGAACGTCACGCTCGTGCACCACCTGAACCAGGCGCTGCGCGCCCACAAGCTCTTCACCAGGGACGTCGATTACATCGTCAAGGACGGCAAGGTCATCATCATCGACGAGTTCACCGGGCGCATGATGGAAGGCCGCCGTTACTCGGATGGCCTGCACCAGGCCCTCGAGGCCAAGGAGCGGGTGCCCATCCAGACCGAGAACCAGACGCTGGCCTCCATCACCTTCCAGAACTACTTCCGCCTCTACGACAAGCTGGCCGGCATGACCGGCACGGCGATGACCGAGGCTGGCGAGTTTGCCGAGATCTACGGACTCGAGGTTCTCGAGATCCCGACGCATCGGCCGATGATCCGCGCCGATGGCGACGACGAGGTCTATCGCACGGTTGCCGAGAAGCACGATGCGATCATCAGCCTGATCGAGGACTGCCACGAGCGCGGGCAACCGGTTCTCGTCGGCACCGTGTCGATCGAGAAGTCGGAGCTGATCTCGGCCCAGCTGAAGAAGAAAAAGATCGACCACCACGTGCTGAACGCCCGCTACCACGAGCAGGAAGCCGCCATCATCGCCCAGGCCGGACGATTTGGCGGCGTGACCATCGCCACGAACATGGCGGGCAGGGGCACCGACATCCAGCTTGGCGGCAATGCCGACGCGCGTATCGGCCAGGAACTCGCCGACATCGCCGACGAAGCGGAACGCCAGCGCCGGGAAGAGGAGATCCGCGCGGAGGTCGCCGGCGAGCGTGACCGGGTCCTCGAGGCCGGCGGACTCTACATTGTCGGCACGGAACGCCACGAGAGCCGGCGCATCGACAACCAGCTGCGCGGCCGTTCGGGTCGTCAGGGCGATCCGGGAGCGTCAACCTTCCTGCTGTCCCTGGAAGATGACCTGATGCGCATCTTCGGGTCCGACAAGCTCGATACCATGCTCCAGAAGCTCGGTCTCGAGGAGGGCGAGGCGATTGCCCATTCCTGGGTCAACAAGGCGATCGAGAGGGCTCAGGGCAAGGTCGAGGCGCGCAACTTCGAGATCCGCAAGACGCTGCTGCGCTTCGACAACGTCATGAACGACCAGCGCAAGGTGATCTACGAGCAGCGCCGCGACCTGATGGCTGCGAGCGAAGTCGCCGAAACCATCACGGACATGCGCCGGGAAGTCGTCGAGGACTGCGTGAATCGCGCCATTCCCGCCGACACCTACCCCGAACACTGGGACATCGAGGGTCTCGGGAACGACGTCCGGCGCATTCTCGGGCTCGATCTTCCGGTCACCGACTGGGCGGCCGAGGAAGGCATGGCCGAGGAGGAGGTGCTCGACCGCATTCTCGGCGCCGCCGACGGGGCCATGAACCGCAAGGAGGAGGAGTTCACGCCGGAGGTGATGAGAATCGCCGAGAAGAGCCTGCTCCTTCAGGTCATCGACCAGAAATGGCGTGACCACCTGCTGGCTCTCGATCACCTGAGGCAGTCAGTCGGGCTGAGAAGCTATGCACAGCGGGATCCGCTGCGGGAGTACCAGCGGGAGGCCTTCAACCTGTTCGACGATTTGCTGGATTCCGTGCGCGAATCGGTCACCCAGCTCCTGATGAGGGTCGAGATCCGCTCGTCGGCGGAGATGGAGGCGCAGCGCCAGGAGGAGGCGCGGCGGCGCATGCAGGAAGCGCGCGGTGTTTCGGAGATGCCGTCATCCGGACGCAGCAGCTGGCGGCCGATGCCGGCCTCGATGCGCCGCGTCAGGCAGAGCGACCGCAACCCCGCCGATCCGGCGACGTGGGGCCGGGTAGGGCGCAACGAACGCTGCCCCTGCGGTTCCGGACGCAAGTTCAAGCAGTGCCACGGCAGGATTGCCGCCAACACCGGACAAAATCCGGAACGGTTGTCGGCGATGGATCCGGCGAGACTCGAGATGTGCACGACAATGGGCTGGGACGCCCGGGCAAGATGCCCCCTCAGCGCGTCGGTCACCCTGAAGGGAGCGATGACGTTGGTGCGCATTACAAGCTCCCAATTGTCGTTGGATGTGTCACCGACGCCCTGGTGAGGGCCGCCGAAGATTGCGGCGTTGTTGATGAGAAGATCGATGGCCGTGCCGTCGAGGGATGAGGCGAGGGCGTCGATCGACGCCTGGTCGGTGACATCGAGCGCATGAACGTTGACGCCATGGTCGAAGGAGACGTCGCCCGGACGGCGGCAGCAGGCGTGGACTTGCCAGCCAGCGGTCGCATACTGACCTGTGAACTCGAGGCCGATGCCGCGGCTTGCTCCGGTGATGAGGACCGTCTTCACCATGGCATGGCCTCGCCGTTGTAGCGCAGGAACGAGCCGCTGGCGGCAGCTGATCGAGACCGGCGATGACCTGGCGCATGCCGGCAACGCTGGTGGCGGGATCGAGATCCGCGTCATGGCCCGTCATGTCGGTGGAAACGAACCCCGGTGAGAAGTTCACGACGATGATCCCTTTCGCCCGGAGATCCACCGCCAGCCCCCGCGCCAGCATGTTGAGCGCCGCCTTCGAGGAGTTGTAGGGGTAGTCGGGCGACTTGGCCTGCCAGCCAAAGCTGCCGCTGCCGCTCGAGATGTTGATGATGGTGCGCCCTTCGCTCGCCGCGACGTTGTCCTGCAGAGCGGCCACCATGGTCATGGTGCCGAAGACGTGGACCCGGAACTGCTCGATCCATGCCTCATCGCTGAACCGGCCATAGAGTTCGTCGTCACCGAACCAGATACCGGCGTTGTTGACGAGGAGGTCGACCGGTGCCCCGTCGAGCGAGGTGGCAAGGGAGGCCGCATCCTCGCCGCGCGTCACGTCGAGCCGGTGGACGACAAGTCGCGGAGAGGCCAGTTCCGAAAGCCCCGGGGCGTCATCGGGCCGGCGGGCCCCGGCATGGACCAGCCAGCCGTCGGCGAGGTACTGCCTCGCCAGTTCGAGGCCGATCCCCCGGCTTGCCCCCGTGATCACTGCTGTTGGCACCTGCCATCCCTCCAGTCGCTGTAGCTCGTCATGCCGTCAAGGGTCAGGGCCGCTACCATGGCCCTTCCGGTCGCCCTCGTCACGCAGTCAGACGCCATCGAGCCCAGGCGTGCGAGCGTGACGGGATCGATGGTCGTCGGGGTGCCTCGCCGTGGCGAGCGCGAACAAGGTGTCGCCGTCGAAGGGTGTGTGAACGGGACGGATGGCGCGGGCCAGCCCGTCATGGGCCATGATGGCGATGCGATTGAGCGCTCCCTTGTCGAGAGTCGCATTGGTCGCAACAACGCCAATGGTGGTGTTTTCGCCGGCGAAGCCCTTGAACTTGTCATCGAGGTCCATCGGACCGGTCGGGCAGCGAGCGTGGCGCCATCCCCATCTCGCCGGCCTGTTCGAAGAGTGCCGCCCAGAGCGTCGAGGTGCCGGGGATCACCGTCGATCCGACAGCGTTGACCGCAACGAGGGCTCCGACCTGGAGACCGCTGTCGGTGACCGCCGAGGCGCTCCCCGTTCCTCCTTTGAGGATTCCGGCACTGGCGCCGAGACCGGCGCCGGCGTTGCCCAGTTCGAAACGCTGCGCCGCCGCCTGGACCGCCCGGTAACCCAGATCAGGGTAGGGAGACTGACGGCCCCAGGCCTTGTCGCCGCCGTTTGCGAGGTCGAAGAGGATGGCCGCGGGCACCACCGGAATCCTGCCGGCGGAGGTGGGAAATCCCCGCCCTTCTTCGGCCAGCCGTGCCACGGCGCCTCCCGCCGCATCGAGACCGAAGACCGAGCCGCCGGAGAGCACGACCGCGTCCACGGCGTCAACGAGGCTGGCGACATGGAGCGTGCCGGTCTCGCGTGTGCCAGGGGCGCCGCCGCTGCACGTCGGCGGCGGCCGTGACGCGTTCTGCGGGGACGATGGCGGTGACACCGGTCCTGACGTGGTGATCCTCCGCCTGACCGACGAGGATGCCATCGACATCGGTGATGAGATTGAGAGGCCCGGGCTTCACGTCCCGCCGTCGTTCGCCTTCTCGTGGGTGAGGGCGGCCGAATTCATGCAGTAGCGCTGGTGGGTCGGGGGCGGCCCGTCGGGGAAGACATGGCCGAGATGGGCGTCGCAGCGGGCGCAGACCACCTCGGTCCGGGGCATGAAGAAGATGCTCCTGTCGGACCTGAGCTCGACCGCCTCGTCGTCGACCGGGGCCCAGAAACTCGGCCACCCGGTGCCTGATTCGAACTTGGTCGCCGATTCGAAGAGCGCCGCACCGCAGCACACACAGCGATAGAGGCCCGGTTCGCCGGTTCCGTGATAGGCCCCGGTGAACGGTCTTTCCGTTCCGGCGCGCCTCGTGACCCTGAACTGCTCCTCGGTCAGCTGGGCCCGCCACTCCTCGTCGGTCCTGACGATCTTCTCCACCATGATCCGCTGCCCTGTGTCAGAACTGTTTCGTCAAACCCAGCTTCTGGCGCGTCTCGGCTGGACTCATGATCCGCGCGCCGAGGCGTTCGACGACCTCGACGGCGCGCTCCACGAGCTGGCCGTTGGTCGCAAGCACACCTCGCGACAGGTAGAGATTGTCCTCGAGACCGACGCGCACGTTGCCGCCCGAGATCACGGCCTGTGCCGCCATGGGGATCTGCATGCGGCTGATCCCGAAGGCCGACCAGTGGGCATTCGCCGGCAAGAGGTTGCGCATGGCGATCAGCGATTCCGGATCCGCGGGAGCGCCCCAGGGAACGCCGAGGCAGATCTGGAAGAGCGGCGGCTCCTCGATGACTCCCTCGGAGATGAGCTGGTTGGCAAGCCTGACATGACCTAGATCGAAGCATTCGAGTTCCGGCTTCACGCCTGCCTTGGCGATGCGCTCGCCCATGACTCTCAGGTGATCGGGGACATTGAGGAAGGCGCCGTCGGTGAAGTTCATGGTGGCGACATCGAGGCTGCAGATCTCCGGGAGCAGTTCCTCGACATGGAGCACCCGCTCCTCGGGCGACGTCATGTCGCTTTCCGGCGACGCGCGCCCCGGATCTTCCGTGTCGGGCACGTAGTCGCCACCCATGCCCGTGGTCAGGTTGAGGATGACGTCGCACTCGCTGTCGCGCACCCGTGCCACGACCTCGCGGAAGGCGTCCCTGTCCCGGTTGCCCTTGCCGGTCTTCACGTCGCGCACGTGAATGTGGGCAATGGCGGCACCCGCGCGGGCGGCCTCGATGGCCGCATCGGCGATGGCCTCGGGCGTCACCGGCACGTGGGGACTCTTGTCCGTGGTGTCCCCGGCGCCGGTTACGGCACAGGTGATGAAAACGTCTGTGTTCATGGCTCGCTCATGTAGTGGGCAACGAGTTTCTGGAAGTGATGCACGCCTCCCTCCCAGATGCCGTTGAAGCGGGCACCCTGCATGGCCGGTGACATGTGGCCCTTGTGCACCGCCTCCACGGCATTGAAGTCCTCGACATTGGTGGTGTCGAAGAACTCGATGATCGCCTTCCTCGCATCGGCATAACGAGGCGCCGTGGCGCCGTCGCCGTGGAAATAGAAGTCCCAGCGCTGGTGGGACTGGCCGGCGCCATCGGGAAACTCCACCATGGAGCAGGCATGGTCGGGGCCGATCACGAACTTGAAGTTGGGAAAGAGCGCCAGGTTCTTGGCCGTCCTGTTGGCGTCATCGATACCCGGCCAGCGCGGCAGCGACTCGGCCTTGGTCCAGGTGGCAGGCAAACCGACGTTGATGATGGTGCCCAGACAGGCGCCGTCGGCGATGACCTCGTGCTGCTGGAAGGGAGCCGCCTCGGCGAGCAGGGTGTGCACGAAATCGAGATGGAGCGTCTCGAGATAGTTCTCGGCCACCAGTTTCCAGTTGCCGGCGATGTCGTAATGGAGTGTCAGCGCCCAGGTGGCGTCGTCGAAGTCGTACTCGGCGACATGGGTCATGAAAGGTGCGGCGTAGTCGGCAAAGGGCTCGGCGAGGCCGTCGACGTTGACGAAGATCCAGTCGTACCAGCGCGCCATGCGGACGGGCTTGAGACCGTGGCACGACTTCTCGAAACCTTCGGCCTGGGCCTGGTTGTGACCGCCCCAGTGGGGAGTCAGGCGCAGCGCTCCGTCGAGATCGTACGTCCAGCCGTGATAGCGGCAACGCAGGGTGGCAAGACCGTTCGTCGCCTCGTCGACAAGCAGCGTACCCCGATGGGTGCAGATGTTGTGGAAACACCTGACTTCGCCGGCGCGGGTGCGCGTGAAGAGGAGAGGGACACCGGCCAGTGTCCTCGGCATGACGGATCCGGCATCCGGCACCTCGTGGGCATATCCGGCAAATGTCCAGGTCCGAGCGAAGAGCCGGGCCTGCTCCTGGCGGGCGAACTCCTCGCTCGTGTAGGCATGTCCCGGCAGCCCGCGGGCCTCGGCTGTCGGGTTGTCAAGGCCCTCGATGTCCTCTGTCCTGAGCATGGCCTCGAATTCAGACTCCCGATGTGGCGTCCCATACTGCACCTCTTCGCCGAGCCGGTCGAGACCGCTGGCCCGGATCATGGCGTTTTGTGGCCCGACCGGATAGATTGTTCTGTCCTGGGGGAACGAGGGACGGTCCGGGAGCGGGGCATGGCCGATGCGAGGAGATCATGACGGGAACCGATGACCAGGAAGTCAAGCTGACCTGCAGGCATGTCTGGAAGGTGTACGGCCCCGAGGCCGACAGGTTCTTCACGTCCCGCAAGGGCGACGTGGACGATGTCGGGAGCCTGGTCGACTCCATCAACGAGTCGGGCCACATCGGTGCTGCCTGCGATGTCACGTTCGATGTCCAAATCGGCGAAATCTTCGTCATCATGGGCCTGTCGGGTTCCGGGAAATCGACCATCGTGCGCTGTCTCTCCCGGCTCGTGGAGCCGACCGCGGGAGAGGTGATTCTCGACGGCGAGGACCTCCTGCAGGTCTCCAGGGACAAGCTGATCGACATCCGCCGCCACAAGATGGGCATGGTGTTCCAGAATTTCGGTCTCCTGCCGCACCTGTCGGTGCTCGAGAACGTCGCCTTTCCCCTGCAGATCCAGGGGATTTCCAAGGAAGAGAGGCGCGCCCGGGCGATGGAAATGATCGAGCTCGTCGGGCTGGCAGGGCGCGAGACGAGCTATCCGCGCCAGCTGTCGGGCGGCCAGCAGCAGCGCGTCGGGATCGCCAGGAGCCTGGCTGTCGAACCGGAGCTGTGGTTCCTCGACGAGCCCTTCTCCGCTCTCGATCCGCTGATCCGCCGGCAGATGCAGGACGAATTCCTGCGTCTTCAGCAACTCCTCCACAAGACCATCGTCTTCATCACCCACGACTTCCTCGAGGCGCTGCGCCTGGCGGACCGGATCGCCATCATGAAGGATGGACGGATCGTGCAGATCGGCACGCCCGCCGAGGTGGTGATGCAGCCGGCAGACGACTATGTCAGCGAGTTCACCCAGGACGTGCCGCGGGTGAAGGTGATCACCGCCGGCGACATTGCCACCGCTGACGCCTCCCATCCCGCCACCGACGACGTGGTCGACGAGCATGCCACGCTCGAAGAGATCATGCCGCGGTTTGCCGGCGGCTCGGACGTCATCGCCGTGAAGAACGGGGAGGGCGCCATCGTCGGCAGCATCACCGCCCAGATGGTCCTGAGCTCTCTCGCCGACAGCCATGCCGGGGAGGACGCCGCGTGAACCCGGCGCGCCTGCTGCCGCCCAGGCTCCTGGTCTGGCTGGTCTTCGGCGTCCTGGCGATCCTCTGCCTCGTCCTGCGTGACGACGCGAAATGGCTCGTCAAGTATCCCACGGGCTGGATTCTTCCCATCGAGGCCGGCCTCGAGTTTCTGATGGACTGGTTCACGGCCAACTTCAAGCCGCTCTTCCGCCTGATTTCCGATGCCCTCGAATGGCCGATGAGGGGAATCCAGGCCGTGCTGCAGACATCGCCGTGGCCGGTCACGATCGCCATCGTGGCGATCATCGCCTACGCCGCCAAAGGCTGGCGTCTCTCCGCCTTCTGCATCGCCTCGCTTCTCTACATGGTGGTCGTCGGATACTGGGACGAGAGCATGTCGACCCTGGCGCTGGTCTGCATGTCCGTGCCGCTTTCGGTCATGATCGGGTTCATCATGGGACTGCTCGGTTTCCAGTTCCGCTGGGCCCGGCGCGTCATCGAACCGACGCTGGACGTGATGCAGACGGTGCCGACGTTCGCCTATCTCATTCCCATCCTCATTCTCTTCGGGATCGGGCCCGTGGTCGGCATGGTGGCCTCGGCAATCTACGCCAGCCCGCCCATGGTGAGGAACCTCATGCTGGGGCTCCAAAGGGTTCCCGACAATGTCATCGAGAGCGGTCAGATGTCCGGCTGCAACGGTTTCCAGCTCCTCTTCATGGTGCGTGTTCCGGCAGCGATGCACACGATCATGATCGGCGTGAATCAGACCATCATGGCGGCACTCGCCATGGTGATCATCGCCGCCATCATCGGCGGCTTCGCCGATATCGGCTGGGAGGTGCTCTCCACGATGCGCAAGGCCCAGACCGGCCAGAGTCTCCTCGCCGGACTGGTCATCGTGCTGATCGCCATGATGATGGACCGCATCAGCCGCGGCTTCGCCGAACGAACGGGAGAGATCCACGTGCGTCGTTCGGGCAACTACATCGCGCGGCATCCCATGCTTGTCTCCATGGCAGCGGCGGTCGCCGCCGGCACGCTGCTCTCGTGGGCGGTGCCGGTGTTCAGCGCCTATCCCGAGGCATGGATCATCGATCCTGCCGAGAGACTCAACACCGCGGTCTCCTGGTTCACCCGCAACTTCTTCGACACCACGGACGCCATCAAGACCTATACGCTCTATTTCTTCATGCTGCCCATGAAGGCGGGCCTCGAGAGGATTGCCCGGCCCACCTCGTGGGGCTTCGAGATGACGGCGCTGGCGTCCGTCATCTACTGGATGATCCTGGTGGCCATCGGCTCCCTGGCGGCACGGCTGGGCGGCTGGCGCGCCGCCGTCGCCACAGCGCTCCTGGGCATCCTCTTCTACTACGGTTCGTCCGGAACGCCGTGGCCCGTCTTCATCGCCGCCGTCACCCTGATCGCCTTCCAGGTCGGCGGCTGGAGGGTTGCCCTCTTCGCCTTCCTCGGCATGATCTTCATGCTGGTGAGCGGCGCCTGGCCACAGGGCCATGCTGTCGTTCTATCTCACCGCCACCTCGGTCATCATCTGCTTCGTGGCCGGCGGGGCCTTAGGAATCTGGGCGGCGCAGAACGACCGCGTCTCCGCCGTCCTGCGGCCGATCAACGACACCCTGCAGACGATGCCGCTCTTCGTCTTCCTCATCCCCGTGGTGATGGTGTTCCTGGTGGGCGATTTCTCGGCGCTGCTCGCCATCATCATGTACGCCATCGTGCCGGCCATCCGCTACACCGAGCACGGCATCCGCCACGTCGACCCGGTCGCCATCGAGGCCGCCCGGATGATGGGCTGCACCGAGAGGCAGATCCTCTGGAAGGTCAAGCTCCCGCTGGCCATCCCCGAGATCATGGTCGGCCTCAACCAGGTCGTGATGTTCGCCCTCGCCATGCTCGTCATCGCCGCCCTCGTCGGCACCAAGGGCCTCGGCCAGTGGGTCTACGACAGCCTCACCAACGCCAAGTTCGGCCAGGGCGTCATCGCCGGCGGATCCATGGCCCTCATGGCCATGATCGCCGACCGCATCATCCAGGCCTGGGCCGCCAGCAAGAAACGCGACCTCGGCCTCTCCACTTGATTCCACCTGCTTCCCATTCGTCAGCTGGACGAGGCGTCAACGCAAGCTGAGGCTGCGACCTTCAGGAAAGTGATTTCGCTCTTAAGCGGCGACAAACAACTACCTGAACGGGCAATCTAACTGCCATGCACGCCGTTTTCAGAGTGTTGAAGATTATTCGCTGTTGACTCCAGAAGACTAACTGCGACTTTGGAAGACAGTCACTTCCATTTTGGTATTGATTGTTGAGTTGACCAAATTTCGGGCGTCCCTATATGGGTGCTATGTCAGAGAAACCCGGAATACGAACTGCCAGGATACGTACGACAGTCGCCAACCGACCATCGATACATTCCAGCCAGGCGACAAGTTGCTCGGTTTCCGAGGTGCTATCCAACCAAGCAACAAAAGGCTGATGTACTCTTGGAATTCCCGGTTGCCCGGCAGTTCTCGGTCAATCCTGAACGCCGCAGAGTCGAGGCGAGCAACTACTCGACTCATGCTCGCGATTGAATGTTCCTCTTGGGCACCGGCGCCCACCGCCATGTCCAAGACCCGCACCTTCTCCAGCCCCGTATTAGGAGGCTGGCGGCACCAAGTGCTGGTCCCATGACCTGCGGAACAGTCTTATCACTGTCGCCTCAGGTTGGCGGCTCTCCTAAGCTGTTGCTTCAAGAGTGCCGAGTGAGCCTCAGTTCGATACATCACCAACCCTGTTCATATCAACGGCGTCAAAGGCGTTCTCGAAGTGTGTTTGTTTGACCGGAGTGCGGTCGGGTTAAGCAGTTAGCCTGCGACCCCCATCGCTGAGAGGTGTTAAATGCCAAGAGAACGAACCCAATGTCGATTTTCCACTCTGGCGCAAGAAGGTTGACCCTCCTTGTTTCAACATAAGGGAACGACTGTTCCCATGTGGGTATGCAAAGTCTGGAACCTTGACGAGGTCTTCCCCGGTCTAATGGGAAAGGAGGACGAAGGATCGACATTCTCGATCAACTTTAACAAGAAAAGATACGCCGGTCAGGTAACGTGTACTTGGCCCAAAAATCGCGCCAACAAGGTTTACCGCATGTGGTTTGGTGATGATTTAAAGAATGAACTTAAAGAAGTATTCCTTATGACTTTCATGCGCGACATCGAAAGCCGTCTGCGGCCAGATACCGACTCCGACATCGAAAGGGATATACCATTTTGGGAATTCCTCGACATCGAATTCGACAAAGAGTCGAAGACGGTTCGCATGACCGCCCACTACACTCAAACTCCGACATTCCCGGAGTTATTCCGTCGACTCACATACTCGCCAACCCTTAAACGGATCGATGACGAATTGGCCAACAAGAACACCATTCGTATCTACAAACAGGACTGGTGTTCACGCGACGATTTCGAATCCGAGATCGGAGCAGAAAATGTCATTTACATGTTGATTGATACAAACAAGAAACTCTTCTACATTGGTGAGGCAGACAGTTGATCCAAAGATTTAGAGCGGGACATCCTTCAATCAGAGACTGGAACTTTTACCGATACGATGTTTTGCCGGATGCACTGAGGATACACAGAGTGCAGTTGGAACGCATGGTGATCAGAAATTTTGCTGCGATTCTGCGAACAAGCGTGGTGTACAGACGATGGCGCTTTCTGATTCCGGCTCGTCAACGATAAAATAGATTTGTGAGGTGAAGAGTCTTTCGGTCAGATCTCGTGACGATCCGTTGCGTGCGCGATCATCGAACGAATGAATCCGACTGCAACGAAGATGTAGTTCCGTCCAGTCGTTCCGAAACGTACCAAGGTGCACCAATTTCGGCATCATTCCCATGATCGGCAGCGTTTCTGACATGGCCTAGGTACTTGCAAACATGTGAAGCTTTTCGGGGTAGTGACCGGCCTGCACCAATCGATGCATCTTTGCATTGATTCCATTCGCATTAGCAACATCTGTTCCATGGTCGGTTGCGACCGAGGTGAGAAAGTTCTCTATGGCGATGCCCGCCTGCAGTACGGCCTCGCGACTCGAGCCGGCTGCTGCGTGCCGCAGACCGGCTACTAGTGGGAGCACAACTTGGTCGTGATCTACCCGTCCCGCGGCATCAGGGCCAAGTTCTGTCCGTACAGTAAGCGTTGCTCCAGCGACTTCTCGACTTCCGGCCGCGAGCTCATCCAAGAGTGCAGAGATTCCCCGGACATCTCGCTCGTAGCTGTTCCGTGCCCCGCGATCAGCGCGCCGCTATAGGTCGCAAGACTTAACAAAGTCTCTTTACCTGCTCGCGATGACAGTCTAGATCACACTGCGCTATTGTACGTTGCGCTGAGGCTGTCACGTCGTTGGTCGCCTCTAGTTCTTCTCGGAACACCAAGAATGGATCGTACGACTCAATCATGCACGCATGATCGCCGCCTTCTCGCGATCTTGTGGTGTCCGAAGCAGTTGGCAAAGCGGGCTACTGCTGGAAAACTGTCGGGCGTTCGCATTCAACAGCATTAGATCTGTGGCGAGATTAAGCGCACTCTCTACAATCTCGTCCGGAAGATCGGTGAAGGCAGCGACTGTTGGCACATCAGCCTCCTCCCAATGCGGCAACGGCTTCAGACACAGTCACAACTTGCTCGGCTGTGGCTTGATTGAAAGGGCGAGGCAATGCTCACTCCTCGCGGTCGTCGGCAATCCCCGATTTCCTTGGAATACTCGTCTACGACCTTGCGAAGCGCAGTACCCAGACCATCAAGATCCTTAGGTTCACAGCGCACATCAATCCTGATCGAAATCGTAAACGCTGAAGTCGTATCAACGGTTTCCGAGACCAATTGCGATGTGACATGTTCTACTCTTGTCGGCATTTGCGCTTCATGGGCAAGAGAGTGGGGGTCGGTGCACTAACCACCAATCTTCCCTCATCCGAATTTAGGTGACCAGAGCGCCTTAGAAGTTCCACAACGGCCCCGGTTCCTGTAGTCGTTGAACCGGTCCTTGACTGACCTGCGCTGTAGGCAATGTGCGCGCGCAGAGATGTCTCATCCATCCCCTTTACGAATTCTAACTGCAGCAAGCACGCTTTTGAGGAACTCATCATCGGCAACAATGCTTCCTAAGATACTCTCTAGTTCTTCCGGAACATCGTGCATCAACGCGAGCCCCAGCTTTTGGCCAGTTTCGGTCGGAGCTTTGTACCGACCGCCTTCAAGCACGCCAATGGAAAGCAAAAAGCCCACGTTCTTGCTGATCGAGGTCTCATGCATACCGGTTGCCTTAGCTATTTCGGCTAAGGAAGCAGGCTTATCGATGGTCGCGTATCCCTTGGACTACCTTGAATACTTCGTCCAGTGACGAGTTAGGAAGCTTGAACTTATCGTTGTTCTTCGAATTCGCCTTAGCCATGAGCGTTCCCTTGTCGAATGGCACACTACAAATAGCATCCCGTCACTCGTAGTTTACTGCATGAGCGTGGTGTAAGCCAACTTCGGTAACACCTTAAGTTCAACCGGATTGTACCAAGGTTCATGTCCAGCTGTGATCGGCGAATTGATGTACTAGGATTCATCAAGCTCCTCCCTACCCAGAGTCAGAGAACCGGCGCCAGGGAGGACAGTCGGGGAGATCGGTCTGACAAAGTGGGCCTACACTCCAACTCGTGGCAAACTACTCCACTCGGAACTGTGCTTCCAGGCTCGTGATAGTCCAGCACCCACGAACCCCGACTTCCGCAACTCGGCATCTGATTCGACTATTTTGACGTGTTTCCGGCGCGAGAACTGGCGGATTTCCGTGCAGTGTCTCTCCGGAAGCGCTTGTAGTGCCGACCTACCCCCTTGATTGGGCTGACGAAGAGCCCCGGACGTTGTGCCCATGTTCGTGCGCTGCAAGAGACGCTTCAAGGACGGCAGGAAGCACCGCTACTGGAGCGTGGTGGAGAACGTCCGGGTCCACGGCGGCCGAGTTGTTCAGCGACAGGTCCTCTATCTCGGCGAGATCAACGACAGTCAGCGCGCGGCGTGGTGCCGCTCGATCAAGGTGGTGGAGGGCACCTCGCGATCACGGCAGATGGCGCTGTTTCCCGAGGACGGGGGGCGCCGGAGCTGAGCTACGAGGTGGTGAAGATCGCCCTTGCGCAGGTGGCGCTTCACGACCCGCGCCAGTGGGGTGCGTGCTGGCTGGCGCTGTCCTTGTGGGACCGCCTGGACCTGGACCGCTTCTGGGCTGAGCGCCTGCCGCCGAGCCGGCAGGGCACCAGGTGGCTGGACATCCTGAAGATCCAGGTCTGCTACCGGCTGATTGGATCATGGACCGCGGCATCCCACCGAGGAGACGCTGGCCTCGATGCGCCAGGGTGGCGCGCCGGTGCGCTATCTGGTGGGCACGCCCAAGGGCAGGCTGACGCGGCTCGAGAAGGAGTTCCTGGACCTGCCCTGGCAGGAGGTGCGCCAGTCCATGAACGTCAAGCTCTTGGTCGAGGACGGCGAGCTCTACGTCCTGGTGCACTCACAGTGGCGGCAGCTGAAGGAATGCGGCATGCGCCGGCGTCTGGCGAAAGAGGTTTTCAACTGCACGGCACGTGCGCGGATGGATCGGTGTCCTTCCGCAAGAAGTTCAGTCGAGGGAACGTGCTTGACTTCCTGGCCTCGCAGCTGGGCTGCGAGGTGGCGATGGAGGCGTGTGCGAGCGCTCACTACTGGGGCCGGGAGATCGCGAAGCTCGGTCATGATGTGAAGCTGATCGCGCCGATCTATGCGAAGCCGTTCGTGAAACGGAAGAAGAACAACACGACGGACGCGGAGGAGATCAGCGAGGCTGCGCAGCGTCCCACCATGACCTTCGTGGTCGTGAAGACGGCGGAGCAGCCAGCAGGCCAGGGAGATGTCGGTTACGGTAGCCCTGGCCAACAGGATGGCGCGCATTGCCTGGGCGGTGATGACTACGAAGCAGAGATGTCGGGCTCCTGCCGTCGCCTGACTGGACGACACGCTGCAGGAAGCCATCGGTGATGTGGCAGGACCGAGGACGGGTAAGGAAAAACGGTCAAAGAGACGGGATTGGGAGAACCACCCAATGACCGTAGAGCGATCAAGCTCGTGCAATCGATCCAAACCAGGGCCGCGACTCTTTACAATGGCTTGCGGAGTCGCACCAACCGCATCATGACATCGGATAGACGGCAGCACCTGACCGCATGTCACCACACCCAACTAACTAATGCTTGCATCACTGGGGACATTCATAGTCGTGCACTCCCAGCATGTCGCGCAGAGCTTTCCGGTGCGAATGTGTTACAACATGACATTGACGATCCTCCAATTGTACGACGCGGCCACCCTCTGCGGCACGACCGCAGGGCAAACACCTTTCGGCCTCGCTCGTAGCGCCCCCACTCAAGACCGCCTCCATTCGAGTCCGTAGCCCTGACCCAGAATCGCAATCAATCCACACTCCTTTTATATTGGCAGAACACAGTTTGGTTCAGCGGTTCAGCAACCTATCATACCAATTTAAGTAACTTTCGATTTTTGCATGAAGCGCCTGTCTATTTTGACTCACTGAGACTTGGCTTGCCTCAATTGCGGAAACTGCAGCTTTGTCTAATTGAGCAACTTGAACTTTGGACAACACTCGCTGTGCTTCTCGAATTTCTCCTCGAATCTGTTGAGCATGAGCCAGAATTGCTTCATACAATTTCGAAGCGCTATTCCACTTCGCTGCGATCGCTGGTGGTGCATATTGCATTGTAATTCGCACATCACCCATTAGATACGCTCTTTTCGATCGGAGCACTCCCACAGTGAACTGTGAATCAACGGTGAGACTTTTCGTGGCAGCATCAAGATAATTTTCTCCCGCCACTATCATGTCTACCAACTCTAAGGGCTGTCGAAAAAGGCCCAGCATTCTATCTCTCTCAATCGCAGAACTCACGAGCTCAGATCCAGATCCCAGCGTGCCGAAGTGATCTCTTGAGATGAAAAAGTCAAACGTGGAAGGGTATAGAATCCTAATTCTTGGCTTGCCGCTCTGATTTAGGCATATCAAGATAAAGTTTGTGCCGGCAGCAGCCGGCCTACTAACGTTCCTTTGCAAAAACGCTACAATGTGATTCGCCACTGTCCCGCCATCGACAGTGCACACCCCCGTTGTAGAATCTCTCAGCGATTTAAAGACCTCTTCGATAACCAAACTGTTTCCGGACCCCCCAAGCAGGAAATCGTCGCCAACGAACTGCTTCTGAAAGCCGTGATATCCTGTCTTGTCCGTAGACAGCTGGCTGTCCGAAAACAAAACTGCACCAACGTCACTCGAAAACGCAACATGACAAGTCATCTGACATCACTCCAATTGGATGCCCGAAAACCCTCTCATCCACCGAGCGACATTCTCCCTTTGGAAGTCATAGTCCAACTGCCATCGTATTTTCTTCGCCTTCGGCAGAAGCTCCGGTCGGTCGGAAGTAATGACTGCAAGAAAGCCATTAAAGAAAGCGGAAATCAGAAGGCTGGCTGGTAGACCCTTAAGATCGACGGTGAGATCGTCCCATTCTAAGTCCTGTTGAAGCAATGTTCTTGCCAACTCTGCTCCTTCCTCTGGTGGAAAACGGTGATCCACAATCTCAGAAGCTAATATTGTTTGTGACATTGCGCCACTCCCCCCTGTAAATTAAGAATTATAATTGCCAAGGTGCCTTCTAGTGTCGGTTGGTTACACCTGTCATTGATTTTTCTGCTTGAGACACGACCATTCTTTACGCATACCAAGCCTCCGCCAGAGAAGAGTAGGAGACGCCCCCCATTTTCCTTGACGGCATCCACAATTCCATGAAGCCCCGCTCCTTGATTCTCGATAACCGTTCGGGAAGTTATTCCTTTTCTGAGCGCGTACGCTATTAATTGACCGTCTCCTTTTGCACGCACTGTATCAGGTGCCACTCGCTCAATTACACGAGGAATGCCGGCGCCAAAGTCTAGTACACCCATTTCAACTCTACCTTTTTCTTCATATGCCTTGCCGGCTACAAGATTCATAACTAGATCGCGTTCTTGCGGATCGTCCCTGAGAGCGTTTCCATGTTGAAATCCGTTGGTTGTGAGTTCGCCAACTTGTGTTTCCCATATTGCGACTTCGCGACTCGAGATAAGAGATGCTTGTCTAAGGGATGAAGCATACTGATTGAGGTCATTGACCATAGCTTCTCTTGTTTTTATTCGACGAAGTAGAAAGTCGTCTGAGCGATTATTGCTATGGGCGGATCGTCGTTGACGATAATGGTCTATGTTTTCTAGGAGATACGCCCTTACAGCGCCGCGACTCCGATACCAGAGAGACAGCTGGTTATCTCTGAGAAGCGGAAAGACTGCATACATTGTTAGCAGCAAACCGCCAGGATCTATTTCTTCGCAGTTGCGGAAGTCGATAAGGGCATTCCCCTTATCCACATTCTTCCGAAGTCGAAGAATTGCAAGTTGCAACTTCCGGTGGGTGCGGAGCAAGGCATCAGGTTCATCGGAGAGTAGATCTCCTTCTACCGGTTCAATGTGATTGAATTCCGGAGGCTCGCGAGTAGTCTGATGTTTGGGCATAGTAGTATCGCAAAAGAAGAGAGTAAGAGATCAACTTGATTTAGAGTTTTCGTCCTGCGCAAACACAGAATTGGAAGCACCATTGTCTTACAAGGCATCATTTGGGCCAAACAAAGTGAGCATGGTTAAATTTAGGCAGTCAGCGCCACAAGTTCAAGAGGTATCCTAGCCGAGTAGAGACGGTATACCAAGTGGTGGGCGCTCCTTGTTGTCCTTTGATTCATTCCCCCCCCAATATCTTGTCGAGTGGCTGCTACTGTACCACAAGGTACACGGCAGGAGTCGTTGCGGTTTCCGGAAATCGATCGTGAGCCAGGTGCTCGATGCGGGTGTTCGCAGCATCATAGAGACAATTGCGATGTATTGGTTGAATGCGTTCTTTGAATACCGTACTGGTGACAGATGCGCCATCCGCCTGGTCTCTGCAGGTGACTAAACACTATCGTCATGACCAATAGATGTGGGGTTCGTGATGCACGGGTTCTGCACGCGGGAGGTAGATCATGGCGAGGACTTCGGACTGGGGAAGAAACCATCGGCCTCAGCGGGTGCGCTCCATCCAATTGACGCGTCGGTCGTCGCTGATCCCGGGGGCGCAGGCGCCAGTTTTGTTCGCCGACCTCAACAGCACGTGCCTAACACTTTCCGCAAAATGTCCCAACACCACTGCGAACGTCGTTGCGGTCTGCAGAGCTATTCTGGACCAACTTGGCCCGCCACAAGAGGATTATCTCGCACTCGCGCTCAGGGTGTTCAGCGAATTCAAGAAGGTGAAGCAAGGCCTAGTGACGGCGCATAGCTTCAGAATGGTCTCATCCGTTGACAGCATCAACAACACAGCAACAACCTAGCGCTCGTCGCTGAAATGTTCAGACCTTAGAGCGCTCGTGTCCGTACACCACTAGCCTGGAACAAGTTGAAGACAAACGCCTGAACAGTGACACGCCGCCCCTCATTCTCGACGCTACGCATCTCCACCCTCCATTCCCCGGCTTCGGAACAAGCCAAATCACGCAGGAACAGTGGATGAGCGCGAAGCGTCTCGGGCACTGCGTTGAGGACTTTGGTGAAGTCCTTGTTCTTCACGTTGAACATGATCAAGGCGGCTTTACTATCACGCCAAGTCAGGTAGCCGAGAAGCTGATCCATCGCTACGATGAGGCCTGCTGCACCCGTCCACATCTTGCATTCTCCCACGAAGGCCGCGCGATTGTCCTGTTCGATGCAGATGTCTGTCTTGCCGTTACCTCGAAACACCTCACCCACGGCATCACCACGAAAGTGCCCGTTTAACTGCGCCAATATGATGTTGCGCAAGTCTTCTTCACCGTGCACGGCATAGGTGTTGGGCGTCCGCTCAAACGTGCGTCCTTGGTGTCGAATGAACTGAAGGATATGCCCGTAGGTCTCGTCTGTGATCCCCGGCTCTGGCATAAGACCCGCCTTCGGCACCTGGGGCAAAGCTGGAGGACGCCGGATTTCCACCTTCACTGGCTCAATGGAAGGTGCGCCAGGTTGCGTGGCTAAGGGTATATCAAGCAAGCCCGCGATGTTACTATGACGTCCAAGTCGGTCACGACGATTATTGACCGACCGCTGCACCAAGTTGGGCAGACTCTCGTTATAATCAACCACCTGCTTGTGTGAGTGGTCCACGTACTCTCGAATCAGATTCAACTCCCGATCGTAAATCGACCTGAAATTGGCGGGATCGGCGTCGTGCGGCTGCGAAATACAGAGGCGCAATTGACCCTGTCGGACTTCCGCGCGCGGGAGCACCAAGGACCACGGGTTGGTCCGATACTGGAAAATCCACTCTTCTCCCGTGAAGGGAATGTCGATGTCCACGCGAGTTCCCGGAACGTAAAGTGGTCCACTGCGATTGGACATAAACACCCGCATAGAATCGCCAGAAACATCCACCTGCGTTTCGTTTTGACTCATGACCATTGCGTTTTCGCGTAGAACGAGTGGCTCTACCGTCATTCTAGCGACCACATGGTCGACCAATTCCTGATCGTTTGAGACTAGGAATTGATCTTTCGGTATCCGGTCAACAGCTTCGGGAACAGTTTCCTGTCGCCCTCGAAGCTGCGCGTCCAAATCCTCTTCGTAGAATAGCAAGTTACGGTCTCTCATGATAACTAGATACTATATCCGATACTTCTCCTGCCAATAGATTCTCGCGCACTCGAAAGAGGTTTTCCCCTACATCCCCTCGCGCCAACGCTCCACGTGTCGTTAGATGGACGTGACCCGTCGCCAGTGCTCGTGTCGGGTGCCATCCGAACGGGCTGTCGGGAGTGTAGTCAAGCGGCGCGGGCGGTGGCCATCTGGTGGCGGACGAGGCGGGAGTAGAGGCCGTCGGATGATGCGAGCTCGTCGTGGGTTCCCTGTTCGACGATGCGGCCGTTCTCCATGGCGACGATGATGTCGGCGTTGCGGATGGTGGAGAGGCGGTGGGCGATGACGAGTGTCGTGCGGTCGGTCATGAGCCTGGTGAGGGCGCGGCGGACGGCCATCTCGTTGACGGCGTCGAGGTGGCTTGTGGCCTCGTCGAGAATGAGGATCGGGGCGTCTTTCAGGAAGGCGCGGGCGATGGCGACGCGCTGGCGCTGGCCGCCGGAAAGCCGGGCGCCACGCTCTCCGAGGCGGGTGTCGAGGCCGTCCCTGAGGCTTGAGACGACATCGTCGAGGGAGGCGTTGGCGATGGCTTCGGTGAGGTCATCGTCGCTGGCGTCCGGGCGGGCGATCAGGATGTTGGCCTTGAGGGTGTCGTTGAAGAGGAAGGTGTCCTGGGCCACCAGGGCCGTGCGGGATCTCAAGTCGTCGAGGCGGTAGTCCCTGATGTCGTCGCCGTCGAGGGTGATGCGGCCTTGGTCGCAGTCCCAGAACCGCATCAGGAGGTGGGCCATGGTCGTCTTGCCGGCGCCGCTGGGGCCGACGAGGGCCACGGTGGAACCGGCTGGAATTGCGAGGTCGACGTCTGCGACGGCGGGCTCGATGCGGCCGGGATAGGTGTAGGAGACGTTCTCGAGGGTGATCGCAGCGCCGCCGCTGGTGCGTTTTGACTGGATGCCGGGTCCGTCGGCGATGGTCACGGGTTCGCGGTCGACCGCGTGGAGGCGCCGCGCTGCGCCCAGGGTATCGGCGAGCTGGCGGCCGACGTGGGCGATCTCGCTCACCGGCAGGAAGGACGCCATGGCGAGCAGCGTGAAGAAGGGAAGCAGGCTGCCGTCGAGCTGGCCTGCGGTCACCATGGCGGCGCCGGTGACGATGATCGCCAGGCCGCCCAGGCCCGTCGCCACCTCGAGGATGGCCATCTGGACCGTGAGGTCGCGGAAGAAGGGGAGACGCGCCTGGTAGACCGCCTCGGCAATGGCGACGAAGCTGCCACGGCGTTCGCGGATCTGGCGGAAGGCCAGAATTTCGCCCAGGCCCTGGATCGAATCGGCGGTGAAGGCGTTGAGTTCGCCCAGCGCCTCGCGGGCTTGCGAACCCAGGCGATCGAGGCGGCCGCGCAGCATGACCGGAGAGAGCGCGACGATGGCGAGGAAGGGAACGAGGGCCAGCGCCATGGGCCAGCCGAACGACACCAGGACACCGATCACGATGGCAGGGGTGAGGACCGCAACGAAGGCCGGCGCCACGGTGTGGGCGTAGAACGATTCGATGGTCTCGATGTCCTGGGTGGCCATGGCCGAGAGATCGCCGGTGCGCCTGCGCAGGAGGTAGGCCGGCGCCAGGCTGTCGATCTTGTCGAAGAGCCTGATCCGCATGCGCGCCAGCAGGCGAAACGCCATGTCGTGGGCGAACCACGATTCGAGCCAGTGCAGCACTCCGGCGAGCGGCGCTGCGACGGCAAGCCAGACCAGGAGCCCGGACCAGTCTTCCCCGTTGGCGATGCGCGCCACCACGAGGGCGGAGAGAACGCCGACGCCGATGAAGCTGACGACGCGGCTCACGCCAAAGATGAAGGTCGCCAGCAGGCGCAGGCGCTCGCTGGAGACGAAGGAGAGAAGGACCTCCGTCGCACCCGCCCAGCCCAGGCCCTCGGCGCGCAGGATGCCGTGGGTCGGCTCGGCCTCGGCGGCAGCGCGGGCCGCCATGTCCCGGTCCCTTTCCGCGGACGCCGTCTCCTCGCCCGCCGTGATGAAGTCGTCGCTCCTCGCCAGCGGCTCGGAGGCCTGTTCGTGCATGAGCGAGAAGTAGACGCCGCGGCGCTCCATGAGATCGTCGTGGGGTCCCTCCTCGACGACCCTTCCCTCGCCCAGGACAAGGATCCGGTCGGCCCGGATGACGCTGGACAGGCGATGGGCGAGGATGAGCGTCGTGCGGTCCTGCATGAGGCGGAACAGCGCCTGCTGGATGACCGCCTCGTTCTCGGCATCGATGGCCGAGAGCGCCTCGTCGAGCACGAGGATGGGCGCGTCGCGCAGCACCGCGCGGGCGATGGCGATTCTCTGGCGCTGGCCGCCGGAGAGCCTGATGCCGCGCTCGCCGACCACCGTCTGGTAGCCGGACGGCAGGGCGGAGATGAAGTCGTGGGCGTTGGCGAGGCGGCAGGCTTCCTCCATCTCGGCTTCAGTCGCATCGGGCTTGCCGAACTTCAGATTGTCTTCGACGGTGCCGTGAAAGAGGTAGGTGTCCTGGTTGACGACCGCGATCTGCCGGCGGAGATCGTCGCTTGCCATGGTCCGGATGTCGCGGCCGCCGATGGTGATCGACCCTCCTTCAGGATCCCAGAACCGCAGCAGCAGGCGCACGATGGAGGACTTGCCTGCGCCTGACGGTCCGACGACGCCGACGCTCTCCCCCTTCGCAAGGGAGAACGAGAGGCCCTCGTG
The DNA here is from genome assembly GCA_964291415.2 of Alphaproteobacteria bacterium. Classification (GTDB taxonomy): domain Bacteria; phylum Pseudomonadota; class Alphaproteobacteria; order SP197; family SP197; genus SP197. The sequence continues at coordinate 200,517 of OZ219917.1, read as the reverse complement.
GGTGGCGTCCGCTTCGCCTGGATAGGTGAAGGTGACGTCCCTGAAGGCAAGGCCCTCGGCGGTGCCGTCGTTGGATGCCGGTTCGGGGGTGGCCGGCTCGTCGACGAGGGGGCGTGCGTCGAGAACCCGGAAAATGGCCTCGGTCGCCGACTGGCCGAGCATGCCGGTGTGAAGCTGGGTCCTCATGTCGCGCAAGGGGCGGAAGAGCTCGACCCCCATCATCAGCACGATGAGAAGCGTGGAAAGCTCCATGAGACCGGCCTCGACGCGCCAGGCGCCGTAGCCCAGCGCGGCGGCTGCGGCGACGGCGATCGAGGCATCGGTGATGCCGCGGCCCAGAGAATTGACCGCGGTCACCCACAGCGTGCCGAAGGCGAGAGCCTTCGCCTTCGCTGCCAGGGCCACGGCCCTGGCCGTGCTCTGGCCGAAGGCCTTGAGCGTGGCAAGGCCCTGCACGGCATCGAGGAACTCGGCGCCGAACTCGCCGTAGGCCCGCGAGCGGTTGATGCTCGCCTGGTAGTCGAGGCGGTGGAAGGCCATCGGCAGGACGAGAGCGAGGATGGCCCCGGTGACGAGGACGGCGGCGACCGGCAGGTCGAGAAAGGCGACGAAGGCGAAGATGGCGACCGGCGTGACGATGGCGATCAGCAGGGTGGGAAGGAACTCGCCGAAGTAGGTCTCGAGCTGTTCCACGCCGTCGACCACCGAGAGCACCACGTCCCCGGTGCGCTGCTGACCGAACCAGGCGGGCCCCAGGATGACGGCCTTGTCGTAGATTGTCTTGCGGATGGCGATCTGGACGCGGGCCGCCGTTTCGTGGGCGACCATGACCCTGACGTACTCCAGCAGTCCGCGGGCCACCATGACGCCGGCGACGATGGCCATCGGCATCACGAGCTCCGCGAAGGGGCGGCCCTCGAACACCAGGGCGATCAGCCAGCCAAGGAGCGCAAGGCGGGCGACGCCGACGCATGCCGCGGCGAGTCCGACGATGACGGAGAATGCCATGCGGCCGCGCACCCCTTCGGTGAACGCCCACAGTCGACGATCGAAGTACATGGAGCGCGACCCTATCCGGTCGGCCGGCGGCTTTCCACTGCGTCAGGGACCCCAGCGGTCCATCGTCTTGTGCCAGGCAAGGGCGAAGCCGAGGAACCAGGGTTTGCCGGTGTAGAGCGGACGGGTCGGGAAGGGCATGTCGTCGAAGGCCGTGCGGCCCTCGGCGTTCCCCAGGACCTTGTGGCCCAGGCGGTGTCCGAGATAGCTCGCCCAGGCGACACCGGACCCGCAGTAGCCGGTCGAGAACCAGACTCCGTCGCGTTGACCGATGTGCGGGATTTCATCGAAGGTGTAGGCGACGAATCCCATCCAGCTGTGCGAGATCCCGACGTTTCCGAGTTCCGGAAAGAGGCCGGTCATGACGTTGTGGAGGCGTGGCGCGCTGACGCGCGGGTCGGATTCGCCCAGGGCGACGCGGCCGCCGAACACCACCCTCGTGTGATCGGGGGACGGCCGGTAGTAGTAGACCACCTTGCGGGTGTCGGAGATCACCCGCTTCTTCGGCATGATGCGCTCCATGACGGCAGGCTCCAGCGGCTCGGTGGCGATGACGTAGCTGCCGATGGGGATGACGCGCCGCTGCAGTCCGGGTGTCGTCCTTCCGGTGTAGCCGTTGGTGGCGACGATGACGTCCCGGGCCCGGATGGCGCCGCGACGGGTGCTGACCGTGACGTGACCGTCTTCGGCCGCGATGCCATTGACCTCGGTGCTCGTGGCGATGACCGCCCCCGCCCTGGTCGCTCGCTCGGCGAGGCCTGCGGCGTAGCGGGCGGGATGCAGGCTGGCGTGGGCCGGCAGCACGGCGCCTCCGTGATAGGTCTCGGTGCCGAGTTCGTCCGTCGTCTCGGCTGGTGGAACCATGTGCCATTCGAAGGGGACGACGCTGGACGATTCCTTGAAATGAGCCGCCAGGGCGTCGTAGCGGTTGGGCCGGTGGACGCCGATGAAGCGGCCACAACGCACGTAGTCGCAGTCGATGCCTTCCTCTTCGATGAAATCCCCCAGGAACTCGAGGCTGGCATGCCCCTCGCGGAGGATGGCGTGGGCCGCCTCGCGCCCGTAGCGCCGCTCGAGCGTGGCGACGCCGGGCTTGACGCCGGGGCTGATCTGGCCGCCGTTGCGTGAACTGCACCCCCAGGCGGTCTCTTCGGCCTCGAGGATGATGACGCTGCGCCCGGCCCGCGCCAGGACGATGGCGGCGTTGAGACCGGTGTAGCCGCTGCCGACGATCGCCACGTCGATGTCGGAGGGGAGCGTTTCCACGTCGTGACGGGTGGGCGGTGCGTCGTCCCACCAGTAGGGGTCCGTCTTGAAGGTGCTGCTGAAAGGACTCATCGGCTGGGGAACTCCCGTCACGGGGGATGACGCCGCAACGATAGCCGACCTATTGTTCATCCTCCATTCTTCCATCCGGAGCCCTGGCAGCCATGACGTGGACACTTGAGGAGACCTGGCGCATCACCAAGCCGGCCGTTGCCAGCCGGGAGGGCGTGGTCGCCAGCCAGCACTACGAGGCGTCGGCTGTCGGCGCGGAAGTCCTCAAGGCCGGAGGCAACGCGGTCGATGCCGCGGTGGCGACGAGCTTCGCGCTGGGCGTGGTCGAACCGTGGATGAGCGGGCTGGGCGGTTGCGGCTACATGATGGTCCTCGACGCCGAAGGCGGCGACTGTCACGCGGTCGACTTTCACACGCGTGCCCCGCTGGCCCTCGATCCTGCGGACTATCCCGTCGAGGAAGACGGTGGCGCGGACGACGATCTCTTCGGCTGGCCCCGGGTGAAGGACGACCGCAACGTCCAGGGGCCGCTCTCGATCGCCGTTCCGACCCAGGCCGCCGGCATGGCCGCCGCCCTCGAGCGCTTCGGCACCATGCCGCTTTCGGAAGTCCTCGCTCCCGCCATCGACCTTGCGAAGAGGGGTCTCAAGGTCGACTGGCACACCACCCTGAGGATCGCCCTCGAGGCGCGCGGCCTGGCGGCCTACCAGACCAGCCGCGACCATTTCTTGCCTGGGGGTCTGCCGGCGGCGAGCGTTGAACAGGACGATCTCGCGATTCTCGAAAACGAGGCCCTTGTCGCCTCCCTGGAACGGCTGCGCGATGCCGGGGCTCAAGACTTCTATCACGGCGATCTCGCCCGTCTCCTCGTCGCCGATCTCGAGGAGGCGGGATCACGGGTCGGCCTCGAGGATCTCCGGCGCTGCGAGGCGACGATCGCACCGGCGTTGCGTGACACCTACCGCGGTGCCCGGATCAACGTTCCACCCGGACTCAACGCCGGACCGACACTCATCGATGCGCTCTCCCGTCTCGCCGCCTCGTGGAGTGCGCAAGGGTCGGCTCCCGATGCGTCCGGCTTCGAGGCCTGGGCCGACACGCTTTTTGCCGCCTATCGTCACCGCCTCGCCACCATGGGCTGGGCCGAAGGCAAGGGTTCCACGACGCACCTCAGTGTGGTTGATCGGAACGGCAACATGGTCGCCCTCACCCAGACCCTGCTCTCCGTCTTCGGCAGCCGCGTCATGCTGCCCCGCACGGGCCTCCTCATGAACAACGGTGTGATGTGGTTTGATCCGAGATCCGGCCGGCCCAACTCCATGGCGCCCGGCCGGCAGCCGCTCTCGAACATGTGCCCCACCATCGTGACGGGATCGCCGGCTGGCAACGTGGCGCTCGGAGCATCCGGTGGCCGCCGCATCTTCCCGGCGATCTTCCAGCTCGTGTCGCTGCTCGTCGATTACGGCATGACGCTGGAGGGGGCCTATCACACGCCGCGGATCGATGTCAGCGGCGGCGACCTCGTGACGGTGGATACGCGCCTCGATCAAGAGGTCCGGGCGGCGCTGCCGATCGCTGGCCGACGGTGGAGATGCCGCCTTCGGCTCTTCCTACGATCTTCGACGGCATGAAGCACGGTGCGGCCTCGTCCCCGTCTTCGGCGGTCGAGGCAGTTAGGTTCCGCTCGGGACAGTCGTCCCTTGGCAATATTTTGGGACTAATGCGGCCTTCCAGCAGACCTGATTTAGGCTTAACTGGATGGGGTTCGAGGGAGGCTTGGTCGCGCTTTCTGCCGGACAGCCGCCCATTTCTCAGCGATTGTTGCGTTGAACTCGGTCATCACTTCGTTGGGATACGGCGTGCATCGACGGTGGGATGGTCGAGAAACTCGTGCTGGTAAGTTGGGAAGCTGGCGCTCTGCTCGGAGCCGAGAGAACTGGCCCAAGGCACGGTGGAGATGCCGTGACCTTCGGTCCAGATCGATGGAGGCATCTTGTCCCAAGTACGCCTGATCGGGAAGCCGCAACCTCCTGCCTGACCGTTGAGCCACTCGAATACCCACTTGACCGTGAACGGCGAACTGAGGCGAAAGCCATTGACCAAGTGCATGCGGGTGAACCCATGTGCATAAGTCTGGGACGCCACCTCTAACTGCAGGCCGGAATACCGGTATCGGCCTGACGTCCTGAGTTGACCCCCGGTCTATCGATTCCAAGGGCGCCCCACTGCTTGGCACATGGCCGTGGCGTTGATGTAGCCGTCAGTCGCCCGTCTGATGGATCAGGCGTTCCGACTTCATGGGAGGATCAGGGGCAATTCATTTTGGCACATGTCTTCGGTCCCATTTTCGGGCAGGCGTAGTGTCTCATTCACTGGCAACGCCGATTCCGACACCGTCCGTGATTTGGCGCAGTGCTTGCCAATGGCGGGAGGCCAAGCATTGAACTTGGGCGGTCCTACCGGGAGAGACGGTCCATCCAGATTTCCCGCGCGGCGGCGGAGGCGTGGATTGAGGATCCGTTGGCGCGATGGCATGAGCCCCTGATTGTGGATCAACTGACGCCGTCATTTCCAGCAGCAAGCCGATGCCGTATCGCGGTGCATCATACATCGGTGCGGTTAGTTCTCGCCTAATTCGCCAAGTCATGAAGAGCGATCCCATACCGATCCGGGACCGCAATATTCGACGGGTGGCCCGAGAGGACGGGCACCTGCATTTTGGCAGGATTGATTCCAGCATTGTCACCCGGGCATGACAAGGAGCAGGTGGCAAGAGCGAACTTCTCCACCGTCAACCGTGGCCCCCAAATAAGAGATGAAAAGAAGAAATGTGACCGAGGCAATGGAAGAATCGACGATGAGTGATATTGTTCTGGGTGACACCGTTCGCCGGATCGGGTGGCCCCCTCATGACTGTCACCACCTTGACGAGGATGGCGATGCCACATGCAGTTGGTTTTCTGACGACGAGGACGACTCGGCGTGGTTCCCGATTGGCCCTGAGGAAAGACCCAGGGCCCGGTGCGTAAACCCAGCCCCGCTGGAGTAGCGCATAAGTTCGGAACTCTTGGCAAGGAATCTCTTGCCAACGAAATCAAACTGCCCGAGCGGGAGATTGCGGCGGGCATCACCCTTGCAGCCGCCCCGCTATGGCGGGGCAGCCCTTGAGACTTGTCAGGGAAGGCTGTCGAGGTGCGAGACCACGTCGGTGATCTCCGGGCGCTGGCGTTCCTGGGGAGGACCCTTCGGGGTGCCGATGTGGACGAAGCCGACCAGGTGGTCGTCGGGCGGAATGCCGAGCACGGCCTTGATGTTCTCGTTGTAGGCCGGCCAGTTGGTGACCCACTGGGCGCCGTAGCCCAGGGCCGTCGCCGCATGCAGCAGGTTGAAGCAGACGTTGCCGCACGACAGCAGCTGCTCGACCGGAGGGACGCCCTCGCGGTCCGGCACGATGCGGCTGGAGACGATGACGAGGACCGGAGAGCGCTGCGGGCGAATCCACTCGAGGTGCAGACGATCCTCCGGGACCCCCGGGTTCTGCCTCGTGAACTCCTTGGCAAAGGCGTCTCCCAGTTCCTGCTGCGCCTGCCGCGTGAGGACCTGCAGGCGCCATGGCGTGACGCGTCCGTGGTCGGGAACCCGCACCGCCACCTCCAGCATGCGTGCCAGTTCCGTCTCGTCCGGGCCCGGTTCGGCCAGCCGTGCGGCGAGGACCGAGCGGCGGCTTGTCAGCATGTCGAGGGGCGTGCGATCGATGATGTTGAGCTGCTTCTTCGGTCATGGGTCGGGTCCTTCGCTCGCCGGATGGCACGTCATGGTCAGGAGCTTCCCGTCGCCGGGAAGAGGTCGACGGGTTTCTCGCCGCGCAGCATGCGATAGACCTGCATGGCCTCGATCACGCGCTGGACGTAGTTTCGCGTCTCGCGGAAGGGAATGTTCTCGATCCAGTCGATGGCATCGACGTCCGCATCGTCGGGACGTCCCGACCGCCTGACCCACACGCCCACGTTTCCCGATCCGCCGTTGTAGGCGGCAAGGGCCAGAACGAGGGAGCCGCGGTAGCTTCCGATCAGCCGGTTGAGGTAGGCGGTGCCCAGCCTGATGTTGTGCCGGGAGTTCCCGAGAAGCAGTTCACGCGATGTCTCGACACCCAGCCGCGCGGCGGTCGCGCGGGCGGTGGCGAGGCGGAGCTGCATGAGACCATAGGCCGCGCTGCCCGAGACGGCGCGCCTGTTGAACTCGCTCTCGCGGTTGATGACGGCCAGCACCAGGTCGGCATCGATGCTCCCGGTCTCCGGCAGGGCGATGACGGGATAGCCGGCCGCCGGCATCACCACGCCCTTGCCGGCCGCCGTCTTCGCCACCCTGACGGCCGCGTGGGGCAGTTCGAGATCGAGTGCGGTGGCGGCGATGGCCTCCAGGTCTTCAGCCGATTCGGTCCTCTTGGCCATGTGCTGCAGGAAGGTCTCGGCGAGGCGCCATTCCTTGACCTCGGTCAGCCGGCGGACAACCGTGAAGAGCCCGTTTCCGGAGGCCGTCCGGGCGATGACGGGCGGCGCCGGCAGGGTGACGTCGATGCCCTGGCGCATGGCGGCAAGCTGTCCGTAGAAGGTCTGCGGGTGCTCCGCTGCCCGGCTGAACCAGTCGCGGGCCAGCGCCGCATCGCCGCTCGCTTCCGCGGCCCTGGCGCTCCAGTAGGCCCCGCGCGCCAGGCTGATCGGCAGGCTGACCCGGTCATGGAACCAGGAGAAATGCCCGAGCGCGGTGACGGGGTCGTCGAGACGGCGCAAGGCGATCCAGCCGGCCAGCCACTCGGCGCGATGGTGAAAGGCGCCATGGAGGCGGCGATGATCGGCCACGACATCATAAGCCCCGGCCATGTCGCCCCTGGCCATCAGGTCGCCGGCAATGCGAAGCCGCTGGAAAGCCCACCGGTCCGGCTGGTCGATGTCGCGCGGCAGGCGCAGAACGAGTTCCAGCGCAGCGTCATGGCGCCCCCTGCCCAGGCGCCAGTCGGCACGCTCGAAGAGCAGTGCCTCGTCATCGACGAGATGCGCCGGGACCGCGGCGATCGCGGCGTCCACGCCCCATTCCCGGTTCTTCAGGCGTATGCGCGCCTCGCCCAGAGCGGCGAGCCCGTCGTCCTTGAGGCGGGGGAGAATGCGCCGCGCCGCGGCGGTGTCGCCCTGCCAGATCAGCCGGTCGACGCGCGTCCGATGGTCCTCGGGTTGAAGCCAGGCGCCGTACCTCCTGAGAAAGGTCCGTTCATCCGATGTCCTGAACGTGTGGTGCCGCCAGGCATCGAGGACCGCCGCACGGGCCTCGCTCTCGCGGCCGGTATCGAGGAGGGCCTCGACATGGCGCAGGATGCCCCGGTCGGTGAGCGGCGGCCATCGCGTGAAGTGGGCGATCACGTCGCCGCTCTCGAGAGCGTCCGGCATGGCGCCCTCGGCGTTGCGGCGCAGCATGTCCTGCGACGGCCAGTCAGGATGGGTTTCCAGGAAAGCCTGGATGTCGTGGAAGGGGGCCCGCCAGTCGTCCTTCATCCGCATCCACCCGATGACGTCGACAAGCACGGGATCGGAGGCCCTGGAGGCCCAGATCGCCGCATCGCGCCACTGGTTCTTCTTGGCGTGGTAGAAGGCGGACTGGTAGCGGGCGAGGTCGTCCTCGCCCAGGGGAGGAATGTCAGCCTGCGCCGGGACGATCGTGCCGAGAACGACCGCCAGGACGGCAAGGCAGGAACGGCGCACGACGAAAATGTCCGGAAACGGGGTCTTCAGACGGTGAACGATTCACCGCAACCGCACATGCCCTTCACGTTCGGATTGTTGAAGACGAAGCGGCTCTCCAACTGGTCCTCATGCCAGTCGAGTTCGGTCCCGAGCAGGAACATCGAGGCGGTGGGATCGATGAAGAGCCGGACACCCTTCGATTCGATCTTGTCCTCCCGGCCGGTCTCTTCCTCGGCATAGTCCATCGTGTAGGAAAAGCCGCTGCATCCGGCCATCTTGATTCCGACCTTGAGCCCGATCGCGTTCTCGTTGAGGCGCATCAGCGCCTTGACGCGCTCGGCGGCGCGGTCGGTCAGGGTCATGAGATCCTTGCCGGGTGTTGCGAACATGGCTGCTTCCTCTCCAGTCCTCATCAGGGCTCAGTAGAAGCCCAGTTCGATCCTTGCGTAATCCGACATCATCGACGGATCCCAGGGAGGGTCCCAGACGATGTCGACGAAGACGTCCTTCGCGCCTTCCACGCGTGAGACGGCATCGCGTATCCAGATGGGAATGTCCTCCGCCACCGGGCAGCCCGGCGTGGTGAGCGTCATCTCGATCTTCACCGTGCCGTCAGGCTTCGAATCGATAGCATAGACGAGACCCAGATCGTAGATGTTCACCGGAATCTCCGGATCGTACACCGTGCGGATGGAATCGACGATGTCGCCGATCAGCGGCTCGCCTTCCGCCTGGGGAATGCTGTGGGGATCGACCTCCGCCTCGGGTGTCCAGCTCTCGTGGAAGCCGGCGGGTGCGGTCCCCTGTTCGTTGTCAGAACCCATGTCCTACTCCGTCGTGGCCGTGGCCCGGCCCTCCATGGCGGCCGTCATGGCGTGCCAGGCGAGGGTCGCGCACTTGATCCGCACGGGAAAGTTGCGCACGCCCGACATGACGACCAGCTTGTCGAGATCGCCATCGTAGCCGTTGATGTCCTGGCCCGTGACGAGGTGGTGGAAGCAGTCGAAGAGGTGGCGCGCATCAGCCTCCTTCAGGCCCGGAAGCATCTCCGTCATGATCGAGGCCGAGGCAATGGAAATGGCGCAGCCGCGGCCCTCGAAGGCCGCGTCCCGGATGGTCCCGTCATCGTCGATCTTCAGGTAGACCGTCAGGCGATCACCGCACATCGGGTTGTCGCCCTCCGCCGCGTGGTTGTGATCCTCCGGATGGCGGCAGTTCCTCGGGTTCCTGCCGTGATCGAGGATCACTTCCTGGTAGAGTTCGCGCAGATCGTCCATCACGAAAACAGCGTCCTCGTCTGTTCCAGCGCCGTCGCCAGCGCGTCGACTTCGTCGGTGGTGTTGTAGAGGGCGAACGAGGCGCGCACCGTGGCAGCGACGTCGAAACGGTCCATCAGGGGCTGGGCGCAGTGGTGACCGACGCGCACCGCGACACCTTCGTGATCAACGATGGTGCCGACATCGTGGGGGTGGATGCCGTCAAGGTTGAACGAGACGATGGCCGCTGCGGCGGGATGGGTGCCCAGGATGTTGAGGCCCTCGATGGCCGAAAGACGTTCCACGGCATATGCACGCAGCATGGCCTCGTGGTCGGCGATGCTCTCGATGCCGAGAGCCGTGACATAGTCGAGGGCGGCCTTGAGCCCGACGGCCTGGGCGATCGCCGGGGTGCCGGCCTCGAAGCGGTGGGGAATGCCCTTGAAGGTCGAGCGTTCCATGGTGACCCGGGCGATCATTTCGCCGCCGCCCTGCCAGGGCGGCATCTCTTCGAGAAGTTCGGCCTTGCCGTAGAGGACGCCGATGCCCGTCGGTCCGTAGATCTTGTGGCCGGAAAAGACCATGAAGTCGCAGTCCAGGCCCTGGACATCCACCGCGCCGTGGCTGATCGCCTGGCAGCTGTCCAGCATGACGAGTGCGCCGGCATCGTGGGCCATGCGGATCATCTCGGCGGCAGGCGTGATGATGCCGAGCGCGTTGGACATCTGGGTGAGAGCCACCAGTTTCACCGGGCGATCGAGCAGGCGGCGATAGGCTTCCATGTCGATCTGGCCGTCGTCGAAAATGGGAATCCCCTCGACCTCGAGCCCTCTCTCGGCGGCAAGCAGGTGCCACGGCACGATGTTCGCGTGGTGCTCGAGAGTCGAGATCAGGATCCTGTCGCCTTCCTTGAGGTTGGACCGTCCCCAGCTTTGCGCCACCAGGTTGATGCCCTCGGTGCCGCCGCGCACGAAGACCACTTCCCGGTCCGCGGCGGCATTGATGAAGCGGCGGACCGCTTCGCGTGCCTCCTCGAACCTCTCGGTGGCGGCCTGGGAGAGCCAGTGCACGCCGCGATGGACGTTCGCGTACTCCTCCTCGTAGAGGCGGCGTTCGGCGTCGATGACGTGGCGGGGCTTCTGGGCGCTGGCGGCGCTGTCGAGATAGACCAGCGGGCGGCCGCGCACCTGGCGCGAGAGGATGGGAAAGTCCGCCCGCACGAGGGAGGGGTCGAAGGCGATGCCGGTTTCGGCGACGGCGGCGGTCATCGTCATGCCCGCGTCCTCCAGGCCAGGGCATGATCGCGGATCAACGCCTGCGCCTCACGCGACGCGATGGTCTCCAGGGCGCCCTCGATGAAGGCGCCGATGAGGAGGTCGCGCGCCTCGTCGAGGGGGATGCCCCGGCTGCGCAGGTAGAAGAGCGCGTCCTGATCGATCTCGCCGACCGTCGCCCCGTGACCGCAGGCGACATCGTCGGCATAGATTTCCAGTTCCGGCTTGGCGTCCACTCCGGACTTGGCGGAGAGCAGCAGGGTCTTGCTCGACTGGTGGCTGTCGGTGCCGCCGGCATGCTTGCGCACGATGACCCGCCCCTGGAAGACGCCCTTCGCGCTGTCGTCCAGGATGTAGCGGTAGGCTTCGCGGCTGGTGCACTGCGGTGCGGCATGGTCGATGACGGTGGTGGTGTCGAGCTGCTGGCGACGGCGGCCCATGCAGGCCCCGTCCAGACGGACCGAAGCCCCGGGTTCCGAGAGTTCGACGGCAATCTGGTTGCGTCCCGTTCCGGCTCCCGTAGCCAGCACGAAGCTCTCGTACGCGGCATCGCCGGCGACTTTCACTTCCGTCGTCGAGACGTTGACGGCGTCGGGCGAGTCGTCCTGCACCCGGTAGTGACGCAACCGGGCTCCGCGGTCCAGCACGATCTCCTCGACCAGGTTGGCAAGGTAGTCGCCCGTGCCGGCATGGCGGACAACCAGGGTGAGCGATGCCTCGCGTCCCAGCACGATGAGGTTGCGCGGATGCCACGCCAGGCGCCGGGTGCCGGGAGCCCCGGCAAGGGTGATCTTGAGCGGTTCGTCGACGGCGACGCCATCGGCGACCTTGAGAACCAGTCCGTCGGCGAGCCAGGCGGTGTTGAGAGCGACGAAGTGCTTGCGGGCGAGGCTGGCGACGCTCCCCAGATGGCGTCTGACGACGTCGTCTCCCTCCTCGATGGCACGGGCCAGCGACACCAGCTCGACACCGTCCGGCAACGGACGTTGGCCCTCCATCCAGCAGCCGTTGACGAGAACCGCCGACGCGTCATCCCCGATGTCAGGCGGATCCGCCGGCTTCGCAGGCAGATCCCAGGTTGATCCGGAGAGCGACCTGAGGTCGGTGTACTTCCAGTCCTCGACCTTGCGCGTCGGCAGGCCCAGGCCGGAGAATCTCCTGGCGCCGGACTGGCGCAGCGAATCGATCCACGCGCTGCCGGCGCCGGGAAGAGCCGCCGCATCGCCATGGAGCAGACCTGTCGCCTCACCGGTCATGGTCAGGCCGCCGTCACCAGGTCGCCGTATCCGCTCTCCTCGAGCTTGAGGGCGAGCGACGGGTCTCCGCTCCTGACGATCCTGCCGCCGGCAAGAACGTGCACGCGGTCCGGAACGATGTGGTTCAGCAGGCGCTGGTAGTGGGTGATGACCAGCGTGGCGCGATCCGGTGACCGCATGGCATTGACGCCGTCGGCCACCACCTTGAGGGCATCGATGTCGAGTCCGGAATCGGTCTCGTCGAGGATGGTGAACTCCGGTTCCAGCAACGCCATCTGGAGAATCTCCATGCGCTTCTTCTCGCCGCCGGAGAACCCGGCGTTGAGCGCGCGGCGCACCATGGAGTTGTCGATCCTCAGGTCAGCCAGCCGGGCGTCCATGATCTTCTTGAACTCGAAGGCGTCGAGCACGCTCTCACCCTTGGCCTTGCGCACGGAGTTCATGGCGTGCTTGAGAAAGCTGACGGTCGGCACGCCCGGGATCTCCACCGGATACTGGAAGGCGAGGAAGACGCCTGCCTGGGCCCTTTCCTCGGGCTCCATCGCCAGGAGATCCTCTCCCTTGTAGAGAACCTGGCCTTGCGTCACCTCGTAGCCGTCGCGGCCCGCGAGCACATGGGAGAGCGTCGACTTGCCCGACCCGTTGGGGCCCATGATGGCATGGACCTCTCCAGTGCCGACGGAGAGGTTGATCCCCTTGAGGATCTCCTTGCCGTCCACGGAAACGCGCAGATCTTCGATGGAAAGCAGGGTCATGGCGGCGTTCTTCTCCATCGTCATCCCACACTGCCTTCGAGGCTGATGCCGACCAGCTTCTGGGCTTCCACGGCGAACTCCATCGGCAGTTCCTGGAGCACCTCGCGGCAGAAGCCGTTGACGATCAGGGTGAGCGCTTCCTCTTCCGGGATGCCGCGCTGGCGGCAGTAGAAGAGCTGGTCCTCCGACACCTTCGATGTCGTGGCCTCGTGCTCGACCTGGGCGCTCCGGTTGCGCGCCTCGATATAGGGAACGGTGTGGGCGGCGCACTCGTCGCCGATCAGCAGCGAATCGCACTGGGTGTAGTTCCTGGCGCCGTGGGCCATGGGGTTGACGCGGATGCGACCGCGGTAGGTGCTCTGCGAACGGCCGGCGGACACGCCCTTGGCGATGACCCGGCTCCTGGTGTTCCTGCCGACATGGAGCATCTTCGTTCCGGTGTCGGCCTGCTGGCGGTTGTTGGTGATGGCGACGGAGTAGAACTCGCCGACGCTGTCGTCACCCTTGAGGATGCAGCTGGGATACTTCCACGTGATGGCGGATCCGGTTTCCACCTGGGTCCACGAGATCCTGGCGCGCTTCTCGCACAACCCCCGCTTGGTGACGAAGTTGTAGATGCCGCCCCGGCCCTCCGCGTCACCCGGGTACCAGTTCTGCACCGTCGAGTACTTGATCTCGGCATCATCCAGCGCCACCAGTTCGACCACGGCGGCGTGCAGCTGGTTCTCGTCCCTCTGCGGCGCGGTGCACCCCTCCAGGTAGCTGACGTAGCTCCCCTTGTCGGCGATCACCAGGGTGCGCTCGAACTGGCCCGTCTGGGAGGCGTTGATGCGGAAGTAGGTGGAGAGCTCCATCGGGCAGCGCGTGCCGGGCGGGATGTAGCAGAACGACCCGTCGGTGAAGACCGCCGAATTGAGCGTGGCAAAGAAGTTGTCGGTCACGGGCACCACCGAACCGAGGTACTTGCGGACCAGGTCCGGGTGCTCCCTGACGGCATCCGAGATCGAGCAGAAGAGGATGCCGTCCTTCTCCAGGCGCTCGCGGAATGTCGTGGCCACCGAGACGCTGTCGAAGACGGCGTCGACGGCGACGTTGCGCACCCCTGACAGGACCTCCTGCTCCTTCAGCGGGATGCCGAGCTTGGCATAGGTCTCGAGGAGCTCGGGATCGACCTCGTCGAGGCTCGTCGGCCCGTCGGCAGCCGACTTCGGCGCCGCGTAGTAGGAGCTCGCCTGGTAGTCGATCGGCGGATAGCCGACCTTGGCCCACACCGGCTCCGTCATGGTGAGCCAGTGGCGGAAGGCCTCGAGGCGCCACTCAAGGAGCCAGTCGGGCTCCTCCTTCTTGGCCGAGATGAAGCGGATGGTCTCTTCGGAGAGACCCTCGGGCGCCCGCTCCATCTCGATGTCGGTGACGAAGCCGTGCTTGTAGGCGCCGGTGGCCTCGTGGACGGTATCGATGGTTTCCTGGACGATGGCCATGGCTCAGGCCTCCAGTTGCCGGAACCCGCCAAGGGACATGGCGGGTGAGGTCATGGCGGCAAGGGACACCCCTTCGAAGGCATCGCGCAGCGCCGTGTTGATCTGGTTCCAGCCGCCGCGCATGGGGCACAGCGATTCGACATCGCAGTGACCCGGGTGGTCGTCGACGCACAAGGTCAATGCGATCGGTCCCTCGACGGCCTCGACGACGCGGGCAAGGGATATCTCCTCCGGCCTGCTGGTCAACGTGTACCCGCCATGGGCGCCACGCCGGCTCTTCAGGAGCCCGGCGCGGGCGAAGAGCTTGAGGAGCTTGCCGGCCGTGGCTTCCGGCAGACCGGTGGCCGTCGCCACCTGGTGCGCGGAGAGTGTTTCGTTCCCGTGCCACGCCATATAGGTCATGACGACGACACCGTAGTCGGTCATTCGGGACAGTCGGATCATGGGCACCTGCCAATCAGGACCAATGTGGTACTGTATGGTTGCCGATGCCGCCGATGTCAAGCCCCGTGCGGTCCAGGAAATGGTCGTTCTGCCCGGGGTGCCTATGTCTGGAACCTGTCGTCGAACTCGCCGCAACCCATATCGTCGCGCGTCTCCGGCCACACGCTGCGATCGGAGGTTACTCCCTCCAACACTGCCGGCGGGTAGCGCCGGCATTCCCCAAGGTGAGGACGGGCGTCATCTGTCGCCAGTAGAGGCAATCGCCGCACAGACCGAGTTCAGCCATCACTCCTCTCCCTTGAACAACGAGATCACAGTGGGTTCAGTCCAGGTCGGGTGTCAACGTCGCCCGAAACATGCAGGAAGTCCTCCGATGGGCAGTCGACAGACCCACCATCATGCGGTTGCGGTCGTGAATGTGTCTCCCGCCAGGCGGGCGAGATGACGGGACTCGTACGCCAACTCACCAGGGATTCACGAATCGGACAGGCGGTTGGCGATCCCGTCGATGTCGAGTCCCGCACAGTCTCTGGCGCGGCCTTCAGCAACCTGGTGCATCAGATCGAACTCCGGGGGAAACAAGCGCGCAATGACCCGGAAATGAACCAGAAACCAGATTCACAGGTGACAAGGAATAGAGCCATGTAACAGTGAGTTATCGTCCAGGATTTCTCTTGCAGCCGGAAATGAGCGTGAAATGGGCCTGACATGGCGATGCAACGAGATGGCCATCGTCGGGGAACCGATCGCTTCAGGGGCCATCGTTTCGCGGCGGAATTCCGCAGCAGTTCCAGACCGTCGCTGGGAGGCAAGCGGCCTGGACCGAGCCCTGCCGCCTCTCTGCCTTCCTGACGCCTGCACGTCGAAATGCGCCCTCTGGTGGTGATAGCCCCCGGGCAATCCGTCGCGACCCCGGCGCCACATCCGGTTTCGGCAGACACCTGCACCTGCCCATCGCGCCCATGAACCGGCATCAGCCTTGGCGACGGGAGCGGCTTGCCTCGAGGCTCTCTCGGGCACCGTCAAGGGCGGCAATGTGCTCAGGCCCAAGGCCGCAGCAGCCTCCGAAGACAGTCACGCCCTGGCCCGCCCAGGTGTGGGCCCGGGCAACAAGGGCATCGGGCGCGATCACGTCGACGAAGTGCCAGTGCGGCATTTCGAAGTAGCCGGCTTCAGGATAGACGCCGAGCGGCCCGTTCCAGTGCTGCTTGACGGCATCGATGGCGGCGCCCGTCACGTCGACATCGCTGTGCATGATGCACACCAGATCCGGTTCAAGGGGCAGCGTCGCCGCCAGGATGTCGGCGAACCGGTTTTCGGGAAAATCGAACGCGACCAGATCACGGCTGTCTTTGTCGTGCGTGCACGTGAGGCCCAGCCAGACCGGCAGGCCCGTTTCCCTGGCGGACTGCAAGGCAACGGGGGCGCGGACCGTGTCCTGCATCATCTCGAGAGCAATGAGGTCGCAACCGCCGTCGGCAAGGGCCCGTGCCATGCGGCCCAGGCTGTCGGCAATCTCGTCGTCGGAATGGCGGTTGCCGGGATCGGCGAGATCTCCGCCGGCCGCCATGGTCGAGATCGATCCGGCGATGGCCACATCGCGGCCGACCCGGTCGCGCGCCCGCTTGGCGAGATCGACCGAACCGCGGATGATCGCCTCGGCGCGCTCGCCATAACCCATCGCCTGGAGCATGTGAGGCGAAGCGCCGAACGTGTTGGTGATGATGACCTCCGCGCCTGCACGGATGAAATCTGCATGGACATCGACCACGGCGTCGGGGTGCTCGACCAGCGCCGCGCCCGCCCAGGTCTCGGCGTGCATGGGCACACCGCGACGCTCGAGTTCGGTCCCCATCCCGCCGTCGATGACGACGATGTCGCCCGCAGCGATCCTGTCATGAAGGCTGGTCATGATGCGTTTGCGTGCCTGTCGTTCGGCAGACTACCACGGCAGGCGCATGGGAGAGGCTCGCATCATGTTCGGACCTGCCGGTCCCATGTCCGCCGGCGGGCATCGCCGCATGCCGGGCGCGGTCTCAGAGGTGGCTCGACCTTGCCGACGAAGCGCCTCGCGGGCTCGGGCGTTGGCGCTCCACCTTCTTGAAATGACACGGTATGCCGCAGCAACCTCGTCTGAACGGATCACCGGATGCGCAGCGCCATAAAGAGGCGCGCCTCAGCGTCAAGGCCGAGCCACTCACAGAGCCCCTGCGCTGCGGTGTTGGCAGTCCGCATCTGCAGTCTAACCTTGATGCAGCCTGCCGCTTGCAACGCATCGACTGGCGATTCTGCATCGCTGTCGGTGCGGCCGATTCATTCAGGCGGTCCGTCTCCGGGACTTTGGACCGGCGCTCGCCCCTTCGCCGAGTTGTGCCGCAGCAGCTTCTCGAGGAGTTCGTTCTGGCAGGACGGATCGTCGGTATCGATGCGGATGCGGGTGAGTCCGTCGTCGCGCCGCATCCAGGAAAGCTCGCCCTCCGCGCCGTAGTGCACGTCGGGCGGCGCGATTTCCGGATCGTCCAAGGTGCCCAGCGTGACGGAGATCAAATCGTCCAACACGCCGCCGGACACGTAGCGGGTGTAGAGCGAACTGCCGCAGTCGCCACAGAAACCCCGCTCCATGACCGGGGACGACCAGTGGACCCTGGGCTCGCCGGCCGTGAACACTACCGCCTCCTGGTCGAATGTCGCCGTTCCCAGCATGGCGCTTCCCGACCATTGCTGGCACATGTGACAGTGGCACAGGACCGTGAACACCGGTGCCTGACGCGCCTCGTAGCGAATCGCCCCGCACAGGCAGCCGCCGACATACTTCGTGTCGCTCACGAGCGTTCCTCCCGGCATTGCGGGTCCGATGCTAAAGAGGATGGCACGCGATTGGAATCGCCCGCCCTTCGTCCCGGGCTTTAGGCCGCTCCATACGAGCGGCCTCCACCTTGCGGGTTCGCGGCCGGACGTTGGCGATCCGCGCCTTTGGACAGGGACGCCATACCGCAACGGAGTCACCGGCGCCACATCCGGTGTCAGCAGACACGTGCGCCGATCGACCGCTTCCATGTACCCATGAACCGGAGTCAGACGTGGCGACGGGAGCGGCTTGCCTCGAGACTGTTGCGGGCGCCGACGAGGGCGGCAATGTGTTCAGGGCCAAGGCCGCAGCAGCCTCCGAAGAGAGTCACGCCCTGGCCCGCCCAGGTATGGGCCCGGTCGACAAGGGCATCGGGCGCGATCACGTCGACGAAGCGCCAGTTCGGCATTTCGAAGTAGCCCGATTCGGGGTAGACGCCGAGCGGCCCGTTCCAGTGCTGCTTGACGATATCGATGGCGACATCCGTCACGTCGACATCGCTGTGCATCACGCACACCAGATCCGGCTCGAGGGGCAGCGTCGCCGCCAGGGTGTCGGCAAACCGGTTTTCCGGAACATCGAATGCGACCAGGTCGCCGCTGTCTTTCTCCCGCGTGCACGCAAGACCCAGCCAGACCGGCAGGCCCGTCTCCCTGGCGGACTGCATGGCGATGGGGGCGCAGCGCGCATCCCGCATCATCTCGAGAGCGATCAGGTCGCAGCCGCCGTCGGCAAGGGCCCGTGCCATGCGGCCCAGGCTGTCGGCAATCTCGTCGTCGGATTGGCGATTGCCGGGACGGGAGAGATCTCCGCCCGGCGCCATTGTCGAGATCGATCCCGCGATGGCCACGTCGCGGCCGACCCGGTCGCGGGCACGCCTGGCGAGATCGACCGAACCGCGGATGATCGCCTCGGCGCGCTCGCCATAGCCCATCGCCTCGAGCATGAGAGGCGAGGCGCCGAACGTGTTGGTGATGATGACTTCGGCGCCTGCGCGGATGAAATCTGCATGGACATCGACCACGGCGTCGGGGTGCTCGACCAGCGCCGCGCCCGCCCAGGTCTCGGCGTGCATGGGCACACCGCGACGCTCGAGCTCGGTCCCCATCCCGCCATCGATGACGACGATGTCGCCCGCAGCGACCCTGTCATTCAGGCTGGTCATGATCCGCGTTCCCGCCTTTCGTCCGGCAGCCTACCACCGAAGATGCATGGAGGGGTCGAGACAGGCATGGGGTTGCTGCTCCCATGTCCGCCGGCGGGCATCGCCGCATTCCCGCAGGCGCCTCCCGGGTTCGGGCGTTGGCGACCGGGCTTTCGGACGGGCCGCAACGGACCCGTCTGGTTCATGGTGATGCAACGGATCACCGGATGATCAGCCCCATACTGACGTGCCCCTCGACGTCAAACCCGAGCGACTCGTAGAATCCCTGAACCGCGGCGTTGGTGGCCCGCACCTGCAGGTTGACCTTGACGCAGCCTGCCGCTCGCAATGCACTGATTGCGCGGAGAACGAGGTCCGTGCCGATTCCACGCCGTCGGTACTCCGGCAGGACGGCGACCGAGTACAACCACCCCCGATGGCCGTCGTATCCCGCCATCGCGGTGCCGATCACGGTTCCTGAGTCCGTGGCGACGAACAGCAGATCGTCGCCATTCGCGAACTTTGCGTCGAAACTCTTCGCCGGATCATTGTGCGGGGCATTGGCCGGCAACACGCGTTCCCACAGCGCAATGATCGCCTCGCGGTCGCCAAGGGTTGAGGGGCGGATCTTCACTCGTGCCTCGCAGTGGGTCGGGAAGGCGGCATCGATGGGAGCATCATCCCGGGGTCGTGTGCCTGGCCGCAAGGGGATTGCGGCGGTCCAGGACAACTTTTCCGTTGCCGGCAAGAACCATGTGATCGTTCAGATTGAGAGAATCGATGCGTGCCATTCCTGTTCCCTCTTGCCCGCATGGTCTGTGCAGGTCCGGCGGCGCACGGCGATGCCCGGGTCCCGTTTCCACATCGACAGGAATGCCGCTTGCAGCGCTCTTGTCATGCAGCCGCCCGTGCCGTGCTCACCGGCTGGAGCGTAGGGAAGGGCGGCTGGCTCAATCCGCGAACTGACAACCGGTGTCTTCGCCGTTCCGGCGGATCGTTGTCGGACTCATTCGTCGGGACCGTCCCACAGGACCAGGCGCTGGCCCCTTCCTTCCTTCAGGGCCCGCTCGTGAATCCAGTGCCCGAGGACGACATCGCTGATGGCAAAGCCGCGATGCCAGAAGGTGATCCGCTCGTTCGCATTCGTGCGCCCGGGCTTGTCGCCGCAACAGATCTCGCCGATCTCGCCATGGACGGCGTCGCGCGTCAGGACACCATCGCGGATCAGGGAATGGAAGGTGCCGCCCTTCGCGCATTGCTGCCAATCGTCGACCACGAGCTTGTCGCAGGCCGTGGCGCTTGCCGGGTCGACCGCCATGACCCAGCCGTAGGTGACCAGAAGCGATCCGGGCTTCAGCACGTCGTCGCGCACGAGGACCTCGGGCCGTTCCAGGCGCGTGGCCTCGACCACGATGTCGGCGCCATCGGCCGCTGCGTGGGCGGATGCGACGGGGCGGGCCCGCAGCGACAGCTCGGCCTCGATCTTGCGGGCGAGCGCCTCGCGGGTTTCGCTGCGGGCACTCGCGATGCGCACCTCCGCAAGGGGACGTCGCGCTGCAATGGCCGCGATGTTGGAGAACGCGGTGCCACGCGCGCCCAGGTGGGCGAGGATCGTTGCGTCCTTGCGTGCGAGGTGGTCGACGCCGATCCCGGTCACCGCGCCGGTCCGCAGCCACGTCGTCACGGTGGCGTCGAGCAGGCACAGCGGGACGCCGGTTCGCGGCTCGTAGAGCGTCAGGAGTGCCACCTCCGAGGGCAGACCGTGTTTCCAGTTGTCGACGTAGTCGCCCACCACCTTCACCCCGGCACGGTCGATGTGGCCGGCGTAGCCGGGCAGCACGTTGAAATGGCCGTTGTAGCGGTCGTCGAGATGGATGTGCGCCTTGGGCGGCAGCACGACATCGCCGCGGCCGTGAGCCACGAGACCCCGTTCCACGATCTCCATGGCAACCGAAACGTCGGGCAGGAGCTCCTCGACGTCATGACGGTTCAGGTAGAGAAACTCGATACGCGCCATTCAGACATCCTCACTCTTCGCGCCGGGTCGGCGGGTGCCCCTCGACACACACGACGGGAGCACTGCTATGGTTATGCCCGTCCAGGAGGAAAGACACGGATGGCGGAACCCTTGCGCATTCTTGTTCACACCGAGCAGCCCGGAACCGTGGCGCGCGCGGTCGCCGAACGCCACCCCGACGCCGTCATCACGACCTGCGACAGCTTCGACGCCCTGCCGGAAGCCGCGCGCGGCGACCATCACGTGGCCTACACCGAGCGCTTCGAACGCCGGCCCTATCCGCGCGAGGCCCTGCTGGCGCAACCTTCGCTGCGATTCATCCATGTCTCGGGGGCCGGCATCAACCATCTCGTTCCCTGGGATCCCGAAACGGTCGACGTGTGCAACATCGGCGGTGTGCAGGACGAGGCGATGGCGCAGTTCGCCATCGGCCGCCTGATCGCGGTCAACTGCCGGTTCTTCCGCTACCACGACCAGCAACGGGAGCATCTCTGGCAGCCCCACGACGTCATCCGCTCGACCGGCGGTACGCTGACCGTTGTCGGCCTGGGCAGGATCGGCCGGGCCTGCGCCCGGATCGGCCGCGCCCTGGGCATGACCGTCTACGGCGTGCGTGCCCGACCACAGCCTCTGACGGGATCGAGGAGGTCGTGGGGCCGGACCGGCTGCGCGAGGTCCTGGCACTCTCCGATTACGTCATCGTCGTGACGCCGCTGACCGACGCGACGCGTGGACTGATCGGCGCGCCTGAGCTTGCTGCCGCCAAGCCGGGCGTGATCGTGCACAACATGTCGCGGGGCGGGGTCATCGACGAGGATGCCCTGATCCCGGCCCTGCGGTCCGGGCACGTGGCCGCGGCCTCCCTCGATGTCTTTGCCCAGGAACCCCTGCCTCACGACAGCCCGCTGTGGGACATGGAGAACGTCCACATCACTCCTCACGTGGGCGGCATGCAGACCTGGCAGGACTACGACCGGCTGAGCATCGAGGTCTTTCTCGACAATCTCGATCGCTTCGTGCGAGGCGAGCCGCTTGCCAATCTCGTCGACCCTGCAAGGGGGTACTGACCCGTGACCGCCCCCGACGTCTCCCACATCGTCTATCCGGACCGCGAGCCGCGCCGCGCCTTTCGTCTCAAGGTGTCCCCGAGCCATGAGCTCCATGTCGAGGAAAGCGGCAACCCCGACGGGGTGCCGATCGTCCTCCTCCACGGCGGTCCGGGCGGCCGGATCTCGCCGCGCCATCGCCAGCTCGTCGACCCCGAACGCTACCGCGTGGTTGCCTTCGACCAGCGCGGTGCCGGCCGCAGCACGCCGAGCGCGCTCGTCGACGACAACACGACCTGGGATCTCGTCGCCGACATCGAGAGGATTCGCGAGCATCTCGGCATCAGGCGCTGGCACGTCGCCGGTGGCTCATGGGGATCGACCCTCGCCCTGGTCTATGCCCAGTCGCATCCCGAAAGTGTCAGCGCCCTTTGTGTCTGGAGTGTGTGGCTTGCCGACCGGACGACGCAGCGCTGGCTCTTCGAGTTCGGCGCCAACATGGTCTATCCCGAGGCATGGGACCGCTTTGCGGCCCACTTCCCGCCCGAAGACCTGAATGACCTCGAAGCCGCGACCTACCGGCGCATACGCGGCAACGATCCCGAAGACGCCAACCGCATCGCGCGCGCCCTCGGCGCCTGGGAGACGGCTTCGGTCTACTTCCATCCCCGCGATGCCAGCCTCACCGAGGGCGACGACGACGGCGGCGCAAGCTACGGCCGGATCATGGCGCACTACTTCGAGAACGGCTGCTTTCTCGACGGCGAGGACCACATCGTGTCGCGTTGCGACCGCCTTGCGCACATCCCCGCAACGATCGTCCATGGCCGCTTCGACATGTGCACGCCGCTGCGCGAGGCCTGGCGTCTCGCGAAGGCCTGGCCCCGTGCCGACCTGCGCATCGTCGAGCACGGCGGACACATGCCCGATGAGCCCGCGATGGCCACCGCCACCGTTGCCGCTCTCGACGAACTCGCAAGCATCGACGCTTCGTGATCTGAGATTCCTTGCCGTCGGACGGTGGCGGAGCCTGATTTCTGCGCGTCAGGGAGTGGTCCGGGAGGTCCCTGCAACGAGGCGCGCAACCGCGTCCCCGGGCTCGTCCACAACGTCGATGCAGTCCTTCAGACTGCGGTAGGAAAAGCCATGGTCGTCCATGTGGTCCAGCAGGGCCAGAAAGGGCGACCAGTACGCCGTATCGACGAGAATCACCGGCTTCGTGTGGATATCCAGGGTGATCCAGCTGAGAACCTCGACGGTTTCCTCGAGAGTGCCGATGCCCCCTGGCAGCGAGATGAAGGCATCCGCATTCTCGTACATCGTCATGCGCCTGGTGTGCATGTCCGGTGTCTCGATCGTTCTGGCGATGCCGGGATGCGCGTGTTCCTGTTCGTGAAGGAACGTCGGGATGACGCCGATCACCGTGCCGCCGGATTCCACGGCTGCATCGGCAAGTGTTCCCATGATTCCCGCACCGCCCCCGCCGTAGACGATGGTGAGGCCGGCCCCGGCGAGACGCCGGGCGAGCCCTGCAGCAAGGCGTTGATAGTGCGGATCGCTGCCCTGGCGCGAGCCACAGAACACACAGACCCGACGTATGTCACCCACCGATCAGGACTCCCTTCGGAAAAACGTCACGCCCGATACCACAGACCCGATGCGACTGTCCCCCTATCGCGCCACAATCCCGTCGAATCCGGCGCGCCGGTCCGTTGGCGGATTGTTGGGTCGCGTGTCCCGGAGCTCGCCTCAGGGGGTCGGGACACGACAGATTTCGCCAGGCCGACCGGGTAGGATGGATCAACGATGAGGAGGCTTGGGCCATGTCCGGGAAGACCACGCTGATCCGGGGCGGCTGGATCGTCGCCTTCGACGGCGAACGCCACCGCATTCTCACCGATGGCGTGGTCGTCTATCGCGACGACACCATCCTTCATGTCGGACGGTCCTGGCACGAAGAGACGGACGAGATGATCGATGCCCGTCGCCACCTCGTCATGCCGGGCCTTGTCAACGCGCATGTTCATGTTGGCGCCCATACCGGGGACCGCATGATTCTCGACGGTGGGCGTGCCGACCTCTTCCGGTCCGGTTTCATGAACTACTGCACCGCCAAGGGGATCAACGGTCCAACGGTTCACGACTATGAGAACGTGGATGCGGCCGTCCGCTACAGTCTGGCCTGCCTGCTGCGCTTCGGTTCGACAACGGTGGTCGACATGGGAGGCGAACTCGGCGGCGAGGTTGCCGGAGGCGGACTCGGACCTCTGGCGACCCATGCGGGCGAACTCGGAATCCGCCTCTACACGGCGCCGGGACTGCGCTCGGCGCATCACTACTACGACCAGAGCGGCCGCCACCAGATCCACTGGCATGACGATGACGGGCTGGCCACGCTGGACACCGCCCTTGCCTTTGTCGAGGCATGGGACGGCGCCTACGACGGCAGGGTGAGGGCCATTCTGGTGCCCCTCGAGTATCACCTGTCTTCCGCGGAACTGCTGCGCCGCACCAAGGAGGCGGCGGCGCGTCACGGCATCGGCATCACCATGCATGTCGCCGAATCGGTGCTGGAGTTTCAGGACTCCGTGCGCCACACCGGCCGAACGCCGGTCGCCATGCTGCACGATCTCGGCTTTCTGGGGCCCGAAGTGATCCTGGGTCACGGGCTCTACACGTCCGGCCACTCGCAGATCGCCTTCACGCGCGGCGACGATCTTGCCCTCATCGCCGGGAGCGGAGCGAGCGTCGCCCACTCGCCCACCGTCTTCGCCCGCCGGGGCGTCCATCTCGAGTCCTTCCAGCGGTATCTCGACGCCGGGGTCAACCTTGCCATCGGCACCGATTCCTATCCCCAGGACATGCTGGGGGAACTCAAGACCGTGGCGCTGACCGGCAAGATCGCCGACCGCGATTTCGAGGCGACCGCCACCAGGGACATCTTCAACGCCGCCACCCTGGGAGGCGCCAGGGCCCTGGGGCGCGACGATCTGGGCCGTCTTGCCCCGGGGGCCAAGGCGGACATCCTGATCGTGGACTTCCAGCGGTTGCGGGTGGGACCCTTCCTCGATCCGCTGAAGGCGCTCATCCAGTGCTGCGACGGCGAGGTGATCGACACCGTCATCGTCGATGGCCGCACCCTGGTGAAGGGAGGCCGGCTGCTGGCATGGGACGACGGCGATCTTCTCGACGGAGTGCGCCGATCCAGCACAAAAGCATGGAACCGTTTCGCCGACTACTGGCCCGACAACGAACCCATCGACGCCGTCTTCCCCGCAGCCTTCGAACCCTGGAAGGAGTGAACCAGAGGAAAGAGGTCATCCAGTCGTCAGGCGCAGGCCGATGGCCACCAACGTCCGCGGTGGTCTGATCCCTTCAGTTGGCAGGCTGGCTCTCCTTCATCCAGCCACCTCTCCACTGCCCGATGCCCGAAGCAATTGCGAAGGACGACGGAGAAGGCTAATGTGACTACATTGGTCACATGACGATAGTGGTCAGGAGAACTCCCGTGCGGAAGGTGCAGTTGAGAGAGGCCAAAGCCAAGCTGTCGGCCCTGGTAGAAGGAGCCGCTCAAGGTGAGACAGCCATCATCACCAATCGCGGACAGCCCCGGGCCGTGCTCGTTGGCCTCGACGAATGGAACCGCCTTTGCCAAGTCCCGTCGTTCGGTCGCCTTCTCGCTGTTTCGGAACTGGAAGAGGGTGATCTGCCACCGCGTGACTCGAGTTCGCTGCGAGACATCGCTCTGTAGGCGCTTGCGATGTTCCTGGTGGACACGAACGTTCTTTCAATCAGGGCACCCGGCCGTCGTGAACGTGACGCGACGCTGACCGATTGGTTGGATACGCATTCCGACAAACTGTTCCTGTCGACGATCACCGTGGCCGAGGTCGTCAATGGTATTGCCAAGTTGCGGAGGTCGGGCAGCCTTGCACGTGCCGACCGTCTCGACCATTGGCTTGATGTCGTTCTTCACCTCTACGGTGCCAGGGTGATGCCGTTCGATGTTCCTGCGGCGCGTTTTGCCGGGCTGCTGATGGACCGGGCGCGCGCCACGGGTCAGTCCCCCGGCTTTGCTGACCTCGCCATCGCGGCGACGGCAAGCGTACGCGACCTTACGATTCTCACCCGGAACGTGCGCCATTTTGTGCCGCTCGGAGTCCCTGCGATCAACCCGTTCGAAACACTGCCGAATTGACTTTCCCGGACGAGTCCGCGCCGCACCCAGGCCTTGCCGTCCTGTCGTCGCCGGCCCCGCGTTCACTCCTTGAGAAGCCGGGCCAGCATGTGTCGGACATGATCCTCGCCGCCGAAGAACACCGCCAGAACGCGAACTACCTCCCGGCCGTCATCGACGTCGAACCAGAACATTGTCCGTCCGATGGCGAGATGCCGAAGCCCGGGCAGACGTTTGTCATGGCGTTCGCCGCGGTAGGGGGCGGCCAGGATCCGGTCCGCGGACGCGCGGATCTCTTCAATCCGCGCCTCAGTGTGATCGAGGGCGCTCTCCAGGCTTTCGCCAAAGCCGAGATAGCTCCGAAGGAGATGGTCGAACATGAGCCCGAAGTCGCGTTCGGCCTCGACCGGGAACTCAAGACGGAAGGCCATGGGCGCGGCGTTTGCTGGCAGCCATTCCAGCGAGCCGCGCGTCCATCGCATCCGCATTGACGAACGCGCCCTTGCGCCGCCGGGACAGGATCTCTCGCAACGCCGCGGTCTCGAGTTCCTCGGCGTCCACTCTCTGACGCAGCAGGTCGACGCCTTGTTGCAGCACCGCGCTCAAGCTCGAATAGCGCCCGGCCTCGACCAGTGCCCTGGCGAAGGCGTGCTGCTCGTCGGTGAGCGAGATTGAGGACTTGACCGTCATGAGACCCCCTTCGACGTCAAGTTGGTACTGCGCGACACCGACATTCAATCACAGCCGATCACGACACAAGGCTCGATTCTCGGCAACTCCAATTCTCTGCCGCCATTGACTGCACCGACCATCGGCCTGATGTCGTCCCTCATCTCGACGCTGGAAGGGTGATGCCGCTCGACATTCCCGCGGTGCGTATCGTCGAGTTGCCAATGGACCGGGCGCACCGTGGACGATGGTTCAGCCGGAATGTGCGCCACTCGAAACTCCTGCGACCAACCAGTTCGATTCACTGCTTGAGTGACTCTGTTGGCCACCCTTCAGGACGCCGGGCGACGATGCCTTTGAGAGAGACCGTTGGCCCGGTGTGCAACGGGTTGCCGCGTGCTTTCCGAGATGGTTCCTGACCAGTCCCGGCACATCGCAATTCTGTCGATCATGTTTCGTCTTCCATTGCGAAAGGAGGCGTCACAGGCTTTTGGGTGGCCCCGAAACGACGTACCTTCCTGATTCTGAAGGATGTGGGAATCATGGCTCAGACCGACGCGGCCCGAAGCGAACGTATCAATCTGCGACTCACCCGGACGGCGAAGCGGCGTATCGAGCAGGCGGCTTCCTTGGAAGGCAAGACCGTCAGCGCCTACATCGTATCCAGTGCCATGGAGAGCGCGGAGAAGACCGTTCGCCGTCACGAGACCATCGCGCTCGCACGCGAGGACGCCATGCGGTTCTTCGATGCACTCTCCGATCCGCCGCCGCCGAATGACCGCCTCCGTGCGGCCCTGGAGGAGCACACAAGGCGCGTTGATTCACGTTGACCGAATTCGATGCGCTGACTGTCGAGCCGCTCGATGAGCGGCATGACCGGACTGCCTTTTCCTGTGGCCTTCCCGAACTGGACCGCTATCTGGCGCGCCAGGCCGGACAGGACGTACGGCGCAGGATCGCCCGGGTGTTCGTCTGCACCACCGGCGAATCCGACGCCATCCTCGGCTTCTTCACGCGGAGCGCCCTGTCGATCGATCCCTCCTCGTTGCCCAAGCAATTCTCCCGGAAGTTGCCGCGCCACCCGGTGCCCTGATCGGCCGGCTGGCGGTCGACCGCCCGGCGCACGGACGCGGTCTTGGACGCATGCTTCTTGCCGATGCGGTCAAGCGGACCGTGGTTGCCAGTCAGACCGTTGCCATTGACGCCCTGATCGTGGATGCCGTGAACGAGGACGCAAAGCGCTTCTATGAGAGATTTGGATTCGTACCGCTGACCGACGACCCGATGCGCCTGTTCCTCCCGCTCGGCCATGCTGCCCTGCAAGACCGGAAGGAATAGGCACAACCTGCGTGTGCGGGCCATTCGCGCCGGTTACTCGCGTGCCTGGGCGTTACGATCCTGCGGGGAAAACTGATGCTGCCAGCGGGAGAACCAGGATCTTCAGAGCGTCGGTCTCCGGAAAGCCAAGATCGCTCCGAAGGAGATGGTCGAACATCAGCCTGAAGTCGCGTTCGGCATCGACCGGCTACTCAGGACGGAAGGCCATGAGCGTGGCGTTTGTCGCCGGCGAGTCGAGAGTCCATCGGGTCCGCACCGCCGGTGCTCCGTTGCCGAAGGACCGGAGCGCATTGGATGTCATGGCTCGGCCTGGCTTGCCTCGAATTGCACCATCGGCTTTGCCGCCTTGACCAGGGCGGCGATCGGCACGTCCCTGCGGTCATGGCCCCCTGCCGTTCGTTGAGGCGCGGTCGATGTGGACCTGATGGTCTGTCGGATGCACTGTTGCGCCATGAGGATCGACAATCTCCAGTATGCCAACTGGTCCGAGAGGATCTTTCGGCAGATGAACGAGGGCGGGGTGCATGCGGTGCATGTCACGATTGCCTACCACGAGACCTTCCGTGAAACGGTGCACAACATCGAGCGGTGGAACCGGTGGTTCGAGCTGCACCCGGATCTCATCTTTCACGGGCTGTGGGCCGAGGACGTGCGACGAGCCCGCGAGACCGGGCGGACCGCCATCTTCTTCGGATTCCAGAACTGCAGCCCCATGGAGGACGACATCGGCCTCATCGAGATTCTGCATGCTCTGGGTGGCCGCTTCATGCAGCTGACCTACAACAACCAGTCGCTCCTGGCGGCGGGTTTCCAGGAGCCTCACGATTCGGGTGTGACCCGGATGGGCCGCGAAGTGATCCGCGAGATGAACCGGGTCGGGCTGGTCATCGACATGAGCCACTCGGGCGAGCGTTCCACCATCGAGGCGGCGGAACTCTCTGAGAGGCCGATCGCCATCACCCACGCCAATCCGACACGCTGGTGGCCCGTGCCGCGCAACAAGTCCGACGACGCCATCCGTGCGGTGACGGGCAATGGCGGCATGATCGGGTTTTCCCTCTATCCGCCGCATCTCAAGGGTGGCTCGGAGTGCAGCCTCGAGAGTTTCTGCCGCATGGTGGCCGAAACCGGCGAACGGTTCGGCATGGACCGCATCGGCATCGGTTCGGATCTCGTGCAGGATCAGCCCGATCGCGTCATCGGCTGGATGCGAACCGGACGCTGGACCAGGGACGATGGCGGTGATGCCGCCGTTCCGCCTTTCCCTTCCTGGTTCACCAGCAATCTCTGCTTCGGCGCCATCGAGGAGGGCCTCGGCGCCGTCGGCATGACGGCGGACGAGATCGCCGGTGTCATGGGAGGGAACTGGTACCGCTTCTACGAGGAGGGCTTCGTACCGCGACCTGCCTGACAGCCGAGTGCCGGACGACCTGCGGCCACGGCTGCAAGGCGGCTTTCGATGAAGAGCGAACTGCCGTCCTTGCACGGGACGATCTCGTCCCTGCGGTCCACGTGCACGGTGATGTCGTCGGCGCCGATTCTCAACGCCGCCTGGCGCGCCAGGCGCTCCAGCACGCCGCTGGCATGGCGTGCCGCCTCCTCGAGGTCCTCGAAGTCCGTCACCTCTTCAGGCAGATGGCAGCGTATGACGCCGCTGCGGGGCGCCGTCAGCAGTCCATCGGCCCTTTGCACCACGCCTCCGGCGACGGCGCCCACCGCGTTGCACACGCCGGCATGGGGTGGCACCACGATGTCGGTGTGAAGGCGGTCGGCGAGGCGCGGATAGTAGGTCGCGGCGGGCGCTCCGACACCCACCACCGGATGGTTGAGACGCACGTCGAGCGCGAAGTGCGTGCCCTCACGGCCGTCCGTCGCCGCCTGGAGCAGGGCATCGGCCGAACGTCCGGAGGGGAGCGGAAGTCCGTGTTCTTCCTGCATCGCCGCTTCGATGAGCGCGTAGGCGCTGGCTGCGAGCGTCGACTCCAGGACGAGATTGGCGAAGGCCTTTGGGTCGTCCGGTGTCGCGTGGCCGGTCATGGCCCACCACCTCAGCCACAAGCGTGCCGCGAGGTCCCCTGCCTTGCCCTCCCAGGCGTCGTGGATGCCGAGCACGTGGGCGGCGTCGCTCGGCGTGAATCGCGACGTGATGACGAGCCCTCTTTCCATGAGGGCCTCCAGCGACAGTTTGGGCGAGCGGTCGCGATAGAGGTGCTCCATGGCGACGGGACCGGCGGCGAGCGCCTCCCACAGGTGACGCTGGGGCCGCGAGAGGCCGGGTGGTTCGCTGGCGGGCTGACGCAGGCGAAGCGCGAAGACACCGTCCCACTCGAGCGGCCAGGCGCGCTTCACCTGCCTTTCGAGAGTGTCGATGACGCCAGGGTGACGCTGGGCGAGGAGGGCCAGGGGCACGGCACGGCGCGGACCGATGGCGAGCCGCCCCTTCTCGTCGAGGCGCACTTCGCTGTCGCCCCCGAGGCCGCTGGTGTAGGCGGCCACAGCGCGCACCATGGTGTGGTAGCCGCCGACCCGCGCGCCCCTGGTATCGAGCTTGGGCTGCCCGTTCTCCACCAGGGCAATGTCGGTGGTGGTCCCGCCCATGTCCGAAATGAAGGCGTTGTCGTGACCGGAAAGATGCCGGGCGCCGATGACGCTCGCGGCGGGGCCCGACAGGATGGTCTCCACCGGAGTCTCCAGTGCCGTGGCGGCATCGATCAGCGATCCGTCACCCTTGACAGCCATGACCGGGGCCTCAATCCCGCGGTCGGTCATCAGCGTGGTGACCGTGACGATGAGTTCCTGGATCATGGGGATGAGCCGGGCGTTGAGCAGTGCCGTCAGGGCGCGGCGCGGCGCGTCGAGTTCGGAACTCAGGCTGTGGCCGCAGGAGACCGGAAGGCCGGTCGAGCC
Organism: Alphaproteobacteria bacterium; assembly: GCA_964291415.2. Lineage (GTDB taxonomy): Bacteria > Pseudomonadota > Alphaproteobacteria > SP197 > SP197 > SP197. The sequence continues at coordinate 169,836 of OZ219917.1, read as the reverse complement.
GCGCAGCATGTCGCGCACCGCGATCTCGTGCGCCGGATTGCGAACCGAGAACATCGAGGAGACGGCGAAGGCCGCGACACTGCCGGCGACCCCGAGGGCCTGGGCTTCCACGTGATCGAGATCGAGCGGAGCGGTTTCCTCGCCCAGGGCGTCGTGGCCTCCGCGCGCCTGGATCAGGGGACCGCCGGCGAGCGCACTCATGACATCCTTCCTGTGGCCGTCACCGGGTGCGTGGCCGATGAGGATGAGCGCCGCCGGACTGCCCCGGCCCTCGACGATGGCATTGGTGGCCAGTGTCGTCGAAACCGACACGAGGGCGATCGTGTCGGCATGCTCGCCCAGCACCGCATCGACGGCCCCGGCGATGCCGATGGTCAGGTCGTGACGGGTCGTCAGCGACTTTGCCGTCCCGAGAGGGCCCCGGGTGGTGTCAAGCAACACGGCATCGGTGTAGGTTCCGCCGGTGTCGATACCCAGCATCAGCGCCAAGGCGTGGTCTCCCGGAGAGTGCGCAGGCTGAACTATGGGCAAAACGCCGGCCGGAAGCGAGAGGCCCCGGTCACCGTGAGGGGAGGAATTCGATGACCATGACGCACAAGGAAAGAACCCTCAGGTTTCTGCGGCCGGAAGCGGAGACGATCTTTACCCTCGATGAATACCGCCGCCGGCTGGCCAGCGTGCGCGCGGCGATGGCCGACAGCCACATCGACACGCTCTACCTCACGTCACCGGAGGCCGTGTGCTACCTCTCCGGCTATCGGGCCGAGTGGTACCAGGCCCAGGGGCCGACGGCCTGGCTGCCGGTCACCGGGATCGCCGTTCACGTCGATGCGGACGACTTCATCCACATCGAGGTGCAGAACGAGGAGATCCTGGCGGGATTCACCACGGTCAGCCGGGATCTGCGCATCTTCGGCGGTGACGCCCAGCCTTCCGAGGATGTGATCGGCTTCATCGTCCAGACCCTCGACGGCGAGGGATGGCTCGGCGGCAGGGTTGGCCTGGAGATGCACAGCTACCGGCCGAATCGCGCGGTAAGCGAGCGCCTGCAGGCGGGCTTCGAGGAGTGCGGCGCGACGGTGGTCGACGGCAGCGACATCGTCAACGGCGTTCGCCGGATCAAGTCGCCCGCCGAACTCGCCTTCATCCGCACCGCCGCCAGGATCGGCGACATCGGCATGCAGACCGCCATCGACACCATTCGTCCCGGTGTCACGGAACTGGAGGTCTGGGGCGAGATGGTGCGCGCCATGGCCCGCGCGGGCGGTGAACCCTCGTCGATCACCATGCCGGTGTCGTCGGGCGCACGCAGCGCCACCATGCATTCCCTGGCCACGCGACGGCAGATCATGCCGGGCGATATCGTCAACGTGGATATCTGTGGCGTCTGGAACCGCTACCACTCGAACATCGCGCGCACCGTGTGCGTCGGTGAACCGCACCCTGACGTGTCGCGCTATCTCGACGCCGTCACCGGCGTCAAGGCCATGCTGGCGGAGGTTCTCCGACCGGGTCTGCCGGTTCGCGAACTCCTCGCGGTCATCGGAACCTACTACCGCGATACCGGCATCTGGCAGGACCAGTGCTGGATCGGCGGCTACGATCTGGGTCTTTCCTTCCCGCCGGACTGGGTGGGACCGTGGTTCTGGGACGTTCACAACGATCCGGGAGACGAGGTGTTCGAGTCCGGCATGGCGTCCAACTACGAGGCCAACTTCTACCTGCCGCAGGATGTCGGCATGTCCATGTTCATCGACATGATGATGTTCACCGACGACGACGCGGGTTTCCTGCATCGCGTCCCGGCCCGGATTGCCGTGGTCGAGTAAGAGGCCCCGTCACGTGCCTGCGGGACGGATCCTGACATCGACATCGAGGGTGGTGCGGCACCCGCCCAGCAGAATACCGCGGGTCGGCGAGACGTCGGAGAAGTCGCGCCCTTCCGCGATGCGGATATGCGAGGCGCCGGCGAAGTTGTCGTTGGTGGGATCGAAGCCCGCCCAGCCGACATCCGGGAAGCGGCATTCCACCCAGGCGTGGGTGGTGTGATATCCGCCGCCCTCGTCGTCGTACAGGAATCCGGACACGTAGCGGCTCGGGATGCCCCACGAACGGGTGATGGCGATCATCAGGTGGGCGTAGTCCTGGCACACTCCCTGGCCGGTCATCAGGACGTCCTCGATGGTGGACTGCGTCGAGGTGCTGCCCGGAACATAGCCGAGGATGCGGTAGAGCTGCCTCGAAAGGTCCCGCGTGCTGGCCAGCGGGTCGGCGCCGGGCGCGATGGCATGGCGCTCGAGAAACGCCGTCAGCGAGGCGGATGGACATGTCAGTCTCGTCGGGTGAAGCCAGTCCCAGTCTTCAAAGGGACGCGACTCGGCGTGAAGTCTCTCCCAGGCGTTTCTTCCGAGATCCGCCGGAAGGTCGGGCTCCGGGGCCGGCACCACCACCGAGCGCGCCTCGATTGCCAGTTGATCGTGCTGCTCGAGGAGCGACAGCACGTGACGGTGGTTGCCGAAGCAGTCCACCTCGTCTGCCGTGCGTGATTCCGGACGGGTTTCCAGGGAATAGGCGATGAGCTCCTGGCCGCGATCGTCACGCGGCCTGAGGCAGCACATCAGCACGCTCCCGGTTGCCGGTTGAGAGAAGCGGTAACGGGTATGGTGGATCACCTCGAAACCGGTACGTCGTGTCACGCCTGCCCCTCTCCGGTCGCGTATTCGAACCAGGCACCCGTCACGAGGCCGTCGAGGTCGCGGGCCTCCCGGGCGATCTCGTCAAGCAATGAAAGCCGGTCGCCGCTGTCGGGCCAGTCGTTGACCACCCGGGACGTCATTCTGCCGGCCAGCCGCCGGGCCGCGGCCGCGGTATCCGGGCTTCCGGCCTCGCTGCCAAGGGCGTCAAGGCACGATGCGGCGGAGGTGAGAGAACCCAGAAGCGATCCCTGCAGCAGCGGATCGGTGATCACGAGGGCAAGGATCCGTTCGGGCTTCCGTTCCATGCCGTGAACGCGTTCAAAGGCGTCGAGCGCCTGGCATGCCCGCAGCAGGCTGGTCCATTCGTGATCCCCGGCGCCCTCGGGAAGGCGGCAGTGCGTGGTCACCAGGGCGATCATGAGCTGGATTCGTTCGATGAAGGCGCCGAGCCTCAGGAACTGGTATCCCTCGTCGCGGTACATGGTTGCCGCGACGAAGCCGTCGAAGGTCTTGATGGTCCGCGCCATCCCTGCATAGAACGCCTCCGGCTCCCGGGCCCAGATGTCCTGGATGTCGAGGTCCTTGATGTCCAGCCACGCGAGATTGAGGTTCGTCCACATCCCGCTGGTGATGCAGTGGCGCATCTGGCGGGCGTTTTCACGGCCCGCCGCGAAACAGCTTCTCATCGAGCTGGGGTTGCTGGGCTCGAACGTGAGGTCGCCGGCAAGGGTGTAGGAATCCGCCAGGGCGTAGTCGTCGCTGTGATCCGGTTCGAGGTCTCCGGCCGGAGGACTGATGCCGAGGCTGCCGTAGATGCGCCGCCAGCCGAAGTGGATCTCCGGGAGCGGCCGGTCCACCAGCGCCCTCGTCTGCAGTTCCAGCAGGCGGGCGATGAACTCCGAGCGCTCGAGATAGCGGCTCATCCAGTAGAGGCCCTGGGCGCTGCGGGCGAGCATCACGATCCCAGGACCCAGAGGTCCTTGCCGCCGCCGCCCTGGCTGGAATTCACGACGAGGCTTCCCTTGACGAGGGCGACGCGGCAGAAGGCGCCGGGCACGATGCGGGTCTTGCGGCCGCGCAGCACGAAGGGCCGAAGGTCCACGTGACGCGGCTCGAGGTGTTCCCCGATGAGGCAGGGCGAACGCGAAAGCGGCAGCACCGGCTGCGAGATGAAGTCCGCAGGATCGTTCCTGATGCCCCTGGCATAGGCCTCGCGCTCGTCGGGCGTCGCGTGCGGCCCCACCAGCATGCCGTATCCTCCCGATTCGCCGACCCGCTTGACGACGAGGTTCTCGAGGTTGTCGAGGGTGTATTCGAGATCCTCCGGGCGGCGGCACAGGAAGGTCTCGACATTGGCGAGAACCGGTTCCTCGCCCAGGTAGTAGCGGATCATGTCGGGTACATAGGCATAGACGCTCTTGTCGTCCGCCACACCGGTGCCCGGTGCGTTGGCCAGGGTGACGTTGCCGCGCTTGCAGGCATTCATGAGGCCAGGCACGCCGAGCAGCGAATCGGGACGGAAGACGAGCGGATCGATGAAATCGTCGTCGATGCGCCGGTAGATCACGTCCACTTTCTTGAGACCCCGGGTGGTGCGCATGAACACGTGCCCGTCATCGAACAGGAGATCGCGCCCCTCGACGAGGAATGCGCCGATCTCATGGGCCAGGAACATGTGCTCGTAGAAGGCGGAATTGAAGACGCCTGGCGTGAGAAGGACGATGCACGGATCGTCGCTGTCCTCAGGCGCGAGACTGGCGAGCGTGTCGCGCAGGAGCTCTCCGTAGTGTCCGATGTCGCGCACCTTGTAGCGTCGGTAGAGGCGGCGCAGGTTGCTCTTCACCGCAGCCCGGTTTGCCAGCATGTAGGACACCCCGGAGGGCACCCTCAGATTGTCCTCAAGGACCATGAATCCATCGTTCGTGCGCACGATGTCCGTGCCGCAGACCGCGACCCAGGTGTCGTGGGGAACTCTCATGCCGCGCATCTCGACCCGGTACTGGGGACAGCCACGGACCAGGTCCGCCGGAATGACCCCGTCGGCGACGATGCGTGCCTCGCCGTAGACGTCGCCGAGAAACCGGTTGAGGGCGTCGATGCGCTGCGTGAGGCCGGTCTCGATCTGCTGCCATTCCTCGCCTGTCAGGATGCGCGGGATGCAGTCGACGGGAATGATCCGTTCCTGGGCCTCTTCGTCTCCGTAGACGGTAAAGGAGATCCCCTCTTCGGCGAACGACCGCCTCACCCGGTCCTGGACCAGCGCAAGCTCGCTGCCGGGAAGAGCCTGGAGAGCGTCGTCGAGCAGCCGGTAGTGCTCGCGGGGCGCACCGTCGGCACCGTACATCTCGTCATGGAAGGTCTCGTCAAATTCGTAGGCGTTGCCGGTCACGCTTGCGTCCATTCCGTGGTCCAGCGAACCGCCGGAAGAGCAGCCATCGACAAGATCACCGTGTCTGTCCGTCGTTCGTTCACGGGTTCGCACAATAGAGAATCAACGGCCGTTCCACCAACCCTTGAGGCGCCTGGCACGCCGCCAGACCGGTCAGCTTCGGGTTCCGGAGATTCGGCAGCGTCTCACCGCGTCATGAACCCTGGGAGCGGACGATGACATGACGCGCGGTCGCGAACAGGGCAAAAAGCAGACCGCCCGCGGCACAGAACACGATGAGGCCGTGGGGGTTCCACAGTCCCATGGCATAGCCGGCTGCCGGGGGCCCGACCAGATGTCCGAGCTCGTAGAGAAAGATGAACGTGGCGTTGGCCGGCGCCAGTTCGGAAGCCCTGAATCTCTGGCCGATCTGTGCCAGTCCGCAGGTATAGATTCCACCCGTGATGCCGCCCCACAGGAAGAGCGTGGGCCACAGCAGCCAGGGATGGTGGAGGACGAACGGGAAGGCGATGGTGAAGAGTGAGATGGCGGCGGCGAAGACGATGAGCAGGATGCGTTTGTCGAAACGGTCGGCGAGCATGCCGACCGGAAACTGGAGCATGACACTGCCCGCGGCCATCACGATCAGAAGAACGATCGCCTGATCCTCCGTGTAGGACTGGCGGCTGGCGTAGATGAGAAAGAACACGAAGAGCGCGCCCATCACGGCCCCGTCGACGAGAGCTGCCACCATGGTGGCCGGTGCCCGTCGGGCAGCGGCGAAGAGGCCGAATCCGGCCTGCGTGGAGATACGGGGCGCCAGGTTGCGGGCCATGACGAGGGGCAGGACGGCAACGCACAGGATCGCCACGACAATGACGAAGGGCAGGATGCCGTGGGTGCCGACAACAAGAAGCACCGGCAACCCGGCAAGATAGGCAGCCGAAAGAGAAGTCACGTAGACGGCCATGACCCGGCCACGGCTGCGGTCGTCCGCAAGCGTGTTGATCCAGGTCTCGCTGACGACCCAGTGGAGCGCGGTGCCGATTCCGAGCAGAAACCTGAGCGGAAACCATGCCCACACGTTGTCGAAGACGGGCAGCAGGGCGATCGACACGACCATGAGCGCGAAACCGAGATAGAGGGCGTACATGGTGCCCAGCCATTCCACGATACGTGGCATGAAAATCGTGGCGATCAACAGCCCCGCCGGCGCGGCCGCGTTGTTGAGACCGATGAGCCAGCTCGCCGTCGCCCGCTGCTCGAGGATGAGTGACAGCAGCGGCATGCAGATGGAGAACGTCAGCGAAGCAGCGAAGACACTCGCGATGACCGCCGCGATGCTGCGCCACCTGGCGCTCACGCGAATCACCGGCGTGACAGTCCAGTGAAGGTCAAGACGGCGCACTCCATGATTAAGGTGGCCCCGGAATCATCAAGGGGTGCCGACCAGTTGGTGAAGCCATGGCACAGATTGCCGGCGACAACAATCGTGTGCATGTCCTACCATTGGCTGTTGAAGGGTAGCCGCGACGGCTGACGAGGTGATCGTTGGACAACATTCCCCGCGGCATCGCTCTCACCCTGGTATCGATTGTCTTCTTCGTGGCCCTGGATTCGCTGGCCAAGATCATGACGCAGACCCTGCCGCCGCTGCAGGTCGCCTGGGGACGGTACGTGTTTTCCGTCATTCTGCTGCCCTTCCTCGTCTCTCCGCGGCTGCTGATCCCGGCGCTGCGCACCAGACGCCTCGATCTGCAGATGGCCCGCTCGGTCCTGCTGGTCTCGATGACCTGCAGCTTCTTCATCGCCATCCGCCACATTCCCCTGGCCGATGCCGTCGCCATCGGCTTTGCCGCGCCCTTCATCACCAGCATGCTCGCCATACCGGTGCTGGGCGAGAAGGTCGGCATCCGCCGCTGGACGGCGATCGCGATTGGCTTCGCAGGCGTCATGATCGTGCTCAGACCCGGATTCGAGGAACGCCACTGGGCCTATTTCCTGCCGCTGGGGGTCGCCGCAGGGATGGCCACCTACAATGTGCTCACCCGCCTGGTCAACCGCTACGACGAGGCCAGCACGAGCATGGCCTACAACAACGTGGCCGGCGCTTGCGTCATGTCACTGGTGGTGCTCGTCCTTCCCGGGCAGTGGGCGCCTCCCGGCGCCGTCGACTGGCTGATGCTTGCCCTGCTCGGCGGTTGCGCCATGACCGGACATTACTGCCTGATCCACGCCTTTCGCCACGCCCCGGTCTCGGCCCTGGCGCCCTTTACCTATTCGCACATGATCCTCGCCATGATCGCCGGTCTCGTCGTCTTCGCGGAAGTGCCGGACCTGTGGACCCTGGCCGGTGTCGCCGTCATCGCCGCATCGGGCCTCTACATCTTCCACCGGGAAGCGACCCTTCGGGCGCGGGCAACCGGACGACCGAAGGCCTGAAACCAGTAACAGTCGGTTTATCGCGAGTTTTCTGGGCGGAACAAAGTCGCTTCCATCTGACCCAATGGCCAATCGGAAGCGGGTCATCGCGGATGGAGTGCTTGCGGTGTCGGGCGTTCCTGCTCTTGAAGTCGCCAACAACAAGGGGAACACAAACGTCCGATGATCGACTGCGCGGAGCGCCTTCGTTCAGTGCTGACCGACCGGGAGATCGTCACGAAGGGCTTTCCACAAAGTGTGATTGCGGTGGTGAAGGTCGGCCACGAGGTCCGTCTCCAGAGGGTCCAGTTCTGCGAGGAAGGCAAACCCCTTCCGGCAGGCAGCGGCAATTTCGGCAGGGTCGATCGCCTGCGTCCTTCGGATCAGTTGCCGGAGATCGTCCCAATCGAATGCGGTGGTATCGTTGAACTTCACAAGGAGGGCTTCCGGATCGAAGCTGTCCCGCGCCTGCCAGAGCTTGAGCACGACGAGCCGTCGGATAAGCGGACGGTTTAGCGGACGCATGGCAAAGACGCTGAGGTCGTAGATGTCGCGTGCCTTGCTGCGCTGATAGCAGGCCCGGATCTTCTCGGCGATGATCTCGGGCAGGGCCAGGCACGTGATGTCCACAGGGTCGAAGGGCAGGTGCCGGAAGTAGCTTTGAACACGTTGAGCGTTCCGCGATGAGGGAAGGGTGGGTACCTCGCGGCGGCTGACCTGGAGTCTGATCTGGCTTTGCCCTCCCGGGTTCCAGTCGTGGGCGTAGACCGGATTGACTCCCCAGGAGAGGCCGTCCTGGGTTTCGTAGTAACTGTCATCGGGCACGCCGAAGCGGATTCCGTGAAATGGCGGCTCAAATGCCTCCATCATGGCGAGGATCAAGTCTTCGTGGTCGTGTTCTTCGATCCGCGTGAAATCGAGATCGGTCGAAAAGCGCCCTCCGCTGCCGATGAACATCTTGCGAAGGCAGGTTCCGCCCTTGAAGGCGAGCTTGTCCAGGATGCCGCGCTTCGCCATCAACTGGAGCAGGTAGGTCAGCACGATCTCGTTTTCGGCGATCATGATGTTGCGCAGTCCGGCTTCGGCGGAGTAGCGCTGGACCTGGGGGCGGGTGAGAATGGCTCAGCGCTCCCGGTTGACCGATCGCAACCTCGCGATGCCGGCGCTGTCGCTCAATTCGTGGCTGGTGACATTGGCGGTGATCTGCCAACTGTCCTGATAGCCAATTGCGCCGGGCTTGGTGGTTCTCGGGCCGAAATGTGATCGGCTCGTACCTTTCGCAAGGTCCTGGAGATGTGGGCGCACATCTTCGGGAATGGTGGCGCCGGCACGTTCCACCAGCCATCCGAAGCGTCTCGTGAGCGTTTTGGAGGACATCCGCCCCAGGTAGCTGGCCGCCTTGTGCCAGTCGATGCGGCGGCAAGCTGTCGCCAGGATGGCCGCCGCTTCTCCTTCGCCGCCAGCGAGGTCCGGACGGTCGATGCAGTCGATGGCGGTCTTTTCGCGATCGGACATCATGACGGCGTAGCCCAGGACGTCGGCTGGGCCGAATCCGAAGAACTTTCGCGGAACCGGATTGACGATGCGGACCTCGGTATCGAGCACGCGCCGGTTGCGCGCGCGCACCGGCGTGACGAGGCGAATGACCTGACGGTGCTGTGTTGTGAGACCGTGATGCATCGCGGCCGTCCCGTAGCCGAAGTAGTAGGGTTCGACAATGCGGCTGGCGAGCGCCAGGACGTTGCTTTCTCCCAGAGCGTCGGGGCCCATTTCCGGGGGAATGAGCAGGTAGCGGCCCCAACTGGCGCGCGCCAGCCATCCCTTCCGGCGCAGCGAGCGGATCACATGGTCGGCAGCTTGCGGGCTGACGCCGAGCATGTCGATGATTTCCCCACGCTCTATCTCCTTGCTGCCATGCTCTGTCATGTTAAGGACGACGCGGCTTTCCTGGGGCGACAGCGATCGGGCGGCGAATGGCATTGTCCTATCCATCGCGAAACCTTGTATTTTCCTTTGTTTCGAGGAAAGTCATATAAGATATCACGATGAGAAGTCAACCCCATTGTGTAACAAAACAAAGTGTTCTATGGTGTTATGTGACATAGCATAGACGGAGTCCGGATTTGTCAGGGGACTACCCATGGGCGGCTATTGGGATGGAGAACTCGGGGACGGCGCCGTTTATGTGGCCGCGCGAACGCGATGATGACGGGCAGCTACCGCGAGCTCCTGTCGGAAGCGTGACACAAGCGCGCTACCCGGTGCCAAGTTGCTCAGGGCTCAGATATCGACGACAGGTAGGTGCCAGTCTCGGCTGTAACGAGCCCATGAATCGAATGGGCTTCATCACGGCAGCCCGGATGCCTTCCAATGGAGGGTTCGCTCGCCAAACCGAAGCCGCGGCAACCTGGCCATGGACGTACACCCGCATTCTGGCCAGATCGATCAACGGAGCGAGTTAGCTGCAGGCAGCGCTCATGGCTTGAAACCCCTGAGGTGACCGGGCCGAAGCTCTCCGACCTCGGCTGCGCGCAGCGCGGCATGCCAGACATCGGTGTAGTGCTGGGCTTCCTCGCCCGTGCGGCGGATGAGTTCCTCCCGGCCCTCACCGGTGATCAGGGAGTAGTCCGCCCGCAAGACGCGGATCAGGAACGCGTTGCGATCCCTGCTGGAGCAATTGACGAATCCCGCTGCCTCCAGGGCGTCGATGTAGATGGGCGGCGAGTGCATGCCGAAGGTGAGACCGACAATGTCCAGCCAGTGCTGGGTCTCCGGTCCCGGCGGTTCCTCGTCCCGCCGCATCCAGTCGCTGGCGAGGAACACCCCGCCCGGACGCAAGACCCGAAAGACTTCGGCGAACAGCGCATGCTTGTCCTCGATGTGAATCATGGCGTCCTTGCTGAACACGACATCGAAGCTCTCGTCGGGCAGCGGAAACGGACCGGGTTCGACTTTCTCGTAGCTCAGACGCCCGGAAAGGCCCTCCCGTTCGGCCCGTTCAACGCAGCGCCGCAGCAACGGCTGTTCGATATCGATACCGTGCACACGGGCCGCTCCGAAGTCGCGCGCCAGCACCACGTCACAGCCGCCGATGCCGCAACCGACATCGAGGACCTCCTTGCCTGAGATGTCGAGACCTTCGAGAAAGAGAGCGATCTCTTCCTTGCCGCCCGGTGACAGGAAGCCGTCGCCCCAGACCAGTTCAATGGCGCCAACAAAGCTGTCGGTATACTCGTTTTCCTCGTGATCGCTCATGATGAATGTCTCCCCTTCGCCTTCCGCATGACAGGCCTCGCAGCTGCCTCCCGGCTTGCGCGAGGACAGTAGTTTGGAACTCCGGCAAGGACAATGTCACCCGCGGTGCGAGCCCCCTCGTCGACGCTTCACCGGTCCAGCTTCGATCATGCTGCGACCCTGCCGCGAAACGATGGCCGGCAGCCGGCGCCGGCCATGGCGCTGACGGGCGATTCCGACGGGTTCCCGCCCGGCAGGATGGTGTATCTTGAGGATGGCCGCTGATGCGATGGCCCGGCTTTACCAAGCCTCGGTCCATCGATACAAGTGAAGCAACGGGATCGTGTCCCCGGCGACTGTGGCGTCGGACTGTGTTGCGAGAGTGCCGAAGTTCATGAAGAGCCAGCGTCCACATGCTCGTTCCGCAACGGGGGAGGTTCAGCCCCGTCGGGAGACACACGAGCGTTCAGACAGCAGGGAGTCGATCGCCGTGGTGGGAATGGCCTGCCGCTTCCCCGGCGCCGACGACCTCGATGCGTTCTGGAGGCTCCTCGAGGCAGGCGACAACACTGTCACGCACGGCTCCCCCGGTCCGGGAAGCGGACGCGTGAACCAGATGTTCCCGGACGAAACTCCCGTGCACCCGGCCAGCCGATATGGCTCGTTTCTTGGCGGGATTGACCAGTTTGATGCCGAGTTCTTCCGTATCTCGCCGATCGAGGCCGAGTCGCTCGACCCGCAACAGCGCCTGCTGCTCGAGGTGAGTTGGGAGGCACTGGAGGACGCCGGGATTGCGCCGGAGAGGCTCGTCGGAAGTCGAACAGGCGTCTATGCGGGCATCGGCAGCTACGAGTACCAGGAACTGGTGCGGGGGGCGAGCGACCCCGTCGGCCCGGACGCGACGCTGTATCTGTTGACCGGCAACCGATTCAGCACCGCGAGCGGACGCGTGTCGTTCGTGCTCGGGCTGCAGGGTCCATCGGTGGCGGTCGACACGGCCTGCTCGTCCTCGCTGGTGGCGGTGCACCAGGCGATGGCGGGCCTTGAGCGCGGCGAGGCGGATCTCGCCATCGCCGGCGGGGTGTGCGTGATCCTGTCGCCGCTGACGACCGAGGGGATGGCCAATGCCGGGATGCTGTCGCCGACCGGACAATGCTGGACGTTCGACGAGCGGGCGGACGGATTCGTGCGCAGCGAGGGCTGTGGGCTGCTGGTGCTGAAGCGGCTCGATGAGGCCGAGGCGGCGGGCGACAGGATCTGGGGAGTGATCCGGGGCTCGGCGGTCAACCAGGACGGGGCGCGCCCGGGACTGTCGGTGCCGATGCGGCTTACGCAGGAGCGGGTCATCGAGGATGCGCTGGCGAGCGCCTCCCTGGCTCCGTCACAGATCGACTACCTTGAGGCGCATGGCACCGGAACGAAGCTGGGCGATCCCGTCGAAATTGCGGCCGCCGCATCCGTCTACGGTCGGGGAAGAGACGGCGAACGTCCCCTGCTCGTAGGCTCGGTCAAGACCAATATCGGTCATCTGGCCGCCGCCGCCGGCGCGGCGGGCCTGATCAAGGTGCTTCTGGCAATGCACCGCGGAGTCATCCCGAGGCATCTCAACCTCTCCAATCCGAATCCGGGTATCGAGTGGGACCGGTTGCCCGTACGGGTCACAACGACGCCGACCGCGTGGCCGAACTCGGGCGACCGCTCCTGCACTGGCCGGGGTGAGCTCTTTCGGCTTCTCCGGAACCAACTCGCACGTGATCGTGGAAGGTCTCAAGGCGGCGGACGGCGCGTGCGCGAAGGGTCCGCGCGGTTGGCCAGCAGGGTCGGCACGCGAGGTTCCGCTGCAGCTCTGCGGGGCGATGGCGGACTTCGCATCGGCGGACGAGGCGCCCCGGGCGCGAAGGCTGCGGATCCTGCCGCTTTCCGGCAAGTCCCGGGAAGCGCTGCGGGATCTTGCCGCCCGGTATCGAACCTGGCTCGACCATGAGACCGCGGAAGGTACCGGGGATGGTGACCGCGAGGCGGCGATGCTCGCCGACGTGGCCTGGACGGCATCTGTCGGGCGTAGTCATTTCGCCCATCGCGCCGCCGTCGTGTTCAGCGATGCGGCATCGCTGCGCGAGGGCCTTGAATCGACCATCGCCGGCGAAGGAGACGCGGCGCCGAAGGCGGTGTCGAAGATTGCCTTTGCCTACACCGGCCAGGCGAGCCAGTGGGTGGGGATGGGGTCCGACCTCTACGAGAGCGAGCCGGTTGTGCGGGCTCTGTCCTGCAGCGCTGCGACGCGGTCGTTCAGGACGAGCGCGGCGCCTCGCTTCTCGACGTCATGTTCGGCCGGCCAGAAGCAGCAGGCGAACTCGATGACCCGCAGTGGAAGCAACCCGCGATCTATGCGCTTGAGTGTGCGCTGACCGCCCTCTGGTCCAGCATGGGAATCCGACCCGACGTCGTGCTGGGGCACAGCCTTGGAGAGATCGCGGCGGCGCAGGCCGCCGGCGTGTTGAGCGTCGAGGACGGGCTTCGCTTCGCGATGGCGCGGGGCGCACTGATCGGGGCACTGCCGGGCCATGGCGCGATGGCCGCGGTGTTCGCACCGGCATCGCGCGTCGCCTCGGCGCTTGGCGATTACAACGCGTCGTGCGCCGGGACCGGTCTGTGCGTGGCGGCGGACAACGGCACGCACCAGGTGGTCAGCGGACCGGCAACGGATGTCGAGGCGCTCGTCGCCGGCTTCGAATCGCAAGACGTGCGGGTGGCGCGCCTGCGACGGAGCCCCGCCTATCACAGTGCGATGGTGGAGCCGGCGCTGGACGACCTTGAGGCAGCACTGAACAAGCTCACCTTCTCGCCGCCGGCGCTGACTTTCGTGAGCAATCTGTCCGGCGCGGTGGTGACGCCGGACGACATGCTCGACGCAGCGTACTGGAAGCGCCAGGCGCGCCAGGTCGTGGCGTTTCGTGCCTGTGTCGAGACCATCGCGGAGCTCGGCGTGGACGCCATCGTCGAGGTCGGGCCGCATGCGGTGCTGGGTCCGATGGCATCGGCGGTTTGGCCGCAGACGGAACACAAGGATTCTGCCGCTCCGTTCACGGTGGCGAGCCTGCGGCGACCGTCCGACACGACGCCGACACCGGCTGGAGGAGAGGCCTTCGTCCACGGCGTGGCTGCCGCCTACGAGGCCGGGTTTCCGTTCCGCCTCGAAGGGCTCTTTGCCGGCGAGGCGAGGCGCCGCATTGCGCTGCCGGCCTATCCGTTCCAGCGCCGCCGGCACTGGGTTGGCGCACCGAAGCGATGGCGATCCGACCCAGGGCATGCACTTCTGGGGGTGCGGCACGATTCACCCCGCGGCGACACCGTGTTCGCATCGGAGATCCGCGCAACGGACCCCGGATGGCTGAACGATCACCGGGTGTTCGACCAGGTGGTGGTGCCGGGCGCGATGTTCGGCGCGATGGCCGCGGGGGTGCTCTGGAGCGAGGGCGCCCGGGCGGTAACTCTGGAAGAATGCCAGTTGCACAGTCCGATGATCCTGCGCGACGAGGAGGCGGAGGAGGACGTGAAGCCTCGCGAGGCGGGCCGGACGCTGCAGCTTCTCTGCGATGGTTCGAAGACGCAGTCGTCGCGGCGTTTCGAGGTGTTCAGCAAGGGGACAGACGACGACTGGACGCTGCACATGGACGGCCGGATGCTGCCCGGCCTGCCCCCTGACGGGCCCCGGGTGCGGAAAGATCTGGATGCCGTGAGAGCCGGCCTGACGCGCGGCGATGTCGCAACGCTCTATCGCAACAAGATCAGCACCAGGGTCGTGCTCGGTCCGGCGTTCCGCCCCCTGCAATCGATCTGCTTCGGCCAGGGTGAGGCAATCGGCGACGTCGTGCTGCCGAAAGACCTGGATCAGGGCGGCATGGACATGCATCCAATTCTTCTTGACGGATGTTTCCAGGTCCTGATGGCGGCGCGCGACCAGGCCAGGCGCGCCGGCAAGTCGACCTACATGCCGTTCGGCTGGGAACGGTTGTGGCTGCTCGAACCGCCCCCGCTACACGTCGTCTGCCATGTGCGCATGCGCGGGAGCGCCGCCGGTGCCGAGGCCATCTGGGACGACACGGCTGAAGTGCTGAAGGCCGACCTGTGGATCCATGCGCCGGACGGAGAGCCCATCGGCGGCGTGGAAGGGTTCACGATGAAGCGGGCGACACGCTCCGCGATGCTCGCTGCGATGACCGAGGTCAACGACCTGCTCTACGAAGTTGCATGGCGCGAGCGGGCGCCCGTGGCGGGCCCCGAGCCCGCCCGCTTGCCCACTGGACCGGCGATCGGGGCGGAGCAGACCGCACCGTTCTCCGACTATCTTCAGGCAGAGGGCGTTCCGGCGGCACAACGGTTCGAGTTGCTCCAGGATCTGGACCGCCTGTCGCGTGCCTACGCTGTTGCGGCGTTCGAACGACTCGACTGGCGGCGGAGCGCGGGAGCTTCGATCGAACCGCAGGAACTGGCAGACGAACTCGGCGTAGGACTTGAACATCGGAGCCTGTTCGCTCGCTTGATCTCGATGCTCGGCGAGGCGGGAGTGCTGTCCCCGGGGACCGACGGCAAACCCGCGGTCGCGCTCGGACGCGGCGAGTCGTTGCCGGACGGTGCGCTTGGCGACCCGCAGCGACTGGCGACCGACCTCGAGGCGAAACATCCGCACGGCAGGAACGAGATCGGGTTGTTGCGCCGTTGTGGCGATGCACTGGCCGATGTGCTGCTGGGCAGGGCCGATCCGCTGACACTGCTGTTCGGCAGCGGCGAGCCGTCCGCCGCCGACATCTACCGCAACTCCACGGCGGCGCGCGCGGGCCATCAATTGCTTGCGGACGCGCTCTTGCCGCTCTGCGAAGCGATTCCGGAGGGCAAGAGGCTGCGGGTGCTTGAGGTCGGCGCCGGCACGGGTTCCACGACCGAAGCGGTGCTCTCCGTGCTTCCCGACGGTCGCTTCGACTACCTCTTCACGGACATCTCGGCGGGCTTCTTCGCGGCGGCAGAGGCGCGCTTCGGCGGCGGAGACTCGTCGTTCGACTACCGGGTTCTCGACATCGAGGCGGATCCCTCGATGCAGGGATTCGACCAGCAGAGTTGCGATCTGGTCATCGCGGCGAATGTGCTGCATGCCACCAGGGACCTGGGGGAGACGTTGGCGAACTGTCGCGCGCTTCTCGCCCCGGGAGGCCGGCTCGTCGTGCTCGAGCTCATGCGGGCCTGGCACTGGCAGGACCTCACCTTCGGGCTTCTCGAAGGGTGGTGGCGCTTTGCCGATTCCTACAGGCCCGCAAGCGCGATCGGCGGTCCTGACGTGTGGCGGCGGGCTCTTGGCGACGCCGGACTTTGCGATGCGACGATCCTGGGAGTTGACGAAGACAGCGAACACGCGCTGCTCGACCGCGGTCTGATCCTGGCGCGCGCGCCCGCTGATACGCCACTTTCGTTCGGCGTCTGGGTCATCGTCTGCGACGGTGGTGGGGTTGGCGAATCGCTCGCCAGCGAGCTTGCAGCGCGGAACCAGGCCGTGGTGGTCGTGGGCGAGGGCGCCGCAGAAACCGTGGCGGCTCCGACTTTCCAGGAGGTGGTGAGGACATCCGTTCCGCTCCGCTGCCGCCGGTCGTGGAAATCGTTGTTCGAAGGCCTGGCCCCGGCGCCGCCGCTTCAGGGGATCGTGCATCTCCCGGCGCTCGATGGCCACGGAAGACGGGCGACGCCCGGCGAGATCGCGCAAGACGTGACGCACGCGCAGGCAAGCGCTCTCGCTCTGGTGCAGGGTGCGATGGATGCAGGCGTGGCGCTCGCCAAGGGACTGTGGCTCGTGACGCGCGGCGCACAGGTCCTTGATCGCGAAAGAGACGGGACACCGGCCGGTGCGACTCTTTGGGGGTTCGGCAAGGTGCTGGCCCGCGAAGTGTCGCATCTGATGCCGCGAATGATTGATCTCGATCCGGAAAGCCCGACGGACGTTTCCGTTCTTGCCGGCGAGCTGCTGTGGCCTGATGGCGAGAATCACATGGCCTGGCGGAGCGGCCGAAGACATGTCGCGCGACTGGTCCGAGCCGGCGCCGCGGCGCCGCGGACCGCATTCCCGGTCGACCGCGGGTGGCGGCTCGAGCCGGGAACGGAAGGACCGCTCGAATCGCTGCAAGTGGTGAGCGCCCCGGCTCGTTCCCTGGGGCCGGACGATGTCCGGATCGCCGTCGAGGCGGCCGGTCTCAACTTTCGGGACGTGCTGCGCGCGATGGACGCGCTCGAGACGGGGGAACTCGGCCGCGAACTGTGCGGTCGGGTCGTCGGCGCGGGCGAGAATGTCTCGCACGTGTCGGTCGGCGACCGGGTTGTCGGCATGGCGTTCGGTGCTTTCGCATCAGAGGTGGTGACACGGGCCGAGCTGGTGATGCCTGCGCCAGCGGGAATTCCTTCCGCCGCACTGGCCGGAGTGTCCACCGCGTTCGTGTCCGCCGCCCTGTCGTTCGAGTTCGCCGGGCTCAGGGCCGGCGAACGCGTGCTGATCCATGCCGGCGCCGGCGGAGTCGGACTCGCGGCGATCCAGTTGGCACAGGCGGTCGGCGCGAGGGTGTTCGCGACCGCCAGCGCGTCGAAGCAGGGCTTTCTCCGCTCCCTTGGCGTGGAGGCGGTGTACGACAGCCGCACGCTGGACTTCGCACAGGCGGTTCTCGAAGCCACTGATGGCGCCGGGGTGGATGTCGTGCTGAACAGCCTGACCGGCAAGGGTTTCATAGAGGCCAGCCTGTCCTGCGTCGCGCGCGGCGGCCGGTTCGTGGAACTCGGCGCACGCGATATCTGGAGCGCGCAGGAAATCGCGGACGTACGCCCCGACGTTGGGTACTCCGTGCTGCGTCTGGACGACATCAAGGAACGCGAGCCTGCCCGTGCGGGTTCGGTGCTCGCGAGCGTCACGAAGCGCATCGAAGCGGGCGAGCTTGCTCCACTCCCCCACCTGCGCTGGCCCATGGCCGAGGCGTCGTCGGCGATGTCGTTCATGCGCTCGGCCCGGCACATCGGCAAGATCGTCCTGACGCAGGCGCCGTTCGCCCACGGTCGTTTGCGTGGCGATGGCACCTACCTGGTGACCGGTGGCTTCGGAGGAATCGGCTGTGCGCTGGCCGGTTGGCTTGCCGACCACGGAGCGGGCACGATCGTGCTCAATGGACGCCGGCCCCCGGATGCGTCCGCGCAGGAGACGATACGTGCGCTGAAATCGCGCGGCGTGGCCGTGCACGGCAAGGTCGCGGACGTGACCGTCGATGCGGAAGTCGACGCGATGCTCGGCTGGATCGACAGCGAATTGCCGCCGCTGGCCGGCGTCGTCCACAGCGTGGGCGTGCTTTCGGACGCATCGCTCGTGAACCAGAGCTGGGAGACCTTCGAGACGGTGATCTGGCCGAAGGTGCTCGGCGCATGGAATCTGCACCGGGCGACCGAGAACCGCGATCTTGACCTCTTTGTCCTGTTCTCCAGCGCTGCCGGCGTCATGGGCAATCCCGGACAATCGAACCACGCCGCGGCGAACGCGTTTCTCGACCAGCTCGCCGCCCACCGGCGGGCGCTCGGCCTCGCCGGCCAGGCTATCGCGTGGGGCGCGTGGTCGGAGTTGGGCGAGGCGGAGGAGCACCGCGAGCGTATTGCCGGCCACCTTTCGGCTCGGGGCATCCGCTGGATGACGCCACGACAGGGGCTGCTGGTCTTTGAGCGGCTGGTGCGCGAGGACGTGGAAAGTGCGGTGGTGATGGCGGCGGATTGGCCGGTGTACGCGGAGGCGCTGGCGGCGCCCTCGCCGCTGCTCGAGGAGTTGCTCGCTTCTTCCGGGACGCGGGAGACAACACGCACACCTGAAGCGCCGAACGGACAGAACGACCTTCTGATGCGCCTGCAGGAGGCTGCCGCGTCCGAACGAGACGGGTTGCTGTGCACGCTTGTGCTCGATGAGTTGCAGTCGATCATGCGGCTTCCCGCGCGGCCGGCGCCCCACGCGCGGTTCTTTGATCTCGGCATGGATTCGCTCATGGCAGTCGAGTTGCGGAACCGGCTGAACCGGGCCTTCGCCGGCGCATACGTGGTCTCCAACACCCTGGTATTCGATTATCCTGACGCCGACACCCTCGCCCGCTTCCTCATCGGCGAGCTCGCCGGAGAAACCTCTTCCAAGACGTTGCCGGCTCCTGCCATGCCGGCTGTGCACGCCAGGCCGGACCGCGGCTCGAGCAGCAACGAGGCGATCGCGATTGTCGGCATGGCCTGCCGGTATCCGGGTGCGCCGGACCTCACGGCCTACTGGAACCGGCTCTCGTCGGGCGCGGACCTGATCTCGGACGGACGCCCGGACTTCGAATCCTGGAGCCATGGCGTCGGAGACCCCGGGGCGGACCATGCGTCGTTGAGGCGCGGCGGGTTTGTGTCGGAACTCGATTGCTTTGATGCGGATTTCTTCGGTATCCGGCCCATCGAGGCCGAGGCGATGGATCCGCAGCACCGGATGCTGCTGGAGACCAGCTGGCACGCGTTCGAAGATGCCGGCATGGACACCGCTCGTCTGAAGGGCGCTCGAGCGGGCGTGTACGTGGGCCTGGGGCCGGGAGAGTATCGCGAGCTGATGAACGCGGGCGGAAGGCAGGGCGGTTACTTCGGCACGATGGGTAGCATCGCGGTGGGTCGCATCGCCTTCGAGCTCGGACTCGTTGGCCCTGCGATTCCCCTGGAGTTGAACTGCGCCTCGTCGCTGGTTGCCGTTCACGAAGCGGTGACGGCCTTGCAGCGTGACGAGGTGGAGCTTGCGCTCGCCGGCGGCGTCAACGTCGTTCTTTCGTCCGGAGTCGGGAACTTTCTGATCGAGCATGGCATGCTCTCCTCGACCGGCCGTTGCGCGTCGTTCGATGCGTCCGCGGACGGGTACGTGCGCGGCGAGGGATGTGGCGTCGTCCTCCTCAAGCGCCACTCGGACGCACAGGCTGACGGAGATCGAATCTGGGGCGTGATCCGAGGCTCGGCCGTGAATCACAGCGGGACAGGCGCCGGGTTGACGGTGCCGAACGGACCGGCCCAGCAACAGGTCATGGAGGACGCCCTTGCGCGGGCGGGAATGGCGCCATCGGACGTGGACTATGTGGAGGCGAACGGGGTCGGCTCGGCGCTCGGTGATCCCATCGAGTTGCAGGCTACGGCCGCGGTGTACGGCGAAGGACGGGAAGAGCAACGACCGCTGCTCGTCGGATCGGTGAAATCGAACATCGGCCATCTGGAGGCCGCGGCGGGTATCGCCGGATTGATCAAGGTCGTGCTGTCGATGCGTTGCGGTACCATTCCAAGGCAACTTCACTTCGAGGAGCCGAGTCCGCATGTGGACTGGAACCGGTTGCCGGTTCGGATCGCGTCGCAATCGACTGATTGGCCCGGGCGGAAGGACCGAAGGGCGCGTGCCGGCGTAAGCGCGTTCGGATTCTCGGGCACGAATGCTCACGTCATCGTGGAAGCGTCCAGCCCCGAGGCCGTGCCCGGCAACGGACTCGCGCCCGAGGGCGGCGCGATACCCGTAACGGCGGATCTGCCTGGCGGTCTCGCCGGTCCTGAGCAGCTGCCAGCCGGTCATGGCCTGCGCACGGCCCGGCTGTTGCCGCTGTCGGCCAAGTCCGATAACGCCCTGAAGGCCCTGGCCGGGCGATATCTCGCGTGGGTCGACGAGCAGTGCGACGGACTCGAAACGGACACTGCGGCCTGGCTCGCAGACCTCGCCTGGACCGCGGGGACCGGCCGCAGTCACTTCCGGTACCGTGCCGGCATCGTGTTCACGAGCCTGGAATCGCTGCGCCAGCGTCTTCAGGAGTTCGCCGGCCCTAACGGCGTTGCGCCGCCGCGCCAGGCGAAGAAGGTCGCCTTCGTGTTTTCCGGGGAGATCGGCTTCTGCAACGCGACGGTGAAAGGGCTCTACGAGAGCGAACCGGTCGTGAGGGCCGTGCTTGATCGTTGCGATTCTGTCGCCCGCAAGGCGCTCGGACAATCGCTTGTCGGACGGCTCTTCGGCCATGACGCGAGGGTCGATGGACCCGAGGACGCGGACCTGACGCGCCTGGGAGCCTACGCGATTCAATGCGCGCTCACCGCGCTCTGGTCGAGTGTGGGGATCCGTCCGGGTGTCGTCACAGGGCATGAGGCCGGGGAACTTGCCGCGGGTGAGGCGGCCGGCGTGTTCGGCCTCGAAGAAGGGGCCCGCCTCGCGCTGGCCGGATGCGGCAGATCGATTCAGGAAAGCGGGGACGTGGTTTTCGAGCGGCCGGCGATCACCATGGTGAGCACCGTGACAGGCAAGGCGAGCAGTTCCCGGTTCGCGTTCGACGAGTCGTTCTGGCGTTCCGGGGTGGCGGAGGCCGTGGCGACGGAGGCGTGCGCCAGGTCGCTGGAGGATCAGGAGGTGGATGCCATTCTGGATCTGGGATCATCGGGTTCAATCGGAGAGGCGATCGCTCGTCGGTGGCCTGCCTCGAAGAGCGACGCGGCCACGGGGCCGCTGGCGCTGTCGAGCATGGAACTGCTCTCGGGCAACAGGTCATTCGCCAGCATGGTTGCCAGCGCCTACGCGGCGGGCTTGCCGGTATCGTTCGCAGCCTTGTTCGCAGGCGAGAAGCGGCGACGCGTGGCGCTACCCATCTATCCCTTCGAGCGCGTGCGCCACTGGATCGAGCCGCGGAAGCGTTAGCCTGACCTTAGCGGTTCGCCTTGATACGACCGTTGGGCCGTACCGTGTGCGGTGAACCAGGGCGCGATGCCCTTGCTCGCAAGCGTGTCCGACGTCAATCAGGCAACGTGTGCCTTCCACCGGTGCAACGCGGCCCAATGAGGTGGCGATGCATCGGCGGGCCCGTTCGGCCGTGACGGTACCCACGTGAGCACCGGGCCCGACTGCGCCATCCTTGTCATTGACGTCGCTCCTGCGGGCGTCCTGCGCAATCAATCCACCTGTCGTGCCTCGGGGGTGCGCTGAAAGCGCCGGTTCAACATGGATCGCCGGCTGAACCGCCTCGCGGCAGACCCATCTGGTCGAGGAATTCCCGCAACATGATGACGCACTCCGCCGGCTTCTCCAGCTGGAGCAGGTGCGTGGCATTGACGACAAAGTCGTAGTCGACCACCGCGGCCTGCGACAGGCTGAGGGTCGGCAGGTACGTGTAGGGCAGGGTCGGATCGGCTCCGATGACCTTGACTGGAGAAGACAGCACGTCCAGATCCAGCAGGGGAGAAAACGATCTTATGTATTCGGTGATCTGGGCTTCGAACTCGCGGGGGCAGCGCAGCTCAAAGGACGTTTCATCGGCCGAGCGTCTCAGGGTTGTCCTCGCCATGAGTTCGCGAACCCCGGGGAGGACGCGGACGAAACCGGGAAGGTAGGCCAGCATGTCGGCGAACTCGTCTTCCGTGTCATATCGATCGCGACGCCGCCGGGTCATCGCCGCGGCCCGTGTGGCCGCCTCGTCGAACTCCGCTTCGCTCGCACAAAACTGGCAAAGTGGCGGGTCGAAGAGAACCAGCCCGGAGTACCGCTTGGTGAATGACAGCAGTGCGATGACTGTGGAGACCGAATGAAAGACGCCTACACAGTCCTTTTCTCCGTAGCGGCGAACAATGGCGTCAAGAACGAGGTCGTGGTCATGGATCAGTGTCGGGATGTTGTGATGGTGGCGTGATCCCGGGTGATTCCAGCCGTGGTTTCTGAGGTCATAGACCAGCAGTTCGAATTCATCGGCAAGCAGTGACCAGAAGGGATAGTAGAGATCGATCGCGAGGCCGTTGCCGTGGCTGAGAATCAAGCGAAGCGGCGCGTCTGCATTGCCGTGTTGCCGCACCACGATGTCGCTCTGATCGGAAACCCGAACCTTGCATACCGAGATCGGGTCGGGAATCCGCCAGGTCATGTCCGGCGGGACATGAGAGGCCGTGCCTGTCGCCGACTTCACGAAACCGGGCCGCTGGCATCCGGTTCGACATGCTTCCTCGAACCGGAATCGGGCATGGTCACAATCTCGTGTGCGAGCGCTGCGACGAAACGGGTGCTGTCGAGTTTCTCGAGCTGCCATTGAATCGAGGGCGTGTCGGGAAACCGAAAGACGGTGCGTCCCGCTCCGAGGCCCATCGCAGGCGGTATCGCAAAACTAGTCGTGTCGCGTGCAAGGCCTGTGCCCGACGCCTTGATGAGCGCCTCCTTCATGGTCCACAGACTCCAGAACAATTCGAGGCGGTGATGCCCGTCGACGCAGTTGAGGCGCGCGCGTTCCTCGGGCGAAAAGAGCAGCCGGATATCGCCGTCGATGTCCCGCCGCGCCGAACACTCTTCGACATCGACGCCGATCCGTCCCTCCCGGGCGAGCGCGATGAGACCGTGCCGGCCGCTGTGGCTGACATTGAAGGCGATCGAAGCGGGAGTTCCGCCGACCAGGGCAAACGGCTTTCCATATGTCAATGTGCCGAATGACAGTTCATCGTTGGAACAGTGGAGTGCGCGGCAAAGCACGGTCCGCAGCGCGGCGCGGCACAGGGTAAACTGTCGCCGTGGCCGGGACCGCAGGAAACGTTCCCGACGTGCATGCTCGCGTTCGTCGAGCCACGCGAGGGCGGCGGCCTCGCGATTTGTGTCGGGCGTCAGATCGACATGACTGACGACCGCAGCATCGGAACGGTGGACTGTGGTCGCCATGACGGGAACCGGCATCCGATCGACCCTAGGTGCGCGGATGCGCAGGTCCTGGAGCCGGTCTGCACGTCCGGCATGCCCTCTCCGGGCAATCGGGGAGACGAATGGGGGCGCGGCACTCCGCACCCCCACTGCGCCCTTGTGCCGTGAAACCGCACGGACTGCGGCGCTGGGCACGTGATGGGGGCATTTAGCCAGAATGCGAGTCGATATAGGAGGCAAGATCCCGCAAGTTCTTGAATCCGGCGACAGTTGCTGGGGGAATGGCGACATCGAACTCTTCGCCGCATCGCTTGATGAACGCCACTGCATCGGCGGACGAGACATCGCTGTCAGCCAATCCGGCGTCAAGATCGAGGTCCCGATCGAGTTTGAGGTGCCGCCTCGCAAGGGCGTTCATGCGATCTTCTGTTGTGGCCATTGGATGGGTATCTCCTTGATTGTGAGGGCGGGCCGCTTGCAACCCGGCTCCGGCGCCCCGCCTTGACGACCTCGAACGCCGAATCTGAGACGACGCCAGGGGCAGCGTATTGAACAGGCAGGAAGTGCAATGTCAACACGGACGGGCAACCGATCAAGGCCGACTCTCGGCCCCCTTTGCCCGACGTCCCTGTTTCCACGTCTGATTCGAGCAATCCAGGCGCCTTCGTGTCGAATGCCGTCGAGCGTTCTCCCGGCCTCGACCTCAACCCTGGTCCGATCATGCCAATCCTTGAAACGAGCCTGCTTGTCGGACGCCGTGGAAGTCGTGTCCCTGTCTTCACGCATGGCACCGACCGCAAAGACGCCGTGCGCGAGTTGATTGCGCTCAACGGTGCGCCCGGCACACGGGATGTTCCTTCGCCTGCGCCAGGACTGAAGCGGAGTTCGAAGCCCTACAGGGCCAGGACTATCAACGTGGCGAGTCCCCAGAGCGTGGCCTTGAGGTGGGTGGATTGCCCGAATTCTCCATACCAGTAGTAGAACCACTGCCCCCCTGTCAGGAACGATGCCCAGATGGCCGTAAAGCCCAGGGCGCCAATCGTGGCGAGGTCGAGGGCCTGGCCGTAATCGGCAAGGCTGAAGAACGCCAGTCCCAGACTGACGGCACCGATCCACAGCAGGATCGACGCCGCGCATTCGGCCATCACCACCAGGATGAAGAGCAGACGGACCACCCTCTCGTTCGTGACGGCCCGATGGCCGACCCTGGCCCGCACCTCCGGCCATTCACGGAGCGCCTCGAGCGCCAGGACCCGGGCAACATCGTCGCGGTTGATACTGGGATGGAGGATGTTGTCGAGAGCGCCCAGGGAAAGCCAGGCCGCCGGCAGGGCGACGACAACGGCTTGGACGAGAACAAAGATATGCGGTTCCATCCCTGCCTTCGCGTTCGCCGTCCAGTCGCCCTCGTTGCAATCCGGATTGTCCCGTTCGCGGGAACGTCGTCAACGACGGAGATGGAAGGGATGGAGCGAGAGCGTCAGGCGTGAGGCCGGGCATGCGCCTCGGTGGGCGGATGAAGGATAGTATTCTCTTCGCTGACAAGGTACGCCTCCAGACCGGCTGATCCGCGGGTTGGGCGGCGACAAGGAGTTATGCGGTTCGTCAGCCCGCCGGGGACGGACCTGCCCCAGGCTCAACGCCGCGCCGGCGTTCCGGGACGCTGGGTCGTTTCCCACGCCTCCTCGACATGAACGTCGACCTGGGCACGGGGCTCGCTGCGGCCGCGTATCATGTCGGAGACCTTTTCGCCGATCGCGATGGTCGGCGCGTTGGTGTTGCCGCTCGTGATCTGCGGCATGACCGAGGCATCGGCCACGCGCAGGCTCTCGATGCCGTGCACCCGGCACCTGGAGTCGAGCACCGCCATGTCGTCCTTGCCCATACGGCAGGTGCCGCTGACGTGGAAGTTGGTCGTCGCCGTGTCGCGGATGAAGGTGTCGATGGCATCGCGGGTCGTGATGTCGTCGCCAGGCAGAAGCTCGCGGCCACGCACGCCGTCGAAGGCCGGTTGGCGGAACACCTCCCGGGCGAGGTCGACGCAGGCGCGCATGTCGCGCCAGTCCTCCTCGCAGGCGAGGTAGTTGAAGAAGATCCTCGGCGCGTCGAAGGGATCGGCCGAGTTGAGTTCGATCCGGCCCCGGCTCTTCGGGCGCAGGGGTCCCATGTGCACCGAGAACGCGTGGGGTACCGAGGCGACCTCCTGAGTCTCCAGAAACGCTGCGGGCGCGAAGTCGATCTGGATGTCAGGCCAGCGCACGCCGGCGCGGCTGCGGAGAAAGCCCACCGCCTCACCCTGGGACCGGGCAGCGACGCCGGTCTTGAACAGAAACCACTGAAGGCCGGTCAGCCAGCGCCGGGGCGGACGGATGTGGCTCTGCAGGCTGACGGGGCGGAGGCACTCCCAATGCATGTAGAGGCACAAGTGATCCATCAGGTTCGCGCCGACACCGGGCAGATGATGGACGGTGTCGATACCGTGCTCGGCGAGTTGGTCGGCGGGACCGATGCCCGAGAGCATGAGAATCTGCGGCGTGTTGATCGCGCCGCCCGCGAGCACGACCTCGCGCGCCGCGCCGATTTCGCGATCCACGCCGTTCTTCCTGTAACGCACACCCGTCGCGCGCCGCCCGTCGAACAGCACCCGTGTGACGTGCGCGCCCGTCTTGACCTCGAGATTGGGGCGGCCGGACGCCTGGCGCAGATAGGTTTGTGCCGTGCTTGAGCGCCGGCCCTTCCAGACCGTGCTGTCGCAGGGGCCGAAGCCTTCCTGCCGGCGGCCGTTGAGGTCCGGATTGAACGAATAGCCCGCCTCGGTGCCCGCCTTGATGAAGAGATCGAACAGCGGCGAATCCCTGCCGGCCGACTGCACGCCCAGGGGACCTTCGCCACCGCGATACGAATCAGCGCCCTTCTCGTAGGTCTCGGAGCGGCGGAAGTAGGGCAGGACATCGGCGTAGGCCCAGCCGTCCGCACCCATGTCGGCCCAGTTGTCGTAGTCCAGGGCGTTGCCGCGTATGTACATCATGGCGTTGATCGACGACGAACCACCCAGCACCTTGCCGCGCTGCTGCCACATGCGCCGGTTGCCGAGTTGCGGCTCGGGTTCGCTGACGTAGGTCCACTGGACCTCGCCGGCGTTCACGATGTTCATGAAGCCGGCCGGGATCGGCATGTAGAAGTGACGGTCCGGGCCGCCCGCCTCCAGCAGGAGGACGCGGCTCTCGCCGTCCTCGCTCAACCGGTTGGCCAGCGCGCATCCGGCCGATCCGGCGCCCACGATAACGAAGTCGAAAACATCCGCCATGCCCCTCGCCGCATCCTTTCGCCGCAGTCTCCTCATGACGATCTTGGCACGGCACGGGATCGAGGGAACACCCCTTGAACTGCGGACCTCCGTGTCCGCTTTCGCAGGACGAGACCGGAACCCGCATTCCGGTTGCCTGCGGCAGGGTGGGTGTCGACCCTGACCCGCGGTTCAGGCATGCGTGGTATCGAGTTCGGGCCAGCCATCGTCCTCGGGCGGATACGAGTGCTCCTTCAGCACCTCGAGGAAGCCGACGATGCAGGCATCGCGGCGGCGCTCGATCTCGCGGACGTCCCGGCTGCCCGCCTCGTCCTCGCGGCCGGGCGGGAATGCAGGAGGCGGTCACAGCGGTGTTTCTCCAAGGGAGCGGCACGCCGAGGCGGGATGGGGCGAGCCGTATGGCAGGGTAGTCTCCGCCAGTTCACGCGACGGCGGACGCTTGCTGGACGTGCATGAACGATGCATCGAATGTGAGAACCAGCCGCCGAAGAGTGTTCCCATCCCGCTACCTGACTTGCCAGGTCGTCGGGCGACGAAAGCCGTTGTGCAACCGGCGCTTGAGCCGCAGTTCCCGCCCCGGCTTGTTCTGGACGAGGCCGAGCAGTGCGAACTTCACGACGGCGTTGTGCGCATCGCCGCGCGCACGGTCGATGTCGGGAACGACGACGCCGTCCCGACGCACGTCCGCGACGTGTTCGCGTGCCTGGCGGAGCGGGAGACGCGCCGCATGCTGGACGGGAGCGAAGGGAGAGGACTGTGGGATATCCTGTTCGAGTTCTTCGGCAGGGAGAAGGCTTTGGCGATCGCAGCCCAGATTGGCCAACGCGAGTACGGGGACGACTGACCGCGGACCAACCGGTCCGGCGGCTCTCCGGGGTTGTCGCGGGCATTCCGGCGCCGGGCGTCGTCCTGGCGAAGTGATATGAGTGCCTCTCCAGAAGCTACGCCAGTTCCGCTCAGGTATCGAAGATCTTCTCGCTCCATTCCGAAGCGGTCTCGACAGGGCGAATGCCAGCATCGTCCCGGATACGCCGATGAACGCTCAAGGTGAAAACCGTGTGATCACCGCTTCCGCGTGAGTCCGGATGCTCTTGCCGGGCGCATTGCGCCAAACCTCCAGCACATGTCGCCAGGGGTACGAAACAAAGATGACCTCGTCGCCTGCCACACGACGTGCAAAGTCGGCGATCTCGTCCCTGTGCCCGGCCTTCGCCTCGTCGTCGATCGTGCGCCCGGTTCTCGGCCAGACCTTCGGTTCCGCGTGGACGTAGAAGAGGATCGGTCTCAATCCTTGGTGTGCGCCTGGACGATGGACCTGCGTGCGCAGGGAGAAGGCGTGCTTGACGAGCTGCGCCGCGTCAAGGAAGGAATACTGGTTCGGGTCTTCGTGAAGCCGGTCCCGGACGCGCTCGTAGCCCTTCATGCGATCGCCCCAGACGGGGCGCCAATAGGCGTTGCTGAAGGCGACGGACTTCCTGTCCCGGAACGGCTCGAAGCGCTTGGATTCGATGCCGATGAGCGCCGAGGGCGTGGCAACGAGGCAGTCGAGCACCGGATGGCGCCCGCCCGACCAAGGGAAGCGAACCGTCGCTTCCACCGACAGCGAGCCGGCGGGCCATTGCTCGTCCGTGCAGCCCGGCAGAGGCGGCAGATCATGCGCGTGGTGGAGAAAGTACCCGAAGGCGTTGGCGGCGAGCGCAGCCGAGGACTCGGGATGGTCGAACTTGCCGCTGGCGATTTCGTCGCCCGGCGCGGCGTGCAGAAGACGTTCGATGTCGGCGCCGGGAACGCCTGGCAGAAAGCGGTCCATCGGCTATCCGATGGCTGGTGTCAGATTGTCAAAGGCGTCGCGGACCATTCGGCCCTCTTCGGTCAGCGACGTTGTTGTGCACCGTTCCTTCACCGCCTGTCCGTCCTCGAACGGAACGCGGTTGAAATCACCCGGAAACACGCGTGCCCTGAGGGACATCGACCAGGCGCCGCCTGAACAGGTTTCGGCGAACTTGGCGAGAGCCTTGTCGATGCGCGCGAACAGTTCGGACCCGTTGTCCGGCGCGAAGAACCTCACCGGACCGACGACATCGAGGTCGACATGTCTCGCCTGCATCAGCGGCAGACCATCGAGGCCCAGTTCGTTCTTGCGGAGCCGCGCCAGGACGTAGGCCAGGCCATACTCGAGGATCTGGAACAGGGCGTGGACCGGCATGTTGCTGGCCCACTTCAGTTCGACCAGACGCGCGGCGTCGCCCGAGACATGAACGAGATCGACGGCGCGCTTGCGGTCGCTGGACGCGTCCGAGACCCCGGACGCGACGGGACACTGGTTGAACCATCCCGGCATATGGCCCTGATCGGCGAGAATCGCCACCGCCTTCTCGAGCATCGTCTCGTCGCTCCGGTTCTGGTCGGCGATGTCGGTCGCCCGCCTGCATCGCCAGAGCATCTCCGAGCGTGATTGCGGTTGAACCGGCGCGTTACCTGCCATGCGCTCGTAAAGATCGTTCACCAGAAGAAACGTGTCTTCGTCCGAGAGCGGCGCGACCCGCGGCGACCGTTCGCTCAGCTGTGCCCGGCGCTGGATCCCCAACCGATCGCAGATCAGTTCATCGGTGCCGGCAAACAGACTGGGCATGGCGGCGTTCTTCCTTTGACGATGGCGCGCGAAGGAGGAAGCCATGGGGAAGGAGCTGCTTCGCGTTCGCAGGCGCCCGACTCTGACGAGGATGATCTTTTCAAGTGTCGGGGAAGCACAGTCAACCGATAGCCAGTCCCGACCGGCAGGCAAACCATCTCGGAGGTCATTGTGCCGCCGGCGAGAACCAACATGCCGGCCTGGATCTCCGACCAGCGCAAGTGCACGAAGCGGTCACAGCGGTGTTTCTCCAAGAGAGCCGCGCGCCGGGGCGGGGCGAGCCGTTTGGCAGGGCGGCCTCCGCCAGTTCATTCGACGGCGGACGCTTGCCGGAAATGCATCAACGATGCATCTGATGTGAGAACCAGCCGCCGAAGGGTGTTCCCATCCCGCTACCTGACCGCCCAGGTCGTCGGGCAATGAAAGCCGTTGTGCAACCAGCGCTTGAGCCGCAGTGCCCGCCGCACTCGAAGCGGTTCCGCTTCCGGAGGACATCACATCACCGGCGCGCCGAAGAGCGTGCCGTGAAACCCCGCCAGGAGCCCGGCGACAACGCCGCCGCCGATGACGGCGGCGATATCCATGGTGATGCGGGGCGCCGGCTCCTTCGGCGGGCCCTTGCCTCGCGCTACGGCACTGACAATCTCGACCACTGCGAACAAGGCGAAACCGCCGAGTAGCCGATCATCCAGCCGATGGTGGCTGGTCATCCTGCGGATGGTAGCCGGTCATCCAGCCGATGCCGAACCGGTCCGTCCAGTTCCCGAAGTAGGCGCCCCAGAAGGTCTCCTGCATCGGCATCTTGACCGTGCCGCCCTCCGAGAGCTTCGCGAAAACTTCATCGGCTTGCTCCCGGCTCTCCCCCTCCACGGAGATGGCGAAATTGTCGCCCCGCGTCGGAGACGGGCCGAATGCGGAGCAACTGTCGCTTCCCATCAAGACCCCGGATCCAATGGGGAGAGAGACATGCATGATGCGGCCCATCTCCGACTCCGGCACGTTCATGTCCGCCGGCGCGTCGCCGTAGGTCAGAATGACGGAGAACTCGCCGCCGAACACCGAGCGATAGAACTCGAACGCCTCGCGGCAGTTGCCGTCGAAGAAGAGATAGGGATTGGGCGACATCGATTGATTCCCCGGTAGTCAGGATACCCGTGGCAGCGCCCGGACTATATCCTCAGCCACCCCCGCTGAATAGCCTCGGGGTCGAGCCGCATGGCATGCGCGATCAACGCGCCGGCCCTCTCCGCCGCCGCGACGAGACGCCCGTCGGCAAGGTGGGCGTTGTCCGCTGTGGTGTGATGCCGGCTATGCCGGAGGAGGCGACCGACGAACGGCAGACCCTCGCTCGACATGACCGCATGACTCGCGGCGATGTGGTGCAATTCGGGCAATCCGGCCTCGTTGCGGATGCGATGCCATTGATACTCGATGTTGTCGACTGATCGCGTGGGTGGGCCGGAAAGGGCCAGGGGCAATCCGGGCCGTAGCGCGGGATCGCGTTGATGACCGCGCGCAGCGCCGAAGACCGTTCGCGCGAAGCTTCGCCACAGGCGAGCCACCGCAATCCGGATGTCGCAGCAAGAATCGGAACGCGAGTTCAACTTTCTTGTGCAACGTTCCCGCCTTCACCACCGCGGCGGCTCGTAGCGAGGTCTCACATGCAGGAACCCAAGGTTATGAATCGCACCGAATGGGGCCTGCTGATTCTGCTTTCGGTCCTGTGGGGCGGTGCGTTCTTTTGCGTCGGCGTTGCGGTCGTCGAGCTTCCGCCGCTCACCGTCGTGCTCGCCCGGGTCGGCATTGCGGCGGCGGCTCTCCTCGCGTTCGCGTGGTTCCTCGGCCATTCCCTGCCAAACACCTTTTCCGCCTGGACGCCCTTCCTCATCATGGGGCTGCTCAACAACGTGTTTCCGTTCAGCTTGCTGACCGCCGGTCAGACCACGATCAGCGTCGGCCTCGCGTCCATCATGAACGCCACGACCCCGCTCTTCACCGCCTTGGTGATGGCGTCCTTCCGGGAAGAGCGGTTGACGACGCTCCGGGTCATCGGGGTGCTGTTGGGCATTGCCGGAGTCTGGATCATCAGCGAGCCGAACGCGCTCGTGGCGGATGCAAGGTTTCTCGGCATCGGCCTTTGCCTGTCCGGAGCGCTCAGCTACGGGTTCGCTGCACTCTGGGGACGTCGACACCTCGCAAGCGTCGCACCGCTCAAGTCTGCGACCTGCCAGCTCCTGTCGTCGACGATCATCATTGCGGTGGTGGTCGCGGTCGTCGACCGGCCATGGACCCTGCCGGCTCCCGGCGTCGCGGTATGGATCGCCCTGGGAGCGCTGGCTCTGTTCGGAACCGCCCTTGCGTACATTGTCTTCTTCGAGGTTCTCGTCCGCGCCGGAGGGAGCAACGTGATGCTGGTCACGCTGCTGATTCCCGTGACCGCGGTGGTGCTCGGGAACCTGTTTCTCTCCGAGCCGATACTCCTCGCCGAGATCGCCGGAGCCGCCATCATCGGAATTGGTTTGCTGTTCATCGACGGCCGAATTCCCCGCAGGGCGATCCGCCTTGCCGCCACCTTGATGAATGACCGGTTCGGCAAATGAACCAAGACTGTCGGCACCGGCATTGCAGACGGCATCGAACCTTCATCGCAGTGCAACCGGCGCTTGAGCCGCAGCGCCCGCCGCACGCGAAACGGCTGCGCTTTCAGGAGGACATTACATCACCGGCACACCGAAGAGCGTGCCGTGGAACCCCGCCAGGAGCCCGGCGACAACGACGCCGCCGATGACAGCGGCGACATCCATGGTGATGCGGGGCGCCGGCTCCTTCGGCGGGCCCTTGCCTCGCGCTACGGCGCTGACAATCTCGACCACCGCGAACAACGCGAAGCCGCCGAACAGAACGACGGAGCGCACGTCGCCATTGGAGAGAAGGTGGGCGAAGGCCCACAGCAGCAGCCCGAGCAGCATCGGGTGGTGAACCAGGGCGCGTATGCGGGTGGGCATGTTGGCCGCAGCAAACAGCACCAGCGCGATCGGCACCAGGATCATCGATGCTTGATGCCCCCAGGCCGGGGGTACGTAGATCTCTTCGAAGGGGGAACGCGAGAAGCCCCACACAACGGCCACAAGAGAGAGCAGCACGACCGCGCTGAACACGCCGCGATAGGGCTTCGCTCCCAACCGTTCGACCAGAGAAAGGCGCAATCGCGGCGCCTTCGGCACCAGGTGGATTGCCATGAACAGCACGAGACCAGCGATCAACAGCGACATTCACGGACCCTCGGCTCAGTTGCCGCCCACGGATAACAGAGCAACGGACTCCGGAAAAGGCTGCGTGCGGGCGTAGAACCGGCGTGCCCTTGCCTCCCTGACGGTTCCTCTGCGATGACCAGGCGTCCCATCCATCCGCCGACGTCCCATCCGTATCCGCTTCCGGTCGCCGTCGTTGCCGACCCTGAGATTCAGGCGCTCGCGGTATCGAGCTCGGGCCAGCCGTCGTCCTCGGGCGGATACCAGTGCTCCTTCAGCACCTCGAGGAAGCCGACGATGCAGGCGTCGCGGCGGCGCTCGATCTCGCGGAAGTCACGGCTGCCTGCCTCGTCCTCGCTGCCGGTGATGATCGCCTCGCGCAGCTCGTCGGTCAGCTTCGGCGGCTTCAGCTTGGTCCAGGGCAATTCCAGGGTAGGGCCGAACTGCTCCATGGTGTGGCGCATGCCGCCCGGTCCTCCCGCCGCGTGCCACGCGAGACACATCCCCATCACTGCCCAGCGCAGCCCGGGTCCGCCCGTGATCGCGGCGTCGATTTCCGGCACCGTGGCGACGCCCTCGTCGATGAGGTGCAGCGCCTCGTGCCACATGGCGCACTGCAGGCGGTCGGAGAGGTAGGCGTCGATCTCCTTGCGGACGTGAAGCGGCCGCATGCCGATCCTCTTGTAGAAGCCGCCCGCCGCCACCACGGCATCGTGCGAAGTCTGCTCGCCGCCGGTGATCTCGACCAGCGGCAGGGCATAGACGGGCGAGAAGGGGTGGCCGATCACGACGCGCGACGGATTGTCGGTCTGCGACTGGATGCGGCTCGGCAGAAGGCCCGAGGAACTCGATGCGATCACCACGTCGCCCCGACAGTGCCGGGAGATGTCCCGGAAGACGGCGATCTTGACGTCCTCGCGCTCGGGCACGCTCTCCTGCACGAAATCGGCGCCCGAGACCGCCTCCGCGAGGTCGGGCGTGAAGGTCAGCCTCTCCCTCGTCGCGCCGGCCGCCAGGCCCAGCCGTTCGACGGCGGGCCAGGCGTTGTCGATGTTCTCGCGCATCAGCGCCTCGGCCGCCGGCGAGGGATCGGTCGCGATCACGTCGAGGCCGGCGCCCAGACAGCGCGCCGCCCAGCCGCTGCCGATCACGCCTGCGCCGACAAGGCCGACGGTGCGGATGTCCATGGTTTTCGTCAGGTTCATGGCGCGCTCCTGGAACTGATTGTCCGGTTCGGGTTGCAGGGCTGGTTCCGATGCCAGCCGGCCAGCATTGTCATGCGTTGGGCCGAAGATCATAGCGGTCATCCGGATCAAATCGACGGGACGTCCGGTCGAAGCACACGGGCCCTGGAGCTTGTTGTGGATCGTTGGCCTGGCTGGCCGACCGGGCGTGAACGGGATGTTCCGGTTCCGGTTTCGGCGTAATCTCGACCGGATGCAGAGGCTTTCCGCAACTCTTGCGGTCGGAGGAATTCACACATGACACAGGTCCAGCGACTCGAAACCCTGCTGCAAAACGGAGGGCCGGTGATTCTGGATGGCGCCATCGGCACCGAGCTCGAGCGCCTGGGTGCGGGCATGGACCAGGAGGTCTGGTGCGCCCGGGCGCTGGCCGACTATCCGGACATGGTTCACCAGGTCCATCGCCGCTACATCGATGCGGGCGCGGATGTCATCACCACCAACAGTTTCTCCGCCACCCGGGAGGCGATGCAGCGCTGCGGACTGGGCGATGACTTCGAGGACTGGAACCGGCGCTCGGCGCGCATCGCCCGCGAGGAGCGCGACCGGTCCGCAGCGCTCAGGGTCGGTCGTCGTGGCGGGCTCGGTCAGCAGCTACGGCCGGTTCGACGGTCTCGACATCGAGACGATGTCCGGTCACTTCCGGGCCCAGGGGGAGATCCTGGTCGAAGAGGGCGTCGATCTGCTGATTCTCGAGACCCTGGGATCCACCGCGCGTACCGTCAAGGCCATGGTGAACGCGACGAGCGATCTCGGCGTGCCCGTGTGGGTGTCGTTGAGCTGCGTTCGCGCCCGCGACACCGGCGCCGTCATGTTCGGCATCGAGGAAAGCCGCGAAGCCCCCGATGAGGTGGAGATCCACGGCCCGCTGGGCGACGCGGTGGGCGACATCATGTCCGTCGGCGGCTCGGCCGTCCTCATGATGCACTCGGTCCGCGACGTGACCGAGGACGCCGTCAAGATCCTGCGCGCGGCCTACTCCGGTCCCGTCGGCGCCTATCCCAACGCGGGTTACTGGGCGCGGCCGAACTGGACGTTCGTCGACCAGGTGACACCGGAGGCGTATCTCGCCGACGCCAGACGCTGGATCGACGCCGGAGCCGCGATCGTGGGAGGCTGCTGCGGCGTGGGAGTCGAACACATACGCGCCCTTGCAGAGGGTCTGTAGATGGGTGCCGGCCGAGACATGGAGGGCGAGGGACCCGACGTCGACCTGAACCTGGCCCTGGGCGACAGGCTCACCATGGTCAACAGGGGTTTCGTGCAGTCGCTTTGCCTGAGGTTTCACGGGGAGAGGACGGCCGCGGAGCTTGCCTACGCCGACAATCTCGCGGAGACCCGGCGGCTCATGCAGCTCATCCGCGAGATGCAGCGCCGGGGTATGGCGCTCGACCCGGACGGCTCGGCCGGGAGTCCCGACCGCGGAGAGCCCGATTTCCAGGTGCGGGAGAAGGAGGTATGGCTGTCGGACCTGAGCCTGATGGCCCGGAATCTGGCATCGCTCCAACGGGCGAGGAGCGCATCCGGGACGTCGCCGGGGCTCGACGGTCTGATCGAGGAAGGCGCCGCATTCGTCGCCGAATTGCAGCGAAGGGCCGAAGCGGCCAGAAACCTCGCGCTGTCGGAGTCGGGTGAGCCGGCTTCGAACGCCGAGGGGAGGTCGCTGGAGGACTTCCTCGAGTCTCTGGAGGACACCGACGAGAGATTCCTGGCCGGCGAAACCAGTGCGGACCGGCCGGTGGACCAGGTCCTGATTGCCGTGTTGAACACGGTCCTGTGCAACCACTTCCTCGCTATCGAGCAGTTTTTCCTGCAGGGATTCATGTTGGAGCAATGCGGCGAGACCGCGCTTGGCGAGGTCAGGATCGGGCACTCCGTCGACGAGATGACGTTCGCGTTCCGGGTGGCGCAGCGCATCATCCTTCTGGGGGCCGAGCCGCGGCCGGTCTTCAGACCGGACATCCGGCTCGCCCATCGCGTGAAGGTCGGCTCCGGGCCGCTGGCGGCCATCGGCCACGATCTCGAGCTCACGGAGGCTCTCATCACCGCTCTCGAGGATGCGAAGACACTGGCGCACGAGGCGTCGGAACCCGGGGCGGTCGACATCCTCTCTCGTTCGCTCGAGAAGGAAAGGAACGCGCAAACGTGGCTATCCGGCCAGCGCACGAGACTCTCAGAAGGAGGGGCTCCGCCGGAAGCGAGCGGCCGGTTCGATACCATGCTGCAGCGCTGGGCGGTCGCCTGACGCCAATCCGCGATTGGTCCTACCGGGCGTGGTGTCCTGTCAATGGTCAAGTGTCGGGTAAAGGCGTTTGAGCTTGACGCGAGCATCGACGGTGGTGAACTGCCGGTTCACCTTGTCCTGGATGCGGTCGCGTGAGGTCGCCATGCGGTGACCTGGTGGCGTAGAGTCTCGTCTTCATGCACCGGCTGTGCCGGCGCCAAGGTGACCGGCTGGCGTGTCTCGCCGATCAGCTGCGGGTGTTTCGTCCATGAAGACCTCGGGACGCAAGACTGGGATGCCAAGCCAGCCTTCGAGGAGTTCGCCTTTGAACGGAAGCTGCGCCTATCCATGGATCCGTTTCATGAAGGCATCGAATAGAGGCACGGTGAACGCGGCATACCCGTATCGCGGGCTGTAGATCATGCCGCCAGCGATCAGCGCCTCCCGCGTCGGACCCATCTGCCGCGACGACTTCCCTATAGCCTTGGCAATGTCTCCCGTCCGATGGGGACCCGAACCGCATCGTGCCATCGCGTCTAGGTAGGCCTTCTGCGGTTCCGACAACCGCTCGTATCGCGACCTGAAGAAATTCTGATCTAGGCGTTGGATCGCGGCTTCACTCGATCTTGCCACATCTTCCTTCATGATCGGCGATACTGGTGCCGCGTTCCAGGTCTGGTATCCCCACTCTTGGAGGAAGTAGGGATAGCCTTGGGTCTCGCGGACGACCGCAGCGATCGCCTCGTCGTCGAATGTGACATTCGCCTGTGCGGCGGGTTTCACCAGGGCCCGCGTTGCCTCGACGGGATCCAGCGCCCCGATATCCGGATATTCGAAGAGACGTTCCGCGTAGGTTTTCGCGTTGCCGGAAAGCCTGACCAGCAGTGGCAGACCCGCCCCGACGACAAGTAGGGGAAGCCGTTTCTGGTCCGTGCGGTGCACGGCCATGATGAGCGCCTCGAATTCCTCGCGCGGCAGACTCTGGATTTCGTCGATCAGAATCACGATCGAGGTATTGCGGGCTCTGGCGGCCTCGCCGGCGGCCACGAAGACCTCGGCGAGGTCACGGCTCAGCGTCCCACTGTCGGCAATGCCTGGCTCTCCATCGATGTCCACCGCGAATTCGACGCCCTCCACCCTCACCGACACCGCGCCGACGAAACTCTTGAGAACCCGCAGGCCTTTCTTGACGTGCTCGCTCACGCCCTTGATCCGGTCGAGCTTAAGCAGAATCGATCGGAGAGTTGCAATGATCGATTTCGAAAGCGGCTCCTTGCGGGCAACCTCAATGAAATCGGTCAGCGCCCCTTCTTCCTCGGCCATGGCCTGAACTTCGTTCAGCAGGACTGTCTTGCCCACACCGCGCAAACCCACAAACATAAAGCTGCGGGCTGATCGGCCCGACCTGTTGCGCTGTATCGCAAGACGGGCGTCGGCGAGGACGGCATCTCGCCCTGCCAGTTCGGGCGGCGGCGTTCCCGCGCCGGGCGCGTAGGGATTGAAACGTGGGTCCATTCAGCCGCTTCCACATAGTTTATCCGCAACCGGCATAAACCGTTGCGGGCCGGCACCTGGCCAGCCTGTCAGTTTATGCTCTCTTGCCATAAACTCCCTAGAGGTCAAGGCGTTTGGCCTGCAAACCGGCATTGCAACCGAAGGTCGCGAAGGTGGCAGCCGACGACTTCCAGCATGGCGGCGTGATCGCATCGCACTCCGCGATCATTGCCTCGACCTCGGCAACGCCGGTGAGTCTGGCGTTTCAGCGGGTCTCCGACTCCGCCCTCACCAGCCGGCTGGCGGGATCAGCAGAGTCATAACGGCGGTAGGCGCGGTCTGTCGCAAATCGTGCCGTTGAGGTCAGGCCCGAAGCCCAAACGACGTTGAGACCAATCGCAGCCGGTTTCCCGCTGCTACCCTGGCGACCCCGCCATCGGGGAGGCCGCGTTCTTTCGAGGCGTCAGGAATAGCTGGAAACGCCTCGGTTCCGTGCGACGGCATCGACCAGTCCGGAATTGCTCCGGCGCGGCGTGCCCTTACTCGGCGGTCTGCGCCTCGGTCCTCTCGAACTGCGGAATGACCCGTACGGCAAAAGACTCGATGCCGCGCAACACCTTCCTGAAGGGCACGAAAGGGGGTGGCTACAGGGTGAAGTGCTGACAGTTGACTTCCCATTTCCTCGAGACGGAAAGGAACGCGCAAACGTGGCTATCCGGCCAGCGCACGAGACTCTCACAAGGTGGGGCTCCGCCGGAAGCGAGCGGCCGGTTCGATACGATGCTGCAGCGCTGCGCGGTCGCCTGACGCGAAACCGCGATCGGCCCTACCGGGCGTAGGAGGGATCGTCGCGATCGAGCATGCGCCGCAGTCCTGGCCACTCCACCGATCCGTCGGCCTTCCAGTCGCCGCCATAGGCGGCGCGATAGTGCCGCTCGCAGGTCTCCCTGGAGGGAACGACATAGGGTTCGGCGGACGAGGTGATCTTCATCTGCAGCTCGCAGGCGACGTTGAGCGAGAAGGCGTAGAAGAAGGCTTCCGCCACTCGAGCGCCGACGCTGGCGAAGGCATGGTGCCGGTAGATGAGAGCCCTGTTGCGACCCAGGCACTGCGCGATCTGGACGCAGTACTCGGGTTCGAAAAAGAAGTCGCCCTCGATGTAGCCGAGCTGCTCGTAGAACGGGATCGCCGCCTCTGTCAGGCAGGGCAGCAGGCCGTGCTCCTGGGCGGCGACCGCCATCACGCCCATGCCGTGGGCATGGATGATGGCGTTGACGTCGGGCCGTGCCCGGAAGATCGAGGCCGCTGGCCGGCACACCGCAAAGTTGGTCGGCGTTCCGGGATCGTCGATCGCTTCACCGTCCATGTCGACGCGGATCAGGTCCGAGGCCCTGATCTCGTCGAAGAAGAGGCCGTGGGGATGGGTCAGGAACCAGCCCTCCTCGCCCGGCAGACGCGACACCACGGAGCCGTTGGTGAGATCCGACATGCCGTACCTGTCGAGCAGGCGGAAGGCCGCAGCGGTATCCTGCCGAAGCGCCTGTTCCTCTTCGCTGCAGGTCGCGGAAGTGGGCATTGTCTCGACGTCCATCGTGAACCGCTACTCGGCGGCCTCGGCCTCGGTCCGCTCGAACTGCGGAATGACCCGTTCGGCGAAGAGCTCGATGCCGCGCAGCACCTTGTGGAAGGGCACGAAGCCGGGATTCGGCCACAGGGTGAAGTGCCGGCAGTTGAGTTCCTCGCGGAACTTGTGGATGCGCTCGGCGACGAAATCAGGCGAGCCCACCGCCAGCACTTCGTACTTCTGCAGGAAGTCGAACCAGTCGAGGTTCTCGTCCTCGTCTGAGAGCGATTCGTGCTTCGCCAGGAGACCCTTGCGCGCCCAGTTGGGGTTGAGGCCGGTCGCGGCGTCGTAGAAGGCGTTGATGCCGGCGCGCGCCTCCCGCTCGGCCTCTTCCTGGGTCTCGGCGATATGGAAGGTGCGCATGAGGTTCAGGGTCTGGCCGTTGGCGCACACGCCCATCTCGAGCCGGCGGCCGCACTGCTCCGACGCCACCTCCCGGTACTTCGCCCACGCCTCGCGCGTGCCCTCGAACGACCGGTTGATGCCGATCACCGAATGGCCGCGTTCCGCCGCAAAGGCGTAGGACATGGTGTTGTCCGCTGACTGCCAGATCGGCGGGTAGGGCTTCTGGTAGGGCTTGGGCGTCACGCCCAGCGCCCTCAGGCTGCCGTCCGGGTGGTAGTGGTCGGGATCGTCCTTGTAGAAGCGTTCGTCCTGCTCGGACCAGCCGGGCACGGGGAAGGTGTAGAACTCGCCTTCGTGCCTCATGGCGTCCTCGGTCCAGCACTTGATCATGATGTCGAGGACCTCGGCGAACAGGCGGTAGTTCGTCTTGGGGTCGCGCCGGTCGGCCTCGCGCTTGAACTGGATCCCCGCCGAACTGTTGGTTCCGCGGGCGATGCCGATGTCCAGTCGTCCCTTCACGAGATGATCGGCGGTTGCGATGTCCTCGGCCAGGCGCAGGGGATGATGATCGGGCAGGATGCACGCGCTCTGGCCCATGCGCAGGTTCTTGGTCACGCTTGCCAGATGAAGGCCCACGAGGACGGGATTGGGGCAGGCGACCGGATAGCCCCGGTGCCAGAAGTGGTGCTCGCCCAGCCAGCAGGTCGTGAATCCGCCCTGGTCGAGCATCATGGCGGTTTCACGCCACTCGTCGAACAGCTTGTCCTCGGGGTACACCTCGAGTTCGTGATAGTAGACGTTGCCGTCGAACCGCACCGGTCTGCCACCCCCCTCGGCATTGGCATGCCTTCCGATGGGAAGGTAGGCAAGGCACTTTGGACGGTCAACCGACCGGCCGCATGACGATTCAGGTGGTGAACCGGAAGGGTCCGGGACGGAACTGCGAGGGATTCAGACCTCGACGGCGCCGCTTACGTCCGGGCAGCCCCCCCATTCGCGCAGTTGCGGATGCTCTTCGATGAGGGCGGCCAGCGCGTCGTCGAGCGTAGCGGGATCGACGTCGTCGGTGTCGAGCGCCTCGACAGCGGCGAACAGGCGATGCTTGACGAAGAAACGCCAGTTGAC
The DNA here is from genome assembly GCA_964291415.2 of Alphaproteobacteria bacterium. Classification (GTDB taxonomy): domain Bacteria; phylum Pseudomonadota; class Alphaproteobacteria; order SP197; family SP197; genus SP197. Next base: position 129,168 of record OZ219917.1, on the reverse strand, counting down.
CGGGACGCTCCACAGGAGATCCGTGAGGCGGTCGTAGAGCTGGCGGGTCCAGACCTTCTCGAAGGTGACGCGGCCCGGACTGTGGCCGAAGAACTCGTTGCCGGCGGCCGCCGCCATGGCACGGCGGCGCTCGGCGGTGGCGTCCTCATCGATCATGCCGTCGCGAATCACCACGCCGTAGTCGCGCGCGGCGCCCTCGACGGTCACGAAACCACCCCTGACATCGGCCATGACGGCCCGGGGATCGCGTTCGCGGGGCGGACCCCATCCGCCGCCTCCGGCGGCCGTGATGCGGATGATGTCGCCGGGTTCGACCGTCACGACATCAGTATTGCCGAGGTCGACCTCTCCGGTCGTGCCGGGGTTGCGGGTGAACCGGGACGACTTGCCTGCCGCGCCGCCCGCAATTCCCCACGGCGTGAAGACCATGCGGTCGCGGTTGCGCGCCGTGAGCACGGTGTTGGGCGCGAACACCTGGAACAGCATGGTGGTCGAAAGCCCGCCGCGATGCCGTCCAGCGCCCGCCGAGTCGGGAGCGAGGCCGTATTCCAGGATGCGGATCGGCACGTCGGCCTCGTTGATCTCGGCGGGCGTGTTCTTGAAGAACGCCTGATTGGCGCCGCAGCCTTCCGACCCGTCGCCGGCCGCGCTCGCACCGGCGCCGGCGGTGATCGGGCTGATGTTCGCCATCACGCTTCTACCTGAACGGTTGTCGGTGGTGCGCACGTTGAGCAAGGGCCCGCCGCTTCCCGGACCGCCCTGGAGCAGGTCGGGCAGGGCCTGGGCGAAGGCGCCGAAGATGGTCGACATGAGGCGCCCCACGCCGAGGCTTCTCATGCCGACGGCGGCCGGGAACCGGGGGTTCACGAAGGAGCCTTCCGGCAGGATGCAGCGCAGCGGCCGGAGCAAACCGTGGTTTCGGAGGATGGATGGGTCGAGCGTGTAGAGCACGTAGACCGCTCCGACCATCAGCAGCACGTGGCGTTCGTCGCCACCGGTGGGAACGTTGATCGAGGAGGCCAGCTGGGGGTCGGAGCCGGTGTAGTCGAAGACGATCTCGTCGCCCTTCACGATCAGATTGAGGGCGACGCGGGCCGGATAGCCATCCGGCGAATCCTCGTCCATGAAGTCGGCGAAGAAGTACTCCCCGTCCGGAATCGAGCCGATGACCCGCCGCGCCTGGGTCTCGGCGAGATTGAGCAGATCCTCGACGCCTTCCCTGAAGGTGTCGGCGCCGAAGCGGGCGATGATCTCCCTCACTCTCGCTTCCGCGATGTTGACCGATGCCAGCTGCGCCTTCATGTCGCCCCAGTTCTGCTCGGGCATGCGCACGTTCGCCATGATGATGTCGACCAGTTCCCGGTTCAGCTCGCCCTTGCGGCAGAGCCTGGTCGGCGGCAGCCGCAGGCCCTCCTGGTGCACCTCCGTGAGCTGGCGCGACAGGCTCGCCGGCACGGCGCCGCCGATGTCGGTGTTGTGCACGTGGCCGACGGCGAAACAGACCACCTCGCCGTCGTGAAAGATGGGTTTCCAGATATGCATGTCGGGCGTGTGGGTGCAGACGAACCCGCTGTAGGGGTCGTTGCAGATGACGACATCGCCCTCGTCATAAGCATCGATGAGGCCGAGGCCGCGCGCGTAGTCGAGACCGACGAACCATGTGGCCCCGAAGTCGAAGGGCGAGGCGAAGGTCTTGCCTCCAGGCGTCACGAGGCCGCAGGTGAAGTCCTCGCTTTCCTTCACGAAGGTCGAATGGGCCGTGCGCATCAGCGTGCGCGCCATGGCCTCGGCCGCCGCCTGGCAGTGATTGGAGAGGATCTGCAGGGTCACCTTGTCGATCGTCATCGGGTTCCCTCTCCCCGGGTCAGGATCAGCTGGCCGTAGCCGTCGACACGGGCCTGAAAGTCCTCCGTCACGCAGACGGTGGTGTCGTTCTGCAGGACGACGGCCGGGCCGCTGAACGTGTGACCGGGCTGCAAGGCTTCGCGCCGGAACAGCGCGGCCCGGACGGTCCGGCCTTGCGCGTGGATCGGGATGCTGTCCTCCGGCTGCGCGGCGGCCGGCATCCCGTCGGCGGACTCGAAGCGAGGCTTCGGGGTCTGGCCCAGCGCGACCAGACGCAGGTTGACGATCTGGACCGGCGCCGCCCTGTCCGCATGGGCGTAGAGCTGCTCGTGGGCGGCGTGGAATGCCTCCCCGAGTGCCGCGACATCGCCCTTTTCGATGGCGTCCGGGTCGAGGACCGCCTCGATCTCGAAGGACTGTCCCTTGTAGCGCATGTCCGCCGAGTGGATGTAGGCGGCGGGTCCGTCGTAGCGCTGCTCCTGGCGCAGCCATCGCTCGCCCAGGTTCCGCAGGGATTCGAAGCCATCCCGGATCGCGGGCGCCGTCCCGGCGTCGAGATCGGCGTAGATCGTCCGGACGAAGTCGTTCTTGAGATCGGCGATCAGGCCGCCCATGGCGCTCAGGACACCGGGTGCCGTCGGAATCACGACGGTCGACATGTTCAGCTCGCGAGCCAGGAAGCAGGCGATCATGGGGCCCGCGCCGCCAAAGGCGACGAGGGCGTTGTCGCGCGGATCGATGCCCCGGGACGACACGAGCTTCGAGACCTCCAGGTACATGCCGGACACCGCCACCTGGACGATGGCCTCCGCCGTCTCCTCGACGCTGCGCTCCATGCGCCCGGCGAGCGCGCCCATGGCGCGGCGGGCGGCGCGGGTCTTCACCGGGACCGTGTCGTAGCCGAGGCCGGTCCGGCCAATGTAACCCAGAACGGCGAAGGCGTCGGTCAGCGTCGGCTCGTCGCCGCCCGTGCCGTAGCAGGCCGGGCCCGGCACCGCGCCGGCGCTTTCGGGTCCCACGTTGAGCACACCGGCATCGTCGATGCGGGCGATCGATCCACCACCAGCGCCGATCGAGGTGACCGACACCGTCGGGATGTAGATCGGGAACTCGCCGATCATCTCTCCGATACCGTACTGCGGGTGGCCGTCGGCGATGAATGCGACATCGGCGCTGGTGCCGCCGACATCGAAGCTGATGGCATTGCGGCACCCGGAGAGCACGGCGACATGGCTCGCGCCGATCACGCCCGAGGCGGTGCCCGACATGATCATCTGGGCGCAGGCGGTCTTGCCCATCTCGGCGCTCATCACCCCGCCGTTGGACTTCGTGACAAGCGGCTCGGCCGGGACGCCCGCCTCGCGCAGCGCATCCTGCAGCGAGCCCAGGTAGCGGCTGACGCGCGGTTGCACGTAGGCGTGGATGACGGCGGTGATCGTGCGCTCGTACTCGCGGATGATCGACCAGACGTCGGCAGAGCAGAACACGGGAAGTTCCGGCGCCATCACGCGCACCAGGGCAGCCACCTCATGCTCGTGGGCCGGATTGCGGTAGGCATTCAGGAGCGCCACGACGATGCCTTCGGCGCGCGCCTCGCGCGCCTTTGCGACGGCGGCCTCGACGCTGGTCCTGTCGACCGGCTGGAGTTCGCTGCCGTCGCTCGCCAGGCGCCCCGCGACCGGGAAGACGCGCTCCCTCGGGATGAGAGGAGCAGGACGTTTCGAGAGCAGGTTGTAGACGTCCGGCGTTCTCAGCCGGGCCACCTCGAGCACGTCGGTGAACCCTTCGGTCGTGAAATGGCAGAGCCTGATGCCCTTGCGCTGAATTACGGTGTTCACGCCCACGGTGGTGCCATGGCTGAAATGGATGATCTCGCCGGGGGCGATGCCGAAGCGGGCTTCAAGCTGACGCAGACCCTCGAGCACCTCGGCGCCCGGCCTGTCGGGGCGCGACGGCACCTTCAGGGCCTGTGTCTCCAGGGTGGTCTCGTCGAACACGAAGAAATCGGTGAACGTGCCACCGATATCGACTCCGACGCGATAGGACATCCCGATTCCCCGGCTCGTGGGCATGTTTCCTGGTACGCCGGACCGGCATTCCGGCCCGCGCATGATCGGGCGAACCCTTCGGGGCCCGGACCTGTTTGTCAAACCGCAAGGCGGTCGGGTGGTGCTCAATTTGAATTGTGGCGCACGCGACAGGTCACGGACCGGTTGAGCTTCGGACCCTCCCGTCGATCAGATCAGCCGGCGATCCGCCGCATGTTCCCCAGGGCATCGATAATGCCCGCCGTCATCGCGGACGACATCCGTAGGCTCTTTCGGACCCGACAGAACATTCCGGTCAGACATCATGGATTGACCTGCCCTGGCCTCGAGGATCGTGGGTTATGCTCGAGGTCAGGAACCCGTGAGTACAGAGCCACATCGAGGAGGGCAGGTCATGGTCAATCCATGATGTCGTGCGCCGAGCTAACTGGCGCAGGGGAGTCGGTGAAAGTCCGACGGGAAGAAAGGGTAACCTCCACTTCCACCGCGAGCCGTGCGGACGCGCCTGTGAGGGCACGGCCGAAGCGTCGGTAGCGGTGCGTGTGGCCGGGATGATTGAGCACCGTAAAGGTTAAGTTCCAGAGTGCCGAGGCACTGATATCTGCCGAAGGCCACACCGGCATGTCCGCTTTGGTGAGGACAGACCGGGCTCTGCGGTGTCAGAGGAATCCAGGGACGCACGTACACCCCTGCACCGGGACTCGGGAGGGCTTCAACTTGCCCCGGTTGTCGTACCGGGGCCGCGGAAGGAAGGAAACGATCCGAAATGAAGATGGACGAGTTGAAGCAATCGGATTCGGGCATAGTAGCTGTGAAGTCGCCGAACAAGGGAACCGAGGCTCTGGCGGAGGCGATGGAGCGAAGGGCCGAAACCAAGAGGAATCCGCGACACCAAAGCATGCACCGGACACAGGGCCGGGCTCGCATGTCACAGGCGGCGGAGCGGATACGGCAAAGGGCCACGAGGACTCCGAAGGAGAGGCTCACTGCGCTGTTGCACCACATCACGACGGACGCTCTCGGCGCTGCCTACTTCTCGTTGAAGAAGGACGCGGCGGCAGGGGTGGACGGGGTGACGTGGCACGAATACGGACATGGACTGAACGAGCGTCTGCTCGCCCTGCATGACCGTGTTCACAGCGGCGCGTACCGAGCGCTCCCGTCCCGACGGGTGAACATCCCGAAGCCGGACGGGGGGACACGACCGCTTGGCATCGCTGCGCTGGAGGACAAGATCGTCCAGAAGGCGGTGGTCGAGACCATCCTTGAGCCAATCTGGGAGCCGGAGTTCCTCGGGTTCAGCTATGGGTTCCGACCGGGGCGCGGGGCGCATGACGCGCTCGATGCTCTGGCCTACGGGATAGAACGGTGCTCCATCAACTGGATCCTTGACGCGGACATTCGGTCCTACTTTGACCGAATTGACCGACGATGTCTTCTCCGGTTCCTGGAACACCGCATTGGTGACAGACGGGTCATCCGGCTGATCGCCAAGTGGCTCCATGCCGGTGCCATGGACGAGGGTGAATGGAGGGACAACCTGCGGGGCACTCCGCAGGGTTCGGTCGTCTCGCCGATTCTGGCGAACATCTACCTCCACTACGCCCTCGACCTCTGGTTCCAGAAGAAGTGGCGCACCCAGACAGCCCGTGGTGTCACGTTCATCGTGCGATACGGCGATGACTTCGTGGTCGGATTCCAGCATCGGCAGGACGCGGAACGGTTCCTCGACGATCTGAAGGAACGACTGGCTCGGTTCTCGCTGGAACTTCACCCTGCCAAGACCCGTCTCCTCGAGTTCGGAAAGTTCGCCATGGCGAACCGTCGGGCACGAGGGGAACGGCGTCCCGAAACCTTCGACTTCCTCGGGTTCACGCATTGCTGCCGAACCACGCGGAGCGGAGGCTTCGGGTTGGGGCGCAAGCCGGCCAGGCAACGGGTCACCCGAACCCTGGCTCGTCTCCGGACGGTTCTGCGCCACCGCATGCACCACAACCGGTATGAAGTGGCCAAATGGCTCGGAAGGGTCGTTGATGGTTGGCTCGGCTACTATGCCGTCTCCACCAGCTTCCTGTCCCTCAAGCGGTTCGTGCGGCGACTTCTAAAGATCTGGTGCCGTGTGCTGCGGCGTCGGTCCCAAATGGATCGTGCCACTTTGGCCACCGTTGGTTCTCTGGCGCGTGCGTTCTGGCCGCAGCTGCGTATCCGCCATCCATGGCCGACCCGGCGCTTCGCCGAGGCGCTGGGCCATCTGGCCAAAACCGACCGCGTCGACGCGTTGATGCTGGCCAGGCTCGGGACGGTGCTCGACGACCTTGAGCCCGTGGCTCCCCAGGAGGCGTTCCTCAACCGCCTGGAGGACCTCCTGGTGGTGCGCGCCAGGCATGTCGATGCACGCAAGATGCTGAGGCAGGTGGCGGGTGAGGTGGACGGCGAGGGCGAGACCCTCACACGGGCCACGGTCGCCGATCTCGACGAGAGGATTGCCGCACTGGATGCGGCGATCGAAGCGGTGATCGCCGGTGATCCCGAGCAGGCCGAGAAGTACGGCATCCTGATCTCGATCCCCGGCGTCGGTCCGGTGACCGCCGCCGCCCTTCTTTGCTGGATGCCCGAACTCGGCAGTCTCGAGGGTCGCCAGGCGGCGGCGTTGATCGGAGTGGCGCCGGTTGCCGACGACAGCGGCCAGCACCACGGCACCCGGCACATTCGCGGCGGGCGCCGCAGGCCACGCGATCTCCTGTTCATGGCCGCCACCACGGCATCACGCTGCAACCAGGATCTCGCAAGCGTGTTCGAACGCCTCAAGGCCGCCGGCAAGGCCCACAAGGTGGCGATCGTCGCCCTCATGCGCAAACTCATCGTGCTGGCGAACGCCCTGCTGCGGGAACAGCGCTGCTGGTCGCCCGAAGCACCGGCACGGTTGCCGGCGTGAAGGAGACTCCCTCATGGCCCTCACGCCTGCAGAGAAACAGCGACGTTATCGGGAACGGCTCAAGGCCGGCAACCCTCCCGTGCGCACCCGCAAGCCCCGCGACCGGCGCTCCCGTGCCCAACGCTGGCGCGATGCGGTGGCCGAACTCGGCGCACTGCAGGAGCACTATCGGGACTGTCTCGACAGGCTCCCGGACCCCCTGCATGACACGGCCTATGGAGAGCGCCTGCAAATCATCGTCGAGGCCGACATCGAGGCCCTCGAGGAGATCGAGCCACCGCGCGGCTACGGACGGGACACATGAGACCTGGGATCCCATTGTACGCGGTAACGTTACCGATGAACGTGGTCACAGCACCGCCCGGCGCCCTCACGTCAGGTCACGTTACCGTGATCAAGGGAAGGCAGCCCACTCATGCTTCCTGGATCACGAGCTGCACGTCCCCCTGGCCACAGGGCGCAGAAACCGGAATGTCGGAACACCGGACCGCATGTGGACAAACAAACTGCCATGATCCTGTCGTTTCAGGCACACCCGGCGTGTTGATGTAACAGGCCTGCTCGGAGTCGGGCGCGTATTGTCCGCCTGCCTTGAGTGCAACACACTCACGGCGGAAGCGGGCTCGTGGACGCTTTAATTTCGAGGCTTCATGCCCGTTAACAAACTGTCCCAGACTGACGGTTCGCACCCCGCGAAGTACCCGGTTCAATCCGTGGACGAACAGCAAAACGCACGATGTCGCCATCGATATCTGTCAGCTGTCCGGAGGTCTCCCGCTTCCGCCACCCCCAACAGACGGAGGAAGCGTCATGGTAGAAAACGATCATCTCAATGTCATCCATGAGCGTGCGGCCGGTCTTGACATCCACAAGGTCGAGATCACGGCGAGCGTGAGGATCGCACAGCCCGGCAAGGAGGCGGTTGTCGAGACCCGGCAGTTCAGCGCCTTCCCCAAGGGCCTTGCCGGGATGGTGCGCTGGCTCCAGGAGCATCGGGTGAGCGCCGCCGTGATGGAGGGCACCGGCATCTACTGGGAGGCGCCCTTCCAGGCTCTCGAGGACGCCGGCATCAAGCCTGTGCTGGTCCATGCCCAGCACGTCAAGCAGATCAAGGGACGCAAAACGGATGTGGCCGACAGCATCTGGCTGGCTGGATCCCTACCGCGACTAAGTGACCGCAGGTGCGGTGTTGGTGGGAAGCGGTTGCGACAGAGCGACCGGGGGGCGGCTCGGCGCCATGGGGATGTTTCCTCTCGTGCGACAGGAGCGTGCCGCCTCCCCGCCGTGGAGTCTCCCTCATCGGCACTTTCGTTCGAGAGCAACTGTACCCGATACCGGCAGCGAAAGGCACCCCTGGATAGACGGGCAGAGGCGCATGGCAGCCATGGGGTTCCACCGGTCCGCCGTGGGTCGCTCGCTGCGGCAGTCCGGGCCCGCATCACGGACGTTGGTTCATCCCCGCGTGGTCGGGGAGCACGTTCCCGGTGGCAATCGAGGCGAATGCGCAGAACCTCTGCGGCGACAGCACAATCACCGTTACCGTTGAGCGGAGCATATGGGAGGCAACCGTTTCAGCCCTTCGTTCGGCCCTATTGACCCCGGCGCCGGTCGGGGCCAACCTCCCGCGCAATTTGGTGTCTAGGAGACAACCATGCGACAAATCGCGTTTGACGGCGAACGCCCCATTACGGAAGACGGGTGACCGTGGCAACCAACGGAGGTCACCCCAAAGCGGGCTAGACGTTGGACTTGGAGCATTCTCGTCGCACAACTGGGAAACTCGCCTGTGATTCAGTCTCAGCACGCATCTCGGTTTGTTCCCGCAGTGTCGTCGCAGCAATCTTCCTGATGGTGCGACATGTTATCAGTGCGCAACTCATGGCCCGAATCACATTTTTGTCCCTTCTGTCTCTGGACAACATGCCGGTAGGAAAGATCTGGAGATACTCACGCTTGCATAGGTTGTCGGTCGTTGTCCGAGCACCATCAGCATTCTGCAACGCCCCTTTTTACTCTTCCTGAAGGGACATCAGGAAGGCGATCACGTCAGCGCGGTCCTCTTCTTTCCGCATCTTGTACTTCATCTTGTTGCGTACCTTGGATACGCCAAGCGTGTCCTTCAGGAATTGTTTCGGATCGGTGATGTAGGCGTTCATTAGTTCCGGTGTCCAGACAAGGCCTGCCGCTCCAGCCTCCACGAGGCTCTCGCTGAAGCGGAACTCAACGATGCCGGCCTGGCGGCCAAAAACGCCCAAGAGATTCGGCCCTGTGGGACGGTTCTTCCCTTCCTCAACCGAGTGGCAGGAACTACACTTTTTGAAAACAGTCTGGCCCCGAACAGGATCGCCCGGCGTGAATGCCGCGCTCATCGACGCAGCCATGACCAGTGCTAAAGCACCGGTCAGCAGGATAGTATTTCGCATGGCGCTTTCCCCGCTTTGAGGCGGGGGCCACGCGTGGCGGCCACCCGCCCCTCGTAAGAGCCTAGTGAATTGTGATGGTGAACTCGTCCTCTTCGAATGATGCGGCGCTGACAAGACAGCCACTTTCCTCGTCAAACGCGAAGATGGTCGCTACCTCCGCGACGACCGAGAGGCGGCAGAACAGGCCCTCGGCGGCCACTGCATCAGGGCATGCCTCAAGATCGGTATGGGGCACACTCATTTCATAGACATCGTAGGACAATGCGCAGTCCATCATGTCATCCGCCATGGCAGCGCTTCCGAATGTGAACATCCCAGCACAGATTGCGATAAGCCAATGTTTCATCTCATTCCTCCCGTTGATCGGTGATGAATGAAAGTATGACCACCGCGTCATTGCATTGCAAGGGGACGCACAAGGGGGGTGCGCCAGGCAAACTGGTGGGAATGTTGCCGGGTGAATGTCCTGGCAGAAGCAGAAACAGAGCTCAACCAACCACTTTCCCCGCAAACCATGCGTCGGTCGTCGCGAGGCGGCAGGCGAAGCGTTGGGGGGGCAAGCGTGGGCCGGGCTATCGAGACCCGAAAAGCTAGTGATCTGGAGTGCCGAGGCCGTCCCGTGAGCCGAAGGCAACACCCGTTGAGTCGTTTTGGTGAGGTGACGAGGGGCTCCGCGGGGTCAAAGAACCATGGCACGCGCCGAAGCAGTCCACCGGGACCTGGGGAGTGCCGGGCCAACTGGCAGAAGGGAGGCGGTGAAAGTCCGCTGGAGGTAAGGCCTAGTCAGCCAACCTTCTCCGCGAGCCGTGCGCGGGCAGTCGTGAGGCTGTCGGTGAAGCGTCGGTAGCGGGGTATGCGGGCGGGGCTATTGAGCGCCGAAATCCCAAGTTCGGAGTGCCGAGACCGTCCTAGGGGTCGAAGGCAACACGGCTCGGACCGACAGGACGAGGGTCGAGCCGGCTCCGCGGCGTCTGAGAACCCAGGCACGTATGCACGCCTTCTGCCGGGACCCGGGAGGTCTCCAAGTCGCCCCGTGTCGTACGGGGCCGCTGATGAAAGGAGAAGTCCGTAACTGATGACGAACGATTTGGAGAAGTCGGATTCGGCCATAGTAGCGATGAAGCGAGCGAACAAAGGCGCCTTGGCGCCGGCGGAGCTCGTGGAGCGAAGGGCCGGACCTGAGGGGAAGCCGGAAAGTCGCGCCACGCGCCGTGCCCAGAAGCGGGAAAGCGTGCCACAGGCGGCGGACCGGATACGGGCAGCAGCCAAGAGGAACCCGGGAGAGCGTCTTGTTGCGCTCCTCCACCACATCACGACAGAGGCCCTGAGCGACGCGTTCCACTCGTTGAGGAAGGACGCGGCGGCCGGGGTCGACGGCGTGACGTGGGCCCACTACGCGGACGGTCTGGACGGTCGCCTGAGCGACCTGCAGGGCCGCCTGCATAGGGGAGCGTACCGGGCGCTGCCGTCACGGCGGGTCTACATTCCCAAAGAGGACGGTGGGCAACGACCGCTCGGCATCGCCGCGCTGGAGGACAAGATCGTCCAGCGCGCGGTGACAGACACGATCCTGGTGCCGATCTTCGAGACGGAGTTCCTCGGCTTCAGCTATGGGTTCCGCCCGGGGCGCGGGGCGCACGATGCGCTCGACGCGGTCACGGTCGGGATTGAGCGGCGCAAGGTCAACTGGGTGCTGGACGCGGATATCAGCGGATTCTTCGACATTGTCATACGTGTCCCCCAGCTTATGCGGAGTGACCGAAGAGGTCCGGCTTATCGTCTACAACCCTGATACGTAGAGCCTTTTTTCTTCCGGCGCGGACATGGATGGCGTCGAGTTCGCCACGCTTTACACGTTGCAACACGGTCTGACGGGTCACACCGAGACGCTGCATGGCCTCGATCATCGGGACGTAGCCGGGCGGCGCCTCTTCCATGAGCCTGGGACGGAACGCGTCCGTGATGCGGATGCGCCACGGGGCTCCCGGCGTGACTTGCTCACCGTCGATGAAGCCGTCATTGAGCCATCGATGCACCGTCGAGGTTGCGATGCCGACGTATCTTCGCCGCCTGGGCGATGTTGACCAGCTCGCCATCGGTGGCCGCGGTCGCTGGATCGAAGCACGGAATGCTCCAGTGCCGGCGGAGATTGCCGACGCGATGGACATTGAAGGGATGCCCGTAGGCGGTTGTCTTGCCCTGGCGATTGAGTATGGCGGCGATCACCGCATCGGAATGGAACTGAGCGAGGCGGCGGACCAGATCGATGATGTCGTCGTCGGTGCGGACCGCCGCCCGTCGTTTGCGCGGGCGCTCGAGTTCGATCTCGGTCAACAACCCGGTCCGCCAGCGCAGTGTCAGGTGGATATGATACTCGCCGCGCGGGGCAAGAACGATGACCTCATCGAGCACCGTGCGCAGCAGCTCCTTCCTGTCGCGAGCCGTCGTCGTGGGCGCATCCCAGGCGCGCTGGAGATCCTCGCCGAGGGCCAGGAGCGAATCGCGCTCGGCGGCATCGAGTTGGCGCGGCCGGTCGCGATGACGCCGCTCCATCTCATTCTGCGCTTCTTCGAGTGCGTTCAGACACTGCTCCCATTCCCGTTCCAGCCCGCGGGCGACGAGACGATGTTCGGGCTCGACAGCGCGATACCGGCGCTCGGCCTTCTCGGCCTCGTAACGTGCTCGCTCGACGGTGAGCCCCCATTGCTTGAGCGCCTGATCGTAGTCCGCCTCGATGCGCTCGACCGCCTGCAAGGCGGCCTTGATGCCGGCCGGTCGGATCGCCTCCAGGACGGCCTTGGCGACCGCCTGGTCGATCTGCACGGCCCCCACATGCAAGCACAGGGAGCGCCGCGCCTCGACCAGCTCCTTGCCCCTGCAATGATATCCGGGCGAGGAGGTCCGGCCGGTGTAGTGGGTCGCCAGGCGGCGCCCGCACTCGCCACAGATGCCGAGACCCTGCAGCAAGGCCGTTCCCTCACGCACCGCTCCCTTGCCCGCGCCATGCGACAGCGGCCGGGTGTTGCGCGACAGGCGCTCGAGAATGGCTTCGTGGGTGGACCAGTCGATATAGGCGGGATGATGGTCGTGGATCAGTACCTGCCATTCGGAGCGGGGCAGCCTGCGGATGCGCGTGCGCACGATGCCGTTCTCGTCGACATGGCGCTCACGCCGCGACTTGCCGTAAGCGTAGGCGCCGGCATAGACCGGATTGGTCAGCACTTCATGGATGGTGTGATAGGCGGGCGGTTCCCAGCGAAGCTCGGCATGGCGGTGGAAGCGGTGGGGAAAGTGCAGCTTCTCCATCACGAACCAGCGCCACACCCGGCGTGCCGATCCGAACTCGGCGAATCGTTCGAACACGGCGCGGATCGCGGCCTGAACCTCCTCATTGGGGTCGAGAAGGATCTCGGCGCCGGCCTCGCCCCGGATGTATCCGATGGGCTGTCCTCGGTAGAGCTCACCGCGCGCCGCCTTGTTGCGGATTCCGCCATCGAGCCGTGCTCGCAGGATATGAAGCTCCGCCTCGCTCATGGTGCCCTTCAGTCCCAGGACGAGTCTGTCGTTGAACAGGCCGGGATGATAGATGCCGTCGGCGTCGCCGATCAGGGTGTCGGTCAATCCGCACAGGTCAAGCAGTCTGTACCAGTCGGCGTTGTTGCGGGCGAGTCTCGACACCTCGAGCCCGAGCAGGAGCCCGACCTGGCCGAGGGCCACTTCGGCGGTCATGCGCGCGAAGCCGCTGCGTCCTTCGGCAGTGGCGCCCGAGAGGCCGAGGTCCTCGTCGACGATCGTGATCCGGTCGGAGTGCCACCCCAGATCACGGGCGCGATCGGCCAGGGCGTACTGGCGCCGGGTCGACTCGCGGTTGTTCTCGACCTGGGACGGCGAGGACGTGGCGGACGTACACGAGGGCACGGCGTTGCCGATGTGCAGCACAGATCTTGCCATCAGTCATGGTCCGATGCTCTCCGCCTGGGGCTTCTCCGGTGCCGCCTTGGCGATGACCTCGGCCAGCCGTTCCGAGCACGACGCGGCGTGTCTCCTCGTCGAGGGCTGTCCACAGCTCCTCGTGCGGTTCCCGGGTTCCCGGAAAGATCAGGTTCAGTTGCATCGACAGGGCTCCGCTTCAGAACGAGCGAGCAGAGCATCGACGAGAGATCGCAAGTGCAACAGATCGTGCGGTCCGGCTGTGAGTTGATGACCGGTCCCCGGTTGTCCGGTGGCATCGCCGGGCACGGCATCCGTCCACTCGACGGGAACAAGACGGCGGCTGCCGTCAGGACCAAGAAGGAGAAGAAGCAGGACGCCGTCCTGCCGGCGAATCTGCTTCAGGACTTCAAGCGACTGGCCCTGATAGGGATGCGCCTCGCGCGTAATCCTGACCGAGACCGGAAGCTCACGGAGGTGGGTAGTGTGTCGGGTGGTCCTTCGACAATCTCGGCCGGGACCATCTGGTTCGGATGCTCGAGAAACGTATCGGGGACAAGCGGGTCATCAGGCTGATCGTCAAGTGGCTCAACGCCGGCGTCATGGAGGGGGCCGACTGGTCGGACACCGGCAGGGGAACGCCGCAGGGGGCGATTGTATCGGCCTGCCTTGCGAACGTTTATCTGCACTACGTGCTCGACGACTGGTTCCACAACACATGGCGCAAGCGGATGGCTGGAGGCGACACCATCATCGTGCGTTATGCCGATGATTTTGTGTGCGGCTTCCAGCATCTGGGCGATGCGAAGCGCTTCCTCCGGGACCTCGGGGAGAGGCTGGCCCGCTATGGACTGGAACTGCATCCGGACAAGACCCGGCTCATCGAGTTCGGTCGGTTTGCGAGAGCGAACCGCCGCAAGCGGGGGCAGGGCAAGCCGGAGACGTTTGACTTTCTCGGCATGACGCACTTCTGCGAGCAGACGAGGAATGGCCGGTTCAGGGTTGGCCGCAAACCGTCCCGGAAACGGGTCCGCCGCACTCTGCGGCGGATCAAGGAGGCACTGAGCATGCGGTGGCACGACAACCGGCACGAAACGGCCAAGTGGCTTGGGCGAGTTATCAATGGCTGGCTCAACTACTTTGCCGTCCCCGGGAGCGGCCATGACTTGCAGAGGTTCATACGCCAATGCCGCAGGCTGTTCAGGTGTGCGCTTCGGCGACGATCTCAGAAGGATCGCACCGAATGGACGGATATTGACCTCCTCACCGCCGCCCACTGGCCCAAAGCCAGCATCCGCCACCCGTGGCCAAACCAACGGCTCGTCGTCAGGACCTGAGGGAGGAGCCGGATGCGAACAGCGCTCGTCCGGATCTGCGCGGGGGGGACCGGGGCAACCCGGTTCCCTACCGCGATCGGGAGTGTCGCATTCCGTTCGTTCGCAACAATGGTCGAGAGAAAACGGGTAGGTATTACAGTAGATTAGAAACAAAGGTGCGTGCTGTGGTGAAGGCGCTTTCCTGCGTGCCGAGGCACCGACGCCGCCAGTGTCACCTTGCGAGGCGTTCCGGCCCTGATCGTCCTCCTCGTCGCAAAGGTCGTCGCCTTGGACGCCCGGCCGGCCCGCCGGGTAGAGTCCCGGCCCGTCGGCCATGATCCCGGAGGACAAGACCATGACGCCCGATCGGATGAGCGAAGCGATCGACGCGGCCTGGGCGGCCTTCTCGGCCGGCGACCTCGACGGCTTCGTCTCAGGGTGCGCCGAGGACGTCGTCTACAGCGACAACGCCGGACAGGAGCCGCTCCACGGCCGCGACGCGTTCAGGCGTTATGCTGCTGGCTGGTTCGAGGCGTCGAGCGATCGCCGCGCCACCCCGTTGCGCAAGACGATAGGCGGCAGCCGCGTCGCGACGGAGGTCCGCCTCGAGATGACACACGACGGCGCGCCGCTCTACGGAGTCGCGGCGGCCGGAGCCCGGATCGCCTTCGATTTCGCGATGATCGCCGACTTCCGGGACGGCCGGATCGTCCGGATTGTCGCCTACTACAATCCGGCCAGCGTGATGCAGGATCTCGGCCTCGCCGGCGGGGCGCCCGCGAACCGGCCGGCCTGAAGGGGATCGCCTGCTAGAGAAGGAGCTTGTTGTGGGCGTCGAGCGCCGCGACCTTGTAGCACTCGGCGAGCGTCGGATAGTTGAAGACGGTCGTGAGGAAATAGTCGAGCCCCCCGCCCAGCCCGATCACCGCCTGACCGATGTGGACCAGTTCTGTGGCGCCCGAGCCGATGATGTGAACGCCCAGCAACTTGTGGTCCTCGGCATGGAAGATCAGCTTCAGCATGCCCGAATCGTCACCGAGGATCTGGCCTCGGGCAATCTCGCGATAGCGGGCGATGCCGGTCTCGTAGGGCACCTTGCGCCGCGTCAGCGCCAGCTCCGTCTGGCCGACCATGGAAATCTCGGGGATGGAGTAGATGCCCACGGGAAAGTGGTCGGGCATGGGTTCGGCGGGCAGGCCAAACGCGTGGCGCGCGGCCAACCGGCCCTGCTCCGATGACGTGGCCGCGAGGCTCGGAAATCCGATCACGTCGCCGGCCGCGAAGATGTTGGGTACGTCGGAGCGGTAGTCCTCGCCCACCTTGATGCGGCCGCGGGCGTCAGCGCTCAGGCCGGCGCGTTCCAGGTCGAGGGCCTCCGAGGCGCCGACCCGGCCGGTGCAGGCCAGCACGAGGTCGGCCACCAGACGCTTTCCCGACTGCAGGTGGACCAGCGCCTGATCGGGCGGGCCTTCGTGATGGCCCACATGTTCGACCGATTCGCCCAGACGGAACGTCACCATGCTGTTGCGCATCTGGTGGATCAGCTCGTCGACGATCTCGCCATCGAGAAACTCCAGCGGCCGCTCGCGGCCATCGACCACCGTCACCTTCACGCCGAGCGCGGCGAACATCGAGGCGTACTCCACGCCGATCACGCCGCAGCCCACGACGATCAGGCTGCGCGGGAGTTCCCCCAGCTTGAGTATGTCGTCGCTTGTGATGACACACGGCAGGCCCGTGGGCATGTCCATGTTGGGCGAGGGCCTGGTGCCGACTGCGATCAGCAGCTTGTGGGCGGTCATCTCCCGGTTGCCCGCCGGTCCGTGGACCAGAACGCCGTTGGGGCTGGTCAGCGTTGCGGTGCCGGGCACGATGGCGACACCGTTGCGCCGCAACTGGTCCTGCTGGACGCGGGCCTCGGTTCTGACGATCGCGCCGACGCGCGACAGCAGTGTTCCGGCTGTCGGCCGTTCGTCGTGGCCGATTCCGCCTGAGCGGCTGTGCTGATAGGCCGCGCCGTGGCGCTGTCCGTTGAAGGTGAGTACCGCCTCGCGAAAGGTCTTGGACGGGATGGTGCCGGTATGAACGCAGACACCGCCCACATCGAGGCCGCGTTCCACGACCGCCACCCGCTTGCGCAGCTTGGCGGCCTGCACGGCGGCCCGCTGACCAGCGGGCCCGCTTCCGATGCAGATCAGATCGAAGTCAAACTCGCCTTCCATGGGTGTCGTCCCTGACTCGGGGCGGGTTTCTTCGCACCGGCCGTGCCCTTTGGTGTTGTTCTGCGGATCCAGACATAAAGGGTGCGGCGCGGCGCTTCAACGGGGCGTGAGCGCGGATGGGCCCCATGGTGGAGCCTGCATCCGGTCGGTGCCGGGGATCATGCCGGACAATGAATGGCCTCAATTGCGCCGCGCCGTTGCCTCATCCGCCAGGTAGTCCGTAACCCGGATTGGCAGTCTTGGGGGAGGGAGTTCCACATGCGCCGACACGGATTCCGGCTGGCCGCCGCTCTGGCCGCCGTCATCGTGACGGGATGGACAACGCCGGCTGCAGCCGGCGCGGACCAGGGGAGCACCTGGTTCAGCGGTCCCTACGCGTACGACAACCTGGCCGTCTACCTGATTCACCGCGAAGGCGCAGACGACGGTCCCGTTCCGCTCACCCTCGACGAGGCGATGCAACGGGGCCTCATCGAGGTCATCGAGACAGGCGTGGTCGAGGAACTCGTCGTGCGCAATACGGGCGACAGCGAGGTCTTCCTCCAGTCGGGCGACATCTTCAAGGGTGGCAAGCAGGACCGTGTCCTGATCACCAGCATGATCGTGCCGCCCGGTTCGGGCGATCTTGCCGTCGACGTCTTCTGCGTCGAGAGCGGACGATGGTCCGCACGCTACGGAGAGGAGGCGAACTGGTTCTCGCAATCCACGGCTCGCCTGCCGTCGAGGGACGGCAGGATCGCGCTCTTCAAGGAGGCGCAACGCTGGTTCGCACCCGAAGGTGACCTCGCGGCATGGCCGGACGGCGAGGATCTTCAGAGCCGGGTGTGGGAGTCCGTCGGCGCGGTGCAGGCGGATCTCGGTTCGGCCATGATGCTGGACGTCGCGGACGAACGTTCTCCATCGAGCCTGCAGCTGTCGCTCGAGAACGCGGACCTCGCCGCGGCTCTGGAGCACTACGAGTCGACCCTGGGCTCGCTGGCTCAAGGGCATCGGGACGCCGTCGGCTATGTCTTCGCCATCAACGGCAGGATCGCCGGAGGGGACGAATTCGCCAACGGCGGCCTGTTCCGCAAACTCTGGACGCGGCAGTTGACCGCGGCGGCCACGGAAGCCATTGCGGAAAAGGACGTGTTGGCGCGCGGACAGCCGACGCTCGTCGAGATCGGGGCGTTCGTCGATGCGGCCCGCACCGGCGAGTCCGCCGGCATTTCCATGCCGGGCGAGTTGATCCTGGAAACGCGCGAGACGGACCGGGTGCTGCACACCGAGTTGCAGCGCCCGGACGGTCTCCTGGTGCATCGAAGCCTGATTGCCTACTAGGAGGCATGACCGGCCGTGACCGGCGGCCCCCCAGGGAAGCGGAACCGATTGCCCATCCATTCCCGGCTGAAGTCGGCGATCGGGCGGCGCGGGCGGGGTTGTCGCAGCGGGGCTCCATGCCCTACCCTGCAGGATCGCATCCCCACCTCGTGGGAGGTCTCCGTGACCCGGCCGATGTCCGCCATTGTCCTGTGCGCGGCCCTGGCAGCCTCTCCCGCCGTGGCGCAGGTCACGGCCGACGAGTCCGACGCGGCCTCGCTTCTGCGGCAGCAGGTCGAAAGGTTCATGGACCAGGTCTCGGTCGAGATGGAACGCGACGGCGGCGGCGTTTCCTACATCGTTGACGTGAGCGAGGACGCAGGCGGCGCCATCTCGTTCGACGTGCGCGACATCATTCTTTTCGGACACGACGTCGTCTGGAGGATCGGCGATGTGGGACTCGTTCTGGTTCCGGACGGTCCGGGCCGCTACCGCGCGACGCTGCGGCTGCCCCGGACCACGTCGCTCTACGACGGCGAGCGCGCACTGATCGGCGGCACCACGCTCGGCAGCCAGCGGTGCGTCGGAACCTACGTTCCCGGCATCGACTCCTGGACCGACTCCGACTGCCTCTTCACGGACCTGTTCTTCCACGGAACGTTTCCCTACGAAGGGGAGTTTCGGCTCTCCGTCGACCAGGTGGCGCTGCGGTCATCGCTCCAGGAAGACCGGGACGGCAAGTGGAGCGGTCCCGGCTCCATGAGCGTCGAGGGCGTCCGGCTCAGCGTGGACGGCTTTGAAGGGCTCGGACTCGCGCGGTTCAATGCCGAGGGCGCCTATGGCGGCTGGGACCTCGTTTTTCTCGCCGCCGCGAGCGAAGCGTTCCAGGAGATGGAGAGCACCGGGCCGCCGGACGAGGAGCGGATGAAGGAGACCGCCGCCCGGCTCGCGGATATGGCCATGGCGCGGGCACCCCTCATGGAAAGCATGTCCATGACGGTCGTCCTGACGGATTTCTTCCTGCGCGATCCCGACTCGCTCGATGAGGTCAGTTTCGACGCCCTGAACCTCGCCATGACGATGGAGGGGCTGGACACCGATGCGGCCTCCCTCGTCGTCGAGTATGCTCATGACGGTCTCGCCATTCCGGCGTCCGGCCTGGATGCCGATCTCGCGCCCCATGCCTTCGACCTGCGCCTGGCGCTCCGTGACCTGCCCTCCCGCGATCTGGCGGTCCTGGGCGTGGACATGGTTCGCAACGACCTCATCGATCTCGTCCCCTTCGAGGCCGGGGATTTCGCAATGCTTGCCCTGCAGCACGTGCTGCAGGCAGGCAGCGTGTTCGAGATCGAGCGCCTGGGCTTCGAGAGCGCCGCGCTGCAGGCGGACCTTTCCGGAGGGTTCACCGCATCCGGTCAGTCGCCCCTGATGGCTGTCGGCACGGCGCGGCTCGAGGTGCTCGGCCTCGACGGTCTCACCGAGCGCGCGACAGGCCTGGCGGCCTCGGGCGATTCGGAAGCGCATGACATCGTACAGGTGCTTGGCGCCATGCAGGCGATGGGCCGGCGTGTCGGGGAGGGCAGCGCGGCACGGCACGTCTACGACCTCGAGCTCGCTCCGGAAGGCCGCATCCTGCTCAACGGCAACGACATGGGAGGCCTGGTGCTGGAAGACGCGATGCGCTAGGGCCCGCCCCTTTCGCAAGCCCGGAATTCCGGCGCTCTGCGAGGCGCCCGACCTCTTCGGCCGGTTGCGCGGAGACGGTGCAGGATCCGGTCTTGCTTCTCCGGAGGAAGAGACAGTCCGATCAGGCGACGCGTCGGGATCTGGCGCGTGCGGCAACAGGTTCAGTCGGCGTTCAGCAGGCTGAGGAGGATGTTGATGTCGTTGTCGTTCACCAGGATCCTGTTGTCGGGAAGCAGCACGATGTCATGGACGAGACGCGGCTCTGAAGCCGTCTCGTCGTGGCGGCCCATGGCCCTGAAAAGGGCAAGGTAGGTGACAAGGTGGCGCGCCTGCCGGTTGCCCGCGTGCGCCGCCGCCATCACATTCTCGACCAGGCCCTCCAGGCCACTGGTGACGAACCGGACATTCCCGGTTGCCGGCACCGGCGCAAGCGGCGCCGATGCGAGTTGGCCGCTGACGCTGCCGGTGCCGTCGGGCCATGTCCAGTCGAGGTCAAGTCCGAGCGTGGCGCCCTCCGGCACGGCGCTCCCGAAGGGTCGGGCGAAGGCCGCCGGCAGGTCTGCGACCGGCACGGCGCCAAGGGTCACGTCACCAGCCAGGGAACGTGGCATGACCGGCGCCAGGCCGGCGTCCTCGATGGCGAGCCCCTCGTGGCTGTACTCCAGTTCGATGGCGCCCAGGTTGCCGCCGGTGCCCGACACGGTGAACTCCAGGAGAGATGAATCCAGGACGCCGCGCACGCCGGATCCGCCGCCTCCGGACAGTCCCTCCAGGGTGACCGCGCCCTTGAGGGAGGCCCCCTCCGGAAGAATCCCCTCGGCCGGTGTCGCCGGGATTCCGCGGAACCGCGTGGTGGCATGGCCGCGGGCCAGCGTGACGGTCGTCCCGTCACGTCCCGTCACGTCCAGCCCGTCCAGGTCGAGTTGAGCCCGACCCGCCCATGTTGCGGGTGTGACCTCTTCGGGTGTCACGGACGCCGCCAGGTGGTCGATGCGGATCGTCGCCGCGCCCTCGGCCAGGGACAGCGTCACGCCAGTGGCGTCCAGGTCGGCGGATTCGAGGTGGCCGGTATCGATGTGGACGAAGAGGTCGAGCGTCCCGCCGCCTGCCATGAGGCGGGCGATCGTGTTGCCTTCGTCATCGAGCGCGCTGACAGCCGGCAACGTCATGGACGCGGAGTAGAGCCGGCCACCTGCCGGTCTCCAGGTGACGGCGATGTCGTCGACAACGATTGGCGTGGCCGCATCAGGCAGGGAGATGTCGAAGAGCGTGGCGATGACGGCGCCATCGTCCGCATCGGTCATGGCGATCCGGTAGGCGATGGCGTTCCCGCCCGGGACTGACTCCAGGACGGTTCTGGTGAACTCCTCGAGTTGTGCGGTGGTGGCGGAACCCCAGGCCGGCGCGTGGAGCCACAGGACGCAAAGGAGAGCGAGACAGCTCCTGGCGCGCCTCGGGAGGGCGGTCAGACGATGAGGTAGACCTTGGAGACGGTCTTCAGGACCCGGCATTCGCCCTTCCAGCCCTCGGGGAACCACACTGTCTGGCCGCCGGTCACGTCGATGACGGCGCCGTCATCGCTCGTGTAGGTGCACTCGCCCTCGAGAAAGTGGCAGAACTCGCTCCGCGCGATTTCGCAGCGCCAGCGGCCTTCGGTGCAGCGCCAGTACCCGGCCTCGGGGAAGCAGCCGGACCCGCCTTCAAGGAGCCGTCCCGACGTCTGCGACACGGGCTCGCCCAGGGGCGTTTCGACCGGTCCCCAGTCGACGAGTGGTCCCCTGGCGAGGACCGACGCCTGCATCATGCGCTCTTCCGGAGCAGGCGGTCGAGCTCCCTGGCGCCCTTGCGGCGGCCGTCCTCGGCCTGCATGTGCGCCGAGAGGGACGCGAGTCGCTGCTTCATGGCGGCGTCGGTCAGCAGCCTCTCGAGAGCGGCGGCGATGTCCGCGTCCTTCCAGGTGTAGCGTTCCATGGCGAGGCCGTAGCCCCTCTCGTCGATGTGGGTCGCGTTGTCGTGGCCGTCCCAGCAATAGGGCATGATCAGCGACGGCTTGCCGAAGTAGAGACACTCGTTGAAGCTGTTGTTGCCGCCGTGATGGATGACGGCGTCGACTTCGGCGATGACCGAAGGCTGCGGATACCAGCTGTCGACATGGCAGTTCGGCGGCACATGGTCGTAGGCCTCGCTATAGTCCCCGACGTTGACCAGCACCCTCATGGGCAGCGTGCCCAGCGTTGCCATCAGGCGTTTCATGAGGTCCGTGTCGCCCGATCCCAGGCTGCCGAAGCTGACGTAGACGAGCGGTCCGTCCTGGTTGGCCGCGAAGTCCGGGACGGTGTAGGGATCTTCCTCCCGGATGCAGCCCTCGAGGTAGACGAACTTCTCCTCGTCCAGGGGGTGGCGGCGCTGGAAGGCGAGGGGCTTGGGATAGTGGAGAAGGTTGAGCCAGGGAGAGGTTTCGAAGAACTGCCCGAGCGGATAGGGCTCCTCGCCACACGATGCGAGGAACTCGTTGAACTGTGCGTGGATGGGGGCGATTTCCCTCTCGAAGGCTTCGCGATAGAGACGGAAGCCTTCCGGATCATCCTCGCGGCACCCTGACAGGTGGGGCGGGATATCCGGATCCTCGATCTCGTTCTCGCTGCACGAGATGATCCTCACCCAGGGCGCGCCGTGGCGCTTGGTGGCGGGGAACAGGACCACGTTGTCGACACAGATGAGATCGGGCTCGACTCTTGAAAGGACGCCGGGAAGGGACTTCTCGGCCCATACGGCGGTTTCGACGATCGCCTCCCAGCAGGCCTTGATGTAGGTCGAGACCTGTTCGATGGGCGGTGTGTGGAAGTTCGGAATCTGGCCGTTGATGAAGTCCGACCAGTACCGCGCCATGGCTTCGGGCTCCATGGGCTCGGACATCGGCACGGCATGCTCCTCGAAGCCGTAGTCCGCAAAGACCCCGGCAAATCCGGGATCCGCCAGGAACACCGGCCGGTGCCCCATGTCGCGGCAGACCTGGGCGATGCCCACCGAATTGAGGGCCGGCCCGAATGCGGCCTCGGGGAAGAAAACAATCGTCTTGCCGTCACTCATCACCTCGTCTCCTTAAATCGTGCGCCTGCCCGACTGTTGCGGCTGTCGCCATCTAGACCATAGAGGCCGGTCCGATGGCAAGTCACCCGGCAGCCTTCGGCGTGCCTGTGTCTTCCAGACCAGCGCGGGTCCGTCCTGGCCGCAAGGGAGTTTCGGGAGCTGGCTCATGCGTGACGTTCTCGTCTTCGAAGACGCCCGGAATTGATCGTGAACCTCGGCCTCGAGGGATGCGGGACGTCAGGCTTCAAGCGCGGTCCTGCAATGGCGCCAGATTTCCCGGCTGATGTGCTGGGCGCCGGCTTCGCGGCTCGCGACATAGCGATTCCAGGGTTGCAGGGCCGACGCCAGATTGCGGTGCTGATCCGCGGTCACCACGTTGTCCTCGCGGTAGGTCTGGTCCCAGAGGTCGCACCACGACGCGACGTAGTCGGGGTCCGTGCCGGGCCGCGCGTAGTAGTGGGTGACGTGGCAGGTGCGGTCCGGCGCGACCGGCACCATGCCGGCATGGTGCAGGATGTCGCCGTCCCGGAAGCCGACGAAGCCGGGGAAGGCCTGCAACACCGGATTGTCGCTCGCCGGGCCGGCGTTGGCGCCCCTGCGCGGCTTGCCGTGGTACATGTTGAAGCTGAAGTTGGGGCCGGTCTCGGTCTCGTAGGTGCCGGCATCCGACTGGTAGGCGTTGGCGAAGGACTCGCCGTGGATCAGGGCGCAGTGGTAGCACTCCGCGCCATTGTCGTACCACAGCTTCCAGTTGGTCCGGACGTCGTAGATCACCTCGCGCACGAGCTCGAATTCTTCCGCGTCGGGGGCGAGGCCCTCGGCGTCGCTTCTGGTGTAGCCCTTGCCCCAGAATGTCGCGATCGGTTCGGCCCCGGCATCGGGATTGACGAAGAGCGCCGGCCCCCATTGCTCGATCGCGATCGCCGTGAGGCCCAGCTCGTCCTTGCAGAAACCGGCCTCGCCCGCGGCATCCGGCGCGTGCGCCAGGGTCCCGTCGAGATGGTAGGACCAGCCGTGGTAGCGGCACGCAAGCCTGAGGCAGTTCGACCTGCTGCTCTCCACCACCGTGTAGCCGCGGTGGCGGCAGATGTTGAGGAAGGCCCGCAGCTTGCCGGTCCTGTCCCGCGTCACGACGATCGGCCAGCGTCCCAGTCGGCGCACCACGACGTCACCGGGCCTGGCGACCTGGTGCACGGACCCGAAGTAGAGCCAGTTCCTGGCGAAGATCGCCTCCATCTCGAGATCGAAGATGTCCGGATCCCAGTAGAACCGGGTCGGCAGGCTCCAGTTGTCCGCCAGGCGCCGATCGATCTCCTCGATGTCGATACCGAGGTCGCGAGCTTTGAACATGGCCATCCTGTCGTCTTCCCTCAGGCGGTCGGTCAGGGTTCAACACGTCCGCAGCGGGCATTCCGGTCCCTGGCCCGCCGGCAGGCTCCACTCGCCAGGAATCGTATCACAGGTACCGGCGGAGGCGGCATCAAACTCGAGCATGGAGGGTGCGTCGGAGGACCGGCCGCGGATCGATGGCCCTTCGGGTTCGCCGCGCGCCAACCGGGGACCGGAGATCTGGCCAGGCGCGGTCATCAGTACGACCTGGGGAGGCCCAGAACGTGCTGGGCGATGAAGCTCAGGATCAGGTTGGGTGAGATGGGCGCGGTGCGCGACAGGCGCGCCTCGCGCCACTTGCGCTCGATGTCGTACTCGCGGGCGAAGGCGAAGCCGCCATGGGCCGTGAAGCAGGCCTCGGCACAGTCCCAGGCCGCCTTCGACGAGAGATAGCGCGCCATGTTGGCCTCGGCGCCGCAGGGCTCGCCGGCGTCGAACAGCGCCGTGGCTCTGCGCACCATCAGCTCGGCCGCCTCGAGATGCGTGTGGGCCTCGGCGATCGGGAACTGTATGCCCTGGTTCTGGCCGATGGCCCGGCCGAACACGACGCGCTCGCTGGCGTAGGCCACGGCCTTGTCGACAAAGTAGCGGCCGTTGCCGATCGCCTCCGATGCCGTCAGGCAACGCTCGGCGTTCATGCCGTCGAGGATGTAGCGGAACCCCCGGCCTTCCTCGCCGATCAGCGCATCGTGGGGCACCACGACGTTGTCGAAGAACACCTCGGTGGTGTTGTGATTGATCATGGCGTCGATGGGACGGATCGTGCAGCCGTTGCGTTGCGCATCCCGGAGATCGATCAGGAACGTCGAGATGCCGTGGTGTCGCTTCTCGACGTCGGCGAGCGGCGTCGTGCGCGCAAGCAGCAGCATCAGGTCGGAGTGCAGTGCGCGGCTGATCCAGACCTTCTGTCCGTTGATGACGTAGCCTTCGTTCGTGCGTTCGGCCCGCGTGGCGATCTGCGTCGTGTCCGAACCCGACGCCGGCTCGGTGACGCCGAAGGCCTGCAGGCGCAGTTCGCCCGAGGCAATCCTGGGCAGGTACTTTCGTTTCTGCGCGTCGCTGCCATGCCGCAGCACCGTGCCCATCGTGTACATCTGGGCATGACCGGCCGCGGCGCTGCCGCCGCAGCGGTTGACCGTCTCGAGGATCACGGCGCCGGCGCGCAGCGGCAGGCCCGACCCGCCGTAGTCTTCGGGGATCAGCGCGGCGAGATAGCCTGCCTCGGTCATGGCGTCGATGAATGCCGTGGGATAGGACGTGTCGACCGGCTGCCTTTCGAGCTCGCGCCAGTACTCCCCGGGAAAGCGGGCACACAGTCGCATCACCTGGCGGCGCAGCTCGGGATAGTCCTCGCCGAGCTCCATCACCGGCATCTCCGCCATGGTCAGGCCGCCCGGCTCGCGGGCACGAAGCCCTTGGGCGCGCCGGCCTTGACAAAGGTGCCATGGGTCGGCTCGCCCGGCAGGTGCGCTTCCATGATGCGCCGCGCAGCGACCAGCCTCTCGAGGTCGATGCCTGTTCTGAGCCCCATGGATTCGAGCATGAAGACGAGATCCTCCGTGACGATGTTGCCGGTGGCGCCGGGCGCATAGGGACAGCCGCCGAGGCCGCCCATGCCGCCGTCGAACTGGCGCACGCCCGCCTCCAGCGCGGCCAGCACGTTGGCGAGTCCGAGACCGCGGGTGTCGTGGAAGTGCGCGCCGAGCGCAATCTCGGGGCCGATGGCCGCCCGCACATCCGTGAACACACGCCGCACCTGCCCGGGGTTGGCGTAGCCCACGGTGTCGGCGATGCCGATGCGGTCGGCGCCGGCCTCGGCCAGCGTCACGGCCAGGCGCAGAACCTCCGCCTCCGGCACCTCTCCCTGCATGGTGCAGCCGAACGCCGTCGCGATGCCGCCCGATACCTTCACGCGGCGCCGGGGATCGAGCTCGTTGCGCAGCGCCACGATGCGGGCGAAGTCGGCAAGCGACTCGTCGACGGGGCGGCGCACGTTGCGCTCGTTGTGGGCGGCCGAGGCAGAGAGCACGAAGGCCACCTGGTCGGGCCCGGTCGGCAAGGCGAGCTCGGCGCCTTTCAGGTTCGGAATCAGCACGGAGAGGGCCACCCGGGGCCAGCCTTCACGCGTACGCCGGACGATCTCGGCGGTGTCGGCAAGCTGCGGAATCAGCCTGGGCGGCACAAAGCTGCCGACCTGGACTTGCGGGACGCCCGCCTCGCAGACCGCGCCGATCCACTCCATCTTGGCATCCGTCGGCATGGTCCGCTCGACATTCTGCAGCCCGTCCCGCGGACCGACCTCCTGGACGACGACATCGATCTCGCTCATCTCACCTGCCCCTGAACTGCGGTTTGCGTTTCTCGTTGAAGGCGTTGACGCCCTCCTGGCGGTCCTCGGTGACGACCAGCCTGTTGTAGGCCTCCAGCTCGAACTGGAAGCCGGAGGCGAGGTCAAGATCGCCTGCGACGCCGGCGGCGCGCTTGATGCGCTGCACGGCGAGCGGCGCGTTGCCGGCGATCACTCTCGCGGTCTCGAGTGCCTCCTCCAGCAGGCGGTCGGGCTCGCACACGCGGTTGACCAGTCCCCACGCGAAAGCCTCCCCGGCCGTGAACGGCATGCCGGTCATCAGGATCTCCTTGGCCCGTCTCTCGCCCACGGCGCGCGGCAGCTGCTGGGTGCCCATGGTGCCCGGCAGGATGCCGATCTTCACCTCGGTCAGCGCAAACATCGCGGTCGACGAGGCATAGGCGAAGTCGCAGGAGAGCACGGTTTCGCAGCCGCCGCCGAAAGCCACGCCATTGACCGCCGCGATCACCGGCACGGGGCACTGCTTGAGCGCCATGGCGCCCTGCTCGAAGATCGCGTGCTGGCGGCGCCAGTCGGCATCCGACATGCCCTTGCGTTCCTTGAGATCGCCACCGGCGCTGAACGCCCTCTGGCCGGCGCCGGTCAGCACGATTGAGCGCACGTCCTCCTGGTCGACGTAGAGGCCGCCGAAGAGCTCCAGGCGTTCGCGGCCCATCGTCGTGTTGGTCGCGTTCAGCACCTCCGGACGGTTGAGCGTGACCAGCAGCACGTGATCGCCCACGCGCTCGAGCGTCAGCGTTTCGAAATCGCTCCTCATTTCTCCTCCTTCAGTGCGTCGTGCTCGCCGAAATCCGGCGGCAAGCTGCGCAGCGGCGGCCGGATACCGTCGAAACTGAGCGGCAGGCCCATCAGCGGAATCTCGGCGCCCAGACGCTGGAGGATGCCGAGAGCTTCAGTCTGCGGATCGGCCAGCATCTCGGTGATCTCCCGCACCGGCGCGCAGGGCACGCCTGCGTCATCGAGCACGCCGATCCAGTGATCGCGGGTCCGGGCCGCGAGGATCGGCTCGATGAGCGCATTGAGATCGCCGAGATTGGCGTAGCGCTCCTGGTTGCCGGAGAAGCGTTCGTCCCCTGGCCACTCTGGATGACCGAGCACTCCGGCAAGCCGTTCGAAGAGACGGTCGTTGGGTGCGCTCACCACCAGCCAGCCGTCACGGCAGCGATAGGCCTGGTAGGGCGCCAGGCCACGCGCGCCCGAGCCGACCCTTTCCGGGTTGACGCCGTCCACCTGCACCATGGCGGCCTGGTTCGCGACCCAGCCGAGCGCGGTCTCGTAGAGCGAGGCATCGACGATGCAGCCCCGCCCGGTCTCCCTGCGCGCGTAGAGCGCGGCAAGGATGCCGATGCCGCACCACATGCCCGTTCCCATGTCGACGATCGACACGCCGACGCGCACGGGCGGCCGGTCAGGCTCGCCGGTGACGCTCATGATGCCACCTGCGGCCTGCATCAAGGGATCGTAGCCGGGCCGGTCCTTCATGGGTCCCGTGGCGCCGAAGGCGCCGAGGTTGCAGTAGACCAGGCGCGTGTTGGCCGCGACCAGCGAGGGACCGTCGAGACCGTAGCGCGCGATCTTGTTGGGCCGCATGTTCTGCACGACGACGTCGGCCCCGGCGCACGAACGGGCGAGCCAGGCGTGGTCGGCCTCGTCCTTGAGGTTGACCCGCACCGAGCGCTTGTTGCCATTGAGCGCCAGGAAGAAGGACGACCGTCCGTCTGGCAACATGCGGCCCCAGCGCCGGGCGTCGTCGCCGCCTTCGGCGTTCTCCACCTTGATCACGTCGGCGCCCAGCATGCCGAGGATCCATGTCGCGTAGGGCGCGGCGACCGAGGAGCCGATCTCGACCACCGTGTGGCCGGCGAGCGGGAGTTCGGGTCTGGCGGCCCCGGTCATCTGTCAGCCGCCACCCGGGACGGCGAGGCGCTCCCGGGGCGGTCGCGGCGCCATCGCGACGTCCTCGCGCAGGAAGGGCGTGGTGGAGGCGAGATCGAAATTGAGGTCGCGGGCGAAGCGGTGACCTGCAAAGACCGCCGCCGCGATGACAGACGGTGCGAGACAGTCGCCAAAGGCGACCGGACGCGGCGCTTGCGCCAGGGCCGCGAGTTCCCGGCAAAGGGCGTCGTTCGGCACCTGGCCCGTCACCATCACCACGCCGTCGCAGTCGAGCGCGGAACCGGACCCGCCGTGGACGTTCGCAAGATCCACGCCACCTTCGGCGATGCGCGTCACGGCATGGTGGCCGACGATGGCGGCACCGAGTTGGCCCAGGCGGCGGTGAATGTGATCGAGCTCCAGGGTGTAGTGCGTGTAGGCCGCGACCGACGCCTGGGGTGTGACGATGGTCACGGTAGAGCCCGCTTCGACGAGCAGTTCGGCGAGCACGCTCGCCATGTAGTAGTGATCGTCGTCCCAGATCACGACGTGGCCCGCGATCTCTCGTCCGTCCATGAGATCGTCCGGTGTCATGACGTGTGGACGTTCGATGCCTGGCACCGGGCTGCGGTGGTGGCGGCCGACTCCGTCACGCCGCCAGGATGCGCCGGTCGCGACGCCGACGAGCGTTGCGCCGGTCTCCAGCACGTCGGCGGCCGTCATGGGACTCTCGAGGAACATCTCGACATGGGCCATCTTGGCGATCTGACCCAGACGCCAGTCGCGCACGCGCGCCCAGGCGGCAAGTCCGGGCAGGCGCGATTCGCGGCTCACCCGGCCGCCCGGCTCGCGGGTCGCCTCGGCGAGCATGACATCGTAACCCCGCTGGCCCAGGGCACGGGCCGCCTCAAGGCCGGCGGGACCGGCACCGACGATCAGGATGCTGTCGTCCGTCGACTTCGCGGGGATGCGCTCCGGGTGCCAGCCGCGGCGCCACTCTTCGCCCATCGTCGGGTTCTGGGTACAGCGAATCGGCACCATCAGGTAGTTGTTGGTGGTGCAGACATTGCAGCCGATGCACTCGCGGATGTCTTCCGGCCGCCCTTCCTCGATCTTGCGCGGCAGGAAGGGATCGGCGATCGTCGGGCGCGCCGCGCCGATCATGTCGAGGATGCCGCGCCTGATCTGCGAGACCATGGTGTCCGGACTGGTGAACCGTCCGACCCCGACAACGGGCTTCGTCGTCAGCTGCTTGACGAAGGCGACATAGCGTTCCTGGGAACCCTCCTCGCCGAAGCGTGACGTGATCGAGTCGTTGGCCCATGGCGACACGTTGACATCCCAGATATCCGGCAGCTCCGCCAGCATCTCGACGACCTCGCGGCCCTCGCCCTCGCAGGTGAGTCCGGCCTCGCCCACCATCTCGTCGACCGCGAAGCGCACGCCGACGGCGCAGCGGTGGCCGATCGCCTCCCTGGTGTCCTCGATCAGCTCCCGCAGCAGGCGCACACGGTTCGCGAGACTTCCGCCGTATTCGTCACTGCGTTGATTGTAGCGTTTCGCGATGAAGTGCATGGGCAGCGCCAGGTCATGGCCGGCATAGACGTTGACGATGTCGAAGCCTGCCTCGCAGGCGAGCAGCGCGGCGCTTCGGTGCGCCTGGCGCAGTGTGCGGATGTCGGCCCTGTCGAGCGGACGGGCATGACCGGGAGCGGTGCCGAACAACGGTATCATCGAGGGCGCCAGGGGCGTTTCGCGGCTGATCAGGTTGGGCGTGACGAAGCCGTTGTGCGCCAGCATGAGGCCGGCGAGGCTGCCGTGGGCGTGCACCTCCTCGACCATGCGGGTGACGATGCCGAGGTCCTGCGCATCCCACAGGCGCACGTTGCGCGGGTTGTCGGTGCTGTGATGAAAGTCGCACTGTTCGGCGAAGACCACCCCCCAGCCACCCTCGGCCTTGATGCCGCGCATCACGGCCCACGACGAGGGGTAGTTCCGCCCCATGCCGCTGCACTGGGGAGTCTGATAGAAGCGATTCGGCGCCGTGACCGGTCCGATGCGCACCGGCTCGAAGAGAACGTCGTGGCGCGGATCCCGGGTCATGCGCGGTGCCGTGTCCCGCTGCGGTCGATCACCCGTCCGTTGCCCGAAGGCACGACGTTGGCCGACGGGCGCCTGTTCGGGCGATGGAAGACCATCGAGGTGGGGACCTCGAGCGCGTCGGCCGTGCGCACGCGCGTCTGGATCGAGGGCGCCAAGCTCCCTTTCTCAATCCTGACCGCCATGCCTGAGAGACCGGCGAGCGTCACGCCGGTCAGGTCCCGGTATCGCAGCTCCTGGCCGATCGCGAGGTCGGACGACGGCTCATGACTGCCAGGACGATCAACCTCGAACTCGACGAGGTTCCGGGCCGACTGCACGTCTTCCCTGCCGGTCTGCTTGCGTTGTCGAGAGCGTTTGGCAGAGACCATCCGATCACCGTTGGCTAAGCTAACACGACACCACACCCGGGATTGAACCACGCTCAATGGTTTGTCAATGATGGGGCCTTTCACGGCAACTCGGGTGCCCTGCGGCACCCGGCCCTGAACGGCAAGAGCCGCGGAGTCGACATCGACATTCCTGATGGTCAAGGTAGGCGGCCCGGGGGATCGCTCCCTTCATGACGGAAGGTTGAGAACCCCTGCCAGCGAAGTCGCAACGTTCGGAGAATTTTGAAGAGAGTCAGACATGATGCGAGCCGCGTTGCTGCCGGGAGTCCTGGCGTTGATCCTGTTCACCACCTTCAGCGTGGCCTTCACGCCGGGAGATGCCGTGCGCGGCGAGAAGGTGTTCAGGAAGTGCAAGGCCTGCCATTCGGTCGAGGCGGGGAGGACGAAGCCGGCGGGTCCGAACCTGCTCGGTCTCTTCGGGCGCCAGGCGGGGACGGCGGACTACAGGTTCTCCACCAGCATGATCGAGGCCGGCGAGGCGGGTCTCGTGTGGACGCCGGAACTGGTGGACGCCTACATCGCGGATCCCAAGGCCTTCCTGAAGGACACCCTGGACGCCACCAGGGTGCGCAACAAGATGGTCTTCAAGCTGAAGGACGAGGATGATCGCGCCGACGTGATCGCCTACCTGATGTCCCTCGGGGACGGGGATCCCTGATCGCTCGGCGGGCGGCCGGTTGCCGGTCCCGCCGGCAGGAGTATTCTCCCCTGCCATGACAGATCCTGCTTGCGCGCCGGACACTCCTTCCTGGGTTGGCGCCATGAGGCGGGGCGAGCGCGCGTCCGTCGCCCGTGCCGTGACCGCCGTGGAGAACGACTATCCGGACGCTGCCGCGATCGTCGAGACCGCGCGCATGGAAGCCGGCCATGCGTTCGTCCTGGGCCTGACCGGTCCTCCCGGCGCCGGGAAGTCGACGCTGACGGACGCCCTGGTGCGGGAATTCCGCCGCCGCTCGAGGCTGGTCGCGGTCCTCGCCGTCGACCCGTCGAGTTCCCTGACCGGGGGTGCCCTTCTCGGTGACCGCATCCGCATGTCCGGCCACTCCGGCGACCGCGGAGTCTTCATCCGCAGCCACGCCTCCAGGGGCCGTCCGGACGGTCTCGCGGCGACCACGTCACGCGTCATCGACGTCATGGATGCTGCCGGATGCGACATCATCATCGTCGAGACGGTCGGCACGGGCCAGTCCGAGAGCGGGATCACCCGCCTGGCGGACAGGAGCATCCTGGTGTGGCCGTCCGGGTCCGGCGACGACATCCAGGCGGCAAAGGCCGGGATTCTGGAGACCGTGGACCTGATTGTTGTCAACAAGGCCGATCAACCCGGTGCACTTGCCGCGAAAGCCGCACTGGAGGCGGCAGTGTCCTGGAGAGGCGAACACGTGCCTCCGGTCCTCATGACGGTCGCCACGCGCGGCGACGGGGTTGGCGAGCTTGCCGGCCTCCTCTTGGATACTGGACATCATGGCGCGCGATCGCCACGGCGCACCCGGCAGGGCCTGCGCCAGGACATCATCGAGACGGCTTTGGTGCTGGCCCGTGAACGGGCCCTTCACCACCCCGGGTTGACCGATCTTTCCAATGCCGTGGCAGACGGCACCACGGGAATCGATGATGCCGCCCGTCACCTGCTGGAGACTCTCGTTGGCCGTGACGATTCCGGCTGACGCCCCGCCATCAGGACACCCCTGGCCGGGGCGCGTCAAAACAGTGGTCAATCCCCGTGGTTGGAGAGTAGTATGAACGCTCGGCCGGTTCATGAGGCTTCAGGACTGTCGGCATCGCCGTGCTGCCTGGATGAGCTGATCAGGGCGGGAGTGACTGTTTTGGGCCTGGTGAATGGAACCCTCCGACACACGCGACTTGTCGTGTTGGCAGCCTTGGTGACCGGATGGTCGGGCCTGCCCGTTGCTGCGGATGTTCCCGAGACCTTTGTCGAGGCGATGACGTGGTATCGCGTCGAGGCCGAAGCGGGCAATGCCGAGGCGCAGTTCCTCCTGGGCTATGGCTACGAGACCGGATCGACATTCGGTCATGTGTGGGGGGACCCGAGTCCCTTCCCCGTTGATCTGGTCGAGGCGCGGCACTGGTACGGCGAAGCTGCCGCACAGGCACACGACCGGGCGAGGGTGCGCCTTGCCCGCCTGCTTCTCGAGGCGAAGGGAGGTCCGGCGGATCCGGACGGTGCCCGGGCCCTTCTCGAGGCGGCGGCCGGGGCCGGGGAACGGGACGCCATGTCGCTTCTCGGATTCCTGCTCCTGACCGTGGAACCATACGACCCCGTCGGTGCCTATCTGTGGCTCAGCCTTGCTGCCCGGGCGGGTGACGACATCGCGTCGACGAACCTGGCCAACCTCGAGGGCACTCTTGATGACGCCACGCGGGAACGCGGCGCGGCCGCCCTGGAGGCGTGGCTGGAAGCAGAGACGAAGTAGGGACTCCACCGGGTGATGCGGTTTAGAATGGCCGTGTCATGTCCAGGCGTGCGCTCTTCATTCTGGTAGCCGTTGCCGGCCTCGTGCTGGCGCCTTCCCGCTCCGACGCCTCCCGGGCGCCGCTTCCCGATGTGGTCGTGATCACCATCGAACAGGTGTTCGAGTACCGCAAGGCGTCACTGCCCGAGCCCCACATTCTGGAGGACTATGAACTGCCGCTCGTCGACTATGCCGAGGACATGCTCCTGGCGGCGGACATCGAGCCCCTCGACGGTGACGCCGGCGGCGAGAGCTGGGAACTCCAGGTCTCCCTGGAGGGGCGGGCACTCGGCAGGCTCTACGTTGGCCAGGAGAGAGCCTTTCTCTACACCGGCGCCGACCTCGCCGGCGATGTGGCGATCACCGGTCCCGGGGCGGTCGAAAGCATGCGCCTCTTCACGTCCACGGTCGAACGTCCCTTCGAGATCCTGATCGATCACGGGTACGACAAGCCGGAGAATGCCCCGTTTCGTGAAGCGCTGGTGAAGCCGGACGGCTTTCTCGAGGCGCTGGTCAATGTCATGATCGATGTCTGGGGAGTGGCGAGCGTTCTCCCCGCTCTCGACGAACCTGGCCATGAAGTGCGCTTTTCGGTGGCCTCGGCCCTCGGCGACACCGCCGATCCGGAGGCTGTGCCGGCGCTCGTCGAGGCCCTCGAGGACGAACATGACCGCGTTCGCTGGGAGGCGGCATGGTCGCTTGGCCGCATCGGCGACCCGGCGGCGGTATCGGCGCTGATCGAGGCCCTCCAGGACACCTCGCAGGATGTTCGCTGGTTCTCCTCGTGGTCGCTGCGCACCATCACCGGCGCCGACATCGGACCGGACTACGACCGGTGGACGGCGTGGTGGAGCAGCCAGGGTGGTGACGCCAGCGGCTGATCCGCCGCCGGCCCACAGGCCTAGAACCTGTCCTTGCGGGCGCGCAGTTCGGCGAACACCGTCACCGGATCGGCGCCCTCCATGCCGAGGGCCTTCATGACAAGCGGGTCGCGCGGCCGCAGGAAGGGGTTGGTCGCCCGTTCCTCGGCGATGGTCGAGGGAACTGTCGGCAGATCCCTGGAGCGCATGTCGTCGACAACCGTCATGCGGCGCACGAGGTCGGTGTTCTGCGGATCGACCGTGAGCGCAAACCGGCCGTTGGTCTGGGTGTACTCGTGGGCACAGTAGACGCGCGTGTCGCCGGGCAGATCCATGAGCTTCTGCAGTGAAGCCCACATCTGCACCGGGGTCCCCTCGAACAGCCGGCCGCACCCCATGGCGAACATGGTGTCGCCGCAGAAGAGCGCCGCCGAGTCGGCGAACCAGTATGCAATGTGCCCGCGCGTGTGCCCGGGGACGAAGAAGACACGGGCCTCGGCCGCCCCGAGCATGAAGGTGTCGCCCTCGTCGACCATGATGTCGATCCCCGGGATGCGGTTGCGGTCCGGTCCCGGCCCGACAATGGTGCACCCCGTGGCCCGCTTGATGTCGAGATTGCCGCCCGTGTGGTCGTCGTGATGGTGGGTGTTGATGATGTGCGTGATGGACCATCCCTTGTCCGCGGCCGCGTCGAGCACGGGTTTCGTGACCGCCGGGTCGACGACCGCCGTGGCCGCCGTCTCGGGGCAATGCGCCAGATAGACGTAGTTGTCGGAGAGAACCGGAATCTGGTGGACCTCGAGACGGCTCATGGGCGGCTCCTCGTGCTCGAAAAAGGCGACCGTCACTCTAGCCCGAGGCAATCCAGGCGTCGATCAGGGCGCGGGCGATGGAATCGCGGCGTGGCAGTTCGACGCCGTCGGGGAGCGACACGAGTTCGTCGCGGGTGAACCAGCGGGCGGCGGCCAGTTCGTCGGTATCGATGACGACGACGTCGTGCGTGGCGATGGCAAAGTAGCCCAGCATGAGCGAGGACGGATAGGGCCATGGCTGGGTGGCGTGGTAGCGGACATCGCGTACCTCGAGGCCCGATTCCTCGCGCACCTCGCGCACCACCGCCTCTTCCGCCGATTCGCCGGGTTCGACAAACCCCGCCAGGCAGGAATGCAGGCCGCCCGGCCAGTTTTTCTGGCGGGCCAGCAGGCACCGGTCGGCGAACTCGGTCACCATGATGACCGCCGGGTCGGTCCTCGGAAAGGCGAGGGTCCTGCACGTCTCGTTGGTGCAGACCCGCACGTGCCCGGCCTCCCGCGATTCGGTGACATGGCCGCAGACACCGCAATAGCGGTGGTGCCGCCGCCATCGCACGAGCCAGGCCGCATGGGAGAGAAGCGAGGCGTCGCGGCGAAACAGCTGTGTCGCGATGCCGTAGAGTTCCTCGAGGACGCAGTCCGTTCCGGGGCTGGCGAGAACCCCTTCTTCGAGATGCGACACGTCGACGGCAAACAGCGGACCCACCTCGTCGATTCCCAGAAAGATGGGCTCCATCAGGGGATCGTCGGGGAATCCATCGACATCGCCGGGCGCCAGGAAGGCCGCGTTTATGCCGCGCAGCAGGTTGCGCCCCCGATGAACGGGAACGAGCCGGGTTGCGGGATCGCGCAGCCTGGCGGCAATCCACTGATCGTCCCGGCGCAGCTCGCTGGCGCGATCGATCAGATCGCCCCGGTAGTGGGAGACGTCGACCATGAAACGACGTTCGCACGCGGCCCGTTGCCGCGCAATCAGGCTTGCGTGCCGTCGGTCGTGGCGGCTAG
The DNA here is from genome assembly GCA_964291415.2 of Alphaproteobacteria bacterium. Lineage (GTDB taxonomy): Bacteria > Pseudomonadota > Alphaproteobacteria > SP197 > SP197 > SP197. The sequence continues at coordinate 93,099 of OZ219917.1, read as the reverse complement.
TGTTGCCGACGGGGGCCGGAATGGACGGAATTGGCTCGTGAACCCGGTCAGGTCCGAGAGGAAGCAGCCGTAGCGTGTTCAACCGGGTCAGTCCGGCCTTCCAGTCATCCGCCGCACCAACGGTTGCGCGAATCCCCGCCCCGTTCATCAGGGACCGCGATGGCACCTCCTGATCACGACAACCCGCAGTACCGAGTCCTGGCCCGCAAGTACCGGCCACAGACCCTGGGTGAACTGCTTGGTCAGGATGTCCTCGTGCGCACGCTGACCCATGCGGTGGAGACGGGGAGGATCGCCCAGGCCTTCCTGCTGACCGGCGTTCGCGGGGTCGGCAAGACGACGACGGCGCGCGTTCTGGCGCGCATGCTCAACTGTGTCGGCGAGAACGGCACGGGCGACGTGACGGCCGAGCCCTGCGGCGTCTGCGAACACTGCGTTGCCATCGCTGCCGATCGCCATGTCGATGTCCTCGAGGTCGATGCCGCGAGTCACACGGGCATCGACAACATGCGCAGCCTGCTCGATGCAGCGCGCTACCGGCCCTCCCTCGGCCGCTACAAGGTCTACGTCATGGACGAGGTCCACATGCTGTCCGGACCGGCGTTCAATGCGTTGCTGAAGACCCTGGAGGAGCCGCCGGAGCACTTGAAGTTCGTCTTCGCGACGACCGAACTGCGCAAGATTCCGGCGACCATCCTGTCACGTTGCCAGCGGTTTGACCTGCGCCGGGTCGATGCCGGAGAGCTTGCCCGGTACTTCGGCGAGATCGCGTCCAGGGAACAGGCATCGGCGAGCGACGAGGCCCTGGCCCTGATCGCCCGCGCCGCCGATGGTTCGGTGCGCGACGGCCTCTCCATCCTCGATCAGGCCATCGCCCAGGGCCGTGGAACGGTGACCGGAGACGATGTGCGCGCCATGCTCGGACTCGCCGACAGGGGAAGGACGTTTGCGCTCTATCGCCATGTCATGGCCGGCCGGATCGCCGAGGCGCTCGAGGGCCTGGCGGAGCAGTACAGGTCAGGCGTGGATCCGGTCGTCGTTCTCGAGGATCTGCTCGAGCTCACGCACTGGCTGACCCGTTGCAAGGCCACTCCCGACGCTGCCCGGCAGGCGGCGCCCGAGTTCGAGCGCACGGAAGGGGCGGAGATGGCCGAAACCCTCGGCATACCGCACCTCACGAGGGCCTGGCAGATTCTCCTCAAGGGAATCGGCGAGGCGAACGGTGCCCCTGACAGCCTGCAGGCCGTGGAAATGACCCTGGTCCGGCTGGCCTTCAGTTCGACACTGCCGACACCCGAGGAGGCGCTGAAGGTGCTCGACGGGACGCCGCCGCCCGCGCCGGCAAAGGCGCCCGAAAGCCGGGCGCCTGCGGCATCCGGGGATGCCGGCGACGAGGTGCCCCGAAGTTTCGAGGCCGTGCTCGATCTCGTGGAGCGCCGCCGCGAGGCCATCCTCCATACCCACCTGCGCACCAATGTCCACCTCGTTTCCTTCGCCGTCGGCGATATCGAGATCAGGCTCGGCAAGGATGCGCCCCGCGAGCTTCCCTCCGACCTTGCCAGGCTGCTCGGCACCTGGACGGGCATGGCCTGGCGGGTGACGCCGTCCACAAGCGACGGGGCTCCCACGATTGCACGCTCGCAAGAGCAGGAGAGGAAGGCCCTCCTGGAGGAGACGGCCAGGGAACCGGACCTCTCGCGCATACTCGAGACCTTTCCCGGAGCCGAGATCGTCGATGTCCGGAAGGGCGACAAACCGCACGCAAGGAACGGCAGCCCATGAATTTTCTGAAGATGATGGAAAAGGTGCAGGAAGTGCAGTCGCGCATGGAGAGCCTCCAGGAGGATCTCGGCCGGATCGAGGTCGAGGGCGTCTCCGGCGGCGGCATGGTCAAGGCTTCGATGACCTGCCAGCACCGGCTCAACAGCCTGTCGATCGATCCCTCTCTCGTCACGGCCGACGACAGGGGCATGCTCGAGGACCTGATCGTTGCGGCCATCAACGATGCGCACAGCAAGGCCGAGGAGACGGTCCGGGAAAGAACGGCCGACATCGCCGGCGACTTCCAGCTGCCCCCGGGACTGAAGCTGCCCTTCTGATGGGTGTCGCAAGACTCTCGTTTCCGGGCCCTTGAGATGGTCCATGCCAGCCCCGAGATTGACCGCCTGACGACCCTGCTGGCACGCCTGCCGGGTCTGGGGCCGCGCTCGGCGCGCCGTCTCGTGCTCCACCTTCTCAAGCACCGCGAGACCCTGCTGGTCAACCTCGTGCAGGCGCTCGAGCAGACGGGCGAGGCCGTCACGACCTGCAACCGGTGCGGGAACCTCGATACCAGAGACCCCTGCGCCCTCTGTTCGGACGAGCGGCGTGACTCCTCGATCATCTGTGTCGTCGAGAATGTCGACGATTTGTGGGCCATGGAGCGTTCGGCCGTGTTTTCCGGCCGCTATCACGTTCTGGGAGGCACCCTGTCGGCGCTCGACGGCGTCGGGCCCGAGGATCTGCGGATCCCGGGCCTCGTGGCCCGCGCCCGATCGGCGGGCGTCGCGGAAGTGGTTCTCGCCACCAGCGCCACGGTTGCCGGGCAGACCACGGCCCACTATCTCGTCGACATGCTTGCCGCCTGCGATGTCACCGTGTCGCGCCTGTCGCTTGGCGTTCCGGTGGGCGGGGAGCTCAACTTCCTTGACGATGGCACGCTCGGTGCGGCGATGCAGGCCCGCCGCACGCTCACGCCGGGCTGAGGCCCGCCGGCCCGCAAGAGGGGTAGTGTCTCACTTTGATTTTCTGGGCCGCCCGTACCGGGCGTTGCAATCCAATCTCACTTGTGTGCCACCAGCCACATGTTGTCTGCCAGCGGGAACCGACTAAAAGGATCGAAGGCCGATATCGTTAGACCGGCATCTTCGACCATTTCCTTGAGGCTCGTCGGCGTGAAGTAGTTCACGTGACCAGGGAAGCGGAACCCGCACCAGCGGGATCCCATGACCCGCCGGTTCAGGCAGGCGAAGTTGGGCACCTTGACGACAACGGCGCCGCCGGTCGCGAGAACGCGCGCCACTTGGGCGAGCAGCGTCGCGGGTCTGTGTTCGTGTTCGAGGAAGGAACGCATCAGCACGCCGGTTGCCGAGGCCGCGGCCATGTCGGCGAGTCCTTCGATCGCCGGCATGTTGACGACCGTGCCGTTGCGCTTGGCGAGACGGGCGTTCGCTTCGGCGGCCAATGCCACGGATATCTCTATCCCGACAATCTTGTAGTGCGGCGCGAGCGCCATCAGGTGTCCGGCGCTGCCGCAACCCACGTCGATCACACGGCCCGGTGGGACATGCGCGGTAACCCGTCGGGCCAACTTGTCGGGCCTTGGGATCAACCGGCGGCGAACCCTTCGCCAGCCGCGCGATACTCGACGGGTGAAGGGATACTCCTGACGCATGCGTTGTGTGTAGTCGTCCGTCTCCCATGCGTAGTCCACGCTCAGATCGGCATAGTCCGGCGGGTTCTCAAGGTAGACGAAAGCACACGCCATGCAGCGGCGAAGACGCCAATGCCGCCAGGAATAGGAAAGGGCGCGTGTGGTGGAATTGTCGGCGCCGCAACGCGGACAGTTCCTGATGAGGAAGGGAGTCATGTGCGACGGGTCGTTTTCTGTTTGCTCGCATAGCGCCCTTGGACGAGCCGCCGGAATCCGATCCGCTTGGCCACCGCCATGTGTAGACGGTAGGCGATCCGACGTAGTCGCGAAGGCTTCCATCCGACGAGCATTCGTTCACGGTCGGCAGTGAGATACGAAGGCACGTTGTCATCGTGGTCGACCACCGGCGTATCGAGAAACCACAGGTTGAGCCGGTGGACCCAGAAGAACATGAGATCCATGTCGATCGGGACGCGCATCCGGGTCAGGCGAGGACCGAGGCGAAGTGCCGCTTCTTTCGTGATCACGTAACCGAACGCGCCGTACTCGAACCGGACCCGGCAGAGAGATCGACCGGCTTCAAGGGCGTGCACGTCAACATGCGGCCGAGTCGTGTTCCGTCGGCCGAGGCTGACCAGATCAAAGTCGATGTGACAGTGTTCCAAGGCGGTCAGCACAGATGTGCATTGGGCCGGGGCATGGCGTCGTCTTCGAATATGACGGTCGCTTCATCGGATCCGATGCTTGCCTGGTGGATCGCGCGGACATGTGACAGCCAGCACGCAAGTTCGGTAGCGGCCAAAGGACGAAGACCCCACCGGCGCCGGTATCGCGCATCCATCCGAACGATGTCCGCATCGGTCAGTTCACCCGCGTCAACGGCATCAAGGAATTCGAAAGACAGACCGATTTCGGCAAACCGCTGCGACGCGCGTTTCCGTCGCTCATGGGCGTGCGGCAGACTGATCACGATGGCTTTCACGTCTCTCCCCCACTGGGAGAGCGTGCTTGAGTGGACGCATGGCAACGTCTAGCGTGCTTGGAGCGGCGGGATCTCGGTCACGCTCTCCCAGCTGCCCCGAGACCCCATTGCTTGGTCGGAGCCGGATTGCCCTCCGGTTCCGACCGCTCCAAGCGATCGGTCAGCCCGACGTGGTGCCGGGCCGGTCGCCAAACAATCATCCGTGCTTAGAAGATTCCCGCATCGCGGCGGGCGGCCCGGCATGGAGCCGCACGGATGTGTTTGGCGATGGGGAAGGCTATGCAGGGTTCAAGGGCAACGTCAAGATGGCGATTCGCCCGGTGATGTCCCGGTAACGTCCCGGAGGGCCATGTCTTGATCGCTCCGGGCCCTGAATCTACTCTTGCGTCATGCCGACAGGGTGAAGAGGGCGGGTCGCGATGACGGTCATGCCAGTCATTCATGCTCCCGATCCGCGTCTCCAGGTGGTCTCGGAGGCCGTGGACGACGTGGACGACGGTGTCCGCCGGCTCATGGATGATCTCCTGGAGACCATGTACGCCGAGAAGGGGCTCGGTCTCTCGGCAATCCAGGTCGGCATCCCCCGGCGCATCGTGGTTGTCGACGTGGCGCGGAGCGACGGGACTCAGAGCCGCTGAAGCTCGTCAACCCGGATATCACCGCCGCGTCGCAGGAACGGGTGGAGTTCGATGAAGGCTGTCTTTCGTTTCCTGAACTCTACGCCATGGTGGAGCGCCCGGCATCGGTCGACATCGCCTACCTCGACGAGAACGGCGCCGGCCGGGAGCTTCACGCCGAGGGCCTTCTGGCACGCTGCCTGCAGCACGAGATCGACCACCTCGACGGCATTCTCTTCGTCGATCACCTCTCGGCCCTGCGCCGCCGGCTGATCCTGCGCAAGATGATCAAGTGGAAGAAGGCGCGGCTGCGCGACATCGCGTGACCCCCTTGAGGCTTGCGTTCATGGGAACGGCGTCCTTCGCCTTGCCGGCGCTGGAGGCGCTCTGTCGCGATGGCCATGACATGGTGGCTGTCTACACGCAGCCGCCGCGCCGCGCCGGGCGCGGCCAGCGCATGCGCGCCTCCGTGATCGCCGAACGGGCCGAGGCCCTTGGCCTCGACGTGAGAACTCCGGTCTCGCTGCGGGATGGCGCTGCCGCTGCCGACTTCCGGGCGCTCGATGCCGACGTGGCGGTCGTTGCCGCCTATGGACTGATCCTGCCGCGGCCCATTCTCGACGCGCCGCGGCTTGGCTGCATCAATCTTCATCCATCGCTGCTGCCGCGCTGGCGGGGCGCCGCCCCGGTGGCTCACACCATCCTCCACGGCGACAGCGAAACCGGCCTGACGGTCTTCCGCATGGACGAAGGCCTCGATACCGGCGCCATTGTCTGCCGCCACCGCCTGCCCGTGCCCTGCCGCGCCACAACCCAGAGCCTGGAATCCTCTCTTGCCGATCTTGCCGCCGATGTCCTCCCGGGACTCCTTCGAGATCCCGGACGCCATCTGGCGGGGGCAGAACCCCAGAACGACCGGGACGCCACCTACGCCGGGAAGCTCACGCGGGCGGACGGCCGCATCGACTGGCGACGCAGCGCCGAGGACATCGATCGCCTGGTGCGGGCTCTCAATCCGCGCCCCGGTGTTCACTTCGGACCGGAATCGGCGCCGGTGAAGGTCCTCGAGGCCGAGGCCGTCGCCGGCGAAGCACCGCCGGGAACGCTGCTTGACCGCAATGCCGTCGTGGCATGCGGCAAAGGTGCGTTGCGTCTCGTGACGGTCCGCGCTGCCGGACGGGAGACCACCGATGGCGCCGCCTGGCTGCGCGGCCAGCGCCTCGCGCCGCCCCAGCGTCTCGCCTGACCATGCCGCGCTATCGCCTCACACTGGAGTACGACGGCACCGGCTATGCCGGATGGCAAAGGCAGCATGACCGGCCCTCCATTCAGCAGGCGCTGGAGGAGGCGTTCCGGTCGTTCTGCCAGGATGACGTGACCCTGGTGGCGGCGGGACGGACGGATGCCGGTGTTCATGCCCTCCGGCAGGTGGCCCATGTCGACCTGGTCCGGGACTGGCCGCCCTCCACCGTGAGAAACGCCGTCAACCAGCACCTGCGCCCCCGGGCGATTGCCATCCTCGAGGCGGCGCGGGCCGCAGCGGACTTTCATGCCCGGTTCGATGCCGTCGAGCGCCTCTATCGCTACCGGATCGTGTGCCGGCGGGCGCCGTTGACGATCGATCTCAACCGGGCCTGGCACGTGCCGAGGTCTCTCGATGCGGCGGCCATGCACGAGGCGGCGCAGGGCCTTGTCGGCAGGCACGATTTCACCACCTTCAGGGATGCCGGCTGCCAGGCGTCCTCACCCGTCAAGACTCTCGATGAACTCGGCGTCTCGGGTCCTGAAGACGCCATCGTGATCAGCGCCCGCGCCCGTTCCTTCCTGCATCGCCAGGTCCGCAGCATGGTGGGCTCGCTCGTCCATGTCGGGGAAGGCCGGTGGACCCCGGGCGACCTGCGGCGCGCCCTCGAGCAACGGGACCGCCAGGCCTGCGGCATGATCGCCCCGGCCCACGGACTCTACCTCGCCGCCGTCCGCTACCCGGGGACGGATGACGAGGGAACCCGGAGAGACGGGCCGGCTCCGGCATGACGGGTGGAACCCGGAAGACGGTGGCGAGCGCCGCCGGGCGCAGGCTCTTTGCGCGGCCCTGCAGGTTCGTCGTCGCCGCAACGTCGCTCGAGGGGCTGCCCGAGCCTGAGGTCCCCGAAGTCGCCTTTGCGGGGCGTTCGAACTGCGGCAAGTCGTCGCTCATCAATGCGCTGACGGGGCGGCGAAGCCTGGCGCGGACCTCCAGGACGCCGGGCAGGACGCGCTCGATCAATGTCTTCAGCCTGGACGGACGCATGAATCTCGTCGATCTGCCGGGATACGGCTATGCCGCGGCCGGCAAGGCGGACATCGCCGGGTGGACGCGGGCCGTGGACGACTACCTTGCCCTGCGCCCGGCGCTGCGGCGCGTCTTCCTGCTGCTCGATGCGCGCCGCGGGATCACCGACAGGGACCGTGCGACGTTCGACAGTCTCGATACCGCCGGCGTCGCCTGGCAGGCCGTGCTCACCAAGTCCGACAAGGTGAAGGAGGCCGGCCTCGACGACGTGGTTGGAGAGGTGGCGCGCGAACTCCAGCGGCGGCCCGCCGCCGTTCCGGGCATCCTCGTCACCAGCGCCCGCAAGGGCCGGGGCATCGGCGATCTGCGCTCCGCCGTCGCCGCCCTTGTCGCCTGAGCGAAGACATCCGGTTCGCCTGTGAAGGAACCACCGGATCACGAAGGCGGCACGCTCACCGCCGAGGTCCTCACGATTGACAGTCGGGGCCCGGTTGGGAGAGGATGAGACCCTCGTTGTCAGAGGCACTCTCCTGACCGACGAACAACACTGAAAGGGACCAAGACACATGAGAAAACTGATCTTACTGATCGCAGCCGGAGCACTGGCAGCCGTCACGTCCGTCGCCGGGGCGGCGACGCTCGACGACGTCCGGGCGAAGGGTCATGTGCAATGCGGCATCAACACCGGTCTGCCGGGCTTTGCCTTCAAGGATGAAGCGGGCGATTGGCAGGGTTTCGATGTTGACTACTGCAAGGCACTGGCCGCGGCAGTGTTCGGCGATGCCGGCGCAGTGAAGTACACGAACCTCACCGGCGCCACACGCTTTGAAGCCCTCAAGGCGGGCGAGATCGATGTCCTGTCGCGCAACACGACCTGGACATACAGCCGCGACAACGACCTCAAGCTCACCTTCGTTGGCGTCAACTACTATGACGGCCAGGGGTTCATCGTGAACAAGGCGCTCGGCGTCGAGAGTGCCCATGATCTCGAGGGCGCCTCGGTCTGCATCCAGACCGGCACGACCACCGAGCTCAACCTCGCGGACTTCTTCCGGGCGAACGGCATGGACTACGAGCCGGTTCCCATCGAGAACAACGAGGAAGCGCGCCAGAACTACCTGGCAGGGCGTTGCGACGTCTACACGACGGACCGTTCCGGTCTCGCCGCGACCCGTGCGGCCCTCGACAATCCGGATGACCACGTGGTCCTGCCCGAGATCATCTCGAAGGAGCCACTCGGCCCGCTGGTGAGGCACGGTGACGACGAGTGGGGCGACATCGCCCGCTGGACGCTCAACGCGCTGATCCTTGCCGAGGAGTACGGCATCGATTCCGGCAACGTGAATGATCTTGCGGAAGGCACCAACAACCCCGAGATCAATCGCATGCTCGGCACCGAAGGCGAGTTCGGCGCCATGCTGCGGCTCGACCAGGACTGGGTCGTCAACGTCATCAACGCCGTTGGCAACTACGCCGAGATCTTCGATCGCAACATCGGTCCCGATACGCCGATCGGCCTTTCGCGTGGTGTCAATGCCTCCTATCTCGACGGTGGCATCCTCTACGCCCCGCCGTTCCGTTGATCTGAGCTGATCTTCGAGAAATCGCAACCGGCACCCGTTGACTGGAACGGGTGCCGGTTGTGGTTCCTGGCATGATCACTGATCTTCCGGGACCGGATTCTTAAGTGACAGCCCATTCGGGTGTTGAACAGGGCAGGGACTTTCACCTGTCCGACCTGTGGACCAACGAACGGTCCCGGTCCCTCGTGATCCAGATTCTCGCCCTCGTCGTCCTGCTCCTGGCGCTGGGCTGGATCATCAACAACACGGTCCAGAACCTCGAGAATCTCGGTGTGGAAACCGGGTACGGCTTCCTCGGGCATCCGGCCAGCTACGACATCAACCAGCGACTGATCGAGTACTCCTCTCGCTCGACCCACGCGCGCGCCGCCCTGGTCGGATTCCTGAACACGGTGCTGGTCGCGGTCACCGGCATCATCTTCGCCACGCTCCTCGGGTTCATGGTCGGCATCCTGCGCCTGTCGAACAACTGGCTCGTCTCCAGGCTGATGACCGCCTACATCGAGTTCACGCGCAATGTGCCGGTGCTCCTCCATATCCTCCTGTGGTACGGCATCGTCGTGCACGTGTTGCCGCATCCCAGGCAGGCCATCGAGCCGGTCAGCGGGCTCTTTCTCTCCAACCGGGGGTTCTACCTGCCGCGCCCGGTCTTCGAGGATTTTGCCTGGGTGATACCGGTCAGTCTTGTCGCCACCCTTGTCGGCGTCTACCTGTTTGCCCGCCACGCGCGGCGTGTCCAGGAACAGACCGGGCGAATCTATCCCGTCCTGTCGATGTCCCTGGCGGCCATCGTCGCCGTCCCCGTCGTCGCCTTCTTCGTCGCCGGATCGCCGGTCAGTCTCGACTGGCCCGCCCTCAAGGGCTTCAACTACCAGGGCGGCATCGCGCTCAAGCCCGAGTTCTTCGCCCTGTGGTTCGCCCTGTCGATCTACACGGCGGCGTTCATCGCCGAGATCGTGCGCGGCGGCATCGTGGCGGTCAGTCACGGACAGACCGAAGCCGCCTACTCGCTGGGCATCAAGCCCGGCTGGACCATGCGCCTCGTCATCATCCCGCAGGCGCTGCGGGTGATCGTTCCGCCGCTCATCAGCCAGTATCTCAACCTGACCAAGAACTCGTCGCTGGCGATCGCCGTCGGCTACATGGACCTCACCGCCACCATCGGCCGCATATCGCTGAACCAGACCGGCCGGGCGCTCGAGTGCATGTCCATCCTGCTCACCATCTACCTGCTCATCTCGCTGACGATTTCGGCCTTCATGAACTGGTACAACCGGCGCATCCGCCTGGTGGAGCGGTGACGCCATGGAGCGTCCCCTCCATATCGTTCACGAGAAGGCGCCGACCCTGCCACCGCCCGTGATGTCGGTGGGGATCGCCCGCTGGCTCAAGGACAACCTCTTCTCGTCGGCCTCCAACATCGTCCTCACCTTCGTGGTGGTGTATCTCCTGTGGCTGATCATCCCGCCGCTCCTTGACTGGGCGATCTTCGACGCGGTGTGGAACGCCGCGTCACGTACCGAGTGCTGGGATACCTCTGACGGCGCCTGCTGGGCGGTGGTGGTCACACGCTTCGACCAGTTCGTCTACGGCGACTACCCGAAGAGCGAACGCTGGAGAGCGAATCTCGCCTTTGTCCTGCTGTTCGTGGCCCTGGCGCCGGTGCTCTACGACAGGATTCCGTGGCGGCGGTACCTCGTCGGGTTCTCCATCTGCTATCCCGTGGTCGCCTACTTCCTGCTGATCGGCGGCCTCGGCCTGCCGGAGGTGGAGACCGCGCGATTCGGCGGGTTCCTGCTCACCATCGTCATCGGCATCACCGGGATTTCCGCCTCCCTGCCGCTGGGCATCCTGCTGGCCCTGGGCCGGCAGTCCGATCTCTTCATCATCAGGGTGCTGTGCGTCGCCTTCATCGAATTCATACGCGGCGTGCCGCTCATCACGCTGCTCTTCGTCGCCTCGACCCTGCTCAACTACTTCATGCCGCCCGGCACCAGCTTCAACCTGCTGGTGCGCGTCCTCATCATGGTGACCCTGTTCTCGGCCGCCTACCTCGCCGAGGTCATCCGCGGCGGGCTCCAGGCCATGCCGTCGGGGCAGTACGAGGCCGCGAAGTCCCTGGGTCTTCCCTACTGGAAGACCATGAGACTCGTCATTCTGCCCCAGGCGCTGAAGATCTCGATCCCCGGAATCGTCAACTCCTTCATCGCGCTCTACAAGGACACGACCCTGGTCATCATCATCGGCCTCCTCGATCCCCTCGGCATCGGCAAGGCGACGCTCTCCGACACCACGTGGCAGGGCCTGTCGACGGAGGTCTACATCTTCGTTGCCATCTTCTTCTTCCTGTGCTGCTTCGGCATGTCGCGCTATTCCGCATGGCTCGAGCGCAGGCTGCACACCGGTCACTAGGACACATGCCATGACTGATCAGGACGCCCCCCAGGCAACCGTCGCCGGCGCTGTCACCGACGAGGTGGTGATCGACATCACGTCGATGAACAAGTGGTTCGGCGACTTCCACGTGTTGAAGGACATCAACCTGACCGTCTACCGCGGCGAGCGAATCGTGATCTGCGGTCCCTCGGGGTCAGGCAAGTCGACCATGATCCGCTGCATCAACCGGCTCGAGAAACATCAGCGCGGCACGGTCGAGGTCGACGGCATCGAGCTGACCGACAACATCAAGAAAATGGACCAGGTGCGCCGCGAGGTGGGCATGGTGTTCCAGCACTTCAATCTGTTCCCGCACCTCACCGTGCTGGAGAACTGCACCCTGGCGCCGATCTGGGTGCGGCGCATGCCCAGGGCCGACGCCGAGGAATCCGCCATGCGCTATCTCGAGCGGGTGAAGATTCCCGAACAGGCCTCCAAGTTCCCGGGCCAGCTGTCCGGCGGCCAGCAGCAGCGGGTGGCCATCGCCCGGTCGCTGTGCATGGAGCCGCGCGTCATGCTGTTCGATGAACCGACCTCGGCGCTCGACCCGGAGATGATCAAGGAGGTTCTCGAGGTCATGGTGGATCTCGCGGAAAGCGGCATGACGATGCTCGTCGTCTCCCACGAAATGGGGTTCGCCCGCCAGGTCGCCAACCGGATCATCTTCATGGACGACGGGCAGATCGTCGAACAGGCGCCGCCGACGGAGTTCTTCAGGAATCCGAAGAGCGACCGCACCAAGCTCTTCCTGAGCCAGATCCTGCACTCCGCCGAGGCTTGAGGCCGGATACCGGGCGAGGCGGCCGGTTTGCACCTGCCGGAACAACCGGACTATTCTCAGGGTTCCCCTTGCCGGATTCGGGTGAATGAAGGCGGCCCTCCATGATCAGGCGCGGCACTGCCGAAAAGAACATCGCTGTCACCAAGCACTGGTTGAGAACCGCCGAGACCCTGGCGGAGGCATTGCCCTATCTGCGCCAGTTTTCCGGGTACACCTTCGTCATCAAGTATGGCGGTCATGCCATGGGGAACGACAAGCTGGCGCGGGACTTCGCCCGCGATGTCGTCCTCATCAAGCAGGTGGGAATCAACCCGGTCATCGTTCACGGTGGCGGGCCGCAGATCGGTTCCATGCTCGACGACCTGGCGATCGAGTCGCAGTTCGTCGATGGCCTGCGAGTCACCGACAAGCGATCCATGGACGTGGTGGAGATGGTCCTGGCCGGCTCCATCAACAAGAAGATCGTGTCGTCGATCAATGCCGAGGGCGGTCTTGCGATCGGCATCTCGGGCAAGGACGGGCGTCTTCTGCAGGCCCGCAAGGTCGAGCGGCTGACCCGTGATCCCGATTCGAACATCGAAGGAATCGTCGATCTCGGGTTCGTCGGCGAGCCCGAGAAGGTCAATGCCGACATCCTGACGCTCCTGGCGTCGACCCAGGCGATACCCGTCATCGCGCCGGTGGGGATCGCCGAGAACGGCGATACCTACAACATCAACGCCGATACCGCGGCCGGCGCCATCGCCGTGGCGCTGAAGGCGCCCAAGCTGCTGCTGCTCACCGATGTCCCGGGGGTGCTCGATGCCGAGGGCACGCTCATCTCGGAGATGTCGCTCCTGGAAGCGAAGCAGCTGTTCGACACCGGAGCCATCACCGGCGGCATGATTCCGAAGCTCGAGACCTGTCTGAAGGCCCTGGAGCACGACGTCGGCGCCGCCCACATCCTTGACGGCCGCATTCCCCATGTCCTGCTGCTCGAGCTGTTCACGGAAAACGGCACCGGCACGAAGATCAACGCGTGAGAACCGCAGAACGCATTCTCGGGACCGTGGACACCTGGATCTTCGATCTGGACAACACGCTCTATTCCGCCCGGTTCGGCTTCTTCGACCAGGTCACCGACCGCATGACCATCTACATCGCTGAGTTCCTCGGACTCGGACAGGACCAGGCACGGGCGCTGCAGAAGCAGTACTACCTCGAGCACGGCACCACGCTGAACGGCCTGATGAAGATCCATGACTGCGACCCCGAGGAGTTCCTCGCCTTCGTGCACGACATCGACTGGTCGCCGATACCGGAAAATCCGGACCTCGCCCGCACGCTGGAGGAACTGCCCGGGCGCAAGCTGATCTTCACCAACGGCGATGAGCCGCATGCCATGCGCGCCATGGAACGCCTGGGTGTCGCCGGATGTTTCGAGGCCGTGTTCGACATCGTCGCCTCGGGCTACATCCCGAAGCCCGATCCCGTCGTCTACCAGGCGCTCATCCGGCGTCACGATATCGATCCTGTCCGGGCCATCTACTTCGAGGACCTCGCCCGCAACCTCAAGCCGGCCAAGGATCTCGGCATGACCACGGTCCTGGTCGGGGAACCGTCAGACGCGGCGGGCGATCACATCGACCATCACACGCCGGATCTCGCCGGCTGGCTGGCCGCGCTCATCCAGTCCGGCGGCGCTTCAGCCTCCACCAGACGGGAAGGGTTCCCTTGATGACGCACGATCTCCAGACCACGATCGAGGAGGCCTGGGACGCCAGGACCACGATCAACACCGCCACCACGGGGCCGCTCCGGGACGCTGTTCTTCAGGCTGTCGACCTGCTGGATTCGGGTGATTGCCGGATTGCCGAACCGGGCGGCGACGGCTGGATCATCAACGAATGGCTGAAGAAGGCGGTTCTGCTGTCCTTCAGGCTCACCGAAACCCGGACCATTCCGGGCGCCCCGGGCGCCGATGCCAGCTGGTATGACAAGGTGGAGAACAAGTTCGAGGGATGGGATGACGCCCGGTTCGCGGCGGCCGGATTCCGGGCCGTGCCGCACGCCATCGTCCGTCACGGCGCCTATGTCGCGCCCGGCGTCGTGCTGATGCCGAGTTTCGTCAACGTCGGCGCCTGGGTCGGCGAGGGGACGATGGTGGATACCTGGGCCACCGTGGGGAGCTGCGCCCAGGTCGGCCGCAACTGCCACATTTCCGGGGGCGCAGGCCTGGGCGGCGTCCTCGAGCCGCTGCAGGCCGCGCCCGTGATCATCGAGGACGACTGTTTCATCGGCGCCCGCAGCGAGGTCGTCGAAGGCGTGATTGTCGAGAAGGGTTCGGTGCTCTCCATGGGTGTCTTCATCGGCGCTTCCACCCGGATCGTTCATCGCGAGACGGGAGAGACCATCACCGGACGCGTCCCGGCCGGTTCTGTCGTGGTGCCGGGAGCCCTGCCGCCGAAGGTCCCGGGCGGCCCCTCGCTCTACTGTGCGGTCATCATCAAGCAGGTGGATGAAAGGACGCGCGCCAAGACGTCCATCAACGAACTCCTGAGAGACTGACGGCCGTCACGAATCCGTGAATCGGGGTGAGCGTTTTTCGATGAAGGCGGCCATGCCTTCCTTCTGATCGTCGGTGGCGAAGAGAGACTGGAAGGCGCGTTTCTCGAAGGCGAGACCCTCGGCGAGCGAGGTCTCGAAGGCGCGGTTGATCGCCTCCTTGGCCATGCGCGTGGCGAGCCGGCCGTGTCCGGCGATGGTGTGCGCCGCCTCGAGAGCCTCGTCGATCAGCCGGTCGGCGGGCACGACACGCGCCACCAGCCCCGACCGTTCGGCCTCGGCGGCATCCATCATGCGACCGGTCAGGATGAGATCGACGGCCTTGGCCTTGCCGACTGCACGGGCAAGGCGCTGCGTGCCGCCCATGCCCGGCATGACGCCGAGCCTGATTTCCGGCTGGCCGAACCGGGCGTCCTCGGCGGCGATGATGATGTCGCACATCATCGCAAGTTCGCATCCGCCGCCCAGGGCATAGCCGGCGACGGCGGCGATGACGGGTGTCCTGAGGGAGGCAAAGCGGTCCCACTCGGCGAAGAGGTCGTCGCCGAAGACGGAGGCGAAGTCCCTGGATGCCATCTCCCGGATGTCGGCGCCGGCGGCAAA
This sequence comes from Alphaproteobacteria bacterium, assembly GCA_964291415.2. Taxonomy (GTDB): domain Bacteria; phylum Pseudomonadota; class Alphaproteobacteria; order SP197; family SP197; genus SP197. Next base: position 77,869 of record OZ219917.1, on the reverse strand, counting down.
GGCCCTTTCGGAGCCGGTGATGACGAAGGCGCCGATAGCGGGGTCGCGGTCGGCCTCCTCAAGGACACGTAAGAGGTCCCTGGCGAGGTCGGTGTTGAGGGCGTTGAGCGCCTGGGGCCGGTTGAGACGGACAACGAGGACACGGCGGTCGCGCTCGACGATGATGTGTTCAGACATGCTGGATCACTCCCTCATCAGCGACCGGACATGCCGGATGACGGCCGAGAAGTCGAGGTGGCCCTTGCCCGACGCCACCATGGCCTCGTAGACGGAGGCTGCCGTCGCGCCCATCGGCGTGGCGACATCCACCGAAGCAGCCGCCTGCTGGCTCAAGCCCAGGTCCTTCGACATGAGGGCGGCGGCAAAGCCCGGCGCATAGTCGTGATCGGCCGGACTGTCGGGCCCGACGCCCGGGAGCGGGCAATAGTCGTTCATCGACCAGCACGAACCCGACGAGGTCGAGACGACATCGAACACCCGCTCGGGCTCGAGTTCGAGTTTTCCGGCGAGGGTGAGGGCCTCGGCGACGCCGATCATCGAGATCCCGAGAATCATGTTGTTGCAGATCTTGACCGCCTGGCCGCATCCCGGACCGCCGCACAGGACGATCGTGCGGCCCATGACGTCGAGCAGCGGGCGGACGGCCTCGCAAGCGGGTGGGTCCCCGCCGACCATGAAGGTGAGCGTTCCCGCCTCGGCGCCGGCGATGCCTCCGGAGACCGGGGCATCGACCGAGGGAAGGTTCCGTTCCGCCGCCATGCCATGCGCCTTTCTTGCGGCAGCGATGTCGACCGTCGAGCAGTCCATCACGACTGCGCCCGCACGCACGTCGGCCATGATCGTGCGGTAGACCTCGAGGAGGGCAGCGCCGTCCGGCAGCATGGTGATGACGACATCGCGGCCCGCCGCCGCGGCGACCGCGCTGTCGGCGATGTCGACACCCTTGTGGCGGGCCGCGGAGCGGGCCCCATCCGCCACGTCGTGGCCGGTGACATGGAGCCCTGCCGCCACCAGATTGGCCGCCATGGGTGTTCCCATGTTGCCAAGGCCGATGAATCCGACTGAGGTCATCGTTCTCTATCTCCCTTGAGGTCAAGTTCCTCGTCGCCGAGGGGCGCGAACAGATCCGCGACCTCGGCGGGTGTCACGTCATCGAGACGGGCATGGCGCCAGCATGGGTGGCGATCCCTGTCGATGATCGCGGCGCGGATGCCCTCGAGGAAGTCGGTCTGCTGCGTCGCCCGCCAGGCGAAGCGGAATTCCATGGCAAGGCAGCTTTCGAGATCTGCCAGGCGGCGCGCCGCGCGCACGGCCTCCAGCGCACAGGCGACCGAGAGCGGCGAATGACGCCGGATGGCGCCGGCAGCCTCGCGTGCCCATGGCGCAGAAGAGTCCTCCAGCCGGGCGACGATGGCCGGACCGTCGGCCGCCGAGAAGGCCTCATTGATCTCGTCGAGGCGCGCTTCGAGGAGACCGCCGGGCGGTTCACCGGCCAGACGGTCGACGGAATTCGGTCCCTGGGCTTCCAGGCGCCTCACCAGTTCCGGGAGGCGATCGGATGCCATGAAGCGGTCTGCGAAACCGGCAACAATGGCATCCGCCGGACCCAGGCGCGTGGCCGTCATGGCGAGGTATTCGCCCAGTCTCCCCGGGGCGCGTGACAGGATCCAGGTGCCTCCGACATCGGGGAGAAAGCCGATGGACACCTCCGGCATGGCGACGACGGACCGCTCGGTCACGATGCGATGCGATCCGTGGGCGGACACGCCCACGCCGCCGCCCATCACGATGCCGTCCATGAGCGCAACGAAGGGCTTGGGATAGCGCGCGATCATCCGGTCGAGCCGGTATTCGTCGCGCCAGAAGGCGCGCCCGAAGGCGTGGTCCCCGCGCTTGCCGTGCTGCCACAGACCGAGAATGTCGCCGCCCGCCGAGAACGCCTTGTCGCCGCTACCCTCGATGACGACACCGGAGACGTCATCGGCATCCCTCCATGCACCAAGCACCGCAAGGAGTTCCCTCACCATGGCGTGGGTGAGGGCATTGAGGGCTCCGGGCCGGTCGAGGACAAGGCGGCCGAGGCCGCCCTCGCACCATGTCTGGAGATCCCCTGTCACGCAGGCGGACCGATCAGCGCACGGCTGATGATGAGGCGCATGATCTCGTTCGTTCCCTCGAGTATCTGGTGCACCCTGAGGTCGCGCACGGTCTTCTCGATGCCGTAGTCCGCGAGGTAGCCGTAGCCGCCGTGGAGCTGCAGGGCGTCGTTGGCCACGCGGAACGCGGCGTCGGTGACGAAGCGCTTTGCCATGGCGCACTGCACCGTGGCATCGCCGGCGCCGCGATCGAGCTTCCACGCAGCCTGGCGCAACAGGGCGCGCGACGCCTCGAGTTCCGTCGCCATGTCGGCCAGCCGGAACTGCAGGGCCTGGAACCGATCGAGGGTGGCGCCGAAGGCGCGGCGCCCGCCCAAGTAGGCGATGCTGCGGTCAAGGGTTTCCTGGGCCGCGCCCAGGGAAACGGCGGCGAGGCTGAGGCGGCCGCCGTCGAGACCCGCCATGGCCTGGCGAAAGCCGGCGCCGGCCTCGCCCACGAGGTTGCCGGCCCCGACGCGGCATTCGTCCATGATCACGTCGGCCGTGGGCTGGGCCCGCCATCCCATCTTGTCTTCCGGCGCGCCGAACCCAAGGCCGGGGGCGCCGGCCTCGACGGCAATGCAGGAGATGCCTCGCGGACCCTCATTCCCGGTGCGCGCCATGACGAGGTAGAGGTCGGCAAGTCCGGCGCCTGAGATGAAACTCTTGGTGCCGTTGAGCACATAAGAGTCGCCGTCCATGCGGGCGCTCGTGACAAGGGCGGCGGCATCGGATCCGCTGCCGGGTTCGGTGAGGCAATAGGCGGCGACGAGATCCATGGCCACCAGTCCAGGGAGCCATCGCGCGCGCTGTTCCGGTGAGCCGTACCGGTCGATCATGCCCGCACACATGTTGTGGATGGAGATGTAGGCGGCGATCGAGGGACACCCCCCACCCAGGGCCTCGAAGACGAATGCGCCGTCGAGCCTGGAAAGGTCCGCACCGCCGAATTCCCCGTCGACAAACAGGCCTCCCAGACCCAGCTCGCCCGCGTCGCGAAGCAGGGACCGCGGTATGGTCCCGGCCTCCTCGAGATCCCGGGCGACGGGCGCCAGGCGGTCGCGCGCGAAGGCCCGGGCCGCGTCGAACAAGGCCATCTGTTCCGCACTCGGTTCAAGGTTCATGCGACGTCATTCCCGACCGCGCCAGCGTATGCAGTCCCGGTGCCGGCCTGCACACTATTCCCCGCCCCCGATGGCGTCCACCGCCGGCAGATCCCGGCGTCGACGCCCTCTCGTCCGTTCAGGGATCCCGTCTCGGTCCCATGAAGCCGATGCGGGTGAGTGCGAAAAAGGCGAGGGCGGCAACGACGATCGAGGGGCCCGTCGGCGTATCCAGCCGTGCCGATGAAAAGAGCCCCGCGATCACCGCGGCAACACCGGCGACCGCTGCCAGCCCCGCCATGATTTCGGGAGTCCTGGACAGGCGCCGGACCGTGGCGGCAGGGATGATCAGCAGTGCAACGATCAGCAGGACACCGACGATCTCGATGGCGGCAGCAATCACCGCCGCCAGCAGCATGCCGAACACCAGGCGGGCCCGCTCAGGGCGCAATCCGGCCACCGTGGCCAGGTCCGCATTGACTGTCGCTGCCAGCAACGGTCGCCAGATCCACGACAGGAGACCCAGCGCCGCCGCGCCTCCGATCCAGATCAATGCGATGTCATCGCGCGAGACGGCGAGAATGTCGCCGAACAGCAGGCCGTGCAGGTCAAGCTGCATGGGTGGAAGAAAGGAAAGGACGACCAGGCCCAGGGCAAGGCCGCTGTGGGAGAGGATGCCCAGCAGTGTGTCCACCGGCATCCTGTCAAGGCGTTCAAGATAGAACATGATCACGACCACCAGTGAGGCCATGGCGAAGACGCCGATCACCAGATGGGCGTCCGCGAGAATGGCAATGGCCACACCGAGCAGGGCTGAGTGGGCAATCGTTTCGCCAAAATAGGCGAGACGGCGCCATACGATGAAACACCCCATGGGTCCGGTGACGAGTGCCAGCCCCGTGCCGGCAACGAGAGCGCGTACGAAGAAGTCATCCAGCATGGTTCAACTCTTCCCGGCGCCGTCGCCGACGGAGGCATCGTGTTCATGAGGCACCAGGACGACCACGTCGTCTCCTGTTCCCATGGTCTGCCGGAGGTCGTGAGAGATCATGACGACGCCGCAACCGAACTCGCGGCGGATGCCGTCGATCAGGTCATCGAAGACATCTGCTCCGGCAACATCGACGCCCTGGCCTGGTTCGTCGAGGACCAGGAGATCCGGTTGGTGAATCAGGGAGCGCGCCAGCAACATGCGCTGGAACTCGCCGCCCGACAGATTGGCAACCGGGGGGTCTCCGAGTGGTTCCAGACCGACGGCTGCCAGTGCGGCGTCGATGTCGCGTGCCGCAAATCGACCGGTGAGCGTCATCATGCGACGCAGGGTCAGCGGCAGCGTCGGGTCCACCACCAGCCGTTGCGGGATATAGCCGATTTCCAGTCCCGCGGCACGATCGATGGTGCCCTCGTCGATGGAGATCAGACCGAGGAGGGCCTTGACGCAGGTTGTCTTGCCGGCGCCGTTGGCGCCGATCACGAAGACAAGCTCGCCGCGCGAGACCGTCAGGTTGACATGCCGGAAGATCCATCGGTCTCCGCGCCTGACGCCCAGATTGGTGGCTTCAACAAGGCATCCCGGCCTGTCGGATGGTGGAGGTCGGAACATGATCGCCGATTCAAGGCACACGGTCCCGGCCCGCGCAAGAAGATTGAACCGACAGCCGATGTCATGGATCGCTTGACGAGCCTGATACGGTATCCTGAACAGTTGTGATCCGAGGAGATGTGGGATGACTTTCAGGCGCCTTTGCCTTCTGCTTGCTGGCACGTTCCTGTTGTTCAACGGTCCGGCATCGGCAGATTCCGGGCTTCGAGTCGTCACCTCCATCAAGCCGGTGCATTCCCTCGCAAGCGCCGTCATGGCTGGCGTTGGTGAGCCCTTTCTGATCATACGCGGGGCCTCGCCTCACGCCTTCACGATCCGTCCATCGGCCGCCGCGGCACTTCAGGAGGCGGATGTCATCTTTCTCATCAGCGACGGTTTGGAAACACCGCTCGTCGGACCGATCGAGTCACTCGCCGGTACGGCGCGCGTGGTTCGGCTGGCGGAGGCTCCGGGCCTGGTCCTCAAGATTCTCCGTTCAGGCGGCGCTTTCGAGGAGGATTCGCACCACGGCCACGCCGACGAGGAAGAGCACATGGGTCATGACGATCATGCCCACGAGGACGACCATGAGGACCATGCGCACGAGGCCGGCCACGAGGACGATCACGCCGACGAGGAAGAACACGCGGGTCATGACGACCATGCCCACGAGGACGACCATGAGGATCATGCGCACGAGGCCGGCCACGACGACGATCACGCCGACGAGGAAGAGCACATGGGTCATGACGATCATGCCCACGAGGACGATCATGAGGACCATGCGCACGAGGCCGGCCACGAGGACGATCACGCCGACGAGGAGAAACATGCGGGTCATGACGACCACGAAGACGGTGTGATTGACCTGCACATCTGGCTTGATCCGGTGAACGCCCGGGCCATGGCCCGCGAAATCGCCGCTGTTCTGGAGGAAGCCGATCCGGCCAATGCCGCTGCCTATCGGACCAACCTTGCGTTGCTCCTCGAACGCCTTGACGAGGCCACAGATGGCATTGCCGCTGACCTCGAGCCCGCTCGCGGTGTCCCATTCCTCGTTTTTCACGATGGATACAGGTACTTCGAGGACCAGTTCGGCCTCAACGCCGTGGGCTCGGCGGTAGTGCACGCCGGCATGTCGCCGGGGGTCAAGAGGGTCCGCGAACTGCGCGACAAGATCAGCGACCTTGGCGTTGTCTGCGTTTTCAGTGAGCCCGGGATCAACCAGCGCTTTGTCGACACCCTGATCGAGGGGACGGACGTGCGTGCCGGGACGATCGATCCCATCGGTGCGGAGATCGAGGAAGGGCCCGACATGTACTTTACCCTTCTGCATCACATGGCCGCATCGTTCAGGGACTGCCTGGTTTCCGGGTAAGGACGCTCCGGCAGATTCTGCCGGGACCCGTCCATGATCGAATGGCGTCCCACCGCGGCATCCGGGTCGCGGCGGTGGAACGCCTGTTCGCAGGGGCAGTTTTGTCCCGCAGGCGACGGCGATGCCGTTGCGCGGAATCCGGCGTCAGGGAACCGGGCTTCCAACCTGCATTCGTGGCACGTCCTTTTCCCCAACGAACGGCCCTTGTTGGACGGTCGCAGAGGGGGCATAACCGGATGGATTGGGCATCTTCGGGAGGACCTGGATCATGAACTCACGACTGTTTCACCGGGCGATCGGCGCCCTTGCCTTCCTGACCATGATCCCTGGCGCTTCGGCGGCCGACATGGCCGCCGCCCGGATCACCGATACCGACGGGGTCGAGATCGGCAAGGTGACGTTCCAGCAGGCGCCGGCCGGCGTGCTGGTGTCGGTTGACGTCACGGGGCTTCCGCCTGGCGGTCACGGCATCCATCTCCATGCCGTCGGTTCCTGTTCCCCCGACTTCAAGGCTTCCGGAGGCCACATCAATCCTGAGGGTGTCGCGCACGGCCTGCTCAATCCTGGAGGCGGCGACAATGGCGATCTGCCCAATCTCTATGCGGCGGCGGACGGTTCCGCACGGGCCGAGTTCTTCACCACGCGCGTGTCGCTCAATGGCGCGGACCTGCCGGCACTGCTCGATGAGGACGGCTCGGCCGTCATCATCCACGACAATCCGGACGACCACATGACGCAGCCCATCGGCGGCGCCGGCGGCCGCATTGCGTGCGGCGTGATCGAAGGAATGTAACGCCAGGACGAAGGTGCCTGACGCTGCGTTGCGGGAACTTCAGCCGATCCGGATCACCCTGCGGGCGGCCGCCTGCCGGTGAAGGGCGAGGCCCCTTCGAAGGCCCTCGCGGCACGCAGCACCAGGGCATCCCCGCCGCGTGGCCCGACGATCTGCAGGCCCACCGGAGCACCGCCTTTCGTGACACCGCAGGGCAGGGAGATGGCGGGCTGTCCGGTGAGGTCGAAGGGAAACGTGGTCGCCATCCATCCGGCGCCGCTCTGGCGCCGGGACCGCTCCCACCCGTCTGGCGCCGAGCGTTCGGCGGCGAAGGGTGTCGTCCCCAGGGTAGGCAGGACGAGGAGATCGTGGCGGCTCAGGAGAGCCTCGAGACGGCAGGTGAGATCGCGGCGGGCGGCCTCGGCCTCGAGGAGGTCGAGGGCGGTGAGGCGATTGCCGCGTTCCGCCGCGGCAAGGAGCACGGGTTCGTCGGGCACCCGGGGAGCCAGGCGTCTCGTCAGGGCGGCGGCAAGGGAATCGGAAAGGACATCGGCCATCCGTGAAGGATCGCCGATATCGGCTCTGATACGGGTAACCCGGGCTCCGAGTGCGGTGAACACCTCGCGGGCGGCCCGTCCGGCAACGCGCCTGACCACGGGATCGACGGTGGCAAAGCCGAGATCCGCCGACCAGGCGATGCGCATGTCCCTGACGCCGCGCTCCAGTCCGGAAAGGACGTCGGGCGCCGGACCGGTGAGGGCATAACCGTCGCGCGGATCGTGACCCGCCATCACCGTCAGCGCCAGGGCCGCGTCGTTGACCGTGCGGGTGATGGGGCCGACGTGTTCCAGGGTCATCATCGGGCTTGCCGGCCAGACCGGAACCCTGCCGAAACTCGGCTTGAGCCCGACCACGCCGCAGAAACTGGCCGGTCCGCGGATGGACCCTCCGGAGTCGGTTCCCGTGGCAATGGCGGCCATGCCGGTCGCGACGGCGGCCGCCGAGCCACCGCTCGAACCGCACGGGGTCCAGTCCGGGTTCCAGGGATTGCGGGTAATGCCGTGAAGCCTGCTGTCCGTGGTCCCCTTCCAGGCGAACTCGGGCGTCGTGGTCTTGCCGACAAGGACGGCCCCGTGCGCCCGCAGGCGTTCCACCACGATCGCATCATCGGGCCACGGCCCGTCGGGTGATATGGCAAGGGAGCCGTTGAGCGTCGGCCAGCCCCTGGTTTCGGTGACGTCCTTGATGGCCACCGGGACGCCGTCGAGGAGACCTGCGGGTTCGCCTGCCGCCCATCGCCTTGCCGAGGCCCGGGCGTCGCGCCTGGCGGCCCGGGCATCCACCATCTGCCAGGCATTGAGGAGAGGTTCCAGCGCCTCGATTCGGGCGAGCGTGGCGTCGAGAACGTCCAGAGGCGTGAAGCGCCTGGCGCGGTAGCCCGCGACCAGGGCCGCCGCGCTCAGGTAAACGAGATCATCCGACATCGCTTCTCCAGATGACGGCAACGGGGCCTAGTCGACGCCCTCCCGTTTCATGATGAACCACTGCTGGGCGATGGAGAGCAGATTGTTCCACGTCCAGTAGATCACCAGCCCGGCCGGGAAGGTGGCGAAGATGAACAGGAAAATGAGCGGCAGGAACATGAAGATCTTTGCCTGGGTGGGATCCGGCGGCTGCGGACTGATCCTCTGCTGCAGCCACATGGTCGAGGACATCAGGACCGGCCAGGCGCCGATCATCAGGAAGGGCGGCAGGTAGACCGCGGGATCGAAGGGAAGCAGTCCGAAGATATTCCAGATCACGACCGGATCGGGCTCGGAGAGATCCTTGATCCAGCCGTAGAACGGTGCGTGCCGCATCTCGATGGTGACGAACAGCACCTTGTAGAGAGCGAAGAAGACCGGAATCTGCACCAGGATCGGCAGGCAGCCCGAAGCCGGGTTGACCTTCTCCTGGCGGTAGAGGGCCATCAGCTCCTGCTGCATCTTCTGCTTGTCGTCACCGAAACGCTCGCGCAGCTCCTTCATCTTCGGCGCCAGCTTGCGCATCTTGCTCATCGACCTGTAGGACTTGTTGGCCAGGGGGAAGAAGATGATCTTGATGATGACGGTGAGCGCCAGGATGGCGAGACCGAAGTTACCGATCGTGTCCTTGAGCCACAGCAGGACGAAGAAAATGGGCTTCGTGAGGAAGTAGAACCAGCCGAAGTCCACCGCCCGGTCAAAGAGGGGAATGTTGAAGGCCTCGGCATAGTCGTCGAGTTCGGTCACGACCTTGGCGCCTGCAAACAGGCGATCCTCGGCGGTGACCGTCGCGCCCGGCGCCACGTCGAGCGGGCTGCGATAGAAGTCCGCCTGGTAGGTGTCCGTCGTTCCACCCTGGAGGTGATGGAGGAAGCGGCCGCGGAACGGATCGCTCTGGTCGGGTATCAGCGCCACGAGCCAGTACTTGTCGGTGATGCCGAGCCATCCGTTCGGGCTGTCGTAGGAGATTTCCGGTGAATCATCAGGGTCTGACACATCGTCGTAGTCGACTTCCTCGAGGGTCTCGTTGAGGACTCCGATCAGTCCCTCGTGCAGGATGTAGAATCCCAGCGTCGGCGGTGTCCCGTATCGCTTGATCCGGCCGTAGGGGAGAAGGGAGACAGTGGTCCCGCCCTGGTTGGTGACACTCTGGGTCACCGTGAACATGGATTGTTCGTCGATCGCGAAGGTTCGTTCGAAGAGGAGGCCCTCGCCATTGTCCCAGGAGAGGGTGACGGGTGTCTCGGGTGTCAGCGCGACGTCGCCGGCCTGCCACCTGGTGGCCGAATCAGGCAGGGTCGCGCCGGAGCCCCCGTCGAGCCAGCCGAACTCGGTGAAGTAGGAGGACGGCCCCCCCACCGGCGACAGCAGGATGACGTCCGGCGAGTCCGGCCCGATATGCGTGCGGTAATTGAGGAGCGTGAGATCGTCGATGCGCCCGCCAACGAGGGCGATGGAGCCGCTCAGACTCGGCGTCCGGATGGCAATGCGTGGCGACTCCGCGAGAGCCTCCGCGCGGGTGAACTCCCGGACGACGGGCTCCTCTTCGCCGATCGAGGACGTGGAGACCTGGGGCAGGGTGGAATCGTCATCGGTGGCGGCGAGCTCCTGCTGGCGCTCCAGAGCTTCCTGTTCCCGCTCGATTCTCGGGAGTTCGTAGAAGAACTGCCAGGCAATGAACATCAGGAGGATGATTGCCGTGGCCAGCCACACGTTCCTCTGTTCCGGGGCCATCACCGCTCGTTCGCTCTCTCGGGAACCGGATCGTAGCCGCTGCCGGCAAGGGGGTGGCACCGGGCGATGCGGCGGAGCGCCAGCCAGGTGCCCTTCAACGGGCCGTGCCGGCGGATCGCTTCGCTGGCATAGGCCGAACAGGTCGGCAGATAGCGGCACGACGCCGGCGTCCAGGGCGATATGCCGTACCGGTAGATCAGGATGAAGGCCTGAAGCACGGATGAAGCGACGTGTCTCATGACCGTGGCGCTGCGTGTCCGAGGCGGGCGAGCGCCTTCTCGAGGTCGCCAACGAGACGGGCGAAGGGACGATGGACGGTCTCGGGCCGGGCAATCAGGACATAGTCGGTCGCCCTGCGCCCGGACCGGGAGAGAACCGGCGTGGCAAGGGCGTTCAGCCGGCGCCGCGCCCGGTTGCGCCGGACGGCATTGCCGACCCGGCGGCTCGCCGTGATTCCGACACCGATTGCATCGTCATTTCGGGGCGCTGCCTGGACGATGAGTCCCGGAGTGACCGCCTTCAGTCGCGTCGCCGCCACGCGAAGATAGTCGCTTCTCCGTCTGAGGCGCACGACATCGACAGACATGAAGTCAGGCTGACAGGCGCTTGCGGCCTTTCGCACGCCGGCGCGCGAGTACGGCGCGTCCGCCAACGGACTTCATGCGCGCACGAAAGCCATGACGTCGTTTGCGTACAATGCGGCTGGGCTGGAATGTGCGTTTCACCGTCGGGACTCCAGACATCGGCCGCGCACCGGAGGGGATGCGAGCGGCGGTGCTGTATAGGAGAGGGGTCTCTCGAAGTCAACGACGACGTTTCCTCCGACCTGTCATGCCGCTAGTGTGTCGTGCCGATGGCTGAGGCGGGGTGGCGCGTGATGGTCCAGCAATCAACGACTGTGCGGCGGCTCAAGCGGCTGCTCCCGGTTCTGGTGGTGGCAGCACTGCTGATTGCACTCTTCGCCAGCGGCCTTCACAAGCAGATCAGCTTCGAGACCCTGAAGGCGCATCACGCCGAACTGAGCGCATTGGTAGAGGGCAACCTGGCGCTGGCGGTGGTGGTCTATGTCCTCGCCTACGCATTCCTGACAGGCATCTCGTTTCCCGCCGCCTCCCTGGTCACCCTGCTCGGCGGCTTTCTCTTCGGCTGGCTCCTCGGGACCGTCGTCACCGTTGTCGGCGCGACGGCGGGTGCGACGGTGGTGTTTCTCGTGGCCCGCACATCCATCGGCGAGGCCCTGTGGGAACGCGTCAAGCCGTATGCCGGCCGCATGGAGGAGGGATTTCGCGACGGCGAGTTCAACTACCTCCTCTTTCTCAGGCTGCTGCCCGTCTTCCCGTTCTGGGTGGTCAATCTCCTGCCGGCCTTTCTCGGGGTGAAGACCGGCATGTACGTGCTGACGACCTTCATCGGCATCATTCCCGGCACCGCGGTCTACAACGTGATCGGTGACGGACTGGGCGAGGTGTTCGAGACCGGGGCCGAGTTCTCCCTGGAGAACGCCGTATCGACCGAGATCGTCGTCGGCCTGGCCGGTCTGGCCGTGATCGCCCTGGCGCCCGTGGTGGTCAGGAAAATCAGGGCCCGGCGACAGGATTCCGGATGACGACGGGCGGCGACAGCGTCGACATCTGTGTCATCGGGGCCGGATCGGGAGGACTCGTTACCGCCTACGCCGCATCCCACATGGGCCGCAGAACGGTGCTCATCGAGGGCGAACGGATGGGCGGCGACTGCCTCAACTTCGGTTGCGTGCCGTCGAAGGCCCTGCTTGCCGCCGGCAAGACCGCCCACGCGATGCGCCACACCCGGCCCTTCGGGATCACGCCGGTCGAGCCCGAGATCGACTTCGCGGCGGTCAACCGGCACGTGCGCGACGTCATCGCCACCATCGAACCCAACGATTCGGTCGAGCGCTACCAGAGTTTCGGCGTCGATGTCATCACCGATCACGCCCGGTTTGTCTCCCGCAGGTCCGTGGAGGTGGCAGGGCGGACGATCCACGCCCGCCGTTTCGTCATCGCCACGGGATCGAGGGCGGTCATTCCTCCCATCCCGGGTCTCGATTCCGTGCCCGTGTTCACCAACGAGACACTGTTCGACAATCAGGAGCTGCCGCAGCACCTGATCATCATCGGCGGTGGCCCGATCGGCTCCGAGATGGCCCAGGCCCATCGCCGCCTGGGCAGCCGGGTGACGGTTCTCGACATGGGTCCACTGCTGCCCCATGACGATCCCGAACTCACCGCTGTCGTGAAGGAGAGCATGGCGGACGACGGCATCGAGATCGTCGAGCATGTCGCCATCCGTGAGGTGTCGGGAGAGGCAGGACGAATCACCGTTTCCTGCGAGAGGAACGACGAGGTCCTCGTCTTCGAAGGCACCCATCTCCTGGTGGCGGCCGGACGCCGCCCCAACATCGCCGATCTCGGCCTCGATGCAGCCGGTATCGCGCATGATCGCAGCGGCATCCGGGTGGACCGCCGATTGCGCACCACCAACCGGCGGGTCTTTGCCATCGGTGACTGTGCGGGAGGGTTCCAGTTCACCCATCTGGCCAGCTATCACGCAGGCATCGTCATCAGGAATGCCCTGCTGCGCCTTCCGGCGAAGGTGAATCTCGACGCCTTCCCGTGGGTCACCTACACGGATCCGGAACTGGCCCATGTCGGCCTGACGGAAGAGGCGGCACGCGAGCGGCACGGGACGGTCACCGTCCTGAGGTTCCCCTGTGCCGAGAATGACCGCGCCATCGCCGAGCGCAGGACCAAGGGCCTCATCAAGGTGGTGACCACGCCGCGTGGCCGGATCCTGGGAACCACCATCGCCGCCGCGCAGGCAGGGGAACTGATCGCTCCCTGGGTGCTGGCGATCGGATCGGGCTTGAAGATCGGCGCCGTGGCGGGGATGATCGCGCCCTACCCGACGCTGGGCGAAATCAGCAAGCGGGCAGCGGGTTCCTTCTACACCCCGCGCGTCTTCGGCAAGGGCATGAAGCGCCTGGCGGATTTTCTCGCCCGTTTCGGATGACAAGGGAGAGGCCGGTTCCATGCAGTCCATCTTCTGGCTTGCCGATTCCCTTCTCAGCATCTACTTCTGGATTCTCATCCTGCACGTCATCCTGAGCTGGCTCGCTGCCTTCAACGTCGTCAACACGCGCCAGCCGTTCGTCGGCCAGATCGGCCGCTTCCTGTGGCAGGTCACCGAGCCGGTGCTGGCTCCCATACGCCAGGTCCTGCGCCGCCTGTTCGGCGATCTTGGCGGCATCGATCTCTCACCGCTGATCGCCCTCGTCCTGGTCGCCTTCGCCCGCCGCCTTCTGGCCGAGATGGCGGTCTCGATCCACTAGACCGGCGGCGATCCGTCCTTGACGGCGCGGCGCGCGGTTCACTATGGGTGCGGCGTGGAAGACAGGAAGCCGGAGCGCTGACCATGGGTGAGGCAACGATCATTGACGGCAAGGCGGTCGCGCTCGAGGTGCGCCAGGACGTGGCGGCCCGGGTGGCGCGGCTCACGGCCGCGACGGGAGTGAAACCCGGACTTGCCGTTGTCCTCGTCGGCGAGGATCCGGCCAGTGATGTCTATGTCCGCAGCAAGGGCAAGGCGACCCGCGAAGCCGGCATGGAGAGTTTCGAGTTCCGCATGCCGGCATCCTCGACGGCCGAAGAGGTGCTCGCAAAGGTCGCCGAACTCAATGCGTCGGACGAGGTCAACGGGATCCTGGTCCAGTTGCCGTTGCCCGATCAGGTCGACGAACACCAGGTCATCGACGCCATCGACCCTCTGAAAGACGTTGACGGATTCCATGCCATCAACACCGGCCGCCTGTCGTCCGGCCAGGAGGCGATGGTTCCCTGCACGCCGCTGGGCTGCCAGATCCTGTTGCGCCGGACTCTCGGGGCTGACGGCCTGAAAGGCGCCAACGCGGTGATCGTCGGCCGCTCGAACATCGTCGGCAAGCCCATGGCGCAGCTGCTTCTGCAGGATCACTGCACGGTGACGATCGCCCACTCGCGGACCCGCGACCTGCCGGACGTGGTGCGCCGGGCCGATATCGTGGTGGCTGCGGTCGGCCGTCCCGAAATGGTGCGCGGCGACTGGATCAGGCCGGGCGCCACGGTCATCGACGTCGGCGTCAACCGCCTGGCCCGCGAAGACGGCAAGACACGACTCGTGGGCGACGTCTGTTTCACCGAAGCGGTCGAGGTGGCAGGCGCCATCACGCCGGTCCCCGGGGGTGTCGGGCCGATGACCATCGCCTGCCTGCTGGTCAACACGCTTCACGCGGCGTGCCGGCAGAACCAGATGGTGCTCTCGTGAGGCCAAGGGGCACGGCAACGACGAAATGTCCCCGGGACTCCATCCCTGAACATGGTCACGCCTGCCCGTTCCGGACAGCGAGCGTGCGCCGGAACCCGTGGCGCCTGCCGCAAGCAGCCGTCGGCCCCGGAACGTGCCTTTGCGGGCATGCTTGAGGGGCTGCCGTTGCGCCAGTCCGGCCGTCGCGCCGCTGATTCCTTCAACTGCGACACCCCGTGCCGCATGCTGCAGGGCAGGCACCGCTCAGAGCGTCTCCATTCGGAGGTTTGAATGGCGGCGCAGATGTGTGTGCTTCACGGCGGTTGGCTGCCGGGCGACGAAAGAAGTCACGTTGCGGTCTGGGCCGAAAGTCCGCCCCGGAAGGTCCGGTCGACCCGGGCAGTTCATCCGTTTCAACTGAGCAAGAGCGAACTCGCCGAAACGATCAATTCCCCGGGATCGGGCCTGGCGGAGGAGTCCCCCGCATCCCCCATCTGGGTTGTGCTTCCGAGCGGTTCGACAGGGCCGTCGCCGTCGCTCGAATTGCAGACCGCAGCCGGCCTTGACGACGCAGCGCCGACGCATTGGCGCGCCTGGAAGATCGATGCGGTCAAGATCAGCAGCCCCATGGCTCTGTCCGGCCTTGTCGATGCGATCCGGACGCTTCCGTCAGTCAAAATTGGAAGCGACCTTCAATATTGGGCTCGGCTCGCGGAACGATTGGCGGATGCGATTCGGCGTCATGAATACCTGCCAGCGATCTTTCCGCGACCCGGCCCCGGCGGGAAATCCGGGAGAAGACGCGGGACCTCGGGTTCGGGAGCGGCGTTCGAAGCCGGTTGGGAGCTGACAGACGCTGCCATGGACTCCCTCGTCGACGACTTCGCGGACGCGATGCCGGGAATCTGCAGATCACTCTGGGAGAAGCGGCCAGAGGCCGGAAACGGGAGCCTGCCGCTGCGCGATGCCGAAGGCCTGATCCGGCACTTTGTCTCGGTCGAATTGCATCGCCATATCTGGCGCACGCCCGTCCCGATGACTGCCCGCAAACGTCTTCGGCAAGTGTTTCCCGGTGAATCGCTCCTGCACGGATCAGGTGCCGGGAATGGCGTGTCGGAGACCCTCTGGCAGCAATGGAAACGCTGGCGCGACATGATCAACCGCAGCGCCGACGAATCCGACGAGAGCATTTGTTTCCGGCTCGAGGACGCCCGTGAAGGCGCTCCGGATTCCTGGCGTCTGGAATGGCTGCTGGCGTCCCGCAAGGATCCCTCGTTTCTCGTCTCGCTTGAGGACTTCTGGAGATCGAGCAGGCAGTCCCGCAGTGTCAGGGGTGTCCTGCTGCAGCTCGGCCAGGCGGCACGTCTCTATCCCAGGCTTTGGGACGGCATGGAATCCGAACGTCCCGCATCGATAGAACTCGATCGGGAAGAAGCGTTGCAGTTTCTGAGGAATGACGCCCCGATCCTTCAGGGAGCGGGATTTCGTGTGATTGTCCCGTCGTGGTGGACGGCGTCGGGACAACGTCGACTCCGGCTTCAGATAAGGGCTCGCTATCAGGAAAGCGGGAAAAGCAGTGCGGGCACGGACTCGTCGGGTCTGCTGGGCATGGACGCGGTGGTGGACTGGAGTCCCCATGTCGTTATCGACGGTGTGCCGCTGACCGACGACGAGTGGAACCGGATCGTCGCCGCCAAGGAAGGTCTCGTCCACATGCGCGGCGAATGGATGGAACTGAGTGCCGACGAAGTGGCAGGCCTGGAATCCTACTGGCAGTCCGGTGCCGAAGACCGGTCCATGACGTTCTCCGATTTCATGCGCGCCCAGGCTGACCGGGGGGTGGAGATTGCCTGCGAAGGGGCTCTGGACGACGCCATGGCGGTCCTCAGGGAAAGCGACGCGCTCGGCGTACAGCAGCAGCCATCAGGGTTCGAAGGCACACTCAGAAACTATCAGCGGCGCGGGTTCTCCTGGCTTGTCTTTCTGGAGAAGCTGGGATTGGGTGCCTGTCTCGCGGATGACATGGGTCTCGGCAAGACGATCCAGGTGCTCGCGGCGATCGTTCAAGATGGCTCGAGCCGTCCCCGGGCCGGTCCCACTTTGCTCGTTGCTCCGACGTCGGTTCTTGGAAACTGGCTCAGGGAGGCGCATCGATTTGCGCCGACGTTGAAGGTGGTCATTCATCACGGGCCCGACCGGCCCAAGACTGCCGGGGAACTGACGTCGGCGGTGGACGCGGTCGATCTGGTCATTGTCTCGTTCGGCGTGGCGAGGTTGGATTCGCACATTCTCAGGACCGTCACGTGGCGGCGTCTGGTCGTGGACGAGGCCCAGAACGTCAAGAACCCCAATGCCGCCGTGACCAAGACGCTCCGCAGTATCCGTGCCGAGCGACGCATTGCGCTGACCGGCACACCGGTGGAAAACCGGCTTCTCGATCTGTGGTCGCTGTTCAGCGTGCTCAATCCGGGTTTCCTCGGAACGGCAACGGAATTCCGCACGCAATTCGAACGGCCCATCATGAGGGACGGCAACCGCGCGCGACTCGAGGAACTGCGGGAACTGGTTCGTCCCTTCATTCTGCGGCGGCTGAAGACCGACAAGTCGATCATCAGCGATCTGCCTGCGAAGGTGGAACAGAACACCTTCTGCAATCTGACCACGGAACAGGCGACATTGTACGAGGCGGTTCTCAGGGACGTCGAATCGAAGCTGGACGAATCGGACGGCATCGAGCGCAGAGGCCTGATGTTGGCGACGCTCATGCGCCTGAAGCAGATATGCAATCACCCGGCGCAGTTTCTTCAGGACGCAAGCGCGTTCACGGCCAAGCGATCCCACAAGCTGGCACGCGTGTGCGAGATGCTGGACGAAATCAATGCCGAAGGAGAAAGTGTGCTTCTGTTCACGCAATTCACCGAGATTGGCAGATCGCTCGAGACGCTGGTCCGCAGCATGGGGGAGAGGGCGGTCTACTACCTGCATGGAGGAACGCCGTCCGCCCTGCGGGACTCCATGGTCGAGCAGTTCCAGGAGGATGATTCCGAGCCCGCCGTGTTTGTCCTGTCGTTGCGCGCGGCTGGCGCCGGGTTGACCCTGACCCGGGCGAATCATGTCATTCACTTTGACCGCTGGTGGAATCCGGCCGTGGAGAACCAGGCGACGGATCGCGCCTACCGGATAGGCCAGACCAGAATGGTGATGGTTCACAAGATGGTGACCATGGGGACACTGGAAGAACGGATCGACACCCTCATCGAGTCCAAGAAAAAACTCGTGGACGACATCATCGGAGCCGATGAATCGTGGCTGTCTGACATGGGCAATGAAGCCTTCAGGGAGCTCATCAGCCTGGACCGTGGCCAGGCCGTGGTGGCCTGACGGCAAAGGGGGCTTGCGATGGTCGCCAGGGGCAAGACGTGGTGGGGGGCCGAGTTCCTGAAGGCCCTGGAGCAGGTGATGGATGCCGGCCGGCTGGCGCGCGGGCGAAGCTATGCCGCTCCCCACCGCTTGCTCGCCTTCGACATTCGGGGAGGCAGGATCACCGCAACGGTCAGAGGCAACATCAATCCGCACTTCGGCGTCACCAAGGAGCCACGCTACAAGGTCACCGTCCAGCTGGAAAAGGTGAGCAAGCCGGCATGGAAGAAGGTCCTTTCCCGACTTGGTCGCAATGCCAACTGGATCGCGCACCTGATTCTGGGTGAAATGCCCCCCACGATCGAGAACGCCTTCGAGGGATCGAGGGTGATGCTTCTTCCGCGCACGAAGAAGGAGATAGTCTCGTCATGCAGCTGTCCCGACTGGGCCAACCCCTGCAAGCATGTTGCGGGGGCCTATTTCCATGTTGCTGCATTGCTCGACCATGATCCGTTCCTGCTCTTCGAGCTGCGCGGCATGCCGAGAAAGACACTGATGGCAGCGGTCTCGAAGTCCGAGTTCGGTGCGGCCCTCGGCGGTCATGACGGCGCTGTGGAGTCTGATGTCGGGAAGGTCCTCGGCGAACGTCGCCTGCCGGTCGTCGGCGAAACCGTCGAGGACGCGACGCCGGCGGACACGCGGCAATTCTGGCTGGGCAAAACGCTGACAGCGGAAGCGCTCGCCTCCCGGCCGCTGCCGCCGGTTTCGGTTCTGCCGATGCGCCGGGCAGGAGACTATCCCGAGTTCTGGCACCAGGACGGCTCCTTTCTCGAAGCCATGAGCGATGTCTATGCACGCATCGCGAAGAGCGTCCCCGGCGCGGCGCAGAGAGACAGAAGGACTGCGTTGCCGACCATCGAGTGACCGCATGCGCGAACCCGCGCTTTACCGCTCCGCAGCATGAAAGGCGACACACTCACGCGCCCAGCCTCACGCGTCCAGCCTTGCGGTACCCTCCCGGACCAACCGGGTCCGTGCGTCTGCTCCGTGCTGCAAGGCCCTCTCCCGACATTCCGACCGCCCGTGTCCTCATCTGCTTCGCCGACGTGTGGCGCCCGCTCCACGAACGGTGCACGCCGGTCGTGGGTATCGTCCCGCCGCTTGTGGCCCGACCATGGACGACCATCTCCATCCCGGGTGCCGATCCTGCGGCTCGCATCGGGCACGGCGAGAGCGGTACCATCACTTGCACCATCCCCGGGTTACCGCCGCCGATCTGATGACAAGCGGTGGCCGTCAGCGAATCGCCTCCACTCGGTCTGTCGTCTGGAGGCACATCGCACCCGACCCGCACCAGGCCATCGCAGAACCACCCGTCAGACCCCCGAATCCCTTTCGCCCGAGGACCGTGCGCACGCTCTCGCGCGCAAGGATCACGGCGTATGATTCTCCAATTCCGCATGAGAGGCTGTGAGGGCGATGGACGGGATCAGGTACAAGCCGCCCGCCGGGTTTGTTCGCGAGCGGATTCCCGAGCCGTTCCACGGTTCGTCCGACCTGCCTTCACCCGGATTGCCTGTCCACCTCGTCCCTCCCGACGAGCCGGCCTTTCACGACAACCGGGTGTGACGAGGAAATCGGGACGCGGGTGATGGAAGCCCGCGCATTGCAGGAACGGCTGCGCGGACCAGATGCCGCCGCCACCGGTCGCGCCCCGAACTGCTGCGGACGGCGGACAGGCGCCGCCGGCCCCGGCGTTCGGTCCGCCCTGGCAAGCGGCTCTCCGTGTCCGAACAGGAGGGCTATCGGTCCCGCCCACCGCCGCTCGCGAATCAGGATGGCTCCTGGCCCGTCATACGCTCCAGGTGCGCCTCGATGTTCATGCGCTGGTGGAAGATTTCAACGACTTCGAGCGTCTCCGGTCCATCGCGAAGAATCAGGTAGTGCGAGCCCTCGCGATAGAACGCGAGCCCCGATACCTCGCGCACACCGCGCATCAGCCGCTCACATGGCTGCGCCCTCGGCCCCTCGCCCGCGGCGAGCGCCTCCAGCCGCCCCGCGAGCCGCGCCCCATAGGCCTCCGCCTGCGCGGCGCCGAACCGCTCGACGGTCCAGGCGAGGAGTTCGGCCAGCCGGTCGAGCGCGGCGGGCGCGAAGACGACCGTCTTCATCGATCGCGGTGCAGGCGCGTCCCCTCCTTGAAGATGTCGCCAATCACGGCGTCAGGTGCGCCGCTACGGCCCTCGCCGCGGTCGAGCTGGTCGAGCCCGATGCCGACCCGCGCGCGGATTTCGGTCAGTTGGTCGGCACGTGTGCGACGCTGGAGCTCACGCAGCGCATCGCGCACCACCTCGCTTGCGCTATTGTAGGCGCCGCCGGCTACCAGATCGTCGACGAACCGGGCGAGTTCGTGCGTGAGCGCGACGTTTCGGGCATGGCTTGCTGGCATGTTCGAATTCCCTGTTGGGTTTGCTCCACCCTACCTCAAGGGTGGCAAACCATGCCACCCTTGCCGGCTGCAAGACCCGAGCCGTGCGGGAATCCGAACGCGCAGGCTTCTCCGTGGATCGTCCTGTCATGGCTGTTGACGTGGCCGCTTGGTGCCGGTCGGAGGGACCACGGGAGCCTTCGATACGCGTTTGCTGGCCAGCGCGAGGCGCAGCGCATTGAGGCGGATGAACCCCTCGGCGTCGCGCTGGTTGTAGACGGCGTCCTCCTCGAAGGTGACGTGGGCCAGGCTGTAGAGCGAGTGCGGTGACTGGCGTCCGGTCACGGTGACGTTTCCCTTGTAGAGGGTCAGGCGCACCGTTCCGGAGACGTGTTCCTGGCTGCGGTCGATGAGCGCCTGGAGCATCTCGCGTTCCGGCGAGAACCAGAATCCGTTGTAGATGAGTTCCGCATACCGCGGCATGAGCTCGTCCTTGAGATGGGCGGCACCCCTGTCGAGGGTGAGCGACTCCATGGCCCGGTGGGCGGCGATCAGGATGGTGCCTCCCGGTGTCTCGTAGACACCGCGGCTCTTCATCCCGACAAAACGGTTCTCCACCATGTCGACACGGCCGATGCCATTGGCGCCGCCGAGATCGTTGAGACGGGCGAGCAGGTTCGCCGGCGACAGGTCCTCGCCGTCGACAGCCACGGCATCGCCCTTGTCGAAGGCGATCTCCACGTCCGTGGGAACATCCGGAGCGTCCTGTGGGGAGACGGTCCGTGACCAGACGTGATCGGGAGGCGCCGACGCCGGGTCCTCCAGGACCTTTCCCTCGGCCGATATGTGAAGGAGGTTGGCGTCGACCGAGAAGGGGGCCTCGCCCCGGCTGTCGCGGGGAATGGGGATCTGCCGGCTCTCGGCGTAGGCGATCAGTTTCGTCCGCGATCCGAGGTCCCATTCGCGCCACGGGGCGATCACCCTGATATCGGGATCGAGCGCCTGGTAGCCGAGTTCGAACCGGACCTGGTCATTGCCCTTGCCCGTCGCGCCATGGGCCACCGCATCGGCGCCTGTCTCATGGGCGATCGCGATCTGGCGCATGGCAATGAGCGGCCGGGCGATCGCCGTGCCGAGAAGGTAGACGCCCTCGTAAAGAGCGTTGGCCCGGAACATCGGCCATACGAAGTTCCGGGCAAACTCCTCGCGCAGATCCTCGACGAAGATCTCCTTCACGCCCATCATGGCCGCCTTGGCGCGAGCGGGCTCGAGATCCTCGCCCTGTCCGAGGTCCGCCGTGAACGTCACCACCTCGCACTGCCAGGCGTCCTGGAGCCAGCGCAGGATGACCGATGTGTCGAGTCCCCCGGAGTAGGCGAGGACGACTTTCCTGACATCGCTCATGAGGACCCTTTCATGGCGAAGACATCGATCTCGATCACCATGGAATCGTAGGCCAGGACCGGAAGCGGCACGCCGGTGGAGGCGGGACCGGGGTCGTGGAAGTAGGACGAGCGGATGGGCAGGTTGGCGTTGAGCGCCTCGGCGCCGCAATCGCCCTTGTAGACCGTCGTGACCTTGCAGACGTCGTCGTAGCCGGCCCCGAGAGCTTCGAGAATGGTGCCGATATGGATCATCGCCTGGTGTGTCTGGCGCGAGAGATCGTCCGGGTGAACCGCCGTGCCCTGCCGGTCGAGGGAGACCTGGCCGCCAAGGAAAATCATGTCCTGGCACTTGAGCCCGTGCTTGTAGGGAAGATGCACATGCCAGTCCCACAGACTGTCGGGCCACACGTGGGTGCGCTCGAGATGTTCGCCATCCTCGCCGAGCATGGCGACCATGGAAATCTTGATGAGGACGTCGCGGTCGGCATGACGTGGGATGGGGACGCCGGTGGCGGCCGGTCCGGGCTCATTGAAATGTGCCGCGCAGGCGAGGGCGGCTGCCTCGAAGTCGGCAATGCCGGAGCCGCCGGCATACCAGCGGTTGATCTTGACCGCGTCGTCGAATCGGGCGCCGAAGTGATCGAGGACGTGCCCTGCGCGCTCCATGACCAGCCTGGTCTGGGCAACGATGTCGCCCCCTGCCGCGACGTGGCCGTCGCCGTCGAAGGGGTACTGCGCCGACACGAAGATCATGCTGTCCGACCGCAGCCCCTCCACCCAGGGTGCTGCAAGCGGAGAGCCGGACCGTCCCGGAGCGATGTCCCTGCGCGTCGGCGTGCCGTCCTCGCGGCGCATGGCATAGCCCTCGATCTCGATCATGAGACCGTCGTAGGCGAGCCAGGGAACCGGAACGGCGTTGACGGTGAGACGGCAGTCGTTCGGGAGATGACGCGCCACCATGGCGAGAACATCCGGTTCGTCGAGGGAACCATCGTTGACGTAGAATATGAGAAGCGTGACGAGATCCTCCGGCACGCAGTCGAGATCCTCCAGGACCCGGACGAGATAGGCCATCGCATTGCCGGTCTGGGCTTCGATGTTCCCGGGATTGCGGACCACTCCGTCGGGAGAAAGATCGACCTGGCCTCCCAGCCAGATCATCGAGCCACAGCGCACACCGTGCTTGTGGTTGATGGCAATCGGCCAGTTCCAGTGGTTGTCGGGCCAGCTGTGTCGCTTGTCCATCGGTTCCTCACAAGGCAGGGAGCGGGGCGGATGTCATGGCGCTGCGGGGCATCTTGACCGTGTCGGACTTGAGCTGTCCGCAGGCGGCCATGATGTCGCGTCCGCGCGGTCGGCGGACGGGAGCGGAATAACCGCCGTCATTGACGATGCCGGCGAAGGAGGCAATCCGCCTGGCCGGAGAACATTCGAAGGGGGCTCCGGGCCAGGCATTGAACGGGATGAGGTTGACCTTGGCCGGGATTCCCTTGAGCAGGCGGACCAGTTCGCGGGCATCGGCATCCGAATCGTTGACGTCCTTGAGCATGACGTACTCGAAGGTGATGCGCCGCGCATTGCCGGCTCCGGGGTAGGCCCGGCAGGCATCGAGAAGCTCGCCGATCGGGTACTTCCTGTTGAGGGGGACGAGACGGGTGCGGACTTCGTCGTTGACCGCATGCAGGGAGACGGCAAGATCGACGCCCAGTTCCTCGCCACATCGCTTCATCATCGGCACCACGCCCGCGGTCGACAGCGTGATGCGCCGGCGCGACAGGGCGATCCCTTCCGGGTCCATGATGATGGCGAGGGCCGTCTTGACGTTGTCGAAATTGTAGAGCGGTTCTCCCATGCCCATCATGACGATGTTGGAGAGCAGCCGTTTGCCGTCCAGCGGAGCCGGCCACTCGCCCAGGGTATCGCGGGCGAGCATGAACTGGCCGACGATCTCTCCGGGTTCCAGGTTGCGCACGAGACGCTGCGTTCCGGTGTGGCAGAACCTGCAGGTCAGCGTGCAGCCGACCTGGGACGACATGCAGAGCGCGCCCCTGTCGTCCTGCGGGATGTACACGCTCTCGACGAGGTGGCGCCGGTCCATGCCGAGCAGCCACTTCATGGTCCCGTCCGCGCTCTTCTGGTGGCGCACCACGTCGGGCCGGTCGAGACTGAAGGACGCCGCGAATCTCTCGCGCAAGGCTCCCGACAGGGAGGTCATGTCCGCGAAATTCGTGACCCCGCGGCAATAGATCCAGTGCCAGAGCTGCTTGACGCGGAACGGGGCCTCACCGAGACCGGCGACGACGTCAGCAAGTTCGCTCCGGTCCAGTCCGATGAGATTCACCCGGTCACCCGTCATTCGGCGCAGGTCTGGCTGATGACGTCGTAGGCAGCCGTGAAGCCCAGCAGCGAGTAGGTATCGGTGGTCACGGTGCCCCGCCAGGAGCGCCCCTCGATGACCATGCGGACACCGGCCTTCATGGCGGTCACGAGGTCCCTGTCGTCATGGCGGGTGAATGCCCAGGCGCTCTCGCCCTCGCCGAACAGGGTGAAGGTCTCGTCGCCGATCGTCACCGTGACCGGCGCATTCTCCATGTAGTTGTAGCCCGTGCGGACCTGGACGACATCCCGTTCGCCTGCCGGAGAACGATGCGTGACGAGTATCCAGATGTCGCCGCGCTGGGTGTAGTTGCCTTCCGCCTTCGTCGGCTGGCTGGCGATGAAGCAGACCAGCGTGTCGCCATCGGTGTAGCCGAAGGCCGACCAGTCCCGGAAGGTGCCCAGCGATTTCGGCTCCTCGGCCCCGGCTTCGGGCCCCGGCACGAGGAGTGCGAGAACCAGCAGACAGCATGAGAAGATGCGCGAACTCAGGTTCATGACAGCCGTTCCGTCCCGTGTCGTGGTTGTGGGTGTCGTCACCATCTGAAATCCATAGCACAGATCATCCCGCCGATTCACGCCCACCCCTGCCACCTCTCGAAGAGGGACATTCCCATCCTTGTCACATCCGGCAGGGGATCGTGTGGCGATATTCAGTCCTTCAGGGCCTCCAGGTTCTCGAAGAGGCTCAGCGATTCGGGATTGGCAAGGGCCTCGGTGTTGGCGACCGGCCGGCCGTGAATGACGTGACGCACGGCGAGTTCGCTGATCTTGTTGGACCGGGTGCGCGGGATGTCGGCCACCGCGACGATCCGTGCCGGGGTGTGGCGGGGAGACGCGTGGGTCCGGATCCGCGTGCGAATCCTGGAAACGAGGTCGTCGTCGAGTTCATGGCCCGGTTGCATGACCACGAAGAGAATGATGCGGACATCGCCGGCCACATCCTGGCCGACGGCGAGGCTCTCCTGGATTTCCTCGAAGATGTCCACCTGGCGGTAGATCTCGGCGGTGCCGATGCGCACGCCGCCGGGATTGAGCACGGTGTCGGAACGTCCGTGAATGACGATGCCGCCGGCGGCCGTGATCTCGGCCCAATCGCCGTGCCGCCAGACGTTGTCGAACGTGTCGAAGTAGGCCTGGTGGTAGAGGCTGCCGTCGTCGTCGTTCCAGAATCCCACCGGCATGGAGGGGAAGGGCCGCGTGCACACGAGTTCACCTGTCCGGCCGGCAGGGAGGCTGTTGCCGCGGTCATCGAAGATGTCGACGGCCATGCCGAGACCGCGCGCCTGGATTTCCCCGCGGCGCACGGCGCCCTCGGGGTTGCCGAGAACGAAGCAGGAGATGATGTCCGTTCCGCCGGATATCGACGCCAGCTGAACATCCTCCTTCACGTCGCGATAGATGTAGTCGAAGCTCCCTGGCGCCAGGGGCGAGCCCGTGGAGAGAACGAGGCGGAGATCCTCGAGATCGTGACTCAGGGCCGGCCGGATCCCCTCCTTTTCGATGGCCGCGAAGTACTTTGCCGAGGCGCCGAATGCGGTGAACCGCTCCTCCTGGCAGAAGTCCCACAGGACATGGCCGTCCGGCGATGCCGGATGACCCTCGTAGATCGCCAGGGTGGCCCCCGTCGCCAGGGCGCTCACCTGCCAGTTCCACATCATCCAGCCGCAGGTCGAGAAGTAGAACAGACGGTCTCCGTCGCGAATGTCGCAATGCAGCCGATGTTCCTTGAGGTGCTGGAGGAGGGTGCCGCCATGCCCGTGGACGATGCACTTGGGCGCGCCCGTGGTGCCCGAGGAATAGAGAATGGCGAGGGGGTGATCGAACGGCACCTGTTCGAAGTCGATGCCGTCATGGGATGTCGCCATCACCTCCTTCCAGGTCACGGCATCCCGCAGACCCCCCGTGTCGCAGTCCTGGTCCGCCCAGGGAACGACGACGACGTGCCCGATGCCCGGCATGGCATCCAGAATCTCCGCCACCCTTGGCCTGCTGTCGAAATGGCGGCCGCCATAAAGATAGCCGTCGGCGGTGATCAGCACCTTCGGGTCAATCTGGCCGAAGCGGTCGAGGACGCCCCTGGTTCCGAAATCCGGCGACGAGGACGACCACACCGCGCCCAGGCTGGCCGTCGCCAGCTTGGCGACGATGGTCTCGGGCAGATTGGGGAGATACCCCGCGACACGATCGCCGCGGCGGACTCCCTGCTTGCCGAGCCAGGCGCTCATGGCCGCGACCGCGTCGTGGAGATCCGCGAAGGTCATGGCGCGCCGGCGGCCACCCTCTCCGCGGCACACGATGGCCATGGTGTCGTCGCGCTTGCAGAGCAGGTTCTCGGCATAGTTGAGGCGGGCCCCGGTGAACCAGCGGGCCCCGGGCATGGCATCGCCATTCTCGAGAACCGTCTCCCATCCTCGGGACGCCCTGACACCGGCGAACCTCCAGACGAGCGCCCAGAAGGACGCCCGGTCATCGATGGACCAGCGCCACAGCGACTCGTAGTCCGGGAACGACCGTCCGCTCGCCTCCTCGGCCAGGCGCCGGAACTGATTCAGGGCTGTTGCCTCCCGGCGCTCCTCGCCAGGGGACCAGAGAACGTCGTTCATCAGCTGCCACCGGTCTCGCGCGCCGGCATTCCCGACTTCCTGGCCGCACGGTCCATGAAGCGGGCCATCGCGATGTCACGGCGCGTGATGCCGCCGGCATCGTGGCTCGTCAGCGTGACGTCGACGCGGTTGTAGACGTTGAACCACTCGGGATGGTGATCGACGACGTCGGCGTAGACGGCGACGCGGCCCATGAAGCCGAACGCCGTCATGAAGTCGCTGAAGCGGTAGGACCGTTCCAGCGCCGCCCCGCCGTCGGCCACGGCCCAGTCCGGCAGGGAGGCGAGCGCCTCGTCGAGCGTTCCTTGAGCGAGCGTGTCGGCCACTGAACGGTCCCCCTTGGTCCCCATCCGCCGCCGATTGTCCGGCGAGTTGGCCGCTTCGGCAAGAGAGGCTATGGTCCGGGCCCCATGACGCGACGTTTCGGCCCACCTCCCGACGCCGACGAGATCGCGGCGATCGCCGACGACGCAATCGCCATGATTCCCGAAAACCTGAAGGCCCGCATCGAAGGCATCGCCATTCTCGTGACCGAGTTCCCCGAAGCGGAAGTCCTGGACTCCCTTGGCATCGACAGCGAATTCGGTCTCCTCGGGCTCTACCAAGGGATTTCCCTCGACCAGGCCTCCGGCCACGACGTGATGGACGACCTCAACCGCATCTATCTCTACCGGCGCCCGCTCCTCGATGCCTGGGCCGAAGGCGACGACTCCCTCGAGGACCTCGTGCACAACACGATCATCCACGAGATCGGCCACCACTTCGGACTGTCGGACGACGACATGGAACGCCTCGAGAGCGAGTGATGATGCCGCTCCCCGTGCACCCGGACGAGCGGAACCTCCGATCCCTCAACAGCGTTGATGACCGGAACCGTCGGATACCTTGGGTGGAGACGGCCAGACTGCCTCCGCACCAGGGGTTCCGCCCTGGACGATGACGACGAACGGGAAACGGAACCCGTCCAGGAAAACGACGTTTGAATTGGACATGCTCAGATGACAGCGCCAGGTATCAACCCGCAGTTGTCGATCCCGAAAGCGGAACTCGCTGCTTTCTGCCGGATGCATGACATCCGTTGGCTTGCACTGTTCGGTTCGGCACTGCGAGCGGATTTTGGTCCCGACAGCGATGTTGATGTGCTGGTTGAGTTCGTGGAGGGACGATCCCCTGGCCTGCTCGGCATCGCCGGACTCGAGATTGAACTGTCCGCATTGTTCGGTGGACGGAAAGTCGACCTGCGAACGCCTCAGGATCTGAGCCGCTATTTCCGCCAGGACGTCCTCGACAAGGCGGTTGTCCAGTATGCGCGACAGTGACGAGATCCGATTGCGGCACATGCCGAAGGCTGCCTGCAGAGCACTGTCCTTCACCCAACAACGAGAGCAGGCCGGTCTCGACACGAACCGTCGGCTCGATCTTTCAGTTGATGAAGGACATCGAGATCTTCGGCGAAGCGGCAGACGGGGCTGCGGAAACGACACGTCAGCGTCCCGGAACCTGTATCGGTTGCGGCAGAAAGACAGCACCGCCAGTCGGCGCGTGGGCAAGGGCGCGCTACGCGATCACAGTGCGTCCTCGGCGCGCAGCATGCGGATGGCATCGCGCACCGCGTCCACCGTCACGTCGACATCGGCGCCATCCATGACGCCCGACACGTAGCCGCCGGGCGATCCGCCCATGGTGACGCCGCCCAGCATCATGGCGAGATCGAACCGGGTGGCGAGAGGCTTCGGCAGGTAGAGCAGGTCATCGGGCGACACGCCGGAATCGTCGAGGGAACCCGGCGCCACGTCGAGGCGGCGGGGATTGAGGAAGATGTGGAAGGAGGAATGGGTTCCGTATGCGGCCCAGGAGACACCGGTTTCGCTGACGACGCGGTTGATGCCGTCCCGCAGCGCGGCTGCGTTGGCGCTGGCGCGCGCGCAGATGGCGCCGTCGGCGATCTGGTCCAGGGCGGCGATACCGGCGGCGGCCGAAACCGGATTGGCGTTGAAGGTGCCGAAGTGGTCGACCTTGACGCGGCCATCCCGGTGCGTGGCCTCGAAATCGAGCATGTCCAAGACATCCCTCCGTCCGGCCACCGCGCCGCCGGGAAGACCGCCTGCCAGGATCTTCGCCAGGGCCGTGAGATCGGGCGTGATTCCGAGCGTCGTCTGGGCACCGCCCGGCGAGACGCGGAATCCGGTGACGACCTCGTCGAGGATGAGGAGGGCTCCGTGACGATCTGTCTCGTCACGCAAGCGCCGGACGAAATCCGGATCGACCGGTACCCGGCCGAACGTGGCGCCCGTCGGTTCGATGATGGCAGCGGCGATGTCGTCGTGGGTGCGGAACGCTTCCCGCAGTGCGGCGTGGTCGCCGGCCTCGACCACGAGGAGATCCTCCTCGACTCCCGGGACGACGCCCGCCGCAAGGTCACCGCCGCTCGAGACCCGGGCCGAGGCAACATGGTCGTGCCAGCCGTGAAAGTGATGGGTGAAGCGCAGCACCCTGCGCCGGCCTGTGAACGCGCGGGCGAGACGCAGGCACATCAGGGTTGCCTCGGTGCCCGAGGAGACGAACCGCACGCGTTCCGCCGAGGGCACAAGATCGCACACCGTGCGACCCCAGCGCACTTCCGCCCTGTGACCAGCACCGAAGTGGGTGCCCTCGCCAACGGCCTGTCTCACCGCTTCCATGACCGCCGGGTTGCCGTGCCCGAGGATGAGCGAGCCGTGACCACCGAAGAAGTCGACATACTCGTTGCCGTCGACATCCCACTTGCGGCTCCCCCTGGCGTGATCGACGTAGAGTCCGTAGGGCTCCCGGTACCGGGAATCGTGGGTCACGCCACTGGGAAAGATCCCGCCGGCCTCGCGGGCGAGATCGCGCGAACCTTTGGTTCTCTCCAGCCAGGCGGCGACGATCGGTGAATTGGTCGGCATGTCGGTCATCGGGTTCACGCGTTGCTGATTCCGGTCATGGTATCGCCAGGCCATCACCCATAGAACACCTGCTGGCGGATTTCGGTCTGTCGTGCCGACGGCCACGACAGCTTGTGTCATCAACCGGCGCGGTACGCCTGAGAATCGCACTTGGCTCAACATCTCCCAAGATGCATCTTGCACTCGACTCAACGGCACATAGGTCGGAGAACAATCGGCATGGCTGTGCTCGACAAGCTCACCACCATCGTCTCGACGAGGGGTCGGATCACGTTGCCCAAGGCGGTCCGCGAGACGCTGCGCTGGTGCGCCGGAACCCGCCTGACGGTCGAGAGCACTGCTGAGGGCGTGCTGCTCAAGCCCGAGCCCGCATTTGCGGCGACCCGACCAGACGATGTCTTCGGGTGCCTGGCTGGCGATGCTCCGCCCAGATCCCTCGCTGATATGGAGGTGGGAATCCTGGAAGAATCACGGCGTCGGCATGCGCACCGTTGACCCCAATGCCGTTGTCCGATGCCTGACCGGAGGCGTTTCTGATCAGGGCGAGAGCGACAATCGGTGAGGGTGATATCCCGGTGGGCAAGGCCGTCATGCTCGAAACCACGTGGCTGTTGCGCCGTGTCTTCGATCTCCCCGGAACTACGGGGATCAACACCACGTCTTGACTTGGCACATCGAAGCCATGGCTCGTGGTGTCCACAGAACAGCAGACTGACCTCCGGACAGTTCATCATGGGCGGCTGGTCGCGGTAGCCCAGGGACGCCAAGGTCCGCTCCCGGATGCCGCCGACACGGTTGCCAGGAGTCATGAAACCAGCGCGTACTCACGGATCATGCGGTAGTGGGAGCCGTCGCTGCGCCTATGGCTCTCGTGAAGGGCGAAGGAGCGGATCTCGAAAGGCGGTGACTCGATGAGGTTGTTGGCGGCCACGAATTCACCGATGCGCTGCGGCGAGGCATTCTTCAGGCGGGCAAGGGTGATGTGCGGGTGGTACTTGCGTTCGCGCGGCGGGAGACGCAATTGCAGCAGAAGACCTTCCACCTTGTGGTGCAGCATCACCAGGTCGTCCTGCGGACGGACTCCGGCATAGAGAAGGCGGGGGTCGCGCCTCTTGCCGAAGAAGCCGACACCCGACACCTTCAGCGTGAACGGCGCATGACTGACGGTGGCAAGGGCTTCGCAGATCTCGTCGGCCAGCATGGATTCGATCTCGCCGAGGTAGCGCAGCGTGATGTGCATGTTCTCCGCCGGCACCTGGCGTCCGCCCGGAATGCCGCCTCCCAGTGCCGCCAGTCTCGCGGCAATGGTGCACGGCACGGTGACGGCAATGAAAAGGGGTGGCGTCATGATCTGGAGGTTGCGCGTTCGAGAAGCCGGACTACATATGGCACCATTCTCTCGACAATCACCTCCACCCCCCGGACGTTGGGGTGGATGCCGTCATCCTGGTTGAGTGACGGGACCATCGCCACACCATCAAGGAAGAACGGGTAGAGAATGGCTCCATGCTGATCGGCGAGTTCAGGATAGATGGCATCGAAGGCTGCGACGTAGTCGGTGCCGAGATTGCGCGGCGCGGCCATGCCGGCGAGCAGCACCGGTATGTTCCGTTGCCCGAGAACGGAGAGGATCCGGTCGAGATTGGCCCGGCTGACCCCCGGATCGATACCTCTCAGGGCATCGTTGGAGCCAAGCGCCACGATCGCCGCATCCACGCCTCCGGAAAGCGCCCATTCCAGACGTGCCAGCCCACCGGTGGTGGTGTCACCGGAGACACCGGCATCGATGATCCTGACGTCGTGATCCAGGAGGTCCAGGGCGGCGCCAAGACGGGCGACGAAGCTGTCGGCGGCGGGAAGGCCGTAGCCCGCCGTGAGGCTGTCGCCGAGCGCCAGTACACGGATTTCGGCGCTTGCCGCGGGGACACTCGCCAGGAGTCCTGCGATCAGAACCGCCATGCGGCCAACCTCTTTCATCCGCGATGCCCGATCCCGTTGTCCGACTGAGCAGCCTCCACTTGAGGCTCACCGGCGCCGCCGGCGCGGTCACCATCCTGCGGGATGTCTCCCTTGCCGTCGAGGAAGGGTGCCATCTCGCCGTCATCGGTCCGTCGGGTTCCGGCAAGTCCTCGCTCCTGGCGCTGACTGCGGGACTGGAACGGCCGACATCCGGGACGGTCGAGATCACCGGCCGGAATCTTGCCGCGTTCGACGAGGACGAGCTGGCGAAGTTCCGCGGACGGACGATCGGCATCGTCTTCCAGTCCTTCCACCTGATCGCCACGATGACGGCACTCGAGAATGTCGCCCTGCCCCTTGAACTGGCCGGCGACGCCGATGCCATCCCGAAGGCGCGGCGCGTGCTTGCGGAAACCGGGCTGGAGACGAGATCGGGGCACCTGCCGGTGGAGCTTTCGGGCGGCGAGCAGCAACGCGTGGCCCTCGCCCGCGCCCTCGTCAACCGTCCGCCGCTGCTGCTGGCTGACGAGCCGACAGGCAATCTCGACACCGAGACCGGTTCGGCGGTCACGGACCTGATGTTCGAGGTTGTCGCGCAAGCCGGGGCCACGCTGATGCTGGTCACCCACAACCACGACCTGGCGCGACGCTGCCGGCGTACCGTGGCCATCGAGAACGGCGCCTGCCGGGAGCTGACGTGACCGCGCTGGCCTGGACCATCGCCCGACGGAATCTCAAAGGCGGCAGGAAGAGGTTCCTGCTGGCCGTCTTCGCCCTTGCACTCGGGGTCATGACCATAGCGGGTGTCGGCAGCTTCGGCGCCGGTCTCGTGGAGAGCCTGCGCGAGAACGGGCGTGTCATTCTGGGCGGCGACATTGCATTGCGCACGACCTTCACGCCCCCGGACGACGAACAGATCCGCTGGCTGGAAGCGCGTGGTGCACTGTCGCGGTCGGCCGATCTCTTCGCCATGGCAAGGCCCCCGGACGGCGAACCGCTGCTGGTGAACCTTCGGGCCGTCGATGACAGCTGGCCACTCTACGGCGAGGCGCTCATCGATCCCGCGATCCCGCTGGATAACGCCCTTGCGGAGGGCGCCATCGTCGACGGGGACTTCCTCGAGTCCACCGGTCTCGTGGTCGGCTCGTCGTTTTCCCTGGGAGAGGCCGCAGTTCCCATCGTGGCGGCTCTTGTCGATGAACCTGATCGGGCCAGTGCTCCCTTCCGCCTCGGCCCGCGGGTCATTGTGTCGCTCGAGATGCTGGATTCCGCGGGTATCGCCGGAACGGGCAGTCTCGTGCGTCACCACGTGCGCATGAGGCTCGATGAGTCCGGCGACGTGGCAGGCGTCATCGCCGACCTGCGTCAGACCTTTCCGCAAGCCACCTGGCGCATCAGGAGCGCCGATGACGCCAATCCGTCGCTGCGCCGGTTTCTCGAGCGCCTTTCCCTCTTCATCACCCTGGTCGGCCTGACGGCCCTCCTGATTGGAGGGATCGGCATGTCGAGTGCCGTGACCACCTATCTCGCCCGCCAGGTGCCGACCATTGCCACGCTGAAGTCCCTGGGGGCCTCACAGCGGCTGGTTCTCGTCAGCTATCTCTTCGAGATCGCCCTCATGGCAGGATTCGGCATTGCCGCCGGGCTGATCGCAGGGGCACTTCTTCCGGTTCTGGCAGCCGGGCTCGCGGGCGAGGCGCTGCCCGTCACCATCAGTCCGGACCTTCACCCGGGACCGCTTCTTGTTGCCGCTGCCTGCGGCATCCTCATCACTCTGGTCTTCGCGCTGCCTCCGCTCTTTCGCACGAGGGAGATCTCTCCGGCCAGCCTGTTCCGCGTCTCCGGGCTTCCCGGCACGACGATGCGACCGCGCGACCGGCTGACAGTCGTTCTCCTGGCTGGCGGCGTGGTGACGATTGCCATCGCTGCGGGCAACGAGCCTCTCTTTGCGGCCATCTATTGTGGCGTCATCCTTGCCGTTCTCGTGCTGTTCCGACTCGTCGGCCAGGGAGTATCCCGTCTGGCGCGATCCGCCGGCAGACCACGCCTTGCGGCCTTGCGTCTGGCGCTGGCCAATCTCCATCGTCCGGGGGCGGGGACGGTTCCGGTATCCGTGGCGCTCGGAACCGGGCTTGCCGTTCTCGCGATCATCGCCGGTGTCGAGGCGAATCTCGCGAGAGAACTCGACGTCGCCTCCTCCCGCAAGGTTCCGGCCTTCTTCGTGATCGACATCCAGTCCGATCAGATCGATCCGTTCATCGACACGGTGACCGCCCGTCACGATGTCACGGCGTTCGACTCCTCCCCTGCCATGCGCGGCCGGGTGATCGCCATCGATGGCGTGCCGGTGGCCGACGCCACGATTGAGGACGATGCCATGTGGTCCATCAACTCGGATGTCGGTGTCACCTACAGAGGATCGCCGGAGAACGCCGACGTCGTTGCGGGCGAGTGGTGGGAGGAAGACCACACGGGACCGCCGCTTCTGTCTTTCGATGCCGAGCTCGCTGCCGGGTACCACGTCGGCATCGGGGATACGCTGACCGTCAACGTGCTTGGCAGGGAGATCACGGCGGAGATCGCCAACCTGCGGCACATCGACTGGACGTCCGCCGGCCTCAACTTTGTCCTCGTGTTCTCGCCCGGCTTGCTCGAGGCGGCCCCGCACACCCACATCGCAACGCTCTATGCCGATGTCGACGCCGAGAATCCGCTGCGCCGGGAACTTGCCCGGCAGTTTCCCAACATCTCCATCATCAGTGTGCGTCACGTCATCGAGGACATTCGCGACATGCTGGAAAGCGTTGATGCGGTCGTTCGCGGCATCGCCTTCATCGCCTTCGCCAGCGGTTTGATCGTCATCGCCGAAACGGTCGTCGCAGCACAGAGGCGGCGCCTTGGGGAGGCGGTCATTCTCAAGGTTCTGGGCGCTACAAGGTCGTTTGTGCTGGCCGTCTTCACTCTCGAACACGCGATTCTGGGAATGGCGGTCGCCCTTCCGGCGCTCGTGGTGGGGACGGCGGCATCGTGGGCGATCGTGACCTTTGCCCTTGATCTTGCCTGGGTCATGCCGTGGTCAGCGACTCTTTTCCTCCTCTTCCTCGCCCTCGGCGTGTCGCTGATCGCCGGCGTCGTGTCGGGATGGTCCCTGCTTTCGGCTCCGGCAGCTCCGATTCTGCGCAATGCCTGACCAGGCGCACTGCGATGTGGTCTTGACGGTCCGCCCCCGGATCACACATAACTGACAGGGGAACCGGGCATGAGCCCGGCATACCACTCGACGACACAACCTTGAGGATGAAGAACATGGCTTTCGGCAACGCAGGACCCCGCGCTGCTGCGTTCACCCGGACAACGGCCGTCTATGATGAGGGCCTGCGGAGCTACATGCTGCGCGTCTACAACTACATGGGTGTGGCGCTTGCCATCACGGGCATCATCGCCTTCGGCACGGCGCAACTTTCGGTTGTCACCAACGCACAGGGGGACATCGTCGGACTCACCCAGCTGGGAGTCCTTCTGTTTGGTTCGCCTCTCCAGTGGGTGGTCATGCTGGCGCCCCTTGGCCTCGTCTTGCTGTTCTCCTTCCGCCTCCACAGGATGTCTCCATCCTCTGCCCAGGCCGTCTTCTGGATCTTTGCGGCCCTGATGGGGCTGTCGCTGGCAACGATCTTCATCGCCTTCACGCAGGAGAGCATCGCCCGCGTCTTCTTCATCACCGCGGTGACCTTCGGCGCCATGAGCCTCTATGGCTACACCACCAAGCGGTCGCTTGCCGCATGGGGTTCGTTCCTCTTCATGGGGCTGATCGGCGTCATCATCGCCATGGTGGTGAACATCTTCCTGCAGAGTTCCGCGCTCCAGTTCGCGATCTCGGCCATCGGCGTCATCGTGTTTGTCGGCCTGACGGCCTACGACACGCAGCGCATCAAGCAGAGCTATGACGTCCACATGAGCGGCGCCGTGATGACGAAGTCGGCCATTCACGGGGCCCTGAGGCTCTACCTCGACTTCATCAACCTCTTCATCATGCTCATCCAGCTGCTCGGTGTCGCCCGCAGCGAGTGAGGCGTACCAGCTTGGTTCAAAACGGCCCGGTTCCTGCCGGGCCGTTTTCGTTGGTGTTGACCGCTGCCGGTGATTGAAGACATCGTTCCTCTCTACATGTGCCGCGGCATACGGCAGGAGAATGCCCATGCTGACGCCCGATGAGGTACGGTTCTATCGCCGTGAAGGCTATCTTCTTGTCGAGGACGTCTTCGACGCGGCCGAAGTGGCCGAACTCAACCGCGTGACGGACAGCTACATCGAACGCTCGCGGGGAGTTGCTGACAGCGATTCCCTCTTCGACCTGGCGCCGCATCACACGGCAGAGCACCCGGTGGTGCGGCGCATCAAGAATCCGGTTGCGGTCGACGAGGCCTATGCCCGCGCCGCCCGCAAGGAACGTCTGCTCGACATCGTGGAATGTCTCATCGGTCCGGGCGTGCGGTTCGACCATTCCAAGATGAACATCAAGACCAAGGGAGGCCAGGCGGCGATCGACTGGCACCAGGACTGGGCCTTCTATCCCCATACGAACGATGACCTGCTCGCCGTCGGTCTCTACCTCGGCGACTGCACCCTGGAGAACGGACCGTTGATGGTGATTCCGGGGACTCACAGGGGGCCGGTACTCGATCACCACCACGAGGGTCTCTTCGTGGGGAGCTGCCATGCCGGCGAACTCGGTGCGCTTGCCGATGACGCGGTGCCTCTCGCCGGAAAGGCGGGTTCGATCACGATACACCACGTGCGCACGCTGCACGGATCGCTGGAAAACCGGTTGCGCCGGGACCGCCGCCTGCTCCTGCTGTGCTACATGGCGATCGATGCCTGGCCGCTTGCCAGCGCGGGACCGTTCGATCTCGACGAGTTCAATGGGCGTATCCTGAGGGGCGAACCGACCCTGCAGCCCCGCCTGGAAGCCCTTCCCGTGCGGTCCCCCGTTCCCAGAATTCCCGACTCCGATTCGATTTTCGAGGATCAGGAGATGGTTGCCGGCCGGTCATTCGCGACGTGACCTGCCGGGCGCGTCTGTCCGACGCCGTTCATGCCCATGAAACTCCGCCAGGACCGTCGGTGACGGTTCCCGCGGGATGGTCATCCAGCGGGCGTTGAGGCGCGCGAGACCTCGATGGCAGGTGGTGATGTCAGGGTCTGGAAGATGACGCAGTAGCGCTCGGTCAGCTTCATCAGGCGATCGAGGGTGTCGTCATCGGCATCCGTATCGAGGGTGAAGCCAAGGCGTATGGACCGGAATCCCACAGGCGTGTCGCGGTCGATCCCGAGTGTGCCGCGAAAATCGAGATCGCCTTCGGCGGTGATCGCGCCATCCCTGAGGGCGATCCCCAGTGCGCTCGCCACGGCATTCAGCGTGACGCCGGCACAGGCCACCAGGGCCTCGAGCAGCATGTCGCCGGAGCAGGCGGCAAGGCCGTCTCCTCCCGTTGCGGGATGCAGGCCGGCGCGGATCATGGCCTTCGAGGTCTCAACGCTGCATGTGACATCGTCGAGCCCGATACTGCCCGTGGCCCGAAGGGTGACCACTGCTGCATCCGGTTCGTCGCGGTAGCGGTCCTTGAGAGGCGCCTGCATGGCGCGCAGGGTCTCACCGTCGATCATTGTCTTCCTCCGCGGATGCGTTGAGGGATCCTCATCCCGCACGAACGGCGCGTCTGCGGGACAGCGCATCGAAACTCTCGCATCCCGTTGCCGCGACGAGGACCATGTCCTCGATGCCGAGGCCACCCGGGCTGCTCGCCTACAGTATGGAATGTCGAGGCTCATGACCATGCCGGGCTTGAAGGGCGTATCCTCGGCCTGATCGTCGAGCCCGGTCGAACGGCCGTCAGGCCCCGAAGTCCTCATGGCAATGGCTGGCACGCCCGCGGCGGTGGACGATTGACCATGATCCCATGCTCCTGCCGGAGATCATCGGCTGGTGCCGGCGTCAACGGATTCGACGCTGGACAAGACCTGTCGGACTGCTGAACATTGGCATACCTTTTGCCAACAACATGGGGAATGACACATGTCCAGTGATCGGTTGAAACTGTCCCGTCGCCGTTTCATGGAAACAACGGCTGCGGGCGTGGCCGGAGGAACACTGGCGATGGCCAGTGCTTCCGTAGAGGCCCAGGAAGCGGGCGATACCCTGAGGGTGAGGAACTACTCTGACATCCAGGTTCTCGACCCCGGCTATATCCTGTCTGCTCCCGAATCCGACGTGAACGCCTGCCTGCTCCATGGCCTCGTCTCGGTGACCCCGGGCGACCAGTGGGGCTGGGAGAATGAGGCTGCGGCCGAGATCGACCAGGTGGATGACACCCATATCAACTTCACCCTGCGCGACGACGTTGGCTGGACCAACGGCTTTGGCGCCATGACGGCCGAAGACGTCAAGTACTCGTACGAGAGGATCGCGGACCCTGAGATGGCATCCCCCTACGCCGAGGACTGGAGCGCCCTTGATCGTGTCGATGTCCACGACGAGCGCAGCGGGACGATCGTGCTCAAGGAGCCCTATGCACCCTTGTGGACGACGACGATGCCCGCGGGGCGCGGCATGATCGTCTGCAAGGCGGCTGTCGAGGCGCTTGACGGCAAGCGCTACGAGGCAGAACCGCCGGCGGTGTCAGGCGCCTACGAGATCACGGACTGGCAACCGTCCCAGAAGCTCACGCTCTCTGCGCGGCAAGGCTACACGGGCCCCTATGCCAATCCGGATTTCACCACCATCGAGGTCTACCCGATCGTCGACGAGCAGGCCGCCGAAGTCGGCTTCCTCGCCGGGGACCTCGACGTCACCCGCGTGCCGATCACCTCGGTGCAAACCCTCATGGAGAGCCTGCCCGAGGATGCCACGCTGGTTCAGCATCCCTCGCTGAAGTACGTCTGGATGGGGATCAACCGCGACAACGAGGCGATGGGCGACATCCGGGTGCGGCGTGCGATCCAGCATGCGGTGAACGTCAACCAGATCCTGGAAGCGGCCTACTTCGGGCTGGCGGCTCCCGCCAACGGCATCATCCCGCCGGGCCTTGTCGGGCACCGTCCCGAACCGCTCGTTCCCTATGAGGGCAATCCGGAGTATGCCCGCCAGCAGCTCGAGGAGGCCGGTTTTGGATCCGGGTTCTCGTGCCGGATCGACACCCTCAACAAGGCGGCCTACACGGCGGCCTGCCAGGTGATCCAGGCCAACCTTGCCGACATCGGCATTGATGCCGAGATCAACGTGCACGACCCCGGCGTCTGGTGGACCATGGGAGACGAAGTTCCGGAGAAGACTGGAAGTCGCTTCAGATTCTCTATTCGCGCTTCTCCTCCCAGCCCGATCCGGGGTGGTACACCATGTGGTTCACGCCGCAACAGGTCGGCGTGTGGAACTGGGAGCGGTTCAACAACCCGGACTTCGGCGCGCTGCATGCCGAGGCGCTCGTCACCATGGATCCTGCCGCGCGCGACGGCATGTACCGGACCATGCAGGACATGATGGAAGAGTCGGGCTGCTACCGGTTCATCACCCATGAATTCGAGCCGACCATCTACCGCAACACCATCGTTCCGTCGCTCACGCCCGACGGGCGCATGCTCTGGAAGCGTTTCACGAAGGCCTGATGGCTTCGCCCCGCCTGTCGTTCCGATCGGGAAGGCAGGCGGGGCTCATTTCTTGCGACAGGCGGCTTGACGGATCACCGGGGGCTTCGACTGGAACCTGTTGGTGACCTCGTCGATTCGCGCCAGGCCTTGGCAGCATTGGCTTCCCGTTGTCAGCAGGCGCGTTGATCTAGAGAGCCGCGGTGTCGTTGATCCAGGGGGGCCAGGCGGCGCCGGTGAGGAGGCCTTCCGCGGGGTCCCTGGCGACGGCCGCGACGCGGGCGAAGGCGTTGAGGCCGGGCATGTCGCGCTGGAGGCGGATGTCGTGTCCCATGGCGGCGAGTTCGTCGATGACGGCCGCGGGGAGGCGCTCGTCGACGAAGGTCTCGCGGCTCTGGCAGTGTATCCTGGGAGCCTCGATGGCCGCTCTGAGGTCCATGCCGTGAACGGCCCAGTTGACAAATGTGTGCATGACACCGGTGAGGATCCGGTAGCCGCCCGAACCGGCGGCGGCGAAGACGGGCTCGCCCTGGCGTGTGGCCACGAGAACGGGGGCGGCGAAAATCGGCATCTTGCCGGGCTTGATGGAATTCGGCCGTCCCGGCCGGGGATCGAAGTTCTGCATGCCGTTGTTGAGCACCACACCGGTGCCTGGACAGTAGACGAGGGAACCGTGGGCATCCGAAAGGCTGATGCAGAGCGCCGCCATGTTCCCGCTCCCGTCGGTGACGGCGACCTGTGTCGTTCCTCCGAGCTTCGGTGCCCATGGAGTCGTTTCCACGGACTGCGGGAGCGCTTCGTGGCCGGAGACCGCAAGATCATCGGCCGAGGCCGGTTGCGGCGGCCGCGGCATGGCCCTTTGCGGATCGATTGCCCTGGCACGCCGCCTGGCGAACTCGGCCGACGAGAGGGCGGCGACGGGGGTATCCTCGAAGTCCGGGTCACCGTACCAGTGGATGGTGTCGGTGAAGGCGGTCAGCATGCACTCGGCCATCAGGTGGTGTGACGCGGCGCCGGTGATCGAGCGAAGGTCAAAGGTCCCCAGGAGATTCAGGAACTCGGCGGACGTCGGGCAGAAGCAGGTGATGCAGTCCAGTCCGTGGAAATCCAGCGGCGTTTCCTCAAGCACCTTCGGCCGGTAGGACGCCAGGTCCTCGGCGGTCAGGATGCCGCCGCCTTGTCTGACTTCCTGCTCGATGAGTTCGGCAACCCGGCCCTCGTAGAATCCGGATGGCCCTTCATCGGCGATGAGACGCAGCGTGCGCGCGAGTTCGGAGAGATCGAGGACGGTTGCGCCGCCGAACTGGCCGCCGATCCGGGGAAGCTCGCCGCCGGGACAGAAATGGCGGAGCATCGGCGGATAGCGGCGCATGAGCCGGTGAACCTCGCAGATGTGGAGCAGCTGGTTCCAGGTCACGGCAAGGCCGTGTTCGGCCAGGCGGATCGAGGGCTCCAGGACACGGGCCCAGTCGAGGTGCCCCCAGCGCTGGTGGACTTCCCACATGGCGGCAACGGCGCCCGGAACGCCCGTCGCGAGATGCCCTTTCTCGCCCTTCAGGTCCTTGGTCCATGGCGTTTCGTAGTATTTGAGTCCCCGCGATTCGTCGATCTCGAACATGTCCTCGCGGGCGGCGGCGGGCGCCCTCAGATAGCCGTCGACCGAGACCAGGCGGCGCGCACGGGTATCGAAACCGGCCAGGCGTGCATAGCCGCCCAGACCGCACTGGGCCGGCTCGACGACGAAGCTCGCAAAGGCCGCCCCGACGATGGCGTCGAAGGCATTGCCTCCGGCCTCCAGGAGTGTCAGTGCGGCTGCGACCGCATCAGGGTGCCCGGCGGAGACCACGCCGTCCCGTCCACGCGCTTCGCTGCGTCTGGCATGCATGCTTCCTTCGACCATGGCGGCACCTTCCGGGATCCCTGTTCCCGATGCTGGTAGCCATGACAACCGGAAGTCAACCTGTTGGTCTTTGTTCCCGCTTCGGTACAGAGTCCCCGAACGGATTTGAGGGAGTCGGTCATGTCGATGATGGTGCTGCTGGCAATCGTGACGCTGGCCTATGTGGGCTACAACCTGCTGATCAAGGTTTCAGGTGATCACGTGCCGGCCGAAGCCACCACGACCGTGCTCGCCGCGGTCTGCCTGCAGACCGGCGCATTGCTCACGTCGATGGCCTTCCTCACGGTTCTCGGTATCCAGGGCGGACACACCTTGCGCCTCTCCCTGCCAAGCTATCTCTGGGCCCTCGGCGCCGGAGTTTGCATCGGCATCGCCGAGATCTGCTACCTCACCATCTTCAGCGCCTCGAATCCCTTGCCGGCGAGCGTGGTGATCCCGACGGTGGTGACCGGGACGGTCGTCATCACGCTCATCGTATCGGTGCTCGTCTTCCAGGAACGGCTCGGAATCCTGCAGGTTGCCGGCGCCGCCCTGGTCGTTGCCGGGATCGTCTTCATGTTCGCCGGGCGTATCGATCAGGCCTGAGTGCCATGCGCACATCGTGAATCCGGCATGGTTCTGTGCTTGAATGGCGAGGCACGGTCACAAGTCCGTGCCATGCACCGCCTTTCGAAAGGAATGCACGATGACACAGTCAAGTCTGGTGG
Organism: Alphaproteobacteria bacterium; assembly: GCA_964291415.2. Lineage (GTDB taxonomy): Bacteria > Pseudomonadota > Alphaproteobacteria > SP197 > SP197 > SP197. Next base: position 36,057 of record OZ219917.1, on the reverse strand, counting down.
CCCGGAGTGGCCCTTTCAAGGGACTGCACTCGGGCATGGGTATCGCGGCGAAGGTGATGGTGGTCGTCTTCGTTGTCTTCACGGCCATCAATGTCGACTTCGCCAACAGCGTCTACCAGGCGGTGCGTGGCTGGATCGAGTATGCGCTCAACTGGTACTACATCATGGCCCTGGTGATCATGCTGTTCGTCTGCTTCTACCTGATGTTCAGCCGCTTCGGCACGATCCGGCTCGGTGACGACGACTCGCGACCGGAGTTCTCCAACTTCTCGTGGCTGGCCATGCTGTTCTCGGCAGGCGTCGGTATCGGACTGCTGTTCTTCGGCATCGCCGAGCCGATGTTCTATTTCGACAACACCGAACCGTGGGGCTATCCCAACAACCCCTTTGCCGACCAGGCGGGGCTGGCTGCCATGAATGAGCAGCGGGCCGCCGCCGCCATGCGGGTCACCTATTTCCACTGGGGCTTCCATGGCTGGGCAGGGTACGTGATCGTCGGCCTGTGCCTCGCCTACTTCGGCTTTCGCAAGAAACTGCCGCTGACCCTGCGCTCGGCGCTCTACCCGGTGATCGGCGATCGCATCTATGGGCCCATCGGACATGCCGTCGATCTGCTGGCGGTGTTCGGCACCGTCTTCGGCGTCGCCACGTCGCTGGGCCTTGGCGTCAGTCAGATGGCTGCCGGTCTCAACCACCTGTTCGGGGTCGATCCGGGAATCGTCACGCAGATCATTCTCATCGTCGTCATCTCGATCGTCGCCACGCTCTCGGCGGTCTCCGGGGTCGGCAAGGGCATCCGCATCATTTCGGAGTGGAACATCTGGCTCAGTGTCGTTCTGCTCGCCTTCTTCCTCTTCGGCGGCCCCACCAAGTGGCTGCTGGGATTCTTCGTCAGCACCACGGGCGACTACCTGTGGAACGTCATTCCCATGGGCTTCCAGACCTTCAACGACGAAGCCAACGCCGCCTGGCAGAGCGGCTGGACGATCTTCTACTGGGGCTGGTGGATATCCTGGGCGCCGTTTGTCGGCATGTTCATCGCCCGCATCAGCCGCGGCCGCACGATCAGGGAGTTCATGGTCGGCGTGATGTTCGTTCCGACGACGCTGGCCTTCTTCTGGCTGTGCATCTTCGGCGGGACGGCGATGCACATGGAGCTCAATGCGGCAGGTGGCGTGGGCACCGCCGGCATCGCGGACCTGGTGCGGGGCTGGGATCTGCCTTCGGCGCTCTACGGCACCATCGCACAGGTCAGCGCAGTCAACTGGCTCAACTGGATCATGGCCGCGCTGGCGACCTTCCTCCTGGCGACGTGGTTCATCACGTCGTCCGATTCGGGGACGCTGGTGATCACCACCATGCTGAGCATGGGTTCCGACAATCCGCCGCAGCGTTTCCGCATCGTCTGGGGCCTTGGCGAGGGATTTGTGGCCGCCGTGCTGCTGCTGGCCGGTGGCCTGGCGGCACTGCAGACGGCATCGATCGCCGCGGCCCTGCCGGTCAGCGTGATCATGCTGCTGATGGCCTACGGCGTGGTGAAGTCGTTGCATACCGACCCCGGGGCGGTCGCATCGCCGGATGAGACCCATGCTCCGGACGGCACCCGCATGGCCCAGGAACTGCACGCCTGAGCCTCGATCAGGTTGTGGCGGAGCGGCCAGGATGGCTGCTCCGCCACCGCTCTTCAGGACTTGCGGGGGCGTTCCACCACGTCGCCGCACGCCATGCACGACTCACGTCCGGCCGGCGGGCTGTGCCTTTGCCGGGCGGCAGTCGAACCCGCAGGGATCACAACGAGAGGTTTCAGCTCGTGGCTTTCTCTCCAGGGCTTGCCCTGGCGGAATGCAGTCTGATCGGCACTTCGTATCTGTCAAGAATAGGAACGACGTGAAAGAGAAAGAGGCCGCCGAGATAAGGGGGCGAAGGCCAGCAGCCAGCCCGCGATCATTGTCGGCGCCAGCAGGGGCAGCGTGATATCGAACAACACCAGCAGCGACAGGCCGGTGATCACTTCGGACATCACCAGCGGCGCCGAGATCATGCCGGAAAACAGGATACGCCCCCGGAACGAGCCGAATCGCGCCAGGGCGAGCCCGCCGAGGAGCGTGTCCGCGAAAGGTGTACCGCCATGCGGAAAGGGTGGCTCATGATGGACCAACCCGCCCTAATGATCTGAACCATCGTCCTGCGCCACCGAATCCGCACCGGTGTTCGCTTTGTCCGTGTGACTCGTCTCCGATTGGTCGAGCCATTCATCGAAACGCGCACTGATCCTGTCGTGAAGGCTGGCGTACCACTCTGTGTCCTTGAGGATTGCGGTCCTGAAGTTTGTGGAACTGGTCGGGAGATGAGGCCGCATGTCCACGCCGATTTCGGCATGTGTCGACACGAGCCTCATTGAAGAATGCCTGGTCGGCCCATAGGAGATGTATCCGGCCTGATCCGCCAGGGGCCCCGTGCCGGTGGCAAAGCGGATGAACTCCAGCGCCTCCTCGCGGCGTGGCGAGCCCCTTGCAACGCCCCACGCTCCGAACTCGTAGAGTTGCGCATCCCAGATGATTTCGATGGGGTGGCCGTGAACCACCGCCGCATCGAACAGGCGTCCGTTGAACTGAGAGGCAATCGCGACCTTGCCCGACACGAGCAGGTCCACCGGTTCCTCGATGGATGTCCACCAGATCACGTGATCGCGGATGCGGTCGAGTTTCCTGAAGGCGAGGCGAAGACCCCGCTCCGTACTCAACAATTCGTACAGATCCTCGCGCGGCACACCGTACGACATGAGCGCCCATTCGAGGTTCGCCGCAGGGGCCTTCTGGAGAGCCCTCTTTCCGGGGAACCGCTGCACATCGAAGATGTCCTCGATCCGGGCAGGCCGCTCTCCGGGAAAGGCGTCTCGATTGAACGCCGTCACCATGGCATAGACGATCTGCGAGACCCCGCACTCGGTCAGTGCGCCATCGAGAAAGTCCTCATCGGCCGGAATCCCGTCGGTTCCGGGGAGCAGAATCGCATGATCGATGGGTTCCAGAAGTCCCTGTCGGCAGGCAGCGCGGTTGTCGGCCATGGTCATGTCCACGACATCCCACGCAATCTCTCCTGTGACCGACTGTCGACGAAGTTCGGTGAGCCCGCCCCCGTACCGTTCGGTGCGAACTCGAATGCCCGTTGCCTTCGTGAACGGCTCGAAGTAGGCCTTGACCTGGCTGCGCTCGTAGGGCCCGCCCCAGGTGGCCACCGTGATCGTGCGGCCTTGTTCGTCTGACGCATCGACGGTCGCCGGTCCGGCCAGCCCGAAGAGAGCGATGCAGAGCAGGGCGCAGCGGATGACAAGCCGCCCCTTCAAGATTCCGCTCCGGATTTCCGTGGCCTCATGGGTACTCTATCCTCCCGCATTCTCCTCTTCCCTGATTCGGTTCGTTGTATCGAGGTAGGCCTTGACGATGGTTGCCTCGAACACGACGCCCAACAGGCGACCGTGATCGCCGGCCTCGAGCACCGGAATGCTCTCGCCAACGAAGTCGCCCATCTGTTCCATCGCGTGCCAAACCGTCGTTCTTGCCGTGAGAATCAGGGACTCGGGTCTTGCAAGCTGTCGGACCGTCAATTCCGGTCCGCGAACCTCGCCAGCCGGCCTCGGCTCAAGCTCGGCAAGCGTGACAGTACCGAGATACACGCCGTTCGCGTCGACCACGTAGCCTTCGTGCCTGTCCGCCTCGAGGAGGCGCGCCTTCGCTTCGTGGAGCGGCGCGTCCGGCGACAGCGAGGTGTAGTCCAGGCTCACACAGTCTTCGAGGAGGAGGCGGTCGAGAATCGCCTTGTGTCGTCCGTCGGCGAGGTCAAAACCCCGCATGCGGAGCTGTACGTCAAACAGGGAACGGCCGAAAACTCGATACGAGACCAGGTTCGAGAAGACGACGCTGACCATCGCCGCCGTCGCCAGATCGTAGTTACGAGTCAACTCGAAGACGATCAGGATCGTTGTCAGCGGCGCCCCGATGACCGCGCTTGTCACCGCGACCATGCCGCAGATCGCGTAGACCGCAATCTCCGAATAGAGGTCGCCGAGAATCATCTCCGCCCCGTTTCCCGCCAGCGCGCCGAACAGGACGCCGATGAGCAGGGCGGGACTGAACACGCCGCCCGCGAACCCGAAGCCAAGGCACATCGCGGTGGCCAGAATCTTCGCGACGACGAGCACAAGAAGTTCCCCGGCGCCGAACGCCTGATCGATGACCGCGAACCTCAGCGTTTCCTTGCCGAGACCGAGAACATCGGGGATCCACAGGGCGGCCAGGCCCAACGCAGCGCCGGCAAGCATGGGCTTGATGCAGTCCGGCACGGGCACCCTTCGGGCAAGCCGGGCCGACCACAGGATCGCCCGCATGTACAGAACGGCAACGAAGGCGCCGCAAACCCCGATGGCAACGAAGCCGACGAACTCCGGGGCGGAGCTTGCGTCGACGGTTTCCAGCCGAAACAGGGGTGGACGCTCGAACACTATGTTGGCGAACACGTAGCCCACCGTCGCGGCCACCGTGATCGGCGCGAATGCCCGAAGGGAGTAGTGGCGCAGGATGACCTCGTGCGCGAAGACAATTCCCGCGATCGGGGCGTTGAATGCGGTCGAGATGGCGGCAGCGACACCGCAGCCCACGCCGACCGTCACCATCCAGCGGGTGTTTCGGGCACAGCCAGCTACAAGGGATCCCAGGGTCGCGCCGAGGTGCGCCAACGGGCCGTATTGCCCGACCGAGGCTCCGGCGCCAAGGGACACCATGCTGGCCGTTGCGGAAAGGAATCCGGAGCGCAGCGGTATTCGCGGATCCAGGCCCTGGACAGCCTGGATGACGTCGGGAGGACCGTGGGAACGCCGGTCCGGATTGTACCGGTGAATGATGCCGACGATCAGCCCTCCTGCAGCCGGCACGCCGATGGTCGCGACAGCCAGCCACCGCGCATCGTCCACCATGAAGCGGCTGCGAGGCGAGATGAAGAGCCAGTCGTTCAGGACGGCGATCAGTTCGACGAAGCCGATGGCTGCCAAGGCCGCCAGGGCGCCTGTCACGGCTCCGAGAATGGCAATGGATGCGATCCGGGATAGTGTGGTGCTCACCGTGTCCATCAGACACGTGTATCGGGCGGCGGTGATGAAGGTTCCCCGACCGAGAGAACACATGATGCGAATGCTTCAGTCATGCGCAGGAAGCGACAACGGCACCGTCGGGAACGCGCGTTTGATCATCTGCGGATGATACCACACTGGAGGCGGAGGTCGGTCCTGGCCATGGGCGTTCGCGATTGGAGAGGTGTGCCGGACAGCGCGCGAACAGGTGGCAACGTGATGCGTGTTCCGGCATCCGCCGGGTCTGTCAATGGCAACCGAAAATGCGACACTTCAGGCGTGGGCCCACACCGTCCAGGCTCGGTGCCGGGGTGTTGGGCTCGGTGCACTTCGCAGATGTGGAGCAGCCGGTTCCAGGTCATGGTGATGCCGCGTTCGGCCAAGCGGATCGAAGCTTCCGGAACCGGGCCCGATCGAGGCGGCGGCGACGGCGCCCGGAACGCTCGCTGCGAGATGGTCCCTTGCGGCCGTGAGACCCTTCGTCCACGGGGTCTCGCAGGACATGATGTCGCGTGTGTCGTCGACTTCGCGCATATCCTCGCGGGCATTTGCAGGTGCCCTCAGGCAACCGTCCGTCGACTGGCACCAGGCGGCCTTCTCGTGCGGCAAGGCGCGCATCGCCGCCGGCGGCGCTCTGGGGCCGGTTCGACTCCACAACTCGCGAAGGTGGCGACAATGGCATCGAAGGCATGAGCTCCGGCCCTGACCGCGTCAGGGTGTCCGGCGGCGACCATGCCGCCGGTTCCACGGACCCTGCTGCGATGCTCCATCATGACGACATTCCCCCTTCCGGCATCCGATGCTGAAGGTCATGGGGAGCGGCGCGTCAATGCGTTGGCATGTGTCCGCTCTCCGGTACACGTGTACGTGTGTTCCGGGCAATTCCCGGAGATCAGGGGGTCTGTCGGGTGATGGCTCGTGCCGGCGATCTTGATGCCGGCCTATGCCGGCGACACTCTGTTGAGAGGGGATTCAGGAGAACCATGTCCCCGCCGAAGCCACCACGACGGCGTTTGCTGCCATCTACCTGCAGACCGGGGCGTTGGCGACCTCGGCGATTCTTGCGGCGACCCTCGCCTTCCAGGGTGGCGAGGTCTCTTGCCTGTCCGTCCCACGCTGCGCTTGGGTGCTGGTTGCAGGGGCTGTGCGTCGGTATCGCCGGCAGGTCTGAGTCCCTGCCGGCGAGCGTGGTGATACCGACCGTCGTGACCGGAACGGTCGTCGTCACGCTCATCGTTCGGCTTTCGTTTTCGGGGAACGCTTCGGAACATGGCGGGTTTTCGGCACGGCCATGATCGTTGGCGGCATCATCTGCACGTTCGCCGGACGAGCCGGAATGGCCAGAGCGCCAATCTCGGCGCGTGAACCGCGCGGAACGTTGTGATTGAATGGCGGATACGATCACGAATCCGTGCCATGCACCGCCTTTCGAAAGGAATGCACGATGACACAGTCAAGTCTGGTGGCCCGGAGTGGCCCTTTCAAGGGGCTGCACTCGGGCATGGGTATCGCGGCGAAGGTGATGGTGGTCGTCTTCGTTGTCTTCACGGCCATCAATGTCGACTTCGCCAACAGCGTCTACCAGGCGGTGCGTGGCTGGATCGAGTATGCGCTCAACTGGTACTACATCATGGCCCTGGTGATCATGCTGTTCGTCTGCTTCTACCTGATGTTCAGCCGCTTCGGCACGATCCGGCTCGGTGACGACGACTCGCGACCGGAGTTCTCCAACTTCTCGTGGCTGGCCATGCTGTTCTCGGCAGGCGTCGGTATCGGACTGCTGTTCTTCGGCATCGCCGAGCCGATGTTCTATTTCGACAACACCGAACCGTGGGGCTATCCCAACAACCCCTTTGCCGACCAGGCGGGGCTGGCTGCCATGAATGAGCAGCGGGCCGCCGCCGCCATGCGGGTCACCTATTTCCACTGGGGCTTCCATGGCTGGGCGGGGTACGTGATCGTCGGCCTGTGCCTCGCCTACTTCGGCTTTCGCAAGAAACTGCCGCTGACCCTGCGCTCGGCGCTCTACCCGGTGATCGGCGATCGCATCTATGGGCCGATCGGACATGCCGTCGATCTGCTGGCGGTGTTCGGCACCGTCTTCGGCGTCGCCACGTCGCTGGGCCTTGGCGTCAGTCAGATGGCTGCCGGTCTCAACCACCTGTTCGGGGTCGATCCGGGAATCGTCACGCAGATCATTCTCATCGTCGTCATCTCGATCGTCGCCACGCTCTCGGCGGTCTCCGGGGTCGGCAAGGGCATCCGCATCATTTCGGAGTGGAACATCTGGCTCAGTGTCGTTCTGCTCGCCTTCTTCCTCTTCGGCGGCCCCACCAAGTGGCTGCTGGGATTCTTCGTCAGCACCACGGGCGACTACCTGTGGAACGTCATTCCCATGGGCTTCCAGACCTTCAACGACGAAGCCAACGCCGCCTGGCAGAGCGGCTGGACGATCTTCTACTGGGGCTGGTGGATCTCCTGGGCGCCGTTTGTCGGCATGTTCATCGCCCGCATCAGCCGCGGCCGCACGATCAGGGAGTTCATGGTCGGCGTGATGTTCGTTCCGACGACGCTGGCCTTCTTCTGGCTGTGCATCTTCGGCGGGACGGCGATGCACATGGAGCTCAATGCGGCAGGTGGCGTGGGCACCGCCGGCATCGCGGACCTGGTGCGGGGCTGGGATCTGCCTTCGGCGCTCTACGGCACCATCGCACAGGTCAGCGCAGTCAACTGGCTCAACTGGATCATGGCCGCGCTGGCGACCTTCCTCCTGGCGACGTGGTTCATCACGTCATCCGATTCGGGGACGCTGGTGATCACCACCATGCTGAGCATGGGTTCCGACAATCCGCCGCAGCGTTTCCGCATCGTCTGGGGCCTTGGCGAGGGATTTGTGGCCGCCGTGCTGCTGCTGGCCGGTGGTCTGGCGGCACTGCAGACGGCATCGATCGCCGCGGCCCTGCCGGTCAGCGTGATCATGCTGCTGATGGCCTACGGCGTGGTGAAGTCGTTGCACACCGACCCCGGGGCGGTCGCATCGCCGGATGAGACCCATGCACCCGACGGCACCCGCATGGCCCAGGAACTGCACGCCTGAGCCTCGATCAGGTTGTGGCGGAGCGGCCAGGATGGCTGCTCCGCCACCGCTCTTCAGGACTTGCGGGGGCGTTCCACCACGTCGCCGCCCGCCGCCTTCCAGGCGGCGAACCCGCCCGCCAGCTGGGCAACGGGTCCGAATCCCATGTCCTGCAGGGTCTTCGTCGCCAGGGCGGAGCGGGCGGCGGCGGCACAGTAGAGGATGAACTTCCGGTCGCTGGCGAAGACGTCCCGGTGATAGGGACTCTCCGGATCCACCCAGAACTCCAGCATGCCCCGCGGTGCATGGCAGGCCCCCGGAATCATGCCTTCGCGGTCGAGTTCGCGCACGTCGCGGATGTCGACGAACAGCACGGTCTCGTCATGCACGAGGGCAAGGGCTTCGTCGACGGGAACGCTCTCGATGACGGCAGTGGCCTCCTCGACCATCCGCCTTGCCGTGGTGTTCAGCGCCATGGGTCTAGTGGAGGACCGGCATGACGAACTCGGCCCCCTTGCGGATGCCCGAGGGCCAGCGTTCCGTCACGGTCTTGAGGCGGGTGTAGAACCGAACCCCTTCCGGTCCGTGCATGTGGTGATCGCCGAACAGTGAACGCTTCCAGCCGCCGAAACTGTGGTAGGCGACGGGAACAGGTATGGGGACGTTCACGCCGACCATGCCGATGCGCGAACGCTGGACAAAGTCTCTCGCGGCATCGCCGTCGCGGGTGAAGATCGCCGTTCCGTTGCCGAACTCGTGCTCGTTGACGAGACGCAGCGCGTCCTCGTAGTCCTCCGAGCGCACCACGCACAGGACCGGACCAAAGATCTCTTCCCTGTAGATGCGCATGTCGGACGTCACGTGATCGAAGATCGATCCGCCGATGAAGTTGCCGTTCTCGTATCCCTGCAGGCTGAACCCGCGTCCGTCGAGGACGAGGTCGGCGCCCTCCTCGACGCCGCAATCGATGTAACCGCTGACCCTGGCGTGGTGCGCAGCCGTCACGAGCGGACCCATGTCCGCTTCGCTGTCGGTGTAGGGGCCAATTCTCAGGGATTCGACCCGCGGCTTCAGGCGCTCGATCAGGGCATCGCCCACCCTGTCGCCCACCGCCACGGCCACCGAGACCGCCATGCAACGCTCACCGGCCGAGCCGAAGGCGGCGCCCATCAGGGCGTCGGTTGCCTGCTCGAGATCGGCATCCGGCATCACCACCATGTGGTTCTTGGCGCCACCAAGCGCCTGGACGCGCTTGCCGTTCGCCGTGCCGGTGCGATAGACGTGTTCGGCGATGGGCGTGGAGCCGACGAAGCTGACGGCCTGGACCGTCGGCGAGGCGAGCAACGCCTCCACCGCTTCCCGGTCGCCGTTGACGACATTGAGGACACCTTCAGGCGCCCCCGCCTTCTCCAGGAGTTCGACCAGGCGCAGGGCGCAGGACGGCACCTTTTCGGAGGGCTTGAGAACGAAGGTGTTGCCGCAGGCGATGGCCATGGGGAACATCCACATCGGCACCATGGCCGGGAAATTGAAGGGCGTGATGCCGGCGACGACGCCCAGCGGCGCGCGCAGGGACCAGCTGTCGACACCGGTGCCGACGTGGCCGGAGTATTCGCCCTTGAGCATCTGGGCGATGCCGCAGGCGTACTCCACGACCTCCAGACCGCGGGTCACCGAGCCCCTGGCATCGTCCAGGGTCTTGCCGTGTTCACGCGACACGAGCTCCGCGAGCTCGTCCATGTGGTCCTCGACGAGGGCCTTGAAACGGAACATGACGCGGGCGCGATTCTGCGGCGTCATCGCCTCCCAGCCGGGCTGTGCCCGGGACGCCGTGGCGATCACCTCATCGACCTCGCCACTCGAGGCAAACGGCACCTGGTGAATGACCTCACCGGTCGCCGGGTTGGTCACATCACCACAACGGCCAGACTTGCCGGCGACCCGGCGGCCGCCGAAGTAGTGGTGAAGCATGTCAGCCATTGCGGCCCCCTTGTCGGATTGCAAGAAGCCACGAAACAATCAGAAATGGCCCTTCGAAGGCAAGGAGAATCTCAGGCTCCGGCGCCCTCGGGAGGCCGGCATGGCGCACGCCCCCCGATTGCAGTGGTTCAGCTGCAGCACGCCTCGCGCGCCGCGGAGGTGATCGTGCGACCGTCCTCCCTTGCCGAGGCGGCGATGGCGCCGTCATCGATCCGGTCGGTGCCATAGACCGTGGCGCCGGCACTGGTGTGGAAGGTCTCCCAGGGAACGCCGGCAGGATCGACTGACCACGATTTCCTGGATTGGGCGTAGCAGCATACGCCTTCCGCGATCTCGCTTGTCGCCTGGCCGGCGGCCTCGAGCCGCTGGGTCACCTCGAAGAGTTCCTCTTCGCTGTCGACATCGATTCCCATGTGATCGAGGCCGGTCCTGCGTCCCCTGGAGGTCATGGAAAAGTTGATCGAGGGCTCATCGAGACGGAACCTGGCATAGTCCTCCTTGAGGACATCGGGTTCGGCTCCGAAGAGTGCCGCGTAGTAGCGCACGGCTTCCTCGAGGTTGTCGACATTGACGCTGACATGCACGCGCTTCATGGCTCATGACTCCGTGACGATGGTTGTGGGATCCAGCCCCGCATCGAAACCCAGGCAGCAGTCCTCGACGAGAAAGTCCGTGAGGTCCTTCATGACGTCGAGGTCAGCCGCGTACATCACGTGGCGCCCATGGCGCCGTGACACGACGAGGCCGCACCGCGCGAGACAGGAAAGATGGAACGACAGCACCGGAGGCGCAATGTCGAGATGGCGGGCAATGACTCCCGCCGGCGTCTCCTCCGGCCCCGCCCTCACGAGAAACCGCCAGGCCGCAAGCCTGGTGTCCTGGGCAAGGGCCTGCAGGAGGTCGATGGCACGGGACGCTTCCATAGTTCTATAAATGTAGAATTATTTTCGCCATGTCAAGACATGGTCGGCCTTCCACCCCGGTGGCCGTTACGTCACCGGCTTGCTCCGCGCTGGCCAATGCCTGGAACACCCATGTTCCCTCGCAAGGATCCTCGTGAGTGTCCAGGATGCTGCGTGCCGCGCTCGTCGGTATGCGGTTTGACGCTCCCGTCTCCGGAGCTTGCGCCCCGAGACGCGTGAGGCCTTGATCATGCTGGCCAGGATCTCTTCGGCTGTCGCTTCGCCTTCGCACCGTGAGTCGGGCATCAACTGCGGCGCTATTCCACCAGCGCCTCGAACTCGCCCTCAATGCTGAAGCCCGACAGGGCACGCCGCAACCCGGGCTCCGCCACTGAGGAGCCAGACACCCCGCAGGCGTAGAAGTCGAGTGCCTTGCCATAATGGACGCCCTCGAGACCAAATCCCCGATCCCAGCCCACGGAGAAGCCCATGCACTGTCTGAACTCACCACCGGACCTGTCCCCACGAATGTCGAATTCGTGCGTGCTGACGGTCCCTATCACGGTGTCTATCGTCGGCCCTTCTGTGCTCCTGGACTTGATGCTGGCCTTGTCCGTCTCGTCGAAGCTCTCGAAGAATTCATCGGATTCGATCTCGTGGTAGCTGCCACCCCCGAGCCACGCGGACAGGCCACCGGTCCAGCAGAAGGTAGCTTCAGTCTTGAACGGCAGGGAGGACCCCAGAAAGTCCCACGTGCCGCTCTCGCATCGAAATGCCTTGAACCAGCTTTCGTCCTCCCTGATCCAGTAGCGATCGGCCGTGCCGTCGCCGAGGCCCATGCGCAACCGCCCTTCCTCCGGATCCACTTCCGGCCACTGAGCTTGCGCGATTCCGACCGAGCAGAACAGGCTGATCCCGACCAGGGCCGTGAGCGTCCGGTTCATGTTCGGCATTCTCCTCCTTCAGTGCCGACAGTAGCCTGAAGCGGCGACGAGACAGGCACCATCGCACAGTCGCCGGAGGCTCGCGACATTGAGCGTTGACAATGGCAATCCGCGGGACGGCTGCTCCCGTCATCGCGAGCACGCCGACGGTGCTCCATTGGAGAAGTCTCGCATCCGATCCAGACAGAGCGTCACGTCCTGGACCACCTCGCTTGTTCTTACATGCCGAACCCGCGCCCGCGGCTTCGCTCGCGAGTCGTCCGTTGCTGTTTCTCCCGTTCTTCCTGCTGCCTTGCGACCCATGCGCGATGGCGCTCGAGAATGCCATCCATCCTCCGGCATCCGCGAGCGCCGCGCTGGAGTCGAACCCTTCGGTCTCCGGGATGCGATGTCGGACCGCCTTGAGGGCGAACGCGTTCAAGAAACCGCCGCCGTCTGCGATGCTCGCCCTGGGATTGCGTCCGCCAGCCTTCTGAAACAGCATTTGGCCACATGTGGAGCCTCTGCGCGTTCGATGCGCCGGCTCGGAGGCCATGCCAGAGACCCCGGCTTTTGTGATATCGAGGTGATCGACAGGAGCCTCGAGGCATCAGGGCGGGTCTCGGCGCTCATTCTTGAGACTGCGGGGACGCAATGAATCGGCTCGGTATCATCGGCGGCACCGGATTTCTCGACTTCGAGGGACTCGAGGTCGAGGCGCGCCGGGACGACGAAACGCGCTGGGGCATGCCGTCCGGGCCGATTCTCGAAGGCGTGCTCGAAGGCGCCCGCGTTGCCTTCCTGCACCGCCATGGCACGCCCTCGCGCATTCCGCCGCATCGCATCAACTACCGGGCGAACATCTCTGCGCTCGCAGCCGCCGGATGTGAGCGCATCGTTGCGCTGGCCGCGGTCGGCGGAATTCGTGCCGACCTCGTGCCCGGATCTCTCGTCGTTCCGGACCAGATCGTCGACTACACGTGGGGACGCAAGCACACTTTCTTCGAGGATGACCTCGACGTGCCCCGTCACGTCGACTTCACCGCTCCCTATGACAGTGCGCTCGGCTCAGCGCTGCTGCGCTCCGCCGCGCGCGCCGGCATCGCGGCCACCGCCGGGGGCACCTACGCGTGCACGCAAGGCCCGAGGCTCGAGAGCGCGGCCGAAGTCGACCGCCTGGAACGAGATGGCAGCGACATCGTCGGGATGACCGGGATGCCGGAAGCGGCGCTCGCGCGCGAAGCCGGCATCGCCTATGCGCATCTCGCGATCGTGGTGAACGCCGCGGCGGGGCGCGCCCCGGGCCCGATCCGGGTCGAGGACATGGCCGGCATCCTGGCGGCATCCACAGGGAAGGTGCGGCAGATCATCCGCGGCGTCGTCGCTTCGCAGCCCTGATCAAGGTTCTCGGCCGATCCGGCTGCCTGGAGCATCATGGACCGGCGTGGTGGATCAGCCCATGGTTCAGCGGGGCGACTGTGCCGCGCGCTTCTTGGCCTCGGCGATGGCGCGGGCCGGATTGAGGCCCTTGGGGCAGGCATTCGTGCAGTTGACGATGGTGCGGCAGCGGAAGAGCTCGTCGGCGCCGTCGAGCTCGGCGATCCGTTCGTCTCCTGCCTCGTCGCGGCTGTCGGCCACCCACCGGTAGGCCTGCAGGAGAACGGCGGGACCCGGAAACGTCTCGCCGTTCCACCAGTAGCTCGGGCAGGCCGTCTGGCAGCAGAAACACAGGATGCACTCGTAGAGGCCGTCGAGTTTCTCGCGCTCGTCCGGCGATTGCAGGCGTTCCCCTGCCTCCGGCGCGGCACTTTGCGAGCGCAGCCATGGCTTGACCGAGGCGAGCTGCCCGTAGACATGCGAGACGTCGGTGACGAGGTCCCGGATGACCCGCATGTGGGGCAGGGGGTAGACCCGGACGTCGCCGGAGATGTCGTCGAGGGGTTTCGTGCAGGCGAGCGTGTTGACGCCATCGATGTTCATGGCGCAGGAACCGCACACGCCCTCGCGGCACGACCGGCGGAAGACGAGCGTCGAATCCATCTCGTTCTTGATCGTGATGAGGGCGTCGAGAACCATTTCGCCACAGGTGTCGCGATCGACCTCGTAGGTGTCGAGGCGCGGGCCGTCGCCGCTGTCGGGATCATGGCGGTAGATCTTGAAGCGGGTGCGCCGGGAGCTGCCCTGCGGCACGGGATGAGCCTTGCCGACCCTCACCCTCGAGTTCCTGGGCAGTCTGAACTTAGCCATGGCGAATCGCTCCGGTGCGTGGCGGACGGGAACCCGGCATGGTCAGTACACCCTGGACTGGGGCGGAATGTTCTCCACCTCGTCGGTCAGCGTGTCGAGATGCACGGGCCGGTAATCGATCCTGTGGTGTCCGTCGTCGTCAAGCCAGGCGACGGTGTGCTTCATCCAGTTTTCGTCGTCGCGTTCCGTGTAGTCCTCCCGGGCATGGGCGCCGCGACTTTCCTTGCGGTGCTCGGCGCAGACGATGGTGACCACGGCCTGCCGCAGCATGTTGTCGAGTTCCCATGTCTCCATGAGGTCGGTGTTCCAAACCAGGGAGCGGTCGCTGACCTGGATGTCGCAGAGCCCGGCAAAGACCTCCGCCATCCTGCGGCATCCCTCCTGGAGCGATGACTCGGTGCGGAACACCGCGGCGTCATTCTGCATGGTGCGCTGCATCATCTCGCGCAGCCGGGCCGTCGGCGTGCCGCCGTCGGCATGGCGCAACCGGTCGAATCGTTCGAGCGTCGCGTCGCCGGCGCCGGTCGGCAGGTCTTCTGGTGTGCCGCCGGGCGTGACAACGCTGGCGGCGCGCAGGGCCGCGGCGCGGCCGAACACGACGAGATCGAGCAGCGAGTTGGATCCCAGGCGGTTGGCGCCGTGCACCGAAACACAGGCCGCCTCGCCGGACGCCATGAGACCCGGCACCACGGCGTCGGGATCGCCGTCCCGCGGCACCACCACCTCGCCGTGATGGTTGGTCGGGATCCCTCCCATGTTGTAGTGGACCGTCGGCAGCACCGGAACCGGCTCGCGCGTCACGTCCACGCCGGCGAAGATCCTGGCACTCTCGGAGATGCCGGGAAGACGCGCGGCGATGACATCGGGATCGAGATGGTCAAGCTTGAGCAGGATGTGGTCCTTCTCCTTGCCGGCGCCGCGTCCCTCGCGAATCTCGATCGTCATGGAGCGCGACACCACGTCGCGGCTCGCCAGGTCCTTGGCCGAAGGGGCGTACCGCTCCATGAACCGCTCGCCCTCGCCGTTGACGAGGTAGCCGCCCTCTCCTCGCACGCCCTCCGTGATGAGGACACCGGCGCCGTAGACCCCGGTCGGGTGAAACTGGACGAACTCCATGTCCTGCAGCGGCAGCCCGGCGCGCAGCACCATGCCGTTGCCGTCGCCCGTGCAGGTGTGCGCCGAGGTGCACGACAGGTAGCAGCGGCCGTATCCGCCGGTCGCGAGGATGGTCAGCGCCGCGGAAAACCGGTGCAGGGTGCCGTCCTCCAGGCACCAGGCCATCACGCCCCGGCAGGCGCCGTCATCGTCCATGATGAGGTCGAGGGCGAAGTACTCGATGAAGAACTGCGCTTCGTGGCGCAGGGACTGCTGGTAGAGCGTGTGCAGGATTGCATGGCCGGTGCGGTCGGCAGCGGCGCAGGTCCGCTGGGCCGTGCCCTTGCCGTACTCCGTGGTCATGCCGCCGAAGGCGCGCTGGTAGATGGTGCCTTCAGCGGTGCGTGAGAACGGCACGCCGTAGTGTTCGAGTTCGATCACCGCGGCCGGAGCCTCCTTGCACATGTACTCGATCGCATCCTGGTCACCGAGCCAGTCGGAGCCCTTGACGGTGTCGTACATGTGGTAGCGCCAGTCATCGTCGCCCATGTTGCCCAGGGCGGCCGAGATCCCTCCCTGGGCGGCGACGGTATGGCTCCTGGTCGGGAAGACCTTGGTGATGCAGGCAGTCGACAGGCCGGCTTCGGCCAGGCCCAGGGTGGCGCGCAGGCCTGCCCCGCCGGCCCCGACCACGATCACGTCGTAGGCATGATCGACAATGGTGTAGGCGGTCTTCATGCGTGGCCCACCGTGAGCATGACGAGCGAGACGACGGCGACAGCCGCCAGCACGACCACGGCAGCGATGACGAGAACCTTGAGCATGGAACCACAGGATCCCCGTCCCACGTAGTCGTCGATGATGGTCTCGAGACCCAGCTTCATGTGCCAGAGGCCGGCTCCCAGGAGCGCCACGAGGAAGACCGGAACGATGACGGTCCCCATGAGAGTTACAACAGCTTCATGATCGGCAGTCGCGAGGGTCGGCAGCAGGCCGATGAAGACAAGGGTGAGGGGAATGAGGGCAAGCGCCGACAGGCGCTGGTGGCGCCAGTGCAGCGCGCCTTGCTTCGGGTTCGCCATCTAGCCGGCCACCGTGGCGCCGAGCACCCAGGCAAGGGTGGTGAGGATGACCGTGCCGCCGACGACTGCCCATCCCGACACCCTCACCGGCTTCAGCGCGAGACCGCGTCCCGTATCCCACACCAGGTGCCGGATGCCGTTCAGCAGGTGGTAGACGAGGCTCAAGGACCAGATGAAGAGGATGAGCAGTCCGGGCCACGAACCGGCAATCTCGCGCGCGACTGCGAAGCTCTCCGGTCCTGCCGCCGCAGCCGCCAGCCAGGCCACGAGACCGGCGATGCCGATCGAGAGCAGCACGCCGGTCACGCGATGGGTAATGGAGAGAACGGATGTGATCTGCGGTCGGTAGACCTGGAGGTGCGGCGACAGCGGCCGCGCGGCGCCGGCTTCGCCTTCTGGTTGAGCAGTCGACATGGTTGCTGAGTCTATTGTCCCGGCGCGCTTTGGGTCAACGCCGGGGCATCACCACCCAGTAGTCAAGATCCAGCACCTTGTCGGGATGGTCGCGGCCATCGTCATCGTGATCGGGGAAGTCGTCGCATGGGTGATTCTTCGCCGCCACGGTGCGCAGGCGCGCCAGGCCGACGTCCCTGTGGCCTTCGACTTCCGCCTTTGCCAGCACCTCCGACCAGGCATAGATGGTGTCTCCGGCAAAGGTCGGGGCCGTATGCCGGCCGCCGTTGAGGGCAGCCACGAGGCAGGCATGGGAAAGGCCGTTGAACGAGAGGGCCCGGGCGAGGCTGATGATGTGGCCGCCGTAGACGATGCGCCGGCCAAAGCGCGTGGCGGACGACCGGTGCTGATCGAAGTGGACCCGCGCGGTGTTCTGGTAGAGGCGCGTCGCCATCTGGTGCTCGGCTTCCTCGATGGTCATGCCGTCAACGTGGTCGAACCGCTGACCGCACGTGAGGGAGTTCCAGTCCGTGCCGTTGCCGGCTGCAGCCCAGTCGTACCCTGATAGATCGAGTCCGTCCGGGATCGCGATCGAGGCGGGATCGACCGCATCGGCAAGCTCCGGCACGATGGCCTCGGGTGCCGGACTCGCCTGATCGCGCTTGTTCACCATCACCCAGCGCACGTAGTCGAGCACGGTCCGGCCATCCTGGTTGCGTCCGGTCGAACGCACCCAGACGATGCCGGACCGGCCATTGGAGAGTTCCCGCCTGCCGATCACTTCGGATGCGGCATCGAGCGTGTCCCCTTCATGGACCGGTGCTGTGAACCGCCCGGAGGCGTAACCGAGATTGGCGATCGCGTTGGCCGAAATGTCGGGGACCGTCTTGCCGAAGACCATGTTGAAGACCAGGACGTCATCCACCGGCGCCCGGGCGAAGCCGCAGGACGCGGCAAAGCTGTCGGCCGACGCCATGGCGAAACGCGATCCCGTGAGAGCGACATGAAGCGACCGGTCACCGGCCGTGATGGTGCGCGGCGTGGCGTGACGAAAGACCCGTCCGACGTCGAAGTCCTCGAGGAAGTAGCCGCTGCGGGCGCTCATGAACCGCCGGTCGTCTGCTCGATGGCGTTGGCAAGGGCTAGGGTGCGCCTCGCTTCCGACACGTGGAGGTTTTCGATCAGCTTGCCGTCGACCACGACCACCCCCTCGCCCCTGGACGAAGCCTCGGTATGGGCATCGATGATGCGCCGCGCCCAGGCAACTTCCTCGGGAGTCGGTCCAAACGCGTTGTTGGCCGGATCGATCTGACGTGGGTGGATGATGGTCTTGCCATCGAATCCCATGTCGCGGCCCTGGATGCAGGCGGCCTCGAATCCGCTGTCATCCTGGAGGTCGAGGAACACGCCGTCGAGAATTGAGACACCGAAGGCCCGCGCCGCCAGAACGCATGTGCCGAGACTCGTCACCATGGCGACGCGATCGGGTGTGTGCCGCGCTCCCAGATCCTTGGTGAGATCCGAGGTTCCCATGACCAGGGCGCCGATCCTGGGGCTGGCCGAGGCGATCCGTTCCGCATGGAGGATGCCGAGCGGCGTTTCCATCATGCACCACACCGCCATGGACTGCGGGGCTCCGGCGACGTCCATCAGGGACAGTGCCTCGCGGATGTATCCGGCTCCCTCGACTTTCGGCAACAGGATGGCGTGGGCGCCGGAGCCCGCCGCCCGCATGATGTCGTCACGCCCCCATGGCGTCGTCAGGCCATTGACGCGGATGATGATCTCGCGTTCGGCGTAGCCGCCTGCGGCCACGGCCGAGCAGGCAAGGCTGCGGGCCTCCTCCTTCGCGTCGGGAGCGACGGCGTCCTCGAGGTCGAAGATGAGCCCGTCGGCGGCAAGTGTCTTGGCCTTTTCGAGTGCCCGGGCGTTGGATCCCGGCATGTAGAGAACGCTGCGCCGCGGACGTATCGTGTGCTGCACTGTTCCTCCTCCCAGAATGCGCTGCAAACACTACAGGTCCACGACCGGATCGGACAACCGCGCCCTGGCGCGGTCGCGCATGCGGCCGGGGGCTTGTAGACTGCGCCACGGCAGGTGAAGGTCAGGACATGGCGACGAACGACCGCGAGGCGGCGCTGAAGAGTCTCTACGACGACGTCCATGGCGCCTCGATGTTTCCGTTCTGGGCGACGACGACCGATGTCGATCACGACGAGGTGCGCCAGTTGATGGCGGTATCGAAGGCGGTTCCCCATGTCTGGGACTACGACGGCGTCATCGAGCCGTTGCTCAGGCGTTCCGCCGACCTCGTCTCGATGTCGGATTCGGAACGCCGCTCGCTCATCCTCGTCAATCCCGGCCTGGCGCCGCGCCGCGCCACGGTGACGACCATGTACACCGCCTATCGCCTCAATGATCCCCGCGAGGTCATGCCGCCTCACAGGCACTCTCCCAACGCCATTCGCTTCGGGCTGACGGGTGCCATGAACTTCACCGGCGTCGAGGGGGAGGACATCGTCTTCGGCCCCGGCGACATGGTGCTGACGCCGCACGATACCTGGCACAACCACGGCAACATGGGTGACGAGGCGGCGGTGAATCTCTCGGTCCTCGACCTCCCCCTCGTCGAGACCCTGAATGCCATCTATTTCGAGCACGACTACCGGGAAGATGACGTGTCAAAGGACCGGCAGACGGCGCGGTACGGGCCCGAGTATTCGCGGGAGATCTACGGTCGTGGCGGTCTCAAGGCGTGCTTCGTCGACCACATGCGGGGGACCGGAATGGCGTCGCCGATGTATGCCTACCGCTGGGAGCCGATGCGGGAGTTTCTCGAGGAGAACGCCGATCACGACGGCGATCCCCATGACGGCATCAAGGTCGAGTACGTCAACCCGCTCGACGGCGAGCCCGTGTTCCGCACCATGACCTTCTTTGCCCAGATGGTTCGTCCCGGCGAGCGCACCCAGGCGCTGAAGCAGACGGCGAGCCAGCTGGTTGCCCCCTTCGAGGGCGGCCCGGGCCACTCCATCATCGATGGCGAGCGTCACGACTGGCGCCGGTTCGATACCCTTGCCGTGCCGGGCGGCAGCTGGGTGGAGCATGTCAACGAGACATCGTCGGCGATCGTGCTCTTCGTCGCCAGCGACGAGCCGGCCTTGACGAGGCTCGGTTTCTACAAGCGCTGGGGCCGCACGGCCGGCGGCGAAACCGTGCGTCTCGCCCCATGACCGTCAACCGCGTGGGACATATCGACTGCCCCGGTGGGGGACAGGTCTGGATCGATGGCCGCATCCTCTATGTCGGTCACATGCGCCCGCCCGCCGGCACCTCGATCTGGGATGTCGGTGATCCGGCCCGGCCACAGTGCCTGGCAACCATCGAGCTCCCCGAAGGCATGCACTCGCACAAGGTGCGGGTCGCTGACGGCATCATGATCGTCAATCACGAGCGGCTCGGCCAGGTGGACGGCACGCCCGAGGGCGGTCTGGCGATCTGGGACGTGGAGAACCCCCGCCAGCCGCGCCTGATCACCAAGTGGGTGACGGCGGGCAGGGGCGTGCACCGCTACGATTTCGATGGCCGCCACGCGTACATCTCTCCCACGGCGGAGGGCTATGTCGGCAACATCGTCATGATCCTCGACCTTGCCGATCCGGCCCGGCCCGAGGAGGTCGGGCGCTGGTGGCTCGAGGGCCAGTGGCAGGCCGGGGGCGAGGCCTATCCCTGGTCGAACTACGTGCCGCCGCGTTGCCACCATCCCTTGAGGACGGGATCACGTCTCAATGTCAGCTACTGGCATCACGGTTTCTTCATTCTCGACATCTCCGACATGACGAGGCCTCGCCTCGTCTCCGGACGCAACACCAGTCCGTCGTTCCCGCATCCCACGCACACCTGCCTGAGGATGCCCATGAAACTCAAGGGGCGCGACATCATGATCGTGGCCGATGAGGATGTGGCCAAGCTCTATCCGGCGGCGCCCGCATTCACCTGGGTCTACGACATCAGCGATGAAGGCAATCCGATTCCCGTCTCGACATTCCAGGTCGAGGGCGTCGATGCCGACGGCGAACCGCAGCAGCCGATGACCGGATGCCATCAGCCCAGCGAGCGCCTGACCGGCACGACAGTGGTGCCCTTCGCCTGGTTTGCCCAGGGACTGCGCCTGGTGGATTTTGCCGATCCCTTCCGTCCGCGCGAGGTGGCCCACTATCTGCCCGAGCCGCCACCGGGAGCGGACCGTGCTTCCTCGAACGATGTCACCATCGATGACCGCGGTCTCATCTATCTCGTCGACCGCCAGCACGGTGTCGACATCCTCGAGACGACCATCTTTTAGCGATGTCTGCCTCCCGAAATCGTTCTTCATGCCTGACCCGGAGGCGGGCGTGAGCATCGCCGCCGTCATCGGTCTGGGCACCATGGGCGCCGGCATTGCCGCGGTGCTGGCGCGCTCCGGCATGACCGTCAGGGGCCACGATGCGAGCGCCGGGGCCATCGAGGCAACGCGCCTGAAACTGCCTGCCATCTCCGGCGTGCTCGACGATCTCGACGTTTCCGCAGAAGGCTCGGCGAGCGATGTCGTGTTGACGGGCAGCCTCGAGGATGCCGTCGCCGATGCTGATCTCGTCATCGAGAACGTGCCCGAAGAGGTCGATCTCAAGCGCGCGGTTCTGGCGGAGATTGCCGGCCTGGTGTCCGGGAGTTGTGTTCTCGCATCGGACACGTCGGGGATCCCCATCACCAGGCTCCAGGAGGGCCTGCCCTCCCCCGGGCGGGTGGTGGGCATGCACTGGTCCAATCCACCCCACATCATCCCCGTCGTCGAGGTCGTTGCCGGTGACGAGACGTCGGCCGACACGGTCGAATGGATGATGGCGACCGTGCGCCGCCTCAATCTCATCCCGGTGCGCGTGAAGCGCGATGTTCCGGGCTTTGTCGAGAACCGCATTCTCTACGCCGTCATGCGCGAGGCCCTCGACCTTGTCGAGCGCGGCGTGGTCGATGCGGAAGACCTCGATACCTGTGTCAGCTGGGGGATCGGCTACAAGCTGGCGGTCGTCGGCCCGATGAGCCTCCTCGACATGGCCGGGCTCGACATCTATGGCTCCGTGGCAGGCTATCTCAACCGCGATCTCTGCAGCCGCGGCGATGTCAGCCCGTGGGCGGCAGAGAAGATCGCCGCAGGCCGGCTCGGGCTGAAGACGGGAGAGGGCATCTACGCCTACGATCGGGGCGAAGCAGCCTCGCTTGCGGCGGCGAGGGCCCGGCGCCTGGTGGCGGTGCGCCGCGCGCTCGAGGCAGCGGGGGAGGGTGAGCCATGAACTGCCGCAAGTCTCTCTTCATCACCGAGACGGTTCACGCGGAAGCCGGTCACGCCGCCCCGGAGCCGGTGACGCGGGTTGCCGCCATCGCCGTCCTTGACAACCCGGCGGCAGGGCGCTTCGTGGCCGACCTTTCCGATCTCGCCGACATCGGCCTGGCATTCGGCGAAGCCTTTGCCGCCGCTGCCGTGGACATGCTCCGCCGCGCGCCCGTCGCCTACGGCAAGGCGGCCATCGTCGGTGTCCATGGCGAGGTCGAGCACGCCGCCGGCATCCTCCATCCCAAGCTGGGCAAGCCCATGCGCGCCGCCTGTGGCGGAGGCGAAGCGCTCATCCCGTCGGTGGCCAAGGTGTCGTCGGCCGGCGCCGCCATCGACGTGCCGCTCGCCCACAAGGACGAGATCTGGTCATTCAACGAGCTCGACACGATGACGGTCATGGTCGCGGATGCGCCGCGCCCCGACGAGATTCTGGCCGTCATGGTGTTTTCGGACGGCGGACGTCCGTCCCCGAGGATCGGCAGTGGCCGCGCCGTCGTCTAGCGCGGACCACGCGATGGTGGGAGATCTCGTCGATCTCGATCGCTATCCGATCGCGGATATCGCGAGTCCCGAGGCGGTCGCACTCGTGCGCGAGGGACGCCGACGCCTCGCAGCCGACGGTGTCTTCACCATGCCCGGCTTCCTTCACAGCAACGGAGTCGCGGCCATGGAAGAAGAGGCCGACAGGCTGTGTCGCGAGGGGTTCCGGCGGCTGGACCACCGCAACGCCTTTCCGCCCGGCATGGGCGAGGAGACCCGGGTCAGCCTTGTCTGCGCAGGCTTCGACCAGATGCCCTTCGAATCGCCGCCGCACCGCCTCTTCCTGTGGGACGGGCTCACGCGGTTCGTGTCGGAGGTGCTGGAACGGCGTCCCTACTACCGCAACGCGGATGCCATCGCGTCGTGCATGGTGAGCGAGTACGCGCGCGGCGACGAGTTGGGATGGCACTTCGATACCAATGACGGTGCGGTCACCATCATGCTTCGCCAGGCGGGTTCCGGCGGCGCCTTCGAGTACATTCCCGACATCCGGCATCGCCCGGACCTTGCCTCCCTCATCGACGACCTGGTGGCCGGCCGCTCGTCGCTCGTGCGGGAACTCGATGTGCCGCCGGGTACGCTGACGATCTTCAACGGTCACCGCGCGCTCCACCGGGTCGCACCGGTCCGCAGCGCGCCGTCGCGCCGCATGTTGACGCTGAGTTACGAGACGGAGCCCGATCAACTCTTCAGCGACGAGATTCACATGCGCTACTTCGGCCGCCGTCAGCCGCTGACACCGGTTCCGTCCCGCGGGAACACGACCGGTTGATTCCGGACCGGTCACCGGAGGCTCCTGCCAAACGCGCCGGGAGGAGCCTCATGACTGCACTCGAATCCGTCCTCCACGTGTCTGTCGACTGATGGTGCCTGCGCCTGGCATGCAACGGTTCGCAATCAAGCTCGATGGGTTCCGGATGGGCGCTCACACCTCGAATCGGGGCCAGCCTGATCTTGATCGATTGAGAGTGCCGAGTGGCCTCATCGGTCCCGATCTGATCCACGTGTCGAACGCAAGCGCTGGCCAACCGCGAAGGGGTCATGCGTGGGCAATTCCGGAAACAGGGCGAAGTCGCGGTCTCGCGTAAGCAACGCCTCAACGCCGTGCGCAACGCACACCGCCGCGATGCGCGCATCGTGAACCACTCCTCCGACGACGTGAGGCCGGTTCACGAACCTTTGCAGGATCTCCAGGAAATCGTCGGTCTCGCCGATCATGCGACTCGACGGCGACGCCGCCCAGGCCTGGAACTGGCGCCACGCGTGATCCGGCGTGGTCGCTTCGTCCTTCCAGATGCGACGGTTCGTCACGACGCTCAGGAATTCGTAGCAGCATGGCCATGGAATGGCCCAGGCGCGTTCTCCTTCGGCAAGTCGGGTCATGACCGCGTGCGCCGCGTCACCGAGCCGCGATTCACGCCGGTGCGCATGGACCAGCAGATTGGTGTCAACGGCGATCACCGCGTTCCGGGATCGCCGTAGATCACGTCGCGCAACTCTGGCCAGGAATACTGTTCCAGCGGATCGCTCGCATCCGGATCCCCCGTTCTGAGATCGGGCAGCTTGTATCCGCGGTCAGGTGCCCCAGGCGCGAGTGCGCGGCGAAGTCCGTCCTCGATCACAGCGCGCAGAGGGCGTCCCGTTTCCCTGGCGTGACGCTTGGCCCTCGCCAACAGTTCATCGTGGATGTCCAGCGTCGTCTTCATCGGCCCATACTACCCATATCGTTTGATATGGGCAAGGCAGATGACGCAAGCATTCATGTTTCGGCGCAAGAAGGGGGTACTCCCTGTGGCGATGAACAACCCGGCGTGTTGGCTGTTAGGAGCGTCGCAGGTCAACCCAGGGGCCAATCATGCGTCCGCGAAACGAGGCCGGCGCCATGCCATGGAAAGCCTGCGGACACGCAGGCTGCAGAAAGAAGGTCGGCTTGAAGCCGACTGGAAAACACTCAGGATATCAACAGACGTGAGTGTATCGCTGGAGGATATCCATGCGCGTTTCGAAATGGGGCAACAGTCTTGCGGTGCGCCTGCCCAGAACTTTGGTGAATGATCTCGGCCTGAAGGCAGGCGACCACCTTGAGATCGTGTCCGCAAGCCCCGAACGCCTCGCCGTTGCCAGCGACGAACGCAGGTCGCGCGCTATCGAACGAATGCGCGCCCGTGCGCTACCCATCCCTGCCGACAACGTCTTCGACCGGGAGGAAGCCAACGCGCGGTGACGGTAGTGTTCGCCACCAATGTTCCGATGTATGCCCAGGAACCGAGCGCATTGCGAAACGCCCTTTACTGAAGATTACCGGGGCGGCCGTCGGATCGACAGCCTCGTTGTCGTCAATCCGTTCGCCCCGAAGACGTAGCCTCTCCCTCCTCAGCTCACCCTCTCCGTGCGTCCGAAGTCGGCGCGTCTGTGCCCACCGCCGTCGCTTCCGGTTCGCACCAGGCCTTGTCGCCCATTGCGTTCGGCGCGGATGGCTCGTCCATGGTCGCCTGGGAGAAAGGCAATGGCGGCCAATGTCCATCGCAGGGATTCGAAACGAGCCACCGGTTACGCTCAGGGGCGCATGACGTGCGGCGTTCCGCGTACGGTGCGACTGCTGTAGGGTTGTGCTGACAGTGCACGGTACGACCGCGCCTGAAGGGCAGGAAGAAGGGACTTGATCATGGCCGAACACGGACTCCCGGAGACGATGCATGAGGTGGAGAAGGCGGCGGCGCGCCACCTCTGGTTCCACGGTTCCGAAGAGAACTGGGAAGAACTGACGGAGCAGGAAGGCATGCGGGTGTTCACCCGCGGCGAGGGATCAACGCTCTGGGATGTGCGCGGCCGGGCCTGTCTTGACGGCCTATCCGGACTCTTCGTCGTCAACGCCGGCCACGGGCGGCGGGAGATCGGTGAGGTCATGGCAGAGCAGGCCGGGCGTGTCGCCTATACGGCTGCGTCGACCTGCAGCAACGATATGGCGGTCCGCCTTGCCGGGAAACTCTCCGATATCACGCCAGGTGACCTGTCGCGCGTCTTCCTCGTCTCGGGCGGTTCCGAGGCCGTGGAAACGGCGATCAAGATTGCCCGCCAGGCGCAGGCTATGCGCGGGTTCCCGAGGCGCTACAAGATCATCGCCCGGCGCGGTTCCTACCACGGCATGACCCACGGCGCGCTGAGCCTCACCGCGTCACGTGTCGAGAAGTATCATGGCCCCTTCATGTACGGCGTCAGCCATGTGCCCTCGCCCAACCGCTACCGCAACGACTTTGGTCTGACGGGCGAAGACGGCGATCTGATGTGCGCGCGCTATGTCGAACAGGAAATCGAGAACCAGGGACCTGAGACCGTTGCCGCGGTGATCGGCGAACCGGTATCGACCTCCAACGGCAACCACGTGCCGTCGCCCCGCTACTGGCAGATGCTGCGCGACATCTGCGACCGGCACGGCGTTTTCCTGATCATGGACGAGGTGATCAACGGCTTCGGACGGACCGGCAAGATGTTCGCCGGCGAGCACTTCGGCGTTGTGCCCGACCTGATGACCATCGCCAAGGGCCTGTCGAGCGGGTATGCGCCGATAGCCGGCGTGATGGCGCGCGAGGAGGTCTTCGAGGGGTTCACCGGAGAAGGAAAGCCCATCGAGCATCTGCTCACATTCGGCGGGCACGCGGTGGCATCCGCTGCCGCCCTGCGGAACATCCAGATCATCGAGGACGAGAATCTCGTGGAACGCAGCGCCCAGAGCGGCGCCTACCTCATGGAGGGTCTGCAAACCCTTGAATCCCATCCCACGGTTGGTGACGTGCGGGGCATCGGGCTCATGTGCTCCGTCGACCTCGTGAAGGACAGGACGACACGCAAGGCGTGGGGCGCGACTCACGCCTTCACGAAGGATCTTGCGGCACGCATCCGCGACCGCGGTCTGCTGACCCGTGTCTGGGGTGAAATCCATCTCGGTCCGCCGCTGGTCATCACCAGGGACGAGATTGATTCCATTGTCGGAATCATCGACGAGAGTCTCACCGAGACAGAGAACCGTTTCGCCTCGGAGATTGCCTGACGCCGGTTGAATCCAGGTCAGGCCAGCTGCCTTCCTGCAGCGTGCGCTCGGTTCTTTCCCAGGGACTGCCGGTCGGTGTGCGTGCGCCCCGCGCATCGTCAATCGCAGGCTGCCCGTGAGCTCCGGTGTCCGCTCTCTGTGCGGACTTGCAGGGAACTTCGTCCGGAAAGCCCTTGACCACCGGCCGTGGAAGAGAGTTATACTACGGGTATGAAAACGGCAGTATCCATTCCTGACCACATTTTCGAACGCGCCGAACGACTGGCCTTGCTGGGACGGCGGTCCCGAAGCGAAGTGTACGCCGCAGCGCTCGACGAATATCTCGCGCGCCATATGCATGACGAGGTCACCGACGCCATGAACCGGGTATGTGACGAGATTGACGGTAATGATGACGTCTTCCTCGCCGCCGCCGGCAGGCGGGTGCTCGCCGACAACGAATGGTGATCTCCCAGGGTGATGTGTGCTGGGCCGGGTTGCCCGAACCCGCAGGCTAGGGGGCCGGGTATTCCGGCCGGTTATCGTCGTCCAGGGGGATGCTCTGAACCGGAGCCGGTTGGCATGCCGCTCACGAGCAGTCTTCGGTGGGCGGAGGCACCGGGAAACGTGCTGTTGACCGCCGCAATGACAGGCCTGCCAAGAGATTCCGTCGCGAACGGGATCGTCGCACTCGACCGGTTGCTTCTCGAAGCACGCGTCGGCCGGATCGGGTCGGCCAAGCTCGATCTGCTGGCCGGCATCGACACCGTTCTTGGCCGTTAGCCTCGATGTCGTTTTTTCCTTGAAAGCAAGGGTATCGAAGTCAGGACCGAGGCGGCTTCGGCGGATGATCCGGCAGCCGTCGCGTGTCGGCCCATCCCTCCCGGCAGAACCCTCTTGCCGGTGCTTGCGTTCCACCCGCAGCCCGAACATCGAAAGCGCAGGAATCGATCACTTGTGGACGACATGAAGACGGCCAGCAGGAGGCTGTCGACCGCCCCTGTTGTTGACCACGTGGAAGCGGGAGATCGTGATGTGGTGCGCAAATGCCGGGTGGGCGATGCCGAGTCTTCTGGTGGTGGACCGGGTTCGCTGTGAACTGATCACGCTGAAGATCGGGTGGACACACGTCGGCTCCCGCTTTACGAACCCCTCTCGCCCCCGGGCTGACCATTGGCGCAACATGGAGGAACCAGACCCAACGATGTCGAGACCCCGCGTCGGTGTCATCGGCTCCAGGTATCTCGTCAGTGATCACTATGTGACCCAGATGACCGGGGAGAAGAATCTCTCTGCCGTGGCGGAAGTCGCCGGGGCCCTGCCCTTGATGTTCGCCGGAACGCCCGACATCACCGATGTCGCCTCGCTGATTGATGCCGTTGACGGAATCCTGCTGACCGGGGCGCGCGCCAACGTTCACCCCTCCTGTTTCAATGTCGATCCTCACCCGGACCACGAACCCTACGACCGGGAACGGGACACGGTGGCGTTGTCCGTGGCGCAGGCCTGTGTCGAAAGGGGCGTGCCGATCTTTGGCCTGTGCCGCGGCATCCAGGAACTCGGCGTGGCCTTCGGGAGCGTTCTTCACCCCGAAATCGGAGATCTGCCGGGGCGGATGAATCACCGGGCTCCCCGGCTGGAAAACGGGGAGGTTCATCCCGATCCGGACGTCGTGTTTGCCGACAGGCACGAGGTCCGTTTCACAGCGGGAGGCGTGTTTGAGGAGATCCTCGGCCGGCAGACCATACGCGTCAATTCGCTCCACGGTCAGTGCATCGTGGAGCCGGGAGACCGCGTGATCGTCGAGGGTGTGGCGGAGGACGACACGATCGAGGCGATCCGCATTGCCGACGCGCCGGGCTTCGCTCTGGGAGTGCAGTGGCACGCCGAGTACGACCCAGAGACCAATCCCGTCAACCGGGCCCTCTTCGAGGCCTTCGGACAGGCACTTCGGGATCACCAGAGGCCGTAGCGGCCCGAGTCCCTCTGGTGTGGGCGGTGTGCGTGCGTTCTCGCCCCCCGTGTGACGGGGATTCCCCTCGTTGCCTCAATTCGATGGGACCGATCCCGAGCTGTCATGGCCGGGGAGCGCGGAGGAGGTTTGACAAGGCCGAAACGGATGGCGCATGACATGATGATCAGGATCAGGGAGATGGAACGGTGAGACGATTCGAGGGACGTGTGGCGATCGTGACCGGAGCGGCGAGCGGGATCGGTGCGGCTGCCGCCGCCAGGCTGGCGAGCGAAGGAGCCACCACGGTCTTTGTGGACATCGACGGCAGCGGC
Organism: Alphaproteobacteria bacterium; assembly: GCA_964291415.2. GTDB lineage: Bacteria > Pseudomonadota > Alphaproteobacteria > SP197 > SP197 > SP197. The sequence continues at coordinate 7,010 of OZ219917.1, read as the reverse complement.
GCCGCTGCCAAGGCCGACGAGGCCGGAGGGTCCGCCCTGGCCCTTCAATGCGACATCGCCGAACCGGACTCGGTCGCTGCTCTCCACCGGGAGGTGCTGGAGAGATGCGGCAAGATCGACGTCCTTGTGAATGCCGCCGCCCAGGTGCCGTTCGTCGCCTGGGACGATCTCACCTTCGAGGAATGGCGCCGCGTGCTGCGAGTCAATCTCGACGGGCTCTACCTCATGTGCCGCGCCTCGTCGGACGCCATGCGCCGGAACGGCTACGGCCGGATCGTCTCGGTCAGCTCCAATTCGATTTTTGTCGGGACGCCGAACATGGCGCACTACGTCGCCTCGAAGGGAGGCGTGCTGACGTTTTCACGGGCGCTGGCGACCGAGCTGGGCGCCCACAAGATCACCGTCAACTGCGTGTGTCCCGGCCTCACCGACACCGAAGGCGTGCGCAAGACAGACCATGTCAACGCCTTCGAGTTCGTCGACATGCTGCAGGCGATCAAGGGACGCGGGGTGCCCGGGGACATCGTCCCGGCCATCGCCTTCCTTGCATCCGAGGAAGCGCACTGGATCACCGGTCAGGCGCTGACGGCGGATGCCGGCATGGTGCGCTGGTAGGCCACCACAGTCAATCCTTCTCACGGAGCGCGGCAGGCGAGGCGGTCCCCGTCGGCTGAACACCTGAATCGCCGGTCACGGCCGGAGACCGCGGCGAGATCGGCGTTGCCGACGCTCCGGCTCCAGTCCTCGTGCATGCCGCAGAGCAGGTTCTCCAGCATCATCGGCCCTGTGTCATGGTGTGCCATCGCCAGGCCGCCATCCGGGGTATCGACGAGGGTGAACCGGTAGGTGCCGCCGGCGGGGATGACGGGAAGGTCCACGGTCACGAAGTGCGCCAGCACGGCAACGCAGCGGATGTCGCCGTCCGTGACGTTGGCCAGCGCGATGCGGATGGCGTTGTCGTGTCGGCATGCGACAAGGGCGTATATCATGAGAGCCGCAACAATGACGTGACGGGGAATGGACATGACGGCGACAAAACCTCCGGTTCTGACTTTGAGCGCCGGGCCGGTGCAGAGCTACCCCAATGTGCTTCAGGCCATGGCACGGCCGATCGGCTACGACTTCGATCCTTCGTTCCAGGCGTTCTACGAGGAGACCGCGCTCGAGTGCGGTCGCGCCATGCGCCAGGACGAGCCGGCCCTCATCCTGCAGGCCGAACCGGCGGTCGCCATCGAGGCTGCGGCCGCCTCGCTGATCTCGGCCGACGATGTCGTCCTCAACCTCGCGTCGGGTGTCTACGGCAAGGGGTTCGGCTACTGGTCCGCGCGCTACCACAAGTCGATGGTCGAGATCGAGGTGCCGTTCAACGACGCCATCAGCCCGGCGGCCGTCGAGGCGGCGCTCCGTGACCACCCGGAGATCTCGGTGGTCTCCGTCGTCCATCACGACACCCCGTCGGGCACTCTCAACCCCATCGTCGACATCGGCCGCCTGGTGGCCGATCACGGGGCGTTCCTCATCGTCGATGCGGTGTCCTCGTTCGGCGGCATGGATATCCACCCCGCAGACTGCCATGCGGACATCTTCATCACCGGTCCGGGAAAGTGCCTGGGCGGCACGCCGGGGATCACCTTCGTTGCGGTGTCGCAGGCGGCCTGGGAGAAGATGGAAGGCAACCCCGCCGCGCCGCGCGCCTCGGCGCTGAGCTACCTCGACTGGCGGAACGCCTGGAGCCGTTCGGCGCCCTTCCCGTTCACCCCCTCCACGGCCGAGGTCTGCGGGCTGGCGGAGGCCGTGGACCACTACTTCCGCGAGGGTCCGCAAGAGGTCTGGCGGCGCCACGCTCTCACCGCCAGGGCCTGCCGCGAAGGCCTCAAGGCCAGCGGCGCAACGCTGTGGGCGGCCCGCGAGGACATCGCGTCGCCGACCACCACGGCCATCGAGGTTCCGGAAGGCCTCAAGGACACCGACATCTTCGATGTCGCGCGGCGGGACTATGGCGTGGTCTTTTCCCTGGGCCGGGGTGCGACCGCCGGCAAGCTCATGCGCATCGGCCACATGGGCCCGACGGCGGAACCGGCCTATGCTCTCATCGCCGTGGCCGCCATGGCTGGCGCCATGCGCAAGCTCGGCTTTCCCGCCGAGGCCGGCAAGGGAGTCGAGGCGGCTCTGGCCGTGATCGACAATCAGGAGTAGTAGCCGTCGGGCGCCTTCACGTAGTCGACGAAGCTCTCCGGATCGTGGGAGTAGAAGAGTTCGGCGTCATGGGTCTCTGCCAGGTCCTTGAGACGCTGCATGGACTGCAGGCTGGCCGTCGGATCGAGGTGGAAACTCGAGATGCACATCAGGTCCATGTTCTTCTGGCTGTAGCACGCATCGGCCGTGAAGAGCATCGGCCGCCGGTTGGCCAGTTCGACCATCATCGAGTAGTGGCCCGCCGTGTGGCCGGGGGTCTCGAAGAGCCACAGGCCCTTGGCGAGCTCCTGATCGCCGGTCAGGGTCTCGAACTTCGGCGTGTAGATGTCGAGTTCGGGATCCCCGGAGCCGCCGACTGAACTCTCCTCATCGCCGCCCTCGCCCTTCGTGAAGCCGAGATCCGAATACCCCAGGTGCTCGAAGGGTTGATGGTGCTCGCAGGCTTCGAGTTCCTTCGCATGGCACACCGTGCAGGCTGTCGAGAGGTGCCGGTTTCCGCCGCAGTGATCGAAGTGGTAGTGCGAATTGATGACGTAGTTGATGTCCGACGGTTTCAGGCCGACGAGATCGAGGGCTCCCGGAATGGTCTGCTCGGGTGTCTGCAACGGCTTCTCGAAGGGCAGCACCTTCATGACGTGGTCGTAGTCGTAGCCGGTGTCGAAGAGATAGAGGCCGTCGTCATGTTCGACGAGGACGGCATAGCAGGGAAACCGGAGTTCGCCTCCCGGCCCCCGGTTCCAGAAGGCGTGGAACCCGTCAATCACCAGGGTTCCGCCATCGAGAAGGTGGACTTTGGTATCGGCCATGAGTTGACCCTCCTTGGCAGGTGATGTCGTCAGCGCGCTCCGCGCTGATAGGGAAGCCCCAACGCCGGCGGCAGGTAGCTGTGTCTGGCAAACAGTAACAGAACAACGATCACCATGGCGAAGGGCAGCATCTGGATGACGTCGGTGGGAATGTTGACGCCGATGACCTGCAGGGCCGTGGTGAGAGCAAGGCTGGCGCCGAACAGGAAGGCGCCGAAGAGGACCCACAAGGGATTGCCGCGGGCCAGCATGGCAAGGACGATGGCGATGAATCCGGCGCCGCCGGTCATGAACGGCAGGAAGAGGCCGCCGCCAACGGTCGCCATGTAGGCTCCCCCCAGACCGCCCAGGCATCCGGTCACCAGCACCGATACGAAACGGGTCACCGTCACGCTCACGCCCGCCGCATCCAGGGCGGCGGGGGCATCGCCGGCCGCCTGCAGGTTGAGCCCGGCCTGGGTGCGTCTGAACACCCAGATCATGAAGAAGGTCAGTGCGAAGGCAAGGTAGATGAGGGCGTTCCGGTCGAAGAACGCCGGGCCGATGTAGGGGATGTCCGCCAGACCGGGAATGGTCCAGGTCTCGACCCGGGACAGCCGTGGATAGGACCGCGAGTACAGGACGTGATGCAGGAGGGCGGTGACGCCCTCGGCGCCAAGCGTGATGGCGATGCCGACGACAATCTGGTTCATACCCAGAACGACACACAGCACGGCCATGATGAGCGCCACGGCCATGCCCGCCAGGATGCCGGCGCAGAACCCGGCAAGGAACGAGTCCGTGGCGTAGGCGGCGGCAAATCCGGCGAAGGCGCCGGCCAGCATCATGCCCTCGAGGCCGATGTTGAGGACGCCTGCCTTTTCGGACACCTGCTCGCCCAGTCCGGCAAGAAGCAGCGGCACTCCGGCCGTGACGGCGCCGAAGAAAAGGGAGGCGATGAAGGCTTCGCTGAGCAGTCCGTCCACGGGTTTCAGTCCCCTGCCGTCAGGCGCCGGCGGTGGTCCAGGAACTCCGTGACGGCCAGAAACAGCATCACCAGGCCTACCAGAACCAGAACGAAGTATGTCGGAACGTCCAGCCGCCGGGCGGCGCTTTCGCCACCGATGACGAGGACGGCGAAGACGAAGACGAAGGCGATGACGGCATAGCCGTTGAATCGCGCCAGGAAGACCAGGGGGATGACGACAATGCCGTAGGCCGGGTTCCAGTCGGCGCGGATGGTGCCGTGGACGCCGAGAACGTCGACGGCGCCGGCCAGGCCCGCCAGGCCTGCACTGATGGCGAAGGCGACGACCACGAGAAGCCGCAACCGCAGGCCTGCGTGGACGGCCGTCTTCATGTTGGCCCCGACAATCTGCAGTCTCATCCCCAGCGCCGTCATCGTCATCGCGTGATGGACCGCAACCACCACGACGAGCGCCAGCAGCACCCCCCAGTGGATGGTGGTATCCGCCAGCCGCGACAGGCGGTCCTCGACGGCAAGGGTGGCGGTCTGCGGCACGGTGGTCAGCGGATCGTTGAACGGGATCTTGATGAGAACGTTGGCGAGACTGACACCCAGAAAGCTCATCATCAGGGTCGAGATGATCTCGTTGACCCCGAACTGCGCCTTGAGGAGAGCGGGAATGAGCGACCAGGCAGCGCCAACAGTGATGGCCACGGCAAAGCACACGGCAATCATCAGGACCGGCGGCAGTCCGTCCGCGAGTTCGGGCGCCAGGGCCGCCGTCACCACGGCGGCGAGCAGGAGTTGGCCGTCCACGCCCAGGTTCCACAGACCGCTGCGAAAGGCCACGATCAGTCCGGCAGCGATCAACAGCAGGGGCGCGGTGCGGGTGAGCGAGGCCTCGAGTCCCGTCGGGCTCAACAGCCCCCGCTTGACGACGTAGCCGTAGTAGGCGAGGGGTCCTTGCCGAGCGCCAGCAGCAGGATGCCCCCGACGGCAAGCGCGAGAACGACCGGCAGCAGCACGGAGACCATCCCGTGAAGCCACGAAACGAGAGGGTGCTGCTGGCTCATCTCAGGCAGCCTCGACCCCCGCCATCAGGCGGCCGATGGCTGTCGTGGCACCAGGCCGGTTCCTCACGATGCCGGCAATGCGGCCGCGCTCCATCACGGCGATGCGATGCGACACGTCGATCAGTTCCTCGAGTTCATTGGAGATGACGACAATGGCGGAATCCGCGTTGCCGCCAATGCTCTTGATCCAGTCCCGCGCCCGGCGCGTGTTCTGAAGGTCCAGTCCGTAGGTCGGCTTGGAGACGACAAGAAGCCGGGCATCACCGGTCCACTCCCTGGCCAGCAGGACCTTCTGGATGTTGCCGCCCGAAAGGCCGGCGAGGGGCGCACGCTCCGACGGCGCCACGATGCTGTAGGTCCTGATCATGTGCCGGGCATGATCGTGAATACGCCTCCACAAGGTGATTCCGCGTCTCCAGAATTGCGGTGAGCCGATCTCCTTGATGACGAGGTTGATGGCCAGCGAGTGGCGGGGCGCCGTTCCCTCGCCGAGACGTTCGTCGGTGATGTAGCGCACGCCCAGGCGGCGGCGGCCGGCAACGCCGAGATGGCCGATCTCCCTGCCCGCCAGCGAGATCGAGCCGGTTGTCATCACGCGCTGGCCGGCAAGAACCTCGGCGAGGTGTTTCTGGCCATTGCCGTCGACACCGGCAATACCCAAGATTTCTCCGGGCCTGATCTCGAGGTCTGCACCATCGAGAGCGCACTCGCCCCGCTCTCCGGCCGTGTGCCCGCCGCGGAGCACGAGGAGCGGCTCCGCCCCGGCATCGGCGTGCTGTCGGCTCTGCGGTTCCGCGGCGTCGCCGACGAGAGTGGCCCGGAGGTCTTCCGCCTTTCCGCCACGTCCGAACATCATCGCCACGACGCGTTCAATGATCGCGTCCGGCGACATCGTGCCCAACTCGGCAGGCTCTACCTCGCCGACAACGCGCCCCTGGCGCAGCACCGATATGCGATCGGCGAGATCGCTGGCCTCCTTCAGCTTGTGGGTGATGAAGACGATGGCGACACCATGGTCGCGCAACCGGCGCATGACGACACCGAGGTCGTCGACGCCCTGGGGTGTCAGCATCGACGTCGGTTCATCGAGGAAAAGGATCAGTTCGCCGTGCCACAGGGCGCGCATGATCTCGACCTGCTGCTGTTCCCCCAGGGAGAGCCTGCCCACCAGGGCATCCGGCGACACCCTGACGGAGAGCAGTTCGGCCAGTTCGGCGAATCGCCTGGAGGTGGCGGCACGGTCAAGGGTGCGCCACCACGGGTTTCCCAGCATCAGGTTCTCGAGGACGCTCAGGCTCGGGACGAGCAGGACGTGCTGATAGACCGTGCCGATACCCAGGCGCAGCGCGGCAGAAGGCGACGCGATCCGCACCGGCCGGCCGGCGACCTCGATGGAGCCGGAGTCGGGGCGCACCATGCCGGAAACGATGCCGATGAGTGTGGACTTGCCGGCGCCGTTCTCGCCCAGGAGGGCATGAATCTCGCCGCGCCGGAAGACCAGCGACACCCGGTCGTTCGCGAGAACGCCGGGGAATCGCTTGGTGATGTCGTGGAGTGTGAGGGCGGAATCGCCGTCAGGCGCGCCGACGGGTTCAGGTTCCACCCGTCGACGCTCCTGGCGTTGTGACTCTTGGCGTGGCGTCCGGTTCAGCCCTCGCCGATATCGATTGACGTCATCAATGCCCGGACCTCCTGGGCGTCCGTGATGAGGTCGATCATCATGCCGGAGAGGATTTCGTCACGCTTGGCCATGATCGACGCCCAGACGTCATCCGGAATGTTGTCGGTCTTCAGCAGCTGGACGGAGTCGTCGGCCAGCTGGATCTTGTATCCCACGGTGCCGAAGGTGCCCGCCTTGAGATCCTCGACCATGGCGGAATAGACCGGAACCATGTTCCACAGGACGGAACTGAGGAGGTGGCTGGCGGCCTGCGACGTCTTGTCGCCGATCACGTCGATGAACCACACCTTGCCTCCGTCGGCGGCCGC